>CAWFXE010000001.1:0-443902 GCA_963819715.1 uncultured Solirubrobacterales bacterium
CTTTCCTTGAAAGAGCCGCCTGAGGGCGGCTCTTTTTTGGGCCTATGCTCGGCCGTCATGAGTAAGCGACTACAGCGTCCAGCGAGGAGTGGTGTTCGCAGATCGAGGTGCTCGCGACCACCGGTCCCGCGGAGCAACCTTCTAGGCCTGCCGTACGGCGCAGCCCTCGGAATCGCACTGCTCGGTGGGCGGCGCGCCGGCGCCGCTGGTCGCATCCGCGCTCGCGGCCGCGGGCGCCGCCCTGACCTCGGCCGAGGACGGGCTGATCAACCGGCCCCTGACGCGCGCGTCGCCAGGGCTCCAGCCGCAACCTCGTGGCGACGATCGAGCCCGCCGGGGAGGCGGTGCGCACGGTCTGCCTCGTCTGCCACCTGGACAGCTCGCGCAGCGGCCTGATGTTCCATCGGCGCTTCCTGCCCTTCCTCCATGCCTGGATCGGGGCCCAGGCGGCCGCCTTCGGCATCGCCGTGGCGGGCCCGCTGCTGCGACGGGTGCCGCTCGGAGGCCGGCTGCTCGCCGGCGCCTACGGCGTGCTGCTCGCGGGCCTTGGGATCCTGCTCGAGCGCGAGCTCCGGGGCGCCGACGTCCCCGGCGCCAACGACAACGCGACCGGTGTCGCCGCCGTCGCACCCTGGCGAGCGAGCTCCACGAGCGAGCCGCTCGCCTCGACCCGCGTCATCTGCCTGTTCACGGGCTGCGAGGAGGCCGGGGTGCTGGGCGCCGACGCGTTCGTGCGCGAGCTCGAGGCGGATACCGAGGACTGGCGCTCCTGGCTCTTCCTCAACTTCGACGGGGTCGGGGCGCCCGCGACCCTTCGATTCCTGCGGCAGGAGGGCGTCCTCAGCAAGTGGCCGGCGGACGCTCACCTGGCTCGGATCGCCCAGGAGGTCTCCGAGCGCCGGCCGGAACTGGCCTCGAGGGGACGAACCACAACGCCGGCCTCACCTACGACAGCACACCGGTGATGGCCCGAGGCGGCCGCGCGATCACATTCAGCACGCAGGACGCGACGATCCCGAACTACCACGCCTGACGGACACGGTCGAGAACCTGGACCCGTCGGCGCTCGGGCGCGCGATCGAGGTCGGTCGCGAGATGCTCGCCGCGATCGACCGCGGAGCGGCCGACTAGGCGGCGACTCGGTCCTGCACGCCGGCGCGGTCGTGCAGGTGGTGCGGTGCCCCTGAGGCGAGGCCGATCGGACGCCGCTCGCACTCGCGAACGGGCTCGGGCTCGATGCCGTACTCGCCAAGCGTCGCGAAGTCGATCACCAGGTCGGCCGCGTCGAGCAGCCGCTCTCTTATGTCAATGAGCTTTCCCATGGGCGGGAAGGTATGGACGGCGTCGGACGGAACCCGCGCTATTTGCAGGGGAAGTTGCAGGGCCGCGCGGGCGGATATGTTGACGCCGACATCCAGTCCACAACCAGGGGGTACGGATGCCACTCGCAGTCACGAACGTCGAGTTCTCGATCTTCCTCCACGTCACAGCCGTGGTGGTCGGATTCGGGGCGACCTTCTCCGAATCGGTGATGTTCCCGGTGGCGATGAAGATGAGCGCCCGCAACCTGCCCTACGTGCACCGCCTGCAGCTCGTCATCAACCAGTTCTTCGCGATTCCGGCCGCCATCGTGGTGGCGGCGACCGGCGTCTACCAGGTGGACAAGCTCAACTTCGACTACGGGGACTTCTGGCTCAGCGCGACGATCACGATCCTCGTGGTCATCTTCCTGGTCAACATCTTCTTCTTCATCCCGACCGACCGGAAGCTGCTGCCGATCATCGAGCAGGCGATCGCGGACGCGGGCGAGGGGGAGCTGACTCTCGCTGACCTGCCGCCCACCTATCAGCGCCTGGGCAGGGCCGAGGGGATCGTCGGATCGATCATGGGGATCCTGCTGATCGCGGCGATCTACTTCATGGTCACGAAGCCCGGGCTCGGCTATCTGACCGGCACGCGTCCTGTTCCTCCACAGCTCGGGCCCGCAGGGGCCCGGCGAGGGCAGCGAGCCGTTCGTCCGCCGCCTGCGGGAGGAGCTGGGAGCGGACTACGAGGTCCTCTTCCCGGTGATGCCGGCAACGGAGACGGATCCGCACTACGAGCCGTGGCGGGATCGCCTCTCGGCGGAGCTGGAGCGCTGGACGGACAGGGTGATCGTCTTCGGCCACTCCCTGGGGGGCTCCGTCGCGCTCAAGTACTGCGCCGAGGAGGGGCTTCGACGAGAAGGTCGCCGGGCTGGTCACCGCTGCGGCGCCCTACTGGGGAACGAGCGGCTGGGAGCGGGAGTGGGCCCTGCCGGAGGGCTGGTCGGCCGAAGGCCGGCGACTGCCACCGATGGTTCTCTTCCACAGCCGCGACGACGAGGTGATCCCTTTTCGCAGCCTCGAGCGCTACGCGGAGCGGTTTCCGGACGCCAGGATCCGGCCGCTCGACGGCTACGGGCATCTCTACGACGAGGGAGATCTCTCCGGGATCGTCGCGGCGGTCAGGTCGCTCTAGCGCCCGCGGCGACCGAAGCTGTGCGGAGCCGGCAGCGAGGCGGCCAGCTCCGCCATGGCGGCCTCGCGGACGCCCTCGAAGCCGCGCTTGGAGAGGCCGACCGCTGAGGGTCCCGCCATCGCCGGTTCGTGCTCCGGATCTCCAGCCGGTCTCCTTGTGCACGGGCGGCTCGAGCTCCCGGATCCGCGGGGGCGGCAGCTCGTCGGTGCTCAGGCGATCGATCCGGCTGACCACGACGTTGGTGGTGCCCTCGCGGTGCTCGAGCTTGCCGGCGGCCAGCACGAAGCCCGAGGTCCTCACCGCCAGGCGATGGCGCTCGACGACCGGGGGAGGGACGATCAGGTTGATCGTGCCCCGCTCGTCCTCGAGCAGCATGAAGACGACGCCGTTGGCGGTCGCCGGGCGCTGGCGGGCGACCACCATCCCGGCCACCTTCACCCTGGCGCCGTCGCGAGTGCGGCCCAGGCCCTCGCTGGCGAGCACGTCGGAGGGCAGGTTGCGCCGGATCAGCTCCATCGGGTGACGGCCCAGGGTCATCCCGGTCGTCCGGTAGTCGGCCACGATCCGCTCCCACGGCCCGAGCTGTGGCAGCGGCGGGGTGGGGGAGCCGTCCAGCGGCAGGGCGAGCTGCGCACCGTCGTCGGTGCGGGCGGCGCGCGCCGAGCCGCCGACCTCCCAGAGGGCGGGCCGCCGCAGCTCAACGTCCGGCTCCGGCCGACTCAGACCCAGGTTGGACCAGGCCGTCGCAGGCGCCCGCCCAGGCGAATCGCTGCAGGGCCGCCGCACTCGCTCCCGAGCGGCCCGCGAGGTCCGAGATGCTCCGGTACGAGCCTCCGCGGCGGCGCTCGTCGATCACCGCCTGAGCGTCGACCTCCACCACCTCGGCGACGTAGCCGAGGCCGATCCGGACCGGCGGGCTTCCCTCCGAGCCGGCCGCGGCGCCCGTCGTCTCCACCCGGCAGTCCAGCTCGCTCGCGTTGACGTCCGGGGAGAGGATCTCGAGGCCGCGCCGCTGCGCCTCGTGGACAAGGGCGTCCGGCGGGTAGAAGCCCATCGGCTGCTCGTTGAGCAGCGCGCAGAGCAGCTCGGGCCCGTAGTGGACCCGCAGCCACATCGACTGGTAGGCGAGCAGGCCGAAGGCGGCGGAGTGGGACTTGGGGAAGCCGAAGCCCGAGAAGCCCTCGATCTGGCCGAAGACCCTCTCAGCCACCTCGCGGGAGACGCCCGCGCCGGATCGCGCCATCGATGAACCGCTCGCGGTAGCGCTCCATCGCGGCCTGAGAGCGCTTGCGGCTCATCGCCCGCCGCAACCCCTCGGCCTCGCCGACCGAGAAGCCGGCCAGCGCCATCGACACCTCGAGCACCTGGTCCTGGAAGACGATCGCGCCGAGGGTGTCGCGCAGCACCGGCTCCAGCGACGGATGCTCGTACGGGACCTCGTAGTCAGGGATCCGCCCGCAGGGCCTTGCGCCGCTCGATGTAGGGATGGACGGCGCCGCCCTGGATCGGCCCCGGCCGCACCAGCGCCACCTGCACGGTCAGGTCGTCGAGATCCTGGGGCAGCGTGCGCGGCAGCATCTGCATCTGCGCCCGGCTCTCGATCTGGAAGACGCCGGTGGTCTCGGCGCGCTGGATCGCGCTCCAGACCTCGTCATCGTCGAGCGGCACATGCGAGAGGTCGATCCGCTCGCCGCGTGTGCGCGCGATCTCGTCGACGCAGCGCTCGACCGCGGAGAGCATCCCGAGCCCCAGCAGGTCGATCTTCAGGAAGCCCGCATCCGCGCATGAATCCTTGTCCCACTGGACGATCTGGCGCCCCTCCATCGCCGCCGGCTGCACCGGGCAGAGCTCGACCAGGGGCATGGTCGAGATCACCATGCCGCCGGGGTGCTGGGAGATGTGGCGGGGAAGGCCGGCGATCTCCGGCAGCAGCTCGGCGAGCGCCCGCCAGCGCGGGGAGCGGGCGCGGAGCTTGCCCAGCGTCTCCTCCATCCGAGCCCAGGCGTCGCGACTCGCCTCGTAGACGTCGACGGTTCGGGCGAAGCGCTCGACCTCGCCGAGCGGCAGCCCCAGCGCCTTGCCGAGGTCGCGGATCGCGCCGCGCGCCTGGTAGGTGGCGAAGGAGGCGACCAGCGCCGAGCGCTCCGCCCCGTAGCGCTCGTGGACCCGCGGAATCAGCTTCTCGCGGATGTCGCGGGGGAAGTCGAGGTCGATGTCCGGGACCTCGGTGAGCTCCTCGTTCAGGAAGCGGCCGAGGAAGAGGTCGTTCTTCACCGGGTCGATGTGGGAGAGGCCGGTCAGGTAGCAGACCAGCGAGCTGACGCTGGAGCCGCGGCCGCGCCCCGGAGGCAGCAACCGCCGCGCCGAGTCCGGGCCACGCACCTCGACCGCCACCTCCCGAGCCAGCTCCAGCATGTCCTGGTGGAGGAGGAAGAAGCCGGAGAGCCGCAGCTTCCGGATCAGCGCCAGCTCCTCGTCGAGGCGCCGCTCGGCCTCGGCGCGGTGCGGGGTCCCCTCGTAGCGGTGGACCAGGCGCAGCCGGCAGAGCTCCGCGATCCGGCGGTCCGCGCCCTCGTCCTCCGCGCCGGGATAGCTGTAGCCGATCTCCTTGGTGAGGTCGAAGCGCAGGCGATCGGCGAGCCGAGTCGTCTCCGCGACCGCCTCGGGGTGATCGCGGAAGCGCGCCTCGGCTCGCTCCCCCGAGAGCAGGGCGGAGGTGGAGTTGCCGCGGCGCATGGCCTCCGTCTCGTCCAGGGTCGCCCCGAGCCGCACCGCCACCATCGCGTCCTGAAGCGGGAGCCGCGAGCGCTCATGGGCATGGGCATCGCCGGTCGCCACCGCCGGGACACCGAGCCGCTCGGCGAGGGAGACGAGCCAGCGGTTGCGCGAGCGGTCGTGCCGCCAGAGCGGGCGCTGGAGCTCGATCCGGAAGTGGTCCCGGCCGAAGGCGCGCAGCAGGCGCCGGGCGAGGTAGCCGGCGCCCGCCGGATCGCCGCGCTCCCAGCTGCCGGCCACCGCGCCGTTACGGGCGCAACCGGAGAGGCAGACCAGCCCCTCGGTGTGGCGCTCGAGCTCGTCGATCTCGATTGAGGGGGGGAGCGCCTCTCTCATTCCGGGCCCTTCTCGTGTCCCGCGATGGGCCGCGGTGATCAGCCGGCAGAGGCTCCCCCAGCCGACGGCGTTCTCGACGAGCAGCGTGACGTGGACGGGGCGCGGCATCCGGCGGGGCACCTCGACGGTCAGCTCGCAGCCGATGATGGGGCGGACGCCGACGCCCTTGCAGGCGTGCGCGAATTCCATCGCCCCGCAGACGTTGTCGTGGTCGGTCAGCGCCAGGGCCTCGTGGCCGAGGCTCGCCGCGGTGGCCGCCAGCTCGGCGGGGTCTGAGGCGCCGTCCAGGAAGGAGTACGCCGAGTGGCAGTGCAGCTCCGCGTACATCAATCCCGCTGGCGGAACCATTGAAGCGAGGGCGCGCGTGAGCGCGACCCGTCTTGTGAGGCTTCGGCGAAGACGACGACGTCTGAGCCGTCGGAGAGGACCAACTCGAAATAGCGTCTTTGCAGGGGTTTCTGGGTCCACCAGCCGTCCTCGACCAGCCACTCCTCGCGCACTGACTCCACCGCGAGGCGGCCGACCGCCTTCGGCGTCCCATTGGAATCCACCTGGACCGGTACGGGCCAGGGCTTGTTGACGCGGCCCGGCCGCATCACGGCTCTTCGGGGAACGGCATGAGCACTTCGCGCCGTTCTGGAATCCGCGACTCCGGATCGACTTCGAGCACCCTCATCAGAGAGTCGGCTCCGGCGGCCGAGCGTGTCTGGCGAACCGCCTCGGAGATGCGCCTGCGCCGTTGCTCCTCAGGGCTGGAGAGGGAGAGCTGTTCGCCGGTCTCCGGCCCGAGTGCCACCGCCTCCAGCCGCAGCGCCGCCGCCGGGGCAGGGAGCAGGCCGAGGTGGGGGAGGAGCGCGTCGGCGAGCCTGGAGCGGTCCGCGCTTGCGCGACGCAGCGCGATCTGGCGCCGCCAGCCCCCGCCGGCGGCCAGCCGGGCGGAAAGGCACAGCGTCCGCAGGGTCCTCCCGCGCCGCCCGCTGTGAGCGAGCAGGCGGGAGATCAACAGCTCGAGCGATCTCTCCAGCTGCTGGCCGGAGACCGCCTCCGGAAGCTCGAGCTCGACGGCGATCGCCTCCGCCACCGGCCTGGGGCGGAGCGGGTCGTCCTCGCCGCGCGCCAGCCGACGCGCTCGGAGGCCGAGGCGCCCGAAGCGGTCGGCGACGGCGTCGCGCGGCAGACCCGCCAGGCGGCCGAGGGTGGAGATCCCGAGCCGCTCCAGCTCGTTGGGGAGGTCGTCGGCTTCTTCCTCCTCGAGCCGGCCGGTGAGAAGCGAAACCGGCAGCGGCTCCAGGAACTCGGCGGCCTTCCCGTCCGGGACGATGCCGCCGGAGCTCGTTGCCGCGACGTACGCGCAGAATCGACTCGGACCGGCCCCGAGGTGGACCGACTTCCCGAGCTGCCGGCGGGCGCGCCCCAACACGCCCTCGATCCCACCCCAGAGGCGGCTCAGGCCGCCGGCCTCGAAGAACGCCTCTCCGGCGCGGCCGGACTCGACCTGTGCGCCGATCCCCTCCAGCCGCCGCAGCGCCTCCTCCCAAGCCCGCTCGGCCCGTTCGAGATCCGGCGGGATCAGGGCGAGCTCCGGGCAGCGCGAGAGCGCCTCGCCCATCCTCATCCCGGCCCGCAGCCCGAACCGCTCCGCCGGCTCCGTGACCTCCCCGATCAGCTGCGCGGCGCCGGGCTCGGGGGCCAGAGCGGCGGGGCGCCCTAGCATTCCCGGTTGTTGAATGGCTGCGATCAGCCGGAATCGGGGGATCAGAGCGCATGCGACGGGCATCGAACGTATGTTCGTATACCCGGGCTTCCACGTCAAGGCCCGCAGGACGGCACTGCGATGATTGGCGGGCGATGGCTCGATCGACCGCTGCTCTGGCAGCCCTGACCGTGGCGATGCTCGTTGGCTGCGGGTCCTCCTCGAAGGAGAGCAGCACGATCGCCGGCGACGCCGATGCGGATGCCGTGCAGGTGATCAGGGACTGGGCTGACGAGTTGCGCGCCGGCGACATCTCCGCGGCGAGCGACCGGTTCGCGATCCCCAGCATCGTCCAAAACGGGACGGGGCCGCTGCGGCTCACCAACCGCGTCCAGGTGGAGGTGTTCAATCAATCCCTGCCGTGCGGGGCGAGGCTGACCGGAGCGAGCTCCTCGGGGAAATACACGGTCGCGACCTTCGTGCTCACCGAGCGCCCGGGTCCGGGCCAATGCGGTGGCGGTGTGGGAGAGGCGGCCAAGACCGCCTTCGTCATCCACGACGGGCACATCGCGGAATGGCGGCGGGTCGTCGACACCGAGCCGACCGGCCCGACGAGCACCGCACCGCTCATCTGAGCCGTTCGATCACCGCGTCCGTGAACTCGGTGGTGCTCGCGTGGCCCTTCAGGTCCGGGGTGCGGATGCCGGCCGCCGCGGCATCGAACACGGCCGCGTAGATCGCCCGCGAGGCGGGCTCTGCATCCTCGACTCCCGCCACCCCGGCGTAGTGGAGCACCGCAGCGGCGGCGAGGATCATCCCCATCGGGTTGGCGATGTCCTTTCCCTCCAGGGCCGGTGCGGTTCCGTGCGGAGCCTCGCTCATCGCCACACGGACCCGCAGCTCGTCGTCGAGCGCGAGCAGCACCGACTCGGCGCCGGCGATCGAACCGAAGAGCGGCAGGACGAGGTCCGAGAGCAGATCGCCGTCGCGATTGAGGCTCGGGATCACCAGGGGCGCGTCGGCGCGGCCGGTGAGCAGTCCCGCATACGTCGCGTCGATCAACAGCGGCTCGTAGGCGACCTCGGGATGGCGTTCCGCGGCTGCGTCCATCTCCTCCTTCAGCATCCCTTCGTAGGTGGGGCTGACGGTCCACTTAGGGCCGCCGTAGACCCGCCCGTCGATCTCCTCCGCGGTCCGGAACGCGTACTCGGCCACCGCCCGGCAGTTGGAGCGATGGATCACCTCGGTGCGTTGCGCGACCTCGTCGCCGTTCTCCGAATGGCGGGACTCCTCCGCGCCATAGGCGTCCTCGACCGCCATCCGGACGACCGAGATCGGGTGGTGGATCCCGGCAACCGGGCTGACGCCGGGGATGCGCCGGCCGGTGCGGACGATCACCTTGCCGTCGATCGCCTCGCGGATCAGGCGGTTCGGGCTGCCCACGTCATCGGCGCCCTCCGGGGTGATCGTCGCCGCCTTGATGCCGAAGCCGGCGTCCGCCATGTCACGAGCCGCCTCGGTGCAGACCCCGTTCTTGGTCTTCCGCCTGTTCTCCAGGGAGAGGTCGAAGCGCTCGAGCTCGATCTCCAGCCCGAGCACGTCGGGGGCAACGACGCGCAGCGCCTGATCGAGCAGCTCCTGCCCGGTCTGGTCGCCTTCCAGCACGACTATGCGCAGCCCGGCCATCGGCTGAGAACCTACATACATGAACGAGCCATGCACCTGGTGTGGGGCAGAGGTGGAGCCCGGCGACGGATTTCGCGCATATGAGCCGGCCGGAGAGCGCCGAGCCGTCTTCTGCCGGCTCGAGCACCTGATTCCCTGGTCGATCCAGGGTGCCCACTGGGATGCGGGGGCGATGACGGAGCCTCCGGCGCTGGACGAGGCTGTGGCCCGCTGCTCTCACTGCGACGCGGAGCTCACCGACACCCACGTCCTGCTGGTCCGGCACCGCGGCGAGCATCGCGTCGCCGACGGGTTCTGCTCGGTCGACCACATGGCCTCGTGGGCGAAGGCCGGCGGACGCTGGCAGTAAAGGCGGATTTTGCGGCGATGCGGAATTCGCTCGGATCAGCCGATCGCCGCAAAACGCGGAATCGCCCCTTCACACCCTCTTGACCTCGTCGCTGGGAACGGTAGGTTGCTCGCACTTGAGCAAGACGGGTTGGCCGCAAGGTCAATCAGGTCAGTTCAAACAGAGACGGCCCGGGAAACCGGGCCGTTTCGCTTTTTAGCGGCCACCAGGCCGCTCTCCCTTGGAGCGGACGGGGGTATCCGGTTAGCTGCCCCAGATCGGCACTGATGGACCCGCGGGGACCCCTGCGTTCACGCGAAAGCAGAAGCGCCCAAGCAATGTCGTGGACGGGTTAGTCGGGGTTGCGCAGTCTCAAATGATCTTGTGGGAGAGCGCCGTCACCAACCCGACGACGACCAAAGCCGGCGGCGAGGATCCACAAGAAGCTGCCGCCGTCTCCGATCGCGGCGACGAGCGCAAATGCCCCCATAACAATGAGTGGCAAGCCGAACGCCACCGCAACACCGACGGACTTGATCCGACCGAAGCCGTCATTCCGCGCGTCCGACGAACTCCTGTTCCAGCTGTGCCTGCGCCTAGTTCGTGCATTGGCCATATCGTCACTCCCTCTCCCCTAGTCGAGTAAGCATACGTCCGTCTCGGGCTCCAACCGTTTTGAGATTTGGCATTCGAAAGGTCATTGCATTCGCGGCGACCATCACCTATCCCCCGATGGGCGCCCTCGGGTTCGCCCCCCAGAAGACCAGGGTTCCCATCATCCCGATCAGGTGCACGAGCACGATGTTGAGCACCATCGACTTCGCGGTCGCCGTTCCCACCCCGACCGGCCCGCCCGAGGCGGTGTAGCCGTAGTAGCAGCCGACCAGAACGATGGCGGTCGCCATCACCATGCCCTTGATGAGGCTGAATAAGAGGTCGGGCGGGTTCTGGAACATCCAGAAGATCAGGAAGTAGCCGCCGGAGGAGACGTCGCCGATCTGCTCGACCACGGCGAGCCAGCTGGCGACGTAGCCGATCCCGACGGCTCCGAGATATACAAAGGGGAAGGCGATCCAGGCCGCGAGCAGGCGGGTGGCGGCCAGGAAGGTGACCGGCGGCACGCCCATGACCTCGAGAGCGTCGATCTCGTCGGAGATCCGCATGGCGCCGAGCTCGGCGACGATTCCCGTGCCCACCTTGGCGGCGAGCATGTAGCCGAAGGCGTAGGGGATCACCTCGCGCAGATCGCACCAGGCGGCAAACACGCCCGCGTAGGCCGGGGCTCCCTGGGCGCGGGTGAAGTAGGCGCCCTCGATGCCGCATTGCAGCCCGAGGATGAAGACGAGGCCCCAGATGACGAGCGTGGAGCCGAGGATCAGGATGCCGGTCTGGCGCAGGGCCTCGCCGAAGAACTGGAAGACGCGGCCCGTGTAGACCAGCCCGGCGACTCGCGTCGAGAACCCGAAGATCTCGCCGATCGAGTTGAGCCAGCCCCGCGGGACCGCCAGCCAGCCGGCCCCCATCAATTACCCCTCATCATTTGATCACCTGCAGCTCGGGATGCGTCGCGAGCAGGGTCTGGGTGAAGACGTAGTTGAACGCGAAGACGCCCATGAAGGCGATCACCACCGCCTCGTTGACGGCCCGGCCCACTCCCTCGGCGCCTCCGGACGCAGTCATCCCCTTGTAGGAGCAGACGATCGCGATGATCGCCCCGAATAAGGTCGTCTTCAGGACCGACCCCCAGAGGTCCGTAACCGAGGCGTTGTTGAAGAGAGTCGCGAAGAACCCGCCGAGCGGCTCGTTGTAGAGCAGCTCGGAGCCGATGCCGCCGACGATGCCGAAGATCAGCGCATAGATGTCCATCAGGCCGGTGATCAGCATCAAGGCCAGGAAGCGCGGAACGACGAGGTTCTTGATCGGGTCGACGCCGAGCACCTGGAGCGCATCGAGCTCCTCGCGGATCTTCCGGGCGCCGAGGTCCGCGGTGATCGCGGTGCCGGCCACTCCGGCGACGACCACGGCGGTGACGAATGGGGCGAACTCGCGGATCGAGGCGAGGACGAAGAACCCGCCGAGGCGGTCGAGCGCCCCGAAGAGGGAGAGGAAGTTGGCTGCCTGAAGGCCGGGCGCGCCGAAGCCGAAGGCGAGGGTCGAGATCATCATCGGGAACCAGCAGAGCTGGAGGGCGAAGAGGAACTGCCCGATGAACTCGCCGCCGTAGGGATACGGCGGACGGATCGCCGAGACGATCGTCTTGGCGGTCAGGATCATCATGTCTCCGACCTGCTCGAATAGAGACTTGGCCGGGAGGAATGCCCTGTCCGCGACCGTTCGAATCATCTACGGGCAGCCCGAGGAGATCTTCACCCGCCACCAGTTCATCAGTGCCCCTACCGGTCCCCAGGCTGGGCCCACCACCAGCCGTCCGCAGCCCGGCTCACCGAGGTCCTCGACCGAGACAGACTCCCAGCGATGCGCGGCCGGATCGGCGAGCGCCTCCTCCCGCCAGCGCCGGGCAGCGCCCCGGCGCTCGCTCCTTCCGTTCTGCCTCAGCCTGAGCTCGCTTCAGTCGAGCGATGAGGTCATCGCGGGTCGCCTCGAGCTCGTCGATCGAGGCGAGCCGCGGCTGTGGGGTGAGCGGCGGAGGCTTATCTCCAGGTCCCATCGCCTCGACGTAGGGAGCGAGCTTCGCCTCGAGTCGTGCGATCTGGCCGCGCAGCGCCGCCCTCGCCGAGCGCTCTTCCTCAGCAGTCCGAGGCTTCCGCGCCAGCTCCTGGTCGAGGTCCTCAGCGAACGGATCGCGCGGGGAGCTGCCGGCGTAGAGGGCTCGCGCGAGCTCGCGGGGGTCGATTCCCTGGGCGATCGCCTCGGCGGCGACCTGGGCGGCGAACTGCTCCAGGGTCGGCGCGATCGTGACGTAGGGCGCGACGAAGGTGCCGAGGCCCTGCTGTGAGACCACGAGTCCCTGTCCTTCAAGCCGCTGGTAGACGCTCCGCGCCGTGTTCACGTTCACCCCGGCGCCAGCGGCGAACTCGCGTACGCCGGGCAGGCGTTGCTTGGGAGCGAGGCGCCCGCTGTGGATCAGGGTCTGCAGGCGCCAGGAGAGGTTTGTGCCGACCGGCAGGTCGTCGCCCCGCGTGGGATCCGAGACCAGCAGCCTCTCCTCCGACTGTGCCATTGCACTAGCACACTACTACGCCTGAGAAGTGATCTCAACCGCGCACGGGTAGCGCGCGCCGCACGTTGTGTCTCCCTGGCGCGAATTGGGGCAGCTAACCGGACCCCCCCATTTGAAGCGGAGGGCGAAGCCCGGATCATGCGAGGCGCGCGAAAGCGCGACCCGTTGAATGAAACGGGCGGTCGCTTGTGGCCGCGGCCTGACGGCGAAGCCGGGTCTTGTTTCCGCAAAACGCGGAATCTCCCGTTTTCACCCCATTGACGTCGCTGTTTCAAACGCTAGGGTGATCGCACTTGAGCAAGACGGGTTGGCCGCAAGGTCAATCAGGTCAGTTCAAACAGAGACGGCCCGGGAAACCGGGCCGTTTCGCTTTTCTGGGCTCGGATTCCAGGGCGGGCTGTCTTTTCCGCAGATTGCGAAGACGCCAGTTCACGTCCTCTTGACTTCGCTCTCACGCGGAGTAGATTCGGGTCTAACGGAACGAAGGGAAACCTTTGTTCCCAGAGAGGGCCCGGGAAACCGGGCCCTCTCGCTATTTCTGGGCGTTCTTCTTGGCGGGCGCGCGCTTCTTTTTCGCCGCAGGCTTCTTCGGCGCCGGCGGCTTGGGAGGTGGCGGTGGCTTTGCGAACGCCAGGATCAGGGGCGCCACCAGCTCGGGCTTCTCCACGTTGGGGGAGTGGCCGGCGCCCGGGATCAGGTGGGTCTGCGCCCCGGGCACCTGCTGGTAGCGGGCGATTGCGGCCTGCGCGTCGTAGATCTGGTCCTCGGCGCCGAAGATCACCAGCAGCGGTACACCCAGCGCCTTCAAGCGCTCGTCCAGCGGGCTCTCGTCGACGTAGTCCTGCTCGGCGTTGATGGTGTCCTTGAGCGCCGTGTAGGTCATCGCGCGGAGATCGTCGACCGGCTGATCGGGGTTGTCGAAGCCGCTCGCGATGTTGTAGCCGGGCGCGAAGGCCTGGTCGTACTCGCCGCGAATCGTCGAGGTGGGCGCGATCTGCACCAGGCGGGCGACGGCCTGACCGAACACCGGCCAGAGGCTGATGTGCTCACCCAGGGACTCGTGCTCGAAGCCGTCCTCCGGGGACTGGTCGACGATCACGAGCCTGGTTGCGAGCTGCGGGCTCTGCTCGGCGAGGGCCACGGCGACGCTGCCCCCGAGCGAGTGGCCGACGACGGTGGCGCCCACCACGTGGAGCTTCGCCAGCGCCTCGGCCACGGCACTCGCCTGATTGTCGATCGTGTACCCGGATCCTGGCTTGTCCGAGCCGCCCATCCCGAGCAGGTCGACGCGGATGACCCGATGGTCCGGTTCGAGCAGCGGAGCGAGGTTGTCCCACCAATCCATCGAGCAGGTCGCGCAGTGGAGCAGGACGATCGGGCTCCCCTGCGGATTGCCCTGGTCGAGCACCTGGAGCGTCCCGCTCGAGGTGTCGATCAGGTGCGCGCCGTCGTCCCTGACGTACGCGCTCTTCGTCTCGTTCGAGACGACGAGGGCGTTGAGGAGCAGCAGGACGATGATTCCCCCGATCACCCCGAGGGTGATCTTGAGCCAGCGGCTCACAGCCCTAGCTCGTCGGAGCGCTCGGCGAGCGCCTCGATGATCAGGGCGATGTGCTCGTCCTGATCGACGCCGAGCTCGTCGATCCCCCGCTGAACCTCATCGCGATTGACCGCGGCGGCGAACGATGGCTGCTTCAGCTTCTTCTTCACGGACTTGGGCTTCATGCCCTCGATGCCCGTGGGGCGGACCAGGGCACAGGCGGCCACGAAACCGGAGAGCTCGTCCACCGCGTAGAGCGTCTTCGCCATCCGAGTCTCGCGCGGCACGCCCATGAAGTCGGCATGGCCGGCGACGGCGTCGATGACGTCTTGCGGGTAGCCACGTTCCTCCAGCTCGTTGATGGCGTAGCGGGGGTGCCCCGTCTCGAGATCGGGGTAGCGCTCGTAATCGAGGTCATGAACCAGGCCGGTGACGGCATAGAGCTCCTCGTCCTCGTCCCACTTCCGGGCGTAGGCGCGCATGGCGGCCTCGACTCCGAGCAGGTGCTTTCTGAGCGATTCCGAGTCGATCCATTCAGTCACGAGCTGCCATGCATCGTCTCTTGAGACGTCCGCCATGAGGCTGGCTACTCTAGGCGCCAATGGAGAAATTCATCATCCAGGGCGGTGTTCCGCTCTCGGGGGAGATCGTTCCGGCGGGCAACAAGAACGCGGCGCTCCCGATCCTCGCCGCCTGCCTGCTCACCGACGAGGAGCTGGTGATCGGCAACGTCCCGCGGATCCGCGACGTCGAGTCGATGCTCGGCTTGCTCGAGCGACTCGGCGTCAAGGTTGCCTGGACGGGCGACAACGAGGTCAAGCTGCAGGCAGACAGCATCACCGGCACGGAGGTGGACGAGGAGCTGGCGAACCGGATCCGGGCCTCGTTCCTCGTTGCCGGTCCTCTGCTCGCTCGCTTCAGCGAAGTGAGGATGCCGCCGCCCGGGGGAGACACGATCGGCCGCCGGCGCCTAGACGCGCATCTCGATGCCTTCCGTGACCTTGGCGCGAAGGTCGACGGTGACGTCTCGATCGTGCTCTCGGCTCCCAAGGACGGCCTCAAGGCCACGCGGATCTTCATGGACGAGCCCTCCGTGATGGGCACCGAGAACGCCCTGCTGGCCGCGGCGCTGACCCCGGGGCCGACCACGATCGAGAACGCCGCCTGCGAGCCCCACGTCCAGGATCTGGCGGAGTTGCTCTGCAAGATGGGGGCGCAGGTCGACCAGATCGGCTCGAACGTGATGACCGTCAATGGCCAGGAGAAGCTCGGCGGCGCCGAGCACGACGTGAGGCCGGATCACATCGAGATCGCCAGCTTCATGGCCCTCGCCGCCGCCACCAGCGGAGAGCTGCGGATTCGCGATGTCGTCCCGCGGGACCTCGAGGGCATCCGCCGCCACTTCCGCCGGCTCGGCCTGCAAACGATGGTGGAGGGGGAGGACCTGCTGGTCCCGCCCGAGCAGAAGCTGACCATCCGCGACGACCAGGGCGACGCGATCCCCAAGATCGACGACGGTCCCTGGCCCGCCTTCCCGGCCGACCTGACCTCGATCGCCTTGGCCCTCGCCACGCAGGCGGACGGGACGATTCTGATCTTCGAGAAGATGTTCGAGAACCGGCTGTTCTTCGTCGACAAGCTCGTCGCGATGGGCGCTCGGATCACGCTGTGCGATCCCCACAGGGCGATCGTCAGCGGTCCGAGCCGTCTTCATGGCGCTCGACTGGAGAGTCCCGACATCCGCGCGGGCATGGCGATGCTCATCGCGGCGCTGGCCGCTCAGGGCACCTCGGAGATCGGCAACGTCGCCCAGATCGACCGGGGCTACGAGCGGATCGATGTCCGGCTCCGCGATCTGGGCGCCCGCATCGAGCGGGTCGCCTCAGAACGCGTGCCGGCCTAGCTCAAGCGCTGTAGGCGTTGTGCAGCTCGGTGAACTTCGGCTCCGGGACCTCCGGGGCATCGTCACCGAGCGTCTCACCCATGGTCGGCCCGATCCTGGACTCCGCGAAGGCGCCGAAGGCCTCGGGCGACTCCCAGATGTCCAGAATGCGGAGCGTGTCCCCATCCATCCGGGCGCTATGGGCGATCAGCCCGTCGGGCGGGTTTCCCTTGGGGTCGAGCGCAGCGTCCACTGCGTCGTACTGGTCGGGGGTGAACCCCTCGAAATCCAATTCCACGAATACGGCCATTTCGTCTTCTCCTTGAGTCGCGGTAGCGGGTCTGGTCTGCTCAGGCCTTCTGGAGATCGTGAACCTCATGGATCTCCGGTTCGGGAGCCTGAGGCGCGTCGGGGTCGACCTCGGCGATCGCCGGGATCAGCTGGTTCTGGACGAAGCTCTGGAAGTTCTCGGCTGACTCCCAGACGTCGACCAGCTTCCACCTGTCCCCGCCCAGGTCGGAGACGGTGTGAAGAATCAGCCCTTCGGGCGTTGCATCGCCGATCTTCTCGTTTACCGCTGCGTAGTTCTCAGCCGAGGCCTCGAACTCCTGAATCACGACTACTGCCATTCCAATCGCCTCCTCCGGTTGTGGCGCCCCCGCCAGGGACCCTAGTACGGATCCCCTCGCTCAGAAGCTTGCAGCCTGTGAACGCCCGGCCCTGGATGATGGTCGGTCCATGATCCACCCGATACCCCCGGGCACCCGGGACATCCTGCCTGACGAGATGCGCGAGCTCCGCGCGCTCCAGACGACCTTGATCGACGTCTTCGAGCGCTACGGCTACGGCCAGGTCGCGACGCCGACGCTCGAGTACGACGAGGTGCTCGCCCGCGGCGAGGGCCGGAGCGGCGTCGGCGCCTATCGCTTCTTCGACGAGCGCGGAGAGCTGCTCGCGCTGCGCTCCGACATGACCATCCCGATCGCGCGCCTGGTCGCCACCCGGTTTGCGGACGCGCAGCCGCCGCACCGCTTCTCCTACGTCGGCAACGCCTACCGGATCGTCCGCCCGCAGCGGGGCCAGGTCCGCCAGTTCCTGCACGCCGGGATCGAGCTGCTCGGCTCGCCGGCGCCGGAGGGAACCGCCGAGGTCCTCGAGGTGCTGAGCGCGTCGCTCGACGCCGTGGGACTGAACCGGGCGGTGCTCGGGCTCGGCGATGCCGACCTCTACCGCCAGCTCCTCACCGAGCTCGGCGTCGAGGGGGAGGACCGCACCCGCATCCTCGACCGGCTCGCGGAGCACAACCTGGTCGGCCTGGAGATGGCGGTCGACGAGGTCGAGGGACTTGACGCGCATGGCCGCGAGACGCTGCTGCGTCTTCCCGGCCTGCGGGGCGGCGCCGAGGTGCTCGAACAGGCCCGCGAGCTCGGCGGCGCTGCGGTCGAGCGTGCCGCGCAGCGCCTGCAGCAGACATACGACCTGCTGGTCGAGAAGGGAGTGGCCGGTCGCGTCCAGCTCGACCTCAGCCTGCTCCGCGACCTCGGCTACTACACCGGCGCGATCGTCGAGATCTACGACCCGGCGCTGGGCCACATCCTCGGCGGCGGCGGGCGCTACGACGACCTCGTGGGCCGCTTCGGGCAGGCGATGCCGGCGGCCGGCTTCGGCCTCTATCTGGAGCGCGTGCACCTCGCCCAGATGGAGGAGGAGCGGCTGGCGAAGGAGGGTGGGGAATGAGCCCGACCGTGGAGGCACCCCGCAAGCGCCTTGGCGGGCCGCTCAAGCTGGCGATCCCGCGCGGCGCGCTCTGGGACGAGACGCTCGATGCCCTCGACCGGATCGGCCTGGACACCGCCGAGATGCGCGGGGACTCTCGCTCGCTGATCTTCGAGGTGAACGGCCTGAGCCTGGTGACGATGCGCCCGTCGGACGTCCCGACGTACGTCGAGTCGGGCGCCGCCGACCTCGGGATCACCGGCAAGGACGTGCTGCTCGAGCACACCGACCGGATCGTCTACGAGATCCTCGACCTCGGCTACGGCGCCTGCCGGATGGTGCTGGCGGGGCGCAAGGGGGATCAGAGCCTGGGGGAGAGCGAGCGCCGGCTCGGCGGCATGCGCATCGCGACCAAGTACCCCCGGATCGCCGAGCGCTATTTCGAGGAGACCGGGCGGCAGGCCGAGGTGATCGAGGTCAAGGGCTCGGTCGAGCTCGCGCCGCTGGTGGCCCTCGCAGACGGGATCGTCGACCTGGTCGCGACCGGCCGCACCCTCGAGGAGAACGGCCTGGAGATCCGCGAGGAGATCGCTTCGTCCACGGCCCGCCTCGTCGCCAACCGCGTCTCCCACAAGCTGCGGGCCGCCGAGGTCGACGACCTGGTGGAGCGTCTGCGCCCGGAGAAGAGCTGATGCGCATCGAGCGGTTCGATTGGGACGGGCGCGACGCCGCGGCCCTCGCCAAAGACATCCGCGAGCTGCAGCCGGCGCTCGGGGAGGTCACCGACCCCGTTCGCGTGATCGTTGCCGCGATCCGCGCGGAAGGCGACTCCGCGCTGGCCGAGATCGAGGGTCGCTTCGCGGACGGCGATGTCGAGCCGGATTCGATCCGCCAGCCGGCCGAGGAGATCGCCTCCGCGAGGTCCGGCCTGGACACGGAGCTGGCCGAGGCGATGGAGCTGGCGGCGGCCAACATCCGGGCTGTTGCGGAGGCTCAGCTGGTCGATGCGCGCCGGGTCGACCTGGATCAGGGCCAGCGAGTGGAGCTGCGAGAGATCGCCGTCGGCTCGACCGGCATCTACGCACCGGGTGGAGCGGCCGCCTATCCGTCGACCGTGCTGATGGGCTGCATCCCGGCGAAGGTCGCCGGCGTCGAACGCATCGTCGTCGCCACCCCTCCGCCGGTCTCGGAGGTGACGCTGGCGGCCGCCGCGATCGCCGGGGCCGACGAGGTCTACGCGATGGGCGGCGCGCAGGCGATCGCCGCCCTCGCCCTCGGCACCGAGCGGATCCCCCGGGTCGATGTGATCGCAGGGCCCGGCAACCGCTACGTCCAGGAGGCGAAGCGGCAGCTCGCGGGGGAGGTGGGCATCGACGGGATCGCCGGACCGTCGGAGCTGATGGTGATCGCCGGCGACACGGCCAACGCCGACTGGATCGGTCTCGATCTCTGCGCTCAGGCGGAGCACGGTCCGGACGGGCTGTTGGTCGCGGTGGCGGTGGAAACCGGGATCCTCGATGCGATCAAGGAGAGCGTGGAGACGATCGCCGCGGAGCGAGGCATTGCGGACGACGCGGCGCTGGCTCTCGTCGCCGTGCCGGAGACCGAGGCCGGGGTGGACCTCGCCAATGCGATCGCGCCCGAGCACCTCGAGATCCTCACCGAGGACGCCGAACTTCTCGTGGACGGAGTCCGCACGGCCGGTTGCGTCTTCGTCGGTGAGCGCAGCGCGACCGCCTTCGGCGACTACGCGGCGGGCTCCAACCACGTGCTCCCGACCGGCGGCGCCGGCCGCTTCCAGGGCCCGCTCGGCCCGGGCGTCTTCCGGCGACGGGTATCGACGGTCGAGATCACGCAGGACGCGGCCCGGGAGCTCGCGCCAACGGTCGCTACATTGGCCCGCGCCGAGGGCTTCCCGCTGCACGCGGAATCCGCCGAGGCAAGGGCAAAGGGGACATGAGCCGCACAGCCGAAATCAATCGTGAGACCAAGGAGACGAAGGTCAAGCTGAGCCTTGACCTGGACGGCGGCGAGGCAAAGGCCTCGACCGGCGTCGGGTTCCTCGACCACATGCTCGATCTGCTCGCTCGCCACGGCCGACTCGGCCTCGAGGTCGAGGCGTCCGGCGACCTGGAAACCGGCGCCCATCACACCACGGAGGACGTTGGGATCTGCCTCGGCAAGGCGATCGACGAGGCGCTGGGCGACCGCGCCGGGATCCGGCGCTACGGCTCGGCCCTGGTGCCGATGGACGAGGCGCTGGGCGAGTGCGCAATCGACATCTCCGGCCGGCCCTACTGCGCGTACGACGCCGAGCTCCCGGACGTGACGATCGCCGGCTTCGACTCCGAGCTGACCGAGGAGTTCTTCCGCGCGGTCTCCAACAACTCGAAGATGACCGTCCACCTCTGGGTCCGCTCGGGCTCGAATGCCCACCACATGATCGAGGCCGCCTTCAAGGCGTTCGCCCGGGCCCTGCGCGTGGCGGTGTCGATCGACCCCGATGAGACAGGCGTGCCCTCCACAAAGGGCACCCTCACCGAATGACGCGCGTCGCCATCCTCGACTACGGGATGGGGAATCTCCGCTCGGTCGAGAAGGCGCTGGAGCGGGTGGGGGCCGAGGCAGAGATCACGGCCGACCGCGAGTGCGTGGAATCCGCCGACGGCGTGATCCTGCCGGGCGTCGGCGCCTTCCCGAAGGCGATGAGCCGGGTCCACGAGATCGGGCTCGACGAGCTGGTCGCCGGACGCGTCGAGGCCGGGGTACCGGTGCTCGGCATCTGCCTCGGCATGCAGCTGCTCTTCGATTCCTCGGTGGAGAACGAAGGGGCGGGCGGGCTCTCGCTGCTCGGCGGCATCGTGGCACCGCTGGAGGCAAACGGTTACAAGGTCCCGCACATCGGCTGGTCGCCGGTGCGATGGGAGCACTCCTCGGAGCTCACCGAGGGCCTCGGCGAGGAAACGCCGTTCTACTTCGTCCACTCGTTCGCTCCGCGCCCGTCGGCCGATGACGACGTGCTCGGCACTGCGGCGTACGGCGAGCGCTTTGCCTGCGCGGTGGAGCGGCCGCCGCTCTACGGCGTCCAGTTCCACCCCGAGAAGTCGAGCTCGGCGGGGCTGGGACTGCTCACCAACTTCGCGCGAATCTGCAGTTGATCCTCTATCCGGCGATCGACATCCGCGACGGCAAGGCCGTCAGGCTGATCCAGGGCGACTACGACCAGGAGACGGCCTACGACGACGACCCGGTCGTCGCCGCGCGCCGCTGGGTGGACGGAGGGGCCCGCTGGTTGCACGTGGTCGACCTCGATGGCGCGCGCGCCGGCGAGCCGGTCAATCTCGAGCACGTGCGACGGATCGTCGCCGCTGTCAACGTCCCGGTCCAGCTGGGCGGGGGTCTGCGGGACTCCAAGAAAGTCGAAGAGGCGATCTCCTCCGGTGTTGAGCGCGTCGTCCTGGGCACTGCCGCCGTACGCGATCCGGAGATGGCCGAGGCGATCGCCGCCGCCCACGGGGAGCGCGTAGTCGCCTCCGTGGATGCCCGCTCCGGGAAGGTCGCGGCCGAGGGCTGGACCCAGGCATCGGATCTCGCGACCACCGAGGTGATCGCCGCCCTGTCGGATCGAGGCATCAGCCGCTTCGTCTACACGCCCGTCGAGGTTGATGGGCTGATGGAGGGCCCCGACCTCGATTCGCTCCGCGAAGCTGCGAAGGCCACCGACGGCGAGTTGATCTACTCGGGCGGCGTGGGCTCGCTCAACGACCTCCGCGCCCTGGCGGATTTGGGTCTCGAGAACCTCGGCGGCGTGATCGTCGGCCGCGCGATCTACGAGGGACGCTTCGGCGTCGCCGAGGCCCAAGCGATCCTGGATCCATAGGATCAGACCATGGGGAGACTCTTCGGCCCGTTCTTCGTCTTCGCGGGCATCATGCACTTCGTCGCGACCCGCACCTACGAGCGGATCATGCCGCCGTATATCCCGCGCCATCGCGAGCTGGTCTACGCGAGCGGCGTCGCCGAAATCGCCGGCGGCCTCCTGACGATGCATCCGGCCACGCGCAGGGCCGGCAGCGCCTGGAGCATCGCCACGCTGCTTGCGGTCTTCCCGGCGAACCTCCATATGGCGCTGGAGCCGGAGCGCTACGAGAAAGAAATCCCCGGCGGGCGAAGCGCGCTGTATGCCCGCCTGCCGGTGCAACTGCTCTTCATCGCCTGGGCGTATGCCGCGGGCGACTGGGACTGAGCACCTCCTACGCTTAGGGAGTGGTCCTGAAGCGCGTCATCCCATGCCTGGACGTGGACAACGGCCGCGTTGTCAAGGGCACAAACTTCGTCGACATTCGCGACGCCGGCGACCCGGTGGAGCTCGCCGAGCGCTACGACGCCGCGGGCGCCGACGAGCTCGTCTTCCTCGACATCACCGCCTCTCACGAGAGCCGCGACACGATCGTCGAGCTCGCCCGGCGAACGGCGGACAACGTCTTCATCCCGTTCACGATCGGCGGGGGCATCCGGTCGGTCGAGGATGCACAGGCGGTGCTCGACGCCGGGGCCGACAAGGTCTCCGTCAACTCGGCCGCACTCGACCGCCCCGAGCTGATCTCTGAGCTCGCGGAGGTCTTCGGATCCCAGTGCGTTGTGATCGCGATCGATGCCAAGCGGCGCGGCGCCGGCGACGAGTCGGAGACGTGCGAGGCCCCGCCCGGTCACTTCGGCGACGCCGAGTGGGACGTCTACGTCCATGGCGGCCGGACCAAGGTCGAGGGCCGTGAGGCGGTCGCCTGGGCCAAGGAGGCCACGGAGCTGGGAGCGGGGGAGGTGCTGCTGACGAGCATGGATCGCGACGGGACGAACGACGGCTACGACCTCGAGCTGACCCGCGCAATCGCCGAGGCCGTCAGCGTGCCGGTGATCGCGTCAGGGGGAGCCGGAGAGCTCGACCACCTCGTCGAGGCGGTCGAGGAGGGGCATGCGGACGCGGTCCTCTGCGCATCGATCTTCCATTACGGCCAGCACACCGTCGCCGAGGCGAAGGAGCGAATGAGGAAGGCGGGGATCCCGGTCCGCGTCGCCTAGTTCTTCTTCGTGGCACTGCTCTTCTTGTGCTTCTTCTTCGACGCCTTCTTCTTGGCGGACGTCTTCGCCTTCTGCTTGGCCGCGGCGGCCTGCTTCGCCGCCTTGCGCTTCACGTCCGCCGCGGTCCTGGGCTTGAGCCGGTAGATGGTCTTGTAGCCCGTCAGGTAGAGGTTGCTGCCGTCCGAGATCACCGGGTTGTAGGCGCCATCCTTGAAGGTCCATACCTTCTTGCCGTTGGCGGTGTCGAAGCCGTCCGTCTCGGTCGTGTTCAGGTTGGCGACGTAGACGACGTTCCCGATGACGCTGGCGGCGCCAATCACCGAGCCGCCCGCATCAGCGGACCAGCGCTCATTCCCGTTGCGGGCGTCCAGGGCGTAGAAGCTGCTGCTCCCGTAGGTGCCGAAGTAGACGGTAGGCGGGCTGTCCGGCGTGTCGGCGGCCGCGGCGCCGGCGTAGACCTGCCCGCCGATGGTGTGGCTCCAGATCACGTCGCCGGTGTCCTTGTTGAAGCTATAGACGCGGCCGTCCTTGGCGCCGGCGTAGACGCGGCCGAAGGCGACGGCGGCGGTGCCGTAGAAGGCTCCCGCGGTTACGCCGGTGCCCTGGGAGTCGGACTGCCATTTGATCGAGCCGTCGTTGATCCGCACGGCGCTCATCGTCCCGGAGTAGTCGCCGACGTAGGCGACCCCGTTTGAGATCGCGGGTGCAGCCTTGATCTGGCCGCCGAGATTCGTCTGCCAGATGGTCTTGCCGGTTTCCGCATTGAAGGCGTAGAGCGTGCCGCACTCGCAGCCGGCGATCACCATGTTCCCTACGACGACCGGCGAGGACTCAGTTCGGCCCGGGAGCGAACGCCTCCACAGCGTCGCCCCGCGGCGCGTGCCCAGCGCGATCACCTGACCCGGATCGAGGTTGGAGAAATAGAGCCGCCCCTCGGTGTGGGGTGCACCCGGGCCGAACGCGGGAGCTGAGGCGTTTCGCGATGCGATCTGGCGAATCCAGCGCGCCTTGCCGGATCTCTTCTTGACCGAGAACGCCATCCCGTTGTTGTTAATCCCGTAGATGGACCCCCCGACCAGGATCGGCGAGTACTCCAGGAGGCGGCGGCCCTTGAAGGTCCATTTCGTCGTGAACGGGGGCTTGACGTGAGGTGCGTCCAGGAAGCGGGTCCGCTCCTTGTTGAGTCCGTAGAACGGCCAGTTGACGGTCTTGGTGACCGGACCGGCGTTCGTTGTCGTCTCGATCGTGCAGGGATCCGGACAGGACTTGTCGGCGGGCCGCTTCAGGATCAGGTACCCGGCGAGCGCGATCAGGACTGCCGCAGCCCCGGCTGCCGTGCCGAGTGTCGCCCAGCGGTGATTCGCCCAGAGGCTCTTCAGTGTGTCGGGCATACGATCCGCACCATAGGCAAGAGCGCTAATGCCGGACTCAACGGAAATCGACATCGCTCGGCTGCATGAGGCCGTCGACGCCCTGCCGGGCATCGATGCGCTGCGGCCGATCGCGGAACGAGTCCCGACCTACCTGGTCGGCGGGGCGGTGCGTGACCTGCTGCTCGGCACAGGCGGCGTCGACCTGGACGTCGCGATCGAGGGCGACGCCACGGCGCTCGCAGACGTTTCCGGGTACGAGCCGGAGCGCGACGAGCTCTTCCTGACGGGAAGGCTCCAGGTCGGCGATCGGAAGATCGACATCGCGCAGACGCGCGCAGAGAGCTACCCGCACCCGGGGGCGCTGCCGGAGGTCCGGCCGGCGCCGATCGGTGAGGACCTTGCCCGCCGTGACTTCACAGTCAACGCGATGGCCTTCCCGCTGAAGGAGGGCGCCGAGCTGATCGACCCACACGAAGGACTCGTGGATCTGCGGGCGGGCCGCCTCCGGGTGCTTCACGACGGCTCCTTCATCGACGATCCCACCCGGGCGCTGCGGGCCTCCCGGTATGCGGCGCGCTTCGGCTTCGACCTCGAGCCGGAAACGGCGAGGCTGCTGGCGGAGGCGGACCTCTCCACCGTCTCGAACGACCGCATCCAGAACGAGCTGCGGAGGATCGCCGCGGAGGAGGATCCCGCACGGGCGCTGCAACTGATCGTCGACTGGGGCGTCATGCCGACTCTCGATCCGGCAGCCCCGGCGCGCGTCGCGGAGGTGACCCGCCTGGCCGCAGAACCACGGTGGGAGAGCTGGGCGAACCGGGAGCTGGCGGTGGAGCTGGCGACGGTTCGGCCACTGCCCCAGATCCGCGAGCTGGTGGCCGCGACGCCCGAGCGCCCCTCGGACGCCGTGAGGCTCGCCGTGCCCTGGGATCCGTCTCAGCTCCTGGTCGCCCGCGCGCTTGGCGCGGAGTGGCTCGATCAGTACGCCGACGAGTGGCGACACGTGCACCTCGAGATTGGAGGAGAGGATCTGATCGCGGCCGGAATTCCCGAGGGACCGGCGATCGGACACGGCCTCGAGGCGGCGCTGACGGGCAAGCTCGACCGGGAGATATCCGGGCGAGAGGCAGAGCTCGAGATCGCGGTGGCCGCAGCGCGAGGGGAGATCCCGGAGGACTGAGGGCGCCTCGCTATGGTGGATTCGTGGTGGAGGAAGGCGGACAAACCGAGACGCTCTACGAGCACGCGGGTGGAGATGAGGGCCTGCATCGGCTGGAGCAGGTCTTCTACGCCAAGGTGCTGGCGGATCCGCTGCTCGTGCCGCTGTTCGGAGAGGGCCAGCCCCAGCACGTGGAGCACCTGACCTGGTTCACCGCCGAGACGTTCGGGGGCCCGGACCGGTTCACGAAGGAGCTCGGCTTCGACCACCTGATCGACGTCCACCGTGGGCTGGAGATCAGCGACGAGCAGCGGCAGCGCTTCGTGGAGCTTTACCTCGAGGCCGCCGCGGAGGCGGGCCTCCCCGACGATCGCCCGTTTCGCGATGCGCTGCGGGAGCACGTCGAGTTCGGGGCGAAGGTCGCACAGCAGAACTCGAAGGCGAGGACCGACGCAGAGCTTTACCCGCTCCACGAAGTGCCGAAATGGGATTGGCAACCAGAGGATGAAGCCAAGCCCTAGGCCGGCACCTCGACGCGAATGGACTGGTCTGAGCAAGATGGCGTGCGCTGGCTGGAGGCGGAGCTGCCCGGCGCCCATGCGGCGTTCTCGACCCGGATCGGCGGCGCGAGCGAACCGCCCTACGAGGCGCTCAACGTCGCGATCATGACCGGCGACGAGCGGGAGAGCGTGCGGGAGAACCGGCGCCGGCTGGCGGAAGCCCTGGGACGCGATCCCAACGGCGTCGTCATGGGACGCCAGGTGCATGGTGCGAAGCTGCGCGAGCATCGAAGGTCCCAGACACCGCGGGTGTACGCCGACGTGGTCTCCAGTCCCGAGGAGGTCGACGCCCACAGCACCTCCAGCGCCGACCTGACGCCGCTGGTGATGGTCGCCGACTGTCTGCCCGTCGCGATGGTCGGCCGGACCGGGGTGGCGATGGCCCATTGCGGCTGGCGCGGGCTGGCAGGCGGGATCGTCGACGAGGTTGCCGCGGCGATCGAAGCGACCGCGGCGGCCATCGGGCCCGGGATCGGTCCCTGCTGCTACGAGGTGGGGGAGGAGGTGCTCGCCGAGTTCGACGATCTCGCAGGCGTCGCGGACGGGCGGATGCTCGACCTGACCGCGGTCGCCCGGCTCCTGCTCGCTCGAGCCGGCGTCACCGAGGTCGAGTCAGCCGATTTCTGCACCAGGTGCAATCCCGAGCTCTTCTATTCCCACCGCCGCGACGGCGAGCGCACGGGCCGGCAGGCCGGCCTGGTCTGGATGAACTGACGATGGTCGAGCCCGTCACGAACCTCGACACCGAACGCGTCCGCGCGAACCTCGCCCGGATTCGCGAGGAGGCCGGCCCGGACGTCGAGATCCTCGCCGCGACGAAGTACATCCGCGCCGAGGAAATGGGCGCCCTCGCAGATGCCGGTGTTGAGCTTGTCGGGGAAAACCGGCTCCAGGACCTCGAGGAGAAGCGGGAGCGGTGTGGAGAGCGCTTCACCTGGGACTTCATCGGCAACTTGCAGAGCCGCAAGGTCAAGAGCATCCTGCCGCTGGTGCGGCTGATCCACTCGGTGGCATCGGACTCTGCACTCGAGCAGCTGGGCCGCCACGGCACTCCGGACACCGAGGTGCTGGTCGAGGTGAACCTCTCGGGGGAGGAGGAGAAGGGCGGGATCGCGCCCGAATCCCTCAACGACTTCATCGAGCGCTGCCCGGTTCGGGTCTCGGGCTTGATGACGATGCCCCCGTTCACGGAGGATCCGGAGGCGTCGAGGCCGTATTTCACCCGCCTGGCGGAGCTGGCGGCGGAACGCGGCCTGGAGCGACTTTCCATGGGAACCAGCCAGGATTGGCAAGTGGCGGTGCAGGAAAGGGCGACAATCATCCGCCTGGGGTCCGTTCTTTGGTCATAATCGGTCAACACCGGCTGGCAGGAATAACTCCCGTCAAGCCGAATCTGAGCCGAGATGGCGATCAGGGACACATGGAGACGCGCGCTCGAGTACTTCGGCCTCGTTGAGGGCGACTACATCGAGGAGGGCGAGTACGACGAGGGCGACACGGGCAGCGAGATGGCGCTCGATCAGACCGCCGTCGCGCCACGCGAACCGGCCCGCGGCGCAGCCTCGCGCCGTGGTCGCGGCCGCGAGGAGGACATCGACGACATCTTCGGCGAGGACGAGCCGCCGCCCAGGCGCAGCAGGATCCGATCCGTGGACGACACGTCGGAGGAACCGGCGCCGAGCCGTGGACGTGGCCGCCGCCGCGCGCCCGCCGGAAACGGGGGAGGCGTCGCCTCGATGCACGTCGTCACCCCGCGAAGCTTCAACGACGCCCAGCAGGTCGCCGACGAGTTCAAGCGCTCCAAGCCGGTGATCATCAACCTCCAGTCGACTGACCGCGAGCTCTCCAAGCGACTGATCGACTTCTCCTCGGGCATGACCTACGCGCTCGGCGGCGGGATGCAGCGGATCTCACAGGGGATCTTCCTGCTGACGCCCGAGGACGTCGAGGTCTCCGCCGAGGAGAAGGCCCGCCTGCTCGAGGGCGGCTTCTTCAACCAGTCCTAGGCCCTCCTGCTGTGAGAGATTGGGTGGGTGCCGCGTCCGCGCATCCTGTTGTGCCCGCAGTTCACCGAGGTGGAATGGTCGATCGCGCCCCGCCTCGCCGAATGGGCGGAGGTGGCGACTTTTGACGCCCCGGGCGTGGGCGGCGAACCGGTCCCGGACCCCGACGCGGACACATTCGACCGGGAACTGGTCGTTCAGCGGGGGCTTCGCGAGATCGAGAGCTTGGGGTGGGATTCGTACTTCGTGGTGGGGGACGCCTGGGGAACGGCGACCGCCGTGCGGATCGCCGCTGCGAGGCCGGACCAGGTGCTCGGCATCGCCCTTGGGCACGCATCCGCCGACTACCGGTCGGAGGGCGTGCGGCCGGCGGTTAACGGTGAGGTGGTCGCGGCGATGAGCCAGGTGCTGCGCTCTGACTACGACTCGTTCGTGCGCTACGGGCTGACCCAGTTCACGCAGGGAGGGTTCGACGAGGAGACGGCTTCGCGGATCGTCGATCGCTTTCCGCCGATGGAGCTCGCGTCGCGGATCTGGGAGATGCTCGTCGCAACGCCAGAGCCGATCGCGGAGCAGCTCGGGCGCCTCCAGAAGCCCCTGCTGCTGGCGCAGCACCACGGATGCCTGGTGTTCACGCCCGAGGGCTTCGACACCGCGGCCTCGGCTTTCCCCGATGCGACCACCGTGACCGTTCAGAAGTCCACCTCGGCCAGCGAGGAGTTCGTGGCCGCGCTGGGGGCCTTCTGCGAGGCGCAGGAGGCCTCCGAATAGAGTCCAAGCCATGAAGGTTGGCTTCGTTGGCGCAGGGAACATGGCGGGCGGGCTCGCCCGCGGCTGGGCCGCCGCGAGCCGTGAGGCCGGCGCGCCAGACGCGATGCTGTTCGCCGATGCCGACCCCGCCAAGGCCAAGGCGCTCGCCGAGGAGGTCGGCGGCGAGGCGATGGAGGGAAACGTCGCGGTGGCGGATGGCTCGGACCTGGTGGTCCTCGCCGTCAAGCCGACCGTCCTGGATGAGGTCGCGCCCGACCTTTTGCAGGCCGGCACGCCGGTGCTCTCGATCCTCGCCGGGACGACGCTCGAGACCCTGCACGAAGCGCTCACAGGGCTCGATCTGGTGCGGGTGATGCCGAACCTCGGCGCTCAGCTCCGCCAGGCCGTGCTCTGCGTGGTCTACGGAGAAAAGGTGGGCGCCGGGAGCGGGAACGAGTCGGACAGTTGCTTCGCTGCTCGGCGACGTGATCGAGATCGAGGAGGATCTGATCGATGCGGCCACGGCGATCATGGGCTGCTCGCCCGGATATCTCGCGCTGATGGCAGAGGTGCTGGTGGAAGCCGGCGTCAGGGAGGGCCTGACGGAGGATCAGGCCCTGCGGATGGTCGCGCGCTCCATGAGCGCCACCGGCGGCCTGCTCGACCTCCACGATCCCGGTGCGCTGAAGCGCGCCGTGGCCTCGCCCGGGGGAATGACCGAGGCGGGGCTGAACGCGCTGCAGGAGCGGAAGATCGAGGAGACGCTGAACGCCGCCGTCGACGCCTCGCTGGAGCGGGTCCGCGAGTGAATCCGGTGCTGGCGATCACCCGTGTCGATGTCGCGGACTACGTCGGCGCGCTCTTCACCGTCTACTTCATCCTGATCTTCATCCGGGTCCTGCTCTCCTGGATCCCCCGCATGCCGTACTACCCGTGGCTGCGCGCGACCGTCGATTTCATCCACCAGGTCGTGGATCCTTATCTGAACCTCTTCCGGCGCGTGATCCCGCCGCTCGGGGGAGGTGGCATGGCGATAGACATCAGCCCGATCCTCGCGATCCTCATCCTGTTCATCGTCGGGCGCGTGGTCGTATCGCTGATTCACGGTTGAGGAAGCCAGCTCGACCTGTTGGTGCCCGCGCTGGCAGCGTGCGGGGTGGTCGTCGCGCTCGATCAGGGCACCAAGGCGCTGGCGACGTCGCTGGTGGAGCGGGGCGACCGGGTCGAGGTGCTGCCGTTCCTCGCCTTCGAGAACGTGCGCAACAAGGGCGTCGCCTTCGGCATCGGCGGGGACATCTCGGCCGTCTTCATCGGAGCGACGATCGTGGTGCTGCTCGGGTTCCTGGTCTTCCTCGCGTTCCGCGGTCGCGCAGCGGCTGGCTCGTCTGGGTGCCCGCGGCGCTTCTGATCGGCGGGGCGCTGGGAAACCTGGCCGATCGGGTGCGCGACGGGGCAGTGACCGACTTCATCGACCTGCCGCTGTGGCCGACCTTCAACCTGGCGGACGTCGCGATCGTCGTCGGGCGTCCTCCTGCTGCTGATCGACGTCGAGCGCTCGACGGGACTGATGGCGACCGGACGGCCTGATCGTCCACCTCGACGACGACCTGGCCGTGATCGAGAAGCCCGCCGGGACTGGTCGTCCACTCGGCGCCCGTCGCACAGGGGGGAGACGCTCGTCGACCTGCTGCGAGGGAATCGCGGGCGGCGGGGAGGGCGGGCGGCCGGGGATCGTCCACCGGCTCGACAAGGACACCTCGGGGCTGATGGTGGTGGCGCGGAACGAGGAGGCGCACCGGGAGCTGGCGCGGATGGTGAAGGCGCGGGAGGTGGTGCGGGAGTACACGGCGCTGGTCGAGGGGCGGCTGGGGAGCCGGACCGGGACCATTGACGCGCCCCTCGGGCGGGATCGCCGGCAGCGGACAAAGCGGGCAGTGAAGGGGGCGGGATCGAGGGAGGCGACGACCCACTTCGAGGTGATCGAGAATCTGCCGGCGGACACGCTCGTCCATGCGCGGCTCGAGACCGGGCGGACGCATCAGATCCGCGTCCACTTCGCCGCGATCAAGCATCCCGTCGCCGGGGATCCCGAGTACGGGACGCGCGGGCGGCATGGGCTGGAGCGGCAGTTCCTGCACGCGTCGCGCCTCGCATTCACGCACCCCCGCACCGAAGAGCGAGCTGGAGTTCACCTCAGAGCTGCCGGAGGACCTCGCGGAAGCTCTCGCACGCGCGCGCTAATTGCCGGTTTGCGGGCCGCGCCTGCCGTTTGCCCCTCAGCACCTACAATCCCGCGGACTTTGCACCCAACCCCCGCCGAGAGGCACGGGACGCTGCCCGGGCAACCGGGTTCCCGCAGCCGCGACGGGCATCGAACAAAATTCAAGCGTTAGGAAGGTCAGATGGCCGAGGTAGGCATCAAGGAGCTGCTGGAGGCCGGAGTTCACTTCGGTCACCAGACACGGCGCTGGAACCCGCGCATGCGCCGCTTCATCTACGGAGAGCGGGAAGGGATTCACATCATCGACCTGCTCCAGACGGAGCAGCTACTGGCGCAGGCGACCGAGTTCGTCACCGAGGTCGCGGCGAAGGGCGGAGTGATCCTCTTCGTCGGGACCAAGAAGCAGGCCCGGGACTCCGTCGAGGAGTGGGCCGAGAAGTGCGGCATGCCGTACGTCAACCGCCGCTGGCTCGGCGGGCTGCTCACCAACTTCCACACGATCCGCAAGCGGATTCAGCGGCTGCACGAGCTTCGCGAGCTGAAGGAGGGCGGCCGGCTCGACCTGCTGCCCACCAAGGAGCGCATGTCGATGGAGGCCGAGCTGCGCAAGCTCGAGTACAACCTCGGCGGCGTCGCGGACATGCAGCGCATCCCGGACGCCGTGATCATCATCGACCTGAAGACCGAGGAGATCGCGCTGCGCGAGGCCGAGCGCCTCGAGATCCCGATCATCGGCCTGGTCGACTCCAATTGCGATCCGTCGCCGGTGCAGTACGTGATCCCCGGCAACGACGACGCGATCCGCTCCTGCGACCTGATCGTCGGCGCGCTGGGCTCCTCGATCGAGGGCGCCGCCGCCGCGTGGCGCGCTGCGGAGGAGAAGCGCCGCGCCGAGGAGGAAGAGAAGAAGCGGCGCGAGGACGAGGAGCGCAGGCGGCGCGAGGCCGAGGAGAAGGCCAAGCAGGAGGCCGAGGCGAAGGCCAAGGCCGAGGCGGAGGCCAAGGCGAAGGCCGAGGCCGACGGCGAAGCAGCAGGCCGAGGCAAGAGGGCGAGGCCGAGAAGGAGGCCGCCGAGGAGATCCCGCAGCCGCAGCCGGAGGGTGGCTCGAGCGCCGCACGATCGGAAGGGCTCGGACGAGGAGGCCAACCGCGAGGCGGCCATCGAGGTGCCTGCAGCCTCCGCCCACGGACGAGGCGGAGTCGAAGCCGGAGCCGGCGCCGACCCAGAGCGGAGGTGAGTCCTGATGGCGGTTAGCGCCGCCGAGGTCGAAGGCGCTTCGCGAGAAGACCGGGGCGCCGATGATGGACGTCAAGAAGGCGCTCGAGGAGGCTGGCGGCGACGAGCCCAAGGCGATCGAGATCCTGCGCAAGAAGGGCGCCGCATCGGCCTCCAAGCGCAGCGGGCGCGGGACCGCGGAGGGCGTGGTCGCGGCGTACACCCACATGAGCGGGACCGGGGAGCGCAAGCAGCAGCGGATCGGCGTCCTGGTCGAGGTGCAGTGCGAGACGGACTTCGTCGCCCTCAACGACGACTTCAAGGAGTTCGCGCGCGACGTCGCCGTCCACATCGCCGCGATGAACCCGCAGCACGTCTCGCTCGACGACATCCCGGAGGAGGACGTCGCCAACGAGCGAAGGATCCTCGAGGAGAAGGCGAAGGAGGACGGAAAGCCCGACGACATCGTCGCCAAGATCGTCGACGGCCAGATCAAGAAGTGGGCCTCGGAGATCGTCCTGCTGGATCAGCAGCATTTCAACGAGGAGAAGTACGAGGGAAAGACGATCGAGGACCTGCGCGCTGAGGTGGCGGCCAAGACCGGTGAGAACGTCCGGATCGCCCGCTTCGCGCGCTTCGAGGTGGGACAGGAGTAGGCCAGCTTGGCCGAGGCCAGCTTCAACCGCATCCTGCTGAAGATCTCCGGGGAAGCCCTGATGGGCGACCTCGCCTACGGCACCGACCCCGGGCAGATCGAGCGCATCGCCAACCAGGTCCGCGAGGTGCGGGCGCGGGAGGTCGACGTCGCGATCGTGGTCGGCGCGGGCAACATCTATCGCGGCCTGGAGGGGGCTGCCGAGGGCATGGACCGCGCCACCGCCGACTACATGGGCATGCTCGCGACCGTTCTCAACGCGCTGACGCTGCAGGACGCCTTCGAGAAGGTCGGCGTCGACACCCGCGTCCTCTCGGCTATGGCCGTGACCGAGGTCGCTGAGCCCTACATCCGGCGGCGAGCGATCCGCCACCTCGAGAAGGGCCGCGCCGTGATCTTCGCTGCCGGCACCGGCAACCCGTTCTTCACCACGGACACGGCGGCGGCGCTCAGGGCCCTGGAGATCCACGCCGAGGCGATCCTGATGGCGAAGAACGGGGTGGAGGGCGTCTACACCGCGGACCCCTCGATCGACCCGAACGCCGAGTTTCTCCCCGAGATCAGCCACCGCCAGGCGATCGAGCGCGGCCTCCGCGTCATGGACTCGACCGCTCTGTCGCTGTGCATGGACAACGACCTGCCGATCTACGTCTTCAACATGGCGGACGAACGCAACATAGATAGGATCGTCAGCGGAGAGAGGGTCGGGACTCTGGTGTCCTCAAAGCCCGCTACGGAGCCAACTCCGGGGGTGCGCAGCTGATGAGCGAGATGATCGACGAGCTGTTGGCAGACGCCAAGGAGCGAATGCAGAAGTCGGTCGATTCGACGCGCAACGAGCTCGCCACGGTCCGCACCGGCCGAGCCTCGCCGCACCTCCTCGACCGCCTCGACATCGACTATTACGGGGCGCAGACACCGCTCAAGCAGCTCGCCCAGGTCGCGGCAACCGACGCTCGCATGCTCACCGTCACGCCCTACGACAAGTCCTCGATCGGCACGATCGAGAAGGCGGTCATGGAGTCCGACCTCGGCCTGACCCCTTCCAACGACGGCAATGTGATCCGGCTCCAGATCCCGGAGCTCACCGAGGAACGCCGCAAGGAGCTGGTCAAGGTGGTCCACAACGTTGCCGAGGAAGGCCGCATCGCCGTCCGCAATATCCGCCGCGACGTCATGCAAGACCTCCGCGAGTTGAAGAAGGAGGGCGAGGCGGGCTCCGACGACGAGCACCACGGGGAGACCGACCTCCAGAAGCACACCGACGGAGCCATCGGGGAGATCGACTCCCTCTTGAAGGGCAAGGAAGAGGAGATCATGGAGGTCTAGGCTCCGGCCGGGCCCCGATCTCCCCTCCGATGCCAGCCGACTACGTCGCGATCATCACCGACGGGAATGGGCGCTGGGCTCAACAGCGTGACCTGCCCGTCATCGAGGGCCACCAGGCGGGCGCCGATGTCGTCAAGGCGCGGTTGCGCGACGCCGCGGAGTTCGGCATCAAGGAGCTCACGGTCTATTCCTTCTCGACCGAGAACTGGACCAGGCCCAAGGAGGAGGTCGACGGTCTGATGGCGATGTTCGCCGAGCGCATCGATCGCGAGACGCCCGAGCTCGACGAGGAGGGCGTGCGGATGCGCTTCATCGGGCGCCGCGAGGGCATCTCGGAGGAGCTCACCGGCCGCATGGACTGGGCCGAGGAGAAGACCGACGCGAACGACCGCATCACCCTGTTCGTCGCCTTCAACTACGGAGGCCGGGCCGAGATCCTCGACGCCGCCGCGGCCTACGAGGGGGGCGGCGAGGAAGAATTCGAAAGCCACCTCTACGCGCCCGAGATGCACGAGCCGGACCTGCTCGTCCGAACGTCCGGCGAGCAGCGGATCTCCAACTACCTGCTCTGGCAGTGCGCGTACTCGGAGTTCGTCTTCCGCGATGAGCTCTGGCCCGACTTCACACGGGAGGCCTTCGAGGCGTCCCTCGCCGAGTACGAGGAACGCCAGCGGCGCTTCGGAGCGCGAGAGAAATGATCGAGGACATCGACCCGTTCCCGGAGGAGGAGCGACCGCTCGACGAGCCGGAGATCGTGGCCCGGCGAATGGAGGAGGAGCCCGGAGGCGGATCCGGCGGGAGGTTCAGCCGGTTCGTCCCCAAGATGTCGGAGACGACCGCGCGGGTCGTCGTCGCGATTCCGTGGATCATCTTCGCGATCGCGATCGTCGGTGCCGGCGGCCTTCTGTTCACGATCGCCCTCGTCGTACTCGCGATCCTCGGCCTGCGGGAGTTCTTCCGCATGGCGGAGCCCGAGCAGCCGATCATGCTTCCCGCCTACGCCGTCACCGCCGGGATGGTGATCGCCGCCCACTACGGCAGCGCCTTCCAGATCCTGCTCGTCTTTGCCGCGATCTTCCCGCTGGCCTTCGCGTTCGCCGCCGCCCGGCGCTCGCACGAGGCGATCACGATCTCGATCGCCATGACCATCCTGGGCGTCGCCTGGATGGGCATCGGCTTCTCGCACGCCGTCCTGCTCCGGGACCTACCGCTGCACGGCGGCGCCCTGCTGATCGACGTGCTGGTGGCGACCTTCCTCGGCGACACCGCCGCCTACGCCGCGGGGCGCCTCTTCGGCTCCCGGAAGATCACGCCGCGAATCTCGCCGAACAAGACGCTCGAGGGCGGAATCGGCGGTTTCATCGGCGCGACCATGGGCTTCTGGTTCGCCGGCCTGTATCAGGACTGGCTGCCCGGCATCGACGCCCTCTTGATGGGAATGGCGATCGGCGTGATCGCGCCGGTCGGAGACCTGTTCGCCTCCTTGATCAAGCGCGATCTCGGCGTCAAGGACACGGGCCGCCTCTTCGGTCCCCACGGAGGCCTGATCGACCGCCTCGACGCGGTGCTCTTCACGGTAGTCGTCGGGTACTACCTGTCGGTCGCGTTCGTCTACTAGCGCTCAGAGGCGCTTTCGCGACTTCACCGAGCAGACCGTGAGGTCGGCGGGCGCGCCTGGAGCCGACAACTCGCGGGAGTGGCCGAACTTGAAGCTGCGGCCGTCGAGCTCCTCGCGGACGGGCTCCGAGATCAGAACCTCCCCGCCCTCGGCGCAGTCGCCGACACGCGCGGCGATGTTGACGTCGACGCCCAGGAAGTCGCCCTTCACCTTGCGCGGCGTGCCGCGGTGGACGCCGGCGCGCTGGGAGGGGCGGTAGTCCTCCACCTCGATCTTCTCGATCTCACGCTGCGCGTCGAGGGCCGCCCTAACCGCCTGCTTCGAGTCGCTGAAGACCGCCATTGCGCCGTCGCCCAGCCGCTTGACGATCGCCCCCTTGTTGTGCGAGATCGCCTTCTGCTCGACATCGCCGACCTGGCGCAGGACCTCGAGCGCTGCCTCATCGCCCGCTTCCAGAGCCCAATCCGAGAAGCCGACCAGGTCGGTGAACAGGATCGCGACGTCTGCCGTTCCCTGCCGGCGCCGCTGAGCTTCTGACAGCGCGTGCCACGCCTGCAGCGCGCCCTTGCCGATCTCGCGCATCGTGCTGGGGCCCTCGGGCTGGACCTCCTCGACCAGTCGCTGCATCGGCTCGGGCATCTCCGAGGTCTCGGGCTCGCCGCCGGGGATCAACCTGCGTAGGAATTTCGCAGTGGCGACGAGCTGCGGATTCGCGTCCGTTCGGCGGACGACATCGCGGATCCCCTCCGCATCGAGCGAGGGATCGGCCTTGTTGCGCCTGCGCCTACTACGTGCCATGAATGCATCCTCGCAAGGCCGCAACTTCTCGGCCTCATGCTGTTTCGTCAGCGAACGCTCAAAAACCTGAAAGGGAGTGGTTCTGGATGAAGAAGCTGTTCAGCCACCGGCCCTCTGCCGGCGCCGTGATCGGGTTCATCGCCCTCTGCGTGGCGCTAGGCGGAGGCGCGTACGCGGCAACGAGCAAGAAGAAGATCGAATACAAGGGCCTCAGTAAGGACGCCCGCCTGAAGGCGCTGGGCGTCGGCTCCACCAACGCCCAGACCGGCACCACGCCGTGTGACCCGACGAGCACGACGTTCCTCAAGTGCACCTCGGTGGACGTCAATGGCTCCACAGGCTTCCCGCGCAAGTACCTGGTGGTCGTCGACGGCACCATCGACGGCGACGGCGCCATCGCCGACGGCGTCTGTCACATCGACGTCGACGGGCTGGAGGTCACCGGCACCAAGACAGCTGTCCGGACGGAAGGCCCGATCGAGTCGTTCGGCATCAACATCGTCACCACCCCGCAGGGCGGCAAGCACAACATCGCCCTGAGCTGCAACGAAACCACGGGTGACCTGAAGGTCTCGCAGTTCGAGCTCTCGGCTGTTCAGGTTCGATAGCTCCAGCATGAAGACGCCAACGGGAGGCCTTCGGGCCTCCCGTTTTCGTTTACGGCCCGTTTGAGGTGACACCTACACTGGGCGCCGTGAAGCGAGTGCTGATACTCGGATCGACGGGGTCGATCGGCACCCAGGCGCTCGAGGTGATCGGGGCGTCCGACGACCTCCAGGTGGCCGGGCTGTCCGCCGACTCCAGCTGGGAGCGGGTCCTCGCCCAGGCGCGCGACCACGGCGTACCGGCGGTTGCCCTGGCCGATCCCGCTTCAGCCGAGCGGGCCTCCGACGCGTGGGGTGGCCGCGTACTCGCCGGCGAGGAGGGCATCCGCGAGCTGATCGCAGAGTCCAAGCCCGACCTCGTCCTGAACGCGGTGGTCGGCGCCGCCGGGCTCGGCCCGACGATCGTCGCGCTCACCGAGGGCATCGACCTGGCCCTCGCGAACAAGGAGAGTCTCGTGATCGGCGGCGAGCTGGTCACGGCGCTCTCGGAGGCCACCGAAGCGCGCATCCTCCCGGTCGACTCCGAGCACTCGGCCCTCTTCCAGCTGATCGGCGCCGAGCCCCCGGGCACGGTCGAACGGCTGGTGCTGACGGCCTCCGGCGGCCCCTTCCGCGGCCGGACTGACCTCTCCGGGGTCAGCGCCGAGGAGGCTCTTGCGCACCCGACCTGGGAGATGGGCGGCCGGATCACGATCGACTCGGCCACCCTGATGAACAAAGGCTTCGAGATGATCGAGGCGCATCACCTCTTCGGCGTCCCTTACGAGCGGATCGACGTAGTCGTGCACCCGCAGTCGATCATCCACTCGCTGATCCACCTGAACGATGGCGCCTCGCTCGCCCATCTCGGCTATCCGGACATGAAGGTGCCCATCTCCTATGCGTTGCAGCACCCCGAGCGCGCCGACGTGGACGTGCCGACGCTCGACCTGGCGAGCATCGGACAGCTCACCTTCGAGCAGCCCGACCTGGAGACCTTCGCCTGCCTGCGGCTCGCGCGGGAGGCTGGCGAGGCGGGCGGGATCGCGCCGTGCGTGCTGAACGCCGCCGACGAGGTGGCTGTCGAAGCCTTCCTCGCCAAGCGGATCCCATTCACCGGCATCCCGGAGGTCATCGAGAGCACCCTTAGGGCCCTCCCCGGCCGCCCCGTTCGCCACTTCGAGGACCTCTTCGACGTCGACGAGGCCGCCCGGGAGCATGCTCGCGGAGTGATCGAGGGCCTGGCCGTAGCGTGACCTGGGTCCTGGTGGTCCTCGGCTTCTCCGCGCTGATCATCCTCCACGAGGGCGGGCACTTCGCGGTCGCCAAGTTGACCGGAATGCGCGTCGAGCGGTTCTTCCTCTTCTTCCCGCCGAAGCTGTGGAGCATCAAGCGGGGCGAGACGGAGTACGGCATCGGCATGATCCCCCTCGGCGGCTTCGTGAAGATCACCGGGATGAACCCCGAGGAGCTCGAGGACGCGGAGGCCACCTCGGGGGATGCCGGTCGCGACACGCCCGAGGGCCTGCTCGAGCGGGTCGAATCAGCCGGGCAGGATCCATCCGAGCGGGAGGTCCTGACGCCCGAAGTGCTCAAGCGGGCGTACTACAACCAGCCGGTCTGGAAACGAGTCGTGGTGATCGCGGCGGGACCCGTCGTCAACATCGTCCTGGCGTTCGTGATCCTCTTCGGCCTCGCGTTCAGCCTGAACCAGGTGACCGGCCCGGATCTGAAGGTCGCGGAGCTGACCAAGGACTCCGCGGCGGCCGGGCAGCTGAAGCCGGGAGACAAGGTCGTCTCGATCGACGGGCATACGTTCGACAATCTCAACGGCAACGATCGAGCCGACGAGTTCCGCAACCAGATCGGCTCGCACAAGTGCTCCGGCGATCCGACGACGGGCTGCCAGGCGACCACGCCCGTCACGATGGTCGTCGCCAGGAACGGCCGGCAGGTCCCTCTCCAGATCACACCGCGCTACGACTCCGGCGCGCAGCAGGTGCTCCTCGGGGTCCGGTTCGAGCCAACCGCGGTAACCCCGATCAACACACCGTCTCAGGCGGCGGTTTATGCGGGCAACACGATGTGGCTGATCACGTCCAAAACGGTGTCGGCGATCTCTCGGATCTTCCTGCCGAAGGAACGCAAGCAGCTCTCGGGGCCCGTGGGCAGCTCGAGGGCGCTGAACGAGGCGATCGGCTTCGGGCCCAAGGAGGGCCTGTTCATCCTCGCCCTGATCAGCCTCTCGCTCGGCATCATCAACCTCTTCCCGTTCCTCCCGCTCGACGGCGGCCACATCTTCTGGAGCCTGGTGGAGAAGCTGCGCGGGGAGCGGGTCCCGTTCTTCGTGATCGAGCGGGCAAGCGCCATCGGATTCCTGCTGATCATGCTGCTGATGGTCGTCGGCCTCAGCAATGACCTGGGGCGGCTGGGCAACGATGCCCTGAATCCCAAGTAGAGCGGACCCACGGCCGCCGCTGGTGTAGCGTTTTCGGGCAGGTTTCCTAGGAGAGGAGAGCGTGCGGTGGAGGTAACGACTTCGGAGCGCCATGCGAGCGGTGGGGAGGGCCCCGAGCTGCCTGCCGAGAATCTCGTCAAGGCGTTCTACGGGGTGGTCGATCGGCTGGGCGACGACCTCGCGATCCGCGATGAGGCGCGTGAGAAGGAGCTCAGCTGGAACGAGCTCCGCGCCGTCATGCACAGGATCGCGGGAGGCCTGGCGAACCTCGGGGTGAAGAAGGGCGACACCGTCGCGATCATGCTGGGCAACCGCTGGGAGTTCATCCCCACGGATCTGGCGGCCGTCTCCCTGGGTGCGGTCCCCTTCTCGATCTACCAGACCTACGCTCCGGGCCAGATCCAGTACCTGCTCCAGGATGCCGAGACGAAGCTGGTGATCACCGAGCAGGCGTACCTCGACAACATCAACGAGGCGCGCAAGGACCTGCCGAACCTCGAGCACGTGATCGTCGTCGACAGCGACGACGGCGACCACACCCTCGATGACCTGATGGAGATGGATCCGGAGTTCGATCCAGCCGAGTTCGTCGAGCAGGTCGGCCCCGACGACCTGCTGACGCTGATCTACACCTCCGGGACCACCGGCCCGCCCAAGGGCGTGCAGCTCACGCACCGCAACCTCCTCTTCGCCGTCGCGACCGCGGACGAGCTGATCGACCTGCCGGAGCGCGGAGCCAAGGTGATCTCGTGGCTGCCCGCCGCGCACGTCGCGGAGCGGAACGCCCACTACTACCTGCCGGTGACCAAGGGCGTGTCCGTCACCGTCTGCTCGGATCCCCGGCGCATCGCCGAGTTCCTTCCCAAGGTGAGGCCGACGTGGTTCTTCGCGGTCCCGCGGATCTTCGAGAAGCTGAAGGCCGGCCTCGAGGCGATGCTCGCCGGACTGCCCGATGAGCAGCGGGAGCCCGCGCAGAGGGGCCTCGAGGCAGCGCTCCAGAAGGTTCGCCTCGAGCAGGCCGGGGAGGATGTCCCGGCCGAGATCGCCGAGGCCGCCGCCCAGGCGGACGAGCAGATGTTCTCCGGGCTGCGCAAGCAGTTGGGGCTGGACGAGGCCCTGGCTGTCAACGCGGGCGCGGCGCCGACCCCCGTCGAGGTGCTCGAGTTCTTCCACGCGATCGGGATTCCGATCGGGGAGCTCTGGGGCATGTCGGAGACCTGCGGGCTCGGGACCATCAACCCGCCGGACCGGATCAAGCTTGGAACCGTCGGGCCGCCGACCCCGGGCGTCGAGATACGGCTCGACGACGACGGCGAGGTCCTGGTCAAGGCCGACTGCGTGATGCCCGGCTACCGCAAGCTGCCAGAGAAGAACGAGGAGGCGTTCACCGATGACGGCTGGCTGCGGACCGGCGACATCGGCGAGATCGATGAGGACGGCTACCTCAAGATCGTCGACCGCAAGAAGGAGCTGATCATCAACGCCGCCGGCAAGAACATGTCACCGGCGAACATCGAGGCGTATCTGAAGACTGCGAGTCCGCTGATCGGCCAGGCGGTGACGATCGGCAACGGGCGGCCGTTCAACACCGCGCTGATCGTGCTCGACCCGGATTTCGCCCCCGTCTGGGCCTCCCAGAACGGGCTCGAGGGACGCTCGCTCGAGGAGCTGGCGGGAGAGGAAACGGCACGCGACGCGGTCCAGGCGGCGGTCGACGAGGCGAACGAGAAGATGGCTCGTGTGGAGCAGATCAAGAAGTTCACGATCCTGCCCGAGCCCTGGGAGCCCGGGGGCGACGAGCTGACGCCGACGATGAAGTTGAAGCGAAAGCCCATCGACGAGAAGTACGCCGAGGAGATCGAGGCGCTCTACCAGCGCTGACCCATGGATGACGCGATCCGCAGGCGGCGCAGGATGCGCCACCTGCAGGAGCGGCGGCGCCGAGCCGCGATCCGCCGCCGCAACGCCCTGGCGGTCGCCGCGATCGCGAGCGCCGTGATCGGCGCCATCGTCGGCTCAGGCGCGGGTGGTGGGGACAGCCCAGGCGCCTCTGAGCCGATCCAGCTGTCCCGGGGCGGCCTCGGGCCGCCCCCCGACACCGGCGACCTCGGCCCGTACAAGAAGCCGGTTCCGATGCTGATGTACCACGTGGTCGCCGATCCGCCGGCGAGCGCGCATCTGCCGGAGCTCTACGTCGATCCGCACACCTTCAACGAGCAAATGGAGGCGCTCAGCAAGCGGGGATACTCGGGCGTCAGCCTCAACCAGGTCTACGACGCCTGGTTCAAGGACGGTGAGCTGCCCGCCAAGCCGGTGATCGTCTCCTTCGACGACGGGTATCGCGGTCAGTATCTCTATGCCCGCCCGGAACTGCGACGGCTCGGCTGGCCGGGAGTGCTCAACCTCCTCGTCCGCACCTACACGGAGCCCGACGGTGAGCTCACGGCTCAAATGGTGAAGCGGATGATCAACAACGGCTGGGAGCTCGACTCGCACACGATTGACCACCTGGACGTGACCAAGCTGAGCCCGGGCAACCTGCGCCTGGAGATCGGTCACTCCCGCACGATCCTGCAGCACCGATTCCATCAGCCAGTCAACTTCTTCTGCTACCCGGCTGGCCGCTTCGACGCCCGCGCCGTCCGGGCGGTTCAACGCGCCGGATACCTCGGAGCGACCACCACCCAGGAGGGCCTCGCCGCAAAGGACGCGATGTACAAGCTGAAGCGAATCCGCGTCGACGGATCGGACGGCGTTGCGGGACTGGAGCAGAAGCTCAGCGCCGCCGGCGCGTAGCTACTTCCGCTTCTTCTTGCACTTCTTTGCCGCGACCGCAGAGCGCTTGTGCTTCTTGCACTTCTTCTTCTTCTTCTTCTTCTTGTTTCCGGACGGAGGTGTGGGAGTGCCGGTTGGCCCCCCTGAGGGACCGCAGGCAGTCTCGGTCGGGGCGACCAAGTTGCTGCGCGGGTTCGGCGAGGTCAGCGAGAAATCGGTCGCACTGTTGTCGCTGTCATCGGTGCTCTCCAGCAGCGTCGGGCATCCCGGCGCGATTGTCCGCCTCAAGGCCATTCCGGAGCTCAAAGCGCTAGCCGGGCTTCCGGGTGTCCCGGGGAGCGAAGCGCTCGTGCCGGTGCCCCACGAGACACAGTCGACAGGTATCGAATCGAAACACGCCGCACCGGCGGCCGAGTTGAGCACGAATCCCGCCTCGGTGAAGTCCGGGCTACCGGGCGCGTTCGTGTCGCCGACCAGGACGGTGCTCTGGCTGGCGCCATTCGGCACAACGGGCACGGGCGCCAGGGGGAACGTGAACGTGTGAGTCAGGGCCGTGCCGTTGTAGAGCTTGATCGTGTGGCCGCCCAGGAAGTTCTGTCCCGCGGACCAGGCCTGCAGCTCCACGTAGGAGGTGTCGGCGGCGGACCCAGTGGAGACCTCGCGGATCTTCGTCAGGTGGAAGCTGGCGCTGGCCGAGGCGGCTACCAGCATCGACGCGAGCACAGCCGCAGTCAGTGCGCACGGGGACGCCCTGGTTGCTCTCCTCACACCTGTTGTTACGTGCGAGGGCGCAATCGGGATCTACCGGCAGTGGCCGGCTAGTGGTGGTGCTTCTTCTTCTTCTTCTTCTTTCTTGCACTTCTTCTTCTTCTTCTTCTTCTTGGCGGTCTCGGCCGAGCGCTTCTTCTTTTTCTTCTTGCACTTGGCCTTCCCGGCCGGGTTGACGGGGGAGACCGGCGGCGTGAATTGGATCGTTTCCTGCAGCAGCAGCTCGTGCTGCGCGTCGGCCGTGAGATCGGCCGAGTTTCCGTCCGTGGGCAGCGACCCGAAGTTGTTGGCGAATGTGCTCTGCGGCAGCATGTTCGCCATCGCCTGCGGCAAGTCGTTGGAGGCTCCGCCGGTGACCACGCCGATGTAGTCGCCCTTGCTGATCGGCAGCGACGCCGGGTAGTCGAAGATCACACCGGTGGGGGTCCCGGCAAAGGTCCCGATAGGGACAGGCGATGGAGCCTGCACGGATGTGACCGCAGTGAAGTTCGTGGTCGTGGCAGGGATGATGCTGACCGGTCCGTTCGGCCGCATCACCTTGAGCGTGTAGACGGCCCCGTCGTCGGCGCTCTTCACCTTCCAGTCGGTGATCGTGCCATTCGCGGGGGAAACGACCGGGTTGGGGCTCGTCGCCGGGTCGAATGAGAGTTGAACGGTGAGCGCGCTGGTGCTTATTCCACCGTCGAAGTTGTTGACGAGCGGGCTGCCCAGCGTCACGGTGTCGGCGATGGCGGCTGCGGGTGCGATTGCGATGGCACCCGCGGCCAGCGTGGTCGCGAGCGCGATTCGAGCTGAAGCGGCGATTCATGGGTCTCCCTCCGTGGTTCCCCTTAGAGAGGCGATCATCTCAGACAGGCGCGAACGGTGCAATAGCGCATACGGGACGGCACTTTCACCGGATTGCGAAACGCCGGAATCGGCCTCACGGCTACCCTGTGCCCGTGTCCTCGAAGCGCCAGATCTTCGTGCGCGACGTACCCGTAGGGGGCGGCGCACCCGTCGCCGTGCAGACGATGTGCAAGACGGAGACGGCCAATCTCGACGCCACGATGGAGCAGATCCGCACCGTCGCCGAGGCCGGGGCCGATCTCGTGCGCGTGGCCGTGCCGCGCGACAAGGACGTCGAGGCGCTGAAGACGATCGTCAAGGAATCGCCGATCCCGGTGATCGCGGACATCCACTTCAACCACACGCTCGCCCTGAAGGCGATCGACGCCGGCGCCGACTGCATCCGGCTCAACCCGGGCAACATCGGCGGTCCCGAGAAGGTCGCCGAGGTCGCGGAGCTCGCCACGAAGAAGAACGTCCCGATGAGGATCGGCGTCAACTCGGGCTCGCTGCCCAAGCACCTGCACGAGCTCGAGCGCCAGAACTCCGTCGAGGCCCTGGTCCAGGCCGGCGTTGAGTTCGTCGAGCTGATGGAGCGGCTGGACTTCGAGAACTTCAAGATCTCGATCAAGTCGACCAACGTGCCGAACACGATCGCGTCCAACCGCCTTCTCGCCGAGAAGGTCCCCTATCCGATCCACCTCGGGATCACGGAGGCCGGCACGAAGTGGTCTGGCTCACTCAAGTCGTCGGTCGGCCTGGGCACGCTGCTGGCGGATGGGGTGGGGGACACGATCCGCATCTCGCTCTCGACCTTCCACGCGGAGGAGGAGGTCAAGGTCGCCTGGGAGATCCTCAAGGCCCTGCAGCTCCGCGAGCGCGGCCCGGTGCTGATCGCCTGCCCCACCTGCGGCCGCCTCCAGTTCGACATGGACACCGTGGTCGCCGAGATCGAGCAGCGGCTCGAGGCCTACACCGAGCCCGTCGAGGTGGCCGTGCTCGGCTGCGCGGTGAACGGCATCGGCGAGGCCTCGCACGCCGACTTCGGCATCACCGGCGCCAAGGACGAGGGCCTGATCTTCGCCCATGGCAAGCCCCTGCGGAAGGTGAAGCAGGGCGAGCTCGTCGACGCCCTGTTCGCCGAGATCGACAAGTCCCTCGACCGTGGCAAGGTCGAGGTCGAGGAGGAGAAGGCACGCGAGGGCGCCGACTGGCTGGCGAAGATCGAGGAGGAGAACGCCGGCGAGCTCACCCCGGAGCGCATCGCTCAGATGGAGGCCGCGGCCTCCGACACCGAGCCCGACGACTTCCTCCAGCCGGTCAAGGCCGGCAAGCGCGTCAGCCTGGACGAGGAAGCATCGCCCACGGCGGGGCGGCGCTTCAGCCGCACCTGACGGCGCCTAGGTCTTCCTCTCGACGCGCCGGTAGTGGTCGCGCCAGATCAGGCGGTGAACTCCAAGGTGGCGAGGCAGGCCTCGCAATCCCGGGATCACCGGTATGCAGATGAACGCCAGAGACAGGAGCATCATCAGCGCCCAGATCTGGGCGTCCGCGTTGTCCGAGGTGTTGAACGGGGCGATCTGGTACCAGAACGTGTAGAGCCAGAGCCAGACCTGACCCGGATAGCTCCCCGTCTCGTTCATCATTCCCCACTGCGTGCCGAGCAGATGCTGATCCTCGGCCCGGCTCTCGAAGTAGTCGCCGCCCGAGAGGAACAGCAGCGGCTTCGTGTAGTTCGTCTGGTAGAACTGATTCGCGTTGAGAAGGGCGCCGTCGAGGCCCCCACTGGCGGCCAGGCCGGCCAGGGAAGCCATCATCGGGGCGACCGGCCCGTAGTCGCCCGGGGGAAGCTGAGGGATTCCGCCGGGGTACTTGGCGCCATCGAGCCCCTTCGTGTACGCGTCGGTCCACGCCTTCTGCTGGGCCGGGAGGGCCGCCTGGTACTCCTGGAGCGCCTTGGTCAGAGCCGCGTCGCCGGGAATGCTCCGCAGCGGATTGAGCACGAAGTCCTCGCTGGTGTTAATCGGCTGGTGGACCCCGGCGGCGCTCTGCAGGTTGAGCGGCCCGATCTTCTGCCCGGCGCCCGGCGTGTGGGTGTACGGGGCGCCGTATGTGGCGACCTCGCTCGAGCCGTCGAGCTCGGTGACAGCGGTGGCGGCGAAGTCCCCGGGGTCGGTCCTCGCCCACTGCTGGATCGTCACCGGCTTGTCGTCGGGCGAGGAGAAGAGAATCGCGAGCACGACGGTCAGCGCGACTATCACGGCCAGGGCCACGACGAACTCCTTGACCAGGTCGTAGCGGATGTACGGCCCCTCCCAATCCTTCGACTCGAGTGGGGCCGGACTGGGCTCCTGGGGGCTCAACCGGTCTCCTTCGCCGCCCGCGCGGCGGCAACCTTCGCCGCGTACGGGGGCACCACGCCGTGCTTGCGGACGAGCAGCACATGCCCCGCGACGATCGCCACCACGGTGACCGGCAGCAGGATGACGTGCCACGTGTACATCTGGCCGAAGTCGATGACGTTGAAGAACGCCCCGATCCCAACCGAGTTGAGCCCGTCCTTGCCCTCGCTGGCGATCCACTGCGAGTCGAAGTTCTGCTGGGACAGGTATCCCGTGAACGCGGTGCCGATCGAGACCAGGAAGACGACAGCGCCGGTCACCCAAACCCAGGCGCGACCGCCCCGCCATGCCCCCATGAAGAACTTCCCCCACAGGTGCACGACCATCGTGAAGAAGAAGATCTCCACGCCCCAGAGGTGGATGCTGTTGAAGAACTTCCCGATGTCGGATTCATGCCACCAGGCCGGGCCCTTCAGGCCGAGAATCAAGCCGGAGCCGATGACGACGACCAGCGCCGCGATCGTCGCGACTCCGAAGACGTAGATCCACGACGACACGTAGGCGGGCTGCCGGTCCGGCAGGAGCTTCTCGGGGGGGAGTGCGCCGACGGCGCGGGAACGAACCCGCTCGGTCCACATCCGCTTCTCCTCGGCGGGGCTCACTCCTCGATCTCCCGCTTCGGGAACGGAATGACGATCGCGAGGATGAAGACGACGATCATCAGCCCGATCAGCACGAGGTTGGCCACCGACATCTGAAAGAAGTGCCAGTGGACGTAGTGGGCGGGCCCGTCGAGATTGAAGATCGCCGGTGCCGCCAAGCCACCTCGGAACGGCCTGAGACGAGACGCCCTATCTCTCAAACGACCTCCTCGCGGGTCGCCGGCACAGCCGTCGCTCCGCAGCTGAGTTCCTTATCCCCTCGAGTCGAGGCTACTCCCTACCGGAGAGCCTGGAACGTGAGAGTTCTCTTAGGAAATGGTCAACCTCAGTAAGCCTTCGCGAAGATCGCGACCACCTTCGCGGGCTCGCCGGTGATCACGCATTTCGCGTCGGCGGGAAGCGTCTCGTCGAAGGGAACGCAGCGGACGCTGACGCCCAGCTCGCCCATGGTCTTCTCGGTCTCGGGGTCCTCGCTCCAGGGCGCCTTGACGAACCCGCCCGAATCGGTCTCGTCGCCGGAGAAGAACTCGCGGAACTGATCGAGCGTCGTGATGTCCTCGCGCGTCCGCTCGCGGAGGCGCCGAGCCGCCTCCTCGAACAGCCCGAGCTGGATGTCCCCGAGGACGCCCACCACGGCATCGGCGGCGCCGTCGCGCGGAATCGCGTCACGGGCGAGGCTCTCGTCGTCGCGGCGGGTCATGGTCACGACACCCTGGGTCAGGTCACGCTCGCCGATCTCGATCACGACCGGCACGCCCTTGCGAATCCACTCCCAGCGCTTCTCGGCGGGCTTTCGGTCGCGCGAATCGACCTCCGCCCGGACCGGAGCGTCCATCCAGATCCGCTCCGCGAGGTCGGCCTGCAGCTGCGCGGCGGCCTCCAGCACGGGGGCCGGATCGTCGCGAGTGATCGGGACGATCTTCACTTGCTTGGCGGCCACACGGGGCGGGACCCGAAGGCCGTTGTCGTCGCCGTGAGTCATCACCAGCGCGCCGAGCATCCGCGTGGAGACCCCCCAGGAGGTCGTGTAGCAGAGCTTCCGCTCCCCGTCCTCGTTGGTGAACTCCATGTCCATCGCCCGCGAGAAGTTCTGGCCCAGATAGTGGGAGGTGCCGGACTGGAGGGCCTTGCCGTCCTGCATCATCGCCTCGATCGAGAGGGTGATCTCGCGCACCGGGGAAGCGCTCGGACTCGGGCTTCTCGCCCGGGACGACGGGAATGGCCATCACCGACTCGGCGAACTCCCGGTAGACGTCCAGCATCCGGCGGGTCTCCTCGAGGGCGTCCTCCTCGCTCGCGTGCGCCGTGTGACCCTCCTGCCAGAGGAACTCCGTGGTTCGCAGCAGCACGCGCGGGCGGAGCTCCCAGCGGACGATGTTCGCCCACTGGTTGATCAGCAGCGGGAGATCCCGGTAGGAGTTGATCCACTTGGCGAAGGAACGCCCGATCACCGTCTCCGAGGTGGGGCGGACGATGAGCGGCTCCGGGAGCTCCGCGGCCGGGTGGAGCTTGCCGTCGTCGCCCTGCTCGAGCCGGTGATGGGTGACGACCGCCATCTCCTTGGCGAAGCCCTCGACGTGCTTCGCCTCCTCCTCGAAGTAGCTCAGGGGGATGAAGAGAGGGAAGTAGGCGTTCTCTGCGCCGGTCTCCTTGATGCCGTCGTCGAGCGCCCGCTGCATCAGCTCCCAGGTGCCGTATCCCCATGGGCGAATCACCATGGCCCCGCGGACGTGGTCGAGCTCCGCGACCTCCGCGTCGCGGACCACGCTCTGGAACCACTGAGGGAAGTCCTCAGCGCGCGTGGGTGAGATGCCGGTTTTCGCCTTGCCTTCCATATGCTCGCCCCATGGCTTCCGGGCGCGGACAATCCTTGCGTAAGGGGCGGCGAAAGGGGTTCCGGCGGCAGTTCGGGCTCGACCGCTCGGGACCGCCACCGCGCCAGACCAGGCCGGGACAGCCGCTGCGGCCGTGGACGATCCCGAACGCGGTCGGCTACATCCGGCTCGCCGGGCTCCCGGTGTTCCTCTACCTGGCCCTTTCGTCGGGCGACGGACGCGACGCGGCGGCCACGGTCGTCTTCTGGCTGATCGCCGTCGGTGACTACGTGGATGGCTTCCTGGCCCGGGCGACGGGTCAGTACAGCCGGATGGGCGCGATCCTGGACCCGATCGTCGATCGGCTGACGATCCTCTCCGGGGTCGTCGTCTGCTGGCACTTCGAGCTGCTGCCACGCTGGGCGCTCGCCCTGCTGGTGGCTCGAGAGGTGATCACCGCCCTGCTCGCCGAGGTCGCACTGCGGCGAGTCGGCGAGCTCAAGATCAACTGGCTGGGCCGGATCGCCGTCGCACCGGTGATGGCGTCGCTCTTCTTCGCGATGGTCTCCGACAGCTGGGTCTGGAGCGCGATGCTGATCGTCGGCGTCGTCCTGGGCATCCTCGGGACAATCGCCTACGTCCGCGAGGGGATGAGGCAGCTTGCAACTGCGTAGCCAAAACCTTCAAGTCGCGCTTGAGACTGCGCGTTCGTACCTATAATCCCCGCCCAAGACCGAACTCGGAGGATCTGTGGAGGAAGACACCTTTCCCGATATCGGCTCAATGAGCGACGAAGAGCTCAAGGAGCTGATCGACAATCTGACCGCTGAGGAGCAGGAGGTGTCCTATCGGCGCCGGATCCTTCACGGGCAGATTGACATCCTGCGCGCGGAGCTGGTCAACCGCCTGCGTGAGAATCGCCCTGAAGGCGGGACCCTGATCAAGGGCGATGACGTGCAGCGGCTGAGCGAGATCCTCGCCGGCCGCTCGGAGCCCCCGACCAAGCCTCCGACCTAGACAGGGGTCAATCGTGGCGATCCACTGCCCCGAGTGCGGATTCGTCAACGCCGAGGGGGCCAACTACTGCCAGAAGTGCGGCGCCTACCTCTCCCGACCGGAGGGGAAGGACGAGCCGACGACGATGACCTACACGGTCGACGAGTCGGGCGAGATGCACCAGGTCGACATCGACGAGGTCGTCGAGCGGCACGGCGCGGCCCTGGTGATCCGCTCGGGGGGCGGACGCGCGGGGGAGAGCTTCACTCTCAACGAGGAGCGCATCTCGATCGGGCGCACTCCCGATGCCGGCGTCTTCCTCGACGACGTGACCGTCTCTCGCAACCACGCCCTCCTGGTCCGCCGGAAGGACGGCCTCTACATCGACGACCTCGGGTCTCTCAACGGCACCTACGTCAACCGCCGCAGGATCGAGTCCCACCAGCTGGCCGACGGCGACGAGATCCAGATCGGCAAGTACAAGCTGAGCTATCTGGAGAAATGATGGAAGCCACGCCGTTCGATCGAACCCAGGCTGACCAAGTGCCCTCGAACCGCAAGGCGCTCACCATCGGCGCCGTGGCCAAGATCCTCGGGCGGGAGTTCGAGGATGTCTCGATCTCGAAGATCCGCTACCTCGAGGACCAGAAACTGCTCTCGCCTCGGCGCACGCCCGGCGGCTATCGGCTCTACAGCCAGGCCGACGTAGAGCGCCTGCGGGCGATTCTGCGCATGCAGCGCGACGAGTTCCTTCCGCTGCGGGTGATCCGCCAGGAGCTCGCCGCCGGTGCTCGCGAGGAGCGCACCGGGGCCGCGCTCCGCCGAGCTGCCACGGTCGAAGGGGGCAAGGGCTCGCGGATGTCGCTCGACGAGCTCGTCGACGTGACGGGCGTGGCGCCCGCCCTGATCAAGGAGCTCGAGGACTGGCGCCTCGTCCTGCCCGAGCAGATCGATGGCACGAAGTTCTACGACGACACCGATCGTGAGATCGTCCAGGCGAGCGCCGAGCTCGCCCGTTTCGGCGTGGGGGGGCGGAACCTGAAGGTGCTGCGGACGGCAGCCGATCGCGAGGCGCAGCTGCTGGAGGCCGTGGTCGGAGCGGCGCTGCGCTCCTCGAACCACAACACCCGCCGCGAGGCGATGGAGAACCTGGAGAGCCTCGCCGCCGCCTGCAACAACCTCACGCACATGCTGCTCGTCCGCGATCTGCGGAAGCTGACCGGCGAGGAGTAGGCCGCACCTCATGGCACGCGTCGTGCGCAGGCGCCGCATCGCAACGCCCGCGAGCGCACTCTGGGCCGTGGTCACGGACCCGTACCACCTGCCGCGCTGGTGGCCGAACACCCAGCGCGTGGAGAACGTCAGCGAAGGTGAGCCCGCCGAGCGCAGCTGGACCCAGGTGCTGGAGACGAGGGACGGTCGCGGAGTCAGGGCCGATTACCACGGGGTCGAGGCGACCGACGGCGAGCGCTACGTCTTCGAGCAGACCGTCGATGGCACTCCGTTCGAGAAGTTCGTGAAGCGGGCGCGGACCGAGATCAAGCTCAGCCCGCAGGATGGTGAGACCGACGTGACCATGTCGCTGGACCGCCGGCTGCGGGGGCTGTCCCGGCTGGGTGCGCCGATGATGCGCCGCGCGATCGGCCGCACGCTGAACGAGGCGCTGTCCGGCCTGGAAACCGCGGCCACCGGGGTAGTGCGAGCCCCCGGCGGACGCGAAGCGGAGCAGGGAGGCGTTTAAAGCTTGTCCGCCGACATGAAGTGGTGGGGGTGGGGCGACCCCGAGCGTCGCCTCAATCTGCCGCCGCGGGCTGTCGGCGCGTTGCGCGAAGAGCTTGGCGTCGAGAATGGGGATGCCGTCGAGCCGGTCTCGCTGGAGCAGGTCTCCCTGCCGGAACCGCGGCCGATTCCCGACGCCGTCCGCTCAGCCGCCGGCGAGGTCCTCGACGGCGGCGAGGATCGCCTGCGCCGTGCAACCGGACGGAGCTATCCGGACCTGGTGCGGCTGCGCACGGGACAGCTGCAGTTAGCACCCGACGCGATCCTGCGACCCGCGGATGTGGCCGCGGTCGCAGCTGTCCTCGAGGCCTGCGCCGCGAGCGGGATCGCCGTCGTTCCGTACGGCGGGGGGACCAGCGTCGTCGGCGGGCTCGACGCTTTCGCCGGGGGACACGGCGCCGTCGCCTCGCTCGACCTCGCGCACCTGCGGGCCGTCGATCTCGATTCCACATCCCTCACAGCGACCCTCGGGCCCGGCCTGTCGGGTCCCGACGCGGAGAGGGCGCTCCAGGCGCTTGGGACGACGATCGGCCACTTCCCCCAGTCATTCGAACAGGCCACGATCGGCGGCTTCGCCGCGACTCGCTCCGCCGGCCAAGCCTCCAGCGGCTACGGCCGCTTCGACGAACTCGTCACATCGGTCGAGTTGACCGCCCCAACCGGGCGGCTCCGGACGCGGCAGACCCCACACACCGCCGCGGGTCCCTCGCTCCGCGAGCTCGTCCTGGGCTCCGAAGGGACCCTGGGAGTGATCACGGAGGTGACCTGCCGGGTGCGACCGGGGCCGCGCGAGCGCCGTTATGAGGGCTGGATGGCGGAGGACTTCGACGCCGGCCGCGAGATCGTCCGCGACCTCGCGCAGCACCACGAGGCGCCGGACGTGCTGCGGCTCTCGGATGAGGAAGAGACCAGGGTCTCGCTCGACCTCGCGGGCACAGAGGGCCTCCAGAAGCGCGCGCTCGACGCCTATCTGTCCCTGCGCAAGCGCAAGGGCGGCTGCCTGATGATCTGCGGCTGGGAGGGGGAGCGGGAGTCAGTTCGCCGCCGTCGCTCCCTGGGCCAGACGCGGCTGCGGCGCGGCGGCGCGGTGCCTCTCGGTTCCTCCGCCGGCCGGTCCTGGGTGCGCAACCGCTACGGCGGTCCCTACCTGCGCGACGAGCTCATGAACCTCGGTGTGATGGTGGAGACGCTCGAGACCGCCCACACCTGGAGCCGCCTGGACGAGCTCTACCGGGCCGTCGGCGACGCGCTTCGCGGCATCCTGGGGAACCGGTGCATCGTCATGTGCCACCTCTCGCACGCCTACGCGGACGGGGCCTCGCTCTACTTCACCTTCTTCGCGCGTGCCCGGCGTGGCCAGGAGCTCGAGCAGTGGCGGGAGGCCAAGACGGCTGCCTGCGAGGCGATCGTCGCCGTGGAGGGGACGATCACGCATCACCACGCGGTGGGCCGCGATCACGCCCCCTACATGACCGCGGAGGTCGGCGAGCTCGGCCTGGACGCGCTGCGAGCCGTAAGAGAGCGGCTCGACCCCGCCGGGATCATGAACCCGGGGAAGCTTCTGCCCTAGCGGAGCGCCCCACGCATCACCGGCGTCCCCACCACCTGGGGGAGCGTCGCGCTCTGCGCGGCGCGGCGCACGGCCCCCGCGGCTGCGCGCTGTTCCGTGAGTGTGAGCTCCGCGGTGTCGAAGCTGGGCAGCAGCCCCTCAGCCGCGGTCGGGATCGGCGTCCTGCCGGTCAGCTTGCCGTTCGCGCCTACCGCCTGGAAGGCGACCGGGAGGCTGCGCCCGCCTGAGCCGACAAACCAGAGGACGTAGCTCTCCCCGGGGCCGCTCGGCTCGAGGCCCGCAATGGCGAGATCGACCGCCGGCTGGTCGGCGACGCGAACGACCGAGATCATGCCGGTCGCCTTCGAGCCCCCGACGGGCTCGAGCTTGATCGGGACCACGTCTTCCTGGTCGGCTCTCGTCGCGGTCGTCGTCGCCTCGTTGCCGCCACCCCCACCGCCGATGGCGACCACCAGCACGACGACCGCGGCCACGGCCGCGGCGCCGATCGCGAGCCAGAGCGCCCACGGCCTGCGGCCTGCTCCACCGGTGAGGGTCGGCTGGGTTGGGGCCGGAGTGGCGTCGGCTCCCCCTGAGCGGCCTTCCAGGACCTTCAGGCGCCCCTTGACCGCCTCGGCAGGGAACTCGCGGTCCGGGGACCCCTCGAGCACCGCGGCGGCATCATGCGCCCTGGCGCGAACGTCGTCAACGCCGGCCCCGAGCACCCCCGCGACCTGCTCGTAGGTGTCCCCCGAGAGGAGCAGCCGGAGCAGGGCGCGCTGATCCTCGCTCAACGCCATCGGCTGGCGCGTTCGCTCAGCCCGCCGAGCCCGAGCCCGTGGTCGTCCCGGCCTGGCTCTGCGCCTGCTGGAGCTGCTGCTGGAGCTGTTGGAGCAGCTGGGTGCTGCTGCCCTCGAGGACGGGGGCCCCGACGAACGCGATCACGCCCGTCGCCTTCTTGCTTCCCTGCTGGGCCTGCAGGTTCTGCTGAATCTGGTTCTTCTGGGCCGCCGTCACCCTGGAGAGGCGGATCTTCGACAGGGCCTGCAGGAACACGAGCTCCTGCGTCGCCAGCGGCGCCGCGCCCGTCAGGTTGCCATTGTCACCGACGGTCTCCTGGCCGATCGGCCGCGCCTGCCGGTCAGAGCCGTAGAGCCAGAGCACGTACTCGTCGCCGTTGGCGCTCGGCTCCAGGTGGGCCGCATTGGTCTGCAGGGCGAACCCGGAGATCGCAGGCTTCTTCGTCTTCTGGTTCTGCGGCGAGACTGGGACGAGCGTGACCTGGCCTGTGGGAGGACAATCCTCGCCGGCCAGGTCTCCCACCGCGTCAAGCTTGGTCGTCGGGACGCCGGCCTGCTGTGCCCCACTGACGTCGAGCGGCTTGCAGTCGCTGCTGCTGCCCCCGCCGCCGCTGCTGGTCGCGACGACCAGGATCACGATGATCAGTGCGACGGCCGCGGCGACGCCGACGACCAATTGCGTCCGCCGCTTGCCGCTGGTGGATCCAAGGCCGCTGACGAAGGCTGCGGCGCGCGAGGCGAAGCCCGGGCCCTTCGGCGGAGCCGCGGCGGCCTGCGTGGCCGGCGCGGACTGAGAGGCCGGGGACGACGACGGCGGCGGCGGCGCTGCCGGCGGGGGAGGGGGCGGTGCGCCCCTGCGGCCGCCGCGAGCCTCCGGGATCTCCGGCAGGTCGGCCCTCGGAGCGAGCAGCCTCAGGTTCTGGACGAGGCGCTGCGCGAGGGCGTTCGCCTCGGGATCGCTCTGCAGGTGCCTGACGGCGTCCGCGCGGCCGATCGGATCAGCCTGTCCGAGCAGGTAATCGCTGAGCCCGACCTGCGCATCCGGATCGGCGCCGCCGATCTCGGTCAGCGCGGAGCGCGCCCGCGAGCGCACCTCGTCCGGCGCGATGCCGAGGAGGGAGCCGATGTCGTCATAGCCCTGCCCGCCTTCGAGCAGCAGCTGAAGCATCGCGCGTTGTTCGTCCGTGACTGGCACGAGCGTGGAAGCCTAGGGCAGCGACTCGATGCGTGACGCAGGTCTTATCCGGCCTTTAGTCCGGGCTCGACACGCCGTGCCAGGCGCGGATAGTGGACGAGCAGCCCGTCGGCGTCGAGCTCGAGGTCGGCCGTGAAGTCGCCGTCGCGGCTGCTGTAGCGAACGACCGAGGGACGGACGTGCTCATAGCGCTGCGGCGATGCCTCCACGCGCAGGCTCGGGGTCCGCACAAACGCCATCGTGAAGTCTCCCGACCCCTCCTTCTGGAAGCCGTGGCGGAGGATCGGCATGGTGTTCGTCAGGGGGGAGTTCTCGATGTCGATGTCCAGGGCGCCGGACAGATCCGGGAGGCTGCCGTCCCAGGGCGGAGCGTCACCGTCATCCACCACGTCGACCGTCCACTCGCCCGAGCCGTCACGCCGCAGCAGCAGGTGACGGCGCCACCCGTCTGATGTCGCGGTCAGCTCCAGCTCCCGAGTGACGAAATTCTCGGGAGCCTCGAGCCGGTAATCGACCCGGAACGGCGCCGGCTCCGCACCCAGCTGGATGCCCGTCGCCCACAGGCCGTTCTCGTCGAGTTCAACCGACGCGCTCTCCGTCAGCCACTCCTCGACGCCGGTCCAGAGGAGGAATCGCATGGCGGCAGACTATGGTCCCGCGCCATGGGCCAGGAGGAGAGCACCCCGTCCGGCTTCGCCGAGTCCATCGGCGTCGAGTGGATTGGCTTCGATCCGGACAACGCCCGCGCCAAGGTCACGGTCGAGCCGCGCCACCTGCAGCCGTTCGGGATCGTCCACGGTGGCGTCTACGCGACGCTCGCAGAGAGCATCTCCTCCGGGGCCACCTACTACGCCGTCCGAGATGACGGAATGGCAGCGATAGGCCAATCCAACGACACAACCTTCCTGCGCCCCATCGCCGAGGGCGACGTCACCGCGACCGCGAGAGCGCGCCACCGCGGGCGCACGACCTGGGTCTGGGACGTCGAGATCATCGACGACGAGGGCCGCGTCTGCGCCCTCTCGCGAGTGACTATCGCTGTGAGACCCCAGCGGGACTAGCGCGGTAGCGGGCGCATCGAGCCGAAACGGTTTGTGATCGGCAGGCGCCGGTCACGGCCGAAGGCCTTCGTCGAGACGCGGATGCCCGGCGGCGCCTGGCGGCGCTTGTACTCCGCGCGGTCGACCATGCGGACGATGTCCATGACGGTGTCCTCGGGCAGGCCCTGGGCGACGAGCGCGTCGATGCCCTCGTCCCGTTCCACGTAGGCCTCCAGGATCCTGTCGAGCGTCTCGTAGGGCGGCAGCGAGTCTTCGTCCAGCTGGTCTGGCCGCAGCTCCGCCGAAGGCGGACGCTCGATCACCGAGGCGGGAATGAGCTCGCGGCCCTCTTGCTCGTTCCGCCAGCTCACCAGGCGGTAGACGAGCAACTTGAAGATGTCCTTGATCACCGCGAAGCCGCCGGCCATGTCGCCGTAGAGCGTCGCGTACCCGACCGAGAGCTCGCTCTTGTTGCCCGTGGTGAGCACGAGCCAGCCGAACTTGTTGGAGAGGGCCATCACCAGATTGCCCCTGATCCGGGCCTGCAGGTTCTCCTCGGCGATACCGGGCTCCGTCCCCTCGAAGTTGCGCGCGAGCGCCTGCTCGTAGGAATCCATGGCCTCGGCGATCGAGATCTCGATCAGCTCGACGCCGAGGTTGGCGGCGATGGTCCTCGCGTCGGATTGGGTGTCGTCGCTCGAGTTGGGGGACGGCATGACGACGACGCTGACCCGATCGGCCCCGAGGGCATCCGCCGCGATCAGAGCGACGAGCGCCGAGTCGATCCCGCCGCTGAGCGCGATCACGACGTGGTCGAAGCCGTTCTTGGTGACGTAGTCGCGCAGGCCGAGCTTGAGGGCCTCGTAGACCTCGCCCTCCTCGCTCGCGATCGGCTCGGCGAGGCGCGCCGGCGAGTTGCCGCCACCCGGCAGCGTCAGGTCGCACACCAGCAACTCGGGTTCGAACTGCGCCGCGCGCGCGAGGGTCTCGCCGTCTGACCCGACCACGACGCTCGCCCCGTCGAAGACCAGCTCGTCCTGGCCTCCCACCGTGTTGCAGAGGGCGAACGGGACGCCGTTGTCGCGAGCCCTCTCGGCGATCATCCACTCGCGCGCCCGCCCCTTGCCCCGGTGATACGGCGACGCGGAGGCGTTGACGATCAGCTGCGCGCCGGCCGCGGCCTCATCGGCCTCCGGGAAGCCCGGATGCCAGATGTCCTCGCAGACGGTCAGGCCGACCACGACGCCCTCGGCCTCGATGATCGCCGGGGCGTTCCCGGGCTCGAAGTAGCGGCGCTCGTCGAAGACGCCGTAGTTGGGGAGGTCGCACTTTCGGTAGATCGAGCGAACCTCGCCGTCGGCCAGAACCGCGAGCGAGTTGAATGCCGGGGGAGGGGGCGGGTCGATCAGCGGATCAAAGTCCTCGAGCTCCTCGGCGGAACGCTCGACGCGCTCCGGAAAGCCGACCAGCGCGACGATGCCATCGACCTCGCTTGCGATCGCGTCGAGACCCTGCCGAGCCGCGTCCAGGAAGTCCGGGCGCAGCAGCAGGTCCTCGGGCGGGTAGCCCGAGACGCAGAGCTCGGGGAGCACCACCAGCTGCGCGCCCGCCTCCCGCGCGCCTTCGATCGACTCCGAAATCAGGCGGACGTTGCCCTCAACGTCGCCCACGGTGGGGTCGATCTGGGCCAGCGCCAGCCGCAATTGAGTTGCCTCAGCCACAACCCAAGTATGGCGGCGGGGGAGACCCATCCGTTGAGGCGGCTACGCTGCCGCCCGTGTTCAGGCAGGAAAAGTCGCCCCGCACGCGCAAGGGCGTGGAGCTGATGGAGGCACACGTCGTGGACCTCTGCCGCGAGTACGGGATTGAGCTGGCCGGCAACTCGGCGCGGGGCAGGGCCATCCGCTGGCGCGGCGGCAAGCTGGAGATCTCGATCCCGCCGATCCGCGGCCAGGTCTCCTACTTCATCGCCCTGCACGAGATCGGTCACCTGGTGGGGAAGGGGCGCTCGGCGCCTCGCCTGGAATCCGAGGCCAACGCCTGGCTGTTCGCACTGGAGCAGAGCGCGGTCGAGCCGACGCCCGCCACCAAGCGCTCCATCTCGCGGCGCCTGCAGGGCTACCTGGCCTGGGCGCGGAACCGCCAGCACCGCCGGGTCCCGCCGCGTATCCCGTCGCGCGAGCACCCCTTCTGGGCGCTCTTGCAGCTCGGCTAGGTGGTCCGGTCGCGTCGGCGCGGCCGTGGCTTGGCCGGACGCAGGTTGCTGATGATCACCGCGACGACGCTGACCAGATAGAGCTGCCCCAGAAGGGCCTCGGTGATCGCCAGCGAACGGCCCAGGTTCGTGGCGGCGACCAGGTCACCGTATCCGACCGTGGTCAGGGTCGTGTAGCTGAAGTAGAGGAAATCATCCCGGCCGTGGACGCTGCTCTTGGTGAAGAAGGCCGTGTCGCTCAGCTGATCCACCGCCACGAAGGTCACGCTGAAGAGCAGGCCCACAAGGAGATAGAGGCAGAGAACGCCGAACATCGTCTGGAGGGTCACAGCCTCGGCCTCTCGGAACTGCTTCATCAGGCCCATGACGATCGCCGGAGGCGTCAGCATCACGTAGAAGAGCGCGACGACTGCAGCCGAGCTGTTCCCGAATTGGCCGCTGCCGAACAGAGCCGCTGCGGTGCCGGCGATCCCGACCGCGGCCGCGACCACGCTGAGCTCGATCACATAACGGTGGGCCCTCGAGGCGATCACGGCCGCGACCAACACGGCTGCCTGGAGCATCACGGCCACGAACCTCGCCCCGTCGCCCTCCGGCGCGGCCAGCGTGAACGTGATCGTCGCCAGGATCAGGCAGAGGACGACGCCGAAGCGGTAGTGGATCCTGTGCACGCGAGCATGATCGCCCGCGGGCAGGACGCCACGATCGCGTGCCGACACCGTATGCGGGGGCGGTGGCAACGACATGATCGACGCCGGCGATGGTACGGACGACATCCAGGGCGGCAGCAACACGGTCTGGTCTCTGCCCGTGTCACCCGTCAGCCTCCCGCGGCCGCTGATCGAGTCCATCGCGATCGAGTCGCACTGCATGAACACACCCAAAGGCGGTAGGTGCGCATCGGCTAGAGCAGCTTTTCGACCACGAGGACGTCCTTCCACTTGCCGTCGAGCGTGCCGTGGCGCTGGTGCACGCCCACCTCACGCCAGCCGAGCCCGCCGACCATCGCGATGCTGGGCTCATTCGACGTGAATATCTTGCCGACCAGCTTGTGGGCGCCCGCGGTCGCGGCGGCGTCCGCCAGCGCGTCGAGCAGCTGCCGGCCGACCCCGGTCCGCCGCGCGTCTCGCTCGACGTAGAGCGTCGCCTCGCGCACACGGTCGTAGTAGTGGTGGTGGTCCGAGTAGGGGCTCGCCTTCGCCCAACCGACCAACGCCCCATCGCGCTCGGCCACGATCACGAGATCACTCTCGATCCAGCGCGTCGCATCCTCGAGCGCAGCGGGGTGCGTCTCGAAGGTGGCCACGCGGTCCTCGACGCCCTGGTTGAAGATCTCCGCCATCACCTCGGCGTCGCCTGACTCTGCCGGACGGATCGACAGCGGCGCCCTTTCGGAAGCATTCACGTGAGCTTCATAGCATTGGCGGATGCCCTCGGAGCGAACACTGCGCATCGTGGCCGGCGTGCTCGCGCTCGCCGGGATCGGCGTTGCCACTTACATCGCGATCGCCGAGAGCGGGGGAGGGGCGCCGAAGTGCCTCGCCGGCGGAACCGGCTGCGAGACCGTCGCGGAGAGCCACTACGCGCATCTGGCGGGGATCAACGTGGCGGTGCTCGGAATCGCCGGCTACGTGCTGCTGCTCGCCGCCGCGCTCGTGCCGGGCGACACCGGGCGCTTCGGAGGCTTCCTCGCCGCGCTCGTGGGCTTCGGGTTCAGCATGTACCTGACCTATCTGGAGCTGTTCGTGATCGATGCCATCTGCCAGTGGTGCGTGGCGAGCGCGGTGCTCATGTTCCTCTCCCTGGCGTTCGCGGCGGCACGCGCCTTCGCGTACACGGGCAGAGAGCTCGGCCGCGCCACAGATAGAGTCTTCGCATGGAAGGTAGTCAGGACGAACGAGAGCGCCTGCGCGCCGAGCGAGAGGCCGCCGAGTCGCAGGACGCGGCGGCACAGCACGCGCCGCAAGCGCCGCGTCCAGTACCTGAGCATCGCGGCATTCGCGGCGGTCGCCGTGATCGTCGCGCTGATCGTGATCAGCCAGTCCGGGGGCGACAACAACGACACGCCGAGCACCCCGGGCAACGTCAAGGGCGTCGCGCCAGGTCAACTCCGAGCTCCAGGGCATCTCGCAGAGCGGTCAGACGCTCGGGTGATCCGAGCGCTCCGGTCACTGTGACCGAGTTCGGCGACCCGCAGTGCCCGGTCTGCAAGGCCTTCGCCGAGCAGATCGCCCCCGAAGCTGATCTCCAGCGAGGTCAGGACCGGCAACGTCAAGTACGTCTACCAGCCCTACCTGATCATCGGTCCGGACTCGAAGCCCGCGATGAAGGCGATCCTGGCCGCCGGTGAGCAGAATCGCTTCTGGAACTACCTGCAGCTCTTCTACGCGAATCAGGGCGAGGAGAACTCCGGCTACGTCACTGACGACTTCCTGACGAGCCTCGCGACAGGCCGCCGGAGTCTCCGACATCGGCAAGTGGAACGATCCCGCAACTCCTCCAAATGGGACGCCGTGATCGCCAAGGGCACATCCGACGCCGAGGGCTTCGGCTTCAACGGCACGCCCTCGCTCGTCGCCGAGGGGCCGAACGGGACGCAGCCGATCAACGGGTTCGGCCTCTCGGGGATCCAGGCGGCGATCCAGCAGGTCAGCTAACCAGCCGTCTGGCCCTAACCTTGGCCGGGTGGCTACGAGCCAAGGAGACAAGCGCCGCCTGCTGGTGATCAGCGCGGACGACTACGGGTACTGGCCCTCCTACAACCAGGGGATCCTCGAGGCGATCCAGATGGGCGCCATCGACTCGGTCAGCGCGATGGTCGAGCGCGAGTACTGCGAGGCGGAGCCGCTGCTCGAGACAGGGGTGGAGATCGGGCTCCACATCGAGTTCGAGGGCCGCTGGGGCCCCCGCAGCGGCGCGCCGGCGCGCACCTCGCTCCGCGTCCAGCTGGAGCGGTTCGGCGGACATCTTCGGCCGCTGGCCCGCGTTCCTCAACGGGCACCACCACTGCCACGCGCGGCCGGAGCTGGCAACTCCCGTCTTCCAGATGGCCCAGCAGATCGACGTGCCGGTCCGCTCGGTGAACCCCGACCATCGCCAGTGGCTGCGCGAGCGAGGCATCGATACGCCCGACCTGCTGATCGGGCGGACCGAGAGCAAGCAGCCCGCCGAGCCCGAGGAGCTACGGAACCTCGGCGTCGGCGTGACCGAGTGGGTCACCCATCCCGGGCACCCGGACAAGGAATCGGGGTCGAGTTACGACATGGCTCGCCAGGAGGACCTTGCGCTGCTCCAGAAGGTCATGGTCCGGGCCCGCTTCGACGAGCCGGTCTGGGGGGACGCACGGCGAACTCCGATGAAGGAGGCGTTCGTGCAGGAGCGCGAAGACGTCGAGGAGCCCGCCGCCGACTAGCTGGTGGCCGACTCCTCGCGCTCGCCGTCGCCGTTCTGCGAGGGCGTCGCTTCCTCGGCTTCAACACCCGCCCGCGGCACGAAACGCCTGAAGATGCCGGCGCGGCCGCCGGCCGCCTCGAGCAGCTCCGCGATCGAGTCCTCGAGATCGCTCGCGAGGTCCTCCAGGTCGGGCATGCCGTCGTAGTCGCCGATCAGGCCGAAGTTGACCTGCCCGTCGTAGCTCATGATCCCGATGCAGACGCCCTGGTTCTTGGCGAGCGGGACCATCGGGAAGACGCGCTCCATCCGGCGGCCGAGCAGGTAGAGGGGGAACTGCGGCCCGGGGATGTTGGTGACGACGAGGTTGAAGAACCGCTGTCGAGACTGCAGGCGCGCCGCCTGGCCGGCGATCGTCGGCGGCGCGAAGTCCGCGAGCTGGGTCAGGAGCGTGGCGCCCATCGCCTGTTTGGACTGCTTCAGGTCGCCCATCGACTGCCGCACCAGCTCCATCCGGCGCCGCGGGTCCTCGCACCAGACTGGGAGCGGAGCCATCATCGTCGTCACCTGGTTGCCGAGGGTGCCGTGCTGATCCTTGGTGCGAACGCTCACGGGGATCATCGCCCGGAGCTCCAGCCCCTGGGTGGGGTGACCCCGCTTGCGCATGTAGCGGCCGAGAGCACCGGCGACGGCCGCCACGATCACGTCGTTGACGGTGCCGCCGAGCTCGTTCTTCACCTGCTTCATGTCCGCGAGCGAGGCGCGAACCCAGGCGAACCGGCGGTGGGGGCCGACGTCGAAGTTGAACGGGCTCTTGGGGGCGGCGATGCCGGCCCAGGCGAAGCTGCCCGCGGCGACGACCGCCTCCGTCGCCTTGCGGAATGCGCGGCGCGGGCCCCGCATGACACGGCGGACGCCACGAACGGCCTCGCGCGGGTCGATCGCCCGGTGGAACAGCGCCTCCGAGAGGAGCTGGGCGCGACTCGGCTCGGGGGCGGGGGCCCAACGCCCGGGGGCCCGGGGCGGGTCGAGCGGCTCCTTCTCAGCGTCGAACAGGACTGTTGTTATGTCAACTCCCGAGACACCGTCGACCATGGCGTGGTGCGTCTTGCCGACGATGGCAAAGCGGCCACCCTTCAGGCCCTCGATCAGCCAGAGCTCCCATAGGGGCTTGGAGCGGTCGAGCTGCTGAGAGAAGATCCGCGCGGCCAGGATGCGCAGCTGTTTTTCGGAGCCGGGCTCGGGCAGGGAGGTGTGGCGGACGTGGTAGGCGAGGTTCAGGTGCGGGTCATCGACCCACACGGGGCGGCCCTGGCCGAAGGGGACGAAGCGGAGCTTTTGGCGGAACCGAGGCACCAGGTGCAGGCGCGACTCGATGTGGTCGCGGAACTCGACATAGCGGGGTGGGGGACCCTCGAAGATCGTCGTCGAGGCGACGTGCATGTGCGTCCCGTCGCGCTCCAGGTGCAGGAATGAGGAGTCGAGGCCGGTGAGGCGGTCGGTCATGCCCATGATCGTCGCATACCGACTGTGCCGATCGTCACACAAGTACGGAAATTGCGTACCTACCCTCTCGGTTCGATAGTCATCAAACAACTCGCCGAGTGGCCTTGACGGAAATCAGGCCAGCGGGGGAACCACAGATTCACTGGGGCGAATAGGGCGGTGTTCCGTCCTTAACGGCACTGGCAACGGAGCCAATGTCGCGAGCCCGTCAGCTAACCCCGTAGGCGGCAGAGAGAGAGGCAGGTGGATTCACTTGCATCGCTTCCGTTGGAAGCGGAGGCGGGCTGCGCTAGCGCTGCTGCCCGCACTGGCAATGATGATCACGGCAGGAATCGCGGGGGCTTCGGACGCCGTTCCGGCGATCGGAACGGGACCCGAGGCGACCGCGTCCGGCAGCCCCGCCACCGGGATCAGCCTGAACGGACACAGGAACGTGATGGCGCATCACACCGTCAAGTTCCGCGGTCGCGTCACCCCGGGGGGCAGCAGGGCGGTCATCATCCGGGTCGGCGGACACAGGTTCCGCACCCACACCCGAGGCGACGGCAGCTTCCGGCTGCGCTGGCACTCACCGGGCTCCGGCACCTACGGGGCCCGCGCGAAGGTGGCGAACACCCGCGTGCGCTCCCGGAAGATGACCGTGTACGCGTTCCGCCCGGCCGCGGCCTCGTATTACGGCCCCGGCCTGTATGGGAACGGCGTGGCCTGTGGTGGCACGCTGAGCCCAGGAACACTGGGGGTCGCCAACAAGACGCTCCCCTGCGGCTCCAGGGTCACGCTCCGCTATCACGGGAAGACGGTCACCGTCCCCGTGATCGATAGGGGCCCGTTCGCGGGCAACCGCGAGTACGACCTGACCGCGGCCACCAAGGCGAAGCTCGGATTCCCCTCGACGGGGACCGTGCTCACCACGCGGTAGATCAACTAGACGGCCAGTTGGCCGGGCTGGTGCGCAGGGGCTTCGTCCTCAGCCAGCCCGGCCAGGCCGACTCCCACGAGCCGCACCGGCCGCTGGGGGTCGAATTTCTCGAGCAGCTCCCGGGCGGTCGCGACGACCTGATCGGGATCGCAGGTGTGGGAGGCGAGCGTGCGCGAGCGGGTGTAGGTCTTGAACGGCTGCAGCCGGATCTTGAGCGTCACGGTGCGCCCGCGCCGATTGTTCTGGGCGAGGCTCTCGCAGACCGCGCGGGCGAGCCGCTCGACTGTGTCCTGGAGGAACCCACGGTCGGTGACGTCCTCGGGAAACGTCGTCTCCCTGCTCTCCGACTTCCGCACCCGGTCCTCGTTCAGCCTGGTGCTCCCGATCCCGTTGGCCCGGTCGCGGAGTCCGCGGCCGTGATTCGGGCCGATGGCCCGGCCGAGCATCACGTGGTCAGCCTCCGCCAGCTGGGCGACAGTCTCGACACCGGCCGCCCGCAACCGCTCGGACGTCTTCGGGCCCACGCCGGGAAGCAGTGAGGCCGGCCGCGAGCCGACCGTCTCGAGCCAGTTCTCGTGGTCGAGCGCGAAGAAGCCGTCCGGCTTGTCGAGATCGGAGGCGATCTTCGCCATCAACTTGTTGGGCGCCAGGCCGATCGAGCAGACCAGGTAGGTGGCCTCCTTGATGCGCCGCTTGATCTCCATCGCGCGCGATTGCGGCACGGGCGACTCCGACAGGTCCACGTAGGCCTCATCCATCCCGAGCACCTCGACCTCGTCTGAGAACTCGCGCAGGGTCTCCATCACCTTGAACGAGCCCCGTTTGTAGAGCTGCATGTCGACCGGCAGAACGGTTAGGTCGGGACACCGCCGGCGCGCCGTGACCATCGGCAGGGCGGAGTGGACCCCGTACTTCCGCGCGGCATAGGAGGCGGTCGTGACCACCCCGCGCGGCCCGTCGTACGCGACCACCACGGGCTTCCCACGCAGCTCCGGATGCCGCAGCATCTCGATCGACACATAGAAGGCGTCCATGTCCACGTGGGCGATCACCTGCGACCGAATGAGATTACGCCCGCTCCTGGACGGAGGGCGCTATTTTGGGCAGCGGTGACGAACGCAGAGGCAAAGAACCTCGAGGCTATCTCGCGGGCGATCGATCAGCACAACTCGAACTGCCCGTTCCCGGCCAGCGAGGTGCGCATGAACCCGTTCGAATGCGAGCGGCTCGGCTGGGAGGAGATCCGGGGCCTGCCGATCGTCGCCGACCCCGAGCTCGGCACTGGCGCCTTCCGCATCATCTGCTCCCGTGACCAGGAGGGCGAGGGCATCGAGGAGGCCGAAGCGCTGGGAATCCCCATCGAGGTCGCTGTGCCGAGTGGCCCACCGGCGGCGGAGCCGCCGGCATAGATCCGGCGGCGGTGTCTGTGGCCGCCGCAGATGGCGAAGCCGGATCTCTGCTAGTTGAGCGCCGCCGCGAGCCGGCGGCGGTGCTCCCGTGCCAGCGGGTGATCCGCGCCCAGCTCGGTGAAGATCGCCACCATCACGCGGCGGAGCTGATCCTTTCGGCCGGAGTCCTGCTCCGAGGAGAGCACTGCCTGCAGCTTCTCGAGGGTTTCCTCGGGATTTCCCTCGTCCCAGGCGGCGAATGCCAGCTGAAGCTCATCGGGGGCGTCGCCGTTTCCGGACGCTGAGAGCTCGGCGCGCGCCGCCAGCCCGTCCGCGACGAAGTCGTGGGGAAATCCCTTGAGCATCTCGAGCGCCTCGTCGGTTTCGCCTCGCCCGAGCAGAATCCGGCCGAGCCCAACGGCCGCGGGAGCGTTCCGCGGATCGAGCTCCAGCGCCTCGCGCAGGTCGGCCTCGTCCCCGGATTCGGCCAGGCGATCGGCCTCGGAGGGGACGATCTCGTTGAGGAAGGCCTCGATTCGGGCGGGCGGAATGGCGCCGATGAACTCGGCAACGACCTTCCCGTCCTTGAACGCCTTGACGGCGGGGATGCTGGCGATCTCGTACTGCTGGGCGATGCCAGGGTTCCTGTCGGTGTCGACCTTGGCGAGCTCGATCTCGCCGTTTCGCTTGCGGACTGCGTCCTCGATGGCGGGTCCAAGTGTCCGGCACGGGCCACACCACTCGGCCCAGAAATCGACCACAACGGGGACCTGCTTGGAGCGCTCGATGACCTTCGCCTCGAACTCCTGCTCGCTGACGTCGCTGATCACGTCTTTGAGCTTAGAGCGGTCGCCTCGCGGGCCTCGGTCTTCTCGGAGGCGCCCAGGTGGCGACGGAGGAAATGGAGCTGGTCGGCGATCGAGCGCTCGCACCAGTCACCCAGATAGATGTCGAAGTGCTCGCAGGGGTACTCGCGGACCTCGACCCTGCCCTTCGCCCGCCACGCCGCCGCGCGGGCCCCGGGCGGCGGTGCGACCGTGTCGCGATCCGCGATCTGGATCAGGATCGGACAGCGAATTTCCCCGATCCGGTTGATCGGGCGGTTGAGGTTCTCCGCCGAGCACACATCGCGCCGAGATCTCGTTGCGCCAGGTCGGGCCCGCGATCGAGTGGTACCCGCCGTCGGCGTCAGGGCTGGCCATTGCGGCGACCTGACCGGGTGGCGCGACGATGGGAATCATGTGGGGCGCGGCGGCCGCGAACCGCGGCGGCCGCGTCCTTGATGCCCTCCCGGGTGACTCGCGCGAGCTGACCCCAGTCGGCGTAGCGGGCGATCTCGCGGAGCGTCCTGACTCCGTCGAGGTCGGGCGTCTGACTGATGACCGCGGCGATCTGCGGGTCGTCGGCGGCGACGTGGACGACATGGCCGCCGGACCAGGAGGTTCCCCAGAGGACTATGCGGGCCGGATCCACGCCGCCGAGACCACGCGCGAACTCGACCGCCGCCCGGTAGTCATCGCGATGGCGGGGCGGCCAGCCGAGCTGGCGCGACTCGCCGGTTGAGTCGCCGAAGCCGCGGTAGTCGAACAGCACCACGTCGAGGCCCGCCTCGGCAAAGGCCTCCGCGAAAGCCAGCAGCGAGGAGTCGCGGGTGCCGCCGATCCCGTGCGCCATGACGACGCAGGGCCTGCCGTCCTCGGTGGCGAACGCGTCGCCCTCGCCGATCAGATGCCAGGCCGCCAGCGTCTCCCCGTGGGACGGGAAGGTAATGTCGCGCCTCTCAGGCCTTCCCGTCAAACGGGTTGCTCCTCGGCTTCGCCTCGGAACACCCTCGCACTATCCGCGGTCACTACCCGGCCGGCGAGCTTCGGCGCAAGCCCGTGGGCGGCTCGCTCGCGCCCGGCCGGCATCTCGCGGCTCCAGATGTCGTGCTCGTACGTGTACCACTCGATCTCCATCGTGTGCCGGGGGCGGTCGGAGAAGGTCGCGGTGTGGATCGAGTCGTCGTGGCGGATCGTCTCCTCCATCTCCGCGATCGAGGGAAGGGCGTAGTCCCCGCCCACGTAGCGCGCGACCAGCTTGCTCTGGAGCTCGATGAACGGGAAGAGGGTGGGGATGGCCTGGGCGAAGCCGATCAGGGCGAGATCGTCGATCGCCGGGCTGAAGATCCGCTTGTAGAGGGGGAGCCGGTTCTCCGGCGCCGACAGGAAGTCGGGGTCGAAGAACGGGAAGGTGATCTTGTAGCCCGTCGCGTAGATGATCACGTCCACCTGCTCGCGGCTGCCATCCTCGAAGACGACCTCGTTTCCGTCCAGCTCCTTGATGTTCGGCTTCGCGATCGCGTCACCGGAGCCGAGGCGCAGCAGCAGCTCGCTGGAGACGGTCGGGTGAGCCTCCAGGAACTGATGATTGGGGTGGGGGAGGCCGAAGTCCTCCATGCGCCCGGAGGCGAGGCGGGGCAGCATCCGCGCTATCCGGCGCTGGAGGGAGAGTGGAATGCGGGGGTTGACCTTGACCAGCGTGTCCGTCGGCCGGCCGAGGAAGTACTTGGGCATCACCCAGGCCCCGCTGCGGGTCGAGATGAAGACCTTCTCCGCCACGCCCCTGCGGGAGAGCTCCGAGGTGATGTCGACGCCGCTGTTGCCGATGCCGACGACGAGGACCCGCTTGCCGTAGAGATCGAGGGGGTCGTCGGGGCCGATGTAGTGATGGGCGTGGATCGTCTCGCCGTCGAAGCTGCCGGGGAAATCGGGCAAGCGCGGATCCCAGTGATGGCCGTTGCCGACGACGAGGAAGTCGAATTCCTCTGCGGAGCCGTCCTCGAGCGTTATCTCCCAGCCGCCGCTCGACTTGCGCTGCGCGTGCTGGACCGGGGTCTTGAAGCGGATTCGGTCGCGGAGGGAGAAGGCGTCGGCGTAGCGGTGTAGATATCCGAGGATCTCGGAGTGGTGCGGGTAGTCCGGGTACTCGTCCGGTCCCATCGGCATGTCCCGGAAGGAGACGCCGTCGCGTGAGGTGTCGATGTGGAGCGACTGGTAGGCCGACGAGCGGCCGTTGGGATTGCCGAAGTACCAGTTGCCGCCGATGTCGTCGGACGCCTCGAAGCACGTGTAGGGGAGGCCCCAGTCGGAGAACGCCTTGCCCGTGGTGAGGCCGCTGATGCCGGCGCCGATCACGGCGGTTGTTGGCTTCGGGGTCATCGAGGCCTGGCGGAGTCTAGGGAACTGGCCAGCCAGCCAGTCCCGGCCTCACACTTGCGAGGACCAGTTGATCCCGAGGTTGTTGAGCAGGTCCTGGGCCCAGCGGTTGAAGGTGTCGAACCAGCCGGTCAGGATCGCGACGCCGAAGGCGATCAGGATCAGGCCGCCGATCGCCATGATCAGCGGGTAGTGGCGCTTGACGACGGCGAAGGCGGTCGTCATGCGGCTGAAGGCGACCGAGGTCAGCAGGAAGGGGATGGCGAGGCCGGCGGAGTAGACCGCGAGCAGGAGCCCGCCGTCCAGCGCGGAGCCCGAGAGCGCGGCGGCGCTCAGGATTGCGGCGAGGGTCGGCCCGATGCAGGGCGTCCAGGCCAGCCCGAAAGCCAGCCCGGCGACCAGCGGGCCACCGGTGCCGGCTCGCTCCAGCAGGCCCTCGACGTGCCACTCGCGATTCAGCTGCGGGATGAAGAGGGCGCTGACGAAGAACACGCCCATCGCGATGATGATCCAGGCGGCGATCCTCTCGAGGAGGACCTGGTGCTCGTTCAGGGTGCTGCCGATGCCGGTTGCAGTGAGCCCGAGCAGGATGAAGATCGCCGAGAAGCTGCAGACGAAGAGCAGGCTGGGGACGATCACCCGCCGCCAGTTCGCCTGCTCCAGGTCAGCGGCGGCGATGCCGGTCACGGCGGACAGATATCCGGGGACGAGCGGCAACACACAGGGGGAGAGGAACGAGACGATGCCCGCGGCAAAGGCGGTGAGCACACCCGGAAGTGCCGTGGGATCGCTGGTCATGGGTGATTTGTACTGACTGACTCTGCGGCTCGGCCCGGATGTTCACGCATACGACGGTCCGTACGGTGATGTCTGCATCCGGATCCCCGGCCAACGGCACCCGCTTCAGGCGTCCAGCACGTTGGCCAACCCGGCGAGGCGGCCTTCATCCCCCTGGGGTCGCCTCGCCGGTCTTTTTTTTGGCCAAATAGCTGGGCAAATGACGCCGTAACGTAAACAAGGGGCGTTCTAGGGCTGCGGACCCGGGTCCTGGTCCAGAATTCCGCGCAGGGAGCGCGCCGCCTTCGGGGCCAGCTCGCGCGCGTTGTTGTTGAACATGACGTGGACCTGCTCGGCATCGGAGTCGAGCGCCGTGGCCCTTTCGCCGATCTCCTCGAGCTCCTTCTTCGAGTAGTCATAGTCGAAGCGCTCCGCGACACTGCGGCCGTGCAGGTACCCCTCGGTGTTGCGGCCGTGGCATCGCATGTACGCCAGCGAGTCCTTGGTGACGGCGTCGATCGGCGGGAAGATCGGAACGTGATCTCCCGGCGGTGTGTCGACACAGACGAAGACAGCGTCGTGAGCCGAGAGCCAGTCGAGGACCTTCTCGAACCGCGCCGGCTTTGCCCAGCTGCGGCGCCGGAACTCGACCGCCACCGGAGTGGGGGCGAGGCCCTGGATCACCGGGGCGAGCTCGTCCAGATCGTTCTCCCTGGGATCGAATGCCGGCGTCAGCTGCAGCAGATAGGAGGAGAGCTTGCCGGCGTCGGCAAGTGGCTTCATGGCCTCGGCCGTCCGGCGGACCATCTCGTCGAGAAGGGCTGGGTCGAGCAGCACTCGTCCGCGCTCATTCGTCTCCGCGTCGTCCCGCACGTCGGGTGGCAGCTCCCGCAGCTGAGCGGAGTGATGGGAGAGGAGCTTGTGGAGCTTGACGTCGAACTGGAAGTCTTTCGGCGTGCGCTTTGCCCACCCCTCGACCGTCTTCGTCGCCGGGATCGCGTAGAAGCTCGAGTTGAGCTCCACGGCATCGAAGCGCTCCGCATAGAAGTCGAGCCGGTCCCTGGCGTCGAGACCCTTCGGGTACCAATGCTCCACGAAGCCGGGGTCCGACCAGCTCGACGTGCCCACGATGATCGCCACCCGTCTAACTATCGCAACGCGGGGGCGGGGGCTAGTAGGGCCGGCGCAGACGAGGCGGCGGCCGCCTCCGAGGGGGCCGCGCAGGCCACTCGGGTCTCTCCCAGGCCAGCTTGGCCGCCGCAACCGCCTCCCGCTCGACTCTCGGGTGACAGCTGCGGCACACCGGCTCGAGGTTCTCGAGCACGTCGAGGCCCCCGTAGCGCCGCGGCATCTTGTGGTGGGCGACCAGGTCCTCCCGCGACCCGCAGGCGACGCACGCCGCCCCGGACGTGACCGTGGCCGAGAGAACCGCCCACGACAGGTGTGTCGGGTCCTGCTTCATTCCCCGGATTCCACAAGCTCGTCCGGATGGGGCCGCGCGCGCCTGCGTAGGGAATGCACGGGAAGATGAGTTATGGAAACTCAGGCGAGGACATGCGATTCGCCTCCAGGAGGCGCGCGTTCGTGTCCAGGCGGACCGCACGCAGGCCGCGTGCCCTGGCGCGCCGCTCGAGCTCCTCGAGTGAGCGCGCCCATTCCCACGGGCTCCCGGCCCGCATACGCCACCAGCGTGTCGCTGTCTCGCTTGACCGCCTCAGCCAGCGGTATGTCCGGCCGCGCCGCGCCGTTGTACGCATCGCGCTCCTCGACCTCGTCCCGCAGCCACTGGGCGAGCCCGAGCATCTGGGGATCGTCGGAGGGCACCTGTCTCAGGTCGATCTCCATCGTCTCAAGTTGACATAACGATGCGCCGCGTTATCGGCCGCCGGCTGCTCAGGCCGACGCGGCGATCAGCCCGACGGTCGCGAGACAGAGGGTCACCCCGGCCGCCATCAGCCAACGGGTCTCGACTCGGGAGCTCTGGATCATCTCGCCACGGTCCACGGCCGCCTCCACCCTGCGCGAGCGGAGCGAGCCGTAGCCGAAGAGCGCCACGGAGTAGAGCGCCCAGCCGATCCCGACGACGACGTACGGCCACTCGGTGCTGGAGTTGCTGAGCTCGGGAACGACACGCCCGACGGCGATTGCGACCGCGATCGATGTCAACGCAGTCCGCCACCAGGCGAGCTCCGTGCGCTCCGCGGCCAGCCGAGTTCGCCGGATCGCGTCCCAGCCCTCGCTCGGCACCTTTGTCTTCTCGCTTTCCATCGCTACCTATTTACGATTAAACACATGCCACTTCGGGATCGAGAATTGGTCAACCCGCCCCCAACTCTCGCAGGGCTACAGGAGCTGTCCGGTCCGGCGCTGATCGCCATGTTGATGGCCAGCGCGATCGCCGTGCTGGATGGTCTCGCGTCGAACCAGCTCGTGATCATCGGCCTTCTCGCGATCCCTCCGGTGATCGCGGCGATGAGCTCCTCGCTTCCAGAGACCGCGGTGGTCGCCGCCTTCTGCCTGATCCTCGCACTGCTCTCGATCGTGTGGAGTCAGGGAATCGACGGCGGGCAGCGCCTCGTGGCGCTGACCACCGTCGGGGTGGGAGCGCTGGTCGGCCTCTGGGTGGCGAGCCTGCGACTCAACCTGAACCGAGAGCAGGCCGCCTCCGAACTGCTCGCGGATGCGGGCGCGCTGATGGAGGTCGCCCTTGACCAGAGAGAACGCGCCCAGCACCTGGCTGACCTGGCGGTCACGGGGCTCGGCGATGTCGCGATGGTCGACATGGTGATGCCCGATGGCACGATCGAGCGGATGGCGGTAAGGGGCCGCGACACCGAAGTTGCCGACATCTTCGCGAAGCTCCGCGCGCACACCCCGATCGATCCGCACGGCCCGCATCCCGTGGCCGAGGTGATCCGGACGGGAAGGACGCTCTATCTCGATCAGCTGTCCGACAGGGAGATCGAAGGGATCACGACCCGGGAGAACGAACGCGAGATGCTTCGCCGGCACCGCTTCAAGTCGTGCATCGTGCTCCCGCTCGGCGCCCGCGGGCACGTCCTCGGAGCGCTCACCCTGTGGATCATTCGCCCGGCCAAGGCCTTCGACGAGACAGCGCGCCGCACCGCCAAGCGGCTCGCCGACCGCGCCGCGCTTGCCCTCGACAACGCCCGCCTCCACGAGCAGCAGTCCCACATCGCCTCGGTCCTCCAGCACAGCCTGCTGCCCCGCTCACTGCCCGAGATCAATGGGTTCGAGGCCTCGTCGCGGTTCCTCGCGGCGGGCGAGGCCTACGAGGTCGGTGGTGACTTCTACGACGTCTTCCGAAGCGGGTCGGGAACCTGGACCGCCGTGATCGGCGACGTCTGCGGCAAGGGCCCCGAGGCCGCCTCCCTCACCGCGCTGGCCCGCTACACAGTCCGCACCGCTTCGTCTCCCGACAGCGCTCCCAGCGACGTCCTCCGCACCCTCCACGATTCCATCAGCTCCGAGCGTGGCGACCTGCAGTTCTGCACCGCCGCCCTGGCCCGGATTCAGGCACCCTCGAATGGTCGTGGCTCAGCGCATCTCACCGTCGCCCTGGGCGGCCACCCACTGCCGATGATCCTTCGTAAGGGCGGCGAGGTCGATCCGGTCGGCAAGCCGGGGACTCTCCTGGGCGCGCTCCCCTCCCCCATGATCGCGGACGCCGATGCCGACCTCGCCGTGGGCGACTCGCTCATTCTCTACACCGACGGCGTCCTCGATGCCCGAGACCGCAGTGGCGGTGACGATCCGGACTGGCTCTCCAACGAGCTCAGCAAGAAGGCGGGAAAGAGCGCGGACGAGATCGCCGAGCACCTCTCCCAGGCCGCGATCAGCCGGCATGGCGGCGAGCCGAGGGACGACATCGCGGTTCTGGTTCTGCACCGGCACGGCAAGTAGGTGCCCGCCCGGCCCGTTCACGTCGGGTGCGCGGGTTGGGCCTACCCGCACTGGCGCGAGCGCCTCTATCCCAAGGGACTGCCACAGAGGCGCTGGCTCTCCCACTATGCGGAGCGCTACGACACCGTCGAGGTCAACAGCACTTTCTACCGCCTCGCCTCAACCTCGGCGGTCGAAACCTGGGTGGAGCAGAGCCCGAAGGGATTCGTCTTCGCTGTCAAGGCCAGCCGCTACCTGACTCATCGCAAGAAGCTGAACAACATTGGGCCCTACATCGGGCGCTTCTACGAGCCGCTCGAGGCGCTCGCCGACGCCAACAAGCTTGGCCCCACCCTCTGGCAGCTTGCGGAGAGCTTCCATTGCAACGTTGAGCGGCTCGCCGACGCGCTCAGCGCACTCCCCGACGGACGCCACGCGTTCGAGTTCCGCCACGCCAGCTGGTTCACCGACGAGATCTACGAGCTGCTGCGCAGGCATCGCGTCGCACTGGTGATCAGCGACGAGGCCTCGCGATGGGCGAAGACGCCCCACGTCCGCACCGCCGACTGGACCTACGTCCGGTTCCATCACGGCAGCCGGGGCCGGCACGGCAACTACTCGGAGTCAGAGATCGAAAGCTGGGCGCGGCGAATCTCACAGTGGCGCCGCGACATGGAGGTCTTCGCCTACTTCAACAACGACGCCGAGGGCTACGCGCTCCGCAACGCCGACCGGCTGAAGAAGCGCCTGGGCGCCTAGCGCCGGCGCCAGCTGCCGCCGAGCAGCTTGCCCAACCGGCCCGTGCGGCGTGGGGCGAATTCCGGTGCGCCCTTCTCCGGCGTCGGCAGCTCGGCCGCCGCGGCCGAGTCGATTGTCAGGCGCACCGCACGCTCGGCGGTGCGAGCCACCTCGGGCGCATCGACGAAGCGCAGCTCGCCGTCACCGTTCTCGATCACGAAGCCGTCGAGGATGTGCTCCCGGTAGTTGTCGACCATCTCGTCGACGACCCCAACCTGTTGGCCGTCCGCGGCGTAGACCGGCGTGCCGCGCTTGACCGCGGCGTAGTGGATCGGATTGCCGTCTTCGTTTCCCACCGCCCGAAATATACGGGCAGGCTGTTCCCGACCGGCTCCGCGGAGCCACTTGTCTAGGTTGAACGGGTGGCGGGCTATTCCGGAACACCGCTGGCAAAGAAACTCGGCATGAAAGACGGGAGCAGAGTGGCCTTCCCCGGGGCCCCCGCGGGCTTCCTCGGCCTGCTGGGTGAGCTTCCTCCGGGCGTCACCGTGAAGAGCAGGGCGAACGGTCCGCTCGACGTGATCGTCTTCTTCACCAAAAGGCGGGCCGAGCTCGTGCGGCGGCTGCCGGCGCTGCGGCGCGCGATGGATCCCGCCGCCGGCCTCTGGATCGCATGGCCGAAGCGCTCGTCGAGCGTAGAAACCGACATGACAGAGGACGTCGCCCGCGAGCTTGGCCTCGCCAACCGCCTCGTCGACAACAAGGTCTGCGCGATCGATGAGACCTGGTCGGGTCTGCGGCTGGTGATCCGAGTGGCCGACAGGCCCGGCTAGCGCCGGGACCCAGCGGGTTATGGGCCACGCGGCGTGCGGTGGCGCGAGCAGAGGACCCAGACGGTCAGCTCCAGGTCCATCCGCTCGCCAGACGCCAATGGCACCGGATTGCCCCTCGCGGGTTGGAGTGGAGCAACCCGGCGCCGACCGCCATGGGGCACCCCGCGGCGCCGGGCTGCGAGCCGCGGTGACACCTCGAGCACGAGCCCGTGGGGATTGCGGAACACGAATTCGCCGCTGCGTTTGCGCTCAACTGTGACACCGCCCTCATGAACAAGAACGTGATGCCTTCTGCACAGCTGCACCATGTTCTCCGGCGTCGTCTCTCCTCCCTTCGACCAGTGGATGACGTGGTGGTTGTCCACCCAGCGGCGGTGGGTACAGCCGGGGAAGCGGCAGCCGCCGTCGCGGTCGTTCAACTCTCGGCGCACCCCAGCCGGAACGGTGCGGCTTCGCCGTCCCGAGCTGACCGGTCCATCGGGCCCGTCGACGAGCCTCACGCGCGAGCCGTCGCAACTCAGCCGCCGGGCGGTCTCAGGTGAGATCTGAGCGCCGTTTTCGATCTCGCAGCGCCTGGGCGCGGACTCGTCGCCGGCCAGCGCCCGGTCGTCGACGTGAACCACGACCTGGGCCCTTTCGCCTGCCGGCCGTCCGGATGGGCCCTGTGCGAGCAGCCCTTCCGCCATCAGCACCAAGGCGTCTGCATTGACCGGTGCCCGCGGCTCCGCTGAGCCACTTTGCTCCGCTTCGCTGCACGCGTCCCGAAGAGCCTCCCGGCCGACCTCCAGCGCACGCAGAAGAGTCGCGCCGTCCTCCGCGGTCAGGCTCCCTCGAACGGAGAGGGAGCCGTCGCTCTCCCATTCGTAATGGAGGAATCGCCTCTCGAAGATCCGCCGCGCGTCCTCGGCGTCCATGGCCCTGCCGTAGGCGCGTGCCACCCGCTCCAGCTGGGCCGCCGTCGCCTGCCGAGCGAGATCGACGAGGTCCTCCTCGATCTCCGGCGTGGCCACGCGGGTCAGCACCCGGACCTTCGAATAGGTCAGCTCCCCCCGCTCCGTCGCGCCTCGCACCAGCTGAAGCTCGGTCAGCGCCCGGGCCACCCTCACGTGCTCGCGCGCCGAACGGGGAGCAATCGAACAACGCCACGCGAGCCAGGTCGCGCAGTGGCCAAATCCCCAATCCTCGTGCGCGGCCCTGCGATCGAATTCGGCCACCAGCATCAGCCACCTGCAGGTCGCGGCGGCGATGCGGGCTGCCAGGTCGACTATCCCTTCCTCCAACTGATCTGTGCTGAGCCGGGAGAGCGGACTGCGTTCTCCCTCGTCAATTCACGCTTCGGCAGTGTCGAACATATGTTCGATGACAGGTACCGCCTCGGACGGAAATCCGGCGCTGAAAGTGGCTCCGCGGAGCCACTCATCGCCTAGGAGAGCCGCTCCTTAACCGCCGGTTCTTCGAGGAAATCCGCGATCACCCGGGACAGCCGCCCTCCCTGCCAGGCGAGCGGCGATTTCCCGGGTTCCTCGCTGACCAGTCGCGCCCGGGACAGTTGCTCCGCCCAGGCCTCGGCGATCGCGTAGGGATGCCCCGGGTCCGCCTCGTCATAGCTGGCGACCACCAGGGACGGAACGTCGAGCGTCTCCAATTCCGTCAAGCCCTCGAACGGCAGCGAGCGAGGCACCTCTCGCAGCGCCTGCGCCAGGGCCTCGGGATGGCGGTGGAGCTGCATCCGCTCGCGGGTGATTCGCAGAGCGGTCTCCGTCCAGGCGGGATCGGTGTCCAGGCCCGCCTCGTAGGCCTCCATAAAGCCCTCCAAACCGCCGCCCTCCAGCCCATTCGCGAGGCTGTCCCAGTAGGTGAGGGTCTCCTCGGACGCCGGCAGGCCCAGCGTCACCGGTCCCTCGAGTACGAGGGCCGCCACCTCGCCGGCGTGCTCCAGTGCGTACGCAGCGGCCGTGTGACAGCCCATCGAATGCCCGACGAGGACGGGGCTGGCATCCGGAGCGATCTCCCCCACCACCGCCCCGAGATCCGCGGTCAGCGCCCCATATGCGTAGCCGCCCCCATCCGGCGCGGGAGAAGACTCGCCGTGTCCGCGGGCGTCGTAGGAGATCTGCCGGTATCCGCGCCGGGCCAGCGCCAGCGACCCATGGAGCACATACCGCCGGGTCGCCGTGATGCCGTGCAGAAGGACGACCGGATGCCCCTCCCCCACCTCTTCGCCGGAAAGCCTGACGCCGTCGCTCGGGACCTCGAACGAGCTGGAGTCCATGGGCTCCGCCATCGTCAGGAAAGCGCTGAGACGGCCTTCTCCAGATCCCCGACGTCCTGATATCTCAGCCCGAAGAGGGCCACGTGCCGGTAGCGGAACACCCCCTCGCCGTCGACCAGGAAGACGGCCCGGCGGATGAAGCCGCCCGGCCCGACCACGCCATAAGAGCGCCCGACCTTCTTCCCAGGGTCGGCGAGCAGCGGCACCGTCAACCCATGGCTGTCGGCGAAGCGCTCGTGGGAGTCGACCGATTGCGGGGAGATGCCCACCATCGGGACGCCGAGTGCCTCCAGCCGGTCGCCGTCGTCGCGGTAGGAGCAGAACTGCTTCGTGCATACAGGCGTGAAATCGCCCGGATAGAAAGCCAGGATCACCCCAGTCGAGAGGAAGTCCGCCAGGCGGTACTTCCTCCCGCCCGTGCCGTCGAGCTCGAACTCCGGCGCCCGATCGCCGACGCGCAGCTTCGCCATCAGCCGCCCTCGATCGTGATTCGCTTGATGAGGACCGGTGCCTTCGGCCTGCCGGTTGGGCTCCCGAGCTGCTCGATCCGCTGGACGACGTCGAAGCCTCGCGTCACGCGGCCCAGCAGCGCGTAGTCGGGGGTCAGTCCGGCATCGGCGACCGTCACCACGAAGAACTGGCTCCCCGAGCGGCCCGGAGGCTCCGCCGAGGTCTTCGCCATCGCAACGATCCCCCGCGTGTAGGAGAGGTCCTGAGGCGGTGCCTCGTCGACGAAGTAGCCGGGGCCGCCGCTTCCCGTGCCGGTCGGATCCCCTCCCTGAATGACGAACCCGGGAACGATCCGATGGAAATCCGTGTCGTCATAGAGCCCACGCCGAGCAAGATATGCGAACGACGAGCTGGTCTTAGGGGCCCTGGCCGTGTCCAGCGCGATCTCGAAGCTGCCGCAACTGGTCTCGACGGTGGCCGTCGCCGGTCCGCTCAGCGTCTCCTTCGGCGGCGGCAGCTGCACGTGCTTCGCCGGCGGCGCCGAGACCTCCGCGCAGCCCGCGGGCAGCGCGACGCTCGAGGTCTCATCGCCGCCTCCGCCACATCCGACAAGCAAGGCGAAGGCCAGCGAGGCCGCCAAGGGTGTCCGCCCCACTCTCAAGGCGAGGAAGCCTACTGACGGCGCCTGCGATCATCGCCGCATGGCCGACACCGACCCCGCACCCCCGTCGACGCGCATTCGCGCGATCGGCAGGCTGATCAACTTCGTCGTGGCGCGAGCCCCCTTTGCCTGGCCATTGCTACGCGGCTTCAGCCATTCCTATTGGCAGGGTCGTGCGTCCTCCTGGGAGAAGCGAGTCAAGCGGGCCGGTGCCACCCACCTCGCGCCGCTCGCGGCCGCACTGCTGCACGTCCGCCCGGAGCCCGAGCGCGCCCTCGATATCGGAACCGGCCTTGGCGATGGCGCGTTGCTGATGTCGCGCGAGTTCCCCCACGCGCGGGTACGCGGCGTCGACCTCTCCGAGGAGATGATCCGCCGGGCTCAGGCACGGATCGGCCTCGACCCGGAGGGCCGCGTCGCGTTCAAGGTCGCCGACGCGTCGCACCTGCCCTTCGAGAACGACTCCTTCGACCTCGTCGCTCAGCTCAACATGCCGCCGTTCTTCTCAGAGATCGCGCGCGTGCTGCGCCCAGGCGGCTTCGCGATCGTCGCCGCGAGCTGGGGAGACCAGACGCCCTTCTACACGCCCGATCCGGTGCTCGAGCGCGGTTTCCGCAAGGCGGGCCTCGAGGAGGTGGAGCGCGGCGAGGCGGCCGAGGGCACGTATTTCGTCGCCCGCCGCCCTTCGTAACGGCCCCCGCGAATAGATTCACCGGATGGACCCCGACCGCCGCCACCTGCTGCTGGTCAACCCGCACTCCGCCGGCGGGCGGACCCTCAAGCTCCTGCCGGCCGTGGAGAGCGAGCTCGCGGCCAGGCAGGTCGCCCACCGGGTCGTGCGGACCCAGAGCCTCGAGCACGGCGTCGACGAAGCGCGGCGAGCCGCCTCCGACGGTGAGATCCCCGTCGTCATGAGCGGTGACGGCCTCGTCGGACAGGTCGGCGGCGCGCTGGCGGAGACCGGGACGCCCATGGGGATCCTTCCCGGCGGCCGCGGAAACGACCTCGGGCGGGTCCTGAGCATCCCCGCCGAGCCCGCGGGCGCCGTTGCGGTCCTGGCGGCGGGGAACGAGCGCGAAATCGATGTCGGAGTGGTCAACGACCGGCGCTTCCTCTGCATCGCCTCGCTGGGGTTCGACTCGGAGGCGAACCGCATCGCCAACGAGGCCAGCTTCATCAGGGGCAACCTGGTCTACGCGTACGCGGCCCTGCGCACCCTGGCCGCCTGGAAGCCGCACCGGTTCACGGTCATCGTCGACGGGAAGTCCACGGAGTGCTTCGGATACTCCGTCGCCGTCGCCAACAGCCGGGCGTACGGCGGCGGCATGTTCGTGGCCCCTGACGCCCAGCTGGACGACGGGCTGCTGGATGTCGTGCTCACCGCCCACGTCGGCAAGCTCCGCTTCCTCAAGGGGCTGCCTCAGGTCTTCAAGGGCACGCAGGTGGACAATGAGGAGATCACCATGCTGCGCGGCGCCGAGGTCGAGGTGACCGCCGACCAGGACTTCGCGATCTACGCCGACGGCGAGCATCTCGCCGACCTGCCGGCCAAGCTCTCCGTGCTCCCGCGCGCGCTGAAGGTGATCGCGCCGCCCGGGCCCTTCGCCGGACCACCGAGCTGACCGGGTGCCTACCCTGCGGGCGCGATGAGCGCCCTCTTCAGCGCCAAGCGCGGCCTCGCCAAGGCCGTCGGGAGCCTCAGCCGGGCCAGCGGCCGCGGCGGCGGGACGACGCTGCCCGGGCGCATGCTCGTCCGGATGGCGCCGGACGCCATCGAGCGGCTCGCCGCGGATCTCGACCGGGGCTCGATAGTCGTCAGCTCCACCAACGGCAAGACCACCACCGCCGGGATGATCGCCGGGATCCTGGGGGCCGCCGGCCGCCGCCCCGTCCACAACCGGGCCGGATCAAACATGCACTGGGGCGTGGCGACGGCGCTGCTGGAGCAGTCCGGCGACGAGGGCCTGTTCGAGCTGGACGAGGCCTGGTTGCCCCGCGTGGCCCCGACCCTCCGCCCTCGCCTCCTGGTGCTGGGCAATCTCTTCCGCGACCAGCTCGACCGCTACGGCGAACTCGAGCGCCTCGCCGACGAGTGGGCCGAGCTGGTCGCCTCGCTGGAGGGAACATGCGAATTTGCCCTGAACGCCGACGACCCCCTGATCGCGGACCTCGGCCGTGACCACGAACTGCGCCGCCGCCCCGGAGTGACCTACTTCGGCATCGAGGACAAGAGCCAGGCGCTGCCCGAGCTCCAGCACGCACACGACGCGAAGCACTGCCGCCGCTGCGGCGCGCCGTACCGCTACGAGCGCGCCTTCGTCGGGCACCTCGGCCACTACCTCTGCCCCAACTGCCACGCGGACCGTCCCACTCCGGACATCGCCGCGACCGAAATCGAGCTGCACGGGATCTCCGGGTCGTCCGTGCTGATCACGACGCCGGAGGGGGATCTCCGGGTCGAGCTCCCCCTCCCCGGCCTTTACAACGTCTACAACGCGCTCGCCGCCGTCGCCGCGGGGCTCCGCTCCGGCGTGTCCCTCGATCAGGTACGCCAGGGCCTGGAGTCCATGCGTGCGGTCTTCGGGCGCGTCGAGACCATCGAGGTATCGGGCAAGCCGGTCTCGATCCTCCTGATCAAGAACCCGGCCGGAGCCAACGAGGTGCTCCGCACGCTGACGCTCGAGTCAGACAATGGCGGCATCGATCTCTGGCTCGCCCTGAACGACCGGATCGCCGACGGCCGCGACGTCTCCTGGATCTGGGACGCCGACTTCGAGCTGCTCGCCGGCAGCGTCCGCAGGGTCGTCTGCGCGGGCACCCGCGCCCCTGAGATGGCTCTGCGCCTCAAGTACGCGGGCTGGCCGGAGTCTGCGATCGAGGTCATCGACCCGATCGAGGGCTCCCTCGACGCCGCGGTCTCCGCGGCTCCGGACCGCCTCTTCGCCCTCCCGACGTATACGGCTCTGCTCGAGCTCCGCACCCTGCTCGCCGACCGAGGCCTCGCGGCCGACTACTGGCAATGACCTCGCCGGCGATCTGGCAGGAAGTCGAGTTCGGCTCGTACGACGCGGACCTCCCCCTCTGGGTCGAGCTCGCCGAGCAGGCGGAGGGTCCCGTTGCCGAGCTCGGGGCGGGCGCCGGACGCGTCAGCCTCCACCTCGCCGGGCACGGATACGAGGTGGTGGCCGTTGAGCGGGATCTCGACCTGATCCGCGAGCTCGAGGTGGTGGCCGGGGAGCGAGGTGTCTCCCTCTCGGTGATCGCCGCCGATCTCAGCTCGCCCGCCGAGCTCCGCCTGCCGTTCCGGCCGGCGCTGGTGATCGGCCCGCTGCACGTCATCCAGGTCCTCGATGCGACCGACCGCCCGGCCCTGCTCGCCCGCCTGCTGGACGCGATGGCCCCCGGTGGAATCCTCGCCCTCACCGTTGTCGACGAGACCACGATCCTCAGCTCTGGCGCAGCCTCAACGCAGATCCTGCCCGACATGCGAGAGCTCGACGGCTGGGTCTACTCCAGCGAGCCCCTCTGGGTCCAGGTCGGCGAGCGGGCGCTGACGGTCCGGCGGCTCCGCGAGAGCGTCTCCCCCGAGGGCGAGATGGAGCGCGACATTCACGACGAGATCCTCTATCGAATCGAGCCGGAGGCCCTCGAACGGGAGGCCGCCGACGCCGGTTTCACACCAAAGGGCAGGCGAGGGATCAGCTCCGGCGAGGACGAGGCCGACTCGACAGTCGTCCTCTTGGAGGTACCGGCATGAGCGATGCGCCAGAGCTCCGCCTGCTCGCGCTCTATCCGGAGCAGATGAACATCTACGCCGACCGCGGCAACATGATCTTCCTGCAGCGTCGATGCGAGTGGAGGGGCATCCCGTTCCGCTACGCGGCGGCCGGCCCCGGTGAGGGCTTCGACCCGGCAGAGCACGACCTGATCTACATCGGGGGCGGCCAGGATCGCGATCAGGTTCTGGTCGCAGAGGACATGCTGCGAACCAAGCGCGACTCAATCGCCTCCGCGGTTGAGGACGGCGCCGCACTTCTGGCCGTCTGCGGCGGCTACCAGCTCCTCGGCCATCACTACCAGCTGGGCGAGGAGTCCATCCCCGGCCTCGGGATCGCCGACCTCGAGACGGTGCGAGAGCCCGGCCCGCGCCTCATCGGCAACGTCTCGATCGAGGTCGACCTGGGCGAGGGCCCTCTGGTCCTCGCCGGCTTCGAGAACCATGGCGGCCGCACTCACCTGGGTCCCGACGCCGTCCCCCTCGGCCGCGTCCTGCACGGTCATGGCAACAACGACCGGGACGGCTACGAGGGAGTCAGGCGGCTGAACCTGATCGGCACCTACCTGCACGGTCCGCTGTTGCCCAAGAACGCCTGGCTCGCGGACCGCCTGATCTCCCTCGCGATAGAGCGCCGCACGGGGTCCCGGCCGGAGCTCGAACCACTTTCCGACGAGCTCGAGGCCGCTTCGCACGAGTCAGCCCTGCGCGCCGCCGACAACGGATAGGATCCCGCCACATGATCGTCGTGATCATCGTCGTCGTCCTGCTCCTCCTCGTGGGGCTGACCTATGTCGTCGTCCGCAACGGCATGGTCAGCCTTCGCAACCGCTGCGACGAGGCCTGGAGCGGCATCGACGTCCAGCTCAAGCGCCGGCACGACCTGGTCCCGAACCTGGTCGAGTCCGTCAAGGGCTACGCGACGCACGAGCGCGAGACATTCGAGAAGGTCACCCAGGCGCGAGCCGCCGCCATGCAGGCGAGCGGGCCCGAGGAGGCCGGCAAGGCTGAGTCGGCCCTGACCTCCGCCCTGGGCGGTCTGCGAGTGGTCGCCGAGCAGTACCCCGAGCTGCGCGCCACCGAGAACTTCCAGCAGCTCCAGCGGAACCTCTCCGAGCTCGAGGACGAGATCCAGGCTTCCCGCCGGATCTACAACTCGAACGTCCAGCAGTTCAACACGCGGATCCAGCAGTGGCCTTGGTCGATCATCGCCAACCAGGGCGGCTTCGCCGCCAAGCCGTTCTTCGAGATCGGCGACGCCGCGGAGCGCGAAGCTCCGCAGGTCTCCTTCTCCTAGGCCGCGCTTGACAGCGCCCGGGCCTGGGTAGCTCGCCTCTCGGCAGAGCGGGCTTCGCCCTCCGCTCCTGAAACGAGCGGTCTAGGGGCCGCTGGACCCGAAGCCGCCCGCGCCGCGGGTCGACCCGTCCAACGCGTCGGCCTGCATCGGGCTGGCGGTGGCGATCGGCACCAGGAGCAGTTGGGCGATCCGATCGCCCGGCTTGCACTTGTAGTCGATCGTCTGATCGGTGTTCAACAGGACCACGCGCACCTCGCCCCTGTAGCCCGGATCGATCAGGCCCGGCGAGTTGATCAGGGTGACGCCGTGCTTCAGGGCAAGGCCCGAGCGGGGCAGGACCAGGCCGGCGAGGCCATCCGGGACCGCGACCGCGAGGCCGGTGCCGACGCTGACCCGTGCCCCCGGCGGGATCCGCGCGCCCTCGGCCGCGTAGATGTCCAGGCCGGCGTCGTTGTCGTGGGCGCGAGTCGGCAGCGTCGCCTTCTCGCTGAGCTTGATGAACCTGAGCTCCTCCATGTCGCCAAATCTAGAACCGGGTTCGGTCGGCAAGTCGGTGAGCGGATCGACCGTGAGCGGGTCAGCGCCGTTGGTCGCCGGCGGCTCGAACTCCGTCTCGAACTCCTCCAGCTCCTCCTCGCCATCCCCCGTTGACCGAAAGATCGGCGAAGCGATCGGCGAGGGCGGCAGGTAGTCGCGCGCGAACGAGTACCCCGTCCTCGCGATCTTCGCGCTCGAGGTCACCAGCGATCTCGTGAAGCTCAGAAAGACGCTCACCGGCGTCAAAGGGTACGAGCAACTGGACCTCGGTGAGTCCACGCGAGATCGAGGCGGCGATCCGGGCCCGCAGCTCGTCCAGCCCCTCCCCCGTCTCCGCCGAGACCTGGACGGCGTCGGGATGACGAAGCCTGAGCTCCCGACGCTGATCGGCATCGAGCAGATCCACCTTGTTCATCACCAGCAGGCGCGGCGAGTCCCCGGCGCCGATCTCCTCCAGCACGGAGTCCGCGGCGGAGATCGAGTCAACCCTCTCCTCCTCCGGCTCCGAGCCATCGACGACGTGCAGGATCAGGTCCGCCAGCACGGTCTCCTCCAGCGTCGCCTTGAACGCCTCTACGAGAGCGTGCGGGAGCTTGCGGATGAAGCCGACCGTGTCCGTGAGCAGGAAGCGGCGACCCTGGTGGGTGAAGGCTCTGGTTGTCGGGTCGAGAGTGTGGAAGAGCCGTTCGCCGACGCCTACGCCGGCGCCGGTCAGGGCGTTGAGAAGCGTCGACTTCCCGGCGTTCGTATAGCCCGCGAGCGCAACGGTGGGCAACGCCGCCCGCTCCCGCTCGGCCCGCATCACCGCGCGGTTCCGCTCGACTCCGGTCAACTGACGCCGCAGCGCCGTGATCCGGTCGCGCGCCAGGCGGCGGTCGGTCTCGATCTGGGACTCACCCGGGCCCCTTGTGCCGATGCCGCCGTCCATGCGGCCCGCTCCAAGGCGCTCGAGGTGCGTCCACAGACCCCTCATGCGAGCGAGGTTGTACTCCAGCTGCGCCAGCTCGACCTGGAGCTTTCCCTCGGCGGTATGGGCGTGGTCGGCGAAGATGTCGAGGATCACGGCCGTGCGGTCGATCACCGGCACGCCCAGGGCCTGCTCGAGGTTCCGCTCCTGGCGCGGTACCAGCTCGTCGTCGACAGCGACCAGGTTCGCGTCGTCCGCCGCTATCTGGCGCTTCAGCTCGGTCAGCTTCCCCCTGCCGAGATAGCGGTCGGGATCCGGCGCCTTGCGCGGCTGGGTCATCTCCCCCGCCGTCGCCACGCCCGCGGTGCGCAGCAGCTCCTTCAGCTCGGCGAGCGGGTCGTCACGGTGCTCGTCGTCGCGGACGACTCCGACTGCGATTGCGCGCTGGCGGGCGCGACGGTTGACGATGCCGGCAGCGCCGTTGACGAGTGCGCTCTCTGACTGCCGCCCGTTGCGGTTTCTCTGCACTACCTCAATGGTAGGGGGAGGCTCAGGCGCGCTGAGGAGCCGGCGCGCGCTCCGCGCCGGGCACCATCGGCAGCAGAGCCGCCGCTCCGATCACCGCGACGAAGGCGAGTGAGCGGCCGACGACCGCGACGGCGTCCGAGCCCATGGGGTCGCCGAAGACGACGATCCCGCCCGAGATGGCGGCCAGGGTTGCCGCGGCGGAGAAGGCGACGATCACGGCCACCGGCTCCCCGATCTGCAGCCCGCGTCCGAGGGCGAGGAATGCGCCGATTCCGCCCAGGATCGCCGTCACCGTCCACGGACTGAACAGGCTGATCGGCTGAGACGGAACGAGATCCGCCAGAGCCTTGAGCGACACGTCGGACATGCCGAGCAGGATGCCGGCGGCGACCGCCAGCAGGACCGATCCCTGAACGGCCTGGCGGCTCGAGGACAGCATGAGCAGGCCACCCAGGGTCAGCAAGCCGCACTGGAACCCGAGCATCGTGACCGGGTCGAATCCGATTCCGGTTCGCGCGTGGCCCGCGGTCAGAGCCAGAAACGCCAGGCCCATCGCGCAGAGGGCCATTCCGGCCATCTCTCGACGGCAGATCGCGATCCCGAACCAGCGCCTGGCAGGAATCGCCAGCATGGCCAGGCCGCCGGCGATCACAGCCTGGACCAGTGACAGCGGCGCCATCGAGAGCGCCGCCACGTGCAGGCACCAGGCGAGGAAGGCAAGGCCGAAGCCGATGGCCCACCAGCGGGAGCGAAACAGGGCCGAGGCGCTGCGCAGCGGGCTGCGCATGGCCACGTCCGGGGCGTTGACGGCGCCGCGGTGCTTGCACAACAGCGCCACACCGGAGATCAGGGCGCAGCCCAAGGCGAGTATCAGTCCGATTTCGCTCATCAAATGAAGGGTCGGCGCGACACCGTGCCGCCTTTAGCTGAGCTTCCGATAAAGGCCGATTCGCCCCCGCCGCCGAGAATCCCGCCTGGCGCACCGTAGGGACCTCGTGAGCGCTCCGCGCCGGTTCGCCTCAGGAATGTCGCAAATAGCGGCCGGATCAGCCCAGGTGGGCCCGCAGGCGCTGGACGGCCTCGATCAGGAGCTCGTCGGGCGTGGTCAGGGAGATCCGGAAGAAACCCTCCCCGCTCGGCCCGTACATCGATCCGGGCGAAACGACCACCGCAGCCTCCTCCAGAACGAGCTCCGCGAACGATGCGGAGGTGTGGCCATCCGGAACGGGCGCCCAGATGTAGATGGTGCCCTTCGCCGCCTCGACCTCCACGCCGATGTCGCGCAGCGCCTCCACGACGCGGTCACGCCGGCGCTCGTAGATCCGGCACATCTCCTCGACCTCGCTGCGCGGACCGCGCAGGGCCGCGGCGCCGGCGAGCTGGACCGCCTCGAAGAGGCCCGAGTCGACGTTCGTCTTCAGCCGCCAGTAGGTCCTGATCGCCTCGGCGTTGCCGAGGATCGCCGCGCACCGCCAGCCGGTCATGTTGTAGCCCTTGGACAGGGAGAAGACCTCGACCCCGACCTCCTTCGCGCCCGAGGTCGCAAGGAAGCTGGGCGCCACGTAGCCGTCGTAGGTCGTCTCCGAATAGGCGTTGTCATGGACGACGAGGATCTCGTGCTCCGACGCGAGCTCGACGACACGCTCGAAGAATCCGTCGGGCACGATCGCGCCGGTCGGATTGTTCGGGTAGTTGATGAACAGCAGGCGCGCCGCCTCGAGCTTCTCGGCCGGGATGGCATCGAGGTCGGGGGCGAAGCCCAGACCGGGCCGCAGCGGCAGCAGGTGAGCCTCCGCGCCGGCGAGCACCGGACCCCCGGTGTAGACCGGATAGCCGGGATCGGCCGCCAGGGCGACGTCACCCGGGTCGAGGAAGGCGAAGCAGAGGTTGTAGATGCACTCCTTCGCGCCGATTGCGGGGATGACCTCGTCGACGGCGTCGATCTCGACCCCGAAACGCGACAGGTAGAAGTCGGCAAACGCCTCACGGAACTCGGGGCGCCCGCGATTGCTCGGGTACTTCTGGGTGGAGGGGTCTCCAACGGCCTCGCGCATCGCCTCGACGACGTAGCGGAACGTCGGCGTGTCGGGATCGCCGATGCCCAGGCTGATCACGTCGATCCCCTCGTCCCGCTTGGCCTCGATGCGCCGCTCGAGCTCGGCGAACATGTAGGGCGGGATGGCCTCCAGTCGCTCGGACGGAGCCGCCAACCCTCTCTTCTTGGCCGGTGCTGCCACGGAGCCGGGAAGACTAGAGAGCTTCGAGCGCGGCGATCAACTCGGCCGACAGCTCCCCGGCGCAGACGGGCTCCGCCCAGCCCGTCAGCCGGACGGACAGACCCTCGCCGATCTCCACCTGCAGCTCCCCGCCGTCGAGCTCAACGGTGAGTGCCCCAGGCGCCCCCGCAAGATGCGCCGCGACCGCGGCGCCGGAGGCGCCGGTGCCGGACGACAGCGTTTCCCCCACCCCGCGCTCGAAGATTCGCGCGCGGACTCGATCGCCCTCGGCCCTGAAGAAGCTCACGTTCGTGCGATTGGGAAAGAGCTCCGAGTTCTCGATCTCCGGCCCGATCGCGCCCAAGTCGAGCGACTCGAGCTCCTCGCCGACGGCGATCGCGCACTGGGGATTCCCGATCGAGACGTGCTGGAATGACCACGTCCTCCCGCCGGCCTCCACCTCGCCATGGCCGTCCCCTCCTCCCGACGGGAAGTCCGCGGAGGAGGTGCTTGCGCTTCCCATATCGAGCGTGCACTCGCGCCCGGAGCGAATGGTGGGGGTGATCGGGCCCGCCTTCGTCACGATGGTGAACTCGTTGTCGTCGGTCCACCCCGAGCGGCGCAGGTACATGACCGCCTCGCGCGCCCCATTCCCCGACAGCTCGGCCTCGGAGCCGTCGGGATTGAAGATCCGCAGCTCGGCGACGATCTCGGGGTCCGCGGTCGGTGCGAGGAGCAGAACCCCGTCCGACCCGACGCCGAAATGCGGGTCGCAGATGCGCTGGATTCGTGCCGGTGTCAGCTCCCAGGGAAGGGCCGCCGCCTCGACGATCAGATAGTCGTTGCCGAGCGCCTGCCACTTCTCGAACTTCATTCCGCGTCGAGCCTCTCTGCGATCTCCGCCGCCACGTCGGCATCATCGCGGTCCGTTCGGTCGATCAGCTCCACGCCCTCCATCCGCCGCATCCATGTGAGCTGGCGGCGCGCGTAGGAGCGGTGGGCGGCCTTGACCTGGTCGACCGTCTCGGCGGAGGGTGCGCCGTCGATGTCATGGACAAGCTGCTCGAAGCCGAGGGCCGCGCGGGCGGTGCGGGACGGTCCGGCCTCCAGGGCCGCTCGCGCCTCCTCGGCGGCTCCCGCGGCGACCATCTCGTCCACCCGCCGGTCGATCCGCTCCGCCAGGCGCTCCCTGTCCATCGTCAGGCCGATCAGCAGCGTCGGATGACGCAGGTCCGCCGTCCACAGTCCCTCTGCCCCGGCCGTGGCCTCGATGCCCGCTCGCGCCAGCTCCGTGAGGCGGGCCACCCGCTTTCGGTCATTTGGATCCACGTTGGCGGCGAGATCGGCGTCCAGCTCGGCGTGCAGCGCCTCCGGGCCACGGCGCTCGATCTCGCTCTCCACCTCCTCGCGAATCTCTCTCGGCACGGGCGGGCGCAGATCGAGGTCCGCGACGGCCGCCCTCAGGTACAGACCGGTGCCGCCGACCACGATCGGGCGCCGCCTCTCGGCCAGCAGGGAGTCGATCTCGGGGTGGGCGGCCTCCGCGTAGCGGCCGGCGCTGAACTCCTCGCCCGGCTCGACGAATGACACCAGACGGTGCTCCAGACGCTCCTGCTCCTCTGCCGTCGCCGCGCCGCTCAGGATCTCCAGGCCCCGGTAGACCTGGATCGAGTCGCAGTTGACCGCGACCGGATCCTCTCCCCGCTCCCGGAGACGCTCCGCGACGTCGATTGCGACCCCTGTCTTCCCGGCGGCCGTGGGGCCGAAGATGGCCAGGATCCTCAAGCCGCGCGGCTGAGCAGGCGCTCCTGCCCCGAAAGCGTCGCCGACGTCGCGCCGGTGATCTCCACCTCGACCAGCTCACCCGGGGTGGCGGTGCCGTCGAAGTTGACCGTCTTGTTGTGCCGGGTCCGCCCGCGCAACCGGGAGGCATCGGTGCGGCTCGGACCCTCCACCAGCACCTCCATGGTGCGGCCGACGAATCGCTCGGCCCGCTCTCGCGCACGACGTTGGACCAGCTCGACCAGGCGCTCCATCCGGGCGGTCTTCGTCGCGTGGGGAAGCTGGTCGTCGAAACCCGCGGCCTCGGTTCCCCGGCGGGGCGAGAAGATGAAGGTGAAGGCGCCGTCGTAGCCGACCTCGTCGACCACCTCGAGCGTCTGCTCGAAGTCCGCCTCGGTCTCCCCGGGGAAGCCAACGATGATGTCCGTGGTGATCGCGCAGTCGGGTACGTGCTCGCGGATCAGCGCGACGCGGTCCATGTAGCGCTCCCGTCTGTAGGTGCGGCGCATCCGCTTCAGGACGGGCGTGGAACCCGACTGCAGCGGCAGGTGGATGTGCTCGCAGACTGCGCCGAGCTCGGCGTGCGCGCGGATCACGTCCTCCTTCATGTCCTTCGGGTGGGGGCTCGTGTACCGGATCCGATCGACGCCAGGGACCGCGTCCACCTGCGCCAGCAGCTCGGCGAAGCTGACGCGGGTCTCCTTCGGAAGGTCTCGCCCGTAGCTGTTCACGTTCTGCCCGAGCAGCGTGATCTCGTTGACGCCGTCTCCCGCCAGCCGCTCGACCTCGGCGATCAGCTCTGACGGATCGCGGCTTGCCTCGCGGCCGCGCACCGAGGGCACGATGCAGTAGGAACAGACGCAGTTGCAGCCCTGTGAGATCTGCAGCCAGGCCTGGAACTCGCGGGCCCGCTTCATCGGCAGGTGCCCGGAGACGTCCTCGAACTCGAAGTACCCCTGGGCCGTCAGCGAGTCAGAGGTCAGAAACTCCGCCAGGCGGTGGATCTGCCCCGGCCCGAATGCGACGTCCACGAACGGGAAGCGGCGGAAGACCTCGTCCTTGACCGACTGCGCCCAGCAGCCGCCCACTCCGACGACACGGGACGGGTCCTCCGACTTGAGCCGCTTCGCCTCCCCCAGGTGCGCGATGAAGCGGTTGTCGGCGGACTCGCGGATCGAGCAGGTGTTGAAGAGGATCAGGTCGGCGCCGTCGCGGTCGGGGGCCTCGACGTAGCCGAGGGAGTCGAGCATCCCCTTCATCCGCTCGGAGTCGTGCTCGTTCATCTGGCAGCCGAAGGTGGTGACGTGGTAGCGGCGCATCGCGGTCAATTTAGCCCCTACTTCGAGGGCGAGTTGACGATCTGCTGGATTCGGCTGTGGGAGAGACCGAGGGCGCGGGCCAGCTCCCGGTAGCTCGCGCCTCGGGCCGCCGCCTCGCGGATCAGGCGATCCCGGTCCAGCCGCACCCGGGACACGTCCTCGTCGACCCTGCGCATCGCGCGGCGGTATTCGAGTCCGACCCGGACCCGCTCGATCCACATCCGGCCGCGGGCACGCTCGAACTCGGTGTGCGCCTTTCGCAGGCGCTCGGCCTCCGCCTCGGCGATCATGCCCGCCCTGTATAGCACCCGTCGAAGGAGCTATACGGGCATTGGGTGCTACGGCGTGGGACCTCCGACGACCGTCAGGTCGCCCTGCATCCCGGCCTCCCTGTGGCCCGGAACCGTGCAGTAGAAGACGTACTTCCCGGGCTTCAGGTCGTTCAGGGTGACCGTCTGCTTGCCGTTCGTGAATGGCTGCACCTGCCCGAGCACGTTCCCGTTCGCGGTGGCGACGGCGATGCTGTGCGGAGTCTGCGACGGGTTGTCGTAGGTGATCGCGACGTTGCCCGGCTTCGCCTGCAGCCCGTTGGGCCGGTAGACGAGGCCCCCGTCCGACGGCGAGGAGACATCGAGCGTCGTCACCGGGCCGTTCGCTGTAGTCGAGGTGGTTCCCTGCTCCTTCGCGAGCTGGTCATTCCGCTTGTTCTGCTCGTCGACGGACTTGACGATCGCGAAGGCCATCGTCGTGGCGACGATGGCTACGAACAGCGCGATCACGCCGAGCAGCACCCCGCGGTTCGGCGGGAACGAGTCGCTCCCGCGGATGCCGATGAAGGAGATCACCACAGCGGCGAGCACCAGCAAGCCGCCGATCACGAAAAAGAAATTCCCGTCCATTCGGCGCGGATCCTACCCCTAGCGCGTCACGCCGCGTCGGAGAGCCGCTCGGCGGCTCGCACGACCTCGTAGGCGAGCTCGAGCGGATACCCCCGCCGCACCAGGAGCCCCAGCGCCCGCTCGCGCTCGCGCTCGGAGTTGCACCGCATGCCGCGGTCGCCCAGCAGCGCCACGGCCCGGTCGAACTGGGCCTCGGAGTCCTCACCCTCGAGCGCCGCCTCGATGTGGCCACGGTCCACGCCCCGGCCCTGCAGGGCGGCGGAGACCCGATCCGGCCCCCAGCCCGCGAGCGCCCGCTTGTCCTCCGCGTAGCGGCGCGCGAAGCTCGCATCGTCGATCGCACCCGCCTCCACCAGCAGGGCGATCACCTCCTCGATCTCGCCCTCGGCAACCTCGCGCTCGGCGAGCCAGGAGCGGAGCTCCGACTCGGTGCGCTCCTTGTAGCTGAGCGCTCGCAGGGCCAACTCGTATGGGTCATCCGGCTTCGCCATCAGTCGGGAGCGCTGCGGCCGCGAGCGCAAGTCGCTACGGGCTTCGCCCTCCGCTCCAAAGTGCAGCGGCCTTGCGCTCCCTACGCAGCCTTCTTCTCCGGCTTGTTCGCTTCCGGCTTCTTTGCCTCGGACTTCTTCGCGTCCGGCTTCTCGGCCCCGTCCTTCGCCTCGGGCACCGCCTTTACGGGCGCTGCTTCGTCGGCTTCGGGCTTCGCCTCGCCGTCCGCCCCCAACCCGAGCTTGGCGTAGAGCTTGCCCTCGATCTCTGCACCCAGCTCCGGGTTGTCGCGCAGGAACTCCTTGGTGTTGTTGCGGCCCTGGCCGAGCCGGGTCTCGCCGTAGGAGAAGAACGAGCCCGACTTCTGGATCAGGTCGTGCTCCAGCGCCATGTCGAGCAGGCCGCCCTCCTTGGAGATGCCGACGCCGTACTCGATGTCGAACTCGGCCTGGCGGAACGGCGGCGCCACCTTGTTCTTGACGACCTTGACGCGCACCCGGTTGCCGACCGCCTCGGTGCCCTCCTTGAGCGTCTCGATCCGGCGGATGTCGAGTCGCTGCGAGGAATAGAACTTGAGCGCCCGGCCTCCCGGCTGGGTCTCCGGGGAGCCGAACATGACGCCGATCTTCTCCCGGATCTGGTTGGTGAAGAGGCAGATCGTGTTGGCGCGGTTCAGGTTGCCGGCCAGCTTCCGCAGCGCCTGGGACATCAGGCGGGCCTGTAGGCCGACGTGCTGGTCCCCCATCTGACCCTCGAGCTCAACCCGTGGGGTGAGCGCGGCGACGGAGTCCACGGCGACGACGTCGACGGCGCCGGATCGCACCAGCACGTCGACGATCTCGAGCGCCTGCTCGCCGTAGTCGGGCTGGGAGATCATCAGCTCGTCGGTGTTGACGCCGATCTTCCGCGCGTAGACGGGGTCCAGCGCGTGCTCGGTGTCGACGAAGGCGCAGACGCCTCCGCGCGCCTGGGCCTCGGCGATGATGTGGTAGACGAGCGTCGTCTTACCGGAGGACTCCGGCCCGAAGATCTCGACGATGCGGCCCCGCGGCACCCCGCCGACGCCGAGGGCGATGTCCAGCGGCAGCGCGCCGGTGGAGATCGACTCCACGTTGAGCGCGCCCATGTCGCCCAGCTTCATCAGGGCGCCCTGCCCGAACTCCTTCTCGATCTGCGTAACGGCCGCGTTCAGCGCCTGGTCGCGCGCCTTCGCCTCCTTCTCGCCGGCTTCTCTCAAGTTGGGCTTCTGCTCTGCCATATCACTCACCTCTCGGTCTCTTGGTCATCGTGGGCGGTCGGAAGCTCCAACTCGGCCATCGGCTCGTACTCCGCACCGGTCCTGCGCAGGTGGGACTTGAAGAGCACCAGACGAGTCGGACGGAAGAACCGGAACATATGTTCGGGTAGCGGATGCGGCTGGGTCGTGATCAGCGCGGGCTTGCGGCTCTTCGGTGCCTCGGGCTTCACGCGCGCCACCGTCAGGTGCGGCCAGAATGGCCGCTTCTCCGGCTCGTAGAAGCCCGCCTCCACCAGGCGCTCCTCCACTCCGGCCTGCAGCGCGACGGTTTCCTCCGAGTTCGCCCCCAGTGCGATCAGCCGCGGGCGCTTGCCGGGCGGCACGCCGACGGGCTCGGCCTGCAACTCCACGGGCGGGGCCTCCGCGTCGGTTGCAAAGGCCGCCTTGGCGATCGCCTTGGCGTCCCTCTCCGACTGATAGCCGAGAAAGACGAGCGTGATGTGGAGTGCCTCCGGTCTGACGACACGCAGCGCCGGATCGGCCAGGGCGGTCTGCTGCCAGTCGACCACTCCCGTGCGCACGTCCTGTGGCAGATCCAGGGCGACGAACAGCCGAGCGCGCGGACTCTTCAGCCTCTCCTTGGCCACGCCCGAAAGCTAATTGGCGTCCCGGCCGAAATCCCGTGCCTCCACGCATGTCGGTGGATGAGGCCCGAGGACGACGGGTTCGCCCCCGCGGTAAAGCCCAACATCGAAGTCCGGCGCTCAGTCCCCGGTCGGCACCGGCGAGATCTCACCCCGGCCCGCGATCCGCAGGTTCGCCGGCAGCGTCGCGTCCCAGCGGTCGGCGAGCACCTGCAGACGCGTTCGCCAGGCGATGATCGCCGCGCGCTGCTCGTTCTGGAAGTGCGGCAACTCGTCGAATGCACGGCTCTCGAGCGACGCGACCAGCGCGCTCAGGTAGGTGTCCTGCAGCACGAAGGTGTGCGCGTAGGCGTCTTGCGCCGCTCGCATCTCGTCGGGCACCGGCTCAACCTCCGCGATCCTGACCGCGTAGTCCGCGGCGCCCCGCTCGAGCCGCCCCATCCGCCGCTCCGCCTGTGCCGCGGTCAGATCGCCGTCGTTGTAGCCCTCGAGAATCGGATCGGCCTTGTCGAGCAGCTCGTTGATCCCGAGCCGGATCGGCTGGACCGCCGCCACGTATTCCTCGAGCGCCCGGCGCCGGTCGGCGGTCGTCGTGTCGGACCCGCAGCCGGCCGCGCTCAGCAGCAGGCACGCCAGGAGGCTCACCACCAGCACGGGCAAGGACACTCGGCGCTCAGCCACCGCGAGCCCTCCGGACCAGTCCGAGGACATGGCGTGCGACCAGACCGGGCAGGTTGACCTGAATCTGGTGGCCGCTGCCGTAGGCGATCACCCTCTTGGTCTTCGGGCGGAGCGAGGCGAGATAGCGCTGCCCCAGCTTCCAGGTGCGGTTCACCACCCCGGCGAAGTGACGCGAAACTCCGGCCGGCGTCCCGAAGCCGAAGTCCGCTGAGAGCACCACCGTCGGCAGCCTGCGGGGGAAGCGCCTTCTCGGCTTCATCTCGGCAAAGCTCCGGTAGAAGTCGATCGCCTCGAGATCGTCGTACTGGTCCGCGCCGGGAGAGGGCGACTGCAGGTAGTACTGGTTGTAGCGGGCGAACTGACCGGGCCTCATCAGGCCCTCCATGGCCTCCGAGATGGCGTCGACCAGAAGCAGGCCCGTAACCTCCGTCGGGTAGAAGCTGGCGTATTCCCGGGCGATCAGGCCGCCGGTGGAGGCCCCGACGAGCAGATATGGGCCGGGCACGCCGGCCGCGGTCAGCAGTGCGTGGAGATCGATCGCCGCGTCCCCGGTGCTCCTCGGCATCGGCACCGGGTCGCTGCGGCTGACGTAGGGGAAGTTGGCGAGAGTCCCCGGCCGGTCATACAGGCAGGCCCTGGTGAACGGGGCCACGCGAGGCATCACGCCGGTGCCGTCCCCTTGGAGCGACCAGTCCCAGATGTCGCCCCGACTGCGCAGCCCGGCCTCGAAGATCACCGTCGGCGAGCCGCTGCCGTGGCACTCGACGTAGAGCTTGCGCCCGCCGTCGATCGCCACCTTCCCGGCGAAGTCGCCGTCGCTCGGCGAGCCCGTCGTCTGGGCCAAGGCCGGTGCAGCGGCAATCAGACTGAGCGCGCCGATCGAGAGGGCGGCCGCCAGGGCCCTCATCGCGGCGGCTCGCGCCCCTCGAGTAGGTACCGGACCAGGTGCAACGCAACGACGACCGAGCGCTCCCGAACGTCGGTGCGACTCCCGGGCATCACGATGTCCCGCGGGAGCTTCTCTCCTGAAGCCGTCTTGGCGCAGAAGCAGACGTATCCGACCGGCTTCTCCTCGGTCCCCCCGTCGGGCCCCGCCACGCCGGTGGTGGAGCAGGCCACGTCGGCATCGAATCGGGTCAGCGCGCCGTCCGCCATTGCCTCTGCGACCTCCGGGGAGGCTGCGCCGTGCCTGTAGATCAGCTCGGGATCGACGCCGAGCAGCTCCGTCTTCGACTCGTTCGAGTAGGAGACCACGCCCCCGGCAAACCACCGCGATGACCCCGGCCGGAGCGTCAGGCGCGCCGCCAGCAGCCCACCGCTCTCCGACTCCGCGACCGCGATGGTCCGGTCGCCGAGCAACCGGAAGACCACCTCCTCGATCGACTCACCGCTCTCCGTGTAGGTGAACCGCCCGAGGCGCTGCTCGAGGCCCGCCCGCAGGCCCTCCGCCGTCTCCTCGGATCCCTGCCGGTGGCGAACGTCGGTGACGAGCTCGCCGCCGCGAAGGCAGGTGGTGACCTCGAGCTGCCCCAGGTCCACCCCCTCGTCCTCCTCGATCTCCCGCAGGGCCATGGCGAGCTCGGACTCCGGGATCCCGAACATGCGAATGGACATCGTCCGATACGGCTCCGCGCGGTCGAGGACCTCCCGAGCCGGAGCGGCGGCCAGCGCCCGCGGCCACATCTCCTGAAGCTCGCGCGGCGGGCCCGGCAGGACGACGACCACCTGCCCGCTTGCCGGGACGACCAGGCCGGGCGCCGTCCCGGCGGGGTCGATCGCCACCGCCCCCTCCGGCACCAACGCCTGCTTGCGGTTCGCCTCGCGGACGGCCTCCGGGTCGAAGCGAAGCCGCCGCGCGTAGCGAGCGATGATGTCCGCGATCTTCTGCTCCATGGCCTCGTCCAGCTTCAGCTCACGCCCCGCGAACCTGCCGACGACCTCGGCCGTCAGGTCATCGGCGGTCGGGCCGAGACCACCGCTGGTGAAGATCAGGTCGAGCCCCTCGTCCCGCATGTGGCGCAGCGCACCCTCGAGATCCTCCGGCCGATCTCCGACCACCGTGATCTCCGCCACCTCCACGCCGAGGCCGGCCAGCTGCTCGGAGATCCACGGCCCGTTGCGGTCCGTGACGTAGCCGCTCAGCACCTCGGTGCCGGTGACCAGAATCCCCGCGCGAATACTCACGCGGAGCATTGTGGCGTGTAGCGGTTGACAGGCCGCACCACCTCGGAGCGGCGGCGAAGCCGCCGGGACTTGTGTTGGGCGGCCGCTCGCAACCGCGGCTATATGGCGAAGCCGTCAGTCACTATCGGCGGGCGCCGCGACCGGCTCGGACGCCTCCTGCGGGGGAGGCTCTCCCCCGCCCAGCACACGCGGCAGGTCCGCCATCGAGACCAGCACCTGCCGCGGCTTGGAACCCTCGTAGCCGGAAATGATTCCGCGGCGCTCGAGCATGTCGATCAGCCGCCCCGCGCGCGTGTAGCCGACGCGCAGCCGCCGCTGGATCATCGAGACCGATGCGGTCCCGCTCTCCACCACGAGCTGCGCGGCCTGTTCGAGCAGATCGTCGGAGTCCGGATCGAAGTCGTCGTCCCCGTCAGCGTCCTCCTTGGAGACCTGCGGCGTCTCGAGCAGCTCCACGGCGAAGTCGGGCTCGCCCTGGTCCGACCAGAAGTCGGTGATCTTGGCGATCTCGGCCTCTGTGATGAAGGCGCCCTGGATCCGCTGCATCTTCGAGGTACCCGCCGGGCGGAAGAGCATGTCGCCCTGGCCGAGCAGCGTCTCCGCGCCGCCCTGGTCCAGAATGACGCGAGAGTCGACCTGCGAGGAAACCGCGAAGGCCATCCGCGACGGGATGTTCACCTTGATCGTGCCGGTGATGATGTCCGTGGAGGGGCGCTGCGTGGCGAGCAGCAGGTGGATGCCGACCGCCCGAGCCTTCTGCGCCAGGCGGATGATCGCGTCCTCGACCTCGGCCGGGGAAACCATCATCAGGTCCGCGAGCTCGTCGATCACGCAGAGGATGTAGGGCAGCGGCGCCTCGCCCTCGCGCTCCCGGACCTGATTGAGCTCGCCGAGGTTGCGCGTCCGGGCCTGCTCCATGATCTGGTAGCGGCTCTCCATCTCGGCGATCAGGTTGTTGAGCACGTTGGCGGCCAGCCGCGGGGACGTGACAACCGGCGTCAGCAGGTGCGGGATCTTCTCGTAGTGGTTGAGCTCGACCCGCTTCGGGTCGACCAGGACCATCCGCACCTCGTTCGGCGAGGCGTGGAGCAGGATCGAGCTGAGGATCGCGTTGACGCTGCCGGACTTGCCCGATCCGGTCGTGCCGGCGATCAGGGCGTGCGGCATCTTCTGCAGGTCGGTCCAGACCGCGCTCCCCGAGATGTCCTTGCCGAGCCAGGCGACCAGGGGCGAGCCGCCCTGCGGACGGCCGCCGTAGATGTCGCCGAGGCGGACGAGGCGACGGCGCTGGTTCGGGACCTCGACGCCGACTGCCTGCTTGCCGGGGATCGGCGCCAGGATCCGGATGTCGGTCGACGCGAGCGCATAGGCCAGGTCGTCCTTCAGCTGGGTGATCTTCGAGACCTTGGTGCCCGGAGCGAGCTTGAGCTCGTAGCGGCTCACGTGAGGCCCGGTGACGGTGCCGACGATCTTCGCCTCGACGCCGAAGTGACCGAGCGTCTCGAGCAGGTTGCGGGCGATCGCCTCGTGGTCCTGCTTGTCGGGGCCCTTGTCGGGAGCACCGCGCTCCAGCACGGCCTCGGCCGAAGGCACCTCGTAATCGATCTCCTCCGACTCGGTGACCCCGCTGCGCTTCTCACCCATCGGCGTGAGGGCGACCTCGGGTTTCGCATCGTCGACCGGCTCCGCCTCGGGCTCGACCTCCTTGACGACCTGGATCTCCTCGTCGCCCTCCTCGAGGTCCTCGAGCTCACTCGTGTCGGGCTCGTCCGAGATCCGAACCGCATCGTCGAAGTTCGCCACCTTCTCCGTCTCCGCCTCGTCCGGGATGTGCACCTGGAAGTCCTCGCCGTCCTCGATGGGCTCGGGCGGGCCGAAGACCGGCTCGGTTTCGGCCGCAGTGGTGTCGATCAGATCGGGGTCGGTGTGAACGCGACTCTCCCTGATCGCCGTCGCAAAGCCCACGGTGCCGCGCATCGCTCGATCCGCCCCCCGCTTCCCCGCGCGGACCATGTCCGAGACCGAGCGGCCGGTGAGGAGCAGCACGCCGGAGATGAGCAGCACCACCGCGATGAGGTGCGCTCCGATGCGATCGAAGAGAGTGGAAGTCGCCCAATAGAGGACCTCGCCGAGGCCTCCGCCGTGATGCGGGAAGAAGTTCGGGTCGAAGAGACCCTTGCGCACGCCCTCGGGCCCGATGCCCGCCGTCTGCGCGGCCAGCGCCAGCAGTAGCCCGGCGACGATGGCCGTCACGCCCACCGCGACCGATTTTGGCGAGGGCAGGAACGGCCGCAGGATCAGCCCGACCCCGGCGAGGCCGAACGCGACCGGCACGACGATCGACCCCGCTCCGACCGCGTAATCGAGCGCCGTCTGCGAGCCATTGCCGACCGCGCCCCCGTTCCAGCCCAGATAGATGACGTACCCCAGATAGACCGCCAGGCCGATGCAGCAGAGGCCGGCCAGGTCGAGCCGGCGCTGCATCACCTCGGGCGAGGTTCGCCCTCGGGAGCGCCCGCGGGCGTTGCCGCGCTTATGCGCCGCGCCGCGCTTCTTTGCGCGCGCAGGCTGCTTCTTGCGCCGGGGCGGGTCTCGCCGCTCCGGGGCGCCGAAAATACGGTCTGCAAGCATCCGCCCACCTGATTCGACGCCTGGGCGGGCTCCCCTGCCACGCACGGAGAGCCGATTGGTTCGTGCCTAAACGTTGTCTCAATTTCGCTTGGTAGCGCGGAATTCGGATCTAACCTAAAGACGGTGATGGAGCAGGCCACAGCATCCGCACGCGTTCTCGTAGTCGAGGACGACGAGGCGATCGCAGACGTTCTGCGGCGCTCGCTGCGCGCCGAGGGTCACGAGGTCCGCAGCGCCGGCGACGGCGCGGAGGCCCTGACGGCGGCCGAGCAGTTCACGCCGGACCTGGTCGTGCTCGACCTCGGGCTCCCCCGCCTCGACGGCATGGAGGTATGCCGGCGGCTGCGGGCGGAAAGCGATGTGCCGATCCTCATCCTGACGGCGCGGACCGAGACGGATGACCGCGTCAAGGGCCTCGACACCGGCGCCGACGACTACCTGCCCAAGCCGTTCGAGCGATCCGAGCTGCTCGCCAGGATCCGAGCGCTGCTGCGGAGGCGCCCGCCGCGGGGCAGCGCCTCGATCGTCGTCGGCGACCTGATGGTCAACCCGGACACCCGTGAGGTGAAGCGGGGCGAGCGCGAGATCGAGCTGACCAACCGGGAGTTCGAGCTGCTCGAGTATCTGGCGCGCAATCAGAAGCTCGTGGTCTCCCGCGAGCGGCTGCTCGAGGACGTCTGGGGATACGACCCCTTCGAGCAGACGAACACGATCGACGTCTTCATCTCCAACCTTCGGCGCAAGCTCGAATCAGGGGGCGAGCCGCGACTCCTTCACACCAAGCGAGGGGCGGGCTATGTGCTGAAGGGCGCCGCGTGAGCTGGATCCGCAGCCCCAAGCTCCCTCTCTTCGAGCGCATCCCCGTCCGCTGGCGGATCGCGATCACCACAGCCGGCCTGACGTTCCTCATCCTCGTCTGCTTCGCGCTCGTTCTCGGCAACGTCGTCGGCAACCGGATCCGAAGCGATTTCAAGGACGAGCTCCACAGCGCAGCCGGATCGCTCGCCGCTGAGACGAAGATCCTCCAGACGCCCTCGGGCACACCGATCGTGGACAGCCCGCACATCCGGGACTTCGCCCTTGCCGACAAGGCGGTGATCCGGATCTACGACCAGTTCGGGCATTCGCTGGTCGACACCAATCGCCTGGCGAGTCTCGGTATCCCGCATCAGGGCACCGAGGAGGTCGGCGACCTCAGCGTCGCCACGGACCCGATCACCGGCACCAATCAGCTCACCGGGCAGCGTCAGGTCGTCGGCTACGTGCAGTACGCCCGCTCGGACGCCGGCGTGAACGACACGATCGCGCGCCTCTGGTTCTTCCTCGGCGCCGGCGTGCTCGGCGGCACCCTGCTCGCCCTCCTGGCCGGACTCGCCGTCGCCGACCGCGCGATGCGGCCGATCAAGGCGCTGACCGCGCTCGCCCGCCAGATCACCAGCACCCGCGACCCGTCCAAGCGAATTCCCGTGCCGACCACCGACGACGAGGTTGGTGAGCTGGCTCGGACGATGGACGGCATGCTCGAGGCGCTCGACGAGGCCCACTCGGAGCGCGAGCGCTCCCTCGAGCGCCAGCGCGAGTTCGTCGCCGACGCATCCCACGAGCTCCGCACTCCGCTGACCAGCATCCACGCGAACCTGGAGCTCCTGCAGGCCGCCGCCGTGGGGTCGGACGACGACCGGCACGCGGTCGACTCCGCCCTCTCCTCGACCAAGCGCATGTCGGGGCTGGTCTCCGACCTGCTGCTCCTCGCCCGCGCCGACGCCGGCCGGCGGGCGGCGACCAAGGACCTCGACCTCGCCAAGATCGCGACGGGGGCGCTAGAGGAGGTCCAGCCGCTCGCCGGATCTCGCAGGATCGAGAGCCATCTCGAGGGACCCCTCCCGCTGGAAGGCAACCCGGACGAGCTCCATCGCCTGGTCCGGAACCTGCTCGAGAACGCCGTGCGGCACACGCCGGAGAAGACCACCATCGAGCTCACCGCCCGTAGCGACGGCAACCAGGCACTGCTCGAGGTCCTCGACGATGGCCCAGGGATTCCGGCAGACATGGAGGACCAGGTCTTCGACCGCTTCGTCCGCGGGGAGGGACCGGCCGATACGGCCAGCGGCGGCGGCAGCGGCCTCGGGTTGGCGATCGTGCGCGCCGTCGCCGAGTCCCACGGCGGCTCGGTGTCGGCGGGCAAAAGCGCCTACGGCGGCGCCCGCTTCTCGGTGCGCCTGCCGCTCGAGCAGGTACCGGAGCCCGCCGCCAAGCCGCTTTAGCAAACGTTCAAGAACGACTCATAGATTCAGGAATTGGACGAGACACATCGTCGCGGTACGAAACCCCACATACCGCGGCGAGACCCGCTGAGGACTTCGGTCCAAAGCGTCGCCCCCGGTGGTCGCCCCTCCCTCGACCACCGGGGGCTTTTCTTTGCCTAGGTCGCCTAGAGGCCCGCGGCGGAAAGGGCTTTGTCGCGATCGAGCCGGTAGTGCGACTCGACGAAGAGATCGTCCTCGAAGCGGTGGACGCCGGTGAACTGCAACTCCTGCGGCTCCACCCCCTCCCCCTCCATCCCCCCGCGGTAGTGGGCGATCACCCAGGACTCGTGGCTGACGATGTTGCTGACGGAGACGTCGATCCCCCGGAACATCTCGAACAGGCGCTGATACTCGCGGATGCTCGCGTCCGGGCCGATGAACGGGCCCGGGTCGGGCCAGATCTCCGGCGGCGTCATCACGTTGTCCTCCGCGATCAGAGGGCGAAGCCGTTCCCAGTCCCCGGTGTCGAAGCACTCGAACGCCTCGTGGACCAGGTGGACATACTGGACATACCCCCTTTGAACCGTCACACCACAAGGCTAATCGACATCACGACGCTGACCGACGGTGGCCAATCGGCCGAGGACGTAGCGCGCCGCGTCGCCGGCTTCCTGCGCCCGGCAAAGTCGACTCTCGAGCTCGCCCTGTACGACGTCCGCCTGCCGGACCCGACCGGCTCGATCGTCGCCGATGAGCTTCGCGCCGCAAGCGCGCGAGGAGTCACCACCAGGCTCATCTACAACGTCGATTCGGGGAGGCCGTCCGAGATCCATCCTCCCCCCAGCACGCGTCCCGAGATCCTCGCCGAGCTCCCGATCGAGGCGCGGCCGGTGCCCGGGGTACCGGACCTGATGCATCACAAGTACGTGGTCAGGGACGGAGAAGCGGTCCTTGCCGGCTCCGCGAACTGGACCATCGACTCATGGAGCCGTCAGGAGAACGTGCTCGCGATCGTCGACAGCTCGGGCCTCGCCGCCCGGTTCCGGCAGAACTTCGAGGAGCTCTGGTCTCGCCAGGAGGTCGACGGCAGCGGCAGGGTCGATCCGGAGCCGATCGACGTGGCCGGCGTCCAGGTCACCGCCTGGTTCACGCCGGGACACGGCGAACAACTCTCGCAGCGGATCGCCACGGCGATCGGCGCCGCGCGGAAGAGGGTGCGCATCGCCTCCCCGGTGATCACCTCCGGCCCCATCCTCGGCACGCTGGCCGAGCTGGCCGACAAGGGAGGCCGCGACATCGCCGGGGTCGTCGACGGCCCGCAGACGGCAACGGTGTTCCACCAGTGGTCGGAGAACGGCCACACCGCCTGGAAGATCCCCCTGCTCTCGGCGACGCTCAGCAAGCTGCCGTTCTCCGCGAAGCCCTCGACACCGTGGACGCCGAACTCCAAGCTCCACGACTTCATGCACGCCAAGGTGACCGTCGCCGACGACGTCGTCTTCCTCGGCTCCTTCAACCTCTCGCGCTCGGGCGAGCAGAACGCCGAGTCCGTCCTCGAGGTTCACGACGGCCCCACCGCGGACCGCCTGGCGAAATTCGTGGACGACGTGCGCGGCCGCTATCCGGCGACCGAGAGCCCGGCGAGCAGTCGCCCCATGACGTCCACCGCCCCGTCCGCCAGCTCCGCCTGAGCGAGATCCTCCGGGCCGATCTTCCCCTCCCCCAGCGGGCGCTCCCTGATCCACTCGATCAGGCCGCCCCAGTAAGCCGACCCCTCCAGCACGACGGGATGGTCGACGGCCTTTCCCGTCTGGATCAGTGTCAGCACCTCGAAGAGCTCGTCGAGCGTGCCGAAGCCTCCCGGGAACACGACGAGCGCGTTCGAGTACCTGACGAACATCAGCTTCCTCGTGAAGAAGTAGTGGAACTCGATCCCGACGTCGACGTAGGGGTTGAGCGCCTGCTCGTGCGGCAGCTCGATGTTGAGCCCGACGGAAGGCGCACCGGCCTCCTGGGCCCCACGGTTCGCGGCCTCCATCGCCCCGGGGCCCCCGCCCGTGATCACGGCGAGCCCGGCCTCGCCGATGGCGCGACCCGTCGCGCGAGCCATCTCGTAGGCGTCGCTCTCCCGCTTCACCCTCGCCGACCCGAAGACGCAGACGGCGGGTCCTATGTCTCGCAGCAGCTCGAACCCGAGGGAGAGCTCGCGTTCCACGCGCCGCAGCCGGTCGGCATCCTCGCGCTGGGAGCGGACCGCGGGGCTCTCGGCGTAGATGATCTCCTCGTCGGAGCTGGATGGGAGGCGGGCGCCGGAAGCGGTGTCTGACATGGCCGCCTGTGCGGTCCGCCCTCAGACCTCGACGACTACCGGCAGCACCAGGGGCCTGCGGCGGAGCTTCTCGTAGACGAACTCGGCGATGTCGTCGTGGAGGTCCTGCTGCAGCAGCGAGATCTCGCGGATCTCCTCGTCGGCCGCATCATCCAGCGTGTCCTGCACTACGTCCTTGAGCTCGTCGCGCAGGCCGTCGGCCTCCTGGGCGAAGGGCACGCCCCGAAAGATCACCTCGGGGTCGGCAACCTGGGAGCCGTCGTCCGAGGAGATCGTCGCGACGACGATGAAGACCCCGTCGTCGGAGAGCTTGCGGCGATCGCGGAGTGCAAACTCGTCCGGCTCTCCGACGGAAACGCCGTCGACGAAGATCATGCTCGCGTGGACGTCCTCGCCGAAGCGGGCGCCCGACTCGTCGATCTCGAGCGCCAACCCGTTGCGTCCGGTGAAGATCCTGTCCCGGTCGACGCCCACGGACTCGGCGAGGTCGCCGTGGAGCCTCAGCCTCTTGTGGTCCCCGTGGAAGGGGAAGACGTTCTGCGGCTTGGTCAGATTGAGCATCAGCTTGAGCTCCTCCTGCCAGCCATGGCCTGACGCGTGGATCGGCGCGTCCGCCGCCGTCACCACCGAGGCGCCGATCTGGAAGATCCGGTCGATCGTCTCGTTGACCGACCGCTCGTTGCCGGGGATCGGGGTCGCGGAGAAGATCACGGTGTCACCGGAGTGCAACTCGACGTCGGGGTGATCGCGATGCGCCATCCGGCGGAGTGCCGAGAGCGGCTCGCCCTGGCTGCCTGTGGAGATGACGACGACCTTCTCGTCGGGAAAGTCCTCGATCTCCTTCGGGGAGATGAAGAGGCCCTCCGGCGCCGAGGCCATGCCCAGGTTGGACGCGATGTTGAAGTTCTTTCGCATCGACCGGCCGACGAGGGCGACGCGCCGGTCGAGACGCGCGGCGGCGTCGATCACCTGCTGGACCCGGTGGACGTTGGACGCGAAGGAGGTGACGACGATTCGGCCCTCACAGCGGCCGAAGACCTCGAGCAGCGCGGGCCCGACGCTCGACTCGGATGGAGCGACGCCGGGGCGGTCGGCGTTAGTGGAGTCGCCGCAGAGGCAGAGGACGCCCTCACGGCCGAGCTCCGCGAGACGGGAGACGTCGGCGGGGATCCCGTCCACCGGGGTCTGATCGAACTTGTAGTCGCCGGTGATCAGCACGGTGCCTGCGTCGGTCTTCAGGGCCACGGCTCGGGCGTCGGGGATGGAATGCGCCATGTGCACGAGCTCGATGTCGAAGGGACCAACGCTCACCTCCTCGCCCGCCGGCAGCTCCTCGAGCGGCACGTCGCGGAGCTTGTGCTCGTCGAGCTTCGATCGCACCATCCCAATCGTCAACAGGCCTCCGTAGATCACCGGCGGGATGCCGATCTCCCGCAGCACATAGGGAAGGGCGCCGACGTGGTCCTCGTGGCCGTGCGTGAGGACGATGGCCTCGATGTCGTCGGCGCGCTCGCGCAGCGTCGAGAAGTCGGGCAGCACGAGGTCGATGCCGAGCATGTCGGCGGTCGGGAACATCAGCCCCGTATCGACGACCACGATCCGCCCCTCCGTCTCGACCACGGTCATGTTCTTTCCAATTTCCCCCAGCCCACCGAGCGGGAGGATGCGGACGCTCGAGCTGCTCAAGCTACGCGGCGCTCCCGGCGAGGAGGCCGTGCGCCTCGAGGGCCTGTCTGACCTCGGCCCTCTGCTCGTCGTCGGCCTCCGTGATCGGCAGCCTCGCCCGCGCCGAACAGACGCCGAGCAACTCCAGTCCGGCCTTGACGGGGATCGGGTTCGTCTTGCTGCAGACCTCGTAGATCGGCCGCAGCCCGTCGTCGAGCTCGCGGGCCCGGTCGATGTCGCCCGCCTGCACCGCGTCGTAGATCTCGCGTATCTCCCGGCCCGCCAGATGCGTGGCGACCAGGATGCCCCCGGCCTCCCCCATCTCGAGCGTCCTCAGGAAGGTGCCGTCGTTGCCGGCGAGGATCCGGAGACCGTCGACCGGCTGGAGCTCATCGTCGTTCGCCTGCTTCACCCCCACGATGTTCTCGATCTGCGCGAGCTCTGCGAGCTGGTCGGGCGAGAGGTTGACCACCACCCGCGAGGGGATGTTGTAGAGCAGGACCGGGATCCCGGCGGCCCTGGCGACCACCTCGTAGTGAGCCTTGATGCCGGTGAAGTTGGGCTTGCTGTAGTACGGCGTCACGGCGAGGACCGCGTCCGCGCCGGTGTCGGCGGCGGCGGCGGAGAGCCGCTCGGAATGGCGTGTGTCATTGGAGCCGGTGCCGCAGATCACCAGCGTCTCCGCGCCGACCTCGTCGCGCACCGCCCCCAGCAGCGACAGGATCTCGCCGTCGTCGAGCGTCGGCGACTCCCCGGTCGTGCCGGCGAGCACAAGTCCGTGCGACCCGGTTTCGACCAGGCGGCGGGCGAGAGAGCGCGCTGCGCCCTCGTCCACCGAGCTGTCCTCGGCGAACGGCGTCACCATCGCCGTAATTACCCCTCCAATCTCAGGCATCAGCCTGAGGGTACCCGACGCTAAACGGGTTGCCCCTTCGGGGCACCCTCGCGCAAAGGAAATCGCTCGGCCCAGGGGTGCGCCTGCTCAAGCTGCGCCGCGACGCGCAACAGCACGTCCTCCCGTCCGAGAGGCGCGATCAGCTGAACGCCGATGGGCAGCCCCTCCTCGCTCCAAGTGAGCGGCAGCGAGATCGCCGGCTGTCCGGACGCGTTCATCAGAGCCGTGAAGGCCGCTGTCCGCTCTCCGCGATGGATCGTGGCCAATGGGTCGTCGGGGTCGGTCGCGAAGCTTCCCAGCGGCGGGGGCAGCTCGCCCATCGTCGGCGTGAGCAGCAGGTCATGACCCTGGTCGAACCAGATGCCGATCATGCGGCTGACCGCCTGGTGCTGGCTGACGGCAGCCAGGTACTGGCCCGAGTGACGACGCCGGCCCTCCTCCGCCATCGCCCAGGTGAGTGGCTCCATGTCGTCCGGTCCCAACTCCCGCCCAAGCAGGACACCGAGCTGGTCGATGATCTCGGTCTGTCCCGCATACCAGCGGGTGAGGAACGTCTCGATCAGGTCGAAGCTCTCGTCGATGGCGGGAATGTCCTCGTCGATCTGGTGCCCGAGACCCTCGAGCATCGTCGCCGCCTCGCGGGTCGCCGCAACGACGGCCGGATCGACCTGGATGTGGCCGGCGCCGACGGGATCGGTGAGGACCGTGATTCGAAGGGATCCAGGATCGGCGTCCAGCTCCTCCATGAAGGGGCGCAGCGGCTCGGGCGCCACGTACGGGTCGCCCGGCGCTGGGCCGTGAGTGGCGTCGAGCGCCTGCGCAACGTCGCGAACGGAACGCGAAACCACGTGCTCGACGGTGAGGCCGCTCATCACGTCCCCGATCAGCGGACCGAGCGACGTTCTCCCTCGGCTGGTCTTCAGCCCAACCAGGCCACAGCAGCTGGCCGGGATGCGGATCGACCCTCCGCCATCGTTCGCATGGGCGATCGGAACGATGCCGGCGGCTACGGCCGCCGCCGAGCCACCGCTCGAGCCGCCCGGTGAGCGGCCGAGATCCCAGGGATTGTGCGTCGGCCCGTAGGCGGCCGGCTCGGTCGTCGGCACGATCCCCAGCTCAGGGGTGTTCGTCTTCCCGATCGTGACGAACCCGGCATCCCGGAATCGCGCCCCGAGGAAGGTGTCCAGCGGCAGCCGGAAGTCGGCATCCTTCAGAGCCTTCACCCCCATGTACATCGGCTGCCCGGCAAGACCGGCGCCGAGGTCCTTGAAGAGGAACGGGACGCCCCGGAATGGGCCATCCGGAAGGTCGCCGCGGGATTCCTCCAGGCCCTGCTCGTAGAGCGGGTGGATGATCGCGTTCAGGTCCGGGTTGAGCCGCTCGGCGCGCTCGACCGCGGCCTGGGTGAGCTCCTCCGGGCTCACCTCTCCGATTCGCACCAGCTCCGCCTGAGCGGTGGCGTCCAGCCTTGCAAGGTCCTCGGTCACAGCAGCTCCTCCAGTCCGATTACGAAGCGTTCGGGCAGGTCCGCGACCTTGCGCACCGCCAGCAGCACACCCGGCATGAAGCTCGACCGGTTGATGGAATCGTGGCGGATCGAGAGCGTCTGGCCCTCGCCGCCGAAGGTGACCTCCTGGTGAGCGACCAATCCCGGCAGGCGCACCGAGTGGATCGGCTCGTGGACGTTCCCTCCTGCACCGCGGATCAGATCCGCAGTGCGCTTCGCCGTGCCGGACGGCGCGTCCTTCTTGTGCTCGCCGTGCAGCTCGACGATCTCAGCCTCCGGCATGTGCGGGGCGATCAGCTTCGAGGCTTCCATCATCAGCACCGCGCCGATCGCGAAGTTGGGAGCGACGAAGCACTTGGCGGTGCTGTCCGCGCGATGCACGTGCGCCTTGAGCTCCTCGAGGTCGAAGCCGGTGCTGCCGACGACAGCGTGCACGCCCGCTTCGATCGCGTCGAAGACGTTGGCGGGTGCCGCATCCGGAGTGGTGAAGTCGACCATCACGTCCGCCCCCTCGAGGACGTCGTTGACTGACGTGTCGAGCGCCGGATCGGCTTTTCCGACGAGCTCCATGTCCTCGGCGGCCTCCACCGCCCCGCAGGTGGCCTCCCCCATGCGACCGGCTGCGCCGGAGACGACGACCTTGATCGGATTTCCCATGCCGCGATCCTATTTGTCGATCGCCTGAAACCAGGCCCCGAGGGCTTGGACACCCTGGCGCTGGGCCTCACCGCCGCCGAGCTTGCCGAGCAGCTTGCCCTCGCCGCGCATCAGCATCAGCTTGAGCTTCTCGCCGTCGGTGGTCTGGATCTGCAGCCTGACCGCGGCATGGTCGAGCACGACGGCGTCGACCTCCAACCACCCGCCACCGGCGGGCCCCGCCTTGGCCGAGGCCACCTGCTCGGGCGTGATCGACCGGATCGACCCATCGGGGTTGCCGCGGCGATGCAGCGGCTGAATCAGGAGGCGGTGATCCGTCACTCCGATCACCACCGCACCGCCCTTGAACATGCCCTTCTGCTGAGACGCGATACAGAGGCCGCGCAGGTCTTCTCCCGCCTGTGCCTCGAGCTGCTCCCGGAACTTTGAGTCGATGTCGGCCACTAGGCAGCGGCGAGGGCTTCGCTCACCGGCGCCAGCGCCGAGCGGAAGCGCTCCTCGCTCGGCGCGATCGCGGCGGCCGAGAGCGCGTCGGGCGCGTACAGGTCGCGGGCCAGCTCTGCGACGTCCTCGGAGGTGACCCCATCGACCTTCTCGAGCAGCTCGTCGAGCGTCAGCAGAGGGGTGCCGAACAGCACGGACTTCCCAATCCGGCCCATCCGAGCGGCGGTCGACTCGGAGGAGAGGACCATGCGGCCCTTGACGTGCTCCTTCGCGCGATTGAGCTCGTCGTCGGTGACACCGTCGGTGTGGACCGAGGCGAGCTCCCGGCCGATGATCTCGCAGGCTTCCTGGACGTTGTCCTGACGCGTCCCCACGTAGAGGCCGATCAGCCCGCTGTCCACGTACTGCTGGGTGTAGGAGCCGACCGAGTAGGCGAGCCCCTTCTTCTCGCGGATCTCGCGGAAGAGGCGCGATGAGGTGGAGCCGCCGAAGACGGCGTCGAGGATGCTGAGCGCGTAGCGGCGGTCGTCCGAGCGGTCGATCCCGGGACCGCCGAAGCAGATATGGAACTGCTCGGTGTCCTTCTGCTGGAATGCGACGCGCGCGCCGTTCACCTTGGGGGCCTCGGGGGCGAGGCGGTCCCCGTTTGCGCTCGGGGGCTCCACGTGGCGCTTGCTGAGCTCCACGATCCGATCGTGGTCGATGTTCCCGGCCGCCGCGACGACGATGTTCGCGCCGGTGTAGTGCGAGCGGTGGTAGGCCGCGATGTCTGGGATGGGGATCGAGCTGATCACCTCGGCCTCGCCGAGGACCCGTCTGCCGAGCGGGTGGCCCCCGAAGACGGCGTGGTCGAGCACGTCGTGGACCTTGTCCTGCGGCTCGTCCTCGTACATCGCGATCTCCTCGAGCACGACCTCGCGCTCGGAGTCGATCTCGGGGTAGGTCGGGCCCAGCAGCATCTCCGACAGCAGGTCGAACGCCTCGTCCGTGTGGGTATCGAGGAAGCGGGCATAGAGGTTCGTCGACTCCTTGCCGGTCGCCGCGTTGATCGCAGCGCCGAGGCCGTCGAAGATCTCCGCGATCTCGATCGCCGAGTAGCGCTTCGTGCCCTTGAAGAGCAGGTGCTCGAGGAAATGCGAGACGCCGGCCTGCGCCGGCGTCTCGTCCCTCGAGCCTGTTCGAACCCAGAGCCCCAGAGCCACGGATCTCACCGAGGGAACCGCCTCGGTGACGACCCGGACCCCGGAGTCGAGTTCGGTTATCTGTGCTTCGGGCGCGGTCACGATGCCGGATGAGGTGCGTTGCCGGCGAGCGAGAACCAAGCGCGACTAGGACGCAGGGCGAAGCCCTTGCTCGCGGCAAGGGCAAGCCCGAGGACGCCGTCGCGCGCCGGTTCGCAGCCGCCGGCGGCGCGCCTCAGTCGGTATCGGGACCGCCGGCTCACGCGGTCCGGCTAGCGGGGCCCTCTGCCGCCGCCATCGCGCTCGCGGCGACGGCCTCCGCCGCCACCATCGCGCTCGCGTCGGGGACCACCACGGCCACCGCCGCCCTCACGGCGACGCGGGGGCCCGGGATCGCCGGTGCCGACGCCCGCGAGCTCCTCCGCGGACTTGCCGTTGACGTCGGGATCCTCAGTGAGCCGAAGACCGATCCGGCCTCGCTCCTTGTCGACCTCGACGACGGTGACGTCGATCTCGTCGCCCTGGTTGAGGACCTCCTCGACCGTGCCGACGCGCTCGCCCGGCTTCACGTTGGAGATGTGAAGCAGGCCGTCGGTGCCCTTGCTGAGCTCTATGAAGGCGCCGAAGTTGGTGGTCTTCACCACCTTGCCGGAGGTGTAGCGGTCTCCGATCTCGGCGTCCTTGGTCATTGCGGTGATCCGATCCGCGAGGGCGTCGACCTTCTCGCCGGTCGGCGCGTACAGACGCACCGTGCCGTCGTCGTCGACGTCGATCTCAGCCTCGAACTCGTCCGAGAGGCCGCGGATCGTCTCGCCGCCCTTGCCGATCAGGGCGCCGATCTTCTCCGGGTCGATCTTGATCGAGGTGATCTTCGGCGCGAACTGCGAGAGCTCCTCGCGCGGGTGGTCGATCGATTCGGCCATCTTGCCGAGGATGAACATCCGCCCCTTGTTCGCCTGCTCCAGAGCGTCCTTGAGGATCTCGAGCGTGACGCCCGTGATCTTGATGTCCATCTGGAGGGCGGTGATGCCCTCGGATGTCCCGGCGACCTTGAAGTCCATGTCACCCAGGTGGTCCTCGACGCCGGCGATGTCGGTGAGGACGATGTAGTCGTCGCCCTCCTTGATCAGCCCCATCGCGACTCCGGCGACCGGTGCGGTGACCGGCACGCCCGCGGCCTGCAGCGCCATGGACGAGGCGCAGACCGAGCCCATCGAGGAGGACCCGTTCGACTCCAGCGTGTCGGAGACGACGCGGATCACGTACGGGAACTCCTCCTCATCGGGGATCGTGGCCTGGAGCGCCCGCTCGGCGAGCGCGCCGTGTCCGATGTCGCGGCGCTTGGGGCCGCGCATGAAGCCGGCCTCTCCCACCGAGAACGGGGGGAAATTGTAGTGGTGCCAGAACCGCTTGGTCTCCTGCAGGCCGAGGTTGTCGACCTTCATGTCCATGCGGGTGGTGCCGAGCGCGACGTTGGAGAGGATCTGCGTCTCACCGCGAGTGAACAGGGCGGAGCCGTGCGAACGCGGTGCGATGTCGATCTCGGTCTCGATCGGCCGGATCTCGTCCTGGGCGCGACCGTCGGGGCGCTTCTTGTCGACGGCGATTGCCTTGCGGATCGTGTCCTTCTCGAAAGCGTCGAAGGCGGCGGAAACCTCGGCCTTCTTCGCCGCGGTCTCCTCATCGTCGCCCTCGGGCGCGTGCTGCTCGATGACGGCTTCCTTGACCTTGTCGATCGCCTCATAGCGCTCGAGCTTGCCCTCGGTGGCGATGGCATCGACCAGCGCCTGTCCGTGGGAGCTCTTGATCGCGTCGTAGAGGGCAGAGTCGATCTCCGGCGCCTCGACCACGAGCTTCTCCTTGCCGGCCTTGCCACGGAGTTCCTCCATGGTGGCGACGAGCTTCTTGATCTCGGAGTGCGCGATGTCGAGCGCGTCCAGGATCTCGGCCTCAGTGACGCCCTCGGCGCCGGCCTCGACCATCAGGATCGCCTCGTCGGTACCCGACACGATCAGGTCCAGTTCAAGCTCCTCGAGCCTCTCTTCTTCCGGGTTCACCACGAAGTCGCCGTCGAGCTTCCCGATCCGGACGGCGCCGACGTGCTTGGCGACGGGGATCTCGGAGATGGCGAGCGCGGCGGAGGCGCCGTTCATCGCCAGGATGTCGTACGGGTGGACGTGGTCCACGGAGAGGGGCTGGGAGACCAGCTGGGTCTCCTTGTGCCAGCCCTTCGGGAAGAGGGGCCGGATCGGGCGGTCGATCATCCGAGCGGTCAGCGTGGCCTTTTCACCGGCCCGCGCCTCGCGGCGGAAGAAGGAGCCCGGGATCTTGCCCGCGGCATAGTGCTTTTCCTCAACGTCAACGGTGAGGGGCAGGAAGTCGACGTCGCGGTCGTTGCCCGCCGTGGCGGTGCAGAGGACCATCGTGTCGCCGGAGCGCACCACAACGGCGCCGCTCGCCTGACGGGCGAGCTTTCCGGTCTCGAAGGAGATCTCCTCGCCGCCTACATCCACCGAGACGCGGCTTACTTCGAACATACTCATATGTTTGTTCCCTTCGGCCGTCCGGTTGACGGCCTTTCGCTTAAGAACTCTCGTTCTCTTTCGCGGGCGATGTTAGCGGTCGATAGAGGCCCGCAGGGCCTCTACGACGTCGCCGCTCAGGCGCCGCCCGTCGACGAAAGCAGTCGGCGTTCCCCCGACTCCCGCGCGTATTCCGCTGACGAAATCGCGCTCGATCCGCTCGCGCACCGCGTCGGACCGGCTGTGGGCGCGAAACCGGTCGACATCAATGCCAAAGCGCTCGGCTCGCTCCCAGAGATGTGGGTCATCGACGCGTCCCCGGTCCGCGTAAAGCGAGTCGCACATCTCCCAGAAGGCGCCCTGTTCGCCGGCGGCCTCGGCCGCCGCGTGGAGCGCCGGAGCCCGCGGGTGCTTGGAGGCCATCGGAAAGTGGCGGAGGCAGAGGCGAATCGGCAGCTCCCGCAGCCGCGCCCAGCCGGCGGCGCAGTAGGGACAGCCGAAGTCGGCGTAGACGATCGCCTCCGCTCCATCACCGGTGACGTGGTCGTCATCGCCGATCGGCGGAACGGAGGCGCTGGTGAGCTCGCCCATGAGAGCAAGCTACTGGCGGATCGGGATGTGCGAAAGCGCCGCTTTCACGCGAAGGGGGCACGCGGACCTAAGTCACGTTGCGTACTGCGGGCGCCCCGCCGGCCGGTAGACCTGGAGCGTTATGCCCATCGGGAAGGCTCGCGAGTCGACCAGGTCAAGCGCGATGTCCGGGCCGGTCTCGGGGAATAGCCGCCCGCCCTCGCCGACGACCACGGGACAGGTGAGCAGGTACATCTCGTCGACGAGCTCGTTCTCGAGCAGCCACCGGGTTAGGGCGCCGCTGCCGTGCACCTGCAGCTCACCTCCGGACTTGGCCTTCAGCTCGCCGATGGCCGCGGCGAGGTCACCGGAGAGGACGGTCGTGCCATCCCACTGTGGATTGGTGAGCGTGTTCGACGCGACGTACTTGGGCTGCCTGTTGAGCGGTCCTGCGATGGGGTCGTCCGGATCCGTCTTTGCGCCCCAATAGCCGGCGAAGAGGTCGTAGGTCCGTCGGCCGAACAGGAACGCGTCGGCACGCTGGTAGAAGTGTTCGACGAAAGTCATCGCCTCGTCGTCGAACAGCGGCCTCGCCCACCCGCCGCGCTCCATGCCGGGGTCGAGCTTCTCATTCCGCCCGCCGTTTGCCTGCATCACGCCGTCGACGGAGACCTGCGTGTTGGTCGTCAGCTTCATGGTCGCGGCTCCCTTCTCATGTAGAGCACGGTTGTGGACATGTTTCCCTTCCTGATACGCCGGTAACCTACAACTATATGGTTGTAGATGAGGTCCCGACCGAGGCCGTCGACGAGGTCTTCCATGCCCTGGCCGACTCGACCCGCCGCGACATACTTCGCCGCTGCGCCGCGGACCAGCCCTCGGTCTCGCGGCTCGCTCAGACCTACCCGATGAGCTTCGCCGCGGTGCAGAAACACGTCGCCGTGCTGGAGCGAGCCGGCCTGATCACGAAGGAGCGCCGTGGGCGGGAGCAGCTCGTGCGCACCGATGCTGGGGCGGTCGACCGGGCGCGGCAGACCCTCGACGAGCTTGAGGCCACCTGGCGTGGGCGTGTGGACCGTATGTCGGACCTCCTTGCCGAGGGGACCGAGCGAGCAAAGAGCTCAACGGCGAGCGGAGCCGGATGAGCATCGCCAGCGTCGCGACGGACTACGACAACCTGACCGTCACCCTGATCGCCGACTTCGACGCTCCGATCGATCAGGTGTGGGAGCTCTGGTCGGATCCGCGCAAGCTCGAACGGTGGTGGGGCCCGCCTACCTACCCGGCGACCTTCGAGCAGCGAGACCTCACCCCGGGCGGTGAGGTCGCGTACTCCATGACCGGTCCGGACGGCGATACGCACTACGGCCTGTGGCGGGTCACCACTGTCGGTCCCCCAACCTCGCTGGAGTTCACCGATGCCTTCGCCGATGAGAACGGGACGCCGATCGCCGACATGCCGGTCAGCACGGTCAGCGTCCGGCTCACCGAACGCGAAGCCGGCACGCGAATGGAGATGCGTTCCACCTTCGAATCCCGCGAGGACCTGGAGAGGTGGTTGAGCACCGGCTCGCTCGACGGACAGCAGCAGGCCATCGCCCAAATGGACCTCCTGCTCGCGGCACGCTGACCCTCACTCCCCGCCGACTAGGCCGAGAGCGCGTCGAAGATCAGGTTGGCGCCCGGGATCTCGCCGGGGTTGGGACTCGCGTAAGACCACTTGACCTCCCCGTCCTCGATCAGCACGAGGCAGCGGTGGCTGATTCCCGCGCCCTCGATCCAAGCGCCGTAGGCCTGGGAGACCGCGCCCTTCGGGTTGAAGTCGGCGAGCAGCGGCATCGTCAGGTTGAGCTTCTCCCTGAAGGCGGCGTGGCAGTACGCGGAGTCGACGCTGATCCCCACCAGCGCCGCGCCCTTCGCCTCCAGCTCGGAGAGGACCTCCTGGTAGAGGTTGAGCTGATCGGTGCAGACCGGGCTGAAATCGAGCGGATAGAAGACAAGCACCAGCTTCTTGCCGGCAAAGTCGGCGAGCGAGACCTGGTTGCCGTCCTGGTCGGGTAGTGAGAAGTCCGGTGCTTTGGAGCCGGCACCGATCAAGGGGAGTGAATTAGCGCCTCAGGCCGAGATCCGCGACCAGGGCGCGATAGCGCTCCAGGTCGTTGCTCTCCAGGTATCGAAGGATGCGCCGGCGCTTGCCGACCATCTTCAGCAGGCCGCGGCGGGAGTGATGGTCCTTGCTGTGGGTGCGCAGGTGCTCGGTGAGCTCGTTGATCCGCTCGGTGAGCAGCGCGACCTGGACCTCGGCGGAGCCGGTGTCCTCGCCCGACCGGCCGTACTTGCCGATCAGCTCCTGCTTTCTGTCCTTCGTCAGCGGCACGACGCGACAGGGTAGCGAGCTAGGCGCTTCCGCGAGACTCGTAGGTAGCGCAGATCTCCTTCGCCTCGGCGACGTCGCGATGCATCTGCGCGACCAGGTCCTCCACGCTTGGGAATCGCTTCTCGCCGCGCAGCCGGCTGACGAACGCGACGCGCAGATTCCGGCCGTAGAGATCGCCGTCGAAGTCGATCAGGTAGGCCTCGATCAGCAGCCCACGACCGGTCTCGAAGGTCGGCCGGATCCCCACGTTGACCGCCGCGGGGTGTCCGTTTGCGAAAGCCGCGAAGACACCGTGCCCCGGGACGACGAGGCGGTCGTCGGGCACCAGGTTCGCGGTGGGGAAGCCCAGCTCCCGGCCACGCTGGTCGCCCTCCACCACCTTGCCCTCGACCATGAAGGGAGCGCCGAGGCATCGCATCGCGGCGTCCACCTCTCCGGCGGCGACCAGGGCGCGCACCCGCGTCGAGGAGACGGTCTCGCCGTCGACCTCGACCAGGGGGACGATCCTCGTCTCGAACTCGTCGCGCCCAGCGAGCATCCCGGGGGTTCCCTTCGCCTTGGCGCCGAAACGGAAGTTCTCCCCCACCGAGACCTTCTTCGCGCCTAGCTGCTCGACCAGGATCTTCGAGATGAAGTCCTCGGCGGGAATCTTCATGAACTCCTTGTCGAACGGGATGACGACGAGCTCCTCGACTCCCAGCCCGTCGATGACATCCCGCTTCACGTCGAAGGGCATGATCAGCTTCGGGGCGGCATCCGGGTTGATCACGCTGAGCGGATGGGGGTCGAAGGTCAACACCGTGTCGGCCTTGTCGATCACGGCCTGGTGCCCCTTGTGGACGCCGTCGAAGACGCCGATCGCCACATGGCGGTCGCGGGGCGTCGCGTCGGGCAGCGTTGTCACCTGGATGGTCATGCGAGTACGACCTCGGGCTGGAGATTCTCTCCATCCGGGCGCGCGACTGCGATCAGGTGACCGTCGTGGGTAAGCCTCTTGCGCTCGTCCTCCCCGTCACCGGTCACCGCGATCCCGTGGCTCACGGCCTCGGCCTCGTCGTCGGTGAGGTCCCACTCGGGCATGAACGACATCAGCCGCTCCACCGAGATCTCCTCGGAGCCGCCGTCGGGGACGCGCAGGGCGCCGATCGCGGTTCGGCGGAGCGTCTCGCAGTAGGCGTCATCGAGCGTCTCGATCAGCGTGCGGATGTAGGTGCCCGACGAGCACTCGATCTCGAATCTGGCGCTCTCCGCGTCGCTCTCGAGCAGCTCGGCTCGATACACGCTGACGCCCCGGCTCGGCGTCTGCACCGACTCGCCGCGATGAGCCTTCTTATAGAGACGCTCGCCGTCGACTCTGACGGCGGAGGTCATCGGCACGCGCTGCTCGATCTCGCCCGTGGGGAGCTCGAGGCGCTCGGGGATGCGCCCCGTCTCCTCGAGTTCGCCGTCGGGGTCTCCGGTCGAAGAGCGCCAGCCCAGGCGCGCCGTCGCGACGTAGGTCTTGGGCAGCTCAAGCAGGTAGCGCTGCATGCGGGTGGCCCCGCCGAGAAGGACGATGAGCAATCCTGTCGCGAACGGATCGAGGGTGCCGGCGTGACCGACCTTCCCGTCGCGCTCGCGCCTGATCTCCGCGACTACGTCGTGGGAGGTCACGCCGGCCGGCTTGTCGACCAGGAGCCCCCGAGCCGGGGTCGCCTCTGTCCGGACCACGGCGCCTCTAGGTCTCGAGCTGGGAGTCGATCTCCGCGATCAGGAACTCGACGATCTGCTCGTAGGGCATATCGGTCCCGAAACCAGCGGCCCGGCGATGGCCACCGCCTCCATGGACCCGGGCGATCGCAGAGACGTCGATGCTCCCGTCGGTCGAGCGCATGCTCACCTTGCGCGCCGCCCGTCCCCCGTCGCCCTGATCGCGGACGACCGCCGCTGCCGCGGTGCCGTCGATGGTGCGGAGGTGGTCGATGACGCCCTCGGTCAGCGCCTCGCTGGCACCGGTGGCGGCGTAGTCGTCGGCGGAGATGTAGGTGACTGCGAGGCGGCCGTTGTCCACGACATCGATCTGGGAGAGCGCCTGCGCGAGCAGCTTGAGCTTCTCGATCGGCGCGTGCTCGTAGAGGCGGCGGTAGACGTCGTTGACCTCGACGCCCGCCTCGATCAGCCCTGCGGCCATCCGGTGCGAGCGGGCGTCGGTGTTCTCGTACATGAACTTGCCGGTGTCGGTGACCAGCGCGACGTAGAGAGCGTTGGCGATCTCCGGCGTCAGCTCCACCCCCAGGAGGCCGGCGAGGTCGTAGACGATCTCCGCCGTGCAGGAGGCGTCGACGTCGACGAGGTTGATGGTGCCGAAGCGCGTGTTGTCGTGGTGGTGATCGATGTTGATCACCTTGACCCCGTCCGTCCGCAGGAAATCGACGGGCATCCGGTCGATGTTCCCGCAGTCGAGGAAGACCACGACGCGGTCGTGGATGTCCGCCGGCGGCTCGTGGAAGACCTCCTCGAGGGGCAGGAAGCGGTACTCGACCGGAAGCGGGAACTCCTTGGCCGCCAGGAACATGACCGAGTCCTTGCCGAGCGTCTCCAGGATCCGGTGCGTCGCCAGCAGCGATCCGAGCGCATCTCCGTCCGGGTTTTCGTGAGTCGTCAGCAGGAAGCGCTCACCTGAGCGGAGTTCCTCTGCGACGAGGTCGAGATCGCTGGTCAAGACTTCGGCCGGCCCCGTCATTCGTCCTCGAGCAACCGGGTGATGCGGTCCCCCCGCTCCACCGTGTCGTCGTACTCGAAGGTCAGGGTCGGCGTGCGCTTCATGCGCATGCCGCCGGCGATCTTCGACTGCAGTACTCCATGCGAGGAACGGAGGCCGGCGAGCGAGTCGGACCGCTCCTCCTCCGAGCCGAGCACGCTCACGTAGACGCGGGCAGCGCGCAGGTCAGGAGAGGTGTCAACGTCGGTCACGGTCACGAATCCGATCCTCGGGTCCTTGAGCTCAGTAGCTATCGCCTCAGCGAGGATCTCGCGAATCGCCTCGTTGACGCGCCGCATCCGGGCCGTCCCCATCGACCGGCGACGATAACAGCCGAGCGTAAGGGGAAGCCCCCCTAACGAAACGGGGCGGCCCGAAGGCCGCCCCGCCTACCCAGCTGATGATCCTCTCGGCTCAGAAGGCGACCAGCGAGAATCCGTCGCTTGGGCCGGTCGCGCCCCCTGCTGCATCGGCCTCGATGACGTCGAACACGGTCTCCCCCGGTGCCTGCGGGTCGTCGGACCGCGCAAACGAGGAGATCTGGTGGACGTAATTCTGCGTGCTGACGATGCTCGAGCCGCTGTCCGGGTTCGGCACGAACCGCACCCGGATCTCGCCGGCGGCAGCAGTGCGTCGCCACTGGACCGACGACGTCGTGTTGCCGGGAGCGGCGCAGTTGAATCCCACGACATTCTGGAAGTTGCCATTCGACGGAAGCGCCGTCACCTGCGTTTGGCTGACCACCAGAGTGCCCTTGATCGTTCCGGGCTTGCAGGACTGCTGGTAGGCGGTCGCCGGAAGCCCACCGAGATTGTCCGCGTTGTCGGCCTTCTTCGCGAAGTCAGCGCTCTTCGCGACGTCAGCGCTCTTCGCGCTGTTGACGTTGAGCCCCCGCGCTCTTTTGTTGATGATCTTGTTGACCTTCTTCTTGTTGAGGACGCCGCCCGCAACGGCGGTGCCGCCGATGGCGGCGATCAGAGCCACCACAGCGACGACCATCGACGCGCTGGGGCGGAATTTCCGCATTCTTTTCTCCATCTGGATCTCCCCTGGTCGGGTGCCGCCGTTCGGGCGGCCTTGGTTTGCGAGAGTCCTCGCGCTCCCATTTCTCCGGAACGACCCTATCCGGAATCCCCTGTAGCTGCCAGATTTCTGCGAAGACGATTCGTCCAGGGTTGGATATCTCCCCAGGACGATTCGTCTAGTCGCGGATGTCGCGCAGGCTCAGCAGGTCACGCTCGAACGAACAGCCTTCGGGCACCCGGCTCTCCACGAATCGGATCAGTCCGTCGGCGCGATCGGAGACGCCACCGTCGCCGACCAGCGCGCAGAGCAGCGTCGAGCGCTGCCACTTGTCGTGCCCGTCGATCTCAGCGACCGATGCCCCGAAGCGCCGGCGGAGCGAGTCCTTCAGCGACTTGACGAGCTTGCGCTTCCCCTTCAGATCCTGAACTTCGCCGAAATGCAGATGAATCTCGATGACCTCGACGAATGCGCTCACGACTTGACGCTAGCGCGGGCGGAGCACCTACTCGAGGGTCTTCTCGACCTGCCGGGTCTCGAAGAACTCGAGGACGTCGCCCTCCTTGACGTCGGCGTAGCCCTCGAGCACGATGCCGCACTCCTGGCCCTCGTCGACCTCGGCGACGTCGTCCTTGAAGCGGCGCAGCGAGCCGACCTTGCCGGTCCAGATGATCGTGCCGTCGCGGACCAGGCGGGTGTTGGCGTTGCGGGTGACCTTGCCGTCGGTGACGAGGCAACCGGCGATCGTGCCGACGCGGGAGGCCTTGAAGGTCTGCTTGATCTCGGCCTGACCGAGGTCCTCCTCGACCTCCTCGGGCTCGAGCAGGCCCTCCATCGCCGCGCGGAGCTCCTCGGTGACCTTGTAGATCACCGTGTACGTGCGGATGTCGATGCCCTCCTGCTCTGCCGCGCGGCGGGCGTCCGCCAGCGGCCGGACGTTGAAGCCGATGATCACGGCGTCGGAGGCCGCGGCAAGCATCACGTCCGACTCGTTGATCCCGCCGGTCTGTGCGTGGATGACGTTCACCGGGACCTGCTCCTGCGGCAGCTTCGCGATCTCGTCCTCGAGCGCCTCGAGCGATCCGGAGACGTCTGCCTTGAGGACGATGTTGAGCTCCTTCAGCCGGCCCTCGCTGGCCTGCTGGAAGACCTCCTCCAGGGTGACCTTGCGGGCCTGGCGGCGGGCGAGCTGCTCGGTCTTGAGCCGGGTCTCGCGCTCCTGCGCCAGGGACCGGGCCGTGCGCTCGTTCTCAACGGCCTGGACGCGCTCACCGGCTTCGCTGACTCCGTCGAATCCGAGAACCTCGACGGGAGTTCCGGGGGTGGCCTCCTGGACGCGCTCGCCCTTGTCGTCGAGCATCGCCCGGACCTTTCCCCAGACCGGGCCGGCGACGACGGCGTCGCCCACACGAAGCGTTCCGCGCTGTACCAGAACGCCGGTGACTGGACCACGCCCGGGATCGAGCTCCGCCTCCACCACGGTGCCGGAGGCGGGAGCGTCGGGGTTGGCCCCCAGCTCCTCGAGGTCAGTAACGAGAGTGATCATCTCGAGCAGGTTGTCGAGGCCGTCCTTGGTCTTCGCCGAGACGTCGGCGTAGACGGTGTCGCCGCCCCACTCCTCGGGGTTCAGGTCCTGTTGGGCAAGCTCAGTGCGGACGCGGTTGGGATCCGCGCCCTCCTTGTCGACCTTGTTGACGGCGACCAGGATCGGCACGCCGGCGGCGCGGGCGTGGTCGATTGCCTCGACGGTCTGGGGCATGACGCCGTCGTCGGCGGCGACGACGATCACGGCGACGTCGGTGACGCTGGCGCCGCGGGCTCGCATCGCGGTGAACGCCTCATGGCCCGGCGTGTCGAGGAAGGTGAGCGTCTTGCCGTCGTGGTTCACCTGGTAGGCGCCGATGTGCTGCGTGATTCCGCCCGCCTCTCCTTCGGCTACCTGCGTCTGGCGAATCGCATCGAGCAGGGAGGTCTTGCCGTGATCGACGTGGCCCATCACCGTGACGACGGGCGGGCGATCGACGAGGTCCTTCTCCTCGTCCTGCTCGACGACCTCGTCCTCCACCTCCTCCTCGGCGGCGGTGACGATCTCGATCTCGCGGTCGAACTCCTTGGCGATCGACTCGACGGACTCGTCGGTCAGCGTCTGGGTGAGGGTCGCCATCTCGCCCTCCTTCATCAAGGCCTTGATGACCTCGGCCGCGGACAGCCCCAGGCTCTCGGCGACCTCGCGGACAGTCGCGCCGGAGTTCACCTTGATGGCGGGCTGCTCCTCAGGCTGCTTCAGCTCCCTGTCGCTGGGCTCTTCCAGCAGCGGGCGGCGTCGGCGGCCGCCGCGTCGGCGCGGTGGCCGGGGCGGCGGCTGGGTCTTGGCGATGTGGTCACGGCGGGCGGCCTGCGAATCGATCACGACGCGGCGGCGCTTCTTGGATGGGCCCTTCTTTTCCGCCCCGGAGGCACCGTCGCCGGCGGTAGATCCGTCGGCGGTTCTTGTGGCCGGCGACTTAGCGCTGGCCCCATCCGGCTTGGCGGCGGCCTTCGCGGCTGGCTTGGCGGCCGCCTTGGTCTTGGGCGCCGCCTTGGTGGCGGTCGCAGTTGCGGAGGCGCCGTCGCCCGAGCCCTTCAGGGCCGCCAGCGCGTCGGACTCCTCGACACTCGACTGCGCTGCCTTCGCCTCAACTCCGGCGGCCTTCAGCTTCGCCAGCAATTCCTTGCTGGACAAGCCCTGGGCCTTGGCGATCTCGTGTACGCGCTTCTTTGCCACTACTCGCTCTTTTGCTCCTCACCCGCGGCGACCGCCTCGGACTGGTCGGACTCCTCAGACTCCTCGACCGCTTCGGCGGGCTCGCCGCCATCCTCTGCGGCGTCCGTGGACTCGCCGCGCTCGTTCTCATCCTCGGACTCGGGCTCGAGGTTCTGCTCCGGGCCCTCAGCCTCGTCGCCCTCCTCGGGGACGGCCTGCTCCTCGGCCTCAGCCTCGGCGGCGGGAGCCTCTTCGGCCTCAGCCTCCTCGGCCTCCTCGGCCTCCGGCTCGGCGTTCTCGTCGAACTGGCTCTCGGCCTTCTCGACGATCGTCTTGATCTGGCCGTCGTCCTCGGCGGCGGCCAGCGTCGCGACCTCCTCGTCGCTCAGCGGGCTGAGCACCGCGACCTGATTGGTGCTGAAGCGGCCGAGCGCCTGGTGCTGCGGGAGGCCGCAGAACTGCGAGGCCTGTAGGGCGGCGTTCGGGCAGCGGCGGCCGGTGGTCATCACGGCCATGCAGCGGCCGTCGGCGGCCTCCTCGCCCTCGTACTCGATGTCGTCCTCCTGCTGCGCGAAGTCGGTCTCGGAGGTGATGTCCACCTTCCAGCCGGTGAGGCGCGCAGCGAGGCGGGCGTTCTGGCCGTCGCGCCCGATCGCCAGCGAGAGCTGGTCGTCGGGGACGATGACAGTCGCCTCCTTGGTCTCGTCGTCGACGAGAACCTCGCGGACGCGGGCCGGGGAGAGCGCCTTCGCGACGAAGCGGGCGGGCTCCTCGTTGTAGGGGATGATGTCGATCTTCTCGCCGCGGAGCTCGGATACGACCATGCGGACGCGGGAGCCTCGCGGCCCGACGCAGGCGCCCACCGGATCGACACCATCGGCGTGAGAGACGACGGCGATCTTCGAGCGCCATCCCGGCTCCCGGGCGACGCCGGTGATCTCCACCAGCTTGTCCGCGATCTCGGGGACCTCGAGCTCGAAGAGCTTCTTGATCAGCTCGGAGTTGCGGCGCGAGACGACGATGCTCGGGCCCTTGGTGTCGGCCGAGACATCGGTGATCACGGCCTTGACGCGCATGCCGTGGTCGTAGCGCTCGTTGTAGACCTGCTCGGAGCGAGGCAGCAGCGCCTCGACGCGCTCGCGGAGCTGGACCAGCGTGTAGCGGTTGTCGGACTGCTGGATGATCCCCGTGACCAGCTCGCCGACACGGTCCTTGTACTCCTCGAACATCATGCCCCGCTCAGCCTCGCGGATCCGCTGGAGGATCACCTGCTTGGCCGTCTGGGCGGCGATGCGCCCGAAGTCGTCGGGGGTGACGTCCTGGGTCTTGATCTGGTCCATGAAGGGCTCGAGGCGCTCGGGCTCGAGCTCCTCCTCCTCGGGCTCGCGCCGCTCCCCCGTCTCGGGATCGATCGTGGGACCGGCGGTCTGGATCTCGGGCACGGGCTCGCCGGCCGCCTCGGCGGCCTCGGCCGCCTGCAGCTGCTCCTCGAACTGCTCGTCGAGCAGGCGCTTCTCCAGATCCTCCGGGACGATCAGCTCGTAGACCCGGAAGTCCGCGCTGCCGTGATCGAGCTCCACCTTCGCGTACTTGGCGGCGCCCGGAGTCTTCTTATAGGCCGAGAGCAGGGCGTCCTGAAGGGCGTCCATCAGGGTGTCAGCCGCGATCCCCTTCTCCTGCTCGAGCATCTTCACGGCGTCGACGATTTCCTGGGTCATGCGACCTCCTCCGGGAACAAGATTTGAACGGCGGACGCTCTGCAATGGGATGGTCACAGCGCCATCCGGTGCTTCGACGCTGACGCGCTCCTCGTCGGCGGCGGTGAGGGTGCCGGTGAAGCTGTGACGGCCGGCGATCTCGCTCGCTGGTCTTGACTCGCACCTTGTTGCCGAGAAATCGCTGGAAATGCTCGGGCTTCGTGAGAGGCCGATCCGGGCCGGGAGACGAGACCTCGAGCGACCAGTCCTCGAGAAGTTCGCGAAGAGAGCCGGTGACGCTCTCGCACAGAGCGATGTCGACGCCACCGGGGCGGTCGATGACGAGGCGCAGGCGCTCGGCGGCGGGGCGCTCGAGCACGATCAACTCGACCTCCGGCTGCTCGCCGGAGAGCCTGCTCTCGATCTTCTGCTGTAGCTGAATGAGTTCTGTATCCATCTGTGGGCCCAAAAAAAGGCGGGCGCTCGCCCACCTTCCGACCTGCAATTAGGTGCGAAAAAAGGTTCCGAGGCGAGTATAGCCCCGCCTGGCTAGAGCTCCAACATGACTGTTACGGGTCCGTCATTGACCAGCGCGATGCCCATGCAGGCGCCGAAGACACCCTTCTTCGCGCCCGCCTGATCGCAGAAGCGGTCATACAGGGGCTCGGCCTGATCGCCCGGCGCGGCCTGGATGTAGCTGGGGCGGGTCCCCTTCTTCGTATCGCCGTAGAGGGTGAACTGGCTGACGCAGAGGATCTCGCGGTCGCCGAGCGGCTCGTTCATCTTCCCGTCTGCGTCATCGAAGATCCGCAGCGCGCGCACCTTCTCCGCAAGCCGGTCGGCCTCTGCCTCGGTGTCGTCGCGGCAGACGCCGAGGAGCACCAGCATGCCGGGGCCGATCTGCGCGACCCTCTCCCCCTCTACGTCGACAGCCGCCTGGCTGACGCGCTGGACCAGGGCCTTCAAGCTCTCGCGAGGCGCTCTCTGTAGATGCGGTAGTCGCGCCGCTCGGGGCGCAGATTCGAGGCCAGCGCCAGGTGGTGGCGAGCGCGTCTGGTCTCCCCCGTCTTGGTAAGAGCGCGCCCGAGGCAGAAGTGGGCGTAGTCGTTGACCGGGTGCGTCTCGACGACCGCCTCGAACTCGGTGGCCGCCTCGGCATAGTGGCGGGTGCGGAACAGGGCGCGGCCGAGGGCCTCCCGGACGGAGCTCTTCTCAGGCGCCTGGCGAGCGGCCTCCTTCAGAGGCACCGTGGCCTCCTCGAAGTCGCCGTCCTCCAGCAGCTCCATGCCTCGCCGATACAGCGAGTAAAGGGACTCGCTTCCGCTGTTTTCCTGATGCTGGGCCATGCACCCAGTGTAAAAGGGCGCGCAAGTCCGAATTCGGGGCTCGATCAGTCGCGCGGCTCGACCCGGCGCCCAGCGCTTCCCGACCGGATCGCCTCGACCCGATCGAGGATCGCGTCGGCGATCTGCTCCTTGGAGGCGAGCGGGACGGGGTGCTCTCCCGAGCGCTCGACGATGACGATCTCGTTCTCGGCGCTCTCGAAGCCGATCTCCGGGCGGGAGACGTCGTTAAAGACGACCGCGTCGGCTCCCTTGCGCTCGAGCTTCTCGCGGGCCCGCGCGGGGTCGGGGTCCGTCTCTGCGGCGAAGCCGATGATCGTCTGATCGTGGCGCCGGGAGGCGAGCGCGGCGAGGATGTCCTCGGTCGGCTCGAGATCGACCTCGAGACCGCTGCCCTCGCGGCGGATCTTCTCCCCCGCTGCCCTCTTCGGCCGGAAGTCGGCCGGGGCGGCCGCCATCACCAGGACGTCGGAGGAATCGAATTCGCGGCCGAGGGCATCTGCCAGTTCGGCCGCCGTCTCGACATCGACGCGCCTCACACCGGGTGGAGCCGGAAGCGAGACGTTGGCCGCAACCAGGGTCACCTCCGCCCCGCGCCGGGCGGCTCGCTCCGCCAGCGCCAGGCCCATGCGACCCGAGGAGCGGTTGCCGATGAAGCGAACCGGGTCGATCGGCTCCCGTGTGCCGCCCGCCGAGACGAGGACCCTGAGGCCGTCCCAGGGACCGATCGGGCCGGGCGCCGCCTGCTCGATCGCATCGAGCAGCGCGCGCGGCTCGGGCAGGCGACCGACTCCGTGCTCGCCGCGCGAGGCAAGCGGGCCCTCCTCGGGCTCCATCACCGTGATTCCGCGCTGGCGAAGGGTCGCCAGATTCGCCTGCGTTGCGGCGTCGCGATACATCCGGTCGTTCATCGCCGGCGCGACGAGCCGGGGCGCCTCGCACGCGAGGAAAGAGGTGGTGACCATCGAGTCGGCGATTCCGGCCGCCAGCTTCGCGGTCGTGTTCGCCGACGCCGGAGCGATCAGGTAGGCGTCGGCGTTCGCGACCACCTCGAGGTGACCGATCGGGTCGTGCTCGGGGCACCGGGTCGCCGGGGAAGGAGCCGCGGGCGGGGTCGCGCTCGAATTCGTCGGTGAGCACCGGGGCGCCGGCGATGCCCTCGAAGGAGGCGGCGCCGATAAACCCCTGCGCCGCAGGCGTCATCAGCACACGAACCGCGTGCCCCTCCTTGGTGGCGAGGCGCGCCAGCTCCAGCGACTTATAGGCGGCTATGCCGCCACTCACCCCGAGCAGGATGCGGGCCATCACGCCCTCCTTGGCTAGGTAGCTAGGCCTTGTACTCGTACTTCAGCTTGCCCGCCGCCGTCTCCTCCAGGGAGATGGTGAGGTAGTTCCCGCTGGGGACCTCGACCATCGGGGGCGTGTACTCGCCGTACGCGCCCTCGGAGAGGGAGTGGTAGTAGGCGTTGATCTGGCGGGCCCGCTTCGCCGCGACGCATACGGCGGCGTAATGGGTGTCGGTGTGAGCGAGAAGCTTGTCGACTCTTGGCGTGATCATTGACATGGGAGTCAGTGTAGGGATAGCTGGTCGCGGACGAGCCCCTCCAGCTCCGACGCCGCTTTCTGCACCTCGTCGTTCACGACCTCGAGCGGGAACTCCGAGCGCGCGGCGAGCTCGACCTCGGCGGTGCGCAGCCGCTGCTCGATGTCCTCCGGCGCGTCGGTGCCCCTCCCCTCGAGCCGCTCGCGCAGGACCTTCTCGTCGGGGGGCGCGATGAAGATCAGGACCGCGTCGTCCCCCAGCGCGTCGCGGACCTGACGGGCGCCCTGCACCTCGATCTCCAGGACGACCGAGTGGCCTTCGGCCAGGCGCCGCTCCACCTCTTCGCGCAACGTCCCGTAGTAGTTGCCGCTGTAGCTCGCGTGCTCGAGGAAGTCCCCGGCCTCGAGGCGGCGGCGAAACTCCTCCGGGCTGAGGAAGAAGTAATCGCGGCCGTCGACCTCGCCCGGCCGCGGCTCCCTGGTGGTGGCGGAGGTGGAGAGATTGAGCTCGGGCACGCGCTCGAGCAGCTGCTCGATCAGGGTTCCCTTCCCGACTCCGGACGGTCCGGTGATGACGAAGACCTTCCCCACGACCAGGGGATCATGACCGCCGCGACGGCCGCGAAAAGCTCTCGCAGTGCCGCGCTACTTGCGCAGCTGTGCGACGAGTTCGGCGCGCTGGCGCTCGGAGAGGCCGCCGATCGTCTTCGACGGCGAGATCCGGCACTGATTGAGGATCCGGTTCGTCTTCACGCGCCCGTACTTGGGCACGGCCATCAGCATGTCGATGACCTTGGCGGTCTGGACGTACTCGGGCGGATCCATCAGCAGCGTCTGGATCTTGACCTTGTTGCCCTTGAGGTCGCGCTTCAGCTGGGCCCGCTTGGAGCGAATGTCATTTGCCCTCTTCAGGGCTTCCATCCGCTGGTCCAGTGATCTCTCGGGGGCGGCGTTGGAGGACTGGACCGGGGCCTGCATCGGGGCGGCAGTATATCCGCGGCCGCGTTGAGCGGAAACCCCTTTTCGCGGTCTGTGAAAAAAACTCCCGTCTATCCGGAGATCCGAGCCAGCTCTCCGCCCAGCTCCGCCTCGATGCGAGACCCGGCGGCCGGATCTCGGAAGCTCTCCGTGCCGACGGCAACGAGACTTGCACCGGCCCGGAGCATTTCGGCGGCATCGCGACCGCTCGAGACGCCCCCCATCGCGACGACCGGAACCGAGATCGCGCCCGACACGGCGTGGACCTGGGCCAGAGCCACGGCCCGGACCGCGGGCCCCGAGAGCCCTCCGGTGCCGCCGCCCAGCCACCGGTCGCCCTTGTCGGGGTCGAAGGCCACCGCGCGCAGGGTGTTGATCAGCGAGACGGCGTCCGCCCCGCCCTCCTCGGCGGCGATCGCGACCGGGACCGGGTCGGCGATGTTCGGGGTGAGCTTCACGATCAGCGGCTTCTCAGTCAGCGGCCTCATCGCCCTGAGCAGGGAATTCGCCTCCTCGCGGCGACTCGCCGACGATCAATCCCGACTTGACGTTCGGGCAGGAGACGTTCAGCTCCAGGGCCGCAACCTCCTCGCGGCCGCCCACCCCGTCCACCAATCGTGCGAACTCGTCGTGGCTCGTGCCCATCACCGAGACGATCAGCGGGCACGGGCAGCTCGGCGAGCTGCGGGAGGTCGTGCTCGAGGAATCCATCGAGACCCTTGTTCGGCAGCCCGATCGAGTTGATCAGGCCGGAGGGCGTCTCCCAGAGGCGCGGCGGCGGGTTGCCGGCGCGCGGCTCCGGGGTGATCGTCTTCGAGACAAAGGCGGAGAAGGGGAATTCGTCCAGGAGGGCGTCCCCGAAGGCTCTGCGAGCGGCGATCGCATCGAAGGTCCCCGACCCGTTGATCACCGAATGGCGCAGCTCGATTCCGCAGAACGACACCCCCCAGGCGAAGCGGAGGAGATGTCGTTTGGTGAGGCGGTCAATGCCCCGATCCCGGGACGAGGGCCGTCTCGATCTCATCGCCCCGCACGACCGGCCCGTCGACGCAGAGGCGCATGTAGCCGTCCCCGCCGGCCAGCGGGATTGCGCAGCCGAAGCAGGCTCCGAAGCCGCAGGCCATCGGGCGCCTCGAGCGCGAGTTCGCAGGCGACCCCGCGATCGGCGCACATGAGGCGAACCGCCTCCAGCATCGCGGGCGGCCCGCAGGCGTAGACGGCGGCGCTCGAGACGTCATCGCCCTCCAGCAGGACGCCGAGCAGGTCGGTGACGTAGCCGCGATGGCCGGTGTGGCCGTCCTCGCTCGCCAGGCGGATCTCCGAGCAGTCGAAGAGGTCGAGGCCCCCAGAGTTCGCTTGGTCGCGGAAGCCGAGGAGGACGCGGGCTGGGATTCCCGCCCGTTGCAACCGGCGCCGCCAGAGGGCCAGAGGGGCGACGCCGATGCCTCCACCGACGAGGATCGCCCCGGCGGCAGCGCCGGGAGCCACCTCAGCCGGTGGGGCGAACGGGCGGCCGAGAGGTCCGTGGATCCAGAGGCCTTCCCTCGGTTCGAGTGCGGCAAGTCTCGACGTGCCCGGGCCGACTGCCTGCACAAGGAAGTCAAGCCTGAGGCCGCCGGCCTGCTTCTCCGCGTCGGCGACCGAGAAGGCGCGCGCCAGGTACGGGCGGCCTTCATCGCCGCCCCAGCCGGAATCCGCGGCCAGCATGTAGAACTGGCCGGCGGCGGGCTCGGGGCCGGCGGGGTCGAGGACGGAGAAGATCCGGTACCCGCCCGACATGACGTTGCGGGTCACCTCGCAAAGGCGCCGGCCGAACGGGGCGGTCACCCTCTCCCCCAGCCGCTGCGCCGCAGAAGCGGTCATCTCTTCGATGGCTGGCGCTCCTCCGGCGCGTGGAGCTCCTGCAGCGTCTGGACCTCCGCCTCGCCGCTGGCAGCCGCGAAGATCGCCCGTGACGCCGCGGAGGCGCCTGTCATCGTGGTGACGCAGGGGATTCCGTGGCGCACGGCCTCGGTGCGGATCTCGTAGCCGTCGGTCCGGGCCCCTGAGCCAGTCGGTGTGTTGATCACGAGGTCGACCTCCTCCGAGCGGATGCAATCGACAACGTTCGGGGACCCCTCGCCGATCTTCTTGATCTTCCGGACCGGGACGCCCATCGCCGAGATGGCCTGAGCGGTGCCGGAGGTCGCGATCACCTCGAAGCCGAGGTCGTGGAAGCGGGTCGCCAGCTGAGTCGCCGCCGGCTTGTCCGAGTCGGTGACAGAGATGAAGATCGTTCCCTCCTGCGGGAGCGAGACCCCGGCCGCCGCCTGCGCCTTGCCGAACGCCGTCGGGAAATCCGAGGCGATGCCCATCACCTCGCCGGTGCTCCGCATCTCCGGACCGAGCACCGCGTCCGCCCCGGCGAAGCGGGCAAAGGGCAGGACCGCCTCCTTGACGCTGATGTGGGTCGGCATCTCGCTGGGCAGGTCCTGGTCCTCCAGGGACTCCCCGAGCATCAGCCGGCAGGCGATCTTGGCGAGAGGCGCGCCGATCGCCTTGCTGACGAAGGGCACGGTGCGCGACGCCCTCGGGTTCGCCTCGATCACGTAGAGCTCACCGTCGGCGACCGCGTACTGGACGTTGATCAGGCCGATCACCCCGAGCTCCGTGGCGATCTTGCGGGTTGTCGCGCGGATCTCCTCCAGCATCTCCTCCCCGAGGCTCATCGGCGGGATCACGCAGGCTGAGTCGCCGGAGTGAACCCCGGCCTCTTCGACGTGCTGCATCACCCCGGCGACGAAGCAGCGCTCGCCATCGGCGAGCGCGTCCACGTCCACCTCGATGGCGTTTTCAAGAAACCGGTCCAACAGCAACGGGTGCTCCTGATCCGCCTTGACGTTCGCCTCGAGGTACGCGGCGAGGGCCTCGCCGTCGTAACAGATCTCCATCGCCCGGCCACCCAGCACGTAGGAGGGGCGAACGAGCAGTGGGAAGCCGACGTCCTCCGCGATCGCCACCGCCTCCTCCGCGGAGAGGGCCGTCCCATATGGAGGGTGCTTGATCTCGAGGCGCTTGAGCAGGGCGCCGAAACGGCCGCGATCCTCCGCAAGGTCGATCGCGTCCACGGGGGTACCAAGCAGCGGCACGCCCGCGTCCTCGAGCGTCTTCGCCAGGCGCAGCGGCGTCTGCCCGCCGAACTGGACGATCACTCCCTCGGGGCGCTCGACCTCGCAGATCGCGAGCACGTCGTCCGTCGTCAGCGGCTCGAAGTAGAGGCGGTCGGAGGTGTCGTAGTCGGTGGAGACCGTCTCCGGGTTGCAGTTGACCATCACGGCATCGCGGTCGAGCTCGCGCGCCGTCATTGCGGCGTGCACACAGCAGTAGTCGAACTCGATCCCCTGGCCGATCCGGTTCGGGCCGGAGCCGAGGATCACGACAGAGGGCCGGTCCCCGCGATCGACTTCACCGGCGGACCCGTTGATCGACCTGCGCTCATGAGCGCTGTAGAAGTAGGGTGTGCGCGCCTCGAACTCGGCGGCGCAGGTATCGACCGCGCGGTAGGTGCGCTCGAGGTCCTCCGTTCCGTCACCGTCAGTCGCCAGCGCCTGCAGCTCGCGCAGGAACCACGGATCGATCATCGTCGCCTCCTGGATCCGCTCCAGCTCGACCCCGCGGCGGAAGCCGTCGAGGATCAGGTCGAAGCGGTCGGACGAGGGCGACGAGAGCCGCTCGAGCAACTCGCCGGTGGAGGCCGGGATGTCGGGCTCATCGTCGAGCTCGCGGGAGCGGAGCGCCTTGGCGAAGGACTCGCGGAAGGTCCGCCCGATCGCCATGCACTCCCCCACCGACTTCATGTGGGTGGAGAGCCGGCCCTCGGCGCCGGGGAACTTCTCGAAGGCGAAGCGAGGGATCTTGGTGACGACGTAGTCGATCGTGGGCTCAAAGGAGGCCGGTGTCGCCCGGGTGATGTCGTTGGGAATCTCCTCCAGGGCGTAGCCGACGGCGAGCTTGGCCGCGATCTTGGCGATCGGGAAACCGGTCGCCTTCGAGGCGAGTGCCGAGGAGCGGGAGACGCGCGGGTTCATCTCGATCACGACGATCTCCCCCGTCTCCGGGCTGACGGCGAACTGCACGTTCGATCCGCCGGTCTCGACGCCGACCGCGCGGATCACGCGTATCGCCTGGTCGCGGAGGTCCTGGTAGAGCGCGTCGGTCAGGGTCTGAGCCGGGGCGATCGTCACCGAGTCGCCGGTGTGGACGCCCATCGGGTCAACGTTCTCGATCGAGCAGATGATCACGACGTTGTCGTTGTGGTCGCGCATCACCTCGAGCTCGAACTCGCCCCACCCGAGCACCGACTCCTCGACCAGCACCTGGTTGATCGGGCTGGCGGCGAGGCCCTCGGAGACGACCTGGGCGAACTCCGTCTCGGTGTTCGCCACCCCGCCGCCGTGGCCGCCCAGCGTGAAGGCGGGACGGACGATGATCGGGAGGTTCAGCTCGCCGGATTCGAGGGCCTGTTCGCCCTGCTGGATCGACTCGACGATCATCGAGAAGGGGACCCGGAGTCCGGCCTCCTCCATCGTCGTCCGGAAGGCCTCGCGGTCCTCGGCGCGGTGGATCGCCTCGTAGTCGGCGCCGATCAGCTCGACGCCGAAGCGCTTCAGCGTTCCGTCGTCGTGCAGCGCCTTGGCCAGGTTGAGCGCGGTCTGCCCCCCGAGCGTCGGCAGCAGGGCGTCGGGCCGCTCCCGCTCGATCACCTTCGCGACGGGACCCGGAAGCAGCGGCTCGATGTAGGTGCGGTTCGCGAACTCCGGGTCGGTCATGATCGTCGCCGGATTGGAGTTGACGAGCACGACCTCGTAGCCCTCCTCCAGCAGCACCTTGCAGGCCTGCACGCCGGAGTAGTCGAACTCGGCGGCCTGCCCGATCACGATTGGCCCGGAGCCGATCAGCAGGATCTTCTCGATGTCGTTACGCCGCGGCAAGCTTCACACCTGTCTTCGCTTCGCTCACGCGCTCAGCTCAAGGAAGCGGTCGAAGAGGTAGCGGGCGTCGTGGGGGCCGGGACCGGCCTCCGGGTGGTACTGGACCGTGCAGCCCGGGACGTCCTTCAGCACCAGGCCCTCGACCGTCCTGTCGTAGAGGTTGAGGTGAGACAGCTCGGCCTCGCCGAAGTCCGTCTGCCAGCTGACCGGTTCATCGCCCTCGATCGTCCGGTCGCCTCCCGGGCCGAGCACCGCGAACCCGTGGTTCTGAGAGGTGATGTCGATCCGGCCGGTCTCCAGGTCCTTGACCGGGTGATTTGCGCCCCGATGGCCGAAGGGCAGCTTGAAGGTCTCGAGGCCGACCGCCCGGCAGAGCAGCTGGTGGCCGAGGCAGATGCCGACGACCGGCTTCTTCCCCACCACGCCGCGGACGTTCTCGACGACGTAGTCGAGCGCTCCCGGGTCGCCTGGGCCGTTGGCGAGGAAGACGAGGTCCGGCTCACGCGCGAGCACCTCCTCGGTGGAGGTGTCGCAGGGAAGCAGCGTCACGCGGCAACCTCGCTCCTTCAGCTGGCGGATGATGGAGAGCTTGATGCCGGTGTCGATCCCGACGACGTGGGGGCCGTCGCCCTCGATCTCCACTGGCTGATCCGGCGTGACCGTCTTGGCGAAGTCCGCTCCGTCCATCGAGGGCTCGGCGGCGACGCGATCCCGGGCCTCGGACTCGGAGAGCTCCGCCGGGAAGATCCCGCCGCGCATCGCGCCCCGGTCGCGGATATGGCGAACGAGGGCGCGCGTGTCGATCCCGTCGATCGCCGGAACGCCGCAGTCGCGCAGCCAGTCGAGCCAGCCACCCTCGGCGGTGGCCGCGTCCTCGCCGTTCTTGCCCTCGCGCATGATCACGCCGCGGGCCTGGACGCGCTCGGACTCCATCGCGTCACCGGAGACTCCGTAGTTGCCGACCAGCGGATAGGTGAAGGTGATGATCTGGCCCGCGTAGGAGGGATCGGTGACGGCCTCCTGGTAGCCGGTCATGGAGGTGTTGAAGACCACCTCGCCGGTCATGGCGCCCTCCGAGCCGAGCAGCTCGCCGTCGAGGCGGGTGCCGTCCTCCAGCAGGACGTACCCGCTCACGTCACCTTCTCCCTCGTCTTGGGGATGGCTCCGTGGTTCGGCGCGTACTCGAGGATCAGCTTCTGGACGGTCTTGAACTCGTCGGTGCCCGCCCGTCCGAGCAGCTCGAAGAGCGCCGTCTCGACGCTCGTGAGGACGGCGCCGGCTCGCTCCATCTTGTGCAGACCGATCCGCTTGTTCTCCTCGGTGCGCGAGCCGACCGCGTCCTCGGCCACCTGGACCTCGGTGCCGTCCTCGAGGAGGTCGAGAACGGTCTGGTTGACGCAGACGTGGGTCTCGATGCCGCAGACGAGCGCCTGGTCGCGGCCGGCGAGGTCGAATCCATCGGCGTCCGCGGCCGAGAAGACGACCTTCTCGAGCGGTCGCGTGTCCTCCGGCAGGTGCTCCGCGACCTCCGGAGCCGTGTCCCCCAGGCCCTTCGGGTACTGCTCGGTGACGACGATCGGGATCCCGATCGCTTCCGCGCCCTCGATCAGCGTGGCCGTCGCCTTCGCCACCCGCTCGAAGTCCGGGATCGCCTTCCGAAATCCCTCCTGGACGTCGACGACGACCAGAGCGGTGCGATCGCGGTCGAGCTTGCCGTTCAAGAGGCCACCCCGAGCGCGAAGCTGCGCTGGCGGAACGCGACCCGGCCGGCCGCGACCGTCATCAGGACCCGCCCGGTCAGCTCCCGGCCCCCGAAGCAGTTGTTGTAGGAGCGGCTCTCGTAGCCGTCCTCGCCCACCGTCCAGGTGAGGTCCTGATCGACCAGCGCGATGTTCGCGACCGCGCCCTTCTCCAGTCGAGGCGCGTCGATCCCGAAGGGCTCGCCGCCGCTCCCCATCCGCTCCACCAGAAGCTCCAGGGGCAGGACGCCGGGCAGCACCAGGTCCGTGTAGAGCGCGGCGAAGGCTGTCTCCAATCCGGTCACGCCCATCGCCGCCTCCTCGAAGGGCACCTCCTTCTCCTCCGACGCGTGCGGGGCGTGGTCGGTGGCTACGCAGTCGATGGTCCCGTCGCGGAGCCCATCGATCAGCGCCTGGCGGTCGTCCTCGGTGCGGAGCGGCGGGTTCATCTTGAAGCGCGCGTCGAGGCTGCGGACCGCCTCGTCGGTCAGGGTCAGGTGATGCGGGCTCGCCTCGCAGGTGACCTGGACCCCGGCAGCCTTGGCCCGGGCGATCTCCTCCACCGAGGCCCGCGCCGAGAGGTGCTGCACGTGGACCCGCGCTCCCTCATATAGGGCGAGCGAGCAGTTGCGGGCGATCATGGTCGACTCGGAGACCGCCGGCACGCCCGCCATCCCGAGCACGGCGGAGACCTCCCCCTCGTTCATGACGCCGCCGGCCGAGAGGTCCGGGTCCTCCTCGTGCAGCGCGATCACGCCCCCGGCGAGTCGCTGGTACTGGAGCGCGCGACGCAGCACCCGGGCGTTGGAGATCGGCAGACCGTCGTCCGAGAAGCCGATCGCGCCGACGTCGGCGAGCTCGGCCATCTCGGTGAGCTCCCTGCCCTCCATCCCCCGGGTGACGTTGGCGACGAAGCCGACCGGAATCGATGCCTCCCGCTCGGCGCGGTCCCGGACAGAGCCGAGCACCGACGCCGAGTCGATCGGCGGCGAGGTGTTGGCCATCGCGATCACCGCGCAGTAGCCGCCGGCGGCCGCCGATCGAGTCCCGGTCTCGAGGTCCTCCTTGTGCTCCTGGCCCGGAACCCGGAAGTGGACGTGCGGGTCGACGAACGCGGGCAGGGCCAGCAGGCCCTCGCCGTCGACAACCTCGGCCCCATCGACGTTGGCCGCGCTCCCGGCCTCCGCGATCTCCGCGATCTCACCGCCGCGAACGACCAGGTCCTTCGGGCCGTCGAGGCCCGTTCGCGGATCGAGCAGGCGCGCGCCCTTGATGAGGAGGTTCGCGCCCTCGCCCGGGCGTGAGATCAGCTTGGGCGCCACGGCACCGCCGTCGGATCCGTTCTCGGTGACGTTCACGCGGGCTGTCCGATCGTCGGGGTATCGGCCGGCGCCGGGCCTCGGTCCGGCCGGGCACGGTCGCTGCCCGCGAGCAGCTCGTAGAGGATCGCCATGCGGACCACCAGACCGCTCTCCACCTGGGCCGTCATCAGCGATTGCGGCGAGTCGATCACCTCGGGCGAGAGCTCGACGCCGCGGTTGACGGGGCCCGGGTGCATGAGCAGCTGCCGCGGGCCGAGCCGCCGCGAATCGATCTGGTACCGGCTTGCGTATTCGCGCAGCGAGGGGACGAAGCTCTCGCTCATCCGCTCCCGCTGCATCCGCAGCGCGTAGACGACGTCGGCCTCTCCGAGATCGCCGAGGTCGTAGGCGACCTCGCAGCCGAGCGCCTCGATACCGCGAGGGATCAGGGTCGGTGGCCCGCAGAGAGTCACCTTCGCGCTCATCTTCTGGAAGGCGAGGAGGCAGGAGCGTGCGACGCGGCTGTGCAGGACGTCGCCGACGATCCAGATGTTCGTCCCCTCCAGCGAGTCGAGCCGCTGGCGGAGGGTGAAGACGTCGAGCAGAGCCTGGGTCGGATGCTCGTGCTTGCCGTCGCCGGCGTTGATCACGGAGGCCTCCGTCCAGCGGGCGACCAGGTCCGCCGCCCCGGCGTGCGGCGAGCGAATCACGATCGCCGCCGGGTCATAGGCGGAGAGGGTTGCCACGGTGTCCTTGAGGGACTCCCCCTTGTCGACGGAGGAACCCGCTGACTTGACGCTGACCACGTCCGCGGAAAGCCGCTTGGCGGCGAGCTCGAAGGAGGACAGGGTCCGGGTGCTGGCCTCGTAGAAGAGGTTCACGATGGTGCGGCCGCGCAGGGTCGGGACCTTCTTGATGTCGCGGCGCCCGACCTCAGCGAAGCTCTGCGCCCGCTCGAGGATGCGGTCCATCTCCTCCCGCGAGAGCTGATCCACTCCGAGCAGGTGCTTCATGCGTCCTCCTTCACCGTCGCCGGGGTGATCGCCACCTCGTCGACGCCGTCAGTCTCCTCGAGCCGCACGTTCACCCGCTCGCCCGGCGCGGTCGGCAGGTTCTTGCCGACGTAGTCCGGGCGGATCGGCAGCTCGCGGTGGCCACGGTCGGCCAGCACCGCCAGCTGGACCCGGGCGGGGCGGCCGTAGTCGAAGAGCGCGTCGATCGCGGCTCGGACCGTGCGGCCCGTGTAGAGCACGTCGTCGACGAGGACGATCGTGCGGCCGGCGAGGTCGAAGTCGAGATGGGAGTCGTGGACGACCGGGGCGTCGCGGGGCTCGCGGCGCTCTATGTCGTCCCGGTAGAAGGAGATGTCGATGTCCCCGAGCGGGACCTCGGTGCCCGAGAGCTCACCCACGAGGGTGTGCACGCGGCGGCAGATGACGGCGCCGCGCGTGTGGATGCCGACCAGCGCCAGCCGATCCGAGTCCTCATTCTTCTCGACGATCTCGTGGGCGATACGGACCAGCGTCCGCCGCAAATCGTCGTGATCGAGCACGACGTTCTCGTCGCTCATGCTGCTGCTCCTTCCCGGCCTCACCGGACCGTGGTTAAAGGGGCTTGCCGCGCCAGCGTAGCAGCGGGGTGTGACGATCTCCGACCATGATGTCGCAGCTTGCGGGTTGTCAGTCGCCGGCGGGCGCGGGCCCGGCCAGCGGCTCGGGGCGCTGCCTCGCCCCCTCCTGGATCAACTCAGGATCGCCCCGCTCGGGGAATGGGATCTCGATCAGGTCGAAGTCGCGCGGCGCGAAGGTGTTCGGGAAGGCATCCCGCGCCTCTTTGAGCACGGCGGAGACGTTGTAGCGCGAGGAGACGTGGACGATCGCCAGCATGTGGACCTCCGCGCCGGCTGCGAGCTGGGCCGCGTCGCGCGCGGTCGAGTGGCCCGTATCCGCGGCACGCGCCGACTCCTCAATCGCGAAGGTGCCGTCGTGGATCAGCAGCTGGGCGGCGTGAGCCGCGATGCGGGTCATCTCGCAGGGAGCGGTATCACCGGTAATCACGATCTTGCGCCCTGCGCGAGCCTCGCCGAGCACCTGCTCCGGCCGCACCTCCGAGCCGTCCACCGAGACGGTATGGCCGCGCTGCAGGCGCCCGAAGTCCCGGTCGTCGGTGATTCCGAGACCGCGCGCCGCGTCCACGTCGAAGCGGCCCGGTCGCTCCGGCTCGACGTACGCGTAGCCGAGCGCCTTCATCCGGTGCTCGACCGCGAAGGCGCTCATCTCGAAACCGTCGTGCTCGATCCCGTCCCCCGGCTCGAGCTCCACGAGCTCGACCTCGTAGCGGAGCCGGCCGAAGATCCGGCGCAGGGACTCGAACAGGTCGTGGAGCCCTGGGGGCCCGACGATCCGCAGCGGCGCCTGCCGCTCCATCAGGTCGTAGGTCTTGAGCAGGCCCGGCAGCCCGAGGTAGTGGTCGGCATGGAAGTGCGTGATGTAGATGTCGTCGACCTGGACAAGCCCGGTCGAGTTGATCATCTGCCGCTGGGCTCCCTCCCCCGCGTCCACAAGGATCCGGCTGCCGCCCGCGCGGATCAGCACGCAGGCGGTAGCCCTCCGCGCAGAGGGCACGGAGCCGCCTGTGCCGAGAAAGACGACCGAGAGGTCCATGAGCGCAAGCCTAGGGGCGACAGTCGGCCCGGGCGGGCGCGCCCTCCCGCACCGCACCTAGACTTGACCCTCTCGCGCCCGTAGCTCAGCTGGATAGAGCGTCCGCCTCCGGAGCGGAAGGCCGCAGGTTCGAATCCTGCCGGGCGCGCTGGCGCTGCTCAGACGATGCAGACGTTGCTCACGTGAAGCTCGACGTGAGCGAACTTGTGGCGGCGGACCCGGATGCGCTGCGTCTCTCCCTGCATGCACGGCGCGATCACCGATGAGGCCTGCGCCGCCAGCGGGCACACCGTCTGCGGTGTCGGCTCGCAGGTCGGCGGGTTCCGCGGCACCGAGCTCACGTCGTAGAGGCCTCTTTTCAGGGGGATCCTGAAGTGGCCGTCACTTGCCGCCTGCCTCGCCACCTGGGCACCATCGCTGGCTCGCGCCACGGTGACCGTCACGGGGCCGGTGTATGTGGGCGCCGGGGGAGGCGGCTCGGCGCAGGCGCCGGAACATGTTGAATTGAGCACGACGCCCTTCACTCCCGCCGGCTTGTGGCTATGACGCTTCTTCGCGTCAGCTTGCCCAACGGCAAACGCGATTGCGCTCAGCAGAACCAGCGCTGTGATCAGTTTCCGCACTGCCGGTCTCTACCCGGCCGCGCGGTTGGCGAATCCCCGACGGCGTCAGCCGCCGGCCACCGCGGGCAGGATCGTGACCTCGTCGCCGTCGGTGACCGCCGTGTCGAGACCGTCCTGGAACCGGATGTCCTCTCCGGAGACGTAGACGTTCACGAACCGGCGTAGGTCCCCGTCCTGGGTGATCCTCTCGCGCAGGCCGTCGTGCTGGTCGAAAACGGCGTCGAGCGCCTCCCCCACGGTCGATCCCTCGACCTCGATCTCGCCGTCACCGCCGGTGGCGGCGCGCAGCTGGGCTGGGATCTTCACGGTGACGCTCATCGGGCGAAGATCTTAGTCATCAGGCCGAGGCGCCGACCCCTTCGAACTCGGTCTCGAAGGCGTCGAGGGTTGGCTCGATCTCGTGCATCCGGAAGGACTCGCGCGCGGCGTCGAGCGTCTTCAGGCCCTCGCCTGTGATGTAGGCGACGACTCGCTCATCCGAGCCGATCTTGCCGGCCTCGGCGAGCTTCGCGAGCACGCCGATCGTCACGCCGCCGGCGGTCTCCGTGAACACGCCTGTGGTCTCCGCCAGCAGCTTGATCGCGGCGCGGATCTCGTCGTCGTTCACCGACTCGATCTCGCCGCCGGTCTTCCTCGCCAGCTCGAGCGCGTAGGGGCCATCCGCCGGATCCCCGATCGCGAGGCTCTTCGCAATCGTGTCCGGCTTCCGCTCGGGCTTGCAGACGTCCCAGCCCTCCGCGAAGGCGGTCGCCACCGGTGAGCAGCCCTCGGGCTGGGCGCCGCTGAAGGTGGGCAGCTCGCCCTCGACGAGACCGACGCCGAGCCACTCGTTGATCCCCTTCGCAAGCTTGGTGAAGAGCGAACCCGAGGCGATCGGCCCGACGATCCGGTCGGGCAGGTCCCAGCCGAGCTGCTCGATCGTCTCGAATGCGAGGGTCTTGGAGCCCTCCGAGTAGTACGGCCGCAGGTTGACGTTGACGAAGGCCCACGGATGTGTCTGGCTGAGCTCTGTGCAGAGCCGGTTGACGTCGTCGTAGGTGCCGCGGATCCCGACCAGATTGGTGCCGTAAATCCCCGTCGCCAGCAGCTTCTGCTCCTCGAGGTCGGCGGGAACGAAGACGTAGGAGTCGAGGCCAGCGGCGGCGGCGTGGGCCGCGACCGCGTTGGCGAGGTTCCCGGTGGACGCGCAGGCGACTGTCTCGTAGCCGAGCTCCTTGGCCTTGGCGACCGCCACGGCGACCACCCGGTCCTTGAAGGAGTGGGTGGGATTGGCGGCGTCGTTCTTGATCCAGAGCTCGCCGAGACCCAGCCGGTCGGCCAGCCGGTCGGCGCGAATCAGCGGCGTCAGCCCGGGCTCGAGCGGATCGCTCGGCCGCCCGTCGAATGGCAGGAAGTCCGAATAGCGCCAGATGCCGCGAGATCCGGCCTGGATCTTGCGCCGCACCTCCTCGGCGTCCAGGGCCGAGAAGTCATAGAAGACCTCGAGCGGCCCGAAGCACTGCTCACAGACGAAGAGGGCCTCGAGCGGATAGACCTGACCGCATTCCTTGCACTTGAGAGATTCGACTGCCATCTGGCTCCTCTACGAAAAAACCTCCGCCTGGTCTTTGTGGGCGGAGGTTCCTGGAGGAATCTCTTCCCACATCTTCCAGGCACTTGGACAACACCTGCTGGAGTTGGCACCTTCCTCGGACCTAGATCCGAGGGGGTTGCCGGGGTTTCATCGGGCCAGTCCCTCCACCCCTCTTGATGTGGTGACTATGTGACTCAGGAATATAGCAACGCCCTGATTCCGCATTTACATGCATAAATCCGGGCACTTACGTGCGCTTGCCCCCCGCCGCCGCAGTACAGTGGAATGACCATGGAGATGGAAGCGACGAACACGACGGGTCCGGAAGATGCCGAACCTCCCTCGTCCCAGACTGCGCCGAACGCGCGCGGGCGAGCTCGTCGCGCCCCTTCCGCCTGAGCCTCAGACCCCCAGCGTCGAGGAGATCGCGGCCGAGGGCCTGCGCTGGATCAAGGTCGACCAGCCCGGCGCGCTCGAACAGTCCTGGCTGGAGGAGAACTTCGACTTCCATGCCCTGGACTACGAGGACGTCCTCTCGCGCAACCAGCGACCGAAGATCGACATCTACGACGAGTACCTCTTCATCGTCCTCCAGTTCCCGATCTTCGACCGCAACGCGCGCCGGCTCGGCGCCGGCGAGCTCGACGTTTTCGTCGGCCCCGGTTTCCTGATCACGCTGCCGAATCAGCCGCTCCAGCCGGTCGAGTACCTGTTCGAGCGCTGCCGCCAGAAGGAGGAGATCCGCGAGCAGCTGTTCTCGCGCGGCTCCGGCTACCTGCTCTATCGCCTGGTCGACGATGGCTTCGACTACTGCTTCCCGATGCTGCGGAAGATCGGCAACAAGCTGGACGTGCTCGAGGAGGAGATCTTCGAGGGCAGCTCCTCGGAGGAGATCGTGCGCGACATCTCCAACGTGAAGCAGGAGATCATCAACTTCCGCAAGGTGATCCGCCCGCAGCGGCCGGTGCTCCGCGACCTGGAGAAGGTCAAGCAGCGCTACCTGGCGCCGGACATGGACCTCGAGATCTACTTCGACGACATCGTCGACGCGCACGAGCGTATCTGGGACATGCTCGAGAACTACAAGGAGGTCGTGGAGGCGCTCGAAGAGACCAACGAGTCGGTGATCTCCCACCGGGTCAACGACATCCTCCGCGTCCTCACCTCGATCAGCGTCATCGTCCTCCCCCTCACCCTGCTCGCCAGCATCTGGGGGATGAACGTCAAGGTGCCGGGCGAGGGCAACCTGACCGACTTCTACGTGATCGCGGGAGTGATGGTGATCCTGCTGGTCGGAATGGTGGCGTTCTTCCGCAAGCGCGGCTGGTTGTAGATCCGGCGGCGGTCTTTGTGGCCGCCGTTAATGCTGGACCCGCCGCCCATCCGAGGCGGCGGGTCCAGGTCAGTTCGACCGTTGTCAGCCGGGAACGACCGCGCAGCGGAACGGCCGCGCGAAGGACGTGTCGTTGCTGATCGAGATGCCGTTGTCGGCTCCGAGCGCGCTGTGGCTCGTGTCCTGCCCGAGGTCGCTGGCCTGCTCGCCGTTCACCGAGACTCCCGCCTGCAAGTGGAGCGTCCGCAGCTCAGCCACGGTCGGCAAGAAGCGGTTCGCCTGCCCACAGGTGGTCATCGCGCCATCGAGTCCCTGTGAAGCCCGCTCCGCGCTGTCGAAGCAGATCCCCGCAGCCTTCGTCGTACCGGACGGACACGGCAGGGCGAGTGTCGCCTGGTTGATGTTGTCGGCCGTCAGGGTGTTCTTCGCGACGTTGCCGCCGGTGATCGTGGCGTTCGCGACGTTGCCGCCGGTGATCGTGCCATTCGCGACGTTGCCGCCGGTGATCGTGGCCTTCGCGAGGTCCTTCCCCTTCAGCGAGCCATTCTTCACCGATTTCGAGGTGACGGAGTTCTTCGGCAAAACCAGCTTCGCGGCGACGGCGGTGCCGCCCAATGCGACGAAGACGGCGATGGTCGCCATGACGTTCGCGTACGTAAGACGCTCCTTGATCTTGTGCATCTCCCCTCCTATTCGTGGTCCCCTGGATGCGCGTGTCCCGCGCACGGCGAAGCCTAGGGCCCGGGTGCGCATCTAGCATCCCCGCCTGTGGCCACTCAGCGGATCTGGGCGCCCTGGCGCCTCGAGTACGTGAAGGACGCTTCCAAGGACAACTCCGACGCCTGCGTCTTCTGTGCCGCCCTCGAGGCCGGTGACGACGAGGGGAACCTGATCGTCCACCGCGGCGAGCGCTGCTTCGTGATCCTCAACAAGTTTCCGTACACGAACGGCCATCTGATGGTGGCGCCATACGAGCACATCGCGGCGCTGCAGGAACTGGACGAAGCAACGATGGTGGAGATGATGTCCTTCGTTCAACGCGGGGTGACGGCGCTGGAGTCGAGCTATGCGCCGCACGGGTACAACGTGGGCGTCAACCAGGGACGGGTCGCGGGTGCGGGGGTCGAGCACCACATCCACATGCACGTCGTCCCGCGCTGGGGCGGCGACACCAACTTCATGCCCGTTCTCGGCGACACCCGCGTGATGAACCAGACCCTCACCGACAGCTACGAGACCGTGCGCAGGGCGTTCGCCGGCTGACCATGGCGATCACTTCTCCCCCGGCCGGAATCTTCAAGGCCTACGACATCCGCGGCATCTACGGCGAGGAGCTGGACGGCGAGACCGCGCACTTGATCGGACGCGCATACGCCAGGGTCCTGGCGAACCTGCGCGGGAAGGAGACCCAGCAGCTCCGGGTCGGGCTCGGTCGCGACATGCGGCTGAACGGGCCTGAGATGGCCGCCGGTGTGCGTCAGGGCCTGGTGGACGAGGGCGTGGCCGTGATCGACGCGGGCCAGATCGCCACCGAGATGAGCTACTACCTGGTCGGTTCCCGGGAGCTCGACGGCGGTGCGATGGTCACCGCCTCGCACAACCCGAAGAAGTACACCGGCGTGAAGCTCATGCGCGAGGGCGCGCTGGCCCTATCCGGGGATGCGGGCATCCAGGAGGTACGCGCGGAGATAGAGGCTGGCCTGCCCGACCCGCCGGGTGGCGGCTCCGTCGAGGAGGTCGACATCTACCCCGACTTCCACGAGCACATGATCTCGGTCGTCGAGCCCGGCGCCATCGGCCCGCTCCGGGTGCTGGCGGACGGCAGCGACGGAATGGCCGGCCCGATGGTCGGGCCACTGCTCGAGCGGCTGAACATCGACCTCACCACCAGCCGCTGGGAACCGAACGGCGACTTCCCCGAGGCTGGGCCGAATCCGTTCCTCGAGGAGAACCGCCGGATGCTCGTGGAGCAGGTCAAGCAGGGAGGGTTCGATCTGGCGATCGCCTGGGACGGCGACGCCGACCGCTGCTTCTTCATCGACGGCGACGGGAGCTTCTGCGACGGGGACTTCGTCTGCGCCCTGCTGGCGCGAGCCGCCCTCGCCAAGGAGCCCGGGTCCACCATCCTCTATGACCCTCGCTCCAGCCGCGCGGTCCCCGACACCGTCGCCGCCGCCGGCGGCAAGTCCGACCTGAGCCGAGTCGGGCACGCCTTCTTCAAAATCCGGATGCGGGAGACCGGCGCTGAATTCGGCGGCGAGGTCTCGGGGCACTACTACTTCCGCCACTTCTACTGCGCGGATTCCGGGACCATGCCCGCCCTGCTGATGCTCGAGCTGATCTCCCGCGAAGGTCGCTCCCTCAGCGACCTGATGTCCGAATTCCGCTCGAAGTACTTCATCTCGGGCGAGATCAATTCCGAGGTTGCCGATCAGGACGACAAGATGGAGGAGATCGCCGACCGCTACTCCGACGGGGAGATCGGGCGGCTCGACGGGGTCTCCATCGACTACCCGGACTGGCACTTCAACGTGCGCCCGTCCAACACCGAGCCGCTTCTCCGCCTCAACCTCGAGTCGCTCGTCTCCAGTGAGGACATGGAGGCCAAGCGCGACGAGGTGCTGGGATTGATCAGGGCGTGACGGAGGAGGAGACGCCGGTCGAGGTCTGGCAACGGATCACCGACGCCGGCATCCGGGTACTGCGGATCCCCACCCCCTTCCAGGTCGGCCGAGTCAACACCTATCTGCTGGAGGGCGAGCCGCTCACGCTGGTCGACTCCGGCCCCAATTCCGGCAAGGCCCTCGACGAGTTGGAGAGGCAACTCGCCTCGCTAGGGCACGGGATCGAGGACCTCGAGCTCGTGATCATCACCCACCAGCACATCGACCACCTCGGGCTGGTCGACATCGTCGCCAAGCGCTCGGGCGCCGAGGTCGCCGCCCTCGATCTGCTCGCGCCGTTCGTCGAGAACTTCGGCGACGACGCAGAGCGCGACGACGAGGAGGCCGCTGCGCTGATGCTCCGGCACGGGATCTCCGAGGAGGTCGTCATCGCCCTCCGCCAGGTGACCGGCAGCTTCCGGGCATGGGGCGCCAAGACCAAGGTGACCAGGCCGCTTCACGACGGCGATGTGATCGAGCTCGGTGGGCGGACGCTGGAGGTCCAGCATCGCCCCGGCCACAGCCCCTCGGACACGGTCTTCTGGGACTCCGAGCGGCGGATCCTGCTGGCCGCCGACCACCTGATCAAGCACATCTCCTCGAACCCGCTGATCTCCAGGCCGCTGGATGGCTCAGCCGACCGAACCCAGGCGCTGGTCGCCTATCTCGAGTCGCTGAAGAAGACTCGCGAGCTGCCGGCGGAGATCGTCCTCTCCGGCCATGGCGAACCAATCACGGACCACGTCGCGTTGATCGACAAGCGCTTCGCCATGCACCAGCGGCGCGCCGAGAAGCTTTACGGCCTGATCGCGGAGCAGCCGCGCACCGGTCATGAGCTGGCGCAGGCGATCTGGGGCGACGTCGCCGTAACGCAGGCATTCCTCACCCTGTCCGAGGTGATCGGGCACGTGGACCTGCTGGTCAACGCGGGGCACGTCCGCGAGGTGGATGACGGCGAGGTCCTACGCTACGAAGCGGCCTCAGATCGGGCCGCCGACCAGCTCGGTGACCTGATCCCCGGTGGTAACCCGGCCCGGGAGAGGGTTTAGGAAAAAGGCGTGTCCACGATCGCTCCTGCTCAGAGAGAGTCAGCCCCAGCCGCCACGGCCGTCCCGCTCGCGCCGGACGCGGAGAAGAAGCGGATGCTGATCATCGTCAATCCGTACGCGACCACCGTTTCGGACCGGCTCAAGAACCTGGTGGTCTATGCGCTGCAGGCCCGCTATGACGTCGAGGCGGTCGACACCGAGGCGGCGGAGCACGCGATCGAGATCGGCCGGGAGGCCCGGCACGGCGAGTACGACATCGTCGTCGCGTTCGGCGGCGACGGCACGCTCAACGAGGTCGCCAACGGGCTGGCGGGGACGGACGTCCCCGTCTCAGTGCTCCCGGGCGGCTCCACCAACGTCGTCTGCCGGACCCTCGGCATCCCGAACGACGTCGTGGATGCCACCGAGCACCTGATCGGGCTCGCCGACGACTTCCGCCCGCGCAAGATCGATCTCGGCCGCTGCAATGGCCGCCGGTTCGTCTTCGCCTGTGGTGTCGGACTGGACGCCACGGTGGTCAAGCGCGTCGACGCCAACCCGCGCCTCAAGGCCCGCGCTCGGCAGTGGTACTACACGTGGGCGGCGATCACCGGCTTCTATCGCCACTACCTGCGAAATCCGGTGCGCGTGGAGCTCGAGGTCGGTGGGGAGAGGCACGAGGGCGTCACCGCGATCGCGCAGAACTCCGATCCCTTCACCTACTTCGCCAACGTCCCCATCCGCATCTGCGAGGGCATCGGCCTCGACGACGGCACCCTCTCCATGGCCCTCCTCCACCGCGCCAAGCAGCGGGACATGCTGCCGATCGCGACCCGGATCCTCAGCAAGCGAATGCACGTCTCCAAGCACCGCCAGATCGATGAGTTCGACGAGGTCACTGAGGCGACGGTGCGCACCATCTCGAGGGACGATGACGACCAGCCTCGCCCGTTCCCCGTGCAGGTCGACGGCGACTACATCGGGGAGCACACCGAGCTCACCTTCGGGGTGGACCCGGGGGCGCTGACGATCGTCGCGTAGCGGCCACCAGGCCGCTCCACTTCGGAGCGGAGCGCGAAGCGCGCAGCGACTTATGTGGGGCGGCCGCTTGTGGCCGCGATCTGATGGCGAAGCCGTCCCGGCGCTATTTGTGTTTGGCGGTGAAGTTGACCTTGCTCCTCCCGGCTGAGCAGAGGTCCTGCGCGGCGAAGTGATAGATCGCGTAACCCTGGATCTCGTTCGATTCGACGAACTTGCCGTGGATCTTGTCGATCTTGTTGCCGAGGAAGGTGTGGGTGATCGTGAAGGTCCGGTTCTTGCCGAGCTTCTTGCTGGACGTGCCGTCGAGAGTGAACACCGGGCTCGAGACGCAGCTCTCACGAGCGACTGACGGCTCGGTCGTCAGCGTCACCCTTCCCTTCTTCACCGTGAACTCGATCTTCCGGAATGAGGTGGTGACCGCGGCCTGAGTCGTCTTGCCGCTGTACTTGCCCGTCTTGATCGGGGTTCCCGCGCCGGCCGGGACCGTCCACTGCGCGATCACGAGCAGCAGAGCCAGCGGCATCAGGATTGCCGTCCTGCGGAGTGTCTTGTTTCCCTTCAACGTTCCTCTCCTCCCCGGCCCGCTCTGACAGTATCGCGGACGTGGCAGCACAGGACCCTAACTGCCGGTTCTGTCAGATCATCGCCGGCGACGAGTCCGCCCACGTGGTCTTCGAGGACGAGCTCACTCTCGCCTTCCTCGACAACCGGCCGCTCTTCCCGGGCCACTCGCTGCTCGTGCCGCGGGACCATCATGAGACGCTCTCCGACCTGCCCCCGGAGCTGGTCGGACCCCTGTTCGCCAACGCGCGGCTGCTCTCGGCCGCGGTGCCCAAGGCGATGAAGAAGCCCGGCTCCTTCGTCGCTCTCAACAACGTCGTCAGTCAGAGCGTGCCCCACCTACACGTGCATGTCGTCCCTCGCAAGCCGAAGGATGGATTGCGCGGTTTCTTCTGGCCGCGGACCAAGTACGGCTCCGAGGATGAGATGAGGGTCGTCGCCGAGCGCGTGCGGAAAGCGGCTGCGAAGCCCTAGATGAGCTTCTTCTTGCCGGTGGCGGGCAAGCCGAATGGGATGGCCGCCGTGACGGACACCGACGCCTTCGACTTCTTGGAGAGCTTGCGCTTGCCGGCCTTGGTGAGCTTCACCTTCGCGAGCGATTGACCGGCGGACAGCGAGAGCCCGTCCAGCCTTGCCGATCGTGGCCTTGCCGAGCTTCGCGACGAGTGAGGCACCGTCGACCTTCGCGCTGGCGGTGATCGCGACCAGGATGCCCTTCTTGCTCGCCTTGGCGAGCTTTTTGCTCCGAACCGACAGCTGAGCCGAGGGACGAGCCTGGGGCGCACCGTTGGCCGTGACGTGGAGCGTCGCCTGCATCGTGGTCGGGTGAACCGTGCAGAAGAAGGTGTAGTCGCCGGCGCTGAGGTACTGGGTGCCCTGCACACCGGTGCTGCCGCCCGAGATGGTCGGGCTGCGGAAGAGAGCCTGCCCATCAGGGCCGGCCTGGATGGCGGTGACGTTGTGTGTGCTGCCAGTTACCTGGAACTGCGCGACCTCCCCCTGGTCGATCGGATAGGTGGGGGCGGAGTAGAAATCGTCGCCCTGGCCGATGATCGGTGCGGCGCCGAGGGCGATGCTCGCATACAGCATCGCGCCGAGTGCGACCAGCGCAACCGCCAGCCCGATACGTCTCCCTGTCGTCCCGCGTCTGAACATCCGTGTCCTTATAACGCGATTGAAGCCGCAAAAGGATTGGTCTTGCTCAGGCGGTCGGAGTCACTCGGTATGCGTCGAAAACCGAGTCGACATTGCGCAGGCGCGAGATGCACGCCTTGAGCTGCTCGGTGTCACCGACCTCGAGCACGAAGCGGTTCTTCACCATCGGGTGCTTGGTGGTGCATCGCGCCTCCAGGATGTTCAGGCCCGCCTCCGCGAAGGTGCGCGATAGGTCTTCGAGGAGGCGCGTTCGGTCCCAGGCATCGACCTGAAGCTCCACGCGGTACGAGGACTCGTTGTCGCCGTCCCATGCAACCTCCGTGAAGCGCTCGGGCGCCTTCTTCAGCGCGGCGACGTTGCGGCAGTCCTCGCGGTGGACGGTGATGCCCCGCCCGAGGGAGACATAGCCGACGATGTCGTCGCCGGGCACCGGACGGCAGCACTTGGCGAGCCGGACGGCCACGTCCTCGATCCCCTTGACCCGGATCCCGAAGCTGGTGGCCTCGCGGGTGCGGCGGCGGGCATCGTCGGTGCCCTTGATCAGGCCCTCGGCCGGCTCCTCCTCCACGGCCTCGCCGCGCTTCAGTCGCTGCAGGACCTTGTTGGTGACGACCTTCGTCGAGATCTTCGACTGGCCGAGGGCGATGTAGAAATCGTCAGCCTTGCGGAAGCCCATCTCGCGGATCACGTCCACCAGCAGCGGCGAGCCGGCGAGCTTCTGGTACGGGAGGCTGCGCTTCTTGAACGCCTGGGCGAGCTGCTCGCGGCCCTCGTGCTCGGCGTCCTCGCGGCCCTCCCGCTGGAACCAGGCGCGGATCTTGTTCCGGGCGCGGCTCGTGCGGACCAGTTTCAGCCAGTCGCGCGAGGGCCCGCGGCCCTGCTTCGCGGTCAGGACCTCGACGATGTCGCCGCTGCGCAGCTGGTAGTGGAGGGGCACGATCTTGCCGTTCACCTTCGCGCCGACGCAGCGGTGGCCGACGTCGGTGTGGATCGAGTAGGCGAAGTCGAGCGGAGTCGAGCCGGCGGCCAGGTTCTTCACCTCGCCCTTCGGCGTGAAGACGAAGACCTCGTCCTCGAAGAGGTCGACCTTGAGCGCTTCGAGGAAGGCCTGCGGACCCTGGTGCTGCTCGTTCTCGATCAGCTGGCGCAGCCAGGTCATCTTCTCCTTGTCCGCATCCGGGCCGGACGCGCCCTCCTTGTAGATCACGTGGGCGGCGATGCCGTACTCGGCGAGCTCGTGCATCTCGGGGGTGCGGATCTGGATCTCGAGCGGGCGGCCCTCCGGGCCGATGACCGTGGTGTGGAGCGCCTGGTAGGCGTTTGCCTTGGGCATCGCCACGAAGTCCTTGAAGCGCCCGGGCAGCGGCTTCCAGAGGGAGTGGACGATTCCGATCGCGCCGTAGCAGTCCTTGACCGAGCCGACCACGACTCGCATCGCGGTCAGGTCGAAGATCTCATTGAACTCCCGGCCCTTGCGGGTCATCTTCGTGTAGATCGAATAGAAGTGCTTGGCGCGGCCTGAGATCTCGGCGTCGATGCCGACCACCGACAGCTCATTCTTTAGGAACTCACCGGCCCCGGCCACATAGCGCTCGCGCTCGGCGCGCTGCTGGGCGACCAGCTCCTTGATCTCGTCGTACTTGCGCGGGTGCAGGGTGGCGAAGGAGAGGTCCTCCAGCTCCCACTTGATTGCGTGGATTCCGAGCCGGTGCGCCAGCGGGGCGAAGATCTCGAGCGTCTCGCGCGCCTTCTCCTGCTGCTTCTGCTTCGGGAGCGCGCCGATGGTGCGCATGTTGTGGAGGCGGTCGGCCAGCTTGATCAGGATCACCCTGACGTCGGTGGCCATCGCGACCATCATCTTGCGGTAGTTCTCGGCCTGCCTCTCGTCGCGGCTCTTGAAGGTGATCTCGGTGAGCTTGGTGACGCCGTCGACCAGCTGGGCGATCTCGTCGCCGAATGCGTCCCGGACCTGATCGAGGCTGGCGCTCGTGTCCTCCACCGTGTCGTGCAGGAGGGCCGCGCAGAGCGTCGCGGTGTCGAGGCGGAGCCCGGCGCAGATCCGCGCCACCCCAAGCGGGTGGGTGATGAAGTCCTCGCCCGACTTGCGCTCCTGTCCGGCGTGGCTCTCGCAGGCGAAGGCGAAGGCGCGCTCGATCTCCTGGCGGTCGATCGACTCGGCGGCGTCCGAGGCGTGCTCCTCGATCACGGCGAAGAGGTCGCCGAGCAGGGCGCGCTGGTCCGCGGTCAGCTCGCGGGTGATCGAGTCCGCGCGGGGCGTGCTCGAGTGCCCGTCGACCTCGCCGACGCGCGTGTGGCCGCGGCGATCGCCATCGCGCACCGTGCCGTCAGCGGCGACGGCCTCGCCGTTCTCGGTGCTCGTTATGCCTGTGCTCTTGCTTGCAGGAATCGGATGGCCTCCTGGTGTCTGGCGATGCAGGCCCCGTAGGCCCGGGATCGCCCCAGATCGGTCCTCTCCGAGGATAAAACCCGCAGAGCGGTTGCGCCACGATTGGGCCGCCATTCGCATAACCCGAGCTCGCTGAGAACCCGCACGCAGCGGGCGGCGGTCTCGGGTGTGCGGGGATAGCCCGAGGTTCCCTCGAGCGCCGATCGCAGCACGGTGCCCTCCGCCTCGCCCCCATCCTCCGCCAGCGCACGCCAGATCTCCGCGATGGCGGGACGAAGATCCCACTCCCTGGCCAGTAGCCGCTCGCTGAATTCCAGCTCCGCCGGGCCCCACGCGAGGTGGAGATATCCGGCGCCGGCGCATGCCAAGCCCTCCAGGGCCTCGCTCGGCGCCGGATCGATCACGACGACGTGGCGAAAGTTCGTCGGCGTCTCCGGGCGCCGCGCGATGACGGTCCAGTCGGCCAGGACGAGACCCGCGCCCTCGGAGGTCCGGAGCGCGGCATCGAGTGAGCCGGAGCCGCAGCGACAGCAGGCGATCCGGGGCAGCGCCGCGCCGAAGCGGCGGGGATCCGCCGCCGATGAAGCGAGCCTCGCGCGGCGCGAACCGTCGGCGCAGATCGCCAGGACCGACTCGCCGCTGGAGATGAGCTCCGCCAGGGATGCGATGGCGGCCCCGCCACGGCGGTCGACCTGCTCGCGCCGGGGGCCATCCGGGGCGCGAACGTCGAGGAGCGCGCCCGGTCTGCCCGATGCCACTCGATCCAGCTCATGCTCGAGTCGCTCCCACCACTCGGCGCCAGGCGCCGGACAGCCCTCTCCGCACGGTCCTATGTCGGGATCCGCCTCGACTCCTTCGAGCGGATAGAGCTCGCGCACCACCACGCGCGGCTGCTCTGCGCCGTTCCAGCGATCGACCTCGAGCTCCACGGAGAGATCGAGGGGCTCGTCCTCCCGGCGGGAGATCTCACCGTTCATGCCGAAGGCCACCCCGGCCGCACGGCCGGCCCCGCTCTCGAGCTGGAAGCGGGAGTGCTTGCCCTCCTGCCCCAGTGGGCGCACCTCCCGCAGGCGGCCAGATGGGACGAGGAGCCGCGGGCCCGGGTTGCCCATGCCGAAGGGGCCGAGACTCTCCAGTTGGCGGGCGAGATCCATGCCGATGCCCTCCCGCCCGACTCCCACCAGGGCGTCGAGGCGGTCGGTGCGGATCATGTCGGCAGGTTCGATCTCTGATGCCGCGTGCTCTATGAACGCCTCCCTGAAGGCGTCGAGGCGATCGGCATCGAGCTCGAGGCCGGCGGCCGCCTTGTGCCCGCCGTACCGGTTGAGGTGCTCGGCGGTGGCGTCCAGGGCGGCCACCAGGTCGAAGCCGGGGATGCTTCGGGCCGATCCCTTGGCGCGGCCGCCATCGACGGAGAGCAGGATCGTCGGGCGGAAGTGACGCTCGACCATGCGAGAGGCGGCGATGCCGACGACGCCGGGATGCCAGTCCTCGCCCGAGAGGATCAGCGCGGGAGCGTCCTTGAGGTCCGGCGGCAGGGCCGAGCGGGCGCGCTCCGCGCCCTCGACCACCTTCCGCTCCGCCCAGCGCCGCTCGGCGTTGGCCTTGTCGAGCTCCGCGGCGATCGAGGCGGCTCGATCGGGGTCGTCGGTGAGCATCAGCTCCACGCCGGCATCGGCGCGGTAGAGGCGCCCGGCGGCGTTGATCCGAGGAGCGAGCCGGAAGCCGAGGGCGCCGGCGTCCACCGTCTCGGGATCGACTGAGGCGGCGGCCATCAGGGCGCGGAGTCCGACGCGGGGGCTCTCGCGGAGACAACGGAGGCCCTCACGAACGAGGCGGCGGTTCTCCCCCACCAGCGGGACCATGTCGGCGACCGTGGCCAGGGCGACCAGGTCGAGATCGGACTCGGTGGGATGGCGCTTCCCGCCAACGGTGTCGGTTGCTCCTCGCCCGGCCGCGTCGCAGAGCGCTGTGGCGAGCTTGTATGCGACTCCCGCGGCGCAGAGTCCCTCGAAGGGATAGTCCGAGACGACCGGATGGATGATCGGGCAGTCAGGGAGCCGCTCGCCGGGCAGGTGGTGATCCGTGACCACGATCTGGATGCCCGCGGCCTGGGCCGCCGCCACCTCATCGACGGACCCGATCCCGCAGTCGACCGTGATGACGAGCTCGGTGCCGCGGCGCCGCAGCTCCTCGACGCTCGAGGAGGTCAGGCCGTAGCCGTCAGAGAGACGGTCGGGGATGAACCAGTCGCACTCGGCGCCGAGCGAGCGTAGCGTTGAGACCAGGATCGAGGTGGAGGTGACCCCGTCGACGTCGTAGTCGCCGTGGATCGTGATCCGGCCGGGGCCGCGCGCAACCGAGAGGATCCGCTCGCAGACCTCCTCCATCCCCCGGAACTCGGTCGGCTCGTGTGACTCGCGCGCCTCGAGGAAACGCCGCGCCGCGTCCACCGTGCGGTACCCGCGGCGGACGAGGGTCACCGCAACGGGCTCGGCCAGCTCCAGCTCCGCAGCCAGCCGCCGGACCTCCCCGTAGTCATAGGGATCGGCCTGAAAGGCGCGGGCTGGTGCTGTCGAGGCCATCCCCCCATCTTGAGTTCGGCCCCCGACGGATTATCCGGCTGACCCGGCGTGCGGCTTAGCACGGGTGACAGCACCCCATCCCACCACGGAGTATTGGGCTGCTTCGTTGGGGGCAGAACACAAGGAGAGGTACAGATGCGGAAACGACTCACAGTCATAGTCGGAGCCCTCGCTGTCGCAGGCGCACTCGCCATCCCGGCGGCGTCGTCCGCGGCTCCAAGTGCCAGCGGCGCATGCCACGGCGCTTTCGCCAACGTGAACGGGAACTTCGGGTTCCTCGGTGAGGTTGGCGGGACGCCCGGCTACCACAATGGCGCAACTGGCCAAGACCCCGGCGCGACGGGTTACAACAACTCGCAGGGGTGCAGCTAGTCCGCAAACCGGTCTAACTCTTGAACCGGAAGGAAGACGAGCGGCCTACGGGTCGCTCGTCTTCGTTTGCTAGATGTGCTCCGCCTCCACGCCCGCGCGGACGCCCATTGCGTACACGACCGCCAGGCCGATGATCGTGCCGGGGATCGCGTAGACCGCGGTGGCCAGGTCGGTGTCGCCGATGGTCTTGTCGAGCAGGATCTGGGCGATCGCGCCGCTCGCCATCGCCCCCACGGCCGCGCCCAGGAAGGCGCCGACGATGCCGCCGCGGAAGCGGTCCGGGATGAAGACCGTGAAGTGCCAGAGCGCGACGCCCATCGTGAACCACACCAATGCGGCCATTACCTGTTCCTCCCGTGCTTTCGCTTCTTGCGGCCGCCCGATCCCTCGCGAGCACGCCGAAGCGCCGCGGCGCTCGCCTCGCTGAGCTCGGGGCGATCCGCCTGGGCTCCGCCATTGCCGGCGGGTGCCTCGCCATCGCCGCTCTGGCCGCTGCCGTCGCCGACCTCGGCGCCGGTGTCGGGCGCCCCCACCGGAGCGGGTGGCTCGGGCTGGGGTTCGCGCTGCGCGGGCGCTGGCGGGGGCGCGACCGGCTCACTCGGCGCGGGCGGCGCGGGCGGGCCGGTCCGCTCCGGAGTGACGCCCGGGACGTCGGCGCGGCTCGGAGCCGGCGCGACGGGCACCGGAGACTCCGCGTGCACGGGCTCCTCGCCTCCGTCCACTCGCGCGACCACGTTGTCCTCAGGGAAGGCCGGCACGGTGCCCAGCTGTTCCTCGATTCGCTCGCGGCGGCGCCGGTAGGCGGGCTCGCGCTCCTTCCAGTGGGTGAGGACCGGTGACGCGATGAAGATCGACGAGTAGGTGCCGGAGAGCAGCCCGATCATCATCGCGAAGGCGAAGTCCTTCAGGGTGGCGCCGCCGAAGATGAAGAGCACCGTGACCAGGAAGACGCTCGACAGACCCGTGATCAGCGACCGGGTCAGAACCTCGCTCATGGAGCGGTTGACGATCTGGGAGAAGGTCGCGCGCGGCAGCCGCGGCACGTTCTCGCGTATTCGGTCGAACACGATGACCGTGTCGTAGAGCGAGTACCCGAGGATGGTCAGGAACGCGGCGACGGTGCCGCTGGTCACCTCCCTCCCCGTCAGCGAATACACGCCTCCCGTGATCAGGATGTCGTGGGCCACGGCGATCATCACGGGCACCGCATACTTCGGCTCGAAGCGGAAGGCCACGTAGGCGGCGATCACGAGCAGCGAGAAGATGATCGCCTCGATCGCGCTCTTGGCGACCTGCTGGCCGAACGTCGGGCCGACCGTGGTCGCGTTGAAGCCGTTCGGAATGATCCCGTACTGCGACTGCAGGGCGGGCTGGACCTTCTGGACCTCCTGAGGCTCCGCCTTCGAGTCGATCTCGAAGACGTTCGTGCCGAGGTCCTTGTTGGTCGCCTTGGTGATCTCCGCGCCGGTGATCCCCGCCGCGTCGACCGTGTCGCGCACGTCGTTCACGGTGGCCGCCTTCTGCAGGCCCACTGTGATGCGACTGCCGCCCTCGAAGTCGATGCCGAGGTTGAGCTGCTTGGTTGCGAAGGCGACCGCGCCGATCAACAGGATGCAGCCGGAGAGGCTGAAGAAGTACTTGCTCGCGCGGCTGAAGTCGAAATGCCACCTGACTCGCTCCTCGGGTCGGGCGCCGAGCGCCGCCGGCGAGCGCATGAAGCCCGCCCGGCCGAAGAGGCCGAGAAACGCCTGGGTGAAGACCACTGCAGTGAATAAGGAGGCGATCGTGCCGACGCCGAGGACGAACGCGAACCCCTTGACGTTCGAGGTCGCCAGTGCGAACAGGATGAACGCCGTGATCAGCGTGATCACGTTCGCGTCGACGATCGTCGCGATCCCCCGCCGGTAGCCGGCGGAGATCGCGCTGAGCATGGATTTGCCGGAGCGCGACTCCTCCTTGATCCGCTCGAAGATGACGATGTTGGCGTCGGCCGCCACCCCGATAGTCAGGATCAACCCGGCGATGCCAGGCAGGGTCAGCGTGATCGGGATCAGCTTGATCAGCGCGAAGAAGAGCACCCCGTAGATCGCCAGCCCAACGACCGCGACGAAGCCCAGGAAGCGGTAATAGATGAGGAGGAAGAGGCAGACCAGGATCAGGCCGACGATCCCCGCCTTCAGACCCTGATCGAGCGCCTGCTGGCCGAGCGTGGCCGAGACCGTGGAGCTCGAGATCTGGTTCAGCGTGACGGGCAGCGCACCGATCTGCAGGATCTGGGACAGATCAGTGGACTCGCCCTGAGAGAGGCCCTGGATCTCCGCGCCGGTCCTGCCGTCGATGCCGGTGGGGTTGTCGACGAAGTTGACGATCGGCCGCGACTTGATCTGCTGATCGAGGACGACCGCGAAGTGGCCCGAGTTCGCGTCCACGCACGTCGGGTCGCTGGAGCACCCGGGAGGTGCGTTCTGCAGGCCGCGCTCGGAGATCGCCTTCGTGACGTCGGAGAACTGCTGCCGGCCGTCTCCGCTGAACCCGAAGGTGACGACGAACCCCCCCGTCGGGTCGGTGTTCGGCTTCGGGTCGGTGATGTCCGTGCCAGAGAGGGCGGGACGGTCCTTGATCACGAACCACTGCGCGTCGGGGCTGTTCGGGTCGTTCGCCTGCGACTGCCCGGGATCCGGCTCCTTCTGGACCACCAGCGTGCCCTGCGGGACCGTGAGGATCTGGCTGTTCGCCGGCTGCTTCTGACCCGGGAGCTCCGAGAACAGGTCCTTCTGGGTGTCAGTCGGCCCGGCGATCCACTGGCGGGTCAGCGAGTTGAAGAGGTAGTAGGTGGGACCGGTCCTGGTGCACTTGTTCTCGAAGCATTCGGACGTCTGCTTGGAGGCCACCTTGACCGCGTCATAGAGCCGATCGAAAGAGGACTCACTGTTCGCCACATTGGTCTTCGCAGGGTTCGGGATGACGTTCGGCTCCCAGTCGTAGAAGTGGAGCTGGGCGGTCTGCCCCACCTCCTGGCTCGCGTGGGACGCGTTCGATACGTCGGGGAGCCCGACGCGAATGGAGTCCGATCCGATCCGGGAGATCTCCGGCTCGGAGACGCCGAAGGCATCAGTCCGCTTGCGGATGATCTCGATCGCGCGGTCCATGTCCGCGCTATCGATAGTGGGGTTCTGCGGGGTCGGCCGGGCCTGGAAGATCAGCTCGGTGCCGCCCTGCAGATCGAGGCCGAGGGTCGTCTTCTTGGTCGCGATGACGATCCCCGAACCGAGGACCAGGAGGGCGACGAAGGCCAGGATGAAGAGGTTGCGGCGGCGGTTGCTCACGGTGTTGAAGGGGTCACGCTAGCGGTCTCGGGCGCGTTTCCGGCCCACATTGCAACACACGAGGAAAGCGGCCGGACCTATTCGGGAGTTAAGACGAGCAGCAGGCCGCCGTCGTCGTCGTACGCCGGGAAGAGGTCCGCGGTCGCCTCCGTGGGCAGGTCGCCCTCGGCGTTCACCGCAACCCTTTTGCCGAGAGAGCGGACGCCCCACTCCAGCGTCGTCTCGATCGGATCGGTCTCCCCGTTGCGGTCGGTGTCGGCGGTCTCGCCACCGTCGCCCTTGTCTATCCACTGCAGTCCGAGCACCTCGCGGACCGGGCGGCCGATCACCTGCTCGTCCTTTAGGCCGGTGAGCTCGAAGGCCCCCTTGCCGAGGTCGAGGACCCGGGCCTCCTGGTCGAGCGTGAAGAAGGCGGCGCCGGGCGCGGGCATGTAGTCGTCGAGCAGCTCGAAGAGGAAGCCGAAGCCGCACTTCGAGCACCCCTTCGGGCGCGTTGAGAAACCGGCGGTGCGCTCCCCACTCAGCTCCCTGTTCCCACAGTTCGGACAGATGAAGTACGGCATGCCTGCCCAAGGCTAGCCAACCGCACGAGGCGACCCGGCCGTTCCCGTGCCTAGAAAAGGCTGGCCATACCCTCCGGTGTGGGCAATCCGAGATGCTCGTATGCCCGCTCCGTCAGGACTCGACCGCGCGGGGTGCGCTTCACCAGGCCCTGCTGGAGGAGATACGGCTCGAAGACGTCCTCGATGGTGTCGGCCTCCTCGCCGATCGCAACGGCGAGCGTTGAGAGGCCCACAGGGCCACCGGCGAACTTCGTCGCCATCAACTGGAGCAGCTGGCGGTCGTGGCGGTCCAGGCCCGCGCGGTCGACCTCGAGCATCTCGAGCGCGTCCGAGGCGAGCTCCGAGTCGATGCCGCCGCGCTCCTTGACCTCCGCGAAGTCGCGGACGCGCCGTAGCAGCCTGTTCGCCACCCGCGGCGTGCCCCTCGCCCTGCTCGCGATCTCCTCGGCTCCGTCCGGGCTCACCTCGATGCCGAGGATCCCGGCGGACCGTAGGACGATCTGACGGAGGTCGATGGCGTCGTAGTGCTCGAGCCTGTGTGAGACGCCGAAGCGATCGCGCAGGGGAGTCGTCAGCAGGCCAGTCCGGGTGGTCGCACCGACCAGCGTGAACGGAGGGAGGTCAAGGGTGACCGTCCGGGCTCCCGCACCCTGGCCGAGAACGACTGGGAGGCGCCGGTCCTCCATCGCCGGGTAGAGCGTCTCCTCGACGGCGCGCCCGAGCCGGTGGATCTCGTCGATGAAGAAGACGCTGCCCGGCTCCAGCGAAGTGAGGAAGGCCGCGATGTCGGCCTTGCGCTCCAGCGCGGGCCCGGCCGTCTGCACCATCGGCACGTTCAGTTCCGCCGCGATGATGTGGGCGAGCGAAGTCTTTCCCAGGCCAGGAGGGCCGGCCAGCAGGACGTGGTCGAGCGCCTCCTCCCGGCGGCGGGCGGCCTCGATGAAGATTCCGAGCTGCTCGGTGACCTGGACCTGGTTGACGAAGTCCTCGAGCTTGGGCGGGCGCAGTGAGCGGTCGAAGTCATCATCGGCGCCGACGGCTCGCGCGTCATGGATGACGACCTCTGTGTCGTCGTCCTCGATCCCCGGGGTGCGGATCCCCTTGCCCGGTTCGACGCTCACGCCGCCTTCGCTCCCGCGGCGCTCCGCAGCGCCGATTGCACGATCTCCTCGGCGGTCTCGCCCTCGGCGGCAGATAGCAGCTTCGCCGCCTCGGGCGGCGTGTAGCCGAGATTGAGCAGGCCCTCGCGCGCGAGAGAGCGGGGGTCCTCCTCGCCAGGCACCAAGTCGGCGCCGTCGGCGTCGCCCTCGATCTCCCCGGCGACCTTTTCGCGGAGCTCCACGATGATCCGCTCGGCGGTCCGCTTGCCGACTCCGGGGACGGCCTGGAAGCGCTTGGCATCGCCCGCCGCGATCGCCCGCAGCAGCTCTCGCACAGAGCCTCCGGACAGCACTGCCATGGCGACCTTCGGCCCGACCCCGCCCACCGAGATCAGGTGGAGGAAGAGATCTCGCTCCTCCTCGCTGGCGAAGCCGTAGAGGCTGAGAGAGTCCTCCCTGGCGACCAGGTGTGCGTGCAGCGCGGCGTGCTTGCCGCGGGCCGGTACCGCCTTGAGGGTCTCCGACGAAACGGCCAGGCGATAGCCGACGCCGCTCGCGTCGATGACGACGCAGTCGGGGCGGCGCACCAGAACCTCTCCGCTGACGGAGGCGATCATGCCTCGGGATTCTGCGCTGGAGACCGGATGCCTTTAACCGGCCAGCCGCTGGCGCGTTGCCAGGGCTGGTGTGGTGCCGACTCGCGGCCGCCCGAAGTGGGAAAGCGCGTTGCGCGCACCGGCGGTCCCGGCGTGGCAGATCGCTACTGCGAAAGCATCCGCGGCGTGATCGGGAGCGGGCGGCTCGGGCAGGCCGAGCAGGCTCGCCACCATGCGCTGCACCTGGCCCTTGTCAGCCGATCCCGAGCCGCAGACCGCCTTCTTCACCGCCTGGGGCGTGTAGTCGAAGCAGGGCAGCTCATGTTTCGAGGCCGCGAGCATCGCCACGCCGCGGGCTTCCCCCACGCTGAGCGCGGAGGCGACGTTCTTGCCGAAGAAGAGATCCTCGAGCGCCATCGCCTTGGGCTCGTGCCAGCGGATCAGCTCGCCCAGCGAGTCGTGCAGGCGGGCGAGGCGCCGCTCGGCCGGAAGGTCGGCGTCGGTCTCGATCACCCCGCCGTCGAGCGCGACCATCCGCTCACCGGACGTGCGAACCACGCCGAATCCGGTGTTGGCAGTACCCGGATCGATACCGATGACGATCACGCCTTTCAATTCTCACTCGCCCACCGGATGTCCTTTAGGGAACGCGAAACAGGATCCCGGACAGACCGCAAAGAAAGGGCCGCCCGGAGGCGGCCCTTTCGACGTGAATCGCATTCGGTGCCTACTTCGGCGCGGCGACCAGGTTCATGTGAATGCTCGCCATGCTCAGGACATGGGTCGCGGTGGTGCTGAAGTTCACCGCCTTCACCAGCCAGGTCCCGCGCACCTTGACGCCGTTGAAGAACGCCAGATCGACGTCCCGCGCCGTACCCGCCCACGGAGGGGCAAGCACGTTGTCCGGGTCTCCGGCGGGGCACCCGGGCGGCGGCGGCGACGGATTCGGCAGGCAGTAGCCGACGGACGACTTGACGGTTTGGGTCAGCGGCCCAACCGTCGTCACGTCGCCGTCCCCGAAGTTGAACGCGGGGTTGTCGAGGAACACGGTCGTGCCATCCGGCGCGACGACCTTGACGTCGATGTCATCGAGAGAACCGCCGGGGTCCGTGAGCTGAAAGGTTGCGATCAGCGAGTTGGCCGCCACGACCTTGCCCTTGCCCTTCTTCTTCCCGACAGTGAACGTGTCGGTGCCGACGCCTGCCAGCCCGGTCGTGCTGTCGCCGCCCGGAATCGCCGTAGGCGCCGTCTGGGTGAGCGTCACCGAGTTGCTGGCCTTCTTCTTCTTCTTTTTCTTGGCGTCGGCGACGCCACCGGAGACGAGGCCGACCGTCACGGTGAGCGCGATGGTCAGCAAGCCCACGAGCGCCAAGCGAGAGCGCTTTCGTGTCATTCGGGATACCTCCCCATGCTGTCGAATCTCCCGGGTCCCGCCCTCATTCCTATAGGTGGACCGCCCGGATTTGCTGACTCTAACCCGCCGCCTACCCGCTGGTAGCGCAACCCAAGCGGTAGGATCGCCGCGATGGGAACCGGGGAGAAGGCTCCTTTCTGCAGGCGAATCGTGCTGGTCGGCGTGGCCGCTCTCGCTGCGCTGCTCGCCGTGGGCATAGCCTCGCCCGCGGTCGCCAAGAAGCACAAGAAGAAGAAAAGGGTGGTCCCGGCAGTGACGGTCAGCGCGGCTGTCCCGTTCGCCTCGGCGAGCACCGCAACGGCGACCGCGAGTTGCACTGGGAACAACCACGTGTCGGGCGGTGGCTGGACCGTCTCGCCGCACTTCGATCCTGCCAGCAACACCGGACCTCGGAGCGTGAACTCGACCTCAGCCCTCCTCGGCACCACGGGCTGGACCGCGACGTCGGAGGCCTTCACCTCTCCGTCAGCGTCCGGCAGCCTGACGGCGCAGGCCCGGTGCGAGAGCAACAAGCTCGGTCGCATCGCGACGAGCGTTTCGGGCTCAGCCACCATCCCGTCAGGTGAGCTGCGGGACCTGGTCATCAAGTGCCCCACCGGCACGCACGTCGTCACCGGGGGCTATTCGGCCAGCGGACTCGGTTCGTTCACCAACAGTCTCAACAGCCTCAGGATTCTCGTCCTCCAATCACGCCGAACGGCCCCGAACCAGTGGACCATCTCGGCTTTCGAGAACAACCTCGTCGCGGCGAGCGGGAACGTGAGCGTCTCGGCGCTCTGCGAGTACGACGCCAAGGGCCGCAGCGTCAGCGAGACGTCGACTTCCTCCGGCTTCGGCAACCTCTCACGTGCCAGCGGGGATCCGTCCTGCTTGCCCAAGCAGCACGTGATCTCCGGCGGTTATTCGCTCAGTCCGACGGACTCGGATCTCCCTGTGGTCGGGATCGATGAATTCGCGCCCAACGGCAACTCGGGCTGGCATCTCGGCCTGCATACGATCGCGGCGCAACCGACGGGGTCGTCGGTGACGACCTACGCATACTGCGCGCCGGACGCCGTCAAAAAGAAAAAGAAGAAGAAGAAAAAGAAGAAGTAGCGCGGCGCTGCCTTAGCCCGCCGCCGCGGCCTTCTCGAGGATCTCCTCCGGCACGTCGAAGTTTGCGTGCACAGAGTCGACGTCGTCGTGCTCCTCGAGCACGTCCATCAGGCGCAGTAGCGCCGGGGCATCGCTCTCCCCCACTTCGACCGTCGTCTTCGGCTCCATCGAGACCTCGGCGGACTGGACCTCTACGCCCGCGGACTCGAGGGCGGAGCGGACGGCCGCCAGGTCCGACGCGCTCGCCGTCACCTTCAGCAGGTCCCCGTCCTCCGTGACGTCCTCGGCGCCCGCGTCGATGGCGGGCATCAGGTCATCCTCGCTGTAGCGATCGCCGTCCAGCAGGATCACCCCCCGGTTCTCAAACTGCCAGGCGACCGACCCCGGCTCCCCCAGGCTGCCTCCGTTGTGCTCGAAGGCGTGCCGAATCTCGGAACCCGTGCGGTTGCGATTGTCGGTCAGGGTCTCGACCAGGATCGCCGCGCCGCCGGGCCCGTATCCCTCGTAGGAGACGTTCTCGATCGCGGCCGCGTCGGCGCCCTCTCCCGTGCCGCGGTCGATGGCCCGCTGGATGTTGTCCTTCGGCATCGAGGCGTCGCGCGCCTTCTGCACCGCAAGACCGAGCGCCGGATTGGCGTCGGCATTGCCGCCGCCGTCGCGGGCGGCCACGGTGATCGCCCGTGCGAGCTTGGTGAAGAGCTTGCCGCGCTTCGCGTCGGCCGCGCCCTTCTTGTGCTTGATGGAGGACCACTTGGAGTGACCGGACATGCCTCGATTCTAGGAGGCCGCCGAGAAGCGGACGGGGCGCCATCTTGGGCGCCCCGTCTCCGCTCACAACCTGACCATGCTCGTCTCGGCTACTTCTTGGGGTTCGTCTCCTTGATCGTCAGCCGGAAGCAATCGACGGTGCCGCTGGCGTGCTGGCTGTTGTCGTCCATCACGAGCAGCGACCAGAGGGCGTTGGTCGCCTTCTTTGCGCCCAGACCCTTGAGCTGGTTGAGGTTCTCCTGGGGCGCATAGGTCCCCACGAACGGCGCCTCGAGAGCGGGCGTGCTGATCAGCGTCGGCGAGTTGCTGTCGAACGTCGTCAGGCCCCCAGAGCATCCGGCGAATCCGTTGCCGTAGTTGTTGCCGTTGCCTCCGACGTCGTGCGCGAGGCTGATCACGCCCCTCGGAGTGGCGAGATAGAGCTCGAGGTCGCTCGCGAACGGATGCGTCACCCGTACCCCGACGGTGACGTGCTTGAGTTTGCCCCTCGGATTGAGCTTCGCCACCTTGACCGAGTCGCGGACCAGTTGCACGGCCGCGCCGCCGCCGTCCGGGATGTTGAGCGGCACTCCGCCGGACGGCGCTCCCACCCCAACTTGGAACGTCTTGACGATGACCTTCTTCCTGGCCTGCGCAGCCGGCGCCGCCAGAACGAGACCCAGGACCAGCGCCGCAACGGCGATCAGGCCCAGCTTGCGTCCGAACATTGGTGTCCCTCCTGTGATGAGGGCTCGTCTCCCCCCGAGCGCCTGCTGTTGTCCTCCCCTAAACCCGGTCCTCCAAAGCTAGTTGCGCGCTCAGACGACGAAGCTGCCGTCGCGCTGCAACGGCTCGCCGTCGACCTCGATTCCGCCGCCCTTGCGCAGGTCGCAGATCATGTCCCAGTGGATCGCCGACTCGTTGACGCCACCGGTCTCCGGATATGAGCGGCCCACCGCGAGGTGGACGGTGCCGCCGATCTTCTCGTCGAGCAGGATCTCGCCGGTGCCGGCGGTGATCCCGTAGTTGGTGCCGATGCCGAGCTCGCCCAGGCGCCGGGCGCCATCGTCGGTGTCGAGCATCTCGATCAGGAACTCCTCGCCCTTCTCAGCGCTCGCATCGACCACCTTGCCGCCGTCGAAGCGGAAGCGCACGCCGGCAACCTCGCGGCCCGCGTAGCTCGCGGGCAGGTGGAAGGTGATCTCGCCCTCGGCCGAGTCCTCGACCGGGCCCGTGAAGAACTCGCCGTCGGGCATGTTGTGCTTGCCGTCGGCGGCGATGAACGTGCGGCCCTCGATACCCAGCCGCAGGTCGGTGCCGTCGCCGGTGACGTGGACCTCGGAGCGGCCCTGGATCCAGTCTGCGAGGCGCTTGGTCTCCTCGGAGGTCCGGGTCCAGGCGCCGACTGGATCGTCGTCGGTCGCGAGGCAGGCGCCGTAGTAGAAGTCCTCGTAGGCGGCGAGGCTCATTCCGGCCTCTGACGCGTAGGCGTGCGTCGGGAAGAGCGTCAGCGCCCAGCGGTAGGTCCCCTCTGCGCTCCTCTCCATCGCCTTCTTCATCAGCGATTGGGTCGCCGCCTGCCGCGTCGCCTGCCGGTCGGGCGGGACCTGCGAAAGCGCCCGGGTGTTCTGGCTCGCCATCACCGCGATGCGGACGTCGGCGTTCTCCACCGCCCACTCCGCGACCGGCGAGATCCATTTGAGCTGCTCGTCGGAGGCGTACTCGAAGAAGGACCCCGACTGGCCCTCCAGCGCCATGTTCACGATCGGGTTGCCGCCCGCCTTCAGGACCTCCTCATACACGGCCTGTAGCAGCGGCTCCGCGGCGGACTCGCCCTCGATCGTGCAGACGTCGCCATCGGACACTCTGGTCGAATGGCGGACGAGAATCTGGGCGAGTGCAGTGACGCGCGGGTCTCTCATGCCTCCGAAAACCTAGCGAGGAGAACGATCGGGCTGTCGGGCCCCGGTACACATCGCCATGAAGGCGGCGTGCAGGCGGCTGTCGTCGGTCAGCTCCGCGTGAAAGGCGACCGCGAGCACGCTGCCGTCGCGGACGGCCACCGGATGCCCGTCGACCTCCGCCAGGACCTCGACGCTCGGGCCCTGCTCCTCGACCCACGGAGCCCTGATGAAGACCGCGCGGAGAGGCTCCTCGCCGAGACCCTCGACGCGCAGATCCTCCTCGAAGCTCGCCAACTGGCGGCCGAAAGCGTTGCGCCGGCAGACGTAATCCGCCAGCCCCAGGTGCTCGCGGTCGCAGACGATCATCCCGGCGCAGCTCCCCAGGATCGGCCCGCCCGAGGTGTGGAAGGCCGGGATCGCCGTGTCCAGGCCCTCGCGCTCCATCCCCATCGTGATCGTGGTCGACTCACCACCGGGAATCACCAGGCCATCGAGTCCGATCAGCTGGTCGGGTGTCCGGATCTCGCTCGCGGTTGCGCCGAGCGATTTGAGCATCAGGCGATGGGCGTGAAAGTCGCCCTGGAGCGCAAGGACGCCGACGCGGAGTGGATCGCCGCTCAAGCGCCGCGGCCCTGGAGCAGGCCGCCGTCCTGGGCCAGAGCCTCGATCTCGAGGCCGGGCATTGCGTCACCGAGCTCCATCGAGGCCTGCGCCACGCGCTCCGGGTCCTCGAAGTGCGTGGTCGCCTCGACGATCGCGCGGGCGCGGCGCGCAGGGTCCTCGCTCTTGAAGATCCCTGAGCCGACGAAGTTGCCCTCGGCGCCGAGCTGCATCATCAAAGCGGCGTCCGCGGGGGTGGCGATACCACCGGCGCAGAAGAGGGGAACCGGCAGCCAACCCTGCTCCGCGACCTCCTGGACCACGTCCAGCGGAGCCTGGTGATCCTTGGCGGCCCCGGCCAGCTGCTCCGGCCGCAGCGACGCGAGGTGCTTGATGCCGTCGGTGATCTCGCGCATGTGGCGAACGGCCTCGACGATGTTGCCCGTTCCGGCTTCGCCCTTCGAGCGGATCATCGCTGCGCCCTCGCCGAGCCGCCGAAGCGCCTCGCCGAGGTTGGTGGCGCCGCAGACGAACGGAACCTCGAAGGCGAACTTGTCGATGTGGTTGGACTCGTCGGCCGGGGTGAGGACCTCGGACTCGTCGACGTAGTCGACCTCGAGCGACTGGAGGACCTGGGCCTCTGCGAAGTGGCCGATCCGGGCCTTTGCCATCACCGGGATGGTCACGGCGTCCTGGATCTCCTTGATCACCGCGGGATTCGACATCCGGGCGACGCCGCCCTGGGCACGGATGTCGGCGGGGACCCGCTCCAGCGCCATCACGGCACAGGCGCCGGCGTCCTCGGCGATCCTCGCTTGGTCGGCGTTGGTGACGTCCATGATCACCCCGCCCTTGAGCATCTCGGCGAGGCCGGTCTTGACGCGGAATGTCGCTCGCTCGGCCATGCCCCCATAGTAGAAGGGCGGGTGTTTGCGAGGTTGGTGGCCGGGCAACCTTTTCCCTACCTCGACAATGCCTTGGGGTCCTCTTTTCCCCCGGACCCCGGTTCAGCTACAGGTCCGGATCGCCCCCCGGGCCTGTGGTCTTTGTGGTTCCTATCCGAATGCTTGCTACCCGAAGATGCTTCCTATCCGAAGACCGTTCGGGCGGCAAGAACGACGGCGATGAAGACCAGGATCGCGAACTCTCGCCAGACGAGGCTCGCCTCGAAGTGGCGATCCCTGGCGAGTTCCTCGCGGAAGTCATCCGACCAGATGTCACCGGCCGCGCGAACTCGCAGGCGCTTGCTGCGTCCCCCCCGCTCCAGCTCGACCGTGAGCGGCGCCGTACCCGAGCCGTTCACGTGGGCCGACCGATCGGCTGGCGCGACCCCCGGGGCCAGCGGCGGGCGGACCGGCTCGCGGATGCGCAGGGGACCGGCGAGCCGGTACCCGACGCCGCCGGGGAGGCGCAAAAGGGCCGAGCGGAGCCGGCTCCTCATGTCGCGAGCTCCTTCACCGCGCCGACCTTCTCCGTCTTCTCCCAGACCTGCTCTCGGCCGCGCAGCTCGGCGATATACCCGGCGACGGTGAAGGCGCAGAGGAGCGGCCCGTAGCCGACGACATAGAGCAGCGGGCGGACCAGCCAGGGGACCCGGCCCCACTCGTCGAGCCGCTTCAGCAGCCAGGCGACGAGAATCGAAAGGGTGAGCCAGCAGTCGGCGAAGAGCAGCATGTAGCGCACCGCCGGCTCGCCGCCCGCGAGGCCGAGGTCGGCGAGCTGCTTCGCGAAGACACTGGTGATGATCGGCCCGAAGAGACCGAAGAGGATCAGGGTGAGGTTGATCGCCCCGGGGAAGAGGAAGCCCTCCTTCCAGCATTTCCTGCCCGTCTCCGGATCCATAGCGAGCGCGGAGAGCGTGACGAAGAGGAATGTTCCGCCCGTCAGGGCCCAGAGCGCCGTGAAGGCGGAGATCGACAGCGCCCGGTCGGTGAAGAAGAGCGTCAGCAGCCCTGTGGTGGCCATCACCATGAAGACCGGCATGAAGACGACGGACGACCAGATGGCGAAGAAGCTCGGGCCGCCGAGCGGGCCGGCGCGCAGGCGCCGGAGCCAGACGCCCCGGTACAGGCGGCTCACCTGGACGTTGCCGCGCGCCCAGCGAACGCGCTGCTTCCAGAGGGCCGTGATGCTGGGCGGCTCCTCCGCAAGGACGATCGCGTTGCCTTCGAAGCGCACGTCGTAGCCCGCGAGCTGGATGCGGAAGGTGGTGACGGTGTCCTCGGCGAGGGTTCCCGTCTGGATCCTCCCTCCAATCTTTTCGAGGGCATCGCGGCGGATCAGCTGCGCCCCGCCGGCGAGGCAGGCCTGCGCCGCGAGCATGTTCTGCGCTCGCCGGGCGGCCGCCTGGGCCGTGATGTACTCGAAGGAGACGAACCGGTTGATGTAGTTCGGGTCGGCGGTGCCCTCCTTGATGTAGGCGGTGACGCCGCCGATCTGGAGGTCGCCGAGGTGGCGACTCATCCGGCGCAGGGCGGTCGGGGTGAGGAGCACGTCGGCGTCGATGATCAAGATCGCCTCGTACCAGTCGTCCTCCTGGATGACGCCGAGGCCGTAGTTGATGGCGTCCGCCTTGCCACCGCCACCCTGCTCGCGGCGGAGGTGGATCACCCGGTCCCCGTACTCCGCGGCCTTCCACGCGAGCACCTCGGGAGTGTTGTCCGTGCTGCCGTCGTCGACTACGTAGACGCGCACACACTCCTCCGGGTAGCGCATCCTCATCACATGGTCGATGGTCCGCCCGAGCACCGCGCCCTCGTTCCAGCCGGGGATGATCACGGCGACCTTCGGGTAGAGCTCCGAGACGCGGATGTAGGGGCGGCGCCAGATATGGAGCCCGGCGAGCAGAAACTGGTAACAGCCGACCACCAGCACGGTGGCGCCGCTGAGGACCATGGCGACGAGGACGATGTTGAGGACGTTGGTCACGCCAGCTCCTCCACGACGCCCAGGCAGTAGTCGTAGCGCCCGATCGTCTCGGGAGAGTGGCTGTCCGTGCTGAGCAGGATCGGCACACCTGCATCGCGGAACGGACGCAGCGTGCGAGCGGACGGACAGCGCCAGCGCTCATCGACCTCGATCGAGGCGCCCGCATCCGCGGCGGCGGCTGCGAGACGCTCGAGCGCGTCGGCGGGCACGATGTCCTCATCGACGCCGATCTTCGGCAGCACGCTGAAGAGGTGGGCGATGACGACGTTGGGGTGACGGCCGGCCGCGTTCACGGTCGCGGTCACGATCGATTCGACGACGGAGGCCGGGTCGGTCCCTCCATCGGCGATCGCGATTCGCACGGCCGCCGGATCCGCCGGGCCGTCATCGAGGGGGACGCGGTGATCGGCCGCGTAGATCCGGTCGACTCCGTCGATGTCCGGCGGCAGGTCGAGCTCACCGGAGGTGTCGAGGATCTTGGCCTCGACGCCGCTGCGGACCTCGACTTTGGTGCCGCCGGCGAGCTCGCGCACCTCCGCCGCGAATGAGCTCACCCAGTCGGTGTCGCGGCGCACGTGGTCGACGCAGGTCAGGGCGGCGAGGCCGGCGCGCTCCGCCTGGACGATGTTCTCGGCAACAGTCCCCACCCCATCCGAGTAGGTCGAGTGAACGTGCATGTCCTGGTCGCCCGTCGGGAGCGTGACGCTCACGAGGTCACCGCCTCGGCTCCGGCCTGTCTCTCCAGGGCGGCGAGCTCGTCGACGTCGACGGAAACGTCCTCGAAGACCCGCGTCATCGCGACGTCGCGGAAGGGAATCGGGCCCGCCGGAATGCTCTCGCCGAGCAGCTCCCCGAGCGCCAGTCGCGGCATGTTCACGCCGCTCGCGAGGGTCAGCGGCATGGTCCCCGGGAAACGAGGATTGATCTCGATCAGACGGGGCGTGCCCCGGGCGTCTCGCATCACCTGGACGTTCGCGACACCGGTCAGGCCGGCCACCTCCACCGCCCGGGCGCCAATCGATTCGAGTTCGTCGTCGTGAACGGTCCGGCTGGTGATGGCGATCCCGGAGTCGACCCGCAGCCGTTCGCGCGGGACCACGGCGCGGACCTCGCCCGCCGAGGTGGCCAGGACGTCGAGCGAGTACTCCGGGCCGGGCAGGTGCTCCTGGACCAGCAGCGAGCGGTCGCGCACCCCCCCGAGGGCATCCCACGAGTCGACTCGCCGAACACCGCGCGAGCCGCTGCCCACCCTGGGCTTGAGGAGGACCGGCAGCTCGAAGGCGGCGGGGTCGAAATCCTCATCCAGCGGAGCTGAGCGCGGAATCGGCACGGAGCCGTCCGCGACCTGCATCAGGCCCCACTTGTCGAGGCAGCGCCGCAGCGCCCTCGTCGGCGCCACAAGGACGGAGGTGCCGGCCTCGGCGAGCTGATCGCGACTCTCGGCCATCGGGACGAGCTCTGAGTCCACGGTCGGAACGACGACGTCGACCTGGCGATCCCGGCAGACCTCGATCACCACATCGGCGAATCCCGGATCGTCGCCGCGGGGAAGCAGAATCCGGTGCTCCCGGTCCACGAGGAAAAGGCCCGGCGCGTGGGGATCGATGTCGGCGGAGAGGAAGTCCAGCGGCTCGCTCCGGAGCGCGCGCATGAACGAGTACCCGGAGGGCCCCCCGGTGCCGGTCACCAGAATCCGCGGTCTGCGTCCGTTACCAGCTGGCATGGAGGCTGGTCTCGCCGCCGTGCTCCACCATGCCGTCACCCTGTGCGGCGCCGCTCGGGACGATGTCCCCCTCGCGGATCACCTCGAGCGGCTCGGCGTACAGGGATGTCGCGAACCGGCCCCAGTAGCGGGCGGTCGCGTTGAGCAGGTCAGGCGCGAGGTATTGGCGGATTGTGGTCTGCGACTCGAAGGCGCCAATCGCCTCGATCTTGCGCTCGAGCACGTCGTCGATCGAGATGAACCGGCTGGGCCGGAACTCCACCGTCGTGGACGGGGTCTGGTACGCGTAGATCCTCGGGACGCGGCGGCCGGCCACCAGGCTGGCGTTGTGAGCGACGCGGTGATCCTGGTGGACGTCGCGGGCGCTGTGGGTGTAGATCGTCGTCGGCTTCACTCGCTCGACGATCTCCGAAATGGCACGGACGGTCTCGCCGTTCTCCGCAATGGCCGTGTCCGCGAGGTCGAGCATGTGCAGCTGGGCCGACATCAGCTCGGCGGCCCGCTCCGACTCAGCAGCGCGGACCTGCGCGTCGCCGCCGGCCTCGCCGCTCGTCAGGGTCAGCAGGTGGACGTCGTGACCGACGCCGCTGTGCCGCAGGAGGACGCCGCCGCAGCCGATCTCGACGTCGTCGGGATGCGAACCGATCGCCAGCACGGTCTCGTGTGGGCGCCTCAGCTCACGGTTGAAGCGATCTGACTGGATCGCCTTGCGTACCTTGGAGCGGAACTCCTCCGGGTCGAACGGCTTCGAGATGTAGTCCACCGCCCCGGCCCGGATGGCGGTGACGGCGTAATCGAAGTTCTCCTTCGCACTGACCACGATCGCCATCAGCTGTGGGTATCTCGACTTGGCGAGCTCGAGCAGCTCCAGCCCGTTCATCCCCGGCAGCTCGACGTCGACGAGGATCAGGTTCCACTCCCCGTCGAGCAGCAGCTCCAGAGCGTCCTCCCCGTTCGTCGCGACGCTCACGTCGCCCACGTCGGCGAGCGTGCGTCGAATCAGCTCGGCGACGACCTCGCCGTCCTCCACGAGCAGAATGCGCGGTTTCTCTTCGCCGATGAACATGGGCCGAACGGTCCTCTCCCGCGAGGACACGCCTACCTCATCGGCAAATCCACACCTGAACTAGAGCCCGGCGTGCGTAGAAATCCGCAGTCCTACTTGAGCTTGAAGGCTCGGATTCGGTCGCGATGCGCGGCTTCGTCACGGGAGTAGACCCCGTGGGCCAGCGCCTGGACGAGTCCCATCAGCGCCGCGTTGGAGCGGATGTAGGAAGGCCCATTCGAGCTGTAGTAGAGCATTAGCTCCGAGTGCTCCGCGACATCCGAGAGCGTCGCGTCGGTGATCGACATGGTCCGGGCGCGGCGGTGGCGGGCGAGCTTCAGGGCCCGCAGGATCAGCGGATGAGCGCGCCCCGCGGTCAGCACGACCAGCAGGGTGTCCTCGTCCATCCGGGAGAGCTTCTGGATGTTGTCCTGGCTCGGCGAGGCGACGATCTCCGCGCGCACGTCGAGCAGTCCGAGCAGGTGGCGGAGATAGCTCGCGAAGAACGCCATCTGCTCCACCCCCACGATCAGCACGCGCCTGGAGGTCGCGAGTGCCGAGACGGACGCCTCGATCTGCTCGCGGGTCAGGCTGCGGGCCGTCTCCTCGATGTTCGAGTAGTCCGCGCCCAGCGAGGCCTCGAACTCTGAGTGGTCGAAGTTGAACAGGGCCGCGGCGCCGCTTCCGCCGTTGCCGTTCGGCTGACCCTCGGCGACCTTGTGGCGGTACTCCTCGATCGCTGCCTGCTGCAGCTCGGGATAACCGTCGAAGCCAAGGGCCTGGGAGAAGCGGACGACCGTGGAGGAAGAGGTGTTTGCCCGGCGCGCGAGCTCCTCGGCCGTCTGGAAGGCCGCCTCATCGAGGTGATCGACGATGTAGCGGGCTACGTCCTTCTGGGAGCGGGAGAAGTCGTCGAACCGCTCGGTGATGAAGTCCGAGAGGCTCTTGCGAGCGGGATGAGTCTTTGTCGCGGTCCGTGCCACGGGCGATGATTTCGCTGCCCGCGTGGGTTTCCCTTCTCGACTTTCTCGGGAAATGTGCTTGGATCGTCGCGTGAGCCTCGACGGGCAGCTCCGCCGGACCAACCGAAACATGATCGCGTTCGACCTTCTGCTCGGGTCGGGAGCGTTGTTCGCGCCCTCCCAGACGCTCCGCGTTCTGGGTCACGACGAGCCGTCCGATGACGCCAAGGAGCTCTTTCGCCGCTGTGGCCCGATCTGGCTCACATTCGCTGCGGCCCACCTGGTGGCCTATCGCCGCAACCGCCCGAAGGACTGGTGGGCACTCTCCTGGCTGCGCGGCACCGAGCTCGCGACCGACATCATCTGGTCGCGCTCCCCCGCGTTCTCCCGGCCCGGCGCCCGCGCGGGGCTATGGTTCGCCGGCCTCAGCAATCTGGCGATGACGCTCGGGTTCGCGTACCTGTCCGAGACCGAGTCCTAGCGGCTCGGCTCAGACAGCCTTCGCGCTCGCGCTGCAGACCTTGAAGCCGAGGGAGTCTGCCAGCCTTCGCCGCTCGGGGGCGCTCTTTACGACCGCCGCCTGAGCCTCGCCGTATCCCTTGGAGTGCTGGTTCTCGGCTGCATCCTGACCCTTCTTCATCTGGTCGATGGCGCGGCCGCGGGCGTCGAGATAGATCTCGAGCGGCGTCCGCAGCGCATCCGGTGGCTCGAGAGCGTCGATCGCCGAGCTGGCGCTCTCGGCGACCTGAATCAGCTCCCTCGTCTGAGCCGCAGCGTCGGAGGCATTGGCCGGCGCGGTGGCCTGGATCTGCTCGAACTTGGTCTGTTCGGTGCGACAGGCCTCGTCGGCCTTCCGGTCGAGCTCCGCGGCGCTCACCTGCTGCTTGCCGCCGCCGCAGCCGGCGCCAAGCGCCCCGATGAGGAGCGTCGGGAGGACCAGGGAGAGCCGGCGGCGACGGTTCATCTGGACGGGCACTCTAGCCCGGCCGATCCAGATGCTTGAATAAGGACACCAGAGAAAGGAGGTGGTCCTACTGAATTCATTGCTTGACGGGACTCTGGAGGTGCAGGGCCGCTAGGTCCGGGCGCTGTAGGGCCCAAGGGGCCGGTTGGCGGCGACGCGGCTGCCAAGCGGAATCCAACCCGGGCACCGGCGAGCGAACGGAGGTGGGAGCTGTCCCGCCCCACCGCGAATCCAAAGCTCGTTTCAGAACCGCGTTTCGAATCGCGAAGGGCCGCCTCGCAGGAGGCGGCCCTTCGTCGTTCGGGGATTGAGGACTAGCCGCCCAGGTTGCTGACCCTGGTGTCGATCTTGTCGACCTGGTTCTGCAGGTTCTTGATGTCCGTCGCCTGCGTCGCGGTCGTCGTGTTCAGGGTGTTGATGCTCGTCTGGATCGCGTTCATCGAGGTGCGCAGTGTGCGCAGCTGCTTGTCGACGCTGGTGGCCGTCTCGGCCGCCTTTGCGCCCTGGGCGTTGACCTGACCCTGCACCTGCGACGCCGTGGTGCCGAGCTGCTGCTCGAGCTGGGTCTTCGTCGCGTCGGCGATGTCCTGATCGCTCTTGTTGCCGTTCTTCGCGCTGATTCCGATCACGAGGCCGACGACGCCGACAACCAACGCCAGACCGGCCAGTATCAATGCGGTTCTTGGGTTCATGCGGCGAACCTAACCGCCGGATAGGACGGCTACCCGGAATGTCCAATTCTTGATTCCACGTTCGTCTCAGGGGCGACACTTCAACCAAGGAGGAAGCGATGAAGTACGTATTGCTGATCCATCAGGGGTCGGCCGCGGTTCCGGGCGACGACACCTGGAACGACCTCTCCGAAGATGAGCAGAAGCAGGTCTACGCGGACTACCAGACGCTCAACCAAACGCCCGGCGTCACCCCGAACGACACTCGGCTCGACTTGCCGGAGACCGCGACAACGGTGAGGGTCGAGGACGACAAGACCCTGACAACCGACGGGCCGTTCGTTTCCGTCAAGGAGGCTCTCGGTGGCTGGCTGACCTATGAGGCCGACGACCTCGACGCCGCGATCGAGCTCGCGTCGCGCATTCCGGCGGCCCGCATGGGCGGCGGGATCGAGATACGGCCGGTCGTTGAGGGGTACTAGCGATCCTCGACCAGGTCTTCCGAGACGAATGGGGCCGCGTCCTCGCCAGCCTGATCGGCTTCCTCGGCAGCTTCGAGCTTGCCGAGGAGGCCGCTCAGGAGGCGTTCGCGATCGCGGCCGAGCGCTGGCCGCGCGACGGGACGCCGGACAACCCGAGGGCCTGGCTCGTGACGACCGCGCGCAACAGGGCGATCGACCGAATCCGGCGAGACCGGACGCTGGCCGAAAAGACCAAGCTGCTCGACGTCCCGGACGCGGTGGAGGACGAGATGGATGAGGCGACGATCCCGGACGAGCGGCTCGAGCTGATCTTCACCTGCTGCCACCCGGCCCTGGCGCTCGAAGGCCAGGTCGCGCTGACGTTGCGGACGCTCGGCGGGCTCACCACCGAGGAGATCGCCCGGGCGTTCCTCGTACCGAAGGAGACCATGGCGAAGCGCCTGGTCCGCGCGAAGCACAAGATCGAGGCAGCCGGGATTCCGTTCCGCGTCCCCCCACCCCACCAGTTGCCGGACCGGCTCGCCGCCGTCCTGGCGGTCATCTATCTGATCTTCAACGAGGGCTACGGGGGCCGCGGCGAGCTGGCTGCCGAGGCGATCCGCATCGATCGGGCGCTCGTCGAGCTGATGCCCGATGAGCCGGAGGTCCACGGCCTGCTCGCGCTGATGCTGGCAAACGACGCCCGTAGCGAGGCGCGGTTCGCCGATGGCGAGCTGGTCCTCCTCAACGATCAGAACCGCGCCCTATGGGATGGGAAGGAGATCGGGCTGGGCCGGACCGTCCTGGACCGGGCCCTGGCGCTGGGCGGACGAGGCCCCTACGTGCTGCAGGCGGCGATCGCGATCCTCCACACCGAGGAGGAGGTCGACTGGCCGCAGATCGCCGCCCTCTACGCCGAGCTCGCCCGGCTCACCGGCTCACCGGTCGTTGAGCTCAACCGGGCTGCCGCCATCGCCGAGGGCGGAGATCCCGAGGCGGCCCTGGCCCTCGCCGACAGCCTTGACCTGGACGGCTATCACTACCTCCACGCCACCCGGGCGGAGCTGCTGCGGCGCCTCGGTCGACGCGATGAAGCCCGCACCGCTTACGGACGTGCGCTCGACCTCGTCCACTCGGATACGGAGAGGCGCTTCCTCGAGGGCCGCCTGGCCGAGCTCAAAGCCCGGTGACGGCCTTCAGTACCCCCTTCTTGACGGCCGCCTCGAACTCCTTGAAGTCGCTGCCGTTCTGCTCGGCGTACGCCTCGGCGAACTCGCCCATCGCCTTGTCGAACTGCTTGCCCTTGCCGAGGTAGGAGGCGATCGCGATCCGATCCCCTGAACGAGCGTGCGCGTGGGCAAGGGTCCACCCGCAGAGCCGGCCGTAGAGCCCCATCGTCGTCGGGGTCATCTTCTCGATCTCAGCCGACCCCTTGCCGTCCCAGAGCTGGCGGACGTAGAAGTCGCGGGTGACCCCGTCGGGATCCGTTCCCGAGAGCCAGCCCAGGAAGATGTCGCTCGCGGCCTGCATGAGTCGCTGGCCCTCCACCACGCGCCTGCCGTGCTGCCTGAACCTGCTCTTCGTGGTGTGGCCTTCCAGCACGGATGCCTCCGCCTCCTTCACCTGAAGGAAGAGCGGGTCGCCCGTGTCCCTGCCGAGGAACAGAACGATCCAGGCGCGCGTCCCGACGCTGCCGACGCCGACCACCTTGCGAGCGGCGTGCACGTACCGGTAGCCCTCCACGAGGTGGCGCACATCGCCATCGAGGGTCTTGCGGTACTGCGCCAGCAGCTCTTGTAAACGCTGCGAGATCTCGTTCGACTTGGCCTTCTTGAAGATTTCTTCGATTGGCGTGATCAGCGGCGGATCGCTGATGATGCGCAGCTCACCGTCGACCGAATGCGTGAGCTTCGCGAACGCCCGCAGGCTGTTCTTGCTCTCAGCCTTCGCGACATTCTTGTCGTAGTTCCTGGCTGCCCTCCGCTTGACCTGCGAGCGGTACTGCTCGAGGGCCTCGATGCCGAGCCGCTCGTACCAGACGTCGATCGTGCGCATCGCGGCAAGTCGCCGCATCTCCCGCCGGTACTCGCCGACCGTGTCGGCGACGGCCGCCCGCCGGTCCTTCTCCTTGAAGCCGAGGTCACGGCCTCCGATCGCGAAGCTCGCAACCAGCCGCTTGACATCCCATTCGAATGGTCCCGGATGCGTTTCGTCGAAATCGTTGATGTCGAAGATCAGCTTCCGGTCGGGTGCGGCGAAGACCCCGAAGTTGGACAGGTGGGCATCTCCGCAGAGCTGGACAATGAGATCCGTGCTCGGGGAAGCGGCCAGGTCCTCGGCCATGATCCCCGCCGCCCCGCGATAGAAGGTGAAGGCCGAGGCGCCCATGCGGCCGTGGCGAATCGGTACGAGCTCGGAGACGCGGGTCCGGTCCTGGTCCTTGAGGATCTCGACGGGCTTCGTCCGATCGGCCGGCGGCTCCCAACCGCCCAGCGACGAACGCGGCGTTCGGCCGCGCGATTTCTTGCCCGCTTCCTCGCTCTCGGCGGCCGTCGCGGGGTCAGCCATGTCGCACGTCCTGTTCGACAGGCATCATCACTCCGGGTGATCATCTCACCATCAGCCACCGAGGTGGGTGGATCGTGAGCGGCGCCTACGTCTACGCCCTCACCGCCGCGCTCAACCCAACCCTGCTCGCGGCCACGACCGTGATGCTGCTGCTCGACCACCCCAAGCGGCTGCTCATCGGGTACCTGCTCGGCGCGCTGATGACGAGCGTGACGCTGGGGCTGATCGTCGTCTTCACCCTGGACGGGTCAGCCGGCACCGCGCAGCACACTCTGAGCCCGGCCATGGACCTGGCGCTTGGCGGGCTCCTGCTCCTCGTCGCATTCCTGATCAGGCCCGGCCGCCAGCCGAAGGAGACCGGGCGACTGGCGGAACGCCGCCATAAGAAGGAGGAGTCCAAGGATGACAAGGGCCCGCCGCTCTGGCAACGCAAGCTCAGTCAGGGCACCGCGCGAACCACCTTCGTCGTCGGCGCGCTGCTGACGCTGCCGGGGGCCTCCTACCTGATCGGCCTCCACAAGATCGCCGACCAGCACCCGAGCACGGCCGGGGCCGTCGGCATGGTTCTCCTCTTCAACCTGATCATGCTCGCCCTGCTCGAGGTGCCGCTGATCGGATTCATCTTCGCCCCGGAGTGGACGCCGCGGGCAGTCGACCGCTTCAAGGACTGGTTCAGCCGCAACGCTCGCAGGATCGGCTTCCGCCTTGCCCTGCTGTTCGGCGTCCTCCTGATCATCAGGGGCCTCGTCTACATCCTCTGATCGAGCCGGCGGCCCGTCCCCTCCGCAAACAGGACGCCGCAGGCTGCCCCGGCGAGCACGTCACCCGGGTAGTGCACGCCCGTATGGATCCGCGAGTACCCGACCAGCGACGCAAGGGCGAGCAGGGGTAGCGCCGATTGGGGCAGCTCCCGCCCGGCCCCGACGGCGAACGCGAACGCAGCCGCCGTATGCCCGGAGGGGAAGGAGCGGGATCGCGGCATCTTCGACGTGGCGCGCAAATGGGACGGATGCGCCGCGGCGGTCGGGACGCCTCCGGCGCGTCAGAGGCTTGATCGCGAGGTTGACGATCGCGGCCGTCACTCCGAGGGAGGCGAGGCCGGCCGCGGCCGCGCGGCGACCCTGCGGCCCGGCGCCGATCGCTAGAACCCCGGCTGCCGCGAGAGACAGCTTCGAATGGTCGGCGGCCCGAGACACCTCGCGCATCGCTCGATCCAGCCGAGGCGTCGACCTTCGGGCGACCGCCTCGTAGAGCGCCTGGTCGAGGCCGCTCAGTCCGCCCCGCGAGCGCCTCGAAGCCCTCATCAGGCGTTGGATGGTTTTGCGGATGAAGCCGGCATGTGTCCCGCCGCGATTCGAGCGAGCGCCGCGACACCCCTCAGCAGATCGTCCGGGATCATCGCCGAGGGAGATACCCCAGGATGAGCTCGGGCAATGCGGACCCGCAGGACCCCCGGGCGAATCCGGAACCTGAGTGGCGGCTCGAGGGTCACGGCCTCGCCGTCGATCCCCGCGGGAACGGGGCCGGTTGAATCGACCTCGAACTCCGGAGCCGACCATTCGCTCCAGGGGCGCCGCCCTCCCGGCGCCGCCAGGACCGTGATTCCGAGCTTGCCGTCATCGATCAGCGGCCGCGTGCCGGAACCGACCGCCTTGCCGAGCCGGTAGCGGTTGTTGGAGACCAGTACGGCGGCTCCGGAATCGTGTTCGTGTCCCCCCGGCCCTGTCCACGAGAGATCGAGCCCGGAGCCCTCCGGACCGAGCGTGTCGGGCACGGTGTCCAGGATCGTGCGGATCTTCGCCTCCCGGTAGCCCTTCCTCTGGACGGCCTCCGCGTAGACGCCGAGCGAGACGTTGTTGACGAACACCCGCCCGTTCACCTCCGCCAGGTCGACCCGGCGCTCGCCGCCCTCCACGAAGGCCTCCAGCGCGCCGACGACGTCCTCTCGGTCCACCCCGAGATCGAGGGCGAAGTGGTTCCTGGTACCCGCCGGGACGCAGGCGTATGGCAGGTCCTGCTCGGCAGCGACGGCCGCGACGATCGCCTGCGACCCGTCGCCGCCGGCCATCGCCAGAGCATCGGCGCCGCGATCGACCGCGCCACGCGCCAGGTCCCACAGGTCGGTCCCGCGCGTCAGCTCGATCGGCTCTATGCCCCTTGACCGCGCCTCGTCCGCCAGGTGGAAGCTCTCAGCCTTTCCCCCGCCCGATTTGGGGTTGTAGAAGAGGACGGGCCGCTGTGGCGGGGACACCGGCGCCAGCGGGACCTTGATTCTGAACGCCGCACGGGCCGCGCCAAGGCAAAGCAGGAGCCCCGCCACGACGAGGATGGCAGCGAGCACGTGGTCGCCATCCGCCACGAGCAGTGCCGCCTGCGCAATCAGCGCCGCAAGGGCAATTCCCAGTCCGAGTACGCGTGCGCCGCCGCGACGCAAGAGGCCGTACCAGCCCGCCCCGAGCGTAATCGCGATGCATGCGAGCACGATGAAGCCGCGTGGAAATTGCTGAACGGCGATGTAGGCGGCGAGCGCGACGACCACGGGCGCCAGGAGGAGGGCGCCGATCGCCGCCGCCCGCTGTTGCGCTGCCGGCTCGGGCGCGCTCGCGCTATCCGAGTGCAGCCTCTATCTCCCCGATTGCCGATTGCTCGACCTCGGTGACCCCTTTGTGAGCCTCTGCGACGCGGTTCGCCAGCCCGACGATGAACTTCCTGTACTCATCGAGCTCCTCGGGAGTGGCCTTCGCCTTGAGCAGCTCGACCGCGTCCGTGATGTTCTTGACCGTGCCCGCCTTGAGCTCCTCGGGCGAGTGGTACCGGGTGTGGTCCGTCTTCGGCTTGGCGTTGACGATCTCGTCGAGCAGCTCGCTCTCGCCGTGCTCCTTGCGCGCCTCGGTGTACGCCTTCGCCATCGAGAAGCTCTCGCGTATCGAGCCGCCGCGATCGGACGCGATCACCAGCAGGCCGGCACTCGGCGGAGCCTCGAGGACCGTCTTCCATTCCTCGTCGGTGAAATCGGACTTCCCCGTCATCGCTCCTCCTGTCGATTGATGTGCGGTCCATGTTCCCGGATAAGTTGGTGCGATGAGAAGTCGGCTCGCGGCCCTGGCGCGAGACCAGGCGCTGCTTGCCCGGCTGACCCGGATCACGATCTGGGTGGCTGGCGTCGCCCTGCTCATCTTCGTCCTCGACCTGCTCGGTATCCCGGTGTCCGACTGGATCCGCGAGCTCTTTCACAAGATCAGGGAGGTCCCGGCCTGGGCCGTGGTCGCCGGAATTCTGCTGCAGAGCGCTCAGACGACGCTGGCCGCGGCGGCGTGGCTGACGATCCTGCGCGCCGCCTATCCCCGCGTGCACATCACCTTCCGGCTGATCCTCGCCGCCTACGCCACCTCCGTGGCGATGAACAGCTTCCTCCCGGCCAACATCGGCACCTGGGTGATGCTGATCATGTTCACGAGCGTGATCGCGGGCGCCACCTTCGCCGCGATGCTCTCCGGGATTGCGGTTCAGAAGATCCCCTTCTCGATCTTCAACATCGCCGTCTACCTCTACCTCTTCCTCTCCGTCGCGGGCTCGTTCTCGATCAAGCTCAGCTGGCTGGAGGACCACTGGGTGGTCGCCGTCGCGATCGCCGCCGGGCTGGTGGCGTTGGCCGTCCTCGCGACCCGCGTCTTCCGGAAACAGTGGGTCAAGCTGCGCGAGCAGCTGCTCGTCGGCGGTGCGATTCTCGGCAACCCGCGGAGAGCGCTGGTCGGAGTGGCGCTGCCGGAACTGGGCAGCTACCTGGCGCGGCTCGGGATCATCGCCGTCTTTCTCGGCGCGTACAGCATCCCGGTCACCTTCCACAACGTCGCCTCGGTGACCGCTTCGAACTCGATCTCCAACAGCGTCTCCCTCACCCCCGGGGGCGTCGGCGTCACCCAGGCGATGAACAGCGCCGCGCTCAAGAAGCAGACGGACGCGAGCACAGCGACGGCCTACTCGGCCTCGCAGCAGCTGATCACTTCCGCGTGGAACGTGGTGTTCGCGGTGGTCCTCGTCTCCTGGGTCTTCGGCTGGTCCGGCGGCAAGGATCTGGTTGAGGCCTCCTATAGGGAGGCGAAGGAGAAGAGCCGGGAGCTGAAGGAGAAACGGCGCGAGCGGCGCTCCGACAAGCACGCCGAGAGCTGAGCTCTACTGCTTTACGATGTCCCTTCCCTTGCCGCCCTTGAGGCGGTACTTGCCCTTACCGCCGATGAGCTTGTCGCGACCGGCCTGGCCGAGCAGCGTGTCTTTGCCCTTTCCGCCCTTGAGGACATCCCGTCCGGGGCCGCCGCAGATGATGTCCTTGCCCGCGCCGCCGATCAGCTTGTCGTTGGCGCCGAGCCCGACGATCACGTCCGCGAAGGGAGAGCCGACCAGCCTGTTCGCAGTCGGATCGCCGACGATCGTCGCGTAGCGGCCGGCGCACATCGGCGGCACGATGGCGATCCCAAACGGATCGTGGAAGAGGCTGCTGGACGAAACGGTCGTCTGGGCCCCGGTGTTCGGGTCGACCCGGATCACGGCTCCCTTGATGCCACCGCCCTGCGGGAGGGCGAGGCTGTCCATGACGTCGATCTGCCCGTTCGCGTCTACGGCCACATCGACCGGAGCCTCGAAGGCTCCCTACTTGGACACCGTCGATGTCGCGCCGCCCGCCGGGTCGACGCGGAAGACCGCTCCCGGTCCGCCGAAGGCCCCCTGGTCGGAGACGAGCACCCGGCCCTGGGCGTCCTGTGCGATGCCCTCCGGCACCGGGATCCCCTTGGTTCCCGACATCGCAGCGATCCTCTCCGCACTGACTGCCGCTGTCAAGGCGGCTGGCCAATGATTGACCCGGTCGTGGGCTCGGCCCGCTAGGAGACCAGGCTCTCCACCCGGTAGGTCTTTTCGCCACGCGGCGTCTCGACCGCCACCGCCTCCCCGACTTGCGTGTCGCGAAGCGCCCGCCCTACCGGAGACTCGATCGAGAGCTTTCCCTGGCCGAAGTCGGCCTCGGTCGGTCCCACCAGGGTCCAGGTGTTGACCTTGCCGGTCGATTCGTCGATGACCTGGGCCGTGCGCCCGAAGGCGAAGGCGTCCGGAGCGGCATCGCTCGCTTCGTCGACCGTCGCCTTGCGCAGCCTCTCGCGCAGCCTCCGGATACGCGCCTCGAGGTGCCCCTGATCGTCCTTGGCGATGTGGTAATCGGCGTTCTCCTTCAGATCGCCGAGCTCGCGGGCCTCCTTGATCCGTGCGGCCATCGCGGTCCGCCGCGGTCCCTCGAGCTCCTCGAGCTCGGCGCGGAGGGCGGCCATGCCCTCCGGCGTGATCGATTCGTTGGATGGGGTGTCGTTCATCGGGTTCACCCTAGCCGCGAGTGGATTGCCTCGCGGCGTAGGATGAAGCCCATGAGCGATGAGAGCATTGCCGCGCGGATCGACAAGCTGGTCGCCGAAGAGAAGGACCTACGCGCCCGCGAGCAGCAGGACCGCGACGACGACTCATCCCTCGAAGCCGACCGCGAGCGGTTGCGCGCTGTGGAGGTCGAGCTCGACCGCTGCTGGGATCTGCTGCGCCAGCGCCGGGCCAAGGAGGAGTTCGATCAGGACCCCGACGACGCCAAGGCGCGCAGCGAGAGCACCGTCGAGAACTACCGGCAGTAGCTAGCCCATCAACGGCGAGGGCGGGATGCGGGTCTCCCCCTTGATGTCCGGGATCAGCATCGCGAAGTCGTCGACGTAGCACCAGGACCAATCCTCCCCCGGCTCGAGCGAGCGGATGAGCGGATGCTCGCTCTCGCGGGCGTGCGCGGTGGCGTGCTTGTTCGGGGAGTCGTCGCAGCAGCCGACCTTGCCGCACTCGAGGCAGATCCTCAGGTGAAGCCAGGGATCGCCGGTCTTCAGGCACTCCTCGCAGCCCTCGACGGACTCCGGGAGCTCCGTGATCTGGATCTGGTCGAGGTGGGAGCAGCTCGGCATCTCTCCTCCAGCCTAGAGGGCAGCCTTCTCCATCGCCTCAGGGATCTCGTCGTGAAGCCGGCGCCAGTGGCCCTCCATGCGAACGCCGTCGATGAAGAACGCGGGGGTTCCGTGCACACCGGCCCGGACGCCCTCCGCGATGTCCTCGTCCACCGGCACCTGGAAGGTGCGCTCGCGCAGAGCGACCTCTGCTCGTTCGCACCCAAGCTCGAGCCGCTCCGCCACTTCGAGCAGGCCTTCGACGGAGAAGCTCTCCCGTCCGGCGAGCAGCAGGGCATGCGCATCCCAGAACTTCCCTTGGGTCGCTGCAAGCTCAGAGAGCTCGGCGGCGAGGTCGGCTTCCGGGTGAAGCTGGGGATCAGGGAAGTGGCGCCAGATCAGCTGAAGGCCTTCGTAGCGCTCGAGCAGGGACTCGACGGGCCGCCACGACGCGAAGCAGTGCGGGCATCCGAAGTCCCCGTACTCGAGCAGGGTCACCGCAGGCTCCTCGGAACCGAGGACGTGCTCGTCCCCGGCCACTAGCTCCCGGCGGGAGCGGACGCCTTCGCGGTCAGCTCCATCAGCGTGTCGAGGAAGGCCTCCGAGAAGGAGGGGAACGGCTGGATCACGTCGTTCATCACCTCGAGCGGGATGCGCGCGCGAATCGCGACCGTGGCCTGCTGCAGCCACTCGCCGGCCTCCGGCCCGAGGGCGTGCGCCCCGGTGATGAGCTGCCCGTCCGAGATCAGGGTCATGAAGCCGGGGTGCTTGTCGTAGGCGCGGCTGTACGTGGAGGTCCGCGTGACGGCGGCCATCTGGACCGTCGCCGCGAGCACTCCCTCGGCCTCGCCGACCGATGCGGCCTGCGGGTCGGTGAAGGTGACGCGGGGAACGGCCGAGTAGTTCGCTTCGCGCGAGCCGCCGAGGATGTTGTCGGCCGCGATCCGGCCCTGGTACTTGCCGACGTAGGTGAGCGGCCAGATGCCCGTCACGTCGCCGATCGCCCAGATGTTCTCGCCGGCGCGCATGTGCGAGTCCACCTCGATGCCGGTCTTGCCGGGCTCGATCCCGACGGTGTCGAGGCCGATGCCCTCGACCCGGGCGCGGCGCCCCGTCGCCACCAACAGGCGATCGCCTTGCAGGTCCTCCCTCTCGCCGAACGAGACGACGAAGTCCTTCCCGTCCTTGCTGACGCTCTCCGCCAGGTGCCCGAAGTGAAGCTCGATGCCATCGTCGGTGAGAGCCTGGCCCAGTGCCTCGCCGAGCGGCTTGGGCTCGTTGGGAAGCACGTGATCCATGCCCTCGATGATCGCCACCTCGGAGCCGAACCGGCGAAAGGCCTGCCCCATCTCCACCCCGACCGGCCCGCCGCCGAGGATCAGCAGGCGCTTCGGCACCTCCGTCGCGGCCGTCGCCTCGCGATTGGTCCAGACGCCGTCCAGCTCGCGCAGTCCGTCGATGGGCGGGATGAACGGATCCGAGCCCGTGGCCACGACGATGTGCTCGGCGGACTTCTCTTCCCCATCGACAGAGACCGTGTTAGCCCCGGCCAGCTTCGCTTCTCCGCGCAGCAGATCGATCCCCTCCCCGTCCAGCCACTTGACCGCGCTGTCGTCCTTGTGGTCGGAGACCTGAAAGTCGCGCCACTCGAAGGCGGCCGAGGCGTCGAGCTCGCCGGTGATCGCCTCCTTCGCACCCGGAGCGTCGCGCGCCTCGGCGAGCGCCTCACCGGGGCGCAAGAGGGTCTTCGAGGGGATGCAGGCCCAGTAGGAGCACTCGCCTCCGACGAGCTCGCGCTCGGCGACTGCGACCCGCAGGCCGCCCTCCGCGAGCCGTCCGGCGCAGTGCTCGCCCGGTGAGCCGGCGCCCATGACGATTACGTCGTAGTCGTGACTCATGCGTCCCCTCCCTGCTTCGCGAGAACCTCCTCCATGTGCTTACGGGCATCCTGGTCGGCTTCCTCCGGGGTGCGCCCGCCTTCACGCGCGACGATGTAGGCGGCATAGAACCCCGACCAGTGGTGCTTCGGGGCCTCCGCCTCGTAGGGGCCGTGGTGCTCCTCCGCTTCTCGCAACAGGCCGGTCAGAGTCTCAACGTCCATGGTCAGCTCCTCTCGGGTTGTCAATCACGTCCGGGCAGCCGCTCTGTGATCTCCTGGAGCAGCCAGCGGTTCCCGTCTGGATCGTTGAAGGAAGCGAGCGAGAAGTAGCTCCGCCCCTCCGGGTCCGGCCCGCCCACCTCCTCCCCGTCCTCGCGATGGAACACCTCACCAACGTCGGCGCCCGCGGCGGCGAGCTCCTTTCGGGTTTCCTCGAGGTCGGTGACGATCAGGTAGGCAACGGCCGATCCCGGCGGCGCCGCGGTGAGCCCAACCCCGAAGTGGATCGAGCAAGCCGAGCCGGGCGGTGTCAGCTGCACGATCCGGAACTTCTCACCATCGCCAATGTCCGCATCGAGGCGCCAACCCAGGTCCTCATAAAAGCTCTTCGAGCGATCGACATCCGCGACCGGCAGGACGACGACCTCGAGCTTCATGTCCGCCATCTCAAACTCCCCTTGTGGTCCAGGCCGGCCGGCTGACCGGCGTGCCGCCACCCTACGGGGAGATGGCCTAGGAGGTCGAGACCTCGGGACCGATTTCAGGACCAGCGTCTTCCGAAGGCGCCATCGGCCGCGGGGCGGGCAGTTGAAGCGTGACGCCGACCGAGCCCTGCGAACCGCCTGAGAATCACAACGCACGAGGGGAGCTTCGTGATGGTCCGGGAAGGACTCGAACCTCCGACCGACGGATCATGAATTACATAGGGAGTCACTACCCCGCAGGTCTGGCCAGCAACGTTATCGCCGCCAGCACCAAGGCCAGCAACCCGAAGCCGAGCCTTGCCAGAGCTCGGTCAGACGTCTTCAGCGCAACGACGCATTGCAGCGAGTAATAGGCGGCAAACGCTCGTGAGGCGACAGCGATGATCGTGAAAATCGGAATCGTCCAGACCATCAGGATCACCGCCGCGCCGCTGATCACGTACGGGCGCGGGGCCCGCATCAATGGGCCGAAGAGACGGCGCATGTTGCCGTCGGCGGCGACGGTGTCGGCGGTGGCGGCGCTGAACTGGCTGAGGACAGCCGTAATCACGACCCCGACGGAGAGCAGCGGCACCACTCGCTCAGCGATGTCGAGCAGCGTCGAGTCCACGCCGTGACTGCTGCCCAGGCCCATCACCGGCGTCGCCATCGCGACGAAGCCGATGTAGATCGAGCTGGAGACCAGCTGCGAGAGCCGGCAGGCCCAGATCCTGGTCGTGCGGTCGTACTCGTCGGCCAGATAGCGCACGGTCTCAAATCCCTGGACCGTGATCACGATTCCACCCAGCACCAGCAATACCTCGCCCGGGCCCTTGCCGGGCACCGGCGGCAGCCGGATGCCACCCCCTGCCAGGGCGGCGCCGTCATGGATGAACAGAGCACCGCCGAAGATCGTGGTCAGCACGAGCACAGAGATCAGGGCAGCGCGCTCCATCCGGTCGAGTCCCGAGAAACCTCTGACGATGCCGACGCCGACGATCACCAGCGTCGCACCCGAGGCGAGCGCACGCTGCGCGGTGTCCGACCCCGAGGCCGCGAAGTCGACGACGTACTGGGACATGATCCGCAAGTAGAGGGCAACCGAGATCACATAGGCGATGACGATCGTCAGGTCCGCCGCCCGCTCGAGTTTGTGGGTGGACGAGTCAAGTCGCCCGTCGGCTTCCAGCGGTTCGACCGTGGCGACGTTGTGCCGGATGGCGGTGCCGATCAACCAGGCAAGTCCGCAGATGCCGGCGACGCCGAAGATCGCGAGCGCCCCGAGGGTTCGCTCGAGAACCGGCACGATGATCAGAAAGCCGCTACCGAATATCGACGCCAGCGGCGTTACCGCCGCGATCATCACCCTTCGCGAGAGCATCGGACGCAGCCGCTCGATCTGGGCACTCTATTCGGCAAACCACCCGCACTGAGATCGCGATGTGGAGGAAAATCGAGAGCGCCGGCGCCCAGTCGCTCGAGGCAGTGGATTTTCATGGGGACAGCTCGGGAGACCTGCAGCGAGCAACCGGAATATGCCGCCGCTTTGCGGGGCTTTCATGGGCCGGAGAGGACTCGAACCTCCGACCTACGGATTATGAGTTTCTGGAATCCGTAGGCCCTGAGTTGCTTTTGGCTCTACTGAGCCAAGTGAGTCGCCCTGAGTTGCCCTGAGAAGTCGGGGTCTCGGGACCAATTTCGGGACCAGGTTAGGCATGGTTCTTCCTCTGCCGAAGGCACGGTGGCGACTTGAGCGGTGCTGCTGGGCACAAACCCGAACGCCATGATCAGCAGACGAGGCATTCGTTTGACGAGCCGCACGCGAGACGAGACCCACCGTCACCCCTTCAACGCACGCAGCGCATTCAGGATCACGGCCACGTCGATCCCCTCCTGAAGCAGCGCTCCCGCCACCGGCGGGATGTAGCCGAGGGCGGCGAATCCCATCGCGATGAAACTCAGGCCGAGGCCGACGACCACGCTCTGGCGCGCGATCGTCAGGGAGCGTCGACCGATCCGGATCGCATCCGCGACGCGATCCACCTTGTCAACGGCGATGACCGCATCCGCGGTCTCCGAGGACACGGTCGCGCCGACGCCGCCCATCGCGATGCCGACGTCGGCCAGTGCGAGGGCTGGCGCATCGTTGACCCCGTCACCGACCATGACGACGGTGCCCCCGTCGGAGCGCTCGCGTGCTCGGCGCACGATCTCGGTCTTCTCGTCGGGCGAGCACTCGGTGAAGACATGATCGACGCCCACCGCCTCCCCGACCGCCTCCCCGACCGCCCGCCGGTCGCCAGTGACAAGCACAACTTCTTTCACGCCTGCGCCTCGGAGCTCTTTCGTCAGATCGCCTGCGTCATCACGCAGGTGATCTGCCATCAAGACCGCGCCCGCAAGTCCGCCGTCCACGCCAACGAGAACTCTGGCCCAACCGGGCTCGCCCGAGTCGTCCAAGAGCCGCTCAGCCGTGTCCGTTCCGGAGTAGCCGCGCTGGCGCAGCCATGCGTCGCTGCCCACAGCCACCCGATGCCCGCTGACCTCCCCTTCGATCCCTTGGCCAGGTTCCTCGACCACCTCCTCGGGAAACTCGAGTTCGAGGCCACGACCTTCGGCCCCGTGAACGAGTGCCTCGGCCAAGACGTGGGCTGAGAGCTGGTCCACCGAGGCGGCCAGCCGCAGCAACTCCTCCGGTGCCAGTCCATCGGTGCTCTTCACCTGCTCGATCTCTGGTCTCCCGTGGGTGAGCGTCCCGGTCTTGTCGAGTAGCACCGTCCTTGCCTCGCCGAGCTTCTCAATGGTTCCCCCACCCTTTGCGATCACGCCGTCGTGGGCTGCTCGCGAGACGCCCGAGATCAAGGCCACCGGTGCAGCGAGAATCAGAGGGCAAGGGGTGGCAACGACAAGCACGGCCAGCGCGCGAACTGGATCGCCGCTGAACGCCCATGCCGCACCAGCGATGACGAGGGTTACCGGCAGGAGGATCGCGGCGTACCGATCGGCCATTCGGACAAACGGAGCTCTTTGCCGCTCCGCGTCTTTCACCAGCGCGACGATGCCCGCGTAGGCGCTCTCAGACGAGGTTCTCGTCGCCCGCAAATCGAACGCCTCGCCCGCATTGAGCGTGCCGCTTGAGACGGTCGAGCCCCGGTCGTGAGTGACCGGGAGTGGCTCCCCCGTCAGCGTCGAGGCGTCGATCACCGCACGCTTGCTCTGTACCGCTCCGTCGACCGGGACGACCTCGCCGGCGCGGACCACGATCCGGTCTCCGACCGCGACGTCTCCGACCGCGACTTCCTCGATTTTCTCGTCCTGGCGGCGATGGGCGATCCGCGGAGCGCGCTCGAGCAGTGCCGTCAGCTCCCGTCGTGCGCGCCGGCCAGCGGCCGCCTCGAGGGCATTCCCGCCGCTAAGCATCAGGGCGATCACCGCGCCAGCTAGGTATTCGCCGAGTGCCAGCGCGCCGACCATCGCCACCAGTGCGATCGCGTCGACTCCCACGTCTCCGTGCATCAGGGTTCGCAGCACCGACCAGGTCAGCGGGATCAGCGTCAAGACGATCGCCGCAGCCCAAATCAGGTCGCCCGACCGACCCGGCTCAAAGATGTGGACGATGCCACCGAGCGCAAGGGCGAAGAGGATCAGGCCGACAAGGACGTACGGCTCCGATACCCCGACGGAGGTAGCGGCAGAGCGAAAGGTGCCGAACCTCCGCGGCGAGTCTGGCTGCGGTGTTCCGGGAGTCAAGGCACCCCGAACTGTAGGAGCGCTGGCTCTGCCAACTCGGGGCTGACCGGTGCTAGGCGCTCAGGTGCGAAGCGCGACCCCCCTTTTCTTCCAAAGCGGCTGTGCGGAGCCGCTAGAAGCGGAAGCTCTTCGGAACGGGGCTCTGACGTAGCTCCCTCGCACTGACGTCGAGCCTGACCCCTGCCTGGTAGTAGGTCCCGCAATGCCTCCCGTCCGGCTCCGATGGAGGTGCGTGCGCCGTCAGCTGCCCGGTCCAGAGTGTCCGCCTGGTTTCGTCCAGTACACGGAGAGAGATCGGCATCGATGACCGATCGGGCGCGGAAACGACCACAATCTGGAGTCGATTCTTCCCGGGGTAGTTGCGGAGCGGGCTCCATTTGCCGTTAGTTCGGGCCTCGTAGGTTGCCGCAACGACTGTCACGATTGCCGCAGCCGCTAGGAAGACCATTCCCTAGCGCGAACGCACCGTCGGATCGCGCAAGCGACGACCGACGCTACTGCTTTGCAAAGCAGCCCTTTTTCGCCCCGATCTCTAATTCCGACCAATTGACTAGAGACCAATTGCGGACCAATTTCGCATTCCAGCGAAATCGGCCCCAGGGAATCTCGGGCCTTGCAGGAGCTTCCTAGTGGGCCGGGGTGGACTCGAACCACCGACCGACGGATTATGAGTCCGCTGCTCTGACCAGCTGAGCTACCGGCCCGGGAGTGTCGATTATGGCTTGGCCATGCGGTTTTCGGCGCGCGACAGGGTTGGCGCTGCGATCTCGGACGGGCCGTCGGGCACGTCGATTCTGCCAATCTCTGCCCATTCGAGGGCCTCGTCGAAGGCGGACAGGTACGCCTCGCTCGAGCCGCTCGCGGCGTTTGACGGCGCGCTGGTAGACCCGGAACGTGAAGCCAGGGTCCTCGTGCCCCAGCTGCTCCGCGATGTAGACGGGATGGTCGCCGGCGGCCGCGCGCAGGCTCGCGTAGGTCCGTCGGAGCGAATGCGGCGTCACTCGTTCGGAGATCGGGTCGATGCCGACCTTCGCCAGGACCTCGTTCGCGTCGCTGATCGCGCCCTTGGTCCGGTGGTCGATGTTCGTGACGGTCTGCCGGTGGTGCCGGACCTTCCGCTCACCCCGCCGCTTGCGCGCGCGGCCGACGAACACCGGATCGCTCGGCTCCGGTCGCGGACTCCGCGCCTTCCACTCGCTCAGGGCCTCGATCAGACCGCGCGGCAGGTCGACCTCGCGGTAGGTGCCGGCGTCGGTCTTGGCCCGGCCGACGGTCAGGGTCCCGGCGCCCAGGTTCACGTCGCGCCAGTCGAGCGCCACCGCCTCCCCCACTCGCAGTCCCGCACCGGCTAGCGTCGCCAAGATCGGGCGGTGGTAGGCGTCCGCGGCCTCGAGCAGGGCGATCAGCTGCTCGGGCTCGACCCAGGTCCGGTGCGGCTTGGCCACCTTTACCCGCCGCCGCCGGCCCCTCGCCGGGTTCGCCCGGTCGATCAGCTCGTACTCGATCGCCACGTCGATGATCATCGCGAGCACCTTCAGCGTTTTGTTGATCTGACTCGGCGCGATCACCCCGCCGCGCACCTTCACGGCCTTGTAGCGATCGACGTCGGCGACGGTGATCTCGTCGAGCCGGTGCCCTGCGAAATGCGGGAGCAGGTGGTAGCTCAGTGCCCATTGGTAGTCGGCCACTGTGCGCGGCGCGATCTCCCCGCGGCGACCTTCGAGCCACTCCGACGCGAACTCGTGGAAACCCGGGGCCTCCGTCGGAGCCTTGACCGGCTCGGGCTTATGCGGCCGCCAGATTCCCCGGTCGACGTCCGCCAGGACGTGCCGGAGCTCGGCCTCGGCGCGCTGGCGGTCCCAATCCTCCTCCGGTCGTCCGAGGCTCACGTAGCGGCGCTTTCCATACGCGGTGAACCGAATGGCCCAGCTGCGCGCTTTGCCCCTGGGTTCGATGACTGAGCCGGTCGCCGTGCGGGCCATCAGCTCGCCTCCTCGCGCATCCGCTCGAGCTCGTTGAGCAGGTTGAGGGCCCCCAGCGGGCGCCCAGGATCGTCGCGGTCCACGGCCAGGTCCTCGTACCGCTCCAGCTGCCGCGCGTGCTTTGCGAACACCACGGCGAGCCGTGAGCCGTCCGGCAATGCTTCCGCGGCATCCCGTAGATGGTCGACCAGGTCACGTATGGCCTTGGATTCCGCCTCAGCCAGGTACGTGCCAAGCCGCTCGAGCTCTTCGATCGTTGCCATCAGCTCTCTCTTCCTCGTTCGTGGTGGGTCGGTGGTCCCCGCGCTCGGCGCGGCCATCAGTACTCACCGCGACGAATCTTTTCGACGGCCTCGCGGTGCAGCGCCCTCTGGCTTAAGACGTCGAGCACTTCGAGGGCAGCGCCAACGTCCCGGCCGTCTCTGGGATCGATCGGCATGGAGCTGACGAGGTCGATGAGGTCCGCCGCGGTCCTGATCACTTCGACCAAGCCACCGGCGGCTGGGTTTAGGGTCTCTGCTGGCATGGAGCTCATACCTCCGTGTCCACGGGGCCGGCGTTCACGCGCGCGGCCCCACTTTGTTGGTCGGTTGACCCTACCCGCTCGCCGTGACGATCGCAAGTGCGTCGCCTCGCGCTCTCGCAACGCTTCGCAACGGTTCCCGGCACTTGGGTCGCTCATCCCATCCGCCCGGTGTAGATCACGGCCTGGACGGCGGCGAGGAAGCAGCTGCGCGATGCCGAGCCGCCAATCGCCGGCGGCTAGGAAACACGCGCCGAGCCCGACGAACGTCGCCACCTGGACCACCAGGAGCGCCGTCATCCTCGATTCCTCGCGCGAGCGCGGCCGCGCGCCGCCTCCTCAGCGACCTTCTCGCGGTTGCACGGCTCGCAGATCGGGCGCATGTTGTCCATGTCGTCGTCGCCGCCCTCGGCGAGCGGGATGACGTGATCGGCGATGGTCGCGCCGCCGCGGCCGCAGCGATGGCAGATGGCGTCGTGATTGCGGATCACCGCCCGGGCTATGCGCTGCTGTGCCCAACCGCTTCGCGTCCTCTCGCGCCGCCGGCCGCCGTCATCCCACGCCTTCGGGCGATGCCTGGGGCAGTAGCTCTGCTCGCTGAGAGCCCCGCAGACCGGGCACGCTCGCTTGATCATCGCTTGCCCTCCTGCTCGAGGCACGCCGGACAGACGCGCCGCCCGCAACGGGGGCAGCGCCGGTAGCCGGTGAAACGCTGCAAGCCCCCGGGGACGCAGCGGGTGCCATCCTCGGCCCGCAGAGCGGCCGGTCGAGCTTCCAGATGGGCTTCCCCACGCCGTCGTAGCGAACCGCCTGCAGGTGGCAGACGTCGCTCGGCGGCGCCTTGCTCTCGGTCGGGCGTGGCAGCGTTGCCGTCGTCATTCTCAGATGCCGCCCGGCCATTGAGCTGTCGCGAACTCGGGCTCGGCTTCGCCGCCGATCACGGTCGAGACTGCCATCGCCAGCGCGATCGCAGCGTCGATCGGCGCGGCGCTCTTGCGCGCCTTTACCAGCCGCCAGCCCTCACCGACCGGACGGGCGGAGGCTGCGAGCACGTGCGCATTCAGGGCCTCATCGTCGGGGTGGCGGATCTTCCCTGTCGCGATCGCCTCGGAGAGCCGCTGCGCCGCCATCGCCATCGTTGTCGGTCGCTGCGAGTGGGTCGCGACGGTGACGTTCGGTACCTCGGCGTCGATCCGCTGCGCGAGCTGCTCGCCGCCGGCGTTGGGGTCGAGCACGAACGTCAGCGCCGGCCACCGCTCGGCCCACTCCTCGACCACGTCGAAGATCTCCTCGACCGACAGAGACGTCCAGTCGGCGGGCGGATTGAGGATCCGGGGCGGGTGGACAGTAGAGCTGCTCGCCATCGCGGCGAACGGGCACCAGGGCGGTGGTGTCGTGGCGCCAGCCAGGTCGATCCCGACATGGACGCCGGCGGATCCGCCCGGGATCTCGATCCCCTGCTCGGCGCAGGCGGCCCATTCCTTCGCCGAGATCGCGCCGTCCTGTCCGAACATCCAGACGCCGCAGGCAAAGCGCGCCCAGGCCCAGGGAGTCATCGACGGCGAGTCGTGGCGCTCGCGCAGGGCGTAGACGGTGATCCAGGGCGCGGGGTTCGCGGTCTTGACCAGCTCCAGGTCGTCGCGGTCGTCGTCCGGGGAGAGCGACCACTCGTGGAGCACGAAGCCGTCGGCGCGGGCGCAGGTGTAGGCGCCGACGGCGCTTCACTCCCGGCAGGGCATGGGCGGCCCGCCGCAGCTTCCCGAGCGGTGACTCCTCGTCGTCGCCGGCGGTGGAGATCGTCAGCATCTGGCCGTCTCGCGGGCCGAGCCGTCTCGGAAGACGCCGTACAGCTCGCTCGAACGGTGCCGGTGCAGCTCGTAGAAGAGAGCGAGCGTCGGCAGGACACCGTCGGCGGTGTAGACGTCGGCGGCCAGCACGCGGATTCGCCCGTCGCCGTCCGAGACCCGCAGCTCCCGATAGCCGCGCTTGACCTCGATCTGATCTTGCAGGGCAGCGGTGCGGCGCACGAAGCCGCGGGCGTGGTCGTAGAGGATGCTCGCCTGATCCCGCGACGCGGCGGCGATCACGCACTCGGCATCCGGTGTCGTCAGCAGGTGGTAGAGCGCGAGCGCACCCAGGAGCGTCGTCTTCCCCGCCTTCTTCGACAGGATGATCAGCGTCTCGCGGATGCCGTCGAAGTAGTCCTCCAGGGCTTGGCGCTGGAAGTCGAGGACCTCCATCTGGCGGCCGTTGTCGAGCACCAGCTCCGCACAGAAACCGGCGAAGTGATCGAGGCCGCTGATCGCCGCGCCTTCCGGCGTCGATGCTCGGCCAGCTCGGCGATCTTCGAGGGCGCGGCCTCCTCTGGCTCGGGGTCGGGCTCGAGGAAGAGATCTCCCCAGAGCTTCATCGCCTGCACCGACCCGCCGCGGATGGCCTGCTCGACCTCGCCCCGGAACTCCTGGGTGCTCATCGCCGCCGGCCGGTCCTCGGCTGTCTTGCGCGCGCTCTCGACGGCCTTCGCGAACTCGGCGTACGCGCCTTTTTCTCCCGGCGCCCCTTCCCGAGCCAGCTTTTCGCGGTGGCCGGCTTGACGCCCGCCGCGGTGGCGGCGTCGGTGTATGAGACGCCGATCTCGATGCGGGCGAGGATCTTGGCTCGGACCTCAGGGCCGAATTTGGAGCGCGGGGGGCTCATCCTGCCCCCCTGATTCGCTCGCTTTTCTTCGCGGCGCCAGCCTGTCCCGTCCCGATCGCGTCTTGGGGGGGAAGGTCCCCACCGGCCTGGGCGCAGCTGCCGCTGCTCATGCCGCCATCAGCGCGCCTCGTGCCGGCGCGCGTCGCGTCCAGATCGGAACTCAGCCAGCCTGCGCTCGTCGTCCTTGTCCAGCTTGGTCAGCGGCCGGAACCTCAAGATCGCGAAGGCGTTCGCCTTGCCGGGTTCTTGATTTTGCTCGGATCGCCGAGCTGGTCGATCTCGTAGTAGGCGAGCTCGGCATTGTGCAGCGCGAGCTTGGCCTGCCGTGCCTCCTCGATCGCGCGGTCTTGCCGCGCCTCCATCTCGTCTCGTGCATCGCGAAGCGCTGCCATCCACTCGTCGCGATGGGCTCGGCAGGTGTCGAGGTAGGCATTCTCTGCCTCGACGACGAGCGCTCGCGCCGGCTCGATCTGGCGCTCGACTCGGCAGCTCGCTCGATGGCTGCCGGTGCCTTCGGCTTGGGCGTCGCCTTGCCGGCATCGAGCGCCTCTCGGATCGCGCCTCGTCGGCCTCCTGCGCTTCACGCTTCGTCTCGCTCGCGCGCTCGTGCTCGGCGACCAGGTCGAAGTAGCGCGAGCGCGCCTCGACCATCTTGTCGCTCGTGGTGCGAACGCATCCGGCACGCGGACGTACTCGACCGGGACCGGCTCGACTCCGGTGTTGGGCGCGCGTCCGCGCAGGGCGGGCTTCTGTGTGGCAGTGGTCATCTGGGGCGTCCTTTCAGTTGTCGCCGTACTTGCGGCGATCGTGGTCGGCAGGGGTGATCTCCTCCAGCTCCTTGGACTCCTCGCCCTCGGGCTCGTAGCCGGCAGCGCTCAGCGCCTCGGCGCGGCTCTGCCGGTACTCGGTGGACTCGGGCTTCGCACCGTCCGGGCGTGGGCGAGGATCTCATCCACCGTCCACTCTTCGCGGGGCTTGTAGCGCTCGGGTGTTGACTCGCTCATCGCTTGCTCCTCCTCTTCGCCGGCGGTGCCGGGGGCTTCATCCGCTCGGCGATTCGCTTGGCGCTTTCTCGGGCTGGATCGGGCGTGCCGTCCTCGCGGTGACGCTGGGCGCGGCGACGCTCCTTCTCCAAAATGCCTATGCGCTCTGTCATTTGGGCCTCCTCTTCGTGTTGGGGTCGTCTATCGCCCGTCGCTCCCGGCTTCGCTCGATGGCGCGCTGCGTTCGCCTGCAGCGAGAGCAGAGCTCGCCTGGGACGAGGGCGGGGTCGATGAGCGAGTCGCACTCTCGGGCGGCGAGGCCCGGGCATGGGACAAGCTGACGATTGGTCACGGTTGACGAGCCTCCGCGATCGCGACCAGCATCTGGCAGAGAGGGAACGGGGCAACCTCACCGAATCCGACCAGGGCCTCGGCATAGATCGCGCGGGCCCGCTCAGCGTCGCCGACCAGCTCGCCGAGCGCACGCTTTGCCGCCGTCTGTAGGTCCGTGCCGGCGCGCTCGAAGCGGGGTCCGCTCGCGCCGGCGTCGTCAACGCTTGTGACCTCCTCGGCGCTGACCTCGCCCATGCCGACCAGGTCAGCGATTGCCCGGTTCTTGGCGCGCGTCGTCGCCGTGGCGCGTAGGTCGTTCTCGAGCTTCAGCTTGTCGGCGTCCGCGTCGCGGAAGCGCTTCTCGTCAGCGGCGCAGTAGCCGTCGCCGTCCTGAACCTGCCCGTTCGGCGCGATGGCGCGTGCGACGCACTCGGCCCGCGTCGGGTTGCCGCGCTCGTCGCGATCGACGGTCAGCGTGGCGATCTCGACGCTGAGGTTGAAGGCGCGAGCGATCTTCCGCCATCCTGACTTCTTGACGAATCGACGCGGCTTGCCTGTCCGCTTGTCGCGACCGGCGTCCTGGTAGTCGCTCGCGTCGAGCAGCTGCGGGAGCAGGGCCTGATAGGCCCGCATGCCCGCGACGACCTGGTAGACGGCGCCGGGCATGAGGACCTCCCGCCCCGGCGTCGCGGGTCGCGCGACGATCTCGCTGCCGGGTGAGTGATCCTGCTCGGGCTCGCGCAGCTCAGCGGGCTCGACCTCCTGGGCCTCGCCATCGACGACCTCGGCTGAATCGGACACGGCTGCTGCCTCCTCGGGTTCGGGTTGTCGGACAGTCATGGGCGCCGGCCTCGGATCGGCAAGAGATCGGCAGTCGAGCGCGGGCGGGTTTGGCGCCGGCGGGTGGGCTCGGGCTCTGGCTCACTGGTCTCGTCCTGTTGAAGAGCCTCGGCGACCTTGCCGAGATCGAAGCGCAGCCGCGGGCGGGGATCCGTCGCCTCGGAGTCGGACGGGAGCTGGATTGCGCCGAGCGCTCCGGAGTGTGAGTAGACGTAGTCCCGGCTGACCCCAAACCGCCGAGCGACCTCGGCGGCGTGGACCAGGTACGGCTCGGGTCCACCCTTGGCGGCCAGGCGATCAGCGACACGCTCGGCCAGCTCGTCAACAATGCCGGCGAGCTGGCGCCCCAGAGTGTCGGCGACCGCATCCTCGATCGTGGCCAGGAGCTGCTCGCGCGCGTCGCTCACGTCGCAGCCTCGCCTAGGAGCGCGCTCCTCGCGTGGTCCTCCCAGCGACGGATGGCGGCCAATGCGCGATCGCGATCATCAGCTGCGGACGCAGCGTCGATCTCCTGTTCAAGCTGCTCCCAGGCGTCGCCGTCCACGTCGGGCCAAGCCGATTCGGGAATGTGGCCGTAGATCGCGTTCACCTTCCGCACCGCTGCTGCAAGCTCGGCCCTGATCCCGGGGGTAGCTGGCTTGCGCGCCTCGCGGTTGATGCGGTGTTCGCGTAGCCATTCGACACCGCGCTCGGCACCAGCCTTCCGGATCTGCTCAGCGAGCCTCTCCAGCGGCTCGTATCGCTCGCGGTCCTCGTAGCCCAGCGCCTCCTGGTAGAGGGCCTCAGCGCAGGCACCCACGACGGCGTTAACGAGCGCGGCGGGGGAGTCTGGACCTGACTCGGCCAGGACTGCCGAGGCCGGGGTGACCGTGAGCGTTTTTCTGGGCGCCACGAGGTCGCCCCGTCTGCCCGAGGATTCAGGCATCTTGCCCCGCCTCAGGTGTCGGGGTGACACCCTCCGAATCGGGGGTGTCGGGTGTCATTTCCCCTAGGGCGCTGACACCGTGACACCCCTCCAAGGTGTCGGGTGTCGCCAAAGGTGTCACCCCCGACACCCTTCGATAGCGGCCGTCATCGAGCCGCTCAAGCTCCCCGCCGTCCACCAGATCCGCGCAGAGTCGGCGCACCGTCCGGTTCTTCGGGTCACGGTCGATCGCTCTCGCCAGATCCGCCAACGTGGCCGGCTCGGCCGCTGCGTCCAGCAGCGCCGGCGCCAACGCGATGCGAGGGGCGGCCGGTTGTTCCTGCTCGTCCCGCTCGAAGGGCTCGGCGGCGTCGATGAACACCTGGCCGCGTTCCAGGTGGAGGCGTAGCCAGCGGTCGGGCGGCTCCGGGGCCGGCCGACACTTGAAGCAGCGAAGGCGGCGCCGGTCCCGGGCTTCGGGATCGTCCGGCAACCGCGAGAGTCGGAAGCCGAGCTCGATCGCCGCTCCGATCGCCGAGGTTCCCCGGTAGTCGTTGCCGGCGCGAGAGACGTGGTGGAGCAGGAGGCCGGCGACCTTTCGTCGGCGCAACATGTTGCGCAGGGGGTCGAGCACGGCCGAGACGGCAGCCGCTGTCGTTCTCTTCGCCCGAGGGCCAGAGAGACCGGAAGCTGTCGAGGATCACGAGGCCGGGATCCACCTTGTCGATCAGGTCCTCGAGCGCGGCGAGATCGTGGCCCAAGTTGTAGCCGTCGGCTTCGACCACGGTCACACCTTCAGCCGGGAGCCCCAACGTGTGGACTCGGCGGTGAATCTCGTACTGGCCATTCTCAGCGTCGACGATCAGGACCTCGGTTCGCTTGCAGGGCACTCCCGCCACGTCCTCGCCAAGGGCGACGCCGGCGGCGAGGCTCATCGCCAACAGGCTCTTGCCCTCGCCCTCCTTGCCCGAGATCAAGGTGAGGGAACCTTCTACAGCGAGCCCCTCGACGACCCACGGAACCGGCGGTGGGGAGGATCCGACCATCGCCTCGACGTCGAGGACTCGCAGCTGCGCACGTGCCTTCAGCCCGTCGCCGAGCAGCCCCTCGATCTTTCGGACGATCGCATTGGCTTCGCCGTTCGTGTAGGAGAGCTCGCGGAGTTCAGCGGCGTACTCGTGCAGCTTTCGCAGGCGGGCGTCCCGCTTCACGATGGCCGCGTAGTGGACCGCGCTGCCCGGAGCCGGCACCTTGGCGGCGAGGCTCGCCACCTTGTCCTTGCCGCCGACGCGCTCTAGCTCGCCCTCCTGGTTGAGCTGATCGATGACGGTCAGCACGTGGACGACGCCGTCGGCGGCGCGCAGGTGATGGATCGCGCTGAAGATCGCCGATGGCGGTCGCTGTAGAAGTCGGCGGCCTCAAGCTGGACCTCGTGACGACGGGCTTAATCGTCGACTCGGAGACCAACATCGCCCCGAGCACGGACTCCTCTGCCTCCGGGTTCTGGGGCGGGCCGATCGTCACGGCCGCTCCGATCAGCGAGGAGAACACGCAGCAGGTTTGGAGAGCAGCTACCCCAGCGGGGATGGGGATGAGAAAAGCTTAACGGCGGATGGCTTCTTCGCGCAGGATCATGACGATGAGCTCGCGATAGAGCTGCGGGTGCTTTTGGCTGCACGGGGCGCGTGTTACATGCGCTGTGGTCTGCGTACGGCGAGCTCTCGATGCTGTGAATCCAAGCGGCTGCGGCGCGACGTGATCGCTAGTTGTGCAACGTTGGATCGCGCGGCGGCGCGGGACCTAGACTAGCGACTCTCTCGGGATTCTTAGCTATGTGGCGCGCAGCTTCTTTAGGGTGGGTGCACGCGTTGCGCAATTTCGCGTTGCGGTTCGACAGCGCTGGATTGGGGGTGGCTAGCAGCTTCACTTGCTTCTCGGTGCATAGCTAGGCGCGCGGTTCTTGGGCTGCGGGGTAGTTAGAGCAAAGTGGGTAGCGAGCTAAGGTTGGCTCTTTCTCTCGGGCTGGTAGAGCGCTTCGGGACGGATGACGCTATAAGTCGATGCTTTGCTGGTTAGATTTGCGTATGTGGGATAGTGCTCTGGTGCTTTCGCAAGGGTGTGCGGGGGTCTTGCTGGTTTAGGTGCTGGGCTCGACGTAGAGCGCTATCGCGAGTATGAGGCGGGTTGCTGCTGCTTAGGTCGACGCTCTCGCGCTCGAGTGTGGAGATAGCGCACGGTGATTGTAGCAGGGAGGCGAGCTGCTTCTGGGTGAGGTGCGGTAGAGTCGAAGCTCTCGGATCGCTATCGAACAGTAGTAGAGAATGGATGTAGAACGGGTTTAGGGGTGAAGGGGAGCGCTGGGAATTTAATAGGTAGAATGAGATTTCTGTTAGAATAAGGTGGATGTGGGTGGTTGGAAATAGAGGGGAAAGTGGGAAAGAGTGGTGGAAAAGTGGTTTTTATGAGTCCGCTGCTCTGACCAGCTGAGCTACCGGCCCTGTCGGGGCCGAGCGTACCGTCCGGGGTAGATTCGACGGATGGCTCGGGAGCAGGAGGAGCTCCAGGAGACGACCTTCACCTGGCCGCTGCTCGGCGCGCTCTATGGGTCGGTGGTGATCGTCGTCATCGTGGCCCTGCTCAATGCCCATGTGGGACGGAGCCTCGACGACAGGATCGACGCGCCGGCGCGGACTCTGATCGCGGTGCCGGTGATCGCAAGCGCGGCAATCGTGTTCGCGGCCAGCATGGTGGCGCTGTTGCTGCCCTCCTACCGGCGGGTGGCGATGCGGGTGGCGGAGATCGCCAGTTGGCTGATTCCGGCATGGCTGGTGATGAGCGCCATGGTGTTGGGGGCGATCTCGTTCGCCATCGACCACGCCGGCTGACGTCAGTCGGCCAGGGCCGCCAGGGAGTCTCCGACTGACGAGGGCTCGGCAACGCCCTCCGCAGCCGCCTGGGCGCCCTCATTGAAGGCGCTCGCGCCCGCGACCAGCGCCGCGGCGGCACCGGGCTGGATCCGTCCGACGTCGACGCAGCCGGCCAGGAACAGCTCGATCTCCCTGGCCAGGTCGGCGAGCCGATTCTGGCCCACGACCAGGGCCGCGCCCTTCAGGCCGTGCGCCTCGACGCGCAGCTCCTCGATGCGTTCCGAGTTCTTCTCGTCCGAGCCGGCGATCTCCTCGAGCCCGTCGATGATCGTCGGCGTCCGCCGCCCGGCCTCGGCCGCCAGCATGCTGAGGAGCTCGTCATCCCCCATCGAGGGAGTTCTACCCGTTCGCGACCTTCTGCACCGCGGACTCGAGCTCCTGAACGCTGTAGGGACCCTGCAGGACGGTGCTGACTTTCCCGCTGCGGTCGATCACGTATGCCCAGGGCTCCGTCTGCAGGTGGAAGGCCTGCATCTGCGGGCGGGGGCCGTCGTTGATGTTGTTGTTGTTGTAGATCTCCTGGTGGATGAAGGCGACCCTGTCGCCGAACTCCTGCTTCACCTGTTCTGCGATGTCGGTGACAGGCCCGCAGACTCGTGACTGGCAGAGAGCCGGGGTCGCGAAGAGCAGGACCATCGGCTTCTTGCCGACGACGTCCGCGAAGTCGTCCGAGTGCATGTCGTCGGGCGGGACGCGCGTGTCGATCTGGGAGATGTTCGAGACCTGGCCCGGGGTCAGGGTGTGGATCGCGGGGACGCTCTGGCCGACCTGGGGCATCGGGTAGTCGCCGACCGGGTTCGGCGTCGGCATCAGGCTGTACTGGTAGGCACCGCCGTTCTTGATGAGAGCCGCGAAGGCCCAGGGGCCGGGCTTGTTCAGCGGGATGTCGGCGACGTAGGCGACCTGCGCCGCGCTTGGGTCGTCGGCGGTCGTCTTGGCGCGGAAGGCGGGCTTCGTGGTGAGATCCTCGATCCGCGCCGGGAAGGGACCGATCGCCTTGCCTTCGACGCCGCGGCCCGGGGCGGCGTAGACGGCGACCTCCGCGTCGGTGATGGGGTCATGGCCGGTGGTGAAGACGCCGAAGGGGAAGCGGTTGGTGCCGAGGTGGAAGTTGGCGGCCGCCGGGGACGCGACGGGGCCCTGGGCGGCCTGCGAGGAGACGATCAGCTGGCGGAGCGTCTGGCCGTTCGCCGGGGGGAACGCGGACGCGGCGGGCGCGGGGCGGCTGCGGCTGCCGCTGCCGTTGTCCGAGCCGCCGCAGCCTGCGACGAGCGCGAGAGCGAGCACGGCGGCGGCTGCTGCGAGGGGCTTGCGGGTCACGGGCGGCATCGTAGTTGGGGCACCGCTAGGGTGGCGCCCGCCAGCATTAGATGGGTCGCGCCTAAAGGCGCGCCCTCTCATCTCTAAAGGAGGCGACGTGGCGGAGAAGGCGGCCCTGATCACCGGCGGTTCGAGCGGCATCGGCTTGGCGATCGCCCGCATGCTCGGCGAGGACGGCTACGGGCTGACCGTCTCGGCCCGTCGCCCGGACAAGCTCGAGGCCGCGGCCGAGGATCTGCGCTCCGAGGGCCTGGATGTGCAGAGCATTCCGGCGAACATGGCCGACGAGGAGAACCTCTCCGCGCTCGTGGCCGCTCACAAGGAGCGGTATGGGCGGTTGGACGTGCTGATCAACAACGCAGGAGTCGGGATCGGCGAGGCGATGGATTCCCTGACCACCAAGTTCGTCGACATGCAGCTCGGTGTGAACCTGAGGGCCGTGGTGCTGATGACGCGCGAGTGCCTGCCGATGCTGAAGGAAGCCGGGGCCGAGCACGGCAAGGCGCTGCTCGTGAACACCGCCTCCGTCTCCGGCAAGGCCGGCCAGCCGTGGCTGTCGGTGTACTCGGCAACCAAGGCCGCAGTGATCGGCTTCTCGCAGGCGACACAAAAGGAGATCGCGGGGTCGGGGGTTCAGGTGACGGCGTTCGCGCCCGCCTTCGTCGACACGCCGATGACGGAGTTCGTCAAGCAGCAGGTCTCGGCCGAGGCGATGATCCGGCCCGAGGACATCGCCGAGGCCGTGAGGTTTCTTCTCCGCACCTCGCCGAACTGCCTCGTCCCGGAGATGGTGTTCCTGCGCCCCGGGGACACGATGGACACGCCCGAGCTGGGCTAGGTTCCCCAGATTCTTCCGCCCTTGCGCAGGCCGGCGCGGGCGCCCACCCACCACGCGATCTGGCGCATCAGGTCGTACCAGGCGTCCTCGATCCAGCGGGTCTCGCCGCGGCCGCGGGCCTTCGCGGTGAGGACGATTCCGAGGCCGCGGGCGGTGCGGCCGATCTCCTTGGCGCGGGGCGGCTTGACCTGGTGGCCCCCCATCGCCTCGAACTTGGCGCCGACCAGGCCGGCGCCGTAGGCCCAGCCGAGCTGCTGGCGAAAGAAGCCGAGCTGGGTCGTGCGGTTGCGGTGGCGGGCGGTTGCCGTCTCCGCGAAGGCGAGGCGGCGACCGCTCCGCTCCTGGAAGCGGAGGCCGAGCTCGACATCCTGGGCGCGCGTCATGTGGGGGTCGAAGGGGCCGATGCGGTCGATCACCTCGCGGCGGTAGGCCGCGTTGGCGGTGATCGGATAGGCCGGGTTGGAGTTGAAGGCGAATTGCTGCCAATTGCCGAGCATGCGGGCCACCTGGCGCTCGGTCGGAGTCGTGGCGGGCGCGTGCTCGAGGTTGCCTCCCACCGCGCCGACCTCCGGGTCCTCGAAGGGACGAACGAGCTCGGCGAGCCATTGGGGCTCGACTAGGCAGTCGGCGTCCACGAAGGCGAGGATCTCGCCCGTGCTCTCGGCGATGCCGCGGTTGCGCGCGTTGGAGACGCCGGGCTCTGGCTCGTGGAGGTAGCGGACTGGGCGCTCGTGGATCTGGACCGCGGTGCGGTCGGTCGAGGCGTTGTCGACGATGAGGATCTCCCGGCGCTCCGGCGGGTAGTCGGTTGAGAGGATCGCGTCGATGCAGTCTCCGATCGTGTCCTCGCCGTTGCGGACGGGGACGATGACCGAAACGGTCGGCTGATCGGCGGGCACCCGGGTCACGGGCGCAAGTTAGCCGCGGAGGCTAGGAGCCCGCGCGCTCGAGCTCGGCTTCGGCCCGTTCCAGCTCGGCGGACCAGGCCTCGGCAGAGTCGGGAGTGGCGGGCTCGGGCAGCCGCTCCTCGTCGTGGGCGTGCTGGGCGTACGCGCTGACGAGCACGTCCTCGACCGAGAGGTCGGATGCCTCCCGTGCCTCGGCGGCAGCGAGGCGGCGGCGGGTCGCCTGGACGTCGCGGACCTCCTCGGCCAGGGGGCGCTCCGGGAGGGTCTCGCCCCCCGCGCCATCTCGCAGCAGTCCCGTCTCGAGATACCCCTCGAGGGTGCGGACCTCCCGGCGGGAGGCGCGACGCGGCTTGCGGGGGTTGGCGCCTGTGAAGGCATCCCAGGCGCGGGCGAAGGTTCCGAAGTTGGTGCGGCCGCCGTTGCGGTGCGCCGCCAGCATCGGGCAGACGCCTCCGCGCTTGTCGACGTAGGCGCCGACGATCACGCGGTTGGAACGGATGCCCCGCAGCATCGCCTGCTTCGTGCCGTTCGGCATGGCGCTGACGGAGTTGCGGAGGCGCTCGGCGTTGTTGCGTCGCGTTGCCACGGATCACAGGATGGCGGTGACGCCCTAGGGTCCGCGCAATGGGCCGTTCAGATCGCCTGAGGCTGCTCGTGGCCGCATTCGGGGATCCCGGGCACGCGTTCCCGGCGATCGCGCTGGCCCGGGAGCTTGGGCGGCGCGGCCACGACGTGCTGGTAGAGACCTGGGAGCGGTGGCGGGAGCCGGTCGAGGCCGAGGGGCTGGCATTCACCGGGGCGCAGGAGTACACGGTGTTTCCGCCGCCGGGCCCCGATACGCACGACGGGCAGACGGCCGCGGCCGCGGCGCGGGCGCTGGCCCGGTTGATGGAGGAGTTCGAGCCGGATCTGGTGGTGAGCGACATCCTGACGCTGGCGCCGACGCTCGCCGCGGAGGTGGCCGGGGTGCCGCACGCGACCTTGATCCCGCACGTCTATCCCGTGCAGCAGCCTGGGATGCCGCTGTACTCGCTCGGGCTGCGACCGCCGCGGACGGGGTTCGGGCGGGCGGCGTGGCGAGCGACCGGGCCGCTCCTGGGGATGGGGCTGCGCCGAGGCCGTGATGAGCTCAACGAGACCAGGGCCCGGTTGGATCTGCCGCCGATCGAGCGGTTTCACGGCGGGATCAGCGAGCTGCTCGCGATCGTGGCGACGTTCCCGCAGCTCGAGTACCCGCGAGAGTGGCCCGCGCACGTGCGGGTGACCGGACCGCTGTTCTTCGAGCTGCCCGGCGAGGAGATCGAGATCCCCGAGGGCGACGAGCCGCTGGTGGTGATCGCGCCGAGCACGTCCCAGGATCCGGAGTGCGAGCTGCTGCGGGCCGCGCTCGACGGGCTGGCGGACGAGTCGGTGCGGGTGCTGGCGACGACTAACCGGCATCGGCCGGAGCGGCCGATCGAGGTGCCCGCCAACGCGACGCTGGTCGATTGGCTGCTCTATTCGCAGGCGATGCCGGCGGCGGACGCGGTGATCTGCCACGGCGGGCACGGAACCGTGATCAGGGCGCTGGCCGCCGGAAAACCGCTGCTGGTCTGCCCGTCCGTCGGCGACATGGGTGAGAACGCGGCGAGGGTGGCGTGGTCGGGGACCGGGCTTTCGGTGCCGCGACGGTTGCTGTCACCACGGGCGATCAGGCTGGCCACCCGGCGGCTGTTGAATGAGTCTGGGTTCCGAGGTCGGGCATTTGGCGTGGCCGAGTGGTCGCGGGCTCATGATGGAGCAGGCGCCGCTGCCGATCTCGTCGAAAGAGCGGCCTACAATGGCGTGACTCCCGGGCCTCTCCCGGGCAGTTCATCTCGGTCCCCCGTGTTGTAATGGCAGCAAACTTGACTGTTAATCAAGGAGTCCTGGTTCGAATCCAGGCGGGGGAGCTTCAGGCAGCACCGCTCGGCGGTTCATGCAGCGAGTCTTAGTCGAGCGGCAGCGGGAACTTCCGCCACGCCGTTCTCGACCTCGGCGTGGCAGTTAGCGCAGAGCAGATCGCATTTATGGGCTTCCGCTCGGGACTTCTCGAGCGAACGGGTGACGCCCTCACGACTAAGGGCGAACAGCTTCGTCTTCCTATCGCGATGATGGAACTCGAGTGCCGCAAGGCATCGGCTGTATCCACAGATAAGGCATGCACCTCCGGCCTCCTCGACCAGTATTCGCTTCTGCTCACGACGGGATTCTGCAACGGCCTCCGCTCGACAGCGCTTACATCGGATCCTGTTGCCGTTCTCGAGGATATGCATCGTCATCCCATGCCTCCGACACGGCACTTCGACTTCGCGCTCGCCGGCCAGTCGAGCCCGTTTCGCTGCGGCTCTCCTCCGGCCTCCCGCGGTTGTACCGAGGCCGTACTTCTCTATCCAGTAGCGGACTGTCGCGACCCCGCGGTCAAGCTCGGTTGCGATCTCGCGGAGCGTCGCACCTTCAGCGTGGAGCTCTCGTAATTGGTCCTCAGGAATCGGCCCGCGGCGCAGATGCCGCTGTCGATTCACCGGCTTCAAACCATGCTTCTTGAGGTGGTAGCTGATCGTCGACGGGCTGCGCCCGACGCGCTTGCCGATCTTCTCCAGTGAAAGACCCTCAGCCAGAAATTGCTCGAGCTCTCTTTTGGACATTTGCAGACATTTTCAGGGCCCAGTCGGATGGAGCCTGCCCAGAATAGTGCCCAAATGCAGGGGAAATGTGACGTCGGCCGGGCGGAAGTGTGGCGAATGCGTAACGAATCGAGCTAGGCGGCTTCCGGCCAGGTACCGCCGTGAGCGATCCGACTCGAGATGCTTGCTCGCTCCCTTGACAGCTGCCGATGCTTCTCATAGTCACCGGCCTCCTGCGCGGCGGCGATCAAGCCCTCCAGGCGCTGGAGCTCCAGCAGGTCGAAGTTGAGCTGCATCGCGCCCTCCGATGCGGGCTCGCTCTCCGCCCTCATCACCAGCTCGGTGATCAGCGACGTCAGCGCCGGATCGTCCCTCGGCAGCCCGTCCATCGGGTCCGCCAGGTTCGTCCGCAGCCACGCCAGCGCCGGCTGCCCCGACAGCGACAGGTGCTCTTCCGTGAGCCGGTCGATGAACGCCTGACCCTCCCCCGGCTTCGCGAGGCACATCGCCAGCAGCGCCCGCTCGCGCGTCTCGCGCGGGGTCAGGGAAACGGCGACCGGCTTCGGCGGCTTCGCCCCGTTGCCATCGCCCGTCGGCGCCGCGCTGGCCTCCGGGGCCGAGCGCACCCGCGCCAGAACCAGGCTCGCATCCGTGTCGAGCCGATCGGCGATCTTCCGGACCAGCTCGTCGAATCCGAGAGCCGTCTCCCCCATCGCCTTCAGCACCGGCCCGACCTCCTCCAGCACCCGCTCCCGCCCGGTGACCGTTCCGAGATCCCCGCGTCCGAGCGCGACATCGACCCGGAAGCTCGGCAGGTCGATCGCGTCCTCCACCAGCTTCATGAATCGGTCGAGCGTTCCCTCCTTCAGCATGTCCGCCGGGTCCTCCCCATCGGGCATGGCCGCGACGCGCAACTCGAGGCTCTTGCCCGCGGCCACCTTCTGCGCGCGGATCATCGCGTCCGCCCCGGCCCTGTCCGCGTCGAGCGCGAGCACCACGGACTCCGTCAGCCCGGCGAGCATCGTGATTTGCTCCGGCGTGATCGCCGTCCCCATGATCGCCACGGCCTCCTCCACCCCGGCCTGGTGCAGGGCCAGCACGTCGGTGTAGCCCTCCACCACGATCGCCCGCCGCGCCTTCGCGATCGGCCCGCGCGCCCGGTCGATGCCATAGAGCGTGTGGCTCTTGCGGTAGAGCTCGCCCTCAGGCGAGTTCATGTACTTCGGCTGCGAGTCCGGACTCAGCGCCCGCGCGCCGAAGCCGAGCACGCGCCCGCGCTGGTCGCGGATCGGGAAGGTGATCCTGTTCCTGAAACGGTCGTAGTGGCCGCCCTGCCGCCCCTTCAGGATCAACCCGGCCGCGAGCAGCTCGTCGGTCTTGAAGCCCGCCCGCTGGCTCCCGGTCAGAACCTGGTCCCAGGGGCTCGGCGCCATTCCGACGCCGAACCGCCGCAGCACGTCCTCCCCCAGACCACGCTCAACCAGGTAGGCCCGAGCCTTGTCGGCCTTCTGCGACTCCCACAAGTAGCGCTCGTAGAACTTCGCCGTCCGCTCCAGCAGCTCCCACAGCCGCGCCTTCCTCCGGCGCCTCGCCTCGGCCTGCGGATCCTCGTTCTCCCGCTCGATCTCGACGCCGTAGCGCTCGGCGAGCGACTCGACCGCTTCGGGGAAACCCAGCCCCTCCTTCTCCTCGACGAAGCTGAAGACGTCACCCTTTGCCTCGCAACCGAAGCAGTAGTAGAGCTTGTCGCGTGGATTTACCTTGAACGAAGGAGTTCGCTCGTCGTGGAACGGGCAATTGCCCCAGTAGTCCTGGCCGCGCTGTGAGAGGTCGGTGTAAGCCGAGACGATCTCGACGATGTCCGCCGCCTCCTTCACCCGGTCCTTGCTCTCGTCCGTGAACTTCGCCATCAGTCCAATCTACTTCCGGGCAACGAGTGCCTCGTACGTGCTGAGGCAAAAACGGTCGGTCATTCCGGCGATGTAGTCGGTCACGCGCTGCACCGGACCGGCATCCGGGTCCGTCGCCGGCACCTCGTCCAGGTTCGCGAGGTAATGGTCGAACAGCGTCCGCAGAGCCACCCGCGCGTACTCCTGCTCGGCGCGAGCCTCCTCTCCCAGGTAGACCCGGTCGAACATGAACTTCCGCAGGCGCAGCATGGCTCCGCCGATCTCGTCGCTCTGCGCGACGTCCCCCTCGGCCCGCGAGCGCCGCACCATGTCCTGAACCAGCAGGTCGATCCGCTGCGCCCCCGTCTCTCCGAGCAGCTCGATCTGCTCCGTCGGCAGATCGGCCTGCGCGATGATCCCCGCCCTCAGTGCGTCGTCGATGTCGTGGTTGATGTACGCGACCCGGTCCATGATCCGCACGACCCGCCCCTCCAGGGTCGCGGGCTTCCCCGAGCTCGTGTGATTGAGGATCCCGTCCCTGACTGGCTCGGTCAGATTGAGCCCGCGCCCGTCGCGTGCCAGCTCGTCCACCACCCGCAGTGAGTGCTCGTTGTGCCTGAAGCGCATCCCGTGCTCCTGGAGCGCCTCGTCGAGCACTTCCTCGCCGATGTGCCCGAAGGGCGGATGCCCGAGGTCATGCCCCAGCCCGATCGCCTCGGTCAGGTCCTCGTTCAACGCCAGCGCCCGCGCCACCGTCCGCGAGATGAAGCAGGCCTCGAGCGTGTGCGTGAGCCGGGTCCGATAGTGGTCCCCCTCCGGAGCCACGAACACCTGCGTCTTGTGCTTCAGGCGCCGGAACGCCTTCGAGTGCACGATGCGGTCGCGGTCGCGCTGGAACGGAGTCCGCACCGGGCTGTCGGCCTCGGGCTCCCGGCGCCGCGCCGGATACGACGGCACGGCGAGGTCCCAGAGGTACTCGGCCTCCCAGGAGCGAACGCGATCTTCAAGCGTCTCCGTGTGCGTTGGCATGCCTCTCGATGTTCGCACCCGGCCCGGCACATCCGCCGGGACGCGGCCCGCGAGGTTTGGAAATAGGCTCCCGCCCGTGTCAGAGACGGCACTGATCACCGGAGCGTCGGCCGGAATCGGCGAGGAGTTCGCCCGCCAGCTGGCCGCCCGGGGCTACGACCTGATCCTGGTCGCGCGGCGGAAGGACCGGCTCGAGAAGCTCGCAAAAGAGCTGCCGACCAAGGTCACGGCAATCGAGTGCGACCTCGCCGCGGAGGCCGACAAGCTGCCGGCCAAGGTGAAGCGACGGGGCCTGCAGGTGGACCTGCTGGTCAACAACGCGGGCTTCGGCCTGCGGGGCCGCTGTTCTGGAGCTCGATTCCAAGCGCGAGGCCGAGATGGTGCGGGTCAACTGCGAGGCGGTCGTCACGCTGACTCACGCGTTCGTTCCGGGAATGGTCGAGCGCGGCCGGGGCGGCGCGATCACCGTCGCCAGCACCGCCGGCATGCAGCCCCTCCCCTACGAGGCGACCTACGGCGCCACCAAGGCCTTCGCCATCTCCTTCATGGAGGCCCTCTGGATGGAGCTGCGCGGCAGCGGCGTGACGCTCACGGTGGTCAACCCCGGCCCGGTGAAAACCGAATGGCAGGAGGTGGCCGGCCACACCGAGGACACGCCGTTGCCGCCCGGCATGATCAGTGCCGAGCGCTGCGTCAAGGACGCCCTCCGCGCCTACGACCGCAAGAAGCGATCGGTGGTCACCGGCCGCTTCTTCCCCTGGTTCATGCGCGCCAGCAAGGCGCCGAAGGGCGTCAAGCTCCGCGTCACGGAGCGGATGTACCGCCCACCTACATAAGGTCGCGGCCACAAGCGGCCGCCCCACGTAAGTCGCTATGGGCTTCGCCCTGCGCTCCGAAATGGAGCGGCCTGGTGGCCGCTAGGCCGCCGCGCGCAGGTGCACGTGCGCGTGGTGCTCCAGCGTCTCGGTGATCGCGCGATCGGCCTGTGCCGCCACCCGCCGGTCCGCCTCCGGGGCCTCCGCCAGGGGACGGGCCAGCGCCTCGACCATAAACTGGTGCGCCTCCTCGCTGAACGGGAAGCCCTCGCCCTCGCAGCTCGCGCAGACCACCCCGCCGGCGGAGCCGGAGAACGCCGCCAGGTGCTCCGCCTCCCCGCAGCTGGCGCAGCTCGCCAACTCGGGTGAGAACCCCGCCGCCAGCGCCAGCTTGAGCCTGAAAGCGAGCGCGGCACCGGGAGCGCTGGCCCCCTCGGGGTCGGAGTCGAGCAGCCCCAGGTAGGTGCATAGCAGGTTGTACGCGGCCTCATTCGGCTCGCCCGAGTCGAGCAGCCGCAGCACCGCATCGCAGGCCCGCCCGGCCGATCCCAGCGCCGCCCCATTCGAGCGCAGCGCCCCGTGTCCCTGGACGGTCGACGCGCCGGTCACCGTGAACAGATCGCCCCGCCCCTCATAGAGGACGAGGTCGAGCCGGAAGAACGGCTCCAGCCGCCCCCCGAACCGCGACTTAGGCCGTCGCGACCCCTTCGCAATCGCCCCGATCCGCCCTCGCGTCGCGGAGTAGAGATGGACGATCCGATCGGCCTCGCCGTAGCGGATGCTGCGGAGCACGACGGCCTCGGTCTTGAAGTTCCCGGGCATGACCATCAAAGCTGCCGCAGCGCCCGGACAGATCAGACCTCGCGCACCGCGTCCCGGATCGCCGCGGCCGTGACCGTCGCCGCGGCCGCGCCGATCTGGAACGGGGCGAACTGGTCCGGCGCGCCCCGCCCGGAGGCGAGGCAGAAGACGACGTCGCCGTCGACCGGCGTGAAGACCGGGTCGATGGCGCGACCCATCCCAGCCGTGGCAGCCCGTGCCACGATCGAGCACTGCCGCTTGTCGAGCGCCGCGTCCGTGCAGACGACGACCGGGGTCGAGTTGCCCTCGGGGACCCGGAACTCCGGCGGCTGCTCCATCGCCGCGATCAGCTCGGCGCCCCGCAGCTCCTCGCCCTCCTCGCCCCTCGGACCGGCGAGCGCCGAGCCGTCCTCGTCGATCACGTCGCCGGCGGCATTCACCGTCGCGATCGCGGCCACGGTGTGCCCGGTCCCCGTGACCAGCGCCGCGTACCCCACCCCGCCCCGGCTGGCGCGCTCGCGGCCGAGCAGCTTGCCCACCGTCGCGCCGGTCCCGGCCCCCACCGCCCCGCGCTCGGGGACGCCCTCGCGAGCCGCCTCGCAGGCCGCGTAGCCCTGGTTCGCACCCGGCCGCACGTCTCCCTCGCCCGAGGGCAGGTCGTAGATCACCGCCGCGGGCACGATCGGCACCCGCCCGTACGGAGTGAAGTAGCCGCGGTCGTGATCCTCGAGCCAGCGGACCACCCCGTCGGCGGCCGCCAGCCCGAAGGCGCTGCCGCCCGTCATCAGGATGGCGCTGGCCTCATCAGCGTTCGCGAGCGGCCGCAGGGTGTCCGTCTCCCGTGTCCCGGGCCCCCCGCCGTGCACGCAGACGCCGCCGCGTGTCTCCGGCGGCGGGATCACGACAGTGCAGCCCGTCCCACCGGCTGCGTCGGACCAGTGCCCGACCGCGAAGCCATCGGGGAGGGCGACGAGGCCGGTCATCGGCTCTTCGCCTTACGCCTGGCGCTCTTGGCCCGCCGCGGCCGCCGCCGCAATCGCTCCTGGCAGACGGGGCAGTAGTAGGTCGAGCGCCCGCCCACGACGATCCGCTGGATCACGCCGCCGTCATCGCGGCGACAGGCCTCTCCCTCGCGGGTGTGAACCAGGAACTCGTCCTGCATCGAGCCGGGCTCCCCGCGCGAGTCGAGATAGTCGTCGATACTCGCCCCGCCGTTGTCGAGGCCGGCCTGGAGCGCGTCGACGATCCCCTCCACCAGGCGTTCCGCGTGTTCCCGCTTCATCGACCCAGCCGGCGAAAGCGGATGCAGGCGCGCCCGCCAGAGAGCCTCGTCGGCGTAGATGTTCCCGATCCCCGCGACCCGGGACTGGGTCAGCAGGAATGACTTGAGCGGCGCCGTCCGGTCTTTTGCCAGCTCGAGGAGGCGGTCAGGCGTGAGCTCCCCCGACAGCGGCTCCACGCCGAGGCGGCTCGCGAAGAACTCGTTCAGCTGATCGCCGGCGTCCAGGACGACCGCCTGGCCGAAGCGCCTCACATCCGTGAACACCAGGGTCCTCCCGTCGTCCAGCTCGAATCGAGCCCGCACATGACTCGGCTCGGGCGCCGACTCATAGAGGCGGGGCCGGCCGAGCCGCTCGTTCTTCATCAGATCCGCAGTCTCGCCGTGCTCGGAGTCGCGCAGCAGGAGGTTCCCCGTCATCCGCAGGTGCATCGCCAGGGTGCGGCCGCCCTCGAGGCCGATCAGCAGGTACTTCCCCCGTCGCGCCACCGCCGTCACCTCCCTGTCGCGCACGGCGCGCTCCAGCGCCTGCGGCGGCTCAGGCCGCGTCAGCCGCTCGTCGAGCACCGACGCCGAGACGATCCGCTTGCCGACCAGCTCCGGCTCGAGCTGGCGACGGACGGTCTCCACCTCGGGCAACTCGGGCATGCCTCAAGGCTATTGAGGCGAATGGGCCCGTGGGTGGGCCTTGAAGTAGGCCTCCTTCAGCTCCTCGCCGGAGAGGTGGGTGTAGAGCTGGGTCGTCGAGAGATCGGCGTGGCCGAGCATCTCCTGGACCGAGCGCAGGTCGCATCCGCCCGAGAGCAGGTGCGTCGCAAAGGAGTGGCGCAGGGTGTGCGGGCTCATCCGGTCCGCGAGCCCGGCAGTCTCGGCGTGCCGGAGCACGATCTTGTAGAGCCCCTGCCGGGTCAGCGGGCCGCCGCGGAAGTTGACGAACAGCTTGCGCTCGTCGTGCGAGCGGATCATCTCCGGCCTGCCCGAGCGCAGGTAGACCCGAACCGCCGCGAGCGCCTTGCCGCCGACCGGTACCAGCCGCTCCTTCGAGCCCTTGCCACGGGCGCGGACGATGCCGTGGTCGAGGTCGACGTCCGAGACCTCGAGCGAGATCGTCTCGGAGGCCCTCAACCCCGAGGCGTACATCACCTCGAGCAGCGCTCTGTCACGCAGGATGGCCGCGCCGTCGCCACGGGGCTGGGCGAGCAGGCGCTGGACCTCCGAGTAGCTCAGGACCTCCGGAAGCTTCTTGCCACGTCTCGGCGTCTCGAGCCGCGCGGCGGGATCGTCTGAGATCTCCTCCTCGCGGCGCAGGTGCCGGTAGAAGGAGCGCAGGCAGGCCGCCTTGCGGTTGACCGTGGCGGTCGAGCAGGGAGCGCGCCCGTTGCCGTCGCCCTGCGCCACATCGGCCAGGAAGTCGGAGAGGTCGCCCGGCTCGACGGTGGTGGCGTCGCGATCGCGTTCGGCCAGGAATCGGCCGAACTGCAGGAGATCGGTGCGATAGGCAGCGAGGGTGTTGCGCGACAGCCCACGCTCGAACTCGAGGTGCGCGAGGAAATCGAGGACGAGTGACTCGTAGCGCGCCTCGGCCGTCTCGGGGACGGGCGCCATGGTGGCCATACGGAGTACTTCCGCGGCCGGCTTCCTGTCCCTGCCTAGAGAAGCTCCTTCAGCATCAGCAGCCCGATCAGCGACTTGGCGTCCTCGCAGCGCCGGATCGCGCCGTCGATGTCGCTGAGCGGGATCTCCACGATCTCGATCCGCTCCTCTGGCGTGGGCTCGCTCTTGACGTCGTAGAGCTCGGAGGCCAGGAAGAGCCAGACGCGCTCGTTCGCGAAGCCGGGGCTCGTGTAGAAGCGCTTCAGCTCGCGCCAGTCGCCGGCGGCCTTGCCGACCTCCTCCGCCAGCTCGCGCTGAGCGCATTCCAGCGGCGTCTCCCCCGGGACGTCGAGCTTGCCCGCCGGGAGCTCCAGCAGCGCGGGCTCCTCGACCGCCTCCCGAGGCTGCTCGACCATGTAGAGGGTGCGCCCGTCGTGGGGAATCACGCAGACGGCGCCCGGATGGGTCACGACCTGGCGAGAGGACCTGCTCCCGTCCGCGTACTGAAAGGTCTCCATCCGCACGGACACGACCGGCCCGCGATGGATGAGCTTGCCCCCGACCTTCTTGAGGCGCTCGTCGCTCACGTGGCGAGCTCCGCGAGGGCCGCCATTGCCAGCGCGTCGCCTGAGGCGAGAGCAGCGGCGAAGAAGAGGCGATCGTCCGCGATCCCCCGCCCCATGTGCGTGCTCGGCAACGCGGTCGCCGCGTATTCGTCCACGGCGGCCTCGCGCGGCCAGATCTCATGGCGCTCGCCGCACGCGTGGCGCAGCTCGTCGAGGGAACCGTCGCCTCCCCCGATCCGAGGCCAGGGGGCCGGCCTGCGAGCCGGCGCCGGCACCCGCACGTTCCCGAGCAGCATCCGGAGGACGGTCGCCGTGTGGTGGCTCAGCCCACGGTGACGAGACCGAGGATCGACGCTCGACATCCGGGGCGCCAGCAGCGTCTCGAGGCCGAGGACCAGGGAGGCGTGCGCGGTATCGAGGGCCGCCATCCCTCCGTGACCCAACTCCGAGCCGGACCCGACGATGCCCGGCCCAGGCCCGGCGATCACCGCGTCCCAGCCGAGCGGACCCGCGGCGGCCTTAAGCGCACCGATCACGCTCAGCGCCTCGAGCTCCCCGCCGTACGCCGGCCCCGCCGTGGCGTGCCCGCAGAGCAGCCCCGAGCGCCGCAGCTGCGCGACGTCCTCGGAGAGCGATCCGGGCAGGGCTCCCCCGGAGGTCTGGACGAAGCCGACGCGCATCTCCGAAGTGACGCGGCGGGCCGCCCAGGTGGCGGGCGCCAGCTGGCCATGGAGGGAGAGCACCAGCACGGGGATCCGCCGGATCGAGCCCTCGAACTCAAGCGCCTCGACCGGGTCCACCGGGTGCTGGAGGGACGTGTAGTTGAGCTTCATGGCCGCCGCCTCCGGCGCACCCGGTGCTTCGAGCCCCCGAGTGAGATTGGCGTGCACGACGTCGAAGCCGCCGGACCCCAGGCCCAGGTCCACGGCCTCGGTGTTGAGGATCAGCTCATCGCCTTCGCGAATCTCGCCGACCAGCGACTCGTCGGCCCAGGCCCGCCGCTCCTCATCGCCGATCCGCACTCGCAGCGGGTCCAACGAAGTCACGACCCCCCGCCGCAGCTTCAGCATCGTCTATCCCCCGTCCGTGGTCGCTGCCACCTTCGCGGCCTCGTCGATGGCCGACTCGCACACCTCGAGCATCTCCACGATCGCGCCTTCCGTAACCGACTCTTCGGGAGTGTGGTTCGCTTCGGTCCCGTTGGCGAGGAGCACCGCCTCGTAGCCCGCCGCGACCAGGGCGTTGGCGTCGCTGCCGCCGCCGGTCGCGACCTCTTCCGGCTCGTGTCTGTTCCGCCTCAGCGCGTCGCTCGCGATTCGCACCGCCTCCGACTTGGGATCGAGCCGGTAGCCGCGGAACATCTCGATCACCTGCGCATCGACGTCGCAGCCGCTCTCCCCCGCAGCCCAGGTGCAGGCGTCGACCATCTCGCCGATCGTCGTCGCCGCCTTCTCCCCGTCGACGCTGCGTGCTTCGCCGAGGATCCGGCAGTGACCGGCGATGACGTTGGACGCCGTCCCGCCCTCGATGATCCCGATGTTCGCGGTCGTCTCCTCGTCGAGGCGCCCCAGCTTCATTCCCGCCACGGCAGCCGCCGCCGCCGCGATCGCAGAGTGTCCGTCCTCGGGGTTGATCCCGGCGTGCGCCTCCTGTCCGGTGAAATCGGCGATCAGCCGCTTGTAGGTGGGCGCCGCGGTGATCACCTCTCCGATCGGCGTGGCGTGGTCGAGCACGTATCCGAACGGCGCCCGCAGCGCCGAGATATCGAGCTCCTTCGCGCCGCGCAGGCCGTCCTCCTCGGCGACGGTGAAGACGAGCTCCAGCCCCAGGGGCGCCGGGTCGGTGGCGTGGCGTGCGGCGAGCTCCATCAGGACGGTCACGGCAGCCTTGTTGTCGGCGCCGAGAATCGTGTCTCCCCGGGTGGAGAACCGGCCGTTCTCCCGCGCAACCTCGATCGGACCCTCGTGCGGAACGGTGTCGAGATGCGCGAAGAAGGAGACCCAGCCGTCCCCACTGCCCGGAACGCGAGCGATCAGGTTGCCGGCCGCGGCCTGCGCCGCCTCAGCGGACCCGTCCTCGGCGACGTCAATCCCGAGCTCGCGCAGCTCGGCAACGACCGCATCGGCAACCTGACGCTCCTCACCCGTGGGACTCGCGATCTCGCAGAGCCGCACGAAACGGTCGAGTATGCGCTGGTCATCCGCGGTCACGATCGCGACAGGCTATGACGCGGGGCGCGCGAGCGCCAGCCGCGCTGATAGAAGACCTGCGTGGCCCGCCGACCGATCCAGACCGAGCAGCCGCACACGACCACTCAAAGCGGGGCGCCATCCAGCAGATTGGAGGGACGGCTCGAGATCATCATCGCCATCGCGCTCGGGCTCGCCGCGATCGTCACCGCGGGCGCCGTCTACCTGAACGAGCACCAGGAGCACAAGGCGAACCTGGACTTTCACCAGGCGACCCACCGCCTTCTCGGAGCGACCGCCGCCGGCCTCCGCAGCCCAGCGGGCCGTGCGCTGGAGGCGAGCTCACTTGATGAGGTCCAGCAGGCCGAGGACCACCAGGACAAGGCCGCCAACTACACCCTGGCTGAGGTGATCCTGGCGACGTCGCTATTCCTCTTCGGAGTCGCGGGAATCAGCTCACGCTGGCGAATCAAGATCGGGGCCTTCGCCACCGCGACGGGGGTCTTCCTGATCGCCATGGTGGTGCTGGCGACCGTCTAGGACGAGCGGCGGACGCTGACGTCCTCGGACTCCTCCGCGGCTGCCTCGGCCTCGGCGGCGGGCTCCTCCCGCGCTGGGCGTTCCGCAGCACGCTTGGCGGCGGCGCCGACGAATTCGCGGAAGAGCGGCTCCGGTCGGGTCGGCCTGGAGTTGAACTCCGGGTGGAACTGGGAGGCGACGAAGAACGGGTGGTCGGGCAGCTCGATCACCTCGACGAGGCGGTCGTCGGGCGAGGTGCCACTGGCAACGAGACCCTCCTCCTCCAGCCGCTTGCGAAGCATGTTGTTGACCTCATAGCGGTGGCGGTGCCGCTTGTAGATGACGGGCTCGCCGAAGATCTCGCGGGCCTCGGTGTCCTCATGGAGCTTCACCGGGTCCGCGCCGAGGCGCATCGTCCCGCCGAGGTCGGAGACCTCCTTCTGCTCCGGGAGCAGGTCGACGACCGGGTAGGGAGTCTCTGGATCGAACTCGGCAGAGTTCGCGCCGTCCATCCCGCAGACGTTCCGGGCGAACTCCACGACGGCGATCTGCATGCCGAGGCAGATCCCGAGGTACGGGATGCCCCTCTCGCGGGCGATCCGGGCCGCCTCGACCTTGCCCTCGATCCCGCGCTCGCCGAAGCCGCCGGGGATCAGGATGCCGTCGACGTCCTCGAGCTGGGCCTCATCGATGTCCTCGGCGGAGACCAGCTCGGTCTCCACCTCCACGTCGTGCTCCCAGCCGCCGTGGGTGAGCGCCTCGAGCACGGACTTGTAAGCGTCCTCGAGCTGGACGTACTTGCCCACCAGCGCGATCTTCACCCTGCGCTCGCGCGCGGCGTCGGCCCGCTTGATCAACGTCTCCCACTCGCCGAGGTCGGGGGTCGGGGCCTCCATCCCGAAGTGATCGAGCACCTGGTCGTCCATGCCCTCGGCCCGGAGGACGAGCGGCACCTTGTAGACGTTGTCCACGTCGCGCGCCGAGATCACGGCGTCCTCCGGGAGGCTGGCGTACAGCGCAATCTTCTTGCGGATCTCCCGGTCGAGCCCCTCCTCGGAGCGGCAGAGCAGGGCGTGGGGCTGGATCCCGATCCGCCTCAGCTCGTTGACCGAGTGCTGCGTCGGCTTTGTCTTCATCTCACCCGCGTGACCGATGTAGGGCACCAGCGTCAGGTGCACGAACATGCAGCGCTTCGGCCCGAGCTCCGTGTAGAGCTGGCGGATCGCCTCGAGGAACGGCAGCGACTCGATGTCGCCGACCGTCCCGCCGATCTCGGTGATCACGAAGTCGACCGCCTGCGACTCGGCCACGATCAGGATCCGGTTCTTGATCTCGTCGGTGATGTGGGGGATCACCTGGACCGTTGCGCCGAGGTAATCGCCGCGCCGCTCCCGCCGGATGACGCTGTTGTAGACGCCGCCGGCGGTGAAGTTGGAGGCTCGAGAGGTGTTCTCGTCGGTGAAGCGCTCGTAGTGGCCGAGGTCCAGGTCGGTCTCGGCGCCGTCCTCGGTAACGAAGACCTCGCCGTGCTGGAACGGGCTCATCGTCCCCGGATCGACGTTGATGTAGGGATCGAGCTTCTGCAGCTGAACCCGGAAGCCGCGGGAGACGAGGAGGCGGCCGAGAGAGGCGGAGGCGATGCCCTTGCCGAGGGACGAGACGACACCGCCGGTCACGAAGAGAAATCGGGTGTCGCCTGGCTTCGGTTGGCTCAATTCGATCTGCCAAGCGAGTCTAGTCGCTGAAGCAGCGGAACTCGACCGACGGCGGAGTTGATCGAGCGAAACTCCCCATAGAGCGAGATCGCGACGAGCAGCCCGAGGGCGAGCCACAGCGCGGAGACCGACAGCGTGGTCACCAGCACCACGCCGATCATGCCGCCGATCAGGCTGGCTCCGCTGTCGCCGAGCATCGCCCGCTCGCGCAGGGTGAGCCAGGCCCCCACCGCGACGGGGCCGATCAGCGCGGCGACCGCCGCCAGCGGCTCGAGGCTCCAGGTGGCGGCGCAGGCGGCCGCCCCGGTGAGCGCGAGCGCCTTCTCCGAGCGGCCCGGACGAGTGTCGAGCAGGTTCCCCAGGTGCGCCGACATCGTCAGGACCCCGACGCCGGCGGCGTACTCGGAGGGCGCCCAGCCCTCTCCGGCCATGGCATACGCGGCCAGGCCGACCGTGCCGATCGCCTTCACCGCACCCGTCGAGAGGCGCCCCCGAAGCGCCGCGCGGGCGTGTCCGCGGAGCCCCTGCTCGGTGCCGGCCGCCAGGTCGTCGAGCAGCCCGAGAGCGCCGACGCCCGCGAGAAAGACGAGCCAGCGGCTTGGATCGGCGGCGAGGCCCGCACAGGCGGCGATCAGCAGGACCGCGCCGAGCGGGAAGAGGACCGGCTTGCCGCGGTAGTTGGTCCGCCGGGTCAAGTCAGCCGGCTGAGGCCGCTCGCGTCCACCAGTGCGTCTCCGACCAGCAGCCGGGCCAGGAAGGTCGATGCCATCCCGGCCCTCCCCTTTCCCAGGAACTCGACCAGCGACTGCGGCGTACCGACGCTCACCAGCAGCTCCGCGCCATGCTCGTAGGCGATGAGCAGCGCGAGATCCTGGCTGGTCCCGGGCGCAGCGACGATCGCGTGAGACAGCCCGAGCGATTCGAGACGCGCCGCCCCTGGGGCATCACCACCCGGATATCCCTGGACGATCAGCTCCGCTCCGCACCGGAGCGCGGCGTCGCTCGCCGAGTCCATGTCGCCGACGATCATGTCGGGGACCAGTCCGCGGTCGATCAGGGCGTCGGCTCCGCCGTCGACCCCGACCAACACGGGATCGCGTTCCGCGATGTAGCCGGTCAAGGAATCGAGATCGCGAACGTGATCGCCGCCACGAGCGACGACCAGGGCGTGGCGTCCGCTGAAAACGGTGTGGGACTCCGGCAAGTCGCTCAGCGAAAGGAAGTCGTCGGCCTCCTCGCGCACGTGGGCGAGGGTGTTGTCGGCGAAGTCCCGCAACGCCTCCGCCGCCCGTGCCCGCCCATGGTCGAGGCGCGCCAGCAGGTCCTCGATCTCGAGCGCCTCGTCGCCGTCGATCTCAACGGTGTCCCCGTCGGCGACTCGGTCGAGCAATCCGGGGGCCGCGTCGATCAGCGGCACTCCTCCTCGGACGAGGATGAGCGGACCCAGGTTCGGGTAGGTCCCATCGGCCGACGGCGAGGCGTTGACGACGGCCGCCGGGCCTGCGGCGATCAACTCCTCGGCCGCGACCCGGTCGATGTTCCGGTGGTCGATCACGGCGATCTCACCGGGCTCGAGGCGCCGTACGAGCTCCTTGGTGCGAGGCCCTACGCGGGCGGTTCCAGTGATGACGCTGGGGACGGCGACGGCCATCCGCAGAGCCTATGCAGCCAGGAGCTCAGGCGGCGCGGAGCAGCTCTCGCGCGTGGCGATCTGCGGCCTCGTCACCGTCGCTCCCGCCGAGCATCCGAACGATCTCGGCGACCAAGCCCTCCCCATCCACTCGCTCCACCCGTGCCGTCGACTGGCCCGCGTCGACGCTCTTCTCGATTCGGAAGTGCGTGTCGGCCATCGAGGCGACCTGGGGCAGGTGGGTGATGCAGAGCACCTGGCGCTCGGAGCCCAGGCTCCGCAGCCGCTCGCCGACCGCCTTCGCGGTGTTGCCGCCGATGCCCGCGTCGATCTCGTCGAAGACGTAGGTCCCAGCGCCGCCGCGAGCGCCCTGTCCGGCGAGCGCCAGCATCACCCGCGAGAGCTCCCCTCCGGAGGCCGCCTCCCGCAGCGGCGAGATGGGCATCCCGGGGTTTGTCGCGACCTGGAAGGTCACCCGCTCCTGGCCGAGCGCGCCGAAGCCGTCGGGATGCGGATCGAGCGTCACCTCGAGCTTCGCCCCGCTCATCGCCAGCTGGTCGAGTTCTGCCGCCACGCTCTTCTGGAGCCGCCGCGCGGCCTTCGCCCGGACCTCGCTGAGCTGGGCGGCGAGATCAGTGCGCTTGCGCTGCGCCCCGGCGAGCTCGGACTCCAGGCGGTCAGTCGTCTCCTCCGCCCCCTCGATCGTCTCGATCTCCGCGCGGCAGTGCTCGGCGTGCGCCAGAACGGACTCGATGGTCCCGCCGTGCTTGCGCTTGAGGCGGTCCAGCACATCGAGTCGCTCCTCGACCTGCTCCAGCCGGCCCGGCTCCGCCTCGATCCCCTCCGCGTAGCCGCGCAGCTCCACCGCGAGCTCCTGGAGCTCGACCCGGAGGCCGCGTGCCACCTCCGCCAGCTTGTCGAGCTCGGCGTCGACGCCCTCCTGGGCGCCCAGCGCGGACTCCGCCGAGCCCATCGCCTCCGATGCGCCGCCGTCGCCGTCACAGGTCACGGCGGCGAGTGCCTCCGACGCCGCCCCGCGCAAGACCTCCGCGTGGCGGAGCCGGTCGCGCTCCGGCGCCAGGTCCGCCTCCTCGGCGGGATCCGGCTTGGCGGCCTCGATCTCCTCCAGCTCGAAGCGCAGGATGTCGAGGTCACGCTCGCGGGCCCCGTCGCGCTCGCGGATTCCGGCCAGCTCCCGCTCGATCCGGACCACCTCGGCATGCGCCTCGCGATACTTCCGGCGCCGCTCCAGATGGTCCTCGCCGGCGAAGCCGTCAAGAGTCTCGAGCTGCGCGCCGGCGAGCGTCAGCTTACGGTGCTCGTGCTGGCCGTAGAAGGCGAGGAGCCGCGAGCCCAGGGCCTGCAGCTCGGGCGCAGATGCGGAGCGGCCCGCGAGGAAGGCGCTGGTCCGGCCGCTCGCCGAGACGCGCCGACCGATCGCCAGCTCGGTCGCTCCCTCCGGCAGGCGGTCCCCGACGTCAGCCAGCTCGGGGTCGTCGAGCAGTCCCTTCGGCAGCTCGAAGACCCCCTCGACGTAGGCCTCGCTCGCCCCCGGGCGGACGATGTGGCTCCGCGCCTTGCCGCCCATCAGCAGGTCGAAGGAGTGGGCGAGGATCGTCTTGCCCGCCCCGGTCTCGCCCGTGATCGCGTTCAGGCCCGGCCCGAGCCGGAGCTCGGCGCGTTCGATCAGAAGCAGGTTCTCGATTCGAAGCTCGAGGAGCATGGGTCCCTCGTTCTAACGAGGGACCCCGACGGATTACGCGGCGGCGGGTTCTTCCGCCTCCGCTGGTGCCTGCTGCGGTGCCCCATGCGGAACGAAGTCGCTCTGCCGGACCAGAGCGACAACAGCGATCGCACCGGTGAACAGGATCAGCGCGCCGACCAGGAGGATGTCGTTGAAGGCGTCCGTGAAGGCGACCCCCGCAGCGTGGAATGCCTGGTCGTGTAGCTGGGGCGGCGTCTGGTCGGCGGCCTGGGTTCCGCTCGCGGCCACGCCGTCGGCGAACCCGCTCGGCGCCCCTGGCAGCAACGTATGGAGAGAGTCGGTGATCTTGCTCTGGAAAATGGCGCCAAGACCGGCGATCCCCGTTGAGACGCCGGCAATTCGCATCGTGTTGTTGATCCCCGAGGCCATGCCCGAACGCGCCGCCGGCACGACCCCGAGCGCGGTCGAGGCGATCGACGGATTGGATAGGCCGATGCCGACACCACTGACTATGAATCCGGCGAGCAGGGTGGTCCAGTCGGAGTCCGGCTTGGCGCCTCGCATCAGCAGCAATCCGGTCCCGACCAGCGCCAGCCCGATGGTCAGCGGCACGCGCGCAGGGACCTTCGCGACCAGATTGCGGGTGACGAGCGGCACGATGAACGCGAACAGCGTCAGCGGCAGGAAGCGAACGCCGGCCTGGAGCGGCGTCATCCCGATCACGCTCTGCATGTAGATCGTGATGTAGAGGAACATCGCGAACATCCCGGCGCCGATCGCGAAGGTTCCGTAGGAGACGCCCGAGAACGCCGGCTTGCGAAACAGGCTGAGGTCGAACATCGCGTGATCCTGGCGCCACTCGAAGAGCACGAACGCGACGAGCAGGACGACTGAGGCGACCAGCGAGCCGACGATCAGGCCGCTGCCCCAGCCTTCCGCGTTCCCGCGCAACAGCCCGAAGATCAGCGCGAAGAGCCCGCCCGAGAAGGTGATCAGGCCCGCCCAGTCGAGGCGCTTGGCATCCGGATCGCGAGACTCGCCGGCCTGGGTCCGGGCGAGGATCACGGTGCCGATCCCGATCGGGACGTTCACGAAGAAGATCCACTCCCAGCCGAACCCGTCGGTGAGCGCTCCACCGACCAGCGGCCCGACCGCGACCGCGCCGCCGATCGTCGCGCCCCAAGCGGCGATCGCGGTGCCGCGCTCCGGACCCTGGAACTCCTGCGCGATCAGCGCGAGCGAAGTCGCGAACATGGCCGCGCCCCCGATGCCCTGAAGGCCCCGTGCCACATGGAGGAAGGTGTCGCTCGTAGCGAGCCCGCAGAGCAGCGATGCGACCGTGAACAGCCCGACGCCGATGATGAACAGCCGCCGCCGCCCGAAGCGGTCGGCGAGCGTCCCCATGGTCAGGGTGAAAGCGGAGAGCAGCAGCGTGTAGGCGTCGACCACCCATTGCAGACCGGTGAGATCCGTGTGCAGGTCCTGCTGGATCTTGGGCAGCGCCACGTTGACGACGGTGATGTCCAGCAGCAACATGAACGTCGCCAGGCAGACCGCGAGCAAGCTCCACCACTTACGTTCCATCAGGCACCTCCGGCCCAGAGATCATCAGTTGCACTGACGATCAGAATAATAGATAATCAGGAGCCATGTCGCCCGCCGCCGACACCGCAACCGACTCCATACCCGTTTCGCTCGCCGACCAAATCGGCTATCTGCTTTCGAAGTCCCACCTCCGCGTTCACAACGCCGCCAACGAGGCGCTCGAGCCGCTGGGACTGCACGTCAAGCACTATGGGCTGCTCACTCTGCTGGTCCACGAGGGCCCGGTCTCGCAGGGCCGCCTCGGCGAGGTCATGCGGATCGACAGGACCACGATGGTCGCCCTGATCGACGACCTCGAGCGCGCAGGACACGTCGACCGCACACGCAACCCCGAGGATCGCCGCGCCTACGCGCTGGCGGCGACCGCCTCCGGCAAGCGGGTCCAGGGCAAGGCGGCCACGCTGATGAAGCGGGTCTACGACGAGACGCTCTCCCCCCTCTCCGCGGACGAGCGGGTCGAGCTGCAGCGGATGCTGCAGGCGATCGTCGCCGGTGGCTAGGCGAGCATCCCGAACTTCTCCCGGATGCGCCGGTAGAAGCTCCGGCCCGGCAGCTGGGCGAGGCAGCTGACCGACTCCTCGAAGCGAATCTCGAGCTCGTCGCCCGGCGCGAGCTCTCCGGCCGGCTCACCGTCGAGCGAGATCTCGACCGGCTCCCGCCCCTCGGCATTGCGCACCTGAAGCGCATCGTTGGGCGCGACGACGAGCGCCCTGGCGGCGAGCGTGTGCGGGGCGATGAAGCTGACCACGTAGCCCTTCACGCCCCAGGCCAGTATCGGGCCCGCGTTTGCGAGGTTGTACCCCGTCGACCCGGCCGGGGTCGCGGCCACCAGCCCGTCGCAGCGGACGCTCCCCACCTCCTCGTCGCCGATCGCATACGAGAGCTCCGCCACTCGCCCGTGCGGCCGCCTCACGAAGCTGACGTCGTTCAGCCCGACGGGCATCTCGAGCGGCAGATTGACCCGGAGCGCCGGCAAGTCCATGGCCTCGAAGTCGCCCTTGAAGGCCCGCTCGAGCCCGGATTCGAGGTCCTCTCGCTCCACCGCGGCGAGGAAGCCGACGGTCCCGAAGTTGATGCCGAAGACCGGTACCCCGGTGCCGGAAAAGCGGCGCAGCGCGTAGAGGATGCTGCCGTCGCCGCCGAGGACGATGCAGACATCGGGTCGCTCGCCATCGCCGGCGCCCTCGACCCCGGCTGCCGCCTTGCCATGCTTTTCGATCTCATCGGGCGTGCAGATGAGCTGAACGCCGGCTGACCTCGCCGCCTCGACGGTCTTCGCAACGGCCTCAGCGGAAGCCTCCGGGTGAGTGTGGGTGATCAGCATCGCCCTCATCACGGCTCCACCTCCTCGAGCGCCGCATCGAGGTCGACCTCATCGCCGGAGCGGGACGCCCAGACGAAGGTCTCGCGATTTCCCTTCGGGCCTGGCAGACCTGAGGAGGCCACTCCCCGAACCGCGAGGGCCTCCTTCCGCACAGCCTCGGCGACCTTGCGGATCGCATCGCGGCGATCGCTCGCGTCGCGAACGACGCCGCCCTTCCCGACCTTCTCCTTGCCGAGCTCGAACTGCGGCTTGACCAGGGCCAGGAGATCGAACTCGTCGGCCGCGGTGGCCACGATCGGCGCGATCAGCATCGCCAGGGAGATGAAGGAGACGTCCACGGTGATCAGCTGGGGGCGAAAAGGCAGGTAGGAGTCTCCCAGGGCGCGGGCATTGAGCCTCTCCATCACCAGCACGCGCGAGTCCTGTCGCAGCCGCCAGTCGAGCTGCCCGTAGCCGACGTCCACGGCGAGCACCGTCTGCGCCCCGCGCTGCAGCAGGCAGTCGGTGAAGCCACCGGTCGAGGCTCCGACATCCAGGCAGAGACGTCTCTCGACCTCGACGGGCAGCTCATCGAGAGCATTCTTCAGCTTGATCCCCCCTCGCGAGACGAACTCCTCGCCCTCGTCGACCACCAGGTCGGCCTTCTCGTCCACGAGCTCGCTCGGCTTCTCCACGGCGGCGCCGTCTTTGCCCAATCGCACGCGGCCGGCCCGGACGGAGGCGGCCGCGGCCGTTCGCGACGGAGCCAGCCCGCGCTCGGCGAGCAGGGTGTCGGCACGACGGCGTGGCATGCGCCAACCGTACCTGCGGGTGGGCCGGCCTCGCGGGAGGCGATTGCCACGCCTGCCACTTGTCCTGGGTGTGACCGCGCTCACGCATAGGTCATCTTTGTAGAAGAGAAGGGATTGGCCCGACGCGTGGGAATAGGTCCGAGCGCCCCCGACCCCAGACGCAGGGTGGTGATTCGCACAGATCGGCAATCCATCCTCTGGGACCACCGGGGGCGCGCTACAAGCGGATTGACCTAGACGCGCGAGTGATTGGGTGTTGCCAAACACCGGGGACCGGTGCGATAGTCGGGACATGGACGGGGACGAGTCGCCGCAGCACGAGCCCGAAGACCAGGCGGAGCTAGAAGAAGACGACGACCAGTACGAACTGGCCTACGTCATCTTCACCACGCCGAATATCGATTTCCCGGAAGCCGAGGCGCTACTGGACGCGATGGGTCAGTGTGCGACTGCGAACATCGAAGAGGTCCATCTATTGATCTCGACGTTCGGAGGAAACGTCACCGCGGGGGTCAACGCGTACAACATTCTTCGCGGCATGCCCTTTCGCCTCGTGACGCACAACACCAGCGATGTCATGTCCATCGGGGTTGCCGTCTACCTCGCCGGCGACGAACGCCTCGTTTGCCCGGACGCCAAGTTCTTGACGCACGGAGTCACCCACAGAACGACGGGCCAGGCTTTTGGGGCGCAATGGTTTGGCGACACGCGCAAACTGATCCTTGCCGACGAGGCCAAAATCAACGCGATCCTCGCGGATCGCACGTCGCTTTCGTTGGACGAACTGGACGCGGCCGCTGGCACTGAGCACACGCATGACGCCGACGCAGCCATCGCTAATGGCATCGCCCACCGGAAAGAGGACGTAGACATCCCCGCAGACGCCTTGGTCCTCACGGTGACGACTCGAAATACAGTCGTTGCCTCGTGAGATTGAGAGGTTCGGAAACCGCACAGTCCACTCCTACTGTCAAGTCCCTTGACAAATGCAGAACTGTCAAGTATCTTGACGGTTGTGCCCCCTGCGAATCGCCATAACCCAACACGGCAAGCGTCCTCAGACTCGGACTACTCGCTGATGGAGTTCATGCAGGAGTTCCCTGACGATGCTGCCTGCCTGGAACACCTGTGGCGATCCCGCTACTCGGAGGACGGCGAACATGCCGACTGCCCCAAGTGCGAGCGGGAGCGGGTTTTCAAGAAGTACGCGACCAAGCAGGGCAGGCAGTCTTGGACTTGCACGGGCTGCGGGCATCACATCCACCCGACAGCGGGAACGATCTTCGCCAAGTCCTCTACGTCGCTGCACCTTTGGTACTACGCGATGTATCTGATGGCCAGCACTCGCTGCGGGATCTCCGCCAAGCAGCTAGAGCGCGAGCTGGGCGTGTCCTACAAGACGGCGTGGCGCATGTTCAACAAGATTCGGAACCAACTGATGGCCGACGATGGCGAGCCGCTGTCCGGCGATGTAGAGATCGACGAAACCTCCACGGAAGGCCGACCGCGCAAGAAGATGAATCCGCGAGAGGCGGCGCAGTACCGCGAACGTAGTCGGCAAACCGTGATTGGCATGGTCGAGCGCGGGGGCAACGTCAGGCTCCGCGTGATCGCCTCTCGGCGGGGTGCGCCCCTGCGTAGTGCAGTTCGCGCCAACGTCGATCCTTCCGCGCTGATCTTCACGGACGATTGGCCCGCCTACAACTTCGTGGGCCGGGAGTTCCTGGGCCATAGTCGGATCAATCACTCGGCGGGCATCTACGTCGATGGCGACAACCACACGAACACGATCGAGGGCTTTTTCGGCAACCTCAAGACTGGGATGCGTGGGACGTACAAGCATGTCTCGGCCAAGTGGTTGCAGTCCTATCTGGACGAATACGCCTACCGCTACAACCGCCGCCACGATCCGCGAGCGATGTTCACGGGACTTCTGGACAAGGCTGCCAAGTGACCAACGACGAAGCCATCAGGGGCATCAAGCAGGCCGCTAGGAAGCGCGAGAGAGCGGCTAAGGCCCGACAGGAAGCGACTGAGGAACTACGGCGCTACGTCGAGGCGGCACAAGCAGCCGGCGTTTCAATCAGTCAGATTGCTCGCGAGGCGGATCTGTCTCGGCAGGGCGTTTACGACCTACTCGCCCACCAGTAACGCGCTCCAAGAGCGAGTCAAAGTCTTTGCGCTTTGGAACGGGAATCTCCGTTCCCTTGGGCGTGCGCTGCTTACGCTGTCGCTTCGCCATCACGAATGAGAGTACTGCGTGGACTCCCACAGACTGACCGTCTACAAGGTCGAACTGAAATCGCAATTGGAACTGGCAGCAATAGCCGCTGACGACCTAGAGACTGCGCGACAGAACAAGGCACCCGGGACGCTCTGGTACGCGCTCCAAGGAATTCTGATGATCGCCGGAAACGTCTCCAAGCTGCTTTGGGGCTCGTCGGGAACCGAGGAGCAGAGAAAGGCGCGAGAGCCCTTGCGAAAGGCATCGGGCGTGGCTGACGATTCACCGCTGCGTCCACGGAAGGTGCGCAACGCTTTTGAGCACTTCGACGAACGCATCGAGGAGTGGTACGAAGTAGGCGATATCGCGACGTTTGTCTCGCGAAGCGTCGGATCAGGAACCAACGAAGTAATCAGGGGGCATGGCGTTCCGCATGCCTTCGGCAACTACAATCCACGAAACGGAATCGTTCGCTTCTGGGACCACGAGGTTTCAATCCCCGATCTCGTGACCGAAATGGACGCGATCTGGGACCGCCTTTGGCCCGACGAGAAGCGTCGGCTTAGGCCACCAGCACCGGGCCCCTGACGGGTGCGGCCACTCCGTATCGCAGTGCTCGGCGTGGTTCGCCTTCCACTGGAGTTCTAGCTCGGCTCGTAGCTCGGTGTTCTCTCGCTGCAGGGCGGCAAGTTCGTGCGTAGCGGGCTTGTCAGTTTCTACAGAGATGACCTATGCGTGACCGCGCTCACAGACGAATCGCACATACGTTCGTACGCTGTTTTTCGTGATGACTCTGTTCAGGGCAATCCCGCTTCACGTGCACGCCGCTCTCGAGGTGGCCGCCGCCCCCATTTTGATGGTGGCGCCCTTCGCGCTCGGCTTCACGGCCTTCGCGGGCGCCCTGAGCATCGCTCTCGGGATTTTGCTGCTTGGGCTCGCCGCGTCGGTCTATGGCGACACCGAGCGGGGGAATGTGCCCCTGAGTGCCCATGCGGGTCTCGACTACACGCTGGCCGCCGCCACCATCGCGGCCGGGGTCGTGGCGGGAATCGCCGGCGATTACGTCGCAACAGTCTTTTTGGTCGGGTTCGGCTCCGCGCACATGGCGCTGACCGCTTCAACGCGGTTCAGTCGTCCGCTCGGCGCCTGAGTACCGGCTACCTCCCACAGACAACACACATATCTCTCCTCCCTGTAGTACCCCTGAAACGGCCCTCTTTCCCGGAGGGCCGTTTCTCTTATGGGTGCAGGTATTTTGTGGCCGTTGTCCAGCTAAAAAGCGGCGACGACGCGCCTTCGTGCGCCAGTCTGTGCGCCAGTGTGTGCGCCAGTCAGCGGCAGCGTAGACTCGCCCGGAGTCTTGACGAAGGCACGGGAGATCACCCGCGTCATCGACGCGCTGCTAGCCGAGCGCCCGGCGATGGTCGCTGCCTATGGCCTGGACAGCTGCATCATCTGCACTCGGATCGCCGTCGAGATCGCTCGTGGTCAGGGCTTGCGTATTGAGCCGCTCGCCGTCGCCGTCCGGCTGAGCAAGCAGGGATTGCCGGCCGGTAGCCTCGGCTTCACATCGCGGCCTCTGACGACCGGGGATTGGGACGGCCATGTTGTCGCGGTGATCGAAGGCCGACACGCGCTCGACCTCACCCTCGATTCAGCGCGAATGGGCGGCTTCGACGTCGTGCCTGTGACTTTTGAGGTGGCCCCGGAATTCCGGCGCGGTGATGGCGAGGCGACCATCCAGGTCGGAGGCACCGAGGTCCGATATCAGGCGCGTCCGGACGAGAAGGAATACCTGAGTCTCGAGGACTGGAGTGACGTGGACGAGCGGAACCGTGTCCTGCCCTCATCCGCCGCCGGCTCACGGCCTAGGGAAACCGCGGTCGGGCCGGTGGACGTCTACTTGAACTTCCCGCAGTAATCCCCGATCGAGTCCCCGCGAGGTCGAGTTGCGCCTTCAACAGCGCTCGCTTGACGTCTTTCCCCTCGTGGCGCGGGCTTGAGAGCGTTGCCCCGTGATCTTCCTTCTCGAGAATCTTGTGGCTGCCAGAGGTTCGGCAGTGGACCCAGCCGAAGCGGACCAGCGCCCGGACATGCCTCTCCCCCGGCGCCAGGGGAAGATCCCGCAAGCCCACTTAGCCTAGGCGGGCTGGCGTTCGTGCCGGTCTGGAGGGAACGGGAAGGCGTGATCCTTCGCCTCCCGCAAGGGAACGGTGATGCTCGTCGCCTGGCCCAAAATCGGGCATCTGTGTCGAGGTTGCCTCCCGCGCGGCTCGATCCATGCGCGCCCCGATGACGCCAACAATCGCCTCATTCAAATTCTCCAGAGCTTCCTGCTCGGTCTCACCCTGGCTGGCGCAGCCAGGCAGATTCAGGCAGAAAGCGACGAAGCCGCCATCGACTTCATCCTCTTCGACGAGCACCTCAAGCTGCAGCTGGTCGTCAACTGATGCTGCTCCTCGTCGACCCCCAGTATGCGCGCGCGGGTATTGCCAACCGCCCGCGAAGGCGTCGATCATCTTTTCCATGGGCGTCATATCGGATCCTGGGCTGTTGGGACTTGAGGAGCGCCCGTAGGCCCTTCGGGACGCGGCCACGCTCTACTGCATCTATTGCGTCTATCAGGCTACCCCGTCCGCAACCTGGGTTTCAAGCAGCGTTCGACTCCGAACGCCCAATCCCGCTCATAGCGCCAAATCCGCTGCAGGTTCACGCCCCTGCGCACCCAGGTAGGCGTCCATCCGCTCCCGCACCTCGTCATGGCTCCCGGGCATCAGGTGCCCGTAGGTGTCGAACGTCGTCTGGATCTTCGAGTGCCCCATGTAGGTCTGGATCGCCTTCGGATTGGCGCCCGAGTCGATCATCAGCGAGGCGAACGTGTGCCGGCACTCGTGGAGCGTGATCGGCTCGAGCTCGCTCGCCTCCCAGCACTCCTGCGCGCGGTTGTCGATCGTCGAAGGCACGAACGGGTCGGATCCGGTGCGGCCGAACACGAGCGCCTCGCCGGAGCGCCCGGTGGTGATCATGTACTCGTCGAGGTGATCGCGCAGGGTCGCCAGGAGCGGCACCGTCCGCCGACTCGACTCCGACTTCGGGTCGATCGCGCCTTCCTCCTGGTCCCAGGATCGCTCGACGTGGATCCGCGACGAGGCCAGGTCGACGTCGACGCAGCGCAGCGCCATCAGCTCGCCGCGGCGCAGTCCGGCATAGAACGCCACCGCCCATAGAGCGCGGTCGCTGTCGGGCAGAACCGCGAGGAGCGCGGCTGCCTCCTCGGCCGAGGCGATCCGCTTCGGCCGGACGTTCCCCGGCACCGGCAGATCGATCCGCTCGGCCGGGTTGTTGGCGAGCTCGTCGCGGTCGATCGCGCGTCGGTAGAACGCCTGGACAGGGTTGAGGATGTTGCTCGCGCTGCCCGCGGCGAGCCCCTGCGCGAGCAGCTCGTCCGCCAGCTGCTGGACGTCGGCCCGCTGCACATCGCCGACACGGATCGCGCCGAGTCGCGAGGGCTCGATGTAGTTGCGCACCGCCCGCTCGTAGGAGCGGATCGTGTTCGGCTTGTAGCGAGCTCGGTTCTTGGGTCTGACCGTGCCCGCCTCCATCCCCGCCACGAATTCGGCTAGGGCTTCGGCCAAGGTTCGCGCGTCCCGGCGGATCGGCCGCAGCGCGCCGCGGTTCGCAGCCGCCAGCGCATCGGCACGCCAGGACTTCGCCTCGGCCTCGCGAGCAAACGTCTTGCGGACCTTCTTGCCGGATCGCGGCAGGTAGACCCAGGCCTCGTATCCGGCGTTGCAGCTGCAGCGCCGACCCGATCGGGCGCCGCAGCCTCGTGAATGCCGTTTCGTGATCCCAGTGGCCATCAGCTCGCCTCCGCGTAGGACAGCCCCTCGACGGCCAAAGCAGCGTCCAGCTGCGCCATCGCCACCGGCTCGCCGCCGGCTGTCGCTGGGAGTGGAACCTTGCGGCGGTGCTCATCGCCCACTCAAGGGCATCGAGCAGTGGCCGTGAGCTGTCCACCTGTTGGTCATCGAGCGGGCTCACGTCGAGCTCGGAGGACAACCGACTGTTAGCGATTCGTGCCATCGCTTCTGCGACGTGCGCCAGGACGTCGTCGTCTGCTTGGACCTCAGCGCGTGTTGGCGAGCTCGCGTTGAGCTCGTCCATTAGGTCGATCGCGGCGGACAAGTAGCGCGCCGGGCCGTGAAGATCCGCGGTCATGGGATCGTCGCGGGCAAGCAGGCGCCGACTCATCTCTTCGGCCTGCTGCTGCGCCCACTTTGCGTTGCTGTCGATCTCCGCGGCTACAGACAGCCGGAACAGCTCGACGTGCTCGGCGGGAATGCTCAGGGTTCTCTCAGCCATGCGTGCCCTCTCCTCTTCCGGAGGGGACGCGAGCGGCGGATACGCTCCCGGGGCGCCGGGCTATCTATCCCGGTGCCACGGGGGCGGCGACACCACTCGCGCGCCCCATTTCTGTTGGGGCGACCCTACCCGCCACGGTGGCCAGACGCAAGGGTCGCTCACAAGCCCTCGCAACGCTTCGCAACGGTTCCTTGGCTTGAGCCCTACTCGGCACACGCGCTAGGTCCGATCGCCCGCCCCTGGCCGTCTGAGGCCGCCTCGGCCGGCAGGAATCCGGGGAGGCCCCCTGGTGATCCGGGGGGCTTGTCCGTCGCGCTAGGCTCGCACCGTGCGCCGCCCGATTTCTCTCGCGATCCTCGCGGCCCTCGTACTCGTTGCCCTTGCCGTCGGCTTCTCGAGCGCCAACCGACCGACGGCCGCGAAGGGAGCGTCTACCTGCGGCGTCGAGCGCTGGGCAGTCAAGACCCTCTCTGATCCGCGCGAGAAGCTGGTCAGATTCAAGCCCCATGACACCTCGGTCGGCCGACTCGGTAAGAAGCCCGCCCCGCACGTCGGCTCTAGCACCCCGCGGATCAAGGGAGTGGAGACGACGACCTATCGAGTGCAGGCGCGCCTGGTCGAGATGAAGCTCGAGGACGACCGCGACGTCCATCTCGTGATCGCCGTCCCGAGCGCACCCTCCAAGACGATGATCGTGGAGTTCCCCGACACGACCTGTCCGGGCGCTTCCAGCTCGCCGAAGAAGGCGAGAATGGCGAGCGCGAGGGCCTCGCTGATCGCGGCCTGTGGTCAGCCGTCGTCCAGCCACTTCACCGACCTCAGCGGCACGGCGACGGTGACCGGCGTCGGCTTCTTCGACGTCCCGCACGGGCAAACCGGGGTGGCACCGAACGCCATCGAACTCCATCCCGTGCTTAAGGTCGCTCGTCTGACCTGTTGAGCCGGTAGCTGAGCGTCCATCGCAACGCTTCGCAGCGCTCTTGCGGACCCACTTAGCCCGGGCGCCCAGCACCATTGTTCGATGCGGTACGTTCGCCGTGTGACGCGCTTTGTATTCGAATACGAGGATGAGTCCGGGGACTGGCAGGTTCTCGGCACGGCACAGGGGTCGGGCGACGAGACGCACCTCGCCGACGCTCTGAAAGACCTCCAGGAGAATGAGCGCGAGGAATTGCGAGCGGGCCGCTACCGCTACCGGCCCGATGACGATTCGACGGAGCGCTCGACTGTCTTCACCCTGGATGCGAGCGGGCACGTGCACCTGTTGCCCTAGGGAACCTTCAAAGTCGCCAACCCGCGCGGCATCACGCCATCTGGGCCTATTGCCTGCCCTTGACCCGACCCATGTGGGCACGGGAGACTGGCCCACGTGTTCGAAACTGCAACTTGGAGAACCGAGAACCGGCGGCACTTCGCTGTTGTGGAGCGTCTCTATCAGGAGGTTGGCCTGACGGTCAAGATCGAGGATTGGAACCTCGGCGATCACAGCGAGTTCGCTGCACTTCTCGCGCACCAGGTCGGCGCACAGCTCTTGAGCAGTTCGATCGCATTCGGCACGTCGCAACACGGGAAGGTTTCGAACCGTCGCAAGAACAAGGCCTGGGCCCCGGTCGAGCCGGAAGCCGGCGCACGAGCGGCCATCTTCCTCACTCTTGCGATGGCCGCGATGCTCTCTTCGGAGCTTGTTGAGGGCCTGGCCCCGCAGCCTGTCGAGCATGCGCGCCTTCTCGTGCAGAACGCATACTCGCCGCCCGACGAAGATCTGGAAGCGATCGAAGCCGTTAATACCCGAGTCCTCAACCGGCGTTCCTCGAAGGAAACCCAGGAGGCCACAGAACGCGGGGGCTTCGCGGCGAACATGATCGTGGAGGACGGCCGGGCGGCTCTTTGCTTTCAAGCACTTGAACTTGCCGGAGCCGATCCAGCGAACATGCCGGCCTTCGAGTTCGTGGCCGACGTCGATCAGTCGCAGTGGTATGACGTCCAGAACTACGAGTGGTTCGAAGCGGTTTCGATGGTCTTCCCCCCGTACTGGAACGCGGCGGAAGACAGATTCCTCGAAATCGCGTTCGCTCCCTTCGTCGAAGCGGAATGACAACCGACTTCTGCGTCGGAGTCTGAGTCTCACTGGGCGGCCGGATAACCGTCTGCGTCGGGATGCAGGGCCGCCAGCTCCCCGTAGCTGAAGCCGTAGGCACTTGCCATGGACGCTCGCACGCAGTCGTTGCCCTTTCGCTTGAACTCACGACGGACGAGGCCGCCCGGTAGCCGCTCGACGCTGATCGGCTCCCGGGTCGCGCGGCCTCCTTCTCGATCACTTCGAGCAGCGCGGCGGTCAGATGCTCGAAGTCGCGCTGCACCTGATTCCTACCCGGGCCGGTTCTCGCCGCCAGCTCGGCACGCGCACGCTCCATTCGGGCCCCCTGCTTCTCTGCGTCCCGGGACAGATCCGGATTCGTGAGGCAGAAATGCTGCGGGGCGCCCCCGAAGCTCGCCATTGCGTCGCGGACCATTCGCCGCTTGCGCTGGCGCAGATGGATCGTCTGCATGCCCTCGATTAGCCGCAGCTGCTCCTCGGCGTCCGCGCCGGCGGCGGTCTCTTCGGCAGAGACCCACTCGTCCCAGTGGTCGACCATCGCGTCGGCCTGGGCGTAGAGGGCATCGTTCGCGAGCCGCTTCGTGGCCTCCACCTTGCGGCCCGCCTTGCCGACGTCCGCTCGCCTAACGGGCTCGGTCGCCTTGGGGATGTCGTCACCCTTCTCGAGCGCAGCCGCCGCGGCTGCCCGATCAGCGGCGGGTGCTGCCTCGTGGGCCCGGCGGGCATCGTCGAGCTCGGCCTTCGCGGCGTAGAGGGCGGCAACGGCGGTCCTGGCCTTCGCCGCTGCCTTCTGGATCGGATCCGGCGCCTCCGTGCCTTCGGGCACGACGTAGTGCAGATCGGGGTCGCCCCAGATCCGGCGCTTGGCTTCCTTGGTCGGTCGTGTCGCAGTCGCGGTGCTCATGCGTTTCTCCTCGTTGGAGTGGTCTTCGGGGGTCATGTCTTCGAGTGCCGGCTGGCGGTCGTCATCCGCCTCCAGGCCCGCGTCCTCGAGGGCCTGGCGTCGCGCGTCCCGGTACTCCGTCGTCTCGAACTTCGGATCGGGCTCGCCGGTGCCGCAGGGCGGTGTTGCGCTTCACCATCTCGTCGACGCGTGAGCTCGTCGGGGTTCTTGAATCGGCGGACGCTCATCGCGACCACCCCCAGGCGGCGGGCTCAAGGTCGGTCTTGTGCCGCGTCGCGATCTTGGCCGCGCTGGCCTTGATCTCGGCGTCGATCTCCGGGAAGTCCCGGCGCACCGCGCGATCGCGCGCGATGATCGGCATCGATTTGTACGGCTCACGCTTGTAGGGGATTGTCTGTCGCCGGTCATCGGCGAGCTCCTTTCACTCGTTGTCTAAGTCGTTCGCACCGGTCCAGGTGACGATCGGCGACGTCGGCGGCGCCGAGCTTCGCGATGTGCTTCTCGAGCGCGGCAAGCTTTGCGCCGGCGGACTTCTTACTCGCACTCAGCTGCGCTGCCTTCTCTCGAATGGAGTCGGAGATGACTGCGGCCGGCGTATCGGGCTCGCAGGCCATCAGCAAGCGCGAGAGGTCGCGAAAGCGCTGCTCCGGATTCTCACCGGAGTCCGGCGGTTCGCTCTCGCGGAGATCGCGCCTAAGCCGCGCCATACGTTCCCCCCTTCGGGTGAGCCGCCGCTTGGCTCGGGATCTCCGGGAGCCGGCGTTCCATGGCGGGCGTGGGCGGCCTTCCGGGCCCGCCTGGTCGCCGACGTCTCGGGCGCGAGCTCGTCGTCTTCGGGGAACCCAAGCTCGCCGAGCAGGCTGCGCAGCGCGAGTCGACACGCGCGGAGCTCCGGGACCGCTTTATTGACGACGGCTGTCCCTTCGATCCCTCGACCATGACGCCATCGCGCCGAACGGCCGTCTCGAGCTGGGAGATCATGTCCTGCTGACGGCATGCTGTCGTCAGCAGGACCAGCTCGCGCGCATCGAACTCCGCAGCCGGATGGAGGTCCTCGAGCAGGCGCCTCCAGAGGGCCCTGCCGGCATTGCCGAGCCCCTTCGGTGCGGCCGGCCTCTTCGGTGCCGGCTCGCTCAGGCATCCCTGCCCCCCTGAAAAACCATCGTTTGAGCACTGCGCGGACCGGGGCAGTCCCAGCCCTCATTCGGTCCCGCGCGTGCGAGGCGGTAGTTCCCCCCCTGGTACCCCCGGGGGGTCCTGGCAAGACGGAGCGCTGGCGACGGGCGCGAAGACCCGCCGCCAGCGCAGCGGCGCCGCCGTGAGCACCGTCCCCGCCGGGGCCAAGGAATCGCCGGCGAAGTTGATCGACAAGTCATCAGCAGACCTCCTCGGCGAGCGGGCGCTCGGCGTTCTCCTGCGCCCAGCGCTCGAGCTCCTGGACCGGGACCAGGCGCATCCGGCCGCGGCGGATCAGCTGCACCTCGTGCTGGACGTGTCGCTCGAAGCTGTCGAGTGACATGCCGAGGGCGGCTGCAGCCTCCTCGCGATTGAGCGCGATGCGTGGCACCGTCCGCTGGCTCACGCTGCGACCTCCTCGAATCGCTGCGAGCCAGTGGTCCTCCCACTCGGCGATCGCGGCGAGCGCACGGTCCGCGTCGCCGGCACGGCACGCCTCGTCGACCTCAGCCTCGAGCGGATCGAACTCAGCCGGGTCCGGGCACTGATCGGGAGGCAGGGCAAAGAACGCAGCGTTCACACGGCGCACGGCACCGGCAAGAGCGGTGTTCACTCCGGGCAGGGTTGTCATGCCGCCACTCCCAGCCGATCGGCCCAGCGTGCCGTTTGAAGTTCGACCTCGATCCGGTCCTCGAGATGATCGGTGAGTCGCTCGATCTCTCGGTCCGCGTGCGCCTTGATGCGCCCTCGCGATGTGGATCCCGACGACTCCTTCAGGTCGGCGATCTGCTGACGGATCTCGTCGAGGCCTGGCTCCTCTTCGTCATTGCCGGTGTTACCTGGAATCGAAATCGCCGTTTCTATTCCGATTCCACTTCCGACTTCTACTTCCGATTCGGGCGACACAGCTCTGTCGCCCTTCTCGGCCCCAGGTGTCGCCCTTGCGGGCCCCTGAGTGTCGCCCTTCGCGTCACCACCGTCGCCCTTGGTCCGATCCGCCCCCTGCTTAAGGGCGACACTGCTGTCGCCCTTAAGGGCGACCGGGCTGTCGCCCTTGGGATCCCATCCGGTCCTCTTCCTCGTCGGCTGCGGCTCCGCTTTGAGCGGCAGCGCGTCGAGGTCGATCTGGTAGGTCCGAGGAGTCTTGTGCCCGCCTGGATGTACGACGCGCAGCGCGCCCAGCTCCTCGAGCCCGCGAACCCGGCGCTGCACCGTCCGGTAGCTGACCCCGAGCTTCCATGCCAGGTGGTCGATCCCAGGCCAGCAGAGATCGTCCTCGCGCTCCTCATTGACGTGATCGGCCATCGCAACGAGGACGCCCTGGAGCGCCGGCGGGAGCTCGCGTTCGAAGACTGCGCCCATTAGTCGGCCGCTCACTCGATCCACCACCCGGGCGGGCCGGGTGGCGGGAACTGTCGGGCAGCAGAACTAGGCTGCACAGGTCGGCCCGTCCTGGCCGTCTTTGACGGGGGCGCCCTGGTCCGGGCGCCCTTCGTCGTTCTGGAGGGACTCTCGAAGGCGGCGCTTCACTTCGGAGGAAACGGTCCGATCAGCCGCGGCTGCACGACGCCGCAGCGCCTCGGCCATCTCGGCGGGTATGACTGCGGCTACTCGCTCAGAGTGCGCAGGGTGAGAAGAGCTTGCCGGCATGGAGCCTCCACGAGAGATCGCGTCTATTCGTGCAGCGCCCTTCGGCGCTCAGAGGCCGCCATTCGGCAGCAGCTGGCAAGCGGGTGTGACGTTCGGCCGTTCGGCCTGTCGATCCGTCCCGGGTTGCCAGCGGTTTACTCATGGCCACGATTCTGAATTTTGGTTCGGACACCAAACCGTCAACAGCCGTGAGCGGTGGGGCCCCAAAGCGCGGCCTCCTCCAACTCCGGGGGCGACGTTAGAGCCCGAGCTGGGCCTTGATAGCAGCGGTGACGACGCTTTCGAGAATGGGTTGTCCGCGCTCCCATAGCCCGGGCGCTAATGCCTTGACGCGACCCCACCGCTTGCCCGCCTCCTCGTCCGATAGGTCGGGGTTGGCGAGTGCCTCGAGCTGCTCCTTCACCGTGAGTTCGTCGGCAGGATCAAGCTTCTCGTCAGCCAGCATGTTCTCGAGCTCGTAGATACGCCCCTGGCGATCAAGCCAGGGAAATGGTGACCCGCAGGAATCACAGAACCTGGGCTTGTCGTATCCACCGCCGAGCACTGCGACCCCTGGGACGTCGTAGTAGCCACGCAGCCGCGCCCCGCAGCTCGGACATTTCGTGAGAACTTCAGCGCCGCACTCGGGACACCGCGCCGGAACCTCCGAGTTCTCCAGGTTGGTCGTTTCGACATGGCCACGCCGGCAGATGGCCGCAGGCTTGTAGTGGGCCGACTCGTACTCCCGCCTACCGAAACCCCATTCCATCACTGCAGAGTACGTGAGCTACGGGGCCCGCTTGCCCGCACGGCGGGAGGGGTCGGGACTCTGAGATTCCTTATTCGTCGGCCTCCGGCCAAAGCGCCGCCTCGATGTTCGCGAGGTGCTCCTCGATGTCGATCAGCTTCGACTCCATCGAACCCAGCGCGCCAACCTCACTCAGCACCGAACGGACAGCGTCTTCAATCTCGTCGAGTCGTTTTGCGATCTCCTCATTCGTCATCGGCCCGAGGCTATCGCGGCCTCCCGTGCGCCAGTCGTGCGCCAGTCCCACCCCATTTCAGGCGGTCTTGAGCGGTCCCAAGCGGTCCAATTCGTGCCTGAGTCTCAGATTCCGTGCCTGAGCGCCCGTTCTCTCCTCCCTGTAGTACCCCTGAAACGGCCCTCTTTCCCGGAGGGCCGTTTCGCTTTTCGGGGGGAATCTGTTCGCTACGTGTGATTGGGCGGGTCGTCGGCGCCGCCGCCCCCGCCCCCACCGTTGCCGCCGCCTGACTTCCCTGAGATCTGGACCTTGGAGGCGATCCAGGTCCCCTTGGCGTTCTTGGTGGCTCTGACCTCCACATTCTTGAGGCCCGGCTTGATCGCGCCGAATCCTGCGATTCGCTGATATTTCGTATCAGCGGTGACCTTGATGGTGAAGGTACCGCCCCCCTGGCCCTGCTTCAGGCGGAACGTCTTGGCGGGCTTGTTCTTCGAGACCACGGTGCCCTCGAACTTGGCCGCCTGGGCCACCGCGGGCAACGCGCTGAGAAGTGCGATGGCCGATGCGGCGATCGCGATCTTGAGACGTGTGGACATCTTGATTGCTCCTTCGGTAGTTGCGATGGATCCGAAGGTGACAGCCGATGGATACGTCAAGCCCAAGTTCAGGTTAGAAACGGGCAAAGCCTGGCCCCTTACCAAGGCTTAACCCAGTTCTTGCCATCCCGTGTCTCGTGCCTGGGGTTCCTCTGACGTTCGCCGCCAATAGTGGCCGCGACAGACAACGTTCAAGGAGGGATGTATGAGCACCATGTCCAAGACACTGTTGGCCGTACTCGTGGGAGTCCTCGTCGGAGGAGCGACCTACGTGATGGCGGCACCCGGCGGGAAGAGCTCGCCAAGGCCGGCGAAGCCGGTGGCGGCGCGGACGACGACGCAAGCTGCCGAAGTCAGAGGCCCATGCGACGAAGCGGAGCATGCGAACGATCCGCGATGTGCCCCTCGGCAGCCTGAGGATCGCCTCAATCACGACCAGAATCGGGCCGACGACGATCAGGTCGCCCATGACGATGGCCCGTCTCACGATGTCGGCGACGACAATCCCGGCGAGGACGACGGCAACCGCGGGCCGGGGTCACAGAACTCGGGACCGGGAAGCACCCACAGCGACGATGGCCCCAGTCACGACGTGGGAGATGACCACGGTGGCAGCGGATCCGATGATTCGGGATTCGACGACCACGGTGGCTCCGGCCACTCGGGCTCGGATGACTAGCCAGCGAGGACATTGACGCTGGATCGGGGCCGCCGGGTGGATCATCTCCCGGCGGCCCGGTCCACCGGGTCAGCCACCCCTAGCATCAGAGTGCTGTGAACGCGTCGTCCCAGCGCCCCACCGTCCTGCTCGTCGAGGACGAGCGCGCGATCACCGAGCCCCTCGCCGAGGCCCTCGAGCGAGAGGGATTCAACCCGGCCATCGCCGGGACCGCCGCGGAGGCCATCGAGACGGCGGCGAGTCGCACACCGGCTCTGGTCTTGTTGGACATCGGCCTCCCCGATGGGTCGGGCCTCGACGTCTGCCGCGAATTGCGCCGCAAGAGCCGGGTCCCGATAATCATGCTGACTGCGCGAGGCGCGGAGGCTGACCGCGTCGCCGGCCTCGAGCTGGGCGCCGACGACTACATCGTCAAGCCTTTCTCGGCACGGGAGCTGGTGGCGCGAGTCCGAGCCGTCTTGAGAAGGGCCGATCCGGAGCCGGGTCAGGACGGCGTGCCGATCAAGATCGGCGACCTCAGCCTCGATACCGCCCGGCACGAGGCCCGGCTCAAAGACGCGCCACTGGATCTCTCACGCAAGGAGTTCGAGCTTCTGCGGGTGCTGATGGAGAGCGCCGGGTCGGTGATCACCCGACAAGCCCTGATCGACGAAGTCTGGGACATGAACTGGTTCGGCTCCACGAAGACGCTGGACGTGCACATCAGCGGACTGCGCAAGAAGCTCAGCGACGACCCGGCGGAGCCGCGCTATATCCACACCGTGCGCGGGGTGGGATTCCGGTTCTCCGGTGCCGACGAGGCCTAGAGGGGACAGATGAGCCTGCGTGCCCGCCTGCTGGCGGCATTCGCCTACACGCTGATCGTGGTGATCGTCGCCCTGGAGGTGCCGCTGTCGGCCAACGTCAGCGATCGCGTCAATGCGGAAGTGGAGGCGGACTCGGCCGCCCAGGCGCAGGTCGTCGCCGCTTCGGTGGCGGACCAGCTCCACCAACCCGCTCGCGTTCAGCAGGTTGCCGCCGAGGCGGGGAAGAACCTCGATGGACTGGTCTTCGTGATCGACGGGCGCGGCAGGCAGATCGCGAGCTCGCAGAACGGCATCACGTCCCCACCCCGGCCAACGGACGACCCGATCGCACTCGAGGCGCTCGGGGGAAACATCGCGCAAGGCCGGCACCACGAGGGTCGGGACGTGCTCTCGACTGCCGTCCCGATTGTCCGGAACGGCCGCACCATCGGTGCGCTGGAGGTCGAGCAGAGCCTGGACGCGGTGCACAGCCAAGTTCGCCAGGACGTCTTCGCATTGATCGGAATCGGGCTCCTTGCCCTCGCGCTGGGCCTCGGAGTCGCCTGGATCCTCGCCGGCTCGATCGCGCGTCCGCTGCGCTCGCTCGGTGAGGCCGCACGCCGGCGGGCGGCGGGAGACACTGAGGCGCGTGCCCCCGCACGCGGCTCCCGCGAACAGGTGGAGGTTGCAGAGGAGTTCAACGAGATGGCCGACCGACTCGATGCGGTGCTCGAGTCACAGCGGGCATTCGTCGCGGACGCGTCGCACCAGCTCCGGACACCGCTCACGGGTCTGCGGCTTCGCCTCGAGGCCGCCGGCGTGAAGACCGAGGATCCCGCCGTCCGCCGGGAGCTCGAGGCGGCCGAGCGGGAGAGCGCGAGACTGGAGAGCCTCGTCTCCGACCTGCTCGACCTGGCGTCCAGCGAGGAGTCGGCCGACGAGGAGACAGCCGACCTTGGAGCGGCCGCACGCGACGCGATCGAACGCTGGCGCGGTCCCGCCGATGAGAGCGGCCACGAGATTCGGCTCGATGAGCACGGTGGGGGCGTCGTTCTGGCGAGCGCCACCGAGCTTGCCGCCATCCTCGACAACCTGATCGAGAACGCCATCAAGTATTCGCCCCGTGGCTCGGCCGTGACCGTGGAAAGCGGACGCGTCGACGGCGCCGGCAGGATCGGCGTCCTCAGCGAGTCGGGACCGATCGACCCTGAGCTCAGCCGGAAGGCCTTTGAGCGTTTCTACCGCGGCGGCACCGGCAGGGACGGAACCGGGCTCGGGCTGCCGATCGTCGCCGCGTTGGCCCGCCGCAGGGGTGGCACGGCCCGGATCGAGAACGCCGACGGAGGCCTCGTCAGGGCCCAGGTCACGCTGCCCGGCCCGGCTTTGCCAACTTCTAACCCGGGGCCTCTACGGTGATCCGGTGACCACCAGAGAACGACTTCTGACCGTGCTTCTCGGAATCACCGGGATCATCGCGGCGGGCGCGATCGCGCTTGCCGCGAATGTGGTCTCCGGAAGGGACATCGGCCTGTCCGCCCAGCCGGTCTCACTTGCTGCGTCGGCGCCCAAGCCCGCGCCCGTGCCGGCGGCCGTGACCCGGCATCGCCCCGAATCCGCGGACGACGGCGCCGGTGTTGCCGACATCTCGGAGCGCGGCTCCGGGTCATCCGGGCCTGGGAGCTCGGGATCCGGGGATCGAGGGCCATCCTCCTCCTCCTCCGGGCCGGGGGGCGGCGGGAGCTCGAAGGTGAGTGGCGACAGCCACGGTGGCACCAACACCAGCACCAGCGGGAGCAGCGGCGGGAGTGGAGACAGCGGCGGGGGCGGAAGCTCAGGCAGCAGCGGGACCAGCGGTGGCGGTGGCGGGTCGGATGACCCCACCGGACACGACTGATCCGGCTCTCAGCGAAGAGGCCCAGCTACGGGCCGTGGCCGCGCGGCGAGTGGCCCGCCAGCAGCAGCCTGCGGAGGTGCGGAGAGTGCACCCTCCCCTGAATCAGGAAGGCGGCGATCAGGAAGCCACCGACGGCGATCGCGGCATCAACCGCGAACGCTGTCTGGATGCCGTCGATGAAGCCACTGCCGCTCTGAGCGCGGTCGCTGGCGCCGATGAAGATCGTCGTCGTCAGCCCCAGGCCGACGGAGCCTCCGGCGATCTGGAACATGTAGATGATCGCCCCGGCGAGGCTGCGCCGTGACTCCTCCACGGCGGTGACGCCGACCGTCGTGGCGGTCGGGTAGAAAAGGCCGATCCCGAGCCCCAGGACCGCCATGCCCGGGACGATCGCCGCCAGCGTCTCCCTGTCGGCGAGCAGCGCAATCAGAGCGGGGCCGATCGCGATACAGGCCGATCCGAGAATCAGCATCGGCTTCGCGCCGTAGCGGTTGTAGAGGTTCCCGGCCACGAACGAGACCGCGGCGAAGGTCGCCATCATCGGCAGCATCCCCGCCCCCGCCCCGATGGGCGAGTAGCCCAGGACGTTGATCATGTATTGCGGCAGGTAGAGCATCGCCGCGAAGAAGACCGCGGACATCATCAGGATCGCCCCGCAGGTGTAGGCGAAGTCCCGGTTGCGCATCACCTCCGGCGGGACGAGCGCGTGGTCGCCGGCGCGGCGCTCCACCAGCACGAAGCTCCCGATCAGGACGACGAAGAGAGCCAGTAGGGCGATGATCCGCGGGTCGCCCCAGCCCCAGTCGATCACCTGGTCGAAGGCGAGCAGCAGCGAGACCAGGCCGACGGACACGGTGACGATGCCGGCGTAGTCCATCCGGGTGTCCTCCACCTCGGGCCTGTCGGCCTTGATCTCGCGGAGGGTGACGAAGACCGCGAACGCGGCGACTGGGAGGTTGAGGAAGAAGATCCAGCGCCAGCTGAGCAGATCGGTGAGCGCGCCACCGATCAGCGGACCCGCAGCGTTCCCGATCCCGGCCGCGCCGAGGATGAAGCCGCCCGCGAGGCCCGCCCGATCGTCGGGGAGCGCTGCGTAGGTCATGCCCAGGATCGCCGGCCACATCAGGGCGCCGCCGACGCCCATCAGGACCCGCGTGGCGATCAACCAGGCCTCGCTCTGCGCGGCGCCGCCCAGCACGGAGAAGAACGCGAAGATCGCGGCGCCGATGATGAACGAGCGCCGGCGGCCGAACAGGTCGGCGATACGCCCGCCGGTGACGATCAGCACCCCGAAGGTGAGCGCGTAGGCGTTGACCACCCACTGAGCGGTCGTCACGTCCGTGTGGAAATCGTGCTCGATCTGCGGGATCGCGACGTTGATCGCGGAGAAATCGTTCGCGATCACGAAGACCGCGATTCCCATCGCGATCAGCGCCAGCCAGGTACCGCGATCGATCGGCTGCGGCTGCGTGGTTCCCTCCACCGGTGCCAACCCTAACCGCGCGCGGAGCGGAAGTCCCTACCCGCTCGTCGGTACTCGACGGATGGAGGGGTCATTTGACAGCACCCCCGGGGAATGATCCAATCGCATCGGATCCGCGAAGATCCGGGGGGAGCGGCCGGTTATGGGGCGAAGAGAGGACAGACACCCGCTGTCGGCGCCGCTGCCCTTCGCGGCAATGGTCGCGTGCGTGATCGCGAGTTTCCTGGCGCTCGATCACTTCGCCAACGCCGATGAGCAGCTCCTTCTGGGCGCGGCGACCTGGCTGATCCTGATCGCGTCCTGCGCATCCCTGGGCCGCGAGGACCGCACCCGCGCGCTGCTCGTGGTCGTGGTGGCGAGCGGCGCCGAGGTGCTCGGATCGATCGTGCTCGGCGCCTACACCTATCGGCTGGAGAACCTGCCCGCCTTCGTCCCGCCCGGGCACGGGCTCGTCTTCCTGGCCGGCCTTCGCATCAGTCAGTCTGAGCCGGTCCGCCGACATCCCCGAGCCTTCCTCTGGGGCGTGATCGGGCTGGTGGGCGCCTGGGGGGCCGCCGGATTGGTGCTGCTCGGCCGGACCGACGCCCTCGGGGCGATCACGGGTGCACTCCTGATCTACGCCCTGCTTCGCGGCCGCACCGCGACTCTCTATGCAGGCGTCTTCCTGATGGTCGGGTTCCTGGAGATCTACGGCACCTCGATAGGCGCGTGGCACTGGGCAGCGACCGCTCCAGACACCCCGCTCCCCACCGGCAACCCGCCGAGCGGAATCGCCGGGGTCTACGTCCTCTTCGACGTCGCCGCGATCGCGCTGGCGCCGAGGGCGCTGGCGGCGTTCGACGCCCTCCGCCGCCTCCCCAGGATCGCCTAGTCGGTGACCCCGGGCGCCGGGATCAGTTCCCGGTGCCGGTAAGCGTCGCCTGGGCATCGCTGCCAGGCGTCGCTACGACGTGGAGCACCGACGTGTAGGGCTGTGGATTGGCGTTGCTGGTGGGCTTGAAGTAGGCGGTTACGGTGCAGCTGCCTCCCGGTGGCACTGCTGCCGTACAGGTGTTCCCGCTGACGACGAATCCGGGGGGATCGCCCGGGATCGGGTTGTTCGTTTCGACGATCGATGTCGCCGGAACCCCGCTCGCAGCGCTGCCCGTGTTGGTGACTGTGAAGGCCTGCTCGGTGCAATCCATATCCGGCGGGGAGGAACATGTCCCGTGCTGGACATCGGGGTAGGTGAACGCGGTCGGGCTGATCGTCAGCGTCGTGGTCGCAGTCGGCGTCGGCGTCGTCGGGTCCGCCACGCACGTCTTCTTTTTCTTGCCGTTCTTCTTCTTGACGGTCACCTTATGGGTCCCCGCCGGGCACCTCTTCTTCTTCTTCTTCTTGGCAGCAGTGGCGCCCGGATCGCCGGCACCTGAAGCCGAGGTCGTCAGGCCCACCAGCAAACCGACCATCAACATCGCGGATACGACGAGCGCAATTCGATTTCTCATGGACGCCTTTCTCCCGCGGTTGGCGCCCGAGGCTCCCCACTGGCCAGCCGACTGACGATTGACAGGAGATGATCGTATGCGAGTCGCGGCATCGGGCGCAACCGCCCGTTGCTAGGGCTCGACTCTCCACCGAGCCCGCCACTCCGGCGGGTCAAAGCCCTCCGTGACGTAGATCGACTCGCGGGCGATCCGCTCACCGCGGAGCTCGAGGATGCTGATTCCGAAGCTCGGAGGACCGCCGTCGTAGGTGACGGTGAGCTTGGCGACCCAGACGTCCCCTTCGCCCCGGACCCGCTGGAACTCGAACGATGTTTCGCCGGGTAGCTGCTCCGCCACTCGCGGAAGTTCTCGACGCCGACAAAGCGCTCACCGGACTGCGGGAACTCGAGCACCGCGTCCTCCGTGTACATCGCGTGACCCTTGTCGGGGTCTTCGCGGGCGTGGTCGAAATGCTGCTGCAGCATCGCCTGGACCGTCGCTGCATCCATGTGCGCTAGCCCAGGATGGTCTCGCGAGTGCCCAGCGCCGTGAGCACGCGCTCGGCGACCGCCTCGCCCGTGAAACCGACCTCCTCGCGGAGGAGCGCCGGCTTGCCATGCGTCACATAGCGATCCGGCAGGCCGATGCGCAGGACCCGCGCGCGCTCGGAGCCGTCGGTGAAGACATCCTCGACGTGCTCCAGGACTCCGGAGCCGAACCCACCCGCGAGGACGTTCTCCTCGACCGTGACGAGAAGATCGTGTTCGGCCGCGAGCTTCTCGATCAGCTCGCCGTCGAGGGGCTTGGCGAAGCGGCCGTCGGCGACGGTGGGCTCGAGACCCCGGCCGCGGAGGATCTCCGCCGCGCGAAGCGCGACCTGCACTCCGTAGCCGTAGCCGAGCAGCGCGACGCGTTCCCCGGGCAGCAGAAACTCGCCCTTCCCGATCTCGATCCCCTTGGGGGCATCCGGCATCGGAGCGCCCTCGGCGGCGCCGCGCGGATAGCGAAAGGCGATTGGGCCGTCGTCGTAGGCCAGCGCGGTATGCAGCATGTGCACCAGCATCGCCTCGTCCCGCGGGGCCATCACCACCACGTTCGGCAGCTGGCGGAAGTAGGAGACGTCGATGAAGCCGTGGTGGGTCGGGCCATCGTCGCCCACGAGGCCGGCGCGGTCCATCGCGAAGACCACGTTCAGCTTCTGCAGGCAGACGTCATGGACGAGCTGGTCGAAGGCGCGCTGCAGGAAGGTCGAGTAGATCGCGCATACGGGCTTCGCGCCCTGGATCGCGAGGCCGGAAGCGAACAGGACCGCGTCCTGCTCGGCGATGCCGACGTCGTAGTACTGATCGGGGAGCGCATCGGCCAGTTTGTTGAGTCCGGTCCCTCCCGCCATGGCGGCCGTGATCCCGATCACCCGCGGATCGCGCTCGGCTTCCTCGACGAGTGCGTCCGCGAAGACGGCCGTGTACTGGGGGGGCGCCTTGGGCGGCGGCTTCTCGAGCTTCTCGATCTTCTCCGGAGAGTCGGACTCGCTGACAGGGACGACCGGCTTCTTCTCGGCTGGCTTGCCGTCGACAATGGAGCCGGGCTTGGCGGCGTGCCATTTCTCCATCCCCTCCAGGCCGCCCTCCTCGGCAGGCTCGAAGCCCTTGCCCTTGACGGTCTGGATGTGCACGACGACCGGCCGGCGAGCCTCGAGCGCCTTGCGCAGCGCATTGCGGAGCTCGGTCACGTTGTGCCCGTCGATCGGTCCCATGTAGGCGAGGTCGAGCTCTTCGAAGAAGAGCCCGGGCGCGTAGTAGGCCTTGATCGCGGCCTTCACCTCGGGGCCGAGTCGCTCGATCCGGCGGCCGAGACCCAGGGGCAGCTGGGTCAGCCGCTCCTCGGTGGTGGAGCGCGCCTTATAGAGACCCGGATTCAACCGCACGCGCTGGAAGTAGCGGGACATCGCCCCGACGTTCGGCGAGATCGACATGCCGTTGTCGTTCAGGACGATCACCATCGGCGTCTGCAGGCCACCGGCGTGGTGCAGCGCCTCGTAGGCGACGCCTCCGGTCAGCGCGCCGTCGCCGATCACCGCGACGACCCTGCCGTCCTCCCCGATTCCCTTCCGCATGGCCTCCTTGAGACCGACGCCGTAGCCGATCGAGGTCGAGGCGTGGCCCGCGCCCATGATGTCGTGCTCGGACTCGAAGACCGAGCAGAAGGGAGCGAGGCCCTCGTACTGGCGGATGGTGCCGAGCTCGTCCTTGCGGCCGGTGAGGACCTTGTGCGGATAGGCCTGGTGGCCGACGTCCCAGAGGATCTTGTCCGTCGGCGAGTCGAGCAGGCTGTGGAGAGCGACCGTCAGCTCGCACGTGCCCAGGTTGGCGCCGAAGTGGCCGCCGATCTCGCCGATCGTGTCGATGATCAACTCGCGGACCTCCTGCGCCACCTGCTGGAGCTGCTCGTCCGAGAGCTCGGTCAGGTCGGCGGGAGAATCGATCGAGTCGAGCAGGCGCTGCTCGGGCTTCGGGTCGGTTGATTCCTCGGTCATCAGGTGTGTCGGGTGTGGATGAAGTCGGTTATCCGAGCCAGATCGTCGGTCGCAGCGTCCGTCTCGGCGAGCGCTTCCCGCGCCTTTCGGTGCGACTGGGAGGCTAGCTCGCGCGCACGGTCGAGGCCAAACGCGCTGACGTATGTGAGCTTTCCGTGCCTTTCGTCGCTACCGCTCGGCTTGCCGAGCTCTTCGTCCGATCCGGTCACGTCGAGAATGTCGTCGACGATCTGAAACAACACGCCGAGCTCATCGGCGAAACGTCGGTACGGAATTGTCTCACCTTCCGGGATCTCACCCAAGACCAATACGACGCCCACGCTGGATGCGATCAATCGCCCAGTCTTGAGCGAATGCATCTCGCGCAGCAGCTCCGCGTTGACCTCGCCCCCGGCCCCCGGACCGCCCTCCTCGAACTCCGTGACGTCGACGAACTGGCCGCCCACCATCCCCGCGACACCGGTCGCCGAGACGAGCTCACCGAGGGCGCCGAGCACGGCTGCCGGCTCGCCTTCCTGCTTGCGGGTGAACAGGCGCATCGACTCCGCGAAGAGCCCGTCACCGGCGAGGATGGCGACGTTCTCCCCGTATTTGACGTGCGAGGTGGGCATCCCGCGCCGGAGCTCGTCGTCGTCCATGGCCGGCAGGTCGTCGTGGATCAGCGAGTAGGTGTGGATCAGCTCGATCGTCGCGGCGGCGGGCAGCACCCGCTCGGGATCCATGCCGATCGAGCGGGCGGTGGCCAGCGCCAGCACCGGCCGAATCCGCTTGCCGCCCGCGAGCAGCGAGTAGCGCATCGCCTCGGCCAGGCCGGCCGTGGATGGCGTCTCCGAGAAGCTGAGGCGGGTCAGGTAGCGGTCGACCATCTCCCGAAGGTCGTCGGGGTACTCGCTCATCCGGCGGCTCAGCCCTCTGGCGAGCCCTGAGCGCCGCGGAGTGCGCCCTCGACCGCGCGGCCCGCCTGCGAGGCGAGCTCGGAGGCCTCGCGGACGAGCTGGGCGGCGTGCTCGTCGTCGACGTCGCCCTCGAGCTGCGTCGCGAGCTGTTCGAGGCGGGCGGTGATCCGCTCGAGCTCCGCCGCGCCGCCGCCGGTCGATTCGCCTTCCATCGCGCGCGATGCTAGCTGTCCGCTTACTACTGAGCGATCAATGCCGGAACGTCGGCGATCGAATCCACGATGGCCGTAGGGTCGACGCCCGATCGCTCCACGAGATCCTCGCGGTACTTGCCCGTGCGGACCAGGATCCCGGCGAGCCCGGCCTCCATCGCGCCGCCGACGTCGGCCTCGACGTCGTCGCCGACCATCGCCGCGCGGTCTGCGCCGACGCCGAGCTCGCCGAGAGCCAGCTCGAAGAAGGCGGAGGACGGCTTGCCCATCACCTCGGCCTCGCGGCCCGTCGCGTACTCGAGCGAGGCGACGAACGGGCCCGCGTCCAGCGAGAGGCCGCCAGCCGTCTCCCAGTAGCGGTTCTTCTGCAGGGCGATCAGCTCGGCGCCGTCCATCAGCCGGCGGAATGCGCGGTTGAGGATGTCGTAGTCCCACCTCTCCCCCAGGTCGCCGACGATCACGGCGTCCGCGGAGTCGCCCTTCTCCTCGAGCCCCTCCAGGTCCTCGCGCAGCTCGTCGAGGACGACAAGCGCGACGGACTCGTAGCCCGCCTCCTCGCAACGCCGCTTCGCCAGGGTTGCCGGAGTGATCAGCTCATCCGGCTCGGCCGCGATCCCGAGCCGCTCCAGCCGCTCCAGGATCGAGCGGCGCGGGCGCATCGTCGTGTTGGTGACCAGCCGGATCGGGATGTCGTCAGCGCGAAGCCTCTCGAGAGCTTCGGCCGCACCCGGGACAGCGTCGTCCTGGACGTAGATCACGCCGCTGAGGTCGAGGAGGAGCCCCTCCACACCCTCGAGCGCGCCGGCCATCAGCCCGCGGCGCCTCGCTCCGCCAGGGCCGCGCCCAGGATCCCGTTGACGAACCCGGGAGCATCCGCGCCGCAGTACTCCTTGGCGAGCTCGACGGCTTCGTCGATCGCGACCTCAACCGGCACGTCGTCCTCGTGCTGGGCCTCGTACAGCGCCACCCGCATGATGTTCTTCTCGAGCGGGGCGATCCGGCTCAGAGCCCACCCCTTCGCGTGGGCGGAGATCAGCTCGTCGAGCTCGGGCGTGTGGGCGTCGACCGCCTCGGCCAGCTCACGCGAGAACGGCTTCGTGCCCTCGAGCAGCGCATCGAGAGACCTCCCGGTGACCTCGTGCTGGTAGAGGGCGAAGACGGCGTCGCGTCTCTGGTCGGACCGCTTCATACCTGCATTAAACGGCTTGTCCTGGCAGTGGCGACTACGCCCGGGAGACGTACTCGCCACTGCGGGTGTCGACTCGGACCCGCTCCCCCTCCTCGATGAAGAGAGGGACCTGGACCACGACGCCCGTCTCGAGCGTCGCGGGCTTGGTGCCGCCGCCCGAGGCGGTGTCGCCCTTCAGGCCCGGATCGGTCTGGGTGATCGCCAGGTCCACCGCGCTCGGCGCCTGTGCCCCGGCGGGGCGTTCGTCGACGAACAGCAGCTCGACGTCGGAGTTCGGCGGCACCCACTTGAGCGCGTCGCCGACGACCGACTTCGAGATCTCGACCTGGTCGTAGCTCTGGTTGTCCATGAAGACGGCTGCCTCACCCGAGTCGTAGAGGAACTGCATCTTCCGGTTCTCGGTGCGCACCGGCCGGAACTTCTCGCCGGCCTTGAAGGTCTTGTCGATCACAGCCCCGTCGTCGACGCGCTTCAGCTTCGAGCGCACGAAGGCGCCGCCCTTGCCGGGCTTCACGTGCTGGAACTCGACGATGCGGAAGATCGTCCCGTCCACCTCGATGTGGGTGCCGTTCTTGAATTGGTTCGTACTGATCACGAGCTGGAAGGCTAGACGGCCAGCCGCTCAGCCAGGGCCCTCACTCCAGTGGAGCAGCTGGAGACGACCAAAGGTCCCCTCCACGCCGCAGGAAACGAGGGGTCAGCCCGGGCTGATACCCCTCGACCTATTTCGGGTCGCTGTCCCTCGGCCGAACGATCCCGGACTCATAGCCGAGCACGACAGCCTGGGCGCGGTCATGGATGTCGAGCTTGGAGAAGATTCGGGCGACGTGACTCTTGACTGTCGCATCGCTGATCACCAGCTGGTCCGCGATCTGAGCGTTGGTGAGACCACGCGCAACCATCCCGAAGACCTCGCGCTCACGGTTGGTCAGCTCGTTGTAGCCCGGTGGCGGGTCGGCGCCGGGATCGGGAAGCTCGACGAAGCGCTCGATCAGCCGGCGAGTCACAGCCGGGGCGAGCAGCGCGTCGCCTGAGGCGACGGAGATGACCGCGGCGGCGAGCTCCTCGGCGGGCAGGTCCTTGAGGAGGAAACCGCTCGCTCCCGCTCGCAGCGCGCCGTAGACGTACTCGTCCAGGTCGAAGGTCGTCAGCACCAGCACATGCGTGCCCAGCTCGGGCGACTCATCCAGGAGGCGCCGGGTCGCCTCGATGCCATCGAGGACCGGCATGCGAACGTCCATCAACACCACGTCGGGGCGGGTTCGCCGGGCAGCCTGTAGCGCCTCCATCCCGTCGGCGGCCTCCGCAACCACCTCGACGCCGTGCTGCTCGAGGATCAACCGGAAGCCGGTGCGGATCATCTCCTGGTCGTCGGCGATCACCGCCCGGACGGTCATTCGGGCTCCTGGTCCAGGGGTAGGCGGGCGAAGGCCCGGAACTCGCCGTGCTCGGTGAGGCCGGCCTCCAACTCCCCGCCGTAGAGATTTGCTCGCTCGCGCATCCCGATCAGCCCGTGTCCGCCACCGCGGACGCTCGATCGCTCGGCGATCGGGTTCCGGAGCTCGATCTCGAGCTGCTCGGGTCTGTAGCGAAGGGCCAAAGTTGCGGGGCTCTCACCGTGCTTGATCGCGTTTGTGATCGCCTCCTGCACGATCCTGTAGGCGGCCAAGTCAATCCCGGCCGGAAGCTCAGGCGGGCTGCCCTCACCCTCCACCCGGAGCTCGAGCCCCGCCTGACGGGCCCGGGCAACCAGCCCGTCGAGGTCGCCGAGCCCCGGTTGCGGCGCTACCCCGAGCCCCTCAGGGTCGGTGCGAATCAGCCCGAGGAGCCTGCGCATCTCCGAGAGCGCCTCGCGGCCGGTGGCCTCGGTTGAGCGAAGAAGCTCTTCGCTGCGCCCCGGCTCGTCGCGAAGCAGTTGACGAGCGGCGCCGGTTTGGACCACAACCACGCTCATTGTGTGGGCGAGAACGTCGTGCAGCTCGCGGGCGATCCTCGCCCGCTCCTCGGCTATCGCGCGCTCCCGCTCGGCGGCGCTCTGCGCTTCCGCTCTCGCGGCTCGGTTCTCGAGCTGGGCGGCGACCAACCGCCGGCTCCGCATCGCATAGCCGCCGAGCCACGCCCCTCCACCGAGCAGTACGGAGAAGGCATAGTCGCCAGGGCCGCGGCCTCCCTCCAGGGCGAGCGCCATCCAGGCGATCCCTTGCCCGACGGGAAGACTTGCCATCACGATTCGCCCATCGGCGGTGTGGGCCGCGAGCGAGTAGATCGCGACCAGCAGCCCGATCGAGACCGCAATGCTCTGCTCGGCGTGACCTCCAGCGATCGCCTGCGCCGCGTAGGCGCCGTAGACCACTACGAATGCCGCGACCGGCTGCCGCCGGCGCCATGCGAGAGGGAGGGTGATCGCTGGAACGGCAACCGCGGCGGCCCCATCGTCTCCTGGAAAGCTCGTCGAGGCGAGCACCTCGAGCTCGGCGGCGACCGCGAGCCCGACGGCCAGCAAGGCGTCGGCCACAAACGGCGAAATCGAGCGGGCACGACGAGTGAAGGCCGGGCGCATGAGCGCGAAGGTAATGGACCGAGGTGGGACGTACATCCGCCCACGAGGGGATCGGCGACCGGGAACATCATCCCCTGGGTGTAGCCAGGTTCAAGCGCGAGGCCGATGACAGGGCGCCGCTCGCGACCTAGCCTGCACCTCGCTCGAAATCACCCACTCAACGGAGGCAACAAAGATGATCAAGCGACAGACCCTGATCCCGCTCGGCGCCCTGCTGGTCGTCTGCTTCATCGGCAGCGGGGTGCTTAAGGACCAGAATTCGGGCGTGCTGGGAGTGCTCAGCTATGCGGCCTGGTTCGGATTCATCGTCCTCGCCGTGTTCTTCGTCGCCGTTGCGGCGGTGACGATCGTCCGAAACCTTCGCCGCCTCAACGGCAGCGAGTCCTAGCCGGGGACGGCATGATCCGCCGGGGATCGCCGGCGATCCAATCGAAGCTCTGCGGCCGCTAGCCGTCGCCATCTGTGGCGACGGCTAGCTGTACCGGCAGTCAATGTGCGCATTGGTCCGCTACAGAACCGGTTGGTGCTGATCAAGGGCAGAGAGGCTACGACGCCTCTGACTTGCTCTCGTAGCCGAGGACCTGTTCGAGCGCATCGACTACCCGAGTGGCATGGACGCCCTCGGGGTCGAGGTCCGGATTGAAGTCGGCGACCGAGATTCCGAGGAGGTTGGGAGCGGCTGCGAGTGGTCCCACGAGGGCGATCAGCTCGTCCCAGTCCAGCCCAAGCGCCTGCGGGTAGCTGACGGCCGGCAGCGCCCGCTCATCAAGGACGTCGAGGTCGAGGTGCAGCCATGCCGGACGCTCCGCGAGCCGGTCGGCGGCATCGCTCGCCACCCGCGCGGGACCGCGCTCACGTATCTCCGCAGAGGTGAAGGCGTGGATCGCGGGGTCGAGGCGGGCGTTCTCGCGGGCGACGTCCGGGTGAAGCTCGGCGGGCCGATGTCCCAACAGCACGACGGCGGCCGGGTCGACCAGCGCTCCCTGATCTTCAAGGAGCCCGGGCGGCCCGTGACCCGTGAGGATCGCGAGATCCATGTCGGCCGCCTCGCCGGTCGGCGAGCTCCCGCCATCGAAGAAGTCCGCGTGCCCGTCGACGAACCAAAGGCCGCTGGCGCGGGGCAGGGCGCGGAAGACGCCGAGCAGCAGCGTGCAGTCCCCGCCAAGGACGAAGGGGCGCTCGTCGGCGTCCAGAAGCTCGCGCAGATCGGAGGCGATCGCGATCGTGGCCCGGCGCACATCGGTCGCACCGACCACCCCGGTATGCGGATCCCGTTGTGTGTCGCGGATGCGGGCGTCGGCCTCTCCGGCATCGCGGGCGCCCAGGCTCCGGAGAAGTCCGGCCGAGCGAAGTGCGCCGGGCCCCCGCTCTTCCCCACGGCTCGCCCCCGAGCAATCGAGCGGGGCGTCGAGGAGGGCGAAGCAAGCCATCTCCTCCATTCTTCCGGGCTGGGGCGCACCTCGGCCCCTGAAATGTGCGGGATTTTGCGGATACCGGCACCAATTCCGGCAGCTAGCATCGCCGTCGCGTCACCACCGAGGGAGAGGACACATGAGGCGAAACGTTGCGACGATCGCTGCTGCCGTGATTGCGTTGGCGGTGGGCGGCATGGGCATCGCACGGGGAAGCTCCGGCCTGTCGCCCGAGCGCGCGAAAGCGGCAAAGAGCAAGAAGAGGCGCCACGCCCTCGACGTCGATTACAAGACGGGGCAAATAGACGTCATCAGCGAGGGCGAGGGACTAAGCGATGTGCAGTTCTCCGATGAAGCCAAGCTCGCGGGCCGTCCCTTCGGGAGCTACAAGGCGCACCTGGAAGAGGATCGTTTCTTCACGTTCAACGCCCCAAACCAGGTCCCCCGCATGGACTTCAGCGGCACGGAGCAGGTCAGCTTCAAGGCTGCCGTGTACGCGAGCAAGAAGTTCAGGGGCAGGGCCACCGGCAAGTTCAGGGGCGTCTATGACTACTCGCTCGACTCTGACGGCAACATCCTGAATCCCATAACCGGCGTGATCACCAGCGGCAGCGGCACCTTCAAGGGCGCCGGGGGCAGGTTCGACGTGCTCGACCTCCACAGAACAAGCAACGACCCCGAGCGGCTAGGGGGACACTGGACGGGCTTCATCCGCTACTAGACGGCCGTGTGCATGTTGTTCCGGTACTGAACTGGTTAGTACTGATCAAGGCCCGGAAGGCTAGCCGCCACGCCGCTCGGCGACCGCTTCCACCCAAAGGGCGCGGCGGGCGCCGCCCCTCAGAGTGGGAGCCGGTACCGGCTGGGCTGAAAGGCGCTGACCCGTCGCTGCTCCTTTGCGCGACAACCGGCACTGCCAGGCCTCGCCACTGGAATGGATCCGAAGCAGTTTGGATAAGTAGGCTGGCTCGACTCATGTCGCTTGAGTCGAACAAGGACGTCGTGCGACGGTTCTACGCGGAGGTCATCAACGACCGAGACCTCGACGCGGTCGATCGGTTGCCGAGCGAGGACTTCACCACAATGGCGAGCGACGCGGCCGCCCAGGGCAGCGCCAGGCGGTGGAGGCATTCCTGCGGGGCTTCCCTTACCTGCAGAACGAGATCGCTTTCATGATCGCCGCGGGAGACCTGGTCGCGGCCCACCAGGAATGGCGCGGCACGCACGGCGGCGAGTTCCTCGGCCTCGACCCGACGGGCAAGGTGGTCACCTTCACCTCCACCGCCGTGCTGCGCATCCGCGAAGGGACGATCTCCGAGGCCTGGGACGAGGTCGACATGCTTGCGGTGTTCCAGCAGGTCGGGGCACTTCCTGGCCACTAGAGCAGGTGGCGGCCTCCAAATCGCCGCCGCTTCGCGCGAAGGCGGTTGCGATCGAGGCCACCGCTGCGATCGAGCCAACCGGGACGGTTTGAATAGGGTGGGCCACCGCCGATGACGGTGCCCAAGGCAATCGAGGTTCGCGGTCTGATCAAGCGCTATGGCAGCTTTCAGGCGCTGCACGGGCTCGACTTCGAGGTGGCCCCCGGAGAGGCGTTCGGCTTCATTGGCCCGAACGGCGCAGGCAAAACGACCTTGATCCGGACGATGCTCGACCTGCTGCACCCGACCGCCGGCTCGATCACGATCCTCGGCTTCGACTCCCATCGCCAGGCGCGAAGCGTCCATCAGCAGGTCGGTTACGTTCCGGGGGACCTCGATCTGTGGGAGAGGCTGACCGCGCGGCAGACGCTCAAGTTCCTCGCCGGCATGCGTGGAGGCCGCGGGACGAGCCGGATCGAGCCGCTGGCCGAGCGGCTGAAGCTCGAGCTCGAACGCGAGGTGCGGGACCTCTCGAAGGGCAACCGGGAGAAGGTGGGCCTGATCCAGGCCTTCATGCACGATCCCGAGCTGATCGTGCTCGACGAGCCGACCAGCGGCCTGGACCCGCTCGTCCAGCACGAGGTATTCGAGATGATCGACGAGGCAAAAGGGCGGGGTCGGACGATCTTCTTCAGCTCCCACTACCTGAATGAGGTCGAACGGATTGCCGACCGCGTGGCGCTGATCCGGGACGGCGAGATCATCGCCCTCGACACGATCACCCACCTCAAGGAGAGAGCTCGGCGGCGGGTCGAGATCACCTTCAGCCGGCCTGTGGACGCCACGGCACTCAGCGGGATCTCAGGGGTTGACGATGTGCGTATCTCGGGCGCGCACGCGCGCCTCGCCATCTCGGGGCCCATGGGGGAGCTGATCAAAGCCCTCGCGGCGCTGCCCGTCGAGATCGTCTCGACCCCCGACCCGGACCTGGAGGAGGTCTTCCTCGGCCTCTACGGCGCCGAGGGTGAGCGATCCGAGGCCCGAAGCGACGCGCAGGACCGCGATGCTCACTAGCGTTCTCGGCAAGACGCTGTTCGAGCAGCGCCGGGCCATGCTGGGATGGGGAATCGGGACCCTGGCCCTGGTGCTCGTGATCTTCGCCTACTACCCCTCGGTCCGCGACAACGCGACCCTCTCGGACTTCTACAAGAACCTGCCGCCGGCGGTGCGGGCGCTCTCCGGAGGGGGCGCGGGGATCGACGTCACCTCCCCGGCCGGCTATCTGAACTCGCAGATGTTCTCAAACGTGGTTCCGATTCTGTTCATCATCTACGCGGTCATCCTGGGCTCGGGCGCAATCGGTCGCGAGGAGGACCGTGGAACAGCCGAGCTGCTGCTGAGCACTCCGGTCTCTCGGCGTCGGGTGATCTTCGAAAAGGCAGTGGCCGGCGCGGCGCTCCTGGTGGCGCTCGGTGTGGCGCTGGTCGTCGCTCTCCTCCTCGGGAGAAAGCTCGTCGGGATGGACATCGCCATCGAAGGGCTGATTGCGGCAGCAGTCGCAGCCGTCTTCCTCGGCGCGATCTTCGCCGCGACCGCGTTGGCGATCACCGCCGCTCTCGGTCGTCGAGGCCACGCCGGAGCTTGGGCCGGCAGCCTCGCCGTTGCCAGCTTCATGATCTATTCGCTCGCCCCCGTCGTGCCGAGCCTGAACGAGTGGCAGAAGGCCTCTCCCTTCTACTGGTATCAGGGATCGGATCCGCTGAGCAATGGCTTCGATGTCGGGCATCTCGCCGTGTTGTTGGCCGCCAGCGTCATCCTGACCATGGCCTCGGCGGTGCTCTTCGAACGCCGCGACGTCTACGTCGCCTGAGCATGGAGTCCGCGGCGCCGACGCGGAGGACGCGCCTGGGAGCGGCGTTCCGCCAGGGGGACCGGGTGATGCCTCTCGAGCTCTTCTTCGACCTCGTCTTCGTCCTGGCGATCACCCAGTGCACGAGCCTGATGTCGCACGAGCCCACCTGGACGGGTCTCGGGCGCGGTGTGCTGATCCTGGCGCTGCTCTGGTGGTCGTGGGTCGGCTACGCCTGGGTGACCAGCGTCCTCGACCCCGAGGAGGGCGCCGTGCGAATCGTCCTCTTCGCGGCCATGGCCTCGTTCCTGATCGCCGCCATCTGCGAGCCGGAGGCATTCGACGGCCTCGCGGTTGAGTTCGCCGTCGCCTACGGCGCCGTTCGCGCGGCCCACATCGCGCTCTTCATGCTCGCGAGCCGCGACGATCCGGGGCTCCGCCGGTCCACGATCGGCCTCGGCGCAGGCGCGGCGGTCGGGGTGAGCCTCCTGATCGTGGGCGCCCTGCTCGATCCCGGCCCGCGGGCCGCCGTCTGGGCACTGGCCCTTGTGCTGGACATGGGCGAGCCCTATCTGTTCGGGTCGGAGGGCTGGCACCTCGTGCCGGGCCACTTCGCCGAGCGGCACGGGCTGATCGTGATCATCGCCCTCGGCGAGTCGATCGTCGCGATCGGCGTCGGGGCAGGCTCCGAGATGACCTGGGGCATCGCGGCCGCGGCCGCTCTCGGAATCGCGATCGCGGCCGCGCTGTGGTGGCTGTACTTCGATGTCGTCGCCCTGGTGTCGGCCCGGCGGCTGGCGGACGCCCCCGAGGGCAAGGTGCGGAACGAGCTCGCCCGGGACTCCTACTCCTACATCCACTTCGCCCTGGTGGCCGGCATCGTCCTCGCCGCGCTCGGCCTGAAGAAGACCCTCGGGCACGTCGACGACGAGCTGGACGTCGTGCCGGCGTTCGCGTTGCTCGCGGGGGTGGCTCTGTACCTGCTTGGCCTGGTCGCCTTCCGCTACCGCCACGTCAGGACCGTCAACTGGCGCCGGCTCGCATTGGCCGTGGTGCTCGTCGCCCTCCTTCCGGCGGCCACGGCCCTCCCCGCGCTCGCGACGATCGCGATCGTCGCGAGCCTGCTTTGGATCGTGGTGGCGATCGAGACCCGCGGCTACGGGGAGGGGCGCGCCGAGATCCGCCACGGCGAGGCCTTTCCCGCCGCCCGCTGATCCGGGGAACTGCGACCGGTGTGAACGCGTTGTGATTTAGTGATCGGCCGTGTACCGAAAAATGGGGATAGGGAGCTTTCTGGTGGTCGCGCTTGCCGCACTCGCGTTTGCGGGCAGCGCCTCGGCTGCCAGCTTCGACGCCCGCGGCAGCACCGAGCAGGTGGACGTCACCGGCCTGACCCCGAACGCCGCGGTCTCCCTCCTCGATTCCTCCGACAACGTCGTCCAGACGAGGAACGCCAATTCCCGCGGCGGGGCGCTCTTCCGCGACGTCAGCCCCGGCGCCGGCTACACGGTGCAGTCCGGCGCGGAGACCTCGGACCCGCTGACGGTGACGCAGGACCCGATCAAGGCGGGTACATCGGCAGCGCCTCCCGATCCCTCCATCTACGACCAGACGCTTCTCACCCACGGCTACGGCTACATGACGATGCGCGACGGCACGAAGCTCGCCTATGACGTCCACCCTCCCACGGATGTCGCGAGTTCCCTTCCACTCCCTTCCGCTCTGGCCGACGCGATCACCGCAGCCGCGCCGCCGCCGAGCTCACTGACTCCGTCGCCCACCCTGGTCGAGTACTCCGGCTACGGCTACGCGAATCCGGCCGGCCCGGTCAGCGGCATCGAGGCTCTCGCCAACCTGATGGGCTTCACGGTCGTCGACGTCAACATGCGAGGCACGGGCTGCTCCGGCGGTGCATTCGACTTCTTCGAGCCGCTGCAGAACCTCGACGGCTACGACGTGGTCGAGACGGTCGCCCACCAGCCCTGGGTCGCCCACAACAAGGTCGGGATGCTCGGCATCTCCTACGGGGGCATCAGCCAGCTCTTCACGGCCCAGACCCAGCCGCCGGACCTGGCCGCGATCTCACCGCTGTCGGTGATCGACCAGACCCAGACAACCCTGTATCCCGGCGGAGTCCTCAACACCGGCTTCGCCGTCGACTGGGCCGAGGAGCGCCAGGACCAGGCCAAGGCGGCTGATCCGAGCGACCCGGACAACGGGGCACAGCCGTACGCGGTCCAGCGAATCGCCGGCGGGGACACAACCTGTCAGGCGAACCAGGACCTGCATCCCGAAGCCACCGACCTGCTGGCGAAGATCCGGGCGAACGATCACTACGTGCCCGAGGTCGCCGATCCGCTCTCCCCCACGACCTTCGTCAACAAAATCAACGTCCCGACCTTCATGGCGTGCCAGTGGACGGACGAGCAGACGGGCGGCCACTGCCCAACGCTTGCCGAGCACATGTCAGGGACCGACAAGAAGTGGTTCACCTACACGAACGGGGTCCACACCGACTCGCTCGATCCCGAGACGTACAACCGCCTCTATGACTTCCTGTCGATCTACGTCGCCCAGCAGGCTCCGGGGGCGAACCTCTTCGAGCCGATCGTCCAGGCGAGCTGGCCGATTGCGATGCAGTCGATCTGGGGGATCCAGGGCCCCGGCGGACTGCCGCCCGTGGCCACCCTCCCATCTGACCCGATTCAGACACAGCTGACGCTGGGGGGAGCACAGTCGGCATTCGAAGCCCTGCCGTCGGTTCGCGTCCTCTTCGACAACGGCGCAGGGAACCCATCGAACCCGGGATGGCCTTATCCGGCGTTCGAGCAGTCTTTCTCCAGCTTCCCGATCCCCGGCAACCAGGCCCGCTCCTGGTACCTCGGAGCCGGCGGTGCGCTCGCCGACCAGTCCCCCGGGAGCCCGGCGGCGGACGGCTTCACCTGGGACTCCCATGCGCGGCCCCCCACCAACTTCACCGGCGACACGGGCTCAGGCGCCAACGGCCTCTGGACCGCCACTCCGCCCTATGACTGGAGTCAGGATCCCGCGGGGACGGCGGTCTCCTATCCGACGACGCCGCTCGACCAGAACACCGCCGTGATCGGCGCCGGGCGAGTCGATCTCTGGGTGCGCTCCTCGACGCCCAACGTCGATCTCCAGGCCACCGTGAGCGAGGTGCGGCCGGACGGGAAGGAGACGTTCGTGCAGGGCGGCTGGCTCCGCACCACGGCCCGCAAGCTCGACGACGCCAAGAGCACAGAGCTCGAGCCCGTCCAGAGCCTGCGCCAGGAAGACTTCGCGGACATGCCCTCGGACCAGTTCGTGCCGGTAACGATTCCTCTCTACTACGAGGGCCACATGTACCGGGCCGGGTCGCGCATCCGGGTAAGGATCAGCGCCCCCAATGGCGACCAACCGATCTGGGCCTTCGCCGAGGCGGACCCCGCCTCGCAGGCGAACGTCGCCATCGGCTACGGCGGCTCGATGCCGTCGAAGCTCGAGCTTCCGGTCGTCCCGGGCGTCGACACCACGACCGGACTTCCCCCCTGCCCGGGCCTGCGGGGCGAGCCCTGCCGCGACTATGTCGCCTCCCAGAACCAGCCGGCGCCGCTGACGCTGCCCGGTTCGGATAATCCCGGGGTCGGGAAATCCCGGGTCGGGAAATGCTGGTTCCAAGGCCAAGTGCAAGAAGCGCAAGCACAAGAAGCGGCACAAGCGGGCCGCCGAGGCCAAGAAGAAGCACAAGAAGCGCGGCTGCCACAAGAAGAGGCACCACAAGAAGAAGTAGGCCGATCCGGCGCCTAGAGTGCCGCTGATGCCTCAGCTCCCAATCGCTGCGACGGTGGCGGCCGGCGTCGACGAGACCTCGGCTCTCGTGATCGTGATCGCCGCCGCGGTGGCGGCCGTGATCGTCCTCGCGATCTCGCCGCGCCTGGCAATCCCGGTCGTGGTGCTGGAGCTCCTCCTCGGGATCCTAATCGGGCCACAGGGTCTCGACATCGCGAGGCTCGATCCGACCACCGCGCTTCTCGGAAACCTCGGGCTCGGCATGCTCTTCTTCTTCGCCGGTTACGAGATCGACTTCGACCGCATCAAGGGGCGCCCGCTGGAGCTTGCGGCGATCGGCTGGGGTGTCTCGCTTCTCCTCGCCTACGGCATCGGGGGCGCTCTCGCGGCCGCGGGAATCATCCTCTCGATCCTCTACACCGGCTCGGCGATGGCGACCACCGCGATCGGGACCTTGGTTCCGATCCTCAGCGACGCCGGGGAGATGCGAACCAGGTTCGGGACTTACCTGCTCGGCGCGGGCGCGATCGGGGAGTTCGGCCCGATCCTGCTCGTCACGCTGATCCTCTCCACCGGGCATCCGCTCCATGAGGCGGCGGTCCTCGTGGTCTTCATCGCCCTCGCCGTGATCACCGGCGTATTCGCGGTGCGCTCAGCCTGGCGCGGCTGGCCACTGGTGGAGAAGACCTTCGAGACATCGAGCCAGCTCGCGGTCCGTCTCGCGGTTGTCCTCGTCTTCAGCCTCGTCGCTCTCGCCGCCCAGCTCGGCCTCGACCTGCTGCTCGGCGGCTTCGTGGCGGGGATGATCACCCGCGTCGCGCTTCGCGGCCGCGAGGTCTCCGTCTTCGACTCGAAGCTGACCGCGGTCGGCTACGGCCTGTTGATCCCGTTTTTCTTCGTCACCAGCGGAATGGCATTCGACCTGGACGCTCTGACCGCCAGCGCCACAGCGATGCTCAAGGTCCCGATGTTCGTCGGGCTATTCCTGGTGGTGCGGGGATTGCCCGCCCTGCTGCTCTACCGGAAGGAGCTGGTCCTGCGGGACCGGTTCGCCCTGGCCGTCTACAGCTCGACCGAGCTGCCGCTGGTCGTCGCCATCACGACCCTGGCAATCGACGCCGGTCACATGGAAACCTCGACCGCCGCCGGCCTCGTCGGCGCGGCAATCGTCTCGACGCTGATCTTCCCGCTGCTCGCCGGCTGGATCAGGCGCGGCGGGGAACCGGTCGGCGGGGCCATCGAGGCCCCTGCCACTGCTTAATCGACGACCTGGAGCTCCTTCGACAACCCGCTGAGGTTCCGGTAGCCGTCGCCGGTGACGACGACCAGGTCCTCGATTCGGACGCCGAGGCTTCCCGGCAGGTAGATCCCCGGCTCGACCGTGACGACGTTGCCCTCGAAGAGGTCATCCTCCGAGCTCGCCGCCAGCCGGGGCCCCTCGTGCACCTCCAGGCCGACGCCATGTCCGAGGCCGTGGCCGAAGTGGTCGCCGTGACCCGCTTCGGAGATGAGCTCCCGCGCCACCGCGTCGACCTCCTTGCCGCTCGCGGCGGGCCGAACCGCCTCCAGCGACTTGAGCTGGGCGGCGAGGACCACGTCGTAGACCTCGCGCGCCTCGTCGCCGGGCTCGCCGGTCGAGTACGTCCGGGTGCAGTCCGAGCAGTAGCCGTCGAGCAGCGAGCCCATGTCGAAGACGACCAGCTCGCCTGAGCCGATCTCCCTGTCGCCGGGCTCGGCGTGCGGAAGCGCGCCGTTCGGCCCCGCCGCCACGATCGGCGGGAATGAGGGCTCGGCCCCGAGCTCGCGGATGCGGGCGACGGCTGCGCCGGCGACATCCAACTCGGTGCGACCGGCGAGACCACGCTCGATTGCCCACTGATAGACGCCATCGGTGAGCTCCGCCGCGGCGGCGATCCGCTCGAGCTCCTCGGGCTCCTTGACGGCGCGGAGCTGCTCGACAAGGTCCCCGGCCGGCACGAGGTCGACCTCGTCCTCGGCCGCGGCCTCAAGCCGGGCGAGCTGGCGGACGCTCAGCTTGGCGTCCTCGAAGCCGACCCTGCCCTTCATCCGGCCGACGATCTGCGGGGTCAGCTCCCGCTCCGCATCCGGCCGCTCCCATTCCGGGGAGACCTCCGTCTTGGCCCGCTCCGTGTAGCGGAAGTCGGTGAAGAAGACGAGCTCCTCGCCGCCGACGAGGCAGGCTCCATTGGTCCCGGTGAAGCCGGTCAGGTATCGGACGTTGGTGAGGTCGGAGACGAAGAGCTGGTCGAGCTCCTTCTCGGCCACCAGCTTGGAGAGTCGCTCCCCTCGCGTCACAGGCCGAGCCTCTCGGCGATCAGCTTGAGCGCCTCCCGGTAGCCATCCGGACCCTTGCCGTAGACCTGGCCCACGATCAGGTCGAGGCCGTCGAAGACCGAATGGCGCCGCCACTCCTCGCGTTTCGAGATGTCGGAGATGTGCACCTCCACTGCCGGGATGCCCGTCAGGTCGAGGGCGTCCCTGATAGCCCAGGAGTAGTGCGTCCAGGCGCCGGCGTTGATCAGCGCCGCGTCGGCGCGCTCCGGCAGGCGATGAAGGTGCTCCACGAACTCGCCCTCGGAGTTGGACTGGAAGAAGGCGGCCTCCAGGTCCAGTTCGCGCGCGTGTCGCTTGATCTGGGTCTCGAGCTCGGGGAGGGTGAAGTCGCCGTAGATGTCGTGATCGCGGCTGCCGAGCATGTCGAGGTTGACGCCGTGCATCACCTCGACGCGGTTGCGGGTGACGGCGCTCACTTCAGTTCCTCCACGGCCGCCCGGACCCTATCCGGCTCGACCTGCTGGCCCCAGCGCGGCTGACCCGGCTCGGAGAGGAGCACGAACCCGAGCCCCTCCCGGCTCTGCTTCTTGTCGCGCTGCATTGCGTCGAGCACGTCGCCGGCGCTCACGGAGGGATCGAGTGAGATGGGTAGCCCGTGGGAGGCGAGCAGCCCCTCCACCTCGTTGCGCAGGCCATCGGCGCCGGAGAGACGAAGCGCCGCCAGCAGGCCGAGGCCGACAGCCTCGCCGTGGCGGTAGCGCCGGTAGCCGGTCACGGCCTCGATGGCGTGCCCGACCGTATGCCCGAGGTTGAGCACCATCCGGCGCCCCGAGTCCCTCTCATCCGACGCGACGACCTCGACCTTGGTCCTCGCGCAATCGAAGATCACGTCGGTCAGCCCCGCCGGATCCAGGTCCCGGATGCCGCGGACCCGCGACCACAGCTCATCGCCTGCGATCAGCGCCGTCTTCACCACCTCGACGAATCCTGCGGCGAGCTCCTCCCGGGGAAGCGTCGCCAGGGTCGCGGGGTCGGCCAGGACCGCGATCGGCATGTGGTACGCGCCTACATAGTTCTTTGCGTCTGGGAGGTCGACCCCGGTCTTGCCGCCGTAGGCCGAGTCGACCTGGGCGACCAGTGTGGTCGGCGCCTGGACGAGCGCGATCCCCCGCTGGTAGGTCGCGGCGCAGAAGCCGGCGAGATCTCCGACCACCCCGCCCCCGAAGGCGAGCACGCAGTCGTCGCGGTTGGCCCCGGCCGATGAAAGCTCGCCGAGGATCCTCTCCGCCTCCGCGATGGTCTTCGAAGTCTCAGCGCCCTGAACGCCGATGGTCGCCTCGGCGCGGGGCAACCGTGCCCGCTGATGCCTCAGCGCCTCGTCATCGGCGACGCAGAACGTCCGTGCAGGCAGCGCTTCCGGCAGCGCCTCGCGCGCATCGTCCAGCAACCCGATCGCGCCCTCTCCGACGGCTGCCGGGTAGGAACCGCTCTCCGACTCGGCCCAGATCATGCGAACGCCGGGGGTTCCCTGCATCGCGGCCAGCCAGGGGGCCGCCGACTCGGCCGCGTCCCGCGCTGCGGAGGGCAGGATCACGCGGGCGAGGGACTCGTAGATCGGCCGGCGGTCGGCGAACCGGTCGAAGAACTCCTGCCTGTTCGCGGCCAGCGGCCGGTCCGATCCTGAGGCCCGCTCCCACGCGATCTCCTCGTCGACGTCGCACCAGACCGGCAGGTGCTCGCCGAGCCCCCGGCGGACCGCCTCACTCTCGATCGATCCGCCGCCGAGAGCGACAACGGACGAGGGGCCGCCGACCTGACCGGCCAGCGCGTCCAGCACGGAAACGACGAGCCGTTCCTCACGACGCCTGAACTCGACCTCCCCCTCGCGCTCGAAGAATGCTGCGATCGGCTCGCCGAGCTCGTTCTCGAGCAGCTCGTCGGTGTCGATCACCCCGAGGTCGAGCCGCTCGGCGACGGCCTGGGCCGCCCGCGTCTTGCCAGCCGCCATGAAGCCGATGAAGACGAGCCCTCTGTGGGCGGCTAGCGCCGCCATCCGATGCGCTCCTTGTAAGCCCCGAGCGCCGCGAGCACGTCATCGATGTGGTCCCCGCCGAATTTCTCCCGGTAGGCCCCGGCCAGGACGAGTGCGACCATCGCCTCCGCTACGACTGCGGCGGCCGGAACCACCGTGGAGTCGGTTCGCTCCCTCATCGCCTGCGCCGGCTCCTTCGTCTCGGTGTCGACGGAGCGGAGCGGCTGGGTCATCGTCGAGATCGGCTTGATGGCGGCCTGCACCACGAGCGGCTCTCCGTTGGTCATGCCGCCCTCGAGGCCGCCGGCCCGGTTCGTCTCGCGGTACCAGCCGCGGTCCTCAGACCAGAAGATCTCGTCGTGCGCCTCGGAACCCGGCTTGCCGGCGACGTCCCAGGCCTCACCGAGCGAGACTCCCTTGATCGACTGGATCGAGCAGACGGCCTGCGCGAGCCGGCCGTCGAGCTTCTCGCTCCAGGAGACGTGAGAGCCGATCCCCGGCACGAGCCCGAAGGCCCGCACCTCGAACTTGCCGCCGAGTGACTCGTTCTCCTTCCGCAGGCGGTCGATCTCGGCGACCATCGTCTCCGAGGCATCGGCGTCCAGACATCGCACCGGTGAGTCATCGACGCCCTCGAAGTCCGCCGGCGAGAGGTCGTCTCGCTCGGGCGCCGAGACCGACGCGATCTGGATCACGTGGCTGAAGACGCTCACCCCCACGGCGGAGAGAAATCCCTTCGCGATCGTGCCCGCGGCGACTCGCGCGGCGGTCTCGCGAGCGCTGGCGCGCTCCAGCACGTTGCGCACGTCGGTGAAGCCGAACTTCTGCAGGCCAGCGAGGTCCGCGTGCCCGGGCCGCGGCAGGTGGGACTCCTCGATCTCCGCCTCGACGGGCCAGGGGTTCATCCGCTCGTCCCAGTTCGGGTAGTCGCGGTTGGCGACCAGAACGGCGATCGGGCTGCCGAGGGTGCGGCCGTGGCGAACCCCCGAGCGGATCTCGACCGTGTCGGACTCGATCTTCATGCGGCCGCCGCGGCCATGGCCGAGCTGGCGCCTCGCCATGTCGCCATCGAGGGCCTCGCGATCGAGCTCGAGGCCTGCGGGCAGGCCCTCGACGATCGCGACCAGGCCGGGTCCGTGGGACTCGCCCGCCGTTGTGAACCTCAAAGTCACGCGCCGCAGCGTAGATGGAGCGGCCCCGCGGCCTCGGTCTCAGGATTGCGCGACGAGCGCGGCCAGGGCGCCGAGGGCCAGGAACGGGGCAAACGGGATGGTGCTGCTCCGCGCTGACCAGCCGTGGCGGGCCAGCAAGATCAGCCCCGCGATCGAGCCCGCGGCGAAGGCGACGAGCATCGCCTCCACCACCCGTGCGCCCAGGTAGACGCCGAGCACTCCGGCCAGCTTCACGTCCCCGAGGCCCATCCCGTCTGGCCGGATCAGCGCCGCGGCGAGGAGGAATCCGCCCGCGGCGAGCCCCGCCACGATCCGGCCGGGCAGAGCATCCGGATCCGAGAGCAGACAGACCGGCAGGGCGATCGCCAGTCCCGCGAGCAACGCCCCATCGGGAACGAGGCGCGATCGCAGGTCGCTGACCGTGACAACGCCCAGCAGGGCGACGAGGGAGGCGTCGAGCACCGCGGCGGCCATATCGTTGAGAGCCCCGTGAGCCCCGACCTCTCCCCCTGATGGCGGCCCGCCGCCTGCTGATCGTGATGCTGGTCCTACTGGGGCTCTCCACTCTGGCGGCCGCGCTGGTGCCGCAGCACTCCCTGCGGGACACCACCACTGGGAGCACGACGACGACGCAGCCGACCGAGAGCACCACGACGTCGTCCGCTCCCGCCGGCCGATCCCTGAGCGCCGTGATCACGGTCGGCGGCAGGAAGATCCCGGTCGTGGCGGGACCGGTCTGCCGCAAGCACGAGCCCAAGTGCCAGCCCTCCATACACGTCGGTGACCAGATCTCGCTTCAGGTCCTCTCGAGGAAGAAGCAGGCGGCCCTCGAGATCCCGAGCTTCGGTCTCTTCGGCATCGCCAGCTCGAACGCCCCCGCCTTTTTCGACCTCCTTCCCCAGGAGGTGGGGAAGATCGGCATCCTGTTCAGCTCGTCCCGCAAGGTCGCCGCGCGAATCGACGTCCTCTCCGTCAAGGCGGCGAAGGCGGAGAGCAGCCAGATGAACAAGGAGCGGGCCGCTAAGTCTCGAGCTCGCGCGGGATCAGGTCCAGCTTGAGAAAGCTGCCGTCGCGGAAGATCTGAAGCTCGACTCCCTGACCGATTCGCTCAGCCACCATCAGGCGCTGGAGATCACCGACGTCGGCCATCGGCTCACCGTCGACCTCGACGATCAGGTCCTCGGCGCGAAGGCCCGCGCGAGCGGCTGGGCTCCCGGAGACGACCTCGACGACCTCGATGCCCTTGCCGCGGCCGAGCCGGGAGGCGATCTTCGGTGGCAGCGGCCTGGAGCCGCCGACGATCCCGATGTAGGCCCGGCGCACGCGGCCCTCCTTCATCAGGGCCGAGATGATCTTCCTGGTCCCCTCGTTGATCGGCACGGCGAGGCCGAGGCCGATGCCGGCGACGGCGGTGTTGACCCCGACCACGCGGCTGAGCCCATCCGACAGCGCCCCGCCGGAGTTCCCGGGATTGAGCGCGGCGTCGGTCTGGATGACGTTCTCCACCAGTCGGCCGGCGGACCCGGACCGGGTCGGGAGCGACCGGCCCAGCGCGGAGACCACGCCCGCGGTCACGGTCCCAGCCAGCCCCATCGGGCTGCCGATGGCGACCACGAGCTGGCCGACCCGCAGCTCGTCGGCGTCGCCCAATTGGGCGGGCGAGAGGTCCCGCGCCTCGGCCCGGACCACCGCGAGGTCCGAAAGCGGATCGGCCCCGACGACATCGGCCCGAAGCTCGCGGCCGTCGGAGAAGGAGGCGTTCAACCGATGTCCCCCGGCCACGACGTGAGCGGAGGTGAGCATGTAGCCGTCGGAGGAGATCGCGACACCGGAGCCGGCGCCCTCGGCTCGCCCTCGCCGGGTGCGCCGCGAGACGGCCAGGTGCGCGACCGAGGGGGTCAGCCTCTCGGCCACGCCGGAGACCGTTCGCGAATACGCATCGAACGCGTCGGCGTCGGGGAGCCGCTCGCGTGGAGACGAGGGAATGCCGTTGGCGACCCCGTCGATCAACTTCAGGCCGCCCGAGATGAGCTTGAGCCTGGGCACTAACGAAAAATTAGCAGGGCGCCTTCGCGGTCAATCACGCGCTGCGTCGCGCATCACGTCCAGCGGCGGCTCCATCCCGGTCCAGATCCGGAGCGAGTCGGCGCCCTGTCGGACGAGAATCTCGAGGCCGTCGATGCCCGTCGCGCCTCGCTGCCGGGCCGCCGCGACCAGCTTGCTCTCCCCTCCGGCGTAGACGAGATCGACCAGGACAAGCTCCGGGCCGAATCGCTCGCGGTCCAGGGGAAGGTGCTCGAAGGGGTCCTCGCCCTTCATCCCGATCGCGGTGCAGTTGAGGATCAGTTCGAAGTCCCCCGCCCGAGCCTCGTCCGCGCCGACCACCTGCAACTCGCCGTCGAGCTCCGCCACCAGCTCCCGGGCTCGCTCCTGAGTCCGGTTCCAGACCCAGACCGACGCGCCCTGGCCCGCCAGCGCCCAGGCGGCTGCCCTCGCCGAGCCACCCGCGCCGAGCACCAATGCGGGCCTGCCGTCCACCGGCCCGGGGAGGGCCGCGAGCAGGCCACTCGCGTCGGTGTTGTCAGCCCGGATCCGTCCGTCCGTGAAGCGCAGTGTGTTGGCGGCGCCGATCTCCTTCGCGGCGTCCGAGGCCTCGTCAGCGATCGCGAGGGCCGTCTCCTTGTGAGGGATGGTCACGTTGACGCCGACGTAGCCGTCGGCGGGCAGCCCCCGCGTCCGCTCGCCGAACTCCGCCGGATCGATGTCGATCGCCTCGTAGCTCCACTCGCCGCCGAGGCCGAGGGCCTCGAGCGCCGCCGTCTGCATCGCCGGCGAGCGAGAGTGCGAAACCGGATGCCCGAGCACCGCGAGCCGGTTCACGCCGAGCTCAGCTCCGGCAGTTGGGCGTCGGGCGACCCGAGTTGGAAGCGGCGACCAGCTGGTTGAACTCGTCCCCGCTGGCGGTGAAGCAGTGGTGGCCCGAGTTGTCGCCGTTGAGGACGTAGTAGAGGTAGTTCACCTTCGCGGGTCGAGCCGCAGCCTTGATCGCGGCCAGGCCGGGGTTCCCGATCGGCGTCGGAGTGAGGCCGGCGTTGATGCGCGTGTTGAACGGGGAGGGAGATTCGAGCTGCGACTGCGTGATGTCCCCCGTGTAGTTGTGGAACTCGAAGCGCGTCGTGGCGTCGATGCCGAGCGGCATGCCGCGATGGAGGCGGTTGTAGATCACGGCGGCGACGAGCGGCCGCTCTGAGGGGATCTGCACCTCCTTGTCGATCATCGAGGCGATCGTGAGGACGTCGTACACCGTCAGGTTCTTCGACTTCGCGTAGGAGAGGTTGACGCCGGCGATGTTCTGCTCGAAGGCCTGCAGCTGCTCCGCGACCAGCTGGTCGACGTTCGCGCCCGGATCGAGCTGGTACGTCGCCGGGAACAGGAAGCCCTCCAGGGACTTGGGATTCTTCGCGCCGTACTTGTTGGGGTCGAAGCCCTTGAAGCTCTCACTGGCCGCGAGGTAGTCGCCACTCAGGCCGAGGTCCTTGATCGTGTCTGCGATCTGGACCCGATCCTCGCCCTCCGGGATCGTCACGTTGACCTTGCCGCCCGACCCGGTCAGCTTGTCGATGGCCGCTCCGTAGCTCATGTTGTGCGCGAGGACGTAGCGGCCCGGCAGGATCTTGTCTGTCTCGCCCGCGAGCTTCAGGCGCCACTCGAAGAGGGTCCCGTTGGAGACCACGTCGTTGTCCGACAGGAGGCTGGAGACGTCGCTGGCCGTGGCGCCCTCGGGCACACTGACGATGACCTCCCCCGAGCCATCCCCCGGATCGAATGGTGGCGGCTGGAAGAACGCGATCAGGAACCAGGCGACGAGCGCGCCGACGAGGATCAGACCCAGGGCAAGGAAGCGGCGGCGGTGGTAGGTACCCCGAGGGCCCGGAGGTCGAGGATCTCCCCGATCCCGGCCGAGCCGTTCCCTGACGGAACGCCGCGGGGGCTTCTGGAGGGGCGGCGCGGCTGCGGCGGTTTCGGTTGGCGGTGGCGCAACTGTCTTGCCGGCCCTCGGTCGTTTCGGCGGCTTGGGCGGCTTGGGCGGCTTGGGAGCCTTCGGCTCCTTGCGGGGCTTCTTCGACTTGCCGCGCCGCTGCTCGCGCTCCCGCCGCCGGCGCTCGCGCTCGAGCGACTCGGGGTCATCGCGTCCGAACTCGTCGGTGGGCGGCTTCAGTCCGTCGCCCCCGGGCGAGGTGAGGTTCCCCTCCGTGTCGGCGACCCATTCCCCGCGGTCCTCTGTCACTTGGCGCCCCGCTCCAGATAGCTCTCGAGCAGGTGGGCGGCCGCCAGCGAGTCCCGGTCGGCCCGCGCGCCCTCGCGGGCGCTGCGGTTGGCCATCCGCGTGGTGAGCCGCTCGTCGTAGGTCTCCACCGGCACGTCGAGTGACCCGGCGAGCTCTTCCGCAAACTCCCGGCTGAGGCGGGCCTGCTCGCCCTCCTCGCCGCCGAGCGTGGTCGGAAGGCCGACGATCACCCGCTCCGCCCCCTCGCGGGCGGCCAGCTCCGCGATCGCTCCCGGATCGGGAGGCTCGACCGTCTCGAGGGGCCGCGCCAGGGTCCCGGTCGGGTCTGAGATCGCACAGCCGCAGCGGGCGGTGCCGTAATCGAGAGCGAGCACCCGCAAGAAGCTATCGAGTAGCGGCGGCTGTGGGCTCGGCCCCGGGCAGGCGCTCGCTGGCCGACTCGGGGCTGTCGGAGGCAACTTCGGTCCGCGAGATCTGGCCCTTGTTGACGTTTTGGGGGTGATGGCAGGCCGCGGCCTGCCCCTCGGTGTACTCCGCGAGCGGCGGCTCGTCCTGGGAGCAGATCTCCGTGGCCCACGGGCAGCGGGTGTGGAACCGGCACGCGGAGGGCGGGTCGACGGGACTCGGCACGTCACCCTCGAGCACCACGGGCTTCCTCTCGGCGTTCGCCTTCGGGTCCGGGATCGGCACCGCCGAGAGCAGCGCGACCGAGTACGGGTGGATCGGCCTCTCGTAGAGCGTCGCCGCCGGCGAGCGCTCGACGATCTTCCCCAGGTACATGACCGCGATCCGATCGGATACGTGGCGGACGACCCCCAGGTCGTGGGCCACGAAGATGTAGGAGAGGTTGAACTCGTCCTGGAGGTCCTCGAGAAGGTTGATGATCTGGGCCTGGATCGAGACGTCGAGGGCGGACACGGGCTCGTCGGCGATGATCAGCTTCGGCCGGAGCGCGAGGGCACGGGCGATGCCGATCCGCTGCCGCTGCCCGCCTGAGAACTCGTGCGGGTAGCGGTTGAAGTGCTCGGGCTGGAGTCCCACCCGCTCCATCAGCTGCTGCACCTCACGGCGGAGCTGCGTTCCCGACGCCAACCCGTGGAGGTCGATCGGGTCGCCGATGATCTGCCCCACGCGCTTCCGCGGGTTCAGCGAGGCGTAGGGGTCCTGGAAGATCATCTGGATCTCCCGCCGGATCGGGCGCAGATTCTTGCGGGAGAGGCCGATCAGTTCCTTGCCCCGGTACTTGACGGAGCCGGCGGTCGGCTCGATGAGCTGGATGATCGTGCGGCACAGGGTCGACTTGCCGCACCCGGACTCGCCGACCAGCCCGAGGGTCTCGCCCTCATGGAGGGTGAGGCTGACGTCGTCAACGGCCTTGACGCTCGCCACCTCGCGGTCGAAGACGATCCCGGACTTGATCGGGAAGTGCTTGACGAGGTGCTCGACCTCCAGGATCGGATCGCCCTTGGCCATAGTCTACGCCACCACCTCCGGCGCCTCTAGGCCGATCCGGCCATCGACCTCGCGGAGCTTCTTCTTGTCGCTCGGGTCGAGCCAGCATCGGTCCGCGTGGCCCTTGGCCCTGGCGACGCGCTCCTTCAAATCAGGGAGCTCGGAGCATTTCGCGAAAGCATGGGGGCAGCGTGGCGCGAAGCGGCAGCCGGGCGGGGGCGCCAACAGCGACGGCGGCTGGCCGCCGATCTGCGGCAGGCGATCCGGCCGGTCCTGATCGAGGCGGGCGATCGAGCCGAGCAGGCCCCAGGTGTAGGGGTGCTGCGGGTTGTAGAAGAGCTCGTCGAGCGAGCCCTGCTCGACCACCTGGCCGGCGTACATGACCAGTACGCGGTCGGCGATCTCCGCGACGACGCCCAGGTCGTGGGTGATCAGGATCACCGAGAGCCCCTGCTCCTGGTTCAGGTCCTGGAGCAGCTCGATGATCTGCGCCTGGATCGTCACGTCGAGCGCCGTGGACGGCTCATCCGCGATCAGGACTGCGGGCTCGAGCGCCAGCGCCATGGCGATCATCGCCCGCTGGCGCATGCCGCCGGAGAACTCGAACGGATAGTGGTCGGCTCGCCTCTCCGCGTCCGGGATGCCGACGGCCTTCAGGGACTCGACCGCCTTCCTGCGCGCGGCCGACTTGTCCAGGTCCCGGTGCGCCTGGATCGCCTCGATGATCTGGTCGCCGATCTTGTGGACCGGGTTGAACGAGGACATCGGGTCCTGGAAGACCATCGCGATCCGATCGCCGCGGATCGCCTCGAGCTCATCGTTGCTCGCGGTCGTCAGCTCCTTGCCCTGGTAGAGCACAGAACCCGAGATCCTTGCGTTCGTTCCGCGCGTCAGGCCGAGGATCGTCATCGCGGTCACCGACTTGCCGCAGCCGGACTCGCCGACGATGCTGAGCACCTCGCCGGCCTCGAGCGAGAAGGACACGCCGCCCACGGCGTGCACGGTCCCCTCATCGGTCCCGAACTCGACCTTCAGGTCCTCGATCTCGAGCAGTGGTCCCGCCATCGAAGGAACCTAGCCGCTCAACCTGATCCGCGGGTCGAGCACCGCGTAGATGATGTCGACCACCGCGCTCAGGACGACAACGAAGAACGCACCGAACATCGTGATCACAAGGACCGGCGGCACGTCAAGCTGCTGGATCGAATTCGCCGCGTATTGCCCCACCCCCTGAAGGTTGAAGACGGTTTCCGTGAGGATCGCGCCTCCACCGATCACGGCCGCGAAGTCAAGCCCGAAGAGCGAGACCACCGGGATCAGAGAGTTTCGGAGGACATGGTGGATCATGATGCGGCGCTCGGAGAGCCCCTTCGCCCTCGCCGTGCGGACGTAGTCCTCGTTGATCGTGTCGAGAATGTTCGATCGCAAGACCCTGGAATAAAAGCCGATGAACAGCACCGACAGCACGAACCAGGGCAGGAGCAGGTGCGTGAACCATCCCCAGGGGTCCTGGGTTAACGGGATGTAGCCGCCCGCCGGGAAGATCGTGAGCTTGTAGGCGAAGGCCCAGAGGACCAGCGCGCCGAGGAGGAAGACGGGCGTTGAGACTCCGATCAGCGAGAGCACGGTGAGGCTGGTGTCCGTGAACTTCCCGGCCTTCACCGCGCTGATCACGCCGAAGAGAATCCCGAAGCCCAGCCAGATCACGCCGGCGCCGATCGCCAGCGAGAGGGTCGCCGGCAGGTCGCGCTTGATCTCGTCCTCGACGTTGAGCTTCTGGGAGTACGAGATCACGGAGCCGTCCAAGATCTTCCCCATCGTGATCCCGTACTGCTCGTAGATCGGCTTGTCGAAGCCCCAGTCCTTGCGGATGGCGGCGCGCGTCTCGGGAGTCGAGGTCCGGCCGCCGAGCCGCACCGCCGGATCGCCGTTCGGGATCGCCTGGAAGATCAGGAAGGTGAGCACGGAGATCGCGAACAACACTCCGATCATCGCTAGCAGCCGGCGAACGATGAATCGGACCATCAGTGCTCGATGCGCACCTGTGCGCGCGGGTCGAGTGCGTCGCGGACGCCGTCACCGAAGACGTTGATCCCGAGCACCGCCAGGACCAGCATTCCGCCGGGAATCAGGGTCAGATGCATCGCGCTCGGGATCAGGCGAATTCCGTCGCTGATCATCGTCCCCCAGGATGGATTCGGCGGCTGGACCCCGGCCCCGAGGAACGAGAGCGCCGCCTCCAGCAGGATCGCGTTGGCGACCATCAGCGGGATGAAGACGATGATGCTCGAGGCGATGTTCGGCAGAATCTCCCGGAACATGATCCGGAGGTTCCCCGCTCCCTGCGAGCGCGCCGCCTCGACGAACTCCTTCTCCCTCAGGCTCAGGACCTGCCCCCGCAGGGGCTTCGCCATGTAGGGCACGTAGACGACGCCGATGATGATCGCCGGGATCCACAGGGAGGCTCCGCTGACCGTGAATAAGCCGAAGTTGAGCCCGCCGACGGCCAGCGCCGTGCCGAGAGCGATGCCGAGCAGTATCACCGGATAGGCCCAGATCAGGTCCATCGTCCGCGAGAGCACGCCGTCGACCACACCGCGGAAGTAGCCCGCGGAGAGGGCGACGATGGTGGCGAAGAAGCAGCTGATGAAGGTCGCGATGAAGCCGATCTCGAGCGAGTTCCGGCCGCCGTACAGGAGGCGCACCGCCACGTCGCGACCGTTCGCGTCAGCACCGAGCAGGAACTTTCCCGTCCAGGTAGGGCCGGTTGGGATACCGCCCGGGGAGACGACGTCGCGAGTGTGCCCGCGCACCTTGATCTGATCGGTGATGTGGTTGGCCGACGGCGTCGTGTGCGCGACGTGCTTCGCGTAGAGGGGGGCGCAGAGACACAGCAGCACGATCAGCAGGAACATGGCACCGAAGACAAGCGCCGTCTTGTTGTGGCGGAGGCGGCGGAGCGCCAGCCTGTATGGGCCGACGCCCCCCTCGCCCTGGCGTTCGCTGTCCCCGAGGACACCCCCCGGCTCGAGAGCCAGTGGGGTCCCCGGGCTTGGCGCGATCGGGTCTACTGCCATTTCATCCTGGGGCGCCCTGGCACGCCCCACTCATCCTTTATCCGTTTCTCGGTCTTACTTCAGTTCCCAGGTGCTCCAGACATTCAGGTAGGTCGGCTGCACCTGCGCCGCATCGAAGTTGATGCGGTCGCTCATGAACTTCGGCACCTGCTCGGAGCCATAGACCGTGACGTACGCCTTCTTCGCCACGTACTCGTCCAGGGCCTGCCATTGGCTGGCCACCGAGTCCAGCTGCGTCGACGGGACGTTCTCCAGCTTCGCGAGCTGCTGCTGGATGAACGGATCGTTGACGTTGCCGAAATTCTCGTTGTTGACGGGCTGAATCGAGTTCGCGTCGAGCAGCAGATAGAAGTCCGCCGGATTCGGGAAGTCCTGAATCCAGTCGGCAAATCCGGTCTGCGGCGCGGTCTTCGCGTTCCCGATGGTCGGGAAGTAGGTCGTGTCCGAAATCAGCTTCGGAGTGGCCTTGTACCCGATCTTGTTCAGCAGGTCGGCGTAGTACTCGACGTACTGCGTCCGCGGCGCCCGCTGCTCGCCCCAGACCGTCACGCTCTGACCAGCCGTGCCCGACTGCTGCACCAGCTGCTGTGCCTTGGCCAGGTCGCCGTGGCCGTCCGCAGCGCCGTACGGGCAATCGGAGTCCGGGTGCCCCACGATCCCCTCCGGGAGGAAGAAGCACTCGGGCTTGAGGAAACCGCTCGCCAGCCGCTGCAGAGCCGGGCGATCGATGGCGGTGTTGACCGCCTGACGCGCCAGCTCGTTGTTGAACGGCGGGATGTCGACGTTCATGAAGAAATAGAACGTCGACGGAATCGTCACGGGCTCGAATCGATCGCTCGCCTGTGACTGGATCTGCGGAACCAGCGACGGCGGCAGGGTGTCGCCGGCGTCGAAGTTGTCCGCCTGGTTGTTCAGCACCTGCTGAGCGGCCGTCTGGGTGTTCGACTGGATCGTCACGTTGATCCGGTCGAGGTGCCCGGTCGGAATGTCCGGGATGTTCTGCGCGGCGAACTTCGGGTTCTTGACCACGCTGAACGACTTGTTGGGGACGATGTTGGTGACCATGTAGGGACCGTCGCCCGGGGGCATGTGAGTCGTTTGGCCCGTCATCGGCGAGCCACAGGGGACCAGGCCGAGCTCGGGAAACGCCAGCACGTTGGTGAAGGCCCCGTAGGGCTTGTCGAGCTGGATCGTGATCTTGCCGGTGCCGTCGTCGGTGGTGATGCCCGAGATGTCGTTCGACTTGCCCTCGTCGTAGTCGGTCGCCCCCGTGACGTTGTCGGTGACGAAGCTCTTACCACCCCAGTTGACCTTGATCATGCGCTCGACCGTGCACTTGAAGTCGCTCGCCTTGACGGGCTGGCCGTTCGAGAACACCAGGCCCTTGCGGAGGGTCAGGGTGTAGGTCTTCTGGTCGGACGAGATCTGGGGCAGGGCCGTGGCGAGACCTGGGATGACCTCGTTACCGCCCGGCGCGTTCTCCGCCCTGTAGGTGACGAGGGGGATGTAGCTGATCCAGTCGGCCTCAGCACCCTGGGTCGTGTATTCCTCCTGAGGATCGAGATAGTCCGGCGCGGTGCCCATCAGGACCGTGGCCGTCCCTCCGTTCGTCCCTCCCCCACCACTGCTTCCGCCGCCGCAGGCCACCAATACGAGGCCTGCCAGCACGGTCATGATTCCCAGCAGAAGCAGCCTTCCAAGCTTGCTCACCCTGAGTCCTCCTGTTTTGTTTGTCTCCCATATGGGAGCGGATCCCTTCCGGAGTCATATACCTGTAAACGGGGAACGTCAAGCACGATTTGCGCGCGCTTAACCGAACTGGAGTAGCTCACGATGCCAACTTGGCCTCAATGGCGTCACGCGCCACCGAGAGCGCCTCGTCCAGCTTCGACGGGTCGCGCCCTCCCGCCTGAGCCACGTTGTCGCGGCCTCCGCCGCCGCCTCCAACGACCTGGGCCGCCTGGCGGATCACCTCTGAGGCCAGGATTCCGCGTTCCACAACCTCCTTGCTGAAGCTCGCTACGAGGGCCACCTTGCCGTCATCGGTGCCGCCCAGTACGACCGCGGCCTCGCCGGCGCGCGACTTGATCCGGTCCGCGAGGTCGAGCAGGGAGCGCTGATCGGCGCCGTGGCCCCTGCCCACGAAAACCGTGACCCCGCCGATTCGCTGCCCTGTCGCGGCCATCTCCTCCGCCTTCTTGGACAGGTCGGCGGAGCCCGCCTGCTTGCTCTCCTCCTCGAGCTCGTTCAGGCGCTCCGCCATGCGGTGAGCGCCGGCGACAGGATCCTGCTCCGAGGCGACGATCCTGCCGATCTCGCTGAGGCTCCGCGAGCGCGAGCGGAACCAGTCGATCGCGGCCGGGCCCGTGAGCGCCTCGATCCGGCGGACGTTCGCGGCGCTGGAGCCCTCTGAGGAGATCGCGAAGATGCCGATCGTCGCGGTGTTCGGCACGTGCGTGCCGCCGCAGAGCTCGCGCGAGACGTCCTCGACCTCGACTACGCGCACCCAGTCGCCGTACTTCTCCCCGAACAGCGCCATCGCGCCAAGTCGCTCCGCGTCCATGCGCGACATCTCGAGCGCGCGGACCGGGTGGCTCTCCTTGATCCAGTCGTTGACGCGATCGCCGATGTCGCGGAGCTCCTCGTTCGTGAGCGGAGCGCCGTGGGTGAAGTCGAAGCGCAGCTTGTCCGGGCGAACCGAGGAGCCGGCCTGCCGCACGTGGGTCCCGAGGCGCTCCCGCAGCGCCGCATGAAGGAGGTGGGTGGCGGTGTGGTTGCGCATCGTCGCGAAGCGCGAGACGTGGTCGACCTCGGCCTGTACGCGGCCTCCGGCCTCCAGGCCGCTGCTCGGGCCGTCCAGCTCCAGGGCCTGGTCGTCGCCGATCCGGTAGACATCCGCGACGGCGGCGCTGCCGCCATCCCAGCGGACCTCGCCGGAGTCCGCCACCTGGCCGCCGCCCTCCGCGTAGAAGGGGCTCTCCTCCAGCTTGACGAGCGCCTTTCCGTCCTCGCCCTGAATGGCCAGGAGGCTGGTCTCCGCGCGCAGCTTCTCGTATCCGACGAAGCGCGTCGGGGGCGCCTCGGAGGCGAAGCTGAGCACGGTGCCGTGATGGTCCTCCGATCCGTGCGCGGTCGCCGTGCCCATCCGGGCGCGCGAGCGCTGCTCGTCCATCAGTTCCTCGAAGCCCTCGTCGTCGACCGAGAGGCCCTCCTCGGCGAGCAGCTCCTTGGTCAGGTCGTAGGGGAAGCCGTAGGTGTCGTGCAGCTTGAACGCGTCGTCGGCGTCGATCCACGAGGTGCGGTCCTCGTGGGCGTGGCGGATCAGGTCGCGGACCAGCTGCATGCCGCGGTCGAGCGTCCGGCCGAAGCTCTCCTCCTCGTCGTTCACCCACCGAATCACGGTGTCGCGCTCGGCCTCGAGCTCCGGGTAGGCCGGGCCGAGGATGTCGAGGGCCCGCCCGGCGAAGCGCTCCATGAACGGCGCCTCGAGCCCGAGCGACCGGCCGCGGTGGATCGCCCGGCGCATGATCCGCCTCAGGACGTAGCCCCGCTCCTCGTTCGAGGGAACGACCCCGTCCGCGATCATCGCCGCGGCGCCGCGCGAGTGGTCGGCGACGATGCGCATCGCCCGGGTCGTCGCCTGATCGGCCTCGTAGGAGCGTCCTGAGAGCTCCACGGCGAGATCAACCAGCGGCCGCAGGGTGTCGGTCTCGAAGACCGACTCCACCCCCTGGAGGATCGCCGCCATCCGCTCCAACCCCATGCCGGTGTCGATGCTCTTCATCGGCAGCTCGCGGAGCGAGCCTTCCGCTCCGAGGTCGTACGTCATGAAGACGTGGTTCCAGTACTCGAGATAGCGGTCCGTGTCGTCGCCGGGGCGATCGCCGGGGCGGCCGAAGTCGGCGCCGCGGTCCAAATACATCTCGGAGCACGGGCCGCACGGGCCGGTGTCGCCCGCCTGCCAGAAGTTCTCCGAGCGGGGCAGCGCGACGATCCGGTCGTCCGGGACGCCGATCGAGCGCCAGATCTCGATCGCCTCCTCGTCAGGACCGAGGCCGAGCTCCTCGTCACCCTCGAAGATCGTCACCCAGATCAGCTCGGGGTCGAAGCCGAATCCCTCGGTGGAGAGCTCCCAGCCCCATGCGATCGACTGCTCCTTGAAGTAGTCGCCGAAGCTCCAGTTGCCGAGCATCTCGAAGAAGGTGAGATGCCTGGCCGTGTTTCCGATCTCGTCGATGTCCACCGTGCGGAAGCAGCGCTGCACGTCGGCGACGCGAGGCGCGGGCGGCCGGGCCTCGCCGCGGAAGTAGGGCTTGAAGGGCTGCATCCCCGCCGTGGTGAGCAGCACCGAGGGATCGTCGACCGATGGCACCAGCGAGGCCGACGGCACGATCCGGTGGTCCCGCTCCTCGAAGAACGAGAGGTAGGTCTTGCGGATCTCGTCGACCTTCATGCACCCAGTCTAAGAACGCGGAGGATCCGCGGGCGGCTCGCGGCGAGCCCGAAAGGCGAAGCGGCCGGCGCTCGCGCGCCGGCCGCTCGTCCAGGCGAGGTGTCGTTCAGCGACTCAGCGGATCACCTGGGTGGTGACGTCCGTCGGAGAGCTCCCCGCCGGGAACTGCGCCGCCTTGACCGTGAACTTCAACCTGAGCTTCTTGACCTTCATGCCCTTTCGCTTGGCCTTCTTCTTCAGGGCCTTCTTCGCCTTCTTCAGGCCCTTGGCATTGGCAGTCGCAAAGGTGCCGCCCTGCTTCGCCGTCGCCTTGACCTTGACCTTCAACTTCTTCTTCTTTCCGGCGGCGCTGGCGGAGGACTTGGCGCCTCCCACCTTGCCGACGAGCTGGAAGTTGATCGGGTTGAAGACCACCGTCGGGCTGTCCCAGCTGATCACGATGTCGCTGGACCCGCCGATCGGGGCGAACGTGTACGTCACCTTCTCGCCCTGACGCGTGAACGTCTTCGTGAACGTCAGCGGCGCCTGGCTGCAGGCGACCTGCGCGGCGATGTCGGCCGCGATCGGCTGCACCGCCGCCGCCTGCGTGACGAAGTACGGCGCCGGGCCGCCCGTCTCCGAGGCGATCTTGTTGAGCAGGGTCTGCGCCGCGATGTTCGTCGAGAAGTCCGCGCCCAAGGCGATCACGTAGGTCTTCACGAACGGCTGCGGCGGATCTGGGTTACCACCCTCGTTGGGGAAGCCGTCGGTGAGGAAGATCCGCGCGTCGGCGGTGGCGTTATGGCCAGTCGCGCCGGCCCATGCCTCCTGGTAATCGGTGCCGCCGTTGTTGGCGTCCACCTGCTGGAAGGAGTTCTGCATCTCCTGGTTGACGGCCGGAATCGTCGCCGGGCCGAACAGGATGTTCGGCGTTGAGCCGAACTCGATCCCACCGAAGATGCGCCCGTTGTTCGAGGCTATGTTCGCAAACGCGCTCAACAGCTTGGTCCGGAACTTGCCCGGGTCCGAACCGTCCATCGAGCCCGAGTCGTCGATGATCGCCTCGATGTTCTTGGCAGGCGTGCAGGCTGCGGAGGTGACGGCAACTCCCCGAGCCGACGCTGAGCCCCCGCCTATTGCTGCAATCGAAACGAGCGCGGCCAGAGCCAATGCAGCCGCCACTCGCACCGTGGAAATGCGAATGGACATCTTCTTCTCCCTTTGACGAGGATCGGTCCCCCGGCGAGATCGCCGAACGCGCGACGCGCATCGAGGCCGCTCCCTGGTTGATCGAGAGTGCGACTCTAGTCGCGCCGGGGGGCGCGCTGTCAATCCCAATTCTCGTTGGAAGTCAGCTAGCTGACATCGAGGTGCGCGCGGCGACTGCGACCGCCCAGCACGGTCTGGTCGCCGCTACGGGCTGATCGCCGTGGCGACGGAGGTCCGCCCCGCCAGCTTCTTGGCCTTGATCCTGAACCTGACGCGGCCCTTGTGGATCCGCGACAGGTTGACGACCGAATAGCTGGCACCCCGGGTCTGCTTGGCCTTGATGCGCCGCCCGTGCTTCTTGGCGCTCTGGGCGATCGCCGACGCGCGGCCGCCGTGCCCCTGGGTGAACCCGAAGACCTTGATCCTCGAGCCCGGATCCCAGCTCACGACGAGCTGGGCCGTGTTGCCGTCGGGCCTGAACGACAGACCCTTGACCTGACCGACCCTCTTCAGGGTCTTGTTGATCTGGATCGGATCGGGCTCGCAGTTGATCCGCGCGTTGATGATCGCCGCCACCGTCCGCAGCTGTGCCGTGTTGGTGACGTTGAAGGGCGCTGGACCGCCCGTGTCGGTCGCGATCTGAGTCAGCACCGTCGGATCGACGCTACCGAAGCCGACCACGTATGTCTTGATGTTCGGGACCTTCCAGACGTTGGGATCCGGGTCGAAGTTCGGAGCACCGTCGCTGAGGAAGATCCGGGCATTTGCGGTCGGATTCTGAGAGTTCGCGACGGTGAAGCCCTGCTCGTAGTCAGTTCCGCCGTTGTCCGCCTGAACGGCGTTCAACGCCGCCTTGATCGTGCCGAGGTTCGGCCCGATCGGGTTCGCGAGGAACAGCGGTACGGCATCGCTTCCGAACTCCACCCCGCCCATGCTCTTGTCCGGGTTCAGGGTCGCGAGGATGTTGACCATGTCGACGCGGAAGCGCTGGTCGTCCGTGAGTGACATCGAGCCGGAGTCGTCGATGATCGCCTCGAGGTTGTTGGCGACGGTGCAGTTGGGCAACGGCGCGGCACCGGCCGAACCAGCCCCGCCACCTACAGCAAGCACCGCAAGCAAACCAACAAGCGATGCGGTGCCAACCAGGGCCTTGAGCTTTGAATCGAGGTGCATGTCTCTTCCCCTTTACCGGTTATTGGATGCGTCAGGAACCTACTCCCATTAGCGGCGAAGCGGAAGGGGTTAGACGATCGTCCCGTGCCCCACGACGAGATCGCCGTCCATCAAGCAGGCCACCTGACCCGGCGCGACGCGATCCACGGGCTCCGACAGGGCGACGACAGCCTCACTGGGGTCGCCGGTCACCTCGACACGGCACTCCCTTCTCGGCGCGTGGTAGCGCAGGCGCACCGAGTCGACTCGCTCGGGCTCTCGGTGGAGTCGGGTGCCGCGAATCCGGATACGGCTCGTGGACAGGCGGTCCCTGTCGCCGGCGATAACCCGGTTGGAGGCGGCGTCGGTAGCGAGCACGTAGAGCGGCTCGCCGCCGCCGACACCCAGCCCCCGCCGCTGGCCGACGGTGAAGTTGTGATGGCCGTCGTGGGCGCCGAGGCGGCGCCCGGCGGGGTCGACCACGTCCCCGGGCCGATCCTCGAGCCCGGCGTGGCGGCGCAGGAACTCGCGCTTGCCCTGGCCCGCGAGGAAGCAGAGGTCCTGACTCTCGGTGCGTCCGGCGACCTCGAGCTCGGCTCGCGCGGCGAGCTGCCGCACGTCCGGCTTGGTCAGCTCGGCGAGTGGGAAGCGGAGGCGCGCCAGCGACTCCGGCGCCAGCGCGGAGAGCATGTAGGTCTGATCCTTCGCGTCGTCGGCGGCTCCGGCCAGCAGCGGCCCCGAACCGTCGTCGGCGATCCGAGCGTAGTGACCGGTGACGAGCTTCGCCGCACCGAGCCGGTCTGCGAGGGCGATCATCGCGTCGATGCGCAGATCGCCATTGCAGAGCACGCACGGGTTCGGTGTGCGGCCCTCCGCGTAGCCGCGCAGGAATGGTCCGACGACTCCGGCCCGGAACTCGCGCTCCAGGTCGAGCGTCAGGTGAGGAATGCAGAGCGAGTGGGCGACGCGGCGGGCGCCGAGCACGGCCTCCGGCGAGCAGCAGCTCTTCTCGCCGTCGGTGCGCTGGTCGGCCCAGAGCTTGAGAGTGACCGCGACGACGTCCCGCCCGGCATCGCGCTCCCGCAGGGCGGCGACTGCGGAGTCGACACCCCCGCTGAGGGCGACGAGGGCCCGCTCGCCGGCGGCTGGACGGTCGGCGAGTGGGCCACCGGAACCGGCGAGCGATGAAAGGGCTCGATGGAGCGCGTCCGCTGCGAGCACGGCCCCGTGGCGATGGGTGGGAGCCAGGCCACCGAGCTCGACCTCGACCTCGTCCGGACCGATCCGCGCCGCATCGAGGACAGAGCCTCCCTCCGCGAGCTCGGCGACCGCCGCGGCCGCGGCGGCGCTGACGGCGCAGCCCTCGCGGTCGAAGCTGACCCGCTCGATCCGCCCATCTTCGACAAGCAGCGAGACGCGGACGAGGTCGCCGCAGGGAGCGCCACCGGCGGAGCCGCTGAAAGCCTTCGCAGGCGCGGGACCACGACGGCTGTCGTCGGCCAGATAGGCCTCAAAGAGCTCCCAATCGCCGTGGGTCACTGGCACGCGCTGAAGGGTAAGGCTGGACCTTGTGAAGGACGGCCCCGTAGACCCGTCGCGGCCTGGCGCCTAGGCGTTTCGGACTGAGTTATTCGTCGGAGCGATCATCGATTCGCGGGGTGCATCGAATATCCCGAAACCACTACGCGACTTTCAGCAAGTCCTCCTGGTGAGGTCCTGCTGCGCCCCCTGCCTTCTCAGCTTCTCAGCCGGTCTTAGCGGCTCCAACCTGCCGTCTGCCGCCCCGGCTTGGTAACCCGTGTCGCATAGGTGGTGGTCTACCGAGGACCCCGAGGGATCTCCGGAAATCGACCCCCAAGCCAGTTGTGTTGGGTCAACGTAAGGAGCGGTTCGCGTACAGGCTCGGGCCTGACTGAAAACCCTAGCATCGGCTCAGTGGGTGTCCGGCTCGTCTTCCAGGTACCAGGAGGAGATCAGCCCGTCGCGGATGCCGAGCTTGATCGCCACGCGCGAGCTATCGCCCACCTGCAGGCTGTGCCGCCAGACGTACTGGAGCTCGGCGTGGACGAGCACCCCCGCACCGGTCTCCTCGATCTCCTTCGGAACGTAGCGGCGGATCAGGTGGTCGAACTCCTTGCCGGCCCAGGCGACGGCCGCGTCCCGGCCGCGGTGCACCGTCCGCTCGGTCCGGATCTCGACATCTGGATGGACGAGCTCGCCCACCGCCGCCCCGTCGCACGCGCTGAGGGCGGCCAGGAACCGGCGAGCGAGCTCCTGGGAGGCCAGTTACTTACCGCGCAGGCTTTCGGTCAGGCGCCGCGGCTGCTCGCCGAGGCTGGCCTCCCGGAGAAAGCTGATGGCGATTGCGCCCACGCCGAACACGATCAGGACCCAGGGCCAGACGCCGAGCTTGAACGGATGCGGCGGGGTGGAATTGAGGTCGAAGCCGGCGATGACCAGGAAGAGCACCAGCCCGATCGCCCCGATGTAGACCGGTCCCCTGACTCCAATCTGCGCGCCGACGGCGACCAGCCCGAGCGAGACGAGCAGCAGCATGATGTCCCAGGCGTTGGTGGTCTCAATCGGCGGAGTGCCACCGACCGGGTTGAGGTTGCCGAGCGCCGTGATGCCCAGGGCGCACCCGATCACCGCCGCGATGCCCGCCCCGGTTAGGAGCTCCGAGGCCTTCCACAGCCCCAGGTTGCCGGGCGGAGTCGTCGCGGTGGATGCCGCCTCATCGCCGCCGGGGTTGTTGCGCCACATGTAGAGGCCACCCGCCAGCAGGCCGAGGGCGAGCAGGCCGAGAAGCCCCCGATACACGCCCCAATGGGCGCCGATGCCGTTGGAGAGGAGCTTGTCCCAGAGCGCCGACCAGGAAACGATCAGGAGGATCGATCCGAAGAGGAGCTGCACCCTGACGCCGATCACCACGCCCGCGTAGAAGGCGAGCCCCGCGGTCACCAGGGAGACCCAGAACAGGTTCAACTGGGCGTTGGGGTTGCCGCCGATCACATCCACCAGCTGCACCAGCGCGAGGAACACGAAGATCAACCCGAAGACGCTGTAGACGAGCTGCCACGGACGCAGCCCCCCGGTGTGGGGCCTGGTCAGCACCGAGCCGTAGAGCACGACCGCCGGGATGGCGAGGACCAGGAAGATCGGGAACTCCGCCCACTGATCCGGATTGACGGTCAGGAACGGGCCCTTCCGGATGTAGATCATCAGCGCGCCGAGACCGAAGAGCAGGCCTCCGATCTTGCGCAGCGCATCGCGTGTGTCATCGGGCTTGAGGAGATCGTTCATCGGTCTCGTTTACCTCCGAGTTTGGACGGGGACTGGCGGCCGGACCCTACCCAGTGCGGCTGTCCTTCAATTGCGTGATCCGGTCGTACGCCGACTGCACCACCGAGCGGTCGAGCTGCCCGCTCTTCACGTCCTTGACGAGCTGCCCGAAGGCGTCGGCCGACGAGTTCGTGTGGCTCGCGTAAAGGAGAAGGTCGACCCCAGCCTTGAGCGCGCCCGCGCCCGCTACGGCCGGCGGGACGGTGCCCCCGATCGCCTGTCCCTCGAGGTCGTCGGTGATCACCACGCCCTCGTAGCCGATCTGGCCGCGGAGGAGTCCCTGAACGATCGTCGGGGAGAGCGCCGCCGGCTTCTTGGCCCCGAGCGTCGGGTAGCTCGCGGACGACACCATCATCATCCCGACACCCGCGTCCGAAGCCGCCTTGAAGGGCACGAGGTCGTTCTGGACCTCCTGGGTGGTCGCGGCGATGGTGACCGCATTGTCATCGGTGTTGACGGTGGCGTAGCCGAGTCCCGGGAAGTGCTTGGCCGTGGCGATCGACCCGCCGTCCTGGAGACCCTGCGCGAAGGCGACGCCGACGTTCGCCACGGTCTCGGGATCCGAGCCGAAGGTGCGGCTCTTGATCGTGTCCGCCGTGTTCTGGTGGGAGACGTCGAGCACCGGAGCCAGGTCGACGTTGACGCCGAGGCCTTTCAGGAAGGAGCCGGTCTGCCGGCCCTGGTCCTTGGCCCGATCCGCGTCCCCGCTTTGGCCGAGCTGCGCGGGCGGAATCGTCGGCGGCCCGTCCTTGAGGCGCTTCACGTCGCCGCCCTCCTGGTCGACCATCACCAGCAGCGGCGGGTTGTGGCCGGCGCTCGCCGCCTGCTGGAGTTGCTGGACGTCCGCCTTCAGCTGCCCGGCGTCGGATTCGAACGCGATCACGCCTCCCACCTGGCCCTTGCGGACGCGCTTGATGAGCGCCTGATCGGGGCCCTTCGCACTGAGCTTGGCGACGACCGTCTGGCCGACGAGGCGCTTCAGCGGGATCGGCTCCTCGCTGCTGCCGCCTCCGCTCGTGATCAGGACGATCAGCAGGATGATCACCGCCACCACGGCCCCGCCGATCATGAAGTCCTGGCGGCGGCGAACGCGGGCGGGCAGGTCCCGGCGGCGGGCTCGGCGTCCCGGGGGCGGCCGCCGGCCGCTGCGCTCGAATTCCCCCGTGTCGCCGCGGGCTATCCGGCGGCGCTCGGCGGTGTCGGGCCGGTCGCGCTCGCCGGTGCCGGGACGCTCGCCCTCGCGGGTCCCCGGCTCAGGGTCTGGGCGGGACGGCCGCGCCGGCGCGTCTGTCCACTCGAACAGATCGTCGCCGTCGGGAGGAGGCCGCCGCCCTTCCATCTCTAGCCCTTTCCGCCCCCGCCTCTGAGTGAGATCCCGAGGTCGCGGAGCTGCCGCTCGTCGACCGGGGCGGGAGCGCCGGTCAGCGGATCGCCGCCCGAGGCGGTCTTCGGGAAGGCGATCACATCGCGTATCGACTCGGTGCCGTACGCCAGCGCGACGATCCGGTCGAGTCCGTAGGCAATGCCGCCGTGGGGCGGCGCGCCGTAGCGCAGCGCGTCGAGCAGGAAGCCGAAGCGCTCCTCGGCCTGCTGCTCGTCGATTCCGATCGCTTCGAACACCTCTCGCTGCACCTTTGGGTCGCTGATACGGATCGAGCCCCCACCAATTTCCCATCCGTTCCAGACGACGTCGTAGGCCTTGGCCCTGGCGGCGCCCGGATCGGCCGGATCGAACGGGCCATCGGGCGAGGTGAAGGGGTGGTTGTGCGGGTCCCAGCGCTCCTCATCGTGCGCCCAGCCGAGCAGGGGCCAGTCGACGATCCAGGCCAATTCGTTCGCCTCCGGATCGATCAGGCCCAGCCTCTCGCCCAGGCGGCGGCGGAGCTCGCCGAGGACCTCGGCGGAGAGGAGCGGCTGATCGGCGACGAGCAGGACCACGTCTCCCTCCTTCCCGCCAAGCGCCTCGTTAGCCGCCTTGATCTCGTCGTCGGACAGGAACTTGGCGACCGGCGAGCGCCAGCCGTCGGCCTCCACCACCGCCCAGACGAGGCCCTTCGCGCCGAGCTCGGTCGCTTCGGAGACGAGCCCGTCGAGGTCGGCCCGCGACATCTCGTGCCTGCCGGCGTTCAGCCCGCGAACGAGAGCGCCGCTCTCGATGGCCTGGCGGAAGGCGTTGAACTCCGAGCCGCGGAAGACCTCGGTGAGGTCCTCCAGCTCCAGGCCGAAGCGGAGGTCCGGCTTGTCAGAGCCGTAGCGGGCGATCGCCTCGTCGTAGGGAATCCGGTGCATCGGCAGCTTCACCTCGACGCCGCAGACGGCCAGCACGTGCGCCAGCAGGCGCTCGTTCAGATCGATCACATCGTCGGTGTCGACGAAGGACATCTCGATGTCCAGCTGCGTGAAGTCGGGTTGCCTGTCAGCGCGCAGATCCTCATCCCTGAAACAGCGCGCGATCTGAAAATACCGCTCGAAGCCGCCGATCATGAGAAGTTGCTTGAAGAGCTGCGGGGACTGCGGGAGCGCATAGAAGTTGCCCCGCTGGAGCCGGCTGGGCACGAGGAAGTCGCGGGCGCCCTCCGGCGTCGACCTGGTCAGCACGGGCGTCTCGATCTCCAGGAAACCTTCGCCGGAAAGGAACTCGCGCATCGCGGCGGCGACCCGGTGGCGGAGCTCGATCGCGTGGCGCATCCGGTCCCGGCGCAGGTCGAGGTAGCGGTAACGCAGGCGGGTCTCCTCGCTGACCTCACCGGAGAAGGACTCGATCTCGAACGGCGGGGTGTCGGCGTCGGAGAGGAGCTGGGCGTCCGCCACCCGGATCTCCACCTCCCCGGTCGGAAGATCCTTGTTGACCGTCTCGGGCGAGCGCTTGACGACGGACCCGCTCGCGCTCAGCACGTCCTCTGACCGCAGCTCGTGACCGAGCTGGAAGGCCTCCCCAAGCTCGTCTGGATTGAGGACCAGCTGCACCAGGCCGGTGCGGTCGCGCAGGTCGATGAAGACGAGCCCTCCGTGGTCCCGGCGGCGATGGACCCAGCCGGCGACGCGCACCTCGGAGTCGACCCTGTCGGGCAGCACCTGGCCGCACCAGGTGTCGCGGTAGGAGTTGGCCCTCAGGGCCGGGAATCCCTCGGTCATGGCGCGGAGAGTGTCTCAACCAGCGTCGCGGGGTCGATCTCCCGCTCCTCGCCGGAGTCCATGTCGCGAAGCGTCGCCTTCGCGTCACCGCCGAGGATCAGCGCATAGCGGGCGCCGACCCGGTCGGCCTGCTTCATCTGGCCCTTGACCGCGCGACCGGCGAGGTCGAGGTCCGCCGGGATTCCGGCACGACGGAGCTCGGTCACCAGCGCCAGGGCGCGCTGCCTGCCGACCTCCTCCGCGACGATGAAGACGCGGTCTTCCTTCCCTCCAGCGGCGTCCTCCCCCTCCTGCTGCTCGAGGGCCAGTGCGATCCGGTCCACCCCGAGCGCCCAGCCACAGCCAGGCGTCGGCGGCCCCCCGAGCTGCTCGATCAACCCGTCGTAGCGGCCCCCGCCGCCGATCCCCGACTGTGCCCCGAGGCGCTCGCAGTCGAACTCGAAGAGCGTTCGGGTGTAGTAGTCGAGGCCGCGCACCAGGGTCGAATCGAGGTCGAAGGCGACCCCGTTGCAGTCGAGAAGAGCCTTGACCTGCTCGAAATGCTCGCCGTCAGCGGGGTCGAGGCTTTCGAGCAGCGTCGGGGCGTCCTCCATCACCTTCCGCGTGCCCTCGTGGTCCGCGTCGAAGGCACGCAGCGGATTGGCGTCGATCCTGCCGCGCACCTCCTCGGAGAGCTCGCCCTCGTGAGAGCGAAGGTATTCCCGCAACCTGTCGAGATAGGCGGTGCGCGTCTCCGGCGAGCCGAGGCTCCCCAGCCGCAACCGGACTCCCTCCACCCCGAGCTCGCCGATGATGTCGCTTGCCAGCAGGATCAGCTCCGCGTCCACCATCGGCGAGTCCGAGCCGATCGACTCGGCGTTGACCTGGGTGAACTGGCGGTATCGGCCGGCCTGCGGGCGCTCGTGACGGAAGAAGGGGCCCTCGGTCCAGAGCTTCACGGGCTGCGCGCGCGTCTGCATGCCGTGCTCGAGGTAGGCCCGGCAGACCGAGGCGGTCGCCTCCGGGCGCAGCGTCAGCGAGCGCCCGCCCTGATCCTCGAAGGTGAACATCTGCTTCTGGACGATGTCCGTGGACTCGCCCACGCCGCGCGCGAACAGGTCGGTCTCCTCGAAGATCGGGGTGTCCATGCGGCCGAACCCGGCCGCCTCGAGTCGGCGCTGTGCGACCTCGACGATCCGCCGCCGGACCGGCTGCTGCTCCGGCAGGACGTCGAACGTGCCGCGCGAGGCTTTGAACTTCTCCGGCATGGAGCGAGCCTAGTCGGGTTCGCGGCTAGCGAGCCAGCTCGGCGAGGAAGGGATTCGTCGCTCGCTCGGCCCCGAGGGTCGTGACGCCCATGTGCCCCGGATAGACGGTCGTCTCGGGCGGATGGGAGTCCACCAGGGTCCGGATGGACTCCAGCAGCGTCGCCCAGTCTCCGCCGGGGAGGTCGGTCCTCCCCACCGAACCCTGGAAGAGGACATCGCCGGAGAAGATCGCGGCCCCCTCCGGGATGGAGTAGGTGACGTGGCCCGGGCTGTGGCCCGGAGTGAAGACCACGTCGATCTCCATTCCGGCAAGCTCGAGCTTCTCGCCGCCCTTGACGGTGTGGTCGGCCTCGTAGCTCTCGAACGGGCCGAAGCCGGGCCAGGGAACGAACGAGTTGATGTCGGCGAGGACCGGGGTCTCGATCTCCGGGCACCAGACCGGGGCGCCCGTGGCCTTCGCGATCGGCGCGACCGCTCCGATGTGGTCGAAGTGCGTGTGGGTGAGCAGGATCCCCTCGATCGTGACGCCGAGCTCATCCGCCGCGGCGAGGATTCGCCCGGACTCGTCGCCGGGGTCGACGATCAGAGCGCGATCCGACCCATCCTGGCGGAACAGGAAGCAGTTCTCGGCGATCTGGCCGACCGTGAACATTCGGACGTCCATCGAGTCAGCCCTCGGACTGCTGGGGGCCGCCGGTTCGCTTCGTCTCGCGCTCGGCCCGCTTCTGCGCCTCCTTGCGGAGGTGGCGCTTGTAGAAGAAGCCGTCCATCACGAATGACATCCCCGCGTAGAGAGGAAGCATGACGACGCCGATGACGATGATGGCGATCGGGTTCTGCCCCATCAGCGCCAGGATCCCGATGAACAGGAGCACCGCCACGCTGCCCTTCTTCAGGGCGCTGGACCAGCTCGCCGGCTGCGGCGTCCGGTCTCCCGCCTTGCCCTTCTTCTTGGTGCGGCCGCGGGCTCGGTTCTGAGCCTCAGCGCGGCTTCGCGCGCGCCCGCGGGCGGGGCGGGTGTCGATCCGGCCGCCCTGGGTGCCGCGGTGCTTGCGGCGGCGCTTCTTCTTGGTCTGCGCCATGAAGGGGAGGCTAGCCGAGAACGTTTTCGATCACGTCACGCTTCGGGTCGAAGTTGCGGATCGGCGGGTCGTCGGGGTAGCCCTCGACCGCGGCCTCCGGGACAAGCCCGACGAGCTCGGCCTCGATCACCCGCACGTCGTGCCGAGCGGCGAGCCGCGAGATCTCCTCGACGATCTTGGCGAGCGGCACCGCGTAGGGATCGTGGATGTTCATCGAGACCTGGGTGCGCTCGCCCTCGCGGGGCAGGCCGAGCGCGCGGACGCCCGGCAGCCCTCCCCCGGCCTCGCGCAGCTCCGCGGCGATCTCGCGGGCGATCTCGGGGTTGGGAGTGTCGAGCTCGACGTTGAATGCGACGAGCGGCTCGCGGGCTGTGACCAGAGTCGCGCCGGCACTCGGATGCGGCTCGTTCGGGCCGAGATCGGGCGCGAGCTCGCCCGACCCCATTCGCCGCGCCAGCTCCGCGGGTCCGCCCTGCCGGAAGTAGGCGCGCTCTGAGCGCGCGGGGCTTGTCGCGAGCTCTCCGTACAGGAAGACCGGGATGTCGAGGGACGCAATGCCCTCGGCGAGCTCGCGGGCGCCGGCGACCGCCGCGTCATGGCGGTCATCCGCCTGCCAGACCATCGGGCCGACGTCGAGAGCCCCGATGTGGGGATGGAGGCCCTGGTGGGAGCGCAGGTCGATCAGGTCGATCGCGTGGGCGGCGCCGGCGACGAGAGCCTCAACGAGCTTCGCCGGTTCCGCGGCCATCGTGAAGACGACGCGGTTGTGCTGCGCGTCGTAGTGGCGGTTGAGGATCCGGGCGTGCGCGCTGAGCGTCGCCTCCAGCGCGCCGATCACGCGAACGTTCCGGCCCTCCGAGAAGTTCGGGACGGCGACCAGCGGCGACTCGCCGCTCACGGGACGAGCAGCTCCCCGTCGCGGACGATGGCCTCGCCGTCGAGCTCGAGAGTCGGCTTCATCACCACGCAGTCGAGGTGCACCGGCACCTGGACGGTCCCGCCGATCCCGGCCGACGCACCGAAGGCGACGTGGATCGAGCCGAGGATCTTCTCGTCCTCGAGGATCTCGCCAGTGAGCATGGCCTTCTCGTTGGTCCCGACGCCCAGCTCCGCGATGTTCGTGCCGTCATCGCCGTGCTCTGTGAGCAGCTCCATGAACGCCATCCCCTGCCCGCCGCGGGCCGAGGTCAGGTGGCCGCCCTCGACCACCAGCACGACTGGCTCGTCGACTAGGCCGATCCCTGCCATGGATCCGTCGACCACCAGCGTGCCGTTGCCGTCCTGCGGCGAGATGAAGCCCTCCCCGCAGGGCAGGTTCCCGAATGCGCCGGACCCCGTCAGCTCTCCTGCGTCGGGAATCGCCTCGCGCCCGGAGAGATCCAGTCGCAGGTCGGTGCCCTTCGCGTCGGTGATGTGGGCCTCGGCGGCGCCGTCGAGGGCATCGGCAACTGCGTGGCCCTTCTTGCGAAGCCCCTCCATGTCGGCGCTCATCACCCGGGCCAGCATGTCCTCGGTCACCCCGGGCAGCGTCGCGGCGCGAGCGCCGTTCTCCGTGGCTCGCTTGCGCGCGGCGGTGTGAGAGAGGGACTGGACGGTAGGCGCCAGCAGGACGTCCGCGACGGCCATCGCCTCGGCCACCGTCCTCGGCGGCTCGGCGGCATGCGAGGCTCGCTCGGACATCACGGCCACCACGGCCTCGGCGCCGACGCCCGCGGCCTCGTCACGAAGCATCTCCCCCATGCGCTGGGTCGCGGGATTGCAGACGACGAGGACCTCCTCGCCGTCCTTCACGGCGAGGCAGTCGCGCACCACCGCGCGGACGGCCGCATCCAGATCGCTCATGCGGTCAGCCTATTTACTGGCCGGGCTCGGGCGACGACTAGAGCAGCGCGTTCGCCGGGCGCCGCTCGCCGCCCCGGGCGTCCGAGGCGGCCCGGGGAAGCACGAATCTGACGCGGGTTCCGTCTCCCCCTCCTCAAGCCAGATCCGGCCGCCGTGCACCTCGATGATCGCCCGGCAGATGGAGAGCCCGAGGCCGGAGCCGCCGCTCGCCCGGGAAGCATCCCCGCGGTAGAACGGTTCGAACACCCGGTCACGGTCCCGCAGTGGGATCCCCGCCCCGGTGTCCGCGACCTCGATCTCGATCGCCTCTCCCGCCGACTCGGCCGCGACGGTCACGCTGCCGTCAGCCGGGGTATGCCGGATCGCGTTCTGGATCAGGTTGAAGAGCACCCTCTGGAGCTTCTCCGGATTCGCCCCCGGCGCGGCCAGGCCCCGCGGGACGCGGGCCTTCACAGCCACGCCCTTGGCGGCGGCCTGGGAGCGCATCGACTCGATCGTCTCGCCCACCAGCTCGTCCAGGCGGACGCGCTGCATCGACCACTGGATCTCCCCGGCCTCGAGCCGGGTGAGCTCGAAGAGGTCGTCGACCATGGTCGCCAGCGCGGAGACGTGAAGGCTGATCTCCTCGGCGTAGCCGCCCTTTCCGGCGGCGGAGTCGAGCACGCCGTCGTCGATTCCCTGCGCCAGCAGCTGAAGGGAGGTGAGCGGGGTACGCAGATCGTGTGAGATCGCGGCGATCAGGTCGCGGCGCGCGCGCTCGGATGCGGCCCGTCCGGCTTCGTGCTCGGCCAGGCGGGCGCGCATGGACTCCGCGGCGCGGGCGAGCTCCGCGATCTCGTCGCGTCCGCCGGTCTCGATCGGATCGCCGGGCGCGTCGCCCTCGCCGACCGCGAACAGCGCGTCCCGTACCGCCTCGATGTCCGCCCTGATCCCGCGGCTGATCAGCCAGGACGAGTAGACCGCGAGAGCGCAGGCGACGCCGAGCAGCGTCGCCAGCAGGTAGGCGTCATGGGCGGAGACGAACATCAGCTCGGCCACCGCGCCGACCCCGGCCAGGGCCAGTCCGAAGATCAGGGCGACGCCTGCCGCAAACTGGTGCGAGAGGAAGCCGAGCCATCGCCGGTGGCGAGCCAGCAGGTGCGAGAGCACCAGCACCGGGACGCCGCAGACGGCGAGGAAGACTGCGGCCGCGAGCAGGTGCGCGCTCATGGCTGGAACCGGTACCCGACTCCCCAGACCGTCTGCAGCCAGCGGGGATCCGACGCGTCGGCCTCCACCTTCGCCCGCAGGCGCCTGACGTGGACGGTGACCGTGGAGGTGTCGGTGTAGAAGGCGTAATCCCAGACAGTGTCCATCAGCTGGTCCCGCGAGAAGGCCTGTCCGGGGTGGCGCACGAGGAAGAGCAGGAGGTCGAACTCGCGCACCGTGAGCTGGACAGGCTCCCCTCTCACGGTGACGGTGCGGCCGGCCGGATCGATCTCCAGGTCGTCGAAGGCGATCGCGGGCTCGCGCTCCGGCTCGGGGTCTCCCCGGCGCAGCACGGCATCGACTCGGGCGACCAGCTCGGCGGGCGAGAACGGCTTGACCACGTAGTCGTCGGCGCCCTTCTGCAAACCGGCGACTCGGTCGCTCGACTCCCCCTTCGCGGTCAGCATGATCACCCGGGTCGGCCGCTGCCTGTGGAGCTCGTGCAGGACCTCGAAGCCGTCGAGGCCCGGGAGCATCAGGTCGAGGACGACCAGGTCCGGTTCGGCGTCCGCCGCCAACCTGAGGGCCTCGAGACCATCGGCCGCGACTCGCGTCGAGTACCCGGCCCGCTCCAGATAGCGGGAAACCACGTCCGTGATCACGGGCTCGTCGTCGACGACGAGGACGGAACCGCGTGTCCCCATAGCGGTCACTCTTCGTCGGTCCGGGCTGGCTGGGCTGCGTTACACGTGGTCATGGCTTCCAAATGCCGCGGGCGGGGCGGCTCGGCCGGGAGCTGGCCGAGCCGCCCGTACCCGTGGGACCTACCGCGCGGCGAGCCCCACTGCGCTCGCCGGCACTCCGCCGACCTGGTCGACCGGCGCGAGCCTGCCGTTGCCGGCGACCCTGAATGCGCCGACCGAGCCGGTGCCCGGCAGCAGGGCGAACAGCGCCCGGCTCCCGGCCGACTGGGCCAGGTCCGTCGGGGTGCTGCCGGCGCCGGTCGCAGCCGCGACCTGGGCCAGCAGGCCCAACGATCCGTCATGACCGATCGAGTAGCTCGAGATCGAGCCATCCCCGGTGTTGGTCGTGAAGGCGAATCGCCCGTTCTTCGTCACGGCGACCCAGCAGGCGGCCGCCTGGTTGTCCGGGATCGACGCGCTGATCGTGCCGAGCGCGCCATCCGAGCCGACCGTGTACGAGGACAGGGTGCTCGCGCCAGGCGCGCCACCGAAGGCCTCGGAGACGATCAGGTGCCCGCGCCTGTCGAACTCGAACCCGAAGGGCGTCTGCCCCTCAGACGGGTGCGACACCGCCGGTCCCGGCAGGCCGTTTGAGCCCACAGTGAACGTGTCGATCGTGTTGGTCGCCTTGTCGGTGACCACCAGCACGCCACCGCTCGGCGAGAACTCGACCTGGGCCGGTCCCGATCCAGCGATCGGCGTCGTGGAGCCGGCCAGCGGATTCAGGGTGCCATCGTGGGCGACCCGGAAACCGCTGATCGTCCCGCTGCCCGCGTTCAGCGCGTAGAGCAGCCCGCGCCGAGTTGTCAGGCTGATCGGCTGGTCGCCGCCGGACGGGACCGTGCCCCTGAGGCGGAGGCCGTGGGGGCCCACGGCGAACGCCGAGATGCTGTCGCTGCCGGCGTTGACCGCGTAGAGGAACTGGCCGCCGCGCGTCAGCCCGAGCGCCCCCTGGCTGCCGAGGCCTGCTCCGGTCCCGACGCCGCCGGTGGCAAACGATCCATCCGGCCGCAGCGAGCCGTTGCCTGCTCGGTCGAAGGCGAGCACCTTGTTCTGCGAGGCGCTGTTGCTCTCGGTGTAGACGGCGCTCCTGCCTGCGGCCGAGGCCGGTCCCGCCGCCGCGGCGAGGGCGGCAAGGGCCAGCGCGCCGCCGAGCACCGCGCGTTTCGTCGTACTCATAGAACCTCCATTCCTGGGTTGGCCAAGCAACCCCAACCTAGGAGGAGAAAGCTTCGAAACCCTTACGAGAGGGCTACGGGTCACGAAACACGGGGGATGGCAGAATCGGATCCCTGGCCAGGACCGTCTACTTCTGCGCCGCGACCCTCGACGGCTACATCGCCACCGATGACGACGGCATCGACTGGCTGACGGGCTTCGAGCCGAACTACGAGGGCGGAGGCGACGATGTCAACGGGTCGATCGACTCCGTCATCGAGGGGACGGGCGCGCTCGTCATGGGCTCATCCACATACGAGTTCATCCTGGGCCACAACTGGCCCTACGGCGATCGCCCCAGCTGGGTGCTGACCAGCCGGGAGCTCCCGGTTGCGGAGGGAGCCGACATCCGCTTCCACAACGGCCCGGTCGCCGAGATCCACCCCGAGATGATCGGCGCCGCGGGAGATCGCGACCTCTGGGTGGTCGGGGGCGGCCCGGTGGCGTCCGAGCTGGCCGACGCCGGCCTGCTCGATGAACTCTGGCTGACGGTCGTCCCGATCGTTCTCGGGTCCGGCAAGCCGCTCTTCTCCCGCCCCATCAGCAAGTCGATGCGCCTGCTCGGCACGCGTACCTTCGACACCGGAATGCTCGAGCTGCGCTACGCCTTGGCCAAGTAGCCCGCCGCTACGATTTGCCGCCCCGCCGGAGTAGCTCAGTCGGTTAGAGCAGCGGAATCATAATCCGCGTGTCGGGGGTTCGAGTCCCTCCTCCGGCATGAAGTTCCTGCAAATCGGAACCTTCCGCCACATGCGAACACGCGGATTCTGGATCCGCGTCAAGAATCCGCGTGTTGGGGAGATTCGTCACCTGACATCGGCTTAGTTCGCTTCCGCAATGTAGGCGGTGCTGGGTTCGAAAATCTGCTTGATGGCAAACCGTGCGTCGAACTCGGTCGGGTAGGGAGATTCGACGGGGCTCGGCGGAGGGAAGCCTTGGTCCCACGCGTCGAAGGAGCGCCGCTTTCCATGCAAAGGAGCAGGTTCTGGCGCGGCGCATCTCGAAGTTCGGGCGGGCGGCCCCCGGGGGGCTAAGACACTTCTAATCAGGTGCTCATCGTGCGGTGAGACGCGGGTGGTTGGCTTGCCCGAGATGTCCTCCACTCCCATAGCCCTGGACCGACCGATGCCACCCCCTGCCTAGGAGGCTACAAGTGCACGGGCGACCGATCTGGGGGCTTAGCGCATGGACTGGATTCATCTGCGCGCTGTTCGGCTTCAGCTCGCTCGTGCACGGCGAGCTTTCGGTGGGCGTCCTGTTGATGTTGGGGGCGCTTCTCCTGTTCGGATGGGCGATTCTGTTGGACCGCGGCCAACAGTGAGGGCAGTGCCTTGAGTGGCCTTGGCCACACAGCAACCTCCACCCGAAGCTTCGGTTCGCTAGGCCTACCGGAGCGACTCGGTGTTTCTGAACCAGTGGAGCCCCACGCTGGTCCAGATGGCACCAAGGAGAAGGGCGCCAACGAGAACCACCGGCAGCACAATGATCTCGAGAGATTCCATCGTGTATCCGACGATGCAGGGAGGTCCTAAGAAGGAGATCAAGGAGGGCTCTCGGGCCTAAGTGCCTTCTAATTGCCGCCTTAGCCGGTCTTGGCCGATCGGGCCTAGGGTGACTCGAATGGGCGGTCTGCGGCGGCCTGGCTACGGTTCTGTCCTGAATGACCCACCGGATGCCGCAGACTCAGCGCCCGGCTCAGCCCCGCTGGCCGAAGTTGCGGCCCGCCGAGATCAGAGGCGACAAGCTGAGGCCGCCATACGGAGCCGGCGACGCCGGCGAATCTTGGCCGTGGCTGTCCTCGTCCTGCTGTCGCCGGCGATCTATTCCTATGCGACATGGATGCTGCGGCCGTCGAGCACGCCGTTCTTTGCGAACAGCGTGGAGTGGGTGAGGGCAGACGTCCCCTTCGGCAACCAGGTCGTCGACGAGATCGAGCACGTCTACTACAGCTGGAACGCCCCCTCGAAGGGCGGCCCCCAGCTGACCAGCCTGCCGCAGACCGGTGGAGCTGCTGGACCGCAGGCGAGAGGGCGTGCCTGGCCCCCGCCGATCAAGCCGGTCTTCCGGCACCGGCTTCGCGGTGAAGGGGTCTGGAAGCCAACCGGGCCGCCGGTGCGCGGCGGGCCACCTGTGCTGGTGACGACCTTCCGGCCGGAGACCGACTACCCACGGAACGTCGCCTACCTCGCCTGGTTCGATCACACCCGCACCGACCTCGCCTACTACCCGGGCCGCTACGAGCCGCCGAGCGCCGCGGTGCGCGGTCCGGCAATGATCCCCGAGAGCCAGCGCCGACGGCTGCTCGCGACCTTCAACGCCGGCTTCATCTACCGAGACGTGAACAACGGCTCCACCGACAACGGGCGAATCAACGAGCCGCTGGCGCAGGGCAACGCCACGCTGCTCGGATACCGCAGCGGCAAGATCGCGATCAAGATCTGGCACGGCGGGCCGAATCCCGGGCCCGACGTCGCCTGGTCCCGTCAGAGCCTGCCGCCGATCGTCTGGCATCGGCGCCTCAATCCCAACCTGAACGACAGCTCACAGTGGGGCTTCACTGTCGGCAACGCCGTCCGCGTCTGGCGCACGGGCGTCGGCATCGATCGCCGTGGCAATCTGATCTTCGCGGCCGCAAACGACATGACCGTGACCTCACTCGCCCTGATCCTCCAGCGCGCTGGTGCGGTCAACGCGATGCAGTTCGACATCAACGCCGACTGGCACACGCTGATCACCTACACCCACCATCACGGCCTCCGCCCGACGCAGGTCGGGCCGTCGAACCGGCCCGACGGCCGCTATCTCAGCCCCGACGACCGCGATTTCTTCGCCGTCTACCGGCGCCAGCCGGGCCCGGTCAGTGTCCCCTTCAATTAGGGCTCGAGCGCGGACGCCTCGAAGCGCAAAGGGCGTCGTGTCGAATACCGCGCACCGCTTCACCAGGTCCGTCAGATGACCTCCGCGCAGCCCAACCTCCCCGATCGGTTGCGGCAGCGCCGCCGGCTCGAGCGTCGGCGCCGTTTTCGGCGGCGCCGCATAACCGCAGCTCTGACCGTGTTGGTCCCGATCGGCATATTCGTGGTCCTGCCCTCGATCGGCACCCACCCCGCAAAAGTTCCGGTTTCCGACAGCCGCGCTCTCACAAGTCCAAGGTCCAACCCATCGGTCCTGCCGGGCGACGTCCTGATCGCCGATCGCGGTAACAACCGGTTACTCGAGCTGGATCCCACGGGCCATGTTGTCTGGCAGTTCCCTCGACCCGGTGATCTGCGTCCCGGCCAGACGTTCAAGTCCCCTGACGACGCCTTCTTCGATTCCAGTGGACAGTTCGTGGTCGCCACCCAGGAGGACGACTTCGTGATCAGCGTCATCGATGTTCGCCGCCACAGAATCGTCTACCGCTACGGGCGTCCCGGAGTTCCCGGGGCGACCCCGAACCGGCTCGACAATCCCGACGACGCGATCCCGATGGGGGGCGGCACGATCCTCAGCGCCGACATCAAGAACTGCCGCTTGATTGTTCTCCACCCGCCCTCCCATGCTGCGCTACGCCAGCTCGGATCGACCGGGTTGTGCCTCCATGACCCGCCGCTGTCCTTCGCCAGCCCGAACGGAGCCTTTCCAACTTCCGACGGGGGGACGGTCGTCACCGAAATCAGCGGAAACTGGATCGACCTGCTCGCACCCTCCGGGAAGCTGATCAGCGCCGCTCACCCACCGGGCTTCAGCTACCCCTCGGACACGAACGAGGTCAAGCCGGGTCTCTTCCTGAGCGCCGACTATGTCCATCCGGGCGCCATCGAAATGTTCGATCTCCATGGCCGCCTGAAGTGGCGATATGCCCCCAAGGGCAGACACGCACTCGATAAACCCTCGCTCGCCGTGCCGCTCCCGAACGGGGACATCCTTGCCAACGACGATGACAACAACCGGGTCATCGTGGTCAACCCGCGGACCAAACGGATCGTCTGGCAATACGGCCACACAGGTCGATCCGGTCGGGGCCCGGGATATCTACGTGATCCCGATGGCCTTGATCTGGCCCCGCCCTATTCGCTACTGCGACGATTCCCCAGCGCACGACCGCCGGATTGATCCCCAGCGGCGCCTTTCTTGTGGTCTTTCAAGGCGCTGGATTCGCCGCGACATTGAGCACGAGGAAGAGGAGGTGAACGCATCCAGTCCCGGAGGGCACCTCATCTGAAGCGGAGAATCGCGGCGACAGTCGTGATTCTTGCGCTGCTCGGCGGCGGCTTTGCGATCGCGACGCTCGGCACGGGAAGCTCGGGGCGCGCTCCGGTGCGGGCGCAGGATGGCGCACCTACCCAGCCCGCGGTTGCAGCGGCCCCTGCCAGTCCCCCTCGCGCCCCTTTTGCGGTTGGCCTGCGCGTCCTACCCCTCATTGACCACTCGCGCCATATTGGGCTGCCGAGCGGCGCCAGCTCACCGCGGAGACTCGTGACCTATGTCCGGTATCCGGCGCTCGGTCCGGCATCGGCGAAGGAGCGGCGTAATGCGCCTCCCCAACGCGCTGCCGAGCCCTTCCCGCTGGTGGTCTTCGGCCACGGCTTCACGCTGACGCCGGCGCCCTACTCCAAGCTGCTGGAGGCTTGGGCGCGTGCGGGCTACGTCGTGGCCGCGCCGCGCTTCCCACTCGAGAACGCAAAGGCGCCAGGAGGGCCAGACGAGTCTGACCTCATAAACCAGCCTGCCGACATGAGCTTCGTCATCTCGAAGTTGCTCTCCTCAAGCAGCAGGCAGGGGAGCCAACTCCAGGGCCTGATCGATCCGCAGAGGATCGCGGTATCCGGCCACTCCGACGGCGGCGAGACGGCGCTCGCCGTCGCCTATGACCGCGCGTTTCGCGATCCGCGGGTGGGAGCCGCGGCGATCCTCTCGGGGGCAAGGATCCCGGGCGGCACCGGGTTCAGCTTTCCTCCGGACACCCCACCCCTCCTCGCCACACAGGGCACCGCCGACACGGTCAACCCTCCGAGATTCACGCGGAGCTTCTACGACGCAGCTTCGCCGCCGAAGTATCTCCTCACCCTTTTCGGCGCGTCACACTTGTCGCCCTACACAGACGAGCGGCCTCAGCTTTCCATCGTCGAGCGCGTGACGATCGCATTCTTCGACCGCTATCTGAAGCAGAAGGCCGGGCCCGTGAGCCGCCTGGTCCGTCCGGGAACCGTTCGCGGGATCGCCTCCCTTGCGGCGCAGCCCTAACTCCCGCGGCGAAGCGTCGCGTGAACGCCTTGACGACCTCTCACCTGCCTCTGCGACACCCCCGCGGTATCTCGCGAAGACCGCTGCTTTCCATGCAAAGGGATAATCCCCTGGTTCGAAAACCATCCCGTCAAGTTCGTGCCCCTACGCTACGGAACGCGCTACACGCCAGGAGTTGGATCCGCGGCGACGCTCGGCCGGGGGCGGATCGGCGCGCGGGCCGGCGTCCTGGTTCGGCGCCCGTAGCGAAGGATGAGTAGTGCCAGGATCGGCACAGCGCTGCACGCGACCATGATCGTGAACCAGAGGCTTGCACCGTCGGTTCCCGAACCGAGTGAGTGCAACACCGCCAGAACGTAGACGACGACGGTGGCCTGGTGGACGCGCCTCCAACGACGAGCTCCTATACGGCGTCGGACATAGAAGGTGGGTCCCAGCAAGAGCGCCAGATATCCGGCGAGGATGCCGAGCCCGGTCCACGCCGGCCGATAACTCAGGGTGAACGGAATCGTGATCCCGGTAACGCCCGCGTTGAGAAAGCTGTCGCCGAGAAGCAGTGCACCATGCGCGCCGATTGCCGCCAGACCGGCGAGGGCAATCTGCTGGTGGACCTTGAGCACCTTTCGCTTCAGCCCGGGGGGCCATGAGAAGCGAGAGGCCAGGACAAGCCCGAGGATTACAGCGCTCGCGATCAACACAAAGGCGACGATCCCGGCGGAGCGAGACGCAAGCCACCACGGATAGTTGGCTGGATCCGGCTCAGTCACCTCTGCCTCCCTCCCCTTCAGGCTCCTGCTGGCTCGCGGGTGGGGCGGAATTGATCGGGGCAGCGGTCTGCGGGCCACCCACGGAGACCCGAGTCGGCCCGCTGAACACGGTGTAGGCGGCGAGGGCGGCGAGGGCGAGAACGACCAAAACGGCCGCGATCCGCACGCTCAGGCCGGGACCTTCGGAGCTGGCCACCGGTGGGCTGGAAGACTGCGCGCTCACGGCGGAACAGGAGAGGTGCGGCTGACGACTTGGGTCGCCTGCTGGGCTTTCGAGCCCTTGGCGAGGGGTTGATTGCTGGACTGCACCACCGGACCTGGGCCGAGCGCTGGGTCCCGGCCATTGCGAACCTGAATCGCCAGCAATGTCAGCACGATGAAGAACAGCCCCAGACCCGCCGTGATCACCGCGAGGGGGCTCGGCAGCGGCCGCGGTTGCGGACGAGGCGTCTGAGGCGCTTGCGCCCCCGGTTGCCCATTGGTCGGCGCGGCCGGGCGAGCGGTGGGGGGCTCCGGGGTCGTGGATGGCTCGGGCATCTGTCCTTATTCCTCTCCGCAGACCCTGAAGCCATATCCGCGAGCGAATGCCGTTATCGACCGGCTCAGGTCATCGAGCTGGCCTTGAAGTGCCTGGAGTCGTGCGATGTCGAGCGAGGGAAGCGCATTGCGGATCTCCCCACGCAGGGCGAGCTGCCGGTTGATGACGTCAAATACGTTGGCGCGAAGCAGTTGGCTCTCGCCCGGAGGGGGCGGAACGGTCTGTATTCGCCGAAGCTCGGCGTCTCCCGAGGTGATGGTGTCGTCGTAGGCCTTGCTCGCCTCCTGCAGGTCCGTCGAGCCCGCCACGCGCTCTCGAGCGGAGCTGCGCTCCGGGTCGAGATTGCTGCAGATGCGATCCACACGCGCGATGTACGCGCGCCGCGCTGGATCCGTGACCTTTACAATAGCCACCGGTCTTGGACTGAAGACTTGGGTGGACTGCGTCGTTGGCGTGACGGCGACGGTCTGGCCTCCCTCGCTCTCCGCGCGCCGGCTGTCGCCGCCGCAGCCGGCGAGGATGGCAAGCGCCAGTGATCCGGCGGCGGTGATCATCACTGGTTCGGCTCCTTCGCCGAGCTTCGCATGGAAGTCGAAGAGTTCGTCGTCCTCGACGAGGGGGTCGTGCTCGCGGTGGTCATCCAAGAGGGTCGTCCGGTCGGCGTCGATGCTCAAGTCCATCAGCGTGAGGGATGGGCCATCCGCTGGTCGGCCGATGGCCTCCTCGTGCGATTGACGACCAACACCGACATCGACGCGGTCCGTGCTACTGCCGAACGGCTCGCCGAGTCGAGGCGGTAGGCGTGGCGAGTTTCGACCCTCGAATCAGTCGATAGCGGGGGGAATCCAGACTGGACCGGACCCCGCGCTACGGATTAGCCGCCTCCGCCGATTCCGTGCTGGAGCGAAGGTGCGCCCCCGCTCGAGCCGCCCGCTCCACCCCCTCCGCCACCACTCGGCGCGGGTGAGGGCGCGACGGGCTGAGCGACCGGCTGGGTCTGGGTGGGGACGCTCTGATGAGCCTGCTTGGCCGCCGCCTTCCTTGCCGCGGCGGCGGCTGCCGCGGCGGCCGCGGCGTCCGCACGCTCACGCCTCTTCTCGGCGGCCCGCCGCGCCTCCGCCGCCGCCTTCTGTGCCTGCACGCGTGCCTGGTGAATCGACGCCGCAGGCCCCAGCCCGGACGAAACGGCCACCAACCGCTGCACGGGTGGACCGCTGTCGCCACCGGAGAGCTGGCCGGCCACGAGTACGGCACCGACCGCGAGGCCCGCGGCGATGAGAATCAAGACCGGGAGGCCCCACAAAAACCACCCCGCGCCGACCGGGAGACGGGATCCGCGCGGCCGGCTACGGGGCGAAGAATCGGAAGGCGCAGGGCGGGTCCGGCTTGAAGGCTCGCCGTTCAAGGCGACCGCAAGCTGGTTGCGGATCTTGACCCTCGGGAGGTACCCCTCCTCGATCGACGCGATGGTGGTAGGAAGGGTCCCGATCCTCGCCGCCAGGTCGTTTCGCGTCATTCCCAGATCGACGCGCTTCTCGGCGACCCGCTTGCCGTACTCCTCGCCTTCTTCTATGACATCCCTGCGACGAGGGCTGAACCTGCGCATACCGGGACGTATCGCGGCATCGGCGTCCAGCTCGGGACCGGTGGGGTTCCCAGATGGCTCCGCGCCTTTCCTAGGCCTCACGGCAGTACCGCTCGTCGCTGTGCTGCGCTTCGCCTGGCTCACTTCAACATTCCGGACATCCGGCATCCCTCGCTCATCCGCTTTAGGTATCCGGCTGTCGTTGGACGAAAGTTTGACGCCGCAAGCCTAGCCCAAGCTGGCGGTGTCACGAAAGTCACCGGAGCGGGACGACGTCCCCCGCGGTCGCCACTGCCAGCGCTCTTCCCGGACTTGGGTCAAAAACCTCGATCTGGATGTCGCGGCTCGGGTAGGCGATGTGGACGTTGTCGTCGCTGCCCGCAATCGACACGACCAATCCACCGTCGGGAGTGTGGTCGGCCGTGGCCCCAGGCTGGCGCGCAGCGGACTCGAGCGTCCGGTAGGCATTGGAATAGGGGTAGGTCGCCACCGTCAACGAGGTCTGGCGACGCGACCCCGCCGGCACCCTTCCCTCCAGGTAGCGAATGTAGATGTTGCGGTTCACATCAACGGTCAGCTCGTAGCCACCGGGGCGCGGTCCGGCCCAATAGACCGGGTGTCCGATCGCTTCCGCGAGGCTGCGAAGCCTGTCCAGGCTGACGGCCTCCGGGCGCTGCGGATTGGGCCCAGCCGATGCGGTGCTCGTGGAACCCGCGGACCCCCCGCATCCGGCAAGCAGGACCACAACCACCGCGATCCCGATTCCCACGATGGGACGAACCTTCGGCACGCTGTTTCCCTCGCTACGGCGAAACCGAAACGCTGGCGCAGGTGGCGATGGCCGTGACCGTCCAGGTGCCGGTTGGGCCAGGCCCTGGCGTGGAGGAGATCAACTCTGCCGTGACCCGCCAGGTGCTCGAGCTGACCGGATAGCTCTCTGTGGCAACCACCTTGTCGCTCGGATCGGTCCTCGCTATCTGATACCCCCCGCCGAGCACGGACCTGCCGCCAGGGCAGGTCACATTCTGCGTCTCGCTGTCGTCGGACTGGGCCACAGACGTCGCGGGAGTGGTGATCACATAGTCGCTGACCCCGTCGGTCCCGTCGGTCCCGTTGGTTCCGTTGGTTCCGTTGGTTCCGTTGGTTCCGTTGCCTCCGGGCGGACCCTGAATACCCGGCGGACCCTGAATACCCGGGGGACCTTGGATTCCCTGCGGCCCTCCCGGCGTTCCTGGCGGGCCCTGCGGTCCCGTTTGGTTGATCAGGACGCCGCGCTCCTTGCCCCGGCAGGTGCCGGTGTTCGACATCCGCAGCAGTCCCTTGTTGGGTTTCTTCACCTTGGCACACGCGAGAAACCCGGTTTGCGCCGGGGCAGTGCCACTCCCGATCGCCAGGGCAGCGCAAACGCTGCCAAAGCCGATCAGTGTTGCCAGCTTCACGATCCGTCGGTTGACGCCCCGAGTCAAGGTCACTCTCCAAGAAAGAAGTTAGACGCTTTTCCGCACGTATGTCCAGGCCCGCTGCGGCCCTACCTCCTGAACCTGAACACGTGTTTGTCGGTGTCGGTTTGACCGGCCGAATTGGTCGCGGTGATCGAGGTCCGGAGCTTGGAAGCGCCGAGGTGGCTCTTGATCTGGAAGCGGGCCGCCTTGTTCAGGGTCAGGAACTGGGCCCCGATCTCCCCCGCCGTGAAGATTCCCGTATCGACGGCCGGGCCGAGGTTCGGGCCCTTCAGGGCGAGCGTCGCGCTGGCGGTCACCTGGCAGTCGGTGATGCACTCGAACCGGTACGAGATGTTCTTCCCCAGCTTGATCTTGCCGGCGGGCAGATAGGCCACCAGCTCCTCGGTGTCGGCCGTGGCCGTGGCCTTCGGCGAGGCGAAGCCGGCAGGCGTAATGATCGCGAGCGCCGCGCAGATCGCCGCCGCTGCAACCGCTCCTGCTGACGCTGGCCCCATATGACTCATGGCACTGAGTCTCCCAACCCCCGCCGGGTGGACGAGTTGCGCAGGATCATAATCCGCGTGTCGGGGGTTCGAGTCCCTCCTCCGGCATTAATCCCTGCAAATCACGCCCTTCGCAATTGCGAACACGCGGACTTTCGATCCGCGTCAAAGAATCCGCGTATCGGGGGCAACTTCGCTCCGCTCGCATTGGGGGCTGTGAGATCGGCTGAGGTCCGCTCAACCGCGGTTTCCAACCGTGCGCCGAACCGTGCGTCTAATTGAGGAGCTTCCCAAGTCGTCCGAAAGGCCGACCCAACTGCGCGTCGAGAGTAAGCCGGGATGAAATGGATTTGAACCAGCCACCTTTCGGCCCCCGGCCGAATGCGCTGGACGGACACTGGTCGTCGCAGCCCGCGCGCTTCGAGGAGCTCATCGCCCGCTGTGATGCGGCGATGACTCTCAGGCGGTCATCCGGCGACGGGAGCGCCGGCCGCCTTCAGGATCTGGTCGGTAACCGCCTGCGGCTGGGAGATCATGATCACGTGCGATCCCGCGACCTCGACGATGTCGGCGCCCGCGCGTTCGGCCATCGAGCGGATCACGTCGGCGCCCGCGGCCTTGTCGCCGGTTGCGACGACGGTCCAAGAGGGAAGTGTCTTCCAGGCAGGCGGTCCGCTCGGCTCGGAGAAGGCAAGCTCGGCGGCCGGTCGCTGGGTCGCCGCCATCAGGGCTGCCTCTTCCTCGGAGAGATCGGCTGCGAACGACTCGTGGAAGAGCTCCGGGTTGATCGCGAACTCGACCGCGGTCTCGCCGTCCTGTCCCGTCGGATATTGGAGCGGGACCAGAGCACTGTCGAGGATGCTGTCCTTCGAGCCATTCTCGACCTCGATCAGCTTTTCGCCCTCGTCGGGAGCGAAGGCTGCGACGTAGACCAAGCCGATCACGTTCGAGGCGTCGGTGGCGGCGTTCGAATTCACCGCGCCGCCATAGGAGTGGCCGACCAAGAGCACAGGTCCATCGATCTGATCGAGGACGCTCGCGATGTAGGCGGAGTCGGCGCTGATACCGCGCAGAGGATTTGCGGGCGCGACCACCGTGTATCCCTTCTGCTGCAGCAGTTCAGCGACGCCGTTCCAGCTCGAGGCGTCGGCGAAGGCGCCGTGCACCAGGACGATCGTGGGCTTGTCTGTGGATGTGGAATCAGCGGGCATCTGGAGCTCCTTGGGTTGATGAAGCTTGAGTGGGCAGCGAACGTGTCAGGGGTTCTCGGCGTCCATGACGGCCTTGGCGAATGCCTCCGGAGCCTCCTGGGGGAGGTTGTGTCCGACACCGCCCTCGATCGTCCGGTGGGAGTAGCCGCCGGAGAATTTCTCGGCATACGCACTCGGGTCCGGATGGGGCGCGCCGTTCGCATCCCCCTCGAGGGTGATCGTGGGCACGGTGATGACCGGCCCTGCGGCGAGCCGTTTCTCCAGCTCGTCGTACTCAGGCTCCCCCCCAGCCAGACCGAGCCGCCAGCGATAGTTGTGGATCGCGATGGCGACGTGATCCGGATTGTCGAAGGACGCAGCGCTGCGATCGAAGGTCGCATCGTCGAAGTCCCACTCCGGCGAGGCGGTCCGCCAGATGAGCTTCGCGAACTCCCGCCGGTACTTCTCGTAGCCGGCCTGGCCGCGCTCGGTGGCGAAGTAGTACTGGTACCACCACTGGAGCTCGGCGGCGGGCGGCAAGGGCACCTTGCCCGCGGCTTGACTACCGATCAGATAGCCACTCACCGAGACCAGCGCCCTGCATCGCTCGGGCCAGAGCGCCGCGACGATGCCCGCTGTGCGGGCGCCCCAGTCGAAGCCCGCGACAACAGCCTGGTCGACATCGAGCGCCTCCATCAATGCGCTCGCGTCGACCGCGAGTGCCGCCTGCTCGCCGTTTCGAACTGCCTCGTCGGAGAGGAAGCGTGTCGTCCCGTAGCCGCGTAGGTGCGGGACGATCACTCGGTAGCCCTGCGCGGTCAGCAGCGGTGTGACCTCCGCGAAGCTGTGGATGTCGTAGGGCCAGCCGTGTAGGAGGACGGCGACGGGCCCGTCCGCAGGACCGGCCTCGACGTAGCCCACGTCAAGAACCCCGGCGTCGATCTGCTTGACGGGGCCGAACGGGGTACCTGAATGGTGCTCTGCGGTAGCGCGCTCCACGGCTAGCGCACCGACCTGAAGGTCGCCCGCATCTCCTCAGAGAAGACCTCGGGCTGCTCCCAGGCGGCGAAGTGACCGCCCTCCTCGATCCGGTTGTAGTGGACGAGGTTGGGATATTGCTTGGTGAGAGGGTCGATGATCTTGAGCTGCTCTACGGTCGATCCCGGCTACCCGTGGATGACGATCATCGGCAGGGCGTCCTCATGCTCGGAGCGTGCGTGGATGAAGCGAATGTCCACGCCGTCGATCTCGGTGACGAAGCTCGTCGTCGGGACCTCGATCCTGAACTCGCGAATCTCCTCCGCGGCCGCGGACTCGGTCAATGCCGTGTGCCTTCCATAGGCGCTCCTCAGGTTCTGGTTGGTCCTACCGGACCGGAAACTGAGCGCGATGGTGTGTCGAGGCTCCGGCTCGTCAGCGAGTCCAGTAACCGTCCACCCTACTGAACTGAGCCAATGGGAATTCGAGTGTCCCGCAGCTCGCGGTGCGGACGCTACAAGCCGAGCACAGAAACCGTGCGTCCAATCGTGCGTCCAACTCCAGAGTTTGAGCACAACCGAGACGACCTCACCGCGGCTGTCAGGCCCCTATTCGGCTTCACCTGACCTCGCCTGTGAACTCTCACGCTTTTCGCGTCGGCCTGATCTGTGCACTCCGGCCGGCGAGCAGCGCCCGCTGTTGAACACGCGAGGGGTTCGCCGGTCATCGGCCGGCTTGTCAGGCGGCTGACATGCGACGGGGCGGGGGCCCAACTTTTCCCCCGCCGGGGTGTTGACGAGAGAGCCAGGAGAGCCAATACGGAAGCTTTTGAAAAGGAGTGGTATGCGTAAGCGCAAGTATCTGATGGGCGCGCTGCTGGGCGTGATCGGGGCGTTGATCGTCTCCGGTACCGCCTCCGCGGCCGTCACCGGACAGACGTACTCGGTGACGACGTCGCCGCCCAAGCAGGACAAGAAGGTCTTTGGTCCTGTGGGAGCGTTCACCAACGTGGTTGACACCAACTACAGCGGTGGATTCACGCCGGTGGCCAGCACGACTGTCCTTACCTTCACCAAGGACATCAAGTTCACTCCGGGGAACATTCCCCAGTGTCCGCTGGCGTCGGTCAACAACAAGCCGGTCGCAACCGCCAAGTCGGCCTGCGGCGGCAGCATCGTTGGCCAGGGCAGCGCCAAGATCAACGGTGGCGCCCTGAACGCGGTCGTGACGGCCTTCAACGGCCAGCCCTCAGGTGGTCAGCCGACCATCCTGTTGCACACGAGCGTCAACAACGATGCCCTGGATCCGGTTCTCACCGGTGTCCTTAACACCGGGAGCAACACGCTGACCGTCGCGATCCCGAACACGGGCACGGCGATCACGCATTTCGACACGACCATCAACAAGGTCAAGTCGGGCAAGAAGAAGGTCAAGATCAACGGCAAGAAGAAGACGCGGCCCGTCTACTACGTGATGGCCCGCTGCAAGACGAAGAAGTGGGTCAACACGGAGACCACGCACTTCCTCGACGGTTCTCAGACCACCGCGTCGACGACCCAGAAGTGCAAGCAGAAGAAGTCCAAGAAGAAAAAGAAGAGGTAGGACACTCCTGCCATCTGTCACGAGAGAGGGCGGTTGAAAGACCGCCCTCTCCGTTTCACCCGCTCCTTAGGCTGAGGCCAAGCACAATTGCAGACGGGCTCCCATCCCCGGTACCGCCGCGAGGTGATTGACCAGGTGCCGCGAGACGACCGGCCCCAGGCCGTGAGCCGATGCGTCCCGCCTGGCCCTGGAGCTGTGTGCGATGAGCGAGGCGGCGACGATCAGGCTGAGGCTGGCTTCATGTCTCTTGGGCCTCAGCCCGTGGCTCATTCACGTGATCGGCGGCGAGCCGCCACTTGCTCAGCCCGCTGCCTGAGGTCGTCCAGGTCCTTCCGCACGGCCTTCTCCCATTCCGGCCGAACCCAGCGCCGGCCGGCGACCCGGCCGAGCAAGAAGAAGTCGACTCCCACCTCACCGCTGTAGCGGAGCTGGGTGACCCCGTCGGCCTCCAGGAGGGCGAATTCCTCCACGGCATGCGGAACCGGACCCCTGATGTGCCGGAAACCGACGTGGCCCGGCGGCTCGAACTCGACGGCCTCGACCGTGATCGCCGTATAGAAGTGAATCTTCGTGTGGTGGGCGGCGACGGCGAGGTCCTTGCCTCTCGCCAGGACCTCGATTCCCGAGCTCTTCGGGCTGTGACGCAGGTACGGCTCGCTGATCATCTCGAAGACAAGGTCCCGCGGCGCGTCGATCCGGACCTCGATCGGCCCGAGCTCGTGGAAGCTGCGCCCCCAGCCCAGATCGAGGTTGAGGCGCCCCATGGCGAGCAGCAGGAGTCCAGCGGCCACGGCGACGAGCCACAGCGCTGCGAGTCCGATGGCTATCCAGAGCCAGATCATCGGGCCGACGCCGCGAAGATGGAATAGCCGATCGTGCCCTCATCGATCGAGCGCCGGGCCGTGCGCACGAGCTCGATCGCCTCGTCCAGGGCGAAGGGCGATCCGGCAAATCGATCCAGGCCCAGCAGGCGCGCACCGCGCAGGCGCTCCTCGATTCGCTCGGTGAACCGCTCAGTGTCGGCGTCGCGGCTCTCAACCGCGTAGACCTCCAGCCCGGCGCCGGTGAGCAGCTCCTCGTAGCCGGGACGAGACAGCGCCGAGCCGACGCAGGCGATCGTCGCCATCGGGCCGAGCAGCTCAGCCGGCAGGTGGTCCGGGTCGATCACGACATCGGAGATCGCCACCCGTGCGCCCGGCCGCACCACCCGGGCCAGCTCGGCGACGGCGCTCTCCTTGTCCGGAAAGGTGCAGAGAGAGCACTCGCAGAGCGCGGCGTCGAAGGAGTCATCCGCGAGCGCCAGGTCCTCGGCGTCGCCGCGCGCGAAGCGGACGCTCAGGTCGAGTCCCTCGCTCCTGGCCGATTCGATCGCTCCGAGCACGGCTTGCTCGCCGTACTCGATCCCGGTGACGCTGGCGCCGAACTCCCGTGCCGCGAGCAGCGCCGAATCCCCCGCGCCGGAGGCGACATCGAGAAGCCGATCGCCGCGGCGGAGCATGATCAGCTCGAGGGCCCTCCGGGTCGCATCGGCGCCTCCTGGGTGGAGCTCTCCCCCGAGCAGCCAGCGAACGGCGGGCTCGGAGTAGGTCGCCGCGCAACAGGACTTGAGCTCCTCAGGCGCGAGCTGCACTCGCCACCTCCAGTCGAACCTGCTCGCGGTAGCCGACGGAGTTGTAGGCGCAGAAGGGGATCAGGCGCCCGTCCGGCACGATCTCCGAGACGCAGCACTTCCGCAGCTTCTCCACGTCGAGCGTGTAGGGGTCCTGGAAGTCCTGTGTGACGATCATGAAGCCCTGGGCCGCTACCTCCCGCAGCTCGGGCGGCATCGCTGTCGAGCAGGCCACGCACTCGAGCCGCTCCGCCGCGGGCGCGGTGCCTCCCGCGGCCTTCGCCGACCACAGTCCCTCCAGCGCCGTCCGCACCTCCGGGTCGGGCACGGCGCGGTTGCTGACGTAATCGAGGTACTGCTCGACGTCCACCAGGCGCGGCAGGGGAACGAGGTCTTCGCCGTCGTAGAGCGCGAAGGTCGCGGAGCGGCAGGTCGGCGAGCAGCACGGCACCGGAACGAAGTCGTCGGCCCGGAACCACTCCGGGAGCTGCTCGCAGATGGCGTCAATCACGTCGGAGTTGGTCAGCTTGTCCAGCGGGTCGGAGTCGGCGCGGAAGCGCCCGGAATGGGTGACCGGCTGGAAGAAGACGCCCGTGACGGCGGGGTGCTCGATCCCGAAGCGGACGATCTCCCCCACCTCCTCCTCGTTGACGCCGCGCTCGACGGCGGCGGCGAGCGAGACGCTGACACCCGCCTGGGCGCAGCGATCGAGCGCCCGCAGCTTCTCGTCCGTCAGGTCCTTCCCCCGGATCGCCAGCTGGGTCTCCTCGCGGAGCCCGTCGAACTGGAGGTAGACGTGCACCCCGATCTCGGCGAGGGCCGGCGCGAAGCGCGGGTCCCGGGCCAGCCGGATGCCGTTGGTGTTCAGCATCACCAGCGGGATGCCGCGGTCCCTGGCGGCCCGGAGCATCTCCAGGATCTCGGGATGGATGGAGGGCTCACCGCCCGAGAGCTGCACCGCCTCCGGCTCGCCCTCCGCCCGCACGAAGGCGTCCAGCATCGACTCGACCTGATCGAGCGAGAGCGAGAAGCCGTGCTCCTGCGGCCCCGTGCCGGAGTCGGCGAAGCAGATCGGACAGTCCAGGTTGCAGGCCGTGTTCACCTCGATGATCCCGAGGCAGGTGTGCTGGGCGTGCTCCGGACAGATGCCGCAGTCGTGCGGGCAGCCTTCCGCGACCTCGGTCTGGCGCTCCGCGGGCGACTCGCCCGGCTTGTCGAAGCGCTGAGCGTCTGCCCAGCGCTCCGCATCTCCATAGACAACGGCCTCGAAGAGACCATGGTCGGGACAGACGCGGGAGAGAACCACCTGGCCCCCGCGCTCGAGCAGCTGGGCGCTCAGCAGGCGCTTGCAGCGGGGGCAGATCGAGGTGGTCGAGCGGAGCACTAGGCGCCTCGGCGCTCGACCAGCACCGGCGTGATCGGCTCGCTCATCGGTTTGCTTCCTTTCAGATTGCTCGCCGATCTGACCGCCCATGCTCGACAGGGGATTCACGGGGTGACCGAGCCCTTTCCGCTCCGCCACGGTCCAACCGGGATGACCTGGGCGACCATCGCAGCACCGATTCTCTCAACCCCTGATACGGCCAAGACCGAGGAAAGGCTCTTCCACCGGACCCAGATGGGCGGCGGGCGGTCGCTCAGACCTCCCGCCGCCTCACGGGTCATGAATCGACTGTCTCGCTCACCGGATCGGGCCGGATCACGACCGTGTCGGCTACGACAAGGATCTCGTCGGCCGGCATCCCGACCCGCGCCGCGTGCCGGCGAACCGCGTTCTCGTCGGTGGCTTGGTAGATGCAGATGGAGCCGAGCGAGCCGCCCTCCTCGGCGACCACGTAGCTGCGGATCCAGCGAATGTCGTTGGGAAAGTCGCTGTCAGCGACCTCCTTCGAGCGCGCCGCGACCTGCTCGAGCTCATCTGGCGTCGCCCAGGCGTCCGGGCGCCGTATTGCGTACGTGTTCATTTCCAGTCCTTTCGTCGTGCAATCGATGTGTTTGATGCGCCGAACCCGGCCGACCCCACGAAGGGGGCCGGCCGGGCTGGTTCGGGCGTTATGCGTTGAGACAGAGGGCCTCGGCGAACAGCGTGTTCGCGGTCCCTCCGGCGTTGACCCGACCCTGGACTTCCCAGGTCGTGTTGGCGGCGCCCGCGTTGAAGCTCGCCGAGGAGCTCATCACGGACGTCGTGTTGTTGGCCGAGTTGCCCCATTCGAAGCCGCCACTCAGCAGGCGGGAGCCGGCGGGACAGGTGACGGTGACATCCTTGGTCTCGTTGGCCGCAACGGCGGTGCCGGCGCTCGCGACGGCGACCACCGAGCCGAGCTCGCTGGCGCGGACCGAATCGTTCGCGATCTCGGAAAAGCCAACCGCGTTGGGTCCGATGTCGTCGCCGCCGACTGAGCCGTCGAGGATCTGAGCGCTGCCGACCTGTCCGGTCCCGATCGTCGGGTTCGGATAGGTACCGGTCAGGGAGCCTCCGGCCGGACCGCTGGGCGGCAGTGTCGTCGGGATGGGCGTCACCGCGGGCGCCCTGCTGGCCTTCTGCTCGAGCGCGGCGACTCGCTTCGTGAGCGTCCTGATCTGCTTGCTGGCGCTCGCGCCGGAGCCCTTGGCGCCGGCAATGGCGACTGGCATTACGACCATGCCCGCCAGCGCTCCGGCGACCAGCAGGTGCATGCCTCTGAACTTCCTGTTTCTCGGTGTCATCGCTTCCTTTCGTTGACTGGTGGCGATGGTCTCCTCGAACGGCTCCGAGCACATCGGTCAGACCCCCTGACATCGACCCCCGAACATTGCGCTGGACCCCGCGCCCCGCTTACGATCGGACGGCGCATGGATGCCACCCGCCAGCCGGCGCTCCTCGAGCGCGACGGTGAGGTCGAGCACGTCCGCGGCATGCTGCGCGCCTTCGGTCAGGGTGCCGGAGGGGTCCTCGTGATCGAGGGCGCGGCGGGGATGGGAAAGTCACGGCTGGTCGAGGAGGCGTGCGAGAGAGCGAGCGAGCACGGTCTCCGCGTCCTCAGCGCCCGGGCGACCGAGCTCGAGCAGGGATTCCCTTTCGGGGTGATGCACCAGCTCTTCGAGCGCCCGCTGCTCGAGGCCGAGGCAGAGCAGCGCGATCGCTGGCTGGCGGGAGCGGCGGGCCTCGCGTCTGAAGTGCTCACAGGAGAGCCCGCGAGAGACGCGAGGGCGCCGATGCCGGGCCCAGCCGCCAGCGATCCCGGCTACGCATGGCAGCACGGCCTCTATTGGCTCGCCTCGAACGCCTCCGCCGATATGCCGCTCGTGCTGGTGGTCGATGACCTGCAGTGGTGCGATGCGCCCTCGGCGGGGGCGCTGGCGTTCATCGCCCGCCGGCTCGAGGGCGAGCCTCTGGCGCTCATCCTCGCCACGCGGCCGCTCGATCCCGCCCTGACGCCAGAGGCGGCGACGCTCGTCGCCTCGGCCGCCGAGGTGCTGCGGCTGTCGCCGCTGACAACGGCGGCGGTCGGCGAGCTGGTCGGCGCGAAGGTGTCGGAGGAGCCTCACCCGCGCTTCGTGGACGCGTGTGCTGAGGTGACGGGCGGCAACCCGTTCCTCGTCGGCGAGCTCCTCGACGAGATGGTGACTCGTGGCATCGATCCGACCGCCGCGGCCGCCGAGGACATCGGCGCGATCGTCCCCCGCGGGGTCGCCAACACCGTCCTGCTCCGTCTCGCGCGGCTGGATCCGGCGGCCACCGCGCTCGCCCGCGCGTTGAGCGCGCTCGGCGACGGGGCGCAGGTGGGCGATGCCGGGGAGCTGGCGAGTCTCGCACGCGCCGACCTGGAGACGGCGACGTCGGCGCTCGTGTCGGCGGGCGTCGTCGAACCGGGCGGCACAATCCGCTTCACGCACCCGATCCTGCGCACGGCGATCTACGCCGACCTCTCGCCGGCCGAGCGCGAGAGGCTCCATCGCTTCGCCGCGACGATCCTGCGCGAGCGCGGAGCGCCCGCAGGGCAGATCGCAGCTCAAGTCATGCAAACCGAGCCGGCCGCTGACCCCGCCGCAGTGGCGCTCCTGCGCGATGCCGCACACGACGCTCTGGCCCTCGGCGACGCAGCAGGGGCGGCCGCGCGTCTCACCCGTGCCCTCGAGGAGCCACCTGATGACGGCGCGCGCGCCGCGGTCCTGCTCGAGCTCGGCCAGGCTCGCGCTCGCGCCGGCACCCCCGATGCGATCGCACCTCTGTCGGAGATCGTCGAGCAGGGCGACGATCCGGCCGCGATCGCCGAGGCCGCGATCGAGCTCAGCGGCATGCTCTTCTTCGCTGGTCGAGCCGCTGAGGGTGCCGCGATCCTCCGCCGCGCCCAGGAGCGACTTCCGGAGTCGGAGCCGGCTCGAGAGCAGCTCGAGGTCGCTCTGCTCGGCGGCAGCTACACCTCCATATCGATCCGGCGGGAGGCCGAGCCGACCATCGCGCAGCTCCGAGATCCGGGTGGGCCGGCGCAGGGAGTGCTGCAGGCGACCACCCTCGCGACGATGGCGATGGACGAGGTGATGTACCTGGGCTCGGCATCCAGGGCGATCGACCTCGCGCAACGGTCGCTCGAGGCGGGGTTGCCGCTTGAGCCCCATCGCGGAGAGAACTGGGCGATCCTGGCGATTGCGACTCTCTCGGCCTCGGGTGAGATCGATGCCGCCCTGCGAGGCGCCGACGAGATCCTCGCCCGGGCACGTGAAAGGGGCGCGGCGCTGTCCGTCGTGAGCATCCAGGCCCTGCGCGCGGGCGTCGCGATACGCCGGGGGGACCTCGCCGCCGCCCAGGCCGATGCGCTGGCCGCAATCGAACTTGCCCCAGAGCTGTTGGGAGGCGAGTATCTCGTCCTGGCGGTCTCGGCCGCGGTGTTCGCCGGCCTCGACCGCGACGAAACACCGGAATCCCTCCGCCGGCTGGTCGATAGCGCCGGCGTTCGCTACGACACCGAGTTCATACCGAGCTCCCAGCTGCGCCTCGCCTCCGGATTGCTTCGCGCCGCAGCCGGAAACCACGAGGACGCGGTCGAGGAGCTGCGGAGCTGCGAGCTCGACCATCCGACCTTCGGCGGCGAGAACCCCGCCGTTCTCGCCTGGCGCTCGGCGGCGGCCCTTTCGCTCGCCAAGCTGGAATGCCACGACGAGGCTCTGGCGTTGGCAGCGGAGGAGGTGAGGCGGGCGCAATCTTTTGGCGCCGCGCGCTCGATCGGCGTCGCTCTCTGCGCACAGGCACTGGTCGGCCCCAAGGACAAACGGGTCGAAGGACTCGCCGAGGCGCTGGCGGTTCTGGCGCCTTCACAGGCGCGTCTCGAGCACGCGCGCGTGCTGATCGATATCGGCGCCACCCTTCGCGCCGCCGGGCAGCGCACCACGGCCCGTGAGCCCCTGCTGGAGGGTCTTGAGCTGGCGGGGCGTTGCGGCGCACTGTCCCTAATGAGCCGGGCGAGGGCCGAGCTGGCAGCGATCGGTGTCCGGCCGAGGACCACCGAGCGGGGCGGCCTTGACTCGCTGACGCCGAGCGAGGGGCGGGTGGTCAAGCTCGCCGCGGACGGGAACACAAACCGACAGATCGCCCAGACGCTGTTCGTCACCGAGAAGACTGTGGAGACCCATCTCGGACGAGCCTTCCGCAAGCTCGACGTCTCCTCCCGGCGCCAACTCCCAGACGTACTCGCGCGGGCGACTGCAGGCGGATAGGGAACTCGCCGCCGAGGACCGGTTCGAGTCTTCCTCCGGCGTCCGATCCGTCGCCCGGGCGTAGGATCTCGCCGCCCCTTGCTGACCACCAACCAGATCCTCACCGGGCTCGGACTCGTGATCGTGCTGGCGATCGCGAGCCAGCTGCTGGCCAGCCGACTGCGGGTGCCGGCGATCGTGTTGCTGCTACCCGTGGGATTCATCGCCGGTGTGCTCACCGGCGACGTCCACCCGGACGGTCTCTTCGGGGACGCGTTCCAGCCGCTGGTCTCGCTCGGGGTGGGTCTGATCCTGTTTGAGGCGGGCCTTCGCTTGCGCCGGCACGAACTGCACGGCGGCATTCGAAGCGTCGTCCTCCGCCTGATCTCAGGCGGGGCGATCATCACCCTGGCCGGCGTCACGCTGGCGGCCAAGCTGATCTTCGACCTCGGGTGGGGCGTCTCGGCCGTGATCGGAGCGATCCTGGTGGTCTCCGGGCCGACGGTGGTGCTGCCGCTGCTGGCCTTCGTGCGGCCGACCGGGAGGGTGCGCTCGGTCCTCAAGTGGGAGGGGACGCTGATCGACCCGATCGGGGCGCTGCTCGGGGTGATGGCCTTCACCGCGGCGCGGGCCGGCGCCGGCGGAGAGAAGCCCTTTCACCCGGGCGAGCTCGCAGGGAGCCTCATCGTGGGATTCCTGGTCGGCGCGATCGCCACCGTCGTGCTCTGGTTGATCCTCCGCGAGCTCCAGCGGGGCTCGCCGAGGGAGGCGATCCCGGCCGCGCTGATGTGCGTCACGGCGGCTCTCGTCGGCGCGGACCTGATTCGCGACGACGCAGGCTTCGTGGCGACCGTGACCATGGGTATCGCCCTGGCCAACGAGCCGCGACTCGACCTCTCCCGGATCCTCGAGTTCCATGGCACGATCGTCGGGCTGCTGATCGGGATGCTCTTCATCCTGATCTCCGCCTCGGTCACGCCCTCGGAGATTCACGGGCTGCTCGCCGAATCGATTGGCCTGATCGTGGTGATGGTCGTGGTGCTCCGCCCGCTCGCCGTCGCCGTCGCGACACGCGGCTCTGAGCTCGACCTGCGCGAGCGCGCCTTCGTCGCCTGGATGGCGCCGCGGGGCATCGTCGCGGCCGCCACCGCCTCGGCCTTCAGCCTCGAGCTCAGCCAGGCTGGGGTCAAGGGAGCCGAGAAGATCCTGCCGATCGCCTTCGTTGCGATCTTCGTCACGGTCGTCCTCTACGGATTGACCGCCACCCCCGTTGCCCGGCTGCTCGGCATCGCGGGAGCGCAGGCACCGGTGATCCTGATCGTCGGCGGACATGCATGGGCCAGGAGCATCGCCGCCGCCCTCAAGGCCGCGGGCGCCGAGGTGCGACTCTGGATCGGCGACCTCGACGACCAGCGGGCCGCGCGCGACGCCGGCCTGAACGCCGGGAACGCCCGGCTCGCCGTCGACATGGAGACCCGCGAGGCCGAGCTCGAGGAGGTCGGCACGGCTCTGCTGCTGACCGACAGCGACGACTTCAACGCGCTCGCCGCCTTCGAGCTGCGCCAGGAGCTCGGCAGCGACGCTGTCTATCGCCTGCCGGCGACGCCCGGTGCCCTCGACCTCGTCCCCGCCTACGCAGAGGGCGGAATCCTGTTCGGGGAGGGGCTCACCCATGCCGAGCTGAGCCGGCGCTTCGAGGCCGGTGCGCGGATCGAGGAGCTCTCTCCCGACGAGCTCGCCCGCTCCCGATCTCGCGGAGCGGTCCCGATGTTCCTGCTCGACGGCAACGGGGAGGTGGAGGTCGTCACCGCGGACTCGTCCCCGACCGCGATCGGGCCGAAACGGGCGATCTGCCTGGCCTGAGCCGTCCTCGGTTCGATCAGACCCGGTGCGCCACTCTCTACGAGGCCGATATCCGTTCCTCACGGTAGAGCGGCTCGAGTCTCATTCCTGCGCGGCTCGGTCTGTCGTCTTCCGGAACGTCGAGCAGCTGGCGGCCAGCCCGGCGACGGTGTCGGGCACTCCCTCGAACCGAGCCGGGTCCGCACCATCGTCGCTGCCGGTACCCAGAACTCCGGTCGTGCTCAGCGACGACGGCCGGTGGTTGCTGGTCGCAAATAGGGGGTGCCGCTTCGCACCCCGATTGCTTCGAGTCCCTCCTCCGGCACGCGGCGTCACCTGGCGGCGACCAGCCTGCCTTTCCCACGGCGGCCCCGCTCCGGAAGGGCGAGCCGGCAGATCTTGCGGACGACGCTTCCGAACTGCCTGCGCAGGGGGCCGCTGTTGTAGGGAATGCCGTAGCGCTCGCAGATCTCGCGCACCTCGATTGAGAGCTCCCCGTAGCGGTTGGCCGGCAGGTCCGGGAAGAGGTGATGCTCGATCTGATGGCTGAGGTTGCCCGAGAGGATGTGGAAGAGCTTGCCGCCCTCCAGGTTCGCCGAGCCGAGGATCTGGCGGAAGTACCACTCACCGCGAGTCTCGTCGGCGGTCTCCTCCTCGGAGAACTCCTGCGTGCCGTCGGGGAAGTGGCCGCAGAAGATGATCGTGAAGGCCCAGAGGTTGCGGGTCAGGTTGGCGGTCGCGTTGCCCGCCAGGGTGAAGAGAAACCCGGGCCCGGACAATGCCGGGAACAGAACGTAGTCCTTGAGCGTCTGGCGGCGAACCTTGTGCCAGATCCCCTTGAGGATGTCGCGCTTCTCCTTGAGCGTGGCCTCGCGGGCAGCGATGCGCTCGAACTCGACATCGTGCAATGCGACCCCGTACTGGAAGAAGGTCGCGAGCAGCGCCGCGTAGAGCGGATTGCCCAGGTAGTAGGGCCGCCACTCCTGGTCCTCGGACATGCGCAGGACGCCGTAGCCGATATCGCGGTCCTTGCCCACGATGTTGGTGTGGGTGTGGTGCATGTAGTTGTGGGAGTGGCGCCACTGGTCTCCCGGGCAGGCCGTGTCCCACTCGAAGCCCTTGCTCGAGAGCTTGGGGTCGTTGGTCCAGTCGAACTGGCCGTGCATGACGTTGTGGCCGATCTCCATGTTGTCGAGGATCTTCGAGAGCGAGAGGGCGGCGGTGCCGGTTAGCCAGGCAGGCGGAAACCAGCCGAACCACAGCAGGCCACGGCCGGCGACCTCGAGGCCGCGCTGCACCTTGATCACCCGCTTCATGTAGCTGACGTCGGCCTCGCCGCGATCGTCGATCACGCACTGGCGGATTGCGTCGAGCTCGGCTCCGAAGGCGTCGAGCTGCTCGGAGCTGAGCCGAATCTCGCCGCTCACATCGACGGCGCCATTCGTCGCCGCGCTCGGCTCGGGGATTGCCGTGGTTGCGGTTGCTGTGCTTGGCATCGTTCTTCTCCTCGCTGGAAGTGGTTGTCAGAGATCGACGACGACGTCGCCGACCGGTGCTGAGACGCAGATCTGGATCTCCTCGACGTCGCCCGAGGAGAGCTCGCCGGTCGAGAGGTTGCGAACCGTGCCCGCCGTCTTGCGGCAGCAGCAGGTGTGGCAGATGCCGATCCGGCAGCCCGACGTGGGACTGAGCCCGGCCGACTCGGCCTGCTCGAGCAGCGCGGCGCCGCTGTTCGGGATGCGGACGTCGGAGCCGGCGAAGTGGATGGAGCCCTCGGGCACCCCGCTCGCTGGAGCGAGGGTGGGTGGCACGAAGCTCTCCACATGGAGGCGGGCCTCGAGACCCTGGGTCGCCCAGAGCTCCCCGATCGCATCGAGCAGGGCCGGCGGGCCGCAGGCGAAGGTCTCGGCTGCGGCGTATCCGGGATCGATCTCGGCGAGGTGGCCGGGGAGAAAGTGGCCGTCGACCTCGCCCGCGCCCGGAGCCCGCGTGTAGGAGCGAACCAGCCGGACGTTCGGGTGGGCAGCGGCGATCCGCTCGAGCTCGTCGCGATAGATCGCGAGCTCGGGATCGGGTGCGTAATGGAGGAACGCGATCGGGCCCTCGTGGCCCTCGGCGCAGAGCGTCCTCAGCATCGAGATCACCGGCGTGATGCCGCTGCCGCCGCTGATCAGCAGGATGCGCTCGGGACGCTCGGGCGGGAGCCGAAAGTCCCCCTCGGCGGGGCCGAGCCCGAGCACCATTCCGGGGCGCGCATTCTCGATCAGGAAGTTGGAGACCAGGCCTTCGGGGTGCGCCTTCACCGTCAGCTCGAGCGAGCGCCCGGACCCGGCCGCGGAGGATGGCGAATAGAAGCGAGTGCGTCGTGACCCGTCGATCGCCACCGCGACCTGCACGAACTGGCCGGCCTCGATCCCGTCCCATGCGAGATTGGCGCGCAGCGAAAGGGTGACGCTGTCGGGAGTCCGGCGATCGGCGGCGATCACCTCGGCGCGGCGGTCCCGCACCGCCCAGGCTGGGCGAATCTGCTCCAGGTAGCCGTCGATCCCGGGTGGTCCGGCGAGCAGATCGACCAGGCCCGAGCCCAGGATCCTCTTGGTGGTCGAATTCATCTCTCTCCTCGCTGATTCATGCGTAGTTGCCATGAATACCCGTGTCGCCGAACAACGTAACATCATTTGATGTCACGATGACCGATGAGACGGCGCTCAGTGATAAGGTGCACAAATGGGCACCCAGGAGACGGAGGCGGCCACGAACGGCGTCTCAGCCGCCGAGAGCCGCGACGAGAACGAGCTGACGATCGAGGAGCTCGCGGCCAAATCGGGGATGACGGTCCGCAACATCCGCTCGCACCGCGCCCGCAGCCTTCTCCCCCCTCCCGAGGTCCGCGACCGCGTCGGGTACTACGGCCCCCAGCACCTCACCCGCCTGCGGATGATCCAGGAGCTCCAGTCGGAGGGCTTCAACCTGAAGGGAATCGAGCGGCTGCTCGAGCAGAGCCCCGGCCCGGCGGAGCAGTTCCTCTCCTTCAAGCGCTCGCTCGGCGCGTCATTCGAGACCGAGGAGCCTCAGGCCTTCACCAGCGAGGAGCTGGCGAGCCGTTTTCCCTCCGAGAAGCCCGACGAGACCTTGAAGCGCGCAATCGACGCGGGGATGCTGGTTCCGGTCGAGGACGGGCGGTACGAGGCACGCACGCCCTCGCTGCTCGACGCGGCCGAGGGAGTGATCCAGCAGGGCGTCCCCCTGGATCACGCCGTGGCGGTGATCGCCAAGGTCCAGGAACGCTGCAAGTCGGTCGCGCGGGAGTTCGTGAAGCTGTTCATGGAGGACGTCTGGAAGCCGTTCGAGCGGGACGGTTACCCCGAGGACCGCTGGCCAGAGGTGCGCAAGTCGATCGAGCAGCTCCGCCCCCTCTCCTCCAAGGCCCTGATGGCCGTCTACCAGATGACCATGTCCGACGAGGTCGACAGCGCCTTCGGCAAGCAGCTCGAGCGGCTGTCCAAGAGCAAGAGCTAGTTCTACGACTCCCAGGCGAACGAAGTTTCCTCCTCCGACATCGGCTGCTTGCCGACCTCGAGCTCGTGCCATCCTGAAGTGGGGCGAGAATCGACGAGAAAGGAACGCAAGTGCCGGTTGACGACACGCCAGTGTTGATTGCCTACGACGGCTCGGATCACGCAAAGCAAGCGATCGAACAGGCCGGGGCCGAGTTGCGGGCGGGCCGAAAGGCGATTGTCCTTGCGGCGTACGAGCCGCTTGCGGGCATTCCCTTCTGGGGCGTGCCGGCGTCAACGGTGCCGTCCGAGATGATCGAACGGGTCAAGGAGGAAGCGGCGAAGACGGCCGGCGAGGGAGCGACCCTCGCTGAGTCGGCCGGGTTCGATGCCACCTCTGCGGTTCGCGAAGGCGTGCGCACCTGGCGGGCCATTCTCGACGCGGCCCAGGAGCTTGGGGTCGGGATGATCGTTCTCGGCTCCCACGGACGTGGATCGATCGGTTCGGCGGTAATTGGGAGCGTCGCCACCGCCGTTGCGCAGCACGCGGATCTCCCCATCCTGATCTGCCGTCCCGCTCACCGGGACTAGGACGTCCGGGAGACCGGTGCTACTGCGCGGGATCTGCCGCGTGGCGCGGCCTCATGCTGAGAGCGCCTCGCGCGGCCCCGCGCACAGCCTGGGAGAGTCCGGCGGGAACGCCGGAGCCGCCAAGCTGGATTCGCATCTCGATCACGCCCGCTTCCCGGTCCACGATCTCGGTATCGCCCAGCTCGCGCAGCAGCTCGACCATGGGTGAGTTGTCAACGAGCACGGATGCCGTGAAGCACTCGATGCCCTCCTCTCGAGCCCGATCCGCCAGGTGTTGAAGCAGCGCTGTACCGAGCCCGCGGCCCTGCCAGTCGTCGACGACCGCGACAGCCACCTCCGCCGCCCGCGGATCGGTGGCCGAGCGCACGAACCGGGCGACACCCAATCCCTCGCCGCTATCCGGCTCGATCGCGATGAGCGCCTCGTGCGTGTGGTGGTTGACCTCGGTCAGGTAGCGCAGCTCCTCTGCGCCCAGCCGGTCCATCGGGGAGAAGAAGCGCCGATACCGCGACTCCGGCGTCAGCCGCTGGAACCCGTCGGCCAGCATCTCCTTGTCGCCGGGCCCGATCGGCCGGATGAGAATGCGCTCGCCCTTTCTCAGGGTCTGCTCAGCAGCCAAGGCGGCCCGAGTGTAGAACGGTCATCATCAAGCGCGCATGAGCAAGCCGCGCATCTTCCTCGGCTCGTCTGGCAAGCAGGCCAAGCTGCTCAAGGCGATCACGCGTGGGCTCGAGGACGTCGCCGACGTCGAGCCCTGGACGACCACGTTCAACCCGGGGCGGTCCACCCTCGACCGGCTCGTCGAGCTCTCGCAGGAAGTCGATTTCGCCGCGTTCGTGTTCGCCCAGGACGACTGGACGGCAACTGACGCATCCGAGTCCGGCCAGGCATCGCCGCGCGACAACGTGGTCTTCGAGGCCGGGCTGTTCGGCGGCGCGCTCGGCATCCGGCGCACGTTCATCCTCCACGCGAACGGCTCGAAGCTGCCGAGCGACCTGCTCGGGCTGACCTCCGTCCGCTACGACCCCGCCACCAGCCCGGCCGAGGTCCGCTCGATCAACCAGAAGCTCCGCAAGGCGATCGAGGCCGAGGGTCGCCGCCGAGCGATCGAGGGTCTCTGGTGGCAGCTGTCGCTGACCGCGCGCAGCGAGTTCGAACCGTCCGCGGTGAGCCTCCTGAGCATCTCGCGGGACCGCGACGGCGACCTCAACGTGAGCGGCCGTGGCTGGCAGGAGGACGGCACCCTGTCGATCCGCTACTGGAGCGAGGCTGCGAAGGAGCGCAGGAATCCTTCCGGCGTCTTCTACGCCTGGAAAGGCGAGCGCCCTCGCGATCCGAATGCCCCGCAGCTGGAGGGAACCGGCGAAATCAGCGTGGAAAGCGCCGATCGCGGCAACGGCTACTGGACGACACGGTCAGATCGCGACACGGGGCTGAGCGCGCGAACGTCCGGCGTCTACCTTCGAGCGGACCCCGCAGACCTTCAGGCGCTGGAGGACGGGAGCGAGGAGGAGCGGGCGAAGCTCATCGCGCAGCGCCTGGAGGAGTGGAAGTCGGCGGCGAACGCGTTCTGAGCGCCGGGCGACGACGTCACCTCGCAATCGCGCTGCCTCCCCCACCGACGCCGATGGTGTCTCCTCGCGTCCTGGACTCGAGCTTCCCGAGCCGAGTCTACGTCGGCGCGGAGGCCTGCCGCTCGGTGATCCGCTGTCGGAGCCAGCCTCCTAGCGCCCCAAACGCCGCGCCGAGGGCGGTCGTAATTGCGACGAGCAGGATCTCTGGATTGGGCAGGTCGGCCTTTGCGTCTGCGCCATGGATCTGGTGCGCGATGAGGATCGACGAGCCGAAGATCAGGCCGGCGATGAGCCCGCGACGCAGCCCGATTGCAGCGCCCATGTGATCGAAGCCGGCGCCGATGCCGCCGAGGATCCCGATGATCGAGAGCACCAGGTATGTGCTCTCCGATATCCCGAGGTAGTAGCCCGTGACAGCCCCGTACGCCGCCGGCAGGATCAGGGCGAGGAAGACCTGCAGCCACCGCGGGTGCTCCCTCAGCAAGGGGGGCAGTCTCACGAGGCCACCCTACCGCCGGGAAGCCCGGAGGCTCAGGCGGGCTGGCGCAAGAGCCCGGAGACTGCCTCGGCCAGCCGCTTGCCGGTCGGCGTCAGCCGGTACTCGGCGTGCGGCGGGCGACCCGGGATGAGATGTCGCTCGACGATGCCCGCGTCCTCGAGCTGGTCGAGGCGGTCGGAGAGAGTCGTCGGCGAGATGCCGGGGAGCGACTGCCGGAACTCGTTGAAGCGCTGAGCGCCGCTGGAGCAGGCATAGATCGTGCCCAGAGTCCAGCGGCGCTCGAGGAGGGCCGCCACGGAACGGACCTCGCGGGGAACCGGAGAGCAGCTACGACATCGCGGCGACATCGGCTCCCCGCTCGGCCGGCTCGAGCGCGTGCTCGAGGACCTCGTCGATGCTCATCACCGGGTGGAAGGTCATCTGCTCGCGAACCTCCTCGGGGACCTCCTCGAGGTCGCCTCGGTTCCGCTCCGGCAGGATCACCTCGGTCAGCCCGGCGGCGTGCGCCGCGAGGACCTTCTGCTTCAGCCCGCCGATCGGCAGGACCCGGCCCTGCAGGGTGACCTCTCCGGTCATCCCGACGGTGTGCTTCACCGGCCGCCCGCTGAGCAGCGAAGCCAGCGAGGTCGTCATCGCCGTGCCCGCGCTGGGGCCGTCCTTTGGAATCGCGCCCGCGGGAACGTGCACGTGGAACTCCCGCTTGAAATCGCCCGCGTCGATGCCGAGCTCATCCGCGTGTGAGCTGATGTAGGAGAGCGCGATCCGCGCCGACTCCTTCATCACGTCGCCCAGCTGGCCGGTGAGCACCAGGCCCTCCTCGCCTGCAGTCTTGGTGGCCTCGATGAAGAGGACGTCGCCACCGGTGCCGGTGACGGCCAGGCCCGTTGCCACGCCCGGGATCGCCGTGCGCTCCACCGACTCCTGGAAGAACTTCTGGCGCCCGAGGGCGTCGACGACGTCGTCGACGTCGATCGGGATCGGCGCCTCCGCCTCGCCCGAGGCGATCCTCGTCGCCTCGCGGCGCAGCAGCTTGCCGAGCTCGCGTTCGAGCTGGCGCACTCCCGCCTCGCGGGTGTACTCGGTGATCACCTTGCGCAGGATCGCGTCGGAGGCCTCGACCTCCTCGTCGCGGAGGCCGTTGCGCTTCACCTGGCGGGGCCAGAGGTAGCCGCGGGCGATCGCCAGCTTCTCCTCGGTCGTGTAGCCGTCGAAGCTGATGACCTCCATCCGGTCCAGCAGCGGAGCCGGAATGGTGTCGACCATGTTGGCCGTGGCCAGGAAGACGACCTCGGAGAGGTCCACCTCGACGTCGAGGTAGTGGTCTCGGAAGGAATGGTTCTGCGCGGGGTCAAGGACCTCGAGCAGGGCCGCGGAGGGATCACCGCGCCAATCCGCGCCGACCTTGTCGACCTCGTCCAGCAGGATCACCGGGTTCATCGTCTTCGCGTCGCGGAGGGCGCGGACGATGCGGCCCGGCAGCGCGCCGATGTAGGTGCGCCGGTGGCCGCGGATCTCCGCCTCGTCGTGGATGCCGCCCAGCGACAGCCGGACGAACTCGCGTCCCAGCGACCTCGCTACGGACTCGCCGATCGAAGTCTTGCCGGTGCCCGGGGGGCCGACCAGGGTGAGGATCGCGCCGTTGGCGCGTGAGTCGTCCTCCACCCCGCGCTCCTCGCGCAGCTTGCGGACCGAGATGAACTCGGTGATGCGCCGCTTCACGTCTTCGAGGCCGGCGTGGTCCTCGTCCAGGACCTGCTTAGTGTGCTTGGGGTCGAGCTTCTCCTCGGAGCTCTTCGACCACGGCACCGCCAGCAGCCAGTCGAGATAGCTGCGGATCATCGATGACTCGGGCGACTGCTCGCCCTGGTGCTCGAGCCGGCGGAGCTCGCGCTCGGCCTGCTCTGCAACCTCTTCGGGCATCTCAGCGTCAGCGATCTTCTTCTCGTAGTCGCTGATCAGGTCCCCCTCGTCCTCGCCCAGCTCCTTGCGGATCGACTCCATCTGCTTGCGCAGGAAGTACTCGCGCTGCTGCTTCTGGGCGCCCGAGTCGACGTCGTCGCGGATCTTGACGCGCACCTGGAGCTCGGCCAGCCGCTCGCGCTGCATCTCGATCGCGAGCTCCAGCCGCGAGGTGACATCCAGCGTCTCCAGCAGCTTCAGCTTCTGCTCGCGTGTGAGGTCCGGGCTGAAGGCGGTGGTGTCGGCCAGAGCACCGGGCTCCTCGATCGAGCGCAGGAAGGCGCCGATGCGCTCGTCCGCGCCGCGCAGCTCGAGGATCTCCTCGACAACGGCACGGTACTCGCGGATCAGCTCGTCGCTGCGCTCGTCCTCCGGGTTGCCGTCGTGGACCTCCTGCACCTCGACGCGCAGCTGGTCGCCTTCACCGGACTCCGCCTGACCGGCGAGCCCGCGATGCAGCCCGACGACGGTCGCGGCCCATCCGCCATTCGGCAGCTGGGCGCGCTCGATCACCTCAGCGACCACGCCGATCCGGCCGAACTCGTCGTTCCGGCGGGGCAGTAAGAACACTCGGTCCTCGTCCCCCGTGTCGATCGGCAGCGTGGCCGTGACGCCCGGGAAGACGATCGCTTCATCAAGGGGAATCAGAAGAAAGGTCATGGGCACGATCCAATTTCTGTAGTTAGTCCAAACAGGATAGCGCGTCGCTGGCGGCTACCGGACCGGATCCGGCTCGGAAGCGTGCGACGCGGCCTGTTGCGCCCGGGCGCGGCCTCTGGCGTCTCGGACCAGGCGGCTCAGGGTCTCCACGTCGTATGCGCCCCGATGACGGCGCCCGTTGATGAAGAAGCCCGGCGTGCCGGCGACGTCGCTCGAGTCGGCGCTTGACACGTCATCTGCGACCCGCGGAGCGTAGACGCGTCGCCGCATCTCGTCCCGAAAGCGCTCCACATCCAGACCGAGTTCCTCCGCGTGACGCTCGGGGTCGGGAGCCCCTAGCTGATGCTGGTTGTGGATCAGCTTGTCGTGCATCTCCCAGAACGCGCCCTGAGCCGCCGCTGCCTCCGAAGCCTCTGCGGCGTTCTGCGCGTTCACGTGGACGTCGTTCAGTGGGAGGTGCCGCCAGACATAGCGCAGGTCGTCGCCGAAGTCGTCGAGCAGCTCGCGGATCACCGGCTCGGCCCGCCCGCAATACGGGCATTCGTAGTCGCCGTACTCGACGAGCGTCACCGGAGCGTCCTCGGGGCCTCGGATGTGATCGCGCCCGGGATCGACGTCCTCGGCGAGATCCAGAAGGTCGTCGTAGGTCCCGGCGATCTGGCCGGCCCGCACCTCGTCGGGCAGGCGTCTCATCACGCGGAAGACGAGCCAGGCGACGCTGGGCGCGACGATGACGGTCGCCAGCACACCGATCTTCGCCTCCTCGAGCTGGCGCCCGTCCAGCGCGATGCTCGCGATCAGCACGGAGACCGTGAAGCCCATGCCGGCGACGGCTCCCCCACCCGCCGTCACCGGCCAGCTCAGGCCTCGCCGCAGGCCGAGCAGCCGGCGACGCGAGGCGAGCCAGACCGATCCCAGGATGCCGATCGGCTTGCCCAGGACGTAGCCGAACAGGATCCCGAGAGTGATCGGAGAGCCGGCGGCATCGCCGAGCAGCCCGCCGCCGATGTGGATGCCGGCGTTCGCCAGGGCGAAGATCGGGACGATCGCGTAGCTCGTCCACGGATGGAGCGCGTACTGGAGGCGCTCGTTGGCCGAGATCGCCGAGGCCACGCTGCGCTGAGCCGAGCGGGCGAGCTCCGGCGTGGGCTGCTCCCGGAAGGATCTGGCCTGTTCGGTGACGCGCTCGAGGTCATCGCGCTCGGGCGGGTAGGCCGCGGTGACCAGGCCAATAGCGAGCCCGGCGACGACCGGATCGATACCGGACTCGAACAGGGCCACCCAGAGCGCCACGCCGAGGAACACAGCCGTCACGTTCCGCCACGTGCCGCGCACGAAGCGCAGCGCCAGGAGAAGCGCGAAGAAGACCGCCGCCAGCCCGAGCGCGAGGAAGTCGACGTGGTCGGTGTAGACCGTGGCGATGATGAGCAGCGCGACCAGGTCGTCGACGACAGCGACGGTCAGCAGGCGCAGGCGAAGCCGGGTGCCCCGAGGGGCAAGCAGGCCCAGGACCCCGAGGGCGAGGGCGGTGTCGGTCGACATGGCGGCACCCCAGGCATGTGCGCCGTCGCCCCCGGCGTTGATGGCCGTGTAGATCAGGGCCGGCAGGAGCAAGCCGCCGAACGCGGCGAACACCGGGAGCGCAAGGCGCTCGCGCTCGCGCAGCTCTCCCGTATCGAGCTCGCGCTTCGCCTCGAGTCCCACGACCAGGAAGAAGAAGGTCATCAGGCCCTCGTTAACCCAGTGCCGGAGGTCCATCGAGATCCCGCCGCTGCCGACGGTGATCGCGAGCTTGGTGGTCCAGAACGACTCGTAGGAGTCGAACCAGGGAGTGTTCGACCAGATGAGAGCGGCGGCGACCGCCGCCAGCAGGACGACGGCGCCGCCGGTCTCGGCGCTCAGAAAGTCGCGGACCGGGGTTGCGAGGTTCCGCGCCCAGGCAGTCTTGCCCGTGAACGTCGCATCTCTCTCAGGCGCGCTCATCGTCGGGGATCAGCCTAAGCGTGCGACCGCCGCGGCCGGTGATACCTCGGGCGGCCGGCGGGCCCAAGGACGTCTCGGGGAAGTACCCACGGCGCACCGTACGGACTACGGTGTCGGCCGGAAAGGGGCAGGGCATAGGGTCAGGAGATCCGTCCGGACTCGAGGCTGGTTCGGTGCGGTCGTCCACCGCCAGCCGGAAGAGAAGGGAGATCGAGATGGGAATGCGCGTACTTTGCGGCGGGTCGCTGCTTATGGTCCTCACCCTCGCCGCCTGCGGAGGCTCAAGCGATTCCAAGAGCAACGAGCAGGCGCTCGGCTCGCTCGAGCGAACGACCGAGGTCGCCCGTCTTCAGAGTGAAACGGGGCAGCTTGTCGACGCGCTCTCGACCGATCCATCGGATGCGAGGCTCGCCAGCCTCCGGGCGAGAACCCGGAGGCTCCGGGGACGCGCTGCTCGGCTGACGACGGAGACGGCCGCCGACCCGATCGGCCCGGACCTGACCGTGAGCGCCAGAGAGACCGGTGCCGGGCTGAGCGATCTGGGGGTGGCCGAACGGGATCTCGCCTCCGATCGCGCCTCGCGGGCGCGACGGCGTGCCCGGGCTCACCTGAAGGCGGCCAACCTGCGCCTGCGCGGCGCAGTCGACGCCAGTGTCGGCGCGCTCGGGGATCCGGGCCAGCTCTCGGCGGAGCAGCGCACCCTGGTCGCGCGGATCCGCTCCAACCTGACCAGCTCCGACCAGTCGCTGGAGGCCGGCTTCGCGAAACTCGGCACCCTGATCTCGCAGAAGCAGGCGGCGGCGCAGGCGGCGGCAGCCGCGGCAGCAGCAGCGGCATCCGCCGCGGCTTCCCAGGGGTCGGGGGGATGCCCCCCGGGGACCACGCTCTCGCCGGACGGCCAGCTCTGCTCGAATGGGGAGCCCCCGTCGAGCTCTGCCCCCGGGATCCAGTGCCAGGACGTCGGGAGTCTGACTCTGGCGGAACGTCAGGTGTGCTGCACAAGATCCGGGATCGGCTGCGATTGAGTATCCCGGGCCCCGTAAGGCTGGACACCCCGACGGTGATCGAAGTGAAGCGCCTGGGGATCGCCCTGGCGGTCGCCGCTATGGCGGCCGCCCTCGCCTCCTGCGGCGGCTCGAGCGACTCCCAGAGCAACGACCAGGCGCTCGCCCAGCTGGAGCGCGCCACCCAGGCGGCAAAGCTGCAGACCGATACCGGCCAGGTCGTCGACAAGCTCGCCGCCGACCCCTCCGATGCCGAGCTCGCCGACCTCCAGACCCGGATCGGCGCCCTCCAGCAGCGCGCTGCCGAGCTCGCCGGCGGCTCCGCCGCAGACCCCTTCGGGACCAACGTCGTCGCCGGTGCGAGGGACACCCGCGTCGCCCTGATCGAGCTCGTGGTGGTCACTCGCGATCTCTCCTCGGATCGCGCCAGGGCCGCCCAGCGACGCGCCCTGATTCGCCTGAGGGCGGCCAACAGGCGCCTTCGCAGCGCCGTCGGCATCGCGGTGGCAGGTTTACAGGGCAATGGGCCCTCGACAGAGCAGCAAAACTCGATCAACCAGATTCAGGCCAACCTCAGCGCCTCCGATCAGGCAATGAGCGCGAGCTTCACCAAGCTCGGTGGGCTGATCGATGAGAAGCTGGCGGCGGCGCAGGCGGCGGCGCAGGCGGCTGCGACTACAACTAGCCAGGCATCGGGAGGGTGCCCTCCAGGGACAAGCCTCTCGCCGGACGGCCAGCTCTGCTCGAACGGCGTGCCGCCCGGCGGGAGCTCCGCGCCGAGCACGGCGGGCTCGGGCGGAGGCGGATGCATCCTGGGCGGCCAGCCGGCCACGCCGAGCGAATGCGCCAGCGAGTAGACACGACTGGCGATCGGCGAAAGATCCGCAAAATCTACGGTTGGCTCGGCCTTGCGGCCTGCGCAATGATCCACCGGTGTCCGCCAAGGACCTGGTCCTCGAAATCGTCGCGGGAGAGAGCGCGGGTCGCCAGATCCCGATCTCGAAATCCGTGGAGCTGGGCCGCGATCCCAGCCTCGAGGCGCACCTGGATGACGAGCAGATCTCGCGCCACCATGCCAGGGTGAGCGCGTCCGCGGGCGGCGTGGTGATCGCGGACCTCGGTTCCACCAACGGGACCTACGTCAACGATCAGCCGGTCGAGGGGGCCCAGAGGATCGCCCCGGGCGACCACATCAGGCTGGGGCTCACCGTCATGCAGCTGAGGAGCAACGAGCAGCTCACCGTCCAGGGCTCGGCGGTGGAGCCGGCCCCGCAGATCACCGCCCTGGGACGCGACGTGCTCGAGGTGGTGCCCGAGGAGGAACTGGCCCCTGTCGAAGCCGAGGACGAGAACCTGCCGGGGCTGTTGGTCGAAGCCAGCGAGCCGGCATTCGTCCAGTCACGCTCCAGGGGCGCCGGTGACGCTCCGGCAATCGACAACCCCGGTGCCATCGCGAAGCTGGTCGATGTCCGCGTCAAGCACCAGACCAACGTGGCCGCCTTCGCCCTGCTCGGCGCCGCGGGCCTGGCGGTTCTGATCTATTTCGGCGTCCGCTAGAGCCGCGTCGGGGGAGCCGGGCCGGGTGAGCGGTGCCTGACAGGACGCGGCTTTACCGCCGGCGCCGGATCGTGGCGCTCGTGGTTGTCGGCCTGCTCGCCGCGGCCGCGGTCGTCGGCGTCCAAGCGCTGTCGGACGGCGGCGGAAAGGCGGCGACCTCCGACCGGGGATCGAAGGCCGCCAAGCGCGCCGAGCGCTTGCGGCAGCTGCAGCGCAAGATCCACAACGCCACCGACTCCACACCTGCGACTTCCGCCGCTTCCGGCACCGCACAGGGGAAGGGCGGCTCGTTCAAGGCCCTCGCCGCGCAGCTCTCGGGGCAGGCCGGGATCGCCTACACCTCTCCCGGCCACAGCGGAGCGATCACGACCGCAGGGAGCCTGCAGACGGGCTCCGCCTGGTCGACGAGCAAGGTCCCCCTGGCGGCGCGCGTGATCAAGGACGCGGGAGGCTCCGGATCGCTCAGCTCCCAGCAGCGCTCCCTGATCTCCTCGGCGCTGCGCGCGAGCGACAACGACGCCGCGATGCAGCTCTGGGATGAGCTCGTCTCTCGCTACGGCGGATCGTCAGGCGCTGCCCGGGCCGTGACCCAGATCCTGAGAGCCGCCGGCGACACCACGACCACGGTCTCCTCGGTCGGGCGGGGTGCCTTCTCTCCCTACGGGCAGACCGAGTGGAGCCTCAAGGCCCAGGCGCGCTTCATGGCGTCGCTCGCAGCGAGCTGCGTTCCCGGCAGCCGCTACCTGCTCGATCAGATGTCGCAGGTCGTCTCAGATCAGCGCTGGGGCCTGGGGACGGCGGGGAGCCGCGCCTTCAAGGGAGGCTGGGGGCCCGGCACGGACGGCCGCTATCTCGTCCGCCAGATGGGAACGCTGCCGGTGGGCAAGAGCACGGCGGTGGTGACGATCGCAGCCCTGCCGAGCGACGGGCAGTTCGCGACCGGACAGCAGATGCTCGACCGGATCGCGCAGTGGGCAGCTCGCGGCTTGGCCCTGGCCCCCGCGAGCGGCTGCTGACCCTCGGATCGGGTGGTCAGCAGTTCAGGGCAGGATCGTCCACTTGTGGGTCGCCGGCTGGCTCTTCGCGCCCGAGGAATCAACGGCGCGAGCCTGAAAGACCTTCCTGCCCGGTCGTAACCCGCGGTAGCGCTTCGGTGAATGGCAGGAGCGCCAACGCTTCAGGGACTTTGGTACGCCCTTGCCGGTGAGCTTGCATTCGAGGCTCACGTTCGCCTCCTTAGCGAGGATGCGGAGACACGCTCGGCGCGAGTGGGTCTTACCCCGTGGCTTCTTGCATTCTCTGGTCTTCGGTTTCCCAGGGCCGCACTTTTCTCCGTTGAGCTCGCTGCCGGGGGGGCTCCCTCCAATCACTACCCAGTTCGAGCCTTCGTCGCTGTCGGCCGTGAAGGACAAATCCCGCTGAGCACCGCCAGGGTCCGTGAGCACGACCTGCACCAGCTTGCTCGACGAGAAGAAGCCGTCTATTAACCAGGAGACGGCAAAGCAGAATCTCCTGGTGCTCGGCAAGTCCTCGTCGGAAAAGATGTCCGCCGTCTCGGAGTCCTGGAAGGAGCCGGAAAGCGATACCCCTTCCTGGTAAAGGAGAGTGGTCCGCGGGATCCCGCTGTAGCCGCCACTGGCGACGTTCCCCTGCGAGTCGTACACCCAGAGATCGAATCCATCCTGGGCGAAGGCGCCGTCCCCCCAGGTGATCCGTGCGCGCTCCGTTGAACCGGTCTGAGCGGCGGCCGGGACCGCGCCGTTCACAAAAAGGGCAATCGCGAACAAGGCCAGCAACCCCGCCCTGGAGACACAGAGGAACCGGGTACTCACGAGAGGCTTCACGGCAGGATGACCCACTTGTGGGACGCCGGCTTGCCGCGTACTCCGGAGGGGGAGATCGCCCGCACCTGGAAGACCTTGCGGCCCGGCTTCAGGTTTCGGTAGCGCTTCGGGGAGTGGCACCTACGCCAGCGCTTCTGCTTCTTCGCGACATGCTTGCCGGTCAGCCTGCACTGGAAGCTCGCGCCGGGGGTGTCGGGGGAGCCGAAGTGGAAGGAGATCTTCCGCTTCCTGGTCTTGCCCTTGATCGACTTCTTCAGCTTCGGCCTGCCGGGCACGGGGGCGAACTTCTCGATCCGTCGGTTGCCGGAGTCGGCCACGTAGACGTAGCCGGCCGCATCGACGGCGATGCCCGCGGGCGAGTCGAACTGCCCGTAACCCGAGCCGTAGTTACCCCACTCGGCGAGAAGGACTCCGCTCGGGCTGAACTTCTGGATCCGGTCGGCGTCAGCGTCGGCGACGTAGACGTTGCCGGCGGTGTCCGTGGCGATGCCGCTGGGGTAGCCGGAGCTCCCCCACTTGGTGATGAAGGCGCCGGAGGAGGTGAACTTCTGGATCCGGTCGTTGTAGGTGTCGGCGACATAGACCTTGCCGGCGTCGGCGGCGATGCCGCCAGTGACGCCGTAGGGGTAGTGGAACTGCCCGTCACCGGTGCCGTCACTCCCCCACGTTGTGATGAAGGCGCCGCTCGAGCTGAACTTCTGGACTCGGTCGTTGACCGTCTCGAGCACGTAGACGTTGCCGGCGGGATCGGTGGCAACCTCCTCCGCGCCAAAGAACTGCCCGTTTCCCGAGCCGATCGTGCCCCATTTGGTGATGAAGACGCCGCTCGGGCTGAACTTCTGGATCCGATCGTTTCCGTGGTCTGCGACGTAGACGTTGCCGGCGGTGTCGGTGGCGACTCCGATCGGTTGGTAGAACTGACCGTTCCCGGTGCCGTGGCTGCCCCACTGGGCGAGCAAGGCGCCGCCTGAGCTGAACTTCCGGATCCTGTCGCCGTAGGTTTCCGCGACGTAGACGTTGCCCTTGGTATCCGCGGCGACACCCTGGGGGCCGCTGAAAGGCCCGTTGCCATAGCAACAGCTGACCCATTCGCCGACGTAGTCGTAGTCCTCCGCCCCGGCCGAGGCCGGAGCCGCGAGCACGATCAGGGCACCAAGGGCGAGCAGCGCGGAGAGGCGCCTGGCCGACCTCACTTGATCACCACCGAGGGGCCTCCGCCGCCGCCGCCCGATGGGGCCGGGCTCGGTGAGGACGAGGACGTGCTGGGTGAGGCGCTCGACGGTGCCTGCGCCGCCTGCTGGGCCGCCTGGCGCTGAGCCTCCCGCTCGGCAGCCGCGGCCTCCTCCTCGGCCACGAGCTTGTCGAACCTCGTGAACCCATCGTCGATCGTTGTCTTGGCGGCCTCGAGATCCTTGCTCGCCTGGTCGATCTTGGCCTGATCCTCGCTGGACAGATCACCGGAGTCCTTGAGGCCCGCCACGGCCATCTGGATGGCGCCGCCGATCCGTTTGTTCGCCTGCTTCAGACGCCGCTCGGCGCTGGATCGCGCCTGTTTGCCGCGCGATGAAGTGGGGTTGCCGGCGGCGGCCGCCAGGTCGAAGAGCGCGCCGCGCGCCTCGTTGGTGGCGGCGACCGTCTCCGCGTATGCGTCGCGAGCGCCCGCCGAGACGTCCGCCTCGGGGACCCCGCAGGCGATCGGGAGCCCGGCATCGAAGCCCTTGGTGCCGCTGCCACCGCTGACCACCAGCGTCCGGGCGGTCAGAGGCGGGGCCGCGCCGGCTTCACGGGCGCTCGAGAGGGCGGGGCCGCTCGCCTCGGAGAAGTTGACCACCGGGGGGCCGTAGAAGTCCTGAGCCTCGGTTCCCGACAGCTGCCGGTCCGGTCCGGTCGCGGCGCCGGCGGGAGGGCAGACGGACGAGCCCTCGGCCGGTGAGAGGGCGTGGAGGGCGACCGGATGGGCTCGCCCGGGCGCCATGCCGTTGACGGAGCCCGACAGGGCGATCGTCCCGCCGGACTCGGCCAGGGTCGCGGTGCCGGCAGCCCCGGATCCGTTGACGGAGGCGAGATCCACCGAAAAGCGGGCATCGGCTCCCGAGACCAGGGCGGCGGCCTTGGCGTCGAGCGTCCTCAGGCGCCTCTGAAGCTGCCGCCGCTGCGCCGGGTCCGGGTTGTTGGCGAGCTGGGAGACCAACTGCCCCATCTCCGTCTGCAGGGACGAGGCCGCAGTGGCCTGCTCGAGGGAGGCGAGGGCGTCATCGCGTCCCTGGTCGCCGCCCGAGCCGCCGCAGGAGGCGAGGGCGAGCGTCAGGACGAGGACGGTCGAAGTCGCGGCCAATGGCCGGCGCATGCAGCTGCTCCCTTGCAGACCCCCCGTTTCAGGCTCAACCTAGCTGGCACCGATCGGCACTGTCATCCGTAAAACGCCGCACACCCGTTCAGGTATCGCTAGTCGCCCGTGTTGCAGTACCGGTAGCCGGGCGGTGGGACGGCGGCGCCGTTGGCGCCTCGCACGCAGGGGGGCTCGTAGTTCGGGTCCGACGTCTGCGGGGCGGCCGAGCCGGTGCCCGAGCCCGACGACGAGCCGCCCGAGAGCTCCGTTGCGATCTCGGCGCCGTCTCGCGACCGGTCGCAGATCGTGACGGCAGGCGCCTGGCCTGTCTGCTGCTGGCCGGCGCTGTAGCTGATGCAGAACCACTCGCCGACGGTCGCCGACCCCCCGCTCCCCTCAACCTGCGTCGAGGGGGAGTAGTACTGCGCGAAGACTGCGGTCGCCTGCGCACAGGGCAGGCTCCCCTTCTTCACCACCACGGTCAGGTCCCGCCCGTTGCGATCGCGGACCGTGCAACCCGTGGAGGCGGAGCTCGCCTCCGCCGGCTGAGCCGAGCCCGAGCCGGCGACCGCGGTTCCCGCCGCGCTCACCGCCTCCCCGGACTTGTCCACCTCGGCCAACGTCGCGTCGAGAGCCTTGGCATCGGAGGCCGACAGATCGCCCTTGTCGTTCGCAAGACCGGCTCCGGCGATCCGGGCGGAGGCGCGGAGCCGGCGATTCGATTCCTTCAGCTTCTCGACGGCACCCCGGCGAGCGCCGGCGAGCCTGCTCGGATCCTTGACGGCCGGTACCAGTCCGTTCACCGCTCCCCTCGTCTGCCCGAGTGCCGCAGTGATCTGCTCGTCGTAGCCGGCGCCCGAGCTCGACGCCGCGATCAGGTCTCCCGCCCGCGCGTCCAGTTTCTCCAGGGAGGCTTCGGCCTGGGCGCTCTCCGCGGCGGTGGGCTCGGACGGCAGGTCCGAGGTGAGCACCGCCACCTCGGCGTTGAGCCGCGACGCATCCGTGGTCGTCTGGAGGGCGTCCAGGGCGTCGCCTGTGCCGACGTCGGAGGAGCCGCAGGCGGAGAGAGCGAAGGCGGCCAGGGCGGCCATCGCCGGCAGCAGCCGCCGAGCGGGGGATCGCGCCGCGAAAGGGCTCGTGGCTCGAAGGCTCGCCATCGCGGCGTCAGTCGATGAACACGGAGGCGTCGTCGCCGCCACGGCACACCGTCGGTGTCCCGGATGCGCAGGTCATCACGTAGTTGCGGTTGCGGGCCGGGCTGTAGGCGGTCACCACACGAGCGCGGCCGGCCCGGAACTTGGCTGCGACGTTGAGGGCGAAGGGGCAGGTGGTGTTGGGTCCCACGGCGACTCCGTTCCCGCAGTCCTCGACGCCGAGGTCGCTCGCGGTCCTGCCCGTGTCGGCGGCCGCGGCTGAGCCGCCAGAGCCACCCGATCCGGATGCGGGCGGGAAGAAGCTGCCATTGCCCGAGCTGTCGGCGGCGCCGGAGTCGTGGGCCTGGAGGACCGAGTCGAGGCTTCGGCCGCCGTCCTTGCTGGTGGCCGCGTGGTTGTCGTCGTTACCAGTCGTGAGCTGCCAGACGCCGATCGCGGCCGCGGCGACCACGACTACGGAGACGGTGGCGATGATCACCCCGCGAGTGCCGTGAAGGAACTCTGGGGTGACCCTCTCCCACAGCGGATCGTTTGCACCTCTGGCCGGACGGGTCGGAGGCGCGGCTGCGGCCCGGGTCTTCGCCGCGGCGGGCTCGGGGGCATCCGGCTGCGCGGCGCCGGTCTCGAGCGCCCTCGTGCGGTCCGTCCACGCCTGACCGTCCCAGTAGCGCGCGCGGGAGGCGTCGTCGGGGTCGGGGTACCAGCCGGGATCGGGGGTGGTGCCGGGGGTCATCTGGTCCAGCGGGGGCGCGCGGCCCCTACTCGATTCGCGCTTTCGCGTCGGGCGGCGGCGGGGGCCCACCCGCGGGCGCAGAGGGCGCACCCGCGCTGGTGTTGGCCGCGATCTCGACGTTCGTCTCCATGACCCGGAACAGTGCGACCACCACCTCGAGGGAGACGCGCACGAAGACCGTCCAGAACAGCGCCATGAGCGGCCCCACGATGAGCAGCACGAGCGCCCCCAACCCGGCGCTGGCTGCGAACGCACTGACGACGAAGGCGAAGTAGGTGATGCCGATCGCGACCAATGACAGTACGTACAGCACCTTGATCAGCTTGGTGGTGATCAGCGAGGTGAACGAGATATCGAACAGCGACGCGAAGAAGCCTCTTGCCTGATCCTGCATCGAAACCTCCCTTTGCTCCCTTGCGAACGTGGAACGGCGTTCGCATCGGACGATCACGCTCCCGAAGGATTGACTGCCGCCGACCATAGTTGCGGGGTGGCGCCTCCCGCATCCGTAGTCAGCCGCACTGTCGACGGCAGCCCGCGGCACCTCCGCGGCGGGCGCGGCAGCCGACTCCTCGGCCGTCTTCGCGGAAGCTCCCCGCCGGGCGGCTTGCTCAGGGGCGGATCGAGCGGCGATCCCTGGTCCGTAATCCCCAACACGCCCGGACGCCCCAAACCCGCGGGGCCGGCTGGGGGAGCGGGTGGGGTGGGATCTGCTCAGTCGATGTAGACGGTCGCGTTCTTTCCCCCCCGGCAGACCGTCGGCGTGCCGGGCGAGCAATTCATCACGTAGTTCCGGCTGCGGGCGGGGCTGAAGGCCGTCACCTGCGTCTGGCCGGTCGCGCGAAACTTAGCCGCCACGTTGAGGGCGAAGGGGCAAGACGTGGCCGGGCCGACCGCGACGCCGTTGCCGCAGCTCTGGCCCAGGTCGCTCGCCTTCTGTCCGGACGTCGAGCTCGTGCCGGAGCCGCCGTTGACTGCCGCGATGAGGCCGTCGAACGGAGCCGCCAGCTGGCTGCGGCTGCTGTCGAGCTGCTTGATGCTGTCGCTGACGGCCGCCTCGTCACTCGTCGACCCCTCGGCCGCAAACGACGAGCGGAGATCGGTGAGCGCCTGCTCGAGGCCGGTGAAGGCGCTGTCGACATTTCCCCTCGCCGACTCGGCGGCTCCGGCGGTCGCCGTGGATCCTCCGGAGGCAGCGACCTCGGCGAGATCCGATGCAGCTGACTCCAGGCCCTTGGCGCCGGCCGTCAATCCGTCCCGCCCCGGCGCGTCGGCAGCAAGATCGCCGTTCACGCGATTCCCGAGATCCCCCGCCTTGGTCTCCGCCTGCCTGAATGTCGCGACCATCCCCGACGTGTCGGAGCCCGAATTGACCGCGCTGCTGAGCTGATTGGTGTCCGATCCGATCTCCCTGGCGAGGCTGACGGTGTCCGTGGAGAGCTGTAGGGATGCCGTCGAGCCTCCGCCCGAATTGCCTCCCCCACCCGAGCCGAGGAGCAGGACCGCCCCCGCTCCGATCGCCGCCACGGCGATGACCGCACCGACCGCGATCGCCCCACGCCGACCGCCGAGCTTCTCCCTCGCCTGCGCGGCGGTCCTCGAGATGCGACTGGTGGCGCCGGGCTCCGTCGCGTGCGAGGCGGGGGTGGCGGCCTTGGTCGGCTTGCCGCCAGCGGGGACGGTCGCGGCGGCGAAGGCCCGGGTCTGATTCGAGACCTCGCCCTTGCCCGTGGCGGCCGCCAGCGCCTCGCGCCCGAACTCGCCCGCGGTCGGGTAGCGGTCGGCCGGGTCCTTCGCCATCGCCCGCTGGATCGTCGCCACCAGCTCCGGAGAGACGTCGTCGAGCGGCGGCAAGGGCTTGGACAGGTGAGCGTAGATCTTCGCCACCTCGGACTCGCTCCCGTACGGGGGCTTGCCTGCCAACGCGTGGTAGAGGACGGCGCCCAGGGCGTAGACGTCTGCCCGCGGGTCGAGCTCGCGCCCCTCGATCTGCTCGGGCGCGACGTAGTCGGGCGTGCCGAGCCACTGGCCGGTCTTGGTGACCCCCCCGACGCTCTCGCCGCTCTTGGTCAGCCCGAAGTCGGTCAGGTAGACGTACTCCTTGCCGCGGCGGTTCTCGAGCAGGATGTTGGCCGGCTTCACGTCCCGGTGGACGAGGTTCAGCTCGTGCGCGGCGTCCAGACCCTCGGCCACCTGGCTGACGATCCGGGCGGCGCGCTCCGGGTCCAACCGACCCTCGCGGGCGATCTCCGCCCCGAGGTCCGTACCGTCGATCAGCCGCATTGCCACGAAGAGGCGGCCATCATCCTCGCCGGCGTCGAAGACCTGGATCACGTTCGGGTGATCGATGGAGGCCGCCAGCTGCGGCTCGCGGCGAAACCGCTCCTGGAATCCCTCGTCCTCCGCCAGCTCCTCGGTGATCAGCTTCAGGGCAACGGGCTTGCGCAGGGCGATGTGGGTGGCGCGGTAGACGATCCCCATCCCGCCGCGCCCGATCGGCTCCTCGACGCGGTATCCCCCGATCGTCGAGCCCGTGGAGACCGGTTGCGGCATGTCCTCCTCTCCCTAGCGATTCGCGAAGTACAGAACTATCGCCACCGCGGTGGCGATCACGACAGCGTATGAGACCAGGGTGGCCTCCGCCCGGCGAGCGGCCGAGCCGCGGATCCGGCGCGGTGGCTTCACCTCGCCGAACGCCGGCGGTGCTTCCGCCTCGGCGCGGGGGATCCGGCGGACAGCCGACGGGATGACCTCGGGCGGGGCCGGCACGTCTCCGCTGGGGCCACCCGGTGCCCCTTGGGCCTTGCCGGCGGGACCTTCGAGCGGCGCCGCGGCACCGGCGGTGGCCGTGCCCGGCTCCGGTGGGGTGGGCGGCCGAGCGGCCTCGAGCTGCAGCACCGTCTCCCCCACCCGGACGCGGTCCCCGGTCCGTAGCTGCTGCGCGCCGTCGAGCTTGTGCTCGTTGACGAAGGTCCCGTTCCGCGAGCCCAGATCCTCGATCTCGACCTTGCCGTTCCTGATCGCGATTGAGGCGTGGCGACGGGAGACCTCTCCATCCGGAATCTCGATCTCGCAGTTCTCCCGGCCGATGACAGCATCTCCGCCGACGTCGTACCGAGCCCCTTTGTTCGGGCTCACCTCAACCAGAAGGAACTCACTCACGCCGCCGGCCCCGGGTTCAGGTGGGTGACGCCCGCCGCGACCTGGACGATGCGCGCATAGGCGGTTGGGGTGGGCGGACGCACCTCCGGCTCCTTCTCGAGTGCTTGGAGGATCGCCCAGCCGAACCTGTCGGGAAGGTCGCCGCGCCCGGCGCACGGATCGGATGGCTCATCCTGGAGGTGCGACCACATCACCCGCATCCCCTCGCGGTCGGCGAAGGGGGGTGCCCCGGCGATGCACTCGTAGAGCACGCAGCCGAAGGAGTAGATGTCCGCGGCCGGGGTGATCTCGTCGCCGCGGATCTGCTCAGGCGCCATGTAGTCCACGGTCCCGAGAGCCTGACCGGGGCGGGTCAGGAGGCTTGCCCCCTGCTGCTTCACCAGGCCGAAGTCCGCCACGTACGCGCAACCGCCCTCGTCGAGCAGGATGTTCTGGGGCTTCAGGTCGCGATGAACCATGCCGGCCCGGTGCATGGCGTCGAGCCCCGAGGCGACATGCTGCGCCATCGTCACAGTGACCTCGACCCCGAGCGCCCCCTCCGAATCGATCAGCTCGGCGAGGGAACCCCCGTCGATCACCTCCTGCGCCATGTACGGACTCCCCTCGTGCTCCCCCTCGTCGAGGACCGAGACGACGTGCCGGTTGTCGATGCGCGAGGCGGCAGCGGCCTCCCGCTTGAACCGCCGGCGCAGGTCCGGGTCAGCCGCCAGCTCGGGGCGGACGAGCTTGAGCGCGACCGCTCCCTCCGGGCCCAGTGCCCGGTAGACGTGGCCCATCCCCCCGAGCCCGAGCTGCGACTCGATCCGGTACGGGCCGACCTCGGTGCCAGGCTTGAGCTCGCCCGGCGTGGTTCCGCCGTTGCGTTTCATCGGCGATCTCACCTCGTCGGGATCTGGTGAGCCCCCGAGGGGCTGGGCTTGAGCTCGAGCGGCTTGGCGTGCACGCCGGAGGCCTCCTGGACGACGGTCCCGGGCCGGCCGCCGACTCGGCGGCCGAGACGATCACGGGGAGACGCACCTGGCTCGGCGGGATCGACCACTCGATGCGCCGGAACTCAGCCGCGGACTCGATGTAGGTGAGCGAGACGATCGGCAGGAGCGCGATCCGCGTCGCGGTCGCCAGCAGCCACGAGGCCCAGAAGAACGCGATCGCCTCGAGCGGCGACAGGTCGAGCTTGAGGACGTTGGCGAGCACGTAGAGCAGCCCGAACTCGGCCAGCGCGAGCATCCCCGTCATCCAGGGCGGCTGGTACTTGATCACCCAGGAGTAGACGCCGGCGTCGAGGGTGACGCCGAGCAGCAGGTAGACGCCGATCAGCACGATCCAGCCGGGCTTGCCGGTGACGATCGAGAGCAGCGTCCCGAGCAGCGCCGGCAGGACGATCGTCGCGACCCGGGTGTGAACGCGGCCTATCGGCGTCGGGCACATTTCATCCGCCCTGTCAGGCGAGCTGCTCCGTCTTGCGCACGCGGCGCAGCTCGCGCGCGGTCTTGCGAGCGAGCCCCAGCTGCATCGCCAGCCGGCTCGGGAAGCTGCCGGTGGCGCAGCCCCTCGGCGCGGGCGACGTCGCCGACGAAGCGGCGAGCGATGTACTTGAGGCCGGCGATCGTGTCGCCGTTCGGCACCACGGTGTTCGCGTTCAGCCCCATCATGCAGAGGCGCGAGTCGTCGCGGTCGAGCGGCGGGACGCCGCAGTTGGTCTTCAGCCTGATCCGCTCCCGCTCGACCGGCACGTCGTAGGTCTGGGCGAGCCGGCGGAGCAGCGGCAGCGAGAACGCCGACTTGACGAAGCCGGTGCCGCAGACGATCCCGGTGAGGTCGAGCTCCGACTCGGCGCCCTGGTGGCAGCTTCAGGCGCGACGCGAAGCCCGCCGGGCCCGGCTCGATCCGGTCACCTCGCCGACCGCCTCCTCGAACGACCCCCGGTCGCGCCCCTCCGGATCTTCTCGGCCCAGCCGCGGCGCTTCGGCGAGGTCCCGCGAAGCGCCTGGCCGAGGAAGTCGACCCGCTGGTCGAACGAGAGCCCCTGGAAGGCGTCGATGCCGCTGCCGTCGAACAGGCAGCGCGGCACGTTCAGGTCCTGCTCCTCGGGCTCGGGGTTGCGCCGCAGCGCGATGCACTGGGCGCCGGCGTCGATCGACGTTCGCCCACTCGTTGACGGAGGCGATGCCGGAGCCCGACCACGAGGTAGCGGCCGCCGGCGTGGTACTGCTTGGGCTCGTAGGCCTGCACGACCCGGTCCGCGATCTCCGGGTCGCTTGCGCGCCTCGCCGTAGATCGCCGGGGAACGACAGCGGTCCGTGCCCGATCGCGATCATCACGTGCTTGGCAGCGCCCGAGCAGCTGCGCGTCGTCGTCGTAGAGCGAGAAGTACGGCGGCGGCCCGGGCTCGCGGACGATCCAGCCGACCTTGCGCCCGCCGAGCACGCGCTCGCTCGTAGCCGAGCTCCCTGCGGACCACCGCCGCCTCGGTGAGGACCTCCGGCACGCCCGGGTTGAACTTGCGGCCCACCGACCGCATCAGCGGCGAGGGGTCGCAGACGCGAGTAGGCGTCGAGCTGGGCGAAGGTCGGCCAGTCGGCGGGCAGGAAGTGCGACTCCGACTCGGAGCGCAGCACCGTCTGGCCGAGGTTCCAGGCGAACTGCTGGTAGGTCGCGACCGGGTTCGTCTGCTCGCCGAAGATCCCGATCTCCTCGGGCTTGAAGCCGAGGTAGACGGCGGTCGTGTAGACGAGGAGCGCGCCGAAGCCGTCGCCGACGACCGCGAGGGTGACGTCATCAGCTGACGAGCTCTGCCCGTTCCTCACCGGACCACGCGGTCAAAGGACGTTGGGATCGAGGGGTCCCGGCGCGCGGATGCGGGAGAACTGGCAGCGCCGGCTGTGAGCCACTCCCTCATCGCCCGGACCCCACTTGTTCCGGCCGTGACATGCCGCACTTATATCCGTTGACAGGGTGCCCCGCCACCGCGGTTTTCCGCAATCTTGACCGTGCCGCAGGCGTGGGTCGCTTTGATATCGCCGCTCAGCCAGAGGGGGCATCGAAGCGCCCCGAGTGCAGGCCCGGGGTCGACCACGTGAAGCGGGTCACGTCGCCCTCCGGAGCCAGCGCACCCGGCCGCGGCCACGGCGTACGAAGAGCACCGGAGCGGGGGCCGCCTTGGCGATCTCCGAGCGGACGGGACCGAGTCCTTCCTGGCGCCAGCGGAGCGAGAGGCCGACCACCAGCAGGCCGGCCCCCTCCATCTCCCCCACGATCCCCACCCCCGGCTCGGAAACCAGCGGCTCGGCGGAGATGCCCGTATAGCGCTGCAGGAGGAGCCCGGCGTCGGCGAGCATCCGGCTGACTCGAGAGCCGTCCTCACCGGCACCCGCGGCGCCGACGCAGCTTGAGCTCCGCTCCGGTCGCCGAGGCGAGCCAGGCGCCGAGCTCGAGGGCCGCCCAGTCGTGCTCGGCACCGCCGAAGGGGACCAGGATCGGCGAGCCTCCGCGCGGCCGCACCTGCTGGCTCTCGGTCGCGACCAGCACGGCGACGTCGCAGGGCGCCTCCGCGAGGACCGTGCCGATCTCTCCTCTGGGGACGCCCGCGCCCAGCAGCGGCCGCCGGCCCTCGGTGAGGACCAGGTCGACCTCCTCCCGGGAGGCGATGTGGCTGAGGTCGGCACCGACGTCGGCGGAGATGAAGGCGACGGCGCGGGCCGCGATCCCGCTCCTGATCAGCTCGTCGCGCGCCGCGCTGCATCTGCTCCGTCGCCTCGCGAAGCAGGCGATTCTCGGTCTGCAGGCCGCCGCGGACGCCCGCGGCGGCGCCGCGCGGTGGCTGGACCAGGCGCGCGAGGATCAGCTCGCGCGGCGGCTCGGCTGCGGCCAGCGGCTCGGCCAGCGCCCGAAGCTGGGCGAGCCCTGATTCGCGCTCCGGAACGACGAGGATCGAGCGCTCGGGGATCTCGAGCCGGGGATGCTCCATGGTCGACTCCCGCCGGGCCTGCTCGAGCTCGTCGCTCAGCGGAGCTCCGTACTCGTTGCGGGGGTCGAAGCAGCCTCAGCAGCGGCCCCGCCATCAGGGTCGTCACCAGCGCCATGATCACGAGCGCCGCGAACAGGGCCTCCGAGATGACGCCCTTCTCGAGCGCGATGTTGAGCACGATCAGCTCCGTCAGGCCACGGGTGTTCATCAGGGTGCCGATCACCGCCGCAGGCCGCCAGCCGAATCCGACGACGCGGGCAGTGACCATCGCGCCGAACAGCTTTCCGACGACCGCGATCACCAGCAGCGCTCCGGTGATCAGGCCAGAGCTCGGGCCTGTCCAGAAGGCCGACGTCGGTGCGGAGACCGGTGTAGGCGAAGAAGAGCGGCAGCAGGAGCGTGACGACGAAGTCCTCGAGTGCGCCCGGTCACGTCCTCGGTCAGCTCGGCGTGGCGGGGCATGATGAACCCCATCACGAAGGCACCGAAGATCAGCGCGACGCCGATCGTCTCGGTCGCGAATGCTGAAAGCAGGACTCCGGCGAAGATCGCGGCGATCCAGCCCTCCGGGCACCCGACCTGCCTCGTCATAGGCTCGCGAGACCCGCCCGATCAGAGGCCGGACGATCAGGAACATGGCCGCACAGAAGAGGACGGCGAGCAGGATCGTCCGCGCCACGTCCTCGCCGGATCCGGCGGTGGCCACAGCGATCGCGAGCGCGATCAGAAACCAGGCCGTGACGTCGTCGATCGCAGCCGAGGCGATCGCGATCGCTCCGACCGGGCGCTTGAGCATCCGGCGCTCGACCAGGATTCGCGCCAGCACCGGAAAGGCTGTGATCGACATCGCGACCCCCATGAACAGCCCGAAGGCGACGAACTTCTGGTCGGGCGCGATCAGCGTGTAGATCGGGACCGCGGCCGCCATGCCGAGCACCATGGGCAGGGCGACGCTGGCGTTCGAGATCGCGACGCGCTTGAGTCAGTCGCGCCCCGCAGCTGTGAGAGATCGAGCTCGAGGCCGACGAGGAACATGTAGAAGATCAGCCCGAGATTGGCGACGACGCCGATCAACGGGATGACGTCGACGGGAAAGACGAGCACCTGCAGGTCGGGGAGCAGGGCTCCGAACACGGTGGGCCCGAGGACTATCCCGGCGATGACCTCGCCCATGACCCGTGGCTGAGCGACTCGCACGGCCAGCCAGCCGAAGGCCCGCGCAACGAGCACGACGACGGCAACGGCGATGAAGAACGCGGCCAGGGTCTTTCCGAACTCGCGAGTCCGCTCCGCCTGGAGGCGCTCCTGAGGCGGCGCTGCGGCGGCGGCGGGACCCCGCCCCGCCGACCCGGGCTGAGTCGCGGCCGGGGTCAGGGTCAGATCGAGGTCGCGGTCGCGTGCGATCCCTTCGATCGCGACCTCGCCGCCGTCCAGACACCGAGCCCGACCGGACAGCTCACCGTCGTGGTAGTCGGCGGTGCCCAGCGTCCGATCTTCGGCGATCACGGCGACGCCGCTCTGCCTGTCGTCGATTCGGATGCTGCCCCCGAGACACCGGGACTCCGGTGTCAGGCTGTAGTCGGCCGCGATCGACCCCGGAGCGCGGGCCGTTTGGCTGCCGGGCGGGGGAGCATCGCTGGTCCGGCTCGCGGAGACCGGCGTGCCCGCGAGGAAGCCGCGAAGCGTGTCGTCGCTGACGGCGGCCGTCAACGGCGCGTTTCGCCCGTCGACACATTGGACCCGGCCCGTCAGCGATCCGTCCCGGAGCCGGAGCTTGGCCGTCGGCGTGCCCTCGGTGCTCTCGAGATTGACGAATTGGCCCGACTGGACCAGGTCGAAACGTGTACCGAGACAACCGTCCGGCGGGGTCGACTCGTAGCCGCCCGCGATCTGGGCCTGGGCGTGCTGGTCATTGCCGGCCCGGATGCTGAGACCTGCACCGACCGTGGCGAAGACGATCAGGACGGCGTAGAAGGCGAGGAGTCGCTGCCGTGAGACCGTTGGATGGGCACCCTCGGTAGCCACTCGGGGCGGCAGCCTAGCCGCCGCAGTCCGAGCGACCAAGCTGAAATGAGGTATTGCCGCCCGCCAGGTGCCGGGATAGGTTTGCGTGGTGGCCGTGCCGCCGGAGTCACTCGCACCGTCCGAGGTGGCGGCCTACGTCCTCGCCGACCTGGCGATCATCCTGCTGGCGGCTCGCATCGTCGGTGGGCTGTTCGTCAAGCTGAAGCAGCCGCGGATCGTCGGCGAGATCATCGCCGGCATCCTGATCGGCCCGACGGTGCTCGGAGGGGAGCTCTCCAAGGGCGCGATCACCAGCCTCGGCAAGCCCGCCCAGGCCGGCAGCGGGCTGGTCAACGATCTGTTCCCCCTGCAGGCCTTCTCGTTCCTGAACCTGATCGGGGTCCTCACGCTGGTTTTCTTCATGTTCCTGGTCGGGCTCGAAGTCCAACAGCGGCTGCTCAAAGGCCGGGGGCCCGAGATCACCGCTGTCGCCGTGGCGGTCATCGTCGCGCCTGTCGTGCTGGGCTTCGTGGTCGGCGCGATTCTCGACAAACCGGGTGTCTGGAAGGTGGCGACAACCCCCGACGGCCAGTCCGTCTCAGCGACCACGCACGCGCTCTTCATCGGCGCCGGTCTCGCCGTCACCGCGTTTCCGGTGATGGCGCGGATCCTTCAGGAGAAACGCATGCTCTCCAGCGACATGGGAGCAATCGGCGTGGGCGCCGCCGCGGTCGTGACCCCCGTGATGTTCCTGATCGTGGCCGGCGCCACTGCCTCTGCCAAGGGCCAGGGTGTCCCAAACACGATCGGAGTCAAGCTCCTGCTCGCTCTGGGGCTTGTCGCGGTCCTCTTCCTCGTCGTGCGCCCCGCCTTAAAGCCGATTCTCGATCGCAGGTTCGTGGCAGGTGAGCCGCTCGACGGCGATCTCTTCGCCCTGCTGCTCTTCGGAGCGCTCCTCACCGGTTTGGCCGCGGACCGCATCGGAATCAACTCGCTGAACGGCGGTTTTCTGTTCGGTGCATGCGTGCCCCAGATCCAGGGTCTGGCCCGGGCGGTGCTCGACCGGATGTCCCAGTTCGTGGTCGTCTTCATGATCCCCATCTTCCTTGCCGTGTCCGGGCTGCAGACCGATCTCACCGTCCTGCGGCCCGAGCACATCGCCGGCATCGTGATCTTTCTCGCGGCGATGGTCCTCGCCAAGTGGGGCGCGGGAGCCGTGGCGGGACGAGCAGTCGGGTTGACCTGGAGGGACGCGAACACGGTCGGGGTGCTGATGAACTGCCGCGGGCTGATGATCCTCGTGGTGGCCCTGATCGGAAAGCAGGCAGGGGTGATCACCGACCCAATGCAGGGCGCGTTCGTGATCGGCGCAATCGCCACGACGCTGATGACCGGGCCCCTGGTCGACCTCTTCGTGCCTGAAACGGAGGTCGAGGCGGAGCGGGAGAAGTCGATCGCTGCATCGACCCAGCTGCTCCCGACGATGACCGGCGGGCCACGCGTTCTGGTCGCCCCCGGCGATTCGCTCAGCGCCGAGTGGGCGCTGCGAAAGGCACGAGAGTTTCTCGGCCGCGAGGGACCGTCGCCGCAGTTCCTGGTCGCGAGCCTCCCTGGGCTCTACGAGGGCGGCGACTATGTCGGCGCCGGTGAGGAGGAGCAGGATCACGCCGTGGGTAACGCTCTCTCCTGGGTCCTTCCCTGCACGGACGCGTTGCGCGCCGAGGGAGCCGATGCAGCGGGGGCGTCCTTCCAGAGCCCCGACCCACCCAGCGATCTCGCCAGGCTGGCGACCGAGTGGGCCGCGACGGATGCGATCGTCGCGTCCGACGAGGACGCCGTAGCCCTGGAGGAGGCCACCATCCGGACCGTCCGTCCCTGAACCCAACGATTCCGGCCACTGGCCCTAGGCGTGCAGCAGCTGGCGAACGTCCGCCTCGATTCCGCCGGTGAGCACGTCGACGTCGGGAGCGTGGTCCCGGTCTCCGGTCACGCCGAAGTAGAGCTCGCCGTCATAGGAGAAGATCGCGACGACGATCCGGATCGTGCCGACGATCGGGACGTAGGGGTATGAGGCGACCAGCTTGCGACCCAGGGTGTGAAGCGCGACCTGCGGGCCGGGGACGTTGGTGGTCGCCGTATCCATGTTGAGGCGCGCGGAGCGGGTCGCGACGCGACTTCCCAGGGCGAGCAGCATCGGCGGCGCGAATCCGGAGAGCTGCGCGAGGGCATCGCCGGCCACGGCCTGACCGGATGACTTGATCCCGTCCATCTGCTCGCGGATGACGCCGAGGCGCTCTGCCGGATCAGCGAGGCCGACCGGGAGGCGGGCGAACACCGCAGAGACGCGGTTGTTGTAGTCGCCCTTCTCGCCCGGCGCGCGAACCGAGACGGGGACCATCGTGCGCACCACCCTGTCTGCGGCGACCTGCTCCCCCCGATGCTCGAGCAGCTCCCGGTAGCCGTTCGTGATCAGGGTGAGCACCACGTCGTTGACGGTGCCGCCGAGCCCCGACCGCGCTTCCTTGACGTCGCCGAGCGAGACCCTCGCCCAGCTCCAAACGCGGTGGGGTCCGATAGGCCCCGTCAGGGACGAGGTGGAGGGACGCAGGGTCGGAGCCGCGGCCAGGAGGGCCTTGGCGCCGCCGGCGGCCGCGCGCAGCACCTCGCTCGGCGCCCGCAGCGCGAAGCGCATCTGAGCGGCGGGGTCACGAACCCGGTGGCGAGCGCTGTACGCGATCAACTCGATGCCCGACGGCTCCGGGTCGGCGTGCCAGCCGTCGCCGTTCGTCGAATTCCCGGAGCTCTCGCCGAACATCAGGGACATCATGTCCGTGGCGGCCACGCCGTCGACCATGCAGTGGTGCACCTTGGAGAGCAGCGCCCAGCGGTCGTTGTCCAAGCCCTCGACCATCCAGATCTCCCAGAGCGGCTTCGAGCGGTCGAGGTGCTGGGAGAAGACGCGGGCCGCCGTGGCGCGGAGCTGCTCCTCCGTCCCGGGAGCGGGCACCGCGCTGTGACGCAGGTGGTAGTCGATATTGAAGTGGGGATCGTCGACCCAGACCGGCTCGCCCATTCCGAGGGGGACGAAGCGGACCTTCTGCCGGTACCGGGGCGTCAGGTGGAGCTTGCCCTCGACCATCGTGCGCAGTTCGTCGAACGGAGGCGGCGGCCCCTCGAAGATGCTGACGCCGCCGATGTGCATTGGGGTGACGTCGTTCTCGACGTGCAGGAACATCGCATCCTGCACGCTCATTGCCTGCATACGAACTCCTCGGTCTGGGCCAGGAGCGGCTCGAGCTCTCGATAGACGTCCGGGTTGACCGCCATCCCGCAATGGCTTCCCCTGACCTCCACGCATCTGGCGTGTGGATCGAGGCAGGCCCGCCAGTCCACGATCCCGTCGGTGCGGGAGTGCACGGCGAGCGCCGGCGTCACGGAGTGAAGCGGCGCGCGGAGGCGCGCGTTGAAGTCGGTGCAGCACTGTCCGTCCATGCACTCGCTCGAGAAGACCCCGGGCATGCCCAGATCGCCGAGGCGTGCGACGGAGCGAACCGTTCGCATCACCTGGCCCGACACCGCGAGCGGATCGAGGACGGGCGATCCGAGGGTCACGAGTCCCGCCACCTTGTCCGGATACTCCGCCGCCAGGGCTCGCGCCAGCGTTCCGCCGCGGCTCTGTCCGATGACGACCACCCGGCCGTCCAGCTCGGCCAGCTTCTCCTCGAGGCGGTCAAGCTCGCGGCCGGCACAGCCAGCGTTGATCAGCATCCCGCTGCCGCGGACCTGGTGCCCACGGCGGCGCAGCCAGCCGGCGAGGGGCGTCAGCGAGGCATCGCCTGCCATGAAACCTGGGATCAGCAGCACCGGGAGCGGCTCCTCCGCGCGCTCGACCGAGAGGAACCTCCGGTCGACGAGCAGTCTCGCCAGCTCGAGCCAATACCTGAGCTCCCCGCGAACGGGCGCGACGCTCACCGCTCAAACGGTACCTCAGCGCTCGGTCTTCGACTGCCAGAAGGCGACTTCGCCGGCCTCCGGAGTCGAGACCACGCTGCGCCAGCCCTCGGGACCCTCACGCGGGGCGAGCAGCACCTCGCCGCCGAGCTCGCGCGCCTGCTCGGTCGTCAGGTGGACGTCCGGGACGTCCACGTACGGCAGCCAGAGCGGGTGCTCCGCCGCCTCGCACTGGACGACGCCTCCCCCCACCCCGCTTCCCATCTCCATCGAGAGATACGAGCCGTTGCCCGCGCGGATGCGCTCCGGATGCCAGCCGAAGAGGCGGGTGTAGAACGCGACAGCGCCCCGCTGGTCTCCGGTGTGGAGCTCGAGGTGGATCACAGGGTTGGACGCTCGAGTTTTCATTCCCTGCCACTTAGACCGGGCTGCCGCTCGAAATTCATCGGTTCGGCGATGAGTTCCAATCGTCCCGTCGGTCTAATCTGCAGAGACGGGATGAGCACGACGCCGACAGAGGTGGAACAGCGCGAGTTGCTGGCTACGGCTCGCAAGGGCAGCGAGGACGCCTACGCGAGGCTGATCGAGCCGCACCGCTCCGAGCTCCAGGCGCACTGCTACCGGATGCTGGGCTCGGTGCAGGACGCCGAGGACGCGCTTCAGGAGGCGCTCGTCCGGGCCTGGAAGAGCCTTGACAGGTTTGAGGGCCGCAGCTCGCTGCGCTCCTGGCTCTATCGGATCGCAACCAACACCTCTCTCGACGCCATCGAGAAGCGGCCAAAGCGCATCCTCCCGATCGACTACGGGCCCCCCGCCGACCCGCACGGCGGCGTCGGGGAGCCGCTCGTGGAGTCCGTCTGGATCGAGCCGCTCCCCGACGAGACTCTCGGGATCGAGGACGGATACGCCTCACCCGATGCCCGCTACGAGCAGCGCGAGTCCGTCGAGCTCGCGTTCATCGCCGCCCTTCAGCTACTACCGGCCAACCAGCGGGCGGTTCTGATCCTGCGTGAGGTCCTCGGCTTCTCCGCCCAGGAGAGCGCGGAGACGCTCGACACGAGCGTCGCCTCCGTCAACAGCGCCCTGCAGCGCGCGCGGGCCACGATGGAGAAGAAGCTGCCCGAGCAGAGCCAGCAGGAGACGCTGCGCACAATGGGCGACGAGAAGCTGCGCGAGATCGTCGAGCAGTACGCCGACGCCTGGGAGCGCAGCGACGTGGACACCGTCGTCGGCATGCTCGCCGAGGACGCTGCCTTCACGATGCCGCCGATGTCCCGCTGGTTCTACGGCCACGACGGGATCCGCGGCTTCCTCGAGAAGTGGTCGATGCTCCCCGAGTGGGGTTGGAAGGGCATCCCGACGATCGCCAATGGCCAGCCCGCGATCGCCTTCTACAGCTGGGACGAGGAGAAGCAGGCTCGCGTGCCCTTCGCGGTCAACGTGCTCACCTTCGAGGGCGAGAAGATCAAGGAGGTCGACGCCTTCATCCTGCGCGGTTCGCAGGATTCGGACCCCGAGGTCCAGGCACGCACGCCCGAGCAGCCGGCCGACTACGAGAAGCTGGCCAGGGCATATGAGCGGTTCGGGCTGCCTGCTAGCTTGGATTGAGGACGCCTTCACCGCGTCTTGACTTCGAGCGCGGTCGAACTTGTACAACGAAGCGATGAGTTTCAGGGGGATCGCCGGTCGTAACGGGAAACGACCTAACGATGGCTAGGAGGCCGACGAAGATGACGCAGGCACAGGGTGGAACAGCAGAAGAAGACAAATCTCAGCCGATGAGCGACCGCTCTCGGTGGATCGCGCTGTACGTGCTGTGCGCGGGCATGCTGATGATCGTTCTCGACATCACCGTCGTGAACGTCGCGCTGCCTTCAATCAAGGACGACCTCGGCTTCAACCAGTCGAGCCTGGCCTGGGTCATCAACGCCTACCTGATCACCTTCGGCGGGCTGCTCCTGCTGGCGGGCCGCCTGGGCGACCTGCTCGGCCGCCGGAAGGTCTTCCTCTGGGGCCTGGCCGTCTTCGTCGGGGCCTCGATTCTCTGCGGCGCCTCGCAGAGCGAGGCCATGTTGATCGGCGCCCGCCTGCTGCAGGGCATCGGCGGAGCGATGACCTCCGCGGTCATCCTCGGAATGATCGTGACGATGTTCCCCGAGCAGGGCGACCAGGCAAAGGCGGTCGGCATCTATGCGTTCGTCGCCTCAGCGGGCGGCGCGGTCGGCCTGTTGATCGGCGGCGTCATCACCCAGGTCATCAGCTGGCACTGGATCTTCTTCGTCAACGCGCCGATCGGGCTCGCCACGGCGATCTGGTCGCGGCGGCTGCTCGAGGACGACAAGGGCATCGGCTTCCGCGAGGGGGCTGACCTGCTCGGCGCCGTGCTGATCACCACCTCCTTGATGCTCGGCGTCTACACGATCGTCGAGCCGGCCGCGAAGGACGGCTGGGGCGCCTCGACGACGCTTCTCCTGGGCGCCGGCTCGCTGCTCCTGGGCGCACTCTTCATCGCCCGCGAGGCGACCGCAAAGACCCCCCTCATCCCGCTGCGGATCTTCAAGTCCCGCAACGTGTCCGGCGCGAACTCGGTCCAGATCCTGACGGTCGCCGGGATGTTCGGGATGTTCTTCATGGGCTCGCTCTACCTGCAGCAGGTCCAGGGTTATGACGCGCTTCAGATCGGCCTGGCGTTCCTGCCGATCTGCATCATCATGGGCGTCCTCACGGGCCGTTACTCGGAGCCGCTGATCATGCGCTTCGGCGCACGGACGCTGCTCTTCCCCGGCCTCGCGCTGGTCGCGGCGGGACTGATCCTGTTCACGCGGGCCCCGGTCGACGCCAACTACTGGGTCGACGTCTTCCCCGTGCTGGTCCTGATGGGCACCGGCATCGGCGTCTGCTTCCCGGCGCTGATGACGATCGCCATGTCGGGCGCCACCCAGGCGGACGCGGGCCTCGCCTCTGGCCTGGTCAACACCTCGGCCCAGGTAGGCGGCGCACTCGGCCTCGCTGTCCTGGCGACCCTGTCGACCTCGCGCACCAACGCTCTCGAGGACGCCGGGCATTCCACGGCATCGGCCCTGACCGGCGGCTTTCATCTGGCCTTCTGGATCGCGGCCGGCCTCGTCGTCGCGGCGATCGCCGTCGCGGCCGTCGTGATCCAGCCTGAGGCCAAGGCGGCGGAGCAGTTCGCCGGCGACGAGGTGCCGGGCGAGATCCCGCAGGCCGACGAGGCCGCGTTGACAGAGGCCGCCTAGTTGGACGAGGCCGTCCAGCGGGCCCTCGAGAACGACCGCACGGTCGACATCACCACAACGGGCCGCAACAGCGGCGAGCCCCGGCGTATCGAGATCTGGCGGTACCGCTATGACGGAAGGACCTTCCTCAGTGGTTCGCCGGGGACACGCGACTGGTACGCCAACCTGCTGGTCGATCCCGAGTTCACGTTCCACCTGAAGGGCAGCGCCCAGGCCGACCTGCCAGCCGAGGCCCGGCCGATCACCGACGAGGCCGAGCGACGTGAGGTGATCGCCGGGATCCTCGACGACCTGGGACGCGGATCGGGAAACCTCGAGGAGTGGGTGGCGAGCAGCCCACTCGCCGAGGTCGAGTTCCGCTAATCGCCGACCGCGAGCTCCGGCTGAAGGTGGCTGTCGAGAGCCGTTCGGTTGCGCCCGCCGCGCTTCGCGGCATAGAGCGCGGCGTCTGCCAACTGGAGGTGCGGCTGGAGCTCGACGGGTGAGGTCGCCGCGGTGACTCCGGCGCTCAACGTGGCTCCCGGCAGGCCCGGGGCCTCGACGGAAAAGGCGGCGCGCATCCGCTCCGCGTACTCCAGCGAGCTCTCGACGTTCGCGTCGACGAGAAGCGCCACGAATTCGTCGCCGCCCATCCGCCCGACCAAGTCACCCTCGCGCGTCTGCTCACGAAAGATCTGGCCGAGGCGCACCAACACCCTGTCGCCGGTGTCATGCCCGAACTTGTCATTGATCGCCTTGAAGCGATCGATGTCGAAGGAGACGAACCCTAGGGTGGCTCCGTTGCGGCGCGCCCTGGCGAGCTCCGAGACTGCCGCTTCGGTGAAACCCCGGCGATTGAGGAGGGCCATGAGGCCGTCGATGCGGGCCTCGCCCTCGAGTCGCTCCACCAGGCGCTCGTTGCGGGCGGAAAGAAGGTCGATGACGCCGCCGACCACGGTCATCGAGACCACCACGTCAAGCCAGCGGTCGACGTAGCCAGTCCCCTCCGGCACCTGGGTAAGCGCCACAGCGTCCACGATTCCGACGCAGGCGATGATCATGACCGTGCCGCGGCGGCCGAAGAAGTACGACTGCCAGAGGACGGGCCAGGCATAGAGGGCCGCGCCGTCTCCGTGTCCGTTGGTGCTCGCGATGGCGGCCGCGATGAGCACCGCGCCTATCGGCCCAAGTGAGGCGAGCGCCCAGATCGGGAGTCGCGGGCCCCAGAGCACCAGCCCGATGACGAAGCCGAGCGCGATCAGGCTCGGCACCGGCGAGAACTGCTCCCCGCCCGGCAGGACGCCCTCGAGGAATCCGACGAACGTTGCGCCCCCGTACATCCCGGCGGCGCTGTACGCCATCGCCTTCCTGCTGGCGCCTGCCCGAGCTGTGAGAAGCGGTTTCAAGTCCTGACCCCCGATTGCCCATAGAGATGGTCGGCGCGCGGCCGATGCTTGTCATCAGTACTTCGCCCCTCCTGGGCGCAGGGGTTTCCCGCACGCGTTACCGTGCCCGCGGTGATCACGAAGCCTCAGGCGGGAAGTCGGCGGCTTCTGCCGCTCGTGCTGGTTGCGGGGGCGCTCGGCGCCGTCGCCGCCACCGGCTGCGGCGAGAAGTCCGAGCCGACCGTCCATCCGCCGACCACGGCGGTCACCACCACAACGCCCGCCACGACGACCGCGCCAGCGGTTACGAAGACAGCGCCCACCCCGACCGCCCCGGTCCCCAAGACGACTCCCTAGCGCGACTGGGCGCGGAAGAAGTCGCCGAGCTCGCGGGCCTGGTCGGCCGGATCACTCGAGCTCGGCACCGACGTTGGGGTTGCCGGGCGCTGCCTGGCGACGTCTCCCTTGCTCGGCGATCCCGTATTCCCGGAGCTCACCACGATGAGGAGTCCCGCGGCGACGATCGCGAGCGCCGCCGCGACGGCCGCGACGCGCTTCCGCATCGAACGGCGTCGCCCGGCCACCTCGGCCGGAGCCGGCCAGCTGGAGGTGGAAGGACCGGTCGCCGTGAGGCGCCGCGTCGGCCCGGTCTGGGAGCGGATCCGACGGACGACACCGGCCTCGCCGTCGCCGTCCACCGTCGCGAGCGCCTCGCCCAGGGAGCGGCCGTCCGTGAACCTCTCGGTCGGGTTTTCGCGCAGGCAGTGCTCGACGATCTCGCGGAGCTCGGGCGGACGGGACTGCGGCAGGAGCTCGTCGGCCACGACCCCGCAGGCGTACACATCCGCGGCCGGGGTGATCTTGCCGTCGGCCAGCTGCTCGGGCGCCATGTAGCGCTCGGTTCCGATCACCTTGCCGGCCTGGGTCAGGCGGGTCGTCTCCTCGGCAGCGCGAGCGATCCCGAAGTCGGTGATCTTGAGGCAGCCGTCCGAGGAGCGCAGCAGCAGGTTCTGGGGCTTGATGTCGCGATGGATCAGCTTCTTCGAGTGGGCGTGGCCGAGGCCCGCGCAGAGCTGGGAGAGCAGCCGGAGGCCTTCACTCGTTGGGATCGCCCGGCGGCGGCCGTTCAGGCGGTCCTCGAGGGTGCCCCCGTCGACCTGCTCCATGACGATGTAGGGGCGCCCGTCCTCCTCCCCGACGTCGAAGACCTGGACGATGTTGGGATGGTCGAGCTTGGCGACCAGGCGAGCCTCCCGTGAGAACCGCCTCCGGATTTCCTCATCACCGGCGAAGTTGTCGGCGAGCAGCTTAATCGCGACCTCGCGGTCGAGCTTCAGGTCGCGGGCGCTGAACACGGTGGCCATGCCGCCGTGGCCCAGGCGGTCCCTGAGCTCGTAGCGCTCGTCTCCGAGGTGGCGGATCACCACGGCTCACTCACCCCCCAGCTTCGCCTGGCCGGGCGGGACAAGGCCGCCGTGCTTGGCGTGCCCGCGTGGCTCGCCGTGGTCGCCGCCATGGGGCTTGTCCCCGTGGTCGTCCGGGTGCTTGTCATGCTTCTTCTTGGGCTCGGGGGACGGTGGTGGCGGCGGGCAGTTGACGTAGTCGACGAGGCGGCCCGCGGCCGCGTCGACGCTGGAGCGCATCGAGGCCGGGAGATCGGCATCGTCGACGGCGGTCTGGAGGTCGTCAGCCGCGTGGGCGGCGTGGCAGGTGTCGCCCGCGTCGAGGTCGGTGGCGACTCGGTCGCTGAGCTTGGCGAGATGCGCGGCGGTGTCGGGCGCAATCGGCGGAGGCAGCGCGACTGTGGTGCCGCCGCCGTCCGAGCCGCAGGCCGCCAGCGCAAGGGACGCCAGGGCGACCGCAATCGCCAGCCCCGCGGCCCTGAGATTCCCCATCGAGATCACGAGTCAACCTCCTGATGGCCATTACCCTCGGCTCTCACCTCGAAACCGCGGCAGCTGGCAACCGGCAGGCGGGGATAGCGGGGGAAATCCGTGTCGGTCTTCGAGCGCTCGCAGAGAGAGAAGACGGAGCCACGGGTGTTGCGAATCAGTCGTTGATGCCGGCAGCGGTCGCAGAGGCCGGCGGCCGGCGCGCTCACCCCTCCTCCGTTGCCCCCCGCGCTTCCTCCGCCCCGTCCTCGGCCGCTTCCTCGGCATCCTCGGCGGCCTCCAGAGCGTCCTCCGCCGCTTCCTCGGCCTCAATCGCCGCCACCTCCGCGCCGAAGATCGCCCGCCGGAGACCCTCGGCCACGTACTCCCCGCCGCGCTGGGCGCGCTCGAGCGGTTCGGTCAGCCTGACCACGCGTCCGAGCAGGTCGTTCATCCGCTCGGCCTGCTCCAGTGCCTGGTCGGCCTGGCGGCGCATCATCTCCAGCTGCTCGCGCGAGACCTCCATCAGATCGTTCGCTTCGCGGATGCTGCGGTCGAGCGTGCGCGGCAGCTCGACGGCCGCGCGCGCCATCGAGATCGGCCAGGTGATCAGCTTCCGCAGCACCTCAGGGAGACTAATACTTCACTTTGTATAGTCGGTGTGTGCCGACTTTCCGTCGCCTCCTCAGCTTCCTGCGTCCGTACCGCCGCCAATTGATCGGCTCGCTGGCCCTTGCCTGGCTGGCCATGGGCATGACCGTGCTGATCCCGCTGCTGATCGGCGGAGCCGTGAACGCCATCGAGGACGAGCGCCGCGACGACATCCTGCCGCTTGCGCTGGCGTTGCTCGGAGCCGGCGTGCTCAGGCTGCTGCTCACGGTGGGGCGACGGCTGATCGCGGGAAAGGTCTCCCTGGCGGTCGAGTTCGACCTGCGCCAGGTCTTCTACGAGCACCTGCAGAAGCTCGAGCTCGGGTTCTTCGACACCCAGCAGACAGGCCAGCTCATGTCGCGAGCCACCGTCGACCTGCAGTCGATCCGATTCTTCCTGGGATACGGGCTGATCTGGGTGAGCCAGAGCGCGCTCACGATCCTCTTCGCGGCCGTCGCGATGATCGTGCTGGACCCGGTTCTCGCGCTGCTGGCGCTGGCGCCCGTGCCGTTCCTGGTGGCGACCGCCACCCGCTACAGCCGGCGCAACCGCCCGGCTGAGCAGGAGGTTCAGCAGCGCGTCGGCGAGGTGACCGCGAGCGCCGAGGAGAGCATCTCGGGGATCCGGATCGTCAAGGCCTTCGCGCGCGAGCGGCACGTGCTCGGTCGCTTCACGCATTCGGTCAACCGCGTCTTCGAGCAGAGCATGGTCTCGACGAGGCTGCAGGCGTTCTACACACCGCTTATGGGCTTCCTGCCGAACATCGGGCTGGCCGCCGTGCTGCTGGTCGGCGGGCTGCAGGTGATCCACGGGTCGACGAGCGTCGGACACCTCACCGCCTTCTACGCCTACGTGGTGCTGCTCTCGGGCCCGGTCCGCTGGCTCGGGATGTCGCTGAGCATGGCCCAGCGCGCCGTCGCTTCCGGGAACCGGATGTTCGAGATCCTCGACCGCCAGCCGTCAATGGAGAGCGCGCCGGATGCCCCGCCGCTGCCTGAGGGCCGCGGCCAGGTCTCGCTGCAGCGGGTGACGCTGCGCTACGACGGCGCCGAGCCGGCGCTCACCGGGATCGATCTCGAGGTCGAGCCGGGCCGGACCGTGGCGCTGGTGGGGCCGACCGCCGCGGGCAAGACGAGCCTGGTCGGGCTGCTCGCCCGGCTCTACGACCCGAGCGAGGGGCGCGTGGTGATCGACGGCGCCGACATCAAGGACGTCGATCTGGCATCGCTGCGCCGCGAGATCGCCTTCGTCGCCGACGACAGCTTCCTTTTCTCGGACACCGTCTCGGGCAACATCGCGTACGCGCGACCCGAGGCGACCGAGGCACAGATCGAGGAGGCCGCGAAGCGGGCTCAGGCGCATGACTTCATCGCGCAGCTGCCCGACTCCTACGACACCGTGATCGGCGAGCGCGGGCTGACGCTCTCCGGCGGACAGCGCCAGCGGATCGCGATCGCCAGGGCGCTGCTCGCCGAGCCGCGGATCCTCATCCTCGACGACGCGACCTCATCGGTGGATGCGCGAACGGAGGCCCAGATCAAGGAGGGCCTGCGCGAGGCGATGAAGGATCGGACCACCTTCATCGTGGCGCACCGCCTCTCCACCATCTCGCTGGCCGACGAGATCGTGGTCCTCGACCGCGGCCGGATCGTCGATCGCGGTACGCACGACGAGCTGCTCGAGCGCTGTCCCCTCTACGAGGAAATCGCGGAGAAGGGGCTCGAGGACTCCGTCTACCTCCAGCGGGATCTCGAGGAGCGAGAGGAGCTGGCGAAGCTGTGAACGATTCAGACGGCGCACAGAACTTCTTCGCACTCTTCCGGTCGCTCTGGGCCCTGATCCGGGGCGACGATGGCCGCTGGCGCAAGGTGCGCTGGCTGCTCTCGCTGCTCCGGCCGTACCGGAAGCAGGTCCTGATGATGTTCGGTGCGCTGATCCTCGCCACGGGGGCGACGCTCGCGCCGCCGTATCTCGTCGGCCAGGCGGTGCACGTCTCGCTGAACGGGAACACGAACGCCCTCGTGCTCATCATCGCCGGCTTCATGGCGGCGGCGATGATCGGCTGGGGGACCAGCTATCTGCAGACGTATCTGGTCGGATGGGTCGGCGAGCGGGCGCTCCAGGACCTGCGGATTCGGATCTTCACCCACCTGCAGCAGATGTCGATCGGCTTCTTCACCCGCAACCGCCCGGGCGTGCTGATCTCGCGGATCACCAACGACGTCGACGCGCTCGATCAGCTGATCAGCTCCGGGGTGGTCACGCTCTTCTCGAGCACCCTGACGCTGGTCGGCGTCGTCGCGATCATGCTGATCGCGGACGTCCAGCTGGCGCTGGTGGTGTTCCTGACGCTGCCGGTGCTGGCCATCGCCAGCCTGATCTTCCGGATCGTCGCGGCGAGCGCCTACCGGATCACGCGTGAGCGCATCGCGGAGGTGACCGCGTATCTGCAGGAGACCCTGAGCGGCGTGCGGGTCGTGCGGAGCTTCGCCCAGGAACGTCGCCACGTGGAGCGGATGGCGGAGCTCAACGAGCTCAACCGCAAGGCCAACCTGAAGACCGTCTACCTGAACGCTTCCTACTTCCCGGCCGTCGAGCTGCTCTCGGCGATCGGTACGGCCGTGATCCTGCTCTACGGCGGCTACCAGGCGCTCGACCTGGCGACCGAATCCGCCCGTAACGCCCAGATCGGAGTCGTGGTGGCGTTCGTGGGATACCTCTCCACCTTCTTCGACCCGATCCAGCAGCTCTCCAACCTCTACACGACCTACCAGCAGGGAATGGCGGCGCTGGACAAGATCTTCGACCTGCTCGACACCGAGCCGGACATGGTCGACAAGCCGGACGCGCTCGACCCGGGGACGCTGCGCGGGGAGATCGAGATGGATCACGTCTGGTTCTCGTACGGGCTGGATCGGACCGCGGGGCTGAAGCGATCGAGCGGGAAGATCGAGACAGGGCCTGACGACGAGGAGGACGACGCGGCCTGGGCCCTCGAGGACGTCTCCGTCCACGTGCCAGCCGGCCAGACGCTCGCCCTGGTCGGCGAGACCGGGGCCGGGAAGTCGACTTTCGCGAAGCTGGTCTCGCGCTTCTACGACCCGCAACGGGGCACGGTGCTGGTCGACGGCAACGACCTGCGGGATCTGAGCTCGACCTGCCTGCGCAGCCAGCTCGGCATCGTGCCGCAGGAGGGCTTCCTCTTCTCCGGGAGCGTGCGGGAGAACATCGCGTTCGGGCGGCCCGATGCGTCCGACGAGGAGATCGAGGCGGCGGCGGATGCCATCGGCGCCGGGGAGTTCATCCGGCGCATGTCGGAGGGATTCGATACGGAGGTCGGCGAGCGGGGCGTGTCGCTCTCAGCGGGCCAGCGGCAGCTGATCGCGTTCGCGCGGGCTCTGCTGGCTGAGCCGCGGATCCTGATCCTGGACGAGGCGACGTCCAATGTGGACGTGAGGACGGAGCGAACGATCGAGCTGGGCCTGCAGCGTCTGCTGGAGGGACGGACGGCAATCGTGATCGCGCACCGGCTCTCGACGATTCGCGGGGCCGATCGGATCGCGGTGCTGGAGAACGGCCGAATCCGTGAGAGCGGGACGCACGACGAGCTGATCGCAGCCGGCGGCCGCTACGCCGAGCTGTACGGAACCTGGGCTGATCTCGCGGCGGCCTAGCGGCTAGGTAGACGGCTTCGCCATCAGATCGCGGCCACAGGCGGCCGCCCATCGCAAGTCGCTCCGGGCTTTGCCCTTCGCTCCTGAGTACAGCGACCTGGTGGCCGCTAACCCGGCCCGATGCCGCCGCTGGATCCGCCGGAGGAACCGGAGGTGCCGCTGCCGGAGCTGCCGCTCGTGCCAGAGCTGCCGGACGTGCCGCCGGCGGTTCCGCCCGAGGAGCTGCTGGGTGCACTTGGGGCGACGGCGGTACCGCTGCTCGAGCTGGAGCTCGAGCTGGAGCTCGAGCTGGAGCTGCTGATGGCGGAGCCGCACTGCTTGAAGCCGTATGAGGAGGCCGCGGTCTCCGCCGCGGTCTTGGCGCTGTCGAGCTCGGTCTCGAACTGGGTCGGATCCTCGCCGCGCTGCACCGCCAGACCGATCTTCTTGCCCGCCGAGACCTGGTCGGACATCGCCTTCATGAAGGCGTCGAGGTTGGTGTCGCTCGGCGGATTGAGCTGCTTGATGTCGTCGATCACGCCCTGGCGGAGCTGGGCGATCTGATCGGCCTCGGTCTCACCCTGGCCGGCGGCCGCGAACGTCTCGATCGAGGAATTGGCCTCGGCGCAGATCGCGTCGGCCTGGGTGATGAACTGGGCCGGATTGGTCGACTGCTGGGTCGTCTCGGTCGGGACGACTATGGGGGTCTCCGGCGAGCTGTCGCCGCCGCAAGCGGAGAGAACTGTCCCCGCGCCCATAACCGCGACGAGGACCAACGAATACCTCAGGCGCCACATACGGCCGCGCAAGGTAGCAAGGATGTGAAAACGAGCCGGTGGCAGGGATTCGAAGCTGGGCCCCAGGGATTTGAACCCCGACTACCTGGACCAGAACCAGGCGTGCTGCCATTACACCAGGGCCCACCGCGTGCGTGAAGCCTAGCTTGGCGCAAGCTGGGCCAGGTCCCCGTCCGGGTCCCCGAGCAGCGCCTTTGCATCATCGGCGGCGACGTCCACACCGTCCGCGAGCAGCGCCCGCGCGTGCGCAAGCTCCTCCGAGTTCTCCACCGTCAGCGCTCCCGCCACCTTGCCGTCCTGGAGATAGAAGACCGTGAACTCGCCCGCATCGCGGTCGCCGCGCCAGATGACCTCGTCCCAGTCCGTCGCCGGACCCACGTATTCAAGACCCGCCCAATCGGCCAGATCGCTGAAGAAGTACGGCACCACCTCGTAGGGCTTCGCCTCCCCCATCATCGCGCGCACCGCGTGCTGCCCCTGCTGCATCGCCACGTCCCAGTGCTCGACCCGCAGCCGGCGGCCGTGCACCCGGCTCTCGTATGAGCAGTTGTCGCCGGCGGCAAAGATCCCCTCGACCGAGGTCTGCAGCGTCTCGTCGCAGCGAATGCCCCCGCTCTCCTCGTCGATCTCCAATCCGGCTCGCTGCGCCAGCATCACGTCCGGCCTGACCCCGGCGCCGACGACGACCATGTCCCCCTCGATCGTCTTCCCGCTCTCGGTCACCACGGCGCCCGCGTGGTCGTCTCCCTCGAACGCCGCCAGCGTCTCGCCGCCGTGGATCTCGACCCCCTTCGACTCCAGCAGCTCGTGGAACCACCGCCCAGCCTCCTCGCCGAAGGTTCGAGAGAGGGCAACGTCCTCCATCATCACCATCGCGCAGTCGGTCCCCTTCGACTGCAGCGACGCGGCCACTTCACAACCGATGTAGCTGCCGCCCACCAGCACCACCCGGTCCGCCTTCTCCGCATCGGCCCGGATGTTGTCCGAGTTGCCGAACGCCCGGAGGTAGTGGATGCGATCGAGGTTCGCCCCGTCGACCCGCAGCAGGTTGACGTTGGCGCCCGTGGCCAGGAGCAGCTTGCCGAACTCCACCTCGTCCCCGCCCTGCAGCTTGGCGGTCCGCGCCTCCGTGTCGAGCGCCATCACGTTCGTCCCCGTCCTCAGCTCGACCGAGTTCTCCTCGTACCAGGACTCCGCGTTGACGTACGCGTCCTCTCTCTTGGCTTCTCCGCGCAGGTACTCCTTGGAAAGCGGGGGCCGCTCATACGGCGGCTCCGGCTCCCTGCCGACCAGCAGGATGTCGCCATCGGCCCCGCGCTTCCGCAGCTCGGCGGCGGCGTACCCGGCGGCGAACCCACCGATCAGCAGATACTCAACCCGCTGCGGCACCGTCTGACCCGAAGAAGACCTTCAACTCCTCCTCCAATCCCGGATCGAGCACGGCCAGCACCTCGTCGCCGGCCTCCAACACGGTGTCCGGGGTCGGCACAAAGCCACCCTGCCCCTCGCGCAGTATCGAGATCAACAGGCTGCCCTCCGGCATGCTCAACTCCCCGACCTTCATCCCGGCCACGCGGCTGTCATCGGCGAGCAGCATCTCGATGATCTCCAACCGCTCCTCGGGCAGGTCGAGCAGATGGACCAAGCCGTACTCCGGCACCTCGTGCTCGAGTAGCCGCAGGATCAGGTCGGTGGCAGAGACGTAGGGCTTGATCCCCAGCAGCTCGAAGTGCGGCCGGTTTCGCGGGTTGTTGACCCGCGCGATGATCCGATCCACCAGGTACTTCTCCTTCGCCACCTGGCAGATCAGCATGTTGTCCTCGTCATCGCCCGTCACCGCGATGACCATGTCCGCACGGGAGATACCCGCACGCTCCAAGACCCAAAGCTCCGACGCATCGCCGTACTGGATGTTGTGCTCGAGCTCCTGCTCGACCGTCGAGAACCGGTTCCGGTTGTCCTCGATCACCGTCACCTCGTTGCCCTTGTCGAGCAGCTCCCTGGCGAGGTTCCATCCGACCTTGCCTGCCCCGGCGATGATGATGTACTTGCCCTCGCCCATCAGCGAGTCGACCCGGATCCGGCGGCCTCGAGGACCTCCTTCTCCAGCATCTCGATCGCGACGCGAGTCGGGCAGACAGTGTTGACGCCCTGTTTCTCGTACCACTCCGCCCGCAGCGGATCCAGGATCCGCGCGATCACGGTCGGCACGTTGAACTTCCTCTTCGCGATCTGTGCGATGACGATGTTCGTGTTGTCGCCGTCGGTGGAGGCGATGAACGCATCGGCCCTCTCGATCCCCGCGGAGGTCAGCGCCTCCTCCTCGAGCCCCGTGCCGACGGTGAACTGACCGCCGGAATCCTCCCAGGAGCGATCGAGGGTGACCTCGAGACGCGCGTGCGCCTCCGGGTCCTCGTCGAGGCACGACACCTCGTGCCCCTCGCGGAGCATGCTCCGCGCAACAGAGGACCCAACCCTCCCGCAGCCAACGATAAGAACAAACATTCGCTTCGGATGTTAGTCAGGCGGACTGGGAGACCCACGCCTGGCCCGTCCCGCCACCATCCGGGGCAACTACTGAAAGGGAAAGGTAGTTCGACCCATTGTGGAGGCCGAGTGGGTGGTTGAGAATGAAGGCTCGCCAGGGGGTCGATCAGATGGCCACATACCGCAACGAAATAGGGGGCGTGCCGGCGCAAGGCTTCGACCCTGCCACGGTTTTCGAGCAGGACGAGATCGAGGTCCATTTCCAGCCGAAGGTCGACCTGCGGAGCGGGCGCGTGATCGGAGTCGAAGCGCTCGCCCGCTGGCCACAGTCCGACCTCGGGCTCCTCGAAGCGGAGGCGTTCATCGATCAGGTGGAGGCGAGCGGGCGGGTGCGTGACCTGACCGAGCGCGTGATCGAGCTCGCGATGCGGGCCGCCGCCGACTGGTGGGCCTCCGGCCTCCGGTTGCAGGTCTCCGTGAACCTCCGCGCCGACGACATCTCGGCCGGAGAAAAGGGTCTTGACGCCTTCGTCTCGGAGGCCCTCGCGGCGGCTCATCTGCCCGGCGAGGCGATGCAGTTCGAGATCACCGAGAGGTCCCTCCTATCGGATCCCGCGCGGGTGGCCGAGGCATTGGAGCGCCTCACGCGCCTCGGGGCGACGATTTCGCTCGACGACTTCGGAACCGGTCACTTCTCGCTTCGTCAGCTGGTCCGCCTGCCGCTGGAGGAGCTGAAGATCGACCGCAGCTTGATCGCAGGCCTCGAGGACGAGGAGAACATGACGATCGTCCGGGCGATCATCCACCTGGCCCACCAGGTCCGGCTCCCGGTGGTGGCCGAGGGCGTCGAGACCAGAGAGACCTGGCAGCAGCTCCGCAGCATGGGATGCGAGCGGGCCCAGGGCTTCCTGATCGGCAGGCCTCTGCCGGCCCGCGAGATCCCGGCATGGCTGGCGTCCTGGAACCAGAGGGCTCGCGAGCTCAGCGCCACGAGGCGGCCGAGGCGCCGCACCAGGGTCGCAGTCAAGCGGGGAAAGACCCCCGCCGAGGCTCCGGCCTAGCTCACGCCTCTTCGGGTGGGGCAGTCAACAGGACCCGGCAGGGCGCCCTCCTCAGCACGTACTCGGTCACCTCGCCTATCTCCTCAGGACGCGCGCCACCGATGCCGCCCAGCACGGCTCCTCCCCTGATCCGGGTCGGAGGCTCTCCACCCATCACGATCACCTCGACCCCCTTGTCGCGGGCCTCCCGGATGATCCCGGCCCCGATCGAGCGAGCAGGCACCAGCTTCGTCGCCACCTCGACGTTCTCGTACTCGTCGCCCACCTCCCGAGCTCGTTCCAGCGCCTTCTCCGCCCGCTCCAGCGCTTCCTTGGGGAGCGGCGAGTCGAGCGGGACCGTGAGCGGCACCTCGGCCACGTAGACGACCTCGAGCCGGGGAGCATGGTCGCCCTTCCCCACCTCGGCGTCGGCGAGGCGCCCGGCGGTGCTGACGATGTCGTCGTCGAGCTGGGTGCCGAAGACGGGAACCAGGATCGTCGAGTACTCGACGTCCGTGGGCTGCTTCTTGAGGGAGGCCTCGGGCACCTGAACCCGCCTGGTCAACGGCGTCCCCTCCACGTAGCGGCGATAGATCACGTAGAAGACCAGCCCGAACAGCATCCAGCCGCCCCCGACGTAGACGGCCGTGCGGTGCAGCAGGAACACCGTGATCCAGGCCAGGCCGCTGATCAGCGCCCCCGCGATCGCGGGCAGCGGCAGCTCGTGTGACCCGAACCGGACGTTCCACGGCACCCTGTAGGGCCGCTCGAGGTCGGGCTCGACCACGCGTAATCGGACGATCGAGATCTGGGCGATCGTCACGGCCAGCAGGGCCCCGAACGCGTAGACGCGCGCCAGGAAGCGGATATCACCGGGTATCGCCAGCGCCAGGGCCAGCAGGGCGGCGATGATGATCGCGATGTACGGCGTGGAGTAGTCCCGCTCGAGCTTTCCGGCCCAGCTCGGGATCTGACGATTCGTGGCGAGCACGTAGATGTGCCGGGAGAGGCCCAGCATCGCGGTGTTCGCAGCCCAGAAGAGCACCGGCACGGCGATGAGCATCACCGCCCACTTCATGAAGTCGGCCACCCAGCCGGGGTGATAGTTGGCGACCACCCCCAGAATCGGCTCCTCGATGTAACGGCCGGCCAGAGCCGTCTCCGGCCCGTCCGGCCCGGGCACCACCGGGACAGCCATCAGCGCCACCGCGGCGATCCCGGCATAGATCAGAGGAATCGCGATCGCCCCGACGCCGAGGACCCTCTTCAGGTCTGCGGGCTCGAACTCGAGGTCGGGGGCCAGATCGCTGGCCGCCTCGATGCCCGCGTAGGCGATCGTCGCGATCACCAGCGAATAGACGATGTCCTTGACGCTCGGCGACGTGAACAGGTCGAGCTGGTCGGTGAGGCGGTCCGGATGGAGCACGACGATCAGCCCCACGATGATCACCAGCAGCTGCAACCCGAGCTCCGCGAGCGCCAGGACCACGAGCCGAACCTGACGGTTGCGCCCGGTGATGTCGGCGATGTTGAGAAAGGCCGCCAGGCCGATGACGACGATCGCCACCGCCAGCTCCGCGTCGCCGCCGCCGAACCCGGGCGAGATCGGCGTCAGGTAGTGCGAGACCGTGATCGCCGCCGCCGCGATGACGATCAGGTAGTCGATCAGGATCGCCCAGCCGGCGATGAAGCTGATCAGCTCGTTGAACGCGTGACGCGCGAACGTCGCCGAGCCGCCGCGCTCTCTGAGCATCGCGCCGCCCTCCACGTAGGAGAGTGAGGTGAGCGCGAACATCAGGCCCGCCGCCAGGAAGATCAGCGGCGTCAGCCCCAGTCCGCGATCCGCGACGACGCCGACCGAGAAGTAGATCGAGAAGCCGACGGCGGCGGACGCGGCCGAGTACAGAAACGGGACGCCGAGTAACCGCTTCGTCCTCATCCGCGCATCGACAGGTACAGCCGGCCCGCGCCGAGGGCGATGAACAGCAGTCCGAAGAGGACCCCGACCGCAAGTGGCCCTCCGCCGCGCGCCAGCGTCAGGACCAGCATCACGACCCCGAACCCGATGATGGCCACCGAGAACGTGCGGACCGCGAGCTGGTAGCCCTCGTCGGACGAGGGGCGTCGACGCTGATTCACGCCCCCATTAAACGGGTTGCACCCGCGATCAGCCGGGCAGGCCCCCGATGATCGGGATGATCAGGATGGCCACGATGTTCGCCACCTTGATCATCGGGTTGATCGCCGGGCCCGCCGTGTCCTTGTAGGGATCGCCGACCGTGTCCCCGGTGACCGCGGCCGCATGGGCATCGGAGCCCTTGCCGCCGAACTCCCCGTCCTCGATCAGCTTCTTCGCGTTGTCCCAGGCGCCGCCGCCTGCGGTCATCGAGATCGCCATGAAGATGCCGACGACGATCACGCCGATCAGCAGGCCGCCAAGCGCCTGGTAGGAGATCAGCCCGACGATCAGCGTCACCACGATCGGGATCAGCGAGGGCAGGATCATCTCCTTCTGGGCGGCGGCCGTGACCAGCGCCACAGCGCGACCGTACTCGGGCTTGTCCTTGCCCTTCATGATCCCCGGCTTCTCGCGGAACTGGCGGCGGACCTCCTCGACCACCTGGCTGGCGGCGCGGCCCACGGCCTCGATCGCCAGTGACGCGAACAGGTAGACCATGATCCCGCCGATCAATAGTCCGATCAGGACGGGCGGGTCAGAGATCTGGAAGCTCAGTAAATGGCCGTGAGCCTCCGCCTGGAGCTCGTGGGTGAAGGCGTCGAAGAGCACGAGCGCGGCGAGCGCGGCCGAGCCGATCGCGTATCCCTTGGTGACGGCCTTCGTCGTGTTCCCGACCGCGTCGAGCGGGTCGGTGATGTCGCGGACGTCCTGGGGCAGGTCGGCCATCTCCGCGATGCCGCCCGCGTTGTCGGTGATCGGGCCGAACGCGTCCAGGGCGACGATCAACCCGGTCAGCGAGAGCTGCGCCATCACGGCGACCGCGATGCCGTAGATGCCGGCTGTGCCACCGCCTGCGAGCTTCCAGGAGCCGAGGATCGCGATGGCGATCACGAGCACGGGCAGGGCGGTGGACTGCAGGCCCTGCGCGATGCCCTGGATGATGTTGGTCGCGTGACCGGTCTCGGAGGCCTTGGAGATGGTTCGCACCGGCCGGAAGCGGGTCGAGGTGTAGTAGTCGGTGAGGACGAAGAGCAGCGCGGTGACGCCCACCCCGATCAGGCCGCAGAGCCACAGGTCGGTGACGCTCGTATTGCCGAGCGCGCCGCTGCCCAGCGGATCGTCCATCAGCCACTTGGTGATCGGGTAGAAGGCGGCGGCCGAGAGGATTCCCGAGACGGCCAGCCCCCTGTACAGCGCGGCCTCGACGTTCCCGGTCCGGGTGCGCACCGAGAGCGCGCCGATGATCGACGCGATGATCGCCACGGCGCCGATCGCGAGCGGATAGATCGCGACCTCGCGGGTGAAGCCGGTGAAGGTGATCACGCCGAGGAGCATCACGGCGACGGCGGTGACCGCGTACGTCTCGAAGAGGTCGGCTGCCATGCCGGCGCAGTCGCCGACGTTGTCGCCGACGTTGTCAGCGATTACGGCGGGGTTGCGCGGATCGTCCTCCGGAATCCCGGCCTCGATCTTGCCGACGAGGTCCGCGCCCACGTCGGCGGCCTTGGTGAAGATGCCACCGCCGAGTCGCGCGAAGACCGAGATCAGCGAGCCGCCGAAGCCGAGCCCGACGAGCGCATCAACGCAGTCCTTGTCGGAGAGGTCGGTGAAGATCAGCAGGGCCCCGAAATAGCCGGCGACGCCGAGCAGAGCGAGCCCGACGACGAGCAGGCCGGTCACGGAGCCACCCTTGAAGGCGATGTCGAGCGCCGGCGGGATGCCGCCGCGGGCCGCCTCGGCCACGCGCGCATTGGCGCGCACGGAGAGGTTCATCCCGATGAAGCCGGCCGCGCCCGAGAAGATTCCGCCGATCACGAATCCGATGGCCGTCTCCACGTTCTGCAGCGGGATCAGCAGGATGGCGACGACCACGCCGACGCCGGCGATGATCGTGTACTGGCGCTTCAGGTAGGCGCTGGCGCCCTCCTGGACCGCGCCCGAGATCTCCTGCATCTGCTCATTTCCAGGCGATTTGGCGAGCAGTCGCTGGGTGACCAGCAGTCCGTACACAACCGCCGCGGCCGCGCAACCAAGCGCGACGACGACTCCGTAATCGGTCCAAAAATCAGTCAAGGAAGGCTCCTGCGTTGGGTTCGTAAAAAGCGGCGCGGCAGTCTACCCGGTAGAGGCGACCCAACCCCCCGCCCCTATGCGGACTACCCCGGCGTCCACAAGCCGGAGTCGCCCTTGGGGGCCTCGGGGCGCGGCGGTTCGCCGCCCCCCTCCTCCCCGTCACCGAGCGGTTCCTCCCCGGCGTGCTTGGCGTACAGGACCTGGAGCTCTGAGATCGCCTGTCGCAGCTGCGGCTGGGCCTCGGGCTTGACCAGGTCGACCAGCGCGCGTCCGGCGTCGATTCCGACCTTCGCCTGCTCCAGGTCGCGCTCGTCGTCCTTCGCGATCCGCCTGGCCGACAGGTTGAGGATGCTGACCACGCTCTGCAGCACGACGTCCTCGACGCGGACCTTGCGGATCTCCTCCTCGAGCTGCGCGCGCGCCTCCTCCTCGCTCATCTGACCCTCGGGCTGCTGTTGCTCACCTTCCACTGACGGCTCCCTCCGGTGCATAGGTTTTCCGGGTCTCCTCGACCGAGCGGCGGTAGATCTCCTCGATTGGAGCGCCCTCGGCGAACCGCGCCTGGGCGCGCTGGGCGCCGTTCTGCTCGGGCAGGTCGACCTCGAGGCCCAGCGTCTGCCGAGCGGGCTCGGTCCAGGCGACCAATTCCTCGAGCACGGCCCGGGTCGGGACGAGCCGCCGCTCCCTGAAGTCGATCATCTCACCGTCCATGCCATAGCGAATTGCCCGCCAGAGGTTCTCCTCAATCTCCCGCTGCCGCAGGGGCTCTGGCGAGTCGCCCGCGTCCAGGTCGATCGCGGCCTGGGCGACGCACGCGGCGATCAGGGCCGCAAGGTTGAGGGACTCGTCGCCGCGGGTCTGTGCGTCGCAGATCCTGACCTCGACCGTGCCGAAGGAGTGGTGCGGGCGCACGCTCCACCACAGCTGCGTCGCCTCGACGATGGAGTCGGTGTCCTCGAGCAGCTGGACGAAGTCGGCGTAGGCCGCCCAATCGCCGAAGGGCTCGTGGACGCCGCAGCGCGGGAAGGTCCTGGTGAAGATCTCGGTCCTCACCGAGTGCAGGCCGGTGTCGCGGTGGTCGAGGAACGGCGAGTTCGCCGAGACGGCCAGCAGCGCCGGGAGCACCTCCCGCATCCGATCCGAGACTGCGACGGCGCGATCCGCGCCCTCGATCCCGACGTGCACATGCAGGCTCCAGGTGTTGTTCCGCTGCGCGACCCACCGCAGGTCGTCTTCCAGCCGGCGGTAGTGCTCGGTCTGGATGATGTGCTGGTCGAGGTAGTTCGCCCACGGATGCGTCCCCATCGCGGCCAGCGCCAATCCCATCTCGTCCGCAATCGCGAACAGGCGCGCTCGCCTCGCTCGCTGGCGCTCAGCGGCGTCGGCGAAGCTCTCACCGCGACCGGAGCGGATCTCGATCTCGGTGTCGATCAGCTCGCCCTTGACGGCCGGGGCGAGCTCGGGATCGCGCAGGCAGGCCGCCTGCATCTCCTCGAAGCGGTGCTCCAGGTCGAGCACCGCCGGATCGAGGATCGCGAACTCCTCCTCGACCCCGATGGTGAAATCGGCGGAGGCTTCAAAGATTTCGCGGACCGCGTCGAGGTCCAGCCCGTCGTGATTCGGCTCAGGATCGGTTGTGGGCGGCACGAGCCTGACCTAGGTCAAATAGAAGTAGAGGGCGTAGAGGAGGTCCACGGCCGGGCTCGACGTATGCACCGTGACGTCGGGCGGCACCTGCAGGAGGCGCTCGGAGTAGTTGAAGATGATCTTGACGCCCGCCTTCACCAGGCGGTCCGCGACCTCCTGGGCCGCGTCAGACGGCACGGCGAGGACCCCGACGACCACCTGCTCGCCCTCGACGACCGAGTCGATGTCGTCGAAGGAGCGAACCTCGAGACCCCCGACCCGCTTGCCGATCAACGATGGATCCACGTCGAACATGGCGACGATCCGGAAACCGTGGTCGGCGAAGATGTCGGAGCTGGCGATCGCCTGCCCCAGGTGACCGGCGCCGAACAGGGCGATGTTGTGCTGTCCGGCGGTGCGCAGGATCTTCCTGATCTCTGAGACCAGCGAGTCGACGTTGTAGCCGACCCCGCGCTTGCCGAACTTGCCGAAGCCGGAGAGATCCCGGCGGATCTGCGTCGAGTTGATGTGGGTGTAGTCCGAGAGCTCCTGCGAGGAGATCGTGTCCTTACCCATCTTCCGCGCCTGAGTCAGCACCTGGAGGTAGCGGGAGAGCCGTGCGGCGACCCCCAGCGAAAGGCGATCTCCGTCCGTGAACTCCGAGGCCTCCTGCTCAGCGGTCTCGGCCGCCACGTCCTCGATCATTCGGACAAGGTATCGAGCCGGGAGCGCAGGCCGTCCGCGTCCAGTCCCAGCTCGGAGATGATCTCCCCTTCGAGCTCGATGACCGGGATGCGCTCCAGGTAGCGGCGCAGCAGCTCATCGTCGGACTCGATGTCGATCTCCTCGAGCTCGAACGAGAGGCCATCCGCCTGCAGACGCTGCAGTCCATGCCGAGCCTCATCGCAGAGGTGGCAGTCAGGCCGCCCGTACAGAACCAGTCGCGAAGGCATCGAAGCCCAGATATTCGGGATAGGGGATCGGGTCCGTGAAGCGGGCCGCCGAGGCGATCATCGCCGCGTTGTCCGTGCAGAGCGAGATCGGGACGAGCTTCAGCCCCAGGCCCAACTCGTCGCAGAGAATCCGGGTCCGCTCCCGAAGCTCGGCGTTGGCGGCGACCCCGCCGCCGAGCGCGATCGCGGGCCAGTCGCCCGCCTTGGCGGCACGCTCCAGCTTCCTGACGAGTTGATCGACGATGGCATGCTGGAACGCGGCGGCGAGATCGGCGCGCCCCCGCTCCGTCTCCTCGGGCCCCATGTCGCGAACCCGGTAGACCAGCGAGGTCTTCAGGCCGCTGAAGCTGAGGTCGAGGCCGCGCTCGCTCATCGCCACGGGAAACTCGAACGCATCCGGATCCCCGTCCTCCGCCGCGTCCTGGATCGCAGGCCCGCCCGGGTAGCCGAGGCCAAGCAGGCGGGCGCCCTTGTCGAAGGCCTCACCCGCGGCGTCGTCCAGCGTCGAGCCGAGCGCCTCGAACGTGGCGTGCTCGCGCACCCCGGCCAGCAGTGTGTGGCCGCCGCTGGCGATCAGGCAGAGGAAGGGCGGCTCGAGGGGATCCGGCTCCAGAAAGTTGGCGGCGACGTGGCCCTCGAGGTGGTCGACCGGGATGAGGGGCTTGCGGTGCGCGGCCGCCAGCGCCTTCGCCGAGCTCAGGCCGACGAGCAACGCGCCGATCAGCCCGGGGCCCTGGGTGACCGCAATCGAGTCGGCGTCACCGAGCTCCGCCCCGGCCTCTTCGAGCGCCGCCGCGACCACGGCGTTGACCAGCTCGAGATGGTGTCGCGAGGCCACCTCCGGGACGACGCCGCCGAAGCGCTCGTGGAACGAGGCCTGAGAGGAGACGACGTTGGAGAGAATCCGCGACCCGTCGACGACCGCGGCGCAGGTGTCGTCGCAGGAGGTCTCGAGAGCGAGGATCAAGCGACCGAGGCGCCCTCAGCTGCCTCGAGCCACATGATCAGGGCGTCCTCGCCGTTGTCGTGGTAGTAGCGGCGGCGGCGGCCGGCGGAGCGGAATCCGAACCGGCGGTACATCTCGATCGCCGGCGCGTTGGACACCCGGACCTCCAGCGTGAAGCGGGCCCCGGTTCCGGCCTCCTCGAAGAGGCGCTCGATCAGGTCGGTCGCGACGCCGCGCCGGCGGCGCTCGGGATGGACCGCGACGTTCATCAGGTGCCAGACGTCGTCGTAGCGCGCGCAGACGAGGTAGCCGACGAGCCCATCGCCATCCTCCGCGGCCAGGCAGATCCCGGACGGCTTGGAGAGCTCCAGGACGAACATCGCCAGCGACCAGGGCGTCGGGAAGGACCCGCGCTCGATCGAGATCACCGAGGGCAGGTCGCCGTACCCCAGGCGGCGCAGCCTCAGCTCAGCCTCCGGGGACTCCGCGATCTCGCTCAAGCCATCTCTTTGCATCGGGCGGTCTCAGATAAAGGGGTTGGATCTGGTCCGGCGGCGCCTCGACCGCCGCCTCCCCCACCGCGCAAACGTGCCGTGCGGCAACTCGGTGGATCGGGTCTTCGGGCGGGGCAACCGTGGCGCCGGCGGCCTCCAGTTCTGCGGCAAATCGTATCGTCCCGTCCCCGGCCGCCAGCACGGTCGAATCGAGCGTTCGCACCCGATCGGCCACTCCCTCGGGCGGCGCCACGAAGGCAGGCCAGATTTCCTCTCCCTCATCCGTGAACAGGGCGGCGAAGGCCTCGCCGCGGCGGGCGTCGATCACCGGCAGGGCGAGCGATGCACGATTCTCCTCGGAGATGCCGCGGGCGAGCGCGGCCAGGGAACCGACAGGCGCGACCGGGATCTCCCTCGCCTGCGCCAGCGCCCGGGCGGTGGCGATCCCGATCCGCAGCCCGGTGAACGATCCCGGCCCCACTCCCACCGCTATCCGCTCGATCCGCTCCCATCCGCCCGCCTGCTCCACGCTCCGCTCGATCTCACCCAGCAGCACCTGGGAGTGGCGCGGGCGCCCATCCGGCCCCGGATCGATGCGGGCTTCCCTGACCACCTGCCCGCCGTCGGTCACTCCCACCACGGCGTCGGCGGTCGCGCTATCGACACCGAGCAGCACCATCAATAGAGTCCGTCGGGCGGATCGGCGTCCATCCAACTAGGGAGAGGGAGAACCATGAACGAGGAGTCCAGCAGGTTCCCAAGGTCAAACAGGTCGCGCTCACGCGCTCCCAAGCGTCCGGCTGCCGTAGCCGCGGTTTTCGGGATCGCCGTCTTCGGCGTCGGAGCGGGCTTCGCGGTCTCAGGTTGCGGCAGCGACAGCAACAACGCGGACAGCGTCAACAGCGTCATCGACAGCGTCCAGTCGCAGGCGAGCAGCGTGCAGAGCCAGGTCTCGACGGCCGTCGAGAACGCCAACCAGCAGGCCCAGAGCGTGCAGAGCCAGGTGCAGAGCGTTCAGACCCAGATAGGAACCAGCAGAACCAGCAGAACCAGCAGAACCAGAACGGTGGCAACACCAACAAGTACGGCTACTAGGAGATCTTGATCTCCCGCTGATCTCCACCCGCATGGCGGATCTCGATCCGCCGCGTGATGCGCTCGATCCAGGGTTCGCCCGCCCCGGGCCACTCGATGAAGGCGATCGACTCGGGCGTCACGTAGTCCTCGAGCAGCGCCGGGTCCTCCTGGCCGAGGTCCGACAACCGGTATAGGTCGAGATGCGAGACGGGGAAACGGCCGCTGTAGGTGTGGCCGATCGTGAAGGTGGGCGATGTCACCGCCTCCTTCACACCGAGCGCCCGGCACGCCCCGCGGATCAGCGTCGTCTTCCCGGCGCCGAGCTCGCCACTGATCAGGACGACATCGCCGGGGCCGAGGTCCGCGGCGAGACCGGTGCCAATCCCCTCCGTCTCCGCCGCGCTTGTCGTCCGTTTCGTCACCGGCGCGAGCCTAGTTCTTCGTCCCGCCTGGCAGCCATGACTCACAGGACGAGTGGGGTCACGCCCCTTCCTCTAGCCGCCGAAGAGCCCCATCTGGTCGGGCTCCGGCTCGCGCTCACCCACCAGGGGCTCCGGCAGCGGCAACGGCTCGTCCAGCAGATCGGGGATCCGCGTGAAGTCCTCGCGCAGCTGCTCGGCGACCCGCGGCGTCCGCAGGCCGGCGGCAGGGTGGAAGAGCGGCAGCAGGTAGAGATGGCGCCCGCCGATCAGGTGCTGCTGCGGGATGCCGCGGACCTTGGTGATCCCCGTTGGGTTGGCCGTGAGCAGCTTCGTCGAGAAGTTCCCAAGCGTGCAGATCACCCGAGGCTGGATCAGCTCGACCTGCCTCTCGAGGTAGGGGCGACACGAGTCGATCTCGTCGGGCTGGGGGTCGCGATTCGCCGGCGGCCGGCACTTGAGGACGTTCGCGATGAAGACGTCCTCCCTCTTCATCCCCACACCCTCGAGCAGCTCGGTGAGGAACCCACCCGCGCGCCCGACGAACGGCAGGCCCTGCCGGTCCTCCTCCGCGCCGGGCGCCTCGCCGACGAACATCAGGTCCGCGTCGGCATTGCCCGCGCCGAAGACGACCCGGTTGCGCGTCTCCGACAGCGGGCAGCGCTCGCAGGCCGAGGCCTCGTTGTAGACCTCCACCAGCGCCTGGCGGCGAGACTCCGCGTCGCTCACGACCCGCCTCGGCTTCTTCTCTCGGCCGCGCGCTGGCGCTTGAAGCGCTCCTTGGCCCCGCCTCGGCCGGTTCCGCGCTTCTCCTCCAGGCGGCGCTTCTGGTTGGACGTCAGCTGGTGCGGCAGTGAGGAATACGAGGTCGAGATCCGGCGCTCGACCTGGTTCGAACCGCACTGCGGGCAGACGACGTCGGCGGCGTCGAGGCCGACGTGGGAGCCGACCAGCTCCTCGAAGCGCTCGCCACACGACTCGCAGTCGAACTCGTAGATCGGCACCGGGTTGATGGTAGTTCGGTCCCCTGACTCCCCGGGCCGCCTTTCGAGCCGCAAATTGGGCCGATTCGGAGTGTGCGAAGCGCCACAGGAACTGGCTGGGTGGCCAGGATCGCTCCCTATACTTCGCAACGGGCCGTGACCGAACTGGCGCGGACCCAGTCAAAACCTCAAGCACCGAAAACCTCATCCATCGAAGAAAGCCGTCTGGTATCTCCCATGCGGGAACTGGAACGGGATGACCTCCCCTTGAGCGCCGCCGAGCCGCTGGTCGTGATCGGCCGTGGCCGCGTCGGCGCATCGCTCGCCAAGGCCGCCGAGCTCGCGGGCGTCGAGGTCCGGCTTGCCGGCCGAGACGAAACGGTCGAGGGCGCCGGTGCCGTCCTCCTCTGCGTTCCCGACGACGCCATCACGGAGGTCTGTGAGCGACAGGCGGGCTCCGCGCCGCTCGTCGGCCACGTGAGCGGCGCCGGCACGCTCGATGCACTGAACTCGGCCCGCGACCGCGGCGCCTCGACCTTCTCGCTCCACCCCCTGCAGACCTTCGCCGACGGCGAAACGACCATTGGCGGCACGCCGGCGGCGATCGCGGGCTCCGACGAGGCAGCGAGAGCCTTCGCCTGCTCCCTCGCCCAGGCACTTGGCATGCGGCCGTTCGAGGTCCCCGAGGAGAGCCGTGGCGCATACCACGCCGCCGCCGCGATGGCCTCCAACCTCCTCGTGGCGCTCGAGGAGTCCGCCGCCGAGCTGGTGGAGCGACTCGGCGTCGCCGACGCTCGCGAGCTGCTCGCCCCGCTCGTCCTCCGCACCGCCGCCAACTGGGCCGAGAGCGGTCCCGCCGCACTCACCGGGCCGATCGCGCGCGGCGACCGGGCAACGGTCGAGCGCCACCGGGCCGCCCTGGCCGAGACGGCGCCTGAGCTTCTCCCCACCTACGACGCGCTGGCGGCACGCGCGGAGGCGGTCGCCGCAGAGTCGAGGGACGGGGTCTCGGCATGAAGATCGTCCGCACCAAGACCGAGCTCCGAGAGACCCTGACCGCTCCCCGCCGCGAGGGCAAGCGCATCGGCCTGGTCCCGACCATGGGCTACTTCCACGACGGCCATCTGTCCCTGATGCGGGGAGCACGAGAGGACTGCGACGTCGTCGTGGTCAGCCTCTTCGTCAACCCCACCCAGTTCGGCCCGGGCGAGGACCTCGACGCCTACCCCCGCGACGAGGATCGCGACGCCGAACTCGCCGCCCTGGAAGGAGTCGATGTCCTCTGGATGCCGGACGCCGAGGAGATGTACCCCGATGGCTTCGCGACTTCGGTCGAGGTGGCAGATTCGCTGAGCGGAGTTCTCGAAGGCGGTCCGGAGAACCGCGGCCCCTCCCACTTCCAGGGGGTCACCACCGTCGTCGCCAAGCTCTTCAACTCGGTTCAGCCCGACGTCGCCTACTTCGGCCGCAAGGACGCCCAGCAGGCCCTGGTGATCGAGCAGATGACCAGAGACCTCGACTTCCCGATAGAGATCGCCGTCCTGCCGACCGTCCGCGAGGAGGACGGCCTGGCGCTCAGCTCCCGCAACGCCTATCTGACCGAAGAGCAGCGCGAGCGCGCCACGGCGATCTCCAGGGCGCTGAGGGCGGCCGAGGATGCCGCGAGCGCCGGGGAGACCTCCACCGAAGCGCTCGTGGGGGCCGCCAGGGACGAGCTTCGCAGGGCCGGCATCGAGCCGGAGTACGTGGAGGCGCGCGCCGCGGAGGACCTCTCTCCGGTCGCCGAGCTCAACGGGCGGCCCTTGCTGGTGGCCGTCGCCGCCAGGGTCGGCAAGGCGCGCCTCATCGACAACGTAGTGATAACCCCGAAACCGGAGGCCTGATGCAGCGTCAGATGCTCAAGTCGAAGATCCATCGAGCGACGATCACCGACTGTGACGTCGACTACGTCGGCAGCATCACCCTCGATCCGATGCTGATGAGGCAAGCGGATCTGCTCCTCAACGAGCAGGTGCACGTCTGGGACATCGACAACGGCGCCCGCTTCATCACCTATGCCATCGAGGGCCAGGAGGGCTCCGGCACCGTGCAGGTGAACGGCGCCGCCGCCCGGCTGGTCCGCTCGGGCGACAAGGTGATCGTCGCCAGCTTTGGCGCGTTCGACGAGAGCGACCTCGAGCGCTACTCCCCCGTCGTCGTGCACGTCAACGACGACAACGAGGTGATCGCCGTCGACAGCGATCCGAACAGTGTTGCTCGGTGAGGGCAACCCGGACCAGGAGGCATTGCTGTGAGCGAAGACAAGATGACGCTGCCGCGAGTGACCGAGATGAAGAGCAACGGCGAGCCGATCGTGATGATCACCGCCTACGACTACCCCTCCGCCCAGATCGTCGACGAGGCGGGCGTCGACATAGTCCTCGTCGGCGACACGGCCGCGATGGTCGTTCTCGGCTACGACGCCACCACCCCGGTCGGGATGGACGAGATGCTGATGATGGCCGGCGCCGTCCGCCGCGGACTCAAGCGCCCGCTGCTGATCGGCGACATGCCCTTCGGCTCGTACGAGTCGCTCCAACGAGCAGGCGATCGAGAACGCGCAGCGGTTCGTCAAGGAAGCCGGCTGCGACGCCGTCAAGCTCGAGCGCGGCGGAGCCTCAGTCGACCGCGCCCGCGCGATCGTCCGCTCGGGAATTCCGGTGATGGGGCACGTCGGGCTCACCCCGCAGACCGCGACCGCGCTGGGCGGCTTCAAGGCGCAGGGCCGGACCGCCGAGGCCGCGGCGAAGCTGTGCGAGGAGACCCTGGCGCTGCAGTCGGTCGGCTGCTTCTCGATTGTCTTCGAGGCGATCCCCTCAGCCGTCACGGAGGCCCTGATGCCGAAGCTGGAGATCCCGGTGATCGGAATCGGCGCCGGCCCCTCCACGGACGGCCAGGTGCTCGTGCTGCACGACCTCCTCGGCGTCTACGACGGCCACAAGCCGAAGTTCGTCAAGCGCTTCGCGGAGGTCAGGGCCGAATCGCTGAAGGGAGTCCGCGCCTATACCGACGAGGTCCGTGCCCGGACGTTCCCGGATGAGGAGAAGCACACCTACTCGATCCCACAGGAAGAACTGGAGGAGTTCGCCCGCTACCTGGAACAGGAGGCCCTGGCGGGCACCAACACTCCCTGGGACTGGTAGTCAGATCCCGAGGAGCTGCTTCTTCTTCGCCTCGAAGTCGTCGGCGGTGATCACGCCCTCATCGCGCAGCTTCGCGAGCTTCTCGAGCTCGGCGGTGTAATCCTCCCCGCCTCCCGAGAGCGCCGGTGCCGGGGGCGCCTGCTGCGCGTCGGCGGGCTGGTCCTGCTGAGCCCACTTCTCCTCCTGGCGATGTCGCACTCTGCCGGCGACTCCGGCGGCGACGCCAACGCGGGCCGCGCCGCGGAGCAATCCGGGTCCTTGTCTTACGAGTGGCATCTCACTTCCTCCTTCGTCTTCAAGCGTTCGCCTGGGCCCATTCGCGCGCGGCCACGATGACCTCGTGCGGGATCCGGTCGTAGCCGCGGAGCTCGCCGCCGGCATCGCGGATGGCGCCGGCCACGCCCTTCGCCCAGATGTTCTCCCAGGCCAGCACGGCGGCTGAGGACCCTGGGTCGAGCGACTCCGCGACCGCCATCAGGTCCTCCTCGTTGAACAGCCCGGTCGGCTCGGCGCCGAGCTTTCCGAGGGCACTCTGCACGTCGGGGTCCAACTCGCTGAGCTCGAACGCCACCATGTCGCCGTTCTCATCCTTGCCCGCGAACGCGATGTCGATGATCCGGATCGTGCCCGCATCCACCAGGTCCGCCAGCGCGGGCGCGATCTCGCCCTTGAACTGGTTTCCCGGGAATCCGACGACGATGTACTCGACGGGACCGATGTCAGCTGCGTCAGCCATCACTGCCTCCAAAGCGGGACGCCAGCGAATTGCTCCACCGTTGCGAGGCGGCGTCCCAGGTCTCGCCGGGGAAGTCCTTGATCGCCTGGTGACGTAGGAACTCCAGCCCGGCGATCGCCAGCGCGATCAGCAGCAGCGCCGTGGGCACGCGCTCGAAGCCCGGAGTCGGGGACCAGATGAAGAGCAGGAGAAGGAGCAGGCCGAGCGCCGAATACGCGATCACGCGCCGCTCGAGGATCGGAGCTGTGGCGCGCCGCGCCCGCCTGCCGAGCCCAGTCGGCCCGGCCAGCCAGGCGCCGATCACGATGAAGAGCCCGTAGAAGATGAGCGCTCCCCCCTGGGCATTGAGAAGCGAGGTGCCGATCTCCCAGGTGGCGGTGACCGCGGGCCTGACGGACTCCGTCGTGGCGAGATGATCGATCAGGGCGTTCCCGGCGATGCTCCTGACGACCAGGACCAGGACCCCCACCACGATGAAGGCGAAGCCGACCGAGCGGAACGCCACGCGGCGCCATCCCTGCGCGAGGTAGATCGCCAGAGCGAACAGCGCGAGGGCGAGCACGGTCAGCACCCAGGCCAGCGTCCGCAGCAGGTTGAGGAGCTTGTTGACCTTGACCAGGTCGTCGTTGGAGACGACCTGGATCTGAGCGACGCTCGGCGGCAGCTTGCCGGCGGCATTGACCCCGAGCTGCTGTCCCAGTTGGTCGACGATCGTGCCGATGTCCAGGGTCACGGGTTCGTCACCCCCGTGTTCGACCACCTTGAGCAGGGTCGATTGCGCCGCGCGGTTGGCGTCCTCCCAGAGCTGCTGCACCCGGGGCCGCTCCAGAGCCCGGTTGGCCAGCTGGGTCGCCAGCTGGCGGATCCCCGCCGCGGCCGGGCCGGCCAGAGGCTGGAGGCGTGGCGGCAGGGCCGTCTGCAGCTCTGCCTGGACGTCCACGTTGGCGTACAGCGTGTCGACCATGTAGTCCGCGACCTGGGTCCGGATTTCGGGGTTCTCCAGCAGCTGGCTGCTGGTGTTCGTCCAGCTGTCGGTCTCGAGGAGCTGGCGGTTGGCCCAGAGCGCGAACGAGGCAAGGAATGCGAGCAGCGAAGCGACGACGATCAGGGTGCGAACGATCCCCCGCCGCTGCCGCGGCGCGGTGGTCCGGCTCTGCGGACCTACGGACGCTTCCACCTCTTCCCCTCGCTGGGGCACTTCCTGGCCCCGGTTGACCTCTGGGTTCTATCAGCCCCGCAGGGCTTTCGCTAGCGTCCGGCGCTGTGGCGGTGCACACCGGCGAGCTGTCGCTTTCCACCCAGGGCGATGCGGACGTCATCGACATCACTGTCGAGGTCCAGCGAGTCGTTGCCGACGGGCCTGTCGCCGATGGCCTGGTCACGGCGTTCGTGCGAGGCTCCACGGCGGCGATCACGACCATGGAATTTGAGCCCGGCGGAGTTTCGGACCTCCGGGCGCTCCTCGACCGGCTGATTCCAGTACAGGGCGACTACGAGCACAACCGGCTCAATCACGACACCAACTCCCACGCGCACCAGCGCGCCTCGCTGATCGGAGCCTCGGAGCAGGTACCGGTGATCGGCGGCAGGCTCACTCTCGGGACTTGGCAGCAGCTGGTGCTGATCGACTTCGACGACCGCGCGCGCGACAGAACCGTCGTCGTTCAGGTCGTCTCCTGAGTCAAGCGGTCTGGCGGCGCTCCCGGACACCCGACAGCCAGCGCTGGAGCGCCAGGGTGGTCGTGCCGGAGAGCAGGAGCAGCGAGACGTTGGTCGCCAGGACGCCCGCGGCGCCCCAGGACACGCTCGACTCGCCGAGGCCGAGCGAGACTCCGAACAGCGCCGACGCGGGGATCGTGGTCACCGAGATCGCGACTCCGACGGCAGCGGCCGCCCGGGTCTCGAACGAGAGCATCGCGGCCACCCCGGCCGCCAGGGCGACCAGGACGGTCGAGTAGTCGATGTCCGCCAGCCCCTTCAGGGCGCTGTCGTGGACCGCGAAGTCCGCGGTCAGGATCCCTGTCAGCTGCAGACTCCAGGCGACGGCCGCTGCGACGAGCCAGGTCAGGAGAATGCCGAGCGACAGGGTCACGAAGGCCCTCCACGCGAGCCGAATCCGGCCGGCCACGAGGCCGACGCAGGCGGCGCAGATCGGCAATAGGTCCGGGCTGACGGCCATCGCGCCCACGACGAGGATCGGGTTGTCCGTGATCACGCCGATCGATCCCAGGACGCCGGCGACCGCCATGAGCGCCAGGTAGCGGCCCAGCGGACGTGAGTGCGTCCGCGCCTCCCCCATCACCTCGATCCAGGCGAAGCCCTCCCCTCCAGCCAGCGCGCCATGCGGCGGGTGCGGCGCGACGACTTCCTGGCGGGTGAGCAGATAGTCCGACTCGTCCACCTCCCACTCGCGGATCAGCTGCACGACGCGGTCCGCCACCGAGGGCAGCACGTCGGCGGCGAGCACCACCCCGGTCCCAGCGCGCTCCGGAGTGAGGGCGACGATGCGGTGGACCCCGCCGGTCTCCTCGAGCGCCTCGGTGACGGAGTCAGCGCGATGCTCCTCGACGGCGAGACGTAGTCGAAGCACGCGCCGAGTCTAGGAACGCCGCGGGACGCGACCGCTACCTCTCCTTGAACTCGATCTCCCTGATCACCTTCGCCGGAGCGCCCGCGGCGATCACCCCGGCTGGCAGGTCCCGGGTGACGACCGAGTTCGCGCCGATCACGCAGCGCTCGCCGATCTGGACGCCGCCCGTGACCACGCAGCCCACTCCGAACCAGCAGTTCGACCCGATCCGCACCGGGCCCTGCGGCTCGAACCCCTGCCAGGTCACCGGCTTTGTCGGATCGTCGTAGCGATGGTCCGAGTCCCCGACGAAGCAATTGTTGGCGAACATGACGTGGTCGCCGATCTCAATCAGCTCGAGCGCCGCCAGCATCGTGTTGCGGTTCAGGAAGCAGCCCTCGCCGATCCGGATCCGCGCGTCGCCGGAGAGCGTCAGCCAGCAGCCCGGCTCGAGCAGCGTGCCATCGCCGATCTCGAGGCGGCCCGAGTCGAGCGCCTCCAGCACCTCTCCCTCGACCGGATAGCGGATGAAGAAGCCGCCCTCGGCTGCGTGCCGGTTGATCCGGCGGCGGCGGCTTCGGCTGCTGTTGCGCTCGTACCAGCGCCGCTTGACCCGCCACGTGCGCCATTGACTCCATGAGGCCACGCCGGGAGCTTCGCAAAAGTCCCGGTTGGCGCCGGATATGGTCCCGGGCGTGAGCCCCGACCCGAAGCAGGCAGTGCGTGGCGGTATCGACCTGGGCGGCACCAAGATCCAGACCGCGATCCTGGACGAGAAGAACGAGGTCCTCGGACAGTCACGGCGGCCGACCCCGCACACGGGCGGGCCGGAGGACGTGGCGCGTGAGGTGGCCGCAGCGATGCGCGAGGCGGCGGCCCAGGCCGGGCTCGGCACCCGGGACCTGAATGGGATCGGAATGGGCTCGCCCGGCGACGCTGACGAGAAGACGGGTGTCGTCTCCGATGCCCGCAACCTGCCGGGCTGGACCGGCTCGTTCCCGCTCGGCGAAACCCTCTCCAAGGATCTCGGCGTCCCCGTGCGGATCGGCAACGACGTCTCGGTCGCCGTTCAGGGGGAGTTCGAGTTGGGCGCCGGCAAGCCCTTCAAGACCATCCTCGGGGTCTGGTGGGGCACAGGCGTCGGCGGCGGCCTGATCCTCGACGGCAAGATGTGGCTGGGGCGCGGCGCGGCGGGTGAGATTGGGCACGTCGTCGTCAAACGAGGCGGCGCGCGGTGCACCTGCGGGCGCAAGGGCTGCATGGAGGCATACGCGGGGAGGCTCGCGATGGAGATCAAGGCGCGCAAGGAGGTGAAGAACGGCGCCAAGACGGACCTCTTCAAGATCATGGAGGAGCACGGCCGAGACCGGCTCACAAGCGGCATCTGGGAGCGCGCGCTGAGGCACGGGGACGACCTGGCGACCACGCTCGTCGACCGGGCGGTGAGGGCGCTTGGCGTCGGAATCGCCTCATCCGTCAATCTGCTCGATCCGGACGCCGTGATCATCGGGGGCGGCTTGGGCGAACGCCTGGGTCAGAAGTACGTCCACAGAATCGCCCAGCGGATGCATCCGCATCTCTTCGTGGACGATCGGCCGCCGGAGATGAGGCTCGCGGCCCTGGGCGATCTGGGCGGCGCGATCGGCGCTGCCCTGCTCGTCAAGGAATAGGACACGCGCGCTCGCGAAGTAATCCGATCGGGCCGCTCCTTACGCGGAAACCGGAGGGGCGGCGGTTTTCACCTTCGCGCGGTGGGTATGGCCCCGCCCATTCGTCAACGACATGGAGGGATGGGGATGCCCGATCGAAGCGACGCCAGGCCCGCTGTGGCTCTCGTTGGGGGAGCTCTTCTCCTGATCAGTCTGTTCGTGACCTGGTACGCGACGCCGGCGATTCCGCCCGCCACGGGCACCGTGGACATCGGGAACGCCTGGAACGTCTTCGAGTCTCTGGACCTGATCCTGGCCGCGATAGGAATCGCGGCGCTCTACAGCGTCTGGGAGCAACATACGGGCCATTTCCGCTTCGGCGCGAGCTGGCTCCTGCCTATGAGCCTCGCCGCGCTGACGATCGTGGTCTCGCAGATCCTGGATCCGCCGCCCGTGGCGGGCGCCAACCCGGAGCTGGTAACCGGCGCCTGGCTGGCGCTCGGCGGCGCGTCGGCGCTGGTGATCGCGGGTGTGCTCGCCATGGCGAACGTCTCGCTGGCCGTGGAGCTCGAGTCGCGCTCCGGATCGACCGGCAACCGTCGCCGTGCCGCGGATTCCGCCTGAACAGATCGAAGGAAAAGCGGGGCCCGGTCTTTGGCCGGGCCCCGCGAATCCCGGTTTCTAGACTCGGGCCCGCTCCTCCTCGCCGAACTCGACGATGCCGTAGACGATCCATACGCAGATGAAGAAGATCGCCAGAGACCAGAACGGGTGGTGCTCGCCCATCGAGAGCAGAGCATCAATCGCACCGATTGTGCCGGCGGCGATTCCAATCACTCGACCGTAGGCATTCCCTGACATGAGCGAGAAGCCACCGGTCAGCTGAATCACACCGACGATGATCAGGAACCAACCCATCGTGTGCAGATTCGTGAAGACCAGCCTCGTGTCCTCGATATAGAACTTGGCGTCGGAGATCGCGCCGATGCCGTAGATGATGTTGAGAACGCCCACCATCAGCAGCAGGATCGCGACGAATACGACTCGACCCGCACCTCTCATGTAGGTCTCCCTTCTCTTTAGCCGGCTGCTCGGAGACAGCCGTATCCAGCCGAAACTACTCCTCCGAGCGGCCGGATCCGGGTGCACGGGGACTCGGAAGCGATGGCGCCCCGCCGATCAGATCCTGGAGCCGGCGCACGCGTTTATCGTGGCGCGCCTTGCGCGCCTGAGCCTTGACCAGCTTGCCGCTGCCGGGCTTGTACCGACGGTTCGCCCACCACGATCCCGGTCGCGCCAGACGGATCGCCGCCACCCAGGCGACGGGCGGAATGAACATCCCGATCACGGCCGAGCTGATCTTGCCCTTGAGCGCGACGAACGCGCAGAGCGACAGGTCGAAGAGAACCGTCGCGACGATCGCCAGCGTGGACCCGCCGTCGCCGGCGTCGAGGGGAACGAAACCGACGATGAGCGCGCCGCCGACGATCGCCGCGAAGATCACCGCATCGACCGAGCTGCGCCCCTCCTCCGCCCAGTAGACGTCCTCGAGGTAGAGCCAGAGCGCGAACTCGTCGAGGGTCAGGCCCATCCCCACGCCGAAGAGGCCGGCGAGGATCTCGAACCATGGGCTCGCCGGCGAGAGCACGAAGCTGAGGAAGCCCGCGATCATGATGAAGACGATCCCGAACACGAGGTGGTGGATGTGGACCCCGCCCGGGCTCACGTTCCCCGGCCACCAGGAGACCTCGGCCCGGATCATCCGCGTGCTGAACCGGATGAAGCCGAACGAGAGCAGCATCGCCGCGAGCAGGATCAGGCCCGCGCGCTGATCCGCGGTGTCCAGAGCGGCGCTGCTCTGGATCTTCAGGCTGACGGCGGCTAGCAGACCCTCTCCCACGGCAGCAGTATCTCGCCTGACGGATCAGACGACGGGGTTGTATGTGACGGGCTTGATTGCCGGAGTGGGATCGGCGTTGCCGGCCGCGTCTCGAGCTCGAACTCGAAAGACGCGACGTCCGGGACGGATGTGCCACGTGCGCTGCCCCGGGAGACAGCGACCCCAGCGCGTCCAGTTGCATTCAAAGGTCGTATTCGGCTCGTCGCTGCTGAACACCGGGGTCACCGTCCCCTTCGTCCGATTGAAATGGAGCCGGTTGATGACGGTGCGCGGCGGACGCGAGTCCTCGGCGTAGGCGATCGGCGCCGAACACGGCGAGACGCTGTCCAAGGCATCGGTGGCGGTCGCGCTCAGCGTCGTCGTCGAGTCATTCGGCACCTGCACCTCGATGCCCGGGGAGGCGAGGGTCGTGGCCGGCGCAGACGGGTATGGAGGTCCGGAGCAGTTGCCGTTGGGATAAATGTTGACCGTCGTCCCCGCCGGAGCCGTTCCCTGGACGAAGACGTGAACGGTCTTCCCCGGTGACCGCGGATTCGTGCCGGTCAGCACCGGCGCGGCGGGCGGCGCGTCGGCGAGCGCGCTGGCGCCCGCGAATCCCAGCGCGCAGGCGAGCAGCACACCGATTGTGGCAATCCTGGTCATGTCCATCAATCGGCCTCGAAGAGTTGGAGCTTGAGCCGGACTCAGGCGGCGACGACCGTCTTGCGCTTGCCGGTCCGCCGGACCTTCATCTCCGGCTCGACCAACTCGGTGAGGAACTCGCCCGTGTAGGAGCCCGGAGTCGCCGCGACCTGCTCCGGCGTTCCGGTGGCGAGTACCTTGCCGCCCTCCTCCCCGCCCTCCGGGCCGAGATCGATGATCCGGTCGGCGGTCTTGATCACATCGAGGTTGTGCTCGATCACGATCACGGTGTTGCCCTGACCCACCAGCCTGTCGAGCACGTCGAGGAGGCGCTGGACGTCCGCGAAGTGCAGGCCGGTGGTGGGCTCGTCGAGGATGTAGAGGGTGTCGCCGGTGGCGACCTTGGAGAGCTCGGTCGCGAGCTTCACCCGCTGGGCCTCTCCGCCCGACAGCTGGGTGGCCGGCTGGCCGAGCCGGATGTAGTCGAGGCCGACGTCGTGCAGCGTGTCGAGGCGGCGGGCGATCTTCGGGATGTCCTTGAAGAAGGTGCACGCTTCCGCGACCGACATGTCGAGCACGTCGGCAATCGACTTGCCCTTGAAACGGATCTCGAGGGTCTCGCGGTTGTAGCGCTTGCCGTGGCACTGCTCGCACGGCACGTAGACGTCCGGCAGGAAGTGCATCTCGATCTTGATCTGCCCGTCGCCACGACACACTTCACACCGCCCCCCTTTTACGTTGAAACTGAACCGGCCGGGCTTGTAGCCGCGGGCCCTGGCCTCGCGCGTCTGCGCGTAGAGCTGGCGAATGTGGTCGAAGACGTTGGTGTATGTCGCCGGGTTGGACCTCGGGGTCCTGCCGATCGGCGACTGGTCGATGTTGATGATCTTGTCGACCTGGTCGATGCCGTCGATCCGGTCGTGGGCGCCGGGCCGAAGCTTCGCCTGGTGCAGCCGGTTGGCCACTGACGGGAAGAGCGTCTCGTTGATCAGGGTGGACTTGCCCGAGCCGGACACGCCCGTGACGCAGCAGAAGACACCGAGCGGGATCGGGACGTCGATCTTCTTCAGGTTGTGCTGCCGCGCTCCCTTGACCAACAGCTCGCCGCGCGGCTCGCGCCGCTTCTCCGGGACCTCGATCTGGCGCTGGCCCGCGAGGTACTGGCCGGTCAGGGAGGCTGGATCCGCCTCGACCTCCTTCGGCGTGCCCTCCGAGATCACGTGGCCGCCGTGCTCCCCCGCCCCTGGACCCAGATCCACGAGATGGTCCGCGGAGCGCATCGTGCCCTCGTCGTGCTCCACGACGATCACGGTGTTGCCGAGATCCCGCAGCCGCTCGAGCGTCTGGATCAGCTTGGCGTTGTCGCGCTGGTGGAGGCCGATCGACGGCTCATCCAGGATGTAGAGGACCCCGACGAGGCTCGATCCGATCTGAGTCGCGAGCCGGATCCGCTGAGCCTCCCCGCCCGACAGGGTCCGGGCCGAGCGGGCCAGGTTGAGGTAGCCGACGCCGACGTTCTCGAGGAAGGCGAGTCGCTCCGTGATCTCGCGAACCAGCAGCCGCGCGATCGTCCGCTCCGTCTCGGTCATCTCCAGGTCGTTGATCCAGGTGAGCGCAGCCCGAGCGGAGAGCTCCGTGTAGTCGGCGATCGAGATCCCGCCGACCTGAACGGCGAGGCTCTCCGGCCGGAGCCGAGCTCCCTTGCAGACCGGGCAGGGCTGCTCGGCCATGTAGCCCTCGACGCGCTCGCGGACACCATCGGAATCCGTCTCCTCGTAGCGGCGCTCGAGGTTGTTGACGATGCCCTCGAAACGGACGCTGTATGAGCGGCGCCTGCCGAAGCGGTTCGTGTAGTTGACCTTGTGCCGCTCGCCCCCGGTCCCGTAGAGGAAGATCTCGCGGTCCTTGTCCGATAGGTCCTGCCAGGCAGCGTCGGAATCGATGCCGTAGTCCTCTGCGACCGCCTCGACCAGGCGCTTCCAGTACCGGGAATGGCCCACCCGCCAGGGCTGCAGCGCGCCCTCCGAAAGCGACAGCGTCGGATCCGGAACCACCAGCTCCGGATCCACCACCCGCTGGAAGCCGAGACCGTGGCAGCGCTCGCAGGCGCCGTGGGGCGAGTTGAAGGAGAAGATCCGCGGCTCGAGCTCCGGGATCGAAGTGCCGCAGTTGAGGCAGGCGAAGCGCTCGCTGAATGTGAGGCGGTCGACGACTCCGTCGGGAAGCTTGCCTGCCCCCTTCGCTCCCTTGACTCCGCCGACGTTCTCGCCCTCGGCACGCTCATCGGCCTCGCCGGTGCTGCCCTCGGCGAGCACGTCCACCTCCACCACGCCGCCTGCCAGTGAGGCGGCCGCCTCGACCGACTCGGACAGCCGGCGGCGGAGATCGCCCTTCATCACCAGGCGGTCGACGACGACGGAGATGTCGTGGTTGAACTTCTTGTCGAGCTTGATCTCCTCGTCCAGGCGGCGAATCTCGTTGTCGACTCGGACGCGGGTGTAGCCCTCGAGCCTGAATTGCTCGAACAGCTTCTCGAACTCGCCCTTCCGCCCCCGGACCACCGGCGCCATCACCATGAACCGCGTCCCCTCGTCCAGGGTCATGATCCGGTCGGTGATCTGCTCCACCGACTGCCCCTCGATCGGCTCACCGCACTCGGGGCAATGGGGCTTGCCGATCCGGGCCCAGAGCAGCCGCAGGTAGTCGTAGACCTCCGTCACCGTTCCGACCGTCGAGCGCGGATTGCGCGAGGTCGTCTTCTGGTCGATCGATATCGCCGGCGAGAGGCCGTCGATCGAGTCGACGTCCGGCTTCTCCATCAGCCCGAGGAACTGGCGCGCGTACGCGGACAGCGACTCGACGTATCGGCGCTGGCCCTCGGCGTAGATCGTGTCGAAGGCAAGGCTCGACTTGCCGGACCCGGAGAGGCCGGTCATGACGATCAGGGAGTTGCGCGGCAGCTCGAGGTCGATGTCCTTGAGGTTGTGCTCGCGCGCTCCTCGGATGACTATGCGGTCGGACGGAGGCATCAGATGATCGATTCTGAGTCCGCGTGCGCCCGGTGGCGTGCCTGGCCGAGCAGATCGAGGACGCAGGGCGAAGCCTTTGGCGGTGCCAAAGGGGAGCCCGAGGACGAAGAGATGCGAAGCGCCAGGCGCGTCATCCGGGCGTGCGGGGATTCGGGATCGGTCATCTACGTCGATGATAGGAGCCGAACAGGCGTTCCCCGCTGGGGCACGAGACGGCGGCGCCCGAGCCAGGTTGCGCCCAGGGTCACCAGGCCACCCGCGAAGGCCACCGCCAGGCCCGCGTGGGGGCTTGCCTCCGTGACCGCGACACCCGCCAGCGCATTCCCGAGCGCCGCACCGCCGACGATCGCCGTCAGCACCCATCCGGTCGCCTCGGCGGCTGAGCCGACGGGCGCCAGTGAATCGAGCAGCAGATAGATCAGCGAGATCGCCGGAGCCAAGGCCAATCCGCTCAGCGCCATCAGCGGAAACGCGGCTCCCAGGGACGGAATGGCGACGAGCGGAGCAAAGGTGAGGGCGAAGACCAGGCCGACAGCGGGCAGCCGCTCGCCGGGCGGGCTTCGCCAGCTGCGCGCGCCGTACCAGAGGCCTCCAGCGGTGCTCGCGAGCGCCTGGACGGCGATCAGGGTTCCGCCAAGCTCCGCCGCCCCGTGCGCGGACGCGAAGGCCGTGATCGCCAGCTCGGCCGCTCCCACCGCAATCCCGACCCCGAGGGCGGCGCCCATCAGCACCCAGACCGCTGCCGCTCGCAACGGCCCGATCCGGCGGTGCTCGGCCGGCGCACCTCGCCAGGTCCGCGATGCGCGTGACGAGGCGAACACCGTGGACCCCAGCAGCGACAGGGCGATGCAGACCGACAGCGATGCCGTCGGCGAGGCAACGGCGATCACGGCCGCGGCAATCAGGGGTCCAGCGATGAAGGCGACGTCGATCGCGACAGCATCCAGCGCGAACGCGGCCTGCCGTAGGTCGCTTTCCGGCACGAGATCGGACCAGAGCGTCCGCATGGCGGTGCCCGTCGGAATGGTGCCGAGTCCGGTGAAGGCTCCGGCGGCGCACAGCACGGCAACCGACGCTCCACTGTGCGCGAGCACAATCAGTCCCGTGAAACCAACCGCGGTGAGCGCCGTCGTCGTCAGTATCACCCGCGTCTGCCCGATCCGGTCCATCACCCTGCCCTGGACCGGCAGGGAGACCGCCGCCGCGATTGAGTAGGCCGCCATCACGGCGCCCGCCGCCGCGAACGAACCGGTCGTGGCGTGCACGAGCAGCACCGTCGAGAGCGGCTCCGCGGCGATGGAGAGCCGGCCGATGACCACGCCGGCCAAGGGTTGCCTGACGCCGGGGGCGCCGAGGACGCGTCTGTAGGACACGGGAAACATCCGAGGCCAGGTTAAGCTCGGCTGCAATGAACGGGAGGCCGCCAGTCAGCGGGATCTCGGAGCTCGTCCTCGAGGTCTCGGACCTCGAGGCTGCCCGGCGGTTCTACCGTGAGGTGCTCGGCCTGGAGGAGACCCTCTACGGCGAGGGCGCTGAGGGCCGCTACTGGTACCTGGTCGGCGAGACCGCCCGGCTCGGCCTCTGGACCGAGCAGGTCGGGCTTGCCGGCGGGCGCGGCGGCGCTCACGTCCACTACGCCTTCCACGTGGACGATCCCGAGATCGACGCCATCAAGAGGCGCATCGAGGACGCCGGCGCCGAGGTCGAGGGCCCGATTCAGCTCGGCCCCGGCCGGGCGATCTATGTCACTGATCCCGACCGCAACGTGGTCGAATTCTGGAGCCAGGACATGGCCGCCTACACGGGGGGCGCCCGCGAGGGAGGCGGCCCCGGGACCTTTCGCCGCGAATGAACGACGCACCCAGAGGCTTAACCCGAAAGCAGCTGCTGATCGGACTCGCGTTCGCCGCCGCGTCCCTCGGCGCCCTCTACATCGTCCTCCCCAACATCGCCGGCCTCGGCGACACCTGGCGGCGGCTCGACAAGGGCGAGCCCGGGTGGCTCACCGCCGGCCTCGTCCTCGAGATCGCCTCCTTCCTCTGTTACGTCGCGCTCTTCCGGGGAGTGATCGGGCACGAGGCCCGAATCGGCTGGGCGCAGAGCTATCGCATCACCCTGGCGAGCCTGGCCGCGACCAGGCTGCTCGCCGCAGGAGGGATCGGCGGCATCGCCCTGACCGCCTGGGCGCTGCGCCGGGACGGGCTCTCCGCCTCGCTGGTGGCGTTGCGAATGGCGACGCTGCTGGTTCTCCTCTACAGCGTCTACGTGGGGGCCGTGCTGCTCACGGGCCTCGGCCTCTGGTTCGGCATCCTCTCGGGACCCAACCCCCTCGCCTTCACCCTCATCCCCGCGGCCGTCGCCGCGCTGGTCATCGCCGCAAGCCTGTTGATCGGCTACTTCGGCGGCGAGCTGCGCGAGACGACCAAGCGCCTGCGCCACCCGAGCCGCCGCAAGCGCTGGCGGGCGGCACTGGCGACCGTGCCCAACACGCTGGCCGGTGGTGTCCGCGGGGCGATCGCAATCCTCCGCGAGCGCCCGGTCAACGGGCTCTGGGCGGCCGGATGGTGGGGATTCGACATCGCCGTGCTCTGGGCCTGCCTGCACGCGTTCGGCACGCCGCCGCCGGTCGGTGTGATCGTCGCCTCCTACTTCGTCGGCATGACCGCGAACCTGCTGCCGCTGCCGGGCGGAGTGGGCGGCGTCGAGGGCGGCATGATCGGATCGCTGATCGCGTTCAATGTGCCCGGTGGGCTGGCGATCGTCGCCGTCCTCTCCTACCGGGCGTTCTCGTTCTGGCTCCCGACGATTCCGGGGGCGATCGCGTACATCAGCATCCTCCGCCAGGAGCCGGCGACCGCCCCCGCCAGGGCTTAGGGGCTACGCGACGATCTTGGCCTTGGCCCGCTCGAACTCCTCGTCCGAGAGCTTCTTGTCGTCGTGGAGCTTGGACAGCTTGGTGAGCTCGTCCGCAGCCGATCCGCCTCCTGCGGCCTGCTGTACGTAGGCGTCGAACTGCTTCTGGGCCTCCTGCTGCTGGGCCAGGGCACGCTCGCGCATGCCGTGGCCACGGGCGATCAGGTAGACCAGCGTGCCGAGAAACGGCGCGAAGATCAGGAAGATGATCCAGACGGCCTTGCCCCAGCCGGACATTCCGTGGTCGCGGAAGAGGTCGCTGATGACGGTGAACAGGACCATCAGCCAAGCGGCGAAGACGAAGATCTCGAGGACGACCAGCAGTCCCTGGCCAAACGTGAAGTCGGCGAGCAGCATTTCAATCCCTCCTGGATTGGAAGTCGGACAGTACCCGGAGTATTAACCCGCGGCGCGGGTGATGACCTCCCGCAGCAACGTCGAGCGGTCGCCGGGGCCGAACTTCTCGATCAGCTCGGCCTCGATCGCGGACGGATCCTTGCCCTCGACCGCCAGCTTCATCGCGACCAGCCGCTCCGCCGCGTCGTCGCCGTTGCCCGCCGCCGGCGCCTTCGCCGGGTCCAGCTCGGGCTCGGGTTCTGGCTCGGGTTCGGGTGCGGGCGCGGGCTCCGGCTCGGGTGTCTCGGCCTTCGGGATCGCCTCGGTGGCCGCCGCCACCAGGGTCCCGCCGAGCTCGTCGAGCGCCCGCTTCGCCGCCTCGATCTGTCCGCGGGCATCGGCCTCCGCGCGCTCGCGGATCCGGGCCGCATCGGCCGTGGCCCGCTCGCGGATGCTCGCCGCCTCGGACTCCGCCTCACGCAGGATCTCGGCGGCGCGGTCCTCCGCCTCGCCGACCACGCTCCGGATGGCCTCCGCCGCCCGAGCCGCGAGGTCGTCGACATGTTGTCCGGCGCTCATGTAGAAAGCGTAGTGGGCATGGGATGAGCCAGCGTCACCATCAGACCGTGGACTCGACCAAGCCGGACATCCACCCGCAGTCCGAGGCGTCCGATTCGCAGGCCTCCACCTCGCCGCAACGCGCCGGTTGGGTGCTCGCATCCCTGATCGCCGTCGCGACCGTCGCGAACCTCGGGCTCGCGGTCGCCAATGTCGCGCTCCCCGACATCGGTCAGCACTTCGATGCCTCGCAGACCGACCTCAACCTGGTGGCAATCGCCTACTCCCTCGGGCTCGCCTGCTCCGTCCTCTACTTCGGCGCGGTCGGCGATCGCTATGGCCGCAAGGGGATCCTGCTCGTGGGCATGGCCCTCACGATCCCGGCCGACCTCGTCGCGGCCTTCGCTCCCTCGATCGGCGTGCTCTTCGCAGCGCGGATCGTCGGAGGTCTCGCGGCCGGGATGGCCTACCCGACCACCCTGGCGCTGATCACAGCGCTCTGGTCAGGCCCGGCCAGGACGAAATCAATCGCGCTCTGGGCGGCGACCGGAGGGGCGCTCACGGCGCTCGGCCCCCTGCTCGCGGGCATTCTGCTCCAGCACTTCTCCTGGGGTTCGCCGTTCCTGCTCACTCTGCCGTTCGCCGGGCTCGCCCTGTTCATGGCCGTCAGGTTCATTCCCGCCAACGTCAACGAGACCACGGAGCCGGTCGACCATCCAGGAGGCGTGCTCACGATCTTTCTGGTCGGCGCCTTCATCATGGGCATCAACTTCGTCGTGGTCCCGGGCAAGGGATCCCTGGCGATCGGGTTGTTTGCGATATCCGCGGCCGCGCTGGTCGCCTTCTTCATCAGGGAACGGCGCGCGGGCAACCCGATCTACGACCTCCACGTGGCGTCCCGGCGCACGTTCTGGGTGGCCGCGGTCGCTGGGATCATCGTCTTCGGCTCACTGATGGGGTCGATGTACATCGGGCAGCAGTTCCTCCAGAACGTCCTCGGCTACTCGACCGTCGGCGCGGGAGCCGCCATCCTGCCGGCCGCCGTCTGCATGGTGCTCGTGGCGCCCCGCTCGGCCAACCTAGTCGAGTCCAGGGGAGCCAGGACGACCCTGCTCCTCGGCTACGTCTTCGTGCTGCTCGGCTTCGTCACCATGTTGCTCCTCTGGAAGGAGGGCATCCCGTACTGGAAGGTGGCACTCGGGTACGCCTTCGTCGGGATCGGCGTGGGGCTCGCCGGCACTCCCGCCTCGCACTCCCTGACCGGCTCGGTCCCGGTGACGCGGGCCGGGATGGCATCGGGGACCGCCGATCTCCAGCGCGACCTGGGCGGCGCGATCCTGCAGTCGATCATGGGGGCGTTCCTGACGGCCGGTTATGCGGCCGCAGCGTCGGCGGCGATCGCCTCGTCCGGCAAGAACGTCTCTGACGACGTGCAGAGCGAGCTCACCAAGTCGTTCTCGAGCGCGTCCGATGCGGCGAAGCAGTACTCACCCTCGATCCAGGACAACATCGTCGCCGCCGCGAAGACCTCGTTTCTGAAGGGCGATGAGGCCGCCTATCTGGCCGGGATCGTCGCGGTCGTGCTCGGCGCGGCCGTCGTCTTCTTCCTCTTCCCCAAGAACGAAGAGGAGCGGCGGATGCTCGCCGAGTTCGCCGCCGAGGACGCGGCCGCCGCCAAGGGCAAGGCCTCGGACTAGACGATGCGCAAGTGGATCCCAATCATCATTCTCGCCTCGGGCCAGTTCGTGATGACGCTCGATACGAGCGTGATGAACGTCTCGATCTCCCAGATCACCGCCGACCTCAACACCTCGATCCAGGGAGTGCAGGCGGCCATCACCCTGTACGCGCTGGTGATGGCCGCGCTGATGCTCACCGGCGCCAAGCTCGGCGACATCTACGGCCGCAACCGAATGTTCGCGATCGGGCTCGCCGTCTACGGCACCGGCTCGATGATCACTGCCCTCAGCCCCAATCTCACCGTTCTGCTGGTGGGCTGGTCCGGGATCGAGGGACTCGGGGCGATCATGGTGATCCCCGGGATCGCGGCGCTCACCGCCGCCAACTACGAGGGCAAGGACCGGGCCCTTGCCTACGCGCTGATCGGCGGCATCACCGCCGTCGCGGTCGCCGTCGGCCCCCTGATCGGCGGCTGGGTGACGACCAACGCCAGCTGGCGGTACGTGTTCGCCGGAGAGACGGTGATCGTGACCGGAATCATCCTGCTGCGGGGACAGATCGCGCAGGCGCCGAAGGCTGAGCATCCCCCCAAGCTGGATGTCATCGGCTCGGTGCTCTCGGTCGCCGGCCTGGGACTGGCCGTCTTCGGGATCCTGATGGGCAGCAAGTGGGGATTCGTGAAGCCGCTCGGGGCGCTGACGATCAACGGGACCAAGATCACCCCGCTCGGCTTCTCGGTGGTGCCCTTCATGGTCCTGGCCGGGCTGGGAATACTGGCCGGGTTCGTCCACTGGGAGGAGCGGAGACACCGCCTGGGCCTCGACCGACTTCTTGACACAGCCCTGCTCAAGATCACGCAGCTTCGCGCCGGGCTCACCACGCTGATGGGCCAGCAGCTGGTGCTGATGGGGCTGTTCTTCGTCGTCCCGGTCTACCTGCAGGTGGTGATCGGACTGGACGCGTTCGAGACCGGCAAGCGGCTGCTTCCCCTCTCCGTGGCGATGCTGGTCATGGCCATGGCCGGTCCGAAGATCGCCGGAAGGCGGTCACCGAGGACGGTCGCGCAGGCGGGGCTGATCCTGATCTGCGCCGGGGCCGTGGTGATGCTCGCGACGCTCGACGTGAAGCTCAACGACACCGGGTTCAAGATCGCCATGGTCCTCGTCGGCGCCGGAGGGGGCCTGTTGGCCTCGCAGCTTGGCAACGTGATCATGTCGTCGACCGACCCGTCCAAGGCCAGCGAGACCGGCGGCCTCCAGGGCACGGCTCTGAACCTCGGGGCCTCGATCGGCACCGCCCTGATCGGCGCGATCCTGATCCTCAACCTGATCAACGGGTTCAACGACAACATCGCCGACAACCCGCAGGTGCCGGCCCAGGTGCGCGAGACGATCGCCACCAACACCGAGGAGGGCATCGACATCGTGCCGGCCGCTCAGGTCGAGCAGGTGGCGCTCTCCAAGGGCCTCTCCGAGGACCAGGCCAAGGCCGTGGCGGCCGACTACGGCGATGCCCAGCTCGACGCGCTGCGCATCTCCGTCGGCACCGTTGCGGCCATCGCGCTGCTCTGCCTCTGGTTCACGAGGAAGCTGCCGACCGCCGCCGTCGCGCCCGCCACCGAGCCGGACCGCGCTGCGCGACGGCCCCCGCCTGACCCGTTCGGCCCAGCGGCAGGAAAGCCGCCAGGCAGCCCGAACCGTCGGAAGTGGCCAGAGATTCCGGGCGAAAGAGGCGACGGCTCGGATTTTCCCGGCAGCAGGGCGAGCGCTGGGGACAGTTCGCCGAGAGAGTCGCGAACGCCTTCGGGCTCGTCCTGCTCCTGGTGCTTGCCACCTATGTCCTTGGCTCGCTGACCGCGTTCCATGGCTGGACCGCGGTGCTCACCACTCTGGTCGCCGCGCTGGCCGGCGTTGTGGGGCTCGCCGGATCGGGCGTTCGCCCGACCGTCGTCCGCGGGGCCGGGATCCTCGCGCTGGTGGCGGTAATTCTCTCCGCGCTCGCCGAGCTTGCCGACAACGTCCATCTACTCGGTGCCAGCTCGTTCGTGATCGTCGGTCTCCTGATGCTCGCCGCGGGGGCGATTCTGCGCGCCGTCCTGATGGAGACCGAGGTGGGATTTCGCACGATCCTGGGCGCGATCAGCGTTTACACGATCCTGGGACTGCTTTTCAGCTTCCTCTACGCGGCTTTGGACCGGGTCGAATCGACCCCCTTCTTCGGCACCGGCGTGTCGGTCAAGGGAGGCGACTTCCTCTTCTTCAGCTTCACCACGCTGACCACCACCGGCTACGGCAACCTGGTCCCCGCGGGGCAGCCCGGCAAGATGTTCTCCGGGCTCGAGATGCTGATGGGCCAGATCTTCCTGGTCACCCTGGTTGCCGGGCTGGTCAGCCTCTGGCGGCCCGGGCTGCTGACGCGCGGGCGCAAGAGCTCCGGCTAGCGCGACATGGACACGACGCGACCCCAAGTCGTCCCATCGGCCCTGATCAAGCTGATGGGGCCCCAGATCCTGGCCAGGTTGCGTTCCGTGAGATGACGCGGCTAGGGTGCTTGTCACCTAGCGGAGGAGGAAATATGGCTGACGAAGTGACTACGGCCGACGTTCGCGCTGCCACCGGAGGGTGGTGGATGCTTCTGATCGTCGGAGTGCTCAGCATCACGGCGGGGATCATCATCCTGATCAAGCCGAGCGACAGTCTGGCGACTCTGGCGGTGATCGCGGGAATCTTCCTGCTCGTCGACGGAATCATCGAGCTCGCCGCCTCTCTGATGCACGGCACCCGGAATCGTGGAACGCTTGCGCTGCTCGGGGTGCTCACCGCGATCGTCGGCGTCCTGCTCATCCGCCATCCAATCGGAGGGGTTGCGGCGGTCGCGCTCCTGATCGGGCTCTGGCTCATCACGGTGGGCGTGATCCGCGTGATCGTCGCCTTCGAGGTGGACGAGAACCGTGGCTGGAACATCTTCGCCGGAGCAGTGGAGCTGCTCGCCGGCATCGTGATCGTCTCCGATCCGAACATCGGGTTCGCGACGCTCGCGCTACTTGTCGGCATCGGGTTCATCCTGAACGGCATGGGCATGTTCGCCGTGGGGTGGGGCCTGCATGCCCTCAGGGGTGCGTCGGAAGCGCCCTGAGCTAACCGCACTGATGCCCGGAACGGTTCGCGGGGGTCAGTTGTAGCTGGGCGTCGGCGGGATCTCCTCCCGCGCCATGACGGCTTCGACCACCTTCTCCGCGTCGGGCAGGCGGTATTCCTCGCCGTAGACGGCACCCGGCCGCCGGGGCGCCTCCATTACGGCGGCCTCGGCGTTCGATCCGACGTCGACCGGCGTGTAACCGGCATCGGCAATCAGGCCCATGATGACCTTCTTCGCTTCCTCATCGTCGCCGCAGACCCACTGCACGACGCGGTCGCTCTCCGGCCGGAATGCCGCCTCCGCCTGGAACGCCGAGGTGAGCGTGTTGAAGCTCTTCGTGTAGCGGGCCCCCGGAACGCGGGCAGCGTGAAAGCTGGCGCCCGTCTCACCCTCGGCCGGCATCTCCGAGCTCCCGTACTGGTTGGTCGTGTCGATCACGATCTTGCCGTCGAGCGACCCCGTTCCCGCGACGGCGTCGTCAAATCCATCCCAGGGAACAGCGATCACCACGACCTCGCCGAACTCCGCGGCCTCGGGCGGCGTCCCGACGCTGGCGGCGCCGCCGATCTCGGCCGCAAGCGGCTCGAGCTTCGAGGGGTCGCGGCCGCTCAGCTTCACCTCGTGGCCGCCCTTGGCGAACTGCGTGGCGCAGTTGCCGCCGATCCTTCCCGCCCCGACGATTCCAATCCTCATGCTTGAATCGTACGGAGGCGGGTTCGCCGGCTAGGCGCGAATCGCGTCCAAATCCGCCTTCAGCTCCCTGAGCTCGTCGCGGATCCGCGCCGCCTCCTCGAAGCGGAGGTCGTCGGCCGCGGCGAGCATCTCCTCCTCCAGCTCGATGACCAGCTTCTCGAGCTCCTCCGGGGTCTTGGTCGCGGTCTCCTCACGGCGGCGCCGGCGGCGACGTGGAGCATTCGACTCCATCGCGAGGAACTCGGTCATGTCGGAGATGCCCTTCGTCACTGTCGCGGCCGTGATGCCGTGTTCCACGTTGTAGGCGAGCTGGATGTCCCGCCTGCGGTCGGTCTCCGAGATCGCCTTGCGCATCGCGTCGGTCTCCTTGTCCGCGTACATCAGAACGCGGCCCTCGACGTTCCGCGCCGCGCGGCCGATCGTCTGGATCAGGCTGGTCTCGCCGCGGAGGAAGCCCTCCTTGTCGGCGTCGAGGATCGCGACCAGAGAGACCTCCGGCAGGTCGAGTCCCTCACGAAGCAGGTTGACCCCGACCAGCACGTCGTACTCACCGAGCCGGAGCTCGCGGATTATCTGGATCCGTTCGAGCGTGTCGACCTCGGAGTGCAGGTAGCGGACCTTGAAGCCGTGCTCGAGCAGGTACTCCGTCAGGTCCTCGGCCATCTTCTTGGTCAGCGTCGTGACCAGAACCCGCTCGTCCTTCTCGGCGCGGACCCGCACCTCGTTCATCAGGTCGTCGATCTGGTTCTTCGTCTCCCTGACCTCGACTTCCGGATCGACGATCCCCGTCGGGCGGACGATCTGCTCGACGACCCGGGTTGACTCGGCCCGCTCCCACGGCCCCGGCGTCGCCGAGACCAGCACCATCTGCTTCACGCGGTCGAGGAACTCGTCGAACTTGAGCGGCCGATTGTCGACCGCGCTCGGCAGGCGGAACCCGAAGTCGACCAGCGTCGACTTGCGCGAGAAGTCGCCCTCGTACATGCCGCCGATCTGCGGGATCGTCTGGTGCGACTCGTCGACGAAGAGGACGAAGTCGTCGGGGAAGTAATCGATCAGCGTGTAGGGCGGGCTGCCCGGCGGTCGGCCGTCGAGTATCCGCGAGTAGTTCTCGATGCCCGGGCAGAAACCGAGCTCGCGCATCATCTCCATGTCGTAGCGCGTGCGCTGCTGGAGCCGGTGGGCCTCGAGCTGCTTGCCGTGCTCCTGGAAGTCGGCGACCTGGTTGCGCATCTCACGCTCGATCTCGTCGACTGCGCGCTCCATGGTCTCCTCCTTGACGACGTAGTGGCTCGCAGGCCAGACCGAGACGTGATCGATCACGTCGAGGATTTCGCCGGTCAGCGGGTCGAAGTGCTGGATCGCCTCGATCTCGTCTCCGAAGAGCTGGATCCGGTAGGCGGACTCGGCGTAGGCGGGGAAGATCTCGAGGACCTCGCCCCGGGCGCGGAAGGCGCCCCGCGTCAGGTTCTGGTCGTTGCGGCGGTACTGCATCCCGACAAGCTTGCGGAAGACGTCCTGGCGGTCGATCCAGTCGCCCACCTTGAAGAGCTGCATCTGCTCGCGGTAGAGGTCGGGGGACCCGATGCCGTAGATGCACGAGACCGAGGCGACGATGATCACGTCATCGCGGGCGAAGAGCGAGGCCGTCGCGGCGTGGCGCAGGCGATCGATCTCGTCGTTGATCGAGGAGTCCTTCTCGATGTAGAGGTCCTGCGCCGGGACGTAGGCCTCGGGCTGGTAGTAGTCGTAGTAGCTGACGAAGTACTCGACGGCGTTGTCCGGAAAGAACTCGCGGAACTCATTGCAGAGCTGCGCGGCCAGCGTCTTGTTGTGCGCGATCACCAGCGCCGGGCGCTGCACCCGTTCGATGGTCGCGGCCATCGTGAAGGTCTTCCCGGTGCCTGTCGCTCCCAGTAGCGTCTGGACTTGCTCCTTGGACTCGATGCCCTCGGCGAGGCCCTCGATCGCCTTGGGCTGGTCGGCGGTCGGCGTGTAGGCCGGATTGAGCTTGAACTTCGGCATGAACCCCAGCGTACTGGGGGCGCAGGGCGTGCCCGGCAGGCTACTTCGCCGCGGCGATCCCCTCGGCGGTGGCGCCCAGCGCCTTCACCAGCATCTCGACCATGACATCGCGGTCCGGGGCCCCCTCCTCAAGCCAGGTCAGCATCGCCGCCTCCACGTAGGAGGTCCAAGCGCGCAGGCCGACGCGGACCGCTGGGTCGTCGGGGTCGAGCCCCATCGCTTCGGTGAGCCGGGTGACTCGCCACCAGCGTGCCTTCTCCAGCGCGTCGCGCACCTCGCTGAATCCCGTCCCCCGAGTCATCAGGTTGCGATAGCCCGCCGGGTGTTCGCTGATCGCGTCGGCGAAATTCCGCAGGCCCGCCCGCAGCCGCTCTGCCGGCGGTAGCTCGGCGTCGGGCTCGACCCGCGACCGGAAGCCGTCGATCAACGGCTCGAGGCAGGCGACGTAGAGGCCCTTCTTGCTGCCGAAGTACTGGAAGACGAGTCCGTGCGAGACGCCCGCGGCCTCGGCGACCTCGTCGACCGAGACCTCGTCGTAGTCGCGGTCGCCGAAGACCTCGAGAGCCGCCGCGAGCAGCTGCAGCCGCCGCTCACCGGCTCGCTCGGTTGTCAGAGGTCGCGAAGGGATGTGGTCAGCTTAATTCGGGTTGACTTCTAGTCAACACCTACTTCTGGGTGTCCGAGCTGGTGCAGCTCAAGCCGGCAGGGTTCGCGGGCCGAAGGAACGGCGAAGAGCGCGATCCCCGCTGGCGAAGCCGTCCGCAACTACGGCTGGTTGATAAAGTCCAGGCTCGCCGAGACCCTCGAGTAGACGGTCGGCGCCGCGGGCAGGCCGCACAGCGCTCCCCCGAAGGAGACGGTGCCGACCTCAACCGGTCCCGTCTGAGTATCGGCGACCAGCGGGCCGCCGCTGTCGCCGGAGCAAGCCGATTTATGGATCTTGAATCGGCCCGGCTTCTTGCGCTTCGCGCCGAGGGCGCAGATCATGCTCTCAGGGGCGAACAGGTCGCGCGTATAGGCCTTCAGGCAGCGCTTGTCCGTGCGCGACTGCTCGATCGTCGTCTTCAGGAATCCCGACAGATGGGTCCCGAACGCGTTGGTGGCGCCATAGCCAGCGACCCGCAGCTGGGCGCCGGCGCCCGTGGTCGCGGCGTTCGCCTCCGGCGTCGCCAGCGCGACCGGGGTCACGCCGGTCGGCTGAGCGAGGTTCAGCACAGCGACGTCGTGCAGCCCGGTCTGCTCGAAATCGGGATGAACGCGGCCGGAGGCGACTGGGATCGCCTGCCCAACCCCCGCGTCGCGCAGAGTCGGCCGGCCGATGATCACCTGGAAGTTCGCGAGGTTGAAGCCATCGACGCAATGCCCCGCGGTGAGCACCTTGGTGGGGCCGATCACCGAGCCGCTGCAGTGCATGTGCCCCTTGCGGAGGATCGCGACGGCGAATGGCCACTGGGCGGGATCCGCCCGGCTGCCGCCGACGATGGAGGTGCGGGCGCGCGGAGCCGCGGAGGACAGGGACGGCAGGGCGCAGGCCCCCAGCGCGGAGGCGCAGGCGAGCGCGGCGATCAGGCTCCGGTTTCGGCGGCTCAGCTCCATGGTCTCCTCTCAGGTCCCTGCTCGGTCCAGTCCAAGCTCGTGACGGTAGTGGCGCGCGTACTCGTCTCGCTTCTCGAGCACATTCTCCACGTAGTCGCGGGTTTCGGGAAATGGAATGTCGTCCAGGCTCAGACCCGACCCCCCCCACTTCGCGACGTTGGTCTCCCCGGCGTTATACGCGGCCAGCGCCGCGATCTCGTTGTCCCCGAACTTCTCGATCAGATAGCGCAGATAGAAGGTCCCGTAGCGGATGTTGATGTCCGGGTCCGAGAGGTCATCGAACTTGAAGGTCTGGCCACCGCTGAGGCTCTCGATCACCTGCGCGGTGCTGGGAGTGATCTGCATGAGGCCGCGCGCTCCGGCGTGCGAGGTCTGGTCGCGGAACCGCGACTCGTTGTAGATCACGGCGGCAATGAGATCGGCCGGCACGTCCTTCTCGGCCGCCTGCTGGCGAATGATGTCCTCGTGCTTGAGCGGCAGCGTGACCTCCTCCAGCGCGTTCTGGAAGCGATCGCTGTTGGCGAGCAGGAAGCCTCCGAGCGCGGCGACGAGCAGCGTCCCGCCGATCACCTTCGCGCGGCGACGGCGCTGGGAGCTGTTACGCGCCTTGGTCGACGTGCTCCTGCGGGACTTCGACCGGCTCGCGCTGCTTCGCGAGCGGGTACGCGCCGATCGCACGGAGGTGCTCGGGCTCATCCACCGCCCCCCTTGCGCAGTTCATCCATCAACTGATTCACCTCTCTATCCAACTCCTCAAGCGAGGCATCGTTGCGGATGACGTGGTCGGCACGGCGCTCCTTTTCCGCCTGGTCGAGCTGACGGTCCTCGCGGCCGGCGAGCCCGGCCTGCCCGCGCTCGCGCAGCCGGGCGTCACGAATCTCGTCGTCGGCGACCACGGCCAGCGTGGCTTCGAAGGCGTCCTCCATCGCCGCCTCGAAGAGCAGGGGAACCTCGACGACGGCGATCTCGACTTCCGGGCCGAGGCTCTCTCGCCACTCCAGTACGTGGGCGCCCACCCGCGGATGCGTGACGCTCTCCAGCCAGGTCAGTTCGTCGCGGTCGGCGAAGACGATCCTCCCCACCTCATCGCGATCGACCTTCCCGCCGGGAGCGATCCCATCGCCCCAGCGCTCGACGAGAGCGTCACGGACCTGGTCGTCGTCCAGGATGTCGTGCGCGACCTTGTCGGTCGAGAGAACGGGGACGCCGCGTCTGGAGAACGCAGCCAGCGCTTCCGATTTGCCTGCCCCAATCCCTCCCGTGAGGCCGACGAGGCGGGTCAATCCTGCGCGGGAGGTGGCTCCTCGGCGGGAGGCTCTTCCGCGGCCGCCTCTTCCGCGGCCGGCTCCTCGGCAGCGGGCTCCTCCGGGGCCGGAGGCTCCTCGGCCGGAGGCTCGTCGGGCGCGGGCTCTTCGGCCGGCGCCTCCCCCGGAACCGCCTCCTCCTCCGGCGGTGCCTCGGGGGTGACCTCCGCGGCGGGTTCGGGCGCAGCCGCGGCCGCGGGCGCGAGTTCCCCTTCGGGCTCGGGTGCGTCCTCGATCACGACGTCGTCGGTGACCTCGCGGGTGGGCAGCTCCTGGCCCTCGACGCGCTTGACGCTCAGCGAAAGGCGGCGACGGGAGTCGTCGACCTCGAGGATCTTCACCTTCAGCTCGTCGCCGGGCCTGACGACCTCGGCGGGACTCTCGACGTGGTGCTGCGCAAGCTCGGAGATGTGGACCAGGCCCTCGACGCCGGGCAGGATCTGAACGAAGGCGCCGAAGGCGACGATCTTCGTCACCTTGCCCTCGACGACGTCGCCCTCCTTGTACTCGTTCAGGACCTTCTGCCACGGATCCTCCTGGGTCTGCTTCAGGCCCAGGGAGATGCGCTGGCGATCGCGGTCGATGTCGAGCACCTTGACGCTGACCGTGTCGCCGATCGAGACGACCTCGGACGGGTGGTTGACGTGGCTCCAGGAGAGCTCGGAGATGTGGATGAGGCCGTCGATGCCCTCCAGGTCCACGAAGGCTCCGAAGTCGACGATGTTGGAGATCTTCCCCTCGACCACCTGGCCGGGCTCGAGGCGGTCCAGGATCTGCTCTCGGACCTCCTTGCGCTCCTCCTCGAGGACCGCGCGGCGGGAGAGCACGACGTTGTTGCGGGAGCGGTTGAGCTCGATCACCTTCGCCTCGAGTGTCTGGCCCATGAACTCGTCGAGGTTCTGGACGCGGCGGATGTCGACGAGCGAGGCGGGCAGGAAGCCGCGCACGCCGAGGTCGAGGATCAGGCCGCCCTTGACGACCTCGATCACGGTCCCCGGGACGACCTCCCCGGAGTCCGCCGCGTGCTCGATCTTGCGCCAGGCCTTCTCGAACCGGGCGCGCTTCTTGGAGAGGATCAGGCGCCCCTCCTGGTCCTCCTTGGTGAGGACAAGAGCGTCGACGTCCTCGCCGAGCTCGACCTCCTCCGCGGGATCGACCGACTTGCGGATCGAGAGCTCGTTGGAGGGGATGACGCCCTCGCTCTTGTAGCCGATGTCCACCAGGACCTCGTCCTGGTCGATTCGGACGACCTTGCCGCTCACGACATCGCCCTCGCTGAAGGGGTGGATCGTGGCGTCGTAGTTCGGAACGAGCTTGCCGTCGACCTCGATCAGGAAGTCGTCGGTGCTCGCGGCGCCGTTGCCGGTGCTCTCCGGCTGCTCTGCCTGGGGCTCCTCGGTCACCGTTGTTGTGTCCGTCTCGGGCACGGCCGCAAGTGTTGCAGACACATGCCTGACGCATGGGCTCGCTGAACCGACCCTGGGGGGCCTTCGTTTAACTTTGCAAGCGATGCCGAAGCGCCAGACCAAGCGCGGCGAGGAGCGTACGCCGTTGAGTGGCACCTATGACGTAATCGTGTGCGGAGCGAGCTTCGCTGGGCTGACCGTGGCGCGGCAACTCTCCGGCTCGGGCGCCCGCGTGCTGGTCGTGGACCGCTACGAGATCGGCGAGCGCCAGACCTCGGCATGCGGCATCCCCACCGCCTGGCTCGACGCGATGGGCCTCGAGGCCTCGAAGCGCCAGGAATTCGGCGAGCTCGTCGTGCATACGCCGCGCGGCACTTCGCGGTACGAGCTGCCCTGGACCTTCTCGACATTCGACTACCGCGAGCTCTGCGAGCTCCTCTGGGCCCAGTCGGACGCGGAATTCGAGACCGCCAAGGTGAACGGCCGGACCAGTGAGACCGTCCACACGGACCGCGGCGACGTCTCGGCGCCGCTCATCGTCGACGCGCTCGGCTGGCGGCGGATCCTGGCCTCCGATGGCGGCTACCAGCCGCCGGACGCGCCGCTCTCACGCGGCCTGGAGGTTCATCCCCATGGGGGCGGCGACGACCTCGAGGTCTGGATCGACCGGCGTTACGTCCCGGCCGGGTACGGCTGGAGCTTCCCCGCCCGCGACGAGCAGCGGATCGGCGTCGGCTCGTTCGACCCGGGCTTTCACGTCAAGGACACGACCAACCTGCTCGCCGAGGACCTCGAACGGCCCCCGGTCCGCTACCAGGGCAACTGGATCCCCCACAAGATCCGCAAGGGCACCGAAGACGGCATCTTCTTCGTCGGCGACTCGGCCGGCCACTGCCTGCCGCTGACGGCCGAGGGGATCAGGACGGCCATCTACTTCGGGATCGAGCTCGGTGACGAGCTGCGCGCCGTCGTCGAGGGCCGCCAGGATCGTGAGGCGGCGCTTCGCAGCTACGGGGCGTTCGTCGACCAGCACGAGTGGAAGTTCCGCTGGATGCTGCGAGCGCAGAAGCTGCTGCCGAAGCTCCCCGCGCGGATGCAGCGCGCGGTGATCCGCGCCTGTGGGCGCAAGCGGTTCATCGACTGGGCGTTCGGGCATTACCTCAGGATTGCGCCGCCGGAGTTTGCCAAGCGGCCACCAGGCCGCTCCATTTCCGAAGCGGAGGGCGAAGCCCGCAGCGACTTAAGCGGTGCGGCCGCTCGTGGCCGCGATCTGATGGCGAAGCCGTCTGGCAGCAGCTAGAAGCCGCGCCGTTCCCTCAGGCTGTTGACCGCCCGGGCCGTGCTGTGGCTTCCGCCTGCGGCCAGCTCGCGCCTGACGACAAACGAGCGAACCAGGAACAGGACCGCGAGCACGGCGACGACGATCGTGGGCCAGAGCACGTCGCTCGGGCTGATGCCGCCGAGCGCGGTGAAGAAGACGTACATCGCGACGGCGCCGAGGCAGATCACCGACAGCGGTCCGAGCATCCTGCTCAACATCGGTCACCTCCTGCGACCGGGGATTCGACGCTTCAAATCTAACTTCGCCCGCAGGGGCGAGTCATCGGTGAAAAGCCGTAGTCAACGAACGATCAGCCGGCCTCAGAATCCGCGCCGCTCTCGAATCCTCTGCACCTCATAGGTCGTGCGATCGTCGCCGTGCTTGTGAAGCCTGCGGGCGATCCGCACCTGGTGGACCACGAACATGACCGCAAGGACCGCGACGATCAGCGTCAGCCAAAGGACGTCGCCCGGCGAGAACCCGCCAATGGCGACGAAGAACCCGAAGAGCGCCACCGCGCCGACGCAAAGCGCCCAGAGGAAGTTGAGGAGCCCACTCATTCGCATCACCTCCGTAGGGATGTGCGGGTCGTCACAAAGCGATACCCGGAATACAGGGCTACACAAACCGAGCGCGGCTCAGCGGACGATCAGGTACGTGCCGCCGAGCAGGAGCAATACGCCCGCGACCCTGCTGGCAGTCAGCGGCTCCTTGTCGAGCCCGAGGAAGCCGATCCGGTCGAGGACAACCGAGGTCGTGAGCTGGCCCGTGACGGTCGCGGCGGCGACCGCCCCGGCGCCGATCTCGCTGATCAGCACGAGAGCCGAGAAGACGTAGGCCGCCCCCAGCGCCCCGCCGAGCAGGTAGTACCACTGGACGTGGGCGACCTCTCCGATGCCGCCCGCCTTGCCGCTGAGCGCGACGATCGCGCCCAGCAGCAGCGTCCCGACGGCGAAGGAGACGGTGGCCGCCGCGAAGCTGCCGGTGGACTTGCCGAGCCCGGCGTTGATCGGCGCCTGGAGCGCGATGCAGCCGCCGACCAGCGCCATGATCAAGACCGCGAAGCCCCTGTCCATCGCGTGATCTTCGCAAGACCTGACCCCGCGTGATCTTCCGTTCCACCACTCGTCTACTCGGTAGGCCGCCCTGGCTCGCATGACCAAAGCCACAGTCCGGGTTGGGCCGTATAGACAGAGAGGTGGGATCGATTCGGCGACAGCCACGATTCGGACGGCTCGCGAGCGCGCTCCTGCGCACGCAGCCCGACGAACGCCTGGTGGCGATGGCGCGCGGGGGACAACAGGCCCCGTTCGACGAGCTCGTCCGGCGTCACAGGCCCGCGCTGCTCGCCTACGCCGGCGTCCTGGCCCCCGCCTCGCGCGCCGAGGACGTCGTCCAGGACTCGCTGCTGAAGTCCTACGTCGCGCTCCAACAGGGAGCGAAGCCCGAGATGGTGCGGGCCTGGCTGTTCCGGATCGTCCGGAATACGGCGATCGACGAGCAGCGCGGGACGCGTCATCACGAACAGCTGGACGAGAACTACGACGGTGTCGAACAGCCACCGAATGCGCTCGACCGGCGCGAGCGGCTCGCCGGGTTGGTGCTGGCGATCCAGGACCTCCCGGACGCCCAGCGCGAGGCGATCGTCCAGCGCGAGATCGAGGGGAAGGGGCACGAGGAGATCGGGCGTGCGCTGCGGGTCTCCCCCGGCTCGGTCCGCCAGCTGATCTACCGCGCTCGCCACGCGCTGCGCGAGGCCGCCGGGTCGATCATCCCTATTGCCGTCATCCGAGCTGCGAGCACTCCGGGCGCCGGCGAAGCGGTGAGCGGACTCGGGGCCGCCGGCGCACTCAAGCTGGGGCTGGCCACCATCGTGGCCACCGGCACGATCGTCGCCACTTCTTCGGTCGACCGAGGCGCCGACCCGGGCACCGCCCAGGCCGAGCAGCTCGCTACGCCGCGCCCGAATGCGGGCGTGACCGGTTCCGAAGCAGATGGGAGCCGGGTGCGGGGAGATGACCGCGGTGGCGATGACACTCGCCATGATTCGGGCTCATCGCGAGATGGCTCATCGGGCAAGGGCGGCGAGGGATCGGACGGTTCCGGGACCTCCGGGATGAGCGGGGACTCAGGACACGGCGGTTTCAGCGACGAGGGCGAAGGCTCCAACTCCGGCCCGGGCTCCGGGTCGAGCGGCGAGTCCGGCTCCGGTGGCTCCGATCTGTCAGGTGGCAACGGCGGGACCAGCGGTGAGGATTCTGGGTCGGGCGGCGACGGGAATGTCCTCCTCGAGGTCGACGGCGGGACCAGCGGTACCTCCGGCTGACCGGCCTGACCGCCGACGGACTCGCGTGATCTTCGCGCCTGCGACTCGTTCTCTCGACGTGCACACATTCATCGAGGAGGACAAATGAGAAAGGCAATGTTCATCGCAGGGGCCATGGCCGCCGTGGCCGTGCTCTTGGCCGCAAGCGGGTCGGCCCTGGCGAAGGACCGGAATCGAGACCACATCTCCGATCGCTGGGAGAAGAAGTTCCACCTCTCCCTCAAGACCGACCAGGCGAACAAGGATCAGGACCGCGACAAGGTCGACAACCTGAACGAGTTCCAGGAGGGAACCAACCCCAGGGACAAGGACACTGACAACGACGGCGTCAAGGACGGTCGAGAGGACGGCGATCACGACGGCCTCAACAACCAGAACGAGGACCGCAGCGCGAACATGCCGGACGATCCCGACACCGACAACGACGGTGTCGAGGACGGCGACGAGGTCGTCGGCACGATCGCTTCGTTCCAGGTTCCGGTCCTGACCATCGATCTGCTCGGCGGCGGATCGGTCACCGGCAACGTCACGGCCGACACGCGCATCGAGTGCCGGACGGAAGACGAGCAGGAGAATGAGAACGAGGTCGAGGACGACGCCGTGGCGAGCCACGACGGCGACAACGAGGGTCCTGGGAGCGAGAACGAGGGCCCCGGTAGCGCCGGGGACCTCTGCACCGCGGCAGACCTCACGCCCGGGACCATGGTCCACGAGGCGGAGCTGGCGGGCGACTCGTTCGAGAAGATCGAACTGCTGAAGTAGCTGCTGGTGGCGGCGGGGTGGCCTGCGGGCTACTTCGCCGCCAGCCAGTCCTTGCCGACGCCGATGTCGACCGCAAGGGGCGGATCGAGGTCGAACGCGCCGCACATTGCCTTCTCGACCAGCTTCGAGGCGGCGTCCATCTCGTCGGTCGGGCCCTCGAAGAGGAGCTCGTCGTGGATCTGCAGGACCAGGCGGGTCTCGAGGTCCGACTTCTCCAGCTGATGCTGGGCCTCCACCATCGCGATCTTGATGATGTCCGCCGAGGTGCCCTGGATCGGCATGTTGACCGCGTTCCGCTCGCCCTGGCCACGGACCTGGGGGCGCCCGGACCGGAGCTCCGGGATTGGGCGGCGCCGGCCGAGCAGGGTGCTGACGTAGCCGTGCTCCCTGGCGAACTCAACCGTCTCGGTGATGTAGGTCTTCACCGCCGGGAAACGCTCGAAGTAGCGGTCGATGTAGGAGCCCGCCTCCTCCTGCTCGATGTTGAGGCGGTCCGCCAGGCCGTAGGCGCTGAGGCCATAGGCGATGCCGTAATTGACCATCTTGGCCTTGGAGCGCTCGCCGGGGGTGACCTTCTTCGGATCGGCTCCGATGATCCCGGCGGCGGTGGCGGCGTGGATGTCCTCGCCGCGGGCGAAGATCTCCTTGAGGGCGTCCTCGCCCGCGATGTGGGCGAGGATCCGCAGCTCGATCTGGTTGTAGTCGGCGGAGAGCAGGCGCTGGCCCCGGGGCGCGACGAAGCAGGAGCGGATCGGGCGGCCCTCATCGCTGCGGATCGGGATGTTCTGGAGATTGGGATTCGTGCTGGACAGGCGGCCGGTGGCCGTGGAGGTCTGGTTGAAGGTGGTGTGCAGGCGGCCGCTGCCGGGATCGATCAACTCGGGGAGCGCGTCGAGGTAGGTGCTCTTCAGCTTGGTGAGCTCGCGCCACTGCTCGACCTTGGCGACGATCTCGTGCTCGTCGCGGATCTGGGAGAGAACGCGGGCGTCTGTGGAGAAGCCGGTCTTGCCGCGGCGCTTCTTGGTCAGGCCGAGCTCGTCGAAGAGGACCTCGGCGAGCTGCTGCGGCGAGCCGATGGTGAATTCGTGGCCGGCGAGCTCGAAGATCTCGGCCTGCAGGGTCTCGATGCGCTGCTCGAAGCCCTCGCCGATGTCCGCCAGGCGCTTCTGGTCGAGCAGGACGCCGTTCTGCTCCATCGAGGCGAGGACCTCGATAAGGGGCATCTCCACCTCGTCCATCAGCTTCCGGAGACCGCCCTCCTCGATTCCCTTGCGCTGCAGCTGGGCGATCTCCCAGACCAGGCGGGCCTCGGCGGCGGGATCGGGCGGCGGCTCCTCCCCCAGCTCGAGCTGCTCCGAGTCGGCGCCGTCTGTGTCCTTCGGCGCCGCCGCCAGGCCGCGCTGGGCGGCGATGTCGATCAGGTCGTAGGTGCGGCGGGCCGGGTCGAGGAGGTAGGCGCCGACCATGGTGTCGTGGCGGAGGTCGAGCCCGTCGGCCGCCGCGAGCAGCCCGTGGCGCGCTCCGCCGCCGAGGCTCTTCAGGTCGTGGCCGATCAGGCGGCGCTTTCCGAGCGCCTTCGCGAGCTCGGCGAAGTCGGGGCAGTCGCCCTCGACGAGCTTCTTGCCGTCGTATCCGGACCAGGTCTCGCCGGCGATCGCGAGCGCGACATCTCCCTCGGCCAGATCGTCGATCGAGCCGGCCTCGGCCGTGGCATCGAGCTCCTCATCGACCTTGGCGTCGGGGACGAAGTCCGCGCCGAGTTCCTCCTCGAGACGCTCGAGGATCACGCGGAGCTCGAACTCGCGAGCGACTTCTCGAAGTCGGCTTCTGTCCATCCGCTTTGACATCAGACCGTCGAGATCCAGCTCGATGTCGATGTCCGTGATCGCCGTCGCGAGCTGCTTGGAGATGCGGGCGTCCTCGGCGTGGTTGGTGAGGTTCTCCTTGCGCTTGGCGCCGGAGATCTTGTCGATGTTGGCGAGCACGGCCTCGAGATCGCCGTACTCCTGGAGCAGCTGGGCAGCCGTCTTGTCCCCGATGCCCGGGACGCCGGGGATGTTGTCCGAGGTGTCGCCCTTCAGGCCGATCAGGTCGGTGACCAGCCCAGGCGAGACGCCGTAGCGCTCCACCACGCCCGCTTTGTCGTAGATCTTGGTGTCGGTGACGCCGCGTGAGGTGGTCATGACGCGGACTCCGTCCTCGACCAGCTGGTAGACGTCGCGATCGCCAGAGACAACCATGACGTCGAGATCCTGCTCGCGGGCGCGCTTCGTGAGCGAGGCGATCACGTCGTCGGCCTCGAAGCCGTCCACCTTGATGTTGGTGAAGCCGAAAGCCTCCGCCAGGGGCATCAGGTGCGGCCACTGGTCGCGGAGAAGGTCGGGGCGCGGCTTGCGCTGGGACTTGTACGGCTCGTATGTCTTCTCGCGCCCGGACCAGCCAGCGTCCCAGCAGACGACCACCGCCGCCGGGTCGTGGTCGATCAGCATCTTGGCGAACATCGAGGCGAGGCCGTAGATGGCGTTGGTGGGCCGGCCGTCGTGGGTTGCGATCGACTCGGGAAGCGCGAAGAAGGCCCGGTATGCGAGGGAGTTGCCGTCGATCAGGAAGAGCTCGCCGGGCGGCTTCTTGGCGCGTCCCTTACCGCCGGCCTTGGTCTTGGTCGCGGGCATACCACGATCCTACGCGCCGTCGTCTCGGCGCCGAACGGCTAGAGCGCGGGAATCCGCACCTTCCGGGTCAGGGTCTTGGCGTTGCCCTGACCATCCTCGATGGTGAGCTTGACGGCGACCCGCTTGCCCGCCAGACGCTGCCCCACCGGAAACGACAGGGTCCGCTTTCCGGGGGCATATCCATCGGTCCGGCGTCTGGCCAGGGACCGCCTCCCGTGCCGCAGGACACCGCTTACGACCACGTACTCGTGGGCCTTGATTCGGGCCTTCAGACGAGCCTTGGCCCCGCTGAGGTCGAAATGGACCGAGGCGAGTGACGCCGAGACGGAGGAATCGATCGCCTCGCCCGGACCGAGCTCGTAGAGCCCCTGGGGCGGATTGGCGTTGACGACGCGGCCCGGCTCACAGGTCGCGCGGAATGGAGCGAACCGGGTCGTCGGGTGGTGCGCATCGAAGCGGTAGACCCCCGCCGGCACAACGGGCCAGACGACGCCGCCGTCGATCGAGGACTCGGTCCGGGAGGAATCCGGGATCACGGACGCGTTGAAGTAGACCGGGTTCGGCAGGGCCGGGCTGGCGCTGGCCGTCGCCCCCGCGACTCCGTGGGCGCCATAGGCGACGAAGTCGTCGAAGCTCAGGTTGCGCACATTGATCGTGCTGAACGTCGAGACCACCGCGCAGCTGATCAGCTGGTCGTTTGCATCCCGCGGCACGTTGAGAATCGCCGCGAGCGCGTCGTATGCCCCATCGCTGGGCACCTGGAAGTTGACCCGCTGGAGGTACTTGCCCTGGCTCACATACGTCTGCAGGTAGATGCGGTGGTGGCCTGGAGCGTCGGCGTACGGCGTGAACCTGGTGCCGTCCGGAACCAGCAGGTCGTATCTCCCGTCCGGCCCTGACTGGGCGCTCAGGCCTGGAAGCTCGGCGACTCTCACCGTGGCGCCGGCTATCGGAGTCTGGTTGTCGAACGTGTAGACGGTGCCGCCGACGTGGATCGGTGGCAGGGTCCCCTTCGTCTTCGCCAAGGCGCCCCCCGCGGAGGCCAGGCAGAACAGAGCGAGCAGCGCAGCGGCAATGCCGGCACGGGTGAGCAGAGGGCGAGTCATCGGACGAACTCCGTTTCGTCAGGCTGCAAAGTGGCCGCTATTCAGACTTCCGGCCTGGGCGGCGGCGCCAGCCTAGCGGGTCGCCGGCCACCAGCCGGACGAGCGCCGCCGCCTATTATCGGCGCGCATGGCTGCCTCCGCTCAATACAGCGTCACCGTCCGCGTCGAGCTCGACGCTCGCCAGGAGCCGCTCGGAAAGCTCACAGCGCAGATCGCGGAGGCCGGCGGGGCCCTTCAGTCCGTCGACCTCATCCCGGGCGCCGGGCCGGAGGGCAAGCGGGTTCGCGAGTTCACGATCGACGCCAACAGCGCCGAGGCCTGGGAGCAGATCCTGCGCTCGATCGGCTCCACGCGAGGCGCGCGGGTGCTCGGCTTCACCGACCGCACCTTCGAGATGCACAAGAAGGGCAAGATCGAGCAGCACAACAAGTATCCGCTAAAGACCCGCGACGACCTCTCGATGGCCTACACGCCCGGCGTCGCCCGCGTCTGCGAGTACATCGCCGCGGACAAGAGCAAGGCATTCGACTACACGATCAAGGCCAACACGGTCGCCGTGGTCTCCGACGGCTCGGCGGTCCTGGGCCTCGGCGACATCGGTCCGGAGGCCGCGATGCCGGTGATGGAGGGCAAGGCGATGCTCTTCAAGGAATTCGCGGACGTCGACGCCTTCCCGATCTGCCTGGCGACCAACGACCCTCAGGAGATCATCCAGACGGTCAAGCTGCTCGCCCCCACCTTCGGAGGGATCAACCTCGAGGACATCTCCGCGCCGCGCTGCTTCGAGATCGAGGAGACGCTCAGGGAGGAGCTCGACATCCCCGTCTTCCACGACGACCAGCACGGCACCGCCGTCGTCGTGATGGCCGCCCTGTTCAACTCGCTGAAGATCACCGGCAAGCCGATCGAGGATCTGCGCGTGCTCGTGCTCGGCACAGGCGCCGCCGGGATCGCCTGCACGAAGATGATGCAGGAGTCGGGGATCGCCCAGATCATCGGCTGCGACCGCAAGGGCGCGATCTCGACGGATCGCGACGACTACGCGGATGACTCGATGTCGCCCATCAAGCACTGGTTCGCCGAGAACACGAACCAGGAGAAGCTCAGCGGCGGCCCCAATGACGTGATCGAGGGCTGCGACCTCTTCATCGGCCTCTCCGGCCCCGGCCTGATCGAGGCCGACTCACTCGGGAAGATGAACGACGACGCAATCGTCTTCGCGATGGCCAACCCCACGCCCGAGGTGATGCCCGAGGACGCCGAGCCCCACGTCCGCATCATGGCCACCGGCCGGTCGGACTACCCGAACCAGATCAACAACGTCCTCTGCTTCCCGGGCATCTTCCGAGGCGCCCTCGACGCCGGCGCCCCTCGGATCACCGAGGAGATGAAGCTCGCGGCGGCCCGGGGAATCGCCGAGGTGGTCACCGAGGACGACCTGGCGGAGGACTACATCATCCCGTCGGTCTTCAACCGCGACGTGGCCCCGGCGGTCGCGCAGGCCGTCGTCGAGGAGGCGAAGGAGGCGGGCCTCGCCCGTTTCTCCGAGGAGACGGGCACCTTCGAGATCGTCGGCGACGCGAGCGCCACCGACGGCTCAGAGTCCTAGCGGCTCGCCGGCAGCAGCCACGACGGCGGCTTCACCAGGATCCGCGCCGCCCAGAGGAAGCAGAGCGCTCCGACCAGCGTCATCGAGGTGGCCAGGGAGGCATTGACCAGCTCGTTCGTGTCCGGGATGACGTAGGCGGCGACGGCCGAGATCCCGAAGGCGACCGAGCCGACGAGGTTGAGGGTCGCCGAGCGGCGGACGACGAGCACCGCGTGGAGCACCGCCACCTCGGCGAGGACGCTCGAGGCGAGGAAGCAGACCGAGCCGAAGACGTCCGGCGACCAGACCAGCAGGTTCGAGGTATGGGTCGAGAGGTGGTCGTACATCCCGAAGAAGGTCGTGACGTTGAAGAAGAGCGTCCCGGCGAATTGGATCCCGGCGGCCCAGACCTCGGTCCCCCGACCGCGCGCCACGCGGAGCTGCTCGAAGGCGGCGGTCGTGAAGAAGAGCGAGCCGGTGAAGTAGACGATGCCAACCGCCGTCTCAGAGAGGCGGGACGCCGCCGGCAGCGAGGCGACCGCGAAGCAGGCCGAGCCGATCATGAACAGCACCCCGATTCGCCGCGCATCGCCCTGAGCGGCACCCGCGCTGAGCGCCGCCGCCGAGCCGGCGCTCATCTCGGAATCTGGATGCGGTAGCGAACCTCCGTGAAGGTGCTCCCGGCGAAGGTCTTCTCGCGCGTTGCGCCGTCCTGCGCCCACCCGAGCGCCCGATAGAAGCCTCGCGACGTGTTCCACTCGGCGGTCCACAGCGTCATCTCCCGGAATCCGCGCTCCCGCAGCTGCTCCATCGCCGAATCCAGCAGCGCGCGGCCAAGACCCCGCCGCCAGGAGGCGGGCTCGGTGTAGAGCCGGTCGAGCAGGGCGACCCTGGCCGGGTCGGAATCATCATCGGTGCTGCGGCAGAGCAGCGCGAGCGCAGCCGGCTCGCCCCGGCGCTCCGCGACGAGGACCATCAGGTCGGGATCGGAGATCCAGCGCTCCCACTCGTCTGCGCGGGACCGGACGCCCGCCAGGCCGATCGGCGACAAATGCCGTGCCCACGCCGCCCTCCCGGACGACAGGTAGATCTGGGCGAGACGCTCCCCCTCCCCGGGCTCCGCTGCTCTGACACTTTCAGCCATCGCGCGGGAACCTAGCGGGCTAGCATCCGCCGCCTGATGCGAGTGCTCATCACCGGAGCTTCCGGGCTCATCGGATCGGCCCTGGCCGACGCCCTGCTGACCCGGGGTGACGAGGTCGTCGGGCTTACCCGCGATCCCGACCGGGCAAAGCCCAAGAACCCCACCGTCCGCTGGCACTCCTGGCAGGCGACCACCGAGCGGCCGCCGCCGGAGGCGATCGAGGGCGTCGACGGCGTCGTCAACCTGATCGGCGAGGAGATCAACCAGCGGCTCACAGACCAGGCCAAGGTCCGCATCAGGGAGAGCCGCCTGACGGGAACCCGCAACCTGCTCCAGGGAATCGAGGCCTCCACCACCAAGCCGAGCGTGTTCATCGGCCAATCGGCGATCGGCTACTACGGCGATCGCGGCGCTCAGATCCTCGATGAGGAATCCGAGCCGGGTGAGGGCTTCACCGCGGAGATCCCGATCCAATGGGAGGCCGCGGAGAAGGAGGCCGAGGACCTGTTCGGCCGGACGGTCATATTCCGTACCGGCCTGGTCCTGACCAAGGACGGCGGCCTCGTGAAGCAACTCCTCCTCCCATTCAAGCTCGGCGTCGGCGGACCGATAGCCGGGGGCGAGCAGTTCATGTCCTGGATCAGCCTCGAGGATCTGGTCGGGCTGATGCTCTGGGCCCTGGACACCCCCCAGGTCTCGGGAGCCATCAACGCGACCGCCCCCAACCCGGTGACGAACCGGGAGTTCTCGAAGGCCATGGGCAGGGCTCTCCATCGACCCGCCTTCATGCCCGTCCCGAAGTTCGCGGTCACCGCGATGAGGGGCGGCGAGCTCGCCGATGCGGTGGCGGGCGGTGCCCGCGTTCTGCCCCGGCGCGCGCTCGACGGCGGCTACGAGTTCCGCCATCCCGAGCTCGACGAGGCCCTGCGCAGCGCCCTGCGATAGGTCAAGATTGGATGAGATGAAGCTCGAGGGTGTCCACCACATCACCGCGATCACCGGCGACGCCCAGAACAACGTCAACTTCTATGCCGGAGTCCTGGGACTACGCCTGGTGAAGAAGACCGTCAACCAGGACGATCCCACCGTCTATCACCTCTTCTTCGCGGACGAGAAGGGCGACGCCGGCTCCGACCTGACCTTCTTCGAATACCCCGGCGCCCCACCCGGCCGGGCCGGCGACGGCATGATCCACACGGTCTGCTGGCGCGCCGGCTCGTCTGAGGCGCTCGACTTCTGGGCGGAGCGCCTGGGCGGCCAGGGCATCGCCACCGAGCGGCACGACGATTCCCTGCGCTTCGCCGATCCCGAGGGCCTCGGCCACGAGCTGCGGGTCTCCGGCGTCGACGACGAGCCGCTTGTCGCCGAGCACCCCGAGATCCCGTCCGAGATGGCCCTGCAGGGCTTCGACGGCGCCCGCGCCTACTCCAGCAACCCGGACGCGAGCAAGGCGTTGTTCGAGGAAGCGCTCGGATTCGCGCCCCACGAGGACGGCTGGGAAATCCGCGGCGATACCCGCGGCGGCCTCTACGCCTTCGACGCCCCACCATCGGAGCGCGGCCTACAGGGCGCCGGCAGCGTCCATCACATCGCGTGGGCTTCGCAGATGGACGATCACGAGGCCTGGCGCGACCGCGTCACCTCGGCCGGAGCCCGCCCGACCCCGGTCATCGACCGCTTCTACTTCCGCTCCATCTACTTCCGCGAGCCGAGCGGCGTTCTCTTCGAGATCGCGACCCTCGGCCCGGGCTTCACCGTCGACGAGCCGCTCGAGTCGCTGGGCGAGAAGCTCTCGCTGCCGCCGGACTACGAGCACCTCCGGGAACAGGTCGAGCCGGTCCTGCGGCCGATCCAGAACCCGCGTGTCCACGCCTGAGCAGCCGCCCGGGGATCGCCCGGGTCAGGTCGTCGAGCTCGTCCACCTCACCCGCGAGCCCGCCGGCGAGCCCGAGGGGGCGCTGGTCCTGCTGCACGGCCGAGCCGTGGACGAGCGCGACCTCTACCCCATGCTCGACGAGCTCGACCCCGACCACAGGTTCTTCGGGATGACCCCCGGCGCCCCGCTCACAGACGTCCCACCCGGTGGCCGGCACTGGTACGTGATCAGGGAGGTCGGGCACCCCGACGAGGACACCTTCATCGACACGCTGGAGAAGCTCTGCCGCTTCCTGGACGACGAGCTCCGCCACCGCGGTATCCCGTGGGAGAAGACCGTGATCGGCGGCTTCAGCCAGGGCGCCGCCGTCGCATGCGCCGTCGCCCTCGGCATGGGCCGGCCGAAGGCAGCGGGCCTGCTGATGATGAGCGGCTTCTACCCGATGGTCCGCGGCTGGAAGCTCGACCCGCGCGCGAAGCGCGGCATGCCCGCCTACGTCACCCACGGCTCCTACGACCCGATCATCCCCGTCGGCTTCGGCCGCAAGGCGCGCGACCTGCTCGAGGAGGGCGGGCTGATGGTCACCTTCCGCGAGGCGCGGGTCCAGCACTCGATCGACTTCGCCCTGATCCCGGAGATGAGGGAGTGGGTCGCCTCGGTGATCTCGGGGCAGCCGGCGATTGAGGGACCGCGCTCAGAGATCTAGCCTCGTGAGCACGGAGCGGCGAGAGCAATGCGGGCTCTGACGTCAATCCGGTAGCGCTGGATCATGCACTCGGTGGTGTCCCCCTCCGAGGTGATCGAATAGCTCCCCAGCACCGTCTCATCGCGATTGGCGCCAAAGACGCCGGTGCGGACCTTGTCGCGGAACGAGGAGGCGTCCGTCCCCGTTCCCGAGATCGCCTGGAGCACCAGCCCCATCGCCTCATAGCCATATGAAGCGGATGGACCGGGCGCCCGATGAAAGCGATGCCGGAACTGCTCAACGAACTGCGTACCTGGCAACCGGCTTGGGTCCAGCTCCGCGCTCACGGCGAAGTTCTGACCGCCGAACTCGAACGTCCCGGCCGTCGGCGCATAGAGGGCAACCTTGCGGCCGTGCAGCGTCGGCCCTACCTGGATGCCATGCTCACCCGCCGCCGCTCTGAACTCGGAGGCGGCGAGGTCCTCGAACGCCGAACCGTCCGAAGCGGCCAGCGCAGCCGTGGCGCCGAGCTCTGATACCCAGTTGGCGGCCGCGTCAACGACCACGTCATCCGCCGGGACCGTCCGTGCGAAGTTCGGCGAGCCCGACGGCTGGTAGCGCCCGGGCGAGTCCGGATAGCCGGCGGCCGGCCGGGTCAGATCCACTCCCCCCGCTCCGGGCGAGACCTGGACCAGGCCCGCGTTGTTGGTGATCGGCACCGAGGCCCGCGTCGGCTCGGAGTCGAGCTCTCCGATGTAGGCGGCAGCCGAGGAGTCCTGGACGGCCTGGCGTGCGTTCGCGCCGACGGCGACCGGATCCCAGACCTTTCCCTTTGCGTCGTCGAGATATGTGGCCCGGACCTGGACCGATCCCGCCCTTCCCTGGGCCCGCTCCAGCGCCAGCCGCGCCCCGTCCGCGGCATCGCGGCCATCCGCGCCGCGGGGTCCGGTCAGCGGCAGGCTGACGTAGACGGTGACCGGGGCGTCGATCTTCGCGGTCCCGGCGATGCCGCAACCGGCGACGGCAAGAGCGAGCAGCAGCGCCGCGAGCGCCAGGCGAAGCATTGGAGCCCTAACCGAAGAAGACCTCGGCCTCGCGGTAGAGCGACTCGGGAACCGTCTTCAGCTCCGCCGTCGCCTCCGAGAGGTCGACCAGCTCGATGTCGGTGCTGCGCAGGGCGGTCATCTTGCCCCAGTCGCCGTTGTTGGCCGCGTCGATCGCGTGCAGGCCGAAGCGGGTCGCCAGCACCCGGTCGAACGCCGTCGGGGTGCCGCCCCGCTGCACGTGGCCGAGAACGGTCGCCCGGGCCTCGTGACCCGTGCGCTGCTCGATCTCTCCCTCGAGCCAGTGAGCGATCCCGCCGAGGCGGACATGGCCGAAGGCGTCCGTGGGCGCGCCATCCGCATCCGGCATGCCGCCCTTGGGCATCGCTCCCTCGGCAACCACCACGATGGGCGAGTAGTGGCTCTCGAACCGCCGCACGATGTAGTCGCAGACCCGGTCCAGGTCGAACTCGATCTCGGGGATCAGGATCACGTTGGCGCCACCGGAGAGACCTGCGTGGAAGGCGATCCAGCCGGCGTGCCGGCCCATCACCTCGCAGATCAGGGTCCGCTTGTGGCTCTCGGCGGTCGTGTGGAGCCGGTCTATCGCCGCCATCGCGATGTTGACCGCCGTGTCGAAGCCGAAGGTGTAGTCCGTCGCGGAGAGGTCGTTGTCGATCGTCTTCGGGACGCCGATGACATGCACGCCCTCCTCGAACAGCCTTGCCGCCGCCCCGAGGGTGTCCTCGCCCCCGATCGCGATCAAGCCGTCGACGCCGTCGGCCTCGAGGTTCTCGGCGAGCCGCTGCGGCCCGCCCTCCTCATTGAACGGGTTGGTCCGCGAGGAGCCGAGGATCGTGCCGCCGCGCGGCAGGATTCCGCGGACCTCGGGAACGCCAAGGGGCGAGCTGAGGCGCTCGAGCGGCCCAGCCCAGCCGTTGCGATAGCCGAGGAACTCGTGGCCGTACTCCCCCACCCCCTTGCGCACGATCGCGCGAATCACCGCATTCAGTCCGGGGCAATCGCCTCCACCCGTGAGCACGCCGATCCGCACGGGCGCAGCCTACTCCGGCTTCGCAATCAAGCCGCGACCGCAAGCGGCCGCCCCAAATAAGTCGCTCCGGGCTTCGCCCTCCGCTCCGAAGTGGAGCGGCCTGGCGGTCGCTACGGGCGGGTCAGCCAGTCGATCAGCGGCTGCGCGTACCTGAGGGCGGCGCCGGTGAAAACTCCGCCCAGGAAGAGGATCGCGGCGACCGGGCCCGGCACGCCGAGGGTGTAGGCGATCACCATCACGCACGCGCCGAGGACTGTGAAGAGCACTACCTGCACGGCCAGAACCCTATCTGGCGAGGGCGGCGCGAGTTTCGCTCAGGAACTCGGCGACCCCGGCGACCGCGGCCTCACGGTCGGGGGCGTCCGCGACCGTGCGCACCAGCCGCGTCCCGATGATGACGCCGTCGGCGACCTTCCCGACGCTCGCCGCCTGCTCGGAAGTCGAGATCCCGAAGCCGACCGCGACCGGAACGTCGGCGGCCGCCTTCGTGTCCTCGATCAGCTGGGTCAGCTCCTGCGGGAGCGCGGCGCGCTCGCCGGTCACGCCCTTCGTCGAGACGAGGTAGACGAAGCCCTGGGCCGTCGAGCAGATCTCGGTCCGGCGCTCGGGCGGCGTGTTGGGCGCCACCAGCGGGATCAGCGGGATGCCGGGCCCCCGAAGCGCCTCGGCGATCGGACCGCGCTCCTCCAGCGGCACGTCGGGGACGATCACTCCGGCCGCGCCTGCCTCGGCGACCTTCTCGACGAACTGCTCGTAGCCCGTCGCCATGATCATGTTCACGTAGGCCATCACGGCGACGGGGATCCGGTCCGACACCCCGGCGCATGTCTCGAGAACGGACTCGAGCGTGGCCCCCGCCTCCAGCGCGGCCGTGTCCGCGGCGTGGATCACCGGCCCGTCCGCCAGCGGATCCGAGAACGGGACACCCAGCTCGATCAGATCGGCGCCCGCGTCTGCGTAGGCCCGAGCGACGGCGGTGGCGGTCTCCTGATCCGGGTAGCCACCCATCAGATAGGGCATCAGAGCGGCGCGTCCCTCCGCGGCTGCAGCGTCGAACGCCGCCTGGATAGAGGTGACAGTGGTTTCAGCCATCGAGCTCGGCGAGCTTGGCGGTCGCCTCGGCCATGTCCTTGTCGCCCCGGCCGCTGAGCGTCAGCACGTCGTAGCCCTCGGCTCCGGGGTTCTCCATCAGCCAGGCAATCGCGTGACTGGGCTCCAGCGCGGGGATGATCCCCTCGAGGCGGGCGAGCTCCCTGAAGGCTCGCAGTGCCTCGGCATCGGTCGCGCTGACGTAGGTCGCCCTGCCGGAGTCGCGCAGCTGGGCGTGCTCAGGGCCGACGCCCGGATAGTCGAGCCCAGCCGAGACGGAGTGCGCCTCCAGGATCTGTCCAGCCTCGTCGGCGAGCACCGACGAGAGAGCCCCGTGCAGGACGCCCGTGGTCCCCGCGCCCAGCGATGCGCCGTGGTGGCCGCTGTCGAGCCCCTCGCCCGCGGCCTCGACTCCGATCAGCTCCACCGGGTCGTCGAGGAAGGCATGGAAGCTGCCGATCGCATTCGAGCCGCCGCCGACGCAGGCGATCACCCGGGCCGGGAGTGACTCCTCCGCCTCGAGCGCCTGCGCCCGAGCCTCGTCGCCGATCACCCGCTGGAGATCGCGCACCAGGGCCGGATAGGGCGCGGGACCGACCGCGGAGCCGATCACGTAGTGCGTACTGCCGACGGTGGCAACCCAGTCTCGAATCGCGGCGCTGACGGCCTCCTTGAGCGTTCGGGCGCCCGCCTCGACCGGGATCACCTCCGCCCCGAGGAGCTCCATCCGCTCGACGTTCGGGGCCTGGCGCCGGATGTCCTCGCTGCCCATGTAGACGGCGCACTCGAGCCCGAAGAGCGCGCAGGCCGTCGCTGTGGCGACACCGTGCTGACCGGCGCCCGTCTCGGCGATGATGCGCGTCTTGCCCATTCGCCTGGCGAGCAGGGCCTGCCCGACGGCGTTGTTGATCTTGTGGGCCCCGGTGTGGGCCAGGTCCTCACGTTTCAGGTAGACCCGGCGCCCCACCCGCTCCGACAGCCGCTGGGCCAGGTAGAGCGGCGTGGGACGTCCGACGAAGTCCCGCAGCAGGATCGCGAGCTCGGCCTGAAAGCCTGCGTCCTCGCGCGCCTCGCTCCACGCGGCACTCAACTCGTCGAGGCCGGCGATCAGGGCCTCGGGTACGAACCGGCCGCCGTAGGGGCCGAAGCGCTCCTCGACTGCGGCGCTCACTGCGCCGTCACCTGCGAGGGCAGCTCGACGCCGGCCGCCGCGAGAAAAGCCTCGACCTTGGCATGGTCCTTGCGGCCGGGCTCCGCCTCAACGCCGCTGACGACGTCGACGGCGTAGGGCTTGACCAGCTCGATCGCGCCGGCGACGTTCTCAGCGGTGAGACCGCCCGCGAGGATCATCGGGACCTTGGAGCGGCGCTTGGTCACCAGGTCCCAGTCGAAGCTCTTGCCCGTGCCGCCGTGGATTCCGTGCCAGTAGGCGTCGAAGAGGTGGAAATCCGTTCGGAACGTCTCGGCCGCCTGGACGTCCGCGGCGCTGTTGATCCGCATCGCCTTGATCACCTTGGCGCCGGTGCGGCGCCGCGCCTCATCACAGAAAGATGGCCCCTCCTCGCCGTGGAACTGCAGCAGGGTGAGGTTCTCGCGCTCGGCGGCGTCGATCACGTCCTCGAGGGTCGAGTTGACGAATACACCGGCGATCTCACAGCGGCGCTTTAGTGCCGCGCCGATCTCCTCGGCCACGCCGGGCTCCACGTATCGCGGGCTGTCCGGATGGTGGATCAGGCCGATCGCCCAGGCGCCCTGGCTCGCCGCGTGCTCCGCGTCGGCGAGGCTCGTCATGCCGCAGACCTTGACCTTGGACATGCCTCAAGAGTAGGCGGATTCATCGATTTTCCGTGGCAGCGGGCATTTTCCGGGAGTAGGCTGCCGGTCGTGACCGCGATCGAGGCAGCCTCCAGACGACTCATCCTGGGCGCGTTCTCCCGGCTGCGCGGCGGCCAGCTGGAGCTGATCGAGCCCGATGGCCAGCGGTTCACATTCGGGGACGCGGCGGCCGACATCGCGGCGACGGTCAAGGTCAACTCGACGCGCTTTTACCGCGCCCTGCTCAGCGGCAGCGTCGGCCTCGGGGAGTCCTATCGCGACAAGCTCTGGGACTGCGACGACCTCGTCGCCCTCCTCAGGATCGCCTGCCGCAACCTCGGCTCGCTCGACGCCTGGCGCCGGCGGCTCCATCCCCTGCTCGTGCCGCTCGAGAAGACCGTCTGGCGGGTGCCCCGCAACAACAAAAGAGCCTCCCGCCGCCACATCTCCGCCCACTACGACCTCGGGAACGATCTCTTCGCGCTCTACCTCGACGAATCGATGATGTATTCGTCCGGCATCTTCCCGACTCCGGAGGCGACGCTCGCCGAGGCCCAGCAGAACCGCCTCGAGCGCATCTGCCTGGCGCTCGAGCTGGGCCCAGAGGACCACCTCCTCGAGATCGGCACCGGTTGGGGTGCCATGGCGACCCACGCGGCCGCCAAGTACGGCTGCCGGGTGACCACAACTACGATCTCGGAGGAGCAGCGGGAAGGCGCGCTTCGCAGGAACCGGGACGCCGGGGTCGAGGACCGCGTCACCGTTCTCCTCGAGGACTACCGCGATCTTCGCGGCACCTACACCAAGCTCGTCTCGCTCGAGATGATCGAGGCGGTCGGCTGGCAGTTCTTCGACGAGTACTTCCGGCGATGCTCCGAGCTGCTCGAGCCCGAGGGCCTCTTCTTCCTGCAGGCGATCGTGATCGACGACCGCCTCTATGAGACCGAGAAGGCGGCGAAGAGCTTCGCCAACACGCTGATCTTCCCCGGCGGCTGCCTGCCGTCAGTGGAGCTGATCCAGCGCTGCACCGCGAACCAGACCGACATGAGCACCGTCTGGCTCGAGGACATCGGCGCGCACTACGCCCGCACCCTCCAGCTCTGGCGGGAGCGCTTCATCGCCAACTCGGACCTCGCGGGGGAACTCGGGTACGACGAGCCGTTCCGCCGTCTCTGGACCCTTTGGCTGGCGATGAGCGAGGCCGGCTTCCGCGAGCGCAGGCTGCGTGACGTCCAGGTGCTGTTCGCAAAGCCGGAGCACTCGAATAGGGTCGGCGACGAGGAATGGCCGAAGGCGACGGCAAGACAGTTCTAGTAACGGGCGGCTCCGGCTACCTCGCGGGCTGGTGCATCATCGGCCTGCTCGAACGCGGCTACCGGGTGAGGACCACCATTCGCAACCCATCGCGCGAGCGCGCCGTCTTCGACGCGGTGGAGTCGCAGGTCGGACAGGGCCCGCACCTGACGGTCCACCAGGCTGACCTGACGAGCGACGATCACTGGGACAACGTCATCGAGGGATGCGACTACGTCCTCCACGTCGCCTCACCGTTCCCGCCGAAGCAGCCGAAGGATCCCGACGAGCTGATCGTGCCGGCGCGCGAGGGCACTCTGCGGGTTCTCGGCAAGGCACTTGACCACGACGTCAAGCGCGTCGTTGTGACCTCCTCCATCGCCGCTGTCCGGCTGGCAAAGGGCGCCGACAAGAGGACGCTCACCGAGGAGGACTGGACGGACCCCGGTGAGGAGGGGTCTGACCCCCTACGTGCGCTCGAAGACCATTGCGGAGCAGGCGGCCTGGGACATGGTCAAGGAGCGTGGCGCGGAGGACCGGCTGGCTGTCGTCAACCCCGGCGCGATCATCGGCCCGGTGCTGAACGACGACCTCTCCTATTCGATCCAGGCGATCGAACGGCTGCTGAAGGGCATGCCGGGAATGCCCAGGCTCGGATTCAGCTTCGTGGACGTACGCGACGTGGCGGAGCTCGAGATCCTGGCGATGACCGCGCCGGGGGCGGGCGGTCAGCGCTTCATCGCCGTCACCAAGTTCCTCTGGATGTCCGAGGCCGGCGAGATTCTGCGCAGCCGCCTCGGCGACAGGGCTTCGAAGGTTCCGACTCGGACGATCCCCGACTTCGTGGTCCGCGGCATGGCCCTCTTCGACGGCGGTATCCGATCGATCGTCGGCACCCTCGGGAAGAGGTCAGAGCTCAGCTCGGAGAAGGCTCGGGCGCTGGGCTGGTCGCCGCGGCCGATCGAGGACACGATCGCGCGAGACCGGCGAGAGCCTGATCGAGCACGGCGTGGTGAAGGCGCCGGCGGCCGCTTAGGGAGTGCTGGAGCTGGAGCCCGCGCCCTGCACGTGCGCTGGACGGTCGCCCAGCGTGACGGTCACGTCGTTCTGCTGACCGCCGCTGAAGATCGTCAGGGTGATCTGGTCGCCGGGCTTGTGGCCGTTGACCGCCGAGATCACGTCGTCCATGCCCGTGATCGCCTTGCCGTCGACCTTGGTGATGATGTCGCCGCCGACGGGGAAGGTCTGGCCCGCGATCGTCGCCTGACCAGTCGCGCCCTTGATGCCGGCGTCATCCGCTGGTCCGCCGCTGAGGACGCGGGCTCGACCAGGACGCCCTGGTCGACGGCAGATTGAGCGCCTGAGCGACCTGCGGGGTCGATGTCGCTGGCCTGAGATCCCGAGGTAGGCGCGGTGCACCTGGCCGCCGTTCACGAGCTGCGAGACCACGTCGGCGGCCGTCTTGATCGGGACTGCGAAGCCGACGCCTTCGTTGCCGCCGCTCTGGCTCTCGATCTGGGAGTTGATCCCGATCACCTCGCCGGCCCCGTCGATCAGCGGGCCGCCGGAGTTGCCCGGGTTGATCGCGGCGTCGGTCTGGATCACGTCGCTGATCGAGAAGCCGTTGGGAGCCTGGATCTGGCGCTGGAGAGCGGAGACGATCCCGCTGGTCACGGTGCGGTCGAGGGCGAAGGGGTTGCCGATCGCGATGACCGGATCGCCGACCTGCACCCTGGAGGAATCGCCGAGCGGCAGCGGGTCGGCTCCCTCCGTGTTGTCGACCTTCAGCAGGGCGACGTCGCTGGAGGGATCGGAGCCGACCACCTGGGCGTCCTGCTCGGCGCCGTCGCCGAGCTGCACCGTCGACGGACTTCGCGCCCTCGACGACGTGGGCGTTGGTGAGGATGTGGCCGTCGTTGTCGATCAGGAAGCCGGAGCCGGTTGCCTCGCTCGACTGCTGCTGGGGGAGGCCGAACGCGGACTGCGTCTTCTGCATGATGGTCGAGCGGATGAAGGCGACGCCCTGCGAATCGCGCTGGTAGATGTCGTGGACGGTGAGGCCCTGGTTCGAGTTGCTCGCGGGCCTGGCCAGCGCGGCGGGCTCGATCACCGGGGCCGAGTTGTCGTCCTTGCTCGTGTCGACGACCCCGGCCTGGATCAGGATCAGGCCGGCGACCAGCACGACCAGGCCGCCGGCGACGGCGGACCCGAAGCTGGTCGCGAGGAAGCTCTTCAGCGACTTCATGCGGGCCAGTGTGCGGCCCGGCGCTTAACCGACCCTAAGCCGGGTCTTCGGGTTCTCTAATAGTTCAGGAGCTCGGGGAGCAGGTGCTCGCGGGTCGACTCCTCGTCCGCGATCAGCTCCCGGAGCTTCGCCCCGGGGTCGTCGGCCCGCATCAGCGCCTCGCCGATCAGGACCGCGTCGACCCCGACTCGCTCCAGCTCGTCGAGCGTGCTCCGCTCGGCGATCCCGCTCTCCGAGACGACCGTCTTGCCGGCGGGGACGTCGGGCATCAGCTCGAAGGTCGTCTGCACGTCGACCTGAAGTCGTCGAGGTTGCGGTTGTTGATCCCGATCACGTCGGCGTCGACCGTCAGGGCGGGCTCCAGCTCCGCCTCGTCGTGGACCTCGACGACCAGTCGAGGTCGAGCCCGCGGGCCTCGTCGTGGAGGCGCGGCGAGCTGCTCCGCGTCGAGCGCCGCGACGATCAGCAGCACCGCGTCGGCGCCGGCCACCGCGGCCTCATAGAGCTGGTAGCTGTCGACGATGAAGTCCTTCTGGAGGATCGGGAGCTCGCAGGCGGCCCGCGCCTCGCGCAGGTCGTCGAGCGAGCCGCCGAAGTGCGGCTCGTCGGTGAGCACCGAGAGCGCCGCGGCGCCCGCCCTCGCTCGTAGGCGCGGGCGATCTCGGCGGGCGTCGCGCCGGCCCGGATCTCGCCGGCGCTCGGCGAGCGGCGCTTGAACTCGGCGATCAGCGAAGGCCCGGGCCGGGCAGGGCCTCGCCGAAGGGGCGCTGCTCCGGCCGCTCGTCCAGCTGCTGCTCGAGCTCCTCGAGCGGAACCTCGGCGCGTCGTCGCTCCGCGCCTGCCCGCGCGGACCCACCAGCTCTTCGATCATGCCCATCTCGTCCGCTGGACCTTAGCTCGCGCCGGAGAGCTCGCGGGTGCGGTCGATCAGGCGGTCGAGCACGTCGCCGGCCGCGCCGCGAGTCGACCGCCTCGCCGCGCCTGCTCGACGCCGTCGCCGAGGTTCACGGCGCTGCCGCCGACGAAGATCGCCGCCCCGGCGTTGAGCAGAGCACGTCGCGCGGCGGGCCCGCCTCGCCCTCGAGAATCTCCGTCGCGACCAAGGCGTTGTCGCCGGGTCCCCGCCCGGCGATCGCCTCAAGCGGCGCCGCCTCCAGGCCCAGGTCGGCCGCCTCGACGAACCACTCCTCGGTGCGGCCGTCGGCCACCTCGACCACGCGAGTCCGGTCGGCGATGCTGAGCTCGTCCATGCCGTCGTCGGCGGAGACGACCATCGCGTGATCGCAGCCGAGGCCGAGCAGCGCCTCGGCGATCGTCTCCTGGAAGGTCGCGGTCGGAGACCCCGAGCAGCTGGCGCCTGGCGCCCGCCGGGTTGGTGAGCGGTCCCAGCAGGTTGAAGATCGTCCGCACTGCGAGCTCCTTGCGAACCGGGACGACGTGGCCATGGTCGCCTGATGGTGCTTGGGCGCGAACATGAAGCCGAAGCCGATTTCCTCGATGCAGGTGGCCACCTGCTCCGGCGTCAGCTCGATCTGGACGCCGAGGGCCTCGAGCAGGTCGGCCGATCCGGACTTCGAGGTGGCCGAGCGGTTGCCGTGCTTGGCGACAGCGCAGCCCGCGCCGGCGGCGATCAGCGCCGCCGTGGTCGAGATGTTGAAGGTCGTCGGGCCACCGCCGGTGCCGGCGGTGTCGACGAGGTCGTCGCGGTTCGATGTTCACGTGGGTCGAGAGGTTCCGCATCGTGCGGGCCAGGCCAACCAGCTCGGCGACGGTCTCGCCCTTCGCGCGCAGGGCGATCAGGAAAGCCGCGATCTGGACCTCGCTCGCCCTGCCCTCCATGATCTCGGCGAGCGCAGCCGAGGTGTGATCCGCGGTCAGGTGCGTGCCGTTGCAGATCTCGTCGATCGCGCGTGTGAGGATGTCGTTGGGCATCGAGGCAGGTGGCGGGCGCTACTCGCCGAGGAAGTTAGCCAGCAGCTTCTTGCCCTGCGGGGTGAGGACGGACTCGGGATGGAACTGCACGCCCTCCGCGGGCAGCTCGCGATGTCGCACGCCCATGACGACGTCGCCGTAGCTTGAGGTCAGCTCGAGCTCGCCCGGCAGGTCGGGATCGGCTATCAGCGAGTGGTAGCGGCCGGCGACCAGCGGGTTGGAGAGGCCCTCGTAGACCGAGCGGCCGTCGTGCTTCACCTCCGCGTCCTTGCCGTGGATCGGGTCGCCTCGGACAACCTTGCCGCCGAACGCCTCCACCATCGACTGGTGGCCGAGACAGACGCCGAGGACCGGCGTCCCAGTCTCCGCGAAGGAGCGAATCGCCTCCACCGAGATGCCCGCCTCCTTCGGCGTGCAGGGCCCCGGCGAGACGACGAGCCGGTCCGGCTTCAGGCCCACCAGCTCCTCGACGCTCGCCTTGTCGTTCCGGACCACGCCGACCTCCGCCCCCAGCTCGCCCAGGTACTGGACGAGGTTGTAGGTGAAGGAGTCGTAGTTGTCGATGACCAGCACGCTGACCCCACCCCTGTGTTCGCGCTGCGCGCTCACGGCCACTCCGGCTGCTCCGCGGCGAGCTCGACCGCGCGGAAGACGGCCTTCGCCTTGTTGATGGACTCGTTGTACTCGTAGGCCGGCTGCGCGTCCGCGACGGTGCCGCCACCCGCCTGCACGTGGACCATGCCGTCCTTGACGACCACGGAGCGGATGTAGATCGCGGTGTCCAGGTCGCGTGTGTAGCTCAGGTAGCCGACGGCGCCCCCGTACGGCCCTCGCTTCTGCGGCTCGAGCTCATCGATGATCTGCATGGCGCGGACCTTCGGCGCTCCGGAGAGGGTGCCCGCCGGCAGAATCGAGCGCAGGGCGTCCATCGCGCTGATGCCCTCGCGCAGCTTGCCTGATACCTGGCTGACGATGTGGAGGACGTGCGAGTAGGTCTCGACGACCATCAGCTCGTCGACGGAGACGGAGCCGTACTCGCAGACCCGGCCGAGGTCGTTGCGGCCCAGGTCGACGAGCATCACGTGCTCGGCGCGCTCCTTGGGGTCCTGGAGCAGGCGCTCCGCCGCGAGGCGGTCCTCCTCCTCGTCGGCGCCGCGCGGGTAGGTGCCGGCGATCGGCCGGGTCTCGACGCGGTCCCCGGTCACCTTGACCAGGGGCTCGGGAGAGGCGCCGGCGATCTCGAAGTCACCGAAGTCGAGGAAGTACATGTAGGGCGAGGGGTTGACGGTCCGCAGGCCGCGGTAGATGGAGAAGGCCTCGACCGGGCACGGCGAGGTGAAGCGCTGCGAGGGGACCACCTGGAAGGCATCGCCTGCGTGGACGTACTCGATGATGCGAGAGACGGTTGACTCGAACTGCTCGCGGCTCATGTTCGACTGGAAGTCGATGGGGGTCTTCTCGGTCGTCGTCTCCGCGGGCGGAACCGGCTCCCGGAGGCGCTCGCGCACCTCGGCGATCGTGTCGACGGCGCGAGCGTAGGCCTCGTCGATGCCGCCGTCCTCGACGAAGGCGTTCGCAATCAGCGTCACCTCGTGTCGCTGGTGGTCAAAGGCGAGGAGCACGTCGGTGATCATCAGCGCCATGTCGGGCAGCCCGATGGGGTCGGGATTCGGCTCCGGCAGCGGCTCGACGGTCCGGACCAGGTCGTAGCCGAAGAAGCCGACCGCGCCGCCCGCGAACGGGGGCAGCTCATCGGGCTCCGCGATCTCGTAGCGGCCCAGGTACTCGGCGGCCGCCGCGTACGGGTCGGGAGCGTCGATCACGCGGTCCGGCGCAGCTCCGGTCCCGGACTCGGCCGCGGTCTCACCCCCCCATTCGGAGAGCTTGCCGTCGGCCCAGCGCAGGATCGCCCTCGGGCGGAAACCGAGAAAGGACCAGCGCCCGAGGCGGCCCTGCTCCGCGGACTCGAGCAGGAACGCCGGCCCGTCGCCGCGCAGCTTCAGGAAGGCGCTGACCGGCGTCTCCGTGTCCTCGATGAAGCGGTAGCGGACCGGCACCACCGTGGCGCCCCGCGCGAGCTCGCGCGCGCGCTCGAGGCCCGGCTCCAGGCCGGGCAGGTTGGTCGCCGCCTCGACGGCGTTCATTGGGCCCGCCGGCGGCCGTTCAGGACGTGGAGCACCTCGGCCATCGAGAGGCCGCGCGAGAGCAGCAGGACGGCGAGGTGATAGACGACGTCGGCGCCCTCCTCGGCGACGCGCTCATCGGATTCGGAGTTGACGGCCTTGACGACCTCGGCGGCCTCCTCGCGGACCTTGTCCCCCGCGAGCTTCGGATCCTCGAGCAGCTCGACCGTGTAGCTGCCCGCCGGGCGCTTGCGCTGGCGCGTGACGAGAGTTCGCTCGAGCGTGGCGAGCGCCTCATATGGCAGCAGCGCGGGTTCGCCGACCACGCCCGGGGCGTCGACGCCGGGATCCGCGGTTCCCTCCAGGTCGCGGTAGAAGCACGAGCGCTCACCGGTGTGACAGGCCGGTCCGGCCGGATCGACCAGCGCGACCAGAGCGTCACCGTCGCAGTCGTAGCGGATCTGCCTGACCCGCTGAATGTTGCCCGAGGTCGCGCCCTTGTGCCAGATCTCGCGGCGGCTGCGGCTGTAGAGGTGGACCTCGCGGGTCTCGAGCGTGAGCAGCAGCGACTCCTCGTTCATGTAGGCGAGAGTGAGCACCTCTCCCGAGCGAGCGTCCTGCATCACGCACGGCACCAGACCCTTCTCGTCGAAGCGGACCTTCGCCGCATCTCTGGCTGTCTGCACGACCATCGGGCGATTGTACGAATCGCCCCCGTACGCGCCTGAAGGCGCGGGTTCAGGCGCTATTCGATTCCCAGGCGGTCGAGCAGGCCCTCGTCCTTGCGCCAGCGCTTGCGGACGCGGATCTGCAGATCGAGGAAGACGCGACCGCCGAGCTCCCGCTCCAGCTCGGTGCGAGCCGCGGTTCCAATCTCCTTGATCTTCTTGCCGCCCGAGCCGATCAGGATTCCCTTCTGGGACTCGGTCTCGGCCCAGACATGAGCCAGAACCTCGACCACCCCGTCTTCGCGGTAGGCGACATCCGAGACCTGAACCTCCACGGCGTGTGGGAGCTCGTCACGGGTGCGGCGGAGCACCTGCTCGCGGATCAGCTCGGCGAGCAGCACCTCGCTGGGGAGATCCGACCGCTGCTCCGGCGGGAACAGGAAGGGGCTCTCGGGCAGCAGCTCGATGAGCTTCGAGATCAACGGCTCCAGGCCGTGACCCTTCCTGGCGCTGACGGGGAAGATCTCGTCGACGCCGCCGATCTCGCCGACCGCCGAGAGCACTGCCGCGGTCTGGGCGTTGTTGAGGCGGTCCACCTTGTTGACGGCGCAGACAACCGGGGTGTCGATGCTCGACTGAAGAAGCGCCTTGGAGATGAAGCGGTCACCGGGACCGACTCCCTGCTCGGCGTTGACCACGAAGAGCACCGCATCGGAATCGGCGATCTCGCGTTCCACCCGCCGCTGCATTCGCTCAGTGAGCGCGTCGCGGGGACGCTGGACTCCCGGGAGGTCGGTCATCACGAGCTGCCAGTCGGCGGCGAGATCCGTCGCGACGCCGCGGATCGCGCGCCGGGTGGTCTGCGGACGCTCGGAGACGATCGCCACGTGGGCGCCGACGATCGCGTTGACCAGGGTCGACTTGCCGACGTTCGGGCGGCCAGCGAGCCCGACGAAGCCCGCCCTACTCACAACGAGGCCATGATCTTGGCCTGCAGCTCGAGCATCTCCCCCTGGTCCGACTCGTGGTCGAAACCGCAGAGGTGAAGGGTGCCGTGAATCGCGGCCTCCGTCACGTCGGTCGCCTGCTCGGGGCAGATGAAGACGTCGCCGAGCTCTCGGGGACCCGTATCGTGCGGTTGGTCGTCGATCGGGAAGGCGAGCACGTCCGTGGCCTCGTCCACGCCGCGCGCGGCGTAGTTCAGCGTCCGCATCCGCCCCTTCCCGACGATCTCCACTCCGAGATGACCATCGTCCACCCCCGCCGCGTGCAGGGCCGCCCCGACCGCGCGCCGCAGATCGCCCGGGACGTCCGAGAGATCGATGTCAGCCGCCCCCGTCGGAGCCCGCGCGGCTCTCGGCCTCGCCGTAGGCGGCGACAATCCGCTGCACGAGCTTGTGGCGGACCACGTCCTCGCCCCCGAAGTGGATGAAGTTGATGTCCTGAACCTGATCGAGGATGTTGCCGACCTCGATCAAGCCCGACCTCGAGCCTCGCTCGAGGTCGATCTGGGTGACGTCTCCGGTCACCACGACCTTCGAGCCAAAGCCGAGCCTCGTAAGGAACATCTTCATCTGTTCAGGACTGGTGTTCTGCGCCTCATCGAGAATCACGAACGAGTCGTTCAGCGTGTTGTGCGTGAGGAGGAAGTCATCCGTCGCGTAGAGCGCGTCCTGCGCAGCTACCTGGATACAAACCGTGTCCTCCTCCCCGGCGGGCTCGATCGCGTCAATGAAGCGCATGGGCCGGCCGCCGCCACTCTTCTCGTAGGTCTGACGCTTCCGCTCCAAGCGAAACGGCTCTACCCCCTCCGGCAAGCGGATGTCCAGGGTGTACGCGTCCGAGCGGTGGTAGACAGGCCGCCCGTGCACCAATCCGGGAGCCCGCCCCGCAGCTTCTCGGCAGCGCCAGTAGGCAACACCCCCGAGTGAACGCACCAGGAAGAGCACGTCGTCACGGAGCCGCTCGGAACAGGTGCTGTATTGGATGCGACATGTCCGACCCTTTTGGGTCACTGGCCCACCGTCGGAATCCAGCAGACCCTGAAGGAGTGCAAGCCGAACCGTCGGTTCGTTGTAGAGGTAGTCGTCAGGGACGAACTTTGTGCTCGATGTAGCCCCTGCAAGCCCAACATCTCGGAGTGCGGCCGTCACGGGATTCGTGACAATCGTTCCTCCACGATGGCCGTGGACATGGCGCAACACGTAGTTGTAGGTGTCGCCTTTTCGGGTGACCTCGATGTCGTGCAAGGCACCCTCGAGTGCGAGAGCCAGCTCGTGATCATCTGTAGAGAAGCTCGGCGTGGTGCTCAACGTCAAGCAGCCATCGCCAAGCAGTAGACCGAGTGCGTACGGGTCCATCTGAATCTCGTACGGAGGAAACTCGACGGGGGCGCTCAGCAAGGGAAGCTCAAAGCGGCGCTGGTGCGCTCGACGAAGCTGACCCATCATCTCGCGCGTCTCAAGGACGCGGCCCGGCTTTCCGTCGCGCTTGTCTTCGGGAGAGCAGACGCGCCAGAGATGATCACCACAGCAGAGCGTTGAGGCTCCGTCCTGAGTTCGCACCCGGAACACGTCCTTACGGCCCTGCGGGTACACGCCCAGCACCGGCGTCGGTCTGCCATTTGACCCAATTACGAGATCGCCAACACGCAGACGCCCGATGGCTTGGAATCCCTCCGGAGTGAGAACCGGACTCCAGATCGGCTGCGCCCTTCCCCTCATGAAGGCCAGCGGCGCGACCTCGATCGTGCCCCGCTCGAAGTAGGAGTTGACCCGCTCGGGGTCGAGCATGTCGTAGAGGGCGTCGAAGAGCGGCCGCAGGTAGGGATCGACCTTAGCCTGGATGTCACCTGGCAGGAAACCGAGCCGCTCGCCCGCCTCGACGGCCGGCCTGGTCAGGATGACTCGGCTGACGTCTCCGCGGGAGAGTGCCGCGGCGGCCATCGCCACGGCGAGGAAGGTCTTACCGGTGCCTGCGGGACCGATGCCGAAGGTGATCGTGTGGCGCCGGATCGAGTCGACGTACTGCTTCTGGTTCACGGTCTTCGGGGCAATCCGCGTGTTTCGGTGCTGCCAGACGACGTCCTCGAGGATCTCGGCCGGGCTCTCGTGCTTGTCGAGGGCGCCGGTGACGGCCTCGATCGTGCCGGGGGCGATCTCGTGGCCCTGCTCGATCAGGTCGACGAGCTCACCGACGACGGTCTCCGCTGTCTGGACCTCGGTGGCGTTGCCGTCCAGGGTGAGGACGTTGCCTCGCAGGTAGAGGTCGACGTCGAGGTGGCCCTCGAGCGCCCTGAGGACCGCGTCCTCGGAGCCCGCGAGCTCCGCGGCGACGGTGTTGTCGATCTCCAGCTGCCTACGCGCCAAGCTTCTCGCGCACCGCCTGGCTGACGCGCTTGCCGTCGGCTCTTCCGCCGACCTTGGGCATCAGCACCTTCATCACGCCCCCCATGTCCTTCGGCTCGCTCGCGCCGGACTCCTCCACCGCGCTCGCGACGAGCTCCGTGAGCTCCCCGTCGGAGAGCTGCTCCGGCAGATAGCCCTCGATCAGCTTCGCCTCGGCCTCCTCGGTCGCCGCCTGCTCGGCGCGGTCGCCCTCCATCAAGGCCTCCGCGGCATCCAGTCGCCGCTTGCGCTCGCGCTGCAGGGCCGCAACCTCGTCTCCCTTGCCCTCCTTCTCCTCGGCCTGGAGTGCGTTGACGAGCATGCGCAGCTGGCCGACGCGCTCCTTCTCGCCGGCCTTCATCGCGGTCTTCACGTCCTCCTGTACCTGCTCGAGAATGCTCATCGCCTAAAGCGTAGTCGGCGGGGATGCGGCGCCGCCATTGCTCTCCAGGCCGGCGGCGCGCAGGACGAGCGTGAGCGAGGCCTCGGGGCCGGGCCAGGCCTGACGAACGATCTCGGTGCCCCCACCGTGGACGACGAGGCGGAGGGCCAGCCCGAGAAGCACGGCGTCGTCGAGCTGGCCGATCCCCGGCAGGAAGTCCGGTACCAGGTCAATCGGCAGTGCGAGGTAGCCCAGGACCAGGAAGAGGAAGGCCCGGCGCGGTCGAGAGATCCTGCCGTCCCGCGCTAGCCGGGAGACCAGCACGAGGCAATCGGGGATGAATCCCGCCAGCGCCCGGGCGTCCTCACGGCGGCCGGCTGAGATCAGGGAGGCGACGGCGACGAGGTACAGGGCCACAGCCAGCATCAGCAGGCCCCAGGGGACAAACGGTATTTCCTCAACCGAGACGGCCGTGAGGCTCACGGCAGCTCGACCAGCTCGACGTCGCCGAGCGGCATCTGCAGGAAGCGGGTTCCGAGCTCGCGGAAGGACTCGGGATCGCCCGTGCACATGAACCGGTAGGTCCCCTCCTCATGGCCGGTCTTCTCGAGGTGCAACGCCTCCAAGGCACGCTGGGCGGTCGCGGCGATCGCGTGTCCCGCCGTCACCAGCCGCACATCCCGCCCCAGCACCCGCTGGAGCATCGGAGCGACGAGCGGGTAGTGGGTGCAGCCCAGAATGACCGTGTCCACCTCCGCCTTCTTCAGTGGCGCGCAGTAGGAACGCACCATTTCGACCACGCTCTCCGAGAAGGGAAAGCCGCGCTGGATCACCGCGGCCAGGTCGGGTGCCTCGACCTCCGTGATGGTCAGGGCGTGGTGCTGGCTCGAGAGGGCCCGCAGATACGAGCCACTCCGGACGGTCGCGGGCGTCGCCAGCACGCCGACGTTGCCCGACTGGGTGAGCGCCGCCGCGATCTCCGCCTCGGGCTCGATCACGGCCGTCACCTGCACCCCGGCCTCGGCCGCAATCTCTTTCGCCGTCTCGTGGCCCGCGGACGCGGCGGAGTTGCAGGCGATCACCAGCAGCTTTGCGCCGCGCTTCAGCAGGAAGCGGGTGACCTGGGCGACGTGCTCGCGGAGCTCCGCTTCGGTCCGGGCACCGTAGGGAAAGCGCGCGTCGTCGCCGAGGTACACGTAGTCCTCCTCGGGCAGCGAAACGAGGCACTCATGGAGCACGGTGAGTCCGCCGACTCCGGAATCGAAGACCGCGATGGGCAGATCGGAGCTGAGCTCGGGTGTCATCAGGTACCGGCGGCGTCGCGTCGCATCAGCAGGGCTCCCCAGCCGTTCTCGATCCGCCGCTCGGACTCGGCCAACCCAGTCGGAGCAAAGGCCGCGACGACTTCGTCCACCTCGCTCTCCAGCATCCCGGAGCAGACCAGCGTGTCCGGCGCCTCGCCGGACACGGCGAGATGCCCGGCGCAGTCTCTGAGCAGGTTGCCCGTCAGGTTCGCGACGACGCTCGGAGCGACGGGTGGCGGGCCCTCACGCACGTCAATCCGCTCGATGGACATCTCCACGCCGTTGGCCTCGGCGTTCGCCCGCGCGGTCTCGAGCGACGCCGGCTCACGGTCGCAGCCCGTGACCGGGGACCAACCGAGCTTGGCAGCCGCAATACCGAGAACGCCGCTGCCCGTGCCCCAGTCCGCGATCGCGCCCGAGGCCTCTCCGGCCTCCTCCAGCGCCAGCAACAGCGCGAGGGAGAGCCGGGTCGTGGGATGGCCGCCGGTGCCGAAGGCTCGGCCGGGGTCGACGACGACATCGATCAGACCCTCCTTCGGATCCCACCAGGAGGGACGCACTCCGATTCGCCCGGAGACCTCGATCGGGCGATGGAAATCCGCCCAGCGGTCGGCCCAGTCGTCCGGGACGGAGGTGGTCGTGACGTCCACGAGGCTGCCGCCCGCGGCGGCCTGGATCTCGCCCAAGTCGGGGACCTCGCCCGGCGGGCCGTAGATCGCGTACTCGACCCAGCCCTGGCCCCGCTCCTCCTCGAGCCCGTTCGGCGCCAGCTCGAGCAGGTTCGCCATCACCGCCTCCGCGTACTCCGGAGCGCAGCGAACCGCGAGGCGGATCATTGCCGCTGAGACGCCTGTTGCTTCGAGAGCGACTCCGCCAGCCGCTCCGCGGCCTCTCGCTGCTCGTCGTCGAGGTCTGTGGGCACCACGAGCTCGAAGACCACGTGCTCGGCGCCGCGCTTCCCGCCGCGGAGCGGCGGCAGGCCGCGGCCGCTGAGCACGGTCGTCTCGCCGTGCTGGGTCCCAGCCGGCACTTCGACCGGAACCTCGCCGTCGAGCGTCGGGACGAAGACCTCGCCGCCGACGATGGCGGTGGTCACCGGGACCTCGGCCCGGGCGATGAGCTCGGTTCCCTGGCGCGCGAACCGCTCGTCGGTCTCCACGCGGATCTCCACATACAGGTCGCCCTGGCGGGCACCCGCCTCCCCCGCGTGCCCAGCGCCGGCGATCCGCACGCGCTGGCCGTCCTCGATGCCGGCGGGGATGTCGACCTCCCAGGTCCGGGTCTCGGCGATCCGGCCCGCGCCATCGCAGCGCTCGCACGGCGTCTCCGGAATTCGCCCGTCGCCGCCGCAGCGGTCGCAGGGCATGGCCCGCACGACCTGGCCGAAGATGCTCTGGCTCACCTGGCGCAGCTGGCCGGTGCCCTCGCACTTGGGGCAGGCCTCGATCGGCGTCCCCGGCTCGGCGCCGTTGCCGCGGCAGCGCTCGCAGACGACCACCGTCTCGAAGGAGATCTCCCGGGTCTGATGCTCGAGGACGTCCTCGAGCGAGATCTCGACCACGGCGCCGATGTCGGCCCCCGCCGCGGGCCCGCCGCCGCCGAACGGGTCGCCACCCCCGAAGAGGGAGTCGAAGATGTCCTGGATGCTGCCGAAGCCCCCGGCCGGGTCGAAGCCGTGCGAGCGCAGCCCCTCGTGGCCGAAGCGGTCGTAGGTCCGACGACGCTCGGCGTCGGAGAGGACCTCGTAGGCCTCCGCGGCCTCCTTGAACTTCTCCTCCGCCTCAGGGTCGTGGGCGTTCACGTCCGGATGCAGCTCGCGCGCGAGCTTCCGGAACGCCTTCTTGATCTCGCCATCGGAGGCGCTCCGCTCGACGCCCAGCACCTGGTAGTAGTCGCGCTTGGCCATGGTGGCGATTACTCGTCGTAGACCGTCTCGAAGAAGCGGGAGAGCTCGCCGGCGGCGCCCCTGACGTTTGCGATCGCCGTCGCGTAGTCCATCCGCAGCGGGCCGATGATCCCGACCGATCCGAGGTTGCGGTAGCCGAGGCCGTAGTTGGCGCCGACGACGCTCACCGAGCGCAGCTCGGGCGCCGGGTTCTCACCGCCGATCCAGACGAATACCGAGCGATGGTCGAGCGCGGTCCGCAGGGCACGCAGCACGTTCACCCGGTGCTCGAGTGCCCGCATCAGTTCGTCGGCGTGCGGCAGGTCGGCGAGGTGCTCCTCCGAGAGGAGCCGGGCGGTCCCGTCGATGTAGAGCGTGTCCTCGGCGGACTCATCGAGGTCCGTGAAGGCGCTCGAGATCTCCGCCAGGAAGCCGGTCTCCGCCGGACCCAGCTCCGGGTCCCGCATGCGATCCCCCGCCATCCGAGCGCCCAATCCGAGCCCGGCGAGTCGCTCGTTCAAATAGCTGCCCGCCCACTCGACCAGGCCGGTGTCGACCTCCTGGTGGAAGGTGAAGACGCGCTTGGTGACGCCGCCGTTCGACGCGATCACCATCACCATGACGACCTTCGGCTGCAGCAGCAGGACCTCGATCCGGTGAATGGTCGCGGTGTGCAGAGGCGGCGCGGTCACGAGGGCGACCAGATCGGTGATCTGCGAGAGCGTCGTCGTTGTCTCGCGGATCGCCACGTCGACCTCCCGCCTCATTCGGGAGATGCCGAGATCGTTCGAAGCCGGCTCCGGCAGGCTGTCCTGATGCCTCAGCAGCCTCTCGACGTAGAAGCGGTAGCCGGTGTCCGTCGGCACCCGCCCCGCGGAGGTATGCGGATGGGTGAGGAAGCCCTCCTCCTCGAGGCTGGCGAGCTCCGCGCGCACGGTGGAGGAGCTCCAGTCGATGTCAGGGCGATTCGCAAGCGCGCTCGATCCGACGGGGCGCCCGTCATCGACGTAGCGCTCGACCAGCAATCGCAGGATCTGGCTCTGCCGTCCGCTCAGCACAGAGCTGATGATAGGAACGCGGCGGGAGCTAGTCCGCGCTCAGCTCCGCCTGGGCGTTCCTGATCACCTGGTTGTCGCCCTGAGAGGCGACGGTGTCGATGACCACGCGGCCATCGGAGACCTCCTTGACCGTGCCGCTCACGACCAGCTCCTGCTCGGGGAATCCCATGCCGCGGAACTGCACCGTGAGTCGCCTCAACGCCCGCGGATCGCCGTCTGCGAGCGCGGCGTTGCCGCGGGCGACCTGAGCCATCATCCAAAGCCCATGCAGGATGTTGCCGGGCAGCCCGACCGCCTTGGCGAACTCCGGGTCGATGTGGATCGGGTTGAAGTCCCCCGAGGCACCGGCATACCGATGCGGGAGGTACTTGTCCGGCGTCACCTTCAGCTCCGGAATCGCGTCGCCCTCGTTCAGGTCCTTCATCTCACACTCCCCTGACGATGTTGGTCCAGGTGCCCTTCACGACCTGCTTGCCCTCTTGGTTGGTCGAGATCGTCTCGAAGACGTAGAACCCCTTGCCGTCCTTCTCGTAGATCTCCACGCAGGTGGCGGCGGTTTCGATGACGTCTCCGTCGCAGACCGGCTCGTCCCACTCGAACTCCTGGGAGCCGTGCAGCATCGTGGCCAGGTTGATCCCGACCGCCGGGTCGAGGATCGCGGGGCCCATCGCCCGCGCGCTGTAGACGACGCAGAACATGGGCGGCGCGACGAGGTCGCGATAGCCGGCGGACTTGGCCGCGTCGTGGTCGCGGTGAACGTCGCTTCCCGCCCCGATCGCGTCCGCGAACTCCCGGATCTTCTCCGCGCCGACCTCGTAGGTCGCGGCGGGCCACTGCTTTCCGATTGCGTCGGTGTTGACGGGCATCGCGGCGCGCGATTCTATAGCTGACGTGACTCCGTTCCTCACCACCACGGACCCCGAGGGCGGGATGCGCTTCCGCCCATACGCCATCCCCCTGGTCATCGCGCTGATCTGCTCCGCGATCGTCGCGTCGATGGCCTTGGCCGGATTGGTCGGAGCCGGCCTCGGGATGGCCGTGGGTGCGGTCGCCGCCACCGGCCTGGTGGTCTTCGCCTCCCGAGCTCGCCCGAACCTGCGGATCGAGGTCGCCGAGCACGAGGACTCGGAGCACCGGGTGCTTGTCGTGGCGACCACGGAGGCGACGGCCGGGGCGGCGCAGCGCATCGCCGCCCTCGCCGGGTCGCCGAAGGACGTCCGTCTGCTCGTCCCGGTGCCGAGCCACCGCCTCGACCGCTGGCTCTCCGCTGAGGACGACGCCCGCAGGGAGGCCGAGGCCCGGCTCGCGCGCTCGGCGGGAGCGCTCGTCGCCGCCGGACTTCCGGTGAGCGGATCGGTCGGAGACCACGATCCCGCCCAGGCACTCGAGGACGAGCTCCGCGACTTCCCTGCGGACGAGGTCGTCCTGCTGATCGCCGACGGCAAGGATCCGCTGGCGAAGATCGAGACCCGGCTCACCCTGCCGCTGCGGCGGATCAGCCTCTAGGCGCCTTCTCGCTCCTCCGCCATCCCGATAGCCTGCTCGCGCGTCGGCAGCATCGCGAGAAAGGTGCAGATCCCGTCGTCGTTGACGTCGAAGAGGAAGGCGAGCTCCATGCTGACCTCGATCCCAGCGCGGCCTCGCCCCTTCTGATGGATCGTCGTGACCACGTGGCGTTCCCCGACCACCGTGTTGTCCTCGACCTCTGCGCTGATCTCATCCCACGCCTCGGTCCAAGCGGTGATCCAGCTGGTGAATTCGTCGTGACCGGTGAAGGTCCCGGCGTTCACCATCTCGGGAGAGGCGTAGACCTCGACGTCCTCCGTGAGCACGGCGAGCATCCCCGGTACGTCCCCGTCGTTGAAGGCGTCCATCCCTCCCTGCGCGACGCTTTTCCGCTGCTCGCTACTTGTCGCCATCCATCTCCAGAACGGCGAGGAACGCTTCCTGCGGGACCTCGACCGCGCCGACCTGCTTCATCCGCTTCTTCCCCTTCTTCTGCTTTTCGAGCAGCTTCTTCTTCCGCGTCACGTCACCGCCGTAGAGCTTCGCCGTCACGTCCTTGCGGACCGCCTTGACCGTCTCGCGAGCGATCACGTTGGCGCCGATCGCGGCCTGCACGGGAACGTCGAACTGCTGCCTCGGGATCGTCTTCCGGAGGCGCTCGACCAGGTTTCGGCCCTGGTCGTAGGAGGACTCCTTGTGGACGATCAGCGAGAGGGCGTCGACCTTGTCTCCGGCGAGAAGGACGTCGAGCTTGACCAGGTCCGAGGGCCGGTTGCCGATCGGCTCGTAGTCGAGCGAGGCGTAGCCCTTGCTGCGGGATTTGAGCTGGTCGAAGAAGTCGAGGACGATCTCGGCCAGCGGCAGGTCGTACTGCACCTGGACTCGCGTCGGCGAGACAT
>CAWFXE010000002.1:0-1291022 GCA_963819715.1 uncultured Solirubrobacterales bacterium
CTCGGATCGCGCACCAACCTGGCATGAGCCTCCACGAGGGCGTGGTCAAAGATCTTCTCGAAGGCCTCTCCCAGCACCTCGCGGGAGCGGGCGACGTGGGCGGCGATGGCGGCGGGGTCGGCAATCACCTCGTCCTGGAAGCGAGCGTAGAACTGCATGTGGCGGACCTCGTCGACGAGCTGGGTCGAGAGGTAGCTCCCCTCCTCCTCGTCTTCCTGGGCCAGGACCAGGCCGACGAACTGGGTCGAGATCCGCTCCTCGGCGACCATCAGCGAGCTGAGCGCGAAGTACATGAGGCCGCGCACGTCCTCGTCCAGGCCGGCCCAGTCGGCCGGGTCTCGGCCGAGATCGATCTCCTGGGATGCCCAGTGGGCGTGCTCCCAGTCGAGGTAGAGTCGCTCCGGATCCTTGAGGGCGAGCGTCTCCGGGGTGCTCATGCGGGGACCGTGGCGCGGATGATCGCCGAACCGGCTTGGTCGTGAACCCGGTGGGTCTCGCGGATCTCGACGTCCGTGAATCCGGCGGCCTCGAGCTCGCGCCGGAACTCGCCGGCCGTCAGGGCCCCGGCGATGCAGCCGGTCCACTGAGCCATGTCCCGGCGCGTGGCCTCGTCCATGCCGTCATCGGCAACGATGTCGCTCACCGCGAAGCGGCCGCCCGGGCGCAGTACCCGGGCCGCCTCGCGAAACACGGCCGGCTTGTCGCCGGAGAGGTTGATCACGCAGTTCGAGATCACGACGTCGACGGAGTCGCCGGGGAGCGGGACCTCCTCGATCGTTCCCTTCAGAAACTCGACGTTCTCCACCCTGCTCTCGCGCTGATTGCGCCTCGCCAGCTCGAGCATCTCGTCCGTCATGTCAACGCCGTAGGCCTTCCCGGCGGAGCCGACGCGGCGGGCCGAGAGCAGGACGTCGATCCCTCCGCCGGAGCCGAGGTCCAGCACGGTCTCGCCTTCGTGGAGCTCGGCGACCGCAGTGGGGTTCCCGCACCCGAGCGAGGCGAGCTTGGCCTCCTCCGGGAGCTGCTCCCGATCAGTGTCCTGGTAGAGACCCGCGCCGAACTCCTCGCCGCCGCAGGCGTCGGGCACGTCGGTGCCGCACCCGCAGGAGGATTGGCTCGCGTCGGCGTCCGTCGACGGAGTGCAACAGGCGACGCGTCCCTCCCCCACGGAGCTGGCCGCGGCGGCATACCGCTCGCGCACCGCCTCCCGGATCTCGTCCTTGCCGGTCAGTTGCTCAGCCATGCGGTCAGCTCCTCTATTGAGTCGGGGTTCACGTAGTAGTAGGCCCACAGCCCCTGGCGCTCGGAGCCGACGATGCCGGCCTCGCGAAGCACCTTCAGGTGATGGGAGACGGTCGGCTGGGAGAGGTCGAAGAGCGGGACGAGCTCGCAGACGCAGACCTTGCCGGCGTGCTTGCGGAGAACGTCCACCAGCTGCATGCGGATCGGATCGCCGAGCGCCTTCGCCACCTTGGCCATCCGCTCAGCCTGGGCGCGCTGGATGTCCGGATAGACGACGGGCTCGCAACACGGCTCACCCGCCGGTCGCTTTTGCTTCGGCACCATCTCCAGATCGACGGCCATCTATGTACATATATCGATTGAATCGATAGTTGTCAACCTTTAGGATTGCGCCACCGGCGGCTAAATCTCGAAGGGAGGAAGATGACTACCGAAGTTGACCTGGCCACCAAGGGGTTCATCAATCGATCATTCGACGTGCTCGCGGCAGAATTCGAAGGGATCTTCTCGCGGGAGACGATCGAGAGATACGTGGACGAGAGCACCGACGAGTTCGCACGGTCGAAGGTGCAGGACTTCGTCCCGATCATGGTCGAGCGCTTCACCCGTCAGCGGCTGCGAGCGCTCGCGCAGGTGGAGGGCAAGCTGACCAAAGAGGTCCCCGAGGTTCTGTTCGTCTGCGTCCACAACTCCGGTCGCAGCCAGATGGCGGCCGGATTGCTCGACAGGCTGGCAGAGGGCCGGGTGCACGTACGCTCGGCGGGATCGGATCCGGGAGAGGACCTGAACCCGTATGCCGTCGAAGCTATGAAGGAGGTCGGAGTCGACCTCTCGAAGGAGTTCCCCAAGCCGCTCACCGACGAGGTCGTCCGGGCCGCGGACGCGGTCATCACCATGGGCTGCGGCGACGCCTGTCCCATCTTTCCCGGAAAGCGCTACGAGGACTGGGACCTCGAGGATCCGGCCGGCAAGGACCTGGAGACGGTGCGCCGGATCCGGGACGAGATCCAGGCGCGCGTTGAGGCTTTGATCGACGTTGTGACGGTCGAATCCGCGTAGCCGTGGCTGAATCCAAGGTTTCCATCGGAATCAACGGATTCGGCCGGATGGGCCGGCTTGCGCTGCGAGCGGCATGGGGCTGGTCGGATCTTGAGTTCGCGCACATCAACGAGCCTCAGGGCGATGCTCCGACGGCCGCCCATCTCCTCAAGTTCGACTCCGTCCACGGCCGCTGGGGACCGAATGTCGAAAGCGGTGAGGAGTCGATCTCCATCGACGGGAGGTCGATCTCCTACTCCCGGCACCCGCTCCCGGGAGAGGTCCCCTGGGACGAGCTCGGAATCGACGTCGTCCTGGAGTGCTCCGGGCAGTTCCGCACGATGGAGATCCTGGCCGGCTACTTCGACCGCGGCGTCAGCAAGGTGATCGTGGCTGCTCCCGTCAAGGAGGAGGGAGCGCTGAACCTCGTGCTCGGCGTGAACGACGATCTCTATGACCCAGCTGAGCACAGCGTGGTCACCGCAGCCTCCTGCACCACCAACTGCCTGGCTCCGGTGGTCAAGGTCCTCCACGAGGGAGTCGGGATCCGGCACGGCTCGATCACGACCCTGCACGACATGACGAACACCCAGGTCGTCGTCGACGCACCCCACGAGGACCTACGTCGTGCCCGCGCCGCCAGCCTGTCCCTGATTCCGACCACGACCGGCTCAGCGTCGGCGATCGGCCTGATCTTCCCAGAGCTCGAGGGCAGGTTGAACGGCCTCGCGGTGAGGGTGCCGATGCTGAACTCGTCGATCACCGATTGCGCCTTCGAGGTCGAGCGGCCGACCACGGTCGAGGAGGTCAACGACCTCTTCCGCGCCGCCGCCGATGGCCCGCTCGCCGGGATCCTGGGCTACGAGGAACGCCCCCTCGTCTCCGTCGACTACCGGGACGACCCGCGCTCGGGCATCGTGGACGCTCCCTCCACCATGGTCATCAACGGGACCCAGGTGAAGGTGCTCGCCTGGTACGACAACGAATGGGGCTACGCCAACCGGCTGGCGGAGTTGGCCCAGAAGGTCTCGCAGGGGATTCGCGCCCAGGCCGATCCAGGCGCCGCCCGCACCCCCGCCCTCGACTAAAGCCCTGGCCATGGAGGCGAGCACAGCCAAACCGCTCGGGGACATGCGCAATTACGCCCTCGTCACGGGGGCGTATTGGAGCGACACCCTCGTCGACGGGGCGAGCCGCATGCTGGTGCTCTTCTACTTCGACCAGCTCGGCTACAGCCCATTCCAGCTCGCCACGCTCTTCCTGCTCTACGAGTTCTTCGGCATCGTCACCAACCTCGTCGGAGGCTGGGTCGCCGCCCGCTTCGGGCTCAAGACCACGCTGTTCATGGGGCTGGGCGTGCAGATCTGCGCGCAGAGCATGCTCGGCTTCGCGCCCGAGGCCTGGCTGGTGGTGCCCTACGTGATGGCCTCCCAGGCCCTTTCGGGCATCGCCAAGGACCTGACCAAGATGAGCTCGAAGAGCGCGGTGAAGCTGATCGTGCCCGATGGCCAGGAGGGCGCCCTCTACAAGTGGGTCGCGATCCTGACGGGCTCGAAGAACGCGCTGAAGGGCGTGGGATTCTTCCTCGGCGGTCTGCTGATCACGGTGATCGGCTTCCAGCCCGGTGTGCTCGTCCTGGCCGGCATCAGCGCGACCGCCCTGATCGTCGTCTCGACCCTGATGCGTGGCCAGCACCTGGGCCGACCCGACGCGAAGGCGAAGTTCAAACACATGCTCTCCAACAACCGGGCGGTCAACATCCTGGCGGCGGCCCGGATCTTCCTGTTCGCGTCCAGAGACGTCTGGTTCGTGGTGGGCCTGCCGGTCTTCCTCTACTCCGTGGTGGGCTGGAACTTCTGGCAGGTGAGCCTCTATCTCGCCGCCTGGATCATCGGCTACGGGATCGTGCAGGCCTCGGCGCCGCGCTTCGTGCGCCGTCGCGCCGAGGAGGGCGGCGAGCCGGACGGCCGGACGGCGGCCTGGCTCGCCTTCGCGCTGGCGATCCTCCCCGCCGGGATCGCGATCGCGCTTACGGCCAACGCCGACCCGACTGCGGTCGTCGTGGTCGGACTGATCATCTTCGGCGTCCTGTTCGCGATGAACTCGGCCGTCCACTCCTACCTGATCCTCTCCTACGCCGACAACGACAAGGTCGCGATGAACGTCGGCTTCTATTACATGGCCAACGCCTGTGGCCGGTTGGCGGGGACCGTGCTCTCGGGACTCCTGTACGAGTGGAACGGCCTCAGCGCCTGCCTCTGGGTCTCCGCCGGCTTCGTCGTGGCCGCCGGGATCCTCTCCCTGATGCTTCCCAAGGCGACCGCTCGCCGCTCCTCCGGGGTGGAACTGCCCCGGGCGGAGCCGGCGTCCTAAGGTGACCTCATCGCATCCTGGTCGCATCGTGAGTGAGGCCACCGTCCATCCGGACGAGGCCGCCGTCATTCGCCGCCTCTCGACGCTCGACCGCTTCCTGCCTCTGTGGATCGCCCTGGCGATGGCCGGCGGATTGGCGCTTGGGTCACTCGTGCCCGGGCTCAACGACTTCCTGGACAGCCTGAAGGTCGGGACCGTCAGCCTGCCGATCGCTCTCGGCCTGCTGCTGATGATGTACCCGGTCCTCGCGAAGGTCCGCTACGAGGAGATGGGGAAGATGCGCGGCGACGGGCGGATGTTCGGCGTCTCGCTATTTCTGTCGTGGGTCGTCGGCCCCGCCCTGATGTTCACCCTGGCCTGGCTCTTCCTTGCCGACGAGCCCGCCTACCGCACCGGCGTCATCGTCGTCGGCCTGGCGCGATGCATCGCGATGGTGCTCGTCTGGAACGACCTCGCCGGGGGCGACAACGACCGCGCCGCCGTCCTCGTCGTCTTCAACGCCGTCTTCCAGGTCGTCGCCTACGCGCTTCTGGGCTGGTTCTACCTCAACGCCCTGCCCAACCTGCTCGGGCTCGACACCCAGGGCTTCGAGGTCAGCATCTGGGAGGTCGCGCGCACCGTGCTCATCTTCCTCGGCATCCCGCTGACCGCCGGCTATCTCACCCGCCGCTGGGGCCTGCGCGCGCACGGCCGCGAATGGTTCGAGTCGACGGTGATCCCGCGCATCGCGCCGATCACGCTCTACGGGCTGCTGTTCACGATCGTGCTGCTGTTCGCCATCCAGGGTGACGCCATCACCGGCGACCCGCTGACGGTCGCACGCATCGCGCTGCCCCTGCTCTGTTACTTCGTCGTCATGTGGGTGCTCGGGTTCCTCGTCGGCCGGGGGATGAGCCTCGGGTACCCGAAGACCGCGACCCTCGCCTTCACGGTCGCCTCGAACGACTTCGAGTTGGCGATCGCGGTGGCCGTCGGCGTCTGGGGTGCCAGCTCGGGGCAGGCGCTGGCCGGTGTGGTCGGCCCGCTCATCGAGGTCCCGGTCCTCGTCACGCTCGTCTACGTCGCGCTCTGGCTGCGGCGGCGCTGGTGGCCCGACGAGCCCGCCCGCCCCACCCCGGGCTCCGTGCGGGGCAGATCCGGCGAGCACCCGCCGATACAGCCGTCCACGTCGCCGTAGGCAAGACCGCCCGCCCTCGCAGCTCGCCTTCACAGCCTCTTCACGGTATTCGCGAAGGGCCGTCGTAACTTCGAATCGATGCCCAGAAGCGATCCGACCGAACGGCTCGGGCTGAGCATTCCCTATGACTGGTGGCCGGCAGCGCCAATCCTGAAGGAAATCGAGGCCGCCGGGTTCCGCTACGTCCAGGTCCCCTCTCCCCCACCGTCCGTGCTGACCGTCCCACGTGACGCAAGGCGCCACGCCGCCGCCCTCGCCGGGGTGCTCGGCACCTCCGGTCTCAAGTTGATTCTGCACGGCCCCGGGTCCGTGCGCGCCGGGACGCGGGACGGAGACAACGCCCTCGCGGGCCTGATCTCCTACGCCGCGGAGGTCGAAGCCTCCCACGTCGTCTACCACGCGGCCAACCTTCCGGACGTGCCCGCCAGCGAGGACCGGCGGCTGGCGGAGACCCGCTCGCTCGCGGCGCTCGCCACCCGTGCCGAGCGTCTCGGTGTGATCATCGCCTTGGAGAATCTCGCGCCCGTATATCCGGGGCCCGACGCCCTCTCCTTCACTCCGCTCACCCTGAGGGCCATGGCCAAGCGAATCTCCTCGCCGGCCGTGGGCCTCTGCATCGACCTGGGCCATGCCAACGTCGTTGCCCAGCTTCGCCACGCCGACCCGCTCGAGCTGGTCGAGCCCGCGCTCGACCGTGCTGTCCTCTTCCACCTCCACGACAACCTCGGCGCCCGCCGTGGAGATCCCGGCTCTCCGGAGCTCGACCCGCTGAGACTCGACCTTCACCTGCCGCCCGGTCGCGGCAAGGTCCCGTGGGATCGCCTCGCGCCGCTCTTCGCCCGCAAGGCCAGCGCGCCGTTGCTGCTCGAGGTGCATCCGCCACGACCATCGGCGGCGAGCCTCTTCGAGGCGGCAGTCGAGGTCGTGGCGCCGCCGGCGGTGCCGGCCGCAGCGCTCTAGCCGGCCGACCACTCCCAGGTCGCTCGCCGGCCGGACCTCCGAACCAGGCCGCTCAACGCAAAACGCCCCGGGCCGGCGGGCCCGGGGCGCTTTGCCATGCCTTTGCTGCTTGCTGCCCTTAGAGGCTCGCGAGCGACCTCTTCGACTTGTCGACCACGACCTTCGGGACGGCCGGGAAATCAAGCGCCGGCCCGAACCGCTGGCCATCGGTCAGCACGTACGAGATGAACTGGCTCAGCAGGTCCTTCTGCGGAGCGCCGTGCGGCACGATCGCGTAGGTGTACGTCGCGCCCGGGTAGGCGAGCTTGGCCTTCTTCCCCGGCCAGACGATGTGCAACTCGTTGTTCGCCGGGACCTTCTTGGTGGTCTTGGCCGCCGCCTTGATGTTCTTGAGGTTCGGGAAGATGAACTTCTTGGCCCTGTTCCTCAGCGCCGCCACCGCAACGTGATTCGCGACGGCGTAGTCGACCCCGATGTAGCCAATGGAGCCCTGGGTCGACTGGACGACTGCGGTGACCCCGGGGTTCCCGTTACCTCCAACCCCGACCGGCCAGTTGAGCGCTACCGAGGTACCGACGGTGCGCGCCCAGGTTCTGCTGACGTGCGACATCAGATCCGCGAACGCGTACGTGGTTCCGGACCCGTCGGAGCGGTGCGCCACGGTGATCGGGAGGTTCGGGATATGGACCCCCGGGTTCAGCGCCTTGATCCGCTTGTCATGCCAACTCGTGACCTGCCCGAGGTAGATCGCCGCGACGAGCTGGGGCGTCATCTTCAGGCTCCTGACGCCGGGGAGGTTGAACGCGACGGCGACCGCGCTCAGCGCCCACGGAATCTGCACGCAGTTGTTGCATGCGGCGGCCTGGCTCGGGGTCAGCGGGGCATCGGACGCACCGAAGTCGACGGTGCGATTCGTGATCTGGGTGATTCCGGAGCCGGAGCCGACCGAACCGTAGGTCACGGTGTTTCCGGTCCTCGCCTGGAAGTCCGCCTTCCATTGGGTCATCAGCGGATTGACCAGCGTGGAGCCGGCTCCGGTGAGCGTGCCCGCGTATGCGTTGGCTGCAAACGCGGAGGTGACTGTCGTGGACAGCGCTGCCGCCACGACTACCGACGGTAAGCCTATTTCGCTTGCGCTTCAATTCAGGTCCTTTCCTGCGAGTGGAGGCGCATCTTGTCCCGCCATTGGGAAATGCGCCACGTTTTGGATAACCCCTATCTGTTTGGTGGAGATATGACAGGCCATCGAATCCGGCGCTTCCACACCCTGCGGGAGCATCGCGGTCACTGGCCCAAGCCACTGTTATCAAGGTGTTGCCGACTCGTAATTGTTTTGTGAAACACCTTGGGAACTCGGTCGATCACCGTCTAGCGTGCCGGCGCATGAATTCGGCCGCCGCCACCGCCAGCGGAGTTTCTGCGAGCGCGGATGCGCTGGCGTCCCCGCCTGAGATTCGGTGGATGGAGTCGGTGACGGCGTGCTGTTCGGTCTCTGCGCCCTCGCGGCCCTACTCGCGGTCGTCGCGTTGCTCCTGATCGCATATCAGGTGGCGCACGGCGCCACGGACTCGCGATCTCCAAGTTCGGCCTGGGATTCGTCGGCCAGTACGACCTGGGCGCCCAACTTCGACCAGTTCGGAGCGGGCGCGCTCCTCTACGGCACCGCGGTCAGCTCCGCCATGGCGCTGCTGCTGGCGACGCCGATCGGCATCGCGATCGGGCTCTTCCTCAGCCTGCTGGCGCCCCGCCGGGATCGCGCGCGGTCTTGGCGCCGCTGGTTGAAATGCTGGCGGCGATACCGAGCGTCATCCTCGGCTTCTGGGGCATTCTGATCCTCGCGCCGTTCGTCGCGGCCCATGTCGAGCCCTGGCTCCACGACAAGCTCGGCTTCCTCCCGATCTTCGGCACCCCCCAGACCACCGGGCGCGAGCATGTTCACCGCGGGCCTGATCTTGACCATCATGGTCGTGCCGATCATCGCCTCGCTCAGCCGCGACCTCTTTCTCGCCGTCCCGAGCGACGTGCAAGGAAGGCGCCGAGGCGCTCGGCGCGACCCGCTGGGAGATGGTGCGCGGGGTCGTGATTCCGGCAACCGCACCGGGGGTCGCCGCCGCGACGTTTCTCGGTCTCGGCCGCGCGGTCGGGGAGGCGATTGCGGTGTCGCAGGTGATTGGCGGCGGCTCGCAGATCCAAACGTCGCTGTTCGCTCCGGCCAACACGCTAGCGGCCAGGATCGCGGGCGAGTTTCTCGGTGCGACTGTCCACGCTGCACCAAGCCTCGCTCTTCTATCTGGCGGTGATCCTGCTCGTGATCGGCTTGCTCACGAACATCCTCGCGCAGTGGATCGGCAGGCGGTTCCAGTACCAGGCCACGGCGGGTGCCCCCCAGCATGAGCGACCGACCGCGAGCTCGAATCCGGCGTGGCGGGGATCACCAATTTCGATCCCACTGCTCCGCTCAAGGCGTCCGGAAACCTGCGCCGGCGGCAGTGGATCACCCGCCTCGCGGAGGGGGGAGCGACCGGCGCGGCGCTCCTGGCGGTTGGGGCGCTCGCGATCGTCGTCTACACGGTCGTCGCCCGCGGCGGGAGTGCGATCAGCGTGGAGTTTCCTCACCACGAACCCAGACCCGGTGACGCTGTCCGGGGGCGGCATCGCGCCTTACATCCTGGGCACGCTGTTGATCGTCACGCTCGCGACCGCGATCGCGATGCCCGTCGGAGTCCTGATCGCCCTCTTCCTCACCGAGTTCGCGGACCGCCGGTCCGCCCGCGTTATCAGGACGATCTTCAACCTCCTCAACGGCCTTCCTTCGATCGTGATCGGGGTGTTCGTCTACGGCCTGATCGTCGCCACCACTCACCGTCAGAGCGGCTTCGCGGGATCCGTCGCTCTCAGCGATCATCATGTTGCCGCTGATCGCCCGCTCGTCCGAGGAGATACTGCTGCTGGTCCCAAAGAGCTTCCGCGAGGCTGCCGATGCGCTCGGCGTCAGCCGCTGGCGCGCGATGGTGGGAGTGACGCTGCCGGCCGCGGCGGGCGGCATCCTCACGGGCACCGTTCTTGCCGTCGCCAGAGCCGCCGGGGAGACCGCGCCGCTGATCCTTGTCTCCTCGATCTTCAGCGGTAACGACATCGTTCTCAACCCGTTCGGTGAAGCGGTGCCCAACATACCGGTGTCAATCTTTCAGCTGTCGGAGCAGTCAGACCCCAACGGATACACACGCGCCTGGGGTGAAGCCCTCGTCCTCGTGACGTTGATCCTCGTGGCCAACGTGACGGCCAGGGCGATCCTGGCGCGCAGCCGTGCGAAAGCTGCAATCGCAATGAGCACATTCCGGTCATCCGAACAACGCACCTCCGGCGCCTCGGCCCCTCGCGCCCGGGTCCGGATTCGAACCGAGCCGTTGCCCGAGGGCAAACGGCGGCACGGTCGAGAGGTCCCCGGTCAATCGAACGGCGCGCCTCGGGGGACCGTCTTCGAGGCCACAGAACCTGACGGCCTGGTACGGCGACGAAGAGGGCCCTGGCGGGCGTCGACCTGAAGGTCCCGCACAACCTGGTACGGCCCTCATCGGGCCTTCCGGCTGCGGCAAGACAACCTTTCTCCGCAGCCTGAATCGCATGAACGACTCCATTGCCGGCTTCAAGATCGATGGCCAGATCCTCTATCACGGCCACGACGTGTACGGCAGCGGCGCGAATCGGGTGGAGGTGCGCCGCCGCATCGGGATGGTCTTCCAGAAGCCGAATCCGTTTGCCAAGTCGATCTACGAGAACATCGCCTGGGCGCCGCGCAACCTCGGTATGAGGGCTGGCCTCGATGAGCGGGTCGAGCGCGCACTGCGTTCCGCCGCTCTTTGGGATGAAGTCAAGGATCGGCTGCGCGAGGGCGCGCTGGGCCTATCCGGCGGGCAGCAGCAGCGGCTCTGCATAGCTCGCGCGATCGCGATCGAGCCCGACGTACTGCTCCTGGACGAGCCCGCCTCGGCGCTCGACCCAATCGCCACCGCGGCGATCGAGGATCTGATGCACACCCTCAAGGATCGCTACACGATCGTCATCGTCACGCACAACATGCAACAGGCTGCGCGAGTCGCCGATCGAACCGCATTCTTCACACTCGGCTCCATCGATGGCGAGCAGGTCGGGACGCTGGTCGAAGAGGGCGATACGGAGTCGATCTTCAACAAGCCGGCGCATCCGCAGACCCGGGACTACATCTCGGGCCGCTTCGGTTGAGCCGCGCCCTGGCGGGCGGCCTCGTCTAGGAGCCTTTGACGGCGTCGCTCGAGACCTGCTCGAGGATGCGGCTGGCCGCACTGCCAGCAAAACGCGGCACCGCTGCTGTGTGGCGCTCCGCAGTTGGCGCACGCGCCGGCAGTGCCGGTCTGTTCCATTTGCGTGATGCGCTCTATTTCGTTGAGTTCGGCATCCACATCCTGAAGGGCCGCCGCGCGCTTGACGAGAACCTCAACCCGGATGTTGTTCCGGATTGCCATCTCGTACACGAGTCCGCCGAGGTCCCACTGCATCTCCGCCACGCGCGCACTGAGCGCATCACGGCGCCGCTTCAGGTCGACCAACCCTTCTGTTTCCGGCGCCGTCGCGGCTGGACCAGTGGCCGTCGAGGCCGAGCCCCGCCGGAAGAGCCATTGCCCTGCGCGGACGAGCCGTTGGCCTTCGCGCTTGACGCTCCGCGTCCGCGTCCGCGGCCCACCAGCGCTCGCGGTGGCTTCACAACAAAGACCTCGGTGATCTTCATGGGCTCGGCCGGTTCTCCTGGCTGACGGTCACTGGCCGAAGAAATCCCCGGTGAACTTGCCGTTCGTGTAACCCGCGCCGTGGCCAGGCTGACCGACGGTCACGGTAGGCGGGGGCAACGGCTGCGCCTCCCCGCTCGACGCGGAAGCGGCCGCGCCACCGGACTTTCCGGCGCCCTTCTTGGCGGAGCTGTCGGCAGCCGCGGTCGGTGCTGGTGGTTGCCGTTCCGCCGGTCGGCGCCGTTACAACCTGCACGCCGGAATCTCCATTGGAGCCGGAGAGGTCCCCCGAACGCCCGATCAAAACGCCGGTCCCCATTGCAATCAGGAGGGTCGCGACGCCGGCGATCAAGGCGCCGCTCGGCGAGAATCGAGATCGCTTCTTCGCTGCCCGGGCTTCCTTCGCTCTTGGGCTGTGGCGATGCGTCCATGACCGGCAGGCGCGATGGGCCGCGGCGCTCTCCACACACGAGGCAGTACCGCTGGTCGCTTGCCAGCTCGGCCCCGCAGGAGGAGCACTTCCCGCCGGCGGCCAACGCCGTCCCGGCCTGAGCCAGACTTGCCGTAGTTGAGGCGGGCTTCCCCTGCTTCGAGGACTTCTGCTGCTTCGAGGACTTCTGCTGCTTCGAGGACTTCTGCTGCTTCGAGGTACTCGTCGCTTCCACCCGCTCACGACCTCCGTCGCCGTTGACTTCCTGGCACGCCACGAGGCCCCAAGGCGGGCGAATCGCACCGTCACGCCGGAGTATCCGGTGCTCGAGGGGCAAGGTTGTAAACAAACCGTTTCCACGGACTCCGGATGTTCACAACTTCGTTCGCCGCCCGGCACGCGAGACTGCGGTGCACATTGTCGCGAATCAGTCGCTCAGGAGCGCCTTGGCGGGGTTCCCGGTTTGGTTTGCGCGCAGTGCGCCACGCCGCTCATGGCCGATCAGCGCTATTGCGTGGAGTGTGGGACGCGCCGGCAACCGCTGCTCGCCGTACGTCGCCAACCTGATCGCTGCCCTGCAGCCTGAGGGCCTCGGCGGCAACGAGGCGGCGGTAGAGGGAACGCCCGATCCCGACGCCGAGGGCGGCTTCCGGATGCCGTCTCCGAAGGCCATCGCGGTCGCGATCATGGCGATGCTGGCGTTCGGCGTCGGCAATCGGAGCGATCACCAGCCGCTCGGGCTCGGCGCACCTTGCTGGTGCAGTCGATCCCGCCGGCCGAACCCGCGACCGCGAAGCTCCGCACCGGCCGTTGCGGCCGGCGCCGCAGCAGCCTGCTCGCCCGCCGCTGATTGTCCAGGCGCCGGCCGGCTGCGAGTCAGGCCTCCGCCCACCGCCCCGAGCAGCGACGACGCCCTCCGTGCCTTCGCGACTGCCCTGCCGCCGGTAAAGCACGTGTTCATGATCGTGCTCTCGAGCCAAGGGTTCAATCAAGCCTTCACGCCGACCTCGCCTGCACCGTATCTCGCCACGACGCTTGACCTGCACAGGGTGAGCTTCTGTCGAACTACTACGGCGTGACGCAGGGAGAGCTGGCAAACGAGATCGCCCTGATGAGCGGCCAGGGTCCAAACAAGTCGACCGCTGCGGATTGCACGACCTACACGGACGTCACACCGGGAACGATCGACGCGACGGGACAGGTTCAGGGGGACGGCTGCGTCTATCCGTCTGCCACGGCGTCCCTCCCCGGGCAGCTCACAACCGCGGGCAAGACGTGGAAGGCCTACGCGGAGGACAGCGGCAATGGCGCCGCGTCCGGCCAGTCGACCACCTGTCGTCACCCCGCGCTCGGTCAGCCCGACAACGCGCATGACCCTCAACCGGGTGACGCCTATCGTGACCTGGCGGAACCCGTTCGTCTACTTCCACTCGGTGATCGATTCCCCAACGTGTGCCACGAACGTCGTCGGGCTAGATCAGCTGGCGCCCGATCTGCAGAGTGGACCGTCAGCTCCGTCGCTCTCATACATCGTGCCCAACCGGTGCCACGACGGCAGCGATACCCCCTGCGCCCCCGGTCAGCCCTCGGGGCTTCCCGCCGCGGACGCATTCCTGCAAGCGGTGGTACCCCAGATCATGGCTTCCCCCGCCTACAGCGATGGGGGGCTCATCATGATCACCTCCGACGAAGCGCCGGAGAGCGGCCCGAACGCGGATCAAAGCGCCTGCTGCTTCAGGCCCGCCTATCTGAATCTGCCGCCCGAGTCGAGCTCTCCACTGGGTGGGCCCGTGAGCGTGACCGGAGGCGGCGGGCGCGTCGGCCTCCTGCTGCTCTCGCAGTACGTCCTCCCGGCCACGACCAGTCAGACGTACTACAACCACTTTTCCCTCCTGGCCAGCATCGAGGATCTCTTCGCCGTCCCGCGCGTCGGCTACGCGGCGGATCCAGCGGTCGCGGTGTTCGATTCATCCATCTACAACGGGCTCCAGGGGTAGCGAGCAGGGCCTCGGCTGGCGCTTCCCGGCCACGCTCACCGGAGGCCGGCGCATTCAAACGAGGGGCGGCCGCGCCTATAGCGCGGCCGCCGTCTCGAGAAAAGGAGTGCAAGCGCCGGTGAGAGCAACGCTTCTGCATTGATCCGTGGGAGGCGGACAAGCGCAGTCTCAACGGAGGCGATCCTGGGGTGTTGCGATCCTGTGTACGCGATGTAAACCAGCCGAGATGGGCTCCATGGGAGGGTCACGGTTTATTCGCAAACTCGTCACCTCAGGTAACGCCCGGGCGCGCGCCCGGCCGCAGAATTCCCAAGCGGATGCACGCCTCCCGGCGGAGACGCGCAGGTGGAAGCCCGGAAGGTGCCCAGCCGGGCGCCGCGCGTCTCGCCCGATCGGGCCGCCGGTTGCGGCGGCGGCTCTCCTTGCGGCGGTGCTCGCCACCCAGGGGGACGCGGTGCTCGTCGCGATCCTCGCCTGCCCGCCCTGGGTGATCGCGGGGGCGGCCTTCGCTCACCTGCTGACACTCGCCCTGCGCACCGAGGCATGGCGGACGGTTCTGCGCGGCGCCGGCGGCGGCGGGCTCGACTCCCGAACCCTGCACGCCGCGAACGCCGGATCGTTCCTGGTCGGCACGCTGCAGGGCAGCGCGGCGCTCGCCACTCGCATCGCGCTGATCCGGCGCCTCGGCGGGGACGTGCCCCAAGCGTCTCCCAGATCGCCCTCGCGGACGCGCCGATCTTCACGCTCGAGATCGGCACCTCCGCCCTGCTCGCTGCGCTGGCATCGACCGCGGTCAGCGCGATCCCCGCCTGGGTGCCGTGGTTGATGCTGCTGGGTGCGGGCGCGGTGCTTGCCGGTTTGCGGTTCGCACACCACCACTTCAGGCAACACCGCCTCGCCGCGGGGCTGGGGGTGCTCGCCCTCCTCGGCTCGCAACCGGCTGGCCCTCGCCGTTGGGGCCTTCACCTGCATGGCTCTGCTCCGGACCTGGCTCGTCCTCGCCGGCTTCGGTCTGCCGTCGGCCCCCACCGACACTGCGCTCGTACTCTTCTCGATGGGCGCGATCGGGCTGCTTCCGATCGGGGTCGGCACGGCCCCGACCGCGACAGTCGCCGCGCTCGGGGCCACGGACCTGGCCGGCGCCACCGCGGCCGGGATGGTTGTGGGCACTTCGACCGTTCTGGCGGTCGCGATCTACGCGGGCCTCTGCTGGACCTGGAGGACCATCCGCCCCGGCCGAGGAGCCCGAGCTGGCCGAAGTCGTGCCTCTGCGAGCGGCCCAGCGAGAGACCGAATTCGACCTCGCTGCCTGACGTTCACAAGCGCTTGACGCGCTCATCCTCCGTGGTGACACCATGACCTGGTAGATGTCAATGGCCGGAGGCAACCGGACGCCTGAATCGGCCGCACTCCGGTTGCACGATGCGATCGCCGGGCTTCGCCGAGACGTCGCTCGAGAGGGCGGGGAGATCTTCGATCGCTGGCGGCCTCGCATTGAGCGTGAGGAGTTCCTGTGGAGCGCCCGGAATCTCGCCTACTACCTGGCGCTCCGCCACCACGACCTGCGGGAGATCCAGGTCGAACTCATGCCGCTGGGACTCTCCTCGCTGGGACGGTGCGAGGCCCGGGTCCTCCCCAACCTGAACGCAGTGCTGGCGGCGCTGGACGCCCTCTGCGGGACGCCGGGCGAGAGCTCCGCCGCCGCGGACACGGAGGCGTTCTTCCGCGGTCACGAGCTGCTGCGCGCCCAGACGGAGGCCGTTCTCGGCCCCACTCCGGCGCACCGAGCCGTCCGGGTGATGGTGACGCTGCCGAGCGAGGCGGCGGCTTCCTACAACCTGGTCCGCCGGCTGGTCTTCGGGGGAATGGACGTCGCCCGGATCAACTGCGCCCACGACGGCGCGCCCGCCTGGAGGGCGCATGGCCGAGCACGTTCGCACCGCAGCCCAGGAGACCGGCCGCTCGTGCCGCGTCTGCTTCGACCTGAGCGGCCCGCGGTCGCGGATTGTGTCGACGACCGTCCCGCATGGAGAGCGCGTTCATCGCGATGACCGGTTGCTGATGACTGCGTCGCCGGTACCCATCGTGAGGGAATGGGAGCTTCAGTTCGAGTGCTCCCTCCCCGAGGCCCTGGCCCGTCTGGAGGAGGGCGACGAGGTCTGGATCAATGAGGGACGTCTCGGTGCCGAGGTCGAGCGGCGCCTCGAGTATGGAGTCCTGCTTCGGGTCACCGAGGCCCGCGAGAAGGGAGAGCACCTGAGGGCCGAAAAGGGACTGAACTTCCCGACCGTTGAATTGGCGGTCGACCCCCTCACCGACGCGGACCTGCGCGCCCTGGACGCTGTCGCTCCCATCGCCGATCTCATCGGGTATTCGTTCGTACAGAGACCGGAGGACATCGCGCGCCTTCAGGAGGAGCTGACCGCGCGTGGCGCGGCCTCGGTCGGGCTTGATTGCGAAGGTGGAGACGAGCCTCGCCGTCGCCAACCTGCCGGAGCTGATCGTGCAGGGTGCCGGGCGGCAGCCCCTGGCGATCATGATCGCGAGGGGTGATCTGGCCGTGGAGGTCGGCAGCAGGCGGATGGCCGAAATCCAGGAAGAGCTGCTCTGGCTCTGCGAGGCGGCCCACGTGCCGGTCATCTGGGCAACCCAGGTCCTCGACAACTTCGTCAAGAAGGGGGCCCGCCACCGCGCCGAGCTCACCGACGCCGCGATGGCCGAGCGGGCCGAGTGCGTGATGCTCAACAAGGGTCCCTATGCCGAGCGACGCCGTCCGGCTCCTCGACGACGTCCTCGGCCGCATGGAGGGACACCAGTTCAAGAAGACCTCGCGGATGCGGGCGCTTCGCTCCTGGTGATCGGCTAGCCCGAGGGCAGCGGGGCCTGGCCGGGGTGCGAGGCGTCCTCGAACTCCCGGAAGAGGCCCGTCACGACGAATGCCACCTGCTCGCCGATGTCGACGGCGTTGTCGCCGATCCGCTCCAGGGCGCGCGCCACGAGCATCATCGTCATCGCCCATTCGCGCACGTCGACGTCGTCGCCGACCTGGACCGCGATCTTGAAGCACTCCTTGTTCAGGTTGTCGATCAGATCGTCCTGGCGGACGAGGTCGCGCGCCAGCTCGACGTCCCGGCCCTCGAAGGCCTTCTTCGCCTGTGAGAGCATCGAACGGCCCTGCTTGCCCATCAACACGATCCGATCGACCATCTCGTCGTGGACCGGGGCGTCATTCCCCGTCAGCGGGATCACCTTGGAGATGTTCACGCACTGATCGCCCATGCGCTCGATCGAGTGCATGACGTGAAGGAGCGCGGAGATCAGCCGAAGATCGGTCGCGACCGGGGCCTGCGTCGCCAGCAGCGTCAGAATCTCCTGATGCACCTCCAGGTAGCGGCCGTCGATCCGGTCGTCGTCGGCGATCACCAGCTCGGCGAGCTCCATGTCCTGGTGCTGGACGGCCTCCATCGTGCGGTCGAGCGAGGCGATGACGAGATCGAGGCCGCCGAGGCAATTCTTCTCGAGTGCATCGAGCTGGTCCTGGTAGTGCATGCGTGCCTCGGGCATCAGCCGAACCTCCCGCTGACGTAGTCCTCCGTCTCCTTCTTGGACGGCGTCGTGAACATCTTCTCGGTCACATCCATCTCGACCAGCCGGCCCGGCTTGCCCGCCGCCTCGAGGTTGAAGAAGGCGGTGACGTCGCTGGCGCGGGCCGCCTGCTGCATGTTGTGGGTGACGATCACGATCGTGTAGCGGTGCTTCAGGTCCTCGATCAGGTCCTCGACGGCGAGGGTCGCAACCGGGTCGAGAGCGGAGCAGGGCTCGTCCATCAGCAGGACCTCCGGCTCGACTGCGATCGCGCGGGCGATGCAGAGCCGCTGCTGCTGTCCGCCGGAGAGACCCGACCCCTGCTTGTCGAGGCGGTCCTTGACCTCCTCCCAGAGGTGGGCGCCGCGCAGGGACTTCTCCACGATCTCGTTCTTCTCGGACTTCGAGATGCCCTTGCGGTTGAGGGTCAGGCCGGCAGCGACGTTCTCGTAGATCGACATCGTCGGAAACGGGTTGGGGGCCTGGAAGACCATCCCGACCATCCGGCGGACCTCCACCGGATCCACGTTCGGTGCGTAGATGTTCTGGTCGTCGAGTGAGACCTCGCCCTCGACGCGAGCGCCGGGGGTGAGCTCATGCATCCGGTTGAGGGATCGCAACACGGTGGTCTTGCCGCAGCCCGAGGAGCCGATCAGCGCCGTCACCTGGTTCGGCTCGACCGTCATCGTCACGTCCTGAACGGCATGGAAGTCCCCGTAGTAGAGATCGACGCCGTTGACGTTGAAGCGCTTCGCCACGCGCTCGACCTTATCGGGACCCCGCCCCACGGCCTTCCTGGCGGCGCTCGCGAGATCGCTGGCCAGCGATGCGCCCCGCTTCTGCTTGGTCTTGTCGGCTGTTTCGGGCATCTTCCTCCTGTCGCTGGGCATTCTCAGTCTCAAGTTCTTTAGCGCAGCTCGGTGCCGAAGCGGCGGTAGATCCAGCGCGCGAGCAGGCTGAGGATCATCACGATCACGATCAGGGTCAGCACCGCCGCCCAGGCCTTGTCGTACGAGGCCTGTACGTCGACGCCGGGATCCTTGTACTCGCTGTAGGCGAAGACGGCGAGGTTCTGCATCCGGCCGCTGAGCGGGTTCGTGTTGACGGAGTCGATCACGCCGGTGGTGACCAGCAGCGGAGCCGTCTCGCCGATCACCCGCGCCACGGCCAGCATCACCCCGGTGACGATCCCGGCGAGCGCGGTCGGCAGCACGATTCGCGTGACCACCTTCCACTTCGGCGTCCCCAGCGCATAGGCGGCCTCCCGCAGGTGGTTGGGGACGATCTTCAGGATCTCCTCCGTCGATCGGATCACGATCGGGATCATCAGGACCGTCAGGGCGACGGATCCGATGATGCCGAGGCGAATACCAGGCCCGAGGAACGCCGCGAACAGCGCGTAGGCGAAAAGGCCGCAGACGATCGACGGGATCCCGGTCATCACGTCGACGAAGAAGGTGAGGGCGCGGCGCAGCCGGCCCTTGCCGTACTCGTTCAGGTAGACCGCGGCCATGATCCCGATCGGCACCGAGATCAGCGTCGCGACGCCGGTGATCACCAGGGTGCCGACGATCGCGTGCTCGGCGCCGCCACCGGCGCCGATCTCCCCGCGTGCGGACTCGGTGAAGAAGGACCCGGTGAAGTCCGCGGTTCCCTTCTGCACCACCGTGTAGAGCAGAGAGATGAGAGGTCCGACCGCGACGCCGAAGCCGGCGACGATGCCTAGGGTCACCAGCCGGTCCATCGCCTGCCGGCGCCCCTCGGTGAAACGGGACCAGATGTAGGCCGTCGGCAGCGCGATCACCGCCGTGAGGACGAAGAACAGAACGATCGTGAAGCCGCCGGTGGCGAGCAGTATCGCGAGGGCGACCAGGGCCGATCCGGCGACAACCGCGCGCAGGAACCACGGCGGCAGGGTGCCTGCGCTGACGGCGGGGCCGCCGATCGCGGCCACCTTCTCGGCCGGATCGAACGCCGCTGCGGGATTCTCGTCTCGTGGTTGGTCCGCCATGTCCTATTGGACGTTCGAGCGGGAGATGATCACGCGGGCGATCATGTTGACAACCAGGGTGATGCCGAAGAGGACCAGCCCGGACGCGATCAGGGCGTTGACGTCCACCCCAGAGGAGTCGGGGAACTTGAGGGCGATGTTCGCCGCGATCGGCGTCGGGTTCTCCTGGCTGACCAGGTTGAAGCTGACGACGCCGGCGACGGAGAGGATGATCGTCACGGCCATCGTCTCCCCCAGCGCCCGGCCGAGGCCGAGCATCGAGCCGCTGATCACGGCGGACTTGCCGAAGGGCAGAACCGCCATCCGGATCATCTCCCAGCGGGTCGCGCCGAGCGCGAGAGCGCCCTCCTCGAGGCGGCGGGGCGTCTGGGAGAAGACCTCGCGTGACACCGCCGAAACGACCGGGAGGATCATCACCGCGAGCACCAGGCCGGCGGTGAGCATGGTCCGCCCGGTGACCGAGGCCGGGCCCGCAAAGAACGGGATGAAGCTGAGACGGGCGACCAGCCAGTCGAGAATGGGCACCATCGCCGGGCCGAGCACGAAGATGCCCCAGAGGCCGTAGACGATGCTGGGGATCGCGGCCAGCAGGTCGACGATGTACGCGAGGCTCAGGGCGAGCCTGCGCGGCGCGATGTGGCTGATGAAGAGCGCTACGGCGACCGCTAGCGGGACCGCGATCACCACCGCAACCGTCGCCGCCAGGATCGTGCCGAAGGCGAGCGGCGCGATGTAGTCGATCAGGTTCTTGCCCTCTGGCAGATCGGCGGAGCTCGCCGTGATCGCGGGCACCGAGTCCGCAACCAGGAAGATCGCCACGCCGGCGAGCAGGGCCAGGACCGTGACGGCGGCGATCACCGCCGCGTTGGAGAAGATCCGGTCGCCGGGGCGGCGCCGGCCTCCCGAGGCGGCGGCGAGGATCTGGCCCGCTTGGGTGGTTGTGTCGGTGTGAGCTTCCATGTGGTGCGTTGCCTGAAGAGCGGTCGGGGGCTCCCGCGCCTGTGCCCGGGAGCCCCCTCCGCATCTGCTTCTGAGCTAGCGGATCAGCCGCCGATCGCGTCGACCGCCTTCTGATCCTCTGTCTTGATCGTCGGTCCGATCGGAGCCGAACCGGCGTTCTGCGCCGCGACCTGCTGGCCTTCGTCACTGATCACGAAGTTGAAGTACGCCTTGACCAGATCGGTGGTCGAGGAGTCCTTGTACTTCGTGCAGCCCATGAGCCAGGAAACGAGCAGCAGCGGGTAATTCTTTGGATCGGTCGACGTGCGCTCGACCGTGTACGCGAACACGTACTTGCCGGGGCTAAGCGCCGGGTCCTTCTGCGACACGTCGAAGTCGGCCGTCGCACCGGCGGCGCTTGGCGCCACGTAGGTGCTGCCGACCTTGACCTTGGCGACGCCGAGGTCTCCGGCCTGGCTGTCGTCGGCGTAGCCGATCGTGCCCTCGCCGGCCGTCACGGCCTGGATCACGCCAGAGGTCTGCGCGCCGGACTCGCCGCTCTTCAGCGGCCAGTTGCCGTCGGCATCGAACGTCCAGACACTCGGAGCGGCCTCATGGAGGTAGTCCGTGAAGTTGAACGTCGTTCCGGACTCATCCGAGCGGTGCACGGGCGTGACCTTCGTGCTCGGCAGGTCCACTCCCGGGTTGTCCGCCTTGATGGCCGGATCGTCCCAGGTCGTGATCTCGCCCTTGAACATCTTCGCGGTCGTGTCCGGACTGAGCTGCAGATTGTCGACGCCGGGCAGGTTGTAGACAATCGCGAGCGGCGAGATGTAGACCGGGATCTCGACCAACTCGCCGCCTTCGCCGGAGCAGCGCTTCGTCGCCTCGGGCAGCTCACCGCTGTCAAAGGCCGCATCGCTGCCCGCGAAGGCAGTGCTGCCGCCGGCGATGAACTGATCCCGGCCCCCGCCGGATCCAATTGCGTCGTAGGACACCGTCGCATCCGAGTTATTGCTTTCGAACTTCGCGGTCCAGGCCTCCTGAGCGGCTTGCTGCGCGCTCGAGCCGGCGCCGGCAATGGTGCCTGACGCACCCCCTGACGAGCCGCTGTCGCTCGAACCGCAGGCAGCCGCGGTCAGAGCCAAGACGGCGGAGGCGGCTAGTACGAGCCACCACTTCCTATTCATTGAGTCGCTCCTTTTTCGTTTTCTCGAAAAGGGACGGCGGCTCATTGGCTCGCCTCCCTCGGATCCTTGGTGGCTGGCACCCTGTCAGCGGGTTCAGGGCAGCTTGTTACGTTCGTGTGGCGCACTTGTAAAAAGGATGTAAATCCCCGACAGCGGCGCCTGCCTGCGGGGCGTCAGGCCTGGGGCGAGAACCGGTAGCCGATGCCCGTGTGGGTGTGGATGAAGCGCCTGCCGGGCAGCGCTCTGCTCAGCTTGGCTCGGAGCCGCCCGACGTAGACGTCCACCGAGCGGTCGCTCTTCTCATATGCGCGCCCCCAGACCGTCTCGTAGAGCTCCTCCCGGGTCATCACCCGCTCGGCGTTGTGGGCGAGCTCGGTGAGGAGCTGCAGCTCCCGGACGGTGAGGATCAGTGGGCGGCCGTCGACCAGCGCCGCGTGATCGGCCGGCCTGATCTCCAGGCGCCCGGCATAGACAGGCGTCTGGTCGTGTCCGGCCAGGGGGATCGTTGAAACTGAGGCCGCCGCGCCGTTCTCGCCTTCCATGGGGTCGGAGCCTCCTCGCTCGCCCCTCAGAATTAGTTACGGTCGAGTGAACTTCCAGTGAACGCGGTGTGAAGATGGCACCGCAACCGCTCCGTCGGCCTTCGTGACAACGGGCGGTTGCGCGAGGAGTTCCCGGACGATGAGACGCGCCTCCGGCCGCCGGAGGGAGGCGGTCCGGATCTCGAGATTGAGCGGACGCGACAACACGGGATAGGAGCCGTCGCTGACCGATTCGGCGGATGGCGCCACACAACCCCCGCCGGCGTCCAAAGCCAGCGGCCTCACCCCGGCCGAGGGATTGAGCTGGACGATGGGCAGGTACCCGACCGCGTAGGCGGAGGGGGCGACGACCTTCGAGAGGTCCTTGGCGTCATCGGCCACCTCGTAGTCGTCTCGGATGAGCGGGTCGTCGGGACCGAAGAGCGCCTCCGCGAGCATCGTTGCGGGCGGGCTGTCGGGCTTCCACCCGGCGGGCTCGAGCGGCACTGCGGGGAAACGCGGATCCACCTCGGCCCAGGTCGTCGCGGGGCCGGTCCGTCGCCAGATCGCCCGGACCTGTTCGCGGTCAAGGCATTTCGCGAAGTCGTTTCGATCGCTGACCACCAGCGCGATCCCCACCCGCGCCACCTGAACCTCCGTGTAGTTGGTCCCGGCCGTGCGACAGGCGCGCCGCTCGGCGCGGTCGAGGCGCCGGGCGACGGCGGCGATGTCGATCTCACCGGCGCAGAACAACGCGAGCGCGCTCTCGTCCCCGGACGCCCCCACGGTCACTCGGACGTCCGGATGCTGGGCCCGGAAGGGCTCGGCGGCGCGGTTCACCAGGTCCCGCATCGCGGTGGCCCCGTCGATCCTGACGGCACCGGTCAGCCTGTCGCCCGTCCGCGCGTGTCCCTCGCCGCTGCCGCCGCTGTCGGTCGCCGCGATGCCGACGAGCAGCGCCACCACGATCACCGGGGTCAGATAGAGGAGGGTTCGCCGTGCCCGGGGAGACATCCTTCGCATGGCCGGGCGAGGTTAGTCCGACGCGCGTCCCCCGTGTGAAGGCTGCGTGAAGGCCAGGTGAATCCTGGCGAGCAGCTTGCTACTTGCCCTCGTGAGCGAGCTCGGCAAGCTCCGCGGGGTCCTCGGCGATTTCCGCGGCCGGCATCGGCACGTCAACAGAAGAGGACTCGCCGCTGCTGCCGATCGGCTCCGGGTCGAAGCGGTAGCCGATGCCGAAGTGGGTGTGGATGTAGCGCCAGTTCGCGGAATGGCGCTGGAGCTTCTGGCGCAGCTTGCGGACGAAGACGTCGACCGATCGGTCGCCGTGAGCCATCGCGTAGCCCCAGACCTTCTGGTAGATCTCCTCGCGCTCGATCACCTGGCCGTGCCCCTCGGCGAGAAGCTGGAGCAGCTCGAATTCGCGCCGGGTCAGGCCGATGCTCTGGCCGCTCACGAAGGCCTGGTACTGATCGGCGCGGATCTCGAGCTCGCCGGACACGAGCGGTCCGACGTCCTCGCGGGCGGCGGCGCGCTTACGGCGCCGCGCGACGGCCTCGATGCGCGCCATGACCTCCTCCGGATGGGAGGGCTTGCCGATCCAGTCGTCGGCTCCGAGCCGGAGACCCCGGACCCGCTGGGCGACGGTGGACTGCGAGGTGCTGACCAGGACGCCGAGGCCCGGGATTGCTCCGCAGACCTTCTCGAGGAACTCCCAGCCCTGCGGACCGAGAACGGAGAGGTCGACGAGCAGGGCGTTCAGCTTCATCGCCACCAGGTCCTCGACGGGCACGCTGCCGGCGAGCACGCGGTACTCCCACCCGGCGCCCTCCAGGCGCTTCCCGAGGACGGTGAGAAAAGCGCTGTCCGTGTCTATGACAGCCAGCCGTATGCCTGCTTGGTTGTTCATCGAGCCCCTCTCTTGGGACGGACCCCCTACCCCCGGGCGTCGTCCGCTTGATGAGTCGACCGGAATGATACGGGCGGGTGCGGCGCAGGAGCCCCATGGTGAAGGGCGGTTCACCGGTTTTTCACAAGCAAATGGCGGATAAATGCCCGATTTGCCGTATCGGGATGTTCACACCGGAGGCGGGCTGGGTGGAGAGACTCCCGTCCACTTTCGAGATTCCTCTCTCGTCAGCGCGCGCGACCCCTCCCTGCCCCGGGTCGCGCGCTTTTTTTTGGTCCGGCTATATGGCGAAGCCGTGAACCACCCGCTGTAATCCCTGAATGGGGCACAACCACGACCACGGCCACGTTCACGCGGATGCCGACGCTCGGCGCCTCGGCATCGCCTTCGCCCTGATCGTCGCCTTCATGGTGGCCGAGGTGGTCGCCGGGATCGTCGGCTCCTCGCTCGCGCTGCTCTCCGACGCCGGCCACATGCTCACCGACGCGGTCGCGCTCGGACTGGCCCTGGCGGCCCTGCGCCTCGCCCAGCGGCCGCCGTCCGGCAGCTTCACCTACGGGATGAAGCGGGCGGAGATCCTCTCGGCCCAGGTCAACGGGGTGACGCTGCTGCTGCTCGGCATCCTCATCGTCTACGAGGGAATCCGCCGCCTGGTCGAACCGCCGGACGTGGAGGGCGCCCTCGTCCTGATCGTCGCGGTCGCCGGGATCGGCGTGAACCTGCTCGCTGCCCGTCTGCTCGCCGGCGCCGAGCGGCGCAGCCTGAACGTCGAAGGCGCCTTCCGGCATGTGCTCACGGACCTGTTCGCCTTCATCGCGACCGCGATCGCCGGCGCACTGATCCTTGTCTGGGGCCTCGAGCGAGCCGACGGCGTCGCCTCCCTGCTGATCGCCGCGCTGATGCTCTGGGCGTCATACGGGCTGTTGCGCGACTCGGGCCGGATCTTCATGGAGGCCGCGCCGCCCGGCCTGGATCCGGAGCAGATCGGACGGACCATTGCCGCCGAGGACGGCGTGGTCGAGGTGCACGACCTGCACGTCTGGGAGGTGACCTCGGGGATGCCGGCGATCTCGGCCCACATCATCGTGCGGAGCGACGCCGACTGTCACGAGGCGCGCTGGCACGCCGCCCGCCTGCTCGCCGACCGCTTCGGAGTTGAGCACTCGACCCTTCAGGTCGAACACGAGCCCGGCGACGAGCTGCTTCAAATCAAGTCCGACTAGCCCGCTCGCCGGGGTCTCCCCCGGTCTGGAACCAGGCGAAGACAAAGCAACCGGCGGCGAGTACCGCGGCCGCCAGTCCGTGCTTGAAGTGGATGTGGTTCGAGCCCGCCTCGTGACCGGGAAAGAACGAGGGGAGCGACCCGGCGTCCATCGTCCAGTAGACGATGGCGATCGCCAGGAAGACAACGCCGAGGATCACGGCGGGAATGATCAATTGCGGGCGCTTGGTCATTGAGCCTCCTCAGCTCAGCGCGAACGCGACCGTGAGGACGCCGCCAACGACGCAGCAGTACACGGCGAACGGCGTCAGCCGGTTCGTCTCGAAGAAACGGAGCAGGAACTTGACGGAGAAGTAGGCGGTCACCGCGGCACATAGGGCGCCGACCAGCGCCTCGCCGCGCACGTGGTCTCCCTGGGATCCGAGCAACTCCGGCAGCTTGAGCACGCCGGCGGCGCCGATGATCGGCGTGGCGAGCAGGAACGCGAAGCGGGCGGACTCCTCGTTCGAGAGCCCGGCGAGCAGGCCGCCGCCCATGCTCGCCCCGGAGCGCGAGAGCCCTGGGATCAGGGCAAGGGCCTGGGCGGTGCCGATCCCGATGGCGTCGCGAAAGCTGAGGCTGCGGGCTATGACCTCGTCGGAGCGGATCCCCTGTTCGGACCGAACGGGTGCGCGGCGCCGCAGCGCCTCCGCGCCGAACAGCATCAGCCCGTTGATGAAGAGAAAGATCGCGGCCGTCTGCGTCGAGGCGAACAGGGTTCGGAGCGGGTGCTCGAGCAGAAGGCCGAGCAGGCCGGCCGGGATCGTGCCGAAGACGAGCAACCAGCCGAGCTTTGCATCGTTGTCTTCCGGGGCGATGTTGCGGTCGCGCAGGGAGCGCCCCAGTCCCTTCAGGATCCGGACCCAGTCCTTGAGGAAGAAGAAGAACAGTACGATCGCGGTCGCGCAGTGCGTCGCGACCAGGAAGCTCAGGAAGTAGTCGTCGTCCTGGTGGATGTCCCAGCCGAAGATGCGCGGCAGCACGACGCTGTGCCCGAGGCTCGAGATCGGGAACAGCTCCGAGATGCCCTGGAGCAGACCGAGGACGACTGCCTGGAAGTAGGAGATCGGGTCCATGCCGCGGGACCCGGCCGGAGCCGGGGCGAGAATCCTAGGCGACTTGAGCCCGATTTCGCCTAATGCGTGTCTTAGACGCATGGGCTTGCGTTAGATTGCCCGGGATGCGATTCGCGTCTCGTCTGCTCGCGCCGGTCTTCGCCCTCGTCGCCATGCTGGTTCTCGCGCCCGCCGCGATGGCCGCCGACGGCGTGGGCACTTACGGCCGCACCGACGACAAGGTGGTCACCTTCTTCGCCTTCGGGCTGATCGCGTTCTTCGCGATCCTGGTGACCGTCCTCTCTTTGATCCAGATTCGCCTCGAAGCTCGCAAGGAGAGGCGCACGCAGGACCTCGAACGCCTCGGAAGTCGTTAGCCCCCGGCCTTCATGGGAGGCGACGACCGGACCTTCGATCCCGGGTTAGAGACCGGCTACCTGAGACGGGCGCCGCGCGATCACGAGCTCGATCCCGAGCTGGGAGCGGCGCCGTTCGATCCCGGCCCCGGCCACTACGACGAGCGCCGGGCGACCAGGGAGGCGAAGCGAAGGCAGCGCGAGGCCCGCAGGCAACAGCAGGCCCAGCTCGACGCGCAGGAGAGCCGCGCCGCGGCTCAGTCCTTCGAGCGATCGCACGCAGCCCAGGCCGCGGCTGTGCAGCCCCTAGCGGAACCGGAGCTCGAGCCGATGCCGGAGCCTCCGCCACCCGAGCACGAGCCCGCCTCCGTCACCGAGCTCCGGCCCCACCGCCAATCGCTCGCCGAGCGACTGGAGCGCGAGCGTGCCGAGCGCGAGCGGGTTGAGCGCAAGCGGCGCGCGAAGCTCGAGCTCGAGCGGGCGGCGCGGGAGCGGGCGGAGCGCGAGCGCACCGCTCGCCGCCGGCGCGAGCGCGCGGAGAAACTCCGGCGCGAGCGCGAAGCACTGCGGCCTGCGCGCCGACAGCCGCTGCCGGCGCAGAAGCCGGCCCGCGCGAGGCCGGCCGCCGCTCGGATCGACCCGGCGGTCGAGGGGCCCGTCCGCAGGCGAGTTCGCGCGGCCGAGAACCGGAGGCGGGTCGCGACGAGACGGCGCGGACTGTTCTGGCCGACCGCCAAGGCCGGCCTGGCGGTGACGGTGGCGCTCGCGGTCGGCGGGGCGCTGGGCTCCGCGCTCGGCCTGCCGGTCCCGTGGCTCGACCAGACCAGCGGCAGCCAGTCGCTCGCGAACAGCGCGGCGCTCTTCGGCATCGATCCGGGCACGCCGACGGGCCTGACCCGCGGCTATGTCTTCCCCATCCTCGGCGCGCACAACTTCGGCGACAAGCTGGCCCGCTTCGGGGCGCCGCGCTACGGCCACATCCACGAGGGACAGGACGTCTTCGCCAAGACCGGGACCACGGAGGTCGCGGTCCACGACGGCATCGTGGTCGACCGCGGCCGCAGCAGTGATCCAGACGACGGTGGCCGCGGCAACTACGTCGTCATCTACAGCCCGCAGGACAACCACAGCTTCGTCTACATGCACATGCTGAAGCCGTCCCCCACGGTGCTCGGGGACCGGGTTCACGCCGGGCAGGTGGTCGGGCAGCTCGGCTGCACCGGCAGCTGCGAGGGACCGCACCTCCACTTCGAGGTGCGGATCGGCAAGGCCACGCTCGGCGCCGACACGAAGCCGGTGGATCCGATGCCGTTCCTACGGCAGTGGCCGCAGTCCACTCCCGGCTAGCGGCCACCAGGCCGCTCCACCTTGGAGCGAAGGGCGAAGCCCGTAGCGACTTATGCGGGGCGGCCGCTTGTGGCCGCGATCTGATCGCGAAGCCGTATTGCGAGTACATAGGATCAGTAAATGCCCGAGGTCACCTATGAGCGGCGGGGAGCCGCCGGGGTGCTCACCATCGACCGGCCCGAGCGGCGCAATGCGGTCGACCCGGCGACCGCCGACCAGCTGCTCGAGGCCTATCGCGAGTTCGAGGGCGACGACGACGCGCGGGTCCTGATCCTCACCGGGGCCGGCGATCAGGCATTCTGCGCCGGCGCCGACCTGAAGTCCGTCGCAGCCGCGATGGACGACCAGGGGATCGCGGAGCAGTGGCTGAAGCCGCGGCCGCACGGGCCGCTCGGCTTCACGCGGATCACCTCGCCGAAGCCGACGATCGCCGCGATCTCGGGCTACGCGCTCGCCGGCGGGCTGGAGCTCGCGCTCTGGTGCGACCTGCGGATAGGCACCGAGACCGCGAAGCTCGGGTTCCCTGAGCGCCGCTGGGGCGTCCCCCTGATCGACGGTGGCACCCAGCGGCTGCCGCGCGTGGTCGGGATGGGCCGGGCGCTCGACATGATCATCACCGGCCGGATTGTCGAGGCGGAGGAGGCGCTCGCCATGGGACTTCTCACCGAAGTGGTCGCACCCGGCAAGCACCTCGAGCGCGCATTGGAGATGGCCGAGGGACTGGCCCAATTCCCGCAGGAGACGATGCTCGCCGACCGCCGCTCGGCGCTCGAGGGCTTCTCGCTCTCGCTGGAGGAGGGCCTCGCCCGCGAAGCCGAGATCGGCGGAGCGACCAGCGGCGTCGGCGTCCAGGGCGCCGCCCGCTTCGCGGGCGGCGAGGGCCGCGGCGGCAAGGGCGCCGGCGTCTAGTGCGCTCGGCCGCGCGGAGCGGCTACGCCTGGCTCGTCGCAGACTGGCAGTGGCCCTATGCGGCCGCCTTCGCCGCCTGCTTCCTCCTCTGCCTGGTCCCGATCGTCTGGAGCGAGGGCGGCGTCGCCGCGATGCTGATCTACGTCCAGCTGCCGGTCTACATGCTCCACCAGCTCGAGGAGCACGCCGGCGACCGCTTTCGCCTCTACGTCAACGATCGCCTCGAAGCGGGGAGAACGGCACTCGGCCGCGGGGCGACCTTCGCGATCAACCTGCTCGGCGTCTGGGTCCTCATCCTGGCCTCGATCCTGCTGGCCTACTACGTCGATCCCGCCCTCGGGCTGATCGGCGTCTACCTGACCGGGGTCAACGCGCTCGTGCACATCCTCGTCGCGCTGGGCCGCCGCGAGTACAACCCCGGCATCTATACAGCCATCGGGTTGTTCGTACCGCTGACGATCTGGGCGGCCATCGAGATCAACGACCGATACGACGTGTCCACCGGACTCAACCTCCTGGCGCTGGGAATCGCGCTGCTTGGACACCTCGTGATCGTGGCGGGGATCGGCATTCACCTGAAGCGCGCCGCCACAGGGCGTCTATAGCCGAAACGAGGGCAGCAGCCGCTTCTCGGTCTCCCCCGCCACCTCCGCGACCACCTCGACGTGGCCCTCGAGCGGCGTGCCGCGCAGCTTCGTCGCGAGCAGGTCGTCGACCTGGAAGATGCCGGCCGAGTTGTTCATCTCGATCTCGATCTTGACCGGGCGTTCATCCCCGGCCTCGATGTTGACCTTGTCGATCGCAGCCGCGGAGAGGGCGTGGATGCCGTACTGCCCTCCCTCCACCGGGATCCGCGAGCGGCCCTCCGCCATGTCGAGCGCGTCGGCGACGCGGACGACCCCTGCCTCCACCGTGTATGGCTCGCCGCGCCGGCGGTGGCCGATGATCGCGTGCAGGATCTCAGAGGCGACCACTGTGCGCTCCGGCTCCTCGTAGCAATCGGCGAGCAGAGAGTCGAGCCGGCTCTGGACCATGAAGAGGCTGTAGGCCTCGTGGTCGGCGCGGTGAATCGACATGCCGACGTCGTGCAGCAGCGCGCCGCCGGCGACGACGACCTCCGCGTCGCGCTCGCGCATGCCGTGGTCGGTGACCATCGCCGGCTCGATCCCGCCCTTGACCAGCAGGCGGAGCAGGCGCAGGGAGATGTTGAGGACGACCTGCACGTGCACCCAGGAGTGGTCCGACATGCCCAGGCGCTCCGACTGGAGCTGGGCCATGTACCACCAGGCGCGCACCTTCTCGTCGGCGTTGACCGCCTCGAGGAAGCGCTCCAGCTTGCGATTTCCCCGGGTCGGCGCGTGGACCTGCGCCTTGGCCACCGCCTCGGAGATCGAACCGGCGCGCACATCTGGTCCCTGTGCTTCCATTTCGCCGATCTTGTCAGGGCACGACGTAGGGGGTTTCATGACTGGAAGTCATCTACGCGGTTTTGGGCTATTTGCGGGAATTCCGACCGCCGATGAAGTTACCGTGATCTCGCTTTGGCTTAAGGAACTGGGATGACGGTCTGTACCAACACAGGCATATCCGTTCCTGAGTGCTCGTGCCGGTCGTGCCTCACGGCCCAAATCGAGCGCCACATGCCGTCGTTGCTTGGCGCGGACGTGACAACGACCTCCGCCACCGCTGAGATGCCGGCCGTCTCCAGCCTCTCGCGCCTGCGCTTCGGTCGCAGGCTGCGCCGGCTCCGCAAAGCCGCCTAGCCTACCTATGCTTCCGTCGGCGCCTGTCCCACTGAGGAGCTGAGGACGCCCGCGCTGGCGACCACCACCAGCGCGATTCCCACGACGTCGACGGTGGCGAGGTCCTGGCCCAGCGCGATCAGCCCTATCAGTGCGGCGACCGCGGGCTCCAGGCTCATCAGGATGCCGAAGGTCCCAACCGCGATTCGCCGCAGAGCCTCCAGCTCGAGCGAATAGGGGATCACGGAGCTGAACACGCCGGTCGCGGCCCCGATGGCCGCCGCGCCGGGATCGATCAGGTCACCGTCCGCAGCCTCTATTCCGGGAACGACCATCAGGAGAGCGGCGATGCCCATCGCCAGCGCCAGGCCGCGCCCGCCAGGGAAGACCCGGCCGACCCGCGCGCTGAGCAGGATGTAGGCGGCCCAGAACCCGCCGGCCATGAGCGCGAAACCGATGCCCGCGGCACTCGCCGAGCCCGAGGGCCGGCTCAGGAGCAGCACGCCGCCCGCCGCGCAACCGACCCAGACCAGGTCGAGAGCTCGTCGCGAGGCGAACAGCCCAACCATCAACGGACCGACGAACTCGAACGTCACCGCGATCCCCAGCGGGATTCGGTCGAGGGCCTCGTAGAAGCAGAGGTTCATGCCCGCGAGCGCGACCCCGAAGGCGAGGGCGAGGACGAGCCCCTCCCTCCCGGCCTCGCTCGGCCGAGGCCGCCAGATCGCCAGCAGGACGATCGCCGCCGCGAGCAGCCGGTAGAGCACCGCGCCGGCCGGCCCAACCCGGTCGAAGAGCGTCGTCGCCGCGGCGGACCCAGCCTGGACGGAGACGATCGCGCCGATGACCATCGCCGGGGCGACCGCCCCGCCTCGGCCGGCAACTGCCACGCGTGAGCTAATCGCCCATCACCTTGATCACGAGCCGCTTCGAGCGCCGGCCGTCGAACTCGCAGTAGAAGACCGCCTGCCACGGCCCGAGGTCGAGCTTGCCGTCGGTGATCGGCAGGACCACCTGGTGATGGACCAGGAGGTTCTTCAGATGCGCGTCGCCGTTGTCCTCACCGCCGCGGTGGTGGCGGTAGTCGCCGGGATCCGGCAGCAGCTGGCGCGCGATGTCGTTCGCCGGCTCCTTCCAGCTCGGCGGCGCGACCTTGTCGAGCCACTCGAGCGTGTCTTCCTGGAGGCCCGGCTCGTCGTCGTTCACCCAGACCGCCGCCGTGATGTGCATCGCGGAGACGAGCACCATCCCCTCGCTGACGCCGGAGGCGTCGACCGCCGCCTGCACGTTCTCGGTGATGCGGACGAACTCGCGGCGCCCCTCCGTGTTGAACGTCATGTAGTCGGTGTGCGACTTCAAGTTCCCTCCTTCGACGTTTCCGGGATCATGCCGCTGATGGCGGGTCTGCTCTCACTGGAGCGCCGAGAGGACGTCGCGGTGGTGACGCTGCAACGGCCCGAGAAGAGGAACGCCCTCTCGATCGATCTGCGGGTGGAGCTGGCGGAGTGCTTCGGCTCGCTCGGCGAGGATCCCGGCGTCGGCGCCGTGGTCCTGACGGGCGCGCCGCCGGCCTTCTGCTCCGGCATGGACACGACGCAGTTCGGGGGCGACCGCGAGAACCGCGAGCGCCTGGTCGAGACGAGCATCGCCTGCTTCCGCGCCGTGGCCAACTGCGCCCGGCCCGTGGTCGCCGCCGTCAATGGCGCTGCACTCGCGGGCGGCTTCGCGCTCGCCCTGCTCTGCGACCTTCGCCTGGCGGCCGAGGCCGCCAGCTTCGGCTTCCCGGAGCTTCCCCGCGGAATCCCGCCGAGCTACGCCGCGGCCCGGGCGGCCCTACCGGCGCCCCTCGCCGCGGAGCTGACGCTGACCGGGAGGCTGATTGACGCCCAGGGCGCCCTGCGGATGGGAATCGTCGGCGCGGTGCATCCCGACGACGAGCTGATGCCGCGAGCGCTGGAGCTCGCCGGCCGCATCGCCTCCGGTCCGCGTCAGGCGATCGCCGAGACCAAGCGCCGGATCCTGCTCGATCGCGACCGCACGATCGGCCACCTCTTCGAAGAGGAGGAACGGTTGCTGCGCGAGGCGCTCCTCGCTGACTCGCCGGACGACGCGGCGTAGTCGTTGGAACAGCTCCGTCTCATCCGCCATTCCTTCCCCGATCAGCCCGAGCTGAGCACCGCAATCTCCCGGACGATCCTGCGACGGGTGGCCGCGGGCGAGCTGCCTCCGACGATCCGGATCCACCGCCCCGGCAACGAGGTCGCCTTCGGCCGCCAGGACCTGGCCAGCCCTCACTACGAGGCCGCCGCCGAGGCCGCGCGCGCAGCCGGATTCGCCGCGGTCGAGCGGCTGGCGGGCGGCCGGGCCGCGGTCTTTCATAGCGGCACCATCGCGATCGCTAGGGCCTATGCCGATCCGCAGCCGCCGAAGCGCACCTACGCCCGCTTCGAGGAGACGGCCGAGTTGATCGCCTCCGCGCTGCGGCGGCCTCGGCGTTGAGGCCCTGGTCGGCGAGGTCCCGGGCGAATACTGCCCCGGCGCCTACAGCGTCAACGCCCGCGGCAAGGTCAAGCTCTCCGGCATCGGCCAGCGCATGATCCGGGGCGGCGCCCATATGGGCGGGGTGGTCGTCGCCTCGGGCGGCGAGAAGGTCGCGCGAGCCCTCGAACCGGTCTACATGGCGCTCGAGCTGGAGTGGGATCCGGCGACCTCGGGCGATGTCTCGGCGGAGCTCGGCCGTGACGTCGATCCGGGCGAGATCGAGGAGGCGCTTATCGCGGAGCTGGCCCGCAGCTACGAGCTCGTGGACGCGGAGATCGACGAGGAGACCATGAGCCGCGCCATGGCAGACTCACGACCGTGAAGCTGCTCGCGTTCAGCGACCTGCATCGCGACCTCGGCCAGGCTGAGCAACTGGTTGAGCGATCGTCGGATGCCGACGTCGTCATCGCCGCCGGGGATTTCGCCTCGGTCCACAAGGGCCTCGAGGAGACGATCGACGCGCTGAAGCCCATCACCGTGCCCACCGTCCTCGTTCCCGGAAACAACGAGACCGAGGATGCGCTCCGGGCCGCCTGCGAGGGCTGGGACGCGGCGACTGTGCTCCACGGCCAGGGGACCGAGATCGACGGCGTCCAGTTCTTCGGGCTCGGCGCGGGGGTTCCGGTGACGCCGTGGGACTGGAGCTTCGACCTGGATGAGGAGCAGGCGGCCGAGAAGCTGGCGGGCTGCCCCATGGACGCGGTGCTGATCGTCCACTCCCCCCCGAAGGGGCACTGCGATCAATCGAGCGCCGGGGACCACCTCGGCAGCCAGGCGATCCTCGAGGCGATCGAGGCGAAGCAGCCGCAGATCGCCGTCTGCGGGCACATCCACGAGTCGTGGGGCGCGGAGAGCGAGGTCGGCCCCACGCGGGTCATGAACCTCGGCCCGAGCGGTACCCCAATAGAGTTGGGTGCATGAACGACTGGCAAGCACCGCCGCGAGGCCGCGACGAGTGGCGCGTCGAGGTCGCCCTCGACGAGGACCACAACGGCCAGAAGCTGAGCGACGCACTCCATCACCTGCAGCTCGACAACGAGGCCCGCAAGCTGCTCGGCGGCAGCGTGGTCGTGACGCGCGATGGGCGCTTCGTCTTCGTCTACGCCTGGCACGAGGAATCGGGACAGCAGGCCGAGCGGGTCGTCAAGAACCTGATGCAGGACGAGAAGCTGGCCGGCGAGGTCCGCCTGATGCGCTGGCATCCGCTGGCCGAGGAGTGGAAGGACGCCTCCGAGCCGCTTCCCGATGACGAGGCCGCGCGCGCCGAAGAGGTGCACGAGGCCGAGCAGGAGGGCTCGGAGGAGGCTCACCGCTACGGCGAGTATCCGTGGGAGGTCGTGATCGACCTTCCCCACGTCCGCGACGGGCACGATCTCGCCACGAGGCTCCGCGGCGAGGGGCTCCCCGTGAAGCGGCACTTCCGCTACCTGCTGGTCGGCGCCCCGTCGGAGGACAAGGCGGTCGAGCTCGGCGAGCGCCTGGAGGGTGAGACTCCCGAGGGCGCCCGCATCGGGATCCGCGGCAACCCCGACGACATGCCCCTCCCCGCATTCGTGAACCTGAGCGCTCTGAAGCCCGGGTTCCTGCGGGACCTCGGGCTGTAGCCCTTGCCGCGGACCTTCGACCGCGACTCGGCGGAGTTCGGGCGCGTCCTCGCGTTCAGCGACGGGCTGTTCGCCATCGCTATGACCCTCCTGATCGTCGCGGTCGGGGTGCCGCACCTCAACGACGAGGGCAGCGTCCACGAGCTGGCCGACTCCCTCAACGACCTGCTCCCGGCCTTCACCAGCTTCTTCATCAGCTTCGCGGTGATCGGCCGCTACTGGCTGGCTCACCACATGTTCGTCTCGCTGCTCAGCGCGATGAGCCAATCCTTCGTCGCCCTCAACCTCGTCTATCTCGCCTTCATCGCCTTCCTCCCCTTCCCCACGGCCCTGCTCGGCGAGTTCTTCTCCAATCCGCTTTCGATCGTGATCTACGCGGTCAACGTCGGGATCGTCAGCGGCATGGAGGTGGTGCTCTTCCGCAGCGCGTACAAGAACGACCTGTTTCGGCGAAAGCCGACGCCCGAGGTCTATCGGTTCGGCGTCATCGCCTCGCTCTCGCCGGTGGCCTTCTTCGCCATCTCGATCCCCATCGCTTTCGTCTCGACCACCCTGGCGGTGCTGACCTGGTTCCTCAGCGCTCCGTTCGGTGCGTGGCTCAATCGGCGGGCGCCCGAGGGCGTCGAGTCGCTCCTCGGCCCTTAGCTGCCGACGATGCGGTCGCGGCCGGCGTCCTTGGCCGCGTAGAGCGCGGTGTCGGCGCGGGCGGTCAGAGACTCGGCGCTCTCCGACCCGTCCCAGCGGCAGACGCCGGCGGAGCAGGTCTGGCCTTCCGGCAGGGAGGTGCGCAGGCGCTCCAGCATCTGCTGGGCGTGCTCCATGTTGGTTCCGGGAAGGGCGACCGCGAACTCCTCGCCCCCGTAGCGGGCGAGGATGTCACCGGCACGGAGCGTCTGCATCCAGGCACCGGAGATCTGCTTGAGGAAGCGGTCGCCCGCCTGGTGGCCGTGCGAGTCGTTGTAGAGCTTGAAGTTGTCGAGGTCGAGGATTGCGACGCAGAGCGCACCCCCGTCGCGGTCGGCGCGCGAGAGCTCCCGCCCGAGCTCCTCGTCCCAGGCCCGCCGGTTGAGCAATCCAGTGAGGTCGTCGGTGCGGGCGGCGACCTCGAGACGCCCGAGGAGCTCGCCGCGCTCGATCGCAATCGCCGCCTCGAGCGCGAGCAACCGCACCGCCCGCCTGGTCTCCCCTCCGAGCGCCTCGAGGGGCTCGCGCCAGTAGACCGCCAGCACGCCGACGGCGGTGCTCTTCCCGCGGAGAATCGGCTGCCAGAGCGCCGCGCCGGCCTCGAAGCCGGGCGAGAGCTCCTGGGTGGGCTTGGCGCCAAGCAGCGTCGCGAACCGATCGGTCGCGGAGGTGAAGGCCTGAATCGCCCCGGAGCTCGGCGTCACGAACGGGATCGAGGCGCCCTCGGCGTCCGTGCCCGCGACGGCGGTCGCCTGCAGCGCGTCGCCGGTGTGGTTCGGCCGCCAGAGCACCGCGGCCGAGGCGTGAGCCGTGCTGACCGCGGCCGAGCAGATCGCCCAGCCCACAGCGCGTGGATCGCTCTGAGTTGCGAGCTGCCGCGCCACCTCGCCCACGGCCTCGAGGTTGGCTGCTCGCCGCGCGGACGCATCCGTCTCCCTGCGCAGGCGCCCGGCGAGGGCGTCGACGAGCAGGCCGGCGACGAGGATGCTGCCGACGGTCACGACCCAGCGCGCAACCGGAGTCGGCCCCTCGAGCTGGGTCAGCACCCAGCCGTACGCGGCGCCGACCGCGGCCATCTGCACGAGGCCCCAGACCCGGCCGAAGAAGAAGAACGAATAGACCCCGATCCAGAGGTACCAGATCGTGTAGTAGCCGCTCGGGTCGTGGCCGTAATAGACGGCACGGGTGACCACCGCGGTACCGCCGAGCACGATGATCGGCAGGGACCATCGCGGGAGCCTGTTGCGCAGCGCGAGCAGCACGACCCCCGAGGCGAACGCGAGCACCACGTTGCTCCACAGATTGGGCGCGTCGTATTCGCTCGGGTGCGGCAAGAGCAGCGAGAGCCCACCGATCGTCCCCCCGGCGAGAAAGAGCAAGCCGAGTACGGCGGCCATGGTGCGCGACGACTGATGGAAATCACGCCCGGCGACCCCATTTTTTAGAGCCCGTACGCCGGATTTCACTCTCTGACTATCGCCCATGCCCCTACGGTGGTCATCCGTAATTACTGCCGAATCCAGCCGAACTACCCTGAACTCATGAGCGACAACGGCTCGATCGATTCCGCGACCGCGATGGGCCCCGTCCGCCTGACCGTCGGCGACGCCGACGGGATGCGCGACTTCTACCGGGACGCAATAGGGCTTGCGGAGCTCGAGCCAGCGGACGGGGTCGTTCGTCTCGGAACGAAGTCCGATGGCGAGCGCCCGATCGTCGAGCTCGTCGGCGATCCGGACGCCCCGCCGCGGCCCCGCGGCACCAGCGGCCTCTTCCACCTGGCCATCCTCGTCCCGACCCGCGCGGACCTCGCCCGCGCGCTGCAGCGCGTCGCCGAGGCCGGCTGGCGTCTCTCCGGCGCCTCCGATCACCTGGTCAGCGAGGCTCTCTACACGAGCGATCCGGAGGGCAACGGGATCGAGCTCTACCGTGACCGCCCGCGCGAGGAATGGCCGGTCCGCGACGGCGTCCTGCAGATGGACACCCTCCCCCTCGACCTCGACGGCGTGCTCGGCGAGCTGCGCCGCGAGGACGCCGAGTCAGGAATGCCGGCGGGGACGCGCATAGGGCACGTCCACCTCAACGTCGGCGACCTCGCCGCCGCGGAGGCGTTCTACTCGGGCGCACTCGGCTTCGACATCATGGTCCGCGGCTACCCGGGCGCGCTCTTCGTCTCGGCGGGCGGGTATCACCACCATCTGGGCCTCAATACCTGGGCAGGCGAGGGAGCGCCCGCACCCCCCACGGGCAGCCGCGGCCTACGCCGTTTCGAAGTGTCGCTCCCAAGCCACGATCTGCTCGCCGCCGAGGAAGACCGCCTTCGTCAGGCCGGCTTCGAACCCGACCGCGAGAGCGATGAGGTCCATGTGACAGATCCAGCCGGCAATGCCCTGGTCCTGACCGCAGGCTGAACCAGGCAGTCGTTCAGAAGCCATAGTGGTTTCTGAATATTCGATTCAGGTGACGACTGGCGTATTCATGGAGCGCATAGCCCATGTCGAAAGCCCTAGGCGCCGCGGGCGAAACACCCACCAGGCCCTGAAGCTCGCTATCTCGAACCGGTCGACTGGCCGACCTCGATCAGGTGGCCGTCGGGGTCGCGCATGTAGCAGCGGATCTCTGCGCCCCGGTCCTGAGGCTCCGTCAGGAACTCGGCGCCCTTCCCCTTCCATTCCTCGTAGCGGGCCTGGATGTCCGCCACGCGGATGTTCATGAAGGCGCTCACCCGATTGGGGTCGTCGGGCACGTCGAGCACGACCTCGGGCTTGTCCTCGGTCGGGCCGCCGCCGACGTTGATGATCACCCAGCTGTTGGCGACCTGCAGGATGGTCGGCTCGCCCTCCATCACGACCTCGCCGCCCAGGACGTCCCGGTAGAACGCCGCCGAGCGCGACACGTCGGCGCTGACGAGGAAGTGCGTCAGGACGAAACCCTCGCTCGGCGCCGGAAATTCGGCCATCGCGACGCACCCTACCCGTCCATACCTCGTGTCGAACCGCGTATTGCGATTTTTATACGCGCGGACAATGCCTCCGCCCTGCGTGGGCCTCTAATCTCCGCCTCGATTCGTGTGACCAACCTCGGCGCGCCGCAGGCGCGCCTAGCCTGCGAGGAGGCAGCCCCGACGATGTTGAAGACGACCCGCGCCCAGAACGTCACTTCCGCCACGTGGAGCCCCAACGGGGACTCCCTGGGGACCGTCGACCTGACCAAGGACGACAACAACCCCTTCGGCATCAACGTCTTCTCGCCGGCCGCGCAGAAGGACGTCCTGCCGAAGGACGTCTACGAGAAGCTCCAGAAGACCCTCGAGCAGGGCGAGGCGCTCGACACCTCGCTCGCCGACGCCGTCGCCGAGGCGATGAAGGAGTGGGCGCTGGAGCGGGGTGCCACCCACTTCACGCACGTCTTCCAGCCCCTCACCGGGCTGACGGCCGAAAAGCACGACTCGTTCTTCGAGCCGAACCGCGAGGGCAAGTGGATCGCCAAGTTCAGCGGCAAGGAGCTGATCCAGGGCGAGCCCGACGCCTCCTCCTTCCCCACCGGCGGCATCCGCGACACCTTCGAGGCCCGCGGCTACACCGCCTGGGACCCCACCAGCCCGGCGTTCATCATCGAGAACCCGAACGGCGCGCTGCTCTGCATCCCGACCGCGTTCGTCTCCTGGACCGGTGAGGCACTCGACGCCAAGACGCCCTTGCTGCGCTCCATGGACGCGCTGTCGAAGTCGGCGATCCGGGCGCTCAAGCTGCTCGGTGACGACGAGGCCCAGCGGGTCTTCACCACGGTCGGGCCCGAGCAGGAGTACTTCCTGATCGACGAGAACTACTTCTACGCCCGCACGGACCTGGTGATCACCGGCCGCACGCTGTTCGGCGCGAAGCCGGCCAAGGGCCACGAGCTCGACGATCACTACTTCGGCTCGATCCCGGAGCGAGTCCTTGCCTGCATCATGGACTTCGAGAACGAGCTGGCGAAGCTCGGCGTGCCGATCAAGACGCGCCACAACGAGGTCGCCCCCGGCCAGTACGAGCTGGCGCCGATCTTCGAGAACTCGAACGTCGGCTCAGATCACCAGCAGCTGAGCATGCAGATCATGCAGAAGGTGGCCCGCAAGTACGGCCTGGTCTGCCTGCTGCACGAGAAGCCCTTCGCCGGCGTCAACGGCTCGGGCAAGCACAACAACTGGTCGATGGGCACGGACAGCGGCTCCAATCTGCTCGAGCCCGGCGACACGCCCGCGGACAACATCAGCTTCCTGTTCTTCTGCGCGGCGGTCATCCAGGCGGTCAACAAGCACCAGGGCCTGCTGCGGGCCTCCGTGGCCGGGATCGGCCAGGACCACCGCCTCGGCGCCAACGAGGCGCCCCCGGCGATCATCTCGATCTTCCTCGGCGCCGAGCTGACGAAGGTCTTCGAGGCGATCTCCTCGGGCAGCGGCGACCCGCACACCCCCGGCTCATTCCTCGAGCTGGGCGCCGAGGTCCTGCCCCCGCTGCCGATGCACGGCGGCGACCGCAACCGGACCTCGCCGTTCGCCTTCACCGGCAACAAGTTCGAGTTCCGCGCGCTCGGGTCGAGCCAGTCGCTGGCCTTCCCGAACACGGTGCTCAATACCATCGTCGCCGAGGCGATCGACGAGCTCTCCGACAAGCTCGAGGCCGCCGGAACCGGCGATCTGCCGGCTGCCGTCACCGCGGTGGTCAAGGAGGCCTACGACGCCAACAAGCAGATCATCTTCGACGGCGACAACTACGACGAGGCCTGGCACGAGGAGGCCGAGGAGCGCGGACTGAAGAACCTGCGCACCACCCCGGACGCCCTGCCTGAGGTGCTCGCCGAGCCCACCGTCTCGATGATGGAGAAGTACAAGGTGCTGAACGAGCGCGAGCTCGACTCCCGCTACGAGGTCTGGCTGGAGCAGTACATCATCCGCGCGAACATCGAGGCCGAGACGGCCGACACGATGGCCCGGACGATGATCCTGCCCGCCGCGCTCCGCTACCTGGCGCTCGGCGACGACGCCGGCATCGGAGCGGTCACCGAGGAGGCGACTCCCCTGGTGGATGAGCTGGTCGCCGCCATCAAGGAGCTCGACGAAGCGAACACCTACCCGGACGGGCTCGAGGGCATGGACCTCGCGATCCACGCGCGGGACAAGCAGATCGCCGGCATGGAGAAGGTCCGCGCGGTTGCGGACAAGCTGGAGAAGATCGTCCCCGACGACCTCTGGCCGCTGCCGAAGTACGCCGAGATGCTTTTTATTCGCTAGCTCGAAAGCGCTCGTCTGTATTCTTTGACTCAGTCAAGGAATATGGCGAGCGCGACGAAGCAGAGCAAGCAGGACCAACGCGTCGCCGCTGTCCGCGCCTTCAACCGGCTCTATCCGCTCAAGGTCGGCCTTCTCTCTCCCGGCTATCTGCACAGCCCGTTCTCCATCACCGAGGCACGGGTGATCCATGAGGTCGCGACGCACCCGGGGACGGAGGTGGCCGGCCTTCGTCGCGAGCTGGGGCTGGACGCCGGCTATCTCAGCCGGATCCTCCACCGCTTCGAGGATGAGCGGTTGATCAGGCGAGGGCGCTCGAGCGCCGACCGCCGGCGCCAGCTGGTCGAGCTGACCGCCAAGGGTCATCGCACATTCGCCGGCCTCGACCGGCGATCCAGCTCGGAGATCGGGGCGGTGCTCAGCGACTACTCGGATGAGCAGCAGCGCGGGCTCGTCGAGGCGATGGGCTCGATCCGGCGGATCCTCGGGGAGCCGCTCGACAGTCGCCGGATGGTGATCCGCGAGATCCGGCCAGGTGACCATGGCTGGGTCCTGGAGCGGCACGCGCACCTCTACGACGACCTCGGCTGGCCGCCGGAGTTCGAGGCCCTTGTCGCTCGCATCGTGGCCGACTACCTCTCCGACCACGACCCGGAGATCGAGAGGGGCTGGATCGCCGAGCTCGACGGCGAGCGCGCCGGGGCCGTCTACTGCGTCCGCAACTCGGACGACGTGGCCCAGCTGCGGCTGCTCTTCGCCGAGGACTGGGCGCGCGGCCTGGGCGTCGGGCGCAAGCTGGTCGACTGCTGCATCCGCTTCGCCCGCTCGAAGGGCTACGGGCGGATGGTGCTCTGGACCAACAGCTCGCTCGCCAGCGCACGCCGGATCTACGACGCCGCCGGCTTCACCCAGACCAGCGAGGCTCCGAACGAGGTGTTCCCGAAGGGGACTGTCGGCCAGGAGCTTTGGCTGGACATCTAGTCGCGGATCATCCGAATAGGCTCCCGAGATCGACTTCCAGGTCCGCAAAGACGATCTGCAGGAGACCCGGTTCGCGGACAGCGACGCGCCCGAGCTCGAGCCCGGCCAGGTGCTGCTCGGGGTCGACTCGTTCGGCCTCACCACAAACAACATCACCTACGCGGTGATGGGCGAAGCGATGAACTATTGGGACTTCTTCCCCGTCGCGGACGGGGACGGCTGGGCCCGGATGCCGGTCTGGGGCTTCGCCGACGTCGTCGCGAGTGAGGCCGAGGGCGTGCCGGAGGGAACGAGGATCTTTGGCTACCTGCCGCCCGGCTCTCACCTCGTGGTCCACCCTGATCGCGCCGACCCGCTCGACTTCGTGGACACCTCGCCGCACCGCGCGAATCTGCCGGCCGCCTACAACCGCTACATCCGGGTCACCGGCCTGCCTTTCTACGAGGAGCGGAGCGAGGACCAGCAGATGCTGCTCTGGCCGCTCTACTTCACCTCGTTCCTGATCGACGACTTCCTCGACGACTCCGACTTCTTCGGCGCGAAGTCCGCCGTCCTGTCATCGGCATCGAGCCGCACCTCATCCGCCCTCGCCTATCTCGTCGACAAGCGCGACGGGATCGAGGTGATCGGGCTGACCTCGCCCCGGAACGTCGAGTTCACGGAGTCGCTCGGCGTCTACGACAGGGTCGTCTCCTACGAGGAGCTCGATTCGCTCGACACAGATCCGGCCGTCTACGTCGACATGTCCGGAGACGCCAAGGTCCGCAGCGCCGTCCACGGCCACTACGGCGACCAGCTGAAGCACGACGCGGCCGTCGGGATCACGCACCGCGAGGATCTCGGCGGCGGCACCGAGCTCGCCGGCCCCAAGCCGGTCTTCTTCTTCGCCCCCGACCGCCTTCGGAAGAGGACGGAGGACTGGGGCCCGGACGGTCTCAACGAGCGCCTCGCCGCCGCTTGGCTTCCGTACGTCGAGTGGACGCGGGATTGGCTCCAGGTCGAGCACGGCTCCGGCGCCGATGACGTCGAACGGACCTACCGCGAGCTTCTCGACGGCAAGTCCGACCCGGCGGTCGGGCACGTCCTGCGGCCCGGCGACTAGTCCCGCCGCCACCAGCCGCCTACCCCTCGCTACGGTGGTAGTCGCAGTGAGGTTCGCGACGACAGTCCTGATCGCGGGGCTTCTGCTCGCCGGGTGCGGCTCCTCGTCGGGCGGGAACACGATGGCAGCGCCGTCGGCTCCGCCGCCAGGGCCAGCGCCGACACCGGCGTCGGCCGATCACCACCATCTGCAGCCGGCCTGCTCCCGGCGGGCGCGAGCAGTCCTCGCGCGCGCGGCCTCAGTTCAGCCGACCGCTGTGACCGGCTCCCCGTTCAAAGCCTCGAACGGGGCGGCGGGGTGCCGACTCGACGCCGTAGACCTCCAGGCGGTCGCCCTGCTGGACAGCGCGCCCCAGCCCTACGTGCGAATGGAGCGCGAGCAGGTCGAGTTCTGGCAGAACGTCGAGTGGTCCCACAAAGCCGCTCACGCCGCGCCGGCGCCCGTGACGAGCCTGGGGCTCGGCGGATACTGGTTCCCGCTGCAGAGCCGCATGCTCACCACCGACGGCGTTCGGCTGGACACGATCAAGGTGATCTGGCCCAGCGGCGAGGGCCGAGCGCAAGCCCCTCGCGATCAGGCTCGCGCACGTCTACCTGGGGCCTCCGGTCAAGCCGCCGGGCTACTAGACGACTCCACTTCGCCGGTCTTGAGTGTGGTTCTTGAGACCGCCGCTTTGCATGGAAAGCAGTACTAGGCCCGGCGCCTACTTGCACCACGGGTTCCGCGGCACGCCCTTGCACGGGTACGGCATGTTCTTGAGCTTCTTGTTCGGAAGCTTGTGCATGACGACCTGCTGGCGTCGCGGGTAGTGATCGTTCGGGCCGCACGGAGTCCCGAACAGCATCGCGTTGCACTCCACCTGCGTGACCAGATCGAGGTTCGGGTTAGCCGGCGCCGTCGGCCCGCAGGCCGGGTTCGTCGCCTGGAGGTTGGCGGGTGAGGTGCCGTCGGGCAGGGAGTTCCCCGAGAAGCAGTTGATGGGGTTCCCGTCCGTGAACGTGATCTGGCCGATGTCGCCGTTGGTCGCGTTCCCGAAGAAGCCATTCCCCTGGAACGTGTTGTTCTTCGCCGAATTGCCCCAGTCGTCGTACAGGCACCCAAACGGCCCGCCCGTCTCAACGCCGCCCTCGCAGTGAGCGACGGGCGGAGGGGTATCCGTGTCGGGGAACGGAATCATGAGGAGACCCCACGACCCGTTGTGGACGAACTTGTTGTTCATGATCGTGTCGTTGCGGCCGCCCGCGATCGACATCCCGGTGCCCACCGGCCCGGCGCCGGCCGCGCCGACCCGGGGCACGTCCGGGTTGTTGTTGTCGTGGACGTAGTTGTGCATGAAGACCCAGCATGAGCTCGTGTGGGTGATCGAGCTGGTCGCGTTGCCGGGGCAGGCGCCGTCCTGCGGCGAGGGGGCATCGTCGTTGTTCTGGCTGTTCGTGTCGAAGCCGTCCTGGTTGTTGTCGAACTCCGAGTTCTTGACGATCAGCCAGCCGCCCGCGTTGGTGCCCGAGTAGCCCAGGGCGCTGTACTCCGACCAGGCGTGGTCCATCACCTGGTTGCAGAACTGCTGACAGGCCCCGATGTAGTAGCCCGAATCGCTGAAGTTGCTTGCGTAGGTCTGGAACCACTTGCCGCTGCCGCTCGAGTTGCTCGAGAAGATGCCGTAGCTGGCCGCGCTCGCGTCGTCCTTGTAGAAGGTCGACGTGGCACTCAGGTAGGAGCCCTTGAATGGGCCCATCCCGATCTGTCCGGAGCCGTCGCCGCCGTTCCACCAGATCTCGTTGCCCTGCCCGCTGCTGCCCGATAGGAAGTTGCAGACCGTGAGGTTGTCGATCCGGGTCTTGTTCGCCTTGAAGACGACGATTCCGTTGCGGCCCTGAGGCCCGTCGGGTGTGGTCACGCCGAAGTCCTGAACCGCCGGGTCGGAGCTGCAGTGCTTGCCCTTGTGCGGCAGCGTGCCGTCGACGATCACCTTCTTGCGGCTCATCCCGCGGAGGTGCAGGCCCTTCTTGGTGATCAGGACGCCTGCTGGCGGCGGAGCACCCTCGGTCGCCGGCCCGGTGGTCTGGTCGTAGCTCTCGTGGTAGTCGCCGGGGCCGACGAGGATCCAGTCGCCGGGCCTGGCCTTGTTGACGGCGGCCTGGATCGACTTGAACTTGCCCTTGATCCCCTTGTAGGTGCCCACCCGGAGGACGCGCCGACCCTTGTGGGCCGCGGCCGGCGTCGAGGCGACCACGGCAAGCGATAGAGAGAGCAGGAGAATCGCTTGAAATAGACGTAGCGCCCGGTGTCCAGCCATGTCCGTTTTCCCTTCAGGCCGCCGGTCGGTTCGCGGACCACGATCCCAAACGCGAGCTGTTGTTGCCCCACCGGCACCCTACTACGGGATAGCCGCTTTGGACGAGAAGCGGCGCTTTGCCTGGAAAGCGACGCTCCGTCGAGAGATACTGCGTCGGCGATGTCGGAGGAAATGATCGAGGTTGTTCGCCGTGGCTTCGAGGCTTTCAATCGGCGGGACTTGGCAGCTGCTTTGGCCGTATGGACCCCAGATGCGGAAATCGACTGGTCGCGCTCCAAGGGACCCCTAAAGGGTGTCTACCGGGGTCATCAGGGACTGGAGTCATTCTGGAACGAGTTCTGGTCTGCCTTCGAAACGGTCGAAATCGAAAATCCACGAGCCGACGCAGATGGGCCACTGCGTGGTGGTTCCCAACACCGCTCATATGCGCGGCCGAGACGGGATCGAAGTAGTCGCCAGGAGCACTTTCGTCTTCACGGTCGAGAACGGGTTGCAGACTCGCCTGCAGATGTTCCAAGAGCAGGCGGAGGCGCTCGAAGCCGCCCAGGTGTCGGAATAGCTGCTTTGGTCGGAGCGGTTTTCGCCTTCTCCATCGGGGGGGCAGGACGAGGACACCCAGTGCTTCGCCACATTCGATTCATCTGCAGCTACGGAAGCCGCCGCGGCGGCGGAGGGTCGTCGTTCACCGCTGCGGGCGCCTGAAGCGGGCGCACACCAATGCCAAGCGCTCGCACATCAAGCGGAACCTAAAGGACAGCAACCGCAAGCTCCGCCGGCTGGGCTGATGAGGCTGCGCCCGCGGGTTACCAGCGGCCCGCTTGTGTGCTCCTGGCTGGGCGCATAGGATTTCTGCATCGCTCAGCGGGCTACACGGCAGCTGCGCTCTGTAAAGGGAGTCGCCGTGGCTGTGTGCCTCGCAGCCCTTTCGCTGGCGGCGAGCCCCTCGCTGGCCGGCGCGTCGATGACACTCGGGCAGGTGAACCCTGGTCCCCCGGGATCGGGAGGCACCTGCGGCGCGGCGGACGTGGTGCAGGGCTCTGGCAACACCTACGTCGTGCCCGCAACCGGCACGATCACCTCCTGGAGCCACAGATGGTGGCAGCGTCTGCTTCTTCAGCTCCCCCACCGGTGATTCAACCCGCTTTCGGACCGGGAATTTGGCTGACGGTGAGTCGGGGACCTTTCCCGGCTCCTTCTCGAATGAACGCGTGAACGTATCGGCTGTGTTCAATCCCACGAACACGTTCACGCTCGGCGACGTTGACCGCAACAAGAAGAAGGGGACTGCGACGATGACCGTCAACGTTCCCAACCCCGGCGAGCTGACCGGGTCGGGCAAGGGCGTCAAGGTCGCCAGCGCCGCCGTGACCAGCAAGACGGTGAGCACACCGGGCGATGTGCAACTCCTGATTAAGGCGAAGGGCAAGAAGAAGCGGAAGCTGAAGAAGAAGGGCAAGGTCAAACTCAAGCTCGCCGTCACCTACACGCCGACCGGCGGCGACCCGAGCACCCAGTCGGTGAAGGTGAAGCTGAAGCTGAAGAAGAAGCTCAAGAAGCGTTAGCAGGGGGAGGACTAGACCTCGAGCCGCTGCTCCTCGAGATCGAGCTCGCGCTCGACTCGGCGCATCACCTCGACGCTGATCCGGCGCCCGTTCCGCAGCTCGACCAGAGCCTCGCGCTGAGACGCGTAGATCTCGTGCATCAGGCGCTGATAGGCGAGCGAGCGCTCCTCGATGCCGTCGGTCCCGTCGACCGCGCCAGCCTGTGCGGCAAAGCGTCGCTTGCGGAACCGATAGAGCTGCCTCACGCGCTCGATCGTCTCGTCGCGGGTCCACTCCTCCCCCTCGAGCTCCTCCACCCGGTCGAGCGCCGCGCGGGCGATCACCAGCCTGGCCTTGATCTCCTCGTGCTGCTCGTCCTCACCGTCGTCGACCAGGCCCACACGGCGAATCAGCCACGGGAGGGTCAGGCCCTGGCCGACGACCGTGACCAGGATCAGCGAGAAGGTGATGAACTGGATCAGGTCGCGGCCCGGCAGTGGCGCGCCGGCGTCCGTGTGGATCGGCAGCGCCAGAGCGGCGGCGAGCGCGACGGCCCCTCGCATTCCCGCCCAGCCGCCAACGACCCGCAGGCGCCAGCTCGAGCGCCTGGCGATCTGCGACGGACGCCGATCGAGCGTCCGGATGACCACCGTCAAGGTGAACTGCCAGACGTAGCGAAGCGCGATCACCGCGGCACAGACGAGGGCCGCGTAGCCGACCACCTCGCCCGCCGAGCGCCCCGCCAGTCCGTCCACGATCGCGGGCAACTGCAACCCGATCAGGATGAACAGCGTCGCGTTGAGGAGGAAGGTGAGGATCGACCACATCGCGTAACCCTGCATGCGGCTCTCCGGCGAGGCGATCTCGGGGGCGCGCCAGCCGAGATAGAGCCCGCAGGAGACCACCGCCAGGACGCCGGAGACCCCGATCTGGTCCGCAGGTATGAACGCTCCATAGGCGCTGAACAGGGAGATCGTCAGCTCGGTGTTGACGTCGTTGACGCGCTTTCGGACCTCCGCGATCGCGTAGCCGACGACCAGGCCGATCGCGACCCCGCCGGCCACGTCGCCGAAGAAGGTGAGGGCCATGTGCCCCGCCGAGACGCTCTCGCCGATCGCCGCGGCGACGGCGACCTTGTACATGACCAGCGCCGCCGCGTCGTTAATCAGGCTCTCCCCCTCGAGCACGTTGATCAACCGGCGTGGGGCGCCGACCCGGCGCATGATCGCGGTGGCGGCCGCGGGATCGGTCGGCGAGACGATCGCGCCCAGAGCGAAGGCCATCGCCCAGGGCAGGTCGATCACCTCGTGCGCGATCACGCCGACGCAGCCGGCCGTGAAGATCGTCAGCCCGATCGAATTCATGACGATGACCCGGGTGTCGTCGCGCAGGCTGTGCAGATCCGCGAAGAACGACGACGAATAGAGCAACGGCGGGAGGAAGACCAGCAGGACGAGGTCCGGGTTCAGCGTGATGTCGGGGATGCCGGGGATCAGCCCGAGCACGAGCCCACCGATGACGAGCGGGATCGGGTACGGCAGGCTCAGTCGGTTGGCCAGCGCGTTCAGGCCGGCGGCAGACACGAAGAGCGCGGCGAGAAGTATCTGGACATCCCCCATTGCTGCAATTTTCGCGCTACTCAGCGCTCGCCGACGAGTCGCACCGGCACGGGCCGGCCGAACAGGTGACCCTGCGCGTAGTCGACGCCGTACGTTCGCACGAGCGCGGCGGTGTCCCAGTCCTCCACACCCTCGGCGATCGTGCGCTGGCCGTGCTCGCGGGCGATCTGGATGATCGTCTTGACGACCTTCTGGCTTGCGGAGTTGCTGAGGATGTCGCGAACGAACTCGATGTCGATCTTGAGGAAGTCCGACGAGAGGTTCTTCAGGTAGGTCATGGTCCCGAATCCAATGCCGAAGTCATCAAGGGCCAACCGGCAGCCCAGTTCGGCCAGCCTCTCTCCGAACTCAACCGCAACGTCCACGTTCTCCAGCGCCGCGGTCTCCGTGATCTCGAAGATCAGATTGGAGGGGTCGGCGCCGGTCTGCTCGAGCGCCGCCGCGATCTCATCGATCAGACCCGGGTCCGGGATCGAATGCGTGGACAGGTTCACCTCGATCACCCGTCCGCGCTCGACCAGGTTGACCGCCCTGCGCATCATCCAGCGATCCAGGTTGCCGATCAATCCCAATTTCTCCGCCTTGGGGAGGAAGTCGCTCGGCGGTATCAACTCGTGTGGGTCGCTTCCTCGCATCCGCATCAGCAGCTCCTCCTGCACCCGGCGCCCGGTGCGGAGATCGACTATCGGCTGGCTGTAGACGAGCAGCTCGTCGTGCCCCACCGCGCGGGTGATCCGCCGTCGCCACTGCGCCGCATCCCGCAGCTGCCCGTGACTGCGCGTCAGGTTCGCCGCGATCACCACCACTCCCTTGAGCTGCCCGGCGGGATCCATCAGGGACTGCGAGTTGATCGAGAGCCAGACCGTCCGGCCGTCTGCCCGCCGCCCCAGGATCGGCTCGCGAACGTGCGCACGGCCGTGCCGGGCCGCTTCGAACAACGACGCGCCGAGCTCGTGATCCTCGGGAGCGAGGAATTGCGTGAAGTGGCGGTCCACCATCTGCTCCGAGCGGACGCCGAGCACATCGATCGAGGCCGGGTTGGCGCACACGATCTGGCCTTCCGGGTCGAGCAGCACCATGAGGTCCGTGGAGGTGGCGACGATCGCCAGATACATCTGCTCAGGGCTGGGTCGCTCGCTCGGACCTTCGGATCTCAATGAAGCAGGAGTCATCCCCCGGCGGCGCACTCTAGCCGGAGCCGCCGCTAGGGTCCGGTTCCAGTGACCCGCGCGCACAAACTTCTCGCCCTGGTCGCCGTCGCTCTGGTCGGGATCGGAGCCGTCGCCGGCTACGTGATCGCCCAGGTCGGAGGTGTGGCCGTCACTCGGACCCCGCTCGCCCAGAGCACCAAGGTGAAGGGAGCCAAGGGCAAAACCCTGGGGCTCTCCCGCGTGACGATCCCGGCGAAGGGCACCATCGCCCTCCACCATCACCAGGGCACGCAGGTCGCCTACATCCAATCCGGGGTCCTCAGCTACACCGTCAAGGCGGGATCGGTCACCGTGATGAGCGGCCCCGCCGACGACCCGACTGTCGTGCGGAAGATCTCGGGCGGCAAGACGGGCAAGATCCACCCCGGGCAGTGGATCGTCGAGCAGCCCTCGACCATCCACCGGGCCGCCAACCTCGGCAGCGCGAAGGTCGTGATCTACCTCTCGACGCTGCTCCGCACCGGCGCGCCCCCCTCGACGCCCAACAGCTGAGCGAGCCTAGATTCCGGCGACGACCTTCTGCGCTTCGGTCGCGTCGACCCCGGTGATCTCCCGGTAGCGCTTGACGGCCTTGAGCTCCTCGCCGGCCTTGGCCAGCTCGATGACGTCCTCGGGCACGTCGTCACTCATCCGGCTGAACGGGACCCCTGCCTTCTCCGAAAGCAACGCAAGCTGGTCCTCGATCATGCGAAAGCGCTCGTTGATCCTCTTGAACTGCTCCCCGATCAGGGCTTCGTTGTAGGCGGGCATGCTGAGATTCGTTTCTCTCGAGTCAAGGGCAGCGCCAGGCTAGATGCTCAGGACGTGGCCGATGCGGCCGGCCTGCCGTCGGCGTCGCAGTGGAGCGGCAGGCTCGACTCGCGAGGATCACGGCGAACGGGCCGAGCGCCGCTCCGAGCACGACCTGGGTCCTCCCACCAGCCGCCCTCCGTGGGGCGCGCGAGGACGAGCCCGGGGCTCACCTGGCGGGGGTTTGCTCCTCTCGCAGCAGGCGGCGCAGGATCTTGCCGGAGGCTGACTTGGGGATCTCGTCCACGAATTCGACGTCTCGGACCTTCTTGTAAGGCGCCACGTGCTTGGCGACGTAGGCCATCAGCTCCTCGGCGGTGACGCCGTCGTCGGTCACCACGAAGGCCTTGGGCGCCTCTCCACCATCCTCCATCGGAACCCCGATCACGCCCGCGTCCTTCACCTTCGGATGCGAGACGAGCACCGCCTCGAGCTCGGCCGGCGGCACCTGGTAGCCCTTGTACTTGATCAGCTCCTTGAGCCGGTCGACGATGAAGGTGAAGCCGTTCTCGTCGATCCGCGCGATGTCGCCCGTCCGCAGCCAGCCGTCCTCGACCAGCGTCTCGGCGGTGGCCTCATCGTTGTTGAGATAGCCCCTCATCACCTGCGGGCCGCGGATCCAGATCTCCCCCTCCTCGCCCTCGGCCACGTCGTCCTCTGTCGCCGGATCCACCAGCCGGGCCTCCGTGTTCGGGATCAGCGCCCCAACGCTGCCGGGCGGCGTCTCCGCGACCCGCGCCAGCCGGCTCTTGTGGCTCACCGGGCTGAGCTCGGTCATCCCGTAGCCCTGGCGGATCGGCGCGCCGATCTTCGCCTCCGCGCGGCCGGAGAGCTCCGCGTCGAGCGGCGCGGCGCCGGAGATGATCAGCTTGAGCTTGGAGAAGTCGCGGCCCTCGACGTTCGTGTGGGTGGCCAGCTGGAGGATCACCGGCGGGGCGACGTGCAACCAGGTGACGCCGTGCTCCTCCATCAGCTCCATGAGCACGTCGCAGTCGAAGCGCTGCATGACGACGATCGTCGAGCCCTTCGCCAGGCCCATGTTGAGGACCACCGTCTGCCCGTAGATGTGGAAGAAGGGCATCAGGCCGACGAGCACGTCCTCGTCGTCCAGCGGCATCGAGTTCCAGGCCTGCTCGATGTTCGCGACGAGGTTCCGGTGGGAGAGCATCACCCCCTTCATCAGGCCGGTGGTCCCGCTCGAGTACGGGAGCACCGCGAGCTCCTCGGGGTCGATCTCGACCTCCTCCGGCACGGCGCCCGGCTTGACGCCGGCGACGAATCCCGGCGGATCGTCGATCAGCAGCTTCGAGCCGGAGTTCTCCTCCTGGCGGCCCATCTCCTCCTGCGTCAGCAAAGGGTTCATCGGGGTGACCACCGCGCCCGCCCGCAGGATCCCCTGGTAGGCGATCCCCCATTCCGCGCTGTTCGGGCCGACCAGGGCGACGACGTCGCCCTTTCCGATCCCCCGCTCCTGGAGCGCCGCCGCGACGGCATCGACCTTGGTGGCCACCTCGGCGTAGGTGGTCGCCTCGCCCGTGGCGCCGTCGATGAACGCCGCGTGATCGCCGCGCGCGGCGGCCCCGCCCAGCACGTGCTCGGGCATGGCCAGGTCGGGTATCTCGATTTCCGGCTCCGGGCTGCGGTAGATCAATCCCTCACTCCTTGGCCGAGAGCTTACGTGGGAAGATCCGGACGGTGAAGACGGTCGTCGCCTACGAGTCGATGTACGGCAACACGCGCCAGATCGCCGAGGCGATCGCGGAGGGCCTGGGCAAGGCCGAGGTCCTGGCGGTCAACGACGGGGACGCGAGCGCGGCCGACGACGCGGACGTGGTGATCGCCGGTGGCCCGACCCACATGCACGGCCTGGCGACGGCAATGAGCCGCAAGGGCACCGGGCAGGCCGCCGAGGAGGAGGGGACCGAGCTCGAGCCCGGCGCCGCCGACGGTCCCGGAATGCGCAAGTGGCTCGCCGACCTGAAAGGCGACGGCAGAAAGGCCGCCGCCTTCGATACGCGCATCGACAAGTCGCCGATGCTCACCGGGGCCGCCTCGCGCGGGATCGCCAAGCGCCTGAAGAAGGCCGGCTACGACGTGATCGCCGACTCGCAGAGCTTCTTCGTCGAGGACTCCGAGGGCCCGCTCGCCGACGGCGAGCTCGAGCGCGCAAGGTCCTGGGGCGCCGATCTAGCCGATCAGCTCGGCTAGGCCATCGCAGCTTCGACCGGCGGCCATATTGGGCGCACCAGGTTTTCCCGCTCGACGACTCTCGGGCACCAGCTTGTGCTCGGTCGTCGGCACGGTCACCGGCGGCTGACGGGCGGGTCGCGCTGGCCAAGTGCCAGCGCGGCGATCCCGGCGAACATCGCCACCAGCGCCAGGGCGGCCCCGATCCGCCCTGGCGTTGAGTGGTGCACCTGCTCGTCGAACAGGGTCAGCCCGAGGACGACGCTCGCCGCCGGGTTGAAGATCGAGCTGGTCGCCACCGCCGGCGGCAGGATCCCCGTCTGCAGCGAGAGCTGGGTGATCGTCATTCCGGCGAAGCCGACCACGATCAGCGCGTAGAGGTGCCAGTTGACGAGCACCTGGGCGCCGTCGTCCTGAAGGACCTCGACGGCTCCCTTGGTGAGGGCCGAGACCAGGCCGAAGAGCAGGCCCGATGCCGTGCCGAGCAGCGCCGCCCGCAGGGCGCCCATTCGCGCCAGGCCCGCGACCACCAGTCCCGCCGCCAGGCCGATGAGCACAGCTCCGGCGACGACCCACTGGCCGATCGGCGCGTCCTGCTTGCCGCCGGAGGGATCGGCGATCACCAGGAACAGGGCGAGGCCCGCTGTCACGACGATCGCAGCGATCACGTCGCGCCGGGTGATCGTCTGGGCGGAGAGCCAGACCCCGAGCGGCAGGGCGAAGACGATCGTGGTCGCGAGGATCGGCTGCACGACCGCGAGCCGGCCGTCGCCGAGGGCGGCGGCCTGCAGGCCGAAGGCGATCCCGTAGGCGGCGATCCCGGCCAGCCAGACCGGATGCTGCACCAGCCGGAAGAGGATCCCGGCGCTCGCCTCCTTCGCCTCGGGGGCGTCCATCACCACCCGCTGCTGCAGCACGGTCCCGAGCGCGAATACCGCCGCCGAGCCGAACGCGAGGATCACCGTCACGGCCGCAGCCTATGAGGGCGGTCGGGCGCCTCCCGCGGAATCCGGCACGTGCTCGATCACGCGGCCGCCTCGGCCCCGGGTGAAGAAACTGAATGCCCAGCGGATCATCACCAGCAGCCGGTTCTGGAAGCCGATCAGGTACCAGAGATGGACCACGAGCCAGGTGACCCACGCGGGGAATCCGCTGAGCCGAGCCACATGGAGATCCGCGACGGCCCGGGCTCGACCGATCGTCGCGAGGTTGCCCTTGTCGCGGTACCGGAACGGACCCTCCTCCCTGCCGCGCAAGCGCGCCTTGATGACCTTGGCCGCGTAGCGGCCCTGCTGCATCGCCACCGGGGCGACCCCGGGCAGGTCCTGAATCTCCCCGTCCTCGCCCCTCACTCGCACCATGTCCCCGAGCGCGATCACCTCCGGATGCCCCGGCAGCGTCAGGTCAGGCTCGACCGAGACGCGCCCGGCCCTGTCGACGTCGGCCCCGCATGCGTCTCCCAGCCGCCTCGCGAGCGATGCGGCAGTGACCCCCGCGGCCCAGATCACGGTGCGGGCCGGAATGCGCTCCTGGCCGGAGTGCGCCTCCACCGTGACGCTGTGTTCGTCGATGTCGACGACGGTGTGGCTGAGCAGTGGGGTGACGCCGAGGTTCTCGAGCGAGCGGGCCGCTTTCTCCGAGAGCGAGGTCGGGAACGTGGTGAGCACCCGGTCGGCCATCTCCAGCAGCAGGACGCGCCCCCCGCGCGGATCCATCTCGCGGAAGTCGCGGCGAAGCGTGTCGCGGGCAAGCTCTCCGATCTGGCCGGCCATCTCCACCCCGGTCGGGCCGGCCCCGACGACCACGAAGGTGAGCCAGCCCAGCCGGCGCTCCTCGTCCGTCTCGAGCTCGGCCGCCTCGAAGGCGCTCAGGATCTGAGCACGCACCGCGAGAGCGCTCTCGAGCGACTTCACCTCATGGGCGTAGGCCTCCCACTCGTCGTGGCCGAAGTAGGAATAGCGAGAGCCGCCGGCCGCGAGCAGCGTATCGTAGGGGATCGAGAGCGGCCCGGCCTCACCCGCCCCGGGCTCGATCCGCACCGTCCGGGCATCGAGGTCGATCTGGCGCACCTCGCCGAGCAGGACGCGGACGTTCCGGCGCCGCTTGAAGATCGCCCGGAGCGGATATGCGACCTCCTCGGGCGAGAGCGCCCCGGTCGCCACCTGGTAGGTCAGCGGCTGGAAGAGGTGGAAGTTCCGCCGATCGATCAGCGTCACCTCGACAGGGGCGCGCGCGAGCTTGACGGTGGCCTGCAGCCCGCCGAAGCCGCCGCCGATCACCACCACCCGATGTCGCGCCTCTGGCACCCCGGGGACGCTACCCGGCAACTGGGGCGGGCACGCCGGCGTCCTCGAGCACGGCCATCGCCGCGTTGCGGCCGTTGAGGGCGATCACCGAGCCCGCCGGATGGGTGGCCGCGCCGCAGAGGTAGAGGCCCTCGACGGGCGTTCGCGACTCGAGGCGGCGGTCCCACATCTGGTCGGGGAGCGTCTCGCCCTGGAAGATGTTGCCGCCCGTCAGACCGATCCGCTCCTCGACGTCGGGCGGGCCGAGCACCTCCGTCTCGACCACGCACTCGCGGAGGTCCGGAGCGTACGTCTCAATCAGGTCGAGGGTCGCCTCGCCGATCTCGTCTCGGCGGCCCTCCCAGTCGCCGTCCGCCAGCTCGTAGGGCGCGTACTGCGCGAAGGCGCTCATCACATGAGAGCCGGCCGGCGCGACGCTCTGGTCGTAGGCCGTCTGGAAGTAGAGCTCGGCCCAGGCGACCCGCGGCTCCCCGCGCTTGGCGGCCTCGAACGCGTCCTGGGCGGCATCGAGGCCGTGGGTGACGGTGACCATCGCGCGATGAGGCTCGACGGAACCGGCCGCGGTGAAGGTCGGCAGCTTCCTGAGCGCAGCGTTCACCTTTACCACCGGCGAGCGCACCTCCCAGGCCTCGAGGCGCTCGCGGTAATCCGGCGGCACCGCGTCGCCGGGCAGCATGCCCAGCATCCGCTTCGGATCGGCGTTGCTGATCACCGTGCGGGCGCGGATCAGCTCCCCGCTCTCCAGCTCCACACCCTCCCCCGGGACGATCCGGGCGACCGGCACCCCCGTGGCGAGGGTCGCGCCGGCCTCCCGCGCGACCTCGGCGATCGCGAAGGACACCTGCCCCATCCCGCCGTCGACATAGCCCCAGCAGCCGCCGTGGCCCTCGACCTCACCCATGCCATGCATCAGGTGGACGGAGGCGGTGCCCGGATCCCTCGGCCCCGCCCACTCTCCGATGATCCCCTGGCCGAAGAGGGCGTGGATAACGCGCTCGTCGGAGACGTAGCGGGCGAGCGTGTCGGCGATCGGCTCCTCGAAGACGATCGAGGTCAGCTCGTCGTCGCCGAGGATCTCCTCGATCCGCTCGCGGCTCGGCGAGGGCCCGCGCCAGAGATCGCCCGCCGGCCCAGCCCGCAGCAGCCGCCGGATCCGGTCGAAGGTCTCCTCATAGGCGAGCGCCCCGCGGATGTCCTCGTCGCCGAAACCGTTCGCGCGCATGTGCGCCTCGGTATCGCGGTCGTCGAGGAACTGGGCGAAGGAGGTTCCGTCGGGAAACGGGCACCAGAGGTTGGGATCGGCCGGCGTCACCCGGTAGCCGTGTGCGGGCAGGTCGAGCTCGTCGATCACCAGCTGGTCGAGCAGGCCGACGACGTAGGCGCAGGGGCTGACGAGGAAGCGCTCGTCTGAGAAGGGCTGCTCGAGGCTGCAGGCCCCGCCCAGCCGCTCGCGCCGCTCCAGAACGAGCACCGACTGCCCGGCCCGCGCCAGGTAGGCCGCCGCGGTCAGCCCGTTGTGCCCACCGCCGATGACCACCGCATCCCAGTCGCGCGCGGCCAGCTCCGCGACGGGCGCCGGCAGTCCGACTCGTCCGAGGAGGCGAGAGACCTCCATGCCCCCACCCTACCCCGGAGTCTCGAGCGGCACCTCGAACCAGACGTGGGTGCTCCCCTCGTACACGGCCCAGCTGGAAGTGAGCTTGTCGACCAGCGCGAGGCCGCCCCTGCCGCTCTCGACGCCGTTCTTGATCTGGGGGATCGCGGCCGCCGGGTTGCCCTGATCCGCCACCTCGCCGCGAATCGCATCGCTTCCCCGCACGACCGTCAGGGTGATCGGCTTCCCGGGGCCGTGCTTCACGGAGTTGTTCACCAGCTCGGTGACGACGGCTACGAGATCCCCGCGGGCCGGCTCAGGGAGGTTGCTGAAGCGCTGCCGGACGGCCTCGCGCGCCTGAGACCCTGCCCCCCTATTGGGCGAGAGCACGAGGCGAAATTCATCGGCGTGTGCCGTCGTCTTCGGTTCCATCCATGGAAGACGCCAAAGAGCATCCAGCTCTCCTACACACCATAAGCGCCAGGGACGCCTGAAAGGGAACGCTCTTAGTCGGAGGTGAGATGCCTGCCCAGGAACTCCAGCTGCGCCTCGACCGCGCGCTCGTGCCCCTCGAGGTAGGGCGCGTAGTGACCGCCGGGCATGTGGACGACCTCCCCGCGCGGGGCGCGCTCCCCGGCGCGGACCAGGGGCGCCGGCGGAGCGACGCCGTCATCGTCCGGAGCGATGACGAGCAGCGGGCACTCGACCCGCGACGCGTAGCGGGCCGGCCGGTAGAGGCCGATGCGAAGCGCCGAGCTCGTCGCCACCTCCTGCTGCCATTCCGGGTAGCGGTTGCCCGGGTTGAGGGCCCCCGACCCGTTGAGCGAGTCCGGGGTGGTCAGCGCCGCGACCGTTCCTCGCTCCCCGGCGAGCGGGACCAGGAGCGGGTCGCGGCCCAGCAGGCCGCCGATCGCGTCGAGGGCTCCGCGAGTGATCAGGCGGAGCGACGAGAGGGGCGTCGTGTGGCGGAAGCCGTTGGGCGCGGAGGCCGGGCCGTCGGCCAGGGCCGAGACCGCGATCGCGGCGCCGAGCCCCTTGTCGCGGGAGGCAACCGGGAAGACGTGGCCGCCGGAGAGCGAGAAGCCCCAGACCGCGACCCGGGAGGGATCGACGTAGGGCAGCGTCCTCGCGACCTCGACGGCCGCCAGGAAGTCGTCCTGCTGCTCGCCGACGTGGACGACCTGACGCGGGCTCCCCCCGCTCTCGCCCAGACGACGGAAATCGAAGGCCAGCACCGAGAACCCGGCCTGGTTGAAGCGCTCGGCGAACCGGTCGGTGCCCGGCTCCTTGGCGACCGCCAGGCCGCCGGCCATGACGACGCAGGCGCCGTTCGTGCCCGGGTAGTGCCAGGCCGCGCACTGCTCCTTGCCGGAGCGGAAGTGGACCTTCTCCCGAGTGCTCGTTGCCGTTGCTTCGATCGCCGTGGCTGCCATGGACGCTCTCCTTGTTCGACGGGCTGACAATACAGTTGTATCGCAATTACGATACGGGCGTATGGCGGTTGCCGCCTCACAGACCCAGGAGCGGATCCTGGACGCCGCCCTCGAGGGCTTTGCGCGCGACGGCGCCGCGGCGACCTCGATCCGCGACGTCGCCTCGGCGGCCGGCGTCTCCCCCGGGCTGGTGCAGCACTACTTCCCCTCGAAGTCGGCCCTGCGCGGCGCGGTCGACGAGCACGTCAAGGCGATCGCGCGAGACGCGCTCGGCGTCCATGAGTTCGAGGGCGACGTGGTCGAGGACCTGGCCGAGCGCCTGACGGCGCTGGTCGCGGAGAACTTCGTGGCGCTCCGCTACGTCGCCCGCGGTGTCTCGGAGGGCGACCCGGCCGCCATGGCGATCTTCGACACGCTCACGCAGCTCTGCCGCGACCAGCTCGCGGAGCTTCAGAAGCGGGGAATGCTGCGCGCCGATCTCGACCTCGAGTGGGCCGCGCTCCACACCGTGCTCATCAACCTCGGCACGGTGATCATGGAGCCGGGCGTGAGCGCCCAGCTAGGCAAGCCCTTCCTGACCGATCGTCAGGTCGAGCGCTGGAAGGTGGCAACGACGAAGCTCTTCGTGGAGGGCGAGATCAGACGCTAGCCGGGCGGCATTCAAGTCGGGACCGCGTGGCGTCGATGGGCCTGGACATGCCTCGATCCCGGGCCTGTTGGCCCAGCGCGCGGCTGGTCGCCCTGGCGATGGTCGCGGCACTCGCGCTCCTCGCGTCCGCCCCCGCTCAGTCCAATGCCCTCCGTAGGGGCCCGATTAGCTGCACGATCCACGGCACGCCGCATCGTGACCGGCTGATCGGCACGCCCCACCGGGACGTCATCTGCGCCGGGGGCGGGCCGGACATCGTGCGCTCACTCGGCGGCAACGACTACGTATTCGGGGGCCAGGGCGCGGACGTGATCAGCGGCGGCTCCGGCAGCGACCACCTCCTTGGAGGCCCGGGCAACGACCGCATCCGCGGTGGCGCGGGCGACGACTTCCTCTACGGCGAGACCGGCGACGACCACCTGACCGCAGGCCGGGGCGCGGACGCCCTGTTCGGCGACGTGGGCGATGACGTGTTGAGCGGCGGTCCGGGTGTCAATCACTTCAGCGGCGGCCTCGGCGCCGACCGGGGCGATCCGAACGACGCCCTCGACTATCCCGAGTGCCCGAATGTCCGGCTCGGGTACTGCAAGATCAGCCTGCACGTCGACATCCCCTTCAGCTTCTACTGCCCGTCCTTCAGCACGAGCTTCGGCCTGTGCGCGGGGAAGTCCAGCGGCACTCCGGACTGGTCCGTGTACGTCCAGTCCCTGCCGGCCACCTTCGCCCAGTTCGGCTGGATCGACGGAGGCGGGCACAAGGAGACGCAGTACACCGCCGTCCAGGCTGTCGTGCCAACCGCCCTCCTACAGGGATGGGTGCCGCACGCCTCATCCCCGGCCTTCGCCATCGATCGCGCCTACACCGTGTTGAACCCCGGCTTCGGCTTCAACACGCCGCTCGGGGCCTATCCCGGCACGCCGGGCGGTCCGCTGTGGCTCAACTTCGTCAACGGGTACGTCGGCGCCGACATGTACATCGACGGCTACCTCGCGCGCGCCTAGCTGCCGGCGACCCAGTCCCTGGCCTCGCCCTCGGCGTCCATCTCGAACACCTTCACGTCGCCGGGAACGGCCCAGGCGAACAGTCGCATCGACTTGGCGATCCAATCGACGCCGGTGACGAAGGCGAAGCGCTTCCAGGCGGAGCGGTCCTTGAGCTCGATTGAGAGCCCGGTCTTCACGTCCTCGAACAGGGCCTCGGGCTCCAGGCCGTCGAAGTCCGGGAGCACGAAGATCACCCGGGCCTCGCCCGAGGTGACCGCCTCCTTCAGCGCCGGCTCGAGAACGCTCTCGTAATCGTCCTTGGTCAGCTTCCCCGAGGCGCGCAATCCGATGACACCGCTGGGCACGTCGTCGATCCTCTCGATCATCTCTCCTCCTTGTCGATGGTGAAATTTCACCGGGTACTTACCGTCTCCTCGAACGCCTCGACAAGGTCCAGGAGCTCCTCGCATTCCCACACCCGTCCCCACTTCCTTTCATTGAGGCGCTTCACGATCCCAGCCTCCTCGAGCCGGAGCAGCGCCGCCTGGACCGCGACGTGGGACTTCCCGGTGAGCTTCCGAGCCGCCGCGACGTCGATCACGGGCTGCTCGGGCAGGCTTCCGACAAGCTGGCGAGCCGCCGAGTCGCGCCGCGGCTGGCCCAGTCGCTCGAGCCAGCGCTCCTGGAGCTCTTCGATTGAGCTGGCGAGCTGTTCCGCCTCCAGAGATGCTCGCGCTGTTGCGTCGGCGAACGTGACGCACCATGGACTGACTTCGCCTTGGCTGTAAGCGCCGAGACCCCCGATGTAGTTGCGGGGTTCGGTCCCCAAGACCAGGCTGATCGGAGGAACGTAGGCCTCGATCTCCCCGCGGCGGCGGAGAATCGTGTAGATCAGCGCCCGGCCGACGCGCCCGTTCCCGTCCGCAAACGGATGGATGTTCTCGAACTGGGCGTGGGCGATCGCGGCCTGGGCGACGGCGGCGAGGTCATCCCGAGCGATGAACGCGCACAGGTCCTCGAGCACACGGGGAACCTCAGTGGGCGGCGGAGGAATGTAGTCCGCCCCAATCGGGTTGAAGTCGCTGCCTCCGATCCAGTTCTGCTGGTCGCGGATCAGGCCCGCGATCTTCCGATCCACGGTAAACCGGAGAAGGAGCCGGTGGATCTCCAGGATGCTCTCAACCGAGAACGGGGAACGAGACGCGCCCAGCTGGATCGCTCGCTTCATCGCCTCCACATTCCCCAAGACCTCGGCGGCCCGGTTGTCCCCGCCTCGCCGTTCCGATTCGGCATATGCGGCACGGGCGAGGCGGCGCTGTGAGACCTCGATCCCCTCGATTCGGGATGAGGCCGCACTTTCCGAGCGCAACAGATTGCTGGCCAGTGCGTTGAGCGATGCAATACGTGGCTTGGAGGTATCAAGCCGGGTGAGGGCCTTCGCGGCAGCCGTGACCGACGCGACCGCATCATCGTCGAGTGGAAACTGCTGGGCCGCGATTTCCGCGGGAACGAAGGCTCGGTACCGTCCGCCCGCGCGATTCCGCCGGCCCCCCGGGGCGCCGGGATTCGCGGGCCAGATCAGCTTTTCGTAGCGCCCGAGCGCGTCAAGTTGAGTTGATTGTGGAGCGATGATGTTCCTTTCAATCCTTTCGGAGCTTTGTAAGGTTATCGGATGATCCTTACGAAGCGCAAGAAGCAGTGAGAACCTCGTTGCGGGGACCCCGGCGAGCCGCTTCGCAATCATGAGTGGGGTGACCCCTGCCCTTCAGCTCCGATCGCTCACCAAGCGCTACGACGACGGCACCCTCGCCCTCGACTCTCTCGACCTCGAGGTCCCGTCCGGGAGCTTCTTCGGCCTCCTCGGCCCCAACGGCGCCGGCAAGACCACCCTGATCTCGGCGGTCTGCAACCTGATCCGGCTCACCGACGGCGAGATCACGGTCTTCGGTGAACCCGGCGGCTCGATGGAGGCGCGGCGGCTGATCGGCGTGGCCGAGCAGGAGCCGAACCTCGACCGCTTCCTGACCGTGCACGAGACGCTCCTCTACCACGGCGGCTACTACGGGATGACCGGCGCGGCGGCGTCTGAGCGAGCCGAGGAGATGATCGACGTCTTCGACCTGCGCGCGAAGCGCGACACCCGCGCGCCCAAGCTCTCCGGCGGGATGCGCCGCCGCCTGCTCCTCGCCCGCGCCCTGCTCCACGAGCCGCGCCTGGTGATCCTCGACGAGCCGACGGCGGGCGTCGACCTCGAGCTCCGCCACGAGCTCTGGCGCTACATCCGGGTGCTGCACGAGCGCGGCACGACGATCCTGCTCACCACCCACTACCTCGAGGAGGCCGAGGCGCTCTGCGAGGAGATCGCCCTGATCGGCGGCGGCCGGATCATGGCCCGCGACACGGCCGCCGGCCTGAAGCAGCGCTTCGACGCCGCCACGCTCGAGGACGTCTACATGAAGACGGTCGCCGCAGGCCGCCGCGTGGCCGAGGAGGTCGAGGAGTCCCCCGCCTAGGACGAGTCGGAAGCGGGGAGCTCCACCTCGAACTCCTGCCCCGCATGAGTGTCCGGCCCAAACTCGTCTGACGTCGCGTGCGCCTCCCACCAGAGCCGGCCGTGCGCCGAGCTGAAGGTCGGCTTGGCGTCAGCCGGCAGCTCGATGGAGAACTCATAGGACTCGCCGGTCTCGAGCGCGCCCTTGTGCAGGGACCCGCCGGGGACGCTGATCGAGGTGCCACCGTAGTCCGCGGTGGAGTCGCGGTAGAGGAGGAACGCCTCGAGCCCCCGGGAGCGGCCACCATCGGTCACCTTGACCGCCCCCTTGACGGTGTCGCCTGGCTTGTAGCGCTCCTCCTCGACGTTCACCTCCAGCTTCACGGCAGCACCTCCAGCGCCTTGTCGCGCTTGGGGTCGAGGCGCAGGCGCTTCGCGTCACGGGCCGAGATCGTCCAGCGGAACTTGAGCGTGTCGCCCTCGTGTGAGAACGGGGCGTCCGCGGGGACTCGAAATCTGAACGTCTGCATCGGGTCGGAACTGGAGGCGGGCTGCCACTCCTCGAAGGCCACGGCGCTGGCCGTTTGACGGACGACCCTGTCGGGGCTGTCCGACTCCATCTGCCGCTGCTCGTAGGCGTAGAGCTCGTCGCAGACGAGCCCCACCTTCAGGCCGTCTCCGAACTTCTCGGAGTCGGTGATCGTCAGGGTGGCCTCCACCTCGTCGCCACGCCGCAATTGCTCGACGTCGCTGGAGATCTCGAAGTGCGATTTCCGCTTGAACAGTGCCGTCTGCTGCTCCCGAGCTGATCCTACGCCCTGCGGCGAGGAATCAGTCCGGGTACTCGTCCTTGCGCATGACGCTGGGCGCCTCGGGCTGCTCCTTCGGCGTGCGAGCCAGAAGGAACGAGTGGAACGGCGCCACGAACGGGTCGGGAGCCATCACCTGGTAGGTCAGGTAGACGGTCCCGTTGTCCTTGGCGAAGGCGATATAGCCCGGTCCCTCGCGCAGGCCGTCCTTCAGCTCCGCGCCGATCTGCTCGCCCCAGTCCTGGAGCCAGTCAGGCGGGTCCTCGATCATCTCCTTCACCCCGGGGATCTCTCCCGACATCGCCTGCTCGGGGGTCATCGCCAAGCCCATGTCGAAGGGAAAGTCGCTCTCGTAGGTCGAGACGTAGGGGAACTCCCAGCCCATCCGCTTCTTGTAGGCCACGAGCTCGTCGATCGGGGCGCGCGAGAAGCAGAGGAAGGTCACGTCGCTGTGGTTCAGGTGTACCAGCGGGCCGCTGAACTCGTCCCCGAGGCTCGTGCAGCCCGGACAGGCGCCCTTCGTGTAGTCGGGCCCGTACATGATGTTGTAGGCGAGCAGCTGCGAGCGTCCGTCGAACAGCTCGGCCAGGGACTTCTTGCCCTCCTCGGTGTCGAACTCGTACTTCTTCTCCACCGGGACCCAGGGCAGCTCGCGCCGCTTCTCCTTGATCTCGTTGTTGCGCTCGGCGTGCTCGGCCTCGAGCTTCGCGAGCTCCGCCCGCGCCGCCTCCCATTCCTCTCGCGTTCCGGTCTTGTGCTCAGGCATATCGGCTCCTCCTTGATGGGGACACACCAATTGAGACTGCGGATGGACGCGAGACTCATCGGACCGTTACCCCAGCATTGAGGATGGCGAAACTCATCCGCCATCGATCGGAAGCGCTGCTCGTCGAGCTTGCCGCGATGGTCGGCGGCGAGGCGTATCCGACGCGTTCGTTAGCTCTCGATGGGAATCGTGGCTGACGCTGCGCCTCGGATCACAACTTGGGTCGCCGGATCGTCGCCAATTTCGAAGTTCCCTTCGACCTTCTCGGGCGTAATTACCGCTCCGCCCATGTCGGGCTCATCCACTTCGAGCGCAAGGACAATGGATTCTGGGTCGCCCGGCGTGCCCTCGTTGGTCGGAACTAGACGGAGAGTGTGGCCGGAAGAGTTGCATTGACCCTCGCCCACAACGTGGAGGGCCCGCTTCCCGTCATCTTCGTGGGTATGGGCGCTCCATCGATCGATTTCGCAACTCATATCGCTCCCTTAGATCGTCGGCTGACGGCCCGCCAGCACGTCGGCTTCGGCGCGCAGGTAGACCGGGTAGGTGATTAGCCCCTTCACAAACATGTCGTGGAGGGAGGTGAGGTATTCCTCAACCTCCTTTTGAGACCGCGCTGGACCGGTGTCGCCGCTGACAGGCCCCGGTGCTGGCCGCAAAATGCCGATGATCCAACGCTTCATCGACGGACTCCAGAAGGCGAGATTCTTATCGGCCACTGCCATCGCCTCCCACTCCTTCATCAGGTCATTGAAGAAGGAGTCGACTTCAAAAAATTGGAGGGACGTCTGAGGAAGCCCTTTGTCCTTGATCTCCCACTTGTCATAGGTGAGGGACACCCACAGACCCTGGCGAGGGTCCCAATAAATGTCCTGATGGTCAGGGACAAACGGGCCCACGTAGCGAGTGAAGCCTGCCCGGAAAGCCTCCGCCATTCGCTGCCTGGCGAGCGTTTCCTGGATCGTTGGAATCTCTACAGGCATGCGCCAAACCTAACCGGTCCAGGTGAGCGATGGCAAGTGAATGTGACGACCATCGAGCGTCAAGCGTGAGGCAGGTTGACATCCGCGAGAAAGGCGACCTGTCTACCTTTGGCCGAATGGAGATCATCCGGTTCCTTTCCTGCGACGCGATCGCGGCATCGCCATGAACAAGAACGCAATGGCCAACCCCTGGCAGGGATTCCTCTGGCTTTCGCGCCGCGAGTGCCACCGCGTCCTGCGCCTCTGGACCCAGACGACGCTCGCGCCGGTCGTCTCCTCCCTGCTCTTCATCGTCGTCTTCGGGCTTTCCCTCGGCGGCCGGATCAAGCAGGTCGACGGCTTCGACTACGACCAGTTCATCGTCCCCGGCCTGATCGCGATGGCGATGGCCCAGGCCGCCTACTCCAATAACGCGAGCACGATCTTCCAGGGCCGCTCCGACCGCTACATCGACGACGTCCTCGCCGCCCCGATCCACAACTGGCAGGTCAACCTCGGCTACCTGGTCGGCGGCGCTTTCCGCGCCCTGATCATCGGCGCCGGCCTCGCCGCCTGCGCGATCCCGATCACCGGCGCGCCAGTCGTCAATCCCGCGCTGCTGATCGTCGCGGTGCTGCTGCTCGTCTTCGGCTTCGGCGCTCTCGGCACGATCGTCGGCATCTACGCGGAGACCTTCGACCACACGAGCTTCATCAACAACATCGTCATCCTCCCCCTCACCTTCCTCGGCGGCGTCTTCTACTCGGTCAGCCGCCTCGGCTCACCCTGGGAGCAGCTCTCCCACGTGAACCCGCTCTTCTACGTCGTGGAGACGATCCGCTACGGCTTCCTGGGCGTCTCGGATGTGAGCCCGTGGATCGCCTTCGCGGTGGTCGCGGGCATGTGCCTGGCGCTGCTGGCGTGGAGTCAGTGGCTGTTTACGAGTGGGCGGAAGTTGAAGCCATAGCTGAGATCGTTGCCGGTTTCACGCCGAGCCGACTCTGAGGATGACCTTCGGAGCCCGGGATCCCCACCAAGTGTTGATTGCGCTCTGATGCGGGCCTAGAATGCGCTCCCAAGGGAGATCATGCGGCGAGGCGACATCGACCCAGGTCAAGGAACGCCCCGGTATTGCTCACGAGGGCGCGTTGCCGTGGCCGCGGTTCTCGCGGCGATGTCTTTGCTGGCAAGCGCCTCGTCATCCGCAGCCTCGGTGACGCTCGGTCAACTCGCCCCTGGAACCCCGCCGCCGAGTCAATGTGGTGGGGCGACCGTCGATCACATTCAGACGACGCTGAGCAACGGCAACTCCTACGTGGCGCCGGGGACCGGGACGATCACATCCTGGAATCACAATGCCGCCGCCGGTGGAGGGCAGATGTTGACGATGAAGGTCTTCCGCCAGGTCGCCGACCCGGCCACCTACGAGGTTGTCGGCCACGACGGTCCTCGTTCGCTCGCCGCGGGGGTCCTCAACGGTTTTCCGGCCAGCATCGCGGTGAAGCCCGGCGACATCCTCGGCCTCAACACCTCCAGCCCTGGCGGCAGCGCATGCACTTTCAATGCCACCGGAAGCACGTCGCTCGGCCGTAACGGGGACATGACCGATGGTGAGTCGGAGGCCTTCGGCCCGCCGCTCGAGGGCAGAAACCTCAACATCTCGGCCGTATTTGTGCCTTCGAACGCCTTCACGCTCGGGAAGACCCGGCTCAACCGTAAGAAGGGCACGTTGAAGCTCACGGTCAATGTGCCTAACCCAGGAACGCTCCAGGTATCGGGAAAGGGTGTGAAGGCCCTCGCGGCGCGATCGGCGACGACGACGGTGGACGCTCCCGGGGCGTTCAGCCTGCTGATCAAGACGAAGGGGGGAAAACGGAAGATGTTGAACAGGGCGGGCAAGGTGAGGCTCAAGGTCGCCATCACTTACGCCCCGATCGGGGGCGACCCGAGCACGCAGTCAAGGAAGCTAAAGCTCAAGAAGCGGTAGCTCGGGCATGGCGCGAGAAGCAGGAGCGTCGGGCAGTGGGCCACCTCGCCCAGCAGGGCTACGGGGCCGCCGCGGCCTTCGCCTGCTCGGTGGCGTCGGTCTCCGGGACCGGCACGCTTGCGACCTCGTAGGCCTCCGGCTGGTCGAGGGTCTCCCGCTTCAGTAGCGCGTTAGCCAGGGATTCGAGCCGGTCGCGCTCCCGCGTGAGGAGCTCGACCACATCCCGCTCCGACTCGTCCACGATCCGCCGGACCTCCTGGTCGACCAGCTCCTGGGTCGGCTCGGAGGCGGGCGCCGTGCCGGGCAGGAGTGGGCCACCAGCGCGGCCGTCGGTGACGGCGATTGGGCCGATTGCTTCGCTCATGCCCCAGCGGCCGACCATGCCCCGCGCTACCTGGGTGAGATTCTGGATGTCGGATTCGGCCCCGGTGCTCAGATCGTCGAAGATGACCTTCTCCGCGGCTCGGCCGCCGAGGGCGACCTTGATCTGGGCCAGGAGCTCCTCGCGGCGGTAGTTGTAGCGGTCGCTCTCCGGGGTGCTGAGCGTGACGCCGAGGGCCTGGCCGCGCGGGATGATCGAGATCTTCCGCACCGGGTCCGCGCCCGGGGTGAGCATTCCAACCAAGGCGTGGCCGGACTCGTGGTAGGCGGTGCGCTTGCGGTCCTCGTCGGTCATCACGATCTGGCGCTCGGCGCCGAGCAGGATCTTCTCGATCGACTCCGTGAAGTCGCTCTGCTCGACCTTGGTGTGGTCGTTGCGGGCGGCGGTGAGGGCGGCCTCGTTGACTAGGAGCGCGATGTCGGCGCCGGTGGAGCCGGGGATGGAGGAGGCGATCCGCTCCAGGTCGACGTCGTCGGCCAGCGGCACGTGCTTGGTGTGGATCTTGAGGATTTGGACGCGGCCCGGCTGGTCGGGCGGGCTGACCGCGATGCGGCGGTCGAAGCGGCCGGGGCGAAGCAGCGCGGGGTCGAGGATCTCGGGGCGGTTGGTCGCGCCGAGGACGATCACGTTCGTGCCGGGCTCGAAGCCGTCCATCTCGGTGAGTATCTGGTTGAGCGTCTGCTCGCGCTCGTCGTTGCCGCCGCTGATGCCGGCGTAGTTGCCGGAGCGCGAGCGGCCGATCGCGTCGAGCTCGTCGATGAAGATGATCGCCGGCGCCGCTTCCTTCGCCTGCTTGAAGAGGTCGCGGACGCGGGAGGCCCCCACTCCCACGATCGCCTCGACGAACTCGCTCGCCGAGAGGTGGAAGAAGGCGGCGTGCGCCTCGCCAGCGACGGCGCGGGCGAGCAGCGTCTTGCCGGTTCCGGGCGGCCCGTAAAGCAGGACGCCGTGCGGGATCCGGGCCCCGACCTTCGTGTACCGCGTCGGGTTCCGCAGGAAGTCGACGATCTCGACGAGCTCGTCCTCGGCCTCGTCGATGCCGGCCACGTCCTCGAAGTTGACGCGCTGCTCCTCATCGGGATTCACGCGCCGGGCGTTGGTGCGGCCGAAGCCGCCGAGGATGCCGCCCCCTCCCGCTCCCGCCTGGCGCCGGGCGATCCAGATGAAGAAGCCGATGATGAGCAGCCACGGCAGGAAGCCGAGGACGAGGGTCCAGAAGACCGAGCGGCCGGAGTCCGGGGGTTCGGCGTTGATCGACACGCCCGCCTGGGTGAGGATGTTGGTGAGCTGGGCGTGATCGACGAACGAGGGGACCTCGGTCTTGAACTTGTCGACCTGGAACGGCTTGGCGTCGCCGGGCGGGTCATATGAAGCCTCGTTCTTCAGCTGCCCCTCGATCGAGTCGCCCTTCGAGCTGATCTCGCTGACGTTCTGCGCCTGGACCTGGTTGACGAAGAACGGCTGGTAGGGGACGCGCGGGCGATCGGGGGCGCCGCTGGTCAGGAACGAGATCAGGAGGTTCACCGCGAGCAGACCGAGCAGGAAGGCGATCCACGTCCGGCTCCGCGGGATCATCGGCTGCTTGGGGGGTGGCGGGGCGCCGCGGCCGTCGGGCGCCGGATCGACGCGGAAGCCCGCGGGGTGGTTCGCCGGGGGCGGGGCCTTCGCCGGCGGGGCGTCCTTCGGTGCCGTGTCGTTTGAAGCTGAGTCTGAGGCCAAGAATCCAGGGTACTGAGGCACCACCGCCCACCACTAGGCTCGGCGGTGAGCGAACGAGGAGGAGTCATGGAACTGGAAGGGAAGGTCGCGCTGGTCACCGGCGCCAGCGGCGGGATCGGCGCGGCGGTGGCACGGAGGCTGCACGAGGCGGGAGCCTCGGTCGGGCTGCTCTCGCGGCGCGGCGACGACCTCGGCCTCGAGCGCGGGCTCGGGATCGTCTGCGACGTGCGGAGTCGCGACGCCGTCGCCGAGGCGACCGAGGCCGTCGCCCTGCACTTCGGCGGCCTCGACATCGCGGTCGCGAACGCCGGCGTCGGCGCCTACGGGGACTTCCTCGATCTCGAGCCGAAGCTGCTCGAGGCGATGATCGACGTGAACCTGAAGGGCACGCTGTACACGGCTGCGGCCGCCCTCCCCCACCTGATCGACTCCGGCGCGGGCGACTTCCTCTCGATGGCGAGCGTCGGCGGCCTCCGCGCCCTGCCAGGCGAGGCCGTCTACAACGCGTCGAAGTTCGGGCAGCTGGGCTTCACGCGGGCGCTCGACCACGAGCTGCGGGAGAAGGGCGTGCGCGCCACCTGCATCTGCCCCGGCGGCGTGCAGACGGACTTCGCGATGGGGACGGGCCGCACGGAGGGCGACCCCGCGCCCGAGGACATGATGAGCGCGGAGGACGTCGCCGAGGTCGTGCTCTTCACGGTCACGCGCCCGCGGAACCTGCGGATTCTGACCACCAGCTTCCGCCCGGTGAGCGAGCCGTCATCGGGCTGAAACCCGGCCCGGGGCACTCCCTAACCTCAGTTGCATGAGGGAGATCCTCCTTCCCCCGTTGCGCGCCGCGGCGATCGCCGCCTTCATCGGCGGGCTGCTCCTGCTGCTCTTCAACCCGCCGTCGTTCGCGCACATCGGCGGCCTCATGACGATCGTGGTCGGCGCCCTCGCGATCATCCTGATCACCGCCTGGATCACCACGGCGATGATCGGCGAGGAGATGCCCGAGCCCGAGTTCCGCAAGCTCGTCGATCGCAGCGAGGCGCTCGCCGCCCTGCCGGCCCCCGACTATCCGCTCACCGAGTTCGACCTGCTCGTGATCGAGGCGATCGACAACCTGCCGCCGCAGTTCCAGACCCTGCTGGAAGACACGCCGGTGGTGATCTCCAACCTCGGGGAGCAGCACGGCGCCTACGGGATGTACATGGGCGGCACGGTGGCGCGGGACATCTACCCCGACCGGATCGTCATCTACCAGGACACCCTGGAGCGCGACTTCGGCCACAACCCGGACATGCTCCGGGCGCAGGTGGAGCGGGTCGTGCAGCACGAGCTGGCCCACCACCTGGGCTGGGACGAGCCCGGCGTGCGCGGGCTCGGGCTCTGAGCGCTACGCGGCCCGGACCTCGAACTCCGACAGCTCGACCGGGCCGAACGAGGTGATCACGGCGACGTCGACGGCGTCGCGCCCACGCCCGACGACCACTCGCCCCACACGGTGCCGGTTGTTCCGCGCGTCGAAGGTGTGCCAGTCCCCGTCGAGGTAGACCTCGAACCAGGCGGCGAAATCCATCGGCTCGGCCGGCGGCGGGACGTCGATCGCGGGGATGTACCCGCAGACGTAGCGGGCGGGGATGTTGAGGGCCCGGCAGAACGTGATCGCCAGGTGGGCGAAGTCGCGGCAGACGCCCTGGCCGGCCCGGAAGGCGTCGAGCGCCGTGGTCCACGGGTTCGACGCGCCGGGTTTCCACTCGAGGTGATCGTGAACGAAGTCGACGATCGCCTGGACGCGCTCCCAGCCGGGCGCGAGGTCCCCGAAGCGCTGCCAGGCCTCGTGGCCGAGCTCATCCGGGAGGCAGAAGCGGCTCGGCATGAGCCAGCCGAGGTACTCGTCCGGCAACTCCATGATCGGCGTCTCGGGGGTGCCGGGAGCGGTGGAGTCCCTCGGGGACGTCAGCAGGACCTCGGCGTCGTAGACGACCCGGGATGTCCCCGCCGAAATCGTGATCCGCTCGCAGCGGTTGCCGAACGGATCGACGTAGTGGTGGCGCTCGAGGCCGGTGTCCCAGCTCTCCGTGCGCACCTGCACCTCGCCCTGAGCCGGGGCGACCTGGAGGACCGCCGAGACCGCCTGCGGCGTCTGGAAGCCCAACGTGCAACCCACATTGAGGATCAGCGGGCTGTCGGCCTCGGCGGGAACGCCTCACAAGCTACCCTGCGCCGGTCCGACTCCCTAGGGGAAGCGTCCGTGGAAACCAATGCCGGGCCGGCGATCGTCGCCGACACCACCTCATACCTGCCTAGCGAGCTGACCGACCACCATCGCGTGGAGCTGGTCAGCCTCTATGTGGGAATGAACGGCACGCAGGAGCGCGAGTCGGAGATCACCGACTACGACGACTTCTACGAGAGGCTGCGCGCGAGCGGCGAGGCCGTCACCACCTCACAGCCATCGGTGGGCGACTTCACCTCGGTCTACGAGCCGCTGCTCGCCGACGGCCGCGAGATCGTCTCGGTCCACATCTCCGCGGGGATCTCGGGCACGCTCGAGACCGCCGGCCAGGCGATCGAGCAGCTGCGCAGCGAGGGCAAGGGCGACGAGCGGATCCACACCGTCGACAGCCGCAGCGCGGCGGGCGGGACCGGGATGGTGCTGCTCGCGGCGATGATCGCCGCCAGTAACGGAGCGAGCTCTGAGGAGGTCATCGCTCAGGCCGAGCGGGCGCGCGACGCGGGCGGGATCTGGTTCTCGCTCGACACCCTCGAGTACCTGCGCCGCGGCGGGCGCATCGGAGCGGCGCGCGCCGCGATCGGAACCACCCTGAAGATCAAGCCGATCCTCACCTTCGCCGACGAGGTGAGCCCGGTCTGCCAGGTCCGGACCCGATCGCGGGCCGTGGCGCGGCTGATCGACTACGCGCGCCAGCGCAAGAGCGAGGGAGCCGATGCCTGGGTCGTTCAGCACATCCGCGACCCGGAGTCCGCCGAGCACCTGGTGGAGGCCTGCCGGCCGATCTTCGGCCGCGACCCGCTGTACGTCTCCGAGGTCGGCCCGGTGCTCGGGGCCCACGCGGGCCCCGGGATGATCGGGATCGGCGCCTCAGTGCAGAGCGCCTTCGAGTAGCCCCGAGCGCCTACAGCGTCTTGACGAGCTACCCCGGTGGGATGTTCTGATTGCGGTGGAGGACGTTGTCCGGGTCGTATCGCGACTTGAGCGCCTGCAGGCGCGTGAAGTTCTCCGGGCCGAAGGCGGCGCGCACCCGCTCGATCGGCTCGTCCGCCTGCATGTAGTTGGCGTAGCCGCCACCCAGCGACCAGGGCTCGATTGCGGACGCGGTGTCGCGCGCCCAGGCGATGTGCTCGTCATCGACGGACTCGTCCTCCCAACTCGCCATCACGCTGACGTTGAAGGCCGCCTGGCGGTACCCGAGGGCGGCGCTCTCCGGATCGACGTCCTTGGGAGCGCCGTGCAGCGACTCGAGGAGGATCGCTCCCGGCGGGCGGCCGAGTGCCGTCATGCGCTCGATGAGCACATCAATCAGCTCGTCAGGGAACTCGCGGACGAAGTGGCCCTTCCAGTAGTTGCGGTCGACGCCGTAGCCGGGGTTGAAGACCAGCTGCTGGTCAAGGAAGCCCTGGGGGCGGACCTTGTCGGCCGCGAGGCCGTCGGCCGCGTGCAGCTCTGCGAGCTCGGCCACCTCCTCTCCCTCGCCCGTGAAGCAGGGGACCACGACCAGCTTGAGGGAGAGGTCCTCCGCGACCGTGATCTGAGCCTGGATGCTGAGGTCCGTGCCGGCGGCCGCGACCGCGTCGCGGAACGCGCGGAGCGCTCCGGCGACCCCCTTCCCCTCGTACTCGAGCCGGCCGCCCACGACCCGCTCGAGCGGATGGAGCCGCATCCGCAGCTCGGTCACGACGCCGAAGTTGCCGCCCCCGCCGCGCAATCCCCAGAGCAGCTCCTCGTGACCGGTGTCCTCAGTTCGGACGATCCCCTCCGCCGGCGTTACGACGGTCGCGCCGACCAGGTTGTCGCAGGTGAGCCCGAACTGGGCGGTGAGGTGGCCGATGCCGCCGCCGAGGGTGAGGCCGGTGACGCCGGTCGTGCCGACCACGCCGCCGGGGGTGACCAGGCCGTGCTGCTGAGTCGCCTGGTCGAAGTCGAGCCAGGTGGCGCCGCCGCCGGAGCGGGCCACCTTCTCGTCGGGATCGACCTCAACCGCGCGCATCCTGGTCAGGTCGATGATCAGGCCGTCCTCGACCGAGCAGTGCCCGGCGGGGTTGTGGCCGCCCCCGCGCACCGCGATCTCCAGCTCGTTCTCCCGGGCAAATGCCATCGCGGTCGCCGACATCTTCGGCGTCGACGCAGCGGGCGATCGCGGCGGGTCGCCGGACGATCAGCAGGTTGAAGCAGATGCGCGCCTTCTCGTACTCAGGGTCGCCCTCGACCAGCACGTCACCCTTGAGCCGCTCCGCAAGCTCGTTCAATTCGCCTCGAGGATTCGCTTGAGATCGGCGAAGTTGGAGTCCACCCCGCGCTTCACCACGCGCGAGGCGAGCGGGCCGAGGGCGCCGGCCAGGCCGCCGAGCTCCACCTCCGCCGCCAGCTGCAGCAGCGTCGCGCCCGCCTCGTCGGCGAGGACGTATCGATAGGTGAATGGAGTTGGCCCGGAAGTGGTTCGGATCACAAACAGCGATGGGCGATTGATCTCGACGACCTCCAGGTCGTTCTCCGCCGGGCCGCTGGGCAGCTCCCGCTCCATCCGGTAGGTGGCTCCAATGCCGTCAGCGCCGGGCGAGGTCTCTCGCACCGACTGGACTGCGGAGTTCCAGCGCGGGAACGTGGTCGGGTCCGAGACGAAGTCGAACACCGTCTCGACCGGCTGCTCGATTCGCACGCTGGTCTCGAAGTCCATGGGCCCGAGACTACCCGGCGCAGTTGCGCGATCATCCCGTGCAGGTGGCGACGGACCAGCAGACGACCGACAGGTTCCGAATTCTCTGCGTCGACGGCGGAGGAATCCGCGGCCTGATCCCGGCGCTCGTGATCGCCGAGCTCGAGCGCCGGATCCAGAAGCGCGCCGGGCCGGACGCACGCGTCTCCGACTACTTCCAGATGTTCGCGGGAACCTCGACCGGCGGGCTGGTCGCGCTCAGCCTGACCGCGCCGGACCCGCAGAACCCGAGCCGCCCCGCCGTCACGGCCGACGAGCTGGCGAGCTTCTACGTCGAGGACGGGCCCGGGATCTTCCACCGCAGCCTGTGGCAGAAGATCCGAACGCTGTGGGGCTGGCTCGGCCCCAAGTACACGCTCGGTCCCCTGCAGGAGGCGATCGAGCGCCGCCTCGGCACAACCGAGATTCAGAACGCGCTGCGGGAGCTGATCGTCTGTTCCTACGACATGACCGACCGCCAGCCATATTTCTTCAAGCGCTGGCGGGCGCGCGAGCTGCCGGAGTCGGATCGGAACCGCCCGCTCGCCGACGCCGGCCTCGCCACCTCGGCGGCGCCGACCTACTTTCCCTCGCACGAGCTCGACGGGCACGCGCTCGTCGACGGCGGCGTCTTCGCCGCGAACCCCGTCATCGTCGCGATCGTCGAGGCCCTGAAACGCTTTGGCGACGACCCCCACCACCTCGACCAGGACGACCTGCTGGTGGTCTCGGTCGGCACCGGCCTGCACGAGGACGGCTACTCGCAGAACCAGGTGAAGGGCTGGGGCAAGCTCGGCTGGATCCTGCCGCAGAAGGGCGAGCCGCCGATCCTGGGCGCGACGCTCGGCGGCGCCGCAGACGGCGCCGACCACTGGGCGCACACACTGCTCAACCACCCCGACGATCCGCACATCAGCGCCGGAGAGCTCGGCCACGGCCCGCGTTACTTCCGGCTGCAGGTTCCGCTCACCGAGTCCGTGCCGCTGGACGACGCGAGCCGGCGAAACCTGAACGAGACGCTGCCGGCCTTCGCCCGCGAGCTGATCCGCACCCACGAGCAGGAGCTCTCGGAGATAGTCGAGCGCCTGCTACGCGCAGGCCCGCTGCCGGACGACCCGGCGCCCGCGGGCTAGCGCTTCTTCCTCTTCGACTTCGCCTTCAGCTTCAGCTTGGTGTCGACCGTGTTGGCGAAGCCCGCCGAGGGGCTGAAGGTGATCCGCGCCTGGACCTTGATGTGGCCCTTCCTGCGGAGTTTCGCCTTGGCCGCCCTGGTGAGCCTCAGCCTGAGCGTGATCGTCCCCGGGCCTCCGGACGCCTGTGAGAGCCGGAGCTTTTTTCTCTTCTTCGCCTTCTTCTTGGCGGCGACCGCCGAGGACTTGGCGCCCTTGCCGGCGTCGGCGACCGCCAGGTCGCCGGCCGCGGAGACCGTGACGATCAGCTTGGTCCCCTTGACATTGGTGCTGAAGGAGTTCGGAGTCGCGAAGAGCTCGGCGGTCTTCAGCGTGACGCCGCCGCGGTAGCCGCCGGCGACCAGGACCTGGCCCGTGCCCAGCAGCGCCATCGGATCGTCCTCGCGAGCTTCGAGCAGCTCGGCGATCCCGGCGGAGCTGAAGGTGTTGGTGTTGGGGTCAAAGAGCTCGGTCGTGTCGGTGTCGACCGCGCCGGTGTATCCGCCCGCGATGAGGACGCGGCCGTCCGGCAGAGGAGACCCGCCCAGGAAGCCGCGCTTGGTCCCCATCGGGCCGACCGGGCTCCAGCTGTTGGTGGACGGGTTGAAAGCCTCGGCGCTCGTCGTGTAGTCCGAGCCGTCGTAGCCGCCCGCGATCAGCACGCGGCCGTCCGGGAGCGCAGCCCCCGCCGGCCCGACACGCTTGCTGGCCATCGGTGCCACCGGGCTCCAGGCGTTGGTCCTGGGGTCGTAGACCTCCGCGGTGTTGGTCTGGGTCCCGCCGATGTCACCACCGGCGACCAGCACACGCCCGTCAGGCAGCGGGGCGGCTGCCGCGAAGGTGCGCGGGGTGCCCATCTGGCCGATCCCGCCGTGGAAGGTGCCGGTGTTGGGGTCGAAGATCTCCGCGGTCTTCAGGGTGCTGACGCCATCGTGGCCGCCGGCGACCAACACGCCGCCGTCCTCGAGGGGCGCCGCGACCGCTCCGTAGCGGAAGCTCGTCAGCGAGCCCACCGGGATGAATGTCCCGGTGAGCGGGTTGAACATCTCGGCGCTCTTCAGGTAGATGCCGCCCTCATAACCGCCGGCCACCAGCGCGCCTCCGTTGCGCAGCGGCGCCGTCGCGGGACCGTCGCGCGGGACGCTGAGCGAGCCGGTCGCCAGAAACGGGATCGTCTGGGTGGCGGCCTCCGCGCTCGCAACCAGCGGCGCCACCGCCAGTGCCACCAGGCAGCCGATCAATGTCCCTGAGAGTGCCCTCCGGACCCCCATGCGCACAAAGTACCGCCTTCGCCGGGCCAATCGAATCTAAGAGGGCTCTAACAGGCCTCTTAGGCGCAGATGACCGGCGCCAGCCACGATCCCGGGGGTGGAAACCTACGCCGGGACACCGCGATCCGCCGCGGTCGCGCGCCGCCCCGACCGCCTCGGCGGCACCGCGGGCAACGAGGCGCTGACCGTCGGCGCGGCCGTCGTGCTCACCCTCCTCCTGATGGCCGAGGGAATCACGCTGCTCGCGATGGACTCGCTCCTGAGCGTCCACATGATCATCGGGCTCGTGCTGATCCCGCCGGTGCTGCTCAAGGTCGGCTCCACCGGCTACCGCTTCGCCCGCTACTACACGCACTCGCGCCCATATGTGGACAAGGGGCCGCCCCCAATCCTGCTGCGCTTGCTCGCGCCGGTCCTGGTCCTGACGACCATCGGGATCTTCATCACCGGCGTCCTGCTGCTCTCACTCGGGCACAAGTCAGACCAGCTCGTCTTCCTCCACAAGGCTTCGTTCATCGTCTGGGCCGGAGCCTTCGGCGTCCACTTCCTCTGGCACCTCCCCGGCATGCTCCGCTCGCTGCCCGATTACCGGCGCGGCACTCGCGCTCGGCGCGTTCCCGGCTCCGCCCTGCGCGGGATGCTCGTCGCCGCCTCGCTGGGCGGGGGGATCGCGCTCGCCATCTCCCTGGCGAGCGCGATCTCGGGCTACCACGGCGGCGCGCCGGGCTGAGCGCTACGCCTCGGCCGGCGGGATGTTGTGGTTCAGCCGGAAGAGGTTGTCCGGGTCGTAGCGGCGCTTCACCTCGCGCAACCGGTCCCAGGCCGGGCCGTAGGCCGCGCGGAGCGTCGCCTCGTCTTCCTCTCCCATGAACCCGACGTAGCCGCCCGTTCCGTTCTTGCCGAGCCGCTCGGCCAGACCGCTGACGAACGCCTCGTGGGTCTCCGTCTCGGCGCCGTCGAGGTACATCGCCGCCACGTTCACGAACAGCTCGCGGTCGCGGTGCGGGAACGCCATCGCGTCGTTCGCGACTCGCCCGTAGGCGCCGCCGAGGACGCGAATCTGCACGGCCTTCATCATCGCGGTCGACTTGGGGAGCTCCTCGAGAAGCGCCTCCGCCCCGCCCGGCTCGAGCGAGTCGGCGAAGAAGTTGGCGCCCGTCGCGAACTGCGGCTCGGGTTCGGGGCCCTCGTAGAGCTCCGGATAGCGCATCGGCCGCAGCATGTCCGCGTAGGGATCCGCCAGCGCCCGGAACGGCGCGAATGCGGACTCGCCCTGGTCGACGGGACCCACGTAGGCGGCGAGACTCATGATCACGGGCTTGCCGTGCGCCTCCTCGGGGATCATCGGCATCGGCGGCGCCACCATGATGTTGGCGATCGTCGAGAGCTCCTCGGGAGCGGCCTTTGCCGCCTCGATGAACCCCGTGATCGTCTCGGGTGTCGCCGGCAGGATCAGCATGCCGCCGACGATGTCGGAGATCTCGTGCAGCCGCAGCTTCAGGCGAGTGGCGATGCCGAAGTTGCCCTCGCCGCCGCGGATCGCCCAGAACAGGTCGGGCTCCGAATCCTCGCTCGCCTCGACCACCTCGCCGTGGGCGGTGACGACCTCGGCCGCGAGCAGATCGTCGATCGTCAGCCCGTTCTTGCGGACCAGGAAGCCGAGGCCACCCGCGAGCGTGATCCCGCCGACGCCGACGGAGCCGCTGTCGCCGAAGCCGGTGACGAACCCCTTCTCACCGGTCGCGTTGGTGTACTCGCCCGCCCGGATGCCGGTTTCGACCCACGCGGTCTTCGCGTCGGCGTCGATGTCGAGCGACTTCATGGCCGACAGGTCGATGACCAGGCCATCGTCGTTCGTCCCGTAGCCGGCGCGGCTGTGGCCGCCGCTGCGGACAGAGAGCTCGAGACCGCCGTCGCGCGCCTGGCTGACGGCGCGGGCCACCTCCTCGGAGGAGGTCGGGCGGACGATCGCCGCCGGCCGCCGGTCGATGCCCTTGAAGAAGACGTGGCGCGCCTCCTCGTATCCGGAATCCTCCGGACCGACGACCTCGCCGTTGAGCTCGCCGCGCAGATCTGGGATTGAAACCCCTTGTGCCTGTGACATCTCGACTCCTTTCTCGGTTTGCCCTCTCACCCAGACGACGAACGTCCCGGGCGGATATGGACAGCGTTTCGACTCTATTCAGAGACGTTGTCCCGCTCTCACACGTGACACATTCAACCATTTGGTTAAATACCGCCCCGATGCCGACCGGCCAGCTCGACCGCACCTTCGCCGCGCTCGCGGACCCGACCCGCCGGGCGATTCTCGAGCGCCTGTCGGCAGGTGAGGCCACGGTCAGCGAGATTGCGGAGCCGTTCCCCGTCAGCGTCCAGGCCGTCTCGAAGCACCTCAAGGTGCTGGAGGGCGCCGGGCTGATCACCCGCGGGCGTGCCGGGCAGCTCCGTCCCTCCCGCATCGACGGCGCCGCCCTGAAGGAGGCCGCCGAGTGGATCGACGGCTACCGCAGCTTCTGGGAGCGCGGCTTCGAGCGAATGGAGGATCGCCTGCGTGGCTGACAAGCCCGACATCGACATGAACTGGACCTTCGACGCTCCCCGCGCCGAGGTCTGGCGCGAGTGGACGGAGCCTGAGCGCTTCGCCGACTGGTACGGCGGCCCCGAGTACAAGATCGCGCTGGACGAGATCGCGATGGACGTCCGCGAAGGCGGCACGTGGACGACGGTGATGCGCGGGCCCGAGGACCACGTGATCCACTGGGACGGCGAGTACATCGAGGTGAGCGAACCGGAGAAGCTCTCCTTCACCGTCTCCGACCAGCCCGAGGAGGACCTCTACGACCTCTGCACCGTGGAGCTCACCGACCTCGCCGGCACGCGCACCGAGATGCGCTTCACCCAGTCGGGCGGCCACATGCCCGCCGAGGCCTATCGCCGTGCCCAGGAGGGCTGGGGCGGCTTCTTCGAGCGGATCGCCGAGCGGCTCGCGGCCGATTAGTTCCGCCACAGCGGCCCGTCTAACAAGCAACTGCGAAAACGAAAACAGGAGGAAGAAATGAGTGGGAGGATCGTTGTCACGGAGTTCATCTCAGTGGACGGCGTCATCGAGGACCCGGGCGGAGCCGAGGACTTCGAGCACGGCGGCTGGAGCTTCGAGTACAACCGCGGCGACGAGGGCAACAAGTTCAAGATGGAGGAGCTGATGGACGCGGAGGTCCAGCTCCTCGGCCGCAAGACCTATGAGGGCTTCGCCGACGCGTGGCCGTCGCGCGAGGGCGACTTCGCCGACAAGATCAACAAGGGCCGCAAGGTTCTGGTCTCGACCACGCTGACCGATCCGTCCTGGGAGAACACCGAGGTGATCTCGGAGAACGTGGCCGATGAGCTCCGGAAGCTCCGCGACGAGACCGACGGGAACATCCTGGTCGCGGGCAGCGGCAAGCTCGTCAACACGCTGCTCGAGAACGACCTGGTCGACGAGCTGCGGCTGATGGTCTTCCCCACCATCCTCGGCTCGGGCCAGCGTCTCTTCCCCGATGGGATCGGCCGGATCAAGCTGACCCTGGTCTCGGACGAGGGCGTCGGCCCGGACGGCGTCCGGACCCAGATCTACCAGCGCGCCGACTAAGCCGGCGGAGGCAGGTGCACCTCGACGCGGTGGTCGTGCTCATCGAGCACGTACACCGCCTCGGCGGTGGCCAGGTAGAGGCGGTGGCGGGCCGGCGGGCGGACGTCCTCGTCGGTCCACTCCTCGCCGCCATGCTCGACGCTCCGCTGGGAGAAGATCTCCAGGCCCTCCGCGGTTTCGTGAGCCGGGAGTTCCTGAGCGACTCCGCCGAGGTACACCCCCTGGCCGGTCCCGATCGGCTGGGTGGAGTCGAAGATCACGATTCCGACCTCACGGTGGTCGCGGAGGTTGACCGAATGGGTGGCGTCCGGCTGGGAGACCCAGAAGAACTCGCGGTAGTCGCGGTGGGCGAAGTAGACGGGCGTGGCCCACGGTTGCCCGCTCGGATCGGCGGTCGCGAGGACCATGTAGAGGGTGCGGTCGATGATCTCCCGCGCAAGCGCCGCCTCTCGGCCCTCGTTCATGACTCGATTATCGGATATGCGCCGGGCGGCGCGAGGACGCAATAGGCTCCCCGCCATCGAGGTTCACCACCTCAACTGCGGAACGATGTGCCCGAGGGGAGCGCGTCTGCTCGCCGGTCACGGAGGCCTGCTCGAGAAGACGAAGATCGTCGCCCATTGCCTGCTGATCGAAGCCGGCGGCGAGCTCGTCCTCGTGGACACCGGCTTCGGCCTCGGCGACTGCTCGAATCCCAAGCGCCTCGGGCAGCCCTTCCGGGCGATGGTGGCGCCGGCCTGCGAGGAGAGTGAGTCCGCAATCCGGCAGATCGAGGCCCTCGGTCATGACCCGGCGGACGTCCGCCACATCGTCACCACCCACCTCGACCTCGATCACGCCGGGGGCCTCGGCGACTTCCCGGAGGCCCAGGTCCATGTCTTCGCGCCCGAGCTGGCCGCGGCGCGCGCGCCGAGCCTGACCGAGCGCGCCCGCTACGTCAGCGACCAGTGGGCGCACGGCCCGATCTGGGTCGAGCACGGCGTCGGCGGAGACAGCTGGTTCGGCTTCGAGAGCATCCGCCTCCTCCCCAACCTCGACGCCGAGATCGCGATGATCCCGCTGCCCGGCCACTCGGCGGGGCACTCCGGCGTGGCGGTCAACACCCCGGACGGCTGGCTGCTCCACTGCGGCGACTCCTTCTTCTTCCGCGGCTCGATCGAGACGCCGCGCCGCTGTCCGCCCGGCTTGCGCATCTTCGAGGTGATCAACCAGCACGACGGCAAGGCACGAGAGCGAAACCAGGAGCGGCTGCGCGAGCTCGAGCGGGACCACGGCGACGAGGTCACGCTCTTCTGCTCACATGACCCACAGATGCTGGCGGCGGCCCAGCGCCAGCCCGCGGCCGCCTGACGAGGAGGGAGCAATGATCGATCAGCCAACAGCCGAGCAGGCGCTGAAGGAACTCGAGGTCCTGGTCGGAACCTGGAGCATCGTGGCGACCCCGCCCGGCGGCGAGCCCTGGCCGGGCGAGGCGAGCATCACCTACGAGTGGCTCGACGACGAGCGGCGGCTCCTGGTCGAGCGCTCGACCGTCGAGATGCCCGAAGCGCCGAACGCCACCTGCGTGATCGGCGCCGACGCGGCCTCGGGCCGTTACTTCCAGCTCTACACGGACGACCGGAACGTCTGCCGCGTCTACGAACTGAGCATCGGCGGCGGCGAGATGAAGATCTGGCGAGACGGCCCGCCCTTCTCGCAGCGATTCAGCGGCAAGTTCTCAGAGGATGGCAACCGGATCGACGCGCGCTGGGAGGCGGCGAAGGACGGCACCAACTGGGAGACCGACTTCGACCTGGTCTTCACGCGGGTCAGGTAGCGGTCGGCTACCGCTTCTTCTTGGCCTTCTTCCCCAACTTCACGTCGACGGCGGCCCCGTCGCCCAGGGAGGTTCCCGGCGGCACGGACTGTGAGCGCACGAACTTGGCCTTCTTGCCCTTCTTGCCCTTCCGCCCCTTATTCTTCTTGACCTTGCCGAGGCTGCAGGCGGCTGCCGAGAGCGCGTGCTTCGCGGCACCGAGCTTCTTGCCCTTGATAGCGGGGACGAGGCAATAGCGGACCGTGGCGTTCTCGGCGAACTCCAGGGGGCCGTTGAAGGCCGGGGACCGCGGGGACCCGTTGTCGGAGAGCGCGGGCGGGCCCCACGCGCTCGAGGCGTAGGTACTCGACGAGAAGGCCTTCGCCGTGTCGCCTGCGGCGCTGTTGTCGAACCCGACGACCTCGCCCTGCTTGATCGGGACGCTGAGCGTCTGGTCCGAAGTCCCCCCGCTGAGGCCGATTGAGGGCCCGGTCGCGCTCGCGGTCGCGGCGTTGCCGGAACCGAGCTGAATGACCCGAAGGCGGTAGGTGCCGGTGAAGCCTTCGGTGTGCCAGTTGACCACCGTCCCATCGACAGGTGAAGACACATTCGGCCCGGAGACCATCGCCGTGGTGCCGGTCGAGCCGGCGGAAAGGGTCATGAAGGGTGAGGTGAGCGGGCTGCCGATCGTGAGAGTGCCGCTCCCGCACTCGCCGCAAGCCCCAGCGAGATGCCCATCGTGACCGCGCCTGCCAGTCCGGCCCACTTCGCCCTCACATCGCCCTCCTTGGTCGCGTACCGGAGGAATACCAAAGCGGCGACCCCGGCGCCCGTGCGATGTAATACTTAGTTCCGGGTAGACAGCGAGACGCAGGGGGAGTGCGGATCGCGGACACGGGAACTGCGATCGGCGGCGAGGAGCCGCCGGGAGAAAGGTATGTGCACATACGTCTTCGCCACCTGACCATCGCCGGGGCGGTCGTCGCCTCGTCGCTTGCATTGACACTCGTCGCCACGGGCGGCGCATCCGGGGCATCGCTGTCCAAGACCAGCGTGATCCCCGGCTCCTGCGCCCTCGATCTGCGCCCCGATCACTCGCACTGCAACCTGAGCCTGATCGCCAACCTGAAGGGCGAACCCAAGGCCGCGGCGGCGCCGACGGCGGGCTACGGCCCCGCCGACCTCCGGAGCGCGTACTCGTTGCCCGCCAGCGGCGGCGCAGGCCAGACCGTCGCGATCGTCGACGCCTACGGCGACACCACCGCCGAGGCCGACATGAACGCCTACCGGGCCAACTACGGCCTGCCGGCGTGCACGACCGCGAGCGGCTGCTTCAAGAAGGTCAACCAGAGCGGCGTGCAGGGCAGCTACCCGTCCAACAACACGGGATGGGCCCTGGAGACGCAGCTCGACCTGGAGATGGTCTCGGCAACCTGCCCCGGCTGCAAGATCCTGCTGGTGGAGGCGACCAACAACCAGAACGCCAACCTCTACGCCGCCGAGGACACCGCGGCGCGGCTCGGAGCCACCGCCATCTCCAACAGCTACGGAGGCAGCGAGGCGAGCTCGGAGACGTCCGATGACGTCCACTTCAACCATCCCGGCGCGGCGATCACGGTCTCCTCGGGCGACAGCGGGTTCGGCGTCGAGTACCCGGCCGCGTCGAAGTACGTGACCGCGGTGGGCGGCACCACGCTGAACCACGCGTCGAACGCGCGCGGCTGGAGCGAGACCGCCTGGAGCGGGTCCGGCAGCGGCTGCTCGGCCTACGAGGCGAAGCCCGCCTGGCAGACCGATTCCGGATGCGCTCGGCGAACGGTCGCGGACGTCTCCGCGGTCGCCGATCCGAACACGGGTGTCGCCGTCTACGACACCAACTGCAATTTCCTCGGCCAGCTGCTCGGGCAGTGCTTCAGCGGCTGGGGCGTGGTCGGCGGCACGAGCGCCTCGTCGCCGATCGTCGCGGGCGTCTACGCGCTGGCGGGCAACGGCTCGAGCGTCAACTACGGCTCGTTCCCCTACAGCCACACGTCGTCGCTGTTCGACGTCACCTCGGGGAGCAACGGGAGCTGCAGCCCGGCGTACCTGTGCACCTCGGGCGCCGGCTACGACGGACCCACCGGCCTCGGGACCCCGAACGGAACGGGCGCCTTCTAGCCACCCGTCCAAAATTGTCATTGCCTCGCGCCCGGACCCTCCCTAGGGTCCGGGCGCATGCTGTTTGCCAAGCGGAAACTCAAGAAGAACGGGGAGCGGGCCACCGCGCTGGTCGTCTCCTGTGAGGAGCGCAGCAAGCTCACCACGAACGAGCTGCGCGACTACGACTACGTCCTCGAGGTCAACACCGAGGCGGGCGAGACGTTCCAGGCGAACGTCCGCGACAAGTTCTGGATCACGGGCCTCCGCCCCACCGAGGGCGACGACGACGTCCCCGTGCGCTACGACCGCGCCAGCAAGGAGACGGTCTTCGATCTGGACGGCGACGCCCGTTTCGACGTGGACGCGATGAACGAGGGCACCGCCCAGATGAAGGCCGAGACCCGGGCGCTCAAGCAGCAACGCCCGGGGTGAGAGCCGCATCGGACGGGGCGTCCACCGGCTCACGCTCGATCTCACGCTCCCGCACCAGCCATAGGGCCAGCACCGCACCGCCAAGGCAGAGCAGGCCGCCCAGCGTGAGCACGTCGTTGAAGCCGGCGAGGAATCCCTCCCGCGCCGCGTGAGCGGCCGCCCCCCGGCCCCCCGGCGGGACCGAAGCCACCGCCTGGTGCAGGTTGCCCGACGACGCCGCCTCGACGAGCTGTCGCGGATGGTCGCCTGAGGCGAGGGGCGTGCCGGCAGTGACGTCGTGGAACTTGTCCGCGCCGCGGCCGATGAAGATCGCTCCCCAGACGGCGACGCCGACGGCGACACCGACCTGCCGGAACGTGTCGTTGATCCCGGCCGCCATCCCGCTCCGCTCCTTCGGCACCACGCTGAGCGCCACATCAGCGATCACGGGGTTCAGGAACCCGACTCCCGCCCCGAGGAGGAGGAAGCCGCCCAGCAGGGTGGTCCAGCCGTCACTCGCCTGAACACCGGACATCAGGAGCAGTCCGGCCCCCGCCACCGCGAGGCTCGCGCTCATCAAGAACCTGGCGGGCACGCGGGACAAGAGCATCCCCGAGATCGGCGCGGCGAAGAAGCTGACCACCGTCACCGGCAGATAGCGCAGCCCGGCCTGGAGTGGCGAGTACCCAAGGTAGTTCTGCAGGTAGAGCGTCAGGTAGAGGAAGAGCGCGAATGCCGAGGCCGACACGGCGAACGCCGCCAGCTGGACGCCGGTGAACGACGGCCGCGCAAAAAGCCCCAGCGGCAGCATCGGCTCGCTCACCCGGCTCTCAATCGCGACGAAGGCGCCCATCAGGACCGCCGAACCGGCGAACAGCGAGACGATCAGGGTGCTGCCCCAGCCCTCGTCGTTTCCGCGGACGAGCGCCAGCACGAGGACGAACAGAGATGCGCTGAAGGTCGCAACTCCGGCCCAGTCGATCCGGGTCGCGTCCGGATCACGGCTCTCACCCAGCTTCAGATAGGTGACGGCAATCGCCGCCAGCCCGATAGGCACGTTGAGAAAGAAGATCGACTGCCAGCCGAGCCCGTCGGTGAGCGCCCCGCCCACCAGCGGCCCGACCGCGACGGCGACGCCGATCGAGGCGCCGTAGATGCCCATCGCGGTGCCGCGCTCGCGGCCCGCCGGGAACTCCTGCGCGACCAGGGCCAGGGAGACGGCGAACATGATCGCCCCTCCCACTCCCTGCAGCGCGCGCGAGAGGTTGAGGAAGGTCGGGTCCGGCGACAGGCCGCAGAGCAGCGAGGCCACCGAGAAGATTCCGAGTCCGACCGCGAACACGCGACGGCGCCCCAGGCGATCGGCGAGCGAGCCGGCCGTCAGGACCAGGGCGGCGAGGGTAAGCGCGTAGGCGTCCACGACCCACTGCAGGTCGGTGAAGCTCGCGCCGAGGTCTTCGCGAATCGAGGGAAGGGCCACGTTGACGACCGTGATGTCGAGCAGCAACATGAAGGTCGCAACCGTGACAGCGAGCAGGGTCCACCATTTCCTAGCCATTTGAGCCTCCTTCGGCCGTCACATCGGCCGCGTTTCGTTCGTCATAGCTACGACGGACCAACTCGAAGGGATGTGACATGAACGACCAGGAACTACTAGCGGAGCGTTTCGAGGATCACCGTGCGTACCTGCACACAGTCGCCTATCGGATGCTCGGCTCGACGGGCGAGGCGGACGACGCCGTGCAGGAGGCATGGCTGCGACTCAGCCGCTCCGGCGACACCCAGGTCGACAACCTGCGGGCCTGGCTGACCACGGTGGTCGGGCGGGTCGCCCTCGACATGCTCCGGGCCCGGAAGTCCCGCCGAGAGGAGTTCGCGGGAGACGACCCCGAGCCCATCGTCAGCGAGCTCTCCGAGGAGAACCCCGCGGAGGAGGCGGAGCTCGCCGACTCCGTCGGGCTCGCGATGCTGGTCGTGCTCGAGACCCTCTCCCCCGCCGAGCGAATCGCCTTCGTCCTGCACGACATGTTCAGCGTCCCCTTCAGCGAGATCGGCGAGATCACCGGCCGCTCGGCCGATGCGGCCCGCCAGCTCGCCAGCCGCGCTCGCCGCCGGGTGCGCGGCGCCGCCCCACCCCCACCGATCGAGATGGAGGAGCAACGACGCGTGGTCGATGCCTTCCTGGCCGCCGCCCGCGAGGGTGACTTCGACTCGCTGCTCAACCTGCTCGACCCCGACGTCGTCTTCCGCTTCCACACGGTCGAGGGCGACCCGAGAGCGCGCGAGCCAATCGTGGGCGCCGGGACCGTCGCCAGGCGAGCGCTCAGGGGAGCGCGCGTCTTCGCGCCTCACGGCCGGCCGGCACTCGTGAACGGCAAGCCCGGCATCGTCACCGTGATCGACGGCAAGCGGTTCGCCACCATGGACTGCACCGTGCGGGAGGGGCGCATCGAGACCATCGACCTCTTCCTGGAGGCGCTGGAGAGGCGGTAACCCCGCGGAACTCCCCGGCGCTGGCATTGTTAGAGAGAGACAACGACCCAGCGAAGGGAGTGGTCATGCAGGGAGCAGCGGCGCGACGCACGGCGGGAATCGCAGTGATGGGAGCCCTGGCGGCTCTGGCCGTCGGGCTGATCGGTGGGGCCGGCGGCGCCAGCGCCGCCGTCGGGGACACCGACCTCTCCATAGCCAAGGCGGACACCGCCGACCCGGTCACGGTGGGCGACACCTTCGCCTATGTGCTCACGGTGAAGAACGAGGGCACGAACGACGCGGGAGACGTGATCACCACCGACACCCTCCCCTCGAAGATCTCCTACGTGTCCGCCACTCCCTCGGCGGGCACCTGCGACAAGTCAGGCAGCAAGATCACCTGCGACCTCGGCCAGGTGAACATGGGCGCCTCGGCGAGCGCGACGATCACGGTCAAGGCGACGGATGACGGCACGATCTCGAACACTGCGTCGCTGACCAGCGCCAACGACACCAACGCGACCAACAACCTCGACACCGAGACCACGGTGATCAACAAGAAGCCGAGCACGCCCAAGCCGAAGCACAAGCACAAGGCCAAGCCGAGTTGCGCGGCACCGACGATCGTCGGCACGCCCGGCAACGACGTGCTCCAGGGCACCTCCCACGCCGACGTGATCGTCGCGGGCGGGGGCAACGATCAGGTCTTCGCCAACGGCGGCGACGACCTTGTCTGCTCCGGTGGCGGCGCCGACTTCGTCAACGGCGGCTCCGGCAAGGACTTCGTCAACGGCGGTGGCGGCCGCGACAAGCTGATCGGCGGCGACGGCCGGGACACGCTGAAGGGCAAGAACGGCCGCGACAAGCTGCTCGGAGGCAAGGGCAACGACCTGCTGGTGGGCGGCAAGCGGCGCGACAAGTGCAAGGGCGGCCCGGGCCGCGACACGCTGCTCGGCTGCCCGTAGGACGACCCAATCCAGGGGCGGGTCTGCTCCGTATTCGAATCACGGCTGTCAGTCCCGCCCTCCGATCCCTCACCCTGGCGGGGCTGGCGGCCGCCATCATCTCCAGGAGATGAGCCGAGACGATTTCCGCAAGGCACGCTGGTACGCGATTCGGCCCGCGGCGAACCGCAAGCCCGCGACCTACCGCTGCCCTCTCTGCGGCACCCACCTCCCCGCGCTCAGCGAGCACATGCTCGTCACGCCGGAGGGAGATGGCTCCAGGCGCCGGCACGCCCATTCGGCCTGCGTGATGGCGGCGCGGAAGCAGGGAAGGCTCCCGCTGCGCGAGGATGTGGAGCCCCGGCGCCCGGGTATCGTCGCAAAGCTACTCCACCGTAGGTAATGTAGGCAACGCATGGCAGCGAAGAAGATCGGCCTGATCACCGCATCCGCCCTCTGCTCGATCAATCTCTGGACTGGGGCGCCTCTGTTCGCGATCTGGGTCGGCTCGAAGGTCCAGGGCAACCTCAGCAACATCAGCATGACCGCGCTGCTCTCGGTGGTCGTCGTGCTCGCAGCTACGGTTTTCGCCCTGGCGTACCTGCTCACCCTGCTGAACAGCAAGTACGACGATCTCACCGGGCGGCCCGCCGCGGCTCGCCAGACCTCGCCTTGGCTGCGGAGCATGCGCGACGAGCGCGAGGGCGACATCCAGCGGAAGTACGGGATCGGGGGGGTGGAGCGGGTGGTGGTGATCTCCGCGGTCGCGGGCTGCCTCGCCTTCGAGGCCTGGTTCTTCTTCTTCGCGGGGTCCTCCCTGCCGAATGGCTGAGCGCATGGCGGTCGCTCCGCGGCGGGCCGAGCGCTCCGAGCTGCCCGAGCTGGCCCGGATGCTGGCGCGCGCCTTTCACGAGGACCCGGTTACCGACTGGTCCTGCAGGCCCGATCATCTACGACCCAGCGTCCTCGAGCGCCTCTTCGGCATGCGGCTCCGCGACCTGTATCCGCGCGGGGAGATCTGGACCGACGACGAGCTGCGGAGCGTCGCCGTGTGGGCCGCTCCCGACCAGTGGCACACGACAGCCCGGCAGGACGCGGCGTACGCGACCTGCCTGCTCCACCCTCGGCTGGTAATCCGCGCCCCGATGGTCATCAGTGGCTTGCTCGGCGCCCAGCGGGTGCACCCCGCCGAGCCGCCGCATTGGTACCTCGCGATCCTGGGCACCGACCCGTCCGCCCAGGGCCACGGCCTAGGCTCGGCGATGATGGGACCGATCCTCGAGGAGTGCGACCGCGACGGGGTCGGCGCCTACCTGGAGTCATCCAAGGAGCAGAACCTCGACTTCTACGCGCGCCACGGGTTCCGCGTCACCTCGGAGCGCGACCTGCCGCGCGGCCCCCGGCTCTGGCCGATGTGGCGGGAGCCGCGTGACTGATCAATGCGCGTAGCGGATCAAGCTCCTCGCGCTCGGCCTCGCCTGAGACCGTCAGCGGCGAGCACCGGCCCCACGCCCTTGACGTAGAGCTTGTACTCCAAGACGTCCGGCTCGAGCGGCGTGTAGTCGTCGGTCAGGATCGCGCCGTGTGAAATGACCCGCCGGAACCTCCACCTGCTGGTCCAGGGCGAGCACCTTGCTTCGATCCTCGGCGTGGCCCTTGTAGTACTCCTCCCGGTAGGTCAGACCGAGCTCGGGATGGGCGGGCATCGCGACGCCAGCCTCGGCGCCGTCAACCCCGGCCTCGAAGGATCCGCTCGTGTCCTTCTTGCCGTCGTGGAACTCGGCGGTGTCCTCGCCGAAGTACCAGATGTTTCCCTCCGAGTCCTGGGCGTACCAGTCGTCGGTGACCTCGGTCGCCTTGCCGTGGTCGTAGACGATGTCGCTGACCACTCGGGCCGTGACCCCGTCGGCGATCTTCTTGGTCTTGTTCGTGACCTCGATCACCTCGTTCGTCGACTCGCCTTGGGGATCGGTGACGTCACCTCCCAGCGAGCCCCCACCGGCATCGACCAGTAGGGATTGTCGATCTGCGTCGTGAACTCGGCCGGATTCAGGTTGGACGGCTCGGATCGATTGGGGCAATGTGCTCGTGCCGGATGGCATGGCCGCTGAGGACGTGTCTCCCTCTGACGAACCGCACCCGGCGAGCACGGGGAGCAGGACGACGATTCCCGCCGCCGCAGCTCCCACGCGCCTGATCGCTCGGGCTTTCATCTAGTTACCTCCCTGGTCCTCGCTGTCGGCCTCGGCGACGACCAGCTTGTAGTTCTGATCGAGGCGGACGTCGACGGTGCCGCCATCGGACTTGGCGACTTCGACTTCCCAGGTCGCGCCGTTCTCCGAATCGCGCTCCACAGAGTTGGCGTGGCTGCCCGGGTAGATCGCAAGGGCGGCGGCCTTGGCCTGATCCGCGCCCAGACCCATGGCCCCACCCTCGTCGTCGTGGCTTGACGCGATCGCGGTGCCGGCGCCGGCCGCAGCCAGTGCGAGCACCGAGCTGCCGACGATCACGAGACGCGAGGGTGCCCTGCGAAGGGCAACCCGTTTGAGGTTGGTCCAGTGCATTTCTTCTCCTTCGGTCGATTGGCCATTGCGTGACCGGTTCTACGGAGAGGCGATGAATGGCCCGTGAAAGGACTAGCGAGGCAGCTCGATCCAGACGTCAGCGCCGCTGCCATCGCGATTGGCGGCGTGGGCGCTGCCTCGATGTGCGCGGGCGATCGCCTCGACGATCGCCAGGCCGAGGCCGGTGCCGTCGCCGCCGCGCGCCGGATCGGCGCGGCTGAAGCGCTCGAAGGCCCGATCTAGGAACTCGGGCGGGAAACCCGGACCGCGGTCGGAGACGTGGATCTCCAGCTCGCCATCGGACTCGGCGGTGCTCAGCGTGATCTCCCCCGCCCCATGCTCGATCGCGTTCTCGATCAGGTTGGTGAGCGCCTGCTCCAGGCGAACCGGGTCGGCATCGACCATCAGGCCGTTGGCCGGCGGCACGACCAGCGCGCGCCCAGACCCGTCGATGCGGGTGGCGAAGCGCTCCCGCACGTCGCTAAGCAGATCGGCCACCCGTACCCGGCGCAGGTGAAGAGCCAGCTTCCCTTCCTGAGAGCGGGCCAGCACGAGCAGGTCCTCGGCGAGCGCACTGAGGCGATCGACCTCGACGATCGCCGAGGCGACCGCCGCACGCATCTCCTCCGGCGTCTTCGCGTAGCGGAGGGCGAGCTCGAGCTCGGTCTTGTGCAGGGCCAGCGGCGTGCGCAGCTCGTGACTCGCGTCGTCGACGAAGGTACGTTCACGCTCCAGCGCCGCCTCGAGCCGGCCGAGCATCGCGTTGAGGGTCTCGCCCAAGCGACGGAGTTCGTCCTTTGCCTCGGGGAGCGGCAGACGCTCGCCAGGCTCAGCAGCCGAGATCTCGGCGGCTCGGCGTCGCATCCCCTCGACCGGCCGGAAGGCCGAGCCGGAGACCAGGTACCCCGCGCCCGACGCGAGCAGCAGCGCGATTGGGCCGCCGATCAGCATGATCGTTCTCAGGTTGCGAAGCGTCTCGTTGCGATCGTCGAGTGTTGCAGCGACAACGACGACGTAGGTCTGGCCGCGACCCTGTGCGGGCCGGGCCAGCAGTCTCGCCTCTCCCTGAATGCTGCGGACGTTGGGACGGGTGACGACGAATGACTCTCGCGCCGCGCGAGCGGAGTCGGCCGGCGCCAGCTGTGGGTGGTCACCGAGCTGCGGCGTGGTCGCGTAGATCCGTCCGTCCGGCGTGAGTACCTGGGCAAAGCTCTCCTCCCGGCCGAGCACCGCCACTGACCTGCTGAGGTCCCGGTGCGCGACCAGCGAGGCGATGTCATCGCCATGCGTCCGCAGGCTCTGGTCGATCTGCTGGCTGAGCTCCGTTTCGAAGCGCGAGTAGACGAAAAACCCGAGCGCCGCCAGCAGGATCGCCATCACGATCGTGAAGGACAGGGTCACCCTGGGCCTGATCGGGATCCGGGTCACCTCGCCCCACCGTCCTCGCGCAGGCGGTAGCCGGCGCCGCGCACGGTCTGGATGGACTCGACCCCGAAGGGCACGTCGATCTTCCTTCTGAGGAGCCGAACGTAGGAGTCAACGATGTTGGAGCGGTTCTCGTACTCGTAGTCCCAGGCGTGCTCCAGCAGCTGGAACCGGGAGAGAACCTCGCCGGGGCGCCGCATGAAGACCTCGAGCACCGCGAACTCCTTGGCCGAGAGCTCGATCTCGTCCTCGCCCCTCCAAACCTGGTGCCTCGCCGGGTCCAGGCGCAGGTTGCCGACGCGCAGCTCCGGCGATCGCTGCCCGTTGCCCCGCCTGGCGAGCGCGCGCAGGCGCGCCAGCAGCTCTGCGTAGGAGAAGGGCTTGACCAGGTAGTCGTCGGCGCCGGCATCGAGTCCGGCGACGCGGTCGGGCACCCCGTCGCGCGCGGTGAGCATCAGGATCGGGGAGATCATGCCGTCGTCCCGGAGGCGGCGGCAGACCTCGAAGCCGTCAATCCCGGGCAGCATCAGGTCGAGGACGATCGCGTCGTACTCGGTCGACCCGGCCATCCAGAGCGCGTCTTCCCCTCTCACCGCCAGGTCCGCGGCCATCCCCTCCTGCCGCAATCCGCGGCGGATCAGGCCGGCCATCTTGGCCTCGTCCTCGACTATCAGCACGCGCATCTCGCTCACCGAGATTGTCCCGCGAAGATGAACGTGGGATGAAAGCCGGCGCAGGGAGGTCCGGGGCTTACGAGCCCGCGCGCGCTAGGAGCGGTACGACTCGGCGGCGGCGAGCTGCTCGAGCAGGTGAGGCTCGGCATCCTCCCGGACCTCGATTGAGGCGATCCGGTTGCGTCCCGCGTGCTTGGCCTCGTAGAGGGCCTCGTCCGCGGCGTTGAAGAGGTGTTCGAAGTCCAGTTGATCGCCGGCGGCGACGGCCACGCCGAGGGACGCGGTGATCGCGATGCCCGCGGGCTCGACACTCTCCACCGTCTCGCGCATCTTCTCCGCCAGCTCCCGGCCCTGCTCGAGGTCGGCTCCAGGGACCACGACGAGGAACTCCTCTCCACCGAGGCGGTAGAAGAGCTCGAACGAGCGCAGGCACTTGCGCATCTCGTAGGCGGCTTCCCGCAGCACCGCGTCGCCCGTGTCGTGACCGTGGGTGTCGTTGACATCCTTGAAATGGTCGAGGTCGGCGCCGATCATGCAGATCGGGGCGTGCTGCTGGCGGGCCTGTTCGCGGAGCTCCTCGAAGCGGGGCACCAGCGATTTGCGATTGAGGAGGCCGGTGAGCGGATCGAGGATCGATTCCTCTCGGTGCTGCATCTCTGCTCCCTGAATCGCCACGGTGATGGCGGCGAGACAGATGATCAGGGTGAGGGTGATGAGGGTGAGAGCGGGATGGGCGAAGAGGGCATGCGCGTCCACCCCGAGGCCGACCCCGACGACGAGCGCCATGGCGACGCTGACCGCGGCGACGACGACATGCTGACCGAAGCGGGCTGCCGTCATCGCGACGGGAAGGACGATCAGCGGGAGGATGGGACTCTCGGGTCCGCCGGTCAGTGCGGCACCCACGGCCACGATCAGCGCGGTGCCGAGAAGAGCGCGTGCGGAGGCGCGTTCCGGCCGGTCGGAACGGCGCATTTCGATGTCCACCGTTGTGACGTTGACCACGGCGAGGGCAAAGAGGGGGACGAGCCACCAGCTGAGGATCGGGGCCAGCACCAGGATCGTGACGCCCACGCAGAGTGCCGCGACCCTGCGTGCCCGCCGGACGCGGTCGCTCGTGTCGATCGCGCGCCGTTGATCAAGCTCCGTTGGGCAGAGCCACGACATCGCTGCCCCCTAGATGGTCAGGTGCCGGCGGCGCCTGTGGCCCGCCGACCACCTGCCGACGCCGAGGAAAGCCGCGATGCCCGGGACCAGCAGGCGAAGGTTGAGAGCGCCCACTGCCACTACCGCGATGACCCAGATGCTTGGCATGGCTACATCCTCGGCGAGGTAGGCACAACCTACATCCGTGTTAGGCGACACGCCGATTGAGGGTTTTCCCGCAGATCTCCCCCGCGAACGCGATTCGGTACCCAGTGTGAGGACTAGGTGAAGCGCTTGACGAAGTCGAGCGCGGCCTGGGCGACTTCCTCCCAGCCTGCATCGATCGTCAGCGCGTGGCCGCGATTCGGGATGGCCTTGATCTCGGTTATTCCCGGATTCCGCTTCTGTCGCTTGTAGGAGGCATTCGCGATCGCCCACGGGACCGTGTGATCCTTCTCGCCGTCGATGATCAGGAGGGGGCCGCGATCGGGATTCTTCGTGTCCACCTTCGCCTCGGTCCAGGGGTTCAGGTTGGCGTTCGCCATCTGCATCAAGGCAGCCGCCGACCCGGCCACGTGGAACTCGTCATAGAGCCGCTTCGCCTCGTCGTCTGACTCGATTGCATTCGTCCAGCCGTATTTGAACTGGTCGAAGGTGAGCGTTACGGCGCGGCCGCGATTGAGCGGATTGGTTATGACCGGCGCCGAAACCTTGATCGTGGAGACGGGCAAGGGCAAGACACCGCGGAACGGGCCAGGATCGATGGCGACCGTTGCGGCGGACAGGCCACTGCCGGCGATCATCTGGGCCAGCAGGCCCCCGGTCGAGTGACCCATCACCGCAGGCTTCTTGGTCAGGCCTCCGATCACCTCGGCGGTGTGATCCGCGATCTGCTTCAGCGTCTTCTTCGCGAAGACGTCCGGGTTCGCCCGTGCCTGCTCGACTGTCTCGGGATCGTCCGGCCAGTCGGGCGTCAGCGGTGCGTAGCCGGCCTTCTTGAAGAACTCGCCCCAGTTGGCCCAGCTGCTGGGCAGCAGCCAGAGACCGTGGATGAAGACGACCGGAGTCGTTCCCGACCTGTTGGCCGCCTCGATTTCCTTGCTCTCGCGCTCCGAGATCGCCATGCGGCGCGCAAGCCTACTCCTCTGATGAGAATGGAGCCGGTGGCATCGAAGCCACGTCCCCGGTCACGAAACGATCGGTCTCTACAGGCTTAGCCGGCGCTTTGTTCTCGCCCCTTGACCTCTGCAGCCGGCGAGAGATGCCGAGGGGCCAAGTCCCTTTGATTTCCCCGGCTGGTCGGGACGAGCCGACCGGGTGAGCCCGATTCTGATGCCGGTGACCCCACCCCTCGGGCTCGGGTGGGCCGACACACGCTGCTTAGGTTCTAGCTAAGCGGCGAGAGCGAACTCATGGTCCGCACGTATTGGTTGGTCCAGGTGTTTAACGAGGCCTCCTGGAACCTCGGCCTGCAACCTAATCGCACGAATGACCAAGTCGAATCCAATTCGGCCCCGCGCTATGTCTGAAGGGATGGTAGCCGCGCAGCGCTGAGCGCCGGCTACTTCTTCTTCCGCTTCTTCACGCATTTGCCGTGCTTCCGGTGCCTCCCCTTTTTGCACTTCTTGGTCGTGGCGCCGGCCGTCGGCTCGGAGGGCGGCGTGGTGGCGGGCGGAGGTCCGGTCGGACAAGTTCGACTGCCGGTCGATCAGCGCCGGTGTTTCTTGTGCCGCTTGTGCTTCTTGTGCTTCTGCTTCTGTGCTTCTTGTGCTTCTTCTTCGCGGACGGCGACGAGGCGCTCACCGGTTCCACCCCGCCCTGCGGCGGACAGCTTGCCGTCACGTAGCAGGCGAGGGGCGGCTCGGACGCGACCGCGGGTGCCGTCGCCGTGTTGGTCGCCAGGTCGAGGGCCGCCCCGGCGAGGTCGGTCGGGTAGGTCGTCGGGTTGATCCCCGGCATCAACGCCAGGGGCGTGCAGATCCCGGGATCGCCGGCCACGGCGCGTGTCGGATCCGCGGGGCCGGGATGCTCGAGGGCGTCGACGGCGAGGTCGTACGCGACCAGATCCTGCGTCCCGATCGCGAGGTGCTCGGAGGGATCGAGCGGGCAGAGGTCCTGGATCGCCACGTTGGTGATCGCGCCATCGCCGGTATGCAGCGACGAGCTCCCCGTGTCGTCGGAGTTGGGGGTGACGATCTCGTCGTTGTGGCTGTAGATCTCCGTATAGGAGATCCCGGCGAAGGTCTCCTGGTACGAGTTGAGCGCCTTGATGAACTCGGACTTGTCGCTCTGCTGCCAGTCCGCGGCGGCGCAGGACACGGCGCAGAGCAGCTCAGCCCCCGTGGTTCCGTGGTTGCTCGGGGCGAAGCCGATCTGATCGTCGATCATCGCCCGCGTGTCGGGCCAGAATCGCAGCGGCCAGCGCGGGAGCATGCCGCCCTGGCTGTGGCCGATGATCGAGATCCGCCGCCCGGCTCGCTGGTACATGGTCCTGATCCCGTTGACCACGTACTCGCCGGCGACCTGAACGTCCCCGAGCGCGTTGCCGGGCAGCGTCACCGCACACCAGGAGATGCCGAGGTTGGTGAGCGCCGGCTCCCAGTTCCAGGAGAAGTTGTGCTGTGGATTGCTGCCGGTGCCCGGCACCAGGAGGACCGGCGCCGGGCCGGCGGCCAGGTTCCCCGAACACTGGAGCGCGGCGTCCAACCTGTTCTGCGGGACGCTCAGGGGGGGCCCCGGCTGGTCGACGGGCGCGTAGGTGACCGCGCCCGCGCTCGCGGGAACGAGCAGCGCAGCGGCCGCGATCGCGACAATCAGCCCTCTGCCCGGGAGCGCCCTCCTCACGCAGGCGACACTACCAAGTACCGGGTAGTTGCGAGGCAGTTGCCGCGTTGTACTTCGCCCGCTACAGGCTGAGCTTCGGCTTGACCTGGCGCAGGAAGTCGCGCGGCATGCCCGGCACGTCAGCGAGGTCGTCGAGCGACGCAAAGCCGTCCTGGCGCTCGCGGTAGGTGATCACCCGGGTCGCCTGGGTGACCGAGAAGCCGACATCTCGAAGCTGCTCGAAGGTGGCCCCGTTGAGGCTGGTCAGGTCGCCCGCGTCCGGCTCGGCCCCTTTCTCCTCTTCGGCCGCGGGCTCCTTGGTCGCCTCGGCCTCCTTCTCTTCCCCGCCCTCTTCGTCCTCCTTCTCCTCGGACTCCTCTCCCTGTCCCGAGCCCACCCCGAGGATCGCGCCGACGGTCCGGCCGAGGATGCCGCCCTTCTCCTCGTCGCTTTCGGTCTCGTCATCCTCCTTGTCGCTGGGGATGACCCAGGCCTCCTCCGCTGACGTCTCCTTTGAGGGTTCGGGCTCGGGCGGGGGCTCGGGCGTCGCGAGCGGCTCGGGCGGGGGCTCGGGCGTCGCGAGCGGCTCGGGCGCGGGCGGAGGCGGCGGCGCAGCAGGCGGCGGCGCGGGAGGTGGCGGCGGCGCCGCGAGGGGCTCGCCAGCGGGCGAAACGTTCATCTCCTCCGCCGTCTGGATGCTGCTGGCTGCAGACCGCTCCGCGGCCTGCGCCTTGCGCTCGGCCTCCTTGGCGCGGGCCTCGGCGGCGCTCACGCGTTCGAGCACCTCGCGAAGCCGGCGCTCGCGCTCGGCCTCCTCCAGCTTGAGCTGGGCGAGCCGTTCCGCATCGGCGGCCCGCTGCTCGGCCTCCCGGGCCCTGAGCTCGATCTCCTGAAGCTTGGTGTACGCGTCCTCCATGGCGCGCTCGCGCTGCTCGCGCTCGGCCTGGAGGCGACGCTCCGCCTCCGCAACCTGGCCGGCCAGCCGCTGGGTCTCCCCGCTCATCTTCTCCTGGACCTGCGCGTCGATCCGCTCCTCGGCCTCGGCCCGTGCCCTCTCCTCCGCCTCGCGGCGCGCCTGCTCGGCGGCCACGGAGACACGGGTATCAGCATCGCGGCGCGCCTGCTCGATCGCCTGGCGGGTGCGCTCCTCGACCTCCAGGCGCACACGCTCCGACTCCTCGCGGGCCCGCTGCTCGCTCTCGAGGCGCAGACGCTCGGCTTCATCGCGGAGCTTCGCCTCAGAGCTCACGCGCGCCTCCTCCTCGGCCTGGCGGCGAGCCTGATCGGCGGCCATCTTGATCAGCTGCTCGGTCTCCTCCTCGGCGCGCTTCACCCGCTGCTCGGCGTCGCGCTCGAGCTGCTCCGCGCGGCGCAGGCGCTCCTCGGCGTCTCTGCGCACCCGCTGCTCTTCCTCGCCGAAGCGCTCCTGGTGCTCCGCGGCGAGCTGCTCGATCTCCTGGCTCGACCCGATCGACGGAGCCGGTGGCACGGGCGAAGGCGGTTCGAGAGGAGCAGGCGGTTCAGATGGAGCCGGCGGCTCGGGCGGAGCCGGCGGCTCGGGGGGCGCCGGTGGCGGCGGGGGCGGCGCCGCGGCCTCACGCTCCGGCGGCGCGTCGTAGGGACGGGCGGGCGCGACATCGGGCGGCAGTGCGGACCCGCTCTCGACCGGCTTGGCCGGCGGCTCGGCGGGCGTCTCGGGGGCCGGCGGGGTCTCGGCCGGAGGGCTCCCCTCGCCCTCGCGGGCCAGGCGATCGATCTCGTCCTGCAGGGATCCGCCGCCGGTTTCCGGCGGAGTGATCTCGACGGGCTCCTTCGGAGCAGGCGGCGCCGGCTCGGGCTCGGCCTGAGCCGATGGGCTTGACGCGGCAAGTTCGGCGCCCGAGGCGTCCGGCTCCGGCGCCGGCTCCGGCTCCTTCGCCTCCTCCTTGGCGGTGCGAGAGAAGCCCCCGGGAGCGCTCTCCGGCTCCGGCGCAATCGGGGTCAGGGCCGCCTCGTCCGGCGGCAGGGGCCTGGACGGTCCGCTGCCGGGGGGGACCCATTGCGACTCGCCGGATTCGCCTGGCTCCTCGGCCTTGGCCGGCTCCTCGGCCTTGGCCGGCTCCTCGGCCGGTTTCGCCATCTCCTCGGCGCGCCCGATCGGTACCTCTTCCAGCTTCGGCTTCGCCTCTGCCTCGCCCTCGCCCTCGCCCTCAGTCTCTTCGGACTCGCTGCCCGCCATGCCCAGCGCGGCGGCCAGCATGGTCGACTTCTCGGCGTCGGACTCGCCGCCGGTCTTCACCTCGGCGCCCTCCGCTGCCTCGGCGACCTCCTCCTTCTCTTCCTTCTCCTCCGCTTCCTCGGGCTCCGGCTCCGGCAGGGCCTCTCCCTTGCGCTCGGCCTTCCGTCGCTGGCGCTCCTCCTTGCGCTTCTGGCGCTCCTCGCGGCGACGCTTTCGCTCGTCCTCCCAGGCGCGGCGGTCCTTCTCCTCGGCGGCGCGCTTCTCGTCGGCGACCTGCTGTCGCTTGACCTTGCGCTGCTCGCGCTTCTCCTTGCGACTCAGCTTGCCCTCGGGCTCCGCGGCCTCGGCCTGGACCTCCGTGTCGGGCTCGGCCTTTGCCTTCGCCTCGGGCTCGGCCTTGGGCTCGGCCTTGGCCTTGGCCTCGGGCTCTACCTTCGCCTTCTCCTTGGACTCGGCCTTCGCCTTCTCCTTGGACTCGGCCTTCAGCTGCGCCTTGGCCGCCTTCGCCTCCGCTCTGGAGACCTTCGCCGCCTTCGGGGGCTTCGCGTCGGCGCCGGCGGCGCCCTCGCGCGCGCGGCGGCGGCGAATCAGCAGGAGGAGGATGAGCAGCAGGACGAGGGCGCCGACGATCGCGTACGCCTCGGTGGGGTGATTGTCGACGAAGTCGGAAACGCTGTTGGTATCGATTGCAGCAAGCATCGGTGTGCCCAATCGTTGCACGGGGTTCTCGTTCTCGTGCAGAGACCTTTGCCCTGCAAGCGGGCGAACTATTGCTTCGCCATAGATCGCGGCCTGGTGGCCGCTAACCCAGCCGCTGCTTGAAATCCCGCTCGACCTCTCGGCGCATGTCGCGGTCCGCGATGTCGCGCCGGCGGTCCCGGCCCTCCTTGCCCTTCGCCAGCGCGAGCTCAACCTTCGCCCGCGAGCCCTTGAAGTAGATGCGGGTCGGCACCAGGGTGAGCCCCCGCTCCGCCGTCTTGCCGATCAGCCGCTCGATCTCCCGGCGGTGCAGCAGCAGCTTGCGGGGCCGGTCGGGGTCGTGGTTCTGGTCGGAGGCGGGCAGGTACGGCGGGATGTGGGCCCCACGGAGCCAGACCTCGCCGTCGTTGACCACCGCGTAGGCCTCGTTCAGCGACGCCTTGCCGTCGCGAAGTGATTTGACCTCGCTGCCGCGGAGCTCGACTCCCGCCTCCATCGTCTCAAGCAGCTGGAACTTGTGCCGGGCGCGGCGGTTGGTGGCGACGTCCCCACTGACCGGGGTTCTCTGCTTCTTCTGCTTCTTGGCCATTAGGAGGAGGGAAGCAGGTCGACCCGGCCTCGCGGCGCATCGACGCTGTCAACGGTGACGGTGGCGGGATCGCCAATCCGGATCGCGTCGCCGCCGCGAGCGCCCACCAGCATGGTCTCGGTCCGATCGAGCTCGTAGCGCTCGCGCCCGCCGATCCTGCGGGCGGGGAGAAACCCCTCGAAGACATCCGCCAGAGCGCCGCCGAAGCGGACGAAAGCCCCCGCGCCCACGACCCCCGAAACCTCTCCCTCGAAGCGGGTGTCCTGGCCGCGCTCGAAGAGCTCCCGCTCGAGGAGGAACGATGCGCAGGCGGAGTCGGCGTCGCGCTCGAGGCGCGTCGCATCCCGCTCGCGCTCGGAGCAGTGGGTCCCGATCTCCGCAAGACCCTCGCCGCGCGGCGCCTCCTCGCCGGCGCCGATCGCTGCGAGCAGCGCCCGGTGGGCGATCAGGTCCGGGTAGCGGCGGATCGGGGAGGTGAAGTGCGTGTAGGCCTGGCTCCCCAGCCCGGCGTGGCCGAGATTGCGGTCGGCGTAATGGGCTGGTTTTAGGGAGCGCAGCACAAGCGATGTATAGGCCTCGCGGCCGTGACCGCGGCGCTTGGCCTCGCGCGCGACCAGGCGGCTCGCCTCCCCGGCCAGCTCCCCCGCCTGTTGCGGGGAGATGTTGTCTGGGAGCGCGGGGGTCGGGACGTCGAGCGCCGCGAGCTGCTCGATCAGCCACTTGATCCGCTCCGGGTCGGGCTGCTCGTGGACGCGGTAGAGCGTGGGCACGCGGCGGTGCTCGAGCAGCTCGGCCACCCGCTCGTTGGTGAGGATCATCAGGTGCTCGATCAGCTCGTGCGCCTCCGTCTGGGCCACCGAGTGGGCACCGGCGACCTGGCCGTCCTCGAAGCGGAACTCGGGCTCGAAGCTCTCGACCTCGAGCGATGAGCGGGGCCGCCTGCCGGCCAGGGTCGCGGCCGCATCCCGGGCGAGCGCGAGGGGCTCCGCGATCGGCTCCGGCGGCTTGGCCCGCCCGGCGAAGATCTCGTCCAGCTCGTCATAGCTCAGGCGGACATCCGAGCGGATCGTGCTGCGGTAGAAGCTCGCCGAGAGAGGCTCGCCGGTCTCGGAGAGCTCGATCTCGGAGGTGACGGCGAGCCGCTCCCTCTCCGGCGCGAGGCTGCAGGCGTCGCTCGAGAGCACGTGCGGCAGCATCGGCGCGACGGTTCCCGGGACGTAGGTGGAATTCGCTCGGCGATATGCCTCCGCCTCGAGTGCGTCCCCGGGGCGAACGTGGGCGGACACGTCGGCGATGTGAATCCACAGGCGAACACCCCGGTCCGTCTTCGAGGCGGAGACGGCATCGTCGAAGTCGTGAGCGCTGGCAGGGTCGACCGTGAACGTGGGGAGATCCCTGAGGTCGTGCCGGTCGACATCGAGCTTCTTGGCTCGCTCGGTTGCCTCCCCCGCCTCGTCCTCGATGCGGCGAGAGAAGCCCGTCCGGACCTCGCGGTCCTCGAGCATCGCGGCGATCACGTCCGCAGCGAGCTTCGGATCGCCGAGCTCGCGGACGACCTTGGCCCGGCCGCGGCCCTGCCCGAGCTCGACCAGCGCCATCCGGCCCGGGGTCGCCGCCCGGCGGCCGCCGCCAAGCTCGATCTGGCCGCCGCGCTCGAAGAGAAGCTCGCCGACGAGAAACCGGCCGCGCTTCGAGACGAGTACTACGCGTTTCATGCGGGGTCTCTCACAACGGTGGCCAGGAAATGACGAGGTCCATGCGACGCCAGGCTAGGACGCAGGGAGCCCGAATAGCGGGGTCCTATTCGGGTGAGCGAGGACAACGCCGGGCGGCGCAGGGAGCCGTCATTTGCGGTCAACCGTTGGGAGAGGCCCCGCCAAGCGAGGGCGCCAGCGCCTGGAGCGCCTGCTGGAGCCCCTCGTCCGGCTTGGTCTTCGGGTTGTCCTTCGCCTTCACCTGAGGAGGGATCCCGACGTGGTTGATCGACGTTCCATTCCTGGTCAGATATTCCCCGACCGTCAGGTCGAGTGCGCCGCCGTTGTGCAGCGGGACCACCTCCTGGAAGGTGCCCTTGCCGAACGAGGTGGTGCCGGCGACCTTGGCGAGGCCGGACTGCTCGAGGGCCGCGGTGACGATCTCGGAGGCGGAGGCGGTGTCGCCGTTGATCAGGACGACCATCGGATGCTGCGGAAGCGCATCCCCGGTCGCGTCGAGCGTCCTCGTGTTCTGAGTGCGCCCGTGGGTGGAGACGATCACCCCGTTCGGCACGAAGATGCTGGAGACCAGGACCGCCTCGGTGAGCAGCCCGCCGCCGTTTCCGCGCAGATCGAGCACGATGCCCTGAGCGCCCTGCGAATAGAGGTTCTCCACCTCCTTGCGGAGCTCGGCATGCGCGCCGGGGAAGAATCCGGCCAGCCTGACGTAGCCGACCTTGTGTCCGTCGATCTTCTCGATGTGCCCGGCGACCTGCGGGATGTCGACCTCGCGGCGGGTCAAGGTCACGTCACGCTTGGTCCCGTCGGTGGCGGCGATGGTGAGAGTGACCTTGGTCCCCTCCGGGCCGCGAATCTGGCTGGTCACGGCATTCTCGTCCTTGCCGGCGATTGAGTTCCCATTGACGGCCGTGATGATCTCGCCCGGCTCGACGCCCGCCTCACGAGCGGGAGTGTGCTTGTAGACCGTGGCGACGCGCAGGCCCCGGGGCACCTGGTTCACCGCGATGCCCACGCCGGAAAGGCTCGAGCCCTGCTTGAAGCGGTCGTACTCGCTCGGGGTGAAGTAGTTGGAGAAGCGGTCGTTGTAGCGGTGCTTGATGTGGTCGATGATCGAACCGATCGAGGCGTTCTCGAGGTCGTTCTGGTCGACCGTGTGGAAGTAGTCGTCGTGGATCACGTCGATCGCCTGGGACGTCGCGCTCTGGCTCTGGTTGCCGAAGACGTCGTCGACCCGGTCGCGGATCGCGTCGACCTGCCCGCCGGCGACGATGCCCACCACGAAGGCGACCACCAGCGCCGTCGCGATAACGAGTGTGCGGCGGCTCAAACCCGGAGGAAGCGACGGAGCGTCAAACCGCTGCCCATCGCGGAGATGGCCATCGCTCCGCACAAGAGGACGAGCGCGAGCGGAAGGAAGCCCATTGTGTGCCCCGAGGAGATCCACGCGAAGCTGTGCTTCAGCGGATCGAGGATGACCAGCTTGCCGACGAGCAGCAGGCCGATCGCAACTGCTGCACCGATCAGGCCGCAGACGAGGCCCTCGACCATGAACGGCCAGCGGATGAACCAGTTGGTGGCGCCCACGAGGCGCATCACCTCGACCTCGCGACGGCGCGCGTAGATCGAAAGCCGGATCGTGTTGGCGACGAGCAGCAGAGAGGTGAAGGCGAGCAGTATGGAGACCACCAGAAGTCCGATCTGGATCGCGGAGCTGACCGTCGAGATCGTATTCGCGTCGTCACGAGACTCGCCGACGTCGCTGATCAGCGGGCTGATCGGCGCTGGCTGGCCGTTGGCACCGGGCGGGGTGATCGCAGACCGCACCGACGGCAGGTTGGAGAGGTCGTCCGGGGTCACGTCGAAGGATGCGGGCAGGGGATTTCGGTGACCGGGCAGCTGCTGGGTGATGTCCTCGCGTCCCTGTTGATCGAAGCGGGAGCTGAGGATCTGCTTGGCCTGGTCCTTGGAGACGAAGGCGACGGACTTCACGTGCGGGATCGCCTCGAGCTTGGCCTGAAGGGCCTGGATCTGGTCGGTGGGAGCCTGCACTCCGATGCTGCCGCTGGGAAGCGGGGCGCCGGCCGAGTTGACGTCGCTGACGAAGACGCGCAGACCGACCTGGTCGCGCACGTCGTTGTTCTTCCCGTTGGTGGCCTGAAGGACGGGGATGAGGACGCCGGCCAGCAGCACGGTGATGCAGACCGTGACGATCGACGCCAAGCCGGGAGCGGCGCTGCGACGCAGCGCCCGGATTCCCTCGCCGATGAAGAAGAAGAATCGCCCCATCAGTGCCGCCTAGTAGCTCGGCCTCTCGTCGTCGACGCCCATCTCGTCGCGCAGTCGCGCGGCGAACTCGCGGGTCGACTCGTCGTCGGGGCTGTACATGCCCGCGGCCTGGTCGCGCACGACTCGTCCGGAATCGAGCGCGATCACCCGGCGGCGCATCTTGTCCACCATCTCGCTGTCGTGGGTGACCACGACGACCGTCGTGCCGGTCCGGTTGATCCGGTAGAGCACCTGCATGATCCCGATGGAGGTGTTGGGGTCCAGGTTTCCGGTCGGCTCGTCGGCCAGGAGGAGGGGCGGGTGGTTGACGAAGGCGCGCGCCACGGAGAGGCGCTGCTGCTCGCCACCGGAGAGCTGATCGGGGAAGCTCTTCACCTTGTCCGCGAGGCCGACGAGACGGAGCGCATCGGGCACCTTGCGGCGGATCTCCGAGCGCGATGTGCCGATCACCTGGAGGGCGTAGGCGACGTTGTCGTAGACGTTGCGGCTCGGCAGAAGCTTGTAGTCCTGGAACACGGTGCCGATCCGGCGACGTAGCTGCGGGACCCTCTTGTCGGAGAGCGAGCCGATGTCGCGGCCCGCGATCAGGACCTCGCCCTCGGTGGGCTCGAGCTCGCGGATCAGGGTCTTGATCAGCGTGGTCTTGCCGCAGCCGGTCGGCCCGACCAGGAAGACGAACTCCCCGCGGTCGACGCGCAGGCTGACGTTCTCCAGGCCGACGTGTCCGCCCGGATACACCTTGGTGACCCGGCGCATCTCGACGATCGGCGGGCGGGCGCGCTGCTCGGTGAGGTGCTCCGGCCGGCGCTGCCCCTGAGTTGGGCGCGCGCGAAGCAGTTCTGAAGTCTGTCGTCTTGCCATTGGGAGTGGTGCCGTGGGTGCGTCCTGCGGACAACCCCCGCCTGGTCGCCCCACCGCGAGGCACAGGGTACGGAACGAGCTAAAGGGGATCGCAAGTTCTCGTTCGCCCTCAAACACCGCCTGGCCGCGTTAGTCGCGGCGCGGCTGCGTCAGTGGGTGATATAGCGGCGGCGGGGCCGAGTGGCGTCCTCTCGGCCCCGCACACCGCTGTTCTCTCGCACTCCGGTGGCGTCCGATGACACCGGAGATACGTCATCGCCCCTTGGATCCCCCGTGGATCGCCTCGTCGCACGGTCCGTGCGCGGCTCGAGCGGAGTGGGCGTAAGTTCAGGGTCAGGTGATGGCATCGTTTCTTCCTACTCCGCCGGCCCACGCCGCCCTTGGCGACAGTTCCTACGCAATGAGCGGGAAAACACGATCCCCCTATTGGGTCTCGCGTCTACCCGGTACTTCTAAATAGGTGCTGCCGGACCTAGAATACACACAGAAGTTGGAGTAGCGGACGGATGCGGACCGCGTCGTGCGCGACTCACCAAGATCTGGAGGCACACCCTGCACGGGGCAGGGCTGGGCCTCCTCGGAAAAGCACAGGATGAGCGAAACCGAGGAGGACTACTTGAGGCTCTCTATCCGCGGGCGGTTCCCAGACTTCAGGACTCCCTGCCCCATGGGAGCTGCGCACCACAAGGGGATGGCGCGTTGAGGCGAGCGGGTGGAGCGGTCTAGCGGGGCCGCTCCACCCCTCTCATCCGGGGGGAGTGGCGGCTCGGGGGAGTCGCAGGCTCTGATCGTGCGTACCGAGCCGATCGGCGCGGCCGCGTGCGTCGTATCGCTGGCCAGCGAGCTCGACCTGAGCACGATCCCGCGAGTGGAGAAGGAGCTCTTCCAACAGCTTCGTACGAAGGACGCCGTGGTCGTGGACCTGACAAAGGTCAGCTTCATCGACTCGTCGGGCATCGCTCTCTTGATCCAGGCGTTCCACGCCGGCGACGATGCCGGCGCGCTGAATACGGTGATCGCCGAAGGCTCCCAGGTCCAGCGCGTGTTCCGCCTCGCCGGAATCGATCGAGTGTTGTCCCTCTTCACCGAGCGAGCGCCGGCCCTGGAGTCCCTGAACGCAGCGGTAAGCGACTAGCCCGGCTCGCCGTCCACGTTCGCCCCCGCTCCGTCTGACCCGGCCACGTCTAATCCCGGGGCGGAGTCGGCCTCAGGAGTTACCTCGAGGGGCTCCAGGACGAACAACTCGACAGCGAGATCAGGGTCGATGTGGATCGAGCTCATGTAGGCGATCACCGTGCGGCCGGTCGCCTCCTCGACGACCTGGCGGAACTCCTTCTCCATCGCCAGCTGGAAGCTTCGTCGCATCTGGTAGACGGACTCGACCTGGCCGGTGTCTACCAGCGTGCGCTCCACTCTCGTGAAACCGCCACGCAGGATCGACACGACCGTGTCGTTCACCTGATGGGTCTTTGCCTTGGTCGGCCCCTTCCCGTAGTAGCGGGAATGGAGCTGAACGAGGCCGGTCGAAATCTGCGCGAGGGTCTCCCCCCTGACAGCACTGGGAGTTGAGTCGTGCGGGGTAACGGCAAACCTCCAAACGCATTGGCTGCCGCCCCTCTTCGACTAGACGATTTGCGCGGAGGGAAGAGTTGCGGGAAGACCCAACGAGCGCGGGGCATCCTAGAGGGTCCCGGTTACAGCAACGCCACGCCGCCTCGTTCGAGGCTACTCCTATTACCGCTTGAAATGTGGATTCGAAGGTATGATCTCAAGGCCGCACGTTTGGTCTTGAACCAGATCGCCTGTGTGACACACTGAAAGCGGTCGAACGACCACCTTCCGATTTCGGTCAGGTTGGTGGACGGGTGATCGCCACCATTTCTCCGTCAGGAGGAGTCGTGGTTTCAGATCCCGATCGATCCCAAGGCCCAGACGACCCAGGTCGTCCCGAGGACGCGCGGGAACCTCCGAGCGAGCAGCAGGTGCGCGACGAGATCGCCCGCGAGATCCTTCGCATCTATGAGGACTCCTACGGGACCGGCGCCGCGAAGGCCGAGGCCCTGGTCACGGAGGGCTGGGTGATCGTCGTGCTGGACGGCCTCGAACTGCTTCCGAACGAGAGATTGCTGGTCGAGAACGGGAATGAGGACACGGTCATGCAGGTCCGGACTCAGTACGAGCATGCGATCCGCTCGACTTTCAGTGCCGCAATCGAGCGGGCGACCGGTCGGAACGTAGCTGGGTTCGCGAGCACGACGAGCATGGAGGACCCCCGGTTCATGGCCCAGGTGTTCAGGCTGGAGTAGCTACGACCAAGGGGCGCCCTGGATGGGCGCGTGCTGCACGATCGGCTTCTTGAGGAGGGCCTCGCGTGCCAGGTCGGCGATGCCGCTTGCGGTGAGGCCGAAGTGCTCCATGCAGGCCTCGGCGGTTCCGGAGACTCCGAATTCGTCCTGCATGCCGAGGGCGAAGACCGGGACCGGGTGCTGCTCGCACGCGACCTGGCGGATCGCGTCACCGAGCCCGCCGACCACGCGATGCTCCTCGGCCGTCACGGCGACGCCGGTCTTGGCGAGGGAGCGCAGGACGCTCTGCGAGTCGATCGGCTTGATGATCGAGACGTTGACCACCTCGGCCTCCACCCCGTCCTCTCGCTCCAGCGTCTCCGCAGCCTCGAGTCCGCGCCAGACCATGTGGCCGCAGACGAAGATCGAGATGTCCTTGCCCGATCGGAGCACGTCGACGCCGGTGCCCAGGCTCTCGGGGATCCCCTCGTAGACGACCGGCGTCTTGGGCCGGCCGAAGCGCATGTACATCGGGCCGTCGAAGCGCTCGTAGGACTCGATCACCGCCGTGTAAGCCTGGTTGTAGTCCGCGGGGACGATCACCTGCATCTTCGGCATCGCCCTCATCAGGGCGATGTCCTCGATCATCTGGTGGGAGGCACCGTCCTCACCGAGGGAGACGCCGCCATGCGAGGCGCCGATCCTGACCTTCAGCCCGTTGTGGGCGATGCCGAGGCGCACCTGGTCGTAGGAGCGGGAGGTGGCGAAGATCGCGAAGGTTGAGGCGTAGGGCACCTTGCCGCTCGCGGCGAGTCCAGTCGAGATCGACATCATGTTCGCCTCGGCGGCGCCGATGTTGAAAAAACGCTCGGGAAACTGCTTGCCGAACTTCATCGACTGGGTGGAGACGGCGAGGTCCGCGTCGAGGGCGACCACTTCGGGGTGGGCCTCGCCGAGCGCGACCAGGGCGTCGCCGTATGCCTGCCGCGTGGCGATGGGCTCGGTCTGAGCCTCGGCGGCCTCGATCAGCTCGCTCGCCATCAGCCCTTACCCTCCAGCGCCTTGGTCTGCTCCTGGTAGTGCGCCTCGAGCTCCTCCATCGCCTGCTCCGCCTGCTCCTGGCTCGGGGGCTTGCCGTGGAAGCCGAAGCGGTCCTCCATGAACGAGACGCCGCGGCCCTTCTTGGTCTGGCAGACGATCGCGGCCGGCCGGTCCAGGGTGCGGCTGCGCTCCAGGGACTCGACGATCGCGGTCATGTCGTGGCCGTCGATCTCGACCGCGTCCCAGCCGAAGGCCTCGAACTTGGCGCGAACGTCGCCCGTGTCCATGACCTCCTCGGTGGTGCCGTCGGTCTGCAGGTGGTTGTAGTCGACGATCGCCGTCAGGTTGGAGATCTCGTAGTGGGCGGCGGACATCGCGCCCTCCCAGCTCTCGCCCTCCTGGCAGTCGCCGTCGGACATCAACGTGAAGACCTGGGCCGTGTCCGCCAGATCGTCGAGACGGAGCGAGAGGCAGATGCCGATGCTCATCGAAAGTCCCTGGCCGAGCGAGCCGGTCGAGACCTCGATGCCGGGCGTCCGGGTCATGTCGGGATGGCCCTGGAGGTGGGAGCCGATCTGGCGAAGCCCCATCAGATCGTCTGCCGGGAAGTAGCCGTGCTCGGCGAGCGCCGCGTACTGGATCGGCGCTGCGTGGCCCTTGGAGAGGACGAAGCGATCCCGCTCCGGCCATTTCGGATTGGCCGGGTCGTGGCGGAGCAGCCGGTAGTAGAGGGCGGCCACGATGTCGGCGGCGGAGAGGGAGCTGTCGAGGTGGCCTGACTTCGCGACGGCCAGCATGCGGACACAATGGATCCGGAGCACGGTCGCGTAGCGCTCGAGCTCGGCGATCGAAGTCTTGCCCCCGGCCTTGGCGGAGGGCTCTGGCTTGAGATCTGGAACGGGCTTCAGGTGCGCCATCGGCGGCTGGTCATGCGCCTGGTCGTACGGGATGGCCTTGGGCTGCGGCTTGCTCAAGACCGGGCGGCGAGGGTAGCAGCGGGCAGCACCAGCGGGGACCCTAGATCCCGACGCCGACGGAACCAGCGCGCGCAGTGCCCCGTCCGGGAACGTTCGCCAGGAAATGACGCAGTCCGGTGGTGATCTGGGCAAGTCATTTCCGGCGAGACGTTTCTGGACGGGGCACTAGCCTGCCGTCCAGTGAGGCTCGGAGCGATCGTCATCGCGCTGGCGGCATTCGTGCTCGCGGGCTGTGGATCCGGAGGCAACGGAGATGGAACGAGGGCAGCCACGGTGACCGGCACCATCACGACGACGCCCGGCGGAGTCGTTCTCAGCGGCAAGCTGCCGAAGGGAGCGGTCGAACCGGTCGACACCGCGGAGCAAGAGGCCGAGGGCCCGGCCGCCACCGAGGCCAGCCCCGAGTCGCAGGCCGAAGGGCCGCAGTCCACCGGGGAGCTTCAGGGCGCGGACCGCTCCACGGCGACCGCCGCCGTGCGGAGCTACATCGCGGCACTCGATCGCCGCGACGCCGTCCGCGTCTGCGCGCTGATCGAACGGGGTGGCTGTGGCGGCACGATCGGCGCGCGGCCGGCGGATGGCGGCCCGGCCTGGCGGCACACCGAGATCGTCGAGATGAAGCCGGAGTCGCTGGGGGACGATCGCGCCAGGGTGACGACGACCGTCACCCACCGCTTCTCCGACCGCAAGTACGTCTCGGTCGAGGACGACGTGATCTACCTGGAGCGCGTCGGCGACCGCTGGCTGATCGCCAAGCCGAGCGCGACGTTCTACCGAGCGGTCGGATACGCGCAACCACCGCTGCGGGCCTTCGCACCGCCTGCGGGCTGGTAGCTCAAAATCTGTGGTTGCCGCCGCCGCGCGGCCCGCGCTCGCGCAGCCGCTTGGGGTGCTTGCGGCCGACGCCGACGATGGTGGCGTCGGCGTTGGAGGCCCTCGGGTTGAGGATCGTGACGTAGGCGACCGAGTCGGTGAGCGCGTCGGAGTAGAGCTCGCCAGCCGCGCGCTTCAGGGTGAAGAGGATTCGCCCGGCGCCGTGGCGGTCACGGCCGCGGACCATCAGGCGGCTGCGGCGGGCATCGGTGCGGACGTAGGCGAACGACTTGCCGTCGACCGCGGGGTCGAAGAGGAGCAGCCGGTGAGAGCTAACGAGCGCCCGGTGCTTGTGGGTGCCCATCACCCACTGGACGACGCGACTGCCGCGCGGTGTGGCGATCGCGTAGAGCAGGGTGCTCCCGTCGACCGCCGGCGGGCTGAGCTGCGCCGCGCCTGCCTCGCTCGCCAGCAATAGCGGCGGCGCCGGCGACGTGGGGTTCGCGATGAAGCGGATGTAGATGCCGTCTCCCCCGCCGGTCGGCGCGCGATAGGCGAGCCAGTTGTCCGAGACGGCGACGGCGTCGGCGCCGGGGGCTGGCACCTGTGCGAGCGGAGCGAGGGAATTACGGTCGACAAGCAGAATCGAATCCCCTGTCACCGTGGCGACGAAGCGGCCGCCGATCGCTGGGTGGGTCCCCAGGAGCCGGACCTCCGGGCCCCCGCGGCTGATCACGGCAGGTCCGCCCAGCCGCTGGAAGAGCAGCGAGTCGGCGGTGGCCGCCGGGTCGGTGGCGTGCCCCACCCGCGTGCCGGTGGCTCCGGCGTTGCCGGGCGCGACCACCAGGGCGACCGCCACCAGCATGAGCGCCGCCGCGTCGCCGCGGCGCAGACCGAGGTAGACGCTCTCACGCTCGCACATCAGCTCGGTCGCGCGCACGCCTGCATCGCTGCCGGCCATCGGAGCCAGGGCCACGATCGGGATCGCCCGTCCGATGCCGAAGGCGGCGCCGAGCAGCAGGCCGAGTGAGGGATCGCCGACCGCGAGGCTGACTCCCGCCAGCGCCCATACCCCGAAGGAGAGGACGAAGGTGGTGAAGCCGAGGCCGAGCAGGACGCCGTAGAGGGCCGCGGCGAGGGGCATCGGCATCACCCGCCGCCAGTGCTCGGGAAGCTGCCGGCGAATCTGCGGGACGATCCGGGTCCCTCTGGCTTCGAGCAGCGCGGCGAGCAGCGCGATCGCGGCGGCAACGACGTAGGCGGCGCGGCCGCCGGCACCGTGGAGGGCGTCGCCGAGTACGGCCAGCGACCCGAAGGTGATGAGTCCGCCGGCGACGGCTCCGGGGAGAAAGGTCGCGCATGCCGCGGCGGTGATTCGGCTGCCACCTGTGTGGCCGGTCGGCCCGATCGTGTCGATCGCGGAGAGCCCGCAGGGCGAGAACGTCCCCGTGGCCCCGATCAGGAGGGCTGCGGCGGCGAGTGCGAGATCCAGGACGCTCATCAACACGGCACCTTCGTGTCGTAGTACTGGACGCAGAACACCTTGCGGCCGCGGTAGCAGTAGCCCGCGAGAGCGGCGTCGCCGTTGATGCGCGTGTTGTGATGGGCGCAGCAGTCGCGCAGCTGGCGGACCTTGCCGCCGCAGCAGCGGTACCAGGAGCCGTCGTTGTGGGGGCTGAAACCGTAGATCTCCCCCGCCCGGTCACAGAGCCGTGTGCGGGGGGCCGGTGGCAGCGGCCTGCCCTCGGCGTCTCGCAGCAGCTCGCCGCTGTGGTCCACCGGCTGCCCGGCTTCGTTGACCGGACGGCCGATGTCGTCCACCGGATGCCCGTCACTGGCTCGCAGCGGGAAGCCGCGCGAGTCGATCCGGGGCAGGCCGGTCGGATGCGGGCAGGAGCCCGTGGTGAAGGTGTGGCCGCAGAAGTGGAAGGCCTCGGAATCCCCCGGCTCGATCAGCGTGCCGACCGTCCGTGCGGCCGTCAGAGCGACGAGCGCTCCTCCGACACGGGCCAGGAAACCACGCCGCGAGGTATCGCGGGCGAGCGAGTCGGATACCCGGTCGAGATGCTCAGGCACGGCGGCGGGCGGCTGTAGCGAGAACGCTCTCGAGCTGGGCGAGGTTGTTGAACGTGCCCTTGGCCAAAACGGTCCCGCGATCGTCGGTTGCGATCGCGAACGGGCTCCCGGGGATGCCGAGGTCCCGCCAGAGCACATCGTCCGCGACCTCGTCGAAGACACCCACCGTCACCCGGGGATCATTCGCCACGTTCTCGATGGCGGGGGACAGCGTCTGGCAGAGATGACAGCCCTCGCTGCTGAAGACGGCCAGGCCGAACTGCTCCGAGCCGTTGCTTGCGGGGACGGGCAACCGGCTCGCCAGCGCCTCGGCGCGCGAGCCGACATCCGGCCCCTCCCCCGCGATCTCGAGCGCCCCCTGCGTGCCGAGCTGCAGGCGGAGCATGCCGACCTCGCGCGCCAGCGCCAGCACCGCGATCGCGAGCCCGGCGCACGCCAGCAGGGCGACGCCGGCCGCGATCCCGAGCCAGGCGTCGGTCGAGAGCGAGATCGAATCGAGTTGCGGGATGAGGCCGAAGCCCGCGGCCAGCACGAGGTTGCGAACCACCCCCAGCCAGGAGACTTTGGAGCGAGGGCCGAAGCAGGCGCACGGGGCACCGGCCCCTCCGCGCAGCAGCGCCGAGACCGTCAGGGCGGCGAAGAGCAGCATCAGCCCGCAGGCCAGGTACGCAGCTGTGTCCGAGCCGAGGGCGACGGCGACGGCGAGCCCGAGCTCGACCGCGATCAGCCCGGCCCATGCGAACGGCCGCACCGGCCCGCCGTCAAATCCGAAGCTGGCCATCGCCGCGATGCTCGCCCGGGGCGAGGCAAGCTTCGCGAGCGCTGCGCCCGCCAGCACGATGCCAAGCCCGACCCGCAAGAAAGTCTCGACCATCCCTCCGGCGGCAAGCTACCGGTTCTTGACCTTCTTAAGGCAGCGCCTGCGCTTCTTCCGCTTGTGGATCCGCTTGCACTTCTTGATCGCCTTGGCTTGCTTGTTGTTCGTCGCCGGACTGGCGCTGCGCGGCGTACCGCCGCTGCCGAAGATGCTCGCGCCGGGGTCCAGGCCCGCGACGTCCGCCGCGATCAGCGAGCTCATCGTCGGGCCGGCGACCCTCATGTAGACGCCGGGAGCGTTCGCCCGGGCGCAGCCGTCACCCCAGTCGGTGATCCCGACGAGCCGATAGCCGCCGCCCCCTAGCGGCGCCTCGAGCGGCCCGCCGCTGTCGCCCGAGCAGGTGTCGACGCCGCCGCTCAGGTAGCCGGCGCAGACCATCGTCGCCGGGTCGAAGTCGCTGCCATAGACGGCGCCGCTCGCACAGGTGGAATCGGCAATCACCCCGACGGTCGCCGAGCGGAGCGTGTCGACGGGGCTACCGCCCTCGCTGATGCTGCCCCAGCCGCTGATCTCCTCGGCGCTGCCGGCGTCCCAGAGGGCGCCCTCGTCGGCGCCCGCGATCTTGATCGACGCCTGGCCGGACGGGTTGGCCAGGACGAGGTAGGCGACGTCGAAGCGAGGAACCCCATCGCCCTGGTAATTGCTGTTGTAGTAGCTCTGCACCACGACCGCGCTCACCGCGTGCTCCGCGCCCTGGCCCGGGTCGCTCAGGGTGCTGCGGCCCAGGACCACATCGACGTCGTTCGGGTCCATCTTCGCCGTCCCGTCGCCGCCGGGATCGTTGATCGCACAGAGGACCGAGCAGTCGGGGTCGTCGCCGGAGACGCAGTGCCCCGCGGTGATCACGATCCGCGGGGTGAGCAGCGACCCACCGCAGAAGAGGCGCTGCTGAGCGTTCAGGCCCGGCTTCTGCGCCGTGCTGTAGACGACCGCCGCCTGCCACGGGTAGTTCGCGACCGTAGTCGCGGTGCCGCCGACGATCTTCGGCTGCACGGAGCCGCCGCCCTCGGCGAGCGCGCTCGCGGGGACGAGCAGCGCAAGGGCCACGATCGCACCGAGCAGGAAGAGCCGAGGCGGCCTCCGCATACGGGGATTACAGCGATACAGCCTGAAAGATGCGCAGATCCCTAGCCGATCGCCACCATGCGCTCGATGGGCAGCGTGGCGCGCTCGGCGATCTCCGGCGGAACCTTGACCTCGTGCTTTCCGTCACGCAGCGAGTCGCGGACCTTCGGCAGCGTGATCATCTTCATGTACTTGCAGAAGGCCATCCGGTTGGCCTCGATCAGCTTCGCCTTAGGGGCCTCCTTCTGGAGGGGGTAGAGCATCCCGTTCTCGGTGGCGACGATGTACTCGCCGTCCGGGTGCTTCTCCATGTACTTGAGCATCCCGCCCGTGGAGAGCATCTGGACGCCGTCGGGGTCGATGTCGCCTGAGGCGACGTACTCCATCGCCTGCGTCGCGCAGCCGCACTCGGGGTGGATCAGGAACTCGGCGTTCGGGTGCTCGTCGCGGACGGTCTTGATGTCGTCCGGGCGGATGCCGGCATGGACATGGCATTCGCCATCCCAGATGTGAAAGCGCGAGCGGCGATCCGGATCGTCCTTGATCCCGGTCTCGCGCTCGACGAAGGCGCCGAGCCACATGTCGGGGCCGAAGAGGATCTCGGTGTCGGCGCCGTGCTCGCGCAGGATGTGCTCGACCACGGCGACGGCGTTGCCGGAGGTGCAGCAGTAGTCGGTCTCGGCCTTGACCTCGGCCGAGGTGTTCACGTACATGACCACCACGGCGCCGGGGTGCTCGGCCTTCCAAGCGCGGAGCTGATCGGCGTTGATCGACTCCGACAGAGAGCAGCCGGCGCCGAGATCGGCGATCAGCACGGTCTTGTCGGGACAGAGCACCGAGGCCGTCTCGGCCATGAAGTGGACCCCGCAGAACTCGATCACGCCGGCGTCGGCCTTCGCCGCCTGGCGGGAGAGGCCGAGCGAATCGCCGACGAAGTCGGCCACGTCCTGAAGCTCGGGCAGCTGGTAGTTGTGGGCGAGGATCACGGCGTTGCGCTCAGCCGCGAGCGTGCGGACCTCGTCGCTGAGCGTCGAGATCTCCTCCTCGCTCAGCTTGGCGGGAAGTTCGTTGACGGTAGGTAGCTCAAGCATGGAAGCCAGCCTTCCTCTTTCGACCCTATGTTCGCCGCCCCATGGGGCTGGCGAATGAACTGACCAAAGGTTAGCGCCACCCTACTCTCTGCTTCATGCCCGAGTTGCCCGAAGTCGAGATCACCGCGCGCCGCCTCAGCACCGCGCTCGAGGGCGCCGAGGTCGAGTCCGCGCTCGCCACGGGAGTGGCCACCCTGAAGACGTTCGAGCCCAGTCTCGACGCGCTGGCCGGCGCTCGGATCGAGGGCGTGCGGCGGATCGGCAAGATGCTCGCCGTCGACTTCTCACGCGCCGACGGCGCTGGACCGCTGACGCTCCTGATCCACCTGATGTCCGCCGGCCGCCTGCAGCTCTTCGACAAGCGGGGCTCTCTCAAGGACCGCCGCTCCCGCCTTCTCGTCCGGATCGCCGACGGCAGCGAGCTCCGGCTGCGCGAGTTCGGTACCAAGCAGGCGGCCTGGGCGAGGCTGCTGCGCCGCGACGAGGTCGCGGACGACGAGATGGTGTCCACCCTCGGCCCCGACGCTTGGCCAGCTCCTCCCCTGGAGCAATTCCGGGAGGCGATCGACGAGCCCCGGCACCTCCACCCCCTGCTGCGCCACCAGCGCGACATCGCGGGCATCGGCCGCTCCTGGGTCGACGAGATCCTCTGGGAGGCGAAGCTGTCGCCCTTCAAGAAGGGCTCGGAGCTCCGCGGAGAGGAGGTGAAGGCGCTCCACGACGCCCTCCACGTGCTGGGCGACGCGATCGACCATTACGAGGAGGTGATCGGCGATCAGATCCCGGACAAGATGCCGATGCCGCTCCAGGTCCACCGCCGCGAGGGCGAGCCGTGCCCTCGGTGCGGCACGACGATCGAGGCGGTCTTCTTCGCCGAGCACCAGATGAACTATTGCCCGGAGGAGCAGACGGGCGGCCGGGTGCTCAAGGACCGGCGCCTGTCTCGGCTGCTGAAGTAGGCGTTCCACGTTCAGTGGACTACTTCTCGCCGCGGACCCACCTAGCGCCCGCCCCCCTTCCCTCAGATCTGACAGCCCCTTCGCCCTTCAGCGGCTCGAGCGCGAGGCGGATCGTCTGATCGCTGATGCCCGGCAACGCCTTGCGAACATCACGAAGTCTGAATTCCTCGCCAGCATGGTTCCGAACCCAGTGCTGGACGCGTTCTTGCTTGTTCATCCCGCTTGTGTCGCGGGCGGAAGCAACCCGTTGCTCGAAGATCGTGTAGCAGTCCTCCAGCACCGCCAGCAGGTATCTGGTCCAGGGCCAGATGTCGTGCTCACCTCCGTGCCACCCTTCCTGAGATTCGCGCAGGGTCGCGTAGTAGCGGTTCTTGCTCTCCCAGATCCGCTGCTCGACGCTTGCGTAGCGCGCTACGCCGTAGTCGAGTCGAAGCAGCTCGTGGGCTGTCAATAGGCGAGCCGTCCGGCCATTTCCGTCAAGGACTGGATTGATTGCAAGGAAATCCAGGATGAAGGCAGCGAGCAAGACCAGGGGATGAGCGAGCTCGTCTTGAATTGCCTCGTTGTAGCCGTCGAACAACGTGAGCAAGAGACCTTCTGTCTGCTGCCAGGGTGGCGGCTTGAAGTCGATCCTCCGCCCGCCGTTCTCTCGAGTGGCGATGAGGTTGTCCTCGGTCTTCAGGTAGCCGCCACGCGCCTCGGTGTACTCAAACAAGGTCCGATGGAGGTGAAGCATGTAGGGCACCGTGAGCGGATCGAGATGGTCGGCGCGCATCATCTGGTCGATTGCGTCTCGATAGCCAGCAAATTCCTTTTCGCTGCGGTTGCGGGGCCGAGGCTCAGGGGAGGCCGCGAGCTTCTCCGCTCGGTCCTCGTCGACCTCAATGCCCTCGATCGCATTCGAGGCGCGAATGGACTCGACACGACTCTGTTCCGACAGTGCCTGAAGTAGGTCAGGCAACTGGTCTTCGTACAGTTGCTCTCGCCCCTTGCTCACGTCGATCTTGCCGACGAGCACGCTGACGTCGGCAGGCATACCGTCGAAGGCTATGGCGATGTCCATGAAGCTTTTCATGGTGCTAATTCAATGACTAATAGTGCTAATCAAAAAGCTTTTTAGCATCACTATCGGCTGATTAGCACCTTTCTTGCTATCGGGCAAGAGGCGGCCGGTGACGCTGAGCAGGTCGTACTCAAGGACCGGCGTCTGTCTCGGCCGCTGAAATAGCCACGACCGTGGCCGTTGCGGCGCTGCGGCGAGCGGCGTCGAGGACCTCGAGTCCCATCACTGCATCCCAGGGATCGACCGGGGTAGGTGAGCCTTCCCGCAGCGCCTGCTCGAAGGCAAGGTAGAAACGCGGCCAGTTCCCCCTCTCGCTGGCGACCGGTTCGCTTCTCTCGTCGGCGATCAGCCGGCCCCACCGCTCGGGTGGCTCGACTCCCCACTCCTCGTCACCGCCCGGCCGGGCGCCGGACCGGAGCGCATCCTCCTGCCCGTCGACGTCGGTGATCACGTAGGCCGCGCGGTCGCCGAGCACGCGCAGGCGGGGCCCCGGCGCCGCCGCGAGCAGCGAGGCCCAGAGGTGACTCCGCACTCCGGAGCGGTGCTCCAAGGCCAGGAAGGCGTCGTCGTCGGCGCCGCCTCGGCGGCTCTCGATCTCCGCATAGACGCGAGCCACCGGGCCGAAGAGGCCCATAGCCTGGTCCACCAGATGGCTTCCGAGGTCGAGCAGCACGCCTCCGCCCGCCTCCGGCGAAGAGGTCTCCCTCCACGGCTTGCGCTCGGATAGCGCCGGTCGCCAGCGCTCGAATCTCGACTCGTAGCGCAGCACCTCGCCCAGCGATCCCTCGTCCTGCAGGCTACGCAGGGTGAGCTGGTCCGAGTCCCAGCGGCGGTTCATGAAAACGGTGAGGAGAACGCCCAGCTCCTCAGATCGCTCCACGAGGGCCCGGGCCTCGGCCGCGGTGGGAGCGAGCGGCTTGTCGACCACCACCGGCAGGCCGGCATCGAGCGCGCGGCGCGCCAGGTCAGCGTGGACCTCGTTGGGCGTCGCCACCACCACGAAGTCGTGCTCCGAAGCCTGCTCGAACAGCTCCGCTGCATCGGAGACCACCTGGGCCTCCGGATGCGCCCGTCTCGCCTCAGCCTGCCGCTCAGGGTTGCCCGTCACCACGGCGCTCACCGTCAGGCCCGGTGTGGAGGCGATCAGGGGGGCGTGGAACAACGAGCCGGCCAGCCCATATCCGATCACGGCCCCTCGCAGTTGAGCCATCGGCCCTTGCGGGTCAGCGACCGGTGATCTGGCGGACGACGCCGCGGCCGATCGTCAGCGGGTGGGTGACCAGGGTCTGGAGGCGGCCCGTCAGGCTGAGGGGATCCCTGGCGATGCCGAGCTGGCGCAGCACCGTCAGCTGATCGAAGTAGACGCGCTCGCACGTCAGCTTGTCGCCGTCGAATTCGAAGATCGCGAGAATCGGCAACTCCCACTCGCGCCCGGTCGGGGGCAGGCTGCGCAGCGGCCCTTTGTGGGTGCCGCGGACGACCGCCTCGACGAGCACCGCCTCATCGGCGTGGTGCAGTGCGAGAAGCTCGTTGCGCTGGTCCGGGAAGGCCCGCCGGGTGTCGTCGTAGTAGCCGGAGACTTCCTCCGCGCCGTCGTAAACCTCGCCGGTGGCGATGAGCTCGTAGCGCGGGTGCTCGAAGGTGTCGAGGGTGGCATCGAACTCGTGGCGGTTCTCCGAGTCCATGTGCTCGCGGACGATCTCCTCGCGCTTCTTCCTCGATGTCGCGCTGGGTGCCACCCCTACCTCCCAATCACCCGGCGGACGATTCCGCGCGAGATCGTCAGGGGATGGCTGGCCGCAGTCTCGAGGCGACCGGTAACGCTCGCCGGCTCGCGGGCGATGCCGAGCTGTTGGAGAACCGTGGCGACGTCGTAGTAGACCCGCTCGCAGACCAGAGCCTCTCCCTCGAAGACGAAGATGGCGAGGAACTGCTGCTCGAAGCTGCGACCGGTGGGCGGCAGCCCGCGGAACGGCCCGGTGTGGGTGCCCCGGGCGATCGCCTCCATCAGGACGGCGTCGTCGGAGCTGTGGAGCTTGACGATCTCGATCTGCTGGTCCGGGAAGGCTCGGTCGAGCTCCTTCCAGTGGGCCATCACCTCCTCGGCGCCGTCGTAGACCTCGTCGGTCGCGACGTACTCGTAGCGGGGGTGCTGGAAGGATGCGAGCGCCGTTTCGTAGTCCGCGGCGTTCTCCGCGTCGACGTGCTTGCGGACCAGCTTCTCGCGCTTCATCTCGGCCGACTATATGGCCAGCGTCATGCTCAGGTCCAGTGCCGGCGCCGAGTGGGTCAGGGCACCCACCGAGATGAAATCCACCCCGGTTGCAGCGATTTCGGCCACGGTCTCCAGCGTGACCCCGCCCGACGCCTCGAGCTCCGGGCCGTTCGTCGCCCGGGCGGCCGCGACCGCCTCCCGAAGCTCGGCCACGCTCATGTTGTCGAGCAGCAGCCGGTCCGCTCCGGCCTTGGCGCCCTGGCGAACCTCGTCGAGATCCCGGCACTCGACCTCGACCGGCATGCCGGGTTTGGCCTCGCGAGCCCGCTTGACCGCCGACCCGACCCCGCCCGCAAGCGCAGCGTGGTTCTCCTTGATCAGGATCGCGTCATACAGGCCCATGCGGTGGTTCGTTCCGCCACCCGCGGCCACGGCCGCCTTCTCCAGCGCCCGTAAGCCCGGCGTCGTCTTGCGGGTGTCGAGGATCCGTGCCCCTGTGCCCTCGATCGCCCTCACGAACTCGGCGGTCAAGGTCGCAACACCCGAGAGGTGCCCCAGCAGGTTGAGGACCGTGCGCTCGGCGGCGAGCAACCCCCGCGCGGAACCGTCGACTCGCGCAATCACGGCCGGGACTTCGTCCCGCCACTCGGATTCCGCGGCGATCGCCTCGAGCTCACCTGCCCCCGCCTGCCGGAACACCTCGGCCGCGACGTCGAATCCGAACAGCACCCCCGGGGCCTTCTGGGTGATCGTGGCATGCCCCGTCGCGTCCTCGGGGACCACCGCCTCGGCGGTGACGTCGCCGGCTCCCAGGTCTTCGAGCAGGGCCCGGGCGACCAGGTCACGCGTGTCCGTGTCCGTGTCCGTCTCCAACAAGACAGACAGTCTCACGAAAGCCCGGTGTGCGACGTTTCATGGGCGGATGCCGAATGAGAACCTTCCACCGTTCCAAGCGCTGCTCGACGAGCACGGCTCAGACGTGCTCGGCTTCCTGGTCGCCTCCGTCGGCCACAGCGACGCCGAGGACGTCTTCCAGGAGACGTTCATCGCCGCGCTTCGGGCCTATCCGAGGCTCGAGCACGCCAGCAATCTCCGCTCGTGGCTGCTCACGATCGCGCACCGCAAGGCGATCGACCACCACCGCTCTCGCGGCCGCCGCGCCGTCCCGGTCGGCAGCCCCGAGGAGGTCGCGGGCGGCAAGCCCAGCTCGAAGAGCCGCCCCGACACGATGGTGGAGGGCGGAGATCCCGAGCTCTGGACGGCCGTCAGCGGCCTGCCCCCAAAGCAACGCAGCGCCGTGGTGCTGCGCTTCGCCACCGACATGTCCTACGCCGGCATCGCCAAAGCACTCGACTGCTCGCAGGACGCTGCTCGCCGCAGCGTCCACGAGGGACTTCAGAAGCTGAGAGGTGAATTCGCATGAACCCGCTGTCCGACAGACAACTCGAAAAGATGCTCCGGAGCGACCCGCCCGCCGGAGACCTCAACCGGGCCCTCCAGGGGGTGCTCGACATGGCCGAAAGCGACGGGCTCATCGACGTGGCCTACGCGTCCGTCGACTCTCCCTTCGGCAGGCTGCTGGTCGCCCGCACCGACCGCGGCGTCGTCCGGCTCAAGCTGCCGGGCGGCAGGGACGGCAAGGTCACCGACGACGAGACGCTGGAGGCACTCGCCGCCTATGTCTCCCCTCGCGTTCTCGAGGCGCCGAGCCGGCTCGATCAGGAGCGCCGTGAGCTCGAGGAGTACTTCGAGGGCAAGCGCGACCACTTCGACGTCCCGATCGATTGGACCCTGACCTCGCCGGGATTCCGCAGCCGGGCGCTGCACGCGGTCGCTCGGATTCCCTACGGGAAGACCAGGACCTACGCGGACATCGCGAAGGCCGCGGGAAACCAGCGCGCCTTCCGCGCTGCCGGCACGGCCTGCGGCCGCAATCCGATCCCGCTGATCGTCCCCTGCCACCGGGTCGTCCAGTCCGGCGGCGGCGTCGGCAACTACGGCGGCGGCCCGGAGATGAAGCGGGCGCTGCTGGACCTCGAGGGCGCGCTCTAGTTCGCCGGCACCGGGTTGCTCGTGTTCACCCATGGCAGCAGCAGGGGGCCGCTCTCGGGAATGAAGCTGAGCAGCACGATGACGATGACGGCGACGGCCACCGCGATCAGGGCCAGGTTGCGCTGGACCGTGTCGCCCCGCTGGTGGGCGAAGTAGGCGAAGAGGCCCGCTATCGGCCCTCCGATGACCGGCGAGCCGAACGCCGCGACGATCAGGATCGCTCCCAGGATCGCATCGCCCGCCGCGATCTCCGGGATCCAGCCCGGCGCCGCGAGACTCGGTCGCGCCTCGCGCCGGCGCTCGAGGTCCTGGCGGGCCGCGGTCAGGTTCTCGCCGCAGATGGCGCAGCCGGCCGCGAACTGGCTCACATTCGATCCGCAGTTGGGGCACTTGGTGATCGCGCGAGCCATCAGCGGAAGGACTCCGCGTGCTCTTCGGCCCACTGTTCGAAGCTGCGAGGCTCGCTGCCGGTGATGCGCTGCACCGTCGGGTGAACCGTGGTCTCGTCGATCAGGCCCTCGCGGAAGAACTGAAAGAAGGCATCGACGTACTCCTTCGGCATCTGGCCCTCCATCTCGGCGCGGGCCACCTCGTCGCTCTGCCCCTCGAAGCTCAGGTCCCGCCCCGCGTACTTCGCCAGAATCGCGGCCTGCTCGGCTGGCCGCAGGGCCTCCGGGCCACTCAGCCGGTAGGTCTCGCCCTCGTGGTCGGCAGTGGCAAGCGCGCGAGCCGCCACGGCTCCGAGGTCGTCGGGGTGGATGGTGGAGATCGGGACGTCTCCGAACGGCCCATGGACGACGTCGCCGTTCTCCAATTGAGGGACCCAGCGCAGGGCGTTCGACATGAAGCTGTTCGGCTGCAGGAACGTCCAGGACAGCCCTGAGTCGCGCACGGCTCGCTCGGAGAGGAGGTGGTACCTGGCGACGGCATTGTCGAGATCGCCGCTGGGGGCGGCGCTGCTCGAGAGCAGCACCACGCGGTCCACTCCGGCGTCAGCCAGGTGCGGCAGCGAGCCGTCGATCCCCTCATAGCCACTGAGCAGGAAGGCCGCGCTCGTGCCCCGCGCCGCCGCGAGCACGCTATCCGGATCGTTCAGATCCACAGCGGCGGCCTCGACCCCGTCCGGCAGGGACTCCTCGGGGCCCGGCCGCATCGCCGCGCGCACCTCGGCGCCGAGCTCGAGCAGCCCGTTGACGACGCCGCCACCGGCGTTCCCCGTCGCCCCCGTCACCAGGATCATGCTGGGAAGACTGCCATGGTCGCCGTGAAGCCGTGGAGGAAGTTGCGGCCGCCGACCGGGCCGATCTCGCCCGCGCAGAAGAAGCCGGCCGTCGGAGCGCCGAGCGAGTCGTCGACCGCCGCCGCGTCGTGGTCCGGCACCTCGAACATGTGCGAACCGCGGCCGTTGCAGGTAAAGAGCAGGGTGCCGGCGGCACCCTCGGAGCCCAGCGCCTGGGCCTGAGCCCGCAGCGCCTCGCGAAGGTCCTCGTCGGCCGAGGCGGCATCTCGGACGTGCAGCCGCACGGTCTGCCCGACACGGACCGGCTCGCCGATGGCGATGGCGCCCGACTCCCGGTCGGCGCCGATGATCGGCCGCACCAAGAAGTCGCCGCGCTCGTACTCGGGCCGGTTCCCGTCGATCACCAATCCGATCAGGACGCCGGAGGCGGCGAGCTCCCGTTCCGGCTCCGGCAGGGCGGCGATCGCCTCGCCGAGGCGTTCCATCGCGGGCTTGCCGGCGAGCGTTCCGATCACGTTCGCCTCGGCGCTCGTGATCGTCATCTCGGGCCCGACGGGACCGGCGCCCTGGGAGACGCAGGGCAGCACCTGCGCTCCCCGCAGGCGAACGGCGACGGCGCCCTCGGTGTGCACCTCTCCGTCCCGCATGAGCAGGGCTCCGCCCGCGAAGGAGGCGCTGGCGAGGCCACCGAGCACCGGGACGTGCGGCCGGCTGCGCTCCAGGGCGGCCAGCAGCTCCTCAGCGGGGAAGCTGACGGGATCGCAGAGCGCGAGCAGCGACTCGTCCGCCTCCTCCGCGTCGGCGGCCTCGGCCAGCGACTCCGGCAGCCCGAGCAGGCGGAAGCCCTCCGCGTCACGTTCGGCGCTGACGTGCATGGTCTCGAGCTCCGCGCCCGGGAGCGACGCGCCCCAGACGACGACGCCGGGCGTGTCCTCGAGCTCCCGGCCCCCGGCGAGGGTGCCGCCCGCGCCGCAGCCGATCAGCGTCCTTGGCTCGAGCCGGTCGTGCACCTCCGACAGCAGCCACTTCGCCATGCCGAGGTGCTGGCCCGAGGCGAATACCACCGCCAGGTCGCACCGCGGCTCGAGGCCCGCCTGGGCGCGGTCGGCGGCCTCCGCGGCGGCCTCGACCGTGTCGAAGCTCTCCGAAGCGCCGACCGAGACCCGGACCGTCGCTTGTCGCGAGACGTGCACCCGCGCTAGCCGTTCGACGATGAGGCGGCCAGGTTCAGGTACTCGCGCACGAACGCATCGATGTCCCCGTCCAGCACGCGATTCGTGTCCCCGACCTCGTAGTTCGTCCGGTGGTCCTTCACCCGCTGGTCGGGGTGAAGGAAGTAGCTGCGGATCTGCGAGCCCCACTCGGCCGACTTCTGCTCGCCGCGCTCCTTGGCAAGCTCCTCAGCCTGCTCCAGCTCCTTGCGTTCGAGCAGGCGCGCCCGAAGGATCTGCATCGCGGTTGCCCGGTTCTGGATCTGCGAGCGCTCGTTCTGAGACTGGGCGACGATCCCGGTCGGGACGTGGGTGATGCGCACCGCGGAGTCGGTCTTGTTGACGTGCTGGCCGCCCGCCCCCGACGCCCGGTAGGTGTCGACGCGGATCTCCGAGTCGTCGATGTCCACGTCGACATCCCCCTCGACGAGCGGGGCGACGTCCACCTGGGCGAAGCTTGTGTGCCGGCGCGCGGAGGAATCGAACGGGGAGATGCGGATCAACCGGTGGACGCCGCGCTCGGCGGCGAAGAGCCCGTAGGCGTTCTCGCCGCGAACCACGAAGGTCGAGGACTTCAGTCCGGCCTCCTCCCCCGGGGACGCCTCCTTCATCTCAACCTTGAAGCCGCGCCGCTCGGCCCAGCGCAGGTACATGCGCAGCAGCATCTCGGCCCAATCCTGGGAGTCCGTGCCGCCGGCGCCGGCGTTGACCGTGACGACGGCATCGCCCGCGTCGAAACGGCCGGAGAAGAGGCGCTCCTCCTCCAGCTCGGCGAGGCGCTGCTCCACCGAGGCGAGCTGAGAGGAGAGCTCGTTCGCCATCTCCTCGTCATCCGCAGCGAGCTCCGCGAGCTCCGCGAGGTCGTCGACATCGCCGGTCAGCCGGCGAAACCCATCGAGCCGCTTCTGCAGCCGCGAGTGCTGCGCGGAGATCTCGGCGGCCTTGGCCTGGTCGTCCCAGAACCCTTCCCGCCCCATCTCCCCCTCGAGCCGATTTACCTCCGCGCTCAGCCCCTCCGGGTCAAAGGTAATCCGAGAGCAGCTTGAGCTGCCCTCGGATTTCGGCGAGGCGCGCGGAGATTCCCTCGTTTGGATGCTTGTCAGCCATCAAATGGACAGGTAAGTCTGCGGCTTTACCCGTACAGCGTATTCCGGACCGTCCTCTACGGTTGTTGGAGAGAGAACTCATGGAGAACGGAAGCTCCACGAGCAGATTCAGTCCGGTGACCTGGCTTCTTCGCAAACTCACCCACGGGCTGCCGCCGCTGCCCACGATCGGTGGCCGGGCGCTGGCAACCCGCGTCGCGGGCCTGCTTCTCGTTGCCGGGGCGATCCTGATCGCCGTCACCGTCGCGCTGCCACCGGCAGCCGAGGGCTCGGACCTGCTGATCCTCGGCTACGGAGCGATCGCCGCCCTCTGCGGCGGGTTGCTTCTGACCAGGCGCCGCGTCAACGAACCGGTCCTCGGCCTCACCGCCGCGCTCGGCACGGTCATCATCATGCTCGCCACGCTGGAGGGCGGGCACGGGAACGGCACCGAGGACAACGAGGTCCTCTTCCTCTGGGTCTCGCTGTTCGCCTTCTGGTTCTTCGACCTGCGTCACGCCCTGGTCCAGCTTGCGGTGATCGGTGCCGCCGACGCGGTGCTGCTGATCGACCAGCATCCGACCTTCTCCGACGGCATCACCCGCTGGCTGGTCACGATCGCGACGCTGCTCGTAACCGGCCTGCTGATGGCGTGGATCCGCCGCTCGCTCGAGCGCGAGCGCGACGAGACGGCGCACCTCGCCGTCGTCGCCGAGCGGATGCGGATCGCCCGCGACCTGCACGACGCCGCCGGCCATGGCGTGACCGCGATCTCGCTGCAGGCCGCCACCGGGGTCCGCGCGATCGACGACGGCGCCGATGTCGAGGAGGCGCGCGAGGTGCTCGAGGAGATCAAGGGCACCTCCAGGATCGCGCTCGAGGACATGCGCAAACTGCTCGGCCTACTCCGGCCCGACGCCTCGGACCCGGAGCGCGACCGGGTGAGCCTCTCCCACCTGAACGTGATGATCGAGGAATGCCGCGCCGCCGGACTCGACGTGACGGTCGAAAGGTTCGGCGACACCCAGACGCTGCCGCCGATCCTCGACCAGACGGCTTACCGGATCATCCAGGAGGCGCTGACGAACGTTCTCAAGCACGCCGGGCCCGGGGCCACGGCGAACGTCGGCCTCACCTTCGATCCCACCAGCGTCGAGCTCGAGGTGATCGACGACGGGCCCGGAACGGTGGGCGGGGTCGCCGTGGGTACCCGCCGGGGCCTGATCGGGATGCGCGAGCGGGTGGAGCTCTTCGGCGGCCGGTTCGCGGCCGGTCCGTTGGACGGCCGCGGCTTCCGGGTGTTCGCCCGGCTGCCGCTCGGCAACCCGCTCGAGAGCGCTACTCAGGGACGGTCGCGCTGACGATCCAGGTCGAGGCCGGCGCGCTGACTTCGTCCGGCCCGTCGTAGTCGGCGAGGACCTCCCCGATCTCGGCCTCCAGCTTCGGCAGGATCTTCTCCGCGTCTTCGCCCGAGAGGCGAATGAGCTCGGCCGCCGGCCCGATGGCCATGTTGAGACGTACCGCCTCGGCCACGTCGTTTCCCAGCTTCATCGGCAGGTCGAGGCGAGTGAAGCTCGGACGCTCGAAACCGGCGATCACGAGCTGCTCGGCGACGGTGTCCGCGTTGTTCATCGAGAAGGGCCCCGGGCCGCAGGTCGGCTCATCGGTTTCCTCCGGCTCCTCGAGGTACTGCTCGACCACCTGCTCGGCGCGATGGAGCCAGGGGTTATCGAGCTTGCGACGCCAGACAACGGCGACGAAGCGGCCGCCCGGCCGGAGCGCCGAATGGAGGTTGCGCCACGCCTGCACCGGGTTCGCGAAGAACATCACGCCCATCCGCGAGAAGACGTAGTCGAAGGACCCGGGCAGCTCCATCACCTGGACGTCGCCCGTGAGGAAGTCGACGTTCTCGACGCCCGCCTGGCGCGCCTCGTTGATCGAGGCGCGGATGAAGGGCTCGGCGACGTCGACGCCGACGGCCTGCCCATCCGGGCCGACCAGGGCGGCGAGCTGCTGGGTGGTGTCCCCGAAACCGCAACCGACGTCAAGCACGCGATCGCCGGACTTCGGCGGATAGAGGCTCATCGCCAAGTCGCCGTGCTGCTTCAGGCTCTCGACGATCAGGGGCCGGAACTCAACGAAGCGGTCGAACAGCACGCCGCTCCAGGCCTCAGTCGCCTCCTCGTTCTCGGGCGCGACCGCGCTCGCCTCGACCTTCTCGTCGCTCCCCAGAGTCGCCTTCTCCACGCGCCCATGGTACGCCGACGGGCGAGGCTGTTACATAACGGGCGTGATCCGAATGTCCATCGCCGTGCTGGCCGTCCTGGCGGGTTCACACCTGGGGTCAGGTCTTGCGTACGACATGTCGGATACAAGACCTGACCCTTACCGCGCGGCGGTGCACCTCTCCGGGAAGATCGGGCCCCGCGCCGCGGCGAGCCGCGGCGAGACTCGCGCGCAGCGCTGGGTCGCCACGCAGTTCCGGTCGGCGGGGCTGACGGTCTCGGTCGACAAGTTCAGGGTGCCCGGTAAGGGAACCTCGCGGAACGTTGTCGGCGAGCTCGACACCCCGGCCAGTTGCCTGCAGATCGTCGTGGCTCACGTCGACAGCGGTCCCGATGGTCCCGGGGCAAACGACAACGCGTCGGGCGTCGGGGTGCTCGTTGCGCTGGCCGGGAAGCTCCAATCACTCAGCCCGCCCTGCGACGTCTGGCTGGCAAGCACCGGTGCTGAGGAACGCGGCTACACCCACGCCGCGAACCACCTCGGCGCCGCCGCCCTTGTCGGTCGAGTTGAGAGCCGCGGTCGGAAGCAGGACCTGCGCTATGCCTACGACAACGACGAGGTCGGGCGCTTCGGGCGCTTCTGGCTGCGCTCTCCGGTGGGTTCGCCCCGTCCGGGGGTCGAGGGCGCGATCCTGGAAGCGGCGCGTCGGGCCGGAGTCACGGTCCGCTGGGTTCGCGACGAGGGAACGGGCAACTCCGACGAACGGGAGTTCAATCTGGCCGGCATGGGGGCGGCCGTGCTGGAGGGCTGGCGCGCCCAGGAGCCCTGCCGCGAGCTGCCGTGCGACAGGCCGGGCCGCCTGCAGAAGCGCTCGCTCAACCGGGCGCTGCGGATCGCCGAGGAGGTCGTGAAGGGCGGCTAGGTGAGACGGAACTGGTCCGCGTACTCGTCGAAGAACTTCTCGCCGAGCTCGCGCGCACTGCCTGGTCCCTCCCCGTATAGGCGCTCGAAGAACTCAGCCGTGCGCAAGGCGGGCCTGACCTCCCACCTCGTCCGCGTCGGTCCCTCGGCCACCATCTGATGTGGGAGGCATCCCGGCCTCACCGGTGTAGGCGGCCTCCATCACGAGGACGTCGTCGTCAATCCTCTCGAAGCGGAGCCGCATCCCGCCGAAGCCGTCTATCTCGTCTCCGGCCTTGGGCACTACGCCCCGTGGCACTTCTTGTACTTCTTGCCCGAGCCGCACCAGCAGGGGTCATTACGGCCGATCTTGTCCTTGTCGTCCTTCACGACCGTCTCCTGCTCCGGGATCCCGCCGCCGTTGCCGGCCTGGTCCTCGAACGCTGCCTCGGCGGCCACGTCGGCGCCGGACGCCGTGGCGACGGCCGCCTGGCCCAGCGCCGAGGGCTGCTCGGCCGTGCCGCCTGAGTAGTCGAAGCCTCCGGCCTGCTGCGTGGGCGCGAACTCCGCCGACGCCTGGGGCGCAACCTCGACCTCGACGTGGAAGATCAGGCGCGCGAACTCCTCCCAGATCGCGTGCATCAGGGCCTCGAACATGGTGAAGCCCTCGTTCTTGTAGGCGACCAGCGGATCGATCTGGGCGAAGCCACGAAGGTGGATGCCCTCGCGCAGGTAGTCCATCTCGTAGAGGTGCTCGCGCCAGCGGTTGTCGATGATCTGCAGGAGGATCGCCCGCTCGAGCTGGCGCATGATCTCGTCGCCGAAGTCCTTCTCGCGCTGGTCGTAGGCGGCGAGCGCGTCGGCGAGCAGCGACTCGCGCAGGTCTTCGCGGTCGGTCTGCTCGGGCTGCAGCACGGAGACGTCCGTCGTCACGGGCCAGAGCTGTTGGACCTGCGTCTGCAGCTCGTCCAGGTCCCAGTCCTCGATCACATCGCCGGGCGTGTAGCTGTCGACCATCGAGCTGACGACGTCGACCACACCCTCGCGGGCGGAGTCCGACATGTCCTTGCCCTCGAGGATCTCGCGGCGGTACTTGTAGACGACGCGGCGCTGCTCGTTCATCACGTCGTCGTACTCGAGGACGCGCTTGCGGATCAGGAAGTTCTGCTCCTCGACCTTCTTCTGAGCGTTCTCGATGGTGCGGGTGAGCATCTTGGCCTCGAGCGCCTCCTCCTCGCCCTCGTCGTTCACGGGGCCGAGGCGGTCGAGGATCTTGTAGATCCGGTCGCCCGCGAAGAGGCGGATCAGGTCGTCCTCGGCGGAGAGGAAGAAGCGGGACTCCCCCGCGTCCCCCTGGCGGCCCGAGCGGCCGCGAAGCTGGTTGTCGATCCGGCGGGACTCGTGGCGCTCGGTCCCGATGATGAACAGCCCGCCGAGCTCACGGACCTCATCCGCCTGAGCCTGGATCTGGGACTCGAACTGCTCGATCAGAGCCTTCAGCTCCTCCTCGTAGCTCTCATCCTCGGGCGTGACGCCGAGCTTGCGAAGCTCGGCCTGGGCCATGCCTTCGGGGCTCCCGCCGAGCTTGATGTCGACGCCTCGCCCCGCCATGTTCGTGGCGATGGTGACCGCGCCGTTGCGCCCTGCCTGGGCGATCGTCTCACCCTCGCGCTCGGCGTATTCGGGCTTGGCGTTGAGTACGACGTGGTCGATCCCGCGGCGCTTGAGCTGGTCGGCGAGCATCTCCGAGGTCTCCACGGAGATCGTCCCGACCAGGACGGGCTGGCCCGCCTCGTGGCGCCGCTCGATCTCGGCGACGACTGCCTTCCACTTACCGTCCTTGGTCTTGTAGATCGCGTCGTTCTGGTCGACGCGGATCATCTCGACGTTGGTCGGAATCTCGACCGTCGGGACCTTGTAGATCTTCATGAACTCCTGGGCCTCGGTCAGCGCCGTGCCCGTCATGCCCGAGAGCTTGTCGTAGAGGCGGAAGTAGTTCTGGAGCGTGATCGTGGCGAGGGTCTGGTTCTCCTCGCGGATGGAGACGCCCTCCTTGGCCTCGATCGCCTGGTGGAGGCCCTCGGACCAGCGCCGGCCCTCGAGGATGCGGCCGGTGAACTCGTCGATGATCATCACCTGGCCCTCGACGACCTCGTACTCGACGCCGCGCTTGTAGAGCGACTCGGCCTTGAGCGCCTGGATCAGGTGGTTGACGAGCGTGCCGTGCTCCCCCAGGTAGAGGTTTTCGACGCCCAGGAAGTCCTCGGCCGTCTTCACGCCGCGCTCAGTCGGGGCGACGGTCTTGTGCTTCTCGTCGTACTCGTAGTCGTAGTCGACGTCGCGGGTGTCCTTCGACTCGCCGAGCGACTTGAGCTTCTCCTTGTGCGCCTCGCCCACCATCTGCTTCGCGAGGCGGGCGAACGTGTAGTAGAGGTCGGCCGCCTGCTCGGGGCGCCCGGAGATGATCAGCGGCGTCCGCGCCTCGTCGATCAGGATGTTGTCGACCTCGTCGACGATCGCGAAGTCATAGCCGCGCTGCACGCACTCCTCGAGTGACCCGGCCATGTTGTCGCGGAGGTAGTCGAAGCCGAATTCCGAGTTCGTCCCGTAGACGACGTCGCAGGCGTACTTCTCGCGCCGCTCGGGCGGCTCGTCACCCTCCTGGATCGCCGCGACGCTGACGCCGAGCGCCTCGTAGATCGGCCGCATCCACTCCGCGTCGCGGCGAGCGAGGTAGTCGTTCACCGTCACCAGGTGGACGGCGTCGCCGGCCAGCGTGTTGAGGAAGACCGCGAGCGTCGCGGTGAGGGTCTTCCCCTCACCCGTCTTCATCTCGGCGATGGCGCCCGAGTGGAGCACCATCCCGCCGATCAGCTGGACGTCGAAGTGGCGCTGCCCCAGCGTGCGGCGCCCGGCCTCGCGGACCAGCGCGAAGGCCTCGGGCAGCAGATCGTCGAGGGACTCGCCGTCCTTGGCGCGCTTGCGCAGCTCGTCGGCCTCCGCCTTCAGCTCGGCGTCGTCGAGCAGCTCCATCTCGGGCTCGATCCGGTTAATCGACTCGACGCGTCCCTGGTACTCCTTGAATTGCTTCGACTCGCCCATGCGCAGGGCGCGGTCGATGATTCCTCTGGCCATTGGGATCTAGGTTAGCTACCGGCCCTGCTCAGGCTGTCTCGCCTCGCAACCGCTGCATCAGCTTGCGAGTCCGCTGGCGCTTGCGGCGCATCTCCCGGTGCTTCTTCACCTGGCGGCGGATGTCCTCGGCGATCCCGTGGATCGAGTGCAGCATGTCGGGGGACGCCTCCTTCGCGCGCAGCGTCACTCCCTTCAGGTACATGGTCGCCTCCGCCACCTCGGAGTCGGAGATCCGCGGGTTCTTCTCCTCGCAGAGCTCGACCTCCAGCGTCGCCAGCTCGGAGACCTGCTTCCCGACCCGCGCAAACCGCTGGACAACCGCCTCACGGAGCTCGTCCGTCACCTCCACGTTCCTGCCTCGGACCTCGATCCTCATGGGGGCCTCCTTCCTAGTGGGCGGACCCGCATGCTACGCCCGGGTTCCAGCCTCGGCAAGGGACCGAGTGTCTAAAGGGTGCGTGCCAGCGTCAGCGCAGTCACCCGCTCGGCGCCGCCCTCGCGCAGGGCTCGGGCACAGGCCGAGAGCGTCGCGCCGGTCGTCCAGACGTCGTCGACCAGCAGAACCCGCAGCGGGCAGGCTTCGATCGCCCAGACCCTCGGCGGGTTGGCGAGCCGGTCCCACCTCCTCCTTCCGACCTGCCGGCGTCCACGGCCCCGCCGCAGACAGTCCACGTATTCCAGCTCAGCGCGGGATGCGAGCGCACGGGCGATCTCCTCTGCCGGATCGAAGCCACGCCAGCGCCACCGCCAGGGGCCCGCCGGCACCGGGACCACCGCTCCGCCGAGCTCGTGAGGCGGAAGGGCGCGCAGCATCGCGGCAGCCGCGACGTCCGCCAGCGACAGGCGGCGGCCGAACTTGAGACTGAGCACGAGCCTGCGGGCCGGCCCCTCGAAGGGCGCCGCCGAGATCGCCATGTCGACGGCCGCCGGACCGGACTCGATCATCCTCGGCGCGCAAGCCAACTCGCCGTCGCATGCGTCGCAGAGCGCCGCATCCGGAGCGCAGCGGTCCCCGCAGGCCGCGCACAGTGGCGGGGCGACCAGGGAAGCGAGCAGGTCGATCGGGGTTTGCATCCGTCCAGAATCGGACGCGAGTAGTGACGAAGAGCGCTCCCAACTCCAAGGAGTAGATTCACGCCACGACACAGGGGGCTACGACCGAGGGACCGAGCGATGGGACGATTCGACATCAGCCCCGAGGTGGCGGAGGAATGGCGCGGGAAGTACCGCGCCTCCGTCGAGCCTCACGTGGACGGCGAGGTCCTGGCCGTCGGCGCCTTCCGCCCAACCGGCGCCGGCACCAAGATGGCGATCAGCAAGCTGCAGGTGGGCGCCCTGGCCTACGGAGCGGCTCATAAGCTGGGGAAGTCGAAGGCGGGCGGCCTGCCCGGGCAGTTCATGCTCGCCGTGACGCCCGAGAAGCTCTACGCCTTCAAGTACAAGCCGGGCCGCAGCGGGATCAAGGTCAAGGAGGAGTCGGCGTCCTGGGACCGGACCGGGATCAAGGCGACCACCGACGATCGTCAGACCACGACCCGGCTGACGCTCGAGTTCCCCGACGGGGAGAAGATCGTCTGCGACCAGGAGGGGCTGGGCGACAACCCCTGGGCAGACGACGTGATCCGCGAGCTGCAGACCTAGCCGAGAGGGCGGTCGGCTTCGACCCCGTACAGGCCGCCGACGACCAACCCACCGGCCGGGACCTTTGCGCCCGGCAGCACCACGCAGTCGCGCAGCATCGCGCCGGCGCCCAGGTCGCATCCGTCGCCGACAACGACCGGACCGTGCAGGTCGGCGCCGGTCCCGACGTGGCAGCCCGCTCCGATCAGCACGGGCTCCTTCACCTTGACCCCGTCGAGGTCGGAGTCCTCACCTGCATAGACGCCGTCACGGACCGCTGGCGCCGGCGGCTCGATGCCCACCTCGCCTCGCAGCGCGTCGAGATTGCCCTGGACGAACTCGCCGATCGAGCCGATGTCGTTCCAGTAGGCCTCGATCTCGTGTGAGTAGAAGGGGATGTCGCCCTCGAGCAGGGCGGGAAAGATGTCCATCGCCCAGTCGACGAACCCGGCCGGCTGGTCGTCGTCGCCCGCCGGGCTGTGGAACTCGGGGGGCGGGAAGTGGTCGAAGATCTCCCGGCTGAACATGTAGATGCCGCAGTTGGCGAGGTCGGAAAGGGCCTCCGCCGGCTCCGGCTTCTCCTGGAATCCCTGGATGCGGCCGTCGTCGCCGCGTGATCGCCACCCCGAACTGGGTCGTGTCGTCGACGCGCTTGGTTGCGATGGTGAGGATCGCCCCGCGCTCGACGTTCACCTCGTGAGCCTCGCGCATGGCGGCGAGGTCGATGGTCGTCAGCGCGTCGCCGGAGATGATCAGGAACGAGTCGGTCTCGCCCAGGAAGTCGCGGACCTTCCCCACCCCCCCTGCGGTGCCGAGCGGCTCGGGCTCCTCGCTGTAGGAGATGTTCAGGCCGAACGACGATCCGTCGCCGAGCGCATCGCGAATCTGCTCCGGCAGGTACGAGAGGTTCGTAACGACGTCCTCGAAACCGTGCTCCGCCAGCAGGTCGGCGATCCAGGCGACGATCGGCCTGTTCAGGATCGGCGCGACGGGCTTGGGCATCACATGGGTCAGCGGCCGCAGCCGCGTGCCCAGCCCCGCCGCCAGGATCATCGCCCTCATCGGGCGACAGGTTCTCAGATCGGCTCCTGTCGCTTCTTCTTGCGCTTCTTGTGCTTCTTGCACTTCTTGTGCTTCTTGTGCTTCTTGGCCTCCGCGGCTCGCTTCTTCTTGTGCTTGCGCCTGCACTTCTTGCCCTTCTTGCCGGGCGGGCACTTCCCGCAGGTCTTAGGCGCCTTCGCGCAGACCGAGGCGCTCGTCCCGCCGGAGCCGACGATCCTGAACACCGTGGACGTGTTCATCGCGTAGAGGTTGCAGCTCGAGTCCTCGCCGAACGAGCGGGCGCTGCCGAGGGCGCTGGGGTCGCTCTCCGGGCGGTCCGTCCCAGCCGGGTTGTCGAGCCTCAGAGAGCGCAGCTCGGCCGTGCAGAGGTCCGCGTAGAGGTAACGCCCGGCAATCTCCGGGGCGAGGCTGCCGCGGTAGACGTAGCCGCCGATGATCGCGCAGCCGTTGGCGACGTCGCCGCCCGGGTCGCTGTGCGGGTACGCGAAGACCGGCGGCGTGGCGCCCGGGCAACTCCCCACAAAGCCCTCGCAGCTGGGCCAGCCGAAGTTCACGCCGCGTCCGCCGCCCGACGCTGCGGGGGCAAAGTCCACCTCCTCCCACTGGGTCTGCCCCACATCTCCGATCACCAGATCGCCCGTGAGCGCGTCGAAGGAGAACCGGAACGGGTTGCGCAGGCCGAGGCTCCAGATCTCAGGAACCGCACCGGGAGCTCCCGCGTAGGGATTCCCGGCCGGGATACCGTGGACCCCGTTGCCGGCGCCGTGCGGATCGATCCGCAGGATCTTCCCGTTGGGGAGCGAGGCGTTGGGCGCTGTCGAGCCGCCGGTGCCGCCATCCCCGACCGAGACGTAGAGGAACCCGTCCTGCCCGAACTGAATCTGTCCGCCGTTGTGGTTGGAGGCGCCGGCGTTCGGCCGGGAGATCGTCAGGACATGCCGCTGGCTGGCCTGGTCGGCGACGTTCGGGTTGGAGCTGACGTGGAACTCATCGACGTGGCCCAGGCCGGTGACACCGTCCGCGGCCGCGACCCCCGTGTAGAAGACGTAGAAGAGCCCGTTCGAGGCGTACTTCGGGTCGAATGCCATCGAGAGCAGCCCGCGCTCACCGTCGACGGTCGTCTGCGTGTTGATGTCGAGGAACTGGCTGACGGTCCCGTCGTGGATGACCTGAATCCGGCCGGGGCCGCTCCACGACGAAGAGCCGCGGGTCGCCGGGCGGCGAGGTGGCGAAGACGGGCTGATCGAAGCTGGGGCCGACCGACTGGAGGCTCACGGCCCCGGCGTGCGCGGGCCAGAGCGCCAGCGCAACCGCAAACGCCAGCAGCCCCCTCTTCATGACGCTAGTACCGGTAGTGGTCGCTCTTGTACGGGCCCTCGACCGGCACGCCGATGTAGGAGGCCTGCTCGGGCCGCAGCTCGGTGAGCTCGACGCCGAGTGCGTCCAGGTGGAGGCGGGCGACCTTCTCGTCCAGGTGCTTCGGCAGCACGTGGACCTCCTTGCCGTACGCCTCGGCCTTGCCGAAGAGCTCGATCTGAGCGATCACCTGGTTGGTGAACGAGTTCGACATCACGAAGCTCGGGTGGCCGGTCGCGTTGCCGAGGTTCAGCAGGCGGCCCTCCGAGAGCACGATGATCGAGTGCCCGTCGGGAAAGCGCCACTCGTCGACCTGCGGCTTGATCTCGATCCGCTCGATGCCATCGACCTTCTCCAGCCCGGCCATGTCTATCTCGTTGTCGAAGTGGCCGATGTTGCCGACGATCGCCTGGTGCTTCATCGCCGCCATGTGGTCGACGTTGATCACGTCCTTGTTGCCGGTCGCGCTGACGAAGACGTCAGCCTCGCCGAGAACGCTTTCGAGCGCCCGGACCTCATAGCCCTGCATCGCGGCCTGGAGGGCGCAGATCGGGTCGATCTCGGTGACGATCACGCGGGCGCCCTGGCCTCGCAGCGACTCCGCGCAGCCCTTGCCGACGTCGCCGAAGCCGCAGATGACGGCGGTCTTGCCGCCGATCATCACGTCGGTGGCGCGGTTGATGCCGTCGATCAGGGAGTGGCGGCAGCCGTAGATGTTGTCGAACTTCGACTTAGTGACCGAGTCGTTGACGTTGATCGCCGGGAAGAGCAGCGTGCCGGCGGCCTGGCGCTCGTAGAGGCGGACGACGCCGGTGGTGGTCTCCTCGGTGACGCCCTTGATCCCCTTGGCCATCTCGGTGAATCGCTGCGGCTCGGCCTTGAGGCTCTCGGCCAGGATGCTGAGGATCACCTTCTCCTCCTCGGAGGAGGCGGTTTCGGGATCGGGGACCTCCCCCGCGGCCTCGTACTCCGTGCCAAGGTGGACGAGGAGCGTGGCGTCTCCGCCGTCGTCGAGCAGCATGTTGCAGCCGGTCTCGCCGTTGGCGCCTGGCTCGGGCCAGGTCAGGGCGTGGCCGGTGCACCACCAGTACTCCACCAGCGTCTCGCCCTTCCAGGCGAACACCGGGACGCCCTTTGGATCGTCGTGCGTGCCGTCGGGGCCGACCACCACCGCGGCGGCGGCATGGTCCTGCGTCGAGAAGATGTTGCAGCTCGCCCAGCGAACCTCGGCGCCGAGCGCGACGAGCGTCTCGATCAGCACCGCGGTCTGGATCGTCATGTGAAGCGAGCCGGTGACCCGGGCGCCCTTCAGCGGCTTCGACTCGCCGAACTCCTCGCGTGTCGCCATCAGGCCGGGCATCTCGTGCTCGGCGAGCCGGATCTCCTTGCGGCCGAACTCGGCCAGGGAGAGGTCGGCGACCTTGAAGTCGAGGCCTTCGGTGGTCGGAGCGGTGGCGGTGCTCATGCGGTTGGCGGTCTCCTGATTCGAGGTTTTGACGAGGGACGAGGTTACGTTATGCGTCCATGGAGGACGCCATTCGGGTCGCAGAGGGTACGGAGATTCCACTCGACGAGATCGAGTTCCGCGCGAGTCGCTCATCCGGGCCCGGTGGCCAGCACGCGAACGTCACCGCATCGAGGATCGAGGCCGTATTCGACGTCGAGGCGTCCGAGACGTTGAGCGGCTCGCAGAAGAGTCTTCTGCGCCGCAAGCTCGGCGATCGAGTCACCGCGGTCGCGCAGGATGCCCGCAGCCAGGCGCGCAATCGCGAGCTCGCGCTCGAGCGCCTGCGCGAGAAGCTCGAGGCGGGCCTGCGGCGGCCGAAGCCCCGGCGCCCGACCAAGCCCACGCGTGCCGCACGGGAGCGCCGCCTGGACCAGAAGCGCCAGACATCGCAGCGGAAGGCGCAGCGCCGCCCGCCGAGCGACTACTAGCCGCTGACGAGCGGCTTCGCGTCTGCTTCCCTCAGAAACTGGTGCACGAACGCGATCGCCATGCTCCCCTCGCCGACGGCCGACGCGACCCGCTTGACCGGGCCGGACCGGACATCTCCGCAGGCGAAGATCCCGGACGCGCTGGTCTCGAGCAGGTAGGGGTCGCGGTCGAGCTCCCAGCGCCCGGCGGCGTTCACCGCGGAGCCGGTGAGCACGAAACGATGGTCGTCCAGGGCGATCTCCTGCGGCAGCCAGCCCGTTTCGGCATCCGCCCCGATGAAGATGAAGACCCCGCCCGACTCCAATCGGGTCGTCTCACCCGTCTCCTTGTTGTGAACCTCGATCGCCTCGAGCGAGTCCTCGCCGTGGGCGGCGACGGCCTCGGTGCGGGTGAGCACCTCGATGTTCGACCGGGCGGCGAGCTGGTCTGAGAGGTAGTTGGACATGCTCTTCCCGATCCCGTCACCCCGGGCGAGGATGGTCACGCTGCGCGCGTGGTTGGAGAAGAACATCGCCGCCTGGCCGGCTGAGTTCCCGGCGCCGATGATCTGCACGTCCAGGCCGTGCGAGCCCGGCGCCTCGCTCCGCGCCGCACCGTAGAAGATGCCCTTGCCGGCGAGGCGATCAAATCCCTCGATTTCGAGCTGTCGCCAGGAGACCCCGCAGGCGAGGATGATCGTCCGGGCCTGGAGGACGTCCCCGCCGTCGAGGTGCACCTGATTCGTCGCCGGATCGAGCTTCGTGATGGTGCGGGTCACCAGGATCTCCGCGCCCAACCTGCGGGCCTGCTGAAGGGCGCGGCTCGCCAGCTCGTCGCCTGACACTCCCGACGGGAAGCCGAGGTAGTTCTCGATCCTCGACGAGGTGCCCGCCTGCCCACCCGGCGCCTCGCGCTCGATGACGATCGTGCGCAGGCCCTCCGAGGCCCCGTAGACGGCCGCGGCGAGGCCCGAGGGGCCGGCGCCGACGATCACGGTGTCGTACTCCGCCGAGGCCGGCTCGGTGCTCAAACCGAGCAACTCGGCCACCCGGCGGAGCTGAGGCCGCGCCACCGTCTTGCCGTTGATCACTCGAATCACGGGCAGGTCCTCGTCATCGGGCAGCGGCCCACCCCACTGATCGGCGGCATTCGGCGCGTCGACGGCGATCCACTCGAAGCTGATCTGGTTGCGGTCGAGGAAGTGCCGCAACTCGGTGCACGTGGGGTCCCACCGGTGCCCGACGACGATCGCCCGAGGCGGGTGCCGCTCGGCGGCGAGCGCCTGGAGGCCGCCGGCTCCGCCGATCCGGGTCCTCGAGAGCGTTCCGAGCTCCTCGGCGATCTCAGGATGGACCGCCGCGACGGCGTGATAGTCCGGCGGCTCGATCCGCAACACGCGGGACTGCTCCGCCGCCCGGAACCCCACGGGAAACACCGTCCCGAGCACGATCGGGACCTCTCCGAAGACGTCCCCGTGGTGACGCTCTCCGACGACCCTCTCGATCCCGTCGACGGACTTGACCGGCTCGATCAGCCCGTCGAGCACGGCGAAGAGCGCACGGTCGTCACCCGCATTGGCGGCGTACTCCCCAGGCGCGAGGCTGAGGTCGGCAGACACACGGGCAAGCCTCTCGCGGGCTTCCGGTTCGAGAGTCGAGAACACGGTGACCGCCGCGATGTCATCCGCTGTCACCACGGCCCGCTGATCGTGTCAGGTTTAGGTGGGCTTGCGGTAGACGGTCACGACAGCTGCGCCGCCGAGCCCGATGTTGTGCTGGAGGGCCAGGTCCGCGCCGTCGACCTGGCGCCGGTCGGCTTGGCCGCGCAGCTGCCAGTTGAGCTCGGCGCATTGCGCCAGGCCGGTGGCGCCCAGCGGGTGGCCCTTGGAGATCAGGCCTCCGGACGGGTTGACCACGGGTCCGTCGCCGCCGTAGGTGGTCGCCTCTGCCTCGACGAGCTTGTGCCCCTCCCCCTCCTCCGCGAGCCCGAGTGCCTCGTAGGTAATGAGCTCGTTGGCCGAGAAGCAGTCGTGCAGCTCCACGACATCCACCTCGTCGATGCCCGCCTCTGCCTCGGCGAGAGCCTGCTCGCCGGCCGTGCGGGTCATATCGGCGCCGACGACGTTGATCGATGAGTGGCTGTCGAAGGTGCTCGTGAGGTCCGTGACCATCGACTGGCCGGCGATCTCGATCGCCTGATCCCAGAGATTGTGCTCGTCGACGAAGGCCTCGGAGGCGACGACGGCGGCCGCGCTCCCGTCGCTGGTCGGGGAGCACTGCAGCTTGGTCAGCGGGGCGTAGATCTCCTTGGCCGACTTGATGTCGTCGAGGGAGTACTCATCCTGGAACTGGGCGTAGGGGTTGTCGACCGAGTGCTTGTGGTTCTTCCAGCCGATCCAGGCGAAGTGGTCGGGCTCGGAGCCGTAGCGCTCCATGTGCTCGCGTCCGGCGGCGCCGAACATCTGCGGGGCCGGCGGGGCGTCCTCCCATGGGCGCAGCTCGAGCAGGGCCTCCGCGTGCTTGTCGATCGGGTTGACGCGGTCGGTGTACTTCACGCCGAGCGAGCCGAGCTCCATCTTCTCGAAGCCGAGCGCGAACGCGCACTCGGCGAGGCCACCCTTGACCGCCTGGCGGGCCATGTAGAGAGCGCTGGATCCGGTGGAGCAGTTGTTGTTCACGTTGACGATCGGGATCCCGGTCAGGCCGAGGCCGTAGACGGCACGCTGGCCCGCGGTGGAGTCGCCGTAGCAGTAGCCGACGAAGGCCTGCTCGACCTTGTCGTAGTCGACGCCCGCGTCATCGAGCGCCAGCCGGCCGGCTTCCTTAGCCCAGTCGGGATAGTCACCCTCCTTCGTCCCGGGCTTGTCGAACTTGGTCATGCCGACTCCGACTACGAACGTGCGGTTCATCCGGCCTCCTCTGAAGGTCGCCCCATCTCTTTCTTGAATCCTTCCAGGACGTCGACCGCCAGGGGGTCGACGCCGCGAGCGTTGGCGAGCTCGATCGCGACCAGGTCACCGAGCATCACCGAGTGCAACAGGCGGTCTGTGCGGGTCTCGCCCTCCGTCTCCAGGCTGATCACCGCCGCGGCGTAGGGCTCGATCGCCTTCGCGGTCAGCTCGAAGCGCTTGCGCTCGCGCGGGTGCTGGTCGCTGTCGGCGAGGAAGATCGCGGCGAAGCGGCCATCCGCTCCGGACCAGCCCTCGATCTCGTTGTGGTCGGCCTCGGGCAGCACCGCGGAGTAGGCCGGGGTCTTCGCGTTCTCGTTGATCTGGCACTTCCAGCGGTAGGCGACCGGAGCGGTGAGGTCGCTGCCGTGGATCACCGGGGTCGCTTCGCCGATCTCCGCGGCAAGCTCGCGCGCCTGCGCCTGCGCCGCCTCGAATGAGTTGCCCAGGTGGGACGCGGCGGTATCGATCTCCGTGTGGATCCGCGGCCCCGCCAGCGCCAGAGCCGCCAGCTCCGCCGCGACGCAGAACATGTATCCGACCGCCGCCCGCGGCTGGAGCCCGGACGGCAGGCCGATCACCGGGACGTCGTCGGCGCGGGCGGCCTCGGCCAGCTCGCCCCCGGTCGTGGCGACGAGGCGCTTGGCCCCGAGGGCCTCGGCCGCCGCGTAACAGGCGAGCGTCTCCTCGGTGTTGCCCGAGTAGCTCGAGCAGAGGACCGCCGAGCCGGCCGGGGCCCAGGGCGGGAGCTCGTAGCCGCGGGCGACGGCCATCGGCTTCGTCAGCCTGTCCCAGAGCGCCGCGACCGCCAGGTCGCCGCCGATCCCGGAGCCGCCCATGCCGCAGAAGAATGCCGCCGGGGCCTCCATCGTCGCGGCGCGCGCCGTCTCGATCCGCCAGAGCGCGTCGCGCAGGTGATCCGGCATCGCGCGGACCGCGTCGAGCATGTCCCCGCCGATGACGTTCAAGGCGCCGGTGCCCCCTCCACCACATCGCCCTCGCCGATCACGTCGCCGTCGAGCTCGATCCCACCCCCAACGGTGACGCCGGCGCTGAGAATGCTGTTCCTGACGGAGGCGCCCTCCTCGACCGCGCACCCGTCGAGCAGGACGGAGCGCTCGATCACGGCGCCGTCACCGATGCGTGACTCGTTGCCGATCACACACGGCATGCGCAGCTCCGCGCCCTCCGCGATCTGGCACCCCTCCCCCACCATCTTCGGCTCGGCGAAGTCCCCGTGGGCGGTCTCGACCCGCCCCTCGAGGATGTCCCAGTTCGCCTCCAGGAAGCGATCCGGGGTACCGATGTCGATCCAGTAACCCTCCTGTCGGCTCCCGTACAGGCCGTTGCCGATCAGCTTGGGGAAGACCTCGCGCTCGATTGAGACGTTCTGATCCGGGGGAATCTCGTCGAGGACAGAGCGCTCGAGCAGGTAGGCGCCCGCATTGATCTCATCGGTGTCGATCTCATCGGGTTCCGGCTTCTCGAGGAACTCTGTGATCTCGCCGTCTTCGTGGCGGTGGACCAGGCCGTAACCGGTCGGGTCCTTCACGGGATAGAGGGCGATCGTCGCGCGGGCGCCGGTGCGCTCGTGCTGCTCGATCTGGGCTGTGAGGTCGAGATCGCAGAGGACGTCCCCGTTCAGCACGAAGAAGCGGTCGCCGAGCATGTCGTCGGCGAACCGGATCGCCCCTGCGGTGCCACGCGCGTCGGGCTCCTCCGCGAAGCGGATCCGGACGCCCGGCTCGAGCTCGTTGAGGCTCTTCCTCATTCCCTCGGCGAGGTGCCCGCACGAGACGATCACGTCGTCCACGCCGTGGCGGGCGAGCCAGTCGATCACGTATGCGATGTGAGGACGGCCGGCCAGCGGCAGCACCGGCTTCGCGACCGTGTAGGTGAGGGGCCGCAGGCGAGTGCCCTCGCCCCCGGCCAGGATCAACGCCTGCAATTAACGCTTCGCCTCCTCAGCTTCGCTTCCGGGGGCTACGCGAAGACCCTTCACCGGGCTCGGGCGACCGATGGACTCGTAGGTGATCCCGGCCGAGCGGAGGACATCTCCATCCAGGAAATTGCGCCCATCGACCACGAGCGGGGTGTTCATCCGCTTGGCCACCGCGGTCCAGTCAAGCTCCGAGAACTCGGGCCACTCAGTGACCAGGACCGCGGCATCGGCGCCGTCGAGGGCATCCATTGCCGAGTCCGCCATCTCCACCCCGGTCATCAGCGGGGCTGCCACGGCGGCGGCAATGGGGTCGAACGCCACCACCGAGGCCGACTCCCCCTCCAGCCGCGCCGCGAGCACCAGGCTCGAGGCCCCGCGCATGTCATCGGTGTCCGGCTTGAACGCGAGTCCGAGGAGCGCGACGCGCTTGCCCACCAGCGAGTCGAGGTGCTTCGAGAGCTTGGCCATGACGCGGCGCTTCTGGAGCTCGTTCACCTCGATCACCGAGTTGAGGAGCTGGAAGTGGTAGCCGGAGTTGGCGGCGAGCATCTTCAGCGCCGACACGTCTTTCGTGAAACAGGAACCTCCATATCCGATCCCGGCCTGCAGGAACCGAGATCCGATCCGGTCGTCGAGACCCATGCCCTTGGCCACATCCGTCACGTCGGCGCCGAGCTCCTCGCAGACGTTCGCGATCTCGTTGATGAAGGAGATCTTTGTCGCGAGGAAGGCGTTCGAGGCGAGCTTGACCATCTCGGAGCTCGAAAGGTCGGTCCGGACGATCGGGGCGCCGAGCGGTTCGTAGAGGGCAGCGACGGCGTCGGCCGCCCACTCATCTCCGGAATCGGTGCCGACCAGGACGCGGTCGGGCTCCATGAAGTCCTTGATCGCCGTTCCCTCGCGCAGGAACTCGGGACAGGAGACATAGGCGAGATCCGGCTCATCGCGGCGGATCGTCCGACCCGTTCCCACCGGGACGGTGCTCTTCATGACCAGGGCCTTGCCCTCGGGCTCGCCGATCTCATCCACCGCCTGCTGAACGGCCGAGAGGTCAGCGTCCCCCGACACCGTCGGGGGCGTCTGCACGCAGACGAAGATCAGTCGAGCCTCAGCGAGCAGCTCTCCCATGTCCAAGGTGAAGGTGAGCCGCTCGGCGTTTTTCGAGATCAGGTCCGAGAGGCCGGGCTCGTGGATCGGCACCTCGCCCCGCCGCAAGGACTCGACCTTCTCGGGAACGATCTCCCTGACAACCACCCTGTGCCCGAGCTCGGCGAAGCAGGCGGCGGTGACCAGCCCGACCCAGCCGGCACCGACGACCCCGATCGGCTCCCTCTCGCGCACGTCGCGTCCGCTCAGGTCCCCGGCAGATGGCGGAAGCCCACTGCGATCTTCAGCATGTCCTTGTTCGAAACGCTCTCGATATAGGAGTTCGAAACCCAGAACGAGCCCTGATCGGTCTTCCAGCCGACCATGCGCAGCTCGGCCCCGTCGTAGAAGAGCAGGTAGTCGCGGTCGCCAATCCTCCTGGTCTCGCTCGGGTTCTCGAGGATGGGCGGGTCCTTCCAGCGCGTGCCCTCGAAGCCGTAGTAGTCCCCGATCGTCGGCAGTGAGAAGACCCACTTGTAAGCAGCGCGCTCCGACTGGGGTGGCGACTCGTCCCCCTTACCGTTGATCTTGTAGACGCGTGGCTTCTGCGCGTATTCGCTCCCGGACTCGAGCAGGGTCGGGTAGTAGACCGGGACCTTCTCCTTGCGCTTTCTGATGCCCACGGCGACGCGTCTGCCGTAAGTCGTTCGGACCAGGTTGGTCTCCGAGGCATGTGGCGACTTTCGCTTGCGGGGCGTCACCGGCTTCGGCTTTGTGGCGTCCGGTGCCGGCTGGGTGGTGACCGGGCTCCTCGGCTTGGCCGAGGTCGTCACCGGTCCCGGAGTGCCCTTGACACCGAGGAACTGGTCGACCGCGGTCGTGATTTGAGACTGCGTCGCAGTGACGTAGGAGGGCCCGAGCTCGGCCTGGAAGTGGACCTGCTTGATCTGCGCGCCCCGCAGGTCGAAGAAGAGCTTCAGCAGCTCGAGGAGCTGGGTCTCACTGTCGAGGTCGGACGAGGTGTATGAGGTGAAGATGTGCAGCAGCTTGTGGCGGTCGTCGATCAGCCGCGAGGGGGGCACCTTGGCACGAGCCTCCCTCAGGAATGCCTGCTGCCGGGCGGCACGGACGATGTCGTTGTCCGTGTGCCGGTACCGGGCAAACGAGAGGGCGTCAAAGCCGCAGAGCGCCTGATAGCCGGGCTGGAGGTTGATCTCCGAGGTGCCCGTGTTCGGGGCGATGTAGTAGCGGCGATCGACGTCGACGTAGACGCATCCGATCGCGTTGACGGCCCGCGCAAAGCCGGTGAAGTCAACATTGACGAGGTGGTTGATGTGAACCTGGGGCCCGAGGATCTGCTTGACCGTCTCCAGGGTCAGCTTGGGGCCGCCGAACGAGTACGCCGCGTTCAGCTTGTTGGTCCCGTAACCCGGGATGTCGACCTTCAGGTCACGCGGCAGCGACAGCAACGAGATCGCGCTGCGGTCCGGATCCAGCCGCAGCAGCATCGTGGTGTCCGAGAGGCCGAATTTGCCGCTGATTGCGTCGTTCCGCTTGTCGGAGCCCAGAATCATGATCGTCTGAGCCCCGCTGTCCGGGACATTGTCGAGGACGGGACTGAGGTCCTGCTTGATTTCATTCTTCTTGAGCGCGTCGGCGATGTCCGAGAGGTAGAGGATCAGGCTCGCCGAGGTGGCCCCGGCCACCGCGGCGACGATCAGAAGGGAAGCGGTCATGAACCTCAGCCAGATCGGAAAGCCGACGTGGCGGCGGACGGCCTTGAAGCCGGAGGTGATCTTCGGCCCCGCGGCCTTCTCGACCCTCTGGAATCCGGAGGTGATGGCGGAGCCGGCCTGCTTGACCCGATCGCCGGCGGAAGCTACGAGGGCCTTCTCCGCCTCGGATTCGGCCTCGGCGGCCTCCAGCCCGTCCCACTCCTGGGTCTCGGCGGAGACGACGTGCTCGAGCTCGTCCCCCTTGTCGAGCTCTTCATCGTCCTCGTACCCCTCATCCTCAAGCTCATCCTCGTCGAGGTCCTCGTCGTCAGAGTCCAGATCGTCGAGGTCCTCGTCCTCGAGCTCGTACTCCTGGGTCTCGTCCGCGCGCGGCTCCTCGTCGTCCTTCTTCTTCCGGGGGCTCATACGGCGGCCATCCCCGGGAAGGTCTTGACGAAGCCCTCGAGGGCCTGGCGATAGCTCCGCAGGGAGCTGATCGACACCCATTCGCGGGGGCCGTGATGGCCGTCGCCCACCGGGCCGAACTCGACGGCTGGGACGCCCGCCGCCAGGAAGGAGACCGCGTCTGACGCGCCGTCGCGGCCGACGCTCATCACCCGCTCGGGGTGATGCGGCGAGGCCGCCTCGCAGAGGCCCTGCACGAACGGCGAGTCCGGCTCGACCACCGCTGGGGGACGGCGGAAGGTGGCGAGAACCTCGGTGTCGCGCATGCTGCGGACCTGCCCGAGGATCTCATCGGGATCCTGGTCCGGCAGGAAGCGGATATCGACGTCTATGACGCAGGAATCAGGCACTTTGTTGAGGGCGTCGCCGCCCATGATTCGACCGAGATTGATGGAGGGCCGGTCGAACAGGGCGCTGCTGTGACGCGCAAACGGTAGCGATTCGATGCCCCTGAATACTTCAATCGCCTTAACGACAGCGTTATCGCCGAGCCAGGGCGTCGCGCCGTGCGCCGAGCGTCCCCGGACCTGGAGCCGCACGGCAAGGACACCCTTCGCCTGGACCCCCACCTGGAGGTTGGTGGGCTCGCCTGTGATCGCGAAGTCACCGACGAAGCCGCTCGCAACGAGGGCGTCCGAGCCTCGGTTCTTCTCCTCCTCGGACTCTTCGTCCGAGACGATCCCGAGCCGAAGACGGACGTCCTCCTGATCGCGGAGGTCGTGCAGGACAATCAGCATCACGGCCAGGGCGCCCTTCATGTCGTAGGAGCCGCGCCCGAGCAGCTGATCGCCCTCGATCCGAGGCTCGAACTGGTCGCGGCCGCCGGGGACGACGTCCATGTGGCCATGGAGGACCAGGGTCGGTGCGCCAGCCGGGCCGACCTCGGCGGTGGTCACCGGCAGCCCCCTCGACTCGGTCTGAGACGCCTTGATGTCGTTGGACTCGAGCCAGCCGCCGACGAACTCGGCGGCACGCCGAAGCCCCTCGGCGTTGGAGGTATCGAAGGCGATGAGTCTCTGGGCAAGGGCGAGCTCGTCCATGGACGGCGAATCGTAGGTGTAGGCAGCCGATCAGCCGCCGCTGCCGTGTCTAGCCGCGGAGCTTGAGCTTCTGGGTGGCCGGGAGGCCGCCGTCGGGCGTGTAGGCGACCTTGAGCTTCAGCTTGCCCTTGCGGGCGAGCTTCGCGGCGCCCCGCTTGGTGAGCTTCACCTTGACGACGATCTTCCCCGGCCCCCCGTGCTTCGTCGTCGTCTTCACCAGCTTCGGCTTCTTCTTCTTCTTCTTGGCGGCCAGGGCCGTCCTCACGTCGCCGACGCTTGCCAGCCCCTCGTCATTGACGGTGATCGTCACCTTGCGGTTCTTCAACTTCGTCGTGAACGAATTCGAGGGAACGCTGAGGAGTTCGGCGCTGCTGAGCTGCTTGGTTGGTTGTGTGCCGTTGTAACCCCCCACCACAAGCACGCGCCCGTCGGCGAGGGACGCGGCGACGGCCTCCTCGCGGGCCAGCCCAAGCGGCCCAATCCCGGCGGAGCTGAAGCTGTTGTTGGCGGCATCGAAGATCTCGGCGCTCGCCACATCCTTCGTGCCGTCATGTCCGCCGGCGACCATCGCCCGACCTCCCGGAAGCGGAGCGCCGGCCGGCGCGTAGCGTCCGGTCGCCATCGAGCCGACTGGGCTGAAGTTGGCGGTGGCCGGATTGAAGACCTCGGCGCTCTTCAGGTAGTTCGTGCCGTCGTATCCGCCCGCGACCAGCACGCGGCCGTCGCTCAGGGCGACCACGGCCGGCCCATCACGCTTGACGCTCATCGTGCCGGCGGACGTGAACTGCCCGGTGGCGGGGTTGAAGATCTCCGCGGTGTTGCGCTGGGTGCCGAGGTAGTAACCGCCGGCGATCAGAACACGGCCGTCGGGCAGAAGGGCAGCGCCGGCGTCGTAGCGGGGCTCCGTCATCGTGCCGGCAACGGTGGAGTACGTGCTCGTAGCCGGATTGAAGATCTCCGCCGTCGCCACATCTGCGCCGGCCCCTCCTCCGGCGAGGAGCACCCGCCCGTCGGCGAGGGTCGCCATTGCGGGGGAGTACCGCGGGATCGTCATGGACACGCCCGGGGTGAAGGCGCCGGTCGCGGGGTTGAAGATCTCGGTGCTCTGCAGGGAATTCGTGCCGTCGTACCCCCCGGCGACCAGCACCCTGCCATCCGGCAGCGTCGCGGCGCCGGGATACTCGCGCACGACGCTCAGGGATCCCGTCGGCGAGAAGGTCACGGGGTTGAGGGCGCTTGCAGCCGGAGGCACGAGCAGTGCCACTGCTGCAGCAACTACGACAGCCCCGGTTGAGAGCCCTCCCCTCATGGTGTGAACCTACCAGCGCGTAGGGGCGCTGGCTTACGCAGAATTGGAGACGGCGAGGAACGCCTCGGCGCGCTCCTTGTCCTTCTCCGCCTGCCGATAGGCGCCCGAGCCCTCCTCGGACTCGCGGAGCCGGGCGTCGGCATCCTCGATTCGGCTGCGGAGCTCGCCCGTGTCGAGGCTCTCGGGCGGGATGGCCTCCCCCACCAGCACCGTCGCCCGGTTGGCGAACACCTGCAGCCAGCCCTCGGCCTGCGCCCAGCGCTGGACGTCGCCGCCGGGCATGTGGAGGCGAAGCTCCGTCGGGCGAAGGCGCGCCAGCACGGGGACGTGATTGGCGAGGATGCCGATCTCGCCCACGGCGGTGCGGGTCGAGAGCTGCTCCACCTCGCCCTCGAAGACCTCCCCCTCCGGGGTGAGGACTCGGACGCTGACGTTCTCGCCGGCCATCGGCTAGGCGGCCGCCCCCGCCGTCTCCTCCTCGGCCTTGGCCTCCTGCTCCGAGGCCTCGGCCTTGGCCGACTCCTCGGGCTCCTCGGCGGTCATCTTCTTGGACGCCTCGAGCACCTGGTCGATCGTGCCCTGCATATAGAACGCGCGCTCGGGGATGTCGTCGTGCTCGCCGTCGACGATCGCCTTGAAGCTGCGCACCGTCTCCTCGACCGGGACGTACTCCCCGTCGCGGCCCGTGAACTGGGATGCGACGAAGAACGGCTGGGAGAGGAAGCGCTGGATCTTCCGCGCCCTCGACACCGTCTGCTTGTCCTCATCCGAGAGCTCGTCGATCCCGAGGATCGCGATGATGTCCTGCAACTCCTTGTAGCGCTGCAGGGTCTCCTGGACGCGCGTCGCCGTCTCGTAGTGCTCCTCGCCGAGGATCTCCGGCTTGAGGATGGTCGAGGTCGAGTCGAGCGGATCCACCGCGGGGTAGATCCCCTGCTCGACCAGGGACCGGGTGAGCACCGTCGTGGCGTTCAGGTGCGCGAACACCGACGCCGGGGCCGGGTCGGTGAGGTCGTCGGCCGGCACGTAGATGGCCTGGACCGAGGTGACCGAGCCCTCGCGGGTCGACGTGATCCGCTCCTGGAGGTCGCCCATCTCCGTCTCCAGGGTCGGCTGGTAGCCGACCGCGGAGGGCATCCGCCCGAGCAGCGCCGAGACCTCGGAGCCGGCCTGGACGAACCGGAAGATGTTGTCGATGAACAGCAGCACGTCCTGGCCGCCCTGCTGGCGGAAGTACTCCGCCATGGTCAGCCCGGAGAGCGCGACGCGAAGGCGCGCGCCCGGGGGCTCGTTCATCTGGCCGAAGACCAGCATCGTTTTGTCGATGACGCCGGACTCCTTCATCTCGAGCCAGAGGTCGTTGCCCTCGCGGGAGCGCTCGCCGACGCCGCAGAAGGCCGAGAGGCCCTCGTGCTCCTCGGCGATCGAGCGGATCAGCTCCTGGATCAGAACGGTCTTGCCGACGCCGGCGCCGCCGAACAGGCCGACCTTGCCGCCCTTGGCGTAGGGAGCCAGCAGGTCCACGACCTTGATCCCCGTCTCCAGGATCTCCTGGGAAGGAGCCAGGTCCTCGACCTCGGGCGCGCGGCGGTGGATCGGCCAGCGCTCGTCGCCCTGGACGGGACCGCCCTCGTCGATCGGCTCGCCGAGCAGGTTGAAGATGCGGCCGAGCGTCTCCTTGCCGACCGGGACCGTGATCGGGCCGCCGGTGTCGATCACCTTGTCGCCGCGGCGAAGGCCGTCGGTGGCGTCCATGGCGATCGCGCGGACGCGGTCGTCGCCGAGGTGCTGCTGCACCTCGCAGACCAGGTTGAGCTCGGTGCGGCTCTCCTCGGGCGGGACCTCGATCCGCAGCGCCGTGAAGATCTCCGGGATGTGATCGGGGAAGACGACGTCGATGACGACGCCCGTCACCTGCTCGACGGTCCCCACGTTTGTTCCGTTGTCAGCCATTCGTCTCCTTCTCTATTCCAAGTTTGTTACGAGACGCCCTCAGCGCCCGCGACGACCTCGAGGATCTCCTGAGTGATCTCCGCCTGCCGCACCCGGTTCATCTCGAGGGTGAGGTCACTGATCACGTCCTTCGCGTTCTCCGCCGCGTTCCGCATCGCGGTCATGCGCGAGCCGTGCTCCGATGCCGTCGACTCGAGCAGCGCCCGGTAGACGTTGAGCTGCGCGTACTCGGGGATCAGCTCGGCCAGGAGCTCCTCTGGCTCGGGCTCGTAGTCCCAGAGAGCCTTGCGGTGCGCCTCGGCGAGCCCCTCGTCCAGGTCCTCCGGCTCATCCGGCGTCAGCTCGTCAACTCCCTCGCCGAAGACGTCGGCCTGCTGGACCGGCAGCAGCGTCTGCCGGCGGACGTACTGGGTGAGCGGCGAGACGTAGCGGTTGTAGATCAGGTCGACGCGATTCAGGTCCCGGTCGACGTAGGAGGCGACCAGCGCGTCCGCGATCTCCCTCGCGTTGGCGAACGCCGGGCGGTCGGTGAAGCCGACGTACTCGCCGTGCAGCTCCTCGCCGCGGAAGCGCATGGTGGACACGCCGCGCCGCCCGACCACGGAGAAGCGCACATCCTTGCCCTCGCCGCGGAGCTCGCGCTGCAGCCGCACGCCCTCGCGGATGATCTGGGAGTTGAAGGAGCCGGCCAGGCCGCGGTCGCCGGTGACGAGCAGGATCCCGACCATCTTCTGCTCCTCGTGCTCCTGGAGCACGGGCAGGTTGCGGGCCTCGACGCCGGCCGCCTCGGCGACCTCGCGGGTCATCTTCCGCAGCTCCCGCGCGTACGGGCGCAGGGCGTCGATCCGCTGCTCCGCGCGGCGCAGGCGGGCGGCGGCGACCATCTCCATGGCGCGCGTGATCTTCTGCACGTTCTTCACGGAGGAGATGCGGTTCTTGACTTCCTTGCGAGTGGCCATGGGTCAGGCGACAGCTGGCTCCTCGGCGGACTCGGGGGCCCCACCGTCAGCGCTCTTGCGCTGCGACTCGTCCTTCACCCGGTCGGACTCGCCCTCCTCGAGCGGGTTGCCCTCCTTGTCGAAGTCGGGCCCGAAGTCGTCGATCGCCTCGGCGATCGCGTTCCCCAGGGCCTCCGAGTCCTCGTCGGAGAGCTGGCCTGTCTCGTTGATCCGGTCGAGCAGCTCCTTGCTCGAGGCGTGCAGGCGGTCGATCAGGTTGGCGAGGAAATCGCCGACCCGCTCGGTCTTGATCCGGTCGAGATAGCCCTCCGTGCCCGAGAAGATCGAGGCGACCTGCTCGGCGACGGGCATCGGCTGACGCTCCTTCTGGTTCAGCGCCTCGACCATCCGCTCGCCTCGGGCAAGCTGCTTCTGGGTCTCGGGGTCGAGCTCGGAGCCGAACTGCGCGAAGGCCTCGAGCTCGCGGTACTGGGAGAGGTCGAGCCGCAGCTGGCCGGCGACCTTCTTCATGGCCTTGGTCTGCGCGTTCCCCCCCACTCTCGATACGGAGGTGCCGACGTTGATCGCCGGGCGGACGCCCGAGTAGAAGAGATCCGTCTCCAGGAAGATCTGGCCGTCGGTGATCGAGATGACGTTCGTCGGGATGTAGGCCGAGATGTCGCCGGCCTGCGTCTCGATGATCGGCAGCGCGGTCAGTGAGCCGGCCCCCTGCGCGTCCGAGAGCTTCACCGCCCGCTCGAGCAGCCTCGAGTGCAGGTAGAAGACGTCGCCCGGATAGGCCTCGCGGCCCGGCGGGCGCCTCAGCAGCAGCGACATCTGCCGGTAGGCGGCCGCGTGCTTGGAGAGGTCGTCGTAGATGCAGAGGGCGTGCTTGCCCTGGTAGAGAAAGTGCTCGCCCATGGCGCAGCCCGCGTACGGGGCCATGTACTTGATCGGCGCGGCCTCGTCGGCGGGCGCGGCGACGATGATCGTGTTCTCCATCGCGCCGTTCTCCTCCAGGGTCTCCATCACCTGGACGACTGTCGACATCCGCTGGCCGATCGCGACGTAGATGCAGACGACATCGGAGTCCTTGTTGTTGATGATCGTGTCGATCGCGATCGCCGTCTTCCCCGTCTGGCGGTCGCCGATGATCAGCTCGCGCTGGCCGCGGCCGATCGGGATCATCGAGTCCACGGCCTTGAGCCCGGTCTGCATCGGCTCCTCGACCGGCTGGCGGTGGACGACGCCGGGCGCCTTGAACTCGGCGGGGCGCGTCTCGGTGGTGTTGATGTCGCCCTTGTCGTCGAGCGGACGGCCGAGGGGATCGACCAGGCGGCCGAGCAGCTCCGGGCCGACCGGGATCTCCAGGAGCTTGCCCGTGCGCTTCACGGTGTCGCCCTCGGAGACCTTGTCCCACTCGCCGAAGAGCACGGCGCCGACGTTGTCCTCCTCGAGGTTCAGGGCGAGCCCGACCACGTCGTGCGGCAGGTCGAGCATCTCGAGCGACATGCAGTTGTCGACCCCGTGGATACGGGCAATTCCGTCGCCGATCTCGAGCACCGTTCCGACCTCGGTCAGGTCGGCGGAACCCGTGTCCAGGCCCTCGATTCGCTCTCTGAGGATGCTTGCGATTTCGTCCGGCTTGATCTCCATTGCGGCTTTCGTCCTTTCCTACGCCGCTCGGGCGACGCTCTTTCTCAGTTTCTCGAGCCTGTTCCTGATGCTCGTGTCCAAGACCATGTTTCCCACCTGCACGACCAGCCCCCCGAGGATCTCGGGGTCCACGTTGCTTTCGAGTTCGACCGTCTCGCCGGTCTGCTCCTCGATCTCCGCGCCGATCTTCTGCGCCACCTCCGGGTCGAGCTCGACGGCGCTGGTCACGGTCACGCCGAGCCGCTTGTTCTCCTTGTCCCAGAGGGAGTCGAACTGCTTCCGGATCCGGAAGAGCACCGGCATGCGGTGCTTCTCAAGCAGCAGGTTGAGGAAGTTGAGCAGCTCCGGCTCCGCGCCGGAGATGGCCTTCGCAAGGCCGTCCTCCTTCTCGGCGGACGAGAAGTAGGGGCTGAAGAAGAAGAGCTGCAGCTGCCGGTTGTCCGCGAGCGCGTCGGCGAACTGCCCGAGCTGCTCGCGGATCACGTCGAGCTTCCCCTTCTCCTTGGCCACCCCGAAGAGGGCGTCCGCATATACGCGGGCGATGTGCTCCATCGCTAGCTGGCAGCCCCTTCCGTTGCGCCGCCGCCGCCGCCGCGAGGATCGAGAAATCGACCTCGGACAGCGCCTCGTCGATCAGCTTGCGCTGGTCGTCGCCGGTGAGCGTCTTGCGGGTGACCTTCTCCGTCGTCAGCACGGTCAGGTCGGCGACCTCCTTGCGGATCCGCTCCAGCGACCGGCGCGTCTCGGCCTCGATGTCGCGGCGCGCGGCGGCGAGCAGCTCCTCGCGCTTCTCGCGCCCCTCGTCGACGGCCTGCGCCTTCGCCGCGTCGGCGGACTTGCGGGCGCGGGCGACGATGTCGTCCGCCTGCTCGCGGGCCTCGCGGAGGCGTCCGCGGTACTCCTGCAGGATCTCGTCGGCCTCCTTGCGGGTCTTCTCCGCCTGCTCGATGGACTCCCGGATCGCGTTGGCGCGCTTGTCGAGCGCCTCCTGGATCTTCGGGAAGGCGACCTTACTGAGCACGTACATCGTGATCCCGAAGACGAGCAGCGTCCAGATCATCAGGCCAAGGTCCGGCGAGACGAGGAAGCTGCCGCCCGAGTCCCCGGCGGCCAGCGGAAAGGCTATGTGCGTGACGGGATCCATGGGCGGCCTAGAGGAAGAACGCGATCAGACCGAAGATGAACGTGTAGAAGGCGACGGCCTCGGTCAGAGCGAATCCGAGCCAGCGGATCGACTGGAGATCGTCCTTCATCTCAGGCTGCCGCGCGACCGACTCGATCTCCTTACCGAAGATGAAGCCGATCCCGATGCCGGCTCCGATCGAGCCGAGCCCGGCACCGACGCCCAGCGCGATCGCCTTGCCGGCGTCCGTGATGCCGGTGTCGGTGATCCCGCTCGACGCTTGCGCGATCGGGGTCAAGAGGTCCATTGACACTGCTCCTTTCTAGTGGCTCTCGGCGACTGCGCCGCCGATGTAGATGGATGAGAGGGTGGCGAAGATGAACGCCTGAAGCGTTGCGATCAGCCCCACCTCCAAGATGAAGAAGACGAACGCGAGCGGGAACGTCAGCGCCCCGAGCGCGGACAGGCCGAGCAGTACGGCGAGCCCGCCGCCCATGAAGAGCAGCAACAGGTGCCCGGCGAGGATGTTGGCGAAGAGTCGAACCGACAGTGAGACGAGCCGCATGAAGTGGGATAGCAGCTCGATCCCGAAGATCAGCGCCTTGGCGACGGGGTTCATGTCCTCCAGGCCCGCCGGGAGGAAGCTCCCGAGGTACTTGAAGAGGCCCTTGGCCCTGATCCCCTCGAAGTGGTAGCTGAACCAGACGACCAGGGTGAGAACGAGCGCAAAGGAGATGTTCGCCGTCGCCGCGTAGATCGCGAACGATGGGATCGCAAGCCCGAAGACGTTGATCGTCTCGGCGCTGTTCGTCGGCAGCGGCAGGTAGCCGATGATGTTCGAGAAGGCGATGAAGAAGAAGAGCGTCGCGATGAAGGGGAACCACTTGATCGCGTAGGAGCCCGAGAGGTTGCCGCCGGTGATGTTGTTCTTGGTCATGTCGTATGCGACCTCGACCGCGGTCTGCACGCGGTTCGGCTTCATCTGCATGCGACGTGCGATGTAGACCATCACGAAGATGGTCAGGGCGCTGGCGAGCAGCAGGTAGAGGACGAAGCGGTTGATCGAGAGGTTGATTCCCGCGATGTGAATCGGGATCCAGTCGTGGAGCTTGAACTCGTCCTGGGGCTTGAACTGGTCGTTCTTGCCGTCGTTGCCGAAGATCAGCAGCAGGGCGATCGTGATGCCGAAGTAGACGCCGGCGCCGAAGAGGACCTTCCGCTTGGTGGACCAGGAGGCCATCAGACCGGTCGGGTCTCCTCTGGCGCGAGCATCTTGGCCACCAGACGGCCACCGAGATGGACGGTAAAGAGGACCGCCGCGAGCACGGCTGCGGCCAGCCCGGCGTCCTTGCTGTCGAGGACGCCGACCAGGAGAACGGCGAGGGTGACGGCCCAGACCCGTCCGAGGGTCGTCGCGCCGACCCAGCCCATCGCTGCCCGGCGATCGCCGCGGGCGGCGGCCCGTCGGACGGCCCGATCGGTCAGCAGCTCCACCCCGTGCTGCGCGATCCAGACGCCGGCGACGACCGCGTAGGCCGTCATCGGCAGGCCGGCGGCGATGAACACCGGCAGAGCAGCCGTGAGCAGGACGAGGTCGACGTAGCGAAGTGCGATGGCCATGCGGGTTGTCCCGACGGCGCTAGAACCCTCTAGCGCGAGCGTGGACATGGCGATTCAACTGATCTTTGACGGTAGAACGAGAGCATGAAGTCAATCCCCCACGATTAACGGCAGCCAGGGACCCCGCCGCCGCATCAACGACCCTCCGGCGACGGGCCGGAGGGGCGGCGAATCCTAGCGACTGCCTAGCTGCCGGGCTTCGACACGGCCTCGATCTCGCCGGTGTCCGGATCGATCGACGCCATCTCGCCTGTGGCCGGATCCACGGCGCGGAAGGTGCCTGTGTCGAGCTCCTCCTGGACGGCCACGTCCACCTCCGCCTCGTCCGGCCGCGCCGCCGGCCCCCTGAGCCCGACCAGCTGGCGCCAGCGCACGCGGCGGAGCTTGAGGATCTCGAGGACGTGGATCACGTAGATGCTGGTCGCGAGCGCGCCGGCCAGGCAAAGCGCCATGAAGGTCGTCCAGACGGTGTCGAAGTGGCCGTGGTTGTCGCTGTAGGGGACGAAGCGCAGCGCCAGAGCCACCCCCGCGAGCACCAGGGTCCAGCCATAGAGGTAGGTGATCGTGCGCCGCTGGCTGAATCCGATCCGGGCCATTCGGTGATGGAAGTGCTCGGTGTCCGCCCGGTAGATCGGGCGCCGGTACTTGAGCCGCTTGGCGACGACGAAGCTCGTGTCGAGGATCGGCACGGCGAGCACCGCGAGCGGGAAGAACAGGGCAACCACGGCGTTCGTCTTCAGCGCTCCCTGAACCGTGATCACCGCCATCAGGTATCCGAGAAGGTTCGATCCCGTATCCCCCATGAAGCTCGACGCCGGCGGGAAGCCGTGCCGCAGGAATCCGAGCGAGGCGCCGGCCGTCACGGCTGCCAGCACCCCCGCTGCGTTGCGGTCCAAGGAGAGCGCGATCACGGCGAGGGCGGTGGCTGAGATCAGGCAGACGCCGGCCGCCAGGCCGTCGACCCCGTCGATCAGGTTGATCACGTTGGCGACGGCGACGATCCCGAACACCGTCAGCACCTGGCCGAGGTCGATGGCGCCGATCCCGGGTGGGTCGAAGACCTGAACCGATGCCGGATCGACCCGGCCGAAGAAGGGCAGCGTGAAGCTGTCGACCGACACGCCGGAAGCGACCGGGATGATCGCCGCCCCGGTCTGACCGAGCAGCTTGACCCCGGCGGGCAGGTCGACGAGGTCGTCGATCACGCCGACCGCGGTGATCACGATCGCCCCGGCGAGGATCGAGCGGGTCTCCTGGTCCCAGGGCAGAAAGATCGTGCCGCCGATCAGGACCGCCACCAGCACCGCGAGACCCCCGAGCTTCGGGGTGGGGAACTCGTGCAGGCTGCGCTCGTTCGGGATGTCGATCGCGCGGTCGCCGATGCTCCGCGCGAGCGACTCGGTCGCCGGCACCAGGGTCCAGACGGCGGCTCCGGCGAAGATGAAGGCGAAGAGGGCGTCAATCGTGTCGGGCATCAGCCTGCCGCCCCCGCCGGTACCCGCGCGTAGCGGTCGTGCCAGAGCGTGAAGTTGAGCAGGCCCCAGATCTGGCGGCTCAGGTCCTCCCTGCCGGAGATGTGGTCTTCGAGCACCTTGGTCACCGCCGCGGGGTTCAGAAGACCCTGGCGCTCGACGGTCTCGGGTGAGAGGACCTCACGGGCGTACGGCCCGAGATCGCCGCGCAGCCAGGCCGCCACCGGGATGGAGAAGCCCTGCTTGCGCCCGCGGATGATCTCCTTTGGCAGGAGCGGCTCGACCGCCCGGCGGAGCAGGCGCTTCTTGGAGAAGCCGCGGACCTTTTGCTTGGTCTCGAGCGCAAGCGCCAGCTCGGCGATCACGGGATCGAGGAACGGGACGCGGGCCTCCAGGGAGTGGGCCATGCTGGCGCGGTCGGTCTTCACCAGCAGGTCGTCGACGAGGTAGATGCCGAGGTCGAGATCCTGGAGGCGGGCCAGCTCCTGGGCGCCCTCTGTCTCGGCGTAGCGGGCGCGATATATGGAGAGCGGGTCCGATCCCGCCGGTGACGCGAGCAGCTCGCCCTGGGCCTCGGGGGAGAAGATCTCCTTCCAGGCGTGATGGCGCTCGACCGGCGGCAGGTGTGCGCCTCGCACGAAGCGCTTGGCCTTGTAGTCGAAACTGGCCTTTCCGGACGAGCTCGGGAGCAGCTCGACCAGCGGGCGCAGGAAGGGCGCCGCGCGGCCCACCCGCGGCGCCAGCCGGTCGGCGACATAGGTGTAGTAGCCGCCGAAGAGCTCGTCGCCGCCCTCGCCGGAGAGCACCACCTTGACCGTGTCCGCCGCCAGCTGCGAGACCAGGTAAGTGGGCAGCGCCGAGGAGTCGCCGAAGGGCTCGTCGAAGGCCTCGACCAGTTTCGGCAGCAGTTCGACCGCGTCCGGCCGCAGGGTCAGCTCGTGGTGGTCGGTGCCGTAGCGCTTGGCGACCAGCCGGGCCTGATCGAGCTCGTCGAAGGAGCTCTCCTCGAAGCCGATCGAGAACGTGCTCACCGGATATCCGCTCTCCTGAGCCGCCATCGCAGTGAGCGCAGCCGAGTCCACGCCGCCGGAGAGCAGCACGCCGACCGGAACATCGGAGACCAGGTGCGCCCGGACGGAGTCCCGCAGCCGCTCACGCAGCTCCTCGGCGAGGACGTCGTCGCTCTCGGTCCGCACCTCCTTCGCCGGCACGGGGGTCGGCCGGGCGAATCGCTCGACGGTCACCTCTCCCCTCTCCGCCACCAGCGTATGTCCCGGCGGCAGCTTGCGCGCCTCCTTGAAGATCGTCAGCGGCGAGGGAATCGAGTTGAAGGCCAGGAAGGACTCGAGGGCCTCCGGGTCGATCTCGCGCGAGAAGCCGGGCTGGCGGAGCAGAGCCTTGAGCTCCGAGGCGAAGGAGAGCTGGCCGCCCGCGACGCGGTAGTAGAGAGGCTTGATCCCGAAGCGGTCCCTGGCGAGTACGACCCGGCCGTGTCGCGCATCCCAGATCGCGATGGCGAACATCCCGCGAAGCGCCTCGACGAACGAGGGCCCGCGCTCCTCATATAGGTGCACGAGCACCTCGGTGTCGCTGTGAGTCGAGAAGGTGTGGCCCTTCCCGCGGAGCTCGTCCATCAGCTCGCGGTAGTTGTAGATCTCGCCGTTCTGGATCACCTGAATCCGCGCCGTCCTCGTTGGCGATCGGCTGATCGCCACCAGCCAGATCGATAATCGAGAGGCGACGCATGGCGAGGCCGCAGGGGCCGTCGATCATGCTCCCGTCGGAGTCCGGGCCGCGGTGAACCAGCGTCTCGTTCATCGCGGCGAGCGCAGCTGGATCGGGGGCCGAGGCCCCGTCGAGGCTGACGAGACCGCATATCCCGCACATGCGGGCCGAGTCTAGAGAGCGGTCAGGATCAGGCCGAGCTAGCGGTCTCGGCCTCGCAGCGTCAGGCTGACGATCCGGAGCATCGTCGCTCCCAGCACCCTCAGGTAGAGCCGGATCGAGCGGTCAGCAATGTACTCGAGGTCGTGGATCAGCTTGTCCTCCCAGGAGTCCTCGCGGGTGATCCTCGTCTGGGCGAAGCCGGTGACGCCCGGGCGCACGACGAGGCGCTGCCAGTAGCTGGGGAGCTCCTCGCAGATCTGGTTGAAGAAGGCGGGCCGGATCGGGCGCGGCCCCACCATGCTCATGTCGCCGCGGAGCACGTTGTAGAGCTGTGGGACCTCGTCGATGTGGGTGAGACGCGCGGCCTTGCCGACCATCGTCACCTCCTCCTCGGTGCGCCGGCTGAGCTCCTCGCCGTAGGTGTTGCCGAGGCGGGTCTCCGCTCCCGGGCGCAGGGTCCGGAGCTTGTACATCGTGAACACGTGACCGGCCCGCCCCACGCGCTCGCCGCGGTAGAGGACGGGCCGCCCCGAGGTGAGCAGCGTCGCCAGGGCGAGCAGTCCGAGCAGCGGCGAGAGCAGGATCAGAGCCGAGCCGGCGATCGTCAGGTCGAGTCCGCGCAGCACGACGTCCACCGGTCGCGGCGAGTAGGCCTCGGCCGCTATGCCCGAGACCTGCTGGGCGACGGTGCTCGGCTGCTCAGTCTGGGTCGCCATGCGGCTCGGCCGCTCCGAGCATCAGATCGACGAGCAGCTCGGGGTCGCGGCGGACCCGCTCACCCTGGCCGGTCTTCTTAACCAGCTCCAGCGCCCGCGGGTCGGTCAGCGGCCGGAGCCGATTGGAGCGGATGAGCGCCTCGTCCACCCCGCCCAGGCGTCCTCCGTAGGTGGTGTAGACCGGCGTTCCCAGCGCCACCGCTTCGCGGTTCATCGTCCCCCCGGCCGAGACGACCAGATCGGCGAGGGCGACCAGGCTCTGTGCCTCCACGGCGTGATCGGGAACGATCAGGGACGGCAGGGCGAGCTCCTTGACGTAGGTCCGCTGCTCCTCGGTGCGCGGCAAGACGATCGCGTGCACACCGCGGTCAGAGCCTACTCGCGCGAGTACCTGCGGGAACAGCGGGTTCGACTTGCGGTGGTAGAGCGAGACGTCGGGCGGCGGTCGGAAGACGACCACCACGCGTTCGGTGTCCACGCCGAGCTTCTCCAGGGCGTCCAGGTCGGGCTCGAAGTCAGAGAGGTAGTACTCCTCCTTGATCCCCGGGTATTGGAAGAGCTTCTCCGGGCCGACGCCGAATCGCTTCAGGCGCTCGGGCGGGACCGAGTCGGGGAAGATCACCCGCTTCGCGAGCCGGCAGCCGACGTGGTGCTGCGCCACGGCGAACTCGTAGTCGTGCATGTTCGCCTCGGGGATGCCGAGCAACCGGGAGGCGATCGCGATGTCGTTCGAGCCGTGCGCGATCGAGAGGTCGAACCCGCCCGCCTTCCCGAAGCGGCGCATCCCGCTGGTCCGCTGGATCAGCCGCATCAGCTTGCGCACCCGAGAGGCCCCGCCGTGCTTGCCGATCAGCGTGTACTCCATGTCGTGGAGCTCGAGCAGCTCCAGCGTCTGCGTGTAGACCCGCGCGGTGACCAGCACCTCGTGGCCCTGTGCGCGCAGTCGCTCGATGATGGGCCGGAGCACGAGCACGTGCGCCGGCCCGCTCATGTCGGCCCAGATCTTCAAGGCCGGTCTAGACGGCGGCTGCTGAGAGCTGCGGGTAGAGGGGGTAGCGCTCCATCAGGGCGCGCGAGCGCTCCAGCAGCGAGTCCTTCTGCGATTCGAAGTCCTCACCAAGCGCCGCGACAATCACCTGGGCGATCTCGCGCAGGTCGTCCTCGACCAGACCGCGGGTCGTCAGTGCCGGCGTGCCGATGCGAAGTCCCGACGGGTCCATGGGCGGCCGCTCGTCGAACGGGATCGCGTTGCGGTTCACGGTGATCCCCACCTCCTCGAGACGCGTCTCTGCCTCCTTGCCCCCGAGCCCCGTGGGCGTCAGGTCGACCAGGACCAGGTGCACGTCGGTCCCGCCGGTGAGGACGTCGAGTCCGCCGGCGACGAGCTCCTCGCCGAACGCCTTGGCGTTGGCGATCGTCTGGCGCTGGCGCTGCTTGAAGGGCTCGCTCTGCGCGATCTTCAGGGCCACCGCCTTCGCGGCGATGATGTGCATCAGGGGGCCGCCCTGCTGGCCCGGGAACACCGAGCGGTTGACGTCCTTGGCCAGCTCCTCGCGGCAGAGGATCATCCCGCTGCGCGGCCCGCAGAGAGTCTTGTGGATCGTGGTCGTCACCACGTCGGCGTGCTCGACCGGGTTGGGATGCTCACCGGCGGCGACGAGGCCAGCGAAGTGCGCCATGTCGACCATCAGCTTCGCGCCCACCGAGTCGGCGATCTGACGGAAGGCGGCGAAGTCGAGCTGGCGAGGGTAGGCGGACCAGCCGGCGACGATCACCTTCGGCTTGTGCTCCTCGGCGAGCTGCGCCACCTCGTCCACGTCGACGAGCTTGTCCTCGCGGCGCACGTGGTAGGCGACGACCTTGTAGAGCTTGCCCGAGACGTTCAGCTTCATCCCGTGGGTGAGATGGCCGCCGTGATCGAGCGCCATGCCCATGATCGTGTCCCCCGGGTCGATCATCGCCATGTAGGCCGCATTGTTTGCCTGGGCCCCCGAGTGGGGCTGGACGTTGGCGTGCTCAGCTCCGAAAACCTCGATCGCGCGGTCGATCGCGAGCTGCTCGGCGACGTCGACCTCTTCACATCCCCCGTAGTAGCGCTTGCCCGGGTAGCCCTCGGCGTACTTGTTGGTGAGGACCGAACCGGCTGCGTCGAGCACCGCCTGCGGGACGAAGTTCTCGGAGGCGATCATCTCGAGCGTGCCCTGCTGGCGGGCGAGCTCGCGATCGAGGACCCGCTGGATGTCCGGGTCGACCTCGGCGAGGTGGGCGGTCTGGTAGTCGTCGGGAAGGTCGCTCATCGAAGCGCCACGATACATCGGCCTACGGCCGCTCGGCCAGCGACTTGATGTAGCGGACGGTCCCGCGCAGGACGATCCCGATCCCCGGCCCGACCACCACCCAGTAGCGCTTGATCCCGCGGCTCGCGGGCGGATGAGTCCCGACGGTGCGCGCCTCGTAGGTGAGCAGGGTGCGGCCGATGCCGTAGCTGCGGACGGAGAAGTTCGCCGCGATCTTGCCGAAGCCGGGCCGATCGAAGTCCTTGAAGTCCTCCGCGCGGATCGACTCCCAGCTGATGTCCCGGCCCCAGAAGCGCCCGATCGCGCCGAAGACGAGCTCCTTGCCGAAGTCCTCTCCGAGCTTCACCCACTCGCCCTCCTCCTCGAGCGCGTCCAGGCGGAGCGCCTCGGGCTCCGGCGGCGCGGGCTCCCTGCGGACGCGCCGGGCAATCGCCGACGGAGCGCCCCTCGCGGCGAAGAGCGCGCGCATTGAGGGGCTGCCCTTGTAGGCCTTCGTCAGGTCAGCCTCCACGATCGCGGCGTAGACCCGCGCCGGCTCGGCTTCGACGATCACCGTCTCCACCTTGCTCCGGTCGAACCGCGGCATCAACTCATCGATCAGCACCGGCGGAGCGTACGGCCTTGACATTTACTGACCACTTGGTAAATAATGCCCACTTCGCAAGCGGCAACCGATCCGGAGGAGAGAGATGACCGACGCCACCGCCACCCAACATCAACGACGGCCACAAACACCGCCGTCGGATGAACTGCACACCGAGGACGAGGCCCTTTCCGTCCTGCTCGACGGCGACATCGACAAGGTGATGTCGGGACTCGACAAGATCGTCGAGGCCGCTCCCTCCTACGAGAAGCTCTTCATGCGCTGGCAGCGCCAGCACTGGTCCACCGAGGACTTCTCCTTCGAGGAGGACAAGAAGCAGTGGGCCGACCCGAACATGTTCACCGACGACGAGCGGCGCTTCCTCGAGTTCGGCTTCTCCGAGTTCTTCCTCGGCGAGGAGAGGGTCACCCTGGAGCTCCTCCCCTTCGCCTTGGCGGCTCCGACCCACGAGGCGAAGGTCTTCTTAACGACCCAGATCTCCGACGAAGCCAAGCACACGGTCTTCTGGAACGGCTTCTACCGCGAGGTCTTCGGCATCCAGGCCGGCAGCCTCGGCGAGATGATCGACAAGCAGCGCTACGTCGTGAACAAGGACTGGGAGACCCTCTTCAACGGGATCCTCCACGAGTGCGCCGAGGACCTGCGCAAGGACCCGAGCGACTTCCCCAAGCTCGTCCGCGGCGTCACCGTCTACATGATCGTCATCGAGGGGATGCTGGCCCTCTCCGCGGCCCGCTTCATGATCAAGTCGATGCGGGAGCGCGGCTGGTTCCCGGGCTTCACCGCCGGGTTCACCGCGGTGAACAGGGACGAGTCCCGTCACGTCGGCTTCGGCGTCAAGTTCCTCGCCGACGCGATCAAGGACGACCAGGCGAACGCGAAGATCATCGAGGACACGCTGAAGGAGTGCCTGCCGGTTGCCACGCTGGTCTTCGTCCCGCCGTGGGTGGAAGACCCGTACAACTTCGACACGCCCTTCTACCACTCGTCCGAGATCTTCGAGTACGCCGCCAAGTCGCTCTCGAAGAAGCTGGCGGCGATGGGCCTCGACCCGGCGATGCTCGCAACTGCATGACATCAACGGCGGCCACAAACACCGCCGCCGCATCTACGACCGTCGTTAAGCGCGGGCGCCCCTCCACGGGCGCCCGCGAGCGGATCCTGGACGCCGCCATCGAGGTGCTGAAGGCCGACGGCTACGCCGGGCTGACGATCGCCAAGGTCGCGACCAGGGCCGGCGAGTCAAAGCCGCTCGTCGTCTACCACTATGGCTCGAAGCAGGGCCTGGTCGAGGCGAGCGGGCGCGCGGTTGCCGAGCTGATCACCGCGGAGGCACTTGACGCCGTCCAGGGCGCCACGACGGTGGAGGAGGTCATGCGCGGAGTGGCCGATGGCGTGGACCGGCTGCTCGAACAGGACGAGCGACTCGCACGGCTCTACTACGACCTGGCCGCAGTCTCGGTGGTCGAACCCGAGGTGCGGCGGACCATCACGGAGGTCAACGAGGGCTGGCAGCGGGTGCTGATCGAGCTGCTCGAGCGGGCCGAGGACGGCCCGCCGCCAGGCCAGGCGAGAACCCTGGCGCTGATGATCAATGCCTGCACCCAGGGGCTCGTGCTCGAGCGGATCGAGCGCGGGCCGACCGCGGAGTGGAAGAGGGCGCGGGAGCTGTTCATCAAGAGCGCCCTGGCGGCCACATCTCACACTCGCGTCTAGGCGCGGGTCTTAGGCTGGAAGCAGTGACAAGGGAGAACCTCGAGATCGTTCAACGAGGATTCGAGGAATTCAACGCCAGAGGGGTCGAGGGGATCATTCCCTTCATCCACCCCGACTTCGAGGCGACGACGCCACCGAACCTCGCCTCCGAACCGGACACCTATCGGGGCCACGACGGCATCCGGCGGTGGTTCGACTCGTTCGACGAGGTCATGGAAGACATCCGATGGGACGCCCACGAGTTCCAGCCGGTTGGGGAGAAGGTCATCGTCGACTTCACCCTGCGCGCGCGCGGCAAAACGAGTGGGCTCGACTTCGGACAGGACGCTGTCATGGTCTGGTCGCTCCGGGACGGCAAGGCGATCGGGGTCGAGCTCTTCGAGACGGTCGACGAGGCCCGTACCGCCGCCGGAGCGCAGTAGCGATGGGGACTCCCAACCAGCTGCTGCTGGAGCAGTCACGCGACGCCTTCAACGCGCGCGACCCGGAGGCCTGGATCGCCGCGTGGAACACCGACTGCGAGTGGCACCCGTTCCTGACGGCCCGCGAGGAGGGCGACCCCGGCTACCACGGGTACAACGGGATCCGCGCGTGGTTCGAGGACGTCGACGAGATGTTCTCGGAGATTCACGTCGAGCTGGAGACCTACCGCGAGGTGGGCGATCGCCTGCTCGTGCTGGGCGAGATGAACGCGAGGCGGCGGATCGGCGGCGAGCAGGTGACCGGCGACGTGGCCTGGGTGGTCGAGCCCCGCGACGAGAAGCTCCAGCGCGGCTGGGCGTACAGCAGCCACGAGGAGGGTGAACGCGCGGCGGAGGAGGCAGCCCGCTAGGCGGCGAGGCGGCGATCGACCTCGGCGGCCGGCAGAGCGCCCTCACGCAGGATCCTCCAACCGCCTTCCCCTTCGATTTCGGTGACGTCGACGACGGTCGAGGGCTTGCCGATCAGGTCTCCCGCGTCGACGGCGAGATCGGCCCCGGCGAGGATCTCGCCATCGATCCGATCGAAGCTCGTCGGCGCTCGCTCGCCGCTTCGGTTCGCGCTCGTCTGGAAGATGGGCGTCATCGCCCCGGCCAGCGGCCCCTCGATCAGGCGGATGCCGAGCCGCTCGGGATCCTCACGGCAGGCCAGCGGATACCGGTGTTCCGGGTTCGCGACGACCAGGGTCACCGGCCCGGGGAGCAGCGCGGCCACCGCATCGCGCGTGCGGGGCCCGAGCGTGGCGATCAGCTCCCGCATCGCGAGCGGCGAGAAGTACATGACGGCCGAGGGCCTGCTCTCGCCGCGACCCTTGATCGCGTGAATCCGGTCGATTGCCTCGGCCCGGAGCGGATCGCAGGCGAGGCCGTAGAGCGTGTCCGCGGGGAAGATCGCAACGCCGCCCTCCCCCACGACGCGCTCGAGCGCGGTGCGAGCGGCGTCCGATCCGTCGCGCTCGATCGACACGGTCTCGGTCATCGCCCGAGGACGACGCGGTCGAGGCCCGCGAGATCCTTCCTGGTCTCCACCTCCGCGTAGCCCGCCCCACGGATGAGCTCCGTGACGGGGGCGGCCTGCCGCGCCCCGATCTCCAGGGCCACCGCCGCCGGCCGCATCTCGAGCTCGCCGATGGAGGCGAGCAGCCCATCGATCGCCTCCAGCCCGGTCGGCCCCCCCACCACCGCCTCGCGCGGCTCGTATTCGCGGATCTCCGGAGCCAGGTCCTCCCATTCGCTCTCGGAGACGTAGGGAAGGTTGGCGATCAGAAGATCGCACGGACCTGTCGAGTCGAGGGACGAGATCCCGCGGTTGACGACGTCCACCCGATCGGCGAGCCCGAGTCGCTCCGTATTCACCTGGGCGACCCGCAGGGCATCCATCGAAGTGTCGATTGCCGACACCTTCGCTCCGGGAAGCTCATCCGCGACGGCCAGCGCAATGGCGCCGCTTCCGGTCCCCACGTCGATCACCGAGGCCGCTCCGATCTCCAGCGCAACCTCGACCAGCAATTCGGTCTCCGGCCGGGGGATCAGCACACGGCGATCGACGACCAGCTCGATACGGCGGAAGCCCTTGCGCCCGATGATGTAGGCGACGGGCTCACGCCGGACCCGGCGTCGCACCATCTCGGCGAACTCCCGCGACGCTCCCACGGGCAGGCGCATTTCCGGCTCCGCGGCGATCCGGGCACGGTCCCAGCCGGTGGCGTGGGCGAGGAGCAGCTCGGCGTCGAGGCGGGCGGACTCGCAGCCCGCGGCGGCGATCGCTCCGACCGCTCCCTCCAGCGCTTCGCGGGCTGCCGACGTCTGAGCGGTCAGGCCGTCTCCGTCTGCGCCTCGAGCCGCCGGCGCTTCTCCTCCGACGCCAGCGCATCTGTGAACTCGTCCAGCTCTCCGCCGAGGACACGGTCCACCCCGCTCGCGGTCAGCTTGACCCGGTGATCGGTGATCCGGTCCTGCGGGAAGTTGTAGGTGCGGATCTTCTCCGAGCGCTCGCCCGAACCGACCTGGGCCTTCCGCTCGGACGCGATCTCCTTCTGCTGCTCCTCGATCTCGCGCTCCAGGAGACGAGCGCGGAGGACGCGCATGGCCTTGTCGCGGTTCTGGTGTTGGGACTTCTCGTCCTGCATGGCTACGACGACGCCAGTCGGCTTGTGGGTGATGCGGACCGCCGAGTCGGTCGTGTTGACCGACTGCCCGCCGGGCCCTGAGGAGCGGTAGACGTCGATCTGCAGATCGTTCGGATCGACCTGCACGTCGACGTCCTCGGCCTCGGGGAGCACGGCGACCGTGGCGGTCGACGTGTGGATGCGGCCCTGGGACTCGGTCTTCGGCACGCGCTGCACGCGATGGGTGCCGCCCTCGTACTTGAACACCGAGTAGGCGGCGTCGCCCTTGATCGCGAAGGTGACCTCCTTGAAGCCGCCGACCTCCGCCGCGGATTGCGAGAGGACCTCCACGGAGTAGCCGCGGCGCTCCGCGTAGCGGGTCAGCATCTTGAAGAGGTCGCCGGCGAAGAGCGCGGCCTCGTCTCCCCCGGTCCCCGCCCGGATCTCGACGATCACGTTCTTGTCGTCGTTCGGATCCCGCTCGACCATCGCCAGGCGGATCTGCTCGCCCAGCTCCTCCAGCCGCCCGGGCGCCTCGGCCACGACGTTCTTGAGCTCCGGGTCGTCGCCATCCTCGGCGAGCAGCTCGCGGGCGCCCTCGAGGTCGTCCTTGAGCGTCAGCCACTCGCGGGCGAGCTCATGCGCGCTCTGCAACTCGCGGTACTCGCGCCCGACCTCCGCCGCGCGCTCGCGATCCGAGTGCAACTCGGGATCGGACATCTGCCGCTCGAGCTCGGCGAAGCGGTCCTCGATCTGGTCGACCAGCGCATCGATCATGCTCCCGATTGTCGCGCACCAACCCGACTCCCCTCCAGCTCCCCGCAAGCACCCGCGTGGCAGGCCCGGCCGCCACCTCAACGCGAGGCTGCTTCGCCACCGCCCGGTGTTGCTGGGCGCCGGGTACACCGGCGCTCTGCTGGCGGTCGTCGGCCCGGGGATCCTCGCCGGTCTCTCCGACGACGATCCGGCCGGAATCACGACCTATTCGATCCTCGGCGCCAAGTACGGATACGAGCTGCTCTGGGTGCTGGCGGTCTCGACCGCCGCGCTGATCACCTTCCACCTGGTCGGCGCCCGCATGGGCGTGGTCACCCGCAAGGGCTTCCTGACGCTCCTGCGAACTCATCGCAGCCACCGGGATGCCCGGATCGTGCTGGTCGCGCTGGTCGTGGCCAACATCGGCACGATGTGCGCCGAGCTCGCCGGCATCGCGGCCGGATTCGAACTGCTGGCGGGGATCAGCCGCTACGTCACGGTGCCCCTCGCCGGGGTCGGCGTCTCGATGCTCGTCCTAAGGGGCTCGTTTCACCGGGTGGAGCACATCCTGTTGATGCTGAGCGCCGTCTTCGTCACCTACGTCGTCTCCGGTGTCCTGGCGCACCCGGACTGGGGCGCTGCGGCGAAGGGGCTGGTGGTTCCGCACCTGCCGTTCACACGCGACGCCGTGCTGGTCGCGGTGGCGACCATCGGCACCACCCTTGCGCCCTGGGGCCTCGTCTTCATCCAGTCCTACGCCGCGGACAAGCACCTGAAGCTCAAGGACCTTCGCTTCGAGAACGTCGACGTCGTGGTGGGAGCGGTGCTGACCGGCGTGATCGGGTTCTTCGTGGTCGTCGCCTGCGCGGCGACGCTTCATGTCAGCGGCATCGAGATCAACGACGCGAGCGACGCGGCCAAGGCGCTGGAGCCACTAGCCGGCGGCTCGGCGTCGACGCTGTTCGGAATCGGGTTCGTCGGCGCTGCGCTCCTGGCCGCCGCCATTGTCCCCCTCTCCACCGCGTACTCGGTCGCGGAGACCGCGGGCAGGCCGGCGGACGTCAACGACACCTTCTCGGAGGCGCCCCTCTTCTACATGAGCTACGGAGGGGTGGTGCTGATCGCGGCGGTGCTGGTGCTGATTCCCGGCGCGCCTTTGATCCCGATCCTCTTCCTCTCCCAGGCGCTCAACGCCGTACTGCTGCTGGTCATGCTGCCGTTCCTGCGGCGCCTGGCAGCCGACCGGGAGCTGATGGGCGAGGAGGCGCTCGGGACCACAGGCCGCCTCGTCACCGGCGTCGCCCTGGGGCTGATCGCGGTTTCGGTGCTCGCGCTGGCTGTGCTGACGGTCTTCGGTTAATTGCTTCGCCATCAGACCGCGGCCTGGTGGCCGCTACGACGTGCTGCTCGTTACCGGAGGCGAGTAGGAGTAGGTGCTCGAGCTGCCCGACGAGTAGCCGCTCGAACCGGAGTAGCCGCTGGAGCCCGAGTCGTAGTAGCCGCCGCTCGACTGGCTGTAGGGGTCGCTCCCGGAGCTGCTGCTCGAGGAGCCCTGGTTCGTGGTGCCGCTGGTCGACTTGGTGGCCGAGGCCTTCTTCGCACGGGAGGCGGCCTTCGGTCCCAGGGCCGGGTCATTTCCGGCGGCCATCTGCGCAGCCATGAGGCCGCCGATCGCGAGCGCCGCGGCGACCGCAAGGGCCGTGAGCTTCACCGTCACCGCCTTGGTGGACTGGACAGGGCCGCGAGTCGAGTAGCGGCGCCGCTGCGAGGAGCGGGCGGCCCGCGCGGTGCGCGGCCGCTCGGCGTAGCGCCTGGGCACGCGGTCCGGGTATCTGGGATCCCTGGTCATTGCGCGGTCTCGTATCGGTTTGCGCGGGCTGCGGGCTGGAACTGCTCCGAGGGAAGCGGGATACGGCGGCGTGGGCGGCCACGCGGAGGCTCGTCGCTCGGAAGCATGCGAACGGCGGCCATCACGGTCAGAGGTGCGACGGTCGCGATCAGGATTGCGAGGAGCCAGAAGGAGCGCGAGTCGGTGCCAGCGCCAAGCGTGTGGACGACGGCCAGGACGTAGACGGCCAGCGTCCAGCGGTGCATCTTCCGCCAGAGCTTCGGGCCGACCCAGCGCCGCACGTAGAAGCTCAGGCCCAGCAGAGCCGCCATCCAGCCGCCGATGACTCCCAGGCCCGTCCAGAGCGGACGGTGGGCCATCACAAACGGGATGGTGATCCCGGATAGCCCTGGCCGCAGATAGGTGTCGCCGAGCAGCACGACCCCGTGCGCCGCAATGAAGATCAGCGCCGTCAGCGCGGTCGCCTCGTGCACCTGGCGGAGCTTCGCCATCGCCCCGGGGCCCTTGGCCGAGCGCATCGCCATCGCGAGGCCCATGCCGACCGACACCGCGACGAGCACCAGCGCGACGACTCCGAAGGCGCGGCTTGCGATCCAGAAGATGTGCTGGCCCGGATCGGTGTAGCTCACGCCGCCACCGCCTTGGCCGGGAAGCCGGGACGCTCGCTCAGCGCGCCGAAGAGCTCGACGCTGCCGTCGTCCAGGACGATCAGGCCACCCTGCTCGGCCAGGATCTCGCCCGCCCTCTCGGGACCCGAGAGGAAGGCCATCTTGGCGAGCGTCTCGGCTTCGAGCGCAGTGCCGCCGATGGCGCTCGCCTGGATCACCCCGGTCCAGGCCGGGTTGCCGGTCGATGGGTCGAGCAGGTGATGGGCGAAGCCGGTCTCCGTGCGCCAGAGGCGGGTCTTGATGCCGCTGGTGGCGACGGCACCCCGGTCCAGCGCCAACTCGTGTGCGGTCCCGTCCTCGAGCGGGTGGTCGATGCGAACCAGACGCTCCGGCGGATGCTCCCCGCCCAGGCGAAGGTCCCCGCCGGCGTCGACCACGAAGCTCGCGTAGCCGCCGAGCCGGTCGGCTGCGAGGTCCGCGGCGAGTCCCTTACCGCAGCCGCCCGTGTCTATCCGGACGCCGGCCGGCCTCGTGATGACACGTGCCACCGCATCGACGGCGATGCCGCGCCAGCGAGAGTCCGACCGGGGAGCGGCGGACTCTCGCTGGGGGGCGACCGCCAGGGCCTCGTCGATGGCGGCCGGCGCCAGATCGGCCCGTGAGGCCGCGTAGCCCGCGTCCTCAAGCTCGCCGACGAGCGTGGGGTCGACCAGCCCGTCCGATCGGCGTGCCGCCCAGAGCGCCGCGTCGACGGCCACGGCGAGAGTCGGGCTGACGGAGCACGATGTGCCTGGTGCGGAGTTCAGGGCGCAGAGCTCGCTCCCCGCTTCGAATCGCGTCAGCTTGCGGTGCAGGAGGCGAAGGAAGAACTCGATCTGGATTCCCATCGCCTCAGCAGAGGGGAGCCCGGACCGCACGGGCGGGCCGATCAGGAGGCGCACGTGCGAGCCGAACAGCTTGAAGCGGCGGTCGTTCTCGACGAACGACGAGGGGTTCGGGTCCGAGATCACGGCCTCGATACTCGGTTTCAGCCATGAACACCCCGTAAGCGGCAGATGAGAGTTCTCTTAGAGCTTTCAGGAGGATCCGGAGTGGCCGCCTAGCATTGCCCGCATGCGCATCCTGGTGGTCGAGGACGAGCGTCCCATCGCGGAGTTCGTCCAGCGCGGGCTCGAGGCCGAGGGTTACTCGGTGGCCTGCGCGTATGACGGCGAGGAGGGCCTGGCGCTGGCCCGCACCGGCGACTTCGCGCTCGTCATCCTCGACGTTCTTCTACCGAAGCTGAGCGGGCTGGAGGTCGTCAGGGTGATTCGGGAGACCGACGAGACGCTCCCGGTGATCATGCTCACTGCGCTCGCGGAGACCGACGACGTGGTCACAGGGCTCGACCTCGGCGCAAGCGACTACCTGACGAAACCATTCGCCTTCGCGGAACTGCTCGCCCGGATCCGGGCACATCTGCGCCAGCCCGGGCAGGCCAACGCTACTTCGCTCGAAGTCGGCGGCATCAGCCTCGACTTCCGCACCCGCGACGTCAGTCGCGAGGGCCGCGCCGTCAAGCTCACCGCCCGGGAGTTCGAGCTGCTCGCGTACCTGATGAGGCACCCCGACCAGGTGCTCTCACGGGCGCAGATCCTCAATGCGGTCTGGGGCTACGACTACGACCCCGGTACCAACGTCCTGGACGTCTACATCGGATACCTGCGCAAGAAGCTTTCGAATGGCGACGGCGAGGCGCCGATCCAGACAGTTCGCTCGGCCGGCTACCGGCTGGTGAGCGGCGATGCGTAGGTGGATGCCGCGCGGCATCCGGCTGCGGCTGGTGCTTGCGATCTCAGCCGTCAGCGTGGCCGCCGTGGCCGCGAGCTTCTTTGCGCTGCACGCGACCACCTCCGCCAACCTCCGCAGCCGTATCGACCGTGAGCTGAACGAGCAGTACGCGGAGTTCCAACTGCGCGTGCTGAGCGGCGGCCGGGTCCAAGACTCCTCCTCACTGCGCACGGCGAGCGAGCGCTTCGTGGCGGGCCAGCGCTACCACCCGGAGGCGCGCATCTACCTGATCGCGCCACAGGGCCTGCCGCCGGTGACGAACCAGACCCGGATCGTCGACGAGGAGCTGGCGGAATCCCGGACGAGCCGGGAGAGCGATGAGGCCGAGGCGGGTGGGATCGTCTCGGCGGGAGACGGCCTGACGACGATCTCGACGGATGAGACGGGCAAGCTACGGGTCCTGACGCAGCCCGTCGTTGTCGACGGATCCAGAATCGGCACCTTCCGGGTGGCCGATCCGCTCACCTCGGTGGACCAGGCGCTCAATTCCCTCCGCAACCGGTTCATCGTCGTCGGCCTCGGGGCACTGCTGCTCTCCGTCGCGATCGCGATCTGGCTGGCGAATCTGATCTCCCGGCCACTGCGCCGGATGGCCGCGGTGGCGGCAGCGGTGGACTCCGGAGACCTCACCCACCGCATCGACTACAGCGGCGACGACGAGGTCGGCGTGCTCGCCGACTCCTTCAACCACATGATGGATCGCCTCGAGGAGGGCTTCCGTCTGCAGCGGGACTTCGTCTCGGACGCCTCCCACGAGCTGCGCAGCCCCCTCACCGTGCTGAGGGGACGGATCGAGCAGCTCACCGATCACGCCAGTGACGGCAAGGCCGTTCAGGCCGAGGCCGATGAGCTGATGAAGGAGGTGCGGCGGATGGAGCGCCTTACCGACGACATGCTCACCCTGGCGAAGGCGGAGCGCGGCCAGTTGCTGCAGCGACGAAGAGTTCCGATCGACGACTTCGTGGAGGACCTGCGCCGCGATCTGCCCCTGCTCGGGTCACGCCACTACAGCGTCGAGTCGAGCCTTCACGGCGAACTCAAGGCCGACCCGGACAGGCTCGCCCAAGTGCTGCGGAATCTCGTCACCAACGCCGTACGGCACACGAGCGCCGATGGCCATATCGACATCTCGATCGGATCCGAGAACGGCTCCGCAGTCTTCGCCATACGTGACGACGGCACCGGGATCGAGGCCGATCAACTCGGGCGGATCTTCGACCGGTTCCATCGCACCGATGAGGGGCGCAGCCGCTCTGAGGGCGGCAGCGGACTGGGGCTCGCGATCGCTCAGGCGATCGTCGAGGCGCACGGAGGCAACATCGCCGCCAGCTCGACCCCGGGGCAGGGGGCGACCATCCGCTTCCGGATCCCGGGCTACAGCCCGGGCTAGGGCGCGATCTGCTCGCCGGTCTCGGCGTCTATCAGGGTGATCGCCTCCGAAGGGCAGGCGCGAGCCGCGTCGACCATCTTGCGGAGCGGGGCGCTGCCTACCAGGTGAGCCGTGTCGTCGACCTCGAAGGCCTCCGGCGCCAACTCGGCGCAGTCTCCGTAGGCGAGGCACGCATCCCTGTCGATGTGGACCTTGAGCTTCATGCCGCCATGTTCGGCGGCGGCGCTGAACCCCCGGTAAGGCCGGGGTGAGAGGTCTCTTAGCTACGCGACGATCTCGATGGCCTGGTCGCGTTTCGCCTCGTACGGATCCTCGACGGCGAGCACGGCCTGAAGCGAGCGGATCGCGACCTCGAGCTGATCCAGATCGGGCTCGCGTGTGGTGAGGTTCTGAAGCATCAGGCCCGGCCACATCACGGCGCGGACCCACTTCTTGTTGCGGTGCTTGCCGGCCCACTTGATGACCTCGTAGGAGAGGCCGGCGATCAGCGGGATTCCGAGGATGCGGGAGGCGACCAGCCAGTACCAGGCCGGCAGGCCGATCGGGGCGAAGACGAAGATCGCGAGCACCATCACGATCAGGAGGAAGCTCGTGCCGCAGCGCGGATGCAGCCGCGAGTAGATCTTGGCCCGCTCGGGGATCAGCTCGTCGCCGGCCTCGAAGCAGGAGATCGTCTTGTGCTCGGCCCCGTGGTACTGGAAGACTCGGCGCAGGTCCGGGAGCTTGCTGATCAGTGCGAGGTAGCCGATGAATATCGCCGTCCGCAGGACGCCCTCCACGAGCCAGAAGAGGAGCGGCGAGCCCAGCTGGTCCTTGATCAGGCTGGTGGCGCCGACCGGGATGACGAAGAAGAGGCCCACCGCCAGCAGCAGCGAAAAGAAGATCGTCAGACCCCAGGTGAAGCCGCCGATCTCCTCCTCTTCCTCACCGTCGGCGAGCTGGGCGTTGGCGGAAATCGCCAGCGCCCGGAAGCCGATCTTCAGCGACTCGGCGAGGGCGACCACGCCCCGGATCACCGGCACGCGGAAGAAGCGGCTTCGCTTGGCCCAGGCGACGATCGGCTCGGAGGTGACCTCGATCTCGCCCTCGGGATTGCGGCAGGCGACCGACCAGGTCGAGACGCCGCGCATCATCACTCCCTCGAGCACCGCCTGGCCGCCGATCGGAGCGTCGCCCACGGCCACGGGCTTCCCGTCCGGCATCGTCTCGGATTGTGCGGGTCGCTTAGGCTGGGCCTGCGGCCGCGATCCGTTCGATGAGGCGGGCGCTGAACTCAACGGGCGCGCTTGGCGGCCCGGCGACGGAACCGCTCGACCCGGCCGCCGGTGTCAACCAGCTTCTGCTTGCCCGTGTAGAAGGGGTGGCACTGCGAGCAGAGCTCGACGTGCAGCTCGGGCTTCGTGGAGCGCGTATAGAAGTCGTTGCCGCACGAGCAATGAACGTGCGAGAGAACGTATTCGGGGTGGATTTCAGTCTTCATCGCGTTTAAGTCTAGCCAGGCTTCAGAACACCGCCGCTGACCGGACGGAGCGGCGTTCCAGTGTGCGCCCACTCACGTTGACATACAGCCTGTAGGTCAGATATACATACAGCCTGTATGCGAACGAGACCCAGGAGGCGCACTTGATGACCACAGCCACCCCATCACCGTCGGCCGCAAACCCCACCGACGCACCTACCGCGATCCAGATGCTCGCTCAGCGCTACAGCGAGGCCTGGAGCCGCCGGGACCTCGACGCGATCATGGACCTGCACACCGACGACTGCGTCTTCACCGCGTTCGCCGCCGGTTCTCCCATGGCCAGGGGCAAGGAGGCGGTACGGGAGGCCTTCGCCGGCTACATCGCGCTGATGCCCGACATCCACTTCGCCGAGCGTTCCCTGCAGCTCGGCGAGGACCACTGGGTACTCGAGTCGACGATGACCGGCACCGTGGAGCAGGCCATTGAGGTGGACGGAGAGGAATTCGGCATCCGTGGCGCTCGGGTGCAGGTGCCGTGCGTCGACGTGATTGAGATTCGCGATGGCCTCATCGCCAGCAAGCACACCTACCTCGACTCGATAACGATGCAGCGGCAACTGGAGGGCGAGTGATGACGGCTGCCACTCAAAAAGGAACGGCCACGAACGCCGAAGCGCGCGCCTGGGTCGAAATGTTCGCCGAGGGCTGGGCCAACCCGGTGGACGCCGACACGTTCTGCGACCACTTCGAGCCCCATCTTCAGCCTGAGGTGCGAATGATCCAGCCGTCGATGCGGCCGATCGTCGGCAAGGAGGCGTTCCGGGAGGAGTTCGCCCGGCCGCTCTTCGACCTCGTGCCCGATCTGCGCGGGACGCTGGAGGGCTTCTCCGCGGATGGAGACGTCGCCTACATCGAGCTGCGGCTGGACGGAACGGTCGGGCGGCGGCCGTTCACAATGCACACCTGCGACCGGATCAAGCTCCGTGACGGAAAGGCGGTCGAGCGCGTGGCCTATCTCGACGCGACCCCGCTCCTCAAGGCGGTGGCGCGCAGCCCGCGCGCCTGGCCCAAGTTCCTGAAGACCCAGCTGCGCAACCTGAGGAGGCCGGCATGAGCGTTCAACTCCCGCAGGGAGATATCCACTACCGCGAATACGGCGATGGTCCGCCGATCGTCTTCGTCCACGGCCTGCTGGTCGACGGCCGGCTGTGGCGGAAGGTGACGCCGCTGCTCCAGGCCAACTTCCGCTGCCTCGTCCCGGAGCTGCCGCTCGGCTCACATCCCGAGCCGATGAACCCCGACGCCGACCTCTCTCCCCCCGGCCTGGCCCGGATCGTCGCCGGCTTCCTCGAGGCCCTCGACCTCGACGACGTCACCCTCGTCGGCAACGACACGGGTGGCGCGATCTCGCAGATCACCGCGGCGAACCACCCGGAGAGAATCGGCAGGCTGCTGCTCACCAACTGCGACGCCTTTGAGAACTTCCTCCCGCCGGCCTTCCGCCCCCTGCAGTGGTCCGCAAGGGTCCCCGGAGGCCTCACCGGGATGATGGCCGGGATGCGCTTCGCGGCCCTGCGCCGGCTGCCGATTGCGTACGGCTGGCTGATCAAGCGCGACTTCGCCGGCGCCCCGACGCGAGAATGGGTGGACCCCTACCTGAAGAACAAGGGCGTCCGGCGCGACGTGATCAAGGTGCTGAAGGGGATCGACCCGAAGTACACGTTCGAGGCGGCGGAGAAGCTCCGAACCTTCGACCGCCCGGCGATGCTCGCCTGGGCCGTCGAGGACCGATTCTTCAAGCTCTCGTTCGCGGAGCGGCTCGCGGAGACGATCCAGGGCGCCACGCTGGAGAAGATCGACGACTCCTACACCTTCGTCTCGGAGGATCAGCCCGAGCGTCTCGCCGAGCTGATCGCACGCTTTGCGCGAGAGCCGGCGGCGGTCGCGTAGGGCCGTCGCCGCGGCGGGGACCACCGTGTTCCTGGTCCTCGTCCCGGGGATGGTCGCCGGGCTTGTCCCCTGGCTGCTCACCGGCTGGAGCGCCGAGGACGCGCCGCTCGCAATCCGCATCCTGGGAGGCGTGCTGATTGCCGCCGGGGCGGGCTTCCTGCTGCACGCATTTGGCCGCTTCGTGATTGAGGGCATCGGGACGCCCGCGCCAATTGCCCCGACCGAGCGCCTGGTGGTCGGCGGCGTGTATCGCCACGTCCGCAACCCGATGTACCTCGCGGTCGGAGCGCTGATCGCGGGCCAGGCGCTGCTGCTGGGCCAGTGGGAGCTGCTGGCCTACGCAGCGATCTTCTTCGCGATCGTGGCGACCTTCGTGCTGACCTACGAAGAGCCGACACTCGAGCGCCGGTTCGGCGCGGACTACGACGCCTACCGCCGCGCCGTCCCGGGATGGCTACCGCGCCTGCATCCCTGGCATGGCTCTGACTGACCCTCAGCAGCCCAGCAGCTTCCGCGTCAGGCTGACCTTCCGCCCGTCGAGGGAGCTCGCCACTGCCTCCAGCTTCTCGCCGGAGGAGGCATGCTTGAGACCGACGCGGATCGGTGGCTTTGGGTCACGGTCGATCTTCTTGCCGCGCAGATAGAAGGTGGCCTCCTGCGGATCCGACTTGGCGAGAAACGGGTGCTCGGGCGCTGAGTTGCGGTACCGACTAATGCCTCTTGAAGCCTCGCGCAGGGCTAAGGTACGCCCGTGGCCGAATCGGGGGAGGCAGAAGGCACGATCTCCGTAGTACTGGCGGATGACCACGCCGTGGTCAGAAGCGCGCTGCGGCTCATGCTCGAGCGCGAGCCCGACATCGAGGTGGTCGCCGAGGCCGGGGACGCCGATTCCGCGAGCCGCTACGTCAGCGGTCACCGTCCGAAGGTCCTCATCCTCGACATCAACATGCCGGGCGGATCGGGACTGGCGGCGATCCCCTCGATCCGCGAGCAGTCGCCCGGCACCGAGATCGTCGTGCTGACCATGCAGGACGAGACCGCCTTCGCTCGCGAGGCTCTCCAGGCCGGAGTCCTCGGCTACATCCTCAAGGAGGCCGCCAGCGAGGAGCTGGTCAAGGCCGTCCGGATGGCGGCCGAGGGCCGCACCTACCTGCAGCCGGAGCTGGGCGCTCGCCTCGCCGCGGAGCCCGATGCCGCAACCCCCGACGACCTCTCAGAGCGCGAGCTCGAGGTGCTCCGCCTGATCGCGCTGGGCCACACGAACAACGAGATCGCCGAGCAGCTCTATCTGAGCGTGCGAACGGTCGAGTCACACCGAGCCCACATCCAGCAGAAACTGGCGATGACCACCCGCTCCGAGCTCGTCCGCTACGCGATCGAGCGCGGGCTCATCGATGTCTAGCGGCCACCAGGCCGCTCTACTTCGGAGCGGAGGGCGAAGCCCGTAGCGACTTATCAGGGGCGGCCGCTCGTGGCCGCGACTTGAGGCGAAGCCGTCAGTCCTCTTCGGCCCTCGTAAGCAGCGGGATCTCGGCGCGGACCCGCGTCCCGGATCCCCTCGTCGAATCGACGTCCAGGGTGCCGCCGAGCAGCGCCGCGCGCTCCCGCATCCCGACGAGGCCAAAGCCCTCCCGGACCAGATTGGGCTCGAAGCCGACGCCATCGTCGCGAACCTCGATCTCGATGGAGCTCCGCGTGGTGCGAACCGTGATGTCCGCGCGCCGAGCCATCGAGTGCTTGGAGACGTTGTTGAGCGCCTCCTGAACGAGGCGGTAGACGGCGGTTTCGAGCACAGGGGTGGGCCGCCCCTGCTCGTCGCGGGGCAGCTCGAACTCGCAGTCGACATCCATGCTCGTCGGGGACTGCTGGTGCTGCTCGGCCAGAGCCTGGAGCGCAGCCTCGAGGCCGATCGTGTCGAGCGACGCGGGCCGCAGCTCGGTGATCAGCCGGCGAAGCTTCACGATCTCGTCGTCGATCTGCTCGACAGCCGCCTGGCCGGTCTTCTCGAGCTCCTCCGGCGCCTCCTCCCGCAGCGCCGAGGAGAGCCGCATCCTCAGCACCGCCAGCGCCTGCAGGGTCTCGTCGTGCAGCTCGCGCGCCCAGCGGCTTCGTTCCTGCTCGGCGGCGTCGATCGTGTTCTGCAGGCGCTCCTCGGCCATCGACCGCGCGGTTGCCACGCCGGTGGCGGCGCTGGCGGCGAAGGCCTCGAGCATGCGCTGATCCTCGTCATCGAAGCTGCCGGGATCCCCGATCCGATCGAGAGCGACGACCACGCCGAGCGGGTCTCCTCGGAAGAGGAGCGGGGCAAGCAGGGCCCGGCCGCTCTCCTTGGCGGTCAGGTCCGCCCCCGTGAAGCGACCGAGCAACACCTGCTCCGACGCCTCCTTGGCGCGAATACGGAGCGCCGTCACCTTCGGATCGAGTCCGTCGGAGACCGCCGCCGTCGCCGCCACGACGAGGTCCTCCCCCTCGCGCAGCAGGATGATCAGAGCCCGCGCCTCGACCAGAGCCCGGCCGCGCTCGACGATCGCGTCAAGCACTCGCTGGAGATCGGTCTCGCCGCCGACCGCGATCGCCACATCCGTCGCCGCCTGCAGCCGCCGCACCGCCCGGCGAAGCTCATCGCGATCGCGCCTCCGGTCCGTGATGTCTCGTATCGCCGCCAGGGCCATCATCCCGCTCTCGGTGGCGACCGTCGAGAGTGAGATCTCGCAGGGAAACTCGCTGCCGTCCTTCCGGCGCGCGTAGAGGTCCACGCCGGCACCCATGGGGCGGGTGCGCGGAGCCTCGAAATAGCGATCGCGGTGCGCGACATGGCTTCCACGCACCGACTCCGGCACCAGCATCTCAACCCGCTCGCCGATCAGCTCATCTCGGGCGTAGCCGAACACCGCCTGGGTGCGCGAGTTGACGAGCTTGATCTCCCCGGTTTGGTCGACCCCGATGACGGCGTCGGGCGCGAACTCCAGGAACTCCCGCTCGAGAGTCTGGCTGGTGTGGTCCGCCACGGGGCGAGCATAGATCAGCCTCTCACGGGCAGCGCCATCCGGCATGCGAAAACTCAGCCCACGCCCCCTTCGGGGCTCGACCTCCTAGTCCTGGAGCTCTGAGTCGAGCGGCTCCAGGATGAAGAGCTCGGCGAGGATGTCCGGGTCCTGGTGGGTGGTGCTCATGAAGGCGGTGACGGCGCGCCCGGTCTCGCGTTCGATCAGCTCAGCGTAGAGGGGCCGCATCACCTCCTGGAAGGTGTGTCGCTGCGCCGTGACCGCGTCGCGCCGCCCGGCGTGAAGAAGGGTGCGCTCGACGGTCGTGAAACCGCCACGGAGCAGGATCAGGACGAAGTCCTCCTGGTAGTAGGTCTTCGTCTTGGTCGGTCCCCGGCCGTAGTACTCCTTGTGAAGCTGGACGATGTTGGTCGAGATCCGGCTGCGCACGTCCCCGTCGACATTTTCGTCCGGCGCCAGCTTCTCGAACGATTTCTCTGTGGCCATTGCAGCCAAAGGTAGGCCTCAATCGCGCGAGCGTCACCCGTGCAAACCACGTAGATGGCCTCCCGGTGGGCGGCTGGCTAGCGTGGCGGATGGTGATCGACCTCCACTGCCACATCCTGCCCGGAATCGACGACGGGGCGCTCGACCTCGCGGACTCGCTCGCGATGGGCCGGGTGGCGGCCGAGGACGGCATCGAGACGATCGCCGCCACCCCACACATCCGCCACGACCACGACGTTCGGATCCCGGAGCTCGCTGAGCGCGTCGCGGAGGTGAACGCCGAGCTGCGCCGCAATGAAGTGCCAGTCACTGTGGTGACGGGCGGCGAGGTCGCCGAGACGGCTCTCGAGCGACTTGACGAGGATGAGCTGCGCGCCGTCACCCTTGGCGGAGGCGGGTGGATCCTGCTCGAGCCGCGGCCCGGGCCGCTCGGCGACTCGCTCCTCGCGGCCGTGACCGACCTCGGCGAGCGCGGCCATCGAGCGCTGATCGCCCATCCGGAGCGCCACGTCTCCGCCGACATGCTCGAGCGGATCTGCGCGTTGATCGCCGCCGGAGCGCTGATCCAGTGCACTGCCGCCTACCTGATCTCAGGGCCGCCGCGCCAGGGAATGCTCGCCCTGGCGGGCGCGGGGCTGATCCACGTCCTCTCGAGCGATTCGCACTCCTCGCACGGCGGCCGCCCGCTGCGCATCACGGAGGGGCTTGCCGTGCTGGAACAGGTCGACCTGCTCAGCCCGCACCTCGACTGGATCGCGCACGAAGCCCCGGCCGCGATTCTGCGCGGCGAGCGGCCCGAGCCGCCCTACTCCCCGGTCTAGACCCGGCGCAGTTCGACCTCGCGCGCGAGCTCCTCGACCTCGCGGCGGGAGCCGGTGCCGAGGCCGTGATGGAGGAAGTTGACAGCCCCGGCGCCGGCGCCGAGCACCAGCGCGTCGCGGAGCTCGCTTCCCTGGGCGAGCGCGGCCGCGATCGCGCCCATCATCGTGTCCCCGCAGCCTTCGCGCGAGCCCGCCTCCAGCTTCGGCGGGACGAGCTCCCAGGCCTCGTCGCCGAGCAGCGCCAGCGCCGGGTCACCCGCCCTGGTGACGAGCACGTTGCGGGCCCCGAGCTCCCGCAGGCGGCCGGCCGCGCCCTGCAGCCGCTCCGGCGTATCGACGGGGCCCGCCACGAAGGCGGCGAGCTCCCAGTCGTTCAGCTTGACGAAGTCAGCCCCAGCGGCCGCCGTCGGCTCGATCCGCGGACTGGAGAGATCGGCGATCACCGGGATCCCCGCCGCGCGCGCGTTGGCGACCAGGTCGCCGTAGGCCTCGAGCGGCATCGTGTCGCCCGGGTAGGGGTTGCAGATCGCCAGAAGGTCGCACTCGAGCGCGACAGCCGTGGTGGCCGCGACCAGGTCGTCGCACTCATGCCGCGACGGCGGTTCGACCCAGGCCTGCGCCACGGGCCGCCGCTCGCCGCTGCGGCGATCGGTGACGAAGCAGCCACTCGAGCACTCGGTCCGGACCAGCCGGCGCTCCCCGGGGAGCTGCTCCAGCAGCGGCTCCAGCACGACCCCAGTTTCCCCGCCGATCAGCGAGCAGAGAACCGGCCAGGCCCCCAGTTCCCCGGCCATCCGGCTGAGCCAGACGCCCTGCCCGGCGGGGTGGCAGTGGATGTCGTCGCGCCCCTCGCCGCGCGCCTCGATCGTGACGCTCAGCATCGGGCTGGGCCCGAAGACGGCGATTCGCCCATTCCCCTTCATAGGCGAACTATGCACGGCTTCGCCTAGCGGCCACCAGGCCGCCCTACTTCGGAGCGGCGGCGAAGCCGCCGCGACTTGCGTCGTGCGGCCGCTCGTGGCCGCGACTTGATGGCGAAGCCGTCCCTACGTCTCCTGGTACAGAGGCCCGTCCCCGCCCTCTGGCAGGGTGAGCCGGCCGCCCTTGGCCGTGATCGCGCCGCACTGCACGCAGTTCGAGGCCGTCACGTGGACGTCGACGGTCTGCGGCGCCCGACTCGAGCTGGTCCTCGGGGATCTCGTAGACCTGCGCGGGGCACATCGAGACCCAGGTCTGGGCGACCTCCTTCGGAACGCGCTCCTGGATTCGCACGTGGTTGGGAGCGTCGTCGCGGGTCGCATTGCCCGAGAGGAACACCGACGAGAGCTTGTCGAAGATGTACGAGCCGTCGGGCTTCGGGTAGTTCTTGGCGGCGCCGCCGATCTCGACCGGGACGTCGGTATCCGGCTCGACCTTCTTGTGGCCGGGCGGGACCGCGCCGCGGGACAGAAGCCAGGCGTTGGCGATACCGCCGAACGCCACGAATCCCTTGTCGCCGTACTGGCGGACGTTCCGGGAGCGGTAGAGGTCCTTCTCGATCTCGGACTTCTTGACCTTGCGCTCGTACTCCTCGAAGTTGACCGAGTCCTGCTTCAGGGACTCGACGATCGCCTCCGCCGCGTACATGCCGGCGTGCATCGCGTAGTGGATCCCCTTCAGGTACGGGACGTTCACCATCGAGACGTTGTCGCCGGCCATCACCATGCCGGGCACCGACAGCCGCCTCGGCATCGACCAGTAGCCGCCGGACGGGATCGTCTTCGCGCCCCAGCCGACCCGCTCGCCGCCCTCGAGCAGCTTGCGGACGAACTTGTGGGTCTTCAGCTGCTGCAGCGCGTCGTGGCAGGAGAAGGTCGCGTCGGTGGTGTCGAGACCGACGACCATCCCGATGGTGAGCTTGTCCTCCCCCATCGGGTAGATGAAGCTGCCGCCGAACTCGTTGTACTTCGGGCGGCCCCGGAGCGGCCAGTTCATCGTGTGGATGACCCGATCGAGCGGCTTGGGCACCTTCCAGACTTCCTTGACGCCGATCTCCCATCTCGTGGAGTCGCCGGCGAGGTCGAAGTAGTCGACGGCGCACTGCGTCAGGTGGCTGACCGTCCCCTCGGCCAGGACTGTGGCCTTGGCCATCAGGTCCGAGCCGGGCTCGAAGTTGCTGAGCTCCTCCCCGTCACGGCCGCGACCCTTGTCGCCGGAGCGAATGCCGCGCACGATCCTGTCCTCCACCAGCAGCTTGTCGGCCACGGTCTCGGTGAGGATGTAGGCCCCCGCCTCCTCCGCCTTCTCCGCGAGGAAGCGCGAGAGCTTCGAGACCGAGGTGACGTAGTTGCCGTGGTTGCGGAAGTTGGGCGGCGGCGGCTTCAGCGGGATCGCCATCCGCTTGGTGAGCAGATAGACGGCGTCCTTCTCGACCTTCTGGTAGACCGGCCAATCGCTCGGATCGAGGTCGGGGAAGAGCTTCTCCATCGCCGACGGCACCATGTTCGCCCCGGAGACGTTATGGGCGCCGCAGGCCTTGCCCTTCTCGATCACCGCGACCGGGATCTCGCCGAGCTTCTCGGTCAGCTCCGGCTCGTCCTCGAGCAGCTGCAGTACCCGGTTGGCGCAGGCGAGCCCGGCCGGGCCGCCGCCGACGATGACGATGCCGGCCTCGAGCCGCTCCTCCGGCGCATCGGTCGGCGGACCGACGTAGTCCGCCGGATTGAAGGGCGGCGGGAACTCCGCGGGCTTGACGGCCACTACGACCCCTTCTTGGCCTTGATCGCCTCGGTCAGCTTGGGGACGATCTTGTGGAGGTCGCCCACCACGCCGAGATCCGAGAACTCGAAGATCGGCGCGTTCTGGTCCTTGTTGATGGCCAGGATGTTCTCCGAGTTCTGCATGCCGACCTTGTGCTGGATCGCGCCGGAGATGCCGAGCGCCAGGTACAGCTTCGGCGCGACCGTCTTGCCGGTCTGACCGATCTGCGCGGCGTACGGGTACCAGCCGGCGTCGACGACGGCACGCGTCGCGGCCACCGCGCCGCCCATCGAGTCGGACAGCTGCTCGGCGAGCTCGAAGTTCTCCTTCTTGCCCAGGCCGCGGCCACCGCCGACCAGGATGTCGGCGCCCTCGATGTCGACGTCCTCGCCGCGCTGCTCGCCGCGAGTGACCATCTTGGCCTTGGTCGACCACTCCGAGAGCTCGACAGCGACGTCCTCGACCTCGGCCGTGCCGCCGGTCTCGTTCTCGTCGAAGGCGTTGAGGCGCCCGATGATGATCCCGGGCTCCTCGACGTAGCCGACGTCCGCGATCTGTGAGTCCTGCAGGATCGGCCGCTCGGCGACGAGCTTGCCGTCGGCGACGTTGACGGCTGTGACCTCCATGGTCACCCCCGCATTCAGGCGTGCCGTCAGGCCGGCGCCGATCTCGAAGCCCAGGAGGCCTCCGCCGAAGAGCGCGTAGGAGATGTCGTTGTCCGTCATCACCTTCGCCATGACGTCGACGATCGGCTGGGCGAGGCCCTCGGGGGCCTCCTTGCAGCGATAGACCTTCTTCACGCCCCAGGCGCCGAGGCCTGCGGCTGCGTCATCGGCGACGTCGCCAACGACGACCGCGGCCGCCTCGGTGCCCAGCTCGCCGGCGAGCTTCGCCGCCTCGGAGAGGGCGCCGAGGGAGTTCTTGTTGAAGTTGCCCTCGTCGTCGTGCAGGGCGTAGACCAGGATGCCTCCCATTTAGATCAGCTTCCTTTCGTCGAGCCAGGCGACGATCTTCTCGACCGTCTCGTTCGTGTCCTCGTCCTCGATGATCTCGCCGGCCTCCTTGGCGGGAGGGGGCTTGAGCTCGAGCACGGCGGTGCGGGATCCGCCCTCGCCGACCCGCTCGCCCTCGATGCCGACGTCGCCGATCGCCTTGGTGTCGAGCGGCTTCTTCTTCGCGCCCATGATCGCCTTCAGGCTCGGGTAGCGCGGCTCGTTGATCGCGTCTCCGACGCTGATCACGGCCGGCAGCTCCACCTCGACGGTGTCGTATCCGTACTCGGCCTGGCGCTCACAGGTGAGCTTGCCGTCGGCGACGTCCATCTTGATCACCTGGGTGAGCGACGGCATCTTCAGGTGGTCGGCCACGACGGCGCCGATCGTGTAGCACTCGCCGTCATCGGACTGCTGGCCGAGCAGGACGAGGTCGGGGCTCTCGGCCTCCAGGACCTTCGCCAGGGCGTAGCCGGTGGCGCAGACGTCCGAGCCGGTCAGGGCGTCGTCCGTGAGGTGCACGGAGCGGTCGGCACCCAGTGCGACGGCCTTGTGCAGCGCGCGTACGGCGCTGTCCGGGCCCATCGTCACGGCGACGATCTCCTCGACGTCGGTGCCACCCTCCTTGACCTGCATCGCAGCCTCGAGGGCGTGGGTATCGAAGGGGTTGAGGTTCTTCTCGCCCGAGCGGTCCAGGCGCTTGGTCTCCGGGTCGATCCGCTTGTCGACGGCGGCGTCCGGGACCTCTTTGACGAGCACGCAGATCTTCAAGGTCGGGTCCTCTCTATGAGAATCGATTGCTTCGCGGCGGCGCGGGATATTAGCGGCTGCCCCGACTGGCTGACTGACCAGTCAATCGGTCCGGCGAATGGTAGTCGGACCATCACCCGGATGCGCCGCTCCGAAAGCGGCTAGCCGGTGAAGTGGGCCACGAGCGGCTCGCCGCCGCGAGCCCGGGCGCCAGGCGCAGAAACTGCACGTCATGCGGGTCCCCGGGATCCCGCCCCCAGAGCTGCCCGTCCGGTCGAGGTGGAACCACTGGAGCGGCACCTGCCTGCCGTCGTTCATGACCAGCTCGGCGCTCTGCGCGTCGGCCCGGTGCGCCGGGTCGACCGTGACCACCAGCCAGTTGGGGGCACCCTTGTAGCTGAAGACGGTTCCCGCGAACGAGTCGCCGGCGTACAGCGAGTAGGCCTCGAACTCCTGGCCGTTCGCCTTCTGGAGGGTCGCGCGGTAGCTCTGGCCGGTCTGCACGTCGTTCCAGACGATCCCGAGCGTGAGCCCGACGGCGGCGATCGCCGCCGCCACGGGCGCGAACACGAGCTGCAGCCGGCGGCGCCGCCTGGGCTTGGGCGCCGGGAGCAACTCGTCCAGCACCCGCGACTCGAAGCCCACCGGTGGCTCCCGGCGCGGGGCGAGCAGCAGAAGTTCGTCTGCGAGATCGGAGTACTTCTCGACCTCGGCACGGCAATCGGGGCAGTCGGCGAGGTGCTGCAGGGCGCGACCCCGCTCCTCGCCCTCGACGATGCCGAGCGCGAGCTCGGCGGCCATCTCGCGAGTCTCATGGCAGCGGGCATCCATCACTCGAGCACCTCCAGCTCATCGCGCAGCTTCAGCATCGCGGTGCGGATCCGGGTCTTGACGGTCCCGAGCGGGATGTCGTCGAGATCGCTGATCTCCCGCGCGGTACGACCCATGTAGGCCGAGAGAACAAGGGTGCGGCGCTGATCGTCGGGAAGGTCGGTGATCGCTGACCGGAGCCGATCCCGCTCGTCGGGCTGGAGGCCAGCCTCGTCGGCGCCGGGGGCCTGGTTCTCGATCGAGATCTCCGCCGCGATGACCTCCGGGTCGACCGGGTCGAGGCGCTTCATCCTGGTGTGGTCGATCGCGAGGTTGCGAGCGATCGAGAGCAGCCAGGTCGAGACTCGCCCCTTGCGGGCATCGAAGTTGCCGGCGTGCCGGTAGACCCGGGCGAAGGTCTCCTGGGCGACCTCCTCGGCGATCGCCGGCTGGCGGACGATCGTCAGGGCGAGGCCGAAGACGCGCCCCTGGAAGCGGCGCACGAACGCCGCAGCGGTGCGCGGGTCGCCGGTCGCGAAGCCGGCGAGCAATGCCTCGTCAGAGGGGTCCACAGACATTCCTACGTTCCGGGCGGCCAGACGGATTGCCAATCCCGGCACCCGGCACCGGCGTAGTACGTGCGAGGGGGGATCAAGGACACGACATATCCAAGGTAAAGGAGCCCCCCGTGAAACGGACAAGACGTTTGATTCTCGCCGGCGCCTGCAGCCTGGCCCTCGGGATTGGGCTGGCGGCGTGCGGTGGCAGCAGCAACGACAGCTCGACCAACTCCGGCGCGCCGGCGACGAGCAACGGCTCGGCTTCGAGCGGTGGCTCGAGCGCGACGACGGGTGGCACCGCAGTCGGCGGAAGCACAAGCTCCGGCGGCGGCTACGGCTACTAACCAACAAACGAAAGGCGGGGGCGTGATGCTCCGCAGCAAACGAGCGATCCTCGTGATCGCAACAGTCTCCGTGCTCGCCGTGGGTGTGGCGGCGTGCGGAGGCAGCAACAGCAGCAGCGCTTCATCGAGCGCGGCGGCGACGAGCGGCGCCGGGACCGCCGGTTCGGGCGACACCGTCACGGTCAAGTCGATCTCCGGCACCGGTGACGTCCTGGTCGCCTCCCAGGGCAACGCCCTCTACACGAACAATCAGGACAGCGGTTCCAAGATCGCGTGCGCCGGAGAGTGCACATCGATCTGGGTCCCACTCCCCGCTCCGGCGCAAGGCAACCCGACCTCCGGAGATTCGGCGGTCCGGGGAATGCTGGGAACGGTGAAGCGGGCCGACGGAGGCACTCAGGTCACATTCGGCGGCAAACCCCTCTACACGTTCGTCGAGGACAGCGCCGCTCAGGTGACGGGCAACGGGCTCTCCGATGCCTTCGGAGGAACCCAGTTCGTGTGGACTGCGGCGACTACCGGCGGCAGCTCAGCCGGCTCCAGCGCGGCCACCACGACGACTCAGTCCTCGGGCGGCTACGGCGGCGGGGGTTACTAGGCCGAAGCCCCTTCGCGCCCGGCTACCGCTCGCTCGACGAACTCGACGATTTCGTCAGTGGGGGCGCCGGGCGTGAAGACCTCGGCGACTCCGAGCTTCTTCAGCTCGGGGATGTCGTCGGCGGGGATCGTCCCCCCCACCGTCACCACCACGTCCTCGGCACCCTGCTCGGAGAGCAGCTCCACAACGCGGGGCACGAGCGTCATGTGGGCGCCGGAGAGAATCGAGAGGCCGACGGCGTCCGCGTCCTCCTGGATCGCCGTCTCGGCGATCTGTTCGGGCGTCTGATGGAGGCCCGTGTAGATCACCTCCATGCCGGCGTCGCGCAGCGCGCGGGCGATGATCTTCGCTCCGCGGTCGTGACCGTCCAAACCGGGCTTGGCGACGACGATCCTGATTTTTCTGGCGGTGTCGGTCGGCACTATTCAGTCATGCACTCGTTCGGCAGCGGCTTAACCGTAGTTGAACAGGAAGTTTCTACGGTTCCCAACGCGATATGTCGATAGGAGAATGAGCAGTGACTAGGGGATTCCAATCAGGAGGCACAGGCTTGTACGACGTTCTCTTTCTGAACCGCTCGCACGGGGAGAAGGTGCTTGCCAGGGGTCTCGATCACGACGACGCCTGCCAGGTCGCCAGGACGGAGTCCGAGCGACGCGGCGTCGGCCGGATGTTCCTCGCCGGGTCGGAGCTGGGGCCGACCGGCGAGATGATCGTCATCGTCGAGTCCGCGCGCCGCGCGGCTTAGCCGCAACGCTTCAGAACACCGGCAGCTCGGTGTAGCTGCCGAACACCTGCTGCAGGGCCACCACCATCTCGCCCTCCGACACCCGCGCGCGGGCGCAGGCCAGGATCGGGTTCATCAGGTTGACGTCGGTCGCTGCAGCTGACTTCAGATCGGCGAGCGTCCGCTCGACCTCGGCGGAGTCGCGCCGTGACTTGGTCGCCTCCACCCTGCCCTTCTGCTTGGTCTCGAGGGAGGGGTCGATCCGCAGGATCGGGGTGGCGTCCTCGTCCTCCTGGACGTAGTCGTTGACGCCGACCACGATCCGCTGCTTCGAGTCGACCTCCTGCTGGTAGCGGAAGGAGGCGTCGGCAATCTCCCGCTGGGGAAAGTTCTGCTTGATCGCCTCGACCATGCCGCCGAGCTCGTCGATGCGGGCGAAGTACTCGTAAGCGGCGCGCTCCATCTCGTCGGTCAGGGTCTCGATGAAGTAGGAGCCACCGAGCGGGTCGATGGTGTTGGTGACGCCGGTCTCGTGCGCGATCACCTGCTGGGTCCGCAGGGCGATGCGGACGGCCTCCTCGGTGGGCAGTGCCAGCGCCTCGTCATAGGAGTTGGTGTGCAGCGACTGGGTGCCGCCGAGGACGCCGGCGAGCGCTTCGATCGCGGTGCGAATGATGTTGACCTGGGGCTGCTGCGCGGTGAGCGAGACGCCGGCGGTCTGCGTGTGGAAGCGCATCCGCCAGGACTCCTCGCGCTTGGCCCCGTAGGTCTCGCGCATCTCGCGGGCCCAGATGCGGCGGGCGGCCCGGTACTTGGCGATCTCCTCGAAGAAGTCGACGTGGGCGTTGAAGAAGAAGGAAAGCCGCGGCGCGAATGCATCGACGTCGAGGCCGCGCTCGATCGCCTGCTCGACGTAGGTGAAGCCATCCTTGAGCGTGAAGGCGAGCTCCTGCTGGGCCGTCGAGCCGGCCTCGCGGATGTGGTACCCGGAGATCGAGATCGGGTGCCAGCGCGGCATGTGCTCGGTCGCCCACTCGATCATGTCGCCGACCAGCCGCATCGCCGGCTCGATCGGGAAGCACCACTCCTTCTGGGCGATGTACTCCTTCAGGATGTCGGTCTGGATCGTGCCGCCGAGACGCTCCGGGCCGATGCCCTGCTCCTCGGCCGTGGCGACGTAGAAGGCGAGCAGGATCGCGGCGGGCGCGTTGATCGTCATCGAGGTCGTGACGCTCCCCAGGTCGATTCCAGAGAAGAGCGTCTCCATGTCGTCGAGGGTGTCGATCGCGACGCCCTCCACCCCGACCTCGCCGAGGCTGCGGTCCGCGTCGGAGTCGAGGCCCATCAGGGTCGGCATGTCGAAGGCGGTCGAGAGCCCGGTCTGGCCGTGATCGAGCAGGTAGTGGAAGCGCTCGTTCGTCTCCTCGGCCGTTCCGAAGCCTGCGAACTGCCGCATCGTCCAGAGCCGGCCGCGGTACATCGACGCGTAGACGCCGCGGGTGTACGGGTACTCGCCCGGGTAGCCGAGGTCGCGCTCGGGGTCAGACCCCTCGCGGTCCTCCTCCGTGTAGAGCGGCTTCACCTCCTCGCCGGAGATCGTCTCGAACAGCGCCTCGCGCTCTTCGAGCTTCGAATACACCTCGGCCTGCCACTCGTGGGCGCGCCGTCGCGCTTCAGGCTCCACTGCCATGGGATGGAGTCTAGGGCTGGCTGGTGATGCGGCTACGCCTCTTGCGAGCCTCGACAAGCGCGCCATCAGCACGGCGACAGAGCTCGGAGAGGTCGTCATCGGGACGTAGTCCCGTGCAACCGACGCTGATGCGCGCTCGGCTGGGCCTGCGCGCCAGCTCGGCCTGGATCAGGGTGCAGCGGTCTCGGGCGCCATCCAGTCCCACGCCCGCAATCGTGAAGGCGAATTCGTCGCCTCCGAGCCGGACGATCGGCTCGTAGGTGCGGATGTTCGCCCGGATCGCGGCGACCACATCACGCAGGACCTCGTCGCCCGCGGAGTGACCCTCGGTGTCATTGACGTGCTTCAGGCCGTCGATGTCCACCATCACCAGGGCGATGCTCTCCTGCCGGCGGCGGGCTCGCTCGATCTCCGCGGACAGCATTTCCTCCCCGAAACCGCGGCGGTGCGCGCCGGTGAGGTCGTCGAAATGGGCGTCCTCCAGCACCCCCAGCGCTTCGTCGCGCTCCGCAGCCGCACGGGCGCGATCCTTTGCCGCGAGCTCCCGGTCCGCGGCGGCACGCGCGCGGTCCGAAGCCGCGTCGGCAAGCAGCCGCTTGAGCTTGTCGGCCACCCGGCCGATGTGGTCGCCATCACGTCCGGCGGTCGGCGAGCCGTTCGACGCGGAAATCTGGCGATCGCGCTCTTCGGCGGCCCGGTCCCGCTCGGCGGCGACCCGATCACGGCGGCTCGCCAGCTCGTCACGCCGCGTGGCCTCTTGCGCGTGCTCCTCCACGGCGCGGACGCGGCCCAACGTCGCGGTCTCCCGCTGCTCCGCCTCCGACGCCTGCTGCTTCATTGACCCCTAGTTCTCCTGACACGAGCCCGCGGTCGCAATCGTCGCGCCCGCGGAGCACTTGTTCTCGGCTCGAAGGTTCTCACACATGAGGCCGGTTTCAATCTCGAAATTCGGTAGAGCCCGAGGAGTTGGCCCAACCGGCCAACCGGAGGTCGCGAACCAGGCCGTCCTGACGCCTAGCGGAGAAGCCCGCCCGAATGCCGGCGCCTCGACGCCAGGGCTCCCGCGCCGCCCGCGGCCGCGGCGAGCGCCGTGGCGCCCACGATCGCGAGCTTCCGCCCGAGCTTCTCGAAGCGCATCACCTGCCATCCCTCCTGGCGGGCGATCTCGAGCAGGTCGGCGTCCGGGTTGACCACGACGGAGTGACCGACCGACCGGAGCATCGGGAGGTCGCTGACTGAGTCCGAGTACGCCCATGACTCGGCCATGTCGATGTCGTGCTTCTCGGCGAAGCGCTGCATCGCCTCGACCTTGCCCTTGCCGTAGACGAAGGGCCCGTCCATCTCGCCGGTGAACTTGCCGTCGGCGCCGATCTCCCACGCGGTCCCGATCCCACCCTCCATGCCGAGGACGGCGGCGAGCGCCTTGACCAGATCGTTCCCGGCTGCGCTGACGATGAAGGTGGCGCGGCCCTCGTCCTGGTGGCGATAGACCTCGTCGAGCATCTGCGGGTAGATGCGCGGCAGGATCCCCGCGAGCACGGCCGGCGCCATCCGCTCCACCTCGCGCTCGGGGATCTCGGCGAAGACCTTCTTGGCGACGTCGAGCACGGCGCTGGTCTGCTCGTCCGAGGAACCGCGCAGCCGGTAGCGGAGGTGGTCGAAGCCCCACCGGGCGAGCTGTCCGCGCGGCACGAACCCGCGCTGGTTGGCGACGCGCGCGAAGACCATGCCGGACGAGCCGGCCATGAGCGTCTTGTCCAGGTCGAAGAAGGCTGCTCCGGGCATGCCCGGAGACTAGCCGCGGTCAGATCTCCGCCAGCACCTCGGCCGCGGCGCGCTCGCCGGAGCGAACAGCGCCGTCCATGTAGCCGTTCCAGTAGGTCGAGGTCTCGGTTCCCGCCCAATGGATCCTGCCGGCTGGAGCCCTGAGGACCGGTCCGTAGGCCGTCAGCACCCCGGGGCCGAGAATGCCCACCGGACACCCGCGCGACCAGCGCTCGCCGGCCCAGTACGACTCGAGGTAGCCGATCGGGGCGCGCGCCCGAGAGCCGAAGAACTGGGTGAACTGAGCGAGCACCGCCGCCTGCCGCTCCCCGGAGGAGAGCGCGTTGAACGCCCGGGACCGGTCGCCGCCGACGAAGCCGAAGACGACTCCGGGGTTGCCCTCGGGAGGGCTGTCGTCGAAGGTCGCGCTGACGTAGCCGTCGGTGCAGACAGCCGTGCCGTTGAGCCCATCGTCCCGCCAGAACGGCCGGTCGTAGACCACGGTGACCTTCGTCAGGTTCCCCTGCGGGACCCGCTGGGTGAGCTGGTCGCGCTCCGGAGGCAGGTCGGGGCGGTAGTCAATCCGCCCGGCGAGGGTGGGCGGCACCGCGACGATCGCGCGCTTGGCGTGCACGCGCAGGCGCTTGGTGTGCACCACCACTCCCCCCTTCTTCTGCACGATCTGGCGGACCGGCTGCTTGAGGAGGACCCGCTTCTTGCCCAGGCGCTTCGCGACCCGCTGCGCCGCCAGCTGAGTGCCCCCGATGAAGCGGTCCTGCTGGGCGCCCATCCGGGTGTTGAAGTTGCGCTCGAACGTGCCGACGTTCTGCTCGTTGCCCGAGGCCGCGATGTAGAAGATCGTGTACAGCAGCGAGAGCTCGCTCGGCTCGGCGCCGAAGATCGGGCGGGTCGCCGCACCCACCACCTCGCGGAACGCCGGGGTGATGGAATGGGAATCGATCCAGCTCTGCAGCGTCTGGGCGTCCCAGGCCGCGGCGTTCTGCGCCGTCCAGGGGGAGTTGACGTCTACCTCCGTCGCCATCTGGTCAAGCAATCCCACCGTCACGGCCAGGTCCGGCAGGATCACGGGGTCGAGGGGCGCCGTGCCGGTGATGCCCGTGTCGCTGTAGGTCGAGCGGTTGCCGTCGCGGACGTAGACGTTGTCGCCTGTGTCGTACGTCGGGAACGTGCCGACGCCGAAGTCGGCCCCCAGCTTGGCGATGTGGTCCTGAGTGGGGCCGATGAACGCCGCACCACGCTCGGTCACCTCTCCACCGGGGATCGCCGCGTTCCACGAGCGCCCGCCGACGCGACCGCGCGCCTCAAGCACGATCACCGACTTGCCCGCCTGCTTCACCCGGAGCGCCGCCGTCAGCCCCGCGAATCCCGCGCCGACCACGACGACGTCGGCGTGTCTCTTTCGGCCGTGCTTGCCCTTCTTGTTATGTCCCTTGCGCGCCTCTGCGCCCGGGACCCGCGAGAGGGCGGCGGCGCCCGCGGCTGCGGCGCCGGTCCCGATCAGCCGGCGCCTGGTGAGTCGGTCCTGCCCCGACTCAGTCACTGGCTGCTAGCCGCCATTCACCTCGATGAGAATCGCGTCGCCCTGCCCGCCGCCGGAGCAGATCGCGGCGCAGCCGAGACCGCCGCCGCGGCGCTTCAGCTCGTGTACCAGCGCCCCGACGATGCGGGCGCCTGAGGCGCCGATCGGATGGCCAAGCGCAATCGCCCCGCCGTTGACGTTGACGTTGTCCTCGTCGATCTCGAGCATCCGCATGGAGTTGATGGCGACTGAAGCGAAGGCCTCGTTGATCTCCCAGAGGTCGACGTCGCCGGGCTTCTTGCCGGCCTTCTCGAGCGCCTGCAATGCGGCCTTCGCCGGCGTGCGGGCGAGGTAGGGGAAGTCGTCGGCGACCTGGCCGTAGGCCAGGACCGTCGCGATCGCGCTCTTGGCGTTCTGCTTCGCCCACTCATCGGAGGCGACCACCACCGCGCCGGCGCCGTCGTTGACGCCCGGGGCGTTGCCGGCGGTGTGAGTGGCGTCGTCGCCGCCGACGGCCTTCAGCTTGGAGAGCACCTCGAGGGTGGTGTCGGGCCGGATCGCCTCGTCGGCCGCCACCTCGGTGTCGCCCTTCCTCAAGTGGACCGTGACGGTGACGATCTCCTCGGCGAGCTTGCCGTCCTCGGTCGCCTTGTGCGCGAGCTGGTGGGAGCGCTCCGCGAAGCGGTCCATGTCGGCGCGTGTGATCTCGAGCTCGTTGGAGACCTCACTGGCCTCGTTGATCATCTGCTTCTCGGTGAAGGGATTGGTGAGGCCGTCGTGGGTCATCGCGTCGATCGCCGTGACGTCGCCCATCCGGAAGCCGAAGCGGGCGCCGGGGAGCAGGTACGGGGCCTTGCTCATCGACTCCATGCCGCCGGCCACCCCGATCTGAAGGTCATCGGCGCGGATCGCCTGGTCGGCCAGCCCGATCGCGCGCATGCTGGAGGCGCAGACCTTGTTGATCGTCTCCGAAGGCACCTCCTTTGGGATGCCGGCCTTGATCTGGGCCTGGCGCGAGGGGATCTGTCCCTGGCCCGCCTGGAGCACCTGGCCGTAGACGACGCCCTGGACCTCGTCGGCCTTCACCTCGGCGCGGTCGAGCGCCTCCGAAATCGCGGTGCCGCCCAGGTCGGTGGCATCGAGGGACGAGAGCCCACCGCCCATCTTCCCGAAGGGGGTTCTGGCGGTGGAGAGGATGACCGTCTTCGACATCTGCGCCTTTCGTTTGAGCGCGCAGCGTTTACGCGCTGTTCCCAAGTTCTGACGGAAGGTTAGTGACCGTCTGTAATCTGGCGCTCCTTGCGCGTCGACGTCGCCGACAAGCAGCTCTCCGAGATCGACTCCGACCTGCTCGTGGTCCTCGTCTTCGATGGCGACGAGCTCCCCGAGCCGCTCGCCGGGGCGCCGGGCTCCGATGACGTCAAGGGCGCCTACAAGAAGACCTCCCTCGTTCATCCCGAGAAGCCGCGCCGCGCCCTGGTGGTCGGCCTCGGCGATCGCGACGAGTTCGAGCCGGAGCGTGTGCGAGTCGCCGGCGCGATCGCAGCTCGCACCGCCGGCTCGATGGACGCGACTTCCATGACGCTCGCCGGACCCGACGTCGAGGATCCGAAGGCGCTTGCCTCCGCGGCGGTCGAGGGAGTCATCCTCGGCTCCTATCGCTTCGACCGTTTCAAGTCGAAGAAGGAGGACAACGAGGGCTCCGGCAAGCACCTCGAAGACCTGACGGTGATTGCCGACGGCGGCATCGCCGAGGACGTCGAGGCCGCCCGCATCGCGGCCGAGGCGGAGAACTTCGCCCGCGAGCTCCAGGACCTCCCCTCCAACGTCGTCACCCCGTCCTATTTGTCCGGCCGCGCGAAGGCGATCGCGGACGAGCACTCCTCCGTCACCTGCGAGGTTCTGGGCCGCAAGGAGATCGCCGACAAGGAGATGGGCGGCCTCGTCGCCGTCTCACAGGGCAGCGCGGAGGACCCCCAGCTGATCGTGCTCCGCTACGAGGCCGGCGGGGACGGCGAGACTCTCGGGCTGGTCGGCAAGGGCGTCACCTTCGACTCCGGCGGCATCTCCATCAAGCCGTCAGGCGGGATGCACGAGATGAAGATGGACATGTCCGGCGCGGCCGCCGTGCTGGAAGCCGTCTCCGCGATCGCCAAGCTCGAGATCCCGATCAACATCCTGGCGGTCATCCCCTCCACCGAGAACATGCCGAGCGGGACGGCCGTGAAGCCGGGCGACATCATCACCCAGCTCAACGGCAAGTCGGTCGAGGTGAACAACACCGACGCCGAGGGACGGCTGATCCTCGCCGACGCGCTCTCCTATGCGGTCGAGCTGGGCGCCGACCGCATCGTCGACCTCGCCACCCTCACGGGCGCGGTGATCGTCGCCCTCGGCTCGACCTACGCCGGCCTGATCTCCAACGACGATGCCTTCGCCACCGAGGTCGAGGGCGCGGCGGGCCGCACCGGCGAGCTCGCCTGGCGTCTCCCGCTCCACCCCGAGTACAAGGAACTCACCAAGGGCACGGCCGCCGATCTCACCAACGCCTCGTCGAAACGCAAGGCTTCGACGATCTACGCGGGCTCCTTCCTCGAGGAGTTCGTCGACGAGAAGCCGTGGGTCCACCTCGACATCGCGGGCACGGCTTGGGACGTGGGCCGCGAGTACACAGGGAAGGGCCCAAGCGGTTTCGGCACTAGGCTGCTCATAGACCTTGCGCGGAGCCTGACCAAGGATTAGCGTCGGCCCACCACAGGGGCGATCGAGGGAGAAGGCGTGAACACGGGACGAGTTGCTTGGCTTTCGGGAGCGATCGCGATCGCGGCTGCCATTTGGGCAGCGCCGGCGTCCGCGGCGACGCTGATCGGCGACTACCAGTTCCAGGGAACGCGCGCGTCGTCGGGACCCGGCCCCGAACTGGCCGCCGTGAATGATTTCGGGACGTTCCCGACAGAGAGCGTGATGGGGACAAGCAGGCAGGTGGACGCCTTTGCGGAGGGCGGCGGCCTGCGGATGGAGCCCACCGGGCTCACGGGCACCACGCACTCCGTGGTGATGACATTCCGCCTCCTCGACGACACCGGCTACAACCGGATCCTCGACTGGTCCCATGGCACGAGCGACAACGGGATCTACGACCACGCGCGCAAGGCCTACTACTTCAGGCCAATGTCCGAGGCCGCCGAGAGCACCAACCCGGTGCTCGGCTCAAACACCTACTCGACTGTTGCGGTCACCTCGGCGGACTCCGGCACCCGTGTGTTCGTCAACGGTTCCCCCGTCATCAACTCCCAGTTCCACGAGACCTTCATCGGCAACGCGCTGACTTTCTTCGTCGACAACACGAGCGGTGGCTTCACCGGCGAGCAGTCGGCTGGCGCTGCTTCCTGCATTCGGGTCTACAGCGGCGTTCTCACCGATGCGGAGATCACCGCGATCGGCGCCTCGCCCGACTGCACGGCCAAACCCGCCCAGGCCCAGCCGCCGGGCGCACTGACGCAACCGACGCAACGGAAGAAGTGCAAGAAACACAAGAAGAAGCACCGGGCCGCCGAGGCCAAGAAGAAGTGCAAGAAAAAGAAGAAGCACTAGACCGCGAGTAAGCGCAGCAGCCTGCGGCCCAACACGCGGTCGCCCTCGATCCTCACTCTGCCGCTGGCGATCTTGCCGAGGGCCTTTCGCCCCCTCGGCCGACGCGGGTCGGGGACGCCGTGGAGGCGGCCCTGCAAGGTCGGCACGGTGGCGAAGTGGACGATGTCCGGCAGCCGCCCGGAGATCACCAGGTCCGGCTTGCGCGAGTCGCCGTCCTCGACCACCACGCTCCGCGACTTGAAGTGGATCCGCAGCGGCGAGAAGTCCTCGGCGAAGCGGAAGACGACGCGGCCGCGCATCTGCGCCGCCAGCTCGGGCTGGCGCGCAACGCCGCGCTCGATCAATCCGAAGATGCTCGGCGCGACTCCGTCCTCGACCATCCTGCCGAGACGGATGCTGGGGACCTTTCCATTCGAACGCCGGCCGTCACCGTTCACATCTCGATCCTAGGCGTGGCTGAAGCGAAGCTCCCTTACGAACAGGGCGAGCCTCCTGGGATCCAGTGAGACGCCGAGCTCCATGGGCCGGCACGGCTCGCGAAAGACGAATGCGATCTCCAGCACGCCATTGCGCTTCAGCGATTCCTCCGGAACCACGAAACGCCGGCTCGGCGGCGAAGCCTGCTCGAGGCGATACGCCCAATGCTCGACACAGCGATCGTTCGCCCAGATCTCGACGTCCAGCACCGGATGCTTCGCGTGTAGGAGCGGAATTGCCGTGACGTCAACGGCGAGATTCCCCGTTGGCGAGGGAGTGCGCAAAGCCAGCGCGGACTCGGCCCCGTCGGTCCAGCGTCCGTCCGCTTCGGCGAATGACCAGCCCGCGACGAGGGAGCCTCGCACCGCCGCGTCATGACGCAGGTCCAGCGACCCGTCCTCGAGCGAGGCAAGATCGGCGGCCGCGGGGGCGCGGCTGCGAACTCGGCGGACCACCGCTCGCCTGAGCCATGGTGGACGCCCGAGGCCGGCGTAGACCGCCTGAGCCGCCGCCCCCGCCAGGCCGTCGACCCGCCACCGCTCTCCGACGAAAGACGCGATGGAGCCGTGCGGAGGCCTCCGCACGAGATCACCGGTTCGCCGGCGGTGATCCTGAAGGGCCAGGAACAGCTCGGCCGACCGACCGTGCTCGTGTGGCATGCGGCCTCGCAGCGAGATCTCGACCCGCTCCGCGATGGCCGGGCGCCGGAGGCTGAACCCGCGACGGACCCCTGCTGGCGGGACGCGCGCTTCAAGCACCTGGCTGAGCGCCGCCGTGAGCACATCGACCGCGGGCACGGACCGATCGAGACGGGCCCGCTCGAAGACGCGAGACCAGTCGAATGCCGGGCCGGCCTCCTGCACGATCAATCCGGCGTCGGCAATCCAGTCGAAGCGTCCGGCGGCGGTCCAGGTGGTGGCGTGAGCGCAGGCATGGTGCACGTGGTCTTCGGGCGCCGGCACGTGGGTGAGGACCTCGCCCATGCGGATCTCCTCGGCTCGCTCCCAGAGTGCCTCGTCCGAGGCGTCTCCGGCTCCATGCATCAGGGCGCGCCAGTGAAGATCGAGCTCGCCCCCGCGGTCGCTTCGGAGCAGGATGGCGTGGTCGGGCGCCAGGTCGGCATCGGTGAGCGGCACAGGGCGATCGATGGCCGGCTGCCATCCCACCGCGCACAATCGCTCGACCGCCTCCAGGGCCCGACTGCGGGGAACGAGCAGGTCGAAGTCGGACATCATCCGGACGCCGGAATCCCGGGTCCACCGGGCGATCATCGCGGCGCCCTTCAGCAGCATCGTCGGGATGTCCTCCTCGATGAGAGCGGCGATCGCCTGCTCGCCCCCCTCGAGCTGGACCGAGTTGAGCACCCACGTCCGGCGGTAGACGCCGCGCATCCGCCCGAAGATGGGATCCGTCGCCAGCTCGGCGCCGAGGTTCGAGTAGATCAGCGGCAGCAGCCGATACGTGGGGGCATCGGTGGACTCGAAATCGACCAGCGCCCGCCACTCCGTGAAGGCGTCGAGCGCCCGCGGGCCGGGTAACAGAGCCGCCCGCAGAGGAAGCAGTTGCTCGCGGGTGAGCTGTCGCCGGCGCAACACGGTCTCTAGCTCGCTCGTCGGCGGTCGAGCGCGGCCTTGAGCACGTCGAGCGTCTCCAACCATTGCCGGTCGCTCCTCCGGATGCCGAGATTTGCACCGTGGATGCGCCTGCGGGCCACGACCGTCTGCTGCATATGAGCGCTCAGCCCCTGCTCCTGCGCCCGGAGGTACCAATCGGTGAAGTCGGCGTTGACTCGGGTCTCGTCGAACCTGGCCACGCGGTCGAGGGCTCGGCGCCTGATCAGCATCGTCGTCTTGATGACGCCCGGCTGCGGGGTAGATGGGATGACGACCCTGTCAGCGAGGGAGGGGTCCGCATCGTCGGACAGGAACTGCTGCACCAGGCCGAAGACGGCATCGGTATCGGCCTCGCGTTCGAGGACCTCGAGCTGGGTGGCGAGCTTGTCCGGGGCCCAGAGGTCGTCGGCGTCGAGGAAGGCGACGAACTCGCGGCTGGTCGCCTCGATGCCGCGGTTGAGCGCGCTCGCGACACCGCCATGCCCCTGCCGGATAGCCGTCAGCCGGTCGCCGTAGCCGGCGATCACCTCCGGCGTTGAATCGCTCGATCCGTCATCGACGACCACCAGCTCATCCGGCGGTCGCGTCTGCCCGAGGACGCTGTCGATCGCCTCGCCGACGTAGGCCTCGCCGTCGTAGACGGCGATGACTGCGGACACTCCAGCGGGTTCCCTCACGAGTTCCCTCGCCGCCGATCGAGCGAGAGCTTCACCGCGGCAAGCTGTCCGCTCGCTGCCGCCTCGATGTCGTGACTCGTGTTCTTGTCATGCCATCGGTAGATCAGGGTCACGACGTCCAGATTCAGCCGGCGCACGCCGAGATCTCGGGCCCGGACGAGCCACTCGATGTCGTCCGCCGCCTTCCCGATGTTCTCGTCGAGCGGGCCGATTCGGTCGAAGACGGAACGGCGGATGAGCGTCGCCGTCAGGTGCGCGCCCGCGGGCGCCTCGCGGCTGCCCCGCGCCGACCAGGGCCGCCCTGGAAGCGCTCCACCGATGACGCGCATCAGGCCGGAGACGATTCCCACGTCGCGGTTGGCGCGCAGCGCCTCGGCCTGCACCTCGAGCTTCTCCCGAGGCCACAGGTCGTCGTGGTCCAGGAACGCTATGAGCTCGCCCGTAGCGGCCGACAGCCCGCGATTGCGAGCCCCCGCCACACCGGTGTTCGACTGGCGGATGCAGCGGACCGGATCGCCGAAGCTCTCGGCGATCTCGGCGGATGCATCGGTCGAGCCGTCATCGACGACGATCACCTCGCCCGGAGGCAGGCTCTGGTCGACGGCGCTGCGCAGAGCCTCCTCGAGATATCGCTCGCCGTTGAAGGCCGGGATGATCACGCTGACCTCGGCGGGTGGGGTCATGGCGGTCCGACCCCGATCTCCGAGGCGATGATGGCGGGCAGATCGTCGATGTCGTCTCCCAGCTCGAGCTGGTAGGCGGGCGTGGCGCCGGCGATGCCGGCGATCTTGTCGAATGCGGCCCCCGCCCCCATGCGGAGGAGGTGCATTGTCATCGCACCGATCGCGATGGTCGCCTCCGCCGCGCCGGCCGGACGCAACCTGGAACGACCCCCACCCGTGATCCTCGGCAGCAGGATCGCCCTGATCGGAAAGCCCCCGAATCGGGAGGGCGGCAGCACGTCGCTCAGGATCATGTCTCGCTTCTCGACACCGCCCATGGACACGGCTCCGACCTCTGCGGTCCGGAACTCGCTGAAGCGCTTCGCCATGTCTACACAGAGCCGGGCGCTGCCGTAGAGGTTTCCGACGATTCCCTGCCCATCCCTCGTGGTTATCGCGAGGTAGTCGTCGCCCGCGTAGAGCCATCCCTCGCGCACGCACGAGAGGACCGTCGTGGACTTTCCGGCTCCGCTCCCTCCGGCCAACAGCACTCCGCCAGCAGGGCCCCCCACGGCTCCGCCGTGAATCGGCTGCCAGGGCGAATCGATGAGCCACGCGTGGAAGATCTCGAGGAACGGCTTGGTGCGCTCGCCCCATGCTCCGAGGACGGAGGGCTCCCTTGCCCAGAGGAACGCGGTGCGATCCGCGGCATCGTATCCCTGGGCGGCCCAGGGGACCGTCCCTTGGAGAGCGACGAAGCCGCTCGGGCCGTGGACCAGGGTCCTCGGCCCGTGGACGTAAGACGTCTCCCCATCCCCCTCCTCGCCGAGCACGGGAATCCCCCGAAGGTCCGCCCCGGTGCCGGTGGAGCGCCGATCCCAGGCGCAGATCTCCAGATCCGGCTCAGAGGAGACGGCGGCGAGCTCGTGGTGCGCGATGGCATCGGTCAGGACGCCGTCCAGGGCGTCACCCGCCAGACGCAGGCGGACGATGCGGCCAAGGACCTCGAAGTGGAATATCCGTTCGCGACCGCGGGCCGCCTCCTCGAAGAGCGCGCGGTTCCGCGCAACGGCTTCGGCGACGCTGACGGTCGCGCGGCCGGGTTCTCCGTTGGTTTGCGACTTCACCTGGCCGCCTTCCGGCCGGCTCAGGGCACTGCGGGGGTGTGGGGCCAGCCGGCATCGTCGACCTCGTGGATCGGGTCCAGCAGGAGAAGGTCCTGCATGTCCGTGAATCGCTCGATCTCGGGGGCCGTGAAGGGCGCGTTCTCCGCCGCCGGAAGGGAAGCTCCGCCCGGCGCGAGGGAGTCATCGCCGACGATCAGCCGAGCCTTCGCAAGCTCGCCGAGCACTGTGTCGACGGCGTTCCCGATCTCGGTCGCAGGTGCCTCATAGCGCTCGCCGAGCGCGTCGCTGATCTGCTCCGGCGTCGCGCTCTCCTCGATGAGCTTCCAGACGTCCACGCCGGTGCCCCTCAGGCTGAAGTACGTCCCAGATTGCATCTCGAGGACGACGACCTCGTCGTCGAAGACCTTGCTGTGAACGTTCGCGCCCGCCACCCGCAATGGGATGCTTGGATGCAGTTCCTCCACCGCCGCCTACGCTAGAGGATCAGGCAGGTGCTGGTTCCCGTCGCAAGCAGCTTCCCGCTCTCGATCGAGGTCAGCTTCGCCTCGGCGGTCGCAGTCTTGCGGCCACGGTGAATCACAACGGACTCGGCCCGGACGGCGCCGGTGTCACGGAGGATCGGCCGCAGATACTTCACCTCGAGAGTCTGGCTCGTATAGCCCTCGCCCTTGGCGCAGGTGGTGTGCACCGAACAGCCGAGTGCGGAGTCGAGGATCGTCGAGGCGTAGCCGCCGTGCACCACGCCGATCGGGTTGTAGTGCTCCTCCCCGGGCTCGCCGACGAAGATCGCCCTCCCCTCCTCCAGCAGCTCGATGGAGAAGTTCATGACCACGGCGATCGGCGGCGGCGGGATCTCGCTCGACTGAATCGCGCGGACGTAGTCGAGGCCGGCCATCTGGGCGCCGACGGCGGCGCTCGCCATCGGGTCCTGCCAGCTGATCGTCCGGGTCCGAGTCCCCTCGGACGCCTCGACGCTCAAGCCCGCCCCCGGCGTCGGCGGGCGCGCTTGCGCCCGCCGTCCTCGCGATCCCTGCGGACCGGATAGCTGAGGTCCGCCTGGATCTCCTCGGGACTGATCCGGACCCGCTCGGGGTGAAACTCGAATCGGAGTGCTCTCATGGCCGAGCCTCTTTTCGTGGTGTTAGTTGCTTCACGCAACCTCCAATGGGCCGCACCCTAGCAGCGTGAGTTGCATGACGCAACTGAGTGTGCGAACATCACAGTCGTGCTCGGCAAGGAATACGAAGGACAGATCTGCTCCATCGCCCGCAGCCTCGAGCTGGTCGGCGAACGCTGGACGCTCCTCGTCGTCCGCGAGATCTTCCACGGCCGGCGCAAGTTCTCCGAGATGCAGCGAACCCTCGGCGTCGCGCGCAACGTGCTCACCTCTCGCCTGCAGAGCATGGTCGACGAGGGCATCCTCGAGCGCCGTCCCTACAGCGAGCGGCCCGAGCGCTACGAGTACTTCCTCACCCAGAAGGGCCTTGATCTCTGGCCGGTGATGATCTCGCTGATGTATTGGGGCGACAAGTACGAGCCGCATCCCGGCGGTCCCCCCTCCATCGTCATCCACAAGGAATGCGGCGGCAAGATCGATGACCGCCGGATCTGCACGAAGTGCGGCAAGCACCTCGAGGTGCGTGAGGCGCGCGCCGTTGATGGACCTGGCGTCGAGAAGGCCCTAGCGGCTGCCAGGCCGGTCAAAGTCGGAGCGTAGGGCGAAGCCCGAAGCGACTTAGGTTGGCCGGCCGCTCGCGGCCGCGATCTGATGGCGAAGCCGTCCCTAGACTCCTGCTCCCCATGGACTTCGACCTGACCGACGAGCAGCGGCTGCTGCGCGACACCGTCCGCGACTTCGCCAATCAGGAGGTGAAGCCGGTCGCCGAGGAGCTCGACCGCACCAAGGCCTTCCCCTACGAGCTCGTGGCGAAGATGGGCGAGCTCGGCCTCATGGGCATCCCCTTCCCCGAGCAGTACGGCGGCGGCGGCGCGGACACGTTGACCTACGCGCTGGCGGTGGAGGAGCTCACCAGGATCGACTCCTCGGTGGCGATCACGATGGCGGCCCACACCTCGCTCGGGACCATGCCGATCCACCTCTGGGGCACCGACGAGCAGAAGGACGACTGGCTCCCCCAGCTCTGCAGCGGCCAGAAGCTCGCGGCGTTCGGGCTGACCGAGCCCGAGGCCGGGTCCGACGCCGGCAACACCCACACCCGCGCCGCGCTCGAGGACGGCGAGTGGGTCGTGAACGGCACGAAGCAGTTCATCACCAACTCTGGGACCGATATCTCCGGCTGCGTGACGATCACCGCGGTCACCGGCGAGGGGAACGGAAACAAGGAGATCTCCAACATCATCGTCCCCAACGGGACGCCGGGCTACGAGGTGGGCGAGGCCTACCGGAAGATGGGCTGGAACGCCTCGGACACGCGCCCTCTCTCCTTCGACGACTGCCGTGTCCCCGAGTGCAATCTTCTCGGCCCGCGCGGGCAGGGCTTCAAGCAGTTCCTGGCGATCCTCGACGGCGGCCGGATCGGGGTCGCGGCGATGGGCGTCGGCCTCGCGCAGGGCGCCCTCGACGAGGCGATCTCGTATTCGAAGGAGCGCCAGGCCTTCGGCCAGCCGATCGGGAAATTCCAGGCGATCCAGGCGAAGATCGCCGACCTATCGGCGCAGATCGAGGCGGCCCGCCTGCTGGTCTACCGCGCCGCCATCGAGAAGGACCGTGGCGAGTCATTCACCCTGACCGCCGCCCAGGCCAAGCTGATCACCGGCCGGCTCGCGGTCCGCGCCACCGAGGAGGCCGTCCAGATCCACGGCGGCTACGGCTATATCGAGGAGTACCCGGTGTGCCGCTTCTACCGCGACGCGAAGATCCTCACCATCGGCGAGGGCACCGACGAGGTGCAGCAGATGGTGATCGCGCGCCAGCTGGGCGTGTAATCGCCCGCATTTGCCGAGAGTCTGCGCGTCCGAAATCTTCAAGCCACGTCTACGGCTGTCACGTACGGTGGACTGCCGTGAACGTCCTCTTCATCGCCGGCTTCGCCGTGATCGCCTCCGACCCGCCTAAGAGCCGCGCGCTCTACGTCGAGGCCCTTGGCCTCCCGCTAGCCGCCGGCGAGGACGGGGAGTACTGGCACAGTGAGAAGATCGCCGGCAGCAAGCACTTCGGCGTCTGGCCGTTATCGCAGGCTGCGGAGGCGTGCTTCGGCACTCCATCGTGGCCCGAGGAGCTGCCCGTTCCGCAGGCGAGCGTCGAATTCGAGGTCGAGGACGCCGACGCGGTGGCAGCGGGTGGCGAGGAGCTCAAACGCGCGGGCTTCGAGCTGCTGCACCCCGCGCGCTTGGAGCCGTGGGGCCAGACCGTGGTCCGGCTTCTTTCGAGCGACGGACTGATCGTGGGCGTTTCGTATGCCCCGTCGCTCCACGACTGAGATGCGATCCGACGACGCGGGAGGCTCCGCGCACAGCTAGTCCGCGGCCGGCACCGCCGTGATCTCGTCCGCGTCCTGCTCGGCGACCTCGGCCGCCCTGCCCTGCTGCTCGCGGATGCCCCAGTGCGCGCAGAGCTCGAGCTCCTGCAGCGCCGTCAGCGACTCGTTCGGGCGGAAGCGCGGAGCCTCGCGGATCCAGTCTCGGTCGTAGGCGGCCCAGAGGCGGCCGCCGCCCTCGGCGACGTGCTCGAAGGGAATGGCCGTGCAGCCGGCGAGCGGCCCGAGGCGGATCAGCGCCCAGCGCGGCTCGCCGTCCTCGGCGTCCACGTGGATGCCCGCGATACGGCCCAGCGACTTGTTGGCGAGGCCGTCGATCTGCATCCCCTCCCAGGCCAGCGCCTCTTCGAGACTCGGCAGCTGGGGCTTGCCTTGGCGATTCTTGGTCTCAGTCATCGTCGCGCTCCAGGAGGTCCTTGGCCGCACTGGCGGGATCGATCTCGCGCTTGACGACGCGGTCGAGGAGCTCGCGGACCGATGGATCGTCCGCGACGGTCTCCTCCAGCCGTCGCCGCATCCGGGATGCTGCCAGTTCGAGCACCTCGTTGCGAAGATTTCTGGCCCTGCGTTCATCCAGCGTCCCCTCGGCTTCGATGTGCTCGCGGTGCTCGGTGATCTTTCCGGCGAGCTCGGCGACGCCCTCGCCCTTCGCGGCCTCGGTCTTGACGATCGGGACCCGCCAGGAGGTAGTCGGGCCGAGCGATAGCACTCCCCGGATCTCTCTGATCATCGTATCGGTCATCGGGTGATCGGACTTGTTGACGACGATGATGTCCGGGATCTCCATGACGCCGGCCTTGAGCGCCTGAATCGAATCGCCGGACCCGGGCATCAGCACCAGCACGATCGTGTCGCCGTGATCGACGATGTCGATCTCGGCCTGCCCGACCCCGACGGTCTCGATGAAGACGTCGTCCTTGCCCGAGGCGTCCATCAGCAGCGCGGCCTGCAGGGTGGCCTCCGAGAGCCCGCCGAGCGCACCGCGACTCGCCATGGACCGAATGAAGACGCCGGAATCGAGGAAGTGGTCGGAGAGCCGGATGCGATCGCCGAGCAGAGCACCCCGCGTGAAGGGACTCGAAGGATCGATCGAGAGAACGGCGACCTGGCGGTCCGCCTTTCGCATCTCGGCCGTCAGGGCACCGATCAAAGTGCTCTTCCCAACGCCAGGCGGCCCCGTGAGCCCGACGATCCGAGCCCTCCCGGTGCGAGGAAATACCTCCCGTACCAGCTCCCAGCCGGCTGGATCGTCGTTCTCGATCAACGTGATCGCCCGCGCCAGTGCGCGCTTGTCGCCGGCAATCAGGCGGTCCGCCAGGCCCTCTTCGGTCTTCTGAGCCATCCCGTCGCAGTCTAGGTACGTGGGCGGAACCTAGAATCGCCGCCGTGTTCCGCGCGCTCCGGTTCTACCGCCGCAACGGCATGCTCAATCGCCTCTACGCCCGCCTGCTCTGGCGGTATGTGTGGCGGCGCTTCCTGACCCCCGCCGGCTGGCGCTGGAAGACGGACGGGCCGGTCTTCTTCGGCAGGGACCTGCAGCTTCAGATCGCGAAGGGGGCCGAGATCCGCTTCGGGCGCTTTGCCTGGATCGGCGACGGGACGAAGATCCGCAGCCACGAGGGCGTGGTCGAGATCGGCGCGAAGACCGTCTTCGGCCAGGAGTGCACGATCTCGTCGTACAAGCACGTGCGCATCGGCGAGCAATGCGTGATCGCCGACCGGGCGATGTTCATCGACTTCGACCATGGGGTCGTCGAGGTCGAGCGACCCATCCGCCAGCAGGGCATCTACATGCGCGAGTGCGTGATCGGCTCGAACGTCTGGGTCGGCTACGGCGCCTGCTTCCTGCGCGGGGTGAGGGTCGGGGACAACTCGATCGTCGGCACCAACTCGGTCGTCACTCGCGACGTCCCCGCCAACGCCGTGGTCGGCGGCGTCCCGGCCAAGGTGATCCGCATGCGAGAAGTGCCCGAGCACCTCCGCTGGCCCGACCCAGTCGAGCCGCCAACAGACGGCTAGAGCGGCACCCCAAAATCGATGATCCCCTTATACTCGCTTCTGGGCAAGCAGCCCAAGTTGTGTTTCAGGCAATGAGGCCACAGGGGACCAAGAGGAGGAGCAGGATGCGCACTCCGCGCCGTCTGATCGGAACGTTCATCGCACTTGCTGCGCTATTCGCGGCCATTCCGGCGTCTGCTGGGGCCATCGGCTTCAGCGATCTCAGCGTCACACCCGCGAGCCAGCAGGCGGGGGCCCACAGCAACATCGCCATCCACATCGGCTTCACGGACCAGTCGGACCAGGTGAAGAACCTGAGGATCAGCCTGCCGCCCGGCGTTGTCGGGGACCCGAACGCGACGCCTCACTGCGCGGTCGCGCAGCTGAACGCAGACGCCTGCCCCTCGAACACGCAGGTCGGCGCCGTCAGCACCAGCCTGGACCTGCACATCGGGCTTTCGCTCCTGACGTTGCCGACCACGTTGCCCCTGACCGTCGACGGCACTCTCTACAACCTCGATCCGCAGCCTGGCGAGCCGGCGCGGTTCGGGATCGTGCTCCACGCCCTGCCGATCACGATTCCCCTCCTGGGCGACGCACTCCTGCCACCGATCATCTTGCAGTCCGGAGTGGCTCTGCGGCAGAACGACTTCGGCCTCGACACGATCATCAACGGCATTCCTCACACGGCGACGATCCTCGGCACGCAGCAGGAGGTCGACATCACCGGGATGACGGTGACGCTCGACGGGATGGCGCCGGGACCGCCCGCCAAGCCGTTCATGCGGAATCCGACGTCCTGCGGCGCTCACGTCACCGGCTTCGCGGCCACCTCGTATTCGGGGACGACTACCACGACTCCGGTGACGGGTGGGGCGAACTTCAACACGACGGGCTGTGAGAACGAGGACTTCTCTCCCTCGTTCAGTGCGGAGGTCGGGGGCCCCGGACAGACATCGAACAACGCTCCCACCAACGCCATCACGGCGATCGATCAGGACACCGATGAGGCGGGGCTGATCCAGGCCCACGTGTTCATCCCCCATGACCTGGCGCCGAACCTGAACATCTTCGGCAACAGCTGCGATCCGGCGAGCTTCCAGGCCGGCACCTGTCCGGCGAACTCGATCGTCGGCACGGCGCTCGCCGCCTCGCCGTTGCTCACCCAGCCGCTCATCGGGAACGTGATGCTGGTCAACTCCGGCGGCACCTTCCCCAACATCGGCCTGGACCTGAAGGGCCAGCTCCACCTGCTGCTGCAGGGATCGCTGGCGCTCGACAGCAGCGTCACCTTCGCCGGGCTGCCCGATATCCCAATCGCTCACTTCCAGCTGGCGTTCGGGCCCGACCCGGGGATGTTGCTCGCCAACCGGGACCTGTGTACGCCTCCGCCGCCGGTATTCCACGCGGAGTTCCAGGGCTATAACGGCGCGAGCACCGCGGTCGACTCAAGTGCGATCGTCGACGGCTGCGGACTCGGTTCCGGCAACGTCGGCGCCAAGTGCAAGAAGGCCAAGAAAAAGAAGAAGCGTCATCACCGGGCGGCCGAGTCCAAGAAGAAGCACAAGAAGAAGAAAAAGTCCTGCAAGAAGAAGAAGCGGCGGCACAAGAAGAAGCATCGGTAGACCGGCTTCGATCGGTCGACGGCTTCGCCATCAAGCCGCGGCCACAAGTGGCCGCTACAACCGCTTCCCCGTGGCGAACAGCAGGATCCCCGCCGCCAGGGCGATCGCCCCGGTGATCCAGAAGATGAGGTCGCCGGTGGTGACGGCCGCAGCGATCAGGGCGATCCCGACCACCACCAGGGGCAGGCCGAAGGAGATCGGCACGCTGACGTTCAGTCCGGGACCGAAGTCGGGTGCGCGCCGCTTCGGGGCCTTGTCCCGTGAGGGATAGACCTCCCGCCGGCCGTCAGGCAGCCGGGTCACGGCTCGCCGCCAGCTCCTGGTAGATGCCCTCCGTCCGCTCGGCGACGTCCCCCCAGTCGAAGCGGCTCAGGTGCTCGAAAGCCTCGGCGGTGAGCCGGCGGCAGAGCTTGGCGTCGTCCAGCACCCTGATGGTCATCGCCGCGAGTGACTGCGGATCGCGGGCGCGGAAGCGCAGCCCGACCTCGTCGTGCGGGACGACCTCTCGCAGGCCGCCCGTGTCGGCGACGATGCAGGGGCAGCTCGAGGCCATCGCCTCCAGCGCCACCAGCCCGAACGGCTCGTAGATCGAGGGGACCACGCACACGTCGGCGATCCGGTAGAGCGAGTGGAGGACGTCGTCGCCGATCCAGCCGACGAAGGTGCCGTGGGACATCAACCCGAGCTCCTCCGCCTGGCGGCGGAGCTCCTGCTCGTGAGTCCCGGAGCCGGCGACCACGAAGCGGGTCTTGGGCAGGCGCTCGATGATCTCCGGCAGCGCCTCCAGCGCGAACTGGAAGCCCTTCTCGTAGACGAGACGGCCGACCAGGAGAACGAGGGACTCATCCGGCTCGGCGAACTCGGCGCGCAGCCGCCTGAGCTGGTCGTCGTCCTGCGGCTGCAGGTCCTCGGGATCGATCCCGTTTGCGATCACCTCAATCGAGCTCTCCGGCACGCCGAAGACGTCCACGATCTGCTCGCGCATGAAGGTGGAGCAGGCGATCACGCGGTCGGAGCGGTTCGTGATCCAGCGCTCGACGCCGTGGATGTAGGCCTGCGGGTGCTTCTCGACCCAGCCCTGGTGGCGGCCGTGCTCGGTCGCGTGGATCGTCGTGACGAGCGGCGCGTCGAAGCGGCGGGCGAGGTGGTCGCAGGCGTTGGCTACGAGCCAGTCGTGGCCGTGGACGAGGTCGAAGTCGAAGCGGTCGCCGAGCTCGACGCCCGCGGCCAGCATGTCGGAGTTCATCCGCTCCACCCAGGCGACGAACTCGTTCAGCTCGGCTGGTCGGGTTGGCTCCATGACGCGGTGGACGTGGACGCCGTTCATCAGCTCTTCGGAGGGGGACTCCTCCCCGCCACGCGTGAGCACGTGGACCTCAGTCTCGCGCTCCACCAGCGCCTCGGAGAGCTTGCGGACGTGGCGGGCCAGGCCCCCCTCGATCAGGGGCGGGTACTCCCAGGAGAGAATCAGGACGCGATTCGTCATTTAGGGCTCAAGCAGCGGCGCGAGGCTCAGGTCCGGGGCGAGATTGCGCACGCGTGCGTCGACTGCCTCGGGGGAGTCTATGGCCTCCAGCAGGGCCTGAGCGTGGGCTGTCGCGCGCGTGTAGGGGTAATCCCCGGCCTGCCCGCGGTGGTCCATGAAGGCCCAGTCGCTCGATTGGAGGGCGAGCAGCTCGCGGGCGGCGCGCATGGCGGCGTCGCCGTCCGAGCCGCCGCGACCCAGTGCCCGGAGCAGGCGGAGCTCCGAGCGGCGCGTCGCCCAAACCAGGTCCGAGACCGAGGGCGAGTCCCAGGTCTCGAGGCTCTTGCCCTCCCCCCAGCTCGCCACGTACGCGGGGCGCCCCTCGGCCTCATGCTCGCGAAGGGCCTGAGGGAGGGTGAGCAGGCGGACGCCGTCCAGCTCCGCGGCCTTCAGGACCTCAGACAGCCAGATCGGCCCCTCGGCCCACCAGTGGCCGAGCAGCTCGGTGTCGATCGCGAAGACGCAGAGGCCGCGATGGCCACGATCGGCGCGGTGGCGCTCCAGGCGATCGCGAACGGCGGCGAGGAACGAAGCTGCGTGCTCGGCGGCCCGCTTGGCGGCGACGGCGGGGGCGTAGGGTGCGCCGGAGATCGACCAGAGGCGCATGCCGTTGCCGGATAGCCGGTGGTACTCGAGGTAGGCCGGATCCGACGGATAGCCCCCGTCGGACCAGACCAGCCGCACGGTCGGCCAGTCGATGGTGAATCCGACCGGCCCGCCGGGCAGCCGGATCGGGGCGAGCGCGGCCGTTCCGCGCTCCCGGAGGCTCTGGTCGAGGCAGGTGAACGCGACACCCCGCTCGGCCAGCACATCCTCGATGCCGGGCGCGTACGCGCATTCGGGAAGCCAGAAGCCCTGGGGCTCGCCGAAGCGCCGCTCGTGGGAGCGCAGGCCCGCGTCGACCTGCAGGCGGCGGCCGGCCAGCGTGGCGAGCTTGGGGAGAACGGCGTGCGTGGCGGCGGACGCCATCAGGGCGATCCGGCCCTTGGCGTGTGCCTCCTGGAAGGCACGGAGGGGATTGCCCCCGAGCTTCCGGAGACGCTTCATCGCGCGCGTGTAGTGGTCGGCCTCCGCCTGGGCCGCCGGGCGGACGGCGGCGCCCGCATCCGCCACGTCGCGGTCGGCAGCGTCGACCCGGTGGCGGCGGAGAAAGGCCAGCATCCTCTCTCCCACCCCCTTCGCCTCCAGCTGATCCGCGAGGACCGGGGTGATGGTCATGGTGAGATTCTCCGCGACGTCCAGGACCGGCAGGTGGGATCGGGCGAACGCGTCGAAGAGCCACTCCTCCCCGAACGGATAGGTCCCGAAGCCCTCGACGTAGGGCATGTGCGAGTGGAGGACGATCGCCAAATCGCCCGACGTCAACCGGCCACCTCCTCGGCTTCGCCTGCGGGGGTGCCGGGTGAGGGTGCCAACGCCCTGGCAACCCTGATCGTCATCCACAGATCGCCAGGAAGTCGAGCGCCCGGTCGAGGTCACCGGCGCGCAGCCGGAAGTCGCTGGAGCCGATCGCCGGTATGAAGCGGTCGTAGAACGGCTTGGTGATGTGGAGGGCCGGGTGGATGCGGTCCCAGCCGGCCTTGATGGCGAGCTCGTGGGCCCGCAGCTTGCGGGCGTGAAAGAGGCCGAGCAGCTCGACGCTCGCGAAGTGGGGCTCGAGCAGCTCGCGGTACTGGCCCGCGTCGTATTCGCGCAGGTGCCAGGGGTTGTCGGACTTCTCGGCGCCGGGCGGAGCGAGCGTGAGGCGGTTCGGGGTCGAGATGTAGGCGACCGGGGCGATCCGCGCGATCTCCGCGACGAGTTTGTCGGGCTCGTGGATGTGCTCAATCGTCTGCAGGAACACCACCGCGTCGACCTCCTCGTCGAACTCCTCGACGAGGCCACGCTGGAAGCTCAGGTTCGGACTCCGATAGCGGGCGCGGGCATGCTCGAAGGCCTCGGGGTTGGCGTCGACGCCGATCACCTTGGCCGCCCTCCGCGCGAGCAGGTTCGAGCCGTAGCCCTCGCCGCAGGCGAGATCGGCGACCCGCAGGCCGGCGCAGCGCTCGGCGATCCACTCGTACACGGCCACGTGGCGCCGGTACCAGTAGTTCTCCTCCGGGACGTCGGGGAGGGTGCGCTCGCCGGTCAGCTCGAGGGGCGGGACACCGTCGGGCTGGTCGGCCTGCAGATAGGTCTGATCGGCCTCGGCCACCGCGGGGGAAGTTAGGGGCTAGTCGGTTTTCGTAGAGTGCGGGGACGGCCGCGAACGATGAGTTTCGGCCGGCGGTCCGGTCGTAGACGGGGAATCCCAAGGACGGAAGGCTGTTGAGCGAGGACAACGCGAAAGCCCCTGCCATCGAGGCCCGTGGCCTTACCCGCACCTTCAAGGGCGAGATCGAAGCCGTGCGCGGAGTGGACGTCAGCGTGCCCGAGGGCGAGATCTTCGGCTTCCTCGGCCCCAATGGGGCCGGCAAGTCCACCACGATCAGGATGCTGTGCACCCTGCTGCCTCCGACCAGCGGCAGCGCCCTGGTCGCGGGACATGACGTGGTCGAGGACGGCGATGAGGTGCGGCGCAACATCGGGGTGGCTCTGCAGGAGATCGGCCTGGACCCAGTCCAGACCGGCCGCGAGCTGCTCGAGCTCCAGTGCGGCCTCTACGGAATCACCGGGAGCGCTGGGCGCGAGCGCACCAACGAGCTGCTCGAGCTGGTCGGCCTGACGGACGCCGCCGAACGGCGAACAAAGACCTATTCCGGAGGAATGAAGCGGCGGCTGGACCTGGCGAGCGCCCTCGTCCACCAGCCCAAGGTCCTGTTCCTCGACGAGCCCACTACGGGCCTCGACCCGGCCTCGCGCCTTACCGTCTGGGAGGAGGTGCGCAGCATCAACTCGACCGGCACCACGATCTTTCTCACCACCCAGTACCTCGAGGAGGCGGACGAGCTCTGCGAGCGGCTGGCGATCATCGACAACGGCGAGATCGTCGCGGAGGGCACGCCCGAGAAGCTCAAGGGCGACCTCGGAAACGACGTCGTCACCGTCGAGCTCAAGGGCGCCGACCCGGGCCAGACGCAGGCGGCGATCGGCGAGCTTCCCGGCATCGAGCGCGTCGTCCCGGCCGAGGACGCGCTGGCGCTCTACGTCGAGGACGGCGCCGCCTCGATCGCGGCGATCGTCGGGCGATTGCACTCAAAGGGGGTCGATGTCGGCGCGATCGCCGTCGATCAGCCTTCGCTGGACGACGTATTCCTGGAGGCGACCGGGCGCCGGCTCGAGGGCGCGGGCACCGAGCACGAGGATGAGGCGGCTGAAGAGGATGAGGCCGCGGCGCGGGCGGTGATGTCTTGACCGAGGTGCTGCTGCTCGGACGGCGGGCGGTGCGGGAGGTGGTCCGTTACCCGGAGGCGACGATCCCGACCCTGTTCATCCCGCTCTTCTTCCTGGCGGTGAACATCGGCCAGGTTCAGACGACGTTCAACGCGGAAACCGCGCCCTGGCTGAGGGGCCAGAGCTACGTCGCCTTCCAGATGCCGGTCTCGCTGATGTTCGCCGTGGCCACGGCCACCACCGGACTCGCACTGGTGACCGAGATCGACAGCGGCTATTTCGACAAGCTGCTGGTCGCGCCGATCCGCCGCACGTCGCTGATCCTCGGCCGCCTCGGCGCTGACCTCGTGCGGGGCCTAGCCGCCTCGACGGTGGTGATGCTGTTCGGGATCGTCGTGTTCGGGGCCCATGTCGAGGCTGGCGTGCTCGGCGCCCTCCTGGCCGTCCTCCTCGCCTCCCTCTTCGGGGTCGCGTACGCGGGCTTCGGGATCCTGGTTGCGCTCAAGACGCGAAACGTTCAGGCGACGAACACCAGCTTCCTGCTCTTCTTCCCGCTGCTCTTCCTCACTCCCAACTTTGTTCCGTTCGACCGGCTCTCGCCGCTGATGGAGACGCTCGCGCGGATCAACCCGGTGAGCTACGTGATCGTGGGGATTCGGTCGCTGATCATCGACGGCTGGGTGGTGGACAAGATCCTGGTCTGCCTCGGGGTGATCCTCGTCATGGGCGTGGTGCTGATCGGCCTGTCGCTGCGGGCCATTGCGACGTACGACCGCTAGCGGCCACCAGGCCGCTCGACTTATGCGGGGCGGCCGCTTGTGGCCGCGATCTGATGGCGAAGCCGTAGCTACGATTCCTCGTCGTGTCGAGCCCGGATCGCATCAAGGAGGTCAACGAGCGCTACCACGACGTGGCGGCGTCCTCGTATGACTCCAAGTGGGGAATCGACTTCGGGGAGATCGGCCAGGAGCAGGTCGCGGGCAAGCTGCGCAAGGCGCTGGGGCGGTGGCCGGAGAGGCCGTTCGGCGATGCGCTGGAGATAGGCGCGGGGACCGGGTACTTCTCGCTCAACCTGATGCAGGCCGGCGCGATCGCGCGGGCCACGGCGACGGACATCTCCCCGGGGATGCTGGCGACGCTCGGGGAGAACGCGGAGCGGCTCGGGCTGAGCGTCACGACCGCCGCGGCCGAGGCCGAGACGCTGCCCTTCGGGGATGAGAGCTTCGACCTCGTCTTCGGGCACGCCGTCCTTCATCACATCCCGGATCTGGAGCAGGCGTTCTCGGAGTTCGCGCGGGTGCTGAGGCCGGGTGGGACCGTGGCGTTCTGCGGGGAGCCGTCTCGGTACGGCGACTTTCTCGCGGCCATTCCCAAGCGGACGGCGCTGCTGACGGCGCCGCTGTGGCGGCGGCTGGTCGGTGCCTCGGCACGGGACTACGAGGCCGAGGCGGATCACAACGGCCACGACCTCGAGCCGGAGGTGGACGTGCACGCATTCTCTCCCGGGGACCTGCGGCGCTTCTGCGCCTCCGCGGGGCTCGGCGAGGTCCGCGTGAAGGGCGAGGAGCTGCTCGCCTCCATCCACGGCTGGACGGTGAGGACGCTCGAGGCCAGCGCCGAGCCGGAGGAGGTGCCGTGGGGATGGCGGAAGTTCGCCTTCCGGAGCTACATCGCGCTGCAGCGGCTGGACAACCAGGTCCTGGAGCCGCGGCTCCCGCCGCAGCTCTTCTACAACCTGCTGGTCTCGGCGAGCAAGTCCTAGCCGAGCTTGCGGACCACTCGCCAGACCTGATCGGCGGCGAGGAGGATCAGGATCATCCCGATGGCGACGGTGAACAGCGCGGCGCTCGTGCCCGGCTTGATCCCCAGGGCGCCCGCGAGGATCAGCGACGCGCCCCAGAGGGTCGCCACGATCGCCGCGAGCAGCTTGCCGATCAGGGACGTGTAGGTCTCGTCGCGGCTGTCGAGATTGGCGGCGCTGCGGACGAAACCGGCCTTAGCGGAGTAATTCATCAACTTCAGGATCGGCCATCCGGGCCCGCTGGCCCACAGCGTTGGCCGAATGTCAGCCGCGGCCGCCGGGCTCTTCGTCCACGTTGCGGTCGGCCCACGGGATGGCCTCGAGGCGCCCGTCGGGGATCGGCTCGCCGCTGACGACGGACTTGCCGTAGGTCCCCTCCTCGATCCGCGCCTCGGCCCGATCGATCTCCTCGAGGGTCCGCTTCAGGTCCTCTACGAAGGCGCTGTCGGTGCTCGCCTGCTCGAGGTCGTTTGCCTCGTCGCCCGAGTCCTCGGGCTCGTCCGAGGTGTCCGGCTGCTCGTGCTCGACGAGCTCCGACTTGATTCGGGCCTTCTCCTCGGCGAGCCGCTTGCGTGCGTCTTCGGGATCCATGACGTGATCCTATTGACCGCGGGCCCGGAGGAGCTTGCGCATGCCGCGCGCAGTCTCCGCTACCCGAACGTAAACGCGTACCCCGTGATCCCCGAATCGAAGATGAGGGATAGGCGGTGCTGCGAGACGGCCGGGAGGTTCACCAGGCGGTAGAGGCGCTGGGGGCCGATCGTCGCCCGGCCGTTGTGGACATCCGCGCCTGCGAGCTTCGCGGGGATCGGCTTGCCGTCGAAGAGCACCTGGACGTGGCGCGCCTGGTCCGATGAACCCAAGACGAGATAGACCCGGCGGGCGTTGAACTCCACGTCGATCTCCGCGCCATCGCCGGAGGTCGCGTCCTCGTCGGTGATCCCCCAATGCCCCGCATAAGCGAACTGGTTCACCGCGAGCGGGCCGGCTGCGGCGCCGAAGTTTTGGTCGCCAGGATGGACCGGCGTCACCCAGCCCATGGCGCGCGCGGCGCCCAGGTAGGTCTCGGGCGTCGTCGTGCCGGCCGAAGGCGCCTGGGCCGCGGCGCGGGAGCCCGAGCCGAGGTCCTTGTGGCCGGCCTCCCCGAGCAGCGTCCTGATCGCCCGCTCGGTCTCCGCGTAGTCCCCCTCCCCGAAGTGCGCATCGCGGACATTGCCCTGAGCGTCCACGAGGTAGTCTGCGGGCCAGTACTGGTTGCCCCACGCATCCCAGGTGGCCAGGTCGTTGTCCTGCGCGACCGGATAGGTGAGGTGGTTCTGGCGGATGGCGTCCTGGACATTGCCCGCGTCCTTCTCGAAGGGGAACTCGGGCGAATGGACGCCCACGACCGTGAAGCCCTGCCGCCCGTAGCGCTGCTGCCAGGCCTCGAGGTAGGGCAGCGTGCGGATGCAGTTGATGCAGGTGTAGGTCCAGAAGTCGACCAGTACGACCTTGCCGCGCAGGTCGCTCATCGAGAGGGATTCGCCGCCCGGGGTGTTGAACCAGTCCTGCGTCCCGGTGAAGTCGGGCGCCTGCCCGTATGTCTGCAGGCTCACCGGCCGGTTGAGGTCGGCTTCGGGGACCACCGGCGTCCCGTGCTGGCTCACCGTGGCGAGGTCGGTGGAGATGGCCTTGCTCTTCTCGATGCTCTCCGTCGGGTTCACGAGGAATCTCGGCAGCGCGCTCGCGATCTCCGTCTGGAAGCGCACGTCGAGGTTGGCGCTCATCGCGATCGCGACGAGGACCATCACCGCGCCCATCGCCATCTGCACGCGGCCCTGTATGGGCTTCAGCCGCTGCGCGAGCCGCCTGCCGCCGAGCAGGAGCAGGTAGAGCACGATCGCAGAACCGACGGCATAGGAGAGCGCAACCGCCAGGCGGCCGGCCGTGAAGTCCTGCGCCGCCGAGACCACGATCACTCCGGCCAGGATCGGCCCGGCGCAGGGCGCATAGACCAATCCGAGGCTGGCCCCGACGATCAGTCCAGAGCCGAACCCGTCGCCGCGGAAGCGCGCGGGCCCCGGCGCGAGGCGGCTGGCGAAGGCCTCAACGCGGTCGCCGATCGGCGGGATGAGCAGGGAGATGCCGAAGCCGAACAGCACCGCAATCGCCAGGTCGCGCGCGAAGCCGTTGGGCAGCCCGAGGGCGTTGATCACGTAGACGAGCGCGACCGTGGCGAACGTGAACGAGAGCGCCAATCCGGTCACCACCCCCAGGGGCCGTCGCCGATCCCCGGTGACCCCGGCGGCGAGAATCGCGGGCAGGATCGGCAGTACGCACGGGGACAGGGCCGTGCCCGCCCCGGCGACGAGCGCAAACAGCATCAGCAATGCCATTGGGTCCCAGACTTGGAGATCTCGAAAGCGTTACGCCGAGTCGTTACGAACGGATTAACGCCCCGGCTCGGCCGCCCGGACCCGATGCACCGCCGTGTCGCCGATGATCCCCTTGAAGTTGCGCCTACCGGCGAAGGAGAAGCGGAATCGATCCCCGTTCGCAGCCTCGAGTGAGTCCTTCACCGTCTCGTCCGCCAGGACGCTGTCAGGCCGGGCGATGCTGGTGATCCGGGCCGCCAGGTTGACCGGTCGCCCGTACCAGTCGCCCCCGCGCCCGAGCGCCGGCCCGGTCGCCACGCCCGCCTTCAGAGAGGGCATCTCCTCGGTGCTCGCGGCATCGACCAGGCTCACGACGGCCTCCATCAGCGCGACCGGATCGCGCGAGGAGAACATGGCCGCGTCCCCGATCATCTTCACCAGGCGCACCGGCGGTCGGGCCGACTCGGAGGCGAGTTCGAAGAGGCGGCCGGTGAGCTGGCCAATCTGCTCGATCTCGAGCGTCTCGCCGAGGCGGGTGAATCCGACCAGGTCGGCGAAGGCGATCGTGACGTCGTCGGTGTCATAGAGCCGCCCCTCGGCGAGCTCGGCCTCCGTGATCACGGCCTGGCGGATCGCCTCCCGCAGGTGGATCCGGTAGGCGTGCACGAGGGTCTCGCCGAGCAGGGGCGGCATCACCTCGGCGGCCGCCGCATACCGCATGGCGAGCTCTCGCTCGTCAATCCCGGGCTCGGTGAAGACCTCACCGACCACGTCCCTGTTCGCGTCGGCGAGGCTGGCCATTGAGATCCCGATGATCCGGGAGGTCTCGAGCACGGCCTCAGGGGGAAGGCCGGCGTCCATGAAGAGCCTGGCGCGCTTCGCGGCCTCCATGTCGTTCTCTGTGTACGCGCGCTCCTCGCCGCCGGGAATCGGCGCGCCCAGCGCCTGGAGGAGGCGCGCCAGAAACTCCTGCTCGATCCCGGCGCCCTCGGCGATCTCCGCGGCCGTATACCGCTCCTTGCCCGCGCCGAAGACCCGCTCGACCGGGATCAACACAAGCCGGTTCTCCTCCACCGCTTGCCTCAGCTCCTCGAGGGGCACTCCGGAATCGGCCAGCTCCTGGAGCAGGGCCAGCCGCGCCTCGCGCGCCTTCCCCTCGAGGTCGCCGAGCAGCCCCTCAGCCTCAAAGTCGATGCCGGCCATCCGGGGATCCTAAGATGGGCCGGTATGGCAGGTCTCGAGCTTCCGATCTTCGAGCTGCCGCTGGTCTTGCTCCCCGGCGAGCAGGTGCCGCTCCACATCTTCGAGGAGCGCTACAAGCGGATGGTCGGCACCTCCCTGGAGGACGGCGAGCCCTTCGGCGTGGTGCTCCGCGACGACGATGGCGCACGGTCCGTCGGGTGCACCGCCCGGATCGACGACGTCACCGAGCGCTTCGACGACGGCCGGATGAACATCCTGGTTCGCGGCGAGGCGCCCTTCAAGGTCCTGGACCGCTTCGAGTCGCCGGAGTACCCCGCGGGCGAGGTCGAGCTGGTTCAGGACGAGGACGTGCCGCCGCTGGACGAGGACTCGGGGATCGCGGCGCGCGAGGCGTTCGCGGAGCTCGCGGAGCGCGCCACCGGCACGCGACCGGAGCCCGAGGAGCTCGACGGCGCCAGCGCCTACGCGCTCGCGGCCCGCATCGAGCTGCCGCCCGAGACGAAGCAGCAGCTTCTCGAGATGCGTGATGAGGACGAGCGCATGGGACTGCTCGCCAATGCCCTGGGAGCCGTGGGCAAGGCCCTGGAGCGCGCCGAGGAGGCCGCCGAGCGCGCCAGCGGCAACGGCAAGGTCCACCTGCCGGGCCTCCCGGAGTAGCTACTCGAACGCGACGGCGCCGCCGCGGCGCGGATCGCCGCCGCCGCTGACCTCGCCGGTCGCCGGCTCCCGGCGCACCGCCTGGGCGCCGCCGAAGAACAGGTTCTTCCGCTTCCAGCGGACCACGGGGACGCCGCGCCGCTCGAGATCGTCGAGCCCGGCCTGATCGACTCCCGGCTCCGCCTGGACGGTCCCGGCCTCGAAGTGAAGCCGGCCGGCCTCCACCGCATCGCCGGCGTCCATCCCCTGCTCGAGCACCCTGAGGGTCGTCTGCAGGATCGCCGAGCGAATCCGGTTGGATCCGGCGCTGCCGAGCCCGAGCACCACCTCCCCGTCGCGCAGCGCGAGGGTCGGGGACATCATCGAGCTCACGCGCTGCCCCGGTGGGATCCGGTGGAAGCCCTGCGGGTTCAGGTCCTCTTCGCCGAGCATGTTGTTGACGTGCACGCCGGTGCCGGGAACCACCACGCCGGACCCGGTGCCGTTCGAGCAGGTGATCGAGGCGCAGTTTCCCTCCGCGTCCATGACCGCGATATGCGTCGTGGACCCGAGCCGGTCGGGCGGGTCAACGGGCCCGCCCGCCCCGCCATGGCCGCCGACCCACTCACCCTCCTTGATCCGCGCGGCGATCTGGTCCAGGTCGGTCTTGAGGAACCGCTCCACGTACTCCCGGTCGTGCAGGCCCTCGTGGAAGTCATCGGTGCGCCTCGCGTTCGCGGCCTCCATTCCCGCGACGATCTCCTCCACCCCACTCCTATCGCCGAGGCGCTCGAGCAGGCCGAGCGAGTAGCTGATCAGGATCCCTCCGGATGACGGCGGCGGGTTTGTGAGCACCACGTGTCCACGGAAGCGCGCGCTGACCGGCCGGCGCTCGATCGGCGCGTAGGCCGCCATGTCGTCCATCCCGAGCGTGCCGCCCCGCTCCCGGACCCACTCGCAGACTGTGCGCGCCACCTCGCCGCGATAGAACGGCTCGGCGCCCTCGCGGGCGAAGAGCTCCAGCGCATCGGCCATCTCCGGGTAATGGAATGTGTCGCCCGCGACGAGCTGCCTGCCCTCAGGCGTGTAGAGGGCCGCCGCCTCGGGCGTCGAGACCAGGATCGGGTGGAGGATCTCGTGGAAGTACTCGGCTTCGGTCGTCACCACGACCCCCTCGCGCCCGAGCTCGACTCCGGGACGGGCGAGCCGCTCAAGCCCTATCGATCCCCAGCGCTTTGAGACGTACTCGAGGCCGGCCGGATTGCCCGGCACCCCGCAGGACGCGGCGCCGCAGTTGAAGATCTGGGGCGTCTCGTCGAAGTAGACCGGGATGGGGACCAGCTCGGCCGTTCGCTCCGCCCCGTCGGCGCCGCCGGCGGCCACGAAGAAGTCGATCAGCGTGTCCTCGCCGCCCGCGTGGACCATCATGAATCCGCCCGCTCCGAAACCGGTCAGGTAGCTCTCGCAGACGAACGAGGTGAGCACGGCGCAGATCGCCGCGTCCACCGCGTTCCCGCCATCGCGCAGCACCTGTGCTCCGGCCTCCGCGGTCAGCGGATGCCCCGCGGCGACGACTCCCCTCGGATCACTCATGCGGGCAGCGTAGGGCGGCGGACCCCCGGGAAGAAAACAGCCGGCTTGCACCGGCCGTTCCCCGCTACTCGGTCACTTCCGGCTCAGCTGGGACAGCCGAAGCTCGCCGGCACTCCCGGGCCGCCGGTGACGGTCAGGCTGTGTCCGCCCCCCGACGAGTCCGTGATCGGAATCGACTCGCTCTGGCCGAAGCGGTTGACCCCGGTGAAGACCACCGTCGTGCTCGTGTAGAAGCAGACCGCGTACGCGAACTCGCGGTTCTTCCGGCCGCCCTTGACGAAGACGTTGTCCGTGAACGTCTCCGCGCCGCCGTTGTTCGCGTCGGCCGAGTGGGAGGCGTTCGGGATTCCCTCTGTGATCGGACACGGGCTCGTGGGGCACGGGAAGGCGATGCCGCTGCGGTTCCCGGCCGTGTCGAACGCGTGGAGGTCGACCTCGCCGGACGGCCAGCTGATCGTGGCGCGCACGATCGGCCCCGGAATCGACAGGACGTGCTTCTTCTTGCACTTCTTCTTCTTCTTCTTCGGCGACCGCGGCGCCCTTCTTTGCCTTCTTGCACTTCTTCTTCTTCGCCGCCACCGCCCCCCGCTGGCCCGTCGCTCCCGCGCCGGCTGCGGAGACCGACAGCGTCAGGCCGAGGGCGGCAACCAGCGCGATCGCCAGCCAGCGCGCGCCGGTGGCTCTCCCTGTAGTCATACGTGCCTCCTCTGAGCTTTGATCGGGAGGTCCCGGTATCCCTCCCGCGGACACCAGGAGTCTATTAGCCGGTCGGCTGGCTCAAACCTGGCTCAGTCGCCGGGCTTGAACTCGGGCACGTCCAGCACCCGGCCGTCGAGCGGCCGTGGCTGGGTGGGGTTCCGGCCCCAGACGCCGTCGCCGTAGAGCTCGTCGGCGGTGCCCGTCCGCCTCGGCGCGGGCTCGCGCTCGCGCCAGTCGCCGACGGGATCGGAGTAGCGCTCCGGCCGCAGCGCCGCGTCCCTGTCGGGCATGCGTGGCTCGCGCGACTCATGGCGCCTATCGCGATTGAAGCGGTGTGAGAAGGCCGTGTCGAAGCGGGTGGCGATCACGGTGATCCAGACCTCCTCGCTCATGTCCTCATCGACGCTCGCGCCGAAGATGATCTCGGCCTCGGGATGCGCGGCGGCCCTGACGATCTCCGCGGCCTCGCTCGCCTCGATCAGCGACAGGTCGGGTCCGCCCGTGATCGAGAGCAGCAGGGAGTGCGCGCCCTCGACCGAGGTCTCGAGCAGCGGCGACGAAACGGCCTTCTCGGCGGCGATCGTCGCGCGATGCTCGCCGTATCCCATGCCGATTCCGAGGATCGCGTCCCCGGCCTCGATCATGGTCGTGCGGACGTCTGCGAAGTCGAGGTTGATCAGGCCGGGCAGCATCACCAGGTCGGAGATGCCCTGGACGGCCTGGCGCAGGACGTCGTCGGCGACCTTGAAGGCGTCGACGATCGAGGTGCGCCGCTCGAGGATCGTCAGCAGCCGCTCGTTCGGCACGACGATCATCGTGTCGACCTCCTTGCCGAGGGCGGCGATGCCCTCCTCGGCCTGGGCAGCGCGGCGCGCGCCCTCGAAGGAGAAGGGCTTGGTGACCGCGGCGACGGTGAGCGCGCCGATGTCGCGAGCGAGCTTGGCGACCACGGGGGCCGCGCCGGTGCCGGTGCCGCCGCCCGAGCCGGAGGCCAGGAAGACCATGTCGGAGCCCTTGAGCAGCTCCTTGATCTTGTCCTGCTCCTCGTATGCGGCGCGGTAGCCGACACGCGGGTCGGATCCCGAGCCGAGCCCGCGGGTGAGCTCGGCGCCGATGTGAAGCGTCACGTCGGCGTTCGAGTTCTGCAGGGACTGAAGGTCGGTGTTGATTGCGAGGAACTCCACCCCGGGGAGGTTCGCCTCGACCATCCGGTTGACGGCATTGACTCCGGCGCCGCCCACGCCGACCACCCGGAGGACGGCCTGGTGGGTGCGGGGCACGACGGGCTGGCGGGTGGGAGCAGAGGTGTCCGGCTCGTCGCGGCCGAAGGCCGGGCGGACGTCCGTGCCGGGACCGCCCATGAGGCGCTCGAGGCCCTCGTGGTGCACCTCGACCTGCTCGATCGTGATCTCGGCCTCAGGCTCCTCGACCTTCACCTCGGCCACGGGCTCGGGCGGAACCGGCTCGGGGGTCGGCAGCGGTTCCGGAACGGGGTCCGGGGTCGGCTCGGGGACGGGCTCAGGAGTCGGCTCGGGGACGGGCTCAGGCGCCGGCGTCTCCTGGACGGGCTCCTCGACCGCGACCTTGACGGGAGCGTTGCCGCCGCCGTTGGAGGTCACCTTGACCTCCTCGGGCGCGACCGACTCCTCGGTCGAGCGGAACAGATCAGCGAGGGGGCCCTCGCGCATGCTGGCGCGCTTCTTACGAGCCATGGGTGAGAACCTCCTTCGCAAGGTCGCGGTAAGCGCCCGCGGCCTTTGAGCTTGGGTCGTACTTGAGGACTGACGCTCCGCGGACGGGCGCTTCGGCGAACTTGATCGCCTTGCGGATCCGCGACTTGAAGACGAGCTCGCCGAAGTTCTCCTCGAGGATCTCCACCGCCTCCTTGGCGTGGACGGTCCGCGAGTCGAGCATGGTCGGCAGGATCCCCTCGATCTCGACGCCGGGGTTGAGGTTCTCCCGGATCATCGTGAGGGTGTTCTGAAGCTGGACGAGCCCGCGCATCGAGAGGTACTCGCACTGGACCGGGACGATCACCTTGTCGGCGGCGGTGAGCGCGTTCACGGTCAGGAGCCCGAGGCTCGGCGGAGTGTCGATGCAGACGAAGTCGTAGTCGTTGCGGACCTCGTCGAGGCCCTTCTCGAGCGCCCGCTCGCGGCCGATCTGGGTGCTCATGGCGATCTCGGCGCCGGCCAGGTCGATAGAGGCGACCGCGACGTCGATCTCGCGGTGGGCGATGATCTGGCTGATCGGGTAGCGGTGGACGAGCACGTCGAACATGCTCTTCTCGACCTTGTCCGGATCGACTCCCTGCGACATGGTCAGGTTGCCCTGCGGGTCCATGTCGACGCAGAGGACGCGGTGGCCGGACTCCTTGAAGGCGACGGCGAGGTTGAGGGCGGTCGTGGTCTTGGCGACCCCGCCCTTCTGGTTGGCGAAGGCGATCACCTTGGCTGGGCCCTTGTTCTTGGGCTTGTCCGGCTGCTTGGCCTTGGTGGGAGCCTTGGCCTTCGAGGTGTCCTTTGACTCCTTTTTGGAGTCCTTCGCGTCCTTGCCCTTGTCCTTCTTCTCGGGCGTGGGCGCGACGAGGTCCTCGGGGCGCATGCGCCCGGCCTCATCCACGGTCTCAGAAGCCTGCTTTCGGCGGAAACTAGCCATCTAGGCGGGCTATTTCGCAAACGAGGCCCGCTTTCCTTCCCGTGGTTGGAAGAATCCGCCCCGCGTGCCTGAGCTCCTCGACAAAAGACTCGTATTCGTGACCGGCAAGGGAGGCGTCGGCAAGTCGACGATCTCCATCGCGCTGGGCATCGCGGCGGCTGCGCGCGGCAAGCGCACGATCGTCTGCGAGATCGGCGGCCAGGAGACCGCCTCACGCGTCTTCAGGCGCGCCGAGATCGGCTTCCACGAGGTGGAGGTCGCCGAGCGCCTCTGGGCGATCTCGATCGACCCCGATCACTCCCTGCGCGAGTACCTGCTGCTCCAGCTCAAGGTCCGCGCCATGCGCGACATGCTCGTTCGCTCTCGAATCTTCAATTACCTCGCGGCGGCCACGCCTGGCCTCAAGGAGCTGGTCACGATCGGCAAGATCTGGGAGCTCGCCCAGCCCGACCGCAAGGTGAAGAAGGCCCGGGACTACGACCTGGTGATCGTCGACGCGCCGGCGACCGGACACGGGATCGGCTTCCTGCAGACGCCGCGGACCTTCGCCGGCATCGCGCGCGTCGGGCCCGATCCACAACCAGGCGCAGGAGCTCGACCGCTTCATCACCGACCAGGACACGACCGGGGTGGCGATCGTCTCGCTGCCCGAGGAGATGCCCGTGAACGAGTCGGCCTCGCTCGAGGAATCGCTGACCGACGACATCGGAATGTCCGTCGACCGCGTCTACATGAACGCGCTCTACCCCGAGCGCTTCTCGAAGAGCGACGCCTCCGACCTCGAGCGCGCCCTGGAGGGGGCCGACGGGCCGGCGAAGGCGGCCGTGCGGGCCGCGCTGTCGGAGTTCCGGCGCTCACGCTCCCAGCGCGAGCAGCTGCAGCGCCTGAAGAAGTCCGTCTCCACGCCCGTCAAGACGCTCCCCTTCATCTTCAAGCCCCAGCTCGACGTGCCCTCGCTCGAGCGCCTGTCGGGGGCTCTCGTCTGATGCCCTCGATCACGGACATCGTCGAGGGGCGCGGGATCTGCATCTGCGCGGGATCGGGCGGCGTGGGCAAGACGACCACCTCAGCCGCGATGGCGGCCGGTCTCGCAGCGCGAGGACAGAAGGTCTGCGTGCTGACGATCGACCCGGCCAAGCGGCTGGCCGACTCCCTCGGCCTGAAGGAGCTCGAGAACACGCCCAGGCAGGTCGATCCGAAGCTCTTCGAGCGGTCGGGCATCGAGATGAAGGGAGAGCTCTGGGCGATGATGCTCGACGCCAAGGCGACCTTCGACGACCTGGTGCGCAAGCACGCCCAGGACGCCGAGACGCGCGACCGGATCCTCGAGAACCGCATCTACCGCCAGCTCTCGAACGCGCTGGCCGGCTCTCAGGAGTACATGGCGATGGAGAAGCTCTTCGAGATCCACCAGGAGGGGCGCTACGACTTCCTCGTCCTCGACACTCCCCCCTCCCGGAACGCCCTCGACTTCCTCGACGCGCCCAAGCGCCTCACCCAGTTCATCGAGGGCCGCGGAATGCAGATGTTCATGAAGCCGACCGGGATCGCGACGCGGGTCGTCGGGCGGGGCAGCTCGATGGCGATGAGCGTGCTGAAGCGGGTCACCGGCCTCGACCTGCTTACCGACCTCTCGGAGTTCTTCCAGGCCTTCAGCGGCATGGTCGACGGCTTCCGAGAGCGCGCCAAGCGCGTCTCAGAGCTGCTCTCCGATCCGGCGACCACCTTCGTGGTCGTCTGCGGCCCGCAGGGCGAGCCCGTCAACGAGGCCGTCTACTTCCATCGCAAGCTCGTGGAGGCCAAGCTGCCGGTCGGCGGCGTGATCGTCAACAAGGTCCACTACGAGGCCGACGAGGAGGCCGAGGGAGAGGCCGAGACAGACCTCCACGGCCTGCTCGACGACGACCTCGCCGAGCGGGTCGCCCAGAACTTCGCCGACTACCAGGCGCTCGCTCAGCGGGACTCCGAGAACGTCGAGCACCTCCAGCGCGAGCTCACCCCGAAGGCCGTGATCCGCATCCCCTACCTCGACGAGGACGTCCACGACCTCGAGGCGCTGCTCAAGATCGACCGCTACCTGTTCGCCACCGAAGAGCAGCGCGAGGCGCTGGCGGCCTCAGGTACCGCTTAAATCAGCCTGAGCGCTTGCGCTCGTAGCGAAGCTCGCCGACCGACCAGTCGGTCGCGTCCGGCACCGGGAAGAGGTAGCGGACGCGATCCTTGGAGGGCTCCTTGTTCACGTGCTCCTTGCGACGGGCGCTCGCGAAGGCGGGCCACTCGGGCTCTCCGTCGCCGGCGCTGAACCAATCGGCTCGACCCCCCTCGTCGGGGCGGGTCGGAGCCCGATGGTCGCCGTCGGCGCTCATGATCTCGGGTAGTTCGACGTCATCGACGACGATCCTCGTCGTCGGTTGCCGATCCTCCTCGGCCCCGCGGACGGACAAATCGTCCATTTGGTTCGTCTCCGACTCATCGTCCTTTTCCGCCTTGTGAACGGTGATCTCCTCGTCGCCGATGTTCCCGTCGGCGATCGCCGACAGGTCGAGGGCACCGTCGGGCGCCGGGTCCGGAAGCCGCCATTCAGCGGTTTCGCCGATCCCCGGCGTGTCGACGTGTGTGGCCGAAAGACCCTCGGAGAGCAGCACCTCATCGGCTGCGGAGCGCAGGTCTCCTCCCAGCTCTCCGGTGGCAAGTCCCTTGAGCAGGCGCCGCAGGAGCTCCTCGAGCTCCGCGATCACGTCCAGCGGCGAGGCGCCCGCCACCGGCCGATAGCGGCCTCCGCTCATCAGCTTTCGCTCGATCGCCAGGGCGCGCTCGACCGTGACACGGCCCTGCTCGCGCTCGTGCGGCTCGCAGGCGAGCGCGGCGACGCGGGCGGACATCGTCGTCCGTGCGGCTCCCCCGCCCTCCAGCAGCCCGCGCAGGGCGAGCAGATAGTCGCTCAGCGCCTCGATCAGCGATCCACGGTCGGCACCGAGCTCGAATCGAGACGCCGCCCAGTCGAGCGACGGCAGGCGCGAACCGCGCTCATTGAGCGAGCGCGCGAAGTTCTCCAGCTCGGGAATCTCATTGCCCGTCAGCCGGTAGCCGCCCTGGCGCGGGCGGCCGGCGCCGGTGCCGAACCGCTCCCAGCCGCCGGACCGCTTGGCCCAGCCGTGGGAGGAGATCCCGACGGCGCCGGGCCTGAACAGCCTCATCGTGCGCAGGGCGCGCCTCAGGTCGTCCGCGACCGCGGCCGCCGGAGCGACAGCGGCCACACCGCTGCTCACGCAGGCGAGGAAGCCAGGCTTCCCGCGGCCGCCGGAGCGCGTCGCGTCCACGGCATCGAGCGGCGCGTCCTCGACCAGATCGGCGCGCATGATCCGCACCCCATCAAGCTCCATCTCGTCCTTCGGCATGTGGAACCCGACCAGCGGGACGATCACCTCACCGGCGGGCGTCGCCTCGTCGGAGTCCGAGCTGATCGTCGCCACCACGGCGTTGATCGCGCCCTGCAGCCGGTCGCCGGCGATGTCGAACTCGGTCTTCCCCTCCCAGAGCCCGCGCATGAACCCGATCGCGGCCTCCTCGCCGGCGATCTCGCGCACCTCCACGAACGCCTCGAGGCGCCGCAGCTCCGCCATGTGCCGCTCGATGAACTGCCCGGTCAGGGGCTCGTAGGAGTACATCGGCAGCGGCCCGTCGTCCGTGGGCTCCAGGTCGAAGGGCATCTCCGCCCCACTCGCCAGCAGCTCCTCGAACAGATCGGCCGCCTCGACGGCGAGGCGCCTCAGCGCCTCCTCGAGTCTCTCTGTGGTGCTCTCAAGTGTTGTCACGCATGTCGGATTCGCCCGTTCTTACGGGGCTTCCTGCGTGTGAATGCGCGATTGCAGCTAGGGCTGGGGGGAGTCGAGAGGAATGCCAGCCCTCTGTTTCTTGATGCGAATCGCCATCCCCCATGCGAGTGCAAAAACAACGGCAAACCCAAGAGCGGGAAGAAATCCGGCTAGGCGCCAAATCGGCAGACCGAACAACGCGACCGATACGCCAAATGCCTGCAGGGTCGCCCGCGGGACAGTGCCAGCAACTAAGCCGATCATCCCTCCCTGCCGAATCCGACTGGCAATCACGCTCAATACTCGCTCGAGTCGAGTGGAACTCCGGCGCGGCGCTTACGGAACCTGATGACGAGACCCCAGATAACCGAATACGTCACCACGGCGGCCAGTGCGAGCAAGACGCCGATCCTCGGGACGGCAAGGAGGAAAACAGCGCTGCGGACCCGCCGGCCCACGCCCTGGTCTTGGTCTTCTCCTCGCCGGCGATCAGGCCCGTGAGGCCGCCACGGCGGAGCCTGGTCAATGGTTCTTGACGCGTCATGGCTTACTCGCCACACCAATCGACGAGGCGAGCCAAAAGGTCAAGCAGTCTGGCCGAAGTGTCTAGACCGCAGCGCCGACGGGCTCGCGCTCGTCGACGGGGATCCACTTGCGGCCGTAGCTGCGCATGTCCTCGATCAGCGGGACGAGGGCCTGGCCCTTGTCTGTCAGCTGATAGGTAACGCGCGGGGGCACCTCGGGGAATGTGCGACGCTCGACGATGCCCTGCTCCTCGAGCGCCCTCAGGCGCAGCGAGAGGGTTCTGGGGCTGATGCCCTCCAGGGAGCGCTCCAGCTCACAGAAGCGGAGCGAGGAGTCCGCCAGGTCGCGGATGATGAGGAGAGTCCACTTGCCGGAAATAACTTCAGCCGTCCGGCAGACGGGACATTCGCGGTCGAACACGCGGCCCAGGATAGCGTCAAAGCTTTACTTTGTGAAGCGCTATTTCTTGACGGTTTTGATCTCGGCGACCACGATGCGGTAGGTCTTGGCGTCCTGGGTGTAGAGCAGGTCCTCGCTCTGGCCGACGCCAAGCGTCAGCATCGAGCAGTCATCGGGCGCCGGGATGCAGGTTCCGGGACCCGTCAGCGTCCCGACGCGGTTGGAGACGAGGAAGAGAGCGCTCTGATGGTCCGCGCTCAGCCCGTAGAAGACGAAGACCGCCTTGTCCTGGCTCGGCAGCGTGGTCAGAGGCTGCACGTCGTTGAAGGGCGTGAGCTGGGAGTCGCTGGCACCGGCCAGGATGTTGACCTGGTAGGTCGTCGTGGTGGTCGTCTTGTTCTTCTTTTTCTTGGTACCACCGGTCGAGCCCCCGGATCCGCCGGTGTTGGTCACCGTGCTCGTCGTGGAGGTGTTGCCGGTCCCGCCGGCGGTCGTGTCCGGCACCGTCGAGTTGAGCTGGGATGCGGCCGCCGCCGAGTGAGCGAACTGCTGGCGGAACGGGTCCTTCGGGGATAGGTCGTTGAGGCGCCTCTTGTAGTCGCGGATACCGGGGTTGTAGGCCAGGACCGCCTGCTCGGTCTCGGGGGAGACGTGCGCAGTGGCGGCCGCCTGTATCGGCGCCGACGAGCCCTTGCTGCCGCGGGAGATCAGCAGTGGGACTGCGACCATCGCAACCAGGAGCAGGATCACGACCGGGAGCAGCCCACGGCTCCGTAGGTCATAGACCACGTCTCCGAAGAACTTCCGGATCTTCCAGGCACTCATGGCGACACCGTCGCGCTTGCCGGCTGGGTCTGGGGCTGTGTGAGCGAGGGAGCCGGTGCCGTCGGGCTGGCGCCCGCCGTCAGGCCCTCCGTCGCGGGCGTCACGTAGCTCGTGACCGAGAGGCTCACGTTCAGGGTGGGATTTGGTCCGAGGCCCTTGGGCTCGGTCAGTGAGAAGCCGTCGATCGTCAGCAGCCTTCCGTCCGCCGAAACCTGGGTGCTGCCCCGCAGGTGCACCAGGTCGTCGACGCCCTTGAGGAAATCGGCGACGTTGAAGTAGCTCCCAGAGAAGTTCAGGTCGTAGGGCATCGTCGGGAGACCGGCCGAGCCGACGCTCGCGCCAAGCGGGAGGCTGGCAGCGCTTGCCTCAGTGGCCGGCACTGGGGTGGACGCCGGGGCGGCCGTCGTCCCCGTGCTGGAGGGCGCAGGGGTGGTCGACGTGGTTCCGGTGGTACTCGTCGTTCCGCTCGTGCCTGCGCTTGTGCTCGTCGAGGACGATGAAGCATCGCCCGCGCCGAGGGCGATTCCCTCGAAGCTCACCTTCGTCCTGTGGGCGATGGCCTGGACCTGGACCATAAGGGAGGCTGTGTCAGCCTGACTCGGGACCGCCTTGCCCATGACCACGAGACGCCCGTAGTAGGCGGGGAAGTCGCGGCGCGCCTGCTCGCCGAAGCTGGCGGCCTGCTCCTGCGTTGAGACCTGAGCCTTCAGGCCGGAGACGTCCTTGTTGAGGCTCGAGGCCTTCTCGCGCTTGGGAGAAAGCACCATCAGGTAGAAGCCGATCAGCACGGCGGCCATCACGACACCCAGCACGATCGCCTTGTCGGAGCCCTTCATGCTCAGCCACCCCCCGCCACTGTCGGCTGGGCGCTTGCGGTGGCTGCGGCCGGCACCGGCACCGCTGGGGCCGTGGTCGCGGTTGCGGGCGTGGCGACCGCGTCGAAGGCGACGGTGATCTGGAACTCGGCGATGTTGGGGCCGGTCTGGCAATCACCGGACCCGCTGCTCGAGCTCGTGCCCGTGGCGGCGGAGTCCTGCCCTCCCAGCTTCGAAGAGCTGACCCCCACACGCGTCACCCCATCGATGTCCTCGAGGGCGGCGACGAATCCCGCGACCGCGTCCTGTCCCGGCGCGCACCCGCTGATCTCCAGGGCGGGGCCCTGTATGTCAGCGCGCAGGTTGCTGCCGCCAGCGCCGCCGCTCGAGCCGCCGCTGTTCACCTGGACGTCCGGGCTGACCGTCCCGGTGAGCGAGCTGAGCGAGACGTCCGCTGGCAGCACGAGCGCGAGCTCATGAAGGACGCGTGACCAGTCGAACCGGCTCTGCGCAAGGCTGGAGACGGTGGCGGCGCGGTTCTCCTGAATGGAGCGGAAGTTCGTGAACGCGGCGACGCTCTGAGCCCGCGCGGTCGCCTGATCGAGCTCCTGCTGGAGGCTCGCCTTTTGGGCCTCGCGATCGTCGATCTGCTTGCCGGTGAGGGCAACGGCGACTATGCCGAGCAGCAGCAGCGTCAAGCCACCGACGAGGACGTAGATGAAGGCTCCGGTTCGCAGAGAGGCGCTGTCGCCGCGCCGCTCGTCCGGGGGAATGAGGTTTACGGGGCGCATCAGTCCTCGATCGCAAGTCCGTAGGAGACGGTGAGGCGGGCGGCGTCCTCCTCGTCGAGGCCCTGCAGCGCGGCCGGCGCCATCACCTCGATGCCGAGACCGAGGCCGACTTGAATCCGCTCGGGAAGGCCCGGCACGCTGCTGCCGGGGCCGCAGAGCACCACGCCGTCGATCGGCGAGGAGTCCTCCTGGGCGCTGTAGAAATCGAGCGAGAGCCGCAGCTCGTCGACCAGCTTCTTGGCGCCCTCTTCGAGCTCCTCACGGGTGGCCCCGGCGGAGTCATCCGCATCGAAGGCGGCGATGGCTTCCTCGAGCCCGACGTCGAGCAGCGAGTCGCGTGCGTCTTCGAGACCGATGCCCTCCCGCTCGGCGACCCGCATGGCGATGTTCTCCATCCCGAAGGGTGCGACCCGGGTGAAGAGACACTCGCCGCCCCTGGCTACCGCAAGATTGGTGATATCACCGAGGTAGCAGAACAGGCTGGTCGCCTGGACCTGCCCCTCCTGGCCGTCGATCGGAAGCGGCGCAGTGCTGTCGAGGGCGCGGATCATCCCGAAGGCGGCGAGGTCGATGCCCACCGGCTTGAGGCCGGCCTTCCGAAGAGCTTCGAGCAGCGAGAGGACCATGTCGCGGCGCGCCGCGACCGCGAGCACCTGCATCTGCCTCTCGCCCTCGGGACCCGTCCCGCGCGAGATCACGCGGTGATCCAGGACGGCCTGATCGAGCGGCATCGGGATCTGGTCCTGGGCGCGGAAGCGAACGGCGGTGTCGATCTCCTTTTCGTCCTCGATCAGCGGCAGCTGCATCGTCCGGACGACTACGCGCTGGTTGGCGATCCCGAGCCGGACGTCCTTGCCGAGCTTGTGCTGCGAGAAGAAGTTCCGGAGGGAGCTGGAGAGAGCCGCCGCGTCCAGCACCTCGCCCTCGTTGATCACGCCGGGATTGAGCGGCGCGATCGCAGTCCGGCTGACGGTCCGCGAGCCGTTGGCCCGAACCTCGGTGGCGGCGATGCTGCCGGTCTCGATGTCGAGGCCGACGATCGACTGCGGCTTCTTGCTGGTCGTCAACTTGGGCATTCCAGACTCCATCGGCCGCCTGACGCCGACTCGCCATACCCAAGAGTGATGAACGTTCGGTGACCGGCTGGACCCGGCGCTATCGCACGAAAGCGTTCAGATAGGCGTCGATCATCTGGCTACCCGCAAGCAGCCCGACGACGCCACCGATGGCGAGAAACGGTCCGAAGGGGACCGCGTGCTTCCGGGCTGCCGTCCCGTGGCGGAGCATGAGCACGAGGCCGGCGAGAGCCCCCAGGAGGATCCCGACGAAGAGAGCGGGCACAACGGAGACGCCCAGGAAGAGGCCCATCACCGCCGCCAGCTTCACGTCGCCCATCCCCATGCCCCGCGGATAGATCAGGGCGAAGAGGAGCAGGAACGCGCCCGCACCAATGGCGGCGGCGGCACGCTCGGGAAGGCTGCTCGGATCGGTTGCGGCGACGATGGCGACGCCGATCACGCTTCCCACGAGGAGGATCGCGTTGGGGATCACTCGCCGCTCGAGGTCGGTCAGCGTGATCGCCGCCAGCACCGCGACGAAGACCAGTCCCAGGGCGAGCGCGGCGAGGTCGTCGTACAGAACGAGCGCCGTCGCGGCGAATGCGATGCCGACCACGAGCTCGATCAAGGGGTACTTGGCCGGGATCCTGGCGTGGCAGGTCCGGCAATGGCCGCCGAGCAAGAGCCAGGAGAAGACCGGCACGTTGTCGTAGGCCGCGATCTGCGTCCCGCAGGAGGGGCACGCCGAACGCGGCACCACGATGGACCGACCCTCAGGGACACGGTCCGCGACCACGCCGACGAAGCTGCCGGTGATCATCCCGCCGAGGAATGCGATTGAGGCGATCGGAAGCACAGGATCTCTTTCGGTTCGCGCCGGGGTCAGCTTGAGGGGCAGGCAGGCCAGGGACCGGTCCCGCAAGGAATTGCTGACGTGGAGTGCAACTCGAGGCGGCTGTCGAAGCTCGGCTCGTCATACATGAACTGCATCCCTCCCCCGCTCGTGCCGGCCCTCTCCACCTGAATCGCCAAGCCAAGTCGGCTGTTCGGGCTGATGGCGTTGAGCGTGAAATGAAGCGGGATGTGGATCTCGGTCCATTCCGTCGGCCAGGGATTCTGCGCATATGTGAAGTAGGTCAGGTTCGAGAGGTCGAGGTTGACGGCGGGCGTGTCCACCGGGACCCCGAGTACGTTCAGGTGACGCTCGAAGAGCCAGACGCAGATCTTTCCGCTGTAGGAGGCGGCGTTGATGCTCTGAGTCCAGAGATCGAGAGTCCCGTTTCCGTCGAGCTGGACGTTGAAGCCGCTCGGGATCGTGTTCGTCACCCATTTGTGGATCGTCTGCATCCGGGTCGGGTCGGGATCGCCGACCAAGGCGCCGCTGATATTGGTGAGAGGCTGGAAGAGCGACGACAAACACCCGTTGGAGGTGGGCTTCATCATCTGCAGACCCTTGTCCTGATCGGGATTCTGGGTCGGCTCGACGTCCGTCGCGTAGTCGAATAGGGGCGTTTGCTCGTCCGCGAGGGTGGCGCCCTGGGGGAACATCAGGTCCGGAGCTCCCGCTGGGCAGCTCGTCGCAAGCAGGACGGTCGTGCAGTTGCTGGCGTCCTTGGTTCCAGCGCTGCAGACGCCATTCGTATTGTGGGTGAGGTGGTCAGCGGTGATGTCTTGGCGACCGGTGTTGTTGCATGGCGTATCGGTGAGCCAGGTCAACCAGGTGCTCGCCGTGCCGGTGGGGGGCGGGGTCGGGTTCTCGTTGTCGACCGGCTGCGCTTCCGGATCCGAGATCTGGGCTTGGAGCTCCTGGTAGTGGCGAACCCCGCCCGACGCGGTGGTGCTGAGCACCATCGCCACGATGATCCGCTTCAGGTCCTGGGAGCCGGGGCAGCTCGTCTCCGGGCAATTGGGGTCGTTCTCCCAGACGACGTAGCGGAAGATCGTGCCGCTGACGTCGCCGCTGGTGAAGGGGGTCGGCGCCGGATTGATCACCCCGCCGCTGACCGTTCCGCCACCGTCGAGCGCACTGCCGTTGTAGACCAGAGGACGGGTCTGCGACCCGTTCTGGGCGATGGCGTAATTGGTGCCCGAAACGCGCCAGGCGGGGCTGCTCGTATTCGGGGTGTCCGCCGGCAATCCCGTAAGGGCGACCTGGGCGTAGTCGGTGTCGGCCAGTGCCTTGATTGACTCCATCTCCTGCTGGAGGCGATCCGAAATCACCTGGCTCTGCTCGGACCGATAGGTGCTCCTGGCGGAGGCGCCCACGAGGCTGAGCACCGCGAGGGAGCCGAGGGTGAGGATCAAGGCGGCGACGACGACCTCCACCATCGACATTCCCTCGTCGCGGCGGAGCCGGCGAGACAGGCGCTTCACCCTTGTCTGCAGACGGCTCATCACGTCACCGGGGTCGAGTTGCGGAGAGTGGCCCCGTCCGAGAGGGTGATCGCGTCATCGCCCGTGCTGGCCGGGAAGATCAGCGTGGCCCCGATGTAGCTGGGGGCAGTTGCGCTCGGCGAGTAGGTGAACACGTTCGAGTCGGAGAGGCCGCTGACAATCGTGTACGGCGAGCTGGGGTCTGTCCCATCGGGCTGCGCCACCACGCGGGTGCAGGAGCCGCTGGCGCAGGAGTAGGTGACGCGGCACGGGATTGCGGTGGATCCGCTGGCACTGCTTCCACAGGTGGCGACGTCCACAAAGGTGATGAACGAAAGCTGCTGAGCCGTTGCCGTGTAGACGGTCGAGCCCTGGCGCAGCTCACGCACGAGCCGCTCCATCGTCGTGCGTCCCTGCTGGATCACCGCCCCTCTATTCGTCTGCCCGGGCTGGCTTTGGACTGCCGCCGTGAACACGGTCACCGCGACACCAACCACCGCCAACCCGAGGGTGAGGGCGACCAGCAACTCCACCAGAGTGAAGCCCTCCTCCCTTGAGAACCGTTCCATGCCCCGGTTGGCGCCGTTTCCCACCATCTGGTCAGCAGTTGGAGTTCGGTGTGGCGCCAGCGGTTGAAGCGCACTCAACGAACTGACTCACTGCGTAGTGAGGTGGAGCCGCCGGCTGCTCGTACTCCTCGGAGCCCTCGAGCTGCCATTGCTGGGCGCCCGTATCGCTATAGATCCGCGAGTTGGCATCCAGGCTCAGCGTCTTCGCGGCCAGGGCGCCGCAGAAGGTCGAGTTCGAGTTGAAGTGCACGTCGGAGCGAGGCGCGTAGATGACGAAGTTCTGCAGGCACGAGGCGCCGACGCTGGTGTTGCTGTTGAGCAGGATCTGGGTGTGCAGGGTGGGCGAGCCGACAAAGAGCAGCGCGACGTTCGCTGGACCGCCGTCGGTCGCCGTGATGCGCGTGTTCGAGTTCATGCGGAGCTGCTCGGCGTAGTTGCTGAGCCCACAGTTCTCGGGCGAGTCGAAGTAGATCGTGACCGTGTGGCCGGCCTGGATGTAGAGGCTGGAGTTGCTGCTCATCGTCAGCTGGCAGAAGCTGTAGCGAGAGCCGCCCAGGGTCAGGGCCGAGTTGCTGTTCAGGTCGAGACCCCGCCCGATGCAACCTCCACCGCTCCCGTTCGCCAGCTTGTGGTTCCAGCAGACGAGATTGGTGCCGCCGCTGACCTGGTCCAGCGAGAAGAAGCGTGAGTTGTCGTTGTTGGTGACGATGTCCCCTTGGTTGACCGGCGGAAGAGTTAGAGATTGCTGGCCGTAGGTCGTGGCCGGGTTGGTGCAGTTCGTGTTCTGGAAGTAGCCGGAGTTCGATCGCTTGTTGAGCGCGCGCCCGACACCGACGCTGGCGGGACCGCAGAGCCTCGCGTTGCTCTCCAGCGTGATGTCGCCGTTCGTCGCGGTGCCCGTATGGATTTCAGCGTTCGAGTTCAGTGAGATGCCGTCTGCCGCCTTGACGGTCGCATCGGAGAAGAACCCGGGCTGCTCCGTCGTGCCGGTCACAGCGCCGTTGACGGCCTGCGCCTGCACGAAGACACGGCGTACGGAACCGCCCAAGGTCCCGGTCCCAATGACGCTCAGGCAGGTAACCGAGCCCTGCTGGCCCTGAGGGACCGGGTTGCAGGCAGAGTCGCTTGCGTACGGCGCGCGTACTTGGTAGGTGTAGATGCCTCCGTTGACATCGGTGCCGGACCGCGCCGGACACCACCCGTTGGCGTCCGGTGTCCCTCCCCCGACCGGGGCACACACCTGGTCCGTTGATGTGACCAGCACGCGGTTGTACTGGAGCAGCGCCTCGTTGACGCCCGTCTCCGCCAGCTGGACGGCGGACTTCGTGCTCTCGTCCCGGATGGTCCCGTGCTGGACGTCAGCGGAATAGGAAACGCCGGCAGCGACGATCGCGAACGCTGCCAAGAGCATCAGCATCACCGTCGGCAGAGCGAAGCCGGCGTCCCCGCGAAGGCGGCACATGGGCCTTCGGATCAACCTGTGGATTGCCGGGTGTCTCGCGTCCATTCCTTCTCCTCCGGGACTGATCCCTTACGCAGTCCCATCGGCGCTCTCAAGTTGCCCCATATACCTAGGAGTGATGAAAGACCCGCGAGCATCCATCAAACGGCCAGCGGAACGACGAGGGGCGGGCCCGAAGGCCCGCCCCTCACCAACTTCAACTCAGGTGACTGACTGGCCTAGTGGCCCCAGTCGCCGCCGTTCGGACAACCGTCCTTGCCCTGTGTGACGCAATCGAACGTCACAGCGCCGGCACCCGCTCGCGTAATCGTGAACGTGTTACCGGTCTGAGACGTAACGGTCAGGTCGTACGTGCTGCCCGAACCGTTTACGTCGCTCAGCCACGGATCCTTGCCGTTGTCGGCGATCTGGATCGACGGCTCGATGCCGGTGGCGCCGCCCAGGTTCGTGTCCGCGACGAGGTCGTACGTACCGTTGTTGTCGGTGGCGTACGTCTCCATCGAGGTCTCGGCGGTGCGCGCCATCTCCTTGGCGCTGGTGTCCTTGGTCTTCTCCCGCTGGTTGAAGAACGCCGGAATGGCGATCGCGGCCAGCAGGCCGATGATGAGCATGACGACCAGGAGCTCGACGAGCGTAAAGCCCGACTCCTCGCTGGCCAGTCTCTGACGGAGCTTCAACAGCATCTGGACCTCCTAATGTCCAAACATCTGCCAGAGCCCCGAGCCGTCGGAAGTCTCTGACCTCCAGTGGCAGCCCGGCTGACTCTGAGATCTCTCTCGGAGCCCCGTTGGCTTTGCGTCCCCACCTCGCGATGGGTTTGCCTTTTCACCGAAGGCCCTGGCTATTTGCTTTACGCCGCCTTCATCGACGGCGGAGCGATCGCCTTTAGCAAGTCCCTAAATAGTGCTTAGGGCAAAGCGCTCGTACTTGCGTCCACCGGGAAAGGAACTGCCGGCTTCGGGACGACCTTCGGCCCCGCCAGGGGAACGGTGACGTCGGAATCGCGGCCCGGCGCGCCGTTCCAGTCGTAGAACGTGGCGCGATAAAGAGCGTGCAGGACCCAGAGGAAGTTTGGGGACCGGCCGCTACTGAAATCAGCGACCCATCGTCCCAATAAGGACGGCCTGACCGCTATCGGATCTTGTCGTAGAGCTCGAAGATGGGCAGGTACATGGAGATGACGATGATGCCGACCATCCCGCCCACAAAGACGATCATCAGTGGCTCGAGCAGGGAAGTCAACGCCTTCACCTTCGCGTCCACCTCTGCCTCGTAGAAATCGGCGATCTTGGTCAGCATCGCCTCGAGCTGGCCGGTCTCCTCTCCCACGGTCATCATGTGACCGACCATCGGCGGGAAGAGACTGTCCTGCTCGATTGGGTGAGCGATTGTCCCACCACCTCGTACGGAGTCATAGACGTCGTCCATCGCGGACTCGATCAGCGAGTTTCCGGCGGTCTGCCCGGTTATCTTGATCGACTGAAGGAGCGGGACGCCGGAGGCGACGGTGCCCGAGAAGGTCCGGGACCAGCGCGCCAACGCGGACTTTTGGATCACGTCACCGATGTGGAAGGGAATCTTCAGCTTGACCGCGTCCCATTGGGGCCGACCCCATTCGCTCTTCTTCCATTGGAAGAAGCCGATTGCTCCGCCGATCACAGCGGGCAGCCAGATGAACCAGTAGCCGGTCACAAAGTTCGACACCCCCATGGTCATCCGGGTCAGCAGCGGCAGCTGGTCAGACGCCCCCTGCTGTTCGGAGGCGATCTCCTTGAAGATCCCGGCGAACACGGGGACGATGAATGCGACCACGATCAGTAAGGCGATCACGGCGAATGAGAAAATGAACGCCGGGTACAGCATCGCTGAGCGGATCTGGCGCTTCAGGGCGTCGAGTTTCTCGAGCTGGTACGCGACCCGGTCGAGTGCCTCATCGAGGCGCCCAGATCCCTCTCCCGACCGCACCATCGCTCGAAACATCGGGTCGAAGACCTGGGGGCGACGCTCCATCGCGTCGGCAAGGGAGCTGCCCGCCTCGACGTCCTGGCGGATCCCGGTGATGGCGTCGCGCAGGCGCTCATCCTCGGTCTGATCCTCCAGTGTGTGCAGCGAGCGCAGCATCGGCATGCCGGAGTCGATCAGGGTCGCGAACTGGCGGGAGAAGATCGCCATCTCGCGCGCCTTGATGCCGCGGAAGCGATCGAAGACCTGCTCCAGCCGGAAGGCCTCGTTCTTCTCGGCGACGTCGAGGACGATCAGGCCCCGGTCGCGGAGCTGCTCGGTGACCTGTGCCTTGGAGTCCGCGTCCACCTCGCCCCGCGAGGGGATACCTGCGACGTCGACGGCGCGGAAGGCGAAGGTGCTCACTTATCCCCCGTTCAACGTCGCCGCTGCCGCGGGATCGACTTCCGTGTGCTGAACCGGGCCCAGGAGGCGCTTGAGCTCCTCCGGAACGGTCGCCCTCTGCTCGGCGAGCTTCCTGGTGATGCGGTTCGTCCGTACCAGCTGTGCCAGGTGGGCGTCCATCGTCTGCATCCCGATCGAGCCGGATGTCTGGATGGCGGAATAGATCTGGTGCGTCTTGCCCTCGCGGATCAGGTTCCGGACAGCCGGCGTCGGCACCAACACCTCGCAGGCGACCACGCGACCGGCGCCGTCCGCCGTCTGCAGCAGCTGCTGAGTGACGATCCCCTGCAGGCCAATCGAGAGCTGCATCCGCACCTGGGACTGCTGCTCGGCCGGGAAGATGTCGATGATGCGGTCGATCGTCTGAGCGGTCGACTGCGTGTGCAGGGTGGCGAAGACGAGGTGGCCGGTCTCGGCGGCCGTCAGCGCCGTGCGCATCGTCTCCAGGTCGCGCATCTCGCCGACGAGGATCACGTCAGGGTCCTCACGCAGAGCCGAAGTCAGCGCGAGCGAGAAGTCCTCGGCGTCCGCTCCGATCTCGCGCTGGTTGACGATGCAGCGCTTGTGTTGGTGGAGGAACTCGATCGGGTCCTCGATCGTGAGGATGTGCTCCTCGCGCTCGCGGTTGATGATGTCGATCATCGCCGCGAGCGAAGTTGACTTGCCCGATCCCGTGGGACCGGTGACGAGGATGAAGCCGCGGGGCTTGCGCGTGAAGTCCTCGAGCACTGCCGGCAGGCCGAGCTCCTCCAGCTTCGGGATTTCGACGGGAATCCGGCGGAAGGCCGCGCTGATCGAGCCGCGCTGGAAGAAGCAGTTGACACGGAAGCGGGCTACGCCGGGTACGGCGTATGCGAGGTCGAGCTGCTTGCGCGACTCGAAGCGCTTGCGCTGGTCGTCGTTCAGCAGGCTGTAGACGGTGTCGCGCGTCTGCTGCGGCAGGAGGTTGCCGTACTCCTCGAGCGGCACGATCCGGCCGCGCACCCGCATCGCCGGGGGGAACCCAGGGCTCAGGTGGACGTCCGACGCACGCTCCTCGGTCATCCGAGTGAGAATGTCGGCGAAATCGAAGCTCTTGGTGGCGGCGGTCGCTTCCATTGCCTTATGCCTTGATCGTCCGGATGGGTGCTCCCCTTAACACCCAATACTCAGGAGGCGACCCTGGCCACCTCCTCGATGCTGGTCACACCGGAGCGCACCTTCGCCAGCCCCGCCTCGCGCAGGGTGATCATCCCCTCCTCGATCGCGGCCTTGGCGATGTCGGCCTCGGAGGCCATGTTCACCACCATCTCCTTGATTCGCTCGGTCATCACCATCACGGAGTAGATCCCGATCCGGCCGCGGTAGCCGATCCCGTGGCAGCGCCCGCAGCCAACTGGCTCGTACGCTTCGAGATCCGTGCCCATTCGAAACCCGGCCTCCTGGAGGGCCGCCTGCGGAATCACGGTGCGGCGCTTGCAGTGCGAGCAGAGCACGCGCGCGAGCCGCTGGGCGACGACGCAATCCACGGCGGAGGAGGTGAGGAACGACTCGATCCCCATCTCCTGAAGGCGGGTGATCGCGCCGGGCGCGTCGTTCGTGTGCAGCGTGGTGAGGACCATGTGACCGGTGAGGGCTGCCTCGATCGCGATCCGGCCGGTCTCGGCGTCGCGGACCTCGCCGACCATGATCACGTCCGGGTCGGCTCGCAGCACCGAGCGGAGACCGCTCGCGAAGGTCAGGCCCGCCTTGCGGTGGACGCCGATCTGGTTGACCCCATCGAGCTGATATTCGACCGGGTCCTCGATCGTGACGATGTTCTTGTTCACGTCGTTCAGGGTCTGGATCGCGGCGTAGAGGGTCGTCGACTTACCGGCGCCGGTCGGGCCGGTGACGAGCACGGCCCCGTATGGCTTGCCGACGGAGCCCTCGAAGCGCCGCCGCTCCTCCCCCTCCATCCCAAGGTCGTCGAGCGTCCGGAGTGCCGCAGCCTCGTCCAGGATGCGAATCGAGGCGCCCTCGCCGCGCTGCGTCGGCAGCGTCGTGACGCGGAGGTCGATCCGGCGCTCCTCGATGGTCACCGCCACCCGGCCGTCCTGCGGGATTCGCTTCTCCGCGATGTCCAGGTCGCTCATGATCTTGATGCGGGAGATCACGCCGGCGACCATTCGCTTCGGCACCTTCGCCATCTCCTGCAGAACGCCGTCGACCCGGAAGCGGATTCGCATCTCAGCGCCGTTCGGCTCGAAGTGGATGTCAGAAGCGCCCTCGGTGACGGCCTGTCCGAGGATGCTGTTGACGAGCTTGACCACCGGCACGTCCTCGGCTGAGGCACGGAGATCCGTGATCTCGGTGGCCGCCTGCTCGCCGTCGAGTGGCTCCTCGTCGATCGCCTCGGTGACGGTGCTCTGCAGCGTGGAGAGCTTGCCGACCAGCGCGTCGATGTCGTGGGCCGGCGCAACGGCGACGCGGCAGTTCAGTCCGGTCGCCATCTGCACGTCGTCCAGGGCGAGGACGTTCGCTGGATCGGCCATCGCGAGGAGCAGCGTGTTCTCGTCGATGAAGTAGATCGGGACTGCCTGGTGGCGCCGCGCCGACTTGACCGAGATCAGGTTTGCGGCCGCCATGTCGACGTTGAAGATCGCGAGGTCCACGTAATCGAGCCCGTAGCGCTCCGCGGTCGCGCGGGAAAGCTGCTCGGTATCGACGGCGCCCTGCTCCATCAGGATCGCCTCCGGGGCCCGGCCGGCCGTGCGGGACTGCGCGATGGCCTGCTCGACCTGGTCGCGAGCGGCGTAGCCGAGGTCAACGATCGCGTCGGTGACGAAGGCGCCGGAGTGGCCGCGCTTGGTGGGTGGGATCAGACCGGAGATCCCCGGCTGCTGCTCCCCTTCGGGATGCGCCGGCTCGGCCGCCGATGCCGCTCCCCCATCCGGCCCCGGCACCGGCCGCAGGTACTCGGGTAGCTCCCGCGGGGTCATGTCGCTACCTCGGGCTGTAGGGCAGGTCGTCCGGGCCGGAGTACAGGGCGTCGTGCACAGCCTGGACAACGCTCTGCGAGTCTCGGAACCCGTAGCTCACCTGCGCCTGCGGCACGGAACCGCTCTCCTTGAGCGGCCGCACCACCACGAGCGCCGGGGCGCGATCGACGCCCACACCCTGGGTGATGCGCGAATAACGAGCGACATCCTTGGCCCGCGCCACGAAGCCGGTGACTCCGCGATCCCCCGATAGAGACTCGACCGAGCCCCGCACCAGCTTGTCGTCGATCCCACCGCCGCGGACGATCAGGAGCGCCACAGCGTCGCCGCCCTTCCAGGCAGTGACCACCGGACGCGGCAGGCCGGGACCGGGGATGAGCGCGTCCGGCGTCACGGTGCCGCCGCTCACGGGAGGCGTTGCGCCCGCGCTCGGGACAGCAGCGGTCGGGGCGGCCGCTGGCGCGGCTGCACTGCTTGACGCCACCGGGGGCGTCGCGCCACCGACAGATGAGCTGGCGGCGGGCGCCGAGGTCGAGCTCGATGGTTCGCTCTTCTTCTTCATGGTCATCATCAGGAAGAGACCGACGATCACGACGAGAACTCCGATCACCCCGATCTGGACTACCGGGTTGCTGTTCAGCTGCTCCCTCATCCGACCACCTGCTCGATCCCGCTCGCGCGCTGGCCCTTCGCCGCGAGCATCAGCTTGAAGTCGTGGGGGCTCGAGGCCGTCTCCATCGCGACCTCCTCGGAGACGATGCCCTCGGTGACGTAGCCGAGCAGGGCCTGGTCGAAGGTCTGCATGCCGTAGAAGTCGCCCTCGGAGATCACCTCGGTGATCCGGCCCGTCTCCTCCGGATTCAGGATCAGGTCCTGGATCCGCCCGGTGACGACCATCACCTCGGAGACGGCGACGCGCCCCTCGCGATCGATCCGCGGGACCAGGCGCTGTGAGATCGCGCCCTTCAGGGTCGAGGCGAGCATCACCCGCGCCTGCTGCTGCAGGTGCGGCGGGAAGAAGTCGATGATCCGGTTGATCGTCTCCGACGCGTCGAGGGTGTGGAGCGTCGACATGACGAGGTGCCCGGTCTCGGCGGCGGAGAGAGCGGTGCGGACGGTCTCCTCGTCGCGCATCTCCCCGATCAGGATCACGTCGGGGTCCTGGCGCAGGACGCGGCGCATCGCCTGCGCGAAGCCCTTGGTGTCCGAGCCGACCTCGCGCTGGTTGATGATCGAGAGCTTGTCCCGGTGGAGGTACTCGATCGGGTCCTCCATGGTCACGATGTGGCGCGCCCGGGTCGAGTTGATCTGGTCGATCATCGCCGCGAGGGTGGTGGACTTGCCCGAGCCGGTGGTCCCGGTCAGCAGGATGATCCCGCGCGGCTCCTCGGCCAGCCGGCGAACGACGTCCGGCAGCCCGAGGTCGTCGATGGTCCGAACCGAGAACGGGATGGCGCGCAGGGCGATCGAGACCTCGCCGCGCTGTCTGAAGGCGTTGACACGAAAGCGCGAGACGCCGGGAAGCTCGTACGAGAAGTCGACCTCGCCGGCCTCCTCGAACTCCGTGAGGTGATGCTCGTCGGCGATCTGATGCAGGGCCTTTTCGGTCTCGGACCCGGTGAGGGGATCGGAGTCCTTGAGCGCCCAGAGATCGCCATGGACCCTCGCCACCGGCGGCGAGTCCACCTTCACGTGGAGGTCCGATCCCTCCCGCTCGACCATGTAGGTCAGCGCTTGGTCGATGTCAAAGCCCATCCCTAGCGCTATCGGGCGTGGGGACGTTTGGCTAGATCAGCAAAATTGGGGTCGCTACAGGAACGCCGCCGCTGTGCGCCGGCGTTCCGAAGTGCTGCGGGCTGATGGCCGCCGAACTAGGCGACTTCGCGGAGCTTCTGCGCCTCAGCCAGCGACTGGAGCTTCTTCAGGCTCTGGTTCTCGATCTGCCGGATCCGCTCGCGGGTGACGTTGAAGGTCCGGCCGACCTCGTCCAGGGTTCGCGGGTGCTCGCCGCCGAGCCCGTAACGGAGCTCGAGCACGCGGCGCTCGCGGTAGGAGAGGTTCTCGAGGGCCTCCTTCAGCGCCTCCTTGGTGAGCAGCTCGGCAGCGCGCTCGAAGGGGGACTCGGCGCGCTCATCGGCGATGAACTGGCCGAACTCTGACTCCTCCTCGTCGCCGACCGGCTTCTCGAGAGAGACCGGGGCCTGCGCCGAGCGCTTGATGGAGTCGACCTCCTCGGGCTCGATGCCGGTGACCTCGGCGATCTCCTCCGGCGTGGGCTCGCGACCCAGCTCGGTGACCAGCTTGCGCTCCGCGCGACCGATCTTGTTGAGCTTCTCGACGACGTGGACCGGGATGCGGATGGTCCGCGCCTTGTCGGCGAGCGCGCGAGCGATCGCCTGGCGGATCCACCAGGTCGCGTAGGTCGAGAACTTGAAGCCCTTGCGGTAGTCGAACTTCTCCGCCGCGCGGACCAGGCCGAGGGTGCCCTCCTGAATCAGGTCGAGGAAGGGCAGGCCCTGGTTGCGGTAGTTCTTGGCGATCGAGACGACCAGTCGCAGGTTCGACTCGACCATCTTCTGCTTGGCGTCGAGGTCGCCGCGCTCGATGCGCTTCGCGAGCTCGACCTCCTCGGCCGCGGTCAGCAGGCGAACCTTGCCGATGTCCTTGAGGAACAGCTGCAGGGAATCGGTGGTCATGTCCGGCTTCAGGTCGAGCGCCTTCTTCTTGCGCCCGCCGCGCTTGCCGTCGGATCGCTCGTTCTCGGCGGCGGCCTTCTGAGCCGGGTCGAGGTCCTCGACCAGCTCGATACCGACCTTCTCGAGGTGCCCGTACAGGTCCTCGACGTCTGATTCGTCGAGCTCGACCTCGGACACGGCGGTGGCCACGTCACCGAACGTCAGGACGCCCAGCTGCTGGCCCCTGGTGACCAGCGTCTTCACTTCTTCAAGTTCTTGGATCTCAGCTACGAGCATTCGCTTACGCTCTTCCTTCCTGGGTGACTGTCAATTTCCTGGCTGCCCAGCCTCTTACCTAATTCTGCGGGCTCTATTCATGTCGGCCACTGACCGAAAACCTTTACTCCTATCCCCCTCAAAGGCCACAAAAACGCGGAGCGGCCCAGCCGCGTCCGCGCTTCGGGTTCCTCTTCACGCCTAGATATCGCGAGTCCTCAAACGTCCGTGACCATGGTAGCCACTTCATTTTTTGAAGTCAACGCATGCTCCACGCGTGACAACGGTTCTGCCATGTCAAGAACAAGCATTTCCCGCAAAAGTTCCGCGCCTTCGACTTACCCCTCCCCGGACGATCGTTACGCATGAGCGTCTGGCCTCTCGGACGGGAGCGATCCGAGCCCCAGCACCCCGCCTGGCACGTCTGGCGGCACCCCTGGCTGCTCGCCTTCTGGAACCGCGCCTACAAGGAGAACATAACCGGCCTATCGGGAATGGTCGCCTACAACCTGATGCTGGCGGTCTTCCCCTTCGCCCTTCTCGTCCTCTTCATTTTCGGCAAGGTCGTCAACAATGCCGACGTCGAGCACAGCGTCATCCTCGACATCCAGCGGCTCTTTCCGAACACCGAGCAGGGCACTCTCCAGGATGCGATCGACCGCGTCCGCTCGAGCTCAACGACCATCGGCATCGCCGCGATCGTCGGCGGGATCTGGATCGGCGCCTCCTTCTGGGGCGCGATGGACACGGCGTTCTGCCGGATCTACCACGTCGAGTGCCGTGGCTGGGTGCAGCAGAAGAGGTGGTCGCTGGTCATGTTGCTGGCGCTCCTCTTTCTGCTCGCCGCCAGCGTGACCGTGCCGACGGTCGAGAGCGCAGTGCTGACGAGTGCCAACAGGCTGCCCTTCGGTCTTGACGAGTGGGGTGCGGTCCGGACCGCGATCGTCGTGATCGGCGGCCTGATCGCGACCTTCCTGATCATCTCTGCGATCTACTGGGCGGTCCCGAAGGGCCACATGCCGTGGCGGTCGGTCTGGCCCGGAGCGCTTTTCTTCGCGCTGGTCACCTCGGCCGGCAACTACATCTTCCCCCTCTACCTGACCAGCGTCTCGGACCTCCACCGGATCGGCGGGACGATCGGGTTCATCCTGATCGCCCTGGTCTGGTTCTACGCGATCAGCCTGGCGCTGCTGGCGGGCGCGGTGATCAACTCGCTGCGCCACGAGAGCGACGACACCGGCTCGCTTCCGATGGAGGGTTAGCTACCCGTAGCGCTCGCCCACGACCTCCCGCAGCTTCGGGCGGTTGTGGGTCGCCTGCACCCGGCGGATGGTGCCGGAGCGAGATCGCATCACCAGCGATTCGGTGGTCGCGTGCCCGTCGTCGAGGTAGCGCACTCCGTCGAGCAGATCGCCGTCGGTGACGCCCGTCGCGGCGAAGAAGACGTCGTCGCCGGAGACCAGGTCGTCGGTGTCGAGGATCCGGCTCAGGTCGTAGCCGGCATCCTCGGCCGCCTTTCGCTCGTCGTCGTCCCGCGGCCAGAGGCGGCCCAGGATGCGGCCGCCCATGCACTTGATCGCCGAGGCGGAGAGCACGCCCTCGGGCGTGCCGCCGACGCCCCAGAGCAGGTCGATGCCGGTGTTCGGCATCACCGAGAAGAGAGATGCGGCAACGTCGCCGTCGGAGATGAAGCGGATGCTCGCGCCGACCTCGCGCAGGGTCGCGACCGCTTCCTCGTGGCGCGGGCGGTCGAGCATGATCACCGTGACGTCGCTGGTCGCCCCGCCCTTGCGCTCGGCGATCTTCTTGATGACGTCCTCGAGTGGCTCGTCGAGGCTGATCAGGTCAGCCGACCGCGGACCCGCTGCGATCTTCTCCATGTAGACACACGGACCGGGATCGAACATCGTGCCCCGCTCCGCCAGCGCGATCACGGCAAGCGCCGACGGCATTCCGCGCGCCGTCAGCGTCGTCCCCTCGAGCGGGTCGACGGCGATGTCGACCACGGGCGGGCTGCCGTCGCCGATCTGCTCGCCGTTGTAGAGCATGGGCGCCTCGTCCTTCTCGCCCTCGCCGATCACGACGACGCCGTCCATCGGGACCGTGTCGAGCATCAGGCGCATCGCGTCGACGGCTGCGCCGTCGGCACTCTCCTTCTCTCCAAGGCCCACCCAGCGGCCTGCGGCAAGCGCGCCGGCCTCGGTGACGCGGACGAGCTCGAGCGCCAGGTTGCGGTCCGGATGCGAGGGGTCCCGGACGTCCTGGGAGATGACGTGTTCGCTTTCGGGCACGAAGGGCAGGCTAGAACGTGGCGGGCGGTTTTCGCCGTGCGCCGCCGCCGCTCTCCACGGCTCTGAAGCCGCCGGATATGAAGATGCCCACCGAGGCCAGTAACGCCAGCCAGTAGCCGAACGCCAGGCTCATCTCCAGCCCCTCCTGGGGCTTGTCGACCAGGCCGTTGTAGGCGATCAGGACGAAGGCGGTGAGACCGACGATCGCGGTCAGCTCGCCGCGCGGCCAGGAAAGCGCGTGCCCGCGCATCACGATCCAGGCGAGGATGAAGGGCGCGGACGCAGCGAGAACGAGCAGGATGCTGACGATGGGAAACGTGCTCCAAGCGTTGCAGCTCGAGTGTGCCCACCCCGCAGGCCCAGTTCGCGGGGTCGCTGCCGCGGTCAACGACGCTGCGGTCCGTCGAGAGCGAGTACCACTCGAGGAACAGGCTGATGACCAGCACGACGGCGGCCCCCATTCCGATGATCTCCGAGCGGTCGAGCTTCGAGGTATCCACGCTGGCGACCCTATCCCAACTCCCCGTATAGGGTCGCGTTTGTGGCTCAGCGATGGGGATTGACCGTTCCGCTCACGGGCATCAGCCTGCCGGAGAACGAGGAGCACTTCACGCGGGCCGAAGCGGCCGGCTACACCGACCTCTGGTCCGGCGAGACGAACGGGCCGGACGGGTTCACTCCACTCTCGCTCGCCTCGGCCTGGACCGATCAGGTGCGCCTCGGTACAGGCGTCGTCGGCGTCATGCAACGAGGCCGCGCGCTCCTCGCTCAGGAGACGGCTGCGCTTGCGGACGCCTCGCGAGGGCGCTTCGCACTCGGCATCGGCGCCTCGTCGGACCGGATCATCGAAGGCTGGAACGGGATGCCGTTCGAGAAGCCGCTCTCGAAGATGTCGGAGACGATCGACTTCCTGAGGACGGCACTCGCCGGCGAGCGGGCCGACGGCGGCTTCAAGCTCGAGCGGGCGCCCGAGATGCGGGTGCCCATCATCCTCGCCGCGCTCCGGGGCAAGATGCTCAAGCTCGCCGTCGAGAAGGCGGACGGGGCCTTCACCAACTTCCTGCCGCTGGAGGGACTGCCGAAGGTCGCGGAGCAGCTGAAGGACGCGCCCGAGGGCTTCGAGCTGCTCTGCCGGTTCTTCTGCATCCCGGGCGAGCGCGAGCAGGTCGAGTCGCTCGCGCGATTCATGTTCTCCTCCTACATCACGGTCCCGGTCTACGAGAACTTCTACCGCTGGCTCGGCTACGGCGAGAAGATCGACCCGATGGTCGAGGCCTGGAACGCCAAGGACCGCCAGAGGGCAGCGGAGGAGGCACCGTGGGACCTGATCGAGGAGATGTTCATCTTCGGGGAACCCGCCCAGATGAAGGAGCGCCTCGACGCCTTCGTCGAGGGCGGCATCACCCTGCCGGTCATAACCCCGATCACCACACCGGAGCGACTCGGCGAGCTGATCGACGCGCTAGCCCCCTGAACTAAACGGGTCGCTCCTCGGCTTCGCCTGCGGGGCGCCCTCGCATCAATTTCCAGAAACGGACGTACTCGCGCTCGTGGCCGACGCCGGCCTCGATGGCGTGGATGGTCCCCTGCGGCGCCTTCATCCGCCGGCACTCGTCCAGCTGGGCCTGGTACTCGCGCAGCCTCTGCTCGTGGGACTCGAGCTGTTGCGGCGCGAGCGTCTTGGGGTCCGCCCCGAAGAAGAGCTTGAGCAGGCCGGCGTCTCGGAGCTCGTACAGGTCGCTGGTCGGCTCGGAGCGCCAGCGGTCCAGCGCCTCGGCGCCGGATTTCGTCAGCCGGTAGATGCGCCTCCGGCGGCCCCCCTCCTCGCGGCGCTCGGAGAGCAGCCCGGCCTCGGCGAGCCTCGCGCACTCGGCGTAGAGCTGCGTGTGCGGGAGCGACCAGAACTGTCCCACCCCCATCGCGACCGCCCGCTTCAGGTCGTACGGCGAGGCGGGCTGCATCTGCTCGATCAGGCCGAGGACGACGTAGGAGGTCGGAGTCAGGCGGGCGGTTGCCATGCGGGACAGAATACGATACGGTGCGAATCGTACGGATTGAACTATTCAGGAGAAGTCATGAGCCAGATAGCCGAGCGAGCGAGCGCGAAGCAGGATCTGACCGATGGATTCGACTCCCTCGACCACGAGACCCAGGTCGATCGCCTGCCGCTCGAGGGGCGGCTCCCCGACTGGCTACAGGGTTCGCTGATCCGCACCGGGCCGGCAAGGTGGGAGGTCGGCCGGCAGACCATGCGTCACTGGTTCGACGGCTTCGCGATGCTCCACCGCTTCGGCATCTCGGATGGCGAGGTCTCCTACGCCAATCGCTTCCTGCAGACGAAGGCCTATCGGGCCGCGGAGGAGAAGGGCGAGATCGTCTACTCCGAGTTCGCGACCGATCCGTGCCGCTCCCTGTTCGCGCGGGTCTTCTCGATGTTCTCCCCAAGCTCACGGACAACGCGAACGTCAACCTGGTGAAGCTCGGCGAGCGGTACATCTCGATGACCGAGACGCCCATTCCGGTCGAATTCGACGGCGAGACGCTGGAGACCGCCGGCGTCGCCTACAAGCCGCCCGGAATGCTGACCACGGCGCACCCGCATCTCGATCGAGCCAGCGGCGGGATGCTCAACTACGCGGCGAAGATCGGGCCGCGGAACAGCTATCGCTTCTTCCACCTCGGCCCCGATGCCGAGAAGCCCAAGGTGATCGGTCAGCTCCCCGTCAGGGAGCCCGCCTACATGCACTCGTTTGGACTGACGGAGCGCTGGCTGGTGCTGGCCGAGTTCCCGCTGGTCGTGAACCCGATAAGCATTCCCCTCTCGGGCCGGCCCTACATCGAGAACTACCGCTGGAAGCCGGAGCTCGGCACGCGGTTCACGTTGATCGACCGGCAGACCGGTGAGGCGACGGGTCCGTTCGAGACGGATCCGTTCTTCTGCTTCCACCACGTCAACTCCTACGAGGAGGACGGCGCGGTGGTCGTCGACGCCTGCACCTACGGTGACGCTCAGATCGTCGAGGACCTCTACCTCGACCGCCTGCGCGAGGGCAAGCCGGCCGCCCGGGCCGAGATGCGCCGATTCCGGATCGACCTCGACTCGCGGAAGGTGGGCCACGAGCAGCTGGCCGAGGGCCTCGAGCTGCCGCGGATCAACTACGGCCGCAACAACGAGCGCCCGTACCGCTATGTCTGGGGGATCGACGCGAAGTCGGGCTGGCTCGACCGGATCGTCAGGGTCGATACCGAGACGCGCGAGTCGATTGCCTGGAGCGAGGACGGCTGCAGCCCCGGTGAGCCGGTCTTCGTGGCCGCCCCGGACTCAGCCGACGAGGACGCGGGCGTGCTGCTCTCGGTCGTCTTCGACGCGCGCTCGGGCAACTCGTTCATGCTCGTCCTTGACGCCGCGGACCTGACGGAGCTGGCGCGCGCGGAGGCGCCGCACCACATCCCGTACGGCTTCCACGGGCAGTTCGTTTCGGGTTAGACCGCGCGGGCGAGGGACAGCGCGTAGAGACCGTCCGAGTCGGTCCACCAGTCGGTGAGCTCCAGGCCGGCCTCGGCGTAGATGCCCTCGAGGCCCGGGCGCAGGAACTTGGTGGAGATCTCGGTGCGCATCTCCTCCCCCGCCCCGAACGGGACCAGCATGTCGAGAGCCGAGACGTCGACGACCTGATTTGCCTGCGACCGCAGCCGGATGTCGATCCAGAGGTTCTCCGGGTCCCAGCGGGCGACGTGCTCGAAGGAGTCGACGTCGAAGTCCGCCTCGAGCTCGCGATTGAGGACTGAGAGCACGTTCTTGTTGAACTCGGCGGTGACGCCCTTCGAGTCGTTGTACGCGGCCTCGAGGACGGCGGGGTCCTTGACCAGGTCGGTGCCGAGCAGGAAGCGGTCCTCGGGGTCGAGCAGGTTGGCGATCCGGCGCAGGAAGCCGGCGCGCTGGTGCGGCGCGAAGTTGCCGATCGTGCCGCCGAGCAGGGCGATCACCCGAGGGCCTCCAACCGGCACCCGCTCCAGGTCGAACTCGAAGTCGCAGACCAGGCCTCGGACGTTGATCCCCTTGTATTCGCCGGCGATTCGCTCGGCGGTGTCGCGGGTGATCTCCTCGGAGATGTCGACCGGGCAATAGGTCTGCAGGCAGCCGACGCTCTTCATGGCGTCGAGAAGGACGCGGGTCTTCCGGGCCGATCCGGACCCGAGCTCGATCAGGCTGGCCGGGCGGTTCGCGGCCTCGCAGATGTCGGAGGAGCAGGTCTGGAGGATCTCGCGCTCGCAGCGCGTCGGGTAGTACTCCTCGAGCTCGGTGATCTGCTCGAAGAGCTCGGAGCCGCGCTCGTCATAGAAGTAGCGCGGCGAGAGCTCCTTGAAGGGGCTGGTCAGCCCGGCGCGGACGTCGGCCGCCATCCCCGACAGCGGCCCGCCGGGTGGCAGGTTGACGTCGACGCTGATCCGGTCCGTGGTTGTGTCGGCGGGAGTGATGGAGGGCTCGGGGGTCGTCGGTTCTTTCGTGCTGGTCTCTCGTTCGGATCAGTCGTTACGGGCGCACCGGATGCCCGAGAAGATCTGACGGCGGATGGGGAGATCCCAGTTCCGGAAGCTCGTCCGGATCACGTCGCGGCGCGTGGCCCACGCCCCTCCTCGGAGAACCTTGTGGGCGTCGCCGAAGAAGACCTCCGAGTACTCCGGATAGGGGAACGCGGAGAAGCCGGGGTATGCGGTGAAGTCGGAGCTCGTCCACTCCCAGACGTCGCCGAGCAGCTGCACCGCGCCGCACTCCGCACAGGAGTCCGCGTACGCACCGGCGGGGGCGCAGCCGAAGGAAAGCTCGTCGAGGTTCGCGCGCTCGCGGTTCGCTCCCGCGGCGGCAGCCTCCCACTCGGGCTCGGTGGGAAGGCGCTTGCCGGCCCAGCGCGCGAAGGCGTCGGCCTCCTCCCAGGAGACGTGGATCACGGGCTGCCTCTGGTCGACCTCCTCGGTCCGCCCCATCGCGGTGCGAACCCAGCCGCCCTCCCCGTCGCGCTCCCAGTACATGGGCGACTCGGTGCCGGTCTCCTCCATGAACTGGATATACGCGGCGTTGCTCACCGGGGTTCGGTCGATCAGGAAGGGCTCGAGCTCGATGCCGTGGCGCGGGCGCTCGTTGTCGTAGGCGAAGCCTGAGGTCCCGGCGCCGATCTCGTGGGCGCCGCCCTCGACCCGCACCATCTCGGGCCCGTCGGAGACCTCCTCCTTCGACGGCGAGGTGTCGACCTCGACCGGTTCGTATGACTCGACCATCTGCAGGAGCTGCAGCATCGTCTCGTTGTGCTGGTACTCGTGCGCGAGCAGCATCTCGTAGACGAAGCCGTCGGCGAGCAGGGGGTCCTCGGGGTCCAGCTCGATCACGCCCAGCACCTCCAGCGTGCGCTCGCGAACACCGTCCATGTATGGCCGGACCTCGTCGGCGCGCAGGATGGGCAGCTCGCCGCGGATCTTCCGCGGCTGCTCGATCGCGTCGTAGAGCTCTCCCAGGTCCCCGCGAAGCGGCTCGCGCCCGCCGATCCGCTGGACCAACCAGAGCTCCTCGAAGTTGCCGATGTGCCCGAGATCCCAGATCAGGGGGCTGAGGATCGGGTCGTAGACACGATTGAGCTGCTCGTGGCTGAGCGGCTCGACCAGCTTCAGGGTGTGACGGCGCGCGTCGTCCAACCGCCGGGCCAGCTCGGCCTTGCGATCGGAAGCGGGACGAGAACCACCCTCGGTGCTGGGTGCAGCGACCTCCGCGATCGGTCAAGACTAGCGAGGCCGCATCCCCGGCTCGGGGTTAGAGTCGCTTCGATGAACCTCAGGTCACTGATCGCGTTGATGGCGGCGGCCGGCCTGTTGGCCGCGCTTCCGTCGCCGACCGCTTCGGCCGGCGCCCCTCCGAAGGCCAGGGAGGCGAAGAAGTGCAAGAGGCGGATTGCGCACCGAAAGCGAAGGTGTAGGCGGCGCCCGGCGGCGCTATCGATCTCGCCGCCCGGCCATGACTTCGGGACCATCGGCATCGCCGATGGCGCTCCGCAGGACTTCACGGTGACCAACGGCGGCGGGCGCCGGAGCGGGATCCCGTCCGGATCGCTGAGCGGCCCCGGTGCCCGCTACTTCCTGATCGACGCAACCACCTGCGCCGCGCCGCTCGCTCCGCGGGCGAGCTGCACGGTCACCGTCGGGTCGACCGGTAACGACGGCGGCACGGGCATCGCGCAGCTCGACGTCAGCGCAATTCCGGGCAGGACAAGGTCGGTGGCGCTGATCGTGAATCTCTTCTAGGCGCGCCTGGCATATGCTCCCGCGCCGATGAAGATCGAGGGAGCAAGCGCGCTGGTCGCCGGCGGGGCCTCGGGCCTCGGGGCCGCCACCGTGCGCGCGCTGCACGAGCGCGGCGCCACCGTCGTCATCGCCGACATGAACGCCGAGAAGGGCGAGGCGCTGGCCTCGGATCTCGGTGACGGCGCGGCGTTCGTGGAGGCGAACGTGATGGAGCCGGAACCGGTGCAGGCCGCCGTGGATGCGGCCGCCGACGCGCCTGGCGGCCTCCGAATCTCGGTCTGCTGCGCCGGGATCGGGTGGGCGCAGCGGACGGCCTCCAAACAGGGGCCGCACGACCTCGAGATCTTCCACAACGTCATCAAGGTCAACCTGGTCGGGACCTTCAACGTCCTGCGGCTCGCCTGCACGGCGATGTCAGAGAACGAGCCCGACGAGGGGGGCGAGCGCGGCGTCTGCGTCAACACCGCCTCGATCGCCGCCTGGGACGGCCAGATCGGACAGGTCGCCTACGCGGCTTCCAAGGGCGGCGTTGTCGGGCTGACTCTTCCGGCCGCGCGCGACATGGCCGGACGCGGGATCCGCGTGAACACGATCGCTCCGGGCCTGTTCGACACGCCGCTGCTCGCCGCTCTTCCGGAGGAACAGCGCCAGGCGCTGGGCGCCGGCATTCCCTTCCCATCGCGGCTCGGCAGGCCCGAGGAGTACGGGCACCTGGCCTGCGAGATCGTCACCAACACGATGCTGAACGGAGAGGCGATCCGCTTGGACGGCGCCCTCCGTATGCCGCCGCGCTAGGTCAAGCCGGCCCGCTGGCGACTAGGCCGAGGAGCCGCTCTCCGCGGCCCGCGCGAGCCGTGCGTCGCGAATCCGGAAGTACGCCCAGGTGGTGAGGGCGAGGATCATCAGGGTCGAGAAGAGCAGAACGAACCAGATCGCTCCGGTGCCCGAGAGCTCGCCGTAGGTGCTGAGCGCCGGATGCACGATCACTATCGAGAACCACGCCAGGGCCCCTCCCCACATCGCCGCCCAGATTCCCTTGCGCCAGGTGAAGAGGTCGTTCCCGTCGAGGAACTTCATCGGGATCAGGCCGAAGGCGACCGACTCGAGGCCCGACACGAACGTGATCGCCAGGGCGGAGTCGAGGATCAAGGTCAGCGAGCTGGCTCCCTCCTTGGCGGCGGCGTGCTCGACCGGGATCCAGGCGAACCAGGCCGCCAGCCCGAGGACCATCAGGACGCCGTATGTGACCGCGACGCGGATGCCCGCCGTGCGGACGCTGAGCTTCTTGGCGGGCTCGTACTCGGCGACCGTCCCCAGCACCACACCGGGCAGGAAGTGCGCCAGGCGGGCCATGATCACCAGGAAAGCCGCCAGCAGGATGAACGGCGGATAGAGCTTCCACTCTCCGGTTCCCTCCGGCTCGAGCCGCCTCAGCACCAGCCGCCAGGTGGCGAAGAAGACGAAGGAGACCAGCCCGAAGCCGAGCATCATCCCGATCAGGTACTGGAGGGCCCCCTCCTCCTCCGGGAATCCAGGTTCGATGAAGGAGAAGAGGATGGCGCTCGCGACAACGCCGAGAGTCAGCGTGATGGCGGGATGACGGCGGAACGGGATCCAGCCGAAAAGGAAGAGCATCCAGGCCCGGGGTCGCGCGAACCAGCGCTTGATCGTCTCGTGGTTCTTCTCGGTCGCCTTGTTGAAGATGGTCACGGGGAGATAGAGCAGGGCCGCCAGCAGCAGGGCGAGGAGACCGCCCTCGCCGAGGTTCTTGGCTGAGAGGTCGATTTCCGTTGGCGAGAGCAGGCGGTCGGCGAACGTCGAGCGGTGCGGGTTGCCGCTGGGTGCCGGAGCGGCGCCGGGCGCTGTCGCCGTCGCCGCCTTGACGTGCTTTGACTCCTTCGCCTTGTGGTGCGCGGGGCTCGCCGGGTTGTCGTGCGGCGTGACGATCACGCTGTCGGTGGGCGTGGTGCGTCCCGAATGACTCGGAGCGTGTCCGCTGGTGGATGTGCCGGCTACGCCGCTGACGCCGCCAACGGTCGGGCTCGAGGGCGTTGATACGTCTCCTCCTCCTCCGCTTGGCTGCTTGTCCGGAGGCGGCGGGTCGTCGGGCGGGGGGTCGTCGGGCGGCGGATCGTCGGGAGGGGGATTGTCCGGCGGGGGGTTGTCAGGTGGAGGCGTGGGGTTGTGCTGCGGACCGTGGTTGCCTCCGCTGGCATCCAAATGATCGTTGCCGCCGCCCGGATGGACGCCATCGCCGTGAGGGGGATGCGGCGGATTCGCCGACACCCGGCCCCCGCCGAAGAGCACCATCGAGAGCAGCGCCAGAGCCAGGCAGGCAGCAAGAAGCAGCCCCAGGCGCGCCAGCCCCTGGCGACCGCTCCCCCTAGAGCGGCGGCTCGAAGGCATCGAGGCATTGTCTCTGGATCCGAACGATTGTCCATAGGGAAAATCAGTGATCTTTGACTGGATTTTCGACCGGCGGTCGAATCAGTCCCTCTGTGATTGGACCGCCGGTCCCAATCAGTCCGTGCCCTGGTACTCCGGGTCGATGTAGACGCGCTTGCGCCAGGGCGGGCTGATCGCGAACGAATAGGACTCGCGGTCGGTCACAGTTTCGATCGGGATGAGCCTGATGCTGCCGCGCGGCGTGGTGCGCGGAGCGGGTCCGAACAGCGAACTCCACACGCGGTTCGCGAGCAGCTCTCGCCGATGGATCTCCTCCTCCCTGCCGAGCCGCCCGGGCGGATGCGGCTTGCCGAGTGCCAGGCGCTCACTTGCGATCAGATCGGCCAGCTCGCGCGTCAATGAGCCCTCCGTGGCGTGACCGGCGTGGCTTCCGCCCGAGACGTAGAGCGTCCCGTCGGACCTGGTCCATCCTCGGTCGCCGCGAAGCCCGAGTGACTCGGCCCCGTCCCTGACCAGTGTCGCGCCGGGGAACTTCCCGGACGCGTCCGAGGCCCAATCGACCGCCGGAGCATCGCCGCCGTTGTAGCCGTTGTGGGAGCTGGCGCGGGCGTCGACGTTGCCGTGCTGGTCGATCCGCACCTGGTAGCCCTCCCAGTCGTCTTGGTGATACCCGGCCTCCCCGTAAAAGGCTCGTGACGTGGCCGAGTCTCCGTAGTACGTCCAGTACTGGATGTAGAGCCGCCCGGCCCGCTCGTCCGAGCAGTCGTATCCATGGGATTCCCCCTCCTCGGGATCGCGGCAGTCGATCACGTGCGTGAAGACGGTCACCGGTCGCCCGGTGCTGGATCGAGTGACGCGGCCGGACTCCGGCCCATCCGAGCACGCCGGCGAGCGGCAGTCGCGGAAGTCGACCGGTAGGGCCGTCATGCCGCGCTCGTAGACGATGCGAGGAGCGTTGTCCCGCACGTCACCCGACAGCTCGCCGTATGTCGCAGCGAGGAGCGGATCGCTGCGGCAGCCGTAGCTCAGCTTGACGGCGCAGACGATCCGCTCGCCGATCTCATAGGCGAGCGCCATCCCCGGCAGCCGCAGGCCGACGAGCCAGGCGAGCGTCCCCAGTGCCATCGAGACGAGCGCGATCAGGGCGATCCACTCGACCGTCCCCTGCCCCGATCTGCTTCGAGCACACGCGATTGAAGCTAGGCGGCTCCGCGTGACGAAAGGCCTGCGGAAGTCACGAGAGCGTCATCGGGCCGCGCCGAGGCCCATGGTAGGGTCGCGCCGGATGGAGCCGACGCGGAAAGAAGGCCGCGGAGCACGTTTCTGGCTCACCATCGTGCTGGTCGCGCTCGGATTCGTCTTCATCGCCGTCAACTTCCAGAAGGTGAAGATCGACTTCGTCGTCGGCTCCACCGAGGCGCCGCTGGTGATCGCGCTGCTGATCTCGGGAGGGATCGGCTTCCTCATCGGCCTCGTCCTGCCGCGCTTCCGCGATCACAAAGAGGACTGAGCAACCCGGCTTCGCCATCAGATCGCGGCCACAAGCGGCCGCCCCGCATAAGTCGCTACGGGCTTCGCCCTCCGCTCCGAAGTGGAGCGGCCTGGTGGCCGCTAGAGCTCTTCGACCTGCGCGGCGATGTCGGACGCGGCGCCCTTCGCGTCCGAGAACAGCATCGACGTGTTGTCCTTGTAGAAGAGGTCGTTGTCGATGCCGGCGAAGCCGGGGCTCAGCGACCGCTTGATGACGATCACCTCGCGGGCCTGGTCGACCTCGATGATCGGCATGCCGGCGATCGGGGAGTCGGGGTCGTCCTTCGCCGCCGGGTTGGTGACGTCGTTGGCGCCGATCACGACGGCGACGTCGGTGCGCGGCATCTCCGGGTTGATCTCGTCCATCTCCTTGAGCTGCTCGTAGGGGACGTCGGCCTCGGCGAGCAGGACGTTCATGTGCCCTGGCATCCGGCCGGCGACCGGATGGATCGCGAAGTTGACCTCCACCCCGCGCTTCTGGAGCTCGGTGGCGAGCTCCTTGACCGCGTGCTGGGCCTGGGCCACCGCCATGCCGTAGCCGGGAACGAAGACGACGGAGTCGGCGTAGCCGAGCTTGATCGCCGCGTCCTCCGCGCCGATCGAGTGGACCGGGCGCTCCTCCCTCTCCCCCGCCGCGGCGCTGACCGCTCCGAAGCCCGAGAAGAGCAGGTTGCCTATTGAGCGGTTCATCGCACGACTCATCTCGAGGGTGAGGATGGTTCCCGAGGAGCCGACCAGGGTGCCCGCGACGATCAGAACCACGTTGTCGAGGGCGAAACCGGCGGCCGCCGCGGCGAGGCCCGTGAAGGCGTTGAGCAGCGAAATGACGACGGGCATGTCGGCGCCGCCGATCGGCAGGACGAAGAGGTTGCCCAGGACGGCCGCGCCGATCAGGACGCCGATGTAGAGGCCCTGCGAGGGCGAGTCGTGGTCGATTCCGAGGACGATGCACCCGGCGAGAATCGCGGCGAACAGAAGCCCGTTGAAGATGTGCTGGCCCGGGAACTGGACCGGCCGGCTCGGGATGATCGCCTGGAGCTTGCCGAAGGCGATGTTCGATCCCCAGAAGGAGACCGAGCCGATCACCGTGGAGAACAGGATCGGAACGAAGATGTCGAGCGGGATGCTCGATCCGCCCGCCGATACGTGCCGGAACTCAGACCAGGAGATCAGCGCCGCCGCGCCGCCGCCGACCCCGTTGTAGAGGGCGACCATCTGCGGCATGTCGGTCATCTGGACCCGCAACGAGGCAATCACGCCGACCGCGGTCCCGATCAGGATCCCGAGCAGGATCAGGCCGCCGTTGCCGATCACGTCCAGCGAGAGCGTGATCGCGATGGCGACCAGCATCCCGGCGGCCGCAATCAGGTTGCCTCGGCGCGCGGTCCTCGGGTGAGTTCCCTGCCGGATCCCGAAGATGAACAGGGAGAAGGCGACGATGTAGCAGGCGGTGACGAAGTCGCTGTTCTCCGTCAGCGCCAGAGGCGGTACTGAGATCACTTACCGGCCTCCCCAGGGGCGACGGTCTCCGGCTCTGCTTCCTTCTCGGGCTTGCGGTCGCGGCCCCGGAACATGCCGAGCATCCGGTCGGTGACCATGAAGCCGCCGACGATGTTGATCGTGCCGAAGGCGATGGCGATCACGCCGATCACCTTCTCCAGCGTGTCGTCGGCGGAGCCGATGACGATCAGCCCGCCGAGCATGACGATGCCGTGGATCGCGTTGGTCTGCGACATCAGCGGCGTGTGCAGGGTCGTGGGGACCTTCGAGATGACCTCGAAGCCGACGAAGGCGGCCAGGACGAAGATCGTGATCTCGATCATCAAGCTCATGAAGCGGCCTCCTTGGCTCGTTCGTTCGTGATCTCGCCGTCCTTCGTGAGCAGGGAGCCGGCGATGACCTCGTCCTCGGTGTCGACCCTGAGGTTCCCCTCGTCGTCGATGAGGAGCTCCACCAGGTTCTGCAGGTTCTTGGCGTAGAGCGCCGAGGCGTTGCCGGCCATCTGGCTCGGCAGGTTGGCCGGGCCGATGATCTTGACTCCGTCGACCTCGACGGTCTCACCGGGCTTCGAGCCCTCGACGTTGCCGCCCGTCTCGGCGGCGAGGTCGATGATCACCGAGCCGGGCGCCATGCTCTTCACGGCCTCGGCCGTGATCAGGCGCGGCGCGGGGCGGCCGGGGATCTGGGCGGTGGTGATGATCACGTCCTGGCGCGCGGCGGCCTGGCCGAGCTCGGCCCGAAGCTTTTCGTTCTCCTCATCGGTGAGCGGCCTCGCGTAGCCGCCCTCGCCCTCCGCGTCCTTGACGGCCTCGACCTCGAGGAAGCGGCCGCCGAGCGACTGGACCTGCTCCTTGACGACCGAGCGCACGTCGAACCCGGTGACGATGCCGCCGAGCCGCTTGGCCGTGGCGATCGCCTGCAGCCCCGCGACCCCGGCGCCGAGGATGAGCACCTTGGCCGGCGGGACGGTGCCCGCGGCCGTGGTCATCATCGGGAAGAGCTTGCCCGACTCCCGCGCGGCGATCAGGACCGACATGTACCCGCCCAGGTTGGCCTGGGAAGAGAGCGCGTCCATCGACTGGGCGCGGGTGATCCGCGGAATCGCCTCCATCGCGAAGCTGGTGACCCCGGCGCTCGCCAAGGACTTGGCGAGCTCCGGATTGGTGAGGGGCTCGAGGAAGCCGATCAGGATCTGTCCCTGCTTGAGTCGGCCGACCTCCTCGCTCGTCGGCGGGGTGACCTTGAGGACGACGTCGGCGCTCCAGGGGTCCTCCCCCACCTTCGCGCCCGCGTCGGTGTACTCGGAATCCGGATGCGAGGCTCCCTCGCCCGCGCCGGGCTCAACCGCCACCTCGCCCCCCTTCTCGACAAGCTGCTTCACGACGTCGGGAACGAGCGCCACGCGGCGCTCTCCCTCTGCGGTTTCCTTTGGAACTCCGATCTTCATGGACGATTCACCTGTCCCTGCGGGGGGATTGGTCGCGGCAATCTAGTCGGTTTCGGCTTCAGACCACTCCGGTAGCGAGGCGGCGCTCAGCGCCTCGTCCCGGCTCATGAAGAACCCGACACGAACGATCCTCCCGTCGCGGACGCGGTAGAGGTAGGCATTCTCGTCGTGGACCTCGACGCCGCTGAGACGGCCACTGCCGCCGTGCTTGGCGTAAATGAAGACCAGGCCCTCCTCCAGCTCGTGAGCCTCAGCGATCTCGAAGCGATAGTCGCGATCGAAGGTCCGGAACCAGTCTCCGAACCACTCGCCCACCGCGGCCTTTCCCTCGTAGACGCCCGGATTTGCCGAGTCCGGAGAGGCAACGAGCGTCACCTCCTCGGCGTAGATGTCCATCGCCCGCGCGAAATCGCGCGCGTTCGTAGCGGCGAACTGCTCGCGAACCAATTCGATGCTGGCCTGCGACACAGAGCGAAGCTAGGCAGGAGCGCCGGCGCCCACCATGCCGGCGAGCTTCTCGAGGCAGCGCACGTTCTCGTCGTGGTTCCCGTGCATCGGCGAGACGATCATCCGGTCCACGCCCGCGTCGGAGAAGCGCTTGACCCGCTCAGCGACCTCGTCCTCGGTGCCGATCATCGCGGTGGCGTCGACCAGCTCGTCGGGGATGGCCGCGTAGGCCTCCTCGCGCTTGCCGTCGAGGTAGAGCGATTGGACCTCGTCGGCGACCTCGGCAAAGCCGAAGCGACGGGTCAGGTCGGCGTAGAAGTTGGTCTTCTTGGAGCCCATGCCGCCCAGGTAGAGCAGCAGACCCGCCTTGACGAGACCGCGGGCGGCGTCGAGGTCGCCGTCGATCGCGACCTGCACCGACGGGGAGACCGCGAAGTCCTCGCGGGTCCGGCCGCTCTTGCTGAGCCCCGCCTCGATGTGCTCGCCCCAGGCGTCCTGCCACTTGTCGACGGAGAAGAAGATCGGGATCCAGCCGTCGGCGACCTCGGCGGCGATCTCGACGGACTTGCGGCCGATCGCGCCGAGGTAGATGGGGATCTCGTTGCGGATGGGATGTACGTTCAGCTTGAGGGCCTTGCCCTGGCCGGTGACTCCCTCGCCCTCGGTCAGCGGCAGCGTGTAGTGCTCGCCGGAGTGCTCGAGCCGTCCCTCGCGGGCGACGATCTCCTTGACGACCTCGACGTACTCCTTGGTGCGGCCCCAGGGCTTGGCATAGGGCACGCCGTACCAGCCCTCCGAGACCTGCGGGCCGGAGGGCCCGAAGCCGAAGATGAAACGCCCGCCTGAGAGGGCGTCGATGGTGATCCCCGCCATCGCCGCAGCGGCGGGCTGGCGGGCCGGGACCTGGAGGATCGCGGCGCCGAGCTGGATGGTCTCGGTCTTTGCGGCGAGATAGGCGAGCACGCTGACGGCATCCGAGCCGTAGGACTCGGCCGCCCAGACGGAGTCGAAGCCGGCACGCTCGGCTGCGAGAACAATCTCCGTCGCCTCGTCGCCCTGCGGGCCGATGCCCCAGTAGCCGAGGTTGAGTCCAAGCTTCAAACCCATGTGGCGCTAACCCTACCTACGGACTGCGATTTCCGCCGCGATCTCGTGTTTTCTGGGGTGGAGGGAGAAGGCCACGGGGCCGAAAAGAGGGGAATGACGCCGGAACAGATGGAATACCGGGCGCAGCAGGCGGAGCAGCTGCTCGAGCGCTATTTCGAGCTGGAGCGCGAGCGGGAGACCGCTGGGCTCTACGAGGAGGCCCTGGAGGCGCGCCGGCTGCGCTTGGAGCAGGAGGCCTCGGTGCTCTACTGGCGCGAGAGGCTCTCCGAAGCCGCCTAGCTTGCGAATTGCTTGCGGTAGGATGGGGGTCGAGATGAGCCCCGTCCTCACCCCCACCCTGCTCGACCCCGTCGCTGAGACGTTCGAGCTCTCCGAGACCGAGCTCGGCCGCCTGTTCGGAGTCAGCCGCCAGGCCGTCGGCCAGTGGCGAGAGCGCGGCGTGCCGTCCAGCCGCATGGCGAAGCTGGCCACGGTGGCGGCGATCTGCGACCTGCTGGAGCACCGACTGAAGCCAGAGCGGATCCCCGGCATCGCCCGGCGGCCGGCGGACGCCTACGGCGGGCTCTCGATGCTCGAGATGATCGAGCGAGACCGCCAGGACGAGCTGCAGGCGGAGATCCGCCGCTCGTTCGACTGGGCCGCCACGGCGTAGATGCGCACGGTTCGCCGCGGGGGCCCGTACCTCCGGGTCGCGGATCCGGACTGGGAGGATCCCCTCGACGGCCGCTTCGCGGCCGAACGCGGAGGCCGCTGGAATCCGCCCGAATCGTTCCCGGTCGTCTACCTCTGTCAGACGGTCGCGGTGGCTCGCGCCAACGTCTACCGGCGCCTCGAGCGCCGGCCCTACGGGCCGGAGGACCTGCGCCCCGGAGCGGGACCCGTGCTCGTCCGGGCAACGGTGCCGGAGGACCGCTACCTGAACATCGTCACCGACGCCGGCTGCCGCGACGCCGGCCTGCCGCGGACGTACCCCCGCGACAGCCACCGCCGGATCGTTCCCCACAGCCGCTGCCAGCCGATCGGGCTGCAGGCATGGGAGGCGGTGCTACCGGGCGTTGCGGCCCGCAGCGCCGTGGGCGACGGCGAGGAGCTCGCCTACTTTGCCGGGCGGAAGCTGCGGCGCCGCGCGGTACGAGCGTTCGAGGACTGGTTCTGGGAAGCGCCTCTTCGCTAACAATGCGGCAGTGAGCGAGCAGCGCCATCCCGGGGGTTTGTCGGATCAGGAGGCCGCCAAGCGGCTGCGTCAGCTCGGGCCGCTCGAGGACCGGACGAGTCGCTCGGTGGCGAGCATCGTCGCGGGCAACGTCTTCACCCTGTTCAACCTGATCATCGGCGTCTTCTTCGTGATCATGCTCGCGCTCGGGCTCTTCGCCGACGCGCTCTTCGGATTCATCGCGGTGATCAACAGCTACATCGGGATCCGGCAGGAGCTCAAGGCGAAGGAGACACTGGAGAGCCTCGCCCTGCTGGTGGCGCCGAAGGCGAAGGTCGTCCGCGACGGGGAGCTGGTCGAGCTGCTGGCCGAGGAGGTCGTCCCCGGCGACTGGATCCGGGTCGAGCCCGGCGATCAGCTGGTCGCCGATGGCGAGGTGACCGAGAGCCGCGGCCTCACCGTGGATGAGTCCGTGCTCACGGGGGAAGCCGACGGCGTCCGTAAGCGGGTCGGCCAGCGCGCGCTCTCGGGCGCTTTCTGCATCAACGGCTCGGGCTACTACGAGGTCGACGCCGTGCGGGAGGACAGCTATGCCGAGAAGGTCGCGGGCGAGGCTCGGACCTTCCGCCATCCGCTCTCCCCGCTGCAGGACGAGGTGAACCTGGTGCTGAAGGCGAGCACCTGGGCGATGATCCCGCTCGCGGTCATCCTGATCTTCGCCCTGCAGGCCCGGAGCACCCCGATCCACGACGCCGCGCAGACCGCGACGGCCGGGCTGATCACGCTGATCCCCGAGGGCCTGGTCCTGCTGATGAGCGTCACGCTCGCCGTCGCCGCTGTGCGCCTCGCCCGCCTGGACACCCTGGTCCAGCAGATGAGCGCCACCGAGTCCCTCGCGGCGGTGGACACGATCTGCGTCGACAAGACCGGCACGCTGACCAGCGGGGAACTCGAGCTCGTCTCCGTCGACGTCTCAGACCCCTCGGAGGCGAGCGCCGCACAGCAGGCGCTGGCCCGATTCGCGGCAAGCTCGGGCGAGCGCAACCGCACCCTCGAGGCGATCGCCGAGAACTACCCGGCGAGGGGAGAGCGAGTCCGGGCCGAGGTGCCGTTCTCGTCGGAGTGGAAGTGGAGCGGGCTCAGCTTCGGGCGCGGTGAGACCTACGTGCTCGGCGCCCCCGACGTGCTGATGGCCCGCGGCTCCCTCGCCCTGCCGGTGCCGCTGCAGCGCAGCCTCGAGCAGAACACCAAGGCCGGGCGCCGCGTCGTCGCCTTCGGCCGCGCCTCGGGCGGCCTGCCCGACAACCCGTACTCGGACCCGCCGCCGGCGGTCACGCCGCTCGCCCTGATCGTGCTCGAGGAAACGCTCCGGCCCGACGCACGCGAGACGATCCGCTACATGCGAGAGCGCGAGATGGACCTGAAGCTGATCTCGGGCGATGCGCCGCAGACGGTCACCGCTGTCGCCTCCGCGGTCGGCATCCCCGCCGGCGTGGGCGTCGTCACCGGTGACGACCTCCCGGAGGACCACGCCTCGCTCGCGCGGATCGCGGAGGAGAACACCATCTTCTGCCGGATCCGGCCCGAGCAGAAGAAGGCGCTGGTCTCGGCGCTGGCCGAGCAGGGACGCTTCGTGGCGATGATCGGCGACGGGGTGAACGACGTGCCGGCGCTGAAGCGGGCGCGGATGGCCGTGGCGATGGGCTCCGGGAGCCAGATCACCAAGGGGATCGCCGACATCGTGCTGCTCAAGGACGAGTTCTCGAGGCTGCCCCGAGCGATCACCGAGGGCCGGCGGATCGCTCGCAACATCCATCGCCTCGGGCGGCTCTACGTCACCAAGTCGGTGTACGCGGCGGCGTTGATCGTCCTGGTGGCGGTCCCGGGCTGGGCCTTTCCATTCCTACCTCGGCAGCTGACCGTCGCAGCGTTCGTGACGATCGGGATTCCCTCGTTCGTGCTCGCCCTCGCCCCCAGCGACGGCCCCCTGTACAGGGGGCGGCTGCTGCGGGCGCTCGCCGCGTTCGCGGTTCCCGCCGGGCTCGCCATCGCCGCCGCCTCGCTTGCGAGCTTCTTCATGGTGGACACCATCTTCGGCGGGTCGCTCGAGGCCGGGCGGACGGCGGCGACCACGACCCTGGTCGTCCTCGGGCTCTGCTTCATTCTGTTGCTCGAGCGCGGGCCGGGGCGCGAGCACATCGCGATCCAGAGCTACATGCTGGCTCTGGTGGCGGCGCTCGGCGCCCTCTATGCCCTGATCCTCGCCGTTCAGCCGGTGCGCGAGTTCTTCGATCTCACCCGGATGGGCGGAGGCCAGCTCTTCCTCGCCCTGCTCTCCGCGGCGGCCGGGCTGGTCTTGGCGAGCGTGGTCTGGAGAATCCCGGCCATCGAGAACCTGGAGGACAAGCCGCCATCTGCCGATCAGGCGCCGACGGGGCCGGTCACGGAGACTCTGTCGGTGCCGGCCACCCCCACCGCTGCCTCGGGACGGTCCTGATGCCGTCCTCGGGACAGGGCACAGCTCGGCGCACCAAGATCGTCGCCACGGTCGGGCCGGCGAGCAGCTCCCCGGAGGTGCTCCGGGAGCTCTTCCAGGCGGGCGTCGACGTCTTCCGCCTCAACTTCGCCCACGGCACGCCCGACGAACAGGCCGAAAACGTTCGCCGGATCCGGGCCGTCAGCGATGAGGTCGGCCGCGAGGTGGGGATCATGGGCGACCTGCCGGGACCCAAGCTGCGCCTCGGCGACCTCGAGGGCGACGTCGCGGTCCTCCACTCGGGGTCGAACGTCGTGCTGCGTGGCGAGACCAACGGGACGCCGGGGAACGCGGAGCTGCTCACGGTCCAGTGGGATGGCTTCGCGAAGGCGGTCCACGAGGGCGACCCGGTCTTCCTCGCCGACGGCCGGGTGCGGCTGAAGGTCGTGTCCGTCGAGGGCGGCGAGGTGACCTGCGAGGTCGAGGCCGGCGGCGCGGTCAGCTCCCACCAGGGCGTGAACCTGCCGGGGGCCGATCACGATCTGCCCGAGACCGGGGCCTCCGACCAGCCCTGGATCGACTTCGCCTGCGACAACGACATCGACCTGCTGGCGGTTTCCTTCGTCCGCCGGCCATCCGACCTCGAGAAGGTCGAGGCGCGCCTGAAGGAACGCGACGCCGACATCCCGCTGATCGCCAAGATCGAGAAGCCCCAGGCCGCCGAACGCGCCGAGGACATCATCGAGGCGGCGGGCAGCGGGATCATGATCGCCCGCGGGGACCTCGGTGTGGAGCTGCCCATCGAGGAGGTCCCGGGCGCGCAGAAGCGACTGATCGCTCTCGCCGGGCGGGCCTCGAAGCCGGCGATCACCGCGACCCAGATGCTGGCGACGATGGTCCGCGCCTCGCGCCCCACGCGGGCGGAGGTGACCGACGTCGCGAACGCGATCTACGACGGCACCGATGCCGTGATGCTCTCCGAGGAGACCGCGATCGGCGACTACCCGGTCGAGGCGGTGCGGGTCATGGACCGGATCGCGCGGGTGACCGAACCGCGGCTTCGCTACGGCGAGCTCGTCTTCACAAGGGTCGAGGAGAAGGAGCACGACATCGCCGAGACCGTCGCGCAGGTGGCGGTCGCCGCCTGCTACCGGCTGGGGCTGAAGGCCGTCATCTGCCCGACGAACTCGGGGCGCACCGCGCGCCTGATCTCGGCCCACCGCCCGCGGGTGCCGGTGCTCGCGGTCTCGCCGCGGCTGCAGACGGTCCGGCGGATGAACCTGCTCTTCGGGATCAGCTCCGTCCAGGCCGAGGACTGGACCTCGATCCGCAAGCTGCTCGACGACTGCGCGGACCTCGCACGCGACCAGGGCATCGCGGAGTCGGGCGACCTGGTAGCGATCACCGCCGGGCTGCCCGCGCAGGAAATGGGTACGAACCTCTTCGAGATCCACCGCATTTCGTAGGCGTCCTGGACCGACTCTAGCCTCGGCTCTGCCGATGGCCGAGACGAGCTCATCCAGCGCGCCGGCTGAATCAGAGTCTCTCCCGTTTCACCTGCAGAGCGAGTTCCGGCGCCTGAACCGGCGGGTGGAAGACGGTGATCCGCTCTGGCCGGCGCAGCTCGCCATCGGCATGGCGATCGCGCTCCACCTGACGCTCTCCGACAAGCTCGTCGTCGGCCCGAAGTGGCTGATCCCGGCGGTCGAGGGGCTTCTGCTGCTCACGCTGATCGTGATCGCTCCCAACCGGGCCTCACGCTCGCGGTGGCGCCATCAGCGCGGCCTGCTCTGGTCGATCCTCGGCCTCGTGATCCTCACCTACCTCGTCTCCCTCGGACTTCTCGTGCACTACCTGGTCACCGGCGGGCAGGTCGGCGGACACGCGCTGATCGGCTCGGGGTTAGTGCTCTGGGCCACCAACGTGCTGCTCTTCTCCGTTATCTACTGGGATCTCGATCGGGGTGGCCCGTTGAATCGTTATGAGAAAGCTCGGCCGTGGCCGGACTTCCAGTTCCCCCAGATGGAGAACCCCCAGCTCACCCCCATGGGCGAGGGGTGGCAGCCGAGCTTCGTCGATTACCTCTACACGTCTCTGACCAACGCAACGGCGTTCAGCCCAACCGACACGATGCCGATCACCGAGACCGCCAAGCTGCTGATGGGCGTGCAGGGCACCGCGGCGATCGTCACGGTCGGGCTCGTCGTGGCCCGGGCGGTCAACATCCTGGGCTGACCTGCTAGTCCCCGGGCGGGTAGTCCCCCGGAGCCGGCCGCTCGGCGCGCGGGTCTCGGCCGGGCAGCACGAACTGGGTGACGATCAGGTTGGCCACGGGCTTCTCGCCGTTGCGGATCTTCGCCTCGATGACCGCGGTGCTGCGGCCCACGTGGAGCGCGCGGGCCTCGCAGATCAGCTCGTCGCCGAGCGCCCCGGCCGCGAAGACGTTCAGCTTCAGCTCGATCGTCGTGAAGTCGTGGTTCGGCGGCAGCGCCCGGAAGGTCGCCCACGCAGCGACCGAGTCGCCGAAGGCCGTCCAGACCCCGCCGTGAACGAAGCCGCCAGGGTGGAGATGGCGCTTGTCGACGACCATTCGCCCGGTGGAGGCATCGTCGGTGATCTCCAGCGGCTCGATCGCCATGTCACCCGGGAAGGTCCCGGGCAGCCAGGTCTTGATGGTCTCTGGGGTGATCTCGGGATTCACGGGCGGGCCAGATTACCTGCGGCCGAAGTCGCCGAAGGGATCGTCGCGGTGCCGGACCGCTTCCTTGAAGCCCTTCTCGGCCGCCAGATGCTGCCAGTCGAAGCCCTCGGGCGTATGGCGCGCGATGCCGTCGAAGAAGACGCCGAGGGTCTGGGTCGCCTGCAGGCCCTGCGCGTAGAGCGCCTGGTTGACGAGGAGCTTGTGCATGACGAGCTGGTTGATCGGAATCCGCGCGACCCGCTCGCAGAGCGCTTCGAAGCGCTCATCCAGCTCCGCAGCAGATGCGGCCTCGGAGGCGAGCCCCCACTCGACCGCTGTGGTGCCGTCGATCGAGTCCCCCGTCAGGAGCAGCCGCTTTGCGCGGGCCGGGCCGATCCGGTAGGCCCAGAGCGCGCTCGTGGGGACGCCCCAGACCCGAGCCGGCGGGTATCCGATCTTCGCCTCGTCCTCGACAACCAGCAGATCGGAGCAGAGAGCCATGTCGGTGCCGCCGGCGACGCAGTAGCCGTGGACCTTGCAGATGGTCGGCTTCTCGGAGTGGAAGAGGCTCATGAAGCCGCGCAGGTTGCGGCTCATCATCTGGTAGTCGGTGACCGGGTCCCAGGTGCCGTCGGGATCATGGTTGCGGGCGACGACCATCGGGTCTATCGGTGAGCCCTCGACTGCGGTGGACTCCTCCTTGAAGCGACCCTCTGCCGCGGAGACGAGGTCGTAGCCGCCACAGAACCCCGTGCCGTTTCCGGCCAGCGCGATCATGTGGACCTCGGGATCGAGATTCGCGCGCTCGACGCAGTCCGCGAGCTCCCGCGGCATCTCGAGGGTGATTCCGTTCCCGCGCTCGGGCCGGTTCAAAGTGATCCGGGCGATTCGCCCGGTCACCTCGTAGGTCAGCGTCTCAAACGTTTCGATCCGTGGATTCAATCAGCGCCGATGAATCGGGTCCGCTCGGGCGGTCCAAATGGAGAAGATGTCCACGGTGGCGAAGGCGAACTACACGACGATCGAGGTCGCGGGGCGCGAGGTCCGCCTGTCCAATCCGGACAAGATCTTCTTCCCGAAGCCGAAGTTCACGAAGCTGGATCTCGTCGAGTACTACATCGCCGTGCAGGAGGCCGCCGTCAACCAGCTGCGCGAGCGGCCCGGGACGATGAAGCGCTTCGTCGACGGCGTGGGCGGTGACTTCTTCTTTCAGAAGCGGGTGCCGAAGGGGGCTCCCGACTGGCTGCAGACCGCGACCTTCACGTTTCCGAGCGGCCGGAGCGCAACGGAGCTGGTGGCGAATGACGCCGCGCACCTGGCATGGGCGGTCAACCTCGGGGTGGTCGACTTCAACCCGCATCCGGTGAGGCGCAGCGACCTGGACAACCCGGATGAGCTGCGCGTCGACCTGGACCCACAGCCCGGCGTGCGCTGGAACACCGTGCGCAAGGTCGCGATGTGCGTCAAGGAGGTGCTCACCGAGCACGGGCTCGTCGGCTATCCGAAGACCTCCGGATCGCGCGGCATCCACGTGAACGTCCGGATCGAGCCGCGCTGGGACTACATCGAGGTTCGGCGCGCCGCGCTGGCGCTGGCGCGCGAGGTCGAGCGCCGCGTGCCGAGAAGCGCCACCAGCAAATGGTGGAAGGAGGAGCGCCACGGCGTCTTCGTGGACTACAACCAGAACGCGCGCGACCGGACGATCGCGTCGGGCTACTCGGTACGGCCGGTGCCGGACGCGAGGGTCTGCTGCCCGCTCGACTGGAGCGAGGTGCCGGACGTCGAGCCCGCCGAGCTGAGGCTCGACACGGTGCCGCGCCGCGTCGCCAAGAAGGGCGACCCCGCGGCAGACATCGACGAGAACGCGGGCTCGCTCGACCAGCTCCTCGACCTGGCCCGTCGCGACGAGGAGGGCGGCCTGGGCGACGCTCCCTGGCCGCCGCACTTCGCGAAGCAGCGAGGCGAGCCGAAGCGCATGCAGCCGAGCCGGGCCAAGAAGCGTCCTGCCAAGTAAAGATCGCCCGCACGCCGGTCGATGGGCTGGGCATGGACGCCAACCAGTACGTCTTGGCCCACGGCATGCGCCAAACGCGCTCGATCCTCGAGCGGTGGGGGGAGAACCCGTGGCCGGTGATTCGCACCTGGTTCGTCGGCGCCGTCCTGATCTCGCTCGGGCTGCTGGCGGCGGTGACGATCGCGGCGTCGCTGATCACTCCGGACTACGGCTTCCACTACACGCCGACGATCCCGGACGGTCCCGAGTTCCAGCGAATCCTCTACGTGCTCGGGCGCAACTCCCTCGTGCTCGCTCTGCACGCCGTCGCATGCGTGGCCGGCTTCATTGCGGGCGCCACCCTTCCCCTATCGCCGAGCGTCGCACCGGGCTCTCCCGTGTGATCCATGAGAAGGCTCGCCCGATCGCCTTCGGCTGGGTCATCGCCGTGACCTGCTTCTCACTCCTCACCCAGACCATCGGCCTCGGTCTGGTCGGCTCGACGATCGCCTGGGACGTTCGTCTCTCGGCTCCGCTGCTGGTCCTCACCGCCCTCCCCCACGCCCTGCTGGAGCTGACCGCCGTGTTCCTGCCGCTGGCGGCGTGGACGATCGCTTCTCGTCGCGGTGAGTGGGATCAGCTGCTCGCGGCCACCATGGTCACCGTGGCCCTGGCGATCCCGATGCTGATCGTCGCCGCCACCTGGGAGGTCCACATCTGGCCGTACATCCTCCAGGCCGTGGCGCCCGGCTACACCAACTGATCGATCTTGCAGTCCTTCGGCGCCTTGTCGTCGCGCCAGCGAACGATCTTCGAGCCGTGGCGGATGCGGCCTCCCGAGGTGTGGTCATAGGTGATCTCGACCACCAGCTCCGGTCGCAGCGAGAACCACTCGAGATCGCGATTCGCGTCCCAGCGGCTCGGATCGCCCGATCCCCTCTCGCCGGTCTCGTACGGCTTCAGGGTCTCCACCAGCTCGCGCTTCTCCTTCGCCTTCAGGCCGGAGGTGTGGCCGATCGGCCGCAGCTTCCCCTTCTCGTAAAGACCGAGGATCAGTGAGCCCACGGTGCCCTTCTCCTTGCCGGGTCGCCAGCCCATCACCACGCAGTCGATCGTCCGCACCCGCTTGATCTTCACCATCCCCTTGCGCTGGCCCGGCTTGTAGATCGCGCCCTTCTCCTTGGCGATCACGCCCTCGCCGCTGAGCAGCAGCGGCTCGGCGCTCTTCGCGGTCTTGTAGAGGGGAGTCAGCTCGATCGAGCCGGAGGCGCTCTTCTTGCGGCCGGGGGCGGCCGCGATCAGCTCCTCGAGAGCCGCCCGGCGCTCGGCGAAGGGCTTGCCGGTGAGCTTGCGGCGATCGATCGCCAGCACGTCGAACGCCCGGAAGAGCGCGGGAGTCTTCTCCGCGAGCATCTTCACCCGGGACTCCGCCGGGTGCAGTCGGTTCTGGAGCTGATCGAACTCCTCGCGGCCGTCCTCGCCGAGGATCACCAGCTCGCCGTCGAGCACGTACCGGCCCTTCGGGAACTCGACCTCCGGGAAGTAGCGCCGCAGCGGCTTGCCGCCGCGCGACTGCAGGTAGACGTCATCGCCGTCGACGAATGCCAGCGCCCGGAAACCGTCGTACTTGGGCTCGTAGACCCAGTCCTCGCCCTCCGGCAGCACCTTTCGGGAGAGCGCCAGCTGCGGTTGGATCGGTGGCTTCAGTGGCAGGGCCATACGCTGGCGATCCTAGTGCCGAGCCAACCTCCAAGGACAGCGGACCTCGTCGTGATCGGCGGCGGCATCCTCGGGCTCGCCGTCGCCCGTGAGCTGCTCGATCGTCATCCCGACTCGAGCCTCTGCGTCCTGGAGCGCGAGGACCGCCTCGCCGCCCACCAGACCTCGCACTCGAGCGGCGTCATCCACGCCGGCATCTACTACGCCCCCGGATCGCTGAAGGCGCGGCTCTGCGTAGAGGGTGCCCGGCTCCTCTATGCCTATTGCGACGAGCGCGAGATCGAGGCCAGGCGCGACGGCAAGCTGATCGTCGCCCCCGACGATTCCGAGCTGCCGAGGCTCGACGAGCTCGAGCGGCGCGGACGCGAGAACCAGGTCCCCGGACTGAGGCGAATCGCCGGCAATGAGATCGCGGAGATCGAACCCCACGCCCGCGGGGTCGCCGCCCTGCACTCCCCGGAGACGGGGGTCGTCGACTTCGCGCAGGTCGCCGCCTCGTACGCGGGCGATGTCGAGAGGGCCGGCGGGAGCGTCGTCACCGGGGGAGGGGTGAGAGGCCTCACCCCGCACGGGGAGGGCATCACCGTCGAACATGAACGCGGCCGCACCGAGGCGGGCTTCGTCGTCAGCTGCGCCGGAGCCTGGTCCGACCGCCTGGCGGTCGCCGCGGGCGCCCCCGAGGAACCCAGAATCGTCCCCTTCCGCGGCGGCTACCTGCGCCTGCGCCCCGAGCGGCGTGACCTGGTGCGAGCCAGCATCTATCCGGTCCCGGACCCGGACCTCCCCTTTCTCGGCGGCCATTTGACCAGGACGATCGACGGCGAGGTCCTGCTCGGTCCCTCCGCCCTGATGGTGGGGGCCCGCGACGCCTACCGGATCGCCCGCCTGCGCGGGAGCGACCTCGCCTCCAACCTCACCTGGCCCGGCACGTGGAGGCTGATGGCCCGGTTCTGGCGCACCGGCCTGACGGAGATCCGGCACGCCGCGAGCAAGCGCGCCTTCGTCGCGGAGCTGCGGCGGTTCGTCCCGGAGCTGGACGTCGGCGACGTGCTGCCCGGCCCGTCCGGGATCCGGGCACAAGCGCTGGACCGCGATGGCAAGCTCGTCGACGATTTCGTCGTGCACAGGACCGAGCGCGCCCTGCACGTCCGCAACGCACCCTCCCCGGCCGCGACCTCCTCACTCGCTCTCGCCAAGCTGATCGCCGACGAGGCCGAATCCGAATTCGGCTAGCAGCCGCCGACGAGCAGGAAGATCAGGACGATCACGACGATCACCGCCGCGCCGGCGATCAGCCTGCGGCGCATGTAGACGTCGGGACCTCCGTAGTGATGGCTCATCGGGCCGTCCGCGCCGCGCGGGCCGCTGCCGCCGAGCAGCTCCTCGTCGCCGGTCGCCGGTGGCTCGCCTGAACGGGCGCGGGAACGGGCCTCGGCGGCCGCCCGCCTCTCCTCGGGACTTCTACCGCTGGACTCCATGCGCTCAGCCTAAGGGGATTGAGGCGCCGAGGTCGTTCAATGTGAGCGCCAGGTCCCGAATTGGGCGAAAACCTCCACCGGCCGGAATCTTGATCTCCTGGGGCTCTCCGACATCGCTGATCTCGACGTCGAGGTCGGCCGCGACGGCGCTCCCGGGCTGCAGACCCAGTACCGCCTGGACCCCGAGCTGGTGCAGCTCTCGGTCGTCGTAGCCGACGCAGGCGCTGGCCGTGCCGTGCACAGATGGCGCATCCGGCAGGCCGAGGCTCCCGGCGAGCGGCGCGATGTCCCGCGCCACCGCCTCCCCCAGGAGGGGGGCCGAGATCCGCTCGCAGTCGACACCGCCCTCGTTTCCACTGCCCGCGACCTGCGCGTGCCCGAACCATGACCTCGGATGGATCGCGGGCCCCTCGGCGAGTCGCTCGTTCGCCGCGGCCACCACATCCGTTCCCACCTCGTAGTTGTCGCCGTAGACGCTGAGGTAGGCGTTCGTGCCGGTCGAGACGACCCGGCCGCCCACGGGGAAGCCGAGCGCGCTCGCGCTCATCCTCCAATCGAACCTGGGGATCCGCCGCCCCTCCCCGCTCACGTAGGGGCCCGAGAGCCGCAACCGCACCGGACCGGGGAGCCGCGAGGCCCCGCGCGGCTGCAGGCGCAGATCGATGTCGGTCTGGGCGCTCGTGATCGGGTGAGCGGCGGCCGCATCGAGCATCGCCTCGGGATTGACCGCCTTGTGCTCGGTGCCACCGCACCCCGCCGCGTTAACAATTGCGACGAGCAGAGTTGCCAGGATTATCCGGCTGCGCATGCGGGCGCAGCGTAGTGGCGCCGGCGAATCCCCATGAGCCACCCACACGTCGACACCGCCGAGTCCCTAGCCCTTCCCGGCCTGAGCGTCGAGCGGCGCGCTGCCGCGCGAGACGCCTGGGCCGCCTTCTGGTCTTCCCGAGCGATCGTCTGGGCCGCCGGCATGGGCGCGGTCCTGATCTTCGGCTGGGCATCGGCCACCTCCGCGCGACTGGATCCGCTCTACACGACGCTCCCGTACACCGACTCGTTCGCCAACCTGCTGGTTGCCCCAGCCGCCCGGTTCGACGCCGCCTGGTACCTGGCGATCGCGAACCACGGATACGAGGTCGGCGGCCGGGCCGCGTTCTTCCCGGTCTTCCCCGGGCTGGTCCGGATGGGCGGAGAGCTGATCGGCTCGGCCCTGGTGGCGGGGATCCTGATCTCGTCGAGCTGCGCGCTCGGCGCCCTCTACTTCCTCCATCGCCTGGTCACCCTCGACTTCGGCCTCGAGCGCGCCCGCACCGTCGTCTGGCTCGCCGCCTGGTTCCCCGGCGCCCTGGTGATCTCGGCGGTCTACTCCGAGTCGGTCTTCCTCCTGGTGTCCGTGGGGGCCATCTACGCGGCACGTCTCGACCGATGGCCCCTGGCCGCAATGCTGGGCGCGGTGGCGGCCGCGACGCGAAGCGGCGGCGTCATCGTGATCGTCCCGCTGCTGATCATCTACTGGTACAGCCACGATCGCCGGATCCGCCCCGACATCCTCTGGCTGCTGATCGGCGTCCCGGCCGGGCTGGCGGCCTACGTCGTCTACCTCGGTCTCTCGACCGGCGATCCGACCTCGGTGTTCTCAGCGCAGGCCGCCTGGCACCGCAGCTTCGTGCCGCTCGGCGGCCTCGCCCTCGGGCTCTGGAGCGCGGTGCACGGCCTGGTCGAGCTGATCGTCCCGAGCCTGGCCCGCTCCCCCGCCGCGAACACTGATGGCGTGCCCACCCAGCTGATCGACATCCGGGACATCGCGATGTTCGCCTTCCTCGTGTTCGGCATCTGGCTCTGCCAGGAGGCGAGCCGGAGGCTGAGTCCGGCGTACACCGCCTACGCGGTCTGCGGCCTCGCGCTTCCGCTCTCCGTCCCGGCCGGAGGATTCCCCCTGATGTCCCTACCGCGCTTCGAGTTCGTGATCTTCCCCCTCTGGATCGCCCTCGCGCTCTGGGCTCACGAGCGCCAGCGGGTGAAGCAGGTGCTTTGGGTGTTCGGCACGCTGCTCGCGGCCGTCAGCGCGCTCTTCGCCGTTTGGGGCTTGGCCCCGTAGGTACCTTCGAGTCGAGGAAGGGAACGATCGTCTTCAGGAACGCGTTCGACTTCGGTGCGGCAGTCAGTGGATCGAGATGGCTGAACAGCGGGTTCCGGTTGACCAGCATCGACTCGCGCCGGGTGATCCTCGATCGCCTGATCAGGTTGTGCGCGCCGTCGAGGACGTGCGCGCCCGCGAGGTCCGTCGCGATCGCGTAGAGCGGCAGGTTGACCTTTCGGGTGTGCATCAGGCGCAGGCCGAGGAAATTGGCGACGTCGTTCTGCCTCATCCGGTCGGCGCCGTTGGTGTCGATGGTGAGCCTCTTCGGGAAGTACCACTCGACCGCGTTGGTGGGCTCCTGTCCGAAGGTCGACGCCAGGCGGCTCACCGGCGTCACTCCTCCATCCACCCAGTCGCGCGGGTTACCCGACGGCGCCAGCGCCCCGCCGTTGATGTGGAGCAGGCCGAGGTCGGCCGGCGAGGAGTCGCGGTCGAAGGCGTAGCCGAGCAGCGCGCGGTTCGTCACCGGGAAGGGCGGGTTGAACTGGGCCGGCAGGAGCGGATAGCTCTGCAGCGTGGTCGCGGGCGCGGTGGGCTCCTTCTCCGCGTAGAGTCCGCCGATCTCGGCGAAGAGCCCCGCGGCCCCCGGGATGCCGATTCCGAGAAGGTCGAGGAACGGGTCGCTCGTCTGCAGGTCCGCCACGGCCTGCTGAGCCTGGGCGAGGTCGTAGGCGTCGAAGCTGCCGAGCAGACCGCCATCGATCAAGACCAGTCCCGCGAGGTCCTTGTACCCCGGGCGCCCATTGAAGTCCCACGCCGCGTAGGCGGCGGTCAGCGAGGCGCCCAGCGAATGACCGCCGAGGATCACCTGCCTGCGCCCATGCGCGCGGGCCCGCAGCACGACGGCGCGCGCGTCTTTGAGCGCACCCGCCATCCCCCAGTCGCGGGCGTACGGATCTTCGTTCGCGCCGCGGATGTGGAAGCCCTGGAGGTTGAGGTAGTAGTCGAAAGCCTGCTGGAGCGGGATCGCGCCGCGCTCCGCGGCGGCGAAGGTCGCGGTGTCCTCGAGCGCCTGCGTACGACGGTCAATCGCCCAGACCTGGAGGCCCGGCACCCGCTTCACGAGGTAGCGGGCATCGAGCGTGAAGTCGCCCGCCCCGCCCTGCGTCCCCGGCATCAACACCAGGATGCGCTTGCCCGCCTTGGGGCCGAACCGGTGGACCGTCACGTTGTTGAACTGCGCCGGACCGGGCTGGGCCGGCGTCGGCACGGTGATGACGGCTTCCCTGGCGAGCGCCGACGTGGCTGTGAGCGCGAGCGCGGCGGCCGTCCCGGCCAGCGCAAGGGCCGCGCGAACGCGAAGTCTCCTCAAGTTCCTCTCCTCCATCCCCGGAGGAGTCAGCCTAGTTAATGCCTACTTCGCGTGCCCGTTGGCGTTGCCGTTGCCGTTCCCGTCGCCTTCGCTGGTGGGAGGCCCGTTACCGGGCGTCGTAGGGTGGGGCGGGTGGACGGGTGTGGTGTGGGTGGTCGTGTGACCCGCCGAGTTGCCCCCGGCGTTGGATTGAGAAGGGGGACCTGTCTCCTTCGGCTTGGTCGGCTTGGCCTGCCCCGGAGGGGTCGAGCCGTTGAGCCCGATCGCCTTGCCCTGCTCGTGGCCGAGGGCCTTGCCCTGCGCCTTGTTCTGCTGCTCCAGCGCGTTCTGATGGGCGGCGTCCGACTTGCCCTTGCTCGTCTGCGAATCCGTGGTGGTCGTCTCCGAGCCGGCCTTGCCCTTGCCGTCGGCGTGCGAGCTCTGGCTGTGATTCGAGGACTGGGAGTGCTCTGTCGCCTGGTTCGGGAGGGTGATGCCGACCTTCTCGAAGGCGTCACGGGCGGGCGAGGGCAGGTTCACGCCCGCGAACGCGAGTCCGGCGAGCACGAGCGGGATCAGCGCGACGGCGATCCCGACCCGGGCTACGAGCGCGAGCCTCGAGCGCGGAGCGGCGGTCCGCCGGCGCGTGGGCCGGGCCTCGGCCTCGAGCGTGGCCGCGCGAGCGGCCCCGGCGAGCCGGGGGACCAGGGTCGTCGCGAGCGCCGGACTGGGCCGTGTGGGCACAGCCGCGCGCAGGGCGTTCTCGAAGAGGGCGACGTCGTTCATCTCTTCTTCATAAGCGCCGTTGCCACTCACAGGGTTACCCCCTGCTTGCCGAGCTCCCGCTTGACGGCGGCCAGGCCGCGGCGCTGGAGGGCCTTGACCGCTCCTGGCCGCTTGCCGACGGCTTTCGCCACGTCCTCGATGCTGAGGTCCCCGATCACGCGCAGCAGCAGCACCGCCCGCTGATCCTCGGAGAGCGTCGCCAGCACCCGCTTCACCTCGTCGGTCCCGATCTTGGCCAGCGCCTCTTCGGCGGCGTCGTCGGCGAGCCCGCCCGGCTCCGGAGGCTCGGGAGAGAGCTCTATCGGGCGCCGGGCTGCATGCCGCCGGGCGTCGATCAGGCGGTGGTGGGCGATGGTGAAGACCCAGGAGCGAAAACCGCCCTCGTCCCCGTCGAACCGGGGGATGTCGCGGGCGACCTGAAGGAAGACCTCGCTGAGCACGTCTTCGGGGTCCGGTGCGCTGTTCGCGCGCAGATATCCGAGGACCACGGGCGCGAGGTCGTCATAGATCTCCTGCCAGGCGGCCTCGTTCCCCTCCCTGGCCGCCTCCAGGAGCGGGGTGAATCGCTCTGGGGACATCCCGCAGCGACGGTACAGGACTCTGCCGGATCCGCCCTTAACCTACAGGCTGTATGTCAACGGACACTCAACATTCGGACACCCCCAGCCGCCGTGAGGCGGAAGCGAGGGCGACGCGCGACGCTCTGATCGAGGCTGCCCTCGAGCTCTTCACCGAGCGGGGCTACTCGGGGGTGGGGACCGAGGAGATCGTCGCCCGCGCCAAGGTCACCCGCGGCGCCCTCTACCACCACTTCAAGGACAAGCGCGACCTCTTCCGGGCCGTCTTCGAACGCGTCGAGGTCGACCTGATGGAGCGGATCGGCGCAACTCTGGAGGGTGCCGGCGACCCCTACGTCCTCATGATCAGCGGGATGCGGGCCTTTCTGGATGCCTGCGAGGAGCCGGCCGTCAAACAGATCGCGCTGACCGACGCACCGGCCGTCCTCGGCTGGCAGGAATGGCGCGAGATCGACAACCGCCACGGCCTTGGCCTGACTCGCGCGGCGATCGACGGAGCCGTGGAGGCCGGGATCCTGAGGCCGATCGCGACCGAGCCGATGGCCCACCTCTTCGTCGCCGCCTTCTCCGAGGCCGCGTTCGTCATCGCGCACGCGGAGCACCCGCGCAAGGCGCGCGCGGAGGTCGAGCAGGCGCTGCTTCAGCTGGTCGAGGGCCTTCGGGCCTGACGTCGCTCACGCCTCTTCTCCAGCGCGACCTTGATCCATTTGCGCAGGTAGAGGACCAGTGCGATTCCGATCGCCAGCAGCACGACCACGACCGCGAGGGCGATCAGCGGTTCCTTCAGCGCGAGGGCGACGATGACCGCCATCAGGCCGTCCTCGACCAGGCTCATGAACACATTCGAGAACGGCTCGGGCGAGGTGTTGATCCCCAGCCTGATCCCGGCCTTCAGGCTGTGGGCCACGAGCGAGGTCGTGCCGCTGGCGCCGCCCACAGCCACCGTCTCCGGCCCCGTCACCTGATCCAGGCCAGCGAAGGAGACGCCGATCAGGCTCCCGATCGCCGGCCGGATGGCCGTGTGCAGCAGATCCCAGGTGCTGTCGAGGAACGGCACCTTGTCGGTGATGAACTCGATCGCGAACATCACCCCGGCCGCAATCAGGATCGGGCCGGTGGTGAGCTCATGCGGCACCTCGCCGAACCCGGCGCGGCCCAGCAGCCCGAGCAGGAAGACGGTGCCGTACGCGTTGAGCCCGGCCGCGTACCCGGCGCTGATCGTCGTCGGCACGAGCTCCATCGGAGCCGCACCCTATTCCGCAGACGCTCTGATTCCGCGCACGACCAGCATGCGCGCCATCGTTCCGGGCCTCACCGCATGCGCGCGAGCGAGCTCCGCGAGCGACTCGTAGTCCTCCTCGGTCAGTAGGAAGGAGCCCGGGTGTTGCCTGCGGAGCGATGTCCTTCCCAGCGGGCTTCGGCCGCGGCGGCGGCAACTCGCTTGGCGACTTCATCGGATAGATCTGGAGCGGATCGCCCGTGATCGGATCCGGGTAGTTGCGGGCGTATTCATGCCCAGGCACCCGGCGGAAGGGTTCCTTCTTGGTCTGGTCGCCGGCGCGACCATTTTGGTCGCGTGCGCGACCAGAGTCAGGAAAGGTGCTGTCCTCGATCGGGCAAGACAACTCGGCCCCTTGCGACCTGCGGGACTACGAATGCGCCGTGACCCTGCCCTTTCATTGCCGGTTTTGAAACCGGCCGCCGGCTGCCGCTAGTTCAGGCGCTCAACGAGCATCGCCTCGCCCTGTCCCCCGGCGACGCACATCGTCTCCAGGCCGAGGTGATGGTCGTCGGTCTCCATCACGTTAAGCAGGGTGCCCATGATGCGTGCACCGGTCATGCCGAACGGGTGGCCCAGCGCGATCGCTCCGCCGTGCGTGTTCATCTTCTCCAGCGGGATGTTGCACTCGGCCATGATCGGAATCACCTGGGCGGCGAACGCCTCGTTGAGCTCGACCACGTCGACGTCGTCGATCTTGGCGCCCTGGCGGTCAAGCACCTTCTTGATCGCGCCGATCGGGGCAACGCCCATGTACTCGGGCTCGTTGCCGTGCGTGGCGGCGGTCAGAACCTTGGCGCGCGGCCTCAGGCCGAGCTCCTTGGCGCGATCCTCGGACATGACCAGGACCGCCGCGGCGCCGTCGTTGAGCGGGCAGGAGTTGCCGGCGGTGACGCCACCGCCGCCCTCGAACGCCTCGTCGAGTGCGGCCAGCTTCTCGAGCGTCGAGCTCGCGCGCGGGCCGTCGTCCTTGGCGACCTCGGTGCCGTCCGGCAGCGTGACCGGCGTGATCTCGCGGTCGAAGAAGCCGTCCTCCTGGGACTTCACGGCCAGCTCCTGGGAGCGCTGCGCGTACTTGTCCATGTCCGCGCGGCTCACCTCGTAGCGCTTGGCCACGTTCACGGCCGTGATGCCCATGTCGATGTAGGCGTTGGGCGTCCCGTCCTTGCCCTGGAGCTTCTCGTTCTGGTCGGCGGCGCCGGCCGGCTCGGTGCGCTCGTTATAGCGGGAGACCCACTCGATGCCGGCGGCGATGTATGTGTCGCCCTGTCCGGCGCGTATGGCGTTGGCGGCGTGCCGGATCGAGTCGAGGCTGGAGGCGCAGTAGCGCGACATGGTCACGCCGTTGACCGTCTCCGGCAGCTTCTCGGAGAGCAGCACCATGATCCGGGCGACGTTGAAGGCCTGCAGGCCCTGCGGCATGCCGCAGCCGCAGAAGACCTCCTCGATCGAGGCGGGATCCACGTCGGGGTTCCGCTCCAGCAGCTGGTCGATCACGAAGGCGCCCATCTCATCCGGGCGGAGCTGGGCCAGCGAGCCCTTGAAGGCCCTGCCGATGGGCGTGCGGATGGTGTCGACGATCACTGCTTCGGGCATCTGGAGGTCTCCTTCTAAGTTCGGTGACGCGATGGACGGGACGCGGAATCCTACGGGGCCGTGGCTCCCGAGGGCGGGCTAGGATGCCTGCGATGCCCGACTTCCGCGCTCCCCGGGTCCGCATGCCGCACGTTTCGCTCTTCTCGCGCTCGAGCGGCGCGAAGAAGGCCACGCCCACCCAGGCGAAGATCACGGAGCAGCCCAAGGAGGGCAACGGCACGACGGCGACGGCCGCGAAGGAGCCTGCGAAGCCCGCCGCAGCGAAGAAGTCGCCCGAGCCCAACGTGCAGGAGCGGATGGAGGGCCTGCAGGGCTGGATGGCCGAGATCGAGCGCAAGCAGGGCCGCATGACCTACTTCGGCATAGCGGGCATCGTCATCGCGATCCTCGCCTCGGGCGCGGCGATCTACCTCGGTCTCAACGCCAAGTCCGACAGCGCCTCCAAGGGCGACTTCGACGAGCTCACCAAGCGGATCGACGCCCTCGAGGCGGCTGCCACGCAGAACTCCAAGGACACGCAGGCGGCGCTCAACTCCTCGGTTTCCCAGCTCCAGCAGTCGATCTCCTCGCTGCAGAAGCAGCAATCGCAGATTTCGGCCAACATCGCCACGCTGCAGAGCCAGGCGGCCTCAGGCGCGCTCAACAAGGGTGCTGCGGCGGGCACGACGCTCACCCCCACGCCCGGGACGACCACCACCGCGCCCGCCGGCAAGTAGCTAGTAACTTTCCGCACTAAGTTTGCGCCGATTTAGCCACGCACGTCCGCCGTGTGCTCTAGCGTGATTTGCGGAATCGGCTCGAAAGGAGGTCCTCGATGCCTGAGGGCTACTGCGTCAAGGAACGTAAGAAGGTCGAGATCAAGGACCCGCAGCAGGTGACTATGAAGAACGGTCGCCCCGCGATTCAGGGCACGTGCCCCGACTGCGGGACGAAGATCTTCAAGATCGGGAAGCTCTCCTAGCTCTCGTCTCCGTGGGTACCGCGACCTCGGCCGGCGAGTCGTCCGGCCGAGAGTCGCCGTTTTTCAATCCCCGTTACCTCTGACCTCGTAGGAGCTTGGGCAGGCAGTCCTGTCCAGCCTATGACTGCAGTGGAGGTGCGGATGCTCTCGACCAGACGATTCGCGGCGCAGGCGGCGCGGGCTCGATCGACCTGACCGCCACCGATTTCAAATTCGACCCCTCGGATCCGAGCGTGAAGGCCGGCGACGTCACGTTCAACCTGAAGAACGACGGCCAGACCACCCACTCCCTCGAGATCGAGGACGTGAACGGTCAGGACGTCGAGACCGAGGGCGACGTCGCACCCGGCAGCAGCGGCAAGCTGACGGCGAACCTGAAGCCCGGCACCTACGAGTTCTACTGCCCGATCGACAGCCACAGGGAGATGGGCATGACCGGCGAGATCACCGTCAAGTAACTACGGAAGCTCGACTACGCCCCCGAGGACGCCCACGTAGGCGGTGCCGTCAGGTCCGAGCGTCACGGGGGCGTAGTTGTTGTTGAAGCCGAATCCGGTGCCGGCCAGGCGCCGGTACACCGTGCGGCCGCTGCGGAAGTCGAGCGCGGTCAGATACCAGGCGTCGAGGCCGTCGCTCCGCGGCGGCCTCGTGTACGTGTAGACGAGCCCGTTGGCGAGCGAGAACTTCGGCACCACAGAGGGCGCCGTTCACCGCTGGTCCAGGCCTTCCGGCAGCGGAAGTGCTTGCGGTGCTTCTTCTTTTTCTCCACGTCGACGCGCGTCAGCCCGGGCACGCTCTCGGAGCCGCCCAGATCGCTCGCGCTGATCACGTATCCGTAGTTGTTCTCAACGATCATCGAGCGATTGGTCGCGATCAGGGAATTGTCGGTCGCGCTCGCCCCCTTGCCGAAGACCGCGGCCGAGCAGACGTGGCGCGCCTTTGCCTTCGCCTTGCCACGCCTGGGCTTGTGCTTCTTCCCCTTTGACTTCGCCAGCTTCGCCGCGCGCCGGTAGACGGCCACGTTCATCGGATCGGCGTTGTCGGTGATCGCGACCCAAGCCTTGCCCATCAGCGTTGGCGTCGTCCCGGACCCGGCGTCGCTCTGGCCGGGCTTGTGGATCCCGGAATTCGGATAGACCACGCGCCAGGTGATCTTCGGCCCTCCCCCGGGGTTGGCATCGAAGCGGTAGAGGGCCTTGTCGGAGACGATGAAGACGCCTCCGGTCTCATCGACGGCGAACGAATTCGAGATCCCCTCCCCGGCCAGCCTCTTCGTCCGCACCGTTCCGTTGCCGCGATCGATCGTCCCGACGATCCCGCCGCGGGTGACGAACCAGAAGCGCCCCTTCCAGTCGGGCAGCACCGAGATGATTCCGTCCGTGGACGGGATCTTCGCGCTCAGGTCGTAATCGCGATCGACCCTGAATTGCGGGCCTGGCTGAATCGAGACGACGAGCAGGTGATGGTCGTTGGTGGCGACCACCGGCCGGTCCTTCTGGTCGAGGAAGAAGTAGCCGCCCCCCGAGAAATCCGTGAACACGTTGCCGCCCGAGGTCAGATTTCGCAGCGGCAGGGGCATCGTGGCGAGCACGGCGAGGCTGTGCGGATCGAGAAGCGCCAGGACGGGCCTGTCCAGGCCGACGCAGACGGTCACGATCCGCCTCTGAGAGTCGAAGGTGATCGAGCCGCACTCGCGCGAGAACAGGGCCGAGGGCGCAGAGCCGTCGCCGAGCGGGCCCGAGCCCAGGTAGGTGTCGCTCATGTAGGCGTCGTCGTGGATGTTGCTGCGCCCGTTCGGCGCCAGGAACGGGTTGCGCGGCGGTTGGCTCATCCCGCCGACTGGGTTCGGGGTCGCTGCCGTCCCCTCGAACGTGGCCGCGGCCCCGCCAATCGGGTCGCCGAGGATCGGCACGATCGGCAGGCCTGGGACCTGGGCCGCAGCCAGACCCGCCAAGGCCGCGAAAGCCCCAAAGATCACTCCTGTGACAATCATCACCCCGCAAGCCCGGTGGCGCATCTTGCTGCGAGCATACGCGAGACTTCGTATCGAATGGAGCAGAAGCCGCTCGAGCTCATCCTGGCCCGCAACCTCCTGACGAGCCTTTCAACCCCGGCGTTCCTGGTCGATGAGAGCGGCGCGCTGCTCTTCTACAACGAGGCCGCCGGTGCGCTGCTCGGCATCTCGTTCGAGGAGTCCGGCGCGGATGCCCGCCGAGGAGTGGAGTCACGCGATGGGACCCTTCGGCAAGGACGGCAAGCCGATCCCGATCGAGGAGATCCCGACCACCAAGGCGCTGCGGCACGGCCGTCCAGCGCACGGCAGCTTCACGGTGCGCTCGATGGGCGGCGACGAATACGAGATCGAGTCGACCGCTCTCCCGATCGTCGCCGAGGGCGGCCAGGAGGGGGCCATGATCTTCTTCTGGACGCGGACGAACAACACACGCGGAGCGGGTTAGTCCGCTATAGGGTGGGCAAGAGAGAGGAGGAGTTGCAGGTGAGGATTCGATGAAGGTCAAGGTATGGGGTGCCCGCGGTTCCGTTCCCGGCGCCGGGGCCGGAGATGAACCGCTACGGCGGCAACACCTCCTGCGTCGAGCTTCGAACTCAGTGACGGATCGACGTTGATCATCGACGCCGGCACCGGCATCCGCAGCCTCGGCGTCGGCATCGCCAAGCGGCTGCCCAAGATCAACATCCTCCTCACCCACCTTCACCTGGACCACATCCAGGGCCTGATGTTCTTCGCTCCCTGCTTCCGCTCTGAGTCCGAGATCACGATCTGGGGCCCGTCCTCGCCCGGAGGCCTCTCTCGAGGAGCGCATCGCCCGCTACATCTCTGCCCCCCTCTCCCCCGTCGAGGTCCGCGAGCTGCCCTGCGAGGTGAGCTTCCTCGATACGCCCGCCGACCGAATGGGAGCTCGGCCCGGCGACGATCCGCGCCGAGGCGGTCACCCACCGCGGGCCCACGCTCGGATACCGGATCACCGACGGTCGACGACCACCCTTACCTACATCTCAGACCACGAGCCGGGCCTCGGCGCGCCGCTCGAGACGCTCGAGCCGGAGTGGATCTCGGGCTATGACCTCGCCCGCAACACCGATCTGCTGATCCACGATTGCCAGTACACCGACGAGGAGTACCCCGACCACGTCGGCTGGGGCCACTCCCGACTCACCGACACCCTCACCTTCGCCCGGCGGGTCGAGGCCGAGCGCCTGCTGCTCTTCCACCACGACCCACTGCACTCCGACGACTTCCTCGACCGCTTCAGGAGACCGCCCGGGAGCGCTGGGCCGAGCTCGGCGGCCGCGACGGCGCGGTCGAGCTGGCGCACGAGACCCAGGAGCTCGAGGTCCTGGCTCGCGAGCGCGTCAGCGTGGCTAGCCTAGGCCGGCGGGCGGCTTGCTCCGCCCAGGGCCGCTCGGCCTCCAGCTGGGCTGCGAGCGAGACGAGCACGTCTTCTCGGTTCGGCCGGGCGATCACCATCACCGAGCGCGGCAGGCCGCCATCGGTGAAGCCCGCGGGGATCGTCGCGGCCGGCTGGCCCGGTGTAGTTCCAGCTGAACCCGTAGGGATAGACGTTGGCCATCGCGTTCATCGTGCGCAGGGCGCCCTTTCCGAGCAGCTCCCGATCTCGAACGGCGGCTGCGCGGTCGCCGGGGTGAGCAGCAGCGTCGTAGTCGCGGAAGAACCCCTGGATCTTCGCCGCGGCCGCCGGGCATCCGGTCCCTCACCTTGTGCATCCGGCGATCGCTGAACAGGCGACCCATCCGGACGAAGCCCTTGGTCTGATCCGAGAGGCGCTCCGGATGCGGCAGGGTCAGGGCCTCGTCGCGGATGCCTCGGAAGTACAGCGGGAAGAAGTCTGGTTCGCGCGCGGCTGTACGGCGGGGCCGCCTCGGTCACCTCGTGGCCCAGGGAGCGGAGCAGCTCGATCGTCTCCCGGTAGGCGGCCAGCACCTCGGGCGCCTTCTTCACCGGGGTCGCCGTCTGGGTCGTGCAGGCGATCCGCAGCTTGCCCGGCGGCGTGCGCGCCGCCTCCGCCAGCGGGCGCTCGAACGGCGGCGGGACATCGAGATCGCCCTTCTCGGGGCCGCTCATCACGTCGAGATAGAGCGCCGTGTCCGTCACCGTGCGGCTGACGCAGCCGGAGACGGAGAGCCCGTACCAGTGCTCGCGGTCGGGCCAGAGGGAGATCCGGTTCCGCTGTGGCTTCAGCCCGAAGAGGCCGCAGAACGCCGCCGGATAGCGGATGGAGCCGGCGCCGTCGGTGGCGTGGGCGATCGCGCACATTCCCGCCGCGGTGGCGACCCCGCTGCCGCCGCTCGAGCCTCCGCAGGTCTTCGAGGTGTCCCACGGGTTGCGCGTGTCGCCCCAGGCCGGGCTCTCGGTGAAGCCGTAGATCGCGAGCTCCGGGAGGTTGGTCTTGCCGAGGATGGTCGCCCCCGCCTCTCGCAGCCGGCGCACCATGAGCCCGTCCTCCGCCGCGGGCTCGCCGTACGCCGCCGTGCCGTTGGTGGTCACCTCGCCCGCGTAGTCGACGTTGTCCTTGATCGCCACCGGCACGCCGAGCAGTGGCGCGTCATCACCCTTGGCGAGTCGCTCCTCGGCCTGCTTCGCATCCGCGCGCGCCTCTCGTCCAGGACGACCCGGTAGGCGTTCAGCTTCGGATCGAGCCGGGCGATCCGCTCCAGGTAGAGCTCGACCAGCTCGGTCGGCGAGACCTCCTTCGCGCGGACCATCTCCGCGAGCCGGGCGGCTCCCGCGAAGGCGACGTCCTGATCCGTGCTGCTGACCGCGCTCACGGCCGCAACGCTATCTGGTAGGCTCCGCTCCGCAGGCTGACCGGCTAGCGGCGCTTCGTGCTTGCGGTGACAGCGGCGGGAGCTGTGAGCGCGATGCCCTGCGCTTGCACTTCCGCCGCTTCGTCGCCGTGGCCGGCGCCGACGCCGCCGGCACCGGGTTCTGCGCTGACCTCGTCGGTGATCACGGGCCGGATCGCCGTGCACCTCGCTCGCGCAGAACGGCGGATCGACCCACTCCTTGTTCGAGAACATCCGGGTCTGGTCGGCGAAGTAGGGCGAGTTCGGGTTCTCGGACTCCGAGTAGGTGAGGATCGAGCGGTCGTCCGGGCAGCCGCCGCCGAAGCTGGTCACCATCACGAAGCTCGAGCCGTGCGGGACGTTCGGGTAGCCCGGCTCGGGCCGGATCGCCCGACCAGCTCACGTTGATCGCGTTGAAGTCGCCGTTCGGATCGCCCGGGCCGCCGTGGATCGGGATCTTCTCGTCGCCGCGCTTCTCGTACTGGTAGCCGCGCAGCGGCGCGTCGAGCGGGATGCCGGCGCCCTGCAGGTCGGTGACGGCATCGGCGAGCGCCTGCTGGACCTTCGGGCTGGCGATGTCGAGGCCGGACGGCGTGTTGACCGGGTCGTTGGCGTCGAAGGGCGTGGAGAAGACGGTCAGGTCGCCGGTGGGCAGGCTGATCGGCAGGCCGCCGGGGGTCGCCAGGGCGCGGGTCGCGAAGCGGCGGAAGAGGATCGCGCCGTTCGAGTCGAGGTTGTCGTGGAGGTCCCAGGCGGCCAGCACCGGGCAGGCGCCGCTGACGTCCACCGGACCGGAGCTGCCGAGCAGGTAGCCGCCGGGCGCCGAGCTGCAGAGCTGCACCAGCTGGTCGCGCCAGAGCTCGCCGGCGAACTGGCGGTCGTTGAAGACGTGCGTCCTGGAGCTGCTGGCGCGTGAAGCGTCGTTGCCGGGCAGGCCGTCGGTGCCGTCGAGGCGCTGCTGGACGATCCGCAGCCCGAGCCGGGTCCGCAGCGTCCGCGGCGTGCGCTCGTCGCCGATGATCCGCGCGAAGCCCTCGAGCGGATGCTCGGGGTTGGAGAGCCAGTAGCTGTCGTTGGAGTTGGTGACGTAGTCGTCGCGGATCAGGGAGGGCAGGTGCGAGGGGCCGAAGATCCCGGGGGCGGCGGCGTCGGGGTCGTTGTCCCACTCGCAGGACGAGCGCGACCCGTCGAGGACCGGCAGGCCGAGGAGCTGTGAAGGTGGCCGCGCCGACCGCCGTGTCGCACTGCTGGGCCTTCTCGTTGGAGACGTTCGGGATCGCGCCGATGTCCGCGTAGTAGGCCTTGCCGGCGGAGTCGGCGGCGATCGTGTTGACCCAGGGGATGCCCTCGTAGCTTCTTCTCGATCTGGTCGAGCTCGCTCGACGCTCTGCGCCTCGTTGGTGAAGAAGAAGTGGTTCAGGTAGCGGAAGTTGGTCGGCGTTGGCGTCGCCCATCGAGAACGCGGTGACCGGCGTCCAGGGCAGCGGGATGCCGGCGAGCGAGTCGACCACGGGGCCGTGGCTGGTCGAGTAGAGCGTCCGGGTCTCGGGCTGAGGCCGCTGCCGGTCGTTGACCTGGACGGTGACCTGCTCCTGCGTCCATGTCCCGCCACTGGCCGTCGTAGAGGTACTGGGTCGGGTTGAGCGGGTTGACGACCTCCTGGAAGGGGGTGAAGCGGTAGGCGGTCGAGACGGTGTGGCTCCAGGCGAGGTTGTCGGTGTGGCCGATCAGGATCAGCGGGACGCCGTAGAGGCTGCCGCCGGAGACGTTGACCTTGCCCGGGATCATCAGATGCGCCTGGTAGAAGCGCTCCGGCCCGTCCCAGGGGAAGTGCGGGTTGCCGAGCAGCATGCCGCTTGCCGTTCGCGGTCGCCTGCGAGCCGAGCGCGATCGCGTTGGAGCCGATCGGCAGCTTCAGATTGGCCGGCAGGCCCTCGGCGATCGAGCTCGGGTCGATCGGCAGCGAGGCGCCGCCGGGCGTCTTCGCGTTCGCGATCCCGTCGATCGCCACGGTTCCGGAGGCGAGCAGGGCGAGCTGGTAGAAGCGGCGGTAGGCGTCCATCTCGGTGATCGGCTTGACCCAGGCGGCGCCGCGGCAGCGCGGGTCCGGCAGGTTGTCGACGCCGGTGTCGGCGAGGTACTTGTTGTAGCCGGCGACGTAGCCGCGGACGCCCTCGCGGATCTCGTCGACCGGCCCGTTGGGCGGCGGCTGCGCGAGCAGGTTCTCGACCGTGTGGTCGTCGATGATCCGCTGGTAGAAGAAGTCGGAGTTGAGGTTGTTGGCCGAGAAGCCGTTGCCGCGCTGCAGGTAGCTGCCGTCGGGCCCGAAGCTGCCCTGGACGCCGTCGCCGGTGTAGCGCGAGCGCTCGCCGCGGACCGTCACGTAGGTCTCGGCGAGCTCGCAGATGTTGTCCTGCGCGAACGCGTAGCCGTAGCCGAAGCCGATGTCCGCGAAGTTGTCGCCGATGATGTTGGGGATGCCGTGCTGGTCGCGGTTGATCGTGGCGTGGAGCGGCGCTGCGCTCGCCGGCGAGGCCAGTGCGAGCAGGACGAACCCCACCGACGGCCGTGATCCTCCCGTTCCCCATCGCGGGAGACACTACCTACCCAATAATGCGTATGCGCCGGTTAGCTCTCGGCGAGGATCTTGGCCTTCTCCCGCTCGAACTCGGAGTCGGTGAGCGCGCCGGACTCCCGCAGCTTCTGCAGCCGCTCGAGCTTGGCGATCTGGCCACCGGTCCCGCCGCCGCTCGAGCCGCCGCGTCCGGACGACCCCCAGGGCAGGCGCGCGCCGAGCTGCTGAGCGGCGCCCGCCTGGTCGAGGCCGGCGGACATCCGGGACATCATCCCGCCGCCCATCGCCCGCCGGAGCGGCAGCGGGCCGCTCGTCGCGCTTGCCGATCCCGCTCGACCAGGCCGCCAGAGCGCGATCAGCCAGCGCCGGCACCCCCATCACCAGGAAGGTCCCGCCGACGATCAGGCCGCCGAGCTTGCCGCCGCTCGAGTCCTGGATCTGCTGGTTGGTGAGCGACGCGATCAGCGAGGTGGCGCCGGTGGCGGCGAAGAAGAGCCCCCAGGCGAAGACGCCGAAGCTGAAGTTGCTGGCGCTGTTGATCGGCCGGTCCTTGTCCCAGGGCGGATCGCCGCGGAAGGCGAAGATCCCGGCCCCGATCAGGCCGCCGAAGATCCCCGCCATCAGCAGCAGGATGTCGGTCCCGGTGCCCGACGGGCAGGGCTGGGCGATCTGGTACGGCGTGTTCCCGGAGGCGCAGGTGCCGGTCTCGAGCAGCGAGACGAGCTTGACGTTGAAGAGCACGATGCCGCCGATGAACATCGCGAGCCCCAGCGGCGCTTTGATCAGATAGCCCATTCCTTCTCCCGCGCGGCAGCCTACCCACGCTTGGGACGGGACGCCAGGCGCGCGGGTCCTGTCGCCGAAATTGATCGACACCCGCAGGAGTGGGTGTCGAAGTCAATTTCGGCGCCACCCGCGCGAGTGGCGGAGGCGTCCACGACAGCCCGTTGGCGCAGCGACTACGAGAAGGCTGTCCCCGGCGGGCAGGATGGTTGTCCATATGTCGCACTCTGGGTTCGCAGCGCGACCTCGTCCGGCACGTAGGCATCTCCAGCGGGCTGGCGCCGAATTTCACTTCCACACGCGCGGGTTCGCGCGTGTGGATGAAATTCGGCGACAGCGACCCGCTGGCCGATACCTACGTGGAAAACACCCAGATAGACCGCAGTGCTGCCAGCGGATGCCCGGCGTCTCGGACGAGGGGAAGCTGACGGACATGAGCCAGCCAGAGGAAGACAGATTGGAGCGCCGGATGAAAGGCGACCACAGGTTCTTCGTCCGGCTTTTCGGAGTCCTTGCCGGCCTCTTGGTTCTGGGCATGATTGCCATCGCCTACGCGATCGGCTTCGGCAACGGCAAGGACGAAGGCCGCAAGGTGCAGACGGCTGCTGCACAACCCTCAACCACCGAGACTCAGGCCGCTGAGCCGTCCTCGACCAACCCCGCGAGCACCTCCGGGGGCGGGGGGCTTCAGATCACGATGAGCGATGACTTCTTCACTCCCGGCGATGCGACCGCCAAGGCTGGGACGGTGACGATCAGCACCCCGAACACGGGCCAGCTTGTGCATGAAATGGTCCTGGCGAAGACACAAGCCGACCCCGCCAAGCTGCCCACCACCTCAGACGGGAGCGTCGATGAGGCGAAGCTCGAAGCTGCCGGACAGGACGCGGGAGAGATTGCTGACGTATCGCCCGGAGCGACGAAGAGCGGGAAGTTCAAGCTCACGCCCGGCAGGTACGTGATGTTCTGCAACGTTCCCGGCCATTACGCGGCGGGCATGTACGGAACGATCACCGTCAAGTAGGGCGGGGCGGTTGCCGGCCGCTACCCGCCGCCCGGCCCGCTCAGACAGTCGCTTCGCGGTGCGGCAGCTTCCAGTCCGGCCGCGGGAAGTGGCAGGTGTAGCCGTTCGGGTAGCGCTGCAGGTAGTCCTGGTGCTCCTGCTCGGCCTCCCAGAACGGGACGGCCTCGCTGATCTCGGTGACGACCTTGCCCGGCCAGATGCCGGAGGCGTCGACGTCGGCGATCGTGTCCTCGGCGACCTGGCGCTGCTCGTCGGTCGTGTAGAAGATCTCGGAGCGGTAGCTCGAGCCGATGTCGTTGCCCTGGCGGTCCTTGGTCGTCGGGTCGTGGATCTGGAAGAAGAACTCGAGGATGTCGCGGTAGGAGATGCGGTCGGGGTCGAAGACGATCTCGACGGCCTCGGCGTGGCCGGGGTGATTCCCGTAGGTCGGGTTGTCGTTCTCCCCGCCGGTGTATCCGACGCGGGTGGAGATGACGCCGTCGCGCTTGCGGAGCAGTTCCTGCACGCCCCAGAAGCAGCCTCCCGCGAGGATCGCGGTCTCGGTGTTTTCGGTCATGCGCTGTCCTTCCGTGTGAGGTCAAAAGCTTCTGATCCTCAGTCCATCGTAGGCCTCGGGCGTTACTGGGCGGAAGGGGGTCAGCGCCTGCAGGAAACGCCGCCAGCGGTGGCGCCGCAGGGCCTTGCCGACCAGCTCCCGGTCGTGCGGATAGGTGAGCAGCTCGTCGGCCTCGTCGGGCGTCACCCAGCGCAGCTCGTCGACCTCGTCGTGGGGCTCGAAGCCGCCCTTGATCGGCTCCATCAGCCAGTAGCGGACGAGCTTCCGGCGGCACTTGCGGTCCAGGTATGAGACGTGCGGAAGCTCGGGCCCCATGCTCGCACGCATAGCCGGTCTCCTCGTAGACCTCGCGCAGCGCGGCCTCACGCCACCCCTCCCCTTTCTCCAGCTTGCCCTTCGGCAGCGACCAGTCCATGTACTTGGGCCGGTGGATCACCGCCACCCGGGTGCGGCTCTCCTCATCCCGGCGCACCACGACCCCGCCGGCAGCGGTGATGTCGGGCTTGCCATCCCCCAGCTCGAATTCGCCTCTCGCCACGGCTGCAGATTACGGGGCCTCGGGCAGCGACCTTTTTACGTGTCTAGATCCACTCCAGGATCACTCCGAAGAGGAGTATCGAAACCACGACGATGGCCGCCATCGCGCCGACGATCCGCAGCCGGGATCGGTTGTCGGGACGGTCGTAGACGTATCCGGTGATCAGGAAGAACCAGAGGTAGCCGAAGACGACGATCAGCGGGACGCAGGGGAAGTTCCACCACCAGTAGTCCCAGTGGAAATAGCCGGTCCCGTGGAGCAGGACCTCGACGAAGGTGGCAAAGAGGGAGAACCCGAGGCCGATCGCCAGCCGGTTCGGCATCCCGAGCAACTTGGCCCGGGGGTCAGGGGGGAGGGACTTCGCGTAGATCACCCCCGAGATAGCGAACATCAGCGAGATCTCGATCGTCAGCCCGATCAGGATCAGGTATGCCGTGTCGCCGGTGACCGTCCACAGGGCGGCTCGGTGGGAGAAATGAAGGATGAGCGAGTTGGCGATCTCGTTGATCCAGTCGGCGAGCCAAAAGGCCACACCTGCGAGGACGATGTCCCAGCGGCGGCGCTCGACCTCCACCGCGTAGACATAGATCACCAGCGTCAGCAGGGTGACGACGTACCACTTGAATTGGTGCTCGTCGCGCAGCAGATGCTGCGCCTGCACCGTGAAGTCGGTCACCGCGAGCATGGCAGCGCCGGCGACTCTATTTAGGATCGCCGCGTGCGGACGCGCGATGAGAAGCACGGCAGGCTCTCCGCGGGACCGGTCGTGCGCGAGGTCATCGCCTCGTACCGGAGCCACTGGCTCTTCCTGATCGGTGCGGCGATGGTCGTGCTCCTCCCCCAGGCGCTAGCCGATGGCTTCCTCGATCACCTGCAGGTCGAGGGGCTCCACAACGCCCGTGACGTGGCGATCCTGGCCGCCGCTCCCCTCACCGTCGTCGTCAACCTCGGAGGACAGGCCTTCTACGCCGGGCTGACCGCAGCCGCCGTGATCGAGTGGCGGGAGCACCGGCCGCTGCCGAACCTCCGCGCCCTACTGCGGGCGGTCCCGATCAAACGGCTCATCCTCCTGGACCTGGTGCTCGCCCTCGGCGCCGCCGTGGGGCTCGTATTCCTGATCATCCCGGGCCTGGTCTGGCTCGCCTGGTTCAGCCTCTCCCCGGCGATCGTCAAGTTCGAGCACCGGGATGTCTGGGGCTCGCTGCGGCGGAGCCGGGAGATCGTCCGGGGGAACTTCTGGCCGGTGATGTGGATGGTCGTCGGGACGATCATCGTCACCGAGCTCCTGGTCGAGGCGGTCAGCGTCCCGCTCGGAAGCGACGCCCTCATCGCCCTCGTCGATCTGATCGCCGACGGCCTGCTGCAGCCGATCGAGGGTCTGGTGATCGTGGTGGTCGCTCTGAACCTCCTCGAGCTGCGCGGGGAGCTTCCCGATCGCTCCGAGCTGACGCGCTCGGTCGGCGACACCGATGTCCCTGACGACCGGTCCTGAGAAAGAAAACGGGCCGCCCCCTAGGGCGGCCCGTTCGTGAAACGGCGGGCCCGTGGTGGTTTCCTGCTCCCCTTGGCGCATTGCAGTCTGCCCGCCGCCGGGTGCCCGGTCATCGGGAGGAACTCCGGGTTCGAGTCCGTAGTTCTCCCCGCTTTCTGCAACAGAGAGGCCGGAGCAAAAGCTCCGGCCTCCGGATCCCTGCTTCAGCTGTTCAGCGGGCGGTGGCTGCTGACTGCGCGTCGCAGTTCTTCATCTACCCGAAGATCAACCTGAAAAACAGGGCATGACAGAAGCCGCCCCGCGCGCGATGATCCCCGCATGAGTCCGGCGGCGAGAGAGCGGCTGAGCGTCGACGACGCGCAGATCCTGCGTCTCGAGTCTCAGGCGATCAAGGGACACACCGGGAAGGTGCTGATCCTCGCCCCCGACTCCGACGGCAACTCCCTCTCGGTCCCGGCATTGCGCGAACGGGTGTCGCAACGGATGGGCGACTTCCCCCGCCTCGGCGAGAGGGTCGTGGAGCCGCGCCTCGGGCTGGGGCGGCCGGCCTGGGTGGAGGCCGATGAGATCGACCTCGACTGGCATGTCGCCGAACCCGGACACGCGGACCCACTCTCCGACGAGGAACTCCGGGCCGCGGTCGGCGACCTGCTCTCCGAGCGCCTCGACCGCACCCGGCCCCTGTGGCGGCTCGACTGCCTGCCGCTGACGGGGCACCGGGTGGCGATCGTCGGGCGCATTCACCATGCGATGGCTGACGGCGTCGGCGCGATCAAGCTCGCGGCGGGGCTGCTCTGGGACCTCGACGTTCAGACCCCCACCCCGCATGCCGGCGCCAGGCCGCCCGCGAAGGCGGGGTCGGCGCCGGCCAAGCCGGCCGCTGGCGCGGCGGAGGAGCGGATCCTCGTCCGGCTGCCGTCCGCCCTCTGGCGCGAGCTGCGGCCGGGGCGGGACACGACACTCGATCAGCACATCGGCCCGGGGCGCGAGGTCGCCTGGAGCACGTTCCCCCTCGAGCGGCTGAAGCGGATCGGCCACAGCGCCCCCGAGGGCGCCACCGTGAACGACGTCGTCCTCGCCGTCGTGGCTGGAGCGCTTCGCCGCTGGCTGCCGACAGCGGGCGGCAAGGCCCAGGACGTTCGCGTCCAGTGTCCCGTGTGCCTGCACGCCCGTGAGGAGGAGAAGGGGGAGCTCGGCAACCGCGACTCCTTCATGAACGTGGACCTGCCGATCGCCGAGCCGGACCCCCAGGAGCGGCTGCGCTTGATCAACTCCGAGACGAGCGAGAGAAAGCTCGACCACGATGCCGACGCGCTTTACGCCTTCTTCCATGCTCTCAGCCGGTTCAAGCCCCTATATAAGGGGGTGACCAGGCTGACCGCGGGGCCGCGCGAGTTCGCGCTCTCGGTTTCGAATGTGCCCGGACCCCGAGAGCGCGCCGTGATCCTCGGCCACGCAGTCGAGCAGTTCTGCTCCTTCGCCGAACCCGCCGATCGGCACGCCCTGCGGATCTCGGTCGTCTCCCTGGAGGGCGAGCTGGCCTTCGGCCTCTGCTCCGACCCCGATGCGATCTCGAACCTCGACGGCCTCCGCCGCACCCTGGCCGACTCGATCGCGGAGCTGGAAGGAGCGGTCTGATGCCGCGCTCCCTGAAGGAATACGAGCGCAAGCGCGACTTCTCGAAGACCAGGGAGCCGAGCGGCGGGAAGAAGCCGAAGCGCAAGGCGAAGCGGAAGCACCCGCGCTTCGCCTTCCAGAAGCATTCCGCCACCTCTGAGCACTACGACCTGCGGCTCGAGGTCGATGGCACCCTCGCCTCCTGGGCGGTCCCGAAGGGCCCCTCCCTCGACCCGCGCGACAAGCGGCTCGCGATGCGCACCGAGGACCACCCCCTCGAGTACCTCGAGTGGGAGGGCGTGATCCCGGAGGGCTCCTACGGCGCGGGCCCGATGATCGTCTGGGACCGCGGCGTCTTCCAAAACATCTCCGAGACGAGGCGCGGCGAGCCCATGGAGCTGGAGGAGGCCCTGGAGAAGGGCGACGTGAAGCTGTTCATGCTCGGCGAGAAGATCAAGGGTGCCTACGCCTTGGTCCGCACCGGTCCCGCAGGCGACCGGGAGCAGTGGCTGCTGATCAAGAAGCGCGACGAGGGTGCCGACGCGCGTCGCAGGCCGACCTCGTCTCAACCGGAGTCGGTGCTGAGCGGCCGCACGATCGAGCAGGTGCTCGAGGAGGAAGCCGAACCCGGCCAGTTCCCCAAGCACCGCGCCCGCCGGCGTTCCCGGCGGCGCTAGTCTGGCCCCATGGCCACCACGGCCGAAGCAAGGACGCTCCAGAACTTCATCGGCGGCTCGTTCGTCGACGCGACGGTCGCCGAGACGCTCGAGGACCGCGACCCGGCGACCGGCGGGCTCGCTGCGCGCATCCCGCTTTCAGGCGTCGCGGACGTCGACGCAGCTGTCGCCGCCGCCCGCAGCGCCCAGCCCGCCTGGCGAGGAGTTCCGCCCCAGGAACGGGCCCGCGCGGTCCTCGCTCTCCGCGACGCGCTGCTGCAACACCGCCAGGAACTCAGCGCGCTGGTCACGGCCGACATGGGCAAGACGCTGGCGGACGCCAACGGCGAGGTGGGACGAGGGATCGAATCGGTCGAGTCCGCCGCAGCGATTCCACATCTGCTGAAGGGCGAGAACCTGGAGGGCGTCGCCTCCGGCCTCGACGTCGAGATGGTCCGCCAGCCGGTCGGCGTGGTCGCGGCGATCACCCCCTTCAACTTCCCGGCGATGATCCCGCTCTGGTTCCTGCCCTACGCGGTCGCCTGCGGCAACGCCTTCATCCTCAAGCCCTCGGAGCGAGACCCGCGACCCTCCCAGCTGATCTGCCAGCTGATCGAGGAGGGGGAGATCTTCCCGCCCGGCATCGTCAACCTCGTGCACGGGGGCCGCGCCGCGGTCGAGGCGATCCTCGACCATGAGAGCGTCGACGCCGTCTCGTTCGTCGGGCAGGCGAGCACGGCCCGCCTGATCGCGACCCGCTCGGCGGAGACCGGCAAGCGGGTGCAGGCACTGGGTGGCGCCAAGAACTCGATGATCGTCGCCGAGGACGCCGACCTGGCGGCGTCCGTGCCGGCAATCATGGGATCGGCCTTCGGCGCGGCGGGCCAGCGCTGCCTCGCCGGGTCCGTCTGCGTGATCGTCGGCGACGAAAGCAGGCAGAACGAGGTCCGGGCGGAGCTCAAGCACGCCGCGGAGGAGCTCGCCACCGGCGCCGGCGCCGACCCGGAGACCGACGTCTGCCCGATGGTCTCGCCGGAGGCCCGCGAGCGGGCGGAGAGTGCAGTGGCGGCCGCCGAGGCCGCCGGCTCCACCGTCGTGCTCGACGGCCGCATCGGCGGCGGCGACGCCGGCGCGATGCTCGGCCCGACCATGGTGGAGGTCACCGACCGTGAGTCGGAGCTCGCGCGCGAGGAGATCTTCGGCCCGGTCCTGGCGCTCGTCAGCGTCCCGGATCTGGACTCAGCGATCGAGTTCGCCAACGGCTCTCGGTACGGCAACGCCGGATCGATCTTCACGACCTCGGGCGCGACAGCTCGCGCCTACCGCTGGGGAATCGAGGCCGGGATGCTCGGCGTGAACATCGGCGTCCCGGCGCCGGTGGCCTGGTTCCCCTTCTCCGGCTGGAAGGACTCGATCGACGGCGACCTGCACGCCAACGGCCCCGACGCGGTCGACTTCTACACGCGCAAGAAGGTCGTCACGAGTCGGTGGTAACTCACCAGGAGTCGACGGTTCGGCCGCTCGGCTCCGGGGTCCCGGCCGCGGCGAGGGTGAGGGCGATCGTCGCCCGGGTATCTGCCGGATCGATGACGTCGTCGATCTCGAAGATCTGAGCGGCGTTCAGCGCCTTGGCGTGCTCGTGCATCTGCGCCGTCAGGTCGCGGACGCGCTGCTCGCGCTCGCCCTCATCCTCAATCGCCTCGAGGTCCTTGCGCATGGCCAGTCGCACAGCTCCTTCGAGCCCCATGGGGCCGAGGGTCGCATCGGGCCACGCCACGGTCAAAAGCGGCTCGTGCAGGCTGCCGAACGCCATCGCCTGGGCGCCGAGGCCGTATCCGCGGCGCAGGATGATGGAGATGGTGGGGACCGTCAGTGCGGCGCCCGCGATCAGCATCCGGCAGCAGTGCCGGACGAGCGCGTCCCGCTCGGCCTCCGGCCCGACCATGTAACCCGGCGTGTCGATCAGCGAGATCGCCGGCAGTCCGAACGCGTCGCAGAGCTGCATGAAGTGCGTTGCCTTGTCCGCGGCCGCGCCGGTGACGACACCGGCCTGGTGCACGGTGTTGTTCGCGATGACGCCGGCGGGGCGACCCTCGATGCGGACCAGCGCCGTGACGAGCTCGGGTGCGAACGCCTCCCGCAGCACCGTCACGGATCGCTCGTCGGCGATCGTGCCGACGATCGGGATGACGTCGTAGGCGCGGCGGGAGCTCTCCGGCACCGCGTCGCGGAGCTCTCCCTGGTCGACGGCCGACCACTCATCGACGGGACCGCGGAAATAGCCGAGCAGGCCCCGGGCTGCCGCCACCGCCTCCCGCTCGTCCTCGACGACGAGGTCGAGCACGCCGTTGGGCGCCTGCATCTCGACCGGGCCGACTTCATCGGGTAGGACGTCGCCGAGGCCGCCGCCCGCGATCATCGCCGGCCCGGCCATCCCGAGCGATGAGTTCCTCGTCGCGACGATCAGGTCCGAGCACCCCGCGATCACCGCGTTGCCGGCGAAGCAGTTGCCGGCGACGATGGAGATCCTCGGAACCCGGCCCGAGAGCCTGGCCCAGAGGGCGAAGGCCCTCACCTGAAGTGCGCTGACGACGGGATGGTCTGTGTCGCCCGGCCGGCCCCCACCGCCCTCCGCGAAGAACACCACCGGCAGGCCCATTCGTTCGATCAGCTCGAACATCCGGTCCTTCTTGAAGTGTCCGGCGGTGCCCTGCGTGCCGGCGAGGACCGTGTAGTCGTATGCGAGCACGGCGGTTGGCTGGCCGTCGACGGTCGCTGTCCCGGCGACGAGCCCGTCGGCGGGAGTATTCGCGATCAGGTCCTCGCGGCTGCGTCGCGTCCGCTGCTGGGCGATGGCATATCGCCCGTACTCAACCCACGATCCCCCGTCGATCAGGTCGGCGACGTTCTCGCGGGCGGTCCGGCCTCCGCGGTCGCGGCGCTTGGCGACGGCCTCTTCCCGGCCAGCGTCTTCGGTTAGCTCTCGCCGGCGCTGGAGCTCGGCGAGGTCGTCTCGCTCGTTGTCATTCTCCCGCGGCATCGCCGCAGGGTTTCTACAGCTAAGCCTGCCCGATCAGCACGCCGGTGATCGCAACGATCACTCCGCCCAGCGTCACCTGGATCAGCGAGCTCCGGAGCGAGACGTCGAGGAACCGCTTGCGGATCCAGGCGATTCCGATCAGCTCGCAGCCGACGGTGGCCGAGGCGACCAGCAGCGCCGTGTGCAGGTCACTGATCAGGAAGGGCAGCGCGTGGAAGCTGCCGCCGAGGAAGGTCGCGCCACCTGTGATCAGCCCGCGGGACATGGAGCTGCCGCGCCCGGTGAGGGAGCCGTCGTCCGAGAGCGCCTCGGAGAGACCCATGCTGATCCCGGCCCCGAGCGCCGCCGCCAAGCCGACGAAGAGGGCGGCGTGCGAGCCGGCGAGGAAGGCGGTCGCGAAGATCGGCGCGAGCGTCGAAACCGTGCCGTCGATCAGGCCGATCAGGGCGGGCTGGACGCGCTGGAGCATGAACCGCTCCTCGTCCATCGGGCCCATCCTCCCCGCGAGCCTTGCGACCAATTCGCTCATGCCGTCATAATACAAGGAAATTAAGATAAGGATTACCTAACATGTACGATTCAATTAGGTGACCCATAGATGACCACTCACGACCACATCCCGCCCCGCGACGACGCCGAGCTCACCGAGCTCCTTCGAGAGCGCGGCCTGCGCGCCACCTCCCAGCGCGTCGTCATGCACCGCCTCGTCCGGGACCGGGCCCGCCACGTCAGCGCGGAGGAGCTCCTCTCCGAAGCCGGCGAGAAGCTCCCCGGCGTCTCCCTTCCCACCGTCTACGCGACGCTCGAGCTCTTCGAGCAGCTCGGCATCGTGCGGCGGGTCAACGGCGGCGGAGGCACGCTGCTCTGGGACACCCGGGCCGACGCCCACCATCACATGATCTGCCGGAAGTGCGGCAGGATCGAGGACATGGAGACGCCGCTCGACCTCGAGGGCGCTCGCCGGTCGGCCGCCCGCTCCGGTTTTCAACCGGACCGAGCGGAGGTCGTCGTCAGCGGCCTCTGCGCCAGCTGCGCCCGGGCCTAACGAGGCTCGGGGAAGTTCGCCTGAATGATCGAGAAGACGGCGCCCTGCGGATCGAACAACGTGGCGATCCGACCGGAGGGCACGTCCTGCGGCCCAAAGACGAGCCTTCCGCCCGCGCCCTTCGTCTTCTCGACCGCCTCGTCGGCGTCGTCGACCGCCAGATAGACCTGCCAGTGCGCCGGGGCGTCGGAGGGCATCTCGCTGCCCATCTCCATCAATCCGGCGATGCCCTCCGGCCAGCGCTGGCCCTCGACCTGAAAGGACCAGATGTAGCCAAGCGCGCCCTCGGGATGGGTGGCCAGCCAGCCGAAGACCTTTCCGTAGAAGTTCTTCGCCACGTCCACCTCGCGGGTCAGCAGGTTGCTCCAGTTCCAGGTGCCGGACTCGTTGACGAGTTGCGCGCCGGGATGATTCTGCTGCTGGACGATCCCGATGAACGCTCCCTGCGGGTCACGCAGCATCGCGACACGCCCTGAGTCATTCGGCAGATCGGCCGGGCCGAAGAAGACCGTGCCGCCCGCGTCCTTGGCGCTCTCCGCGATCGCGTCGGCGTCCTCGACCCTGATGTAGCTCGCCCAGGCCGAGTGCCCCTCGTCCGACTGGACCGGGCCGATACCCGCCACCATCTTGCCGTCCTTCATGGAGAAGCCGTAGCCGCCGGTCTCGTCGGGATCCCCGGGCGCGGCCTGGTACTCGACGCCGAGCAGGTCCTCGTAGAAGGACTTCGCCGCCTCGACATCCGTGGTCGCCAGATCCACCCAGCTGAACTCGCCCGGTGTGTACTCGTTGCGCTCGCTCATCCTCAGTCTCCTTCTATCGCTTCCTGCGGGCCCCGGTGAGAACGACTCGCGACACCAGCTCGGGATCGTCCCACGTCGGGACGTGGCCGCAGCCCGGCAGGAAGACCTGCTCCACCCGCTTCGGCAGGATCCCGTCGCGCAGCGGCTTGGTGCGGACCAGAGTGTCGTGCTCGGCCCAGGCCAGGGTGATCGGCGTCTTGATCCCCTTCAGCTCCTCCACCCGCCCGGCGCGCATCAATGCGCTCGCCTCGTCGTAGGCCGGCGCCGTGACGTAGGCATTGGCGATCGCCTGCGCCTCGCCCGGGCTGAGTCGCTCCGGGTGGTAGATGAAGCGTCCCAGCGCCCGGCGCCTGCCGCGCGCGGTGGACATGATCGGCCTCAGCAGCGCGCTCGCGGCTCGCCCGCTGCGACGCGCCCGCGCGACCGCCTGGTTCGACGCCTCCGGCGAGCGCTTCCAGAAGCCGGCCGGACAGAGGGCGACCACGGCGCTGGCGCCGCCCTGGCGGGCGCATTCGATCGAAGTCCATCCGCCCAAGGAGATCCCCGCGACCGCCGGCTTGCCATCGATTCCGAGCGAGTCGTAGAAGTCGAGTACCGCCGTCGCCAGGTTGGCCGCGCGAGGCTGGACGCCCTCCGGCAGCTCGGGCGACTTGCCGAAGCCGGGCATGTCGACCGCGATCACCTCCCGCTCAGCCGCCAGCCGGTCCATCACCGGCGACCACTGGATCAGCGAGCCGCCGAGCGAATGGAGCAGGAGCAGAGGGTCCCCCTCTCCCTGCCGCACGTAGTTCAGCCGTCCCGCGCCCCCGCCGCGGCGCGCACTCACAGCTCGAGGTCGTACTCGACGTAGGTCCCAGCCTCGGCCCCGGTCCGGTCATAGACACTCTGTGCACGGAGGTTGTCCGGGGCGGTCAACCATTCCATTGCCGGCATGCCGAGCTCCCGGCAGCGATCGGCGCAGATCTGGATCAGGGCATCCGCGATACCGCTGCCCCGCGCTTCCGGATCCACATAGAGGTCCTCCAGGTAGCCGATCCGCGCCCCCTTCAGGCTCGACCACTTCCAGTCGAGCGTGGCGACGCCGACCGCCTTTCCCTCCTGACGGGCGATGAAGACGTCGCCCTGAGCCGGATCGGTGATCAGCGTCCGCAGCATCCCGATGACGCCCTCGTCGGGCGGATCTGACTCGTAGAACGCGCAGTAGGCGCGCATCAGGGGCATGAGATCGTCGATCTCGTCCTCGAGGGCGGGCCGAACCTCCACACCCTCGGCCAGCTCGCGCGGACCTTCGGCTACGGGTTCCTGTGCCATCCGGGCCGATACTAGGCTGTCGCCATGCTCGTCCGGTGGTTCGTCGCGGCCCTCGCGGCCCTTGCCCTGCTCCTTGCGGGGTGCGGGGATGGCGGAAAGAGCACCACCGTTGGGCCGGCGCGAGAGATTGCGGGTGACTGGACCGGAACGCTGACTCAAAAGGGTCTTGCGCCGTTCCGGATCGCGGTCCGGATCTCGCCCGGAGGGGCCGGTCGTGTCGCATACACAGGCATTGAATGCGGCGGTACGTGGACCCTGAAGCGCATCCTGACTTCACTTCCGCCTGCCGGGTACGAATTCACGGAGACCATCACGCAAGGAGCGGGCGACGAGTGCAAGGGGGAAGGCGGGGTTGCGATTGACCCGGAACCTCCCCGAGCCCCAAAGGCCCTGGGCTACGGGTTCTTCGGTGGCGGCGTCAGAAGCAGTGGCCAGCTTCATAGGACCGACGCCTCTGGACTGAAACCGGTCTTCGACGAGGCCGGCGTCACCTCGCGCTGAGCGGCGTCGGCGAGTTCCTCACCGACGGGGGTGAGGAAGTCACCAACTCCTGGAGTTTCGTGCGTAGGAAGGGGCGCGCCGGCCCCGAATAGAGAGGGTCGGTATGCCCAAAGTCGACTCTCCAGCGCGCGCGATCGCCCGCAACGTGCTCATCGTCGTAGGGGTCGTTCTCGTCCTCTACGTCATCTATCTGCTGCGCAAGCCCATCAGCTGGCTGATCATCGCCGCCTTCCTGGCCGTCGCGCTGGCCGGGCCCGTCAACTTCTTCCAGCGCTACATGAAGCGCGGCATCGCGATCGCGCTCGTCTACCTCGGTCTGCTGGCAATTCCGATCGGCCTGGGCGCCGTCCTGGTTCCGCCGATCGTCAACCAGGTCAGCGACGTCGCCACCAACGCGCCCCACTACGTGACCGACGTCGAGGACTACGTGCACAAGAACAAAACCCTCAACGACCTCAACAACAAGTACGACATCACCGCGAAGCTGAACGAGGAGGCCAACAAGCTTCCGAGCAAGGCCGGCGACGCTGCCGGGGTGCTGCGCGACATCGGCTTCGGCCTCGTCAGCTCGATCTTCGCCGGGGTGACGATTCTGGTCCTGAGCATCTTCATGGTCGCCGCCGGGCCGAGATGGATCGAGGAGTTCATACGCATGCAGAGACCGGAGCACTCCGAGCGGATCGAGCGAACCCTGCGCCGGATCGCGAACGCGGTCGGCAACTACGTGGGCGGCGCGCTGCTGCAGGCGACGATCGCGGGGCTCTCGGCGTTCGTGATGCTGACGATCCTCGGCGTGCCGTTTGCGGGCCCACTGGCGGTGATCATCTTCGTCGCCGATCTGATCCCCGTGGTTGGCGCGACGCTCGGCGCGATCCTTGTCGCCATCGTCACCGCCTTCGTCAACTTCCCCATCGCCCTGATCATCTGGGTGGTCTTTGCGATCGTCTACCAGCAGGTCGAGAACTACCTGATCCAGCCGCAGATCCAGAAGCGGGCGACCAAGATCGAGGCATTCGTCGTGCTGGTCGCCGTGCTCTTCGGCAGCACGCTCTTCGGAATCCTCGGCGCCATCCTCGCAATCCCGGCGGCCGCGTCGATCCAGATCTCGCTGCACGAGTACCGCGAGTACCAGCGCGAGGTCACTGCTGCCGAGACTGAGGGCGGCGGCCCCACGCCGGCGCCCGAAGCTACTTAGGGGTGAGCGCCTCCGCCGGCTCGGAAGCGGGCCCGGCGGGCGCCACTTGCGCCGTCTCTTCGACGGAGACGCTCTCCACCGCGCGCGCGAGGATGTCGCGAAGCGCGCGCTGGTCCTTCTTCGACAGGGATGCGATCGGGGGAGGCGGCTGAGCCATCCGCTTGGTGATCTCGCCCTTCATCCACTCGCCCTCCTTGGTGAGGACGATCAGCTTCACTCTCCGGTCCCCCTCGGCGGCTTCCCGGCGAACCAGGCCGTGCTCCTCGAGGCGGTCGACGATGCCGGTCACGTTCGAGTTGTCACAGAAGAGCGCGTCGGCCAGCTCGCTCATCTTGCGAGGGCCGCCTCCGAGAATCCTTAGGGCGATCATCTGCTGCGGGGCGAGCTTGAACTCCTGGGCGAGCCCGAACAGGCGCTGCTTGTTCGTGACCATCAGCCAGTGCATCATGCTCCAGGCCACGGCCCCCGGATCCGTCGTCCCCACTTCCTCTGCGAGCCAGGACCCCGGCCCGGGGAATTTCTTCTCGGCGGTTCTCCCCTTCATTTGTTCCATCTTATCCGATTACTGATGCTGTTGGACATTTGCATGGTTCAACTATCTATGTATACTGCCGTCCTTCGCAGACGATGACTACCCGGAGGGGGAATCCGGATGCCGAGCAGCAACGGAGTCCAGATGGACTCGAATGGAATCGAGGTGACCGGCCTCGAAAGAGAGTTCAAAGGCGGGGTCCGCGCCGTCGACGGAATCGACTTTGCGGTGCGCCCCGGTGAGATCTACGGCTTCCTCGGCCCGAATGGCGCCGGCAAGTCGACCACGGTCCACATGCTCACCACCCTCCTCCCGCCCACTGCGGGCTCGGCCAAGGTTGCGGGCTTCGACGTCGTCGAGCAGGGAGCGGACGTGCGCGACTCGATCGGCGCCGCGCTCCAGGAGGCGGCGCTCGACCCGAACCTGACCGCCACGGAGCACATGCGCCTGCAGGGCGCGCTCCACGGAATGTCGAAAACCGACCGGACCAAGCGCGGCAAGGAGCTGATCGAGAGGGTCGGCCTCTCTGAGGCGGCAGATCGCAAGGTCAGTGGCTATTCCGGCGGGATGAAGCGCCGGCTAGACCTTGCGCTCGCGCTGCTGCACAACCCCCGGGTCCTCTTCCTCGACGAGCCGACCACCGGACTCGATATCCAGAGCCGCAGCGCGCTCTGGGATGAGGTCGCCCATCTCTCCCGAGACGAGGGGATGACCGTCTTCCTCACCACCCAGTACCTCGAGGAGGCCGACCAGCTCGCGGACCACCTCGGGATCATCGACAACGGCAAGATCGTTGCCGCGGGGACGCCGGACGCCCTCAAGGCCGAGGTAGGCCGCCCCACGGTGGAGGTCGTGCCAACGGACCATTCCGACCACGACCGAGCCGAGGAACTGCTTCGGCCCTTCGGCGAGCTGGTCCCGGGAACTCCGCAGGGCGCCGCCGTCAGGCTCGAGGATGGAAGCGAGGAGCTCGCCAACATCATCCGTGCGTTCGACCAGGCCGGCGTCAAGGTCGCGAACCTCGAGCTCCACGAGGCGAGCCTCAACGATGTCTTCCTCGCCAAGACCGGCCGCTCGCTGGAAGGTGCGGGCGCCGCCTCGCCCGAGCCCGGCACCGGCGAGCACGAGGTCGCGCTCGAAGGGTCGCCAGCCTGATGGAGGCGGCAGCCCTGCCCATTGGCGCGGCCCCGGTCCGGGAGCGCCCGTCCATCTGGACGCAGGCGCCAGAGCTCGCCCGTCGCTCGATCAAGCGGACCATCCGCCAGCCCGCGGCGATCATCCCGGCCACGCTCTTCCCGCTGATCCTGCTGGCGATCAACTCGGTCGGCTTGAAGTCGGCGACCTCCCTGCCCGGCTTCCCCACCGACTCCTACGTCACCTTCGCCCTCTCCTTCGCCTTCATCCAGGCGGGCGTATTCGCCGTGATCGGCACGGGCCAGAACCTCGCCGAGGACAACCAGGGCGGCTTCTTCAACCGCCTGCAGCTGACCCCGATCCATCCCACCGCCCTCGTCGCCGGACAGCTGGCCGGAACGCTGATGCTCGGGCTCTTCCAGGCCGCCACCTACATCTCGGTGGGCCTGCTCGCCGGAGCCACGATCGCGGCCGGCTTCACGGGTGCGCTCGTGATGATCGCCCTCGCGATCTGCATCTGCCTGGCCTTCGGGAGCATCGGCCTGGCGGTGGGCATGCGCGTCGATGCGCCGGAGAAGGTCCAGAGCCTCTTCCCCCTGATCTTCGTCTTCCTCTTCATGAGCTCGATGAGCCTCCCGCGCAACCTCATCCAGACCGACTGGTTCCGCGAGGTCGCCACCTACAACCCGGTCAGCTACATGATCGAGGGGCTGCGTTCTCTCCTGATCACCGGCTGGGACGGCGAGGCGCTCGCGCTCGGCTTCGGCTGCGCGCTCGGCATCCTCGTGGTCGGCCTGTACTTCGCCTCCACGGGCCTGAAGGAGAGGATGGCCCGCACATGAGGCGCTACTTCTCGGTTGCCGGAGGCCTCGCCGGGCGCCTGCTGAACAGCCTGGTGACGAACCCCCTGCTCTTCCTGCCGCCCATGCTGATGCCGCTCTTCTTCTTCACCGCGTTCGCGGGCGGCCTGTCGGCGGTCAGCAACGTGCCGGGCTTCGACTACGGGCCCGGCTATACGTCCTTCATCTTCGCCTTCGTCCTCTGCCAGAGCGCGGCCTTCGGCGGTGTCTTCAGCGGATTCTCGATTGCAGCGGACTTCCAGTTCGGCTTCGGCCGCCGGCTGATGCTGGCGACGCCCCACCGCAGCGCACTCATCCTCGGCTACGGAGTCGTCGCACTGATCCGGGCGGCGATCACGATCACTGTCGTCACGCTCGTGGGACTGCTCGTCGGCATGAACATCGGCGGCGACGGGCTCGACCTGTTCGGGATGTACGGGCTGGCGGCGATCATCAACATCACCGGCCTGCTCTTCGCGGCCGGGGTCGCGCTGCGCTTCCGCAGCCTCCAGGCGACTCCGTTGATGCAGGTGCCCGTCTTCCTGTTCCTCTTCCTCGCGCCGGTATACGTGCCCAGGGAGCTGCTGGGCGGCTGGGTACATGCGGTCGCCCCGTTCAATCCGGCGACCCACGTGATGGAGACCGCCCGTGACCTGATCGCCGGCACCGGGACCGAGTACCTGGCGACCCTCGGCATCGTCGTGGGGCTGCTCACCCTCGTCACGCTCTTCATGTTCCGCGGCCTGCGCCAGGCCGAAGCCGCCGGCTAGCGGCCACCAGGCCGCTCCACTTTGGAGCGGAGGGCGAAGCCCGTAGCGACTTATGTGGGGCGGCCGCCTGTGGCCGCGGCTTCATCGCGAAGCCGTGAATCGATTCGCCTGTCCGCCCGCCGCTTCGCGCCATTGCTGACGAACTTGCCCCAGATGCTCCGGTTGCCTGACACGAACCGGTAGCCGCGCTCGGTGGCGCCGGGCAGCCTGCCGGCCGCAGCCGCGAACGGCCCGCCGCGCGGGAGCAGCCTGAAAAGGGGCTCAAATCCGGCGCCGGCCGAATGCACCTTGCCTGCCTCGTCGACCAGGTGCCATGACCTCGGTCGGTCGGCCGCCGGGACGTCCGCGAGCAGGCGGTTCGCCTCGGGCGTGCCCAGCGCGACCGGCCTCACCGCTCCGCGCCGATCCCAGGCGAGCACCTTGCCGAGGGACCAGCGGCAGAAGCCGCAGTCGCGGTCGTAGATCAGGGTCACCCGGGACATCGCGTCAATTAGTCTCCGTCATCGTGGCGACCGCAACCATGTGGGAGGAGATCGTGGAGGCGCTGAACGCCGTCAACGGCGGTCCCCATCCCGGCCACCGCGCGGTCCACGCCAAGGGAACGGTGTGCAAGGGCACCTTCACTCCGACCCCGGAGGCTTCGAAGCTCTCGCGCGCGGCTCACCTCCAGGGCGACCCGGTGGAGGCGACGATTCGCTTCTCGAACGCCAGCGGTCACCCCAGGTCACCCGACGCCGATCCGCTCGCGGGGCGAGGCATGGCGGTGAAGTTCCACCTGCCGGACGGCGAGGCCACCGACATCGTCTCCGTGCCGCTCGTCGTCTTCTTCGCGAGCAATCCGGAGGACTTCCTGGAGATGACGCGGGCCCGGATCCCGGATCCGGAAACCGGCCAGCCCGACCCCGAGAAGCTGGGCGCCTACCTCGCCGCGCATCCGGAGGCCGGCATCGCGCTTCAAAAAGGGATTCCGAAGCTCGCCCCGACGACGAGCTTCGCGACTTCGGACTACCGAGGGCTCCACGCCTTCTGCCTCGTCGACTCCGAGGGAGGCAAGCACTGGGGCCGCTACACCTGGGAGCCCGAGGACGGGACCGAGTACCTGACCGACGAGCAGCGAGAGACGGCCGACCGCGACTACCTGCAGGAGGAGATCCGCGAGCGGCTCGGCTCGGGCATCGCCCGCTTCACGCTCGAGTTCACCCTGGCCGACGAGGACGACCCGCTCGACGATCCCACCCAGGAATGGGAGGGCGAGCGGGGGGTCGTGGAGCTCGGGGAGCTGGAAGTGCTGGAGGTGGTCGAGAACCCGGAGACTCCGGAGGAGCCGCTGATCTTCGACCCGATGCGGCTCACCGACGGCATCGAGCCCTCGGACGACAAGATCCTCGCGGCGCGGCCGAAGGCGTACAACGTCTCGATCGAGCGTCGCTGCGAGACCGGCTAGCGCGCCTGGTCGTCGAAGCTGAGGACGAAGGCCGGGTGATCCGGCATGATCCGCTCGATCTCCTCGTCGGATGCCTTCGCGTCGATGCCGAGGAACCCCTTCACCTCCCAGGACCACTTGTCCATGTAGAGGCGCATCAGCGGGAGCTTCTCCGAGTCCGGTACCTCGGTCGCGTGGAAATGGCGCACCTTGCGGCCGCTGCGGAGCTCTCCCTCACCCGCAACCCGCATGTTGCGCACCCACTGGGTCGTGCCGCGAGGCGCCAGCAGATAGGTCTTCCCGTCGAGTTCGAACGGATTGACCGGATTGGTCCGCATCTCACCGCTCTTCCGCCCGCGCACCGCGAGCGTCTGCGAACCCTGGACGCTGAGGCCGAGCTTGTGGAGTCCGGCCACGAGAGGGTTGAAGATGGTCCGCGTGAACCAGTCCGGCTTGTGGTAGAGGGCCTCCTCGCTCACCCCTCCCACCCTAATACCTAGGTATGTTGCACGCCCATGAATAAACGCGGCGGACCGGGCCTCCTCACCATCATCTATCTGATCGTCGGTGTCTTCGTGGCCAGCGACCACGGCTACATCCACCACCATTCGCTCGGCCAGGTCGTGTCGACGCTGCTGGCGATCCTGCTCTGGCCTCTGGTCCTGATCTTCGGCGTCAACCTGCACATCAGCTGATGGCGGACGAAACGGCGATCAACTGGCCCGTGGGGCACCGGCCCGAGGAGTCGGTCTTTCATGCCCCCAATGAGCTGCAAATTCCGGCGGAGCCCGAGGTCGTCTGGGCCTGGATCTGCCGGCCGGATCTCTGGTCGACCTACTACTCGAACGCCAAGTTCATCAAGCACCTGGACGGCCCGTGGCCCAAGCTCGAGCTCGGCAGCCGCTTTCGCTGGTTCAGCTTCGGCGCCTTCGTCACCTCGGAGGTCGTCGACTACGAGCCGGGCCAGAGAATCGCCTGGGACGCCAAGGAGCTCGGTGGGCGCGGCTACCACGGCTGGACGCTGAAGAGACAGTCCGGCGGGACGCTCGTGCGAACCGAGGAGACCCAGAAGGGCTGGAGCATCCGGCTCATAAAGCAGGTCCTGCGGCCGGCGATGGTTCGCTACCACCAGCGCTGGCTCGAAGGCCTCTCCAAGGTGGCGGCCGAGGGCCCGCCACCGGCGCCCTAGCCCGCCGCAGCAGACCACTACATTCAGGGGGATGGCCGCAATCGACGAACTTCGCGAGCGCCTCGGCGAAATCCATGACCTGAGCCGGGCCGCATCCCTGCTCGGCTGGGACGAGCGCACGATGATGCCGCCGGCCGGCGCGGATGCCCGGGCCCAGACCCTCGCGACACTCGCCCGCGTCCGCCACGAGATGTTCATCGACGACGAGATCGGGAGGCTCATCGACCAGGCCCGATCCGAGGTGGGCGAGCAACCTCACGGCGAGTCCATCGACGCTGACCTGGTCCGCGTCGTCGCGCGCGATTGGGACAAGGCGCGTCGGGTCCCCTCGGATCTGCAGGCCGAGATGGCGCAGGCCAGCTCGCTCGCCGAAAACGCGTGGGCCGAGGCCAGGCGGCGTTCCGACTTCGCGATGCTGCTGCCGCACCTGGAGAAGAACGTCGAGCTCGTCAAGCGTTGGGCCGCCTGCTACGAGGGTTTCCCCGGCTTCAGCCATCCGTACGATCCGCTGCTCGACGAGTACGAGCCGGAGATGACGACCGAGCAGATGCGGGGGGTACTGGCCGACCTGCGCGAGGGGCTCGTGCCCCTGGTCCGCGAGGCCGCCGACAACGGTGGCGCGCAGGCGGAGACCCCCTTCGCCGGCGAGTTCCCCGAGGAGCGCCAGCGCGAGCTGATCGCAGGGCTGATCTCCGAGCTGCCCTTCCCGGAGGACGCGTGGCGCATCGACCCGACCGAGCACCCCTTCCAGATCTCCATCGGCCGCGGCGACATCCGCCTCACCACCCGCTACGACGAGTCCAACCTGGCGATGGCCCTGTTCAGCGCCATGCACGAAGCGGGACACGGCCTCTATGAGTCCGGCGTCGACGAGGAGCTGCGACGGACGCCGCTCGGGAAGCCGCGCTCGCTGGGGCTGCACGAGTCGCAGAGCCGCCTCTGGGAGAACTGGGTGGCGCGCAGCCGCTCGTATCTCGAAGGGCATCTACCGGTCCTGCGCGAGCGCTTCCCGGGCAGCTTCGACGAGGTCGAGGGCGAGCAGCTCTACCGCGGCGCGAACCGGGTCGAGCGCTCGCTGATCCGGATCGAGGCCGACGAGGTGACCTACAACCTCCACATCCTGATCCGCTTCGAGCTGGAGCTGGAGATCTTCGAGGGCGGCCTGGAGCTGACTGACCTGCCCGAAGCCTGGAACGCCCGCTACCGGGACTATCTGGGCCTGGAGGTTCCGGACGACGCCCATGGGGTGCTCCAGGACGTCCATTGGCCGAGCGGCGCCTTCGGCTACTTCCCCACGTACAGCCTCGGCAACGTCATCGCCGGGCAGCTCTGGGAGGCGGCCGGCCGCGATCTCGGCGACCTCGACGCGCGGATCGCCGACGGAGATCTGACCGCCATCGGCGAATGGCTGCGCGACAAGGTCCACCGCCATGGCCGCCGCCTCTCCCCGGCTGAGATCCTCGAGCGCGCCGGCTGCGGCGAGCTCTCGGTGCAGCCGCTGCTCGCCCACCTGAACGATCGGGTCCAGCTCGCTGTTGGAACGTAGGCAACGTTTGCGAAACACAAATTCGCAAATTGCGGGTATGTTGGGCGGGAGATGGCCTCGGTAGGGCGGCGAAACGGCATATATGGGGGCTGGACGCATGCTGGCAGCAACCGCGTCTTCGTGCGGGTCCCGACGGAACTCAAGCGTCAGGCGAACGGGTCCTGGAACGGCTCGAACGGCAACGGCTCGCACCCGGACATCGAGGCGACGACACCCATCGTCCTCATCCACGGCCTCTCCTCCGGCCGCACCCTGAAGCCGCTGATCCGCGCCCTGGGCTCGCGCAGGCCCGTCTTCGCTCCCGACCTGCCCGGCTTCGGCATGAGCGACCAGCCGATCCACCCGCTCGACGTCCCCGAACTTGCCGACGCCCTGCGGCGCTGGCTGCTGGACAACGACCTCTCCCCCGCGATCGTGGTCGGCGTTTCGTTCGGCTGCCAGGTGGCGGTCGACCTGGCCGCCGCCTACCCGGCCGCGGTCGACCGGCTGGTGCTCGTCGGGCCCACCTTCGACCCGGCGGCGCGATCGACGGCGCGAGTCGCGCTCCGCTGGGCGCGCAACGCCCCCCGCTCCTCTCCCCGGCTGGCGCCGACCATCGTCCACGACGTCATCGACGCCGGACCGTGGCGCAGCGTACGGACGCTTCGCCGGGCCCTGGATGACCCGATCGAGGACAAGCTTTCCGACATCGAGGCGCCGACCCTGGTGGTGCGCCCGGAGCGCGACCACCTCGTCCCCGCCGCGTGGACCGAGCGCGTGGCCGAGCTGATCCCGGACTCGGAGCTGGTCGTGCTGCCCAAGGCCGCGCACACGATCGGCCCCAAGGCCGCGGCACGCCTGACGGCCCTGCTCGTCCCCTTCGTCGCGGAGTCCGATGGAGCTAAGGCGACATAGGAGCTGGATCCGCGCGGGCCTGATCTACCTGGCGATCACGATCGGGTGGGTGTCGGTCTGGATCCTGATCGCCCCGAAGGGCTTCTACGACACCTTCCCGGGCGGCGGCAACCACTGGGTCTCGGCGCTGCCCCCGTTCAACGAGCACCTGGAACGGGACTTCGGCGCGACCGGCCTCGGCCTGGCGGTCCTCGCCTCCCTGTCCGCGCTCTGGATGGAGCGGCGCCTGGTGCAGGCGGCCGCCATCGTCCTGCTCGTCGCCGGGATCCCCCACTTGGCCTATCACGCGACCACCACCAACAACTACTCGACCAAGGACAACATCGGCTCGCTCATCGGCCTCGGGCTCGACGTGCTCCTGCCGCTCGCGATCCTTTACTTGGCGAGCGACGGCGCCCAGGCGGGGGCGGCCGACTCGATCCGCAGGCCGGCGCGAAGCGCGGCGACGCAATCGGGATCGAACTGACTGCCTGAGTTCGCCTCGAGTTCCTCCAGGGCCTCGCTCTCCGATCGGCCCTCGCGATACGGGCGATCCGAGATCATCGCCTCGAAGGCGTCGGCAACACCGATGATCCGGGACTCGACGGGGATCTCGTCGCCTCGCAGGGCGTCTGGGTAGCCGCCGCCGTCGGGGCGCTCGTGGTGGTGGCGGACCCAGCCCGCCTCCTCATTGAGATCGGCCGAGCGCATGATCCCCTCACCGACCACCGGGTGCTCCTTGATCGTCTCGTACTCGCTGTCGGTCAGGCCACTCGGCTTGCTGAGGATCGCGTCCGGCGTCCCGATCTTCCCCACGTCGTGGAGCAGCCCGGCGATCCGCAGCTTCGAAAGGCGGTCGGGCTCCAGGCCAAGCTGGGCGCCGATGACCACGCAGAGGTTCGAGACCGTCTCGCTGTGGCTGCGCGTGTAGCTGTCCTTGGCGTCGACGGCCCGGGCCAGGGCCGTGGAGAGAACCTGCAGCTGATGATCGTCGGCCGGGACCGCCTCGCCCTCGATCGTCCCGTCGAGCTCAGCCGAGTAGACGATCACCTGCCGGTTCGTGCGCTTCGCATTGATCAGGGCGAGGTCGGCGTGTCGCACCAGGTCGAAGGCGCCTTCCAGCGGCCGCGCCTCGGCGACCCCGACGGCGACGTCCACCTCCTCGCCCCAAGCCCTCAGCTCCGCGCGGATCCGCTCGCCGGCGCTGAATCCCGTCCAGGCGCCAACGCCGCGGAGAAGCGCGGCGAACTCGTCGCCTCCGACGCGATAGGCCGCGTGCGGCGGCTCAGCCGATCGCGACAGGGCGTCCGCCACCTGCCGCAACAGCCGGTCCCCGACCTGATGGCCCTTGGAGTCGTTGACTCGCTTCAGGCCCTTCACGTCGACGCTGACCAGACAGAGAGGTGCGTTGGTGCGGCCCGCCTCCGCGATGGCGGCGGCGAGATCCTGCTCGAAGGCGCGGTGATTTCGGAGCCCGGTCAGCGAGTCGGTGCGGGCAGCGTGCTCGAGCAGCTTGACCTCCGCCCTCGCCTCGGCCTCGGATCGCTGGCTGCGGCGCCCTGCTCGCGCCAGAGCGAGGAGGGCGACTCCCGCGATCACGAACGCGATCGGCAGGATGAACAGCACCGTCTCGGAGGCATCCTCCGTCTTGGCGCTGGTTCGATCGGCCTCCACGGCGTTCCTCTCGGTGATCACCGCGGCGGTGCCGGCGAGGCCGGCCGCGACCTGTCGAAGCCGGTTTGCGTTGATCCGCCGGGCCCGCTCTTCGCGGCCAAAATCCCTCGCAGTGAAGTACCGGTTCGTCGTGCTCAGGAAACGCTGATAGATCGCGGAGAGCCGGGCGGCGTCGGCCATGTCCCGGGGCTCCTCGTCTCGGCCGGCTAGGAGGTCCTTGACGGCCCGGGTCTCGCCGATGAACTGGTACCGGATGCCGGGTCGCATTCGGTAGTCCTGGACGAGGAGCTCCTGGCGCTGGACCAGGCCGCTGATCCTGCCGAAGTCATGCGCGGCGTTGCCGGCGGCGCGGTTTCTTTCGACCTGATGCTCCGTGCGTAGCCCGAGCGTGACCGCGGTGCCCGCGAGCAGGGCGAACACGGCCGCGGCCGCGAGCAGCGCGCGGCGTGCGCCGGAGCCCGCGCGCCGGTCGTTGCGGGCCCCCCCGGTTTCCTGCCCAAGGACCATGCGCGAATAATCGGCATTTTGGGCTTCCTTCGCATCAGTAGATTCCCGTCGTGGACTTCGGGGTCTCCTACTTCCCCACGGACGAGGCGGTCGAGCCCGCGGTGCTTGGCCAGATGGTCGAGGAGCGCGGCTTCGAGTCCCTGTTCGTCACCGAGCACACGCACATTCCAGCGACCCGCGAGACGCCCTATCCGGCCGGCGGTGAGCTGCCTCGCGAGTACTTCCGGATCTACGACCCCTTCGTCGCCCTGGCCACCGCGGCGCAGGCAACGGAGCGCATCAGGGTCGGCACCGCGATCTGCCTGCTGGTTGAGCGCGACCCGATCGAGACCGCCAAGGAGGTCGCCTCCCTCGACCGGCTCTCCGGCGGGCGGATGATCTTCGGCGTCGGCGCCGGTTGGAACCTCGAGGAGATGCGGAACCACGGCACGGACCCGAAGAGGCGCTTCGCGATCCTGCGCGAGCGGGTCGAGGCCTGCAAGGAGATGTGGACCAAGGAGGAGGCCAGCTACCACGGCGAGTTCGTCGACTTCGACCGCATCGTCAGCCGCCCGGCCCCGCTCCAGCAGCCGCATCCGCCGGTCCTGGTCGGCGGCAACGGCCCCAACGTGCTCAAGCGGGTTCTCGCCTACGGCGACGGCTGGTTCCCGAATCGGATCCCGCCCGACGAGGGGATGATTTCGCGAGTCGAGGAGCTCCAGCGGCTCGGCGAGGAGGCGGGCCGCGGCCGCATCCCGGTGACGCTGCAGATCCCCCCGCGCGACCTCGACGTGCTGCGGCGCTACGAGGAGGCGGGCGTGACTCGGGTCGTCCACATGCTCCGCCCGGGCGACGCCGCCGACGCCGGCAGCGCGGAGCGCAAGCTCGACGAGTGGACTGAGCGCATCCAGGCCTACCGATAGAGTCGCGCGCCGATGTACCACGCGCTCCTATTCCTGCACGTGCTGTCGGCCTTCCTCATGGTCAGCGGCGTGGTGATCTTCTCCGCGTTCGTGCTCGGCAGTCCGGTCACCCGTCCGCTCAAGCTGACGGCCGAGATCCTCTGGGGAGTCGGCGGGGTGGGAACGATCGTTTTCGGCATCTGGCTCGCCCTGAACCGCCCCGAGTACGGCATCCTGGACGGCTGGATCATCGCCGCCGTGGTCCTCTGGATCCTGGCGAACGGCGCGGGCGCGCAGGTCAGCCGGGCGATCAAGCCGACCGCCGACGAATCTCCCGCGGCCTTAGATCGCCGCACGAAGTTCTCCCACTGGATGCGAGTCCTCTGGACGGTGCTGCTGCTCATCGACATGGTCTGGAAGCCGTGGGCATGAACGCAATCGCTCTCATCCGCCCCGACGGCTGGGACCTGCCGCTGTTCGTCCACATCCTCGGCGCGATGGTCCTGGTGGGCGCGGTCACCCTGTCGGCGATCTCGCTGATCGCGGCATGGCGAAGCGGGTCGGCGCCGCTGACCAGGCTCGGATTCATGAGCCTCTTCTACGGAGCCATCCCGGGCTACATCGTCATGCGCGGTGGCGCCCAGTGGATCGCCCACAAGGAGGGACTGGAGGACTCCGACCTGAGCTGGATCGGCATCGGCTTCGGCGTCTCGGACATGGGCTTCCTGCTGCTCGTCGTCTCACTCGTGATCGGCGGGATCACGGTCCGCAGGATCAACCGAGGCGAGGGCGGGACGCCGAGCGTCTCGGCCCGGATCGCCACCGGCCTGATCTCGCTCTTCCTGATCGCCTGCCTCGTCGCCGTCTGGGCGATGACGGTCAAACCGACCTAGCGCATCTATCCTGGCCTGGTCATGGAGCGAGCCGCCTGGACCGACGAACGCCTCGACGATCTGGCCGAAGCTGTCCGCTCGGGATTCGCTCGCACGGATCAGGACCTCCGGGAACTGCGTGTTGAGACACGCAGCGAGTTCAGCGATCTGCGGACCGAGATGCACACTGAGTTCGCCACTGTTCGCGGTGAATTCTCATCCCTTCGGGGCGAGATCGACGCCCTTCGCCTCACCCTCTTCCGCGTCGGCGGCGCAGGATTCCTCGGCATCATTGCCGCGATCCTCGCCCGCGGCGTTTAGCCGCACGTCGGTCTTGACGGAGGTCTTGACCTCCTCGGACCAGGTGATCGCCTCGCCGGAGAGCTTCAGCAGCTGGATCTCCTGGGCCAGGTCGGCCAGGAAGACCTCGGGCGCCGGGCATCGCCCTCATCCCCGCACGCCTTCGAGCATGCCGGCGCCGAAGCCGGTGAGGCGTTTGCGCCCGTAGCGCGTCGGCTCGTTCAGGTGCCGCCGGGCTCCTTCCATGGCCAGCAGGAGGATGGTCTCCACCAGGAGCTCCAGGTCGGCAATCGGGACCGCGAGCCGCTCGATCCCCGAACGGACCGTCGACTCGACTCGCTGGTGAACCCTGCCGCTACGCCGTTCGACCCGCTCGCGAACCGGCCGCGGGAGCGCGTCCGCCGGCTCAAGGCTCAGCCTCCAGCCGTCGGGGTTCCCCTCGACGGCGCGCAGCAGTGCGTCGAATCCGTGGACCAGGAGCTCGACGGGGTCGGCATCCTCGGCGGGCGTCGGCAACAGCTCGTCCAGCTGGAGCAGGGCCCTGGCCTCCTCCCGCTCGATCAGCGCGTCCATCAGGTCGGGGAGTGAGCCGAAGGCGTCGTAGACGACCGGCTTCGCGACTCCGCCGCGCCGTGCGATGCCCTCCATCGAGACCGCCTCGTAGCCAAGCTCGGCGATCAGGGCGACGGTTACGTCGAGCAGCTGCTCGCGACGCTCGTTCGGGGGCATCCGGCGCGCATACCTGCGCGGCTTCGCCGAGGTCTCTGCCATTTCCTACGCGACCGTAGCTGGTCAGGCGGCGGACTGCGCGTCCGCGGCGAGGCGGCCCAGCTCACGACCGAGCGTCTCCGCCGTCCAGCCGTCCTGGCCGGAGAGCAACAGTCGGGCGCCGGCCTCGGCCAGCCCCGCGATCGCGTTGCCGAGCAGGCGCGCCTTCTTCTCGTTGGCTACTCGCCCGCCCCCGCTCGCGTCGAGCCAGCGCTTGGCGAGCAGGCTCATGGCATCGACCTGGGCCTGGCGGCCGCGCTGGATCCGGCGGGCGACCGCGGCATTGCCGCCGCCCTCGCCGAGGAAGATCAGCTTGTAGACCTCGGGTGAGTCCCCGACCGCCCGCAGGAACCCGGTGAAGCCTTCGATCAAAGTCGTCTCGGGATCGGAGAGGTCGGCGTTCTCGAAGGCGCCCTGGATCTCCGCCAAGATCCGCTCCTCCTCGCGGGCGAGCAGCGCGCGGAAGAGATCGTCCTTCGACTCGAAGGCGGCGTAGACGACCGGCTTGGTCACCCCGGCTTGATCGGCGACAGCCTGCATCGAGGTGCCGTCGTAGCCGCGGTCGAGGAACAGGCGAAGCGCGGCGTCGAGGAGCTCCGGGCGGCGTCGCTCGGGGCCCAGGTGGGCGGCGCGCTTGCGAGGCTGGGTCGAGGCGTTTGTCCTGGTAGCCATTTCCTACCTATGGTAGCTTTTTCCTACTCCAGGTAGCAACCATACATGGGAGGTATGACATGGCAGACGAGATCACCATGGCCAACGCCGATCTCGCAGACTTCAAACCCGAACAGTTCGCCGAGCTGATCGCCGGAGCATCCGACGAGCAGCTCTCGGAGATCATCCACGGCCCCCTGCGCAAGCAGGTCCTCGACGAGATCTTCGGTCGCATGGCCGACCACGTCGAGCCCGCCCAGATCGAGGGCCTCGACACGGTCGTTCACTTCAAGATCCTCGACCGTCCCGAGGACCAGGGCGGCGGCTACAACCACTACGAGGTGATCTTCGCCGACGGTGCCTGCCGCGCCGGCGACTCCCCGGAACACGACCCAAACGTCACGATCAAGGTGAGCGGCGTCCAGTTCCTCAAGCTGGCCGGCAATAGGGCCTCGGGCCCGACGCTCTTCTTGACCGGCAAGCTGAAGCTCGAGGGCGACGTGATGCTCGCCAGTCGCCTGACCAGCTTTTTCAGGATTCCGAGCGCCGGCTGACGCTCAGGCGTCCATCGAGGCCTTCACCTCGCAGCGATCGACCGAGGCGCGGGTGCCCGGCGTCTCGCCGGCGTCCATCGCCTCGAGGGCCGCGTCGGCCTGGTTCATGTCCTCCTCGGAGTCGAAGAACAGCGCCACCACGGCGGTGCCCTGGGACTCGTCCACCATCACCTTGATGCTCTTGGCGTTCACCCCGGGCGGCGGTCCGTCGCCCCCCTCGATCTCACCCTTGATCCGGTCGATCTGATCCGGCTTCACATCGGTGAACCGCACCACTCGCGCGTACATACGCTCCTCCTCCGGTTGAGTGGAGCCGATCCTACGCCTCGAGCCGGGAAGTGCGGCTAAACTGGGTTATCCCGGTCAGGATTCGTATGATTAGATCCAGGCCACCGAAACCAAGCTTCGGAGAGGAATGGAAATGGCTCTTCTCACCATCAACGACACCGCCCCGGACTTCCACGCGGAGACCACCGAGGGCCCGATCGACTTCCACGACTGGATCGGCGACAGCTGGGCCGTCCTGTTCTCCCACCCCCGCGACTTCACCCCGGTCTGCACCACCGAGCTCGGCTACATGGCCTCGATCAAGCCGGAGTTCGACAAGCGCGGCGTCAAGATCGCCGGCCTCTCGACCGACCCGATGGACAACCACGAGAAGTGGGCCAAGGACATCGAGGAGACCCAGGGCACGGCGCCGAACTACCCGATCATCTCGGACTCGGACCACCAGATCGCCAAGGCCTATGGGATGCTCTCCGACGACGTCGAGGGCGACCCGACCGAGCGCACCCCGGCCGACAACCAGACGCTCCGCAACGTCTTCGTGATCGGCCCTGACAAGAAGATCAAGCTGATCCTGGTCTACCCGATGACCACCGGCCGCAACTTCGACGAGGTGCTGCGAGTGATCGACTCGCTCCAGCTCACGGCGAACAAAAAGGTCGCGACCCCGGCCCAGTGGAAGCAGGGCGACGACGTGATCATCGCCGGCTCGGTCTCGGACGACGACGCGAAGGAGCTCTTCCCGGATGGCTGGGAGACGCCGCTGCCTTACATGCGGGTTGTGAAGCAGCCGAAGTAAAAGGCGCCGCCTCGTTTCGAGCGCTTAATCGGAGTACTGTCGATAGAGGCTGGCCCTGCGGCCGAAAGCTCAACCCCCACCGGAATGCCACCGACGGCGCGCTCTGCGCCACGAGGCGCGAGATGGGGGCTACTGATTTGACTGCGGGGCCGGTGTTCTCTCTCTAGGGCGTTACCTCACCGGCTCGGTGGATGCGCCTATATCCGCAAGGAGACAAAGATGGGCGCAAATGCAGACACAGTCAAGAGCGGTTGGGACGCCTTCGCAAAGGGCGACATGGACGCCGCAACGGCGACCACGAGCGACTCGGCCGAGATCGTCGTCCCCGAGAGCCTGCCATGGGGCGGCACCTACACCGGCCCGGAGGGCTTCAAGGAGATGATCGGCAAGCTCGTCTCCAACTTCGAAGAGGTCAGCCCGGAGCCGCAGGAGTTCATCGAGGCCGACGGCGGGCGTGTGCTGGTCACGGTCTCGGGCGTAGGCAAGACGAAGAGCGGCAACGAGCTCACCGGCGACTCGATCTGGCTCTACAGGGTCGACCACGGCAAGATCGAGCATGCCGAGTTCTACGGCGACACCGCCACGGCGGTCAAGGCACTCGCCTAACCGGTGAGGCGTGGGCCGGAGCTGATCCCGGCCCACGTTTCCGCTCTTCCTGCTGGCTCAGGGCAGTGATTCGCAGGCGACGCCGTCGTGATCAGCGTCCAGACCTGCGACGATCGTTCGAAGCGCTCCCGCCATGACTGACGAACCAGGATTGGGCCTCGAGCCTGGGTTGCTGAAGTCGGAGCAGTTCTTGTCCAGGGTGCCGCCTCCGCCCCCTGTCCCGCCACCGCCGCCCCCATGGCCACCGTGACTCGGCGAACTTGGGCCAGTGGACGATTCGCCACTGGGCCTTGGCCAGGCTGATCGATCCGGTCGCAGACCTTCGCCCTGAGTGAGTTCTCGAGTCCGTCCTTGTTGAAGGAGTTCCTGTGCGACTCGGGCCAGAGATTGCGCTGGATCGGACGGGGCACCGCCCAAGCTCGAGCGAGATCAGATGATCGAGCTCGAACCCGGACGGAGACTTCCCTCCGTACGCCATATGCCCGCATCAGCTCTTCAATCTTCAAGGGATCCGTGTAGCTGGTCGGTGGGCGGATCGTTGAGGTCCAACCCGGCTCGGCAGACGGTCCGCTTGAGGGTCGACTGCGTGACGGCGGGGTTGAGGACGCCGGGAGTGCAGCCGCGATCCTGAGCCTCTCCCTTGAAATGGCAGCTGTTGGTGGCGGGCGCGGCCGGGCAGTTCTGATCGTTGTGGTAATCGCAGTTACTGACCTTGAAGTGCATCGCGGCCGTGGAGGCCTGATGGTCAGCGGCGGAGGCGAACGACGCCGCGCCGGCCGCCAGGAGTCCAGCGGCGATCAGTAGTCGCGAAAGGCGCATAAGAGTGAGACTCCCAGCTTGCAGCGCGCTCCACATCGGTCCATTCCCTGACCGTGGTGAGGGATTTCTACGGAGTGAGCTGCCTCGGCCGTGGGGCTACCACGCGAGTCACCGGAGGAACCGGTTGGGCGAACGGGGCAAGACCTGGTCTTAGCCGAATTGGGAAATCACCAGATCGCCAAGGCCTACGGGATGCTCTCCGACGACGTCGAGGGCGACCCGACCGACCGCACCCCTGCCGACAACCAGACGCCCCGCAACGTCTTCGTGATCGGCCCGGACAAGAAGATCAAGCTGATCCTGGTCTACCCGATGACCACGGGCCGCAACTTCGACGAGGTGCTGCGAGTGATCGACTCACTCCAGCTCACCGCGAACAAGAAGGTCGCGACCCCGGCCCAGTGGCAGCAGGGCGACGACGTGATCATCGCCGGCTCAGTCTCGGACGACGACGCGAAGGAGCTCTTCCCGGACGGTTGGGAGACGCCGCTGCCTTATATGCGGGTTGTGAAGCAGCCGAAGTAAGTCTCCTGCCCACCTTGCATGTTGCGCAGTCTTCAAAGCTCGGCGAGGATGTCGCAATGCCGCCGACCGACCCGGATCATGCTCTCCGGCTAGCTGCTCTTGACAAGGCACGTGTGCTGACGAATGCCTTCAACGACATCGTCCCACTGCACGTACTGAGAGAGGGATTCGAGTTCCAAGGTCGCCGGATCTCGTTTGGCTCGTTTTTCAAGGGCATTCACCGAGCGAAGGAGCAAACCGGACCCGCCGCCTTGACGCTTACAACGTCGGCGAAGGGCCCATATGACGACGTCTTCGATCTCGATTCTCGTTCGATCATCTACCACTACAGGGCCGGGTCGGTCGACCAGCCGGACAACGAGGCACTCAGGTCGGCATTCGAGCTCCAGGCGCCCCTGATCTATTTCTTGGGCATCGACCCAGGCCAGTATCAAGTCGTCTGGCCCGTCTTCATCACTGAAGATGATCCGGAGTCGGGAATGGTTCTACTCGAGGTCGGGCTGCCGGTGAGGGACACAACAGGCGAAGGCCTCCAAACACCGTCTGACACTCGCCGATACAAGCTCGGCCAGGTCGCACGCCGATATCACCAGGCGCAATTTCGTAGGGAAGTGATGCGTGCCTACCGCAACCGGTGCGCAGTCTGCTCGCTTCGAGAACCTGAGCTACTCGAGGCATCGCACATCGTCCGAGACGTCGAGCCCACCGGCATCGCAGCTGTCGTAAATGGCATTGCCCTTTGTGCCATCCACCACCTCGCTTACGACCGCAACCTGCTCGGCATCGACCCAGGAGGGGTGGTCCACATTGGCGCCCGCTTACTCGCCGAGGAGGATGGACCAATGCTCGGCCAAGGCATCCAGAGCTTTCATGGAGCGGCGATTCTGCGGCCCAGACGGCCAGAGGACCAGCCAGATCCGGATCGCCTTGCCCTCCGCTTCGGAGAGTTCGAGCAAGCCGCGGCGTAATGCCCGGCGGCATCGCCGAGCGCACATTCCAAAGCAAATCCTGGGTCCGCGGAGGAAGGGACGAAACGATGAAACCTGCTGTAGCCCCTGGCAAATGGCGTCTCTATGCCGCCGCAATCTCGTCGTCGGGAGGTCCTGGTTGGGCTTCGTCGGCGGGGTGGCTTGCTTCCGGCGCGGTGACGAGGCGTGGCGGGGTGTCAAGAGGAGTCGGTGAATTCAGCGCTCGTTCGGAGCCCGCCCCGGAGTTCTCGATGCGCCGCATCTGCGGCAGAACACGGGCCTCAAGGGAGCCCGCGGCCGTATTGAATGCGTTCACTGTCGACCCCAGGCGCCTGCCGACAAGTGAGAAGTCGTCGATGAACTTGCCGGCCCGCCTGTGAAGCTCTCTTGCGGCATCCGCGATCTCACGCGCGGATTCCTCTATCGACGCCTGCTTCCAACCGTATCCGCAGGCGTAGAGCAGGGCCAGCAACGTTGCTGGGGTGGCGATCAAGACACCCTTGCTGGCACCGTGCTGCAGCAGACCTGGGTCGCGGTCGAGTGCAGCGCAATACACGGCTTCATTCGGAAGGAAGCAAACTACGAATTCCGCCGGCGTCGCGAGATGGGCGTGATAGCTCTTTGCCGCCGCATCATCATCGCTTTGAAGGAGACGATTCGCATCATGCGCGAAATCGACGAGATCATCGACGCTCACGGCGGTTGGCCGGCTGCGTTTTACACGGCCGATGGAAACAAGAAGAGGGACAGCAACACAGTCGCCTCCACGACCCCTCAGTAAACGGCTCCAGCCTGCACCATGGAAAGGCAGGGCTGTCCCTACCATCCCGCGCCCCATGCCTCGGCGCTCCGACCTCCGCAACGTCGCGATCATCGCCCACGTCGACCATGGCAAGACGACGCTTGTCGACGCCATGCTCTGGCAGTCCGGCGCCTTTCGCTCCGGCCAGGACGTCGCCGAGCGGGTCATGGACTCCATGGATCTCGAGCGGGAGAAGGGGATCACGATCCTCGCCAAGAACACGGCCGTTCGCTACGGGGAGACCAAGCTCAACATCATTGACACGCCCGGGCATGCGGACTTCGGTGGGGAGGTTGAGCGCGGGCTGACGATGGTCGATGGGGTGCTGCTCCTCGTCGACGCCTCCGAGGGGCCCCTCCCCCAGACGCGCTTCGTGCTCCGCAAGGCGCTCGAGGCGCATCTGCCGGTGATCCTGGTGGTGAACAAGGTCGATCGGCCCGATGCTCGGATCGGCGAGGTGGTCGATGAGGTCTATGAGCTCTTCCTCGACCTCGATGCCGACGAGTCGCAGATCGACTTTCCGATCGTCTACACGAACGCCAGGGCCGGCTGGGCGTCGCTGGAGGAGGGCGACGAGGGCACCGACCTCTCCCCCCTCCTCGACCTGGTGCTGGAGCGGATCCCGGCGCCGGAGTACGAGGAGGGCGCGCCGCTGCAGGCGCACGTCACCAACCTGGACGCGTCCCCTTATGTAGGGCGGCTCGCGCTCTGCCGGGTGCGGAACGGGACGATTCGCGACGGGCAGCGGATCGCCTGGTGCCGGGCGAATGGCGAGATCACCAATGCGACGGTCAGCAACCTCTACGTGACCGAGGCGCTCGAGCGAGTGGAGGCCACCGAGGCCGGGCCCGGCGAGATCATCGCCGTCGCCGGCCTGCCCGACGTGACGATCGGCGAGACGCTCGCCGATCCCGAGGACCCGCGGCCGCTGCCGGTGATCACGGTGGATGAGCCCTCGCTCTCGATCACGGTCGGGATCAACACCTCGCCGCTGGCGGGGAAGGAGGGCTCGCGCCTGACGGCGCGCCAGATCCGCGACCGCCTCGACCAGGAGCTGGTCGGGAACGTCTCGATCCGGGTGCGCGACACCGAGCGGCCCGAGGTCTGGGAGATCGAGGGCCGCGGCGAGCTGCAGCTGGTCGTGCTGCTGGAGCTGATGCGGCGCGAGGGGTTCGAGCTCACCGCCGGCCAGCCGCAGGTGCTGACCCGCGAGGTCGACGGCAAGCTCTGCGAGCCGGTCGAGCTCCTCTCGATCGACGTGCCCGAGGACTTCGTCGGCGTCGTCACCCAGGCGCTCGCGGTGCGCAAGGGGCGGATGGAGCAGATGATCAATCACTCGACCGGCTGGGTCCGCCTCGAGTTCCTGGTGCCGGCGCGCGGGCTGATCGGCTTCCGAACCGAGTTCCTGACCGAGACCCGCGGCACCGGCCTGATGCACCACGTCTTCGACCGCTGGGAGCCCTGGGCCGGCGACCTGCGGATGCGGCCGACCGGCTCTCTGGTCGCCGACCGCCAGGGGAAGACCGCCGCCTTTGCACTCTTCTGCCTGCAGGAGCGCGGCTCGCTGTTCGTCGGCCCCGGGGAGGACGTCTACGAGGGCATGATCGTCGGCGAGAACTCCCGCGCCGAGGACCTCGACGTCAACGCGATCAAGGAGAAGCAGCAGACCAACGTCCGGGCAGCGTCGGCGGATCAGATGATCAAGCTGGTGCCGGCCAAGCGCCTCTCCCTCGAGGAGGCGGTCGAGTTCATCCGTGAGGACGAGTGCGTCGAAATCACGCCGGAGTCGGTTCGGCCGCGCAAGAACGCCCTCGATCAGGTGGACCGGGTGAAGGCGGCCCGTACCCGCGCGCGGGCCGAGAAGGCCGCGGTCAACGGATCCGGCTGACTCCCTCCAACTTAGAGATTCGCTATTTCCCTTCTTCGCGCAGTTTGTCCTCGATCTGCTGGGCCACTTCCCCGGCCAGACCCGGCTTATGGGCAGGGGTTCCCACGGGCGCCTCGGCTATCGAATCGAATTTCTCTTTATCGGCCTGCTTCTCAGCCTTGGCTTCCTTCCAAAGGACATCGCGGTCGAACAAGGTCTCCTGGGTCTTGGGGTTGAACTTCACCTGAGCTTTCTCCCCGACGAGCGGCCGACGATCCGTATCGGACTTGAACATCTCGGTGAACTCCGCGCGGAAGGCCGGGGTCCCATCGTCGGGCTCGACATCGACGACGTAGTCGTAGACGTGGTGATATTGGCCGCTCGGGGCGTAGACGTTGATGCCCCTCCGGTACTGGCCCTCGTGAGTCTCGCGGGCGATGACGGTCGCCTGACCCTGCTTCCATCCGATCTTGAACATGCATGTTCCTTTCGTCACCTGGGTATCCCGGCCTATGGAGACCGGATCGGGAGGACCGGCCGATCAGGCGTGCTCTTCGACCTCGACCTCGAAGGCCGTCTCCTCCGGGGGGCCCGGCAGACCCTGATCGCCGACCTCCTGGAGGCCGGGGAGCAGCGTCTCGTCTCGGAATCGCTCCCAGCTCTCCTTGGAATCGTGGATCGCGACGATGTACCAGCCGTCCTCCGTTTCACCGGCGAAGTGGTGGAGCTGCCCGGCGGGCAGCCCGTCGGGTGGGTGGACCATCGCCACGGACGCTTCGTATTGGTCCTTGGTTCCGCCCTTGAACTTGTGCGTGACGCCGTATGCCATGTGAATCCTGTCGTCGAGGTTGGCCAGGGGTCAGGCCACCCTAGCTCGCCGGACCTCTCAGCCCGCGCTGGGATCGGCAGCAAACAGCCGCCACTCGTCGGGGATGCCCTTGAGCTCGTGCGCGCCGCGCTCCTCGAAGGGAATCCCGGATCCGGCGACGAGGTCCTTGACGGTGCTGGTGACGAGCACCTCCCCCGGCCCGGCCAGGGCTCCGACACGCGCCGCGATGTGGACCGCGATGCCGCCGACGTCATCGTCCATCACCTCGACCTCGCCGGCGTGCAGGCCGATGCGCACCTCCAGCCCGATCGAGCGGGCCTCCTCGGCGATCGCGCCGCCGCAGCGGATCGCCCGTGCCGGACCGTCGAAGGTGGCGAGACTGCCGTCGCCGAGGCTCTTCACCTCCCGTCCGCCGGACCGCTCCAGCTCCCGCCGGACCGCGTCCTGATGAGCTGCGAGCAGCTCCCGCCAGGCGGCGTCCCCGAGCTCCACCGCCCGCGCGGTCGAGCCGCAGATGTCCGTGAACATCACCGTGGCGAGCACGCGGTCGGGCGCGGCCACCGATCGCGCGCCGGTCAGAAACTCCTCGATCTCGCCGACCACGGCCTCCATGTCGCCCGCCCAGGGCAGATGGTCGATCCCCGGCAGCTCCACGTACCGGGCTCCCGGGATCTGCTCGGCGAGCTCCTCGCCGGCGCGTCGATAGACGACCCGGTCTCCGCGCCGGTGGATGACCAGCGTCGGGACGTGAATCGTCGGCAGGACCTCTCGGACATCGATGTCGAGGAACATCTCGAAGATCTGCTGGACCATCGCCGGACTCGCGGAGGAGCGCTCCATGCGGGCGGTGAACTCGGCGGCCTCGGGACTGCCCGCGAAGCTCGGAGCGAAGAGCTCGATCATCCCCTCCGCGTCCTGCCCCCAGTAGGGGGCGATGAACTCATCGGCCGACTCGCGAAGCGCCTCCGCGGGGGAGGCCCACGGGTAGTCGGGCGCCTCGGTGGTGCGCCCCATCGCGCCGTGGAGCACCAGGGCCGACACCCGTTCGGGGTGGGTGGCGGCGAACAGAACGCTCATCGGACCACCTTCGGAGATCCCGAAGAGGGCCGCCCGCTCGGACCCGGCAGCGTCCATCACCGCCCTGACGTCGTCGATCCGCTGCTCCAGCGTCGGCACCTCGGCGACCGGGTCGGACAGCCCATTGCCCCGCTTGTCGAAGATGATCAGGCGCGAGAACGAGCTGAGCCGCTCGAAGAACTGGGCCATCGGAGGCGACTCCCACTGGAGCTCGAGGTGGGTCGAAAAGCCGAGGACGAGGACCATGTCGATCGGCCCATCGCCGACGACCTGGTAGGCGATCGAGGCGTCGCCGGACTTGGCGTACCGGGTCTGAGGAGAGGTCAGCGCAATCCTGAGCCCAATCGTATCCTCGGCCTATCCGCGCGCGTAGCCGGGCGCTAGCTCGCGATCGGGTCCGGCTCGCCGAGCTTGGAGCGGTCGGGTGGGTCGTAGACGGCGCCGGGGACCCCGCCGACGATCAGCAGGCGCACGCCGTCGTCGCCAGGCCAGATCTTGCGGGTGGTGCCGGGGCCGACCCTGACGAAGGTCTCGCCATCGAGCGGATGGCGCTCGCCGTCCACCTCGATCTCGGCTCCTCCACCCAGGGCGAAGTAGACCTCCTCCTGGCCGTCGGAGCCGTGGTCGTGCTCGGGGTAGTGCTCGAAGTTCGGGGGGAAGTCGATCACCTGCATGCCGAAGGCAGTGACGCCGAGCTCGGCGCGGGCGCGCTTGTAGGCGCCGCCGTAGATCGCCTCCATCTCGTCGATTCGCTTCACGGTGCAACCGCTCATCTCTTCTCCTTTGTCGAGGCGTGAGGGGACTCTACGCGCGAGGGCGACGCCCTTGTGTGTCAAACTGCGCACATGCGTTTACACATAAGCCTCGAGGATGAGCTCGTGGCGGAATTGGACAAGAGAGTCGGGAAGCGAAGGCGGAGCGCCTTCATTGCGCAGGTGCTCCGGCGCACACTTGACGAGGCGAGTCGCTGGGACGACATTCTCGCCTCGATCGGGTCGATCGAGGCCGAGGGGCATGAATGGGATGAGGATCCCGCGGCGTGGGTTCGAGCACAGAGACGAGGGGACGAGCGCCGGGTGGGCTGAGCCGTTCTGCTGCTCGACACCACCGTTCTGATCGACGTCCTGCGCGATCGCGAGGCGGCACGCCGCTTACGCGCGATACATGCGACCGAGCCTCCTCCGCTGGTTTGCGCGATCAACGTGTACGAGGTCTGGCGAGGCGCCCGCCCCGGTGAGACGGATGCGATTCGCCGGCTGATCGGAGCGCTTAATACCGTGCCCCTCACCGCCCGGGAAGGGGAGCTGGCGGGAAACTGGCGACGGGATTTCGCGTCGCGGGGCGTGACCCTGAGCCAGTCCGACTGCCTGGTCGCCGCGGCCGCCGTCTCCGCGGGGGCGCGCCTGGCGACCGGCAATCCGAAGGACTTCCCGATGCAGGCGGTGGAGGTCGAGTATTGGCCCACCGGTCCCTAGTCCGCGTCGGCTGAGGGCCTGGCTCAGACGGGGCGCCTCGACTGGAGCCCGAGGCGAACGCGCGCTTGCTGCACCGACTTGATGTTGGTGTGACAGGTCTTGGCGATCCGGCTGTCCTGAGTCTCGGGTCGCCGCTTCATCTCGAAATCGATCCGAGCCCGCGACTCCGCCTTCTGGCGGCTCGCGGCCGGCTCATCTTCGAGCCCGACCAGCGCAGCCTCGCCTGCCATCTCCCGGCGACATCCCAGGCAGTAGAGGTCATCTCCGTCCTTTATCCACGTCGCCGGGAGCGCCGGCCGCTCCACCTCGGCCATCCAGCTGACGGTCACATCGCACCGGGCGCAGGTCCAATCAGGCGCGGGCGCAGTCGTCGTCTTGGGCATCTAGCTCCACCTTCCAGCCCTCTGTGCAGGTTCGCGCGAAGGAAGAGGGAAAGAGCCGCCGGGCGAATGCTCCCTTACAGGGTACTCGCCGGCTCAGCTGTTTCACGTTTCCTACCTCGGGTAGTATTTTGCTACTCTGGGTAGCAATCGACGACTAGGAGGATTTGACGCGTCATGGCGACTGCTGAGGAGAAGGCGACGGAGCAGGTTGATGCGGAGCGGCGTAACGGGGAGGTCGACGAGGTTCAGATTCAGGAGCAGCTTGGGATCGAGGCCGGCGAGACCACCTTTTCGCTCGAGCTCTCCCAGGATCAGCAGGATGTGCGCGATTGGGCGCATGGGTTCGCCGAGCAGGTCGTCCGGCCCGCGGCGCATGAGTGGGATGAGAAGGAGGAGTTCCCCTGGCCCGTCGTGCAGGAGGCCGCGAAGATCGGCATGTACGGGTTCGAGTCGGTCGCTCAGTTCTGGGCCGATCCGTCCGGGCTCACCTTCCCCCTCGTAAACGAGGAGCTCTTCTGGGGCGACGCCGGGATCGGGATGGCGATCTTCGGGACGACGCTCGCGGTCGCCGGGATCTTCGGCTCGGGCACTCCGGAGCAGATGGTCGAGTGGGTGCCGCAGTGCTTCGGCACCGAGGAAGACGTCAAGGTCGCCGCGTTCTGCGCCTCCGAGCCGGACGCCGGCTCCGACGTCTCCGGCTACCGGACCACGGCCAAGTACGACGAGGGCAAGGACGAGTGGGTCATCAACGGGCAGAAGGCGTGGGCGACCAACGGAGGGATCGCGAACGTCCACGTCGTGATCGCCTCGGTGGATCGCGAGCTCGGCTCGCGCGGCCACGCCGGCTTCGTCATTCCTCCAAACACCAAGGGCCTCGAGCAGGGCGCGAAGGTCAAGAAGCACGGGATCCGCGCGAGCCACACGGCCGACGTCCACCTGGACGAGGTCCGCGTCCCCGGCTCCTGCCTGCTCGGCGGCAAGGAGAAGCTCGATGAGCGGATCGCCAAGGTGAAGGAGGGCAAGTCGGCGAAGAGCCAGGCCGCGATGCGGACCTTCGAGCTCTCGCGGCCGACGGTTGCCGCGCAGGCGGTCGGGATCGCTCGGGCCGCCTACGAGTACGCGCTCGACTACGCCAAGGAGCGCGAGGCGTTCGGGCGGAAGATCATCGAGAACCAGGCGATCGCGTTCACGCTCGCGGACATGAAGCTGGAGATCGACGCGGCACGTCTGCTGACCCACCGCGCCGCCTGGATGGGCAAGACCGGCAAGGACTTCAACAACGCCGAGGGCTCGATGTCGAAGCTGAAGGCCGGCGAGGTCGCCGTCTGGACGACCGAGCGAGCGATGCAGATCCTCGGCGGCAACGGCTACAGCCGCGAGTTCCCGGTCGAGCGGATGCACCGCGACGCCAAGATCTGGACGATCTTCGAGGGCACCTCCGAGATCCAGCGGCTCGTGATCAGCCGGGCGATCTCCGGCGTCCACATCCAGTAGAACCCGAGTCACATGCCATTTTGTGACATTCGAGTAGCGTTGTCTCTATGGCCGACGCAGTGACAGAGCGGCCCCGGACCTGGGGCGCCCCGGGCGACCCCCTCGGACCGTACGAGGAGGTCACCCTCCACGGCCACAAGGTCGGATTCCAGGCCGCCGGCGAGGGCCCGCTGCTGGTGCTGCTGCACGGGATCACCTCGACCTCGGACGCCTGGCGGACGGTGATGCCCCAGCTGTCCGAGCGCTACACGGTGATCGCCCCGGACATGATCGGCCACGGCCGCTCGGCCAAGCCGAGAGGCGACTACTCGCTGGGCGCCTACGCGGCGGGTGTGCGCGATCTCCTTGGAGTGCTCGGCTTCGAGCGCGCCACGATCGTCGGCCACTCCCTGGGCGGCGGGATCGCGATGCAGTTCTCGTACCTGTTCCCGGAGTACATCGAGCGGATGGCGCTCATCTCCTCCGGTGGGCTCGGCAAGGAGGTCCACCCGATGCTGCGCGCCGCCACCCTCCCCGGATCCGAATGGGTGCTGCCGCTGCTGGCGAGCGAGTGGTCAGTCAAGGCCGGCGACGCGGTGCGCTCGGTGGCCTCGAAGATCGGAATCGAGGCGGGGCCCGATATCGCCGAGTTCGCACGCGGCTACGCCTCGCTCGTCGAGGAGGGCGCCACCGACGCCTTCCTCGACACGATGCGAAGCGTGATCGGCCCCGACGGCCAGAAGGTGAGTGCGCTTGACCGCCTCTACCTCGCCGACCAGATCCCCTTCCTCTTGATCTGGGGCAGCGACGACCCAGTGATCCCCGTCGAGCACGGGCGCCGCGCCCACGAGCTCGTCGCCCACAGCCACTACGTGGAGCTCGAGGGATCCGGCCACTGGCCGATGCTCGACCAGCCCGATCGGATCGTGGAGGCGCTGACCAGCTTCATCGAGGAGACCGAGCCGTTCGAGTGGTCGCTCGAATCCGTGCGTGAGCGGATGCGCCGCGGCCCCGACGGTTAGCCGGCGGTCCATGGGCGTCCGCGAGCGAGTCAGCCAGGGAGTCAGGGACCTGGTCTCTCGGCGGATCCCCAACGCCGACCTCGACGACCGCGACCCCGACTACATCCGCGAGCAGCTACCAGGCCTCTGGGTGCTCGCCTCCTATTACTTCCGCGCGGAGGTCCGTGGGCTCGACCGGATCCCCGCCGAGGGCCCCGTCCTGCTGGTCGGCAATCACTCCGGCGGCAACGTCACCCCGGACACGATGGTCTTCGCCCTCGCCTTCTCGGGCCACTTCGGGGTCGAGCGCCGCCTCCACCCCCTGGTCCACAACCTCGTGCTGGCGATGCCGTTGCCCTTCAACCTCGCCAAGTTCGGCTGCGTCGCCGCCTCGCCCGAGAACGCCAAGCTGGCGCTCGAGCGCGACTCCGCCGTGCTCGTCTACCCGGGCGGAGACTGGGAGGTCCACCGTCCCTCCTGGCAGGAGAACCGGGTCGACTTCGCGGACCGCAAGGGCTGGGCGAAGCTGGCGATCGAGACCGGGGTGCCGATCGTGCCGCTGGTCTCGGTCGGCGGCCAGGAGACGGCGATCTTCCTCACCCGCGGTGAGCGCCTCGCCAAGGCGCTCCAGCTCGACCGGCTCTTCCGGCTCAAGGTCCTCCCCATCTCCCTCTCGATCCCCTGGGTGGTGAACGTCGGGGACATGCTCGGCCACTGGCCGCTCCCCGCCAAGCTGACGATCGAGGCGATGGAGCCAATCGACCTGCAGGATCGCTTCGGGCGCCATCCGGAGGCCGACGAGGTCTACGACTACGTGACGCGGCTGATGCAGATCAAGCTCGACGAGCTCTCCGCCGATCGCCGCCTGCCGCTGATCGGCTGAGATGAGGGTCGAGGAGAGCATCGAGATCGAGGCGCCGCGCGATCGGATCTGGTCCCTCGTCTCGGAACCCCGCCGCTATTCGGAGTTCATGGCCGGCTCGACCTGGAAGCACGTCGAGGGCGAGCCGGAGAGCGGTCCGCGCGCCCGCTACTGGCTCACGGTCGAGGCCGGCTCGACCGACCTCGGGGGCGTGGTCGAGATCGTCGAGTGGGAGCCGCCGCATGTGCTCGCCTGGACCAACGTCAGCGGGATCGACAACCGCGGCCGCTGGATCCTGCGCGACCACGGCGACCGGACCGAGGTGACCCTGCGCTTCAGCTATCAGGTGCCCGGCGGGATCCTGGCGCTGATCGCCACCCGCCTGAGCGCCCCGATTCTGCGCCGCGACGTGCAGCAATCGCTCGCGGCGCTCAAGCCGATCGCGCAGGGAGGTGAACAGTGACCCCGCTCATCCCCCTCGCCCACGCCGGTCACATCCGGGCCGACGCAGCGATCTTGGGGGTCCCGGTCGGCTCGGTGCTGCTGACGATCTTCGCGCTCAACCGCTGGGGGCAGAAGGACCGCTGAGGTCTCGAGGCCGCTAGGCGGACAGCGGGCGCTTCGAGCTGGTGTGTCCGCGGTGGCCGTCCGCGTTCCAGTCGAGATCGAGGCGAAGCCGGCCTCCGTTCTGCGCATCCCGGCGTGCCGCACCGGTCAGGCGCAGGCGAACCGCGCGGGTGACTCCGGCCGGAATCGTCATCCGGATCCTGGGGAGCCCGTGGGAGAGATGCCGCACCGCCGTTCCCTGCTGAACGTCGGCGAGCAGGGTCGCCCGTGCGGTGACCGTGCACTCGGAGTCGAGGTTGCACGCGGCCTTGCCCGCGACCAGGTGGGCGCCGCGCGGGCGCAGCGCCTTACGCCACTTGAAGCGGACACCCGCGTTCGCCTTCGACAGGCCGGTCCCGGAGAGCGACGCGGTGAGCGGCCCTCCGTCCCCGTTGATTCGCAGGTGCGCGGTCGCGTCCCCGCGCGAGTCGGGCGCGAACTTGACCCGCACCGCGCAGCTCCCGCCGGCGGGCAGGACGACGTCGGTGCAGTCGTCGCTTGAGAGGCGGTACTGGTCGGCATCGGGGCCGACGATCGAGGCTCCGCTCAAGCTCATGGCGGTGTCGCCAACGTTGCGAAGCGCGAACGCCTGGCCCTTGCTCGTAGTGGCGACGGCACGTCGGCCGAAGTCATGGCTGTCGGGTGTGAGCGAGGCCTGGGCGTCGAGGCCCACACCCGTGAGGTTCACCTGGGCGCCGCCGTCCTGGTCGCCGAAGAAGCTCAACTGCGCGGCCTTGGCCCCGGGGCTGTCGGGCTGGAATCGAACCTCCGCCGTGCAGCTGGCGGACGGGTCGAGCTCCCGGCCGGTGCAGTTCTCATGGATCAGGCGGAAGCTGGCGACGTCGCCTCCCGAGACCACGGCGATGAAGAATCCGCCGGGGAGGTCGCCGATGTTGGTCAGGGTGATCGTCTGGGTCTGGCCCGACTGCCCGGTGGCGGCGGTGCCGAAGTCGGCGGGGTTGGGGGAGGCGACCACGTTCGGCTGGCCGCCGCGGCCGTTGAGATCGGCGGTGAAGTCCACCCCGTTGACGCCCACCCGCAGCTGGGCTGAGTAGGCGCCGGGATCGTTGGGCCCGAAATTCACCTGCACCGTGCAGGTGTCGCCCGGCTGCAGGGTGCTCCCCCAGCAGTTGCTCGAGCCGGTCCAGAAGGCTCCCGACCCGGGTCCGATGATGTCGATCGAGTTCACCTGCACCGAGGCAGCGCCGGTGTTCCGCAGGTCGAGGTTCGCCTGCGAGTTGCCGTTGCGGACCTGCTGCAGGCCGAAGTCGTAGCTCGGCGGCTCGAAGGTCAGGTCGGGACCCGCGCCGGTGCCTGTGAGGACAACGGTCTGGTCGCCCCTCGGCTCGTCGGAGTCGAGGTGCAGGCTCGCCTCCCTGCTGCCGGCGCCGCCCGGCCAGAAGCCGACGTTGATGGAGCAGCTCTGGCCGGGATAGATCTGGCCGCCGCAGTTGCCGCTCTGGTTGAAGTCGGAGGAGTTCGTGCCGTCGATGAAGACGTTGTTAATCGAGACGGGCAGGTCGCCGGTGTTCTTGGCGGTGACCTGCTGCTGAGGGCCCGGACTGCCGACGGTGGTGACGGGGAAGTCCAGCTGCCCGGGAGAGAGGGTCAGCTCGCTCTGATCGGCCGTCGCTGCGGCCGGAAAGGCGGCGAGCGCGAGCAGCGCGACTACGGGGATCAGTGTGGGGAGCTTCCTTGCTCTCAAGTTGAACATGTGGCGAGGCATCGGAGGGCCCCATGGACGACTTGACCCCTCATCTCATTTGCCAAATAGCCACAAGGTCGAAAACCGCCGAGGAAGCGCGATCGGCGCTCTGCTGCAAAGCGGATTGCACGCGGGCGTACCATGAATCGATGGCCACGGCACCGAGGCTTGACCCGACCGAGGTCGCCGAGATCGGCACTCGCCTCAGGGAGAACATCGCCCTCGCGGTGAAGGCTCCCGAGCGCGTGGTGCGCGACCTGATCGTCGCCCTGCTCGCCGACGGGCACGTGCTGATCGAGGACGCGCCCGGCGTCGGCAAGACCGCCCTCGCCCGTGCGCTCGCCCGCTCGCTCGAGGCCGCCTACGCCCGGGTGCAGGGGACCTCGGACCTCCTCCCCGCCGACCTGGTCGGCACCAACGTCTTCAACCAGCGGACGTCGACCTTCGAGTTCCACCCCGGACCCGTTTTCGCCAACGTGGTCCTGGTCGACGAGATCAACCGCGCCTCGCCCAAGACCCAGTCCGGGCTGCTCGAGTGCATGCAGGAGCGGCAGATCACGATCGACGGGACCAAGCACGAGCTGGCGCGGCCGTTCGTCGTGCTCGCCACGCAGAACCCGGCCGAGTACGAGGGGACCTATCCCCTCCCCGAGGCCGAGCTCGACCGCTTCATGGTCCGGGTCAGCCTCGGCTATCCGGCGGCCGATGCCGAGGCCTCGATGCTGGCCGAGCACGCCGACACCGATCCGGTCGACGACCTCCGCGCAGTCGCGGACGTGGCCGACGTGCGGGCGGCGCAGGCGGCCCTCGCCGGGATCGAGGGGACCGAGCCCCTGCGCCAGTACGTGGTCGCCGTCTGCGAGGCGACCCGCGCCGACGAGCGGGTCGAGCTCGGCGCCAGCCCGCGTGCCGGGCTGATGCTCTTCCGCGCCGCCAAGGCGCTCGCCGCTCTCGACGGCCGCGACCACGTGCTGCCCGATGACGTCCAGAGCCTTGCCCCCTCCGTTCTCTCCCACCGCCTCCTCCTCTCCTATGAGGTGGACGGCGACCAGCGCGAGGCGGTGGTTCGCGAGGCGATTGACAAGGTTCCGGCTCTGTGACATGACTGAGCTGAGGGAGTCCGGTGCGCCCCGGGCGCCAGCCGCGGCGGCGCTCGGGGCGTCCCTCACCCTCGTCGGGTTGGGATTCGGACTCGTCGCGGCGCTCGTCTCCGGCATCGCGCTGCTGCTGCTCGCGGTTGGCGCCTTCGCCTGGGTCGAGCTGGCGACGGTCGGCGGGCGGCTGGAGCGCGAGCGCGGACCCGGCCGGCTGGAGGAGAGCGACCCCTATCCGCTGCGGATCGTGCTGCGGCGGACCCTGCTGCCGCCGCCCGGGGGCGAGCTGTTCGATCCCCTGCTCGACCGCGCAGTCCCCGTCGGGCCCCGCTGGCCCCGGCGCCTCAAGCGCGACGTCTGGCTGGAGAGGCCCGGTCGGCGGCGGCTCGATCCGGCCCGGCTGATCGTGCGCGATCCGCTCGGCCTCTGGCAGCGGGAGCTCACCTCGGGCGAAGCGGGCGAGCTGGTGGTGCTGCCGCGGATCGACCCCGTGCGCTGGAACGGCGCCGGGACCGAGCCGGGTGGGCAGTCGTCAGGCTCCGGCAGGGCGAGCGACGTCACCTCGCGCCGCGGCGGCCTGGCCCAGTTCGAGGTCGACGGCCTGCGCGCCTATCGCGAGGGCAGCCCGGCCTCGCGGATCCACTGGCCCGCTGTGGCGCGCACCGGCGAGATGATCGAGCGGCAGCTGATCGCCGGCGGGGAGCCCCGGCCGCTCGTCGTCTTCGATCCGCGCGGCGGGACCCCGACGCAGCGCGAGCGGGCGATGCGCGCGGCCGCTTCCCTCTGCGTCCAGCTCGCGCGCTCGGGCGGCTGCGACCTGCTGGTGCCGGGCGAGCGACGGCCGATCTCGATCGATCCGTCCCTGCGGAGCTGGCCCGAGGCGCACGTGAAGATCGCGGTCTGCGATCCGCGCGGCGGACCGTCGATGCCGCGGGTCGGCTCGGGCGCCGCGGTGCTCTGGGTGACCGCCGGACGCTCGCTGCCATCGTCGCTCCGCCGCCTGCGGCCGGGGAGCTTCCTGGTGACGCCCAGCGGGACCCGGCGGGCGGCCGCCTTCCGGGTCTCGGGCTGCTTCGCCTATCCGCTTGCCGGTACCACCGCTCCGCGGCAGAGGGCGACCGCGTGAGCGCGCTGGCGTCGGATCGCTCGCGGCGCGTCGAGCTCGCCTGCTTTGCGGCGCTCGCAGGGCTCGCCGGGATCCAGTGGGCCTCTCTCGTCCAGCACCCTCCGGCGGGACGGGTGGTGGTCGCGGTGCTGGTCGTCACCGGCGCCGGAGCGGCGCTGGCGAGGATCGCCCGGCTCGAGCCGCGGGCCGCGCGCTGGGCGCTGGCGGCCCTTGCCACCGTGGTCGGCATCTGCGCCGCGATGGTGGTCGTCGGCCTCCCCGCCCGCCTGCTGCTCCCCGCCCACTGGGACGAGCTCGGAAGCAACGTCGGTCGCAGCCTCGACGGTGTCGGCGACGTGCCGGTCCCCTACGCCGGAGCCGATACCTGGACGAGGCTGGTGATCCTGCTGGCGGCGCCGCTGCTCGCCGGGCTGGCCGCATTCGTCGCCTTCTGGCCGACGCGCCGCCGCGTCGCCGGGCGCATCGCCGCCCTGGTGATGCTGGTCGGGCTCTACCTGCTCGCGGTCGCCTGGGCGACGCCGTCCCGGCAGCTGGCCGGCGGCGCCCTGCTGCTGGTGGCGATCTGCGCCTGGCTCTGGCTGCCGGGGATCTCCACGACGCGGCGCACAGCAGCCGCCATCGCCATCGGCGCCGCGGCGCTTGTGGCGCTGCCGGCGGCCGCCGCGCTCGACACCGGGCGCGGCCTGCTCGACTACCGCCACTGGGGGCTGCTGAGCGCGAACGCCCAGAGCTTCAGCTGGGACCAGACCTACGGCCCGCTCGATTGGCCGCAGAAGGGGACGCAGCTGCTGCAGGTCTCCAGCGAGCACACGCACTACTGGAAGGCGACCAACCTCAACACCTTCGACGGCACCCACTGGATCCGCTCCTCGGTGCCGGGCGGCCAGCCCGCGCTGGGGGAGCCGCTCAAGTTCCACCCGAAGGCGGTGCCGCCGCGGCCCGACCCCGAATACGTCGACCGCATCAACATCGTCGACCGCCGCCTCAGCAGCGACTTCGCGATCGGCGCCGGGACGATCCTCGCCCTCCGCAACGCCTCCGCCCGGCCGACCTCGGACGCGGTCTGGGAGATGAATCAGGAGCTGCGCCCGGGGAACTCCTACACCGCGCTGATCTACGACCCGCAGCCGAGCGCCTCCGTGATGCGCTCGGCCGGGACGAGGTATCCGGTCGAGGCCGGGAGCTACACCTCCTTCTCTGTCCCCGACCCGGACGGGACGCGCACGCTCGAGGTCCCGCCTTGGAGCCGCTCCGGGCCGCCCTCGCTCGCCAGCCGGATGAGCGGCACGCCGTACGCGGGCATGTACGCGCTCGCCAGGCGGCTGGCCGCCGGCGCCCACGACCCCTTCCAGGCCGTTCACCGCATCGACCTCTACCTCCGCACCCACTACGCCTACCGGCAGAACGTCCCGAATCACGCCTATCCGCTCCCAGCCTTCCTCTCCGAGGACCGCGCGGGCTACTGCCAGCAGTTCTCAGGGACGATGGCGCTGATGCTGCGGATGCTCGGCATCCCGAGCCGGGTGGCGACCGGCTTCGCGCCGGGCGGCCGCGACCCGGAGCGCAACAACTTCCTCGTCGACGACACCGACGCGCACGACTGGGTCGAGGTCTTCTATCCCTCGATCGGTTGGGTCACCTTCGACCCGACTCCGCCCGCCGCCCCGGCCGCCACCCAGTTGACCGACAACAACCTGGGCGTCACCAAGTCGCCGGCGCCGTCCGAGAAGAGCAGTGGACCCAACTTCCCCGACTCGCCCACGGGCTCCGTCGCCCTGCGGAAGCACCCCACCACCGGTTCGAGCGGGCCAAGTGCCAAGGGGTCTGACCCAAATGTGTGGCTGCCGCTCGGCGTGGTCGTCGGAGCGATCGCCCTCGCCGCGGTCGCCCTCTACGGCTGGCGCCGCTGGCGCCGGAACCAGCTGGACCCCGATCATCTCGCCGAGGCCGAGCTTCGCGAGCTCGACCGGGCGCTCGAGCGGATCGGCTCTCCGCTGCCTCCCGGCGCCACGCTGCTGCGGGCGGAGGACCAGCTCGCCGCGTTCGCGGGCACCGACGCCGCCGCCTACGCAGCCCGGCTCAGAGACCGGCGCTACGGGCCGGCCGGCTCGGCCCCGCCGGGAATCCACGAGCGCCGCGCGCTGCGGCGCGCGCTGCTGGAGGCGACGGGGCGCCGCTCGCTGCTGAGGGTGCTGCTCGCGATCCCGCCGGGAGGGCCTAGCCCGCGTACGGGGCGCGGGGATTCGAGGACCAGCCGCTAGGCGCTCCGCCCTCGTCCTCCCAGCGGCGCTTCGGGCGCGGCATCGGGATCAGGGCGATCAGAATCGCCGCGAGGATCAGGCCGGCGAGCAGGTGCCACTTGGCGAGCACGGCCGCGCCGGCGTTGGTTCCGAACTTGAGGAAGGACGTCCCCGGCGGCAGGCCGGTGCTGGCGGTGACGAAATAGTCGCCCGATGACGGCACGTCGAGCTTCGCCACCGCTCCGAGCTCGCCGATGGTCTCGCTTCGCTGGGTCGCAATCGCCGACTGCGTGCCATTGGCGGCGGTCATTCCGACCGGAGCGCCACCGCCGGCCGGCACGACCTGGAAGCCGAACGGCACCGACACCTGGCGGACAGGGTCGGAACCGTCGCCGAGCTGGCTGTAGAAGACGGTCACCTGGCCCTTCGGCAGATGGACCACGCCGCCCTGCGGCAGCGGCGTCTGGCCGTAGTCGTCGGAGTGGTCGCTGAACGCGGTCGACAGCGCGATCGCGGCCGCCGCGAACAGCAATCCGACGGAGATGACGCCCTTCAACCAACGCATGAGGGGCCTATCGGCAGATCTGGACCGTTGTCCAAGCCCTGGGCGTGTTTTCTCGACTGATGTAGGGTCGCGCCCATGCCTCGCCTCGCGTGCGCAGCCGCGTTGCTCGGTCTGCTGATCGCGGGTTGCGGCGACGACAACTCGAACACGGTCGTCACCCATTCCCAGATCCAGGCGACCACCGGCAACGCGGTCACGGTGCAGCGATCGGCGGCAGTGCCCGCGGGCAACCAGGGGCCCAACTACTTCGAGACCCTAAGCCACAACATCGGCTGCTACCTCGACTCCAAGTCCGTGCGGTGCGACATCCGCGAGCACGACTGGACGGCGCCGCCCAAGCCTCAGTACTGCATCAAGGCCGGGGTCGATTGGGGCGGAGGGGTCTCGGTCGCCGCCCACCGCGCCTCGATCGTGTGCGCCGGCGACACCACGCTCGGCGGCCCGGGGCTGCTCGGCTACGGGCACTCCGCCCGGCGCGGCCCGATCTCCTGCACCAGCCGAGCCGCCGGGATCACGTGCCGCAACACCGACACCGACCACGGCTTCTTCCTCTCCAGGGCGCGCTATAGGCTCTTCTGACTCGACTCGGTAATGAGAGGGTGCTGCGACAGCAGCAACCCGATTAATGGTGGAGGAGAAAACCGGTGAAGGCCAAGTGGGGATTGACGATTGCTGCTGCCCTGAGCGCGGTCGCGCTCGCGGCATGCGGTGGCAGTAGCGACAGCGTCTCGAATGAGGGCAACTCCGACCTCTTCACGACCGCGGGCTTTCAGAAGGCCTACGACGCGGTCAAGGGCAAGGCGGGCGAGAACGCGCAGGCGCTGCAGGTCCAGGTCACCGAGGGCGGCGGCGACTTCAAGCTCCGCAACGGCGAGCAGGCCACCGGCTTCGTCTACACTGGCGGCGACCTCCACGACGAGAAGGTCGACGTGGTCGGCCCGGGATCGCTGGAGGGACAGGACTTCCCCTTCTCCGAGATCGCCCCGGCCGCGATCGACAAGATCGTCTCGGGCATCAAGCAGGCGTCGGGGGTCAGCGACCTGAAGGTGACCGTGATGACGCTTGAGAAGAGCCAGATCGACGGCACCCTCAAGTGGACGATCAACGCCGAGGGCGGCGGCCGCACCGGCCTCGTCTACACCGCCGAGCCGGACGGGTCGAACGTGACCTCGCCCCTCGGAGACATCGCCGGCTCGGGGTCGGGTGGCACGTCCACCAGCGGCGGGGGCGGCGGCGTCACGGCCCCCAACGGCAAGACGCCCGCCGAGATCGCCACCTGCATCCAGCAGGCGGGCACGGACGTGTCGAAGATCCAGGCCTGCACGCAGTAGCTCTCAGACATTTCTTAGGCGATCCCGCCAGCATGGACTCGTGCGCGTACTGGTAGTAGACGACGAGCCCCAGCTGCGGCGCGCCCTCGAGCGCGCGCTGAAGCTCGAAGGCTACGAGGTCGCGCTCGCCGCAGACGGCGAGGAGGCGCTCGGCTCGGTCGGCTCTGAGGGGCCGCTCGACGCGATCGTCCTCGACGTCCTGATGCCGAAGCTCGATGGGCTGGAGGTCTGCCGCGAGCTGCGTGCACGCGGCGACCGCACGCCGGTCCTGATGCTGACAGCCCGCGATGCCGTACAGGACCGCGTCGACGGCCTCGATGCCGGCGCCGACGACTACGTGGTCAAGCCATTCGCGCTGGAGGAGCTGCTCGCGCGGCTGCGCGCGCTGCTCCGCAGGACGAATGGCGACGCGACGGAGGAGCTGAGCTACGCCGACCTGACGCTCAGCCCCGCCACCCGCGAGGTGAAGCGCGGCGACCGCCCGGTCGAGCTGACGAAGACCGAGTTCGCGCTGCTCGAGCACCTGCTGCGCAACCCGCGCCTGGTGCTCACCCGCTCCCAGCTCTTCGAGGCCGTCTGGGGCTATGACTTCGGGCCGCGGTCGAACTCGCTCGAGGTTTACGTCGGCTACCTGCGCCGCAAGACAGAGGAGGGCGGCGAGCCGCGGCTGATCCAGACGGTCCGCGGAGTCGGGTACTCGCTGCGCGAGAAATGAGCCTGCGCAGACGGCTCGCGCTGCTCTCCGCCCTGGCGGTGGCGTTCGCGGTGCTGCTCGCCTCGGCGCTCGTCTACACGCTCGTCCGCGATCGCCTGCGCGGCGACATCGACAACGACCTGCGCCACCAGGCCGACGTCGTGACGCAAAGGGCGCAGCAGCTGGCGCCGCCGGTCGCCGGCTCGGCGCAGGGGCCGGTGACGATTGGCACCGGACGGGGCGCAGTCTCGAAGGCCGGAAAGCCACCCCCGCTCCCCGGGGCGTCAAGACGACCGGGAAGGGCGGGAAGTCGGGGACGGCGACGTCCGAGGCCGGCGATCGGGTCTTCCTGCAGCGAGCGGTGCCGGAGCCTGGCCCGGGCGGGCCTCCCTCCCTGGCGCAGTTGATCGGGCCGAACGGCACGGCCGTGACCGGCGTCGGCTCGACCCTCCAGCTCCCCGTCTCCAACACCGACCGCACGCTCGCCACCAGCGGCGGCAACGCCAGCTTCAGCGACGTGAGCGCGGAGGGAACCTCATTCCGCGTCCTCACCCAGCCCCTGCCGATGGGCGGCGCGATCCAGGTGGCCCGCTCGCTGGAGGACACCGACCACACCCTCAACACGCTGATCATCATCCTGGCGGCGGTGAGCGCAGGCGGCATCGCGCTGGCCGCGGCGCTCGGCCCGGTCGTCGCGCGGACGGCGCTGGCTCCTGCCGGCGAGGTCTCCGACGCCGCCGAGGAGGTCGCCCGCACCCACGACCTGACCCACCGGATCGAGGTTCGCGGTGACGACGAGCTCGGCCGCCTGGCCGCCAGCTTCAACGAGATGATGTCCGGGCTGGAGCGCTCCGAGGCGGCTCAGCGCCGCCTGGTCGCGGACGCTTCGCACGAGCTGCGCACGCCGCTCGCCACCCTGCGGACCAACATCGAGACGCTCGGCCGCACCGAGAATCTGGATCCGGAGGAGCGCAAGCGGCTGGTTGCGGATCTCACTCAGGAGCTCGAGGAGATGACGGAGCTCGTCGGCGACATCGTGGAGCTCGCGCGCGCCCCCGGCCAGGACGCGATCGCCCGCCAGGACGTCGCGCTCGACGAGCTCACCCGGGACGCCATCGAGCGGGCGGAGCGCCGAGCGCGCGACATGGAGTTCGTCGAGGACCTCCACCCCTCACTCGTCAACGCCGACGCCCAGCGGCTCGGCCGGGCGATCTCGAACATGCTCGACAACGCCTGCAAGTGGAGCCCGGAGGGCGGCAAGATCGAGGTCTCGGTCGAGGGCGGACGGGTCACCGTCCGCGATCACGGGCCCGGGTTCCCCGCCGGCGACCTCGACAAGGTCTTCGACCGCTTCTGGCGCGCCGACGACGCCCGCGGCAAGCCCGGCTCCGGCCTCGGACTCGCGATCGTGCAGCGAGTGGCGGAGGAGCACGACGGCAGCGCCACCGCCTCGAACGCCGAGGACGGCGGAGCGGTCGTCAGCCTGGAGCTGCCAGAGATCGACGAGACCTGAGCGCGAGCTCCAGCTCGAAGCGGGCGTCGGGATCGGCGAGGTCGTCGCCGAAGAGCTCGCGCAGCCGGCCGAGCCGGTAGCGGATCGTCTGCGGGTGCAGATGGAGCGCCCGGGCCATCGCGGCCGCGTTGCCTCCGTGCTGGACATAGGCGAGCGCCGTCTCCTCCATCCGCGCCCGGCCCGCGGGGGTGAGGTCGTCGAGCGGCGCCAGCCTTCGTTCCGACAAGCGCTGGGCGAGGCCGCCGGACTCGAACAGCAGCAGCTCGGGCAGGTGATCCTCCGCCACGAGCAGGCCGTCCGCCTCGATCGCCTCGGCTTCGATCGCCCTCAGCGCGGCCGAGGCGATCGACCAGGCCTCGGCGAGCTCCGACGCGCGGGACCGTCGGCCCAAGTGCGGCGGTGACACCCCGGGTCGCCCGCTCCAGCTCCGCCGTGCGCGTCGGGCCGGCAGCGCCGGGGACGAGCGCGCAGCCGACGCCGCGGATGGTCGCCACCAGCGCGTCCGCCGAGAGCCGGCGGCCGACCCGGGCCAGGTCCTCCTCCGCCACCGCGAGAGGCGCCGCGCTCCGCGCCAGCCTCCACCCCGCCGCCTGCGGCGGACGACCGGATCTCGGGGTCGCCGGCCGGTGGGTCGCGCAGCAGCAGGGCCAGGAGCTCGCGGCGCCGTCGCTGGCGCTCGCCCTCCTGCTCGCGCTGGGACTGCGCGTAGCCCTCCACCGAGTCGGCGGAGAGCTCGTCGATGTAGGCGAAGACCGCCTCGGCCAGCAGGCCAAGCTGCTCGGGATCCACGTTCGCGCGGCGGGCGGCGGCCGACACGCGCCTCCAGGCCACCCGGGCGCCCACCCGGTAGGCGGACTGGAGCGAGTCGAGCGTGCGGCCCTCCCTGAACTCGGCGCGCCCCAGCCCTACATATACGTCGCGTCCACGGACGGCCTTCGGATCGCGGATCAGCTCCACGAACTGGCGGAGCGCCTCGCTGACGCCGGTGCGGATCGCCACGCCGAAGGCGCCCTCGAGCGGGCGGGCGTACTCGGGGACCTCCCGCCCGATCGTCTCGAGGATCTCCTCGGTCGCCTTGGGCAGCTCGGGCTCGATCGCGTCGGCGAGGGCGGGCGGCAGGGCGTGCCAGGGCTCAGATCGCTGGGTTTTTGTCATGTAAATGACAAGAAAGGGACCAAAGATTCGGGTTTCAGGCTAACTCTTTGTGACTCGCCCTGCCTACGCTGGCAATATGAATCAAGCAGCCAAGATCGCGAACCTCGGCGCCATGGTGGTGCCCTTCGTCGCCACCCTGGCGGCGATCGTCCTGCTCTGGGGCCAGGTGGTGAGCTGGCACGACCTGGCGCTGTTCGGCGTCATGTACGTGATCACCGCGGCGGGGATCACAGTGGGATACCACCGGATGCTCACCCACCGCTCCTTTCGCACCCACAAGGCGACCGAATACGTCTTCGCCTCGCTCGGCTCGATGGCCGTGCAGGGCCCCGTGATCGCCTGGGTCGCCGACCATCGCAAGCATCACGCGCACACCGACGTCGAGGGCGACCCGCACAGCCCGCACGTCGGCCACGGCGAGGGCGTCGTCGGCGTCCTGCGCGGGCTCTGGCACGCCCACATGGGCTGGCTGCTCTCGGAGCACGGCCGCGCTGACTGGAAGCGCTACGCACCCGATCTCTATGAGGACCGGGGCATGCGGCTGATCAACCGGCGCTTCGTCTCGCTGGTGATGCTCGGCCTCGCCCTACCCGCGGTCGCCGGCTATCTGCTCACCGGCACGCTGCTCGGCGCGGCCACCGGCCTGCTCTGGGGTGGCCTGGTGCGGATCTTCTTCGTCCACCACGTCACCTGGAGCGTCAACTCGGTCTGTCACTTCCTGGGATCCCGCCGCTTCGAGGTCGAGGACCAGTCCACCAACGTCTTCTGGCTCGCCCTTCCCTCCCTCGGCGAGTCCTGGCACCACAACCACCACGCCTTCCCCCGTTCCGCAGTCCACGGGCTGCGCCGCTGGGAGCTCGATCCCTCCGCCCTGCTGATCGCGGGGATGGAGCGGGTCGGGCTCGCCTGGAACGTGATTCGCATCGCGCCGGAGCGCCAGGCCGCCAAGGCCGTGGGTGCGCCTCCCGCGCCGCCTGAAGCTCAAGCCGCTTCTTAGCCCCTCCTCAGCCTCCTCTCATACCCGGCCCGTTTGATGGTCGTCGAGCCCGGTTGACCCGGGAAGCGACGGACAGGAGTGGTGATGAAGAAGAAGAGAGGATTGACCATCAGGCTCGGCCCTCTGGGGCTGTCCCTGCTGGCGGCGGCGATCACCGCGTTCGGCGTGGCCGCGTTCTCGCTGGCGGACAGCGGCAGCGGGAACGCGAGCAACGACAGTGGCACGGCCACGCACTCGGTGCCGGGGCCGGGCGGCGGCGTCGGAATCACGACGATGCGCGGCCCCAAGCTCTCTGCGGCGGACCGGCAGAAGATGGAGGACTTCCGCAAGTGCATGGAGGCGAACGGCGCGGCCGGTCCTCCGGAGCCGGGCAAGGTCAACCCGAGCAATCCGCCGAAGCCGCCGAGCGCGGCGGACCGGGACAAGATCCAGAAGGCCTATGAGGCCTGCAAGGACAAGCTCCCGACCGACATGCAGAACGCGGGCCCGCCGATGATCGGCAGGGGCAAGTGCGGCCCGCCCCCGGGCGCCCCGCCTAAGGGCACCCAACAGGGCCAGAACCAGGACCAGAGCAACAACTCGGGCACCAGCACGAGCGGCTCTGCCTCCTAGACAAGACTCGTCCAACACAAAAACGGCGTCGCCTCCCAGACGCCCCATAGTTCCCCCCAACGCGAGCGGGCCCCCTTGGCGGGGCCCGTTTGCGTTTCGGAATGACGGCTTCGCCATCAAGTCGCGGCCACAAGCGGCCGCCCCGCATAAGTCGCTTCGGCCTTACGGCCTTCGCTCCAAAGTGGAGCGGCCTGGTGGCCGCTTAGACCGGCAGGCCCACCGACTCCAGCGCCGCGGAGATCTCCGAGTACGCCGTGAAGCTCGCGACCTTTCGGTCCCGCTGCTCAAGGACGTGGGCGAGTGGGACATCCAGCTCGTCGCCGCTGTCCTTCTGGGTTATCTGCAGGCGGCCCAGCACGACCCAGCGGCCGTCCGCCGCGGCGCGGAGGCCCTCCGGCTTGAAGGAGTCGGCCTCGAATAGCTCCTCCATGTCGCCGCGCCAGTTCTTGAAGCCGCGCATGCCCTTGTAGGTCTTGCCGTCGATGAACACCGTCTCCATGTGGATCTGGAAGTCGGGATGCAGAAGCGCCTCCAGTCCGGCGCCTCCGCTGCCGATCTCGTCATAGATGCGCCTGACCGCGTCCAGAGACGAGCCTGTGTCCGCCTCCTCCATCGCGGCGTTGAATTGCCTCTCAAGTGTCTCGACGTCGTGCTGGTCGTACATTTGATGGCCCTAAGTATCTCCCCAGTAGTGCGGATGACGCGGCCACGCGCCACGGGCAAGCTATCGGAGCCATCGCCAAGGGAACCTCCAGCGTGACGGTGGGGAGCGCGCCGGCAGGGGCCGGCGACGTTGCCGAACAGGAGATCCGGACCCGGCTCGACTCGATCGCGGTCGCGCTCTGGCTGTCGGTCATCGTCTGCATCGGCGGAGCCACCTACGCCCTCCTCTCCTGGAGCGAGCCTCACCGCGACCTGATCCTCGTCGCGCTGGGCGTAGGCCTGCTGAGCGTTCCGCTGGTCCGAGCCCTGCCCGGCGAGAGAATCGTCCGCAGCCGCTACGGAAACGTCTTCTTCGCCGCCTGGTCGATCGGCGACCTCCTGATCATCGGCACCACGGCCGCGCTCGACGGAGGGTCGGACAGCCCGTACATGCTGCTCCTGATCCTCCCCTTCCTGTTCGCGGCCCTCTGCTATCCGCCGCGGACGATTGCGGCGGTTGGCTTCGCTGCATTGGCCATCTTCCTCTTCGTCGCCCTATTCGTCGGAGGAGGCTTCCCCCTCCACGGATTCGGCCTGTTCGCCATGGCCTGCGTCGGCCTGATGGGCGCCTGGGAGGCGCGGAACCTGGTGAGACAGAGGAATGCGCTCAGCGAGACGGCCACGGCGTTGCGAGAGAGCGAGGAGTCGAGCCGGTTGCAGAGCTCACAGCAGAGGGAGGTCGCGCGCTTCGGGCAACTTGCCCTGGAGGGAGCCGACATCGACGAGCTCACCGAGGAGGCGACCCGGTTGCTCGAGCGCATCCTCGAGGTCGACATCGGAGGCGTCATGAAGCTGCTGCCCGGTGGCGACGAGCTTCTGCTGATCTCCGCCTTCGGCCTTCCGGAGGATGAGCTGGGCAAGACGAAGGTGCCCACCGGATACCGATCCCAGTCGGGCTACGCGCTCGCGACGGGCATGCCGACCGTCGTCCACGACTGGCGGGACGAAACCCGCTTCGAGGAATCCGACCTCCAGGCCAAGGCGGGAATGCGAAGCGCCGTCATCGTCCTCATCAAGGGGAAGGGCGAGCCGTACGGGATTCTCGGCGCCGGCTCGCGCGTGGCGCGCGAGTTCAGCCTGCAGGACGTCTCCTTCATGCAGGCGATCGCGAACGTCCTCGCCAATGCGATCGAGCGGCGATCCGCGGAGCAACAGACCCAGCACGAGGCACTCCACGACCCACTCACCGGCCTCCCCAATCGCAACCTCTTCCTGGACCGGCTGGAGCATGCCCTCTCGGTCGCGGCGCGCCGCGATACCCCGGTCTCGGTCCTCTTCCTCGACCTGGACCAGTTCAAGCTGGTCAACGACAGCCTCGGGCACGCCGCCGGCGACGAGCTGCTCGCCGCGGTCGCCCCGCGGATCGAGCAGGCGCTACGTCCCGGCGACACCGTCGCCCGCTTCGGCGGCGACGAGTTCGCCGTGCTGGCCGAGGACATCGGCAACGAGCGCGGCGCCACCCGCATCGCCGAGCGGATCGCGGAGGCCCTCGCCCGGCCGTTCATCCTGCGCGACCGCGAGCACTTCGTCTCGGCCAGCATCGGCATCGCGATCGGCGCCGGCCAGGAGGCGCCGGAGGCCGTGATCCGTGACGCGGATTCGGCGCTCTACCGCGCCAAGGAGCGCGGCCGCGGCGGCTACGAGATCTTCGACGAGGTGATGCGCTCCCGCGTGATCGAGCACATGCAGATCGAGAACGACCTGCGCCGCGCGATTCAGCGCGAGGAGCTCGAGCTCCACTACCAGCCCGTGATCAAGCTGGGCGACGGCTCGATCGTCGCGATGGAGGCCCTGCTGCGCTGGAACCACCCGGAGCGGGGCCTGGTCGGCCCGCTCGGCTTCATCCCGGTCGCCGAGGAGTCGCGGCTGATCGTGCCGATCGGCCGCTGGGTGATCGAGCAGGCCTGCCGCCAGGCGGCGGCCTGGCAGGAGCTGCGGCCCGACTCGGCGCCCGTATCGGTGGCGGTCAACCTCTCGGCCCGCCAGCTGGCGGACCCGGACCTGCTCTCCCACATCGAGGGCTCGGTGCGGGCGAATCGCATCGACCCGTCGACCCTCTGGCTCGAGCTGACCGAGTCGACGCTGCTCGACGAGACCAGCTTCGTGGAGCGAACCCTGGAGTCCCTGAAGGGCCTGGGCGTGCACCTCGTCCTCGACGACTTCGGCGTCGGCTTCTCCTCCCTCGGATACCTGAAGCGTCTGCCGCTGTCGATGATCAAGCTCGACCGCACCTTCGTCGAGAACCTCGCCGAGGGATCTCACGACACCGCCATCGTCCGGGCTGTCAACGAGATGGCCGACACCATCGGCATCGGCGTGGTCGCGGAGGGCCTCGAGACAGAAGATCAGGTGCGGATGGCGAGCACGCTCGGCTGCGGGTACGCGCAGGGCTTCCACTTCTCCGAGCCGGTCCCGGCGGGGCGCATCGAGGCGCTCCTCGCGCAGCCGCTGCCCGCGTACGGCTGAGCCCGGGCGGCGAACCATCGGCGAGTAGGATGTGACTCACCTCAGTTGTCCGAGGGGGACGTATGTCGGCAACTCCAAGCGCAGACATTCCGCAATTCGAGATCGACTCGCGGCCCGGCCCTGCCGACGTGATCGTGGTTCGCGTCGCGGGCGAGGTCGACATGTCTCACGAGGAGGAGCTCCGCGGCGAGCTGCGCAAGGCCGTCGCCGCCGACGCGAAGGGCATCGTGGTGGACCTGACCGAATGCGAGTTCATCGACTCGACCGGCATACGGGCGCTGCTCCTCTCACGCGAGGCTCAGAACTCCGACGACGAATCCGAGCACCTGGCGGTCTCTGCCTCGAGCGAGCAGATCCTTCGCATCCTCTCGGTGATGGGCCTCGATCGGGTGATCCCGATCCGCCCGACGACCGAGGAAGCCGCGTCGGCGATCACCGGCTGACCCATGCATGACATCGCCGAGTTCCTGGGGGGGCGAGATCCTTTCAGCGGGCTCGACGAGGCGGCGCTAGAGGCGCTCGCGGCAAAGACGGAGGTGGAGTTCTTCGCAGGCGGTATGACGATCTACCCGCAGGGTGAGGCGGCCCGGAACCGGATGCGAATCGTGCGCCGCGGAGCGGTCGAGCTGCTCGAGCGCGGGCGCGTCGTCGATCGGCTCGAGGAGGGCGAGCTCTTCGGCCACCAATCGGGGCTGTGGGGAAGCCCGGCGGGCCTCGAGGCCCGTGCCGCCGAGGACACCCTCACCTACTCCCTGCCCTCCGCGGAGGTCTCGTCCTTGCTCGTCGGCGCGGCGCGGGATCTGACGGCGCCCGATGGGGACCCGAGCACCGCGCCCGCCTCGGCCCTGATCCAGGGGCCGGCGCTCGTCCTCGAGCCGCGGTCATCGCTGCGGGAGGCGGCTCGGGCGATGGCCGACAGTCGCGCGAGTGCGGCGCTGATCCGCGACGCCGATGGTTCCCTCGGCATCCTCACCGATCGCGACCTGCGCACCAGGGTGGTGGCGACGGGCCTGCCCCTCGAGACACCGGTGGCCCGGGCCATGACGGCACCGGTGATAACGGTCGAGGCGAGCTGCCCCGGGACGGAGGTCATGCAGACGATGCTCGAGCACGACGTCCACCACCTCCCCGTCCTCTCCGATCGTTCCGGGGTGATCGGCGTCATCGAGGGAGCCGACCTGCTGGCTGGTGAGCTCCGAGGACCACTGCTGCTGCGCCGCGCGGTCACCGAGGCCCGCAGCCGCCTCGAGCTCAAGCGTGCTGCGTCGGGGCTGCCCTCTGTGGTGATCGCCATGCACCGAGGGGGATTCAGCCCGCTCCGGATCTCTCAGGCGATCTCCGCAATCGCCGACGCGCTCACGCGGCGCGCAATCGAGCTCGCCGCGGAGGGGCTGGACCAGCCGCCGGCGGAGTTCGCCTGGCTATCGCTGGGCAGCCACGGCCGCCGCGAGCCAGCGCCGTCCTCCGACGTGGATTCCGGCATGGCATGGCGTAAACAGGCCGCGGACGGCGTCTCAGACGGGTCGGTGACGAGGTTCATGCGGGCAATCGCGGCCGATGTGGGCGATTGCGTGAAGGGCGCCGGTTGGAGACTGGACCCGCATGGTGTCACCGCGACAGGGGGGTTCTCGGCCAGCTCCTCGCTCGATTGGGAAGCCGCGATCCAGGATTGGCTGGCGCGGCAGGGCGACGAGCGGGTTGCGCTGGCCATCTCAATCACGATGGACGCGCGCGTGATCTTCGGTCCACCCGAGCTCGATCCCCGCACTTTCCTGCTCCAGGACCAGCATCGGTCCGTGCTGCTGCGCTCGATGCTCAGGTCGGCGGTCGCCGTGCGGCCTCCCACCGGATTCATCCGCGACCTCGTGGTTGAGCATGGAGGCGAGCACCGGGGCACCCTCGACATCAAGGATGGAGGCTTGAGCCCGGTCGTCAATCTGGCGCGGGTGGCGGGTTTGGAGGCGGAGACGAAGGCCACCTCGACGATCGCCCGCCTCGACGCGGCCCGCGAGGCGGGCACGCTCAAACCCGAACGCGCGACCTCCCTGAAGCGCGCCTACGCCCTGTTTGCGGAGCTGCGACTGGATCATCAGGTCCGCCAGCTCGAGGGCGGAGAGCAGCCCGACGATCGCCTCGATCCGCGGACTCTGGATCCGCTCAGCCGCAGATACCTACGCGACGCCTTTCGCGAGGTGGCCGCCATCCAGCGCACGATGGCCGCCAAGCTCGACCTCGGCAGGGGACGGATTTGAGCCGCGTAGGGGCAGATGCCCGGGGGGCGTACCTCCGGGCGCGGCTGCCCGAGGGCTCGACGCCGTGGCGCGAAGCGGCCTACGGCGTGGTCGACCTGGAACTCACCGGCCTCGATCCAGCCGTCGACGAGATCGTGTGCTTCGCGGTCGTGCAGGTCTCCGGGGGGAGGATCGTGGTCGGCGAATCCAGCTATCACCTCGTGAGGCCCGAGCGCATGCCGGGGCCTGAGACGATCCGGATACACGGGCTGCGCCGCGCCGACCTGGTGGTCGCTCCCCCACTCGACCGGGTCCTCGACGAGCTCCTCACCGCTCTCGCCGGCCGCGTGCTGGTCGCTCACGTCGCGGCGATCGAGGAGAGCTTCCTCGGCGCTGCCCTCGAAGCCCGTGGGCTTCGCCTGCGCAATCCGATCGTCGACACCGCGGGGCTTGCCATGGAGCTCCGCCGGCGGCGGCGCGGTGCCGTGGGCCGGCTGCGGGCGAGACTCTCCCCCGCCTCCAAGCGCCGCCCGGGCCTCTCCGAGCTGGCGCGCTCCCTGGGCTTGCCGGTCCACCGCCCGCACCACGCGGACGGGGACGCGCTGACCACGGCCCAGGCCTTCATTGCGCTCGCCACTCACCTCGAAGCGGGAGAGCCCCTCACGGTGGGCGCGCTGGAATCCCTCTCGCACCCCCCGAGCGGGCTTTCATCCAAATGAACCCGGGTACCGTAACTGGGGGTGATGGGCAGCACGGTCCCACATCTTCTGGCCGCCCTCCCGATCCGCGAGCAGCCCAGCTCCTCGCCGAGCACGGCTGTGCCGGAATGGGTGGCCTTCTGCGTCGGGCTGGCGATCGGCCTGCTCTTAATCTCAGTGTGGCTACTCGCCGGCCGCCGGCACCGGCGCCGCCGGGTCTCTGACGAAAGCCGCGCCTGGGCAGCGATGGACCAGCTCTGCGGGGAGGGCTGGACCGCCCAGCTCACCCTCTACGGAAGCCACGCCTCGCTTCCGGACGACGCACCGGAGATCGAAGGCCTACGGGTTCGCGTCGATTGGGCCGAGCTCCGAGAGGACGGATACGGCGGTCGAGAGCCTGTCGTCACCCGCCGCTTCTGGTCCACCAGCATCGCCGCGGCGCTCACGGGCATGGTCCAGGACCGCGAGGTGGACCGCCAGCTCGAGGAGATCGAACGAGCCCACATCGGTCGCGGCCGCCCCGGGCCCCCAAAGTGACGAGGGGCCGGCTGTCGGCCGGCCCCTCGGATGTCGATCTGAGCTCCTGGTCGAGCTACTTCTTGGCCGTTTCCTCGACCCGGGTATGGCCGTACCCCTCGACCTCGGGATGGCCGTGCTCGCCCTGGGTCGTCGCGAACTCCTCCTCAGGCGAGAGCACCAGTCGTTTGCGCCCGGCGACGGCGAAGTAGGCCAACGCGATCACGTAGAAGATCGCGACTCCATAGACGCCCGGCCGGTAGTCGCCGTTGTCGAGGATCGCGACCAGCGAGGCCAGCGCGATCAGCCCCGCGACCACCGCCCCCGCCACGCCCACGGGACTGCGGTAGGGCCGCTCGATATCGGGCAGGTTGCGCCGTAGCAGCACGAACGATGTGCATTGCATGATGTAGCTGATCACCGCGCCGAACACCGCCATATAGAGCAGCGACGCTCCGACCGTGGTGTCGCCCTTCTTGTAGATCACGTACGCGGCGATCCAGCCGATCACCGAGCCCAGCAGCAGCGCGGCCCACGGCGTCTGCCGCTTGGCGGTCGTCACGGAGAGCGCATTCGGGTAGTACCCCGCGCGCGAGAGCGAGAAGATGTTCCGCCCGTACGCGAAGATGATCGTGTGGAAGCTGGCCACCAGGCCGGCAACCGCCAGCAGCCCCAGCAACGAAGCCGAGGTGTTGTCCCCGAAGATCGTCTTCAGGCCGTCGAGCAGCGGCTCAGAGGAGGTGCTCAGCGGCCCCGAACCCGGAGCGATGCCGGAGTTGAGGAAGAGAATCAGGACCGCGGTGACCACCAGCGTGCGCAGCCCCCAGTTCGTCCCCTGCGGGATGTCCTTCTTCGGGTCCGCGGATTCCTCCGCGGCCAGTGGTAACTCCTCGATCGCCAGGTAGAACCAGATCGCGAACGGCAGCGCGTAGAACACCCCCTTGACGCCGTCGATGAACCAGGCGCCGCCGTTGGTGTCGATTGCGTACCGGGTGAAATCGAAGTTGGGGATCGCGCCGATGAAGAAGACGGCGAGGATCGCCAGCGAGGTGAAGCAGATGATCACGGTGAAGCGGAAGCTGGCCTCCACGCCCACGTAGTTGAGGCCGACGAAGAGCGCGTAGAAGATCGCCCACCAGACCGGCTGTGAGAGGTGGAGCCCGACCAGGTCGTCGGCGATCGAGCTCATGTACGAGCCAATCCCGACCACGATCACGGCCGGGGTGATCACGTATTCGATCGTCTCGGCAACGCCCGTGGAGAAGCCGCCCCACGGACCCATCGCCGATCTCGCGAACGAGTAGGCACCGCCGGTGTGCGGCAGTGCCGGCGACATCTCCGCGATCGAGTAGCAGAGGCCGAAGTACATGACGGTGACCACGACGGTGGCGACCAACAGCCCGCCGAAGCCGTAGGCCAGGCCGAAGTTCCAGCCGAAAAAGTCTCCGGAGATAACCGCGGCCACCCCGAGCGCCCACAACGACCAGACGCCAGCGTGACGGCGGAGCTTGCGCTTCTCGAAGTAATCCTGGTCTGCTTCGCGGTACGTGACCGCTCCTACCTTGCGTGATCCATCTTCCATCGGATCCTCCTTCTCCATCCCCTCGGTGACGGACGCCACGATCCTTTCACTCATGTCAAGGACCCGCTGGACAATTTTGCCGAGCAGTTGCTCCAGTTTGGCCAGCGCCACCTTCGCGGCACGCCCAGGGATGTAGCGTGGCCCGCATGGCGCGCCCGCTGATCGGAGTCTGCGCGGCAGTCGAAAGCGCGCATTTCGGCGTCTGGAAGGACGAGCCGACCGTGCTCATGCCCCTTTCCTACTCGCGGGCGATTCACGCGGCTGGCGGGATGGTCGCCATGCTGCCACCCGACCGGCGGGCGACCGAAGACCCCGCCGAGCTCCTCGACCGCCTCGATGGCCTGATACTCGGCGGCGGGGCGGACATCGACCCCGAGAGCCACGGCGCCCAGACGCACCCTGAAACCATCGGCACCAATCCAGGCCGCGACCACTTCGAGATCGCGCTCACCGGCGCAGCGCTCGAGCGAGGCCTGCCGCTGCTCGGCGTCTGCCGTGGCATGCAGATCCTCAACGTCGCCTGTGGCGGGACTCTCGACCAGCACCTGCCGGACCGGCTCGGCCATGAGCGCCACCGGCCGGTGCCCGGTTCCTGGGCGGAGCATGACGTGCGGATCGAGCCGGGCTCGCTGGCAGCAAGCGCCGCCGGGACAGAACACCTCACCGTGAAGAGCCACCACCACCAGGGTGTCGACTCGGTCCCGGACTCTCTCGAAGCCACCGCCTGGGCGACGGAAGACGAGAGCGTCGAGGCGATCGAGTCGGCCGGCGATGGCTTTGTCCTGGGTGTCCTCTGGCATCCCGAGGAGGACCTGGAAGACCGCGTGATCCCCACCCTGGTCGAGCGCGCCTTGGCCTAGCGAGGCCGCGCCTGCCCCGGGACTATCCTCGAAAGGGCTGCAATGGCTCGACGCATTCCCAGGGACGAATCGCTGGCGCGCGTCCACGGCGTGGGCGCCCTCTTCTCAGCCGCCTACGGCAACGTGGGCAGCTCGATCTACTACGCCCTGGGCGTCACCGCCGCCTTCGCCCTCGGCCTGACCCCGGTCGCATTCGTGATCGCCGGGCTGATCTTCATGGCCACGGCGGCGACCTACGCCGAAGCGACCGTGATGTTCCCGGAGGCCGGTGGCTCCGCGAGCTTCGCGCGTCACGCCTTCAACGAGCTGGTCAGCTTCTTCGCGGCCTGGGGCCAGATGCTCAACTACATCATCACGGTCGCGATCTCGGCCTTCTTCGTCCCGCACTACCTGGCCGTTTTCTGGCCGTGGCTGGGGGACTCGCCCGGGGACATCCTCGGCGGCATCGCGGTCATCGTCTTCCTCGCCGCGCTGAACGTGAAGGGGACCCAGGAGTCGACCCGGCTCAACCTGATCCTGGCCATCGCCGACCTCTGCACCCAGGTCGTCCTGGTGATCATCGGGCTGGTCCTTGTGTTCAGTCCACAGGTCCTGGTTGACAACGTCCATCTCGGGGTGGCGCCGAGCTGGGGCGACTTCCTGCTCGGGATCGCGGTCGGGATGATCGCCTACACCGGGATCGAGACGATCTCGAACATGTCGGAGGAGGCCAAGGACGCCTCGAAGACGATCCCGAAGGGCGTGGGCCTGACCGTATTGGCAGTCCTTGGCCTCTACACCCTGCTGCCGCTGATCGCGCTCTCGGCCATGCCGGTCCACCAGGTGGGCGCGCACTACACGACTGATCTGGGGACAAAATTCGCCGATGACCCGGTCCTCGGCATCGTCGAGAACCTCGGCCTGAGCGGTGGCCTGACGAACATCATGCGGTACTACGTCGGCGTCCTGGCGGCAGTGATCCTGCTGATCGCGACGAACGCAGGGCTGATCGGCGTGTCACGGCTCACCTTCTCGATGGGCCACTATCGTCAGCTGCCCGAGCGGCTGCGCCAGGTCCATCCGAAGTTCCGCACCCCGTACATCGCCATCCTCATCTTCTCCGGCATCGCGATCATCACGCTGATCCCGGGCGAGACGGAGCTGCTGGCGACGCTCTACTCGTTCGGCGCGATGCTCTCCTTCACGATCGCCCACATCTCGGTGATCAAACTCCGGCAGCGCTATCCCGACAAGGAACGGGACTGGAAGCCGGCCGGGAGCATCCGAGCATTCGGATTCGATCTTCCGCTCACGGCCGTCTTGGGCGGCTTCGGCACGTTCGCCGCCTGGATTGTGGTCATGGTGCTGAACCCGCGAACGCTCGTGATCGGCTCGATCTGGATGCTGATCGGGATCTCCATCTATCTGCTCTACCGCCGGTCGCAGGGTCTCCCCCTATCCCAGACGCACAAGGTCGTCCTCCCCGAGCCGCTCGGCGTGGAGGAGGTCGAGTACAAGAGCGTCCTGGTCGCCTTCGAGGAGGACGAACCGTTCTCGGAGCAGACGATGGCCACCGCGGTCAAGCTGGCGTCTAAGAAGCGCCGCGCGATCCACGTCATCTCCGTTGTGATCGTCCCCAGCCATCTGCCGCTCGATGCCGGTCTCCCCGAGCAGGAGGAAGCGGCCCGGTCGAAGATCGAGCAAGCGAAGCTGATCGGCGGCCTACGGGTCAGCGGCCACGTTCACCGGGTCCGGCCGAACCAAGCGGGTCACTCGATCGCGGAGGAGGCCCGGGGGCTGAAGGCCTCCGCGCTGGTGATGGGGCTGCGCTACCGAAACGGCGCGCCGCTCTATGGCAAGACGCTGCAGACGGTGCTCGCGGAGCGGCCCTGCAGGGTGATCGTCGTGGGCGAGCCCGAACGCGCGCGCGAGGCTGCCGGTCTCGGCGGGCCTCTCGGCGCCCCGGCGTAGTCAGCCGCGCTCGAACATCCTCCGGCGCTCGTAATCCGTCACGACCTTGTCGAACAGGCCCTGCTCGAGCCGGCCGTAGTTCAGGTAGTGCTTGTGTGCTGCTTCGCCGAAGGCCTGCTCCGCGAACTCTGACTTTTCCCACTGGGAGACCGCCTCGCGGAGCGACGACGGGAACGCCTCGGCCTCGCCGGCCTCGTAGGCGTTGCCCTTCAGCTCCGGGCCCGGATCGGTCCCCTTCTCGATTCCGTCGAGACCGGCCGCGAGCAGCGCCGCCATCGCCAGATATGGATTGGCGTCAGCGCCCGGAATCCGGCACTCGACGCGACGGGACTGGCCGTGGCCGACGACGCGGAAGCCGCAGGTCCGGTTGTCCCTGCCCCAGGAGACCGACGTCGGCGCCCAGCTCTCCGCGGCGTAGCGCTTGTAGGAGTTGATCGCCGGCGCCACGAACAGGGCGAGCTCGCGGATGTGGTCTCGCATGCCGCCGATGAAGTGCATGAAGGCATCGGTCTCGTTGCCGTCACCGTCGACGAAGACGCTCTTGCCGTCCTCGTCCACCAGGCTCTGGTGGATGTGGCAGCTGCTGCCGATGTCGTCCTCCGACGGCTTCGCCATGAAGCTCGCCGAGATCTCGTTCAGGAAGGCGATCTCCTTGACGCCGTTCTTGTAGATCGTGTGGCGGTCCGCGGCCGTGACCGCGTCCGCGTAACGGAAGTTGACCTCGTGCTGGCCGTGCCACGCCTCGCCCTTGGAGAACTCGACCGGGATCCCGGCGCCCATCATCCCCCGGCGGATCTGGCCGAGATAGGCCTCGTCCATCGTGGTGGCGAGGATGTGGTAATCGAGGACGTAGGGGATGGTCGGGGTGAGGTTCTTGAAGTCCTTCTCCCAGGCCTCCGCGTAGCTCTCCTTGTAGAGATAGAACTCGAGCTCCGAGGCCGCGTACGGGGTGAAACCCATCTCGCGAGCGCGCTCGTATTGGGCGATCAGGATCTGGCGCGGCGAGGCGGCCACCGGGCTGCCGTCCTCGTTGGTGACGTCGGCGAGCACCAGCGCCGTGCGATCGAGCCACGGGATCGCCCGCAGCGTCGACATGTCGGGGACGATCCCGAAGTCTCCGTAGCCGCCCTCCCAGTTGGCCATCTCGTAGCCGGGGAGCGGCTCCATGTCCATGTCGAGGGCGAGCAGGTAGTTGCAGCCCTCCACTCCGTGCCCGACGACGTCGTTGAGGAAGTACTCGATCTCGATCCGCTTGCCGAAGAGCCGTCCCTGCATGTCGGTGAAGGCGGTGACGACGGTGTCGATCGTCCCCTCCTCGCCAGCCTTCTTCAGCTCATCCAGCGTGAGCATGCCGCGGGTCCCGCCGGGACCTCCGGGTCTGGGGGTAGCTTCCTTGCTCTTCTCCCCTGACGCCACGTTCGGACCCTATATCGTCGGCGCACGTGGCGAGCAAGGAAGCGATCCAGGTAGTCGAGCCGGCCACCGCCGAGGTCATGATGGAGATCCCCCGCGCCGCAGCCGAGGAGGCCGACGGCGCAATCGAGCGTGCCAAGCAGGCATTTCCCGCCTGGCGGGCGATGGCGCCGGGCGACCGCTCCTCCCTGCTGCACACGCTGACCGACGCGATCGCCGTCCGTCAGGAGGACCTGGCCAAGCTCGAGGCCCGCAACGCGGGCAAGCCGATCTCCGACGCCCGCGGCGAGATGGGGATGGTGGTCGACACCTTCCGCTACTACGCCGGCGCGCCCGAGCGGCTCACCGGCAAGACGATCCCGGTCGCCGGCGGCGTCGACATGACGTTCCGCGAGCCGCTCGGCGTGGTCGGGCTGATCACGCCCTGGAACTTCCCGCTCACGATCGCGTCCTGGAAGATCGCCCCCGCTCTTGCCGCCGGCAACACGGTCGTGCTGAAGCCGGCGGAGCTCACCCCGCTTACGGCTCTGGAGCTGGAGAAGATCGCGGTCGAGGCGGGCGTGCCCGAGGGCGTGCTCAACGTCGTCGCGGGCAAGGGCAGCGTGGCCGGGCAGCGGATCGTCGAGCACCCCGACGTCGCCAAGGTTGCCTTCACCGGATCCACCGAGGTCGGCCGTGGCATCGCCCAGGCGGCTGCCGCGACGATCAAGCGGGTCACGCTCGAGCTGGGCGGCAAGAGCGCCAACGTGATCTTCGGCGACGCCGACCTGGAGGCCGCGGCCTCCTCCGCTCCGATCGCCGTGTTCGGCAACGCGGGCCAGGACTGCTGCGCCCGCTCCCGGATCCTGGTCGAGCGCTCGGCGATGGACGAGTTCATGTCAGCCCTGGAGAAGGCCGTCACACAAATCAAGGTCGGCGACCCGCTCGACGAGTCGACCCAGATGGGCCCCGTGATCTCGGCGGACCAGCTGGAGACCGTCTCCTCCTACGTGAACGGCGACGCACCAGTCGCCTTCCGCGGAACCGCCCCTGACGGCCCCGGCTACTGGTTCCCTCCCACCGTCCTCGCGCCCGTCTCGAACGACGACCGCCCCGCGCGCGAGGAGATCTTCGGCCCGGTCGCCTGTGTGATCCCCTTCGATGGCGAGGCCGAGGCGATCCGCATCGCCAACGACACGATCTACGGCCTCTCGGGCTCGGTCTGGACCCGCGACGGCGCCAAGGCGCTGCGCGTCGCGCGCGCGATCGAGACCGGGGTGATCTCGATCAACTCCAACACATCCGTCCGCGTCTCGACGCCGTTCGGCGGCTTCAAGCAGTCGGGAGTCGGCCGCGAGCTCGGCCCCGATGCTCTCGAGGCCTACAGCGAGATCAAGAACGTCTACTACGCCACGGAGGGCTGAGATGCCAGGACGCCTCGAGGGGAAGGTGTGCGTGATCACGGGTGCCGCCAGCGGGATTGGTGCGGAGACCGCGCGGCTGTTCACCGAGGAGGGGGCCCGCGTGGTGGGCGTCGACCTCGCCGAGGGCGCCGAGGGCGAGCTGGCGCTCCAGGCCGACGTCGCCGACGAGGACTCGGTCCGCGAGATGTACGCGAAGGCGGCGGAGGAGATGGGACGGATCGACGTCCTCTTCAACAACGCCGGGCATCAGCCCCGACGACGACGTCTCGGTGCTCGACACCTCGCTCGAGGCCTGGCAGCGCGTCCAGGACGTCAACCTGAAGTCGGTCTTCCTCTGCTGCAAGCACGGCATCCCCCATCTGCTCGAGTCCGGCGGGGGCTCGGTGATCAACACGGCTTCGTTCGTCGCCGTGATGGGCGCGGCGACCTCCCAGATCTCCTACACGGCCTCGAAGGGCGGCGTCCTCGCGCTCTCGCGCGAGCTCGGCGTCGAGTTCGGCAAGCGGGGTGTGCGGGTCAACGCCCTCTGCCCCGGCCCGGTCAATACGCCGCTGCTCCAGGAGCTGTTCGCGAAGGACCCGGAGAAGGCGGCGCGCCGGATGGTCCACCTGCCGATGGGGCGCTTCGCCGAGGCCCGCGAGATCGCCCAGGGCGCCCTCTTCCTCGCGAGCGACGAAAGCTCGTACGTGACGGCCTCGACCTTCCTTGTCGACGGCGGCCTTTCCGGCGCCTACGTCACCCCGGAATAGCTGCGAGCACGCGCTTCGCGGTGGCGACGAGTGTCGCCCGCGAGACCTCCGGATGGTCGAGTGACCACAGCGCGAGCCCAGCGCCCCCTGCGCGGAGGAACTCGGCAAGCGGCTCGACCTCCCGTTTCGGGATTCCCTTCTGGCCCGCGGATGAAGGTCGCCAGCACCTCCCGCGCCCGGTCGTAGTTGGCTCGGCGAAAGGCCCGGATCTCCTCGTCGCCTCCGGCGTCGCGGAACAGCATCCGCCAGGCGTAGCCGTGCTCGCTGACGTAGTCGAACCAGACCTCGAGGATCGCCTCCACCCTCTCGTCGAAAGACAGGCCGGCCGGAACCCGCTCGAAGAAGCGCGGCAGGTCGTCGCGGTGGCGCTCGAGCAGGGCGAGGTAGAGCGCCTTCTTCGAGTCGAAGTGGCGATAGAGGATCGGCTTGGTCACCCCGGCGGCCGCGGCGATCTGATCGAGGCTGGTGTGGGCGTAGCCCCGCTCGCCGAAGAGCCGGCCCGCGGCCTCGAGGACGAGCTCGCGCCGCTCGGCCGGGGGAAGTCGCGTCTGGCGGGCGGTTGCCATCTCTCGCATCTTTGCTAAGTTACCGGACAGTAACTTATGTTCACCCCGGAGAGACCACTTCAACCCGTCCAGTGGGCCGCGATTCTCGGCTCCATCGCCATCCTGGTCTGGAGCGTGCCCGGCTTGATCGCGAACCCGGACTTCCACATCGGCGACTCGGCGACCTCGGTCCGGGTGCTCGGCGTCGACATGAACGGCTGGCACGCAGTCTCCGGCTTCCTCGTCGCCCTCCCCGGCTTCTTCGCCGCGCTGCGCCGCTCATGGTCAGCTCTCTTCAACCTGGCCGCGGCCGGCGCCCTGCTCTCCACCGCTCTCTGGGCCTCGCTCAGCACTCGGGTCGCGGGCGGTCTCTTCTACTTCCCGCACGGCGATGCGGACGCTTTGCTCCACATCGGGACGTCGACGATCTTCCTGGCCGGCGCTGCCCACTATTACCTCGCGGGTCGCCAGCCCGGCGGCCAGCGTGTCTAGCTGACCACCTCCAGGAAGCGGCCGCAGAGCTCCCGGCCGAGGCGGCTCCACTCGCCGATCTTCTCCTCGGTCTCGGCGTGCAGCGCCTCCGGATCCAAGCCGATCCGCACCGCGTCCTCGTCGGAGCGGTAGTCATCGATCCAGCTCCCGGCATCGGCGGCCGTCACCTCGGCGTGGAACTGAATCGCCCAGACAACCTCCCCGACGCGATAGGCCTGGACGCAGACGGGGCTGCGGGCGAGGATCGCCGCGCCCTCCGGCGGGACACCCTCGTAGCTGTGCCACTGGAACGCCTCGAAGCTCGGCGCCATCGGACCGATCAGCGGATCCGCCTTCCCCTCTTCGGTCACCTCGACGTCGTGCCAGCCGATCTCAGGCTCGCTCGCCCTCCGCGTCGACCCCCCGGCCGCATCGGCCAGCAGCTGGGACCCGAGGCAGACCGCCAGCACGGGCATGCGGTCATCGATCATCGCCGCCAGGAAGTCCTTCTCGAAGCGCAACCAGGGATGACGGTCCTCCTGGTCGCCGTGCATGGCACCTCCAAAGGTGAGGATCGCGTCGTATTCGGCGATCTCGAGCTCCGGGGCCGCACCACGCACGGAGAGCTGCCACTCGTGCAGCTCAACGCCGCGCTCCCGCATTTCTTCGGCGAAGACACCCGGGCCCGCGTCCGTCTGGTGCACGATGGCGAGCGCTCTCATCGTGGCGCATCATCACTGAAATACTGGGCGAATCGCCAGGGAAGTCGTTGAGACCCAGGATGCACCAGCTCCGATCGGCCCCTACTCGCAGGCCGTCATCGCCAACGGCGTCCTCTACTGCAGCGGCCAGGTCCCGCTGGACCCGGCGAGCGGCGAGTTGATCGAGGGCGGCATCGCCGAGCAGGCGAGCCGCTGCCTGAAGAGCCTCGAGGCCGTCTGCCGCGAGGCGGGAACGCGCCTTCAGGCCGCGGCGCGGATCGGGATCTACCTGACCGACATGGAGGAGTTCGGAAAGGTGAACGACGTGTACGCGACCTTCTTCGAGAAGCCGTTCCCCGTTCGCACGACGGTCGGCGTCGCGGCTCTTCCCAAGGGCGCGCTGGTCGAGATGGACGCGACCGTCCCGCTTCCGTCTTGAGCGAAGCCGTCTCCCTGGGAGACATCGACGCGGCCCGTGAGGTTGTGGCCGACGTCGTTCGCCGCACGCAGGTGATCGAGTCCCGGTACCTCTCGCGGACCACCGGCGGCCCGATCGCGCTCAAGGCCGAGAACCTGCAGCGGACCGGCTCGTTCAAGCTGCGCGGGGCCCTCAACAAGATCTCGACACTGGACCCGGGGACCACGGGGGTCGTCACCGCAAGCGCCGGGAACCACGGTCAATCGGTCGCATACGCCGCGCGAGCTCGCGGCCTGGCTGCGACCATCTTCATGCCCGAGGGAGCGGCGCTGGCCAAGATCGCCGCCGCTCGCGAATCCGGCGCGGAGATCGTGCTCACCGGGGAGAGCGTCGACGTCAGCCTCGTCGATGCCCTGTCCCACGCCGAGTCCGAGGGCCTTCCCTTCGTCCATCCGTTTGACGACCCCGCGGTGATCGCCGGGCAGGGCACGATCGGGCTCGAGCTTCTCGAGGAGGTGTCCGACCTCGCGAAGGTGATCGTGCCGATCGGCGGGGGCGGCCTGGCCGCCGGCATCGCGGCGGCGATCAAGGCGAGGCGGGAGGGCGTCGAGGTAATCGGGGTCAAGGCCCAGTGCCCCCTGGCGGACGGGATCGCCGTGAAGCAACCGGGCGAGATCACGGCGCCGCTGCTCGACAGCCTGCTCGACGACGTCGTCACCGTCAACCAGAACGAGATCGCCGACGCGATCATGCTGCTGCTCGAGCGGACCAAGCTGGTGGTCGAGGGCGCCGGCGCGGTGGGGGTCGCCACGCTGATCCAGGAGCTCGTCCGCCCCGCCTCCACGGGCACGACGGTGGTGATCCTCTCCGGTGGAAACATCGACACCGGCGTTCTCGCCGACCTCGCCCGTCACCACGAGACGGCCCGGGGCAGGCGCCTGCGGATCTTCACCAAGATCGCCGACGAGCCCGGGTCACTCGCGGCGCTGCTGACGGCGCTCGGCGAGGGCGGAGCCAACCTGATCGACATCGACCACGTGCGCGAGGGCGTCGGCCTCTCCGTCAGCGAGACGGGCGTCGAGCTGGTGATGGAGACGCGGGGGCCCGATCACGCGAAGCGCCTGCTCGAGCTGATCGAGGGGCTGGGCTACAAGCCCGACGTGCTGAGCTGAGAGCGGCGCTCGCCCAGCAGCAGGTAGAGCATCGCGACCAGAAGGGCCGGCGCCAGCGTCAGGCTGATCGGCTCGCCCTCCCTGATTCCCGACACGACGATCGCCCCGGCCATGTCGCCGGCCAGCACAAGCGCCGCGAGGCGGGTGCCGCGGCCGAGCAGCAGCATCCCGCCTCCCACCACCTCGATCAATCCGATCAGGTAGACGAACGCGTCGGGCGAGGGCAGGCCGTAGGTCTCGAAGGAATCGACCTCGGTCCCGTGGTTCGGGAACTTCGCCAGCCCGAAGCCGATGAAGATCAGGCCGGAGGCCAGGCGGACGATCAGCGGCAAGTTGCGCATAACGCCTCCCAGTCCGGGGGGAACGCGGTTCGTTACGTCGTCAGCTCGTAGTCGGCCGGGTCGAGGTGCCTCGTCCGGCGCCGGTACTCGAGCGTGAAGCCGGGCCAGTTGTTGGTGTTCCGGCCGTGCTCGTCGACGTACCAGTTGTTGCAGCCCGTCTGCCAGACCGAGGTGGAGAGTCGATTCTGCATCTCGCTGTCGAAGGCCCGCTGCACCTCGGGCCGGACGGAGAGCCGGCCGCCCTTGCGGCGCAGGCGCTCGACGGCATCGGCGATGTAGGTCATCTGGCTCTCGAGCTGGAAGATGATCGACCCCGAGCCCAGGTTCGTGTTGGGCCCGTACATGACGAACAGGTTCGGGAAGCCGGCCACCGTCATGCCCAGGTACGCGTTGGCGCCCTCGCTCCAGACCTCGTTCAGGTCGAGTCCGTCCCGCCCGCGGATCTCCATCGGGGCCAGGAACCGGGTGCTCTCGAAGCCCGTGGAGAGCACGACCACGTCAGCGGGGCGCTCGGTCCCGTCCTCCGCCACCACCCCCCTCTTCGTCAGCTCCCGCACGCCGGTGGGGACGAGCTCGACGTTGGGCCGCCCAAGCGTCGAGTAGTAGTCCGGCGAGATCAGAACGCGCTTGCAGCCGAGGACGTGATCCGGCGTCAGCGCCCGCTTCAGGTCCGGATCGGAGACCTGCTCATCCAGCAGCTTCTCGGACATCCGGGTGCCCAGCCTGCCCACCGCGCGGAACTGGTTGAAGGCCGAGATGAAGAGCTCGAAGAACAGCCATTGGTTGAAGCGGGCGAGCAGCCGGGCGGGCGGGAACCAGCGGAAGAGGAACTTCTCCCATGCGCGGTAGGGGCGATCCTTCTTTGGGATCACATACGGGGCCGAGCGCTGGTAGACGTCGAGCTGGGCGACCCGCTCAGCGATCGCGGGAACGACCTGAATCGTGCTGGCGCCCGTGCCGATCACGGCCACGCGCTTTCCGTCGATCTCGACATCGTGATCCCAGCGAGCGGTGTGGAAGATCCGCCCCTTGAAGCGCTCCGAGCCGGGAATCCGCGTCAGTGCGGGCCGGTTGAGCTGACCGCATGCCGAGACGAGCACATCCACCTCGATCGTCTCCCCCGCGGTCGTCTCTATCCGCCACCGCCCGGCCTCCTCGTCGAACTCCGCGCGGGCCACCTCCGTCCCGAGCCGGAGCGCCTGCCGCAGGCCGTAGCGATCCACGCAGCGATCCAGGTAATCGAGGATCTCCGGCTGGGGCGAGTAGCGCCGGCTCCAGTCCGGGTTCGGCTCGAAGGAGAACGAGTAGAGCTGGGAGGGGACGTCGCAGGCCGCCCCCGGGTAGGTGTTGTCGCGCCAGACACCGCCGACCCCGTCCCCCTTCTCGAGAATCGTCAGCGAGCCGACCCCGGCCTTCTTCAGCGTGATCGCGAGGCCGATCCCGCCGAACCCGGCGCCGATGATCGCGACGCTGGGCCCCGTCCTCCCGTTGGTGGACGATTCGCCGATGGGCTGCGCCAAGGGGCGGCCCGTCCAGATGTCATCGAAAGCGTCGCCCAGCTTGGCGATCGCCTCATCCGCCTCGCGCAGCATGCCGGCGACGACCTGGAAGTCGTGCCACATCCCCTCGAAGCGATCGAAGCGGACGTCCATCCCCGCGGCGCGCGCCCGTTTCGCGAACGCCTCCGAGTCACTCAGCAGAAGATCGTGGGTGCCGACCTGGAGGTAGGTGGGCGGCAGCCCGGTGAGATCCGCCTCCAGCGGCGAGAGCTCGGGGTCGTGGGGGTCGGTGTCTCCGCGGTAGAGCTCCCCGCCGCGGATGGTCCAGTCGCGGAAGAGGCCTACGTCGCGCCGGGCGTTGGCGAGGGTCGAAGCGCCCGAGCAGGTGAGATCGAGGTAGCCGTTGAGCAAGACCAGCCCTCCGGGGAGCGGTTCTCCCTCCTCGCGCAGCCGGAGCGCCAGTGCCGCGGTCAATCCTCCGCCGGCAGAGTCGCCGGCGATGCCGATCGACCTCGCGTCGATCCCCGAGGCGAGCAGCTCGCGATAGGCGGCCAGGGCATCCTCGAGCGCGGCCGGATGCTTGTGCTCCGGGCCGAGCCTGTAGTCGGGAAGGTGCACCGGCGCATTCGCGGCGACGGCGATATGCGCGGCCAGCGCGCGGTGGGTCCGCGGGGATCCGATCACGTAGGCGCCGCCGTGGAGGTGGAGAACCGCGCGCGATTGGTCAGCCCCCTCGGGCACGAGCAGATCGGAGGGCCGGCCACCGAGTGTTCCGTGCTCGACCGAAACCCCGGACGGGACCTGGGTGATCCTCGCCGCGGTCTCGGTCCAGGCCCGCTGGAACCGGATCGGAATCCAGGTGCGCTGCACGGAGCGCTGCAGCATGCGGGCGATGGTCTTCGCGACGGGACGGGGCAGGTATCGAGGGGTCAAGGCAAGGAATGTATGTCGATGGGCCTACAGAGTGTTCCTCCGGAGTGTTACTCTGCCAGCGATGGTGGAGACCGATACACGCCGCCGGGTCCTCGACGCCGCCCTCACTGGATTTCTCGAGGACGGCTACGCCCAGACGACGATCGCGGATATCCGCTCCAGAAGCGATGTCTCCAACGGCGCCCTCTTCCACCACTTCCCCACAAAGGACGCCATCGCCGACGCCCTCTTCGTGGAGGCGATCGCCTCATTCCACGAGGGCCTCTGGGAGCTCATGGGGCGCAAGCCGCGCTCCCTGCGCTCCGCGGTCCGCGGTGTGATCGAGCATCAGCTCGGCTGGATCGAGGAGCACCCGGATCTCGCCCGCTTCGTCTACATGCGCGGGCACCTCGACTGGGACTCGGCCGGTGGCACCGAGGTCGAGGAGCTGAACCGCCGGATCGCCGCGGCGATCCGCGAATGGATGGCGCCGTCCATCGAGAGGGGCGAGATCCGCCCTCGCTCGATGCTCGTGATCTCCGCGATCGTCACCGGGCCGGCTCACGCAATTGCTCAGCGCTGGCTCGCCGGACAGCTCGATTCCCCGCCGACGGCCTTCGTCGACGAGCTCGCCGACGCCGCCTGGGCGGGGCTGAGTGGGAAGCCCGCCCGAGGCCGCGGCGAGCGCGTCGCCCCGGCGGATCGCGGACGGCTCTCGCTGGAGCTAGTCGCCGACGACGGAACGGTGATCGCCCAGGGCGAGGCCACCGCACGACTCGTACGAAACCACGACACCTGAATCCCGAAAGGACCGACCGCATGCCCAGCCACGAGACCATCGATCTGACCACCGAGGGCCCCGCCGCTCGCATCCTGCTCAACCGTCCCGACGCTCTCAACGCCTGGAACGAGCAGTTCGGAGCGGACCTGCTCGATGCGGTCACGACGGTGGCCGGTGACGACGCCATCCGAGCCGTGTTGATCACCGGCGCGGGCCGCGGCTTCTCCTCCGGCGCCGACCTGAAGGAGCAGCGCGGTGCGGACGACGGGGGCATGCCCGACCTGGGCGCCCGCCTCAAGGAGATCTACCACCCGATCATCACGGGGATTCGCGAGATGCCGAAGCCCGTGGTCTCCGCCGTCAACGGACCAGCGGTCGGAATCGGCTGCTCGCTCGCCCTGGCCGCGGACCTGATCATCGCGGCTGAGTCGGCCTACCTGCTGCTCGCCTTCGTCAACATCGGCCTGGTGCCCGACGGCGGCTCCACCGCCTTCATACCGGCCCGCGTCGGCTACGCGCGGGCCGCCGAGATGGCGATGCTCGGCGAGCGCGTGCCGGCGGATCGGGCGCTCGCCTGGGGCCTGATCAACCGGGTCGTCCCCGACGCGGACCTCGAGAATGAGGCCGGTGCCCTGCTCGAGAAGCTCGCCAACGGACCGACCCGCTCCTACGCGGGATCGAAGAGCCTTCTCAACCGCCGTCTCTACGCGGACCTCGCCGGCCAGCTCGAGGCGGAGGCAGACGCCCAGAAGGGCCAGGGCCAAAGCTCGGACTTCATCGAGGGCGTCATGGCCTTCGTCGAGAAGCGCGAGCCGAAGTTCACCGGCAGCTAGCCTCGGCTGGCGATGCTCTTTCGCCAGATCCTGCACGAGGACCTGAGTTGCGCCTCCTACCTCGTCGGCGACACCGTGGCCGGAGTCGCCGCGGTGGTCGACCCACAGTGGTCGATCGATTCCTACCTGCGACTCGGCCGCCTCCACGGCGTCCGGATCGAGCACGTGCTGGAGACGCACAACCACGCGGATCACGTCTCGGGCCACGGACGGCTCGCCCGGGCGACGGGCGCGACGATCCACATCCACGAGCTGGCCGACGCCGAGTATCCGCACGAGGCGTTCACCGACGGCTGGAAGCTGAACCTCGGCGAAGTTGAGATCGAGGCGCTCCACACCCCGGGCCACCGGCCTGAGCACACCTCGTTCCTGCTCCGCGACTCGGCTCGCGGCGGCGACCCCTGGGTCGTGCTGACCGGGGATTCCCTCTTCGTCGGCGACGTCGCTCGCCCGGACCTGGCGATCGATAAGCGCGAGGGCGCCGCGGGCATTTACCGGTCGGTTCACGAGAAGCTGATGTCGCTGCCCGACGATGTCGAGGTATGGCCCGGCCACCTCGGCGGTTCGTCCTGTGGAAGCGCGGGCATCGACCACAAGTCGACCTCGACGATCGGCTTCGAGCGGGGGCACAACCGCGCCCTCCGCTTCGAGACCGAGGGCGAGTTCGTCGAAGACGCCATCGCGACGCTCGGAGCTCCCCCGCCCAACATCGAGCACATCGTCGCCCTCAACCAGGGGCCGCTGATCGAGGACATGGGGACCCCGGTCCCGCTGGCGCCCCGCGCCGTGGAGGCCGGAATCGCCGAGGGGGCGCTGTTGGTCGACGCACGGACCAACGAGCAGTTCGACGAGGCCCATGTGCCCGGCGCGATCAGCGCCTCGGCCTACGAGACCGGCTTCGCCACGAAGGTCGCCAAGGTGGCTCCGCCGGACGTCGATCTGATCGTCGTCGCGGCCTCAGACGGCTACGAGCTGGAGGCGGCGGATCTGCTCGCCTCCGTCGGGCTCCGTGTCCGCGGGTACCTGGAGGGCGGAATGACCTCGTGGCCCTCGGAGGGCCGACCGGTTCGCCGGATCGAGCAGATCGACCCCGAGGAGCTGGCCGGCCGCCTGGAGTCGGGCGACATCATGGTCCTGGACGTCCGCGACGACGACGAGTTCGCCGAGGCCCACATCCCGGGCTCGGTCAACCTCCCTTTCGGGGATCTACCGGAACGCCTGGGCGAGCTGCCCCGTGACCGGGAGATCGCCGCGATCTGCAGCGGCGGCAAGCGCAGCGGCCTCGCCGCCTCGATCCTCCAGCGGGAGGGGTTCGAGCGAGTTCTGCACGTCGCCAACGGCGGCGTCGGCACCTGGCGCCGCAACGGGCGCCCGGTGGAGTCGAGCTAGCCCTTCTTCTTCTTCTTACCCTTCTCGTTCCCCGCGCTGATCGAGGTGAGGAACGGGACCAGCCGCTTCAGGAACGCGTTCACCTTCGGCGCCGCCGCGCTCGGATCGTTGTGCGCGTAGGTCGCCGCCCGGTTGACCAGCTTCAGGTTCCGGCGCGGGATCCGGGCCTCGGCGGCCAGAGCCTGGGCGCCCTGGATCACCCGCGTGTTCCCGAGCGCAGCCGCGAACGCGTAGATCTTCAGGCGCTTCCGCAGCTTCGTCGCATCGGTTGAGTGCACGTCGAGCACCGACTGCGCCGGGTTGGGGAGGCCGTCGCCGACCGCGCCCGAGTCGATCGTCAGACGCATCGGGTGGTACCAGGCGGTCCCGTCCAGGTTCTGGAGACCCCAGCCGGAGAACATCGTCGCCCAGCGCTGGATCGGGGTGATGTTCCCGGCCCGGTCCCAGCCCCGCGGATCGCCACCGGCGGCCAGCTGGCCGCTGTGAACCTGGGCGGCGATCAGCGAGGACGGCGAGGTCTTGACGTCCGTCGAGAGGCCGAACCCCGCCTCATTGGTCGGAGTCACCCCGGGCGGAGGCTGGAGGTTCGAGGGCAGGAGCGGCCATCCCTGGAAGACCGAGACGCTCAGCGGCGCGGCCTTCGCCGCCGCGGATCCGACGGTGCCGAAGAGTCCGGCGAGCGGCGCCGCGATGCCGCCGAAGGACAGCCAGGGCGATGAGGTCTGCAGTGTGTTCAGCGACGTCTGCGCCTGGTCGGGAGTCACCGGAGTGGGGCTGCTGGCGCCATCGATCAGGACCAGGCCCGAGAGATCGCGCCCACCGGCCCGGCCATTGAAGTCCCAGGTCGCGTAGGCCGTTGTGATCGACCCGCCGAGGGAATGGCCCCCCATTGCGACATTGCGCCCCTTGCGGCGGGCGGCCTTGACGACGACCCGGAGGTCGTTGATCTCGGTGTTCATCCCCCAGTTACGCGCGAAGGGGACGGCCGAGTCGGGCACCGGGCTGTAGTGGTTGGTGATGCTCGAGTTCCCGATGTATCCCAGGTAGTAGTTGAAGAAGTCGGTCGGGCTCACCCTCCCCTGCTTCAGCAGGTTCAGCTCTGACTGGTCCTCGAGGTAGTTCTCACGCCGCTCCACGGCCCAGACCTGCCAGTCGGGGAGGCGCTTGACGATCGTCCTGGCAAGGGGCTCGAAGTAGGCGGCGCTCGCGGAGGTGCCCGGGTTGAGGACGAGGACGTTTCTGGCCTTCGGATCGCCCGTTTTCAGGACGCCGACCACGTTCAGGTTCGCCGGGGTGCCGGGCGACGGGTACCCGGCCATCGTCTTGAACCGCACCGGCGTCTTCGCGTTCGCCGCCGGGGCGAGTCCCGCCCAAATCGCGGCGGTCGCGATCGCAGCCAACACGAGTCGCGCGGAAATCACCTCGCGTGTCCTCATTCCACTCTCCTCATCTCTCGCCCCTCACCCTTACTGATACACCGAACACGGAATGTATCGATAAGTCTCGGTTCCTCGCCGCCTGCCAAGATGCGCAACTTCTCGGCAGGCGTCCTGTTCTCAGCCACCCATGAAGCGATTCGCCATCCTCACTTCCACGATCGTCGTGCTCGCCGGCCTGCTGGCCGCGGCGCCGAGCGCGTTCGGGATCAAGGCGGGCTTCAACCTGGCGACCAAGCGGCTCGAGGCGTCGTACAAGATCGCCCTCTTCGAGCGCCGCTTCAGCGACGACGGCTGCTACCCGGCGCCCCCGAAGCTCGCCCGGGCGATCCACGAATCGACGAAGCGGAAGGTCGGCGTGGCGCGCAATACCAAGCACCTCGCCCATGCGAACCAGGTTTATGTGTTGCGGCAGGGGACCAACTGCGAGCACCTGCGGATGGCGCTGCGCGCCATCGGCGGGATCTACGTCCTCGACTCGAAGCTGGGGACGGTCCGCCTGCAGGGCCACAGGGGCGCCGCAACACCGGGTCTCGCCAAGCGGATCACCAACTTCACCATCAAAACGAAGAGCTTCCACATCACCCAGCCGGATACGGCTCCTCGGCTGCAGACGATCTGCCCGGGCGGCAAGTTCCCGCTCGGCGGCGGGATGACGCAGAGCCCGGCGATCGGCGCCGACGGCGAGGGCGTCTATCCGCACTCATACGAGCGCCTCGGCGCACAGCGGGGCTGGCACATCAGCGTCGTCTTCCTCGACCCGAGCCGCGCCAGCATCACGCCCCGCGACGTCACGGTGCAGGCGATCTGTGGCTTCGGGGTCATCCCGGCGACCCCGACCCCCCACACCACCGTCTACCTGCGCCCGGGTCAGACGAAGACCGTCACGGCGCGCTGCCCGAAGGGCCAGTCACTCATCTCGGGCGGCTTCCAGCGGACGGACTTCCGGTCGGACGGCGGCGACTACGTGACCGAGTCGCACGCGGTCGGCACCAAGGCCTGGGTCGTCAGCGGACATGCCTACGGGACGGGCTCCGGCGAGCTCACGGCGATTGCCTACTGCGCCCGGATGAAGAAGCCGGTGATCACCGAGGTCGCCTCATCTCCCGCACCGGTCTCGACCGGCGGCTCGGCGACGACGACCACGCCGGCGTGCCCTGCGGGCAAGCGCCTCGTCACGGGCGGCTTCAGCTCCGGCGGCTCCACCGACGCCCTCTTCGCTCAGGGCGCCTTCAACCCGAACGGCACGTTCTCGGCCACCTCCTACGGCTTCTTCGGCCCCGCGCCTCAGCTCACCGCGTACGGGTACTGCCTGCCATCGAAGTCCTGAACTAGGCGCGTGTCGGCGCTTCGGCCTCGCCGGCGTGTCCGAACCGCACGTCCGGCAGCAGCCGGTCCGCCCAGCTCGGCAGATACCAGGCCCAGCGGCCGAGCAGCCGCAGCAGCACCGGCATCAGCAGCAGCCTGATCAGCATCGCGTCGAGCAGCACGGCGATCCCGAGGATCAATCCCATCTCCTTCGGCGGCAGCGGCCCGGAGAGCGCGAAGGTGAAGAAGACAGCCACCATCACCGCGCCGGCGGCGAAGATCACGCGGCCGGAGTGGGCGAGGCCGCCGACCATCGCCTCCTTGGCGTCATGCGTCCGGTCCCAATGCTCCTTCGCGGAAGAGAGCAGGAAGACGGTGTAGTCCATCGAGATCGCGAAGATCATCGCGAAGAAGAAGACGGGTCCCCAGGCATCGAGGAAGCCCTGCGGCTCGAACCCGAGCAGTGAGTGGAGCGCCCCGTCCTGGAAGATCCACTTGGCGACGCCGAACGCGGCGCCCGTGGCGAGCAGGTTCGTCAATACCCCCGCGGCGGCGATCAGCGGAGCCTGCAGCGCGAACAGCAGGAGCAGGAATCCGAGCGCGAGAACCACGCCGATCACGAGCGGCGTTTTCGCCGACAGCGCTGCCTCCAGATCGTGGTTCTCGGCCACGGCGCCGCCCACCAGGGCGCCGGCGGGCAGATCGGCGCGCAGCCGGTCGACCGTGGCGCCCACCTGCGGGCTGGAGGGATCCTGCTTCGGGATCGCTGTGACCAGCGCCCGATCGCCCGAGCGCTGGACTGGCATCACCTGCGCGACCCCCGGGTCCTGCCGAGCAATGTCCGCGACCCGCGAGGCCTGGCCCGCGGGCCCGACGAGCTGCAGCGGCCCCGTGGCCCCCGGACCGAGCGCGGCCTGGACCTGCTGGTAGCCGACCCGTGAGGAATCGCCGGCGGGCACGACCTTGATCGAGGGCATCGCGGTGTGGAGCTGGGTCACCGGAAGGATCAGGACCGCCAGCGCGATCAGGGTGGGCACGCCATAGCGGAGCGGGTGCCGCCAGAGGCGCTCGCCCCATGAGGCGAAGCGCGCCGAGCGATGCTCGCCCGAGTGCACCCAGGGAAGGGAGAGCTTGTCGACGCGCGAGCCCAACCTCGCGAGGACTGCCGGCAGCAGCGTGAGCGTCGCTGCCAGCACGAAGATCACCGCGAGCATGATCCCGAAGCTCATCGACCGGAAGGCAGGGCTCGGCACCAGCATCACCGCGCTCAGCGAGATCAGCACCGTGACCCCCGAGAAGAGCACCGCCTTGCCGGCCGTGTCCATCGCCTGGGCCACGGCCTCCTCCGGCTCGAGCTTCGAGCCGAAGAGCGCTCCGCGGAAGCGGTGGACGACGAACAGGGCGTAATCGATACCCAGGGCGAGCGCGAACATCAGCGCGAAGTTCATCGCCCAGATCGAGATCGGCGTCACGAGCGTCCCCAGATAGAGCATCCCGGCGGCGGCCACCAGGCCCACCATCGTCAGCATCAGCGGGAGGCCCGCCGCGACCAGGGAACCGAACGCGATCAGCATGATCGCCAGCGTCACCGGCCAGGAGATCACCTCCGAGCGCAGCATCGCGCTCTTGTTGGCGGCGTTGAAGTCGGACCACATCCCGGGGGCGCCCGTGAGGTTCACCTCCACCCCGTCGCGGCCGAGAGCGCGCAGAGGGCCCTTCAGATCCTCCGCGGCGCGGACCATCCCGTTGGAGTCGCGGGCGGCGCCGGCCTGAACGATCGCGGTGTGCCCATCGGGCGAGACCGACGAGCCCGGCTGCGGCGGGACGACTGTCCGCACCGCGCCGTCTGCGCGCAGTCTCCGTTCCACCGCGCCGACCGTCGCCTGGAAGCTCGGATCGCCCGCGGTGGCGCTCGGCGAGTGGACCACGACCATCAGTCCGTAGCTGGAGAGGCCGTTGAAGTTCCGGTCGATCAGCTGACGAGCCTGCACCGACTGCGAGCCGCTGGTCTCCCATCCCGCGCCGGAGAGCGCCTTCTCAACCCTCGGGGCGAGGAAGCCGAGGCCGAGAGCGAGGACGGCCCAGCCGATCATCACCACCCCGAAGTGGGTGGCGGTGTAGCGCCCCAGCCTCCCGATCGGACCGACGTCGGTCATCGGGGCTCCGGGTAGACGGCTGAGCGCAGATCGCACGAGCGCTTCAGCAGATACGAAGCCGGGCAGGTCCCGACCAGCACGTAGAGCCACATGTTCAGCCCGACGAACCCGGTCAGCACCAGGAACCAGGGCGACACCAGCGCCACCAGCGCGACGCTGATCAGGATGACGGTGCCGGCGAGCGCGAAGAGGACGCGCTCGAGCGGCCAGCGGGACCCGGACATGTCACGAACCTCCTTCGAGCAGGCCCTCGAGTTGCTCGAGCTCCTGGCGCAGGCCGCCGCAGACGTCGTCGCAGAGCGAGAAGACGACGGGGTCGGCGATCGAATAGAGGGAGTAGTTCCCCTCCTTGCGCCGTTCGACGATGCGGGCGCGAAGCAGTACACCGAGGTGCTGCGAGACGTTCTGCTGGGAGGCGCCTGTGGCCTCCTGCAGCTCCTTGACGCTTTTCTCCCCCTCGCGCATGGCCTCGAGGAGGCGGATTCGCATCGGCTCGCCGAGAACGCGGAAGCGCTCGGCGACCCGCTCGACGAGCGGCGCGGGAAGCGGGCGTGGAATCTCTGTCTTGGTTGCCATGTGGGAGAGCGTAGCACAAGTAAACAGTTGTGTGGTAGTGTACTTGTCGATGACCATGACAGCCACAACCCACCGAGTCGGCAAGCTCCGCCACCGCGTCGACGTCAACGGCCGTCACGCGATCGTCACCGACGAACCCCTCGGGCTCGGCGGGACGGACGAAGGCCCAGCTCCACACGAGCTCCTCCCCGCCGCCCTGGCCTCGTGCATCGCGACGATGATCGCCCTGTACGCCGAGCGCCATGGCTGGGAGGTCGGCGACGCGAGGGTCGAGGTCTCCTACGACCCCGAGCCCACCCCGCGCCGGGTCGAGATCGAGGTACACCTGCCCGACTCGCTCTCGGCGGAGCAGGTCCGCAGGCTCGAGCGCGTCGGAAACACGTGCCCGCTCCGCCGGGCGCTCGAGGCCGGCTTCGAATTCGACGAGCGGACGGTCCCCTCGCGGTTGAACGTCGCGGCCTAGTACCCAGCCGGATGCCGAGCGACGAACGACGAGGCGTCGTCCCTCATCACGGTTGACCAGCGGGGACCGTTACCGCCACCCGGGCCGCCCGTGTCCCAGCGGAGGCCTGCGATGTAGGCCCAGGCGTGACCGCTGGTGGCGAAGACGGTGATCCAGTTGCCGCCGCCGGACTCGCCCCAGACCTCGAGGCCGGTCGAGTCGAGCGGGCTGGAGAGGAAGCCACCCCCGTGGAGGGCGAAGCTGACGGCGCCAGAGCAGTCGTAACCACTCGAGCTGAACGATCCATGCCCACCTCCCCAGATGTAGGGGAGGTCGTCGATCTGGTTGGCGGCCTCGATCACGGCACGGACGGCGAGAGGCGCATTCGACGGCGGGATCGCGTCCCCGTTCGAGTCGAGGGTCGCGCGGCCGGCCGGCGCCGGGATGTTGGAGAGATCCGTCTGGATCTGCCGCTCCTTGCTGAGCAGCGCGTTGAGGACGCCCTCGCGGGCGTTGCGCGCGGAGGCCAGCTCGGACTGCTGCTGGGAGATCTGCGCGTGCTGGCTCGCGATCTCGCGCTCCTTCTCGGCGACCGCGTCGCGCGCCGTCTTGATCCGGTCGTGCGTCGCCTGCAGCTGGTTGACCAGGGCGGTGATCTGGTCGCGGAGGCCGCGGACACGCGAGACGACCTCGTTGTCGTAGTTCTGGATGTGGTCGACGTACTCGCTGCGGGTGAGCAGGTCTGACCAGTCCGTGGAGTTCAGGACCACCGCGGTCAGGTCAGGGTCGCTCGACTTGTACATCTCGACGAGCAGCTGCTCGAGCGCGCCCGTCGCCTCCTGAAGCTTTGCGCGAATCCTGGCGAGCTCCGCCTTCTGGGCGTTGAGCTCGGCCGTCGCCTTGTCGAGCTCGGCCTGCTTCTGGTCGAGCTGTTCCTGGGCCGCCGCCTGCGCCTGGCGGAGGTGCGACTCCTCCCCGATCAGCTGATCGACCCGCTGGTTCATGCTGTCGATCTGGCTCCGCAGCGAGCCGGAGGTCGACTGGATGCGGCTGAGCTCGTCCTGCTTCTGGGCGATCTTCGAGGCCGGATCGCCGAACGCGCTCTGGCCGATCACCGACCCGATCACGAGGAGGCAGAAGACCATCAGCGAGACCACGGCCGGGCGGCCACGGCGCGTGGTCCGGGGGCGTCTGTGGGCAGCGCGAGGGGGCATCGGCATGGTCAGCGAGAGGCGACGGGTCGCCTCCCTGCTGCCGGCAGGCTAGAGCTTCGCCCCCGAATTGTCAGCAGTTGCTAACAGGCGTGCAAGATCCTTGTCAGACCTAGGATGCTGGGATGACCGAACAGTTCTGTGACGTCGGCCGAGGCGTAACGCTCTGTTACGAGGCCTTCGGCGATCCGGGCGACACGCCGATCCTGCTGGTCATGGGCCTGGCGACCCAGATGATCGCCTGGCATGAGGACTTCTGCGAGGAGCTCGCCGAGCGCGGCGTCCATGTGGTGCGGTTCGACAACCGTGACATCGGCCGCTCGACGCACTTCGACTTCCGCCCGCCCGCGCTGGGCCAGTTGCTTCGCCGCCGGGTGGGGCCGGAGCAGTACACGCTTTCCGACATGGCGGAGGATGCGGCCGTCCTGCTCCGCAAGCTTGAGATCGCCCCGGCCCACATCGTCGGCGCCTCGATGGGAGGCATGATCGGCCAGATGCTCGCGGCTGAGCATCCAGAGGTCGTCCGCTCCCTGACCTCGATCATGTCCACCACCGGCAGCCGCTGGCACGGCCAGCCCGCGCTCGCCGTGTACCGCTACCTGCTTCGCCCGCCTCCCCGTGACCGCGACGGCTACATCCAGCGCTCGGCCGAGGTCTTCGGCCTGGTCGGATCGACCGGCTTCGAGCGCGACGAGGCCTACGTCCGCGAGCGGGCCGCCCGCAGCTACGACCGGGGCTTCGATGTGCGGGCCGGCGGCCGTCAGCTCGGAGCAATCGTCGCGTCGGGGGACCGGACCAAGGCGCTCGGCAGGATCAGGGTCCCGACGCTCGTCATCCACGGGACGGTGGACAAGATGGTCCGCCCGTCGGGCGGCAAGGCCACGGCGAAGGCCATACCGGGGGCCAGGCTGAAGATGATCGAGGGCATGGGACACGACCTGCCGCGCGGCGTCTGGCCGATCATCATCGACGCCGTCTCCGAGCACGCCCGCGCGGCGGACGGCGCCAGAGCGCGAACCGCGGTCTGACCGGCGAAGCCGTCTACGGCCTGAGCAGCGAGGCGTGGATCGACCCCTCCGGGGCGACGATCCACATCGAGGAGCCCTGGCGGAGCAGGACCGTATCGCCGGGCATCGCCGGGTCGCGGTATTCGATCTCGGCGTCAATCGATTCGGGCTCCGGGGCCCCGGCCAGTTCCTCCTCCAGCGGGGTCCAGTAGTGGGAGTTGTTGATGTGCTCGGCCCCGTCCATCTCAGCCGCGCGGAAGTGCCAGGTCGAGCGCTCCGCGTCCGGCGGCGGCTCGGGGTGCCGCAGGCGGACGTTGGCGTCGCGGCCCGCGGCGCTCTCCTCATACGCGGCGGCGAACTCGGGTGGAAATCGCATCGGGCGACCGCGCTCGGGATCCATGCAGATCCAAAGTGAGACGGTCTCGACACGGGCGGTATCGCCAGTGATCGACGTTCGCCTCTCTGCCGAGAAACGCCCGAACCCGCTGCAGAAGGTCCGCAGGCGGAGCGGCTCGCCGAACCGCGGGAACCGCTCGACCCGAATCCGCGTTCGCCGCACGATCCAGGCCCCTCGTCCCTCGAAGCCGGCGTCGATGAGATCGGCGTAGGCGATGTCCTGCAGCCAGCGGGCCATGGCGTCGAGGCGGCAGCGACCCGCCTCGCCGGCGTCGGCGATCCCGGGCCGCATCTCCTGCTCGAACGCGCGCCCGCCCGGCCAGTCGACCAATTCATCCAAACGGGTTGCTCCTCGGCTCCGCCTCGGAGCACCCTCGCATCTACTTGAGCTCCTCGAGCGAGTCCCGCAGCCGGTCGAGCATGGACCAGAGGTCGGGCATCTGATCGCGGTCGGCGACGATGCCGAAGTCCATCTTCCCGCAGTAGCTCATCACGGTCATGTTGAGCCCCATCCCGTCGGTGATCACCGAGACGGGGTAGTTGCCGACCAGTCGCGCTCCGGCGCAGTAGAGCGGGAACTGCGGGCCGGGCACGTTGGAGACCACCAGGTTCCAGGTCGGCCGCCCGCGGCCGCTGGTGGAGATCGCGAAGGTCGCGCGCGCCGCCCGCGCGAAGACGGCGGGCGGGATGAAGTGGTTGGTGTCCTGAAGGAGCTCCGCCGGAAGCGCGCGGTGGTGCTCCTTCATCGCGGCCAGCGCCCGGTGGGTCTTCTCCAGCCGCCGGACCGCGTCCGGCTCGTTGGTGAAGAACGGCGCGCTCATCAGCATGATCCGGTTGCCGAAGGTCCCCATCTGCTCGTCGGTCCTAACCGAGACCGGCACCTGGACAACCAGCGGATCGGGCGGCAGGTCGTCATGCTCGATCAGCCAGCTGCGAACCGCGCCGGCGCAGACCGAGACGACCACGTCGTTCACGGTGACGCCGTGCTTGTTCTTCACCTCCTTGACCTCGTCGAGCGTGAGCTGCCCGAATGCGAAGCGCCGGTGCGGGGAGATGCGGCCGTTGAAGCAGGTCTTCGGGGCCTTGTAGTGGGTGTGGGCCAGCACCCCGGTCTCGCGGTTGCTGAACGGACGCGTGATTCGGTCGGCGACCCTGGCCACCACGCTGGTGCCCGGAATCCCGGCGAACACCGGCGACTCGTCGAGGTTGGGGAGCGCCCGCGGCAGGGAACGCAGCATCCGCAGCGGGTACCGGGGCAGGCCCATGAGGCCGCGGGTGAGCATCTCGAGCTCCGTGGGCTGGCGATCGCCGCCGTTCTGGCTCGGCTCCGGCAGGTCCCGGCCCTCAGGCGCGAGGTCGAAGAGGACGCCCATGATCTCCGCCCCCGAGAGGCCATCGATCAGCGAGTGGTGGATCTTGGTCAGCAGCGCCTTGTGGCCGTCCTCGAGCCCGTGGATCAGATAGAGCTCCCAGAGCGGGCGCGAGCGGTCGAGCGGACGGGCGGCGATCCGCGCGGCCTGCTCCGCGAGCTTCTCCTTGGCGCCACCCGGCGGCAGCGCCAGCTCGCGGACGTGGAAGTCGAGGTCGAAGTTGGGATCGTCGAGCCAGTACGGGTAGTCGAGCCCGAAGGGCACCTCCACCAGGCGCCAGCGCAGCGGCGGCAGCAGCGGCAGGCGTTCCTCCATCAGGTCGCGGATGTCCTCGTAGGTGAGATCCCCGCTCGGTGTGGTCGAGGGATCGAGGATCGTCAGACCCGCCACGTGGCCGGTCTGATTCGAGCTCTCCAGCGCCAGGAACTGCGCGTCGAGGCTGGTCAACTGACGCATGCATCCATCCTATGCGGGTAGATTCCGACCTGGCAATGGGGACCCGGGGGGTACCGAGAGCTGTGGTGGCCGTGTTCGCCGTCGTCGCGCTGCTCGCGCCGGCCGCGGCAAGCGCCACGACGTATCCGGTCAGCTACGACTTCAGCCAGGACCTGATCGCCCAGGGCGCGAGCCCCGACTCCTCCCCGCCGGGCGCCAACGACTTCTCGTGCCGGCCAAGCGCCGCGCACCCCCGTCCAGTCGTCCTGGTCCACGGCCTGCTCGCGAACCAGACCGACAACTGGCACACGATCTCGCCCCTGCTCGCCAACCGCGGCTATTGCGTCTTCTCGCTCACCTACGGGACGAAGCCGGAGGTCTCGGTCCCCGGCTACCAGCCCGGAGGGCTCGTACCGATGGAGGAGAGCGCACGGCGGCTCTCGGACTTCGTCGATCGGGTCCGCGCCGCCACCGGGGCGGCCCACGTCGACATCGTCGGGCACTCCGAGGGCAGCCTGATGCCCGACTACTACGTCAAGTTCCTCGGCGGCGACCGGGTGGTGCGGAACTACGTCGGCATCACCACGCTCTGGCGCGGCACCAACCTGGCCGGCCTCGGCACGATCGACCAGATCGGCAAGGCGTTCGGGCTCTCGAGCGGCCTCGAACAGGCCGTCTCCGGCTTCTGCGCCTCATGCCCCCAGTTCCTGACGGGTTCGGACTTCCTCGCCAAGCTGCGCGACGGCGGCATCGCCATTCCCGGCGTCGCCTATACGAGCATCGTCACCCGCAACGATGAGCTGGTCGCCCCGTACACGAGCGGGATCGAGGACGCGCCCAACATGACCAACCTCGTCGTCCAGAAGCAGTGCCCGCTCGACGAGGCAGAGCACGCCTCGATGGCCGCCGACCCGGTCGTCGCACAGGACGTGCTCAACGCCCTCGACCCGAAGCACCCGGGGGCGGTTCCCTGCACGCCGGTCCTGCCGCTCGTCGGGGCGCCGCTCTACAGCGGTCCGCCGCAGTAGATAACTCGACGCGTCGAACGTCGGTGGAATGCCCTACCCCGCCCCAGATGGGCGCGGTAGGGTGGCGAACCTGCCTCGACAAGGAGAGACTCAATGCTTGGTAAGCCATCGAAGAAGCTGAAGAAGGATCTCGAGGCGAGCGGCAAGCGCGCCAACGCCACCATCATCGAGATCGCCGAAAAGGGAATGGCGGTAACGCGCGGAGCCGACACGTCGTCGCCAACACCGAGATCGCACTGAAGACCCACCTTCGGGTGACGCCCGACGACGAGCCCGAGTTCGAGGTCAAGAAGCGCTTCAGCTTCCCGCAGATGGCTGTACCCGGCGCCGGGCAAACCGTGCCCGTTCTCTACGACCCGAACGACCACGACAAGATCATCGTCGACTACTCATCCGACGCTCAGCAGAATGCGGCGATCGCTTCGGCCGGCATCGATCCGAACCAGATCGGCCAGCTGATGCAGCAGGCGCAGCAGCTGCGCGAGCAGGCCGCGGGGGTGCAGGGCGGGATGCCGGGAATGGGACAGATGCCGGGAATGGCGGCCCAGCAGCCCGCCCAGCCACAGGCGGACCCGGTCGAGCAATTGGAGAAGCTAGCCAAGCTGAAGGAGTCGGGGGCGCTCACCCAGGCCGAGTTCGAGGCCGAGAAGGCGAAGATCTTGAGTCAGTAGAACCGGCGACACGGCTTCGCCATATAGCCGCGGCCACAAGCGGCCGCCCCACGTAAGTCGCTACGGGCTTCGCCCTCCGCTCCCAAGTGCAGCGGCCTGGTGGCCGCTAGTGCCCAAATATGTGCGGCAGCTGTAGCCCGATCGACAACGCGGTCAGGGCCAGCGCCGTTGCTCGCTGATATGGCCTGAGCGCGAGCGCCGCCAGCGGCAGGAACCAGATCAGATACCAGGGCAGGAACCAGGTGGTGGTCACGAGCACCGCGCAGGTCGCCCAGCCGGCGTTCTCGAGCCAGTCGCCTCCACGGTAGACGCGCACCAGCAGCAGGGCGACAGTCGGCAACAGCACCAGCATCCCGATCTTGCCCAGGGTGTGGATCGAGATCCCGAGGCCGAGGACATCGTTGATCACACCGGGGACGTCATTCGGCGTCTCCAGGCGGGCGTCCCGCTGCAGGACGTGCAGAAGGCTCGAGATGTGGCTCCCGAAGGCGAGATAGGTCGCGATTGCGACGACGGCGGCGGCCCCGACTCCCCAGAGGATCGCCCTCAAAGGGCGGCGCGAGCCGAGCAGGGCGAAGGGGAGCAGGACGACTGACGAGCTCTTCACCGCTACGGCGACCACAAGCGTCGCCATTCCGGACTCCCGCCCCGCGAGCAGCATGTAGATCCCCCCGAGCGCCGCTACCAGCATCAGCAGGTCGTTGTGCCCACCCCCCACGGCGTATGCGAGAAGGATGGGGTTGAGACCGAAGAAAAGGGTCGCCGGCATGGCGGGCCTCCCCAGCCTCGTCGCGCACATCCAGACGAGCGCGACGCAGGCCAGGCTGGCGAGCGCCGCCGAGGCCTTGAGCAGCCAGATGGCCGCCGTGAACCCGACCAGCCCGAGCGGCAGGCTTCCGAGCGTGAAGAGCGGCCCGTAGGCCGTGGTGTTGAGCGGCCAGCCCACGTATATGTAGGAGGGGTCGGTGGGCGCGGCCGAGAGTGGATGTACGTAGGGGTTCAACCCGTGAACCGCCTCGAGCCGGGCGTAGCCGACGTAGTTGAAGATGTCGCTGGAGAGCAGCGGCGGCGCGATCACGAAGACGAGGTGCAGCGCCACGATGGCGCCCAGGCCCACCCGGAACGACACCGAGTCGGCGAACAGCAGGACGCCGAGGTAGCAGAGACCGAGCACGATGAAGAGCACGCCGAACTCGGTCCCGCTCACCGACAGGCCGAGGCCATCGAGCGGCCCCCGGATCGATTCCGGGAGGCCGTGGTGAATGTGCAGGGAGGGACCGTAGTGCTTGGCCGCGGCCCCCGCCGCCATCAGGAAGCCGGCCAGGATCATCCCGCCGAGGAACGTGTTGGCGAGCAGGGCGCGGTGGCCTGTCCTGAGCCGGGGAAGCGCAGGGACAGTCGGCGGCGCGACGGCAGCCGGCTCGATCGCAGAGTCAGCGGTTCCGGGGAGCGACTCCATCGGGGCGCGGGATGGTAGGGCGGACCCTTAAGGCCCGCTCAGCCTCGGGCGATGCCGCACCCGGACGAGGTAGGTCCCGTCAGGGGTGGTGTACTTCGCCTGGAAGCCCGCCGCCTCGAGCTGCCGGATCGCCGCAGGAACATGGGTGATCACGGCGCCGGCGTGGATTCGGCGCAGCGCACCGCGGGGATCCGCAGTCCAGTCGCGCAACACTCCGTAGTTGTCCCGAAGCTCCTGGGGCGTGTACTGCTCGAGCCAGCCGTTCAGCACCACGGGCGTGCTGGGCGAGCGCCAGTTGATGTAGGACCCGACCCCCGCGTAGGTGACGATCCGCCCGTGCTTGGGGGGATGCGCAATCGCGTAGTCGGCGATTGGGAACGCGAGCGTCGGATCGTCACGGGCTGGACCGAGCACCGCGGCCCAGAGTGCCGTCGCGACCGCCGCCGCGGCGCCGAACACCGCGACCGGGCCCCGCATCCGAGTCGGCCCCCGATTCGGCGCCGTCCAGGCGACCTGCAGCGCCAGGATCGGGCCGACGAAGACGATGTTCCTGATCGAGTACCCCGCGAAGATGAGGAACCCGGCCGTGACCAGCAGCGTGGTGACGCGTCGCGGTCGCGGCGAGCGCACCCACATCCAGGCGGCGAAGCAGGCCGCCAGGGTGAGATAGACCAGGGCCAGCGGAGAGCTGAAAGCCGACTCCCACTCGGTGCTCGCGAGCGAGATCGCCTGATTCTGGAAGCTCAGCAGGTACTCCCAGATCGCGGCACCCAAGGGGGTTGCGACCGTGACGGTCACCACGGCGAGAAGCGCGACGAGCCCAAGCAGGACCACCCGCGAGAGTGGCGCCGCACCCGGAATGCCGCGCCAGTGGTCGATCGCCAGGCCGATCGTCGCCAAGCCGAGGAGCAGGAACCCGGCGATGAATCCGCCGTGCAGGTTCGCCCAGAGCGCGAAGAGCGCGAGGATCGCCAGCGGCGCCCACCACGTCCGCCGCCTACCGCTCGCGCCGCCGCCCCGGCCCCAGAGGACGACGAGCAGCGCAACGAGCAGCGTGAAGATGAGGACGGTGAACCCGGCCGCCCGCGGGTGGATCACCGCGAGCACGCCGGGAAAGTAGAACGCCGTGACGGCGACCAGCATCGGCCACCCCTTCCGGCGGCAGAGCCAGAGCAGCAACGCCAGGGGAGCCGTGATCAGCAGGGCGTAAAGAACGGTCAGCCCGGTCGGGCCGAGGATCTCGGCAACCCGGAAGAAGGCCAGCTCGGATAGCCACTGCTGGTTCAGCCAGGTCCCACCCTGGGAGACGGTCGAGAACGGATCGTGGTTCGCAAACCCGTGCTCGGCGATGAAGCGGCCGCTGTTCAGGGAGAGGTAGAAATCGCCGTTGTGAAAGCGGTCCAGGCAGAGCGTGAGCGCGCCGACGAGCGCGATCAGGGCGCCAATCAGCGCCCAGGTCGATCGCGAGGTGAAGCGGCCGCCTGAATCGGCGGTTGCATCGAGACCGCGCACGGGGATCCGTATTCGTAGCGGTTTGACCGGTCCAATTGCGTCACCGAGGCGTGAAATTGGCCATTTTCGGCCGGAAATGCGTGATTTGCAGGCATTTCAGCATCTGCTAATATGTACCTCCCCGCCGGGCCATGGAAACCCGGCATTTGCAGCGTTTTCGCGCAGTTCTTCCATCTACAGAGCCTTCGCGAACGCAGCACTCGACCGCGGAGGTAACTCATGTCTCAGACCAAGACCGCTCACAACTCGCGCGCCCGCGCGCCCCGCACACGGCGCTGGACCTGCGCCGGCTGCGAGGTGACCGTGCGCTACGCCGCAGGAAGCCCCTCCACCCCCCGTCGACCCGAGGGATGGACAAAGGCCGGCGGCCAGTGGCTGTGCCTGCACTGCCAGCGTGAGAAGGCCGTCGAGAAGGCGACCATCGGCGCGAAGGGTGACGGCTGGGCCTCACGGCGCCAGGCGCTGCTCGAGTTCGAGCTCAAGCGCAGCCCCGAAGAGCCTGACGGCGTGATTGCCAAGCGTGCCAATTGCTCCACGGGCCACGTTCGCAAGGTCCGCGAAGAGCTCGAGGCCGGCGGCAAGCTGTCCAAGGCCGCGGCTTAACCGGCGCAGCCGACCACTCATTCTCATAGGCTGGTTTGAGCCTGTACCGATCGGGTACGGGCTTTCCAATTGCACCTGCCGAATCGCACGTAGTACTTAGTGCGAGCGGGGGAACCAACTGGAGCGCAAGCTCTGTGGGCGAATCGGTCTATCCGTAGCGCACTCTTTCGGCGCGAGCCCGTCAGCTAACCCCGTAGGCCCGAGAAAGAGAGGTTGGCATGGGCACGTTGATCGACCGTCTGGCGACGGATCGGATCCGGGGCGGACGCCTGGTACTCGCCTATTCGATCGGGGCCGTCTTCGGGATCGCACTCGCCATGGCGGCGCTGCTGGCGGCGGGCACAGGCCCGTAGGCCCTGAGCCGAGGCCGCGGTTCGCGGCCTGATCACCGCCGGCTAGCGCCCGAGCGCGCCCATCCAGGCGAACAAGGCCGCGTTGGCGGCCTGCAGCTGCAGGCTCCCCTTGGGAGCCGCCGCCCGCGCGGCCTTCTTGCCGTACCAAGTGCGGAGGTAGAGCCCGTGCTTGTCGCGAGCGCGGTGGAGCGCGCTCCGCGCGTTCCGCTGAACGATTCCGTACCAGTCCCCGTTGTCGTCGAGCCGGGCGAACTCGAGCATCGTCCGCGCGTACCAGAAGTCGAATTGGGGGCCCATCCAGAAGCGCCCGTAGCGGCTCAGGCTGGCGGCGGCGAGCTGGTCGGCCCGCTCGCAGAAGGACTTGTTGCCCGTCTGCTCGCAGATGATCCGGTGGGCGAGGATCATCGGCCCGTTGACGTAGGGCATCGGCACCGCGTCGAACGGCGGGTAGAACGACTTGGCGGCCTGAGCGATTCCCGTGCCGGGCACCTGGGCGCCCGCGGCTTCCAGCTTCGCCGCCTCGTCCGGATTCGCCCTGAGTGAGGAGCGGTCGGCCTCGGCCGCCGTTGCGCCCGCGCCGTAGTACGTCTTGGGCTTGCGCAGGCGTGCGTAGAGACCCGTCGCCGGATCGGTCAGCCAGACGTTGGCCCAGGAGATGTACTTGAGCGCGTCGTCGAGATAGTGGGCGTCGTGAGTGATCGCGTAGAGCCGAGCGGAGAGCAGCGTCCCCCCGGCGAGCGTCTCACCGGCGTAGAAGCTGTGGTTCGTGTTCCACCAAAGGCCGCCGGGACGGCCTGGGGTCGCGTCCCAGCCGGAGACGCTGATGAAGTTCTGGGCGATCTCGGCATCCGCCAGCCAGCGCCCGTTTCCGGTGGCTTGGAAGGCGTCGAGAAACGCCAGGCCCCACCAGCCGTTGTCGTCGAACCAGGTGGTCTTCCCCGGGTTGTGCTGGCCCGGCCTCGGCCCGAATCCGGCCACTGGCCGCAGATTCGGGTTGAGGTAACGCTGGGCCCCCCAGGCGAAGCGGTTGAGCTGGCGCCGGTGCCTTGGGGAAGGCTGCGCGATCTGCAGCCCGTTGAGAGCCTCGAACAGGGGGACCGCACCCCAGAGCGAAACGACCTGCGAGCCGCCCAGCGTCGAGCTGTACCAGTGCCGGCTGCGGTTCCACCAGCGGTGCGTCTGCTTCACGCCCTTGGTGGCTGCGCTCAGATAGGTGGCCCGGCTGCGGCTGAAAGCGCCGGCGGCGGGCGCGCAGGCCAAGCCGACGACCACCAGGGCGATCAGCGAGATCAATCCGGCGAGCGAGCTTCTGCGGACGAACGCCACTCCCACTCTCGAACACGTTACGCGCGCTTTCGACTCGCGCTGAGCGTCCGCGTGGGGAAGGTCACTCCAGGAAGGGCAGCACTTCGGCGGCCCCGGTCAGGTCGATCACGCGCTGAACCTGGGGCGCCGTCGACCTGGCGATGCGCAGCCGCCCACCGTTTTCGCTCGACCTGGCGTTGAGGTGGAGCAGGAGCCGGATGCCCGAGGCGTCCAGGAACTCGAGCTCCTCGAGGTCCAGCACGATCCTTGCCGCGTCGCCGGCCTCGGCGCGCTGCATCTCACGGTCGACGCTGCCGATCACGGACAGGTCCATCTCGCCGACCAGGCGGACCCGCTCGTCCGCACCGGCGCGCTGCCTGCGCACCGCAAAACGCCTCGGGTCCAGCTCGCGTGTTCCCTCGTTCCCCTGTGACATCCAGTCAACTCGAATCGCGGCTACCTCCTATAGCGACGATTCGGCCCGACCGGGTACGGCCAGGGCCGGGAAATGGCGGACTTTGCGAGAGGGGCGGCGCCGGTTCGGGCGGCGCCGCCCTCCGCATGCTTCGCGTCAGCCCGTGGTGTTGTGCACCACCGGGTAGTAGCCGTTGGCGTGGCCGGTCGTCTTCGGGTGGTAGCTCTCCCCGATCGGATTCGAGAGGCCGTTGATCCACTCGGTGGACGATCCGCCGCCGCCGTCACAGACGGCGTGGCCGATGAACGGCGGAATCACGTCGCGGAAGAGGAAATTCGCTCCCGCCCGCGTGGCGGCCGCGCTGATCACGTTCTTGATCATGTCGGCGGTCTGGTTGAGTCTCGTCTCCTCGCTCGGGCTGAACCACGTGAATGCATTGCAATCCGTGCCGTTGAAGAGACGCGGATAGTCGAGCGCGATCACCGTCGCGTTCGGCGCCCTCGACTTGATCGCGTTGTTCACCGAATCGAGCCGGCCGGGCAACTGGTTCTGGATGATCGACTGCGCGCTGTCGATCGCGCCGTTGCAGTCGGATGCCCAACCCGGCTGGGCGCACTCCGTGAGCACGCTGGAGAAACCGGCATCGTTGCCACCGATCGTGTAGGTGACCCAGTTGGTGTCCGAGGTAACGCTGGATACCTGACTTGAGAGCAGGCTGCTGGTCGTGGCGCCGGAGCACGCGGCGTGCACGAACGTCCACGACGGATGCGCGTTGTGCTCCAGATACGGATACGCGTAGACCGACTTCTGACAGTTGCTGTCGTAGTAGGTCCGCGTCCCCGTGCCGGACGAATAGGAATCGCCCAGCGAGACGTACTTCGTCGCCCACGCCGGGGCGACGATGACGAAACAGGCCGCAACCACGCAGAGAACTGCGAATACGCGACTCAACTTCATATGGCTCTCCTCCCGAGAGAGTTCTCCGGGCGCTGTTCGCCCGGAATTGGCGGCGGCGACGCTAACACGACCCCCTACCGAATTCTCATATGGAACAAAGTCGCCCGCGTGCTTCACCGGACGCGTCACATACGGGGCTAGCTCACCACGATGCGCGCGATCACCGAAAGCGACTGGTAGTAGACGTCCCGCCCGAAACCCGGGGCCGAGAAGAGAAAGCCCTGGATTGCGGATGGCACCTCGACGCGAGCCTTCTCGGCGCCGGTGTCGAGGTCCAGGACCGCCAGCGAGTCACCGCCCAGGGACCGGCTGGCCCGCATGGCTCGCGCGCTGCGCGCCAGGACGGGCCCGACGGCCGCAACTGCGCGCCGCACCGGGCCTCGTTTGAGCGCTGGGTGACCCTGCCAGTCCCCCACGACCAGCTCCCGGCTCTCCGGGTAGATGATCAGATGCCCGGCCTGGGCGAGGTCGTCGCGCCTCCAGAGCGGCTCGAGCTCGTCGCCCCGCAGGCGCCAAGCCCGAACCACGGAGTTGCCCGCGTCGTAGGCGACCACGATCTGACCGACCGGGTCCCAGCCGGGCGGGTTCGATTCGGTGCCGTACGGCAGGCCGCTGATCTCGACCGAGCGCGTCGTGCCGTCATCCAGCCGCGCCCACCAGAGGCGGACCGGCGAACTGTCGGTGCCGGAGCTCAGCATCGTGTGATCGACGCTGTTCCGGCCGTTGTCCATCCAGAAGATGTGCTCGGGCGCCACGACCGGGTTCCAGCCGTAGCCGCGCCCCGGCGCCGGCCCGTAGCTGGGGCGCCAGCCCTCGTCCAGCACCAGCCGGCCCGCGTCGCGGTCCAGCCTCAGCGCGAACATCTCCGTCGCCCCGATCGCGAAGACGGTCTCGCCGTCGCTGGAGAGCCGGCCGACGCAGGGCTCCGGCAGGCGGAGCGGCGGCGCGACCGGCAAAAGGGTGACCGGATCGAGCACCGAGGCGGTTGAGGTCTCCCGTCCGGCCGGAGCATCGCAGTCCTTCGTCACCAGCTCCCCGCCGTCGAGGACGACGAATGAGTTGTAGGGGCGGTCGACCGGCAGCCGATGGGAGGCGAGGACGTCGAGCTCGGGGCTGAGCCGATGGATCCAGCGGCCATAGACGGCGTGCAGGTCGCCGTTGGCATGGGCGGCGATGCCTCCCGGCCAGAACCGTCCGCCCGGAAGCCGCGGCGTCGAGGCGGTGACCGCCAGCGTCTCGGGATCGAGGCGCTCGACCCAGGCGTCCTCGTCACCGGCCTGCGGTCCACCGGCGGGAATCCCGTGGCGCAGGGCGTAGAGCTCGCCGGGCTCGCGCCGGACCAGCGCATCGGTCGCGAAGGCGTCATGGACGGCCGCGACCTCGAGCCCCTCACCCGGCCTGATCCCGAGCCCGGGATGCTCGAGGACCGCCCCCCACCTCCTCGGCCCGCCGTCCTCGCAGGTCCAGGCGCGCGGCCAATATGCCCCCGCCGCCGTCAGGAGGCCGGGACCGCTGCGGAGCGGCCGATCACGTGGCCCTGCGAGTCCAGGGCGCGCACCGCGAACACCGTGGCGGAAGTACTCAGGTCGATCCGGGTCTCGAAGGAGCGCTTGCGGACCTTCGACACCCGCGAGAGCGATCCGGCGCTCGGGCCCGCGAGGACCTGCCAGCGGGCGACCTTCGTCGCGCCGTTCCAGCTCGCGTAAACCGAGACGGTGGAGGGCCCGGTCCGCTGGGCGACCACGGCGGGGCTCGTCTTCGGTGTCGCCGTCCAGGGGAAACGGTAGGTCCGGTAGGTGCCGTCGTCCTGGGGCAGGCTCGCGTCGTAGAGCAGCTTCCCGCGCGAGGAGAACTCCGAGAAGAACGGCTCGGATCCGTAGCCGACGAAGACGTTCCCGCCGGGCAGCCTCTGCAGGCTGCCCTCGCTCTGGGCCGAGGTGCTGTTGGAGCGGGCGAACTGGCGCACCAGCGTCGCCTTGTGTCGCCTGTAGTTCAGCTGCAGGATCAGCCCGCGCGAGTACGGGCCGAACATCGGCGGGCCCGCTGCGTCGTCGAACATGCTGATCCGGCCGTTGGCCAGCATGTGGGCGTCGTGCTGGAGGTTGAACAAGGCGCCGGGGCCAAACCGGAAGTTCGTTCCCTTGCCACCCAGCGTCCAGAGGATCCGCCCGCTCGCCCGGTCGACCTTGTAGACGGCGGACGTATCACGTGCCGAGATCAGCATCCGGTCGTTCTTCAGCGCCTGGATCGCGTTGATGTGGAAGGCGTCGTAGGAGGCGCTGTTCTGCGGGGTGGCCTGCGAGGTCTCCAACGGGATGTGGCCGTATGAGTGCCATTCCCAGACGACCAGCCCGGTCTTGATGTCGACCTCCTGGACAATCGAATCCAGCAGCGGAGAGAGCGTCCCCTCGGGAGTCCCGGGCAGGTGGACGCGGATCGGCGAGTAGACCGTGAAGAGGGCGTCGCCGTCCTTGGTGAGCTCGAACTCGTGGAGATCCATCGGGTAGCCGTTGCCGGCATGGACGACCCGGACGATGTTGTAGGAGTGATTGGCGATCACGCCACCGCCGAGACCGAAGGCGGCGGGAGTGACGGTGCCCTCCCACCAGGTCAGGACCTGGCGGCCGCGGAATTTCTGGAGCCGCAGGTTGGCGGCGACCTCGGGCTGGACGAGCTGCCTGAACCAGACGAGGTTGCCGGCTCCGTCCACGATCATCGGCCCGCCGGGCCCGACCGGCTTGATGGTCACCGTGTTGTTGCTCTCGGGATGCACGGCAGGGGACGGCAGAGGCGCCAGGAGGACGCTGCCGTTGCCGCGCGCCCGCTTGGTGCTCTTGTTGACGGTGATCTTCGGCGGGAGCAGCGCGGGCTCGCTGACGAAGTGATCGAGCTTGTCCGGCTGGGTCGAGAGCAGCTTGAGCGGGGGAAGCTTCGCACCGAGCCTGGCGACTGTGAATGAGTAGCGGATTGGCTTGCGGCCCTTGATGCGGATCTTGACGGAGACTGATTCACCCTGCGTCAGGGGCTGATCGAGCAGGAAGCTCGCGCCGCGGCCACGCGAATAGGAGCTGAGATGGCCGGCGTGCGCCCCCGATGCCTGCCCGGTGACGCCGACCGAGCGGATCGCCTGACGCGCAACCCCGAGGATGCTGATCTGCGTCTCCGGAGAAGCGTCCGGCGTGTTCGGCTGCGGGGAGATCGTCAGCTTCGCATCGCCGCTGGGCGCGGCCGCGGCAGAGCCGGCCGGGCCCAAAAGCGCGGCGGCAATCGCAACAATCACCAAGGTCATCGGGATCCGCAAGACCCTCTCCTCTCCAAAGCCATACGGAATATCGTTTCGCGACGTTACCATATTGAATATGGCTTCGAAGACGGATTCCCCGAGCTCGTCCGAGGGCCTGATCGGCTACGGCGCCGGCGATGGCCGCGAGGCTCGCCTCCCCTCTCCCCCGACTCAGGCCCGCGGCGTCGACAAGCGCGACCGCATCTACCGAGCCGCGCTCGCCCGGTACGAGGAACAGGGGCTGCCCGCGACCCGGGTCGAGGACGTGATCTCAGGCGCCGAGGTGAGCTGGGCGACCTTCTTCCGCTACTTCCCCCGCAAGGAGGACGTGCTAATCGAGCTGGCCGCGCGCCACTATCGCGAGCGGGTTCGCGCCGTCGCCGAAGAGGGGCTCGCCGACCAGCGCCTGCGAGTGCGCACCGTCACCGGGCGCGCCTTCGCGGCGCTGCTGACCGCCGGCGAGGCCTCCCCCGCCCTTCACAGCTCGGCCCTGCTCGAGGTGTTCGCGAATCCCGCTCGCTTCGCGGCCCTGGTCGACGAGGGTCACCCCCAGCCCATGGTCGGCCTGGTCGCGGAGCTCCTGGCCGAGGCCCAGCGCCGGGGTGAGCTGCGCTCCGGCATCGACCCTGCCGCTGCTGCGCTGACCGTGGTCGCCGGAGCCCTATTGCCCGGCGCGCAGGCCGCGGCGGCCGGGCTGGACCCGATCGGCCCGGTGAGCGCGGCGCTCGACCTCCTCTGGGGCGGCCTCGCCTAGCCGCTTACCGCGGCTTCGCCTGCGGGCCGGCGGCAGAGCCTGGTCCGCAGCCAGGTCGATGCACCTGAGAGCTCCAGCCGGCCGGCGATCAGGTCCTGCGCGAACTCGATGCCCTCGTCGCCCAACCGGCCGTCGGGCGAGTCCGCCGGGTCATGTCGGATGTGCTCGGAGATCCACCGGGTCACGGCCGTCCCGCCGAACATCGACGCGCGCACGTAACCGGCGAAGTGCCGAACCTGCCCGATGCTGCCGTCGTCGAACCGCTGTTTGAACCCCTTTCCCGGGATCCGATTGCGGCCGCCCCGCGCGAGATCGGCCAGGGCGCGTCGCCCCTTGCTGATCCCACCGGCCCGTTGGCCGAGGTCAAGCAGGAAGTCGCTGACCTCGTCGTCGGTGTCGGCCAGGTAGGCGGCGAGCTCGGAGAGGCGCTCGCAGGCCGTCCCGCTGAGGTGGAGGCTCGCCGTGGAATCCGAATCGCCCGCGAAGGGGTCGGCGAGGAGATATGCGACTGCGGCAGCGCCGATTGCGCACACGACTCCGATGACGAGCAGCGTCCTCACGTCGAGTATCCAATACTGCCTCGATGAAGCACACGGCGCGTGGCTACTGGCTGGAGGAGGCGGGTGAACGGGTCGCGCTGCCGTCCGCCGAGGGGGAGCTGTGCTGCGACGTGCTCGTTGTCGGCGGCGGCTACACGGGAATGTGGACGGCGTGGCAGGTCTCCCGGCTCGAGCCGAATGCGAGCGTCGTTCTGCTGGAAGGGAATCGCTGCGGGCACGGGCCGAGCGGGCGAAACGGCGGCTTCGCCAACGCCATGTGGTTCAGCATGCACACCCTCCGAGAGCGCCTGGGAGCGAAGGCCGCGGCGGCGGTCGGGCGAGCCGCCCAGGACGCCGTGGACGAGATCGGCCGCTTCTGCTCGGAGCAGGACGTCGATGCCTGGTACCGGCGCGACGGCTACCTGCAGGTCTCCGCCGCTCCCGCCCAGGATGGGACTTCTGGTGCCGCCGTGACTGTCTGCCGCGAGCTTGGAGAGGGACACGCTGTCACTGAGCTGAACGCTGAGCAGGTGCGCCGGCGGTGCAGCTCGCCCCGATTTCGCGGCGGGGCCCTATATCCGGGCGCGGCGACGGTCCAGCCGGCTCGCCTGGCGCTGGGCCTGCGCGACCGGCTCAACGACCGCCCCGGGGTTCGCTTGTTCGAGCGCTCGCCACTCCGCAGAATGCGCGCCGGGAGCTGGGGCGCTCTGGCCGAAACGCCAACGGCACGGATCCGGGCGAGCTCCTGCATCCTCGCCTTGGGATCGGCGTCGGGGGGCGTGGGCTCGCCGCTGCGGGGGCACGTCACCGTAACCTCCAGCCACATCGTGCTGACGGAGCCGGTCCCGGACGTGCTCGAGGAGATCGGGTGGACCGGCGGCGAAGGCATCACGGACAGCCGCGCGATGGTCCACTACATGCGCACCACCCCCGACGGCCGGATCGCGTTCGGCTGGGGCGGCGGGCGGATCGCCTGCGGGGCTCGGCTCGGAGGACGGACCGAGCTGGACGCCGGCCTCGTCGGCAGCGTCGCCATGCATCTGCGCTCGTTCTTCCCCGAGCTGGAGGGTCGCCGGATCACTCACGCCTGGGGCGGCCCGATCGACGTCTCGCCCACCCACCTGCCCGCCCTCGTCCCGATCCGCTCCGATCGCGTCCACGGGGTCTTCGGCTACACAGGAAACGGGGTCGGCCCGTCCCTGATGATGGGCAGAGCCGCCGCGTCGCTGGCGCTCGACCGGCACGACGAGCATGCGGGGCTCCCTCTGGTGGACGCCGATCCCCAGCAAGTCCCTGCTGGGCTTGCGTCATGGCTTGGGGGCAACACCATCCGAGCGGGCCTGGTCGCCAAGGAGGCGGCCGAGGAACGCGGAGAGGTCGCCAACCCTCTGGGCAGGAGCCTGGCCTCGGTCCCGGAGCGGATCGGGTTCCACATCGGGCGCTGACCCGCGAGCGATAGCCTGCGCGGTGCCTTGACGAAGCTCTATCCGCAGCTCGGGTATCGCAACCCGGAGCGGGCGATTTCTTGGCTCGAAGCGCTCGGCTTCGAGGTGCTGATCACCTGGCCCTACCCGGACGGCAGCCTGCGCCACGCCGAGCTGCAACTCGGGGACGCGATCGTGATGGTCGGCGGATCCCTCGAGGCTTTCCAGCAACCCGAGCTGCGCGGGCGAACCGTGGGGCATGGCACCTACGTGCTGACCGACGATGTCCCGGCGATGTACGACGCCGCCATCGAGGCGGGCGCGACCAGCGTCTTCGAACCCGAGCCGACCGAGTGGGGCACCGTGCGGGCGCGTGTGCTCGACGCCGAGGGCTACGAGTGGTCGTTCGGGAACTACGAGCCGGGGAGTGACTGAAAGTCAACTTGGCGTCCAGCCGTGCTACTTTCCGCGGGAGCGAGGGGAGAGCATGGAAGCTTTCAATCACCTTGGAGTTGGGAAATCGCTGGCCGCATTCGGCTGCGCGATCGCCGCGCTGCTGCTCTTCTCGCCCGTCGCGAAGGCCGGAGTGGTCATCGACAACACTCCCCAGACAGCCGGGTGCCCGACGATCGCGGACAAGCCGGGGGCCATCCCGGAGGTCAGCTACCCCGACATGCAGCACATCACCTACTGCTATGGCCCGATCAACATCGCGCCTGGGCAGAACATCATCAAGCTGCGGAACGCCGTTGACACCGTGGGCGAGAAACTCTGGCCGCGGGAGCCCGGCTACATCACCCGCTTCGACCCTGAGTTCGTCTACGCGGACGGATCGGTCCCGAGGGTCGACGTCGTCCACCTGCATCACGCCGTCTGGCTGGTGAACGGCCATCCGCAGTTCGCCGCCGGTGAGGAGAAGACGACCGAGCAGCTGCCGCAGGGCTTCGGCTGGAGGAGCGAACCCGGTGACGCCTGGATCCTCAACGACATGCTGCACGACCTGCTGGCGCAGACTTCGCAGGTCTACCTCGTCTGGCGACTCGACTTCGTCCCCGACACCTCACCGGCGGCCAACACGATGAAGACCGTGACCACGCAGTGGATGGACGTCGCCGGGCAGAGCCTCTATCCGGTCTTCGACGCCCTCCGATCCGACGGCCACAACGGCACCTACACGTTTCCCGACCAGGCCCCGGCCGCGGATCTCCATCCGTGCACCTTCAACGGAGGCGAGGCCTCGTGGGCACCTGGCAGCCACGGCTGCCGGGGCGGGGCCCAAAGCTGGACAGTGGGGGGAAACCATCCCAAGACGCTGATCGGCACCGCCGGACATCTCCACCCCGGCGGCCTCAACGACCAGCTGCGTGACACGCGCAACGGCCACACCAACACCCTCTTCACCTCGGCCGCTCACTACTACGAACCGGCGGGAGAGGTCTCGTGGGACGTCTCGATGGGTGCGACGCCCGCTGGATTGAATCCCGGGGACCCGACCTGGCAGGTGCAGGTGGAACCCGGGGATAAGGTCAGCGTGCATACGACCTACGACACCTCGAGAGCCGACTGGTACGAGGTGATGGGGATCATGCCGGTCGCCGTCTACGACGGGACCCTCACTACTGGATCGCAGGATGCACAGGCCCCGGACTGCCCGTCGAGCGGAAGTCCTCCACCCGGGTGCATCCCGCAGGACCAGATCCTGACTCACACCCATCTGGCCGAGAACGACAACCATGGCGGAGACCCGAGCGGCGCAGCCGACCCATTCTCGCTGCCGAGCGCTCCTTCGCCCGGGAATACGGTCAATATTCAGTCGTTCGCCTACCACGCCGGGAACGTGGGCCTGACCGTCCCCACAGTCCAACCGGGCCAACCGCTCACCTTCCAGAACAACGACGCGGTCCCCGCCGTCAACGCCTTCCACACGATCACCGCCTGCAAGGACCCGTGTACCGGCAAGACCGGCATCGCCTACCCGATCGCCAACGGCCCGGTGACCTTCGACTCAGGCGAGCTCGGCTACAACGGCAACCAGGGCTCCATCTCCGGGGCTCCCGCTTCGGGCACTGCCACATGGAAGACGCCGTCCGACCTTCCCCCCGGCACCTACAGCTACTTCTGCCGGGTCCATCCGTTCATGCGTGGTTCCTTCCGCGTCGAGAAACAACCGAAGCCGACACAGAGGCTGACGGCCCGGAAGAAGCAGAAGATGTCCAAGGCCGCGGTCACGGACAGGGTCGACAAGGCCGGCACCCTCCAGCTACATGCGAAGGTGCGGGGAGCGGGCGCGCGGGCCTCCGGCTCGCACGTCATCTCGGAGGCACTCGACGCTCGCCGGTCCTCGAGGTCGGTCCGCGCCGGGGTTCGGACGAAGATCAAGCTCAGGTTCTCGAAGGCCGCCCGCAAGAGGTTCCGCAGGGCGATGCGTGGCGGCCCGGCGAAAGTCATCGTCACCGCAGTCGCCACTGACGGCTACGGCAACACCTCAACCGCCAAGACCCACTTCAAGCTGACCGGCTAGAGCCTCGCTGGAGAGCGGCGAAGTGCCTCGCGGGCGAGGCCTACGTCGGCGGCTGGCACGTCGGCGGAAGGGTGACCGCTCCCGCGGTGTGCTTGAACGTCTGCATGTTGATCCACTCGTCCAGGTTCGGGTCGTAGAGATTCTGGAAACCGAAGTGCAGCACCCGCCAGAACGTGCCCGGATCCCTCTCATCGACGTAGATGTCCGCCTCGGCGAACGGGATCCGAGGAAAGAGCCCGGGCGGCCCCTGAGGGAGAGCGCTGGCGAGCCGGAAATGGTTCACGTAGCGAGGCCTGTTTCTGTTCAGGATCTCCGGCCCCACGTACGCCGCACCTCTGAAGATCTCGTTCAGCTGGTCCAGGGTGAACCCCGGGATTCGAGAGCAGGTGTGGTCCACCACACCGGGCCACCTGTAGGTGATCGTGTAGAGCGAGTTGCCGAAAATCAGATTCGTGAAGTAGATCGGGTAGCTCTCGCCGCCGGCGGTCATCTGGCTGTTACCACCGCTTCCCCGCCAGGTGAACGGAACGTTCACGCCGAGGTCCGGAACGAGATAGCGCCCTCTCCCCGTGAAATCCCGAGGCAGGTGTGGGCGTGGCTGAGGCTGGCAGGCCAGTCCGCGAAGCCGCTTGGTGACCCTGATGTTGCCGCGAATCACGGCCCGCCTCGTCCTGTTGCGGGCCCTCGCCAGCCCGGTCCTCTGCCGCCTCAGCTTCCTCTGGAGCCGGTGGCACGCCGGCCCCGAAGTGCTTTCCCGAGCTTCGGCGCCGCTGTGGCTTCGGTCGATTCGATTGGCGGCACCGCCACCGGCTGGGAAGGCGAGCGCCGCGAGCAAAACAAGCACCACGGGTGCCACGCGCCCGCGCGGACCTCGTTCGCGCCTTCTCTCCCCGGACGCCAAAGCGCGCCCAGTCTAGGGCGTGGGTCGGTCCATATCGGCCTCCAGGTCAAATGCCCGCGTAGTGTCTGATCGCGAAACCGCGCGGCTTCCGCTTGGTGCGTCGCCAGCGAGGGCCATTTCCACCGCTGCCGTAGGCGGACGTGTCCCAGCGAAGGCCCGCGATCACCGCGTATGTGTGGCTCGGATTGGCCATCACGGTGAACCAATGACCCTTCCCGGGCAAGCCCCAGGACATCAGGGGTCCGCTCGGCACCGGGCTCGTCAGCAGTCCGGCGGCGTGCAGGACGTAGCTGACCGAGCCTGAGCAGTCATAACCCCATGAATCGAAACTGGCGTGACCCCCGCCCCAGACGTACGGTCGCTTGTGGATCGCGTTGCCCGCCGCGATCGCAGCCACGACCGCGGGCGGGGCCCCGGAGGGCGGGATCGCACGGCCACTCTTCCTGAGCAGCCTCGCTCTGCCCGGCTTGCCGGTCGGTCCCGCGCCCGAGGCCGGTTGCCCCTGGGGTGACCCAGGCAGCGGCGTGCCGCCTGTCTGCGCTGAGGCAGTCCCGCCGGCCGCCAGAAGCAACACCAGCGATACGGCGACCGCCGGCCGCAATCGTTCCCGTCTGAGACGTCCCAATCCAAAACCTCCTTCGAAGGCCTACGGGGTTAGCTGACGGGCTCGCGCGGAAGGAGCCGCGCGCCCACCTGCTCGGTGGGTTCGCCCCGGGAAACCATGGATCCCCCGCTCCCGCGCTCGTGACGGGACTCGGCGTTTGGGCTGCCGAAACAACCAAAGCGCCGAAACGACGCGCGCGCACCAGTTCGAGCGTCAGGGGGCTGACAAGCCGCATCCCTCCAGCGCTGCAAACGCCGTTGAGGCTGGTTTGTGGAGAAAGGGACGATGTTTCGGCTTTCAGACACTCGCTTGCGCACCACGCCCGCGGCGGTCGACGAAAGCGTCATGGATGGCGCAGCTCTCCCCGTGTGCACCATCTCGATCCGGCGCCACGAGGACTGGAGTGCGGTGGTAATTCGGGGAGAGCTCGACCGCCAGTCGGCCGGCGAATTACGCGCAATCGTGGCAAGCGAGCTGGCCGAGAGCCGATCAGTGCTGATCGAGCTCGTCGGCCTCGAGTTCTGCGATGTGGACGGGCTGCGAACGCTGCTCCAACTCGTCCGCCTCGGCGATCGCTGCCGCGGCCAAGCGGCGGTGGAGGTTCACGGCGCCCGAGGGCAGGTCGCCGAAATGATCCGGCGGATCGGCATGGAGGCCGCGTTGATGCCTTCCGGGCCCGCTCGCGGCACCCTGTAGCGATCCGATGGCTCAGCGCCGGGTTCTTGGGCCGGCCTCTACGAAGCTGGCCGAGTAGAGCAGCCTGCTTCCCTGGTAGCTGCAGCGGTATGCCCGCCCCGTGTCGAGCTTCTGGTGGGGCCCGCCTGCCGCGATGTTGGCAAAGCCCTGATGGGTCATGCAGCCACCCCGGCGGCGGGTGGGGCGCCGGCTCGCAAGCCAGCGACTGGACTGTGACCCGTCCACCGCGAAGGCCGGTGCCCACGTGGGGATCGTCAACGCCACCATCTGCCCGGGTCCGAGCTTGAGGGGTCTCTCCAGGCTGAAGGTGGCCGTCTGGCCGAAGTGAGGTCGAAGACGCTGAACCTTGCTCTCACGCAGCAGGATGTAGGCCGGGCGACGGGAACGCCCACGACGGACCTTCTTCAGGATGGAGAGCCTCGCCTGCGACTCGCCGAATCTGCGGTTGAACCCCTTGCGCTCCGCGAGATCCGGCATACCGAGATCAATCGACCAGGAGACGATCCGGCCTTGCGCCGGACTTCGGAACAGCTTCCGCCGATTCCCGATGGAAGTCTGGAACGCGGTCACCCTTGCCTCGACCAGGCAGTTCTCCGGGCAGCTCGGCTCAGCCTCTCCGGTCGTCCCGAGGACTGCGGCGCCGGCGCCCCCCGGCGGAAGAGCAGTCACGGCGGCGGCGATCGCGGCAAGTGCACCGATAGCGGTGGCGCGTCGAAAGGCCATCGTCTGGGTCAACAAGTTGAGGGCGGCCTTGACTTGGCCAGCAGCCGGCGCCTGTCAGGCGCCTGACGAGGGCGGGTCGCCGCAAAGGAGCCAGCCGCCGTCCACACGCTCGAGTTTCCCTTCGCGTTCGAGACCGGCGATGGCCGTCGTCACCGACGGGCGCCTGGCGCCCACGAGGTCGGCGATCACTTCGTGAGTCAGGCGGAACGGGACTATGGTGCCCGCCGAAGTCACCTTCCCCCAGTTGCCGGCAAGGTGCCACAGGAGCAGGATCACCCTGTCCTCCACCCCGCGCATGGTCGCGATCGCGAGGAGGACGGCGAGCCAGCGAGACCGGCGAACGATCCGGCGAAGGAGCTCCTCACCGAAGTCCGGCCAGCGGCTCGCAACCAGCTTCCAGCGCTGATCGAGGACGCCCCCGACCGTAGGTTCGAGGACGGTCCACGTGGTCTTGGACGGAACCGGGTTGAGAGCGGAATCGTCGTCCCAGGGGCGCAGGATGTCGCCGGCACCGAGAATCTCACGGGAACGGGTACCGGCAATCTGGACGTCCCTCGTCAAGAGGCCGTCGATCACGAGGATGCCGAGGCCGCTCGTATCCACCAGTCCACCCAGGTGCCAGGGCCCGGGCGCGGCGGACACCTTCTTCGCCCCCAGCCCGATTCGGGCTTTCTCCCGGCTGGAGGGCGGAACGGCCTCCAGGAGCGCCGCGTCCATGTCGAGCACGCGGAGCTCTCCGTTGTTATTGGCTTCGACGATTCCTCCCTGACGTTTGTTCATCACTGCTTGCATTGTTCATGGGAACACAAAAATCCGCGAGGAGGCGCGGTGTCAATTCCGCAGGCCCGCTCCGGTTCCTTGTCTGGCCCCTGACATTCGGATGACGTCGGCCGAGAGGTTCGCGCCGCACCCGGTTTCCAGCGGCGAAAGACCTAGCTGAACCGCCGGGCCCCCGTGGATCGGCGGCCGGGGGACCCAAGTCCCTGGGGCGAACGCCGTCCACGACGGCGCACGCGACTCTGTCGCGTGAGTCCGGCAGCTAACCCCGGAAGCAGACAAGGAGAGGCAAAGCATGAGAACTCGATATGTGGGCGGGGCGTCGGCATGCGCCCTCCTGATCGCCGCGAGCGGGGTTTTCTCCAACCGAGCCATTGACCATGCCCACGCCGGCGGCGGCTACTACCGGCTGCCGCTGGGATCCCGGGAGCTGCGGCTGGGCGATCGCGGCGCCGACGTCAAGACGCCCAACTGGGCGCTGCGGTCGGAATCGCTCGATGCGCCACTCTTGAACAGCTTTGGCAGCCCGACCGACTCCGCCGTAAGGGCGCTCCAACTCTCGGCGGGCCTGGCGGGCGACGGCGTCGTCAGTCATCTGACGATGAAGGCGATCGCCGGACGCCTGCCCGTCTGCGAACCGCCTGGTACGGGTCTGGGCTATGGGGGCGCAGCACCGCCTGCGGCGCGCCGCTCACGCCTCGAACAATCGGGGTGGCGCACCGGAGCCTCCCGTGCGGAACGCGGGTGACCGTGGCCTATCGGGGACGCTGGCGAAGAGCCCGCGTGATCGATCGCGGCCCCTATCGGAAGGGCTACGGGCTTGACCTGACGCGAAGGCTCGCCCGCAGGCTCGGTGTGGTCGCGCCCGGGACGGCGAAGGTCAAGGTGGGAGTGGCAGGATGATTCGGCCACCCACAAGGAGGAGTGCGCAGGTCGCGGCGGCTGCGGCGGCCCTCTTCGTCATCGGATTGGCGGCGCCCTGTCACGCGGCGGCCTGGAAATTGGGCCATCGGGCCCTGCACCTGCACACTCGAGGCAAGGATGTGCGGGCGCTGCAGCGTGACCTCACCCGGCTGAAGCAGCCGACGTCGGCGGACGGCGTCTACGGCAAGGCGACCTGGAAGAGCGTCCGCCGCCTCGAGCGGTACCGCCTCTGGCCGGTGGACGGGGTCGTGGGGCGCTTCGAGGGGAGACGGATCAAGCGCGTCGTCGTCAAGCAGCGAACGCGCAAGGCGGCGGGCAAGCTGGCGGCGGCGGGCGCGTACCGATTCCCGGTCGGAGACCCGCACAACTTCGGCGGGCCGGCAGCGCGGTTCGGGGCGCTCCGCTCCGGCCACAGCCACGAGGGGCAGGACATCTTCGCGCCCTGCCGCACGCACCTCTATGCGGCCCAGGCCGGAACCGTGAAGACCAGCGCATACCAGGCGAGCGGAGCCGGCTACTACCTGGTGATCGACGGCGGCGACGACACCGACACCGTCTACATGCACATGGTCAAGCGTTCCTGGGCGCCGGTTGGAACGCCGCTGTACGCCGGGGAGCAGATCGGGCGGGTCGGCGAGAGCGGCAACGCGACGGGCTGCCACCTGCACTTCGAGCACTGGACCGCGCCCGGCTGGTACGCGGGCGGACATCCATACGACCCGCTGCCCGACCTGCTGGCGTGGGACGCCTACTCATGAGCCCACCCCGCGCCGGAGTGGCGGTCGCAATGCTGGAGGTCGCCATCGCCGTAGTCGCCGGGGGGAGTCCGGCTCTCGCGGCCTCATGTCCGGCCTCGCCCCCAATCCTGAGCCCCGGCGGACCGTCGGCGGCCCGGTTCACGATGCTGATCCGCGTGAACAAGGTGGAGAACGCCCGCAGCTATGCGAGCCGAGATCAGACCGCCGGCGGCCTCGCCGACCGGATTCGGCCCCAGGACGTGTTCGTGGTCAACACCCGCCATCACGGCTCGTCGCCGGCGGAGTGGTCGAGCATCGTGGACGTGCTCACCGCGGCCTTTCCGTGCAACCGGATCGTGGCGCTGAATGGGCTGGGAGGCGCCCCGGACAGCCCGGGCTATGCATATGCCCTCCGGGGCAATCCCCGAATTTGGGCGCTGCTCACCGACTGGGAGAGACTCGACTGGGCCGAGGCCCGGTCATCGAACCCCTACCTCGGCCCCTGGAGTGGCAGATTCCGGCGGACCGACAAGCGGATTCGCCGCTGGATCGGGCTGCTCACATCCCCGGGCAGCCCGGGGCGAGCAGGCGTCGTGCCTCCCCTGCGGGGCAAATGGAACTACGGACAGCTCGCCCGCGGCATGAAGGCGGCGAAGGGAGGGCTCCTGCGCCAGTACAAGCTCGCCAACTTCAAGCGAAAACGGCGCTCGAGGGGTCACGCCCGGTATCGCCGCAGGAAGTGGAGGGTTCATGCGGGAAACCTGAGCGTCCAGGTCTCGTTCACCGGGATTCCGCAGCCATGGTCCGGCTTGGCACTGCTTCGCACCTCCCCGGTGCGGGCGGCCGGCTGCACGCAGGCCGCTCTGCGGCACGGCGCGGGCGCCATCCTCTTCTGGGCCTCGCCGGATTCGATGCGCGCCCTGCTCTCGCTGCCGAGCATGTGCGCGCTGCGCCCGGGATACGGCTGCTGATGTCAGCTCGCTGACAAGCGGGAGTCCGCCGACCATCGCGGAGGGACGGCCTTTGCTTGACTGCCGGGCCAGCTGAGACACGCCGAATCCCGCCCGCGGGCGGGATCGGGGGAACCAACGCTCGTGGGGCGAAACCACACAGTGGTGGCGCAGGCTCCTTCCGCGCCAGCCCGTCAGCTAACCCCGAAGGCCGACGAAGGAGGTTCAGGTGCGCAGATACCGACCCGGGGACATGCCCCTGGCGCTCCCGGCGCTGGTAGTTGGCGCTGCGCTCCTCGCTGGATCAGCGTCCGCGCTCGCTCAGACGGGCGGCACGGAAACGCCGGGCGCGCCCACACCAGCCGCGTCAAGCGGGGTTCCCGGCATCGCGACTCTGGCTTCGGACGGGACCGCGATCCCTCCCACGGATGCGCCTCGGCCCGTCCGGAAGGCGATCCACGCGGGCAATCGAATTCACACCCGTCCGTACGTCTGGGGCGGTGGACACAACCGCAAGTTCAAGGGCAAGGGATATGACTGCTCCGGCGCTGTGAGCTACCTGCTTCATGCGGCGGGAATGCTGAAGAGCCCCCTTGCATCCGGCCCCCTGGCCCACGGCTGGGGTGTCCCGGGAGTGGGTCAGTGGATCACCGTCTATGCCAACAAGTCGCATGCCTATGCCGTGATCGCGGGCCTTCGCTGGGATACCTCCGCCGTCGGGGAGGCACTGGACCAGGGCAGCGGTCCCCGCTGGCGGGCGACGCAACGGTCCTCGACGACCTACCGCCCGCGCCACTTCCGGGGCTACTAGCGGGCGCGCGCCGGATGTCAGGGACCGGACATGGTCCCTTGCGTCACGCGCTTCCCTTCGGGACGATCGGGTGCATGTACGCCGCTGTGATTTGCAGCTTCGCGGCGCTCGATGCCGCGGTCATCACGCAACTCGGCTATGCGCTGCACCAGCTTCAGCGCCGCCAGGGGGAAGGCGAAGACAGCAGGGATCGGCACCCGCGCAGCCTCACGGCACGCGACGAGCAGCAGCGAAGCGTTCGCAGCGGCCGGTCCGGCGAGCTGCTGAAGCGCGACCGGACCTAGCGGCTCAAAAGCGCCGACTGAGCGGGGCGTGCACCATGCGTCGTCCGGTGGCTGACAATCCGCGAGCCGGTGCCGCGACCGATCAACCCGGTCCTGGTTGTCCTCCGTGCATGCAAAACCAACCCAGAGGAGGAACGCATGTCTCGGATTCGGAGATACCTGCCCCGGCCGGCCTTGATCGTGTCGATCATGGCCTTGGTCCTCGCGACCGCCGGGACCGCCCTCGCCGTCGGCCAATTCGGCGTCGGGGCGCTCAGGGACGGCGCCAGGCAGAAGGTCGTTGGCGTCGGCAAGCTCGTGAACGTCACAACGACTAGCGACGTTCCGGTCACCACGGCGCAGCAGAACACGACCACTGTGAAGGCGACCTGCCCCACTGCACCGATCGGGAATCTTCAGCCGATCTCCGGCGGCGTGAAGCTCGAGGTGAAGGACCCCGACTTCGTAGTGCTCGATTCGCACGTGATCGCGAACGGCTGGACCGCGACGGTCTACAACAACACAGCGGATCTGCACAAGGCAGACGTGATCCTCTCCTGCGCTCGATCGATCGCGGTGAGCGGATCGACCTTGCCTACGTCCTAGAGCGGTAGCGCCTGGTCCGACAGCGTCCGCTCCGTTGCGAAAGGGGTCGGCCTCGCGCCGGCCCCTTTCGCTTGCAGCCCGCCTGAACGCACCTTCACCGGTCGGAGCTCCGGCCCAATACGGGTCGCACACGCCGCGCTCGCGCAGCCCGCGAGCCGGTCGAGTCGGGCCAGCAGCCACTTGCGAGACTTCCGATAGCGACGCGACTTGCCTGTTGCAGCGCCGCTGTAAGAAAGGGCCGACGGCTGGGGCAGGCCGCTCATCTCGTCCAGCGTCTGGTCGTCCGTGACCAGAGGACGACGTTCGGCCTTGAAGCCGAAGGCGTTGTCCCGGTATCACTGGCCCTCGGCTGCGCGAGCGCGACCGAGAGGAAGGCCGCAATCGCAAGGACCACCAGGATCACGAAGTGAAGTCGCTCGTCGAGAAGCGTTGGACATCAACTGCTCCAACAATGCATCCCTCGCAAGGCTGCGGGATCGGGGTGTCAGCAGGCTGACATCGGGTCGCTCAGCTGCGGCGGCGGTAGAGGTACGCCGTGAGGGGGCCAAAGGTGGCGATGAGGATTGCGGAGGCGACCAGCACCCATGCGATCTGGGCGCCGCTGGCGGTGCCTTCCATGAGACCGCGTACCGCGGTGACGAGATGGGTCACCGGATTGACCTCGGTAACCGATTGAAGCCACGCCGGCATGGTTTCGGGGCGGACGAAGATGTTGCTCGTGAAGCCGAGCGGAAAGAGGACGACGAAACCAATGCTCATCACCGCATTGGGACTCCTGAGGATCAGGCCGAGGGTGGTCCAGACCCACGAGAGGGCGAAAGCGAAGACGAGGACGAGAGCTACGGCGGCGAGCACTCCGGCGGCGCCCCCTTTCGGATCGAATCCCATGGCGAGGCCCAGGCCGATCACCAGGACCGAGGCGAGCAGATAGCGACCCAAGTCGCCGACCATCCCGCCGACTATCGGGGCCGGACGCCAGATCGGCAACGAGCGGAATCTGTCGAATGCCCCGGTCGCGAGGTCCCTGTTCAAAGTCACGCCGCTGTAGATCGTGACGAACACAACCGCGAGGGAGAGGGTGCCGGGGAGCAGGAATTGGAGGTAATCGTGAGGGGATCCCGCGAGCGCGCCGCCGAAGAGATAGGTGAACATCAGGGTGAACAGCAACGGGATGCCGATCACGTCGCCCAGCTGCTCGGGAACGTGCTTGATCTTGAGCAGGGCGCGCCAGGCGAACGTCAGGGAGGCCGACACCGCACCCGCGTGCCGATGTCGACGACCTGCGAGTGGAAGATCGCCGGTCATGCAGCAGCCTTCGGCTCGTCCGCGGAAGCCACCTCCGCCGGCCGACCGGTAAGCGCGAGGAACACCTCGTCCAGGCTGGGCTGCCCCAGGGAGAAGTCGCTCACCGCGACTCCGGAGCGCGAGAGGGCTGCCAGGGCGTTCTGGGCCCGCTCGGCGGCGTCGCTCGCGCCGTCGCGCGACGGAATTTGCGCGGAGAGCCGTGCGTCGTCGGTCTCGCGGTGCACCGGGACGCCAAGCTCGGCGGCGAGTACCTGCTCCGCTCTGGGGCCCTGGGCGGAATCGATCAGTTGCAAGCGGAGCCTGCCCGTGCCGACGGAGGACTTGAGCTCGGCGCGCGTGCCTTCGGCGACCACGCGGCCCCTGTCGATGACAGCGATACGGTCGGCGAGCCGGTCGGCCTCGTCGAGATACTGCGTGGTGAGGAGCACGGTAGTCCCCTGCCTAACCGTCGCCCGCACGATCTCCCAGAGCTGGTTGCGGCTACGCGGATCGAGTCCCGTGGTCGGCTCATCGAGGAAGAGGAGGTCGGGGGTCGAGACGAGGCTCGCGGCGATGTCCAGCCGCCTTCGCATGCCGCCCGAGAGCCGTGTAGCCGGGACATCCCTGGCCTCGGCGAGACCGAGGCCTTCGAGCAACTCCGCGGCCCGCGAGCGGGCGCCTCTCCAGGTGTTGCCGAGGAGACGCCCGAGCATGACCAGATTCTCCAGCCCTGTCAGATCCTCGTCGACCGATGCGAACTGAGAGGTCAGGCTGATCCCGCTCCGCACCGCCGCCGCTTCGCGAACCACGTCGTGGCCAAGTACGCGCGCCGTTCCCTCGTCGGGTCGCAGCAGCGTGGCCAGGATGCGAATCGTGGTGGTCTTGCCCGCGCCATTTGGGCCCAGAAACCCATAGACGGAGCCTCGCGGGACAGCCAGATCGACGCCGTCGAGGGCCCTCTTCGACCCGAAGTTCTTTACGAGCTGCCTGACCTCCACGGCGAGGTCGCCTGCGTTATTGGCGGATCTCATCATCGTGTCCGACTCTAGCAAGTAGACTGTCCATATGGACAGGCCACACGGCCAAAGACTGAGCGCAGTGTCAGCGAAATGACATCCCGGCGACCGCGGACCAGACGCCGAGGATCCGAAGAGACCCGGGCGCGGCTCCTCCGGGCGGCCGCCGAACTGATCGGGGAGGTCGGCTGGGGGCGCGTCACCACCCGAGCCGTGGCCGATCGAGCGGGTCTTCCGCACGGGGCCGTCAGCTACCACTTCGCCGGCAAGCAGGACCTCTTGATCGAAGCGGCCCTCGGGACCTTCGAGCAGGCGTTCCCTCTCGACGAGTTCGAGGCGTTGGGGGGCGTCGATGACCTACTCGATCTGATCGCCGCGGCCCTGGGGGACCCGAAGACGATCAACCCCGTGCTCACCGGGGTATCGATGGAGGCGATGCGGGAGGCGGGCCGGGATCCGCAGGTCCGCAGGCGACTGGCGGACCTGATGCGCGACTACAGAGCCGTGATCGAGCAGCTGGTGCGCGCCGACCAGGAGCGCGACGCCGTCCCCTCGGGTCCATCCACGGAGGGATTGGCCACTCTGATTGGAGCCGTCGGCGACGGCCTGCTCCTTCACGCCCTGGCGGACCCCAAGCTCGACATCCGCGAGGCGATCGATTCGCTGCGGGCGCTGCTCAGGACTTAAGCAGCGCTGATTCGCTCCGACTAGGGTGCGATGCCATGGCGGTATCGCGACCGAGCTATCGCGCCCATCTCAAGTCCGCCGTCGCCACGAGCGCGGCGCCCTACGGCTACACCCTCACCGTCTGGACCTCGGGAGCGGTGACCACGCACGCTCGAGGTGTGCCGACCGCGGGGGAGGCGCTCCTTCTGCTCGCGGGGGCGGTGCTCGGTTTCGGTGTGACCGCGGCTCTCGCGTACGGTCGACCGAGCGAGGTCCTGGCCTCACGGGAACACGGTTCCGTGCGGCTTTGGGGAGGCTTCCACCTCGTCTCGGTCGGACTGGCGATCGGCGCAACCGCGTTGGTGACAGCGATCATCAAGAGCCCGGTTGTCTGGTTCGCCGTGGGATTCGCCGCAACCCTGGTCTACCTCGTCGTCATTGCAGCGCAATTCACCTTCGCTGATGTTCATGGCGGAGGCTGAGTCCGCGCTGTCAGCGGCCTGACGTTGGTCCTCGTGGCGCAGCGTCAGAGCGTCACTCGGCTGACAAGGCGGATTGAAGAGCCGAGGCGGGAATGGAAAGCGTCGTCAACATCCAGCTGGCGGCCGTCCACACCCTCCCGCGAGCTGCCCCGCGGTGGCGGTAACCAAGAGTCGTCCCGCGACTGACCTCCGGAAACAAGAAAGCGGGACCGTCATGTCCTAGACCTCGTGGCAGCGGTGAGGTTGACAATCACGGTCCACCCGCTGGAGAATGACACCAACTGGGGTGACACCCGGGAGGGGACTTCGATAGTCGGGCGGAGAGTCCTTGTCCGGCCCGACGAGAAGGAGGAATGCGATGAAGAAGGTTTTTGGACGCCCGTCGCCAGCGATGATCGTTGCCATCGTGGCGCTGATCGTCGCGCTCGGCGGTACAGCCATCGCGGGCGGGTTCATCACGAAGAAGAAGGCGAAGAAGATCGCCCGTAATCAGGTCAACAAGCTGGCCCCGGGACTCTCGGTGAGCCACGCAAAGACGGCCGACTCGGCCACGAGTGCCAGCAACCTGGCACCGCCCGAGGCGTTTCATCTTGTTGGCGCGGCGGGATTCCAGAATGGCTGGGTCGCCCTCGGAGGCGGAGGCTCGACGCCCGGGTTCTACAAGGATCAACTTGGCGTCGTCCATCTTCGCGGCGAATTCAAGAGCGGGACGATCAGCAACACGCCCACCGGGGACATGTTCACCCTCCCCACCGGCTATCGCCCAGCGGAGAATCAGCAGTTCCGAGGCGGCGACGCGACCGGTTCAGGGAATATCGCGGTGCTGTCGAGCGGCGAAGTGCGGGCGCTTACCGGCGCGGGCAACGTTCTCCTTTCGGTGGACGGCTTCACATTCCGGGCCGGCGCCTGAGCCAGGACTGAGCGGCCGATCCGGAAACCAAGGTTATGAGCCTGGCCTTTCTTCCGGCGCCATTGGGCAGTGCTACGCATCATGCGACGAGCTGAGATCAGAAGTTTCGCTCGGTTCCGTATCCGTGCTGGCACCACGGAACCCTCGGGTTCAGGCCTCGAGAAGCACCCATGTTGATCAAGACCAGGCTCTGCTGAACACGATCGCGCGCCCTCGTGGTGCGAGCACGGCCAACGAGGCGCACGAGCTGGAAGACGCCTAGCCTGGCCCTGAGCCGGGCTCGACCAGGCTCTCACGTATCAGGGTGGAGACGAAGAAGGCGGCGACCTGCTCGGAGAGCGCCTCGGGGTCGGCTGTGCGCTCGAAAGCCAGCCCGTTGATCGCTCCACTGAGAGCCGCCGCGAGCTGCTCCGGCGGATAGCGCAACACGAGTCCCTGCGTCTTCGCCGCCTCGGCCAGGGGAAGGGCGATCGCCTCGCGCGCCTCCCGGCGGCGCGCCTCGAACTCGGAGCGGAGGCGAGGGTTGCGGACGCCATAGGACCAGAACTCGTAGAAGAGGAGCGGCCATTCCTGGTTCTCGTCGATGAACGAGCGCATCCAGGACGCGATAGCGGACTCCAATCGCCGGGGATCGCCGAAGGAGCCGTGCTCCGCGGCCGCGGCGGCCACCGCCTGCGCCTGTTCGGCGCGGCCGCTGACCTGGCGGTCGGCGAGGGCAAGGAAAAGGTCCTCCTTGCCCTCGAAGTTGGAGTACACCGCCCCGGTCGAGAACCCGGCCTCGCGAGCTACCTCCTCGAGGGTGGCTGCGTGATAGCCACGCTCGGCGAACACCCGCGCGGCCGCGTCGACGAGGCGCTCGCGGGTCCGCAGCTGCTGCTCGGCTCTGGTGGGGGGTCGTGGCATTCGGGCGGGGATTCAGATAATGTTCGTTATCTAGATAACAGCAATTATGTCAGATGGAGGAGAGGGAATGAGGAAGCAAAGATCCGTTCGCGTCCGAAACGCGTTGATCGTCTCGCCGCTGCTTGGGTTGGCGGCGATCGCGTCGATTGCGGGTAGCGCCCGGGCGCAGGTCGCCGGGACCTCGGCGGCACCGATCCCCAGCGCCGCGACCACGGCGCCGGATTACATCGGGCATCCCGCAAAGCTCCACGCGATCAAGCGAGGTTGGAAGGCTCCGCGCAATCCCTCCATGGCCCCCAACGGACGTAGCAACCTGCACGTGGACGCCTACCAGACGGACGCGTACGGGCGGCGCGGGCCCTCAGGTGCGAACCTGGCGATCACCTCCACCTTCTTCACCCGCGCCTGCGGATCGCTCACCTTCGACGCCCAGGGCCGGATCGTGACGGTCTGCATCGGATTCGACGGCCCGGTCCTGGTGATGCTCGACCCGAGCAGTCTCGCGACCATCGCGACCTTCACCCTGCCGCCCCGCCAGGTCACGACCGGCGATCCGTTCAAGAACGTGAGCGGGGGCGGGTATTTCTATCTCGACCGACACGACCAGGTCGTGGTCCCGACCACGACACGCCATGTCTTCATCATCCGCGAGTCTGGACCCACGGGATTCAGCCAGGTCGCCGACTACGACCTGACCTCGGTGATTCCGGCCGGGACCGGCATCGAATCCGCCATTCCGGATTGGAAGGGCCGGATCTGGTTCGCCGGCGAGGATGGGGTCGTCGGCTGGATCGATCCCCGCGATGGCTCGATTCACTCCCGGCGGCTCGGAGAGCCGATCGGCAACTCGTTCGCCGTGGACCAGACCGGAGGCGTCTACATCGTCACCACCAAGGCTCTCTACCGGTTCGATGCCGTCAAGGGCCGGGTCAAGACCACCTGGCGCCGCAAGTACCCGAACGTCGGCTTCGAGCAGCCGGGACAGCTCTCAGCCGGCTCCGGAACGACGCCCACGCTGATCGGCAAGTCGACGGTCGCGATCACCGACAACGCCAAACGGATGCACGTGATCGTCTACGAGCGCGGCCGCAGGTCCAAGGGCCGCGTTGTCTGCCGGCGCGGCGTCTTTGCGGCAGGGGCATCGGACACCGAGAACTCCTTGGTCGCCTTCGGGAACTCGTTGATCGTGGAGAACAACTACGGCTATTCCTTCCAGGCCACGGAGGCGGGTCAGCTCACCGCCCCGGGCATCTCGCGAATCGATGTCAAGCGCGGCAAGTGTCGGACCGCCTGGACCAGCCGGGAGCGAGCATCGTCCGGCGTCCCGAAGGCCTCACTCCGGAGTGGCCTGCTCTATGCCTACACGCGGCCGCCGACCACGGACGGCAGCCAGGCCTGGTACTTCACGGCGCTGAGCCTGAAGAACGGCAAGACCGTCTACAAGAAGCTGACGGGGGCGGGCACGTACTTCAACGACCACTACTCGCCGATCTCGATCGGGGCGCGCGGAGTCGCCTACTCGGGAGCCCTCGGTGGACTGATCAGGATTGCGGACGGTTGATAGGTCTCTCGCGCTGACGACCGATGCCCACGGAGTTAGCGCCCACTCGGTCGACCAAAACGAAAGGCCCGTGATTGCGGGCCTTTCGTGAGTAGCGCGGGCGGGATTCGAACCCGCGACCTTCGGGTTATGGGCTGCCCTGAAACCGTTCGGTGGACTCACCCAAGGCGATGTCGGGCATGCTGAGATGAGCTGAGATCAGCTGAGGTTCTCTCAGTTTGGAACCACGGCTGGCACCTCGGCGACAGCGATTCGCAGTGCTGTTTTGCATGCAAAGCAGCGGTTGCACGAGATACTGCGAGGCGATGTCGGAGGAGAACATGGAGCTCGTGCGGCGAGGCGCGGAGGCCCTCGCCCGGCGCGACCGGACCACCTGGCTCGCGGTCAACGATGCGGAGTTCGAAGTCGTACCTCTCCCCGATTGGCCGGAACCCGGCGTGCGCGGTGCCGAGGCCGCCTGGGACTACTACCTCGAGATCTTCGACGCCTTCGAGTCGTTCCCGATAGACGACCCTGAGGTCCTGGACGCGGGGGGCGACAAAGTCCTGCTGCATTACCGAGTTGAAGTGAGCGGAGCGGGCAGCGGCGCAGAGGTCGAGTTCGATAACTGGGGCGTCTTCACCATCCGGCAAGGAAAGGTCCCTCGCGCCGAGTGGCTCGCGGACCGGGCCGCCGCCCTCGAAGCCGCCGGGCTGCCGGAGTAGGCGATGTCGGAGGAGACCTCATGTGCGATCCCGGCCAGCAGACCGGCGACGCCGATACCTCTTCTCCCGAAGGAGGCGTCACTCGTCGGCAAGTTGCGCAGCTCGAGAAGGGCAACGAGTGAGCCCGCCGTAGCGTCCCGGCCGCGGGCGCTAGCCGCGTCGGCGGAGGGCGCGACGGAGCGTGAGGTACGCCGCCACCGGAGGGATCGAAAGCACGACGACGCTCCCGAGTGCAAGCTCGTCGCCGACATTGCTACCCGCCACCGGTCGACCGCGCAGCCGCTCACCCAGCGCGTCGAAGGTGTTGGCGGAGCGGTTGGCGACCCCCATCGCCTGGGTGACTAGCTCGATGTCGGCTCGCTCGCGCTCGTCGTAGTGCCGGGCGAGCTCGGCTTCGAGCTCGTCGGGGACCGGGTCCAGATCGGCTCGGGTCCGCGCCTGCGCCCAGGCGATCGCCGCCCAGGTCCGACGGTCGAACTGCTTTGGGTCGTGACCCTCGATCGCCGCCAGTTCCTCGTCCGTGACGCCCTCGGCGAGCGCCCAACGCCGGTGCGCGAGTGTGCACAGATCGCAGGCATTTGCCTGCGCGACCGCCAGCATGACCTCCTCGCGCAGACGGGGGTCGAGGCGCCCGCGGCCCCAGACAGCAATCAGCTCCGGGGTTCGCCCCGCAAGCGCGGCCGTCTCGCGAAGTGCCTTCGCCGCCGTCGTGGTCCGAGGTTGGCGCACGGTCCAGCCAGACTAGGGGCTTCTGGGGGTCGGGCGCTCCCGGAAAGGAGCAGCTTTACGAACTGGTGAGCGGCTTGTTGTTCCCGCCCCCGCCTCGCTCAGGGGCTGACGTCCATGCACACTGCTTCCGCCCGCAGCGCCCAAGAACCGAAGCCACCCGGCAGCCGCCTCGCTTTGACCGTCCACCCGTCGAGTGCGTCGGTGGGCACGCTCCACTCGAGAACGACTATGTTCGCAGGGTCGGAGGGGACGAGCGCCCAGCCGCCGCCGCCGCCCACCGCCTTCTTCCCTGGCGGGCAGCTGACGGTCACGTCCTGCGAGTCCACGTCCTCAGTCGCGCTGAATGCCACCACCTTTTGGATTCCGAAGGTCGGAAGCGCCCCCTGGGCGAAGTCCTGGCTGAGCAGCGTGCCGTTCTTGACCTTGAAGGACGTGACGGCACCCTTGCCCAGGTCCGGCGTCTTCACCTGGCCCTTGGCGATGTTCCACGAGCGGACCTGGTTCTTCGAGAGCCCCGTGGCAGCCCAGGCAGTGCCCAGGCTGAGCGCGAAGAGCAGCGAGACCACCGAGACCACGTTGGCGAAAGTGAAGCGATCGCGGAGCCTGCCCATGTCAACTCCCCTTCTGTCGGTGTGCTGCCGATTGGAGGCAGGGTTGCGTGCCAAGCGGCTCCCGCCATCGTCTCTCAGCACCGGTCTGGCCTCTGGGGAAACTACCTAGTCGCGCCCGGGCTCAAGATCGCCGCTTTGTCGACCGGTCGTCTCCTCAAACCCGTCGTGGCTGTGGGGAACGGGCACCATCGCGTCCGCGGGTGCCGTGCACTCGAAGACGGTGACGCTGAATCGCGGGTCCGAAGCCGCCGATCTGAATCGAGAAGCGTCACTGAATGCCGGGGCCGAAGCCAGCTTGCGTTCCGAGCCTATGCGTCGGCAACGTCAGAGGCGATGCGGGAGCGTCAGAGGCGATGCGGGAGCGTGCCCTTGACGTCATCGACAAACCGTCACGGCCTTCGCCCGGCGCAGATCGGGCCGTCGAACCAGCCAGACGGCCGCTACCTGACGCCCGACGATCGCGACTTCTTCGCCGTCTACCGGCGCCTGCCCGGTCCCGTCAACGTCCCCTTCAACTAGTGCTGAGGCGCGATTCCGAGGGCTCTGCGCGACACGAGGCGGAGGCCGAGAGCCCCTGATAATCAGGGCCATGACCAACCGGTGGGCGCGGCCCTCCAGCTCCGTGCGGGCCTTGTTCGTCTCGGGGGCGGCCAGCCTCGCTCTTCTCGCCGGCTTCGCCGCCCCGGCGCCGGCCAGCCCGGGCGCGCTCAGGATCCTGATCGCCGAGTCGATCTGCATGCCGAGCGCGCCGGCGGCCACACTGCGCGATCAGATCCTCGACGAGCCGGGCGTCGCCTCGGCCCAGCTGCTGGACGGCGCCGACGCAAACGTCAGCTCCGCGGAGCTTCGCTCGGCTGACCTGGTCGTGGCGATCGGGGACTGCGCCTGGCTCGATCCCTCGAAGACCGGCGACGAGGCTCGCCGACTTCGAGGACGGCGGGGGCGTCGTCGTCGGAGCGGGGTCCGACTGGCGGGGCGGCGTCGTGGGCGCCCTCTCGGGCCGCTGGCTGTCGGCCGGGTACTCCCCATACGAGGCCGGGTCCACTCCTGCGCCTGGCTTCGCGGCCCTGGGCTGGCAGGACGCGGGCAGCCCACTGCTCGCCGGCATCCCCGCCTTTCAGGACGACGAGGGCGGCAGTCCCCTGTCCGCGTACTACCGCGACTCGCTGGCGCTGACCGGCGGCGCCGCGCCCGCCGCCCGCTGGACGGACGGGACTCCGGCGGTGGCCGTCAAGGGGCGGGCGGTGGGCATCAACGCCTATCTTGGCGACCACTACGGCGCCGCGGCGTGGAACGGGGACTTCGGCAGGCTGATCGTCAACGCCGCGGAGGCCCTGGGGCCCCGCGCTCCCACGGAGATCGGGCGGAGGCGCGGCCGCTGCGTCGTGCCGAACCTGCGGGGCCTTCGCCTCCGGGCAGCTCGCCGCCGTCTCAGGCACGCCAACTGCCGCGTCGGCAGGGTTCGGGGCTCGGGCCACTCGGTCACCGGGCAGATCCCGAAGCCCGCGAGCCAAACGAGCCCCGGGCAGGCGGGTCGCCGTGCGGCTGCGATAGTGGCTCCCTCGTCGACCGGTCAGCCGCGGCAGCGCAAGGCGTGCCGGCTCGAGAGCACCAGGCTGGCCGACTCGACCGACGGACTCATCCCTGGCCCGGCCGCGACTCGCGGGCCGCCGCAGCGAAGATCGACTTCGCCATCAGCGACGGTTCGGAGTCGCGGCGAAGCTCGTTCACCTCGACATGCACGGCTCGGATATCCGGATCGTCGGGGGCCGCCGCGGCTGCGAGCTCGGCGAGTTCGCCCGCCAGCCTGAGCTCGCCACGTGTCGCCAACTCCCGCGCCCGGTCGGCTAGGCTGGTCGCGCCTCCCGCCAGCGCCGCGAGCTCCAGGGACAGCTCTCCGCTGGGCGCGGGCTTCAGGTTCGCGGGATCGAGGTCGTACCAACCGCCGTACTGACGCCAGATGTTCCGCACGATGAATTCCGGGTCGTCGTAGATCGGGCGTAGATAGGGCCTCTCCAGCAGCTCCGCGGGCGGGCGCACCCGGCTCAGGATCTCGTCGAGCGGAGCGCCCTCGTTCATCAGCCTCAGCGTCTTGTCGTGGAGGTGCTCGAGCAGGGCGGCGGTGTCGACGAGGATCGCCCCCACTCGCTCGCCCCCGACCAGAGGCAGCCCGTGACCGGGCAGGAGCACCTCGGCGCCCAACCCTGACATCTCCCGCAGCGCCTGCGCCCAGTCCCTTGTGTAACGCTGCACCTTCTGGGGGTTGCCCGCGTTGGGAACGCACCAGATGATCAGGTCGCCCGTGCAGAGGACTCGCCGGCCGGGGACCCAGGTCCAGGTGTGGTCGTCGGTCTCCCCCTTGGCGTGGTGGAGCTCGAAGCGCTCGCCGCCGACCTCGAGCTCGAATTGGTCGCGGTAGGTCTCGTCGGGGTAGCGGTACTCGGTCGGCCAGGGAACCTCGACACCGAACTGGCGCGAGTTGATCGCGCTGTTGTAGCCGGCGGTCAGCTTGTAGCGGTCGAAGCGCATTGGAACGTTCTCGTGCGCGATCACACGGGGAGAAGCCCAGCCGCGCTCGTCGGCCTCCCGCTCGAACTCGCCCACCCCGAAGACGTGGTCGATGTGCCCATGCGAGAAGATCATGGTGTCGAGGCGGGCGGGCGACCACTCCCGGATCATCCGGTGGATCTCGGGCGCAGAGAAGGCCGCGCCGCTGTCCACGCAGACCAGCCCGTCGCTGGTCTCGAAGGCGCTCACGTTGGCGAACGAGCTGACGAAGGCGGTTCCAGTCCCGACCTCGACCAGCTCGCCGCGGGGGAGGAAGGGATTCACCTCCCTCTCCTCGTCGAGGCCATCCGGGCCGGGCGGCCCGGCGACCTCCAGCTCTCCGCGCCAGAGCTTGTCCGCGAGCTCGAACAGATTCACCACCGGCAAGCTACCGGCGGGCGCGTCATGCCGGTCACCGCCGTTTCGTCCTCCGCCGCAGACAGCTCTACAGCGGGCCTGCGAAAGGGGCGCGAAGAGCGCTCGTCGCCTCCGGAGATCTCTCGGGCGGCTCGTCACGAGCCCGCCGCCATGGCTCGCCGCGGCATCAGGCGCACGGCGAGCGTGACGAGGATCCCGGCGGCCACGACGCTGCCGATTGCGACCCAGAGCAGCATGTCCTCGATCGCCGTCCCGAGGCTCGTACTCGCCTCGATCACGGCCGCCGCCGCAGCGACCCCGATGCCCGGCACTGCCGATCACGATTGCGAGGGTCACGGGTTAGGGCTTGGCCAAAGAACCGTTAGGCCTTCGAATGCGCAGCCCCCGCAGGTTGAGCGCGTCCCGGCGGCGTACCGTTACGTGGGCGTGCGAATCAGCCAGGTGCTCCTCAGTACTGAGCCGGATCGAGTCCCTGCCGCTCTTCAAGGGTTCCGATCGCCGGCCCCGCTACGGGGCCACCGCTGCACCAACCCCGCCTCGGGGGTCACCTCCGTTTTCTTCGATCGCCGTCCGGCAGAGCCCCTTGGCCTCGAGTTCTGCCACTACGCCCGGCGATGAGGCAGCTATCCGAGCTTGGGGGGAAGCGACTTCCGTTCCTGCGCTGGTCGATTCTGCGCATGTTGTTGGGCAGGCGCCGCCTGGAGACCGACTGGCAGGTGGGCGACGGGCGAGAACTGGCGCTTGCCAGGCACGTCGAGGCCGAGGCTCGTCAGGGCGACCTCGACGATGTGATCCGCGTCGTCGATGACTTCGCGTACCACCGCAGCTTCCTGATCAATGTCGGTGACGAGAAAGGCCAGATTCTGGATGCAACGATCCGGAGGACCCAGCCGCGCCGGCTGCTCGAGCTGGGGACATACTGCGGCTACAGCGCGCTGCGCTCCGCCCGCGTGATGTCAGAAGGGGCGCGGCTCGTCTCGATCGAGTTCAACGCCGAGAACGCGGCGATCGCACGCCGTATCTGGGATCACGCCGGCATCGGCGATCAGCTGACTGTGCTCGTCGGGACGCTGGGCGATGGGGATAACACGATCGCAAGGCTTGAGTCTGAGCACGGCTTCGACACCGGATCGCTGGACTTCGTCTTCATCGATCACGACAAGTCTGCCTATCTGCCCGACCTCGGGCGGATCCTGGACCAGGGCTGGCTGCATGTCGGCTCGGTGGTCGTCGCCGACAACATCAGGCAGCCTGGAGCTCCCGACTACCGCGAGTTCATGCAGACCGAGGAAAGACGCACCTGGCGGACGAGCGAACACGAAACCCACGTCGAGTACCAATCGCTGCTGAAGGACCTGGTGCTCGAGTCGGAGTACCTGGGACGACGGGAATAGAAAGGGCCGCTATGGCGGCCTTTCCGGGATGTCGTGCGGCGGCCGTAGACTCGTGTGGTTCCCAAGGTGAGGAGCACCCATGCCAGCAAGGAAGAAGACGCCCGAGCGCGTACGTACATCGGCTGATGCGACGAAGAAGCGGGCGGAGGATGCGCTGAAGCGTGCGGGCGGTTCGCTCGATCAGGTCCAGAAGGCGCTGGCCGAGCTGCAGAAGGATCTGGGCCGGGGCAGCCGCGACATGGTCCGCAATGTCCAACAGCTCTTGAAGGATCAGCGCCGGGATGTGCGCAAGCTCAGTCGTACGCTCTCGGCGGACATGCGCAAGCTCCAGAAGGCACTGACCGAGGAGCCGGCGTCATCGCCAGCGAAGGCCACAACGGCCAAGGGTGCGTCGGCCCGGGCGAAGAGCACGACGAAGACCCGCGCAAAGGGCACAAAGGCCCAGGCGAAGGGCACAAAGACGCGCGCGAAGGGCACAAAGGCGCGCGCAAAGAGCAAAACCGCGAAATAGAGAGGCCCGCCTGAGCGGGCCTCTCGGAAGTAGCGGGGGCGGATTCGAACCCGCGACCTTCGGGTTATGAGATGCCCCGAGGCCGTTTCACCCCATGCCTTCAGGCGAGGCTGCGTAGCGTGAACGAGCTGAGATCAGCTCAGGTTCGCTCAGTTCGGTACCACGGCTGGTACCTCGGCGCCTAGCAGCAGCTGGGTCGCTAGGGCGGACCGCGTCAGGCTGAACGCGCGTCAATGCGGCGCCCGGAGGCGCGCCGGGTCATTCGTCGCCACACCGGCGACGCCGAGATCGGCGACCCTCGCGAACAGCGCCGGCTCGTCGACGGTCCAGGCGAACAGCCGGCGACCGAGTCGCCCGATGGTATCCGCGATCTCAGCTTCCACGAGCCTGTGGTGCAGCATCACATCGCCGAAGCGGCCGGCCGCGAGCTCGTGCAGCAACCGCTCACGCCAGAGGCGAGGGTGCCAGCGGTTGGCGCGGCGAGAGACGCGTCCGCCGATCGAGATCGCCGTACGAGCGTTCGCAGCGACCGTCCGCACCGTTTCGACGATGTCCGCCGACTGAGAAGAGATCAGGGAGCGCTCCAGCAGGCCGTGCCCGCGGAGCATCGCCACGATCGCCGATTCGCAGCCCCGGCCTTTGACGTCCACGTTCAACCCGATCCCCGAGAAGGGCGGCTGCGCGAGGTGGTCCAGGGCGTCGTCCAGGGACAGGCAGCCGCGGCGGCGAGCCTGGGGGGCGAGGTGGGCCACCAGCAACCGCGATCCCCGCGGCCGGACGTCGAACTCGATCATGTCGACACCCGCTCGCCGGGCTGCGTCGAACGATGCGATCGTGTTCGCCGGAGCGATCGCGCTCGCACCACCGTGACCAATCAGGATGGTCATCCGGCGAAGAACTCCCGAATCGCGTCGTGCGTCTGCCTCGGTGCCTCGAGCTGCGGCACGTGCCCGCAATCGAGCTCCAGGTGACGCGCCGCGGGAAGCACCCGCTCGACGTGCTTCCTGAAGCCCAGCGGCACGAGCTGATCATGGCGACCCCAGATGAACAGGGTCCGGGGCGACATCTGGGCGAGGCGAGTCCAGAGACCGCCTTCGCCGAGCGGCTCGTCGAGATAGATGTTCCGCGCGGCCTCGTAGAACGCGACCCGACCGCGCGGGGTGAGGTAGGAGCGCAGGAACTCATCCACGCCCGCGGCCGACCAGCCGTCCTTGCCACCCGGGACCAGGTTGCGGACGATCGGCTCGGTGATCACGCGCGGCGCCGGCTGGATCAGGCCGAGCATTGGGAGTGGTGCCTGGAGCAGCCAGCGCCAGCGGCGACTTCGCAACCAGGCAAGCGCCGGGCAGAGCAGGGCCATGCTCCCAGTGCGCTCGGGTCGCAGCAGCCCCGTCTCGATCGCCACGCGCCCGCCCATGCTGTTGCCGATCAGGTGGGCGCGCTCGATCTCCAGCTCGTCGAGCAGGGCCTCGATTGCGCCAGCGAAGTAACGAGCGTCGTAGGGGGCGCCGAGCGGCTTGTCGGAATCGCCGAACCCCGGCAGGTCCATCGCGATCATTCGATGGTGGTCGGCGAGCGCGGCGACCGTGGGTAGGAATGAAGCCTTGGTCGCGCCCAGCCCGTGCACGCAGATCACGGGGTCGCCCTCGCCCGCTGAGAGCGTCGAGATCTTGCCGAGCCGGGTGCGGACGGATTCAAAGCGAAGCCGGCGCACGTCGGCTATGGCGCTGGTGGCGGCAAGGAAGCCGACGCCGAGGTGCAGGTTCTGGCGGACGCTGAGGCGGCGCTCGCGGAAGGCGACCATCCCACCGCGCACGTCGCGCGCGATCTCCTCCCAGGTTGCCCAGTCGGCGCTCAACAGGGCGTCGGGCTCGCGGTCGCTCGCCGCCTGCAACTTGATCGCGTCGTTATCGATCACCGCGTCCCATTCGGCCTCGTCGTCGACGGCCAGGCGGATGCGCGCTGAGCCGCTGGGCACGTCGATCACATCGGGGTCGAAGCGCTCGATCAGGGCGGCCAGCCCGGCGGGAGGGCGGCTCTCTGGTGTCGGCCTCTCTTCGGCGTCGACAACTGCCATGCGCAGAGTATGGAGCTCCTCAGCGCAGCCGCGCCCAGGGTTCAGCGGAAACCCTGCAGCACCTGTGTCGCCGAGTCGTAGCCCTGCTGGATCAACCGCGGCCACTGTGTCCGGTCCAGGAACAGGTCGTAGAACGAGACACCCCGGATCTCCGCCTCGTCGATTGGCTCGATCAGCTTCAGCTTCTCCCCCAGCTCGTCCTTCGCCCGCCGCGCCAATTCGAGGTGGTAGCCCTGCTGCAGCTGTCGGCTCGCCTGCAGTAGGCCGCCGGTCCTATCCGGCCAGCCGCTTATGTCCCGGGGCTCGAAGCCCTTGGGCAGCATCAGGTTGACGCCGATCACGTGGTCGAAGCGGTCGCCGGCTTCGATCGCCGGCTGTGCCGGCCAGTTCTCGATGATCCCCCCGTCCACGTAGAGGTGGCCGCGTACGGAAACCGACTCGATGAACAGGGGCAGCGCGATCGCCACTCGGACGAGGTGGCCGATGGTGACCTCGGGCGTGCGCTTCGATCCGAAGTACTCGACCCTGCCGAGGTCCATGTTGTAAACGATGGTCGTGATCGGAATCGGCGCCTCCCCGCATGGCATCCTCGTCAGCCGCGTGTCAAAGAGGCGTTCGATCGCCTCCCCCTTCGCCAACCCCGAGAACCCTCTGAGCGCCGAAAGGGCGAACCGCGGCAGCTTCAGCCACTGAATGTCCAGGTAGTCCTCCGGCCGCCAGGAGAGCGAGAAGTCCGTCATCTCGTCGGAGCTCATCCCCGCCGCCCACATCGAGCCCCAGATCGCGCCGCCGGAGCATCCGATGATCTCGGCCGGTTCGACTCCCGCCTCCTCGAAGGCACGTTTGACCCCCGCGACGGCCACGGCCGCCCCGCCGCCCCCCGAAGCCACCAAACCGATCCTCTTGCCCTGAAGCTCCGGCACCGGCCGCGAGCGAAACGGCTGCAGGTGCGCCGAGGGGTCAATCGGCGCGGGTCGGTCGATCAGCGGCAGGGGCAGCAGCGTTCGTCGCGCCCGCCGCAGGAACCCCAGGTCGGCAACGATCTCCCCCAAGTCCAGCCATTCGGTGAAGCGCTCGAATTGCGCTTTCACCTCGTACAAGTCCAACCGGTCGTCGAGGGCCATGCCAAGGTCAGCCTAGTGGCGGACTGTCCGCCGGGGGAACGTGGAACTCCCCGCACTACGGGCGAGGGCGGAGACCTCCGCCGGACCGGCGGCCCCCGAGGATTGAGCACGTCGAGGCCTCAGGCCACTGGCCGGGCAAGGTCGTGACCAAGATCAGCCAGTCCGGCTCCTTCCGGGAGGCCCTCGCCGAGAATCAGGACGCCCTGGCGACTTCTCCTTGGCGCCATCTCGACCACCGTGGCGCTCCACTGGCTCAGGAGCACCAAGCCACTCCAGTAGACCACCTAGTTCATTCCGGCACTCACGAGGTAGCCGGTTTGGACGAGAAGAGGCTACGCGCCACTCGTCGGGCACCACTCATCGGCGGCATCCAGCGGACCCGGCCGCGTGCTGCTAGTCGCGGCTTCGGATCAGCCAGGACGTGCCGCACGCGACGCAGCCGATCCATGTGCCGTAGCGCGTGTACTCGATCAGCCGTAGCCGCATCGGCTCCACATGCCGGCACCCGTCCGCGCCGCCTTGATCCCTACGGGGATGCATCTGCGCTGCGGTTGCTCCGCTTCGACTGGGGATCACGGTGTGAGGGTTGCGAGGGGATGCCAAGGGAACGGGAAGCTCCAAACAAAGCCCGGGCAAAAGATCGGGCACTCCCTTCCTGATTCACCTGATCTTTCGGAAACCCTTCTCCGGCCTTTCAGGAACGGGCGGAGGATGGCTCGAACAATCCCCGGCATCGGAGGCATCAGATGAACAGCAAGCAGGCCGACCGAAATGACCGCTATCTCGCCGCCCAGATGCGACTCGACGCGTTCCGCGCCTGGCGGAAACCGAGGCCACCGTTGCGGATCAGCGTGGCCCGGGAACGAAGTCGCATCCGTCCGAGCAGTCACGCAATCCCCCGCGGGCATCTCCCCCGAGGCGCGCTTGCTGGCTAACAGGCTCGGGCCCAAACGTGGGAAACCGTTCGGATGCAGAGCAACGAGGCTTTGGTACCCGCTGGAACCGCGAAGGGATGCCGGCTCCTTCCCACCAAAACGAAAGGCCCACATTTGCGGGCCTTTCGTGAGTAGCGGGGGCGGGATTCGAACCCGCGACCTTCGGGTTATGAGCCCGACGAGCTACCAGACTGCTCCACCCCGCGTCGGTACTTGCGAGTTTACCGCGCGTCGGCGGGATCGCAACTTGGACGAATGACCGATGCGCATGCTAAGTTTTCGCGCTTCATGGACCTGCTTAATCGTTAGGCGCACGCCTGACGACCGGGGAACCCAAAGGTTCCAGGGGCGAATTGCCGAGTAAACGGCATAGCGCGACTCTTCCGCGCGAGCCCGACAGCTAACCCCGGAAGCGCCGAGACAGAGAGGTCAGAATGCGCAAGAGAGCGACAGTAGTGGTGCTCACTATGGGGGCACTGTTTTCGATATTCGTCTCGCAGGCAAGCGCCTGCACCGGGGCGGATCGGCAGCCGGGACGGCAGTCGGTCGCGGATGCACAGATCGCGATCACCTGCCTGATCAACAAGCAGCGCGCCCGGAATCACATGCGGAGGGTGCGCTACAGCGCGTCGCTGGGGATAGCGGCCCAGGGGCATTCGAGCGCCATGGCGTCCGAGAACTTCTTCTCGCACGAGGGGGACGGAACACCGGCGTCACGCGCCGCTAACGCCGGCTACCTGGCGGGCGCGAATGTCTGGGGGATCGGCGAGAACCTCGAGTGGGGAACCGGCAGGGCCGCCAGCCCGAAGGCGATTGTACGCGGCTGGATGAAGAGCCCCGAGCACCGCGGCGTCATCCTCTCCCGCCGGTTCCGCCAGGTCGGTGTCGGGGTTGTTGACGGTGCGCCGGTCGCCGGCATCGATCAGGGCGCCGAGACCTTCACCGCCCTCTTCGGCTTCCGGAAGGGGTGAACTAACGCGTCCGCATCCTCGTAGATAGGATGCGATGCGGTGCTCGGGGATTGGAGGACATGGATGTCGCGATGCGCGTTGCGGTAGTCGACATCGGCACCAACTCCACGCGCCTTCTGATCGCCGACGTCGAGGGCACCGGCGTCTACGAGGTCGAGCGGCAGACCACCGTCACCAACATGGGCCGCGGCGTCGATCACACCGGCATGATCTGCTTGGACGCCGTCGAGGACGTCTGCACGGTGATCGGGGACTACAAGGCGCTCTACGAGGAGATGGAGGCCGATCGGGTGATGGCGATCGCAACCAGCGCGGTGCGCGACGCAGTCAACGGCGACGCGTTCATCGCGGAGCTCCGCGAGCGCTTCAACCTCGACGCGCGCATGCTGACCGGCGAGGAGGAGGCTCACCTCACCTATCTCGGCGCCACGGCTCATCGCCCCACCTCAGGCCAGACCCTTGTCTTTGACATCGGCGGCGGCTCGACCGAGCTGATCGTCGGGACGGGGCGGGAGGTCGGCTTCCACACCTCGTTGCAGGCCGGCACGATCCGCCAGTCCGAGCGCCATCTGACCGCAGATCCGCCCCACCCGCACGAGCTCGAGGATCTCGCCGCCGATATCCGCCATCAAATCGAGCGGGCGATCGCCGCTCAGCCCGAGAGCTCGCCGTCCCACGCGATCGCGGTGGCTGGAACCCCGACATCGCTGGCGGCAATCGATCAGGGTCTCGAGCCGTATGACCCCGGCCGCGTCCACGGCTATCACCTTGGTCTGCACCGGATCCAGCGCATGCTCAGCAGGCTCTCCTCCCTACCGCTCGCCGAGCGCCTGCGAGTGCCCGGACTCCATCCCGGTCGCGCACCGACGATCGTCACCGGGACCGTGATCCTGGTTCAGGTGATGCGGGCATTCGGTCTCCAGGAGATCGAGGTCTCCGAGCTCGACATCCTGCACGGCTCGGCGCTGTCCGCCGCGATGGCCCCCGCCTGAGCCTCGGACCTGCCGGTTTGTAGTGACTTCGGAGGATCGACCAAGTATTTGGTATTGCCATCCCCCGTGCCCGGATCGATACTTCTTAGGTCGGGAGAATTGGTGCTGGGCCGGACGCCCAACACCGCCTCTCGGCTCATAGGATCCGGGCGTTTGCCGCAAGGCGCCTCCCGTCGCCTGGGTCCACTACATACCCCCCAAGTAAGGCCCCTGAGACGTACCCCTGCCCGTCCTGACGGGGCCTGTTTGCAAAGACCGGCCGCCATGGATGGCGGTCGGTCTTCGTGTAGGGGCCACCAGGCCGCTCTCCTTCGGAGCGGCGGCGCAGCCGCCGCGACGTATGCTGGGCGGCCGCTCGTGGCCCCGGCTATATGGCGAAGCCCGTCCCGAACAGGCCCTGCCTGGTGGCGAAGGCGGGTTGCCAGGTCCTTTAGGGTGACCCGATGAGCGAATCAGGGGGTCCGCTGATCTTCGACGAGTGGGAGATCGAGCTCCACGGCCACCGCGTCATTTACCGGATCGCCGGCGACGGCCCTCCGGTCGTCCTGATCCACGGCATGGTCAACTCCTCCAAGCATTGGGAGAAGGTCGCGCTGCGCCTGGCCGAGCGCTACACGGTGATCGCTCCCGACCTGATCGGCCATGGCGATTCAGCCGCGATCCGCGGCGACTACTCCCTCGGCGCCCACGCCTCCAGCATCCGCGACCTGCTGACGACCATCGGCATCGAGCGAGCCACGATCGTCGGCCACTCGCTGGGCGGCGGCATCGCGATGGTGTTCTTCTACCAATTCCCCCAGCGCGTCGAGAGGCTTGCCCTGATCTCGAGCGGTGGCCTCGGACATGAGGTCAGCCCGATGCTCCGAGGCGCCGCGCTGCCCGGAGCCTCAGCGGGGATATGGCTGGTGGCGAACCGCCGCGTCCGCGAGGCAATCGAGCGCGCCGGCGATCGCATGCGGGCTCGAGGCAGCCGCAGGGGCGTCTACCTGCAGGCCGTGGGTCGCGCCGTGCGGCCCCTGCAGGAGGCCGCGGCCCGGCGCGCGTTCCTGCAGACACTGCGCTCCGTGATCGACGTGCGCGGCCAGCACGTAAGCGCCGTGGATCGGCTCTACCTACTCGGGGAGCTGCCCACCCTGATCGTCTGGGGCGAGCGCGATAACACCATCCCGATGAAGCATGGTCTCGCGGCCCACGATCGGATCCCCAACAGCCGCTTCGTCACCCTGCCGAAGGCGGCGCATTTCCCGAACCTCGAGGACCCGGAGGGCCTGTCGGATGCGCTGATCGGCTGGCTGGACGACACGGAGCCTGGCCTGATCGAGGACTCCGAATGGGGTCAGATCGTCGGAGCGCGCTCGCCGCGCAGGCAGCGGCTCGGCGTCTAGCCGCGGTCCTAGGCGGTCGCCATCGCGACTGTTTAGGCCGGGTGCGGCTCTACGTCGATGGGGATGTGGGCCACCCGATCGAAGGCGATCCTGGCGATCAGCGCCCCCGCGATCCCGGCGACGCCCGCCATCACCAGGGCGGCGCGCGGATCGACTGCCTCCGAGAGCCAGCCGGAGAGTGGCCCGCCGATCGGGGTCGAGCCGAGGAAGACGATCGAGTAGAGCGCCATCACCCGGCCGCGCATGCTCGGCTCCGAGGCGAGCTGCAGCGAGGAGTTGATGCTCGCCGCCAGTGTCACGGTCGCAGCTCCGAGTGGCGCGAGGGCGGCGATCTCGAGCGCGAGCGTCGGCGCTCCCGCGGCCAACAGGGAGAGCACTCCGAAAACGAGCGCGGCGCCGACGAGGAGCATCGGCGTGACCGACCCGCGCGCTCCGTTGATCAGTGCTCCCACGATCGCCCCCAGCCCCATGGCGGCGACAAGCACCGCATAGGTGTCGGGACCGCCGTGGAACGTGAACCGGGCGAGCAGAGGCAGGACGGCCTGGAAGTTGTAGCCGAGAGTTCCCACGATGGCCATGAGTCCCAGCGGGATCCAGAGCTCAGGATCACGCCGGACGTAGCGCAGGCCGGCGCGGACGGCGCCGGGCTCCCGGGGCACCGTTTGGGTCGGCTGCAGGCGCTCGGTGTCCATGCCCGCGAGCACCCAGATCATGAAGGCGAAGCTCGCGGCGTTCAGGGCGAAACAGGGCTCCACGCCGACGGTCGCGATCAGGACCCCTGCGAACGCCGGACCGACGACGCGGGCACTGTGGACCAGGACGCTGTTCAGGCTGACCGCGTTGACCACACGATCCGAGCCGACCATCTCCATCACGAACGCCTGCCGGGTCGGGTAGTCAACGGCGTTGACGCAGCCGCGGACGAAAACGAGCGAGAAGACCATCCAGGGAACGAGCACGCCCTCGCCCGCCAGGGTGAGCATCGTCAGCGGAGCGATCATGTGCAGCCCCTGAGTGAGGATCAACAGGCGCCGCTTCGGCACCCGGTCCGCGATCAGGCCGCCCCAGGCGCCGAAGATCAGCATGGGCAGGAACTGGAGGGCGGTCGTCACTCCCACCGCCAGGCCGCTGCCGGTCAGCGAGAGGACCAGCCACATCTCGGCGATCATCTGCATCCAGTTGCCGGAGAGCGAGACGAGTTGGCCGGCGAAGTAGCGGCGGAAGTTCGGAATCTGGAGGCTTGCGAAGGATCGGCCGAGGGCCTCTGTCATTCGAGCATCCCCTCCAGAAGTTCGGCGGCCCGCTCAAGCGTGCGGCGGTCCTCAGCCTCCAGTGCACCGATTCGCCTGGCGAGGTAGGCCGTCTTCCGAGCGCGGAGTCGGTTCAGATGCTCCCCTCCCTCTGGGGTGGCGCTGACGATCGAGGCGCGACCGTCCTCGGGGTCTCGGATCCTCTCCACGAGGCCGGCGGCCTCGAGGTGACCGAGGATCCGGGTCGCGGTGGGGCGCTTGATGCGCTCACGCTCCGCGAGCTCGCTCGGGGAGAGCGGGCCGTGTCGCTCGATCGTGGCCAGCGCGGCGACCTGGGAGGGACCGAGGTCGGTCCCCGCCTCCTGGCGCAGGCGGCGCGCCATGCGGGTGATCGCCCATCGAAGGCGCGGGGCGAGCTCCTCCTTGGCCTTCTCTGGGATCGGCGAAGTAGTTTGCATTGCTAATTAGCTTAGCAAACCATCGCCTCTTCACCAGTTAGGGCGCCCTAACTGAACCTGTTACCGTCCCGGGTCCGATGAAGAGCTCCGCCGCCACCTCTTCCGCAGACCGCAACTACTCCCGCCTCGCCTGGTGGGTCAGTGGCCTCGCGGTCGTGGCCGGTCTCGTCTATCTGATGGCGACGGCCAAAACCGGGCCCGCCGACCCGACCGAGCAGCACATGAGCCACGGCACCGCCGTCTTCAACTCCGGGATGATCGTCTTCCGCGAGGGACTCGAGGCGATCCTGATCTTCGCGGCCGTCACCGCCAGCTTCCTGGGCGCCGACAAGTCGAAGCGGCGTCCGGTCGTGGGCGGCGCCGCAATCGCGTTCGGGGTGACGATCGCGACCTGGTTCGTGGTCCAGGCGCTGCTCGATGTGGCCTCTCCCCTCGGGCCCAAGCTCGAGGCGATAACCGGATTCCTCGCGATCGCGGTGCTGCTGGTGGTGCTCAACTGGTTCGTCCACCGCGTCTACTGGACGGACTGGATCGGCCGCCACCACAAGCGCCGCCAGAAGCTGCTCACCCAGACCGGCCCCTGGGTCGTGATCGGGCTGGTCGCGCTCGGCTTCACGACCGTGTATCGCGAGGGATTCGAGGTCGTCCTCTTCCTCCAGAACCTGGAGCTGCAGAACGGCAGCTCGACGGTCCTCGAAGGCGTCGCGATCGGGCTGGCGTGCACCGCAGTGGTGGGCGTCCTCACGTTCTGGCTGCACCACAAGCTCCCCTACCGCCGGATGCTGATCATGACCGGCGTCCTCGTCGCCGTCGTCCTGATGGTGATGATCGGCGGAACGGCCCTCTCCTTCATGGACCTCGGCTGGATTCCGAGCCACCCGACGCCGTTCACGGTGCCGCAGTGGATGGGCTCCTGGTTCGAGATCTACTCCTACTGGGAGACGATCGGCGCCCAGCTGCTCGCCGGCGTTCTGGTGGTCGGCTCATACGTCCTGGCCGAGCACGTCAAGGTCCACCGCCGGGTTCAGAAGGGTGAGCAGCCGGCCGTCCGCTCGGAAGCTCCTCCCTCGCTGCAGACGCAGACCGAGCCCGTCTAGCTCCTCTAGCCTGGCTGCATGCGCCGTTCGCCAGGGAACGTCGTGCTGGTCGCGGTACTCGGCCTGCTGCTGGCCGCCGCCGGCATCGCCGTCGCCAAGAAGAAGCATCACCACCGCCACCTGCCCCGCGGTCCCTACCCGAGCCTAGGCGACTGCCCCGTCTATCCCGGCATCGTCGGCGGCCGCCAACGCCCCCTCGGCTGCGGACGAGTCGGCCTGGAACCAGGACATCTCCGCCGCGCCCCTCGACCCCAACTCCGCCGCTTACATCTCCTATATCGGCGCCCACGGAGGGGACTTCGTCCACCAGGACTTTGGCTCACTCCGCCAGTCCGGCTTCCCCTATGCGGTCGTCGGCAAGAAGCAGAAGCGCACCAAGGTCCACTTCACCGCCTATGGCGACGAGTCCGATCACGGCACCTACCGCGTGCCGCTCAAGGCCCTGGTCGAGGCCGGTCAGACCTCGGACGGAGACCGCCATGTCCTCACGGTCGACGCAGCTCGCTGCAGGCTCTACGAGCTCTATCGCGCGTTTGCTCGCAAACATCCCAGGCCACATTGGAACGCCGACTCCGCTGCGATCTGGGACCTGCGCTCAGCGGCTCTTCGGCCTGAGGGCTTCACTTCGGCCGACGCCGCCGGCCTCCCGATCTTCGCCGGCCTCGCACGCTACGACGAGGCGGCATCGGGCCACATCAGCCACGCCATCCGGGTGACTGTCGAATCGACCCAGGACGCCTGGATCAACCCCGCCACGCACTGCGCCGGGGACACCTCGAGCGCGAGCGCGCCGCCCATGGGCCTCCGCCTCCGGCTTTCGGCGGGCTACGACATCTCGGGTATCACCGGACCGGCACACGCGATTGCCGCGGCGATGAAGCAATACGGCCTCTTCGTTGCCGACAACGGATCCAACTGGGCCATCTCGGGCACCTCGGATCGCCGCTGGCCCAACGAGAGCATCGAGCAGCTCAAGTCGATCCCCGGCTCAGCCTTCCAGGTAGTGCAAAGCGCCGCAGCCATTCACCACTGCTGAGGCCCTCGGCCGGGGCGCTCACCATCCGCACGCCGATCAGGGCGAACACCAGCCCGACGATCGCCCCGACGCTGAGCGGCTGACCCAGGATCGGGACTCCCGCGATTGCGGTCGTGGCGGGCACCAGATAGAGGAAGCTGGTCGCCTCGCCGCTCTTCGCGTTGCGAAGCAGCCAGAAGAACAGCATCACGGCGCCGATGGAGAGGCCGAAGATCAGCCATGCAAGAGACGGGAGCACCGCCGCGCTCAGGTCGAATCCCTGGGTGAACGCGGCGATTGGAGCGATCACGGCGGCGGCGGTCACGAGCTGGATCGTGTTCGCGACCTTCGGGTCGACGTTTGAGCCCTTGGCGCGCTGCACGAGCGTGCCGCCGACGAGGCCGGCCAGGCCGATCACCGCGAAGACGAAGCCAATCGGCGAACCACCGCCGTGCAGCTCCTCGATGACCGCGAGGACGACGCCGGCGACGCCGATCAGCGAGCCGAGCCATTGAACCGGCGTCAGGTGCTCATCGAGCAGGAAGGTTGCGAGAACGGCCACCAGCAGTGGGCTCGAGCCCGCCAGCAGGGCCGTCAGCCCGGCGGGCACGCCATGCTGGAGCGCGAGGAAGATCCCGACGAATTGCGCCGCCTGCAGCAGCAGGCCCACGACGACCATCTGGGCGATCGCCCGGGGCTCACGCGGCCACGGCGCCCGGAACGCCATCGCGATCGCGCCCATGACCAGGGCGGCCACGCTCATGCGCCAGAAGAGGATCGAGAGCCCCGGTGCGTGGCGAACGGCGATCGTGCCCACGATGAAGCCGCTGCTCCAGACCGGGACCATCACGGCCTTGGCGAGTCGAAGCCTCGGTCGCTTGCTCATCACTAGCCCTTTCTCACGTAGGTCACCCTTGAAACGTCGGTGACCCCAGGGCTGTGAGATCCCCGGCCTGGTGGCCGCTAGCCGCCGCGGGCGGCGGAGACCAGGTCCGGCGGCGGCACGATCGTCTGCTTGAGCTCGAAGGTGTCCGCGGCCTTCTGCACGCTGATCGGGGCGGGTTGCGGGTCACCGCTGGGCGTGATCGCGAAGCTACCCGTGATGCCGTCGGTGACCTTGGTCTGGAAGAGCTGGTCGATTGTGCCCGCCCGGGTCTTGCCCTCCCTGATCGCGTTCAGCAGCACCTCGGCGGCCTGGCCGGCGTAGGGCGCGAAGACCTCGATCGGCTGGTCGCCGACCTGGGAGCGCAGCTCGCCCACGAAGTCCTTCCCCTGGCCGGTGAGGGCCTCCGGCACCTTGCCCGGCAGGCTGACGTACATGCCCACCGAGTCTGATCCGGCCTGGTCGATGGTGTTCTGCTGGGCGAAGCCATCGGGCGCGAGCAGCTTGACCGCGCCATCGTTCGGCCCAAGCACCGAGACCTTGTCCTTGATCAGCTGGGCGCCGTTCTCCTCGAGGATCGCGGCGAGGAAGACTGAGTCCGCACCGGCGGACTTCGCCTTCTTCATCAGGTCCGTATAGCCGCTCGCCTTCGCGTCGTAGTGCTCGACGCCCGCGATGGTCATACCGAGCGACTTGGCCGCGCCCTCGAACGTCCGACCCTGTCCCTCGCTCGTCGGATCGTCAGAGGCGATCAGGATGAACGGTTTCTTGATCCCCTGCTCGTTTGCGAAGCTCGCCATCCCGGCGCCCTGCACCGCGTCGTTCGGCACCACGCGGATGTAATTCCGCTTGCCGGATGGGAAGTAGGTGTCCGGCTCGTCCGGCTTGCAGAGGGTCGGACTCGGCTCCGTCAGACAGACGAAGGTGTTGCCCGGCGAGACCATCGGGACGCCGCCACCCGGCGCCTTGTTGAGCACGGGCATCTCGATGGCGGCGCAGCCCGAGTTGTAGGTGCCGATCACCCCGATCACGTCAGGATTCGCCGCGTACTTCTGCGCGTTCGTGCGACAGAGGTTCTCGTCCCACTCGCCGGTTGAGGCGATCGAGTCGTCGCAGGCCTGGAAGGCGACCTGGATGTTGTTGCCGGCCTGCCACCCCTTGCGCGCTAGCTCCTGGACTATCGCGTCGTTCTGCTGCTTTGAGCGCTCGGCGGAGTCGCCCTTCAGCGGCAGGTCGGAGACGATCAGCTTGGTCGGCGTGCCGCTGCCCGAGTACTGGACGTCGCCGCAGTCCGCGGCAATTCCCTGGACGTCGCCGACCTGGGTCGTCGTCTCGTTGTCGTCGCCACCCCCGCAGGCGGCGAGAGCGGCCGCGGCCGCTGTGGCGGCGCAGGCGACGAGGACGGCGGCGAGGCGGCGGGACACGGCGGGCACCCTAGTGCGCTCCCCGGCGGGACCGCATCCGTAGAAGCCCGTGCGATTGAGGGGTCAGACTCCTACGCGGTTGCCTTGGCGGCCTGGCGCTCCGGCGCGATCCGCACGACGTCCCAGGCGAGGCCGAGCTTCTCCAGCGACCAGATCACCGCGGCCGAGGGATCGACCTGCCGCGTCTTCATTCCGTGCACCGCAGAGGTCGGGAAGGCGTGATGGCTGTTGTGCCAGGCCTCGCCGAAGGTCGGAATCGCCAGCCAGGCGAGGTTCCGCGACTCGTCGGTGGTCTCGAAGTCCCGCTTGCCGAACATGTGACAGAGCGAGTTGATCGAGTAGGTGACGTGGTGCAGGACCATCATCCGCACCGCGCCCCCCCAGAGCAACCCGGTGACGCCGGCGATGACCGTGCCGCCGATCGCCCAACCGAGGAAGAAGGCGGCGATGAACCCCGCCAGCGCCCAGAGCAGGAAGGTCCGATCGACATAGCTGACGATCGGGTCCTTGAGCAGGTCCGGCGCAAAGCGCTCCTTGGAACCGCGCTGCGTGTGGATGAAGAGCCAGCCGAGGTGAGCGTGGAAGAACCCCTTGAACTGTGCCCGAACGCCCTCCCCGTGCCCGACGTGCGGGCTGTGAGGATCGCCTTCCTCATCGGAGAAGGCGTGGTGCTTGCGGTGGTCGGCGACCCAAGAGATGATCGGGCCCTCGACCGCGGCCGAGCCGAGCACGGCGAGCACCGCACGGGTCCGGGGCCCGGTCTTGAAGGACCGATGGGTGAAGAGGCGATGGAAGCCGACCGTAATCCCGAGGCCCGTCGGGATGTAGAGGAGTGCGAAGACGAGCAGGTCGCTCCAGCGCAGCCAGCTGCCGGCGAGCTGCCAGACGACGAAGCCGAGCATCAGGAACGGGATGACAGTGAGCGCGCCGGTGATGATCCGGTCTCGCGTTTCGTGGGCGACCGGCTGGATGTCGTCCGCTCGTGGGCCGCGCGAGCGGCCGGGTCGGGACGGCTCCGCTTTTGTCGACGGGCCGATTGGCGGCGCTGTCACTCCAGCGGCAACGTCCGACATGAGGTCTCCTTTGGTTGGTCCTGACCAAGTCAATCCGACTCTCGTCGTCGTGACTCGAGTCCCGGGCAACGGACCCTAGCGACAATTCATAAGCCTGTGGTGAGCAATTCGGCTTCCCTAACAAACCGCGGATCTCGTGCCTCGCTAGGGTCGGGATATGCCAACTGAGCCCCTCGTCAAGGAGATCGAACGCGCCTTCCCGGAGCGACCATTCACGATCGAGCTCTGGGACGGATCCAAGGTCCCGGCAACCAACGGTGGAGGCCCGACCTTCCGAGCTCGCTCCGAGGACGCCCTCGCCTACGCGGTCGCGGCCCCTGGCCAGCTCGGCCTCGGCCGCGCCTACGTCGCGGGCGAGATCGAGATCGATGACATCGACGGTGTGATCGGTGTCCTCAACGAATGGAAGCCGCCGCCCGTCGGAGCTGCGACCAAGGCCCGGCTGATCACCGCCGCCCTGCGCGCCGCCGGTGTGCGCCGGCCCCCTCCCCCGCCCAAGGCCGAGATGCATCTGCGTGGGCGCAAGCACACCACCAAGCGCGACCGCGAGGCCGTGCGCCACCACTACGACGTAGGCAACGAGTTCTTCTCGCTCTTCCTCGACGAGTCGATGACCTATTCCTGCGCGATCTTCTCCCGCGGCGCCAAGAGCCTCGCCGCCGCCCAGGACACCAAGCTCGAGCTGGTCTGCACCAAGCTCGGCCTGGAGCCCGGCCAGCGCGTGCTCGACGTTGGCTGCGGCTGGGGCAGCTTCGTGATGCACGCCGCGCAGCGCCACGGGGTCGACGCCGTCGGAATCACCCTGTCGGAGAACCAGGCCGAGCTCGCCCGCAAGCGGGTCGCGGACGCCGGGCTCTCCGACAAGGTCGAGATCCGCGTCCAGGACTACCGCGAGCTCGCCGGCGAGGACTTCGACGCCGTCGCCTCTATCGGGATGGTCGAGCACGTCGGCGAGTCCCAGATCGACGTCTACGCCGAGCAGCTCGCGTCGATGCTGCGGCCCGGCGGCCGGCTGCTCAACCACGGCATCTCGCGCTTGAAGCACGGCAACATCGAGGGCGGGGCCTTCTCCGAGCGCTACGTCTTCCCCGACGGCGAGACGACCCATGTCTCCCGGGTGATCCTCGCCCTGGAGCGCGCCGGGTTCATCGCCCAGCACGTCGAGGAGTTCGGCTCCGACTACGCCGAGACCCTGCGCCACTGGATCCGCAACCTCGACGACAACATCGGGCGGGCCGAGGAGCTCGCCGGTCCCGAGCGGCTCCGCGTCTGGCGCCTCTACCTGCGGGCGGCGCGCAACGGCTTCGAGATCGATTTCACCTCGGTCTACCAGGTCCTCTGCCGGCGCGGCGACAGCTAGCAGGTTCCGACCGCCCGCGCTCCCAATTCGGTCACGGGTTCGGTCCTTGGGGCTGCTACCGTCCCGCGCGTTAGGCCGGTAATACCGGCACAAGGTGTGCGTAGCGCTCGCGTTGTTGCTTCTCAGCTTCCTCGCGTTCGCAGCACAGTTAAGAGGAGGCGAGATGCCTACCGGAACCGTCAAGTGGTTCAGCAATGACAAGGGCTATGGGTTCATCACACCCGATGATGGCTCTAACGACGTGTTCGTCCATTTCAGCTCGATCGAGGGGGACGGCTACCGTTCGCTCGAGGAGGGCGCGAAGGTCGAGTACGAGACCGAGGCCGGCCCGAAGGGCCCGGCTGCGACCGGCGTCAAGCAGGTCGCGTAAGGGAGCCCAAAGCTTCTGAGTCGTGGAAAGGGCCCGCTCCGGCGGGCCTTTTCTTTGCCCGGTCGAGGCTAGCGGTGCTTGACGCCCTCGCCGACGAAGTTCGCGAGGCGGGGCTCGGTGATCGCGACGCCCTCGAGCGCCTCGTCGATCGCGTCGAGCACGTCCTGGGAGAGCTCGACACCTGAGGCATCGGCGTTGTCGAAGACCTGCTGCGGCCGCGAGGCGCCGATGATGCAGCTGGCGAGATTCGGCTGGCGGAGGATCCAGGCGAGGGCCATCGTGGTCATGGTGAGGCCCGCCCCTTCGGCGATCGGCACGAGCTTCTGGACCGCCTCGAGGAGATCGTCCGACATGTAGCGGCTCATCGCCCAGTTCATCGCGTCGGAGGCCATGCGGGAGTCCTCGGGGACCGGCTCGCCCGGCTTGTACTTGCCGGTCAGCACTCCCTGGGCGAGCGGCGACCAGACGATCTGGGAGATGCCGTGCTCCTCGCAGAAGGGGATGAGCTCGGCCTCGGGGGCGCGCCAGATCATGTTGTACTGCGGCTGGGAGGAGACGAACTTCATCGTGCCGGGCACGTCGAGCCCGGCCTGAATCTGCTCTACCGTCCACTCGCTGAAGCCGATCACTCGCGCCTTGCCCGCCTCGCAGACCTCGGTGAGCGCCTCCATCGTCTCCTCGATGGCGGTCTCCGGGTCGGGGCGGTGGCACTGGTAGAGGTCGACGTAGTCCGTTTGCAGCCGCTCCAGGGACGCGTCGATCTGCTTGTGGATCTGCTCGCGGGAGAGGCCGCGGTCCTCATCGGTCATCGGGAAGAAGACCTTGGTCGCCAGGACGTAGGAGCCGCGATCGAAGTCCTTGAGGATCTCGCCCCAGGCCGTCTCGGCCGCGCCCTGGCCGTAGACGTTGGCGGTGTCGAAGAAGTTGATCCCCGCCTCGAAGGCCGCCTTCGTGCAGGCCTCCGTGTGCTCCCGCTCCACCCCGACGCCGTAGGTGAGCCATGAGCCGAGCGAGATCTCGGAGACCTCGATGTCCGAATCGCCGAGCTTGCGGAACTTCACGAACCCCACCCTACCCAGGTGCGTGACTGGGCAAGCATCGCGTGTCCCAAGGCGCTCAAGAATTGGTTCGGGACCGACCGATATATGCAGGGTGAGACATCACTGCGTCCAATGCCTGACCGAGCTCCACGCGAACGGCCAACAGACGCCTGGCGGCGAAACGCTCTGCGCACCCTGCTACTCCGCGCTCTGGGGACCCGCCACGACGGACGAGTTCCGCGGCCTGGTCGCGCTTCACATGGGCCGCCCGATGGCCGGCCGGCTCGCCTCGCAGCCCGCCCGCTGAACTACCGCGTCCCGAGGGGAGAACTTCCGCGCCCGCTCCCTTAGGAGCGACAGTGAGTTCCTCCCGCGCAAAGGTCAGGTCCTCCGCGGGCGCCAGGCGGTCCGGCTCGAAGGTCGCCCTGGCGCCCGCGGACAAGCTCAAGCGAGAGGTCCAGGCAGCGCTCACCGAGGAGCTCGCCCAGGACCAGCACCTCGGGGGCTTCGGGCGGTTCGACGGCTTCGCCTACGTCGCGGCCGAGGCCTACTTTCACCTCGCCGGCGGCTACGACGCCGGCCTCCTGCCGATGCAGCTGAAGTACCGCGGCAAGAGCCACTGGTGGCTGCTCGACCCGAAGGGCCGCGTGATCGACCTGACGCTCGGCCCGCGCGAGACATCGAGGTTCCCGTACCACCGAGGCCACAAGCGGGTCTTCCGCTACACCCCGGCGGGAATCTCGCGACGCGCGCAGACCGTCGTGGAGCGCGTCCGGGCCAAGCGGGGCTGAAGAGCGTCCGCCGGTCTATTCTGGGACGGCGATGGAGAGAAGCCGAGGGACTGACGAACGCCTCGATGATCTGGTCGACGAGATGCGTCGAGGTTTCGATCGGGTCGATCGTGATCTACGCGAGCTTCGCCAATGGATCTTTCGCTCGACGCTTGGCATGACGGTCGGATTCATCACCACCTTCGCGGCGATCCTCGCCCGCGGCGCCTAATAGGAGTACTGTCGATAGAGGCTGGCCCTGCGGCCAAGCAGCTCACTCCCCACCAGAAAGCCACCAACGGCGCAATTGCCACGAGGCGCGAGATGGGGGCCACTGATCTGACTGCGGGGCCGGTGCTCCTAACAGGGGCGCGATCCCAAAGGAGAGAGCAATGGGCGCAAATGCAGACGCAGTGAAGAGCGGCTGGGATGCATTCGCCAAGGGCGACCTCGACACCGCCGTGGCGACCACCAGTGACTCAGCCGAGATCGTCATCCCGGAAAGCCTGCCGTGGGGCGGCACCTACACCGGGCCGGACGGCTTCAAGGAGATGATCGGCAAGTTCCTGTCCAACTTCGACGAGGTCAATCCTCAGCCGAACGAGTTCCTCGAGGCCGACGGCGGCCACGTCGTCGTCACGGTCTCGGGCGTGGGCAAGACAAAGAGCGGCAACGAGCTCAGCGGCGACTCGATCTGGCTGTACACGGTCGATGGCGGCGAGATCACGCGTGCGGAGTTCTATGGCGACACCGCGACCGCGGTCGAGGCACTCGGCTAGCCGTAACAGCGTGGGCCGGAGCCGCTCCGGCCCACGCTCTCGCTATCCGACCGCGCTCTGCGCCATGGTGAGCGGGTGAGCGCGCGGGGCGAGAATCTGGCGCAGGCCTCTTTTCCGGAGATGGAGGAGGCGAAGGCGGCGCTGCACGGGCTGGAGGGGCTCGAGTCCGAACCGACCCAGGTCAACCGCACCTACGAGGGCCCGCCCGACCCCGACGCCCTCCTCGCCCACCTCGGCTATGCCGCTTGGCGGCCCGGGCAGCGCGAGCCCGTCGAGGCCGCACTCGCCGGGCGCGACTCCCTTGTGGTCATGCCCACCGGCGGCGGCAAGAGCCTCTGCTACCAGCTCCCTGGGCTCGCCACCGAGGGGCTCACCATCGTGGTCAGTCCGCTGATCGCGCTGATGGCCGACCAGTGGCGGCGCCTCTCCGCCGACGGCCACCCGGCCGTGATGATCGCCTCGGGACTCCCGGAGGAGGTGGCGCGCGATGCGATGGCACAGATCCGGGACGGACGGGCGCGGATCGTCTACTGCTCGCCCGAGCGCTTCGCCCAGCCCGGTTTCATGAACGCCGTCGGGCAGCGCGATGTCGACCTGCTCGCCGTCGACGAGGCGCACTGCATCTCCGAGTGGGGCCACGACTTCCGCCCCGACTACCTGCGCCTGCCGCGGGTACTCGACCGGCTGGGCCGCCCCACCGTGATGGCCTGCACCGCGACCGCTACGCAGGACGTCTCGGCCGAGATCGCCCAGCGCCTGGGTTTGCACGATCCGCTGATGATCCGAGCGGGCTTCGACCGTCCCAACCTCTCTTTCGACATCGTCCGCTTCGAGGGAAAGGGCTCGAAGGCGCGCAAGCTCGCGATGCTGCTCCATGGGCTCAATGACGAGACCAACCGCCCGGCGATCGTCTACTGCGGCACCCGCAAGGACACCGAGGAGGTCGCGCAGTCCCTGCGCGAAGCCGGGCTCAGCGCCGCCGGCTACCACGCGGGCATGGACCCCGACGAGCGCGCCTCCGCCCAACATCGCTTCATGACCGGCGACGCCGAGGTGATCACCGCCACAAACGCGTTCGGCATGGGAGTCGACAAGGCCAACGTCCGCTCGGTCTGGCACTGGGCGATCCCGACGAGCGTCGAGGCCTACTACCAGGAGGCCGGCCGCGCGGGTCGCGACGGCCTCCCCGCCCGAGCGGTGCTCCTCGCAGGCCGCTCCGACCTCGGCCGTCTGGTCCGCTTCATCCAGATGCGAGAGGTCGAGCCCGAGTCCGTCTCCCTCTACGCCCAGCGCCTCAAGGCGAATTCCGCGGACGGCCTGCTCACCATCGACGCGCCGCGTGACGACCAGGACCGGGTGCGCCTGGCGATCGCCGAGCGAGCCGGCGCCTTCGAGGTCGACCCGGCCCCGGGAGGCCGCATTGAGCTCCAGTTCGGTGACCGGATCAACATGGCCGCGGCCCGTGCCGCCTGCAAGGCGGCGACCGACCGCTCCTGGCGCGCCTATCGCGCGGTCGAAGCGTTCAGCTTCGGTGACAGCTGCCGGCGCCGGAGGTTGCTCGACCACTTCGGCGACTCGACTCCGGGCGCACCCGAGCACCGCTGCTGCGACGTCTGCGATTCGGACTCGTGGCTGCCGTCGCCCGAGGAGCTCGAGGTGAAGGCGCGCCGCCGGAGCTCGAAGCGAACCGCTCCGGAGACCGAGCTCAGCCCCGGCGATGAGGCCCTCCTGGAGGACCTGCGGGCCTGGCGCCTGCGGGCCGCCCGCGGGAAGCCGGCATACACGGTTGCCAACAACCGCACACTCGAGGGAATCGCGTCGATGAGGCCGCGCGACGAGGACGCCCTCGCCGAAATCCACGGGGTGGGCCCCACCTTCCTGAAGCGCCACGCGAACGACGTGCTCGAACTGGTCGCAGGTCGCGCCTAAGCCCTCGCCCGCGCGTCCCTACCATGGCGCGCCCCATGCCTCGCCGCTCGGACCTCCGCAACGTCGCGATCATTGCTCACGTCGACCATGGCAAGCCGACGCTCGTCGACGCCATGCTCTGGCAGTCCGGGGCCTTTCGCTCGGGCCAGGACGTGGCCGAGCGGGTCATGGACTCCATGGATCTCGAGCGGGAGAAGGAGATCACCATCCTCGCCAAGAACACTTCCGTTCGCTACGGCGAGACCAAGCTCAACATCATCGACACGCCCGGGCATGCGGACTTCGGCGGGGAGGTCGAGCGCGGGCTGACGATGGTCGACGGGGTGCTGCTCCTCGTCGACGCCTCCGAGGGGCCTCTCCCCCAGACCCGCTTCGTGCTCCGCAAGGCGCTCGAGGCGAAGCTGCCGGTGATCCTGGTGGTGAACAAGGTCGATCGGCCCGATGCCCGGATCGGCGAGGTGGTCGATGAGGTCTATGAGCTCTTTCTCGACCTCGATGCCGACGAGTCGCAGATCGACTTTCCGATCGTCTACACGAACGCCAAGGAGGGCTGGGCTTCGCTGGAGGAGGGCGAAGAGGGCACCGACCTCTCCCCCCTCCTCGACCTGGTGCTGGAGCGGATCCCCGCGCCGGAGTACGAGGAGGGCGCGCCACTGCAGGCGCACGTCACCAACCTGGACGCGTCCCCTTATGTGGGGCGGCTTGCGCTCTGCAGGGTGCGGAACGGGACGATTCGCGACGGGCAGCGGATCGCCTGGTGCCGGGCGAATGGCGAGATCACGAACGCGACGGTCAGCAACCTCTACGTGACCGAGGCGCTCGATCGGGTCGAGGCCACCGAGGCAGGCCCCGGCGAGATCATCGCCGTCGCCGGCCTGCCCGACGTGACGATCGGGGAGACGCTCGCCGATCCCGAGGATCCGCGCCCGCTGCCGGTGATCACGGTGGATGAGCCCTCGCTCTCGATCACGGTCGGGATCAACACCTCGCCGCTGGCGGGGAAGGAGGGATCGCGGCTGACGGCGCGGCAGATCCGCGACCGCCTCGACCAGGAGCTGGTCGGGAACGTCTCGATCCGAGTCCGCGACACCGAGCGGCCCGAAGTCTGGGAGATAGAGGGCCGCGGCGAGCTGCAGCTGGTGGTGCTGCTGGAGCTGATGCGCCGCGAGGGGTTCGAGCTCACCGCCGGGCAGCCGCAGGTGCTGACCCGCGAGGTTGACGGCAAGCTCTGCGAGCCCGTCGAGCTCCTCTCGATCGACGTGCCCGAGGACTTCGTCGGCGTCGTCACCCAGGCGCTCGCGGTGCGCAAGGGGCGGATGGAGCAGATGATCAATCACTCGACGGGCTGGGTACGCCTCGAGTTCCTGGTGCCGGCGCGCGGGCTGATCGGCTTCCGAACCGAGTTCCTGACCGAGACCCGCGGCACCGGGCTGATGCACCACGTCTTCGACCGCTGGGAGCCCTGGGCCGGCGATCTGCGGATGCGGCCGACCGGCTCGCTCGTCGCCGACCGCCAGGGGAAGACCGCCGCCTTCGCGCTCTTCTCACTGCAGGAGCGCGGCACGCTCTTCGTCGGCCCGGGCGAGGACGTCTACGAGGGCATGATCGTCGGCGAGAACGCGCGCGGCGAGGACCTCGACGTCAACGCGATCAAGGAGAAGCAGCAGACCAACGTGCGGGCGGCCTCGGCCGATCAGCTGATCAAGCTGGTCCCCGCGAAGCGCCTCTCGCTGGAGGAGGCTGTCGAGTTCATCCGCGCGGACGAGTGCGTGGAGGTCACGCCCGAGTCGATCCGGCCGCGGAAGCCACTGCTCGAGCGAACCGGCCGGGTGAAGGCCGCCCGCCAGGCCGCGCGGGTCGGCTGAGCTACCAGTTCCGCTTGGTCTTGAAGAGCTCCTGCGTGTAGCCGACGACGCTGACCGGCGACATGAAGAACTGGTAGAGCAGCAGGTAGCTGAAAAACCCCTTGATGTTGCGGCGGACGTGCAGGCCGACTTCCTCGAAGGAGTTCTTGCTCAGCTTGTACATGATTCCCGAGAGGATCATGTTGAGCGGGAGGACGAGCAGGGTGAGCGGGCCGACGATAGCGTAGTTCCGCCAGCCGATGGCGAGGATGATGCCCACCGGGAAGGCGATCGAGAAGACGAAGTCGACGTAGGGGAAGACGTAGTCGACGATCACCGAGTGGGCGTAGGCGCGGCGGCCCTTGACCAGGGCGGGGCCGAACTCGCGCAGGCCCTCGATCATTCCGCGCGCCCAGCGGCGGCGCTGCTTGGCGAAGGCCTTGGCGGTTTCAGGGGCGTCGGTGAAGGCGACGGCGGTCTTCTCGTAGGTGACACCGGCACCCTTGTCCATCATCGCCCAGGTCAGCACGATGTCCTCGCCGATCCGGTCCGGCCATCCGCCGACCTCCTTGACCGCCGGGGTCTTGTAGACGCTGAAGGCGCCCTGCGCGACCAGCGTGCCCTGGAACAGGCCCTGCTGGCGCTTGATCGAGGCGATGCCGAGGAAGTAGTCCCACTCCTGGGCCTGGGTGAGCAGGTTCTTGCGGGAGTTGCGGACGAAGACCGCGCCGGCGACCGCGACGGTCGCGGGCGGCGAGACCATCAGCCGCGCGACACAGCGCTTGAGGGCTTCGGGCATCAGCAGGGTGTCGGCGTCGACCGTCGCCATCAGCGGGGTGTGGACGTCACCGAGCGCGTGGTTCAGGGTGTTGGCCTTGCCGCCGTGCGGGTAGCTTCGCACCGAGATGCGCGCGTCACGCTCGGCGTACTTGGCCGCTAGGTCGACGGTCCTGTCGGTGGAGCCGTCGTCGGCGACCAGGACGTGGAACTCGCCCGGGTAGTCCTGGGTGGTGGCGTAGTCGAGCGTCTCCTCGATCACGTCCTCCTCGTTGAAGCAGGCGACGATCAGGGTGATCGCCGGGAAGTCGACGTCGAAGCGGAGTGGCGGCGCCTTGTCGATGAGCAACGAGCTGATCAGGTGCGCGTTGAGGTAGCCGGGGATGATCGCGATGCCGGCGATCAGCGCTGCTGCGATCGGGACCGTGATCGACTTGCCCAGTTCCTCGATCCACGGGATCGCCAGCCAGAGCGAGAAGCCCACCCAGGCCAGGCTGAAGAACGCGACCAGGAGCAGCTTGAGCCTGAGCGGGATGTAGAAGCGCCGGTGGTGGTCGGGAAGCTTCTCGGCGACCGGGAATCCGTTCCCATTCGCCGAGATGACCGGGAGGGCATCATCGAGGTGGGTCGGTTTGGGGAGTGTCCCTACCGCCCCGTTGCGATCGCCGTTCCCGTCGGACGCCACCGACTCGTCGCGCACGGGAGTCCGCGCCTTGGAAACCTGTACATCCCGGTTATGGCCAGAGCCAAACATCGGCTATGCCCGACATCGGCTCTGGCCACGCTCCTCCCCACCCTAATTCTCCGTGGAGCGACTTCCCTGGACGGATGGTCTAGCGGCGCCCGGAGCCCGAACTGCGACGTCGCCGGCGGTTCCGACGAGCCTTCCCGTTGAAGCTCTTGCCGCTCGCTGATCCGTTGCCGGAATGTTGGCGAGCGGCGTGCTCGATGCCGGGGCCTGAATCGAATTCACGATGCAGGCCGAGGTCCGTGGCAATCTTTCGCATCTCGCGATGCTGGTCGGGAAGGACGAAGCTGGCCGCGAGGCCCGTTGCGCCCGCGCGGCCGGTCCGGCCGGTGCGGTGCACGTAGGTGTCGCGATCCTCGGGAGCGTCGAAGTTGATCACGTGGGTGATCTCATCGACGTCGATCCCGCGGGAGGCGACATCGGTGGCAACCAGGGTGTCGCATTTGCCGAGCTCGAAGTCCGCGAGCGCGCGGCGGCGCTGGCTCTGGGACTTGTTGCCGTGCATGGCGACAGCTCTCACCTTGGCGTTGCCGAGCTTCTTGACGAGCCGGTCCGCGCCGCGCTTGGTGCGGACGAAGACCAAGGTGCGACCGCGCTCATCGGCACGGAGCTCCTTGACCAGCGCGTCGACCTTGGCGTCGTGGCGCAGATGAATGAAGCGGTGGGTGGTCGCCGCCTTTTCCACCTTGGGTGCATGGACGTGGCGCTTCGCGTCGTGCGTGTACGCCGCGGCCAGCTTCCCTGCCGCTCCCTCCAGGGTCGCCGAGAAGAACAGGGTCTGGCGATCGCGCGGCATCTTCGCGACGATCCGGTCGACGGCGGGCTTGAAGCCCATGTCGAGCATCCGGTCGGCCTCGTCGAGGACGAGGATCCGGATCTGTTTGAGGTTGAAGGCGCCGCGGTCCAGCAGGTCCTCGAGGCGACCGGGGGTCGCCACGACGATGTGGGCCTGCGCCGCCTTCTTCGCCTGTGCCGGGATGCCGACCCCGCCGAAGACCGGGGCGATCTTCAATGCGCGTGAATGCGCGATCGAGCGAATCTCGTCGACGATCTGCTCTGCAAGCTCGCGGGTGGGCGCCAGGACGAGCGCCGCGGGGCGGCGTGCGTCGGCCTGGATACGCTCGACCATCGGGATGCCGAAGGCGAACGTCTTGCCCGATCCAGTCGGTGACTGGACGAGGACGTCCTCACCTGCGAGGACGTCTGCGATGCAAAGTCTCTGCACCGCGAATGGTTCGTTGATGCCGCGCTTGGCGAGTGCGCCCAGGACTGGGCTACTCACGCCGAGATCGGCGAATGATTCGGATGACATGTGTTGCTGACTCCTTATGTACGTTCGTTGGAGATCCTGTGACCCCAACTAAACGCGCATTCGGAGCGCATGGAGGGAGGAAACGGAACCTCTCGGGGACCCAGTTGGTCGACCCGACGCGAACCACGGTAGCAGGGTCCCCGGTCCGGACCGGGCGGTGCCGCTCAGGCCTCGTCTTCGGGAATCCCCTCGAGCCGGGCCCGCGCCTTGCGGACGGCGAAGGTGGAGGTCCCGCACGCCTTTGCGATTCGGTTGTCCTCGCGGTCCGGGTCGCGCTTGATCTCGAACTCGATCCGCGCGTGGGAGCGGATCTGCAGGCGCTTCTGGTTGGGCATGTCCTGGTCGAGGCCCTCGAGGCTCGCGTCACCTGCCATGTCGCGGCGACAGGAGAGGCAGTACAGCTCGCCCTCCTCGTTGCTCCAAGTCGTGGGCAGGCCGGTATCGACGACGTCGGGAGCGAAGGAGACCGTCACCTCGCAGCGCGAACAGGTCCAGGTGTTGGGCGCCGTGGAGGCGGAGTTCGACACCAACCCAGTGTACGGATGGGTCAGGCGGCCTACGCCAGGTTCGCCCGGCGCGGGTAGACGACCTCGGGGTCTGTGAGGACGTTGACCAGCGCCGGCTTGCCCGAGGCGAAGGCGCGGTCGAGCGCGGGCCGCAGCTCGTCCGGCGAGCGGACCAGCTCGCCGTGGCAGCCGAGGGCGGAGACCACTTCGTCGTAGCGGGTCTCGGGCCGAAGCTCGGCGGCGAGGCTGTACCCGTAGAGGAACTTCATGGGGTGATGCTCCAAGGCCCAGATGCCGTTGTTGCCCATCACGGCCACGACCGGCAGGTTGTGGCGGGCCATCGTGTCGAATTCCATCCCGGAGAAGCCGAAGGCCCCGTCGCCGAGCAAGAGGCAGACCTGGCGCTCGGGATGGGCGAGCTTCGCCCCGATTGCCTGGCCGGGACCGGCGCCGAGACAGCCATAGGGACCCGGGTCCATCCAGGTGCCGGGCTCCCAGGTCTCCCAGACGCGGCCCGCGAAGCTGACGAAGTCGCCACCATCGCCGACCACGATCGCATCGCGCTCGAGGAAGTTGCCGAGCTCCTTGTAGATCCGCATCGGGTGCAGCGGTGAGCGCGAGTCGTCGAGCATCTCCTGCTCCGTGGCGCGCTTCTCGAGCTCAGCACGGCGGAGCTCCTCGACCCAGGCGGAGGTCCGTTTCGGGTTCCCGCTTCCGGACTGGCGGATCGCACTCAGCGTCGCACCGATGTCGCCGGCGAGGGCGAGGTCGGGCACCCGGGTCTTCTCCAGCTTCGACGGGGCGAAGTCGAGCTGGATGAGCGTCGCCTCCTCCTCGATCGAGGCGCCGAAGCCGAGCCGGAAGTCCAGGGGGACGCCGATCACCAGGCAGACGTCGCAGCCGCCCAGGCCCGCGCTCCGCGCACGGGAGAAGTAGAGCTCGTGGTCCGGCGGGAGGCAGCCGCGACCGAGGCCATTGAGGAAGACCGGGATGCCTAGGGACTCGGCCAGCTCGCGCAGCTCGGTCTCCGCCCGCGCCCAGTAGAGGTTGGAGCCGGCCATGATCGCCGGCCGCTCGGCCTCGGAGAGCAACTTGGCGGCGCGCTCGCCGCCGTCGGCGGGAATGGCGGACAGAGCGGGCGGGTCCGGGATCACGCAGTCGGCCTCCGAGAAAACGACGTCCAGCGGATAGTCGACGAAGGTCGGTCCGAGGGGCAAGGTCGCGGCGGTATCGATCGCTTCGGCGGTGGTACGGGCGATCTTCGCGGGGTCCTTGACGGTCTGAGCCGACTTGACGAGCGGCGAGACGAAGGGCAGGTGATCTATCTCCTGGAGCGATCCCATCCCCCACCTCATCTCGGGCGCCCGTCCGGCGAGGGTCACGAGCGGCACGCCGTCGGCCTGGGCTGAAGCGATCGCGCTCATGCCGTTGGTGACTCCGCAGCCGGCCGTCAGCGCGCAAACCCCCGGCTCCCGGGTCGCCTTCGCCCAGCCAATCGCGGCGAAGGCAGCCGACTGCTCGTGGCGCGTGTCCACCACCTCTATGCCTTCTTCTTTGCAGCCGTCGTAGATGGAGAAGAGGTGGCCGCCCGAGAGCGTGAAGAGCTTGCTCGCGCCCCGGCTCTTCATCGCCTGGGCGACGAGCCGGCCGCCGTGCACCGCCGTCCCAGTTTCGGCCTGCTCGGTCGCCATCCCGGCCGAGACTACAGCGCGTCCAGCTCGCGGCGCGCGGCGTGCGCTTCGAGCTCGGCCTGATGAACCCGGGCCTCGCCTTCCTCCACCTTCACCCTGGCTCGCTCCAGGGACGCACGCTCGCGCTCGAGCTTCTTCTCGGCCGATGCCAAATTGCGCTCGGCTGCCTGGCGGGCGCGGCGCTCGGCTGCCTCGCGCTTCTTGGCGTCCTTGCGAGTCGATCGCGGCGCCGGGCCGGCTGTACCGATCATGCCCACAGAAGCGGAGCGCTGCTCGCGTGTGAGCCTGCTCCGCGCGATCGCATCGGCGACCTCCGGGTCTCCGGCTGCCGCCTGCAGCGTCTCCCCGACCCGCGTGAGGATCTGCGCCCCGACGCCGTGCTCGCGGCCGATCGTCCCAGCCGCCCGGGTGAGCGAGTCGATCGCCCGCTGCTCCTGCTGTGCCGCGGTGCGCAGCTTGTCCGGGTCTGGTGAGCCGGCCAGCATCTCCTCCTGGGCCGCTCGAAGCTCCCGGCCCAACTCGAGCAACTCCGAGACCTCATCCGCCTTGCGCAGGGAGAGCTGGTTCACGAGCCACGCAGCGCGGCTCGGCTTCTTCAATCCCTTCACCCAGTCCGCGGCGGCCGATCTGCCCAGCTCCTTCGCGAGCGCGTTCCGGCCCGCGGTGAAGTCCTCGAGCGGCCCCTGGTAGAGCTCATCCAGCTCCGTGGAGGGAACCTGCTTCGGCGGCCTCAGCGGATTCGAATCAGGTGCCATGCCTGCATTGTTAATTACCGAATTGCGAGGTAGCGACAGGCCCGGCAAGTAACCGATAGTCGTCGGGCGGCCGGGGGACTGAGGATGTAGGGGTTTGTGGGTCGCCGCCTCCCGGATGGGCGGCGGCCCACTGACTTTGGCAACCCGGGCGCGCTCTTGGATCTAGGACCCGGGCAGCGTGTGCGTGCTGCCGAGACCGCGCTCCTGGCTCGTGCCGGCGCGCCCGACACCGGGGCCCGGTCGAGCGCGGCGACCGAGGCCGTCACCGGGCACAGGCGCACGCCCCAGCCCGCCCACGACGGGATCGCCCAGCGGGTCGTTGACGTCGGCGCCGGGCCCGGTCGGCAACGCGACGGGCACGAGCGGGGCGTACAGCTCCACCCTGCGGTCGTAGCCGCGGATCTCGCGAACGCCGCGGGACTCGACCTCGATGGTCTCCGACAGAAGCGCGCGGGTATCGGCGGTGATCAGCACGGGATCGCCGGTCTCCCGCGTCTCGGCCTCGACACGCGAGCACAGGTTGACGGCGTCCCCGATGACGCTGAACGAGAGCCGGCCGGCGCCGCCGATCGCCCCTGCGACGACCTTGCCCGTGTTGACGCCGATGCCGACCTCAAAGCCCCCGGGCTTGCGGCTGTTGATCGTGCGCGCCAGCTCCACCGCGCACTGCACGGCGCGATCGGCGTGCTGGGGAACCTGCTCGGGGGCGCCGAACACCGCAAGCACGGCGTCGCCGATGAACTGGTCGATGTGCCCGCGATGCTGGGCGACGATCGGGACGATGCATTCGAAGAGCTCATTCAGCCGCGCGACCACCTCGGGCGCCGCGGCTTCGGCGGCAGCCGTAGTGAAGTCGCGGACGTCGCAGAAGACGAGCGAGACCTCGACCTCCTGCCCGTGCGGCTCGAAGTCCTCGTTGATCAGGTGCGCGGCGACCTCCTCGTCGAGGTAGGTGCCGAACGCCTCGCGGAGCCGCTCGCGCTCGGCAAGCCCATCGACCATCTGATTGAAGGCGGTGGAGAGCTCGCCAAACTCATCCGACGTCGTGACCGGTACGTGCTCGTCGAAGCGGCCCTGGCGGATCCGCTCGGTCGCCGCCTCGAGATCCTCGATCGGCCGGAGAATCGAGCGGGAGAGCAGCACGGTGAGCTCGAAGCTGACGGTGAAGGAGACGAACAGCGCGATCAGCACGTTGATGCCGAGAGCGTCGGCCCCGCCTCCGTCGGAGGTGAGCGCGGCGACGGCCAGACCCGTGATCACGTTGATCAGCGGCAGCGAGCCGAGCAGCTTTACGCGCAGCGGCACGACCGGGCGGTCGATTCGCACCGGCATGTCGAGCGCATCGTTGATGTCGAAGAGAATCGGCCGCATCGCGAGCTCGAGAGCGAGGTAATGAAGCGTCGCGGCGTAGGCGACGGTCAGCAGCGCAGCGAAGGTGATCGGGAAGAAGGCCAGCCAGCTCAGCCCGAGCACCGCCATAGAGGCGATCACCGCGGCGATCGTCACCAGCACCGGCACCAGGCCATCCCGCCGGACCAGCTGCATCGGCATGTTCACCGCCAGGTGCCAGGCGTTCGCCGTCTGCTCCGAGGAGCGGGCCCCTCCTATCCAGGCCTTCAACGGCCGCAGCCGCCTGAGCACCCGCACCAGCACGTAGGCGATGCCGACGGCGGAGAGCGCCAGCGTGATCCCGAGGACCTTGAGGAACTCGTGGCTGGAGAGGTCGTAGTAGAAGCTGAACAGGGCGACGGCGCCCGTCGCGATCAGGAACGCGGATTGGAGCTCCAGCGTTATGAAGACGCCCGGGTAATGGCGCCCGAGCTTCCGGTACATCCAGGTGAGGGGATGGGGATGGGACATGGTCAGCCCCAGATTGTCCCCTACAGCGCGGCGATGGCCTCCGCGATGGGTGTTTCGCCGCCCAGCAGGTCGAAACCCTTGCCGATCGTGTTGTCGGCGTTCAGCACCTCGGCGATGACGGCGGCGACGTCGTCACGCGTGACCGAGCCGGAGCCGCCGCCATCCACGCTCACCTTCCCGGTGCCGGGGTCGTCGGTCAGCCTGCCCGGGCGCACGATCGTGTAGTCGAGACCGCTCTCGGCCACGAACTTGTCCGCATCGGCCTTGGCCTCGTAGTACGGCTTCATCTCCTTCGACCAGCGCTCCGGATGGTTGGCGCCGATCGCGCTGACGATCACGAAGCGGCTGATCTCGTTGGCGATCGCCGCATCGACGGACTTGACCGCGCCGCCATAGTCGACGGTGAGCTTGCGGGCAGGTCCACTGCCCGGTCCTGCGCCGGCGGCGAAGACCACCGCCTCGGCGCCGGCAAAGGCATCGTCGATGTCGTCGATGTTCTCGATGTCGAGAACGATCGGCTCGGCGCCGATCTCCTCGAGGTCATCGGCCTGCTCGGTCTTGCGGATGATCCCCCGCGGGCTGTCGCCGCGCTCGGCGAGGATCTTCGAGAGCCGCATGGCGATCTGGCCGTGGCCTCCGACGATGACGACGTTCACGGGGCCGACCATACTCGCCCGACGGGCCAAGATGCGGGAGTCGCTTTCAGTGCCGGGGGTGGGATTCGAACCCACATGCCCCAAAGGGCCACGGATTTTAAGTCCGCTGCCTAGACCAGTTTGGCCACCCCGGCGGGGGAGCTACAGAGCGCCGAGGCCTGCTCGCCGGCGCTAGGCCGAGATGGCGAGCGAGTGGTCCTCGAGCGCCTTGGCTAAGAGGTCCCGCAGCTGATCGCGCTCGGAGCGGTCGAGCTTGCCGAGCACTTCGTCCTCGAGGGTCTCGAGCTCCCGCTCCGCCTTCTCCAGGGCCTTGTAGCCCTTGGAGGTAATCTCGACGATGTGCCGGCGGCGATCCTCCGGATCCCGCGTCCGCGCGATCAGACCCTCATCCTCGAGGCCGTTGAGCAGGATCACGCAGTTGTTGGCGTCCATCATCATCGTCTCAGCCAGCTTCTGCTGGGTCGCCCGGCCGGACTCGCGCAGGTACACGAGCGCGACGAACTCCTTGATCTTGATCCCGATCAGCTCCGGCACCGCGCGGCGATAGATCACCCGCGAGAGGCGCGTCAGCAGGTTCATCGAGCCTGCAACTGATGGAGCTTGCGTATTCATGTCTCCCCAATCGTAGCCTGCTTCATGGATCATCATGCATTGCAGATAATCCTTGATATAGTGATGATCACAGTATGGAAGCTACCGCCAAGACCATATCGCGAGATTCCGACCGCCGCAGGTGGATCGCTCTCTTCGTCGTCTGCCTCGGGCAGCTGATGATCATCCTCGACACGACGATCGTCAACGTCGCCCTGCCCTCCATCCAGAGCGATCTCCATTTCAGCCAGTCGAGCCTCACGTGGGTCGTCGACGGGTACCTGATCACCTTCGGCAGCCTGCTCCTGCTCGCCGGCCGCCTCGGTGACCTCTTCGGTCGCAAGCGGGTCTTCCTGCTCGGCGTCGCCGCCTTCACCGCCGCCTCGATCCTCTGCGGCATCGCCCCGAGCGGCGGCGCACTCGTCGCGGCCCGGTTTCTCCAGGGCGCGGCGGCGGCTCTCACCTCCGCCGTGATCATCGCGATCATCGCCGTTGAGTTTCCGCAGCCCGGCGACCGGGCCAAGGCGATGAGCCTCTACACCTTCGTGATCGCCGGCGGGGCCTCACTGGGCCTGCTGCTCGGTGGCGCCCTGACCGAGGCGATCAGCTGGCACTGGATCTTCTTCGTCAACCTGCCGATCGGAGCCGTCACCTACTTCCTCGGGCGTGCCCTGATCGCCGAGAACGAGGGCCTCGCCGCCGGCGAGAGGATCGACTGGCTCGGCTCGGTGCTGATCACCGCGTCCTCGATCACCCTGATCTACGCGCTGATCAAGATCCCGGAATGGGGCTGGACCAGCGGGCGGACTCTCGGTCTGGCGGGAGCCTCGGCCCTCCTGCTGGCGGCCTTCGTCGCGCTCGAGGCGCGGATCTCGAACCCGATCATGCCGCTGCGCGTGCTCGGCCTGCGCAGCCTCGTCACCGCCAACCTCGTTCGCGGTTTCCTGGTCACCGGCGCCTACTCGACCTTCTTCCTCGGAGCCCTCTACTTCGAGCACGTCCGCGGCATGAGCCCGGTTCAAATCGGCTTGGCCTTCATGGCGATGAGCCTCTCGCTGGCGACCATGTCCGCCGGTCTCGCCGCCCGCCTGGTCGAGCGTTTCGGTCCGAAGCGGACGCTGGTCGTCGGGATCGCCGGTCCGGTGTTAGGGCTGCTGCTGTTCTCCCAGATCGGGCAATCGACCCCCTACTTCCCGACGATCTTCGCCTCGCTGGCAATCCTCGGGCTCGGCTTCGGCGCCGCCAACCCGCCGCTGATGATGATCGCGATGGAGGATGTGCCCTCGAAGGACGCCGGCCTCGCTTCCGGGACCATCCAGGTCTCGATCCAGCTCTCAGCCGCGATCGGCCTGGCGGCGCTGGGAACGATCGCCACGGACCGCACCAACGCCCTCCAGTCCGCCGGGGAGGGCGCCACCCAGGCGCTCAGCGACGGCTATCACCTCGCGTTCCTGATCGCGGCCGGCGCGGCTGCCGTCGGGTTGCTGCTCGCGATCTTCGCCCTGCGCATGCCCAGTGCCCGGGAGATCGCGGACGAGATCGAAGAGGGCGCCCCGGTTGGGATCGAGGCCCAGCCCGCCGAGCGCCTGGCCGCTTAGACGAGCCTTAGGGCCGTCCGCGATGATCACGCTGTTGCGGGAGGAGAAACCCGCAATTTGCGGGTCAAATGGGTGCCTGATACTCGCATTTCGGGGGCATTAAGCCCCAGGGAGCGCAACAGACCCACTGCTACCGTGTTCACGGTGGCAAGGAGAGCTGCTTCGTAATCCCCCCCACCCCGGTTTGGAAGCCTCAACTCTCACACACGCACAGCGACGCGGGCTCTTCGCCCGGCGCTCGCCCCTCCTTCGCTTCCAGGACGATGAGCAGCTCGTCGCCCTGACCCGCAAGGGTCATCAGCACGCCTTCGACGCGCTGGTCGAGCGCTACCAGTCCCGCCTCCTCGGCTTCTGCCGCCAGATGCTCGGCTCGACCGAGGACGCCGAGGACGTGCTGCAGGAGGTCTTCGTCGCCGCCTACAACGCGATGGTCGCCGACGAGCGCCCGATCGCGGTCAGGCCGTGGCTCTACCGCATCGCGCGCAACCGCTGCCTCAACCACCTTCGCAAGCCGACCGCCGATGGCCAGGACACGATGGACACCCACCCTCACATGAATGGGGTGACCACCCTCGAGCGGGTCCAGAGCCGGGAGGAGTTCCGCAGCCTCCTGGACGACGTCTCCCACCTGCCCGAGACCCAGCGCTCGGCGCTTCTGCTCCGCGAGATCGACGCGATGAGCTACGAGGAGATCGCCCAGGCCATGGACACCACCGTTCCGGGCGTCAAGAGCCTGCTCGTCCGGGCCCGCATCGCGCTCGCCGAGTCGAGCCAGGCCCGGCAATTGACCTGCGACGACGTCCGCCTGGAGCTCGCGGAGGCCGCCGAGGGGATCGCCAAGGTCTCCGGCCCGGTCAGGCGACATCTGAAGGGGTGCGATCCATGCCGCGAGTTCCGCTCGCAGCTTCGCTCTGATGCCAAGGCCCTCGCCGCGATCTTCCCGGCGTGGCCGTTGCTCGTTCTCAAGGGCGCTCTGCTCGCCAAGCTCACCGGCATCTTCGGTGGTGGCGGCGGTGCCGCGACCGCCGGAGCCGGCGGTGGCGGTGGCGCGGCCGCCGGGGCCGGCGCAGGAGCCGGAGCCGCCGGGGCCGGAGCGGGAGCCGGCGCCGCGGGCGCCGGTGCCGGCGCGGCCGGAGCGGGCGCCGCAGGCGCCGCAGGCGCCGCAGGCGCCGGAGCAGCCGGAGCGGGCGCCGCGGCGGCGGGCAGTACGGCAGCGATCGGCGGAGCCGCAGCAGCGGGTGGCGCCGCAGCGGGCGGCGGAGCGGCCGCAGCCGCCGGTGGAGCGGCCGCAGCGATCGGGACCAAGGCGGCAGCGGGCATCGCGACCGCGGCGATCATCGCCGGCGGCGCAGCCGAGATCCAGAACGTCTCGAACGGTCCTCCGGCCAAGCAGGCCGCGCCGAAGACCAGGCAGCACGTCAACCGCGGCAAGCCCGTGAAGATCAACATCCCGCCGAAGGTCGACGCCACGGCTCAGGACGCGGCCGCGACCCAGGCTCCGCCAGGGACCGCCGTGCCTCCCACCACGCCGCCGGCGCCCGAGACGGTGACGGTCCCGCCGCAGCCGACCGACCCGGCGGCCGCGCCCGCCGCGACGGGTGGGACCACGGCCGCCGCGACGACCACCGGCAAGCACAAGCGCCACAAGAACGCCATTGCGAACAGCGACTCCCAGCCGAAGTCCCCGGCGCAGACGGGGCCCGTCACCACGGGCGTCGAGCCGGCGACCTGCGATGCGGACGGCGACGGTGTCGTCGACGCCGGCGCGCCGAGCACCTGCACCGCACCGCCCGCTCCCACCTCGACCTCGACCGACCCCAACGCGTCGGCCGTAATCGGCCAGGGCGCGGTCAAGCCGCCGGCCCACAAGGCTCCGGCGAAGCACAAGTCGGCGCCGAAGAAGAAGGTCAGGAGCTAGCGGGCACCAGCCCGATGACCTTCAGCCGCCGGCCAAGGGCCTGCGCGGCGAAGGCGTGCGTCTCTTCACGCGTCGCACCGAACAACTCGGTGTTGTCCTCCTCCTCGGGCCACGGAGGCTCGATCACCTTGTCCGCGACCGGTAGGGACTCCTCGAGCATCTTCTGGATGACGTCCCGATAGCGGTCGTCTGCCTTGACGCAGTCCGTCAGGAACCGGACGCCGAAGGCGATGTGGCGGTGCTCGTCGCGGGCGACGTTCGAGAAGCCCTCGACGAAGCCCGGCAGCGTCCCCATGCGCTCGTTGTAGTCGATGATGAAGTGCTGCCCGGTGAGGGCAAGCATTCCCTCGATGACCATGTGGTAGAGCGTCACGGCCTCGACCAGGGCGTCCAGATCCTCCGGCTCCTGGGCAAGTCGGTCCACCCGGCTCTTCAGCAGGTCGTCGAAGAGCGTGTGGAAGGCGTCGTTGACGTGCTCGTCCAGGGCCTCGAGGCGCTGCGGCAGGTCGTCCGTGCCCTCGAGAACGCCGACCTCGCTGAAGAAGCAATCGAAGAAGCGCACGTGGCGGGCCTCATCGGCGATCTGCGTGGAGAGGAAGATCCGCTGCGCCTCGGTCGGCGCTGCGCGCATGATCGGGCCGAGCTCGTCGGCGACCTTCTGCTCCCCGATGAAGAAGCTGGAGAGCCCGTACATCCGCTGGAAGCGCTCCTCCTCGGGAATGCGCTCGTGCCAGTCGACCCGGTCCTGCGAGAAGTCGAGGTCCTGGGTCAGCCACTGCTGCTTCTCCCAGAGGTTGTAGAGCTGCGTGTAGTCGAGGAGCTTGACGTCGCCTCGACCGCCTTCCTGGAGAGCCGGGTCCGAGGTGGCGCGAAAGTCCTCTCTGCTCGCTCTAGATGGTCCGCTCTGGGTGGCTTCCCTCGCCTCCACGGACTGCACCCTAGCGCTACCCGTCCTTGCCGAGGTGCTGCTTCAGGAACGAGGTCGTGCGCTCCCACGCCTTCGCTGCATGGCCCTGGTCGTAGGTGCCCAGCCGGTTGTGGTCGTTGGCGAACGCGTGCTGGCCACCCTCGTAGTACTCGAAGGCCGCGTCGACTCCGGCGCCCTGCAGCTCCTGCTCGAGCGCCTTGGCGTCGTCGACTGAGACGAAATCATCGTTCGTGCCGAAGTGGCCGAGCACCGGCGCCTTGATGTTCGAGAAGTCCGGCTTGCCGTGGGGCATGACGTAGTAGTAGGTGACCGCCGCGCCGATCTGCGGGTTCGATGCCGCCGCCCAGACTGAGAGCCCGCCGCCCGCGCAGAATCCGACCGAGCCGACCTCACCGTTGCACTTGGGCTGATCGAGGACGTACTTGACCGCGCCCCTCATGTCCTTCTCGGCCTCCTCCATGTTCATAGCCATCAACTGCTTCTGAGCCTCGTCGGGCTCCTCCGTCGTGTTGCCGCCGTAGAGGTCCGGGGCAAGAGCGACGAAGCCCTCCTTGGCGAAGCTGTCAGCGATGCCGCGGACGTTGTCATCCAGGCCCCACCACTCCCCCAGCACAACCAGCCCGGGACCCTCGCTCTCTGGCTCCGCCAGGTAGCCCCTTGCGGTACCTCCGTTGGCCTCGAATTCGACGTCTGGCATTCGATCTACTCCTCCTGTTGCTCGGCAAGTCTCTCGGCGAGCGCCCACCCTACTGCGACGCCCACCATCATCCCCATGCGCGCCTCCTCGGCAAGCAGGGTGCGGACGGCGATGACTCGGGCCTGCTCCTCCGGCGTGGTGGCGGCCTTCAGGACCTCTGCATCGTGGGACTCGCCGAACCAGCCGCCGGCGCCGAGCGCCTCGGCAAGGATCTTCTGCAGTCGCGGCGCTGCCCGGGCGACCTGTCGCTCGGTCTCTCTGAAGACCTCGGGGTCGGAGATCGCGTCGATCGCGGTGTCGATCTGCTCGTCCGTGTAGGGGCCGCGCGCCACGGGTGGACCCTACTTCCGCCGCTCCCACATCTGCAGCTCGCCGTAGTCGGCGTAGCCCAGCTTCTCGTAGACCGGGTAGCCGAGCTTGGTGGCCTGCAGAGTGGTGGTTTCGAGCCCCTGTTCCATCGCGTCGGCCAGGGCTCGGGCCATCAGCCGACCGGAGATGCCACGGCCGCGGCCCTCGGGCAACACTGCGACGAAGATGATCTCGCAATCACCGCCGTGGGTGAAGGCGCCGGCACAGCTGACCGTCTCCCCGTCGATCGAGCCAAGGTAGGTGCGCAGACCGGGAAGCCCTCCCGACATCACCGGGAACTCGCCCGGCGCGAATCCGTAGGCGACCTCGTTGATGCTCGAGACCAGCTCGTAGTCGGCCTCCTCGCGGATCTCGAGAACGGGGTCGGGCTCGGGGGCGCGGAGATCGCCGAGCGGCATGACCATGGCGCGAGGCGTGGCGTCGAGCCTGTGGCCGGCCTCCTCCAGCGCCTGGGCGATTTCGGTATCCGCTTCTGGCACCCACACCGTCCAGGCCTCGACGCCGGCGTCGTCGTAGACCTCGGCCAGCTCGCCGATCGAGGCCACCATCGACTCCGGGTCCGAGTAGAGCACGGAGTTGAAGAACGAGCGCTTCGGCGATCCGGGCACGATCGCCGCGGTGACCCCCTCCCTCTGCCAGACGCTGCCTCCAGTGCTCTCGGCGAGAAGCCGCCAGAACGGCGGCATCGAGGCCCGCACGAGCCCGAGCCACCCGGCGCCGTCGGCGGGAAGCGTCATCGCAGGGCCTAGCGCTTGCGGACCAGGGTGATCCCGTCGGCGAAACCGAGCATCGCGACTTCCACGCGGTCATCCGCGGCAATCCGGTCGTTGAGGTCGACGATCACCGCGGTTCCCTCATCGCCCTCCGGCGGGTCCAGCACGGTGCCCTCGCGGAGGGTGTTGTCGAGCATGACCAGGCCGTTGCCCCGCACGAGGCGGAGACACTCCTCGTAGTAGGCCGGATAGCTGACCTTGTCCGCGTCGATGAAGGCGAAGTCATAGGCACCGTCTTCGCTGAGCCCCTGGAGCGTGTCGAGCGCCGGCCCGACCTTGATCTCCGTCCGGTCGGCGAGGCCGGCCCGCGTCAGGTGTTGATGGGCGCGCTCGGCGTAATCCTCGTTGAGCTCGCAGCAGGTCAGTTCGCCGTCATCGGGGAGTCCACGGGCGATCGAGATCGCTCCGTAGCCGAGGAAAGTGCCGACCTCGAGGGCCCGCCGGGCACCTATAGCCCGGACGAGGATGGTGATGAAGGCAGCCTGATCGCCCCCGATCTGCATCTCCTCGAGCTCGCCCATGTCTCGGGCTGCCTGCTCCACCTCGGCGGTGACCCCATCCCGGAACGAGCTGTGCTCGACGAGGTAGTCGTGCAACTCCGCGTTGAGGGTGATGAACCGCTCGACCGTCAACCCGGGTGCCTTTCACGCCTGGCGTACGCGGCGACCAGTCCGCAGGCGGCCCCGACCACGGCGCCGCCCAATCCGGCAAAGACGTTGGCGTAGTCGTCGACGAGCGGCAGCAGGATCAGGACGGCAGCGGCCACAGCCGCGCCGATCACCTCCACGTCCTCGCCCTCGCGCGAGCGAACCTCGGCCCCGCGGATCACGGCCCAGCAGGCCAGCAGCCCGAGGGCGATGCCGTTGCCACCGGCGGCGTAGAGGATGTCGTGGCTGGGCGCGAAGGCCGTCTCCATCCCGTCCGCCGCCAGCATGCCGAGAGACCCGCAGGCCACGATCAGGATCGCGGTCGGGATCGTGCCGAGCCGCTGCTCGACGGCGACGCCGAAGATGGCGATCCCGACGGAGGCGACGAAGAGGTAGCCGATGTCGGGATAGATGAACGGCGAGACGAGATAGCGCCACCAGTCGCCGCCGACCGGGCCGAGGATCCCGCCAAGCCCGAATGTGTCAAGCGACGGACTCGCAACCCGGAGGAGCACGAGCACCGCCGGGACGATGATCGCTGCGAGCACCGCGTAAGGGCGCTCGGCGAGCCTGTCGGTCCGCTGGGCCCTCTGCGCTCGGGCGGCACGCCGCCGCGCGCGTCGCGATTGCTTCGGCGTGAGCTCCTCGCCCCGCAGCTCCAGCTTCGGCGCCCGCTTGCGCAGGCGCGTGCCGCAGTACGGGCACTCGGTGACGTACGGGCTGACCTCCTCGCCGCAGGTCCGGCAGACGACGCTTAACTCAGGCGAGCTCACTCCGCGAGGATAGTGCGAGGGCGCGCCCGGTTTCTAGGCGCGACCCGTTTGCTGTTGGGCCTCGGCCCATCTATTGAGCTCGTAGAGGATCCGGGCGAGCTCGCGGCCGCGGCCGCTGAGCCGGTAGCGCCGGCCGCCGTCCCGCTCCAGGACGTCGGCCTCGACCAGCTCGGCGAGCCGAGCGGAGAGGACCGATGGACTGATCCCGGTTCGCTCGCGGAGCTCGGAGAAGGTCAGGGTGCTCCGGCGCAGCTCCCAGACCAGCCGCAACGCCCAGCGCCGGCCGAGGAGGTCGAGCGCGCGTTCTACGGGTCGTATTTTGGACACTAGTATGGATTTCGAAGTTCACGCTGCAAAAAGACGGTAAACAACTACGAAAATCGTACTCGATGGCCCGGAACAGGTTCGTTTACGGCGGGTTCATGCCTGGTCCGGATCGGTGGCCGCGACGATCTCGGCCATCAGGCCGCCGATCCCGCCATGGTCGGAGAGCCAGTTGAGCTGGCGGCGAGCGCCGGTGCCGTTCTCGGCCAGGTCCCGCAGCGCGGCCAGCTCGGCGCGACAGCCCAGCTCGCTCGCGTTCTCGGCCAGTTCGTCGATCACGCCGCGGGCCATCTTCGCTCCCGGCACCTCGAGCCCGTGATCGAAGTCGATCAGCTTTCCCTCGATTCCCACCACCGCGGCTCTCACCTTGTTGTCATCGATCAGCTCGTGAGGGTGCTCGATGCTCGGCACCCCCTCGTCGTAGTCCGTCGCGAGACGATGCGCGAGAGCCTGCCCCAGCGCGGCGAAGCCGATGGTGTGCTCGACGCGCGTCTGCTGGTCGAACACCCGCAGCTCGACGGTGCCCAGGTTCGGGTGCGGGCGGACGTCCCACCACAGGTAGGTGTAGTCGGGGATCGCGCCGCCGCGCATCATCTGCTCGACGCGGTGCGAGTAGATGTCCCAGTTGCCGTAGTACGGCGGGATCCCGACTCTTGGAAACGCGCGGAAGATCGGCGTGCGCGAGGACATCATTCCCGTGGTTCTCCCGCGCCACAGGGGTGAGTTCGAGGACATCCCGAGCAGCAGCGGCAGGTACCCGCGCATGCCGTCGGCAACGTAGATCGCCTTCTCCGCGTCGTCGATGCCGACGTGCACGTGGGTGCCGAAGATGAGCTCCTGCTCCGCGATCCAGCTGAGTTCGCTCGCCAGCTCCCGGTAGCGCGGCCGGTCGACGATCAGCTGATCCTCATAGAGCGCCGCGGGATGCGTGCCGGCCGCGCCGATCGCGAGGCCGTTCCTGCCCGCGACCTCGCGCACGATCCGCCGCAAGCCGCGCAGCTGGTCCGCGGCCTCGGCCACCCCGGAGCAGGGACGGGTCGCGACCTCGAGCACAGACTGCATGAGCTCGGGCTTCACCTCCCCCGGCAGATCGTCGGGCAGGTCGCCGAGGATCACCTCGATCGACTGCGACAGCTCGAGGGTCTCGGCGTCGCAGATCATCAGTTCCTCCTCGATCCCGAGGGTGAACCCCGTCCCGCTGAATTTGTGCTCCAGCATGGCCGGGACCATGACAGTCAGATCGGGCATACTGAATCGACGAGGCCCAAGACCGACGGAGGTAACGAAGAAGATGGAAGTCAAGTCGATCACCGAGCAGAAGTCACTGCTCACCACACTTTCGCCCGGCAAGCGAGCGCGGCTTCGCCGCCTGCTCTTCGACTACGGCCCCGGCAACGGGACCCTGATGCTGCTGCCGATCGACCAGGGGATCGAGCACGGCCCTCGCGACTTCTTCCCGAACCCGGCCTCGAAGGATCCGGAGTACCAATTCAGCCTCGCCGCCGAGGCGGGCTACTCCGCTCTCGCCTGCCAGATCGGGCTCGCCACTCGCTATTACCCCGACTACGCGGGCCAGGTTCCGCTGATCCTGAAGGTCAATGGCAAGACCGACGTCCCGCCCTCCGACGAGGCGTTCTCGTCGACCAACGCGTCCGTCGAGGACGCGGTCCGGCTCGGTGCCGACGCCGTCGGCTACACGCTCTACGTCGGCTCGCCCCGGCAGGCTGAGGACCTCCATCAGCTCAAGGGTGTCCGAGAGGACTGCGAGCGCTACGGGATGCCGCTGGTGGTCTGGGCCTATCCGCGCGGCCGCGACATCGACAAGAAGGGTGGCCAGGTCTCCTTCTACGCGATCGACTATGCCGCGCGCATGGCGATGGAGATGGGCGCCGACGTCGTCAAGCTCAACTTCCCCAAGTTCGATCCGGAGAAGGACAAGGACCAGCCCGCTCCGTACAACGAGATGGACGTCACCCCCGAGGAGGCGGTGCGCCAGATCGTGGAGTCGGCCGGTCGCTCGCTGGTGGTCCTCTCGGGTGGGTCGAAGACGGATGACGAGACTGTCCTCAACCACACGAAGACGATCATGGGGGCGGGCGGTTCCGGCGTGATCTTCGGCCGCAACGTCTGGCAGCGCGAGAAGAGCGAGGCGCTGGAGGTCATCGGGCAGATCAAGGAGACGCTGCTCTCCAACGTGCGGCGCATTCCGTAGGGCGGCCGAAGACCGGCAATGAAGGGCGGCCATGCCGTCCCGGTTGGCCGCGTTTGGCGGGTTGGTTGCCTATTTGGCACAAGCCGCCAATCACCGAATAGTTCCTGCGTCAGAAGCATCATCGAGGAATGGCCCGGTCGCGCCGCGGCGCCCTGAGCGCCCCCCTCTTCATTGCCGCAGTTCTGATCGCCCTCTCCCTCTCGCGCTGCGGGATCCGCGAGAGCGGCGGCTCCGCGGAGCCGCCCGGCCCCGTCAGCGCCAGGGTCACCCACGTCGTCGACGGCGACACCATCGACGTCTCGATCGACGGAGACGAGGAGGCGGTGCGCTACATCGGCATCGACACCCCGGAGACCGTCAAGCCCGGCACGCCCGTCCAGTGCGGCGGCCCCAGGGCGCACGAGTTCAACGAGCGGCTCGTCGGTGGCCGTACCGTGACGCTCCGCTTCGACGCCGAGCACCGTGACGTCTACGGCCGCCTGCTGGCGTACGTCTACCTGCCGCGTCCCGGCCGGCGGCCCCTGTTCGTCAACGCCGAGCTCGCCCGCCGAGGGCTCGCCCGGACCCTGACGATCCCGCCCAACGACTCCTTCGCCGCGCTCTTCGATCGCCTGGCGACCCGCGCGGGCGTGCGTGGGCGCGGCTTATGGGGAAGTTGCCGTCTATAGTCGAACGCAGCCCGAAGTGGGCGGCAGCCAGGCTTGTGCGGCTTGGCTCTTGCAAGATGCTTTGCTAGCTTGCACGGCCGCCGGGGGGCACCACGCCAATGGCTCAAATGCGAATGCGACAGAGCATGTCCCAGATCGAGCTGGCGTTCGAGCAGGAGATGGCGCTCGAACGCCGCCGTCGGGAGCAGCTGCGAAAGCGCGCGGTCAACCGCTCGCGCGCCCGGCGCATCACGCGAAACGAGTCGCGCGGCAAGGTCAGGTTCAGCGTCCTTCTCGTCTGCCTGACGATCACGGTCGTGACCGTGGTCGTCGTGATGTTCGAGACGCTGGCCTGGCTGATGGGCGGCTAGCGGCCAGCATCAAGTGGCCGCGACCTGACGGCGAAGCCGTGCAGCGCTAGCGCCGGCTCAACCGATCCAGAGCATTGGCGACGGCTTCGTTCGCGCCGCCGTCGTCTTGATCGTCATCGGGTGTGTCGGCGCCGCTCTCGTTCTCGATTCGGTCGTAGACCTCGTTCCTGAAGATCGAGACATCGCGTGGAGCTGTGATACCCAGACGCACCTTTTCGCCGGCGACCGAGAGAACCTGCACCTCGACGCCGTCGCCAATCATGATGCTCTGGCCCGGCTTCCTTGTCAGCACCAGCATCGTCGCCTCCTACGATCGTCGCCTACCCCCTCAGGCGGCGATCTGTTTTCGCCTACCTAGAAATAGGTACCGTACAGGGTTCTACCTCGCCTGCCAAGGGATAAACGACGAATCATCTAGAGTCCGCCGCCGTGGCCCGCAAATCCCTGCGACCCCAACTAAACCAAATTCGCGCCTGGGTGCGCCAGGGGCGCACGGATGCCTGGATCGCCCATCAGCTGGGCGTGCCGGCGTCACAGCTCCACGACTTTCGCAGCCGGCACGGGCTGACCGCCGAGGGCGAGGAACCGGCCAGTGACGTCGACCTCCGCGACGAGATCGAGGCCGAGATCGAGGCCGAGCTCGAAGAGCCCGAGCCGGAGGAGGAAGAGGGCTCGACCGACGAGGGTGAGGGCGACGACGATTCGGAGCGTGGCGGCGAGGGCGGCGAGGGCGACGCCAACCGGCGTAGGCGCAGGCGCCGCCGAGGCCGTCGCGGGCGCGGCCGCAAGCGGCCGCTCGAAGCGACCTTCGATCAGGGCGAGGAAGAGGGCTATGGGATTTGGCTCGACCCGTCCATCAAGGACGACCCGACCTACAACGAACACTGGCAGGGACAGAAAGCTCTGCGGGTGACGATCGAGCCCGAGCGAATCGTGCTCGAACGAGTTGAGGACTGAGGTTGCTGGGCCGCGGGTCCTTTCGCGGCACCAACGTCAGTCCTGTTCCGCGTTGACCCTCCCGCCCGAGTAGTCGTACGCGCCTCTCAGGTAGAGGAAGAAGGCTCCATCCACGATCGCCTGCGGATCGAGGTCCACCGCCGCCATCGGAGCTGCGTTCCCGGCCGCTTCCAGGCACCAGTCGGTACCCCGGCCGTAGAGGTCGGCCAGCTCCTGAGCCGAGAAGGTCGGACCGATTCGGCGGCGGAGCTCGTCGCGGATCGCTTCGACGGTGCGGCGGGCGTTGCGTGCCGACCGAGGGTCCGCGTCGAGCTCGCGGAGTCGCCTGGCACCCTCCTCCCACTGAAAGAGGGCGTTGTCGAGCGGATAGGGCACGCCTACTTGGTAGCAGGCGGGAGGTTGCCGGAATCCGGCGAAGCAGCGCAGGCCTCCGGTGCCAGCGGCCCGGTGATCCTCCAGACGTCGACGAGCCCGGCCCCGGCGACGCGCTGCACGTTCCCGGCCTGGGAGATCCAGTTGCGCTGGACGGGCTCGGTGTCCGCGGCCGGGTTGTCCTGGTGGAAGGCCGGGGTGGTGACGACGTAGTCGAAATCGCCGTCGTTGAGCGCGCCGATCCACTCTGGACACTCCGGGATCTCGTTGAAGGAGCCGCGCGGCCCATGCTGACCGATGTAGGTGACTTCGTTGCTGGAGTCGCCTCCCCAGAGCGGGTACTGGAAGAGAGCCCCCATCGTCCCCGACAGCGCGATCCTGAGGTCGCTTGTGCCGTTGGCCCAGTCGTAGGCCGCCCCGAGCCCCTGCTGGAGCTCGATCGCCGGCTGCTCGGTCTTCGGGTAGTCCGGCGCGGTGGAGGAGTACCGCTCGTCCAGGTAGTGGGTCTGCGCCGTCCGGCCGAGAACCGCGAGGACGACCAGGGCCACCACGCCGATCCCCGCCAGCGGCACCGGGGCCAGGCCCCGCCGCGAGAGGAGCGCGAGCAGCAGGGGCAATGCGATCACCGCCGATGCCAGTGCGAGGGTGCCCGGGACGCGTCCGGTGTCGATCGCCCCGATCGCCCCCGCGCTGACGACGATCAGCACGGCGAACAGCGTCAGCGTGCCGAGGCGCCAGAGGCGTGCTCGCGAGCCGAGACGCCAGACTGGCTGCCCCCCCATGAACGGCGGCGGGATCGCCAGCATCGTGAGGGCGAGGATCAGCCCCGGCGCCAGGTAGCGAATGTTGAGCCGGAAGCCGATCGGCATACCCTCGGGGCCGGAGGCGCCGAGCGGGGTGAGCAGGTACGCGATCGCGGCGAGCAGCGCGACGACCCCGAGCATCCGCTCAATCCGCCCACCGCGCCAGAGCACCAGGACGACTGCGATTACGGCGAGCGCCAGGTACGCCGGCCAGAGCTCCCCGAGGCGCTCGTGCAGCGCGGGTGTGAAGTAGCGGCCCCAGATATCGGTGTCGGTCGCGTAGTGCGCGATCGAGTAGGGGTGGCGGCCCTGCAGCGCCTCGGCGTGATGGATCGGCCCGACGTCCTGCCAAGGGAACGGGTTGCCGGACACGATCAGGTTGCGGACATACCAGTAACCGCCGCCGACGACCATCGCCCCGATCCATTCGGCCGAGGCGCGCAGCCGGTGGCCGGCTCCGCTGATCCAGATGACCCCGACCGTCAGCGCCAGGACCGGCGGGACGACGGTCAGCTTGGTGCCCAGAGCCAATCCGGCAGCGAGGCCGGCGACGAGCAGCGCGCCCGATGGAGGCCCGGATGAGGCGTCCGTCGAGGCGGGCTGCCGCTCCGGCCAGCGCGCATTCAGCAGCACCGCGACCGAGGCGAGGAAGAGGGCGATCGCCACGACGTCGTTGTTCGCGTTGCCCGGCTGGCGCGAGAAGAGGAGGTTGGCCGCCATCACCGAGGCCACGGCGGCGAGCCCGATCGGACCGGTTCCGTAGGGGCGGCCGATGCAGTAGCCGGCGAACAGAGCGAGGCCGAGCCATGCCATGTTCAGCAGCGGCGAAAGGAAGTCGTTCCCGAACAGGAGTATGCCGCCGGCATGGATCAGCTCGGAGACCTGGGGGTAGAACCAGTTGAGGTAGAGGGGATCGGTGTAGAGCAGCCCGGTGACCGAGCCTGTGTCCGCGATGTGCGCCGCCAGCGGCAGGTGGTACCAGAGCGAATCCCCGCCGTAGATCCCGCGGTCGAGGGCCAGCAGTGTGGGGCCCGCCCATTGCGCCGCGACGATCAGGGCGAGGACGATCCCGGCGCCGAGCTCGACGCGGCCGACGGAAGGCGCGTCGCGGAGATCGGTCTCGTCGCTTCTCCCCCACTTGGCGACCCGCGCCCCCGCGCGAATCAGCATCGGCTCGAGGCGGAGCGCCCCGCCGCCGACGATCAGGGAGGCGAACACAAGCAGCACACCGTCGAGGGCGCCGAAGAGCCCCAGCAGCTCGGCGACGAGAACGAGGATGCCGATGGCGACCACCGCGTCCGCCAGCAACGCCGGAGTCCCCGTCCAACCCGGCAGTGCCGCGCGCCTCGCCGTCCTGCCGGCGATCGCCATCGAGGTGGCCACGGCCACCAGGCCGATCGCGCCGAGGATGTAGTCGCCCGTGTTGCTCACTGCTTGACCGCGCCGGATGCTGCCGGGTGCGCGACCTTCTCGCGCCGGTTCGCCGGCTTGCCGCAGCCGGCGGGGTCCAGGGGCCCATTGATCCGGAAGACCGAGACCTGCCCCGAGCCGGCGATCTCCACGACCGCGGGGTCGCCGACGACCCAGTCGTGCTCAGGAGAGGGTCTGACTCTTGAGGGATCGTTCAGGTTGAGCTCGGGAGTGGTCACCAGGTAGTCGAAGTTGCCGTCGTTGACGGCCTTGCGGAACGCCGGGCAGGTCTCGAGCGACTGGAAGTCGGCCTCCGGCAGGTGGCGCCCGACGTACTGGACGTAGTTGTCGAGGTCGTCCCCGTAGAGGCCGTACTGGTTGTACGCGCCGCTCGTGCCGACCACGCCGATCCGCAGACCCGACGTCGGCTTCGCCCAGCGGACCGCGTCGTCGAGCTGGAACCGAAAGTCGTGGACGCGGTCGTAGCGATGCGCGAAGTAGTTGTCCTGCTGGGCCCAGCCAACGGCGGCAATGGCGAGCGCGAGCACCGCGCCGGCGATCCCCGCGAGCAGCGCGCCTCGGCGCGCGAGCAAGGCAAGACCGACGGGGACGCCGATCAGCACCAGGCCGATCACGATCGCCCAGGGAATCGAGGCGAAGTCGCCCGTCCAGGCCACGTTCGCGTCGGAGTAGTGCGAGGTCAGGAACAGGGCGACGAGGCCGCCGCCGAGCAGGGGGAGGCGCCAGCGCTGCGGCGTGAGCCGTGGCTCGAGGGGCAGCAGCGCCAGGCCGAGGGCGAACCCGGGGATGAGGTAGCGCAGGTTGATCCCGAAGGCGAGCGGGTGGCCCTCGGGGCCCGCGGCCGTGAGCGGCGTGAACAGATATGCGATGGCCGCCACGATCGTAAGCACGCCGGCCAGGCGGACCGCGAGCGAGCGCGGACGCCAGATCGCGAGGATCGCTCCCGCCGAAGCTCCGCCCAGGATCAGGAACCAGAGCGGCCCCAGCAGGTTCTCGATCGGGTTGAGGAAGTAGGAGCGCCACAGCCCGGTGCTGGGATCGCTGAAGATGTAATGGGCGACGGTGAAGTCGTCGCGCCCCTCGAGCCCGCGATTTGGCCCCGGCAGGTCGATCGGTCCGATGTGCCGGATCCAGGGCAGCGGGTTGCCCGCGTGGACGAGATTGCGGAGGAACCAGAACCCCGCGGTCGCGAGGACGCCGGCCAGGAAGATCCCGAACGCCTTGCGGCGGATCCCGGTCGGCACGATGAAGATCACTCCGACAGCCATCACGGCGGTGACGCCGGCGATCGTCAGCTTCGAGCCGAGCGCTAAGCCCATCGCCAGGCCCGCTACGAGAAGCGCGCCCATTGCGGCCGCCGCCGGGGGGGCGCCGGAGGGCGGGCTGTCGTCGATCGGCCGTCCCGCTGCCGACCGGCCCTGTCGCGGCTCACCCGGAGTTCCCTCCGCCGCCCCCCCGCCGTCGGCCTTGACGGGTCGAGATCCGCGGGTGGCCCAGGCGTTGATCAGGATCGCTACTGCCGCCAGGAGCAGCGCGACCGGGGCTGTGTCCGTTGCGGCGCTGCCCGCTTCGCGGGGGACCATCGGGCCCGTGTCCATCGCGATGCAGACGGCGACGAGGCTGAGTGGCGCGACGCCGTAGGGCCGGCCGATGCACCAGGCCGCCAGCAGCGCCACCCCGAGCCAGCCGAAGTTGACCAGCGGGCTGGCGATGTCGCGGTTGAAAAGGACGATGCCCGCCGCGTGCAGGAGCTCGGAGTTCTCGGGGTAGAACCAGTTCAGGTAGCGGGGATCGATGAAGTGCATCCCCCAGACCGAGCCGGTGTCCGCGATCCGCGCCGCGAAGGGGCCGTGGTACCAGAGGGTGTCGAACGTCGGCATGCCGCGCGCCCAGGCGTCCTGGAGGCCGGTACCCCAGTGCGCGGCGACGAACGTCGCGGCGACGAGGGCCAACACCAGCTGGGGAAGAGGGACAGCAGGCGCCGGCGGCGGCCCCGGAGCCGCGCTGGACGCGTTTTCGCCGCTATTCGTGGAAGACGCGTCCCGCATGCCGAACCAAACGCCCGCCCCGACCGCGAGCGCCGCGGCGATCAGGACCGCGGCAATGAGGATCCCGAAGGCGCCGAGCAACTGCAGCAGGACGGTGAACAGCGCCACGCCGAGGACCGCCTCTGCGAGACGAGCCGGCGCCCCACCCCAGCCGGGCAGGAGACGACCGCGCAGCCGGACCGCCGCCAGGACCATCGGGACCGCGACCGCGGCGAGCCCAACGACCCCGAAGAGGTACTGCCCGAAGCTCACCTAAGCCGTGTCCGGGACACCGGCTGAGGCAAGGAGGCCCCGAAGGTTGTGGGTCGTGCAGGCAGCGGGATTCAACCCACCGTTGATCTGGAAGACGTAGACGTCGTCGTTCTGCTCCACCTTCTTGCCGCCCGCCAGGAAGGTCCAGACGGCCTCGACGGGAGTGAGCGATTGTGTTCGCTGGTCGGGGCCGACCACGGAGTAGTCGTACGCGCCGTCATTGAGGGCCTGGATCCACTCCTGGCACTGCTGAGCTGAGATTGGAGTCGCCTGGTCCTTCTGCACGGCCTCGCTGGCAATCGGCAGGTACGCCCCATGCGGGCCGTGCTTCGCCACGTACTGGACGTGGTTGGAGAGATCGTCGCCGTAGAAGACGTACTGCTTGAAGCCCGGGCGGCCGCCGACCACGGCGATCCGCGAGTCGTGCAGGTTGGCCCGGTTGAACCAGGCGAGCGCGGCCTTCATGCCCACCGGGAAGTCGTGGGGCGCCGTGGAGGCCTGGTAGCGGTCCTTGACGTAGTCGTCCGACTTCGGCCAGCCGATCGCCACGACCAGTGCGAGGGCAAGCAGGCCGCCCATGGCCACCATCCCTCCCGAGGCGCCTCGCTGGCGGGCCAGCACCAATCCGACCGGGACGACGACCAGGAAGAAGGCCAGGCCGATCGCGCCCAGCAGGAAGTGGCGGGTCCACAGGTGGCCGTGCAGATCCCAGACCGGGACGGCCTGAACGAGCAGGAGCACGACGAGCGTCCCGAGCAGCCATGGCTGGAGGCGCGGCTTCAGCAATCCGGCGTCAACGCCCAGCAGCATCGCCCCCAGCGCGATGGCGGGCGACGCGTAGCGCAGGTTGGTGGTGAAGGCCGTCGGATCCCCCTCCGGGCCGGCCGCGGTCAGCGGCGTGACGAGGTAGGCCAGGCCGCTGAGCAGGGCGACGATGCCGAGCATCCGGATCATCGGCGTCCGGCCGCGGAACATCGCGAGCAGGAAACCGCCGATCACCACGATCAGGACGAGGGGCCAGAGATCTCCGAAGCTGTCATGGAGTCCGGGGATGAGGTGATGGCGGATCACCCCGCCGTCGGGCGGCAGCAGGTAATGCGCGACGTTGGCGGGGTGGCGGATGTTGATGTCGAGCTGGTCGGGCCCCGTCAGCGGTCCCGCCTTGATCCAGGGCAGCGGGTTGCCGGCGTTGACCAGGTTCCGCGCGAACCAGAAGCCGCCGGTGACCAGCGAGCTCAGGACCCAGATCCAGGTGGCCCGCCAGCGATAGCCGGCGCTGACCGCGATCACGCCGAGGGTCAGCAGCCCGAACGGCGCGAGCAGATTGAGCTTGGTCCCGAGCGCTAGTCCGGCGGCGAGGCCGGCGACCATGAGCGCGCCGTTCGACAGACCAGCCTCCAGCGGCGGACCTCCCGAGTGCAGCGTCCGCGCCGAGCCGGCAGCGGCGCGCCTCTGGGCGTCAGCGTTGACGAGGATCGCCGCCGCGGCCAGGAAGAAGAACAACCCCATCGTGTCGTTCTTGGCGTCCCCCGGCTGGTAGAGCAGGAGCATGTTGGCGTCGAGGACCAGCGCCATCGCCAGTACGGCAATAGGCCCGCCGCCGTAGACCCGCGCGAAGGCCCAGGCGGCCAGCAGGCAGAGGGCCGCCCAGCCGATGTTGAGCAGCGGCGAGAGGAAGTCGTTGCCGAGGAAGAGGATCCCTGCCGAATGGAGCAGTTCGGAGTTCTGCGGGTAGAACCAGACGGTCAGGTTGAGGACCTCGGTGAAGTGCAACGCCCCGACCTGGTGGTCCTGGACGAAGCGAGCGGCGAACGGCGCGTTCTGCCAGGTGGTGTTGGGCAGGTACATGCCGATGTCGAGGCCCGTCTGGGTCGGCATCGCCCAGTGGGCGATGACCAGGACGGCGGCGGCCACTGCCAGAGCGAGCGCGTACGTGGCGACCGCGGGCGAGGGCAGCGATGGCCCGTCCCCCGGCTCTCGCAGCGCCATCCCGATCCCAACGCCGGCGATCAGCGCCGCCAAAAGCACCCACCCCGGCCGGTAGAGGCCGACGACCCCGACCAGCTCCAGGATCACGACCAACAGGGAGAGGCCAAGGACGATCTCGGCCAGCCGGGCCGAGGCCCCCGACCAGCCGGGGAGGAAGCGCCCGCGCATGCCGACCGCCGCGAATCCCATCGCCGCGGCGACGGCGATCAGCTCGATCGAGCCCGCGAGGTAGTGGCCGAAGCTCATGTGTGCGCCCTGGCCCCCAGCTCCGCGCAGGCCGCCGGATCGAGGGGCCCGGTGATCCTGTAGACGGCGGCCGGTCCGGTCTGAATCTTGGTCTCCACGTTCTTGTCGGTCTGCGTCCAAAGGGCCTCGGGCGGAGCGCTGACCTCGAGCGCGCCGATCTTCGGCGTGGTGACGATGTAGTCGTAGCCGCCCTCGTTGACGGCGCGCCGCCAGGCCGCGCAGCTCACAATCGGCCTGAAGGTGCCTCGATTGAGCTCCTGCCCGACGTACTGGACGTGGTTGGAAAGGTCATTCCCGTAGAAGAAGTATTGGCCGAAGGCCGACGCCCGTCCCACGACGCCGATGCGCGAATCCTTGGCCTGGCGTCCCCAGTCCTGAAGCGGCTGCCATTCAGGCGTCGAGCGAAAGCCGCCCTCGAGCGGAGGCCTGGACGCCGTCACGTAGCGATGGCCGAGGTAGTAGTCCTCGCGAACGCGCCCGAGCGCGACAGCCGTGATCGCCATCACGAGCCCGAAGACGGCAAGGGCGACCACCGGGACTCGCCGGCGCGCCCCCGCTACGAGCAAGGCCGGGACGCCGACGATCAGGAACGCCAGGGCAACTGACGCCAGGTGGTGCTTGAACTCCCAATTCGACTGGGTGACAGTGCCCTGGATCAAGAGCACTGCGAAGAGCCCGATCAGGATCCACGGTCGGTTTCCGTGGCGGAACCACGGGATCAGCGGCAGCAGCAGGAAGCCGACGATCAGCACCGGCGCGACGTAGCGCAGGTTCGCGTCGAAGCCGGCCGCGTCGCCGAGGCTGCCCGAGGCGGTCAGAGGCGTGAAGACATAGGCGATCCCCGCGACCATTCCGGTCACGGCGAGGATCCGCATCAGGGCGCTGCCGCCCCGGAAGAACGCCCAGACGAGGGCGACGACCACGACGGCGAGGATCACGGGCCAGAGTGGCCCGAGGCGGTCGTGGAGGACCGGGAACAGCTTGTCGTGCCAGACGCGCGGATCGTTGTAGTACTCGCTGAGCGAGTGAGGCTGCCGCGGATAGAGCGCGAGCTGGTCCGGGCCGGGCAGGTGGATGGGCCCGAGCTTGTGGATCTGCGGGAACGGGTTGAGGGCCTCGACGAAGTTCCGCCCGTACCAGAAGCCGCAGGTGATCACCATTCCGCCAAGCCAGATCCCGAGGGCACGGAGCCAGTGGCGGCGGCCGCCGAGGACCGCGACCCCCACAGTCAGCGCCGCGAGCGTCGCCAGCAGTGTGACCTTGGTGCCGACCCCGAGGCCGGCTGCGAGCCCCGCCATGAAGAGCGGCCCGGCGCCCACGGTCGCCAGTGCGTGCGGGTCGCCCTCGACCGGGACGTCCTCGATCACGCCGGGTTCGAGCTCGCCTTCGGGAGTCGCGTTCCAGGTCTTCTCCCTCGGCCCGAAGCTGGCGTGCGCCGTGGCCGCGCCGTCCACGAGGAAGGCGATCGCGGCCATCAGGAAGAACAACCCCGCCACGTCATTGGGACCCTGCCCTGCCTGGGAGCCGACCAGCATCTCCGAGTCGAGAACCACGGCGGCGCCGAGAACCGTCACACCGCCGATCGCGTAGGGCCGTCCCACGCACCAAGCGGCGAGCAGGCAGAGCGCGACCCACATCAGGTTCATCAGCGGGGAGAGGAAGTCCGTCTTCAGGAAGACGATCCCGAGCCCGTGGATCAGCTCCGAGTTCTGGGGGTAGAACCAGGCCGCCAGCTTGAGCGGATCGGTGAAGTGAAGCGGCCCGACGTGGCCTGTCTGCGCGAACCGGGCCGAGAAGGACATGTGGTACCAGGTGGTGTCCTGGTAGTACATCCCCTGGTCCACGGCCTGCCCCGTCGGGTGCGCCCAGTGGATGACGACGAGGGCCGCCGCCGCGATGCCGATCCCGACCATGATCCAGCTGGAGCGGGCCTCGGGCGTCTCGGCGGCTTCGGGCAGGCCCCGGGAGCGAGCCCAGAAGGTGGTCCCCAGTCCAGCCGCCACGAAGCCGATCAGCAGCGGCACCTCCTTGAACAGCCCGAGCACGCCCAGGAGCTCAGCGACCAGAATCAGCATCGAGATCCCGATCACGATCTCCGCGAGGCGCGCCAGCGCCCCCGTCCAGGCGGGCGCGAGCAGGGCTCGCAGGTGGTAGGCGCCAACACCGAGGGCGGTGATGATCACCGCCAGCTCAGCCGCGCCGAGCAGGTACCGGCCTGTACTCATCGGCTCATCGGCTCAATTCACACAAAACGCGCACAGCCCAATGCCGCACGCGCGAAGGCGCGGATGATATCCGCGGGGCTTAACCCGGGTTCAGCGGCTCAGCCGATTACTGGCCGAGCTTGACGGCGTAGGCGTGCTCGCCCGGCCTGACCATGCCCAGGCGCCTCGCCTCGCGCTCGAGGGAGGCCGGGCTGGAGGCGTCGCGGAGCTGCTGGGTGAGCTCGACCTTCTCCTGCTTCAGCTGGGTCAGCTGCTGCTCTGAGGATTTGGATCCCTGCCAGGCCTCCAGCAGATTCACCATGGGGTTGAGGTAGGAGACGAGCACCCCGAAGAGAACGAGCACGAGGGCGATGCGGCCGACGCGGTCCCAGCGAATCCGGCTGGGGCCGACGCGCCTCTGAACCCGCCGGCGCGGGGCGCGTCTTGACGCCGCATATGCCCTGCTGCTCATGCCTGGTGATTCGACCGACAGGCACGAATGTCCTTCCGCCTAGCGCTCGAAAATCGAGTCGCCGGGGAACCTGGCGCGGTCGCCCAGCTCCTCCTCGATCCGGAGCAAGCGGTTGTACTTGGCGACGCGGTCCGAGCGCGAGGGCGCGCCGGTCTTGATCTGGCCGGAACGGGTGCCCACCGCCAGGTCGGCGATGGTCGTGTCCTCGGTCTCGCCCGAGCGGTGGGAGATCACTGTCGTGTAGCCCGCGTCGCGGGCGACCTGGATCGCATCCAGCGTCTCGGTCAGGGTGCCGATCTGGTTGACCTTGATCAGGATCGAGTTGGCGACCCCCATCTCGATCCCGCGCCGCAGGCGCTCCGGGTTGGTGACGAAGAGGTCGTCGCCGACCAGCTGGCAGAGGCCGCCGATCTTCTCGGTCAGCGCCTTCCAGCCGTCCCAGTCCTCCTCGTCCATGCCGTCCTCGATCGAGACGATCGGGAAGCGCTGGCGCACGTCGTGCCAGTAGTCGGCCATCTCCTCGGGCGTGAGGCTGCGCCCCTCGTGCTCGAGGACGTACTTGCCATCTTCGTAGATCTCGCTGGTCGCGGGGTCGAGCGCGATCATCACGTCCTCTCCGGGCGCGTAGCCGGCGTCCTCGATCGCAGCGATCAGGAAGTCCAGGGCGGCCCCGTTAGAGGGCAAATCCGGGGCGAAGCCCCCCTCGTCGCCGCCGCCCGTCGAGAGGCCCTTCTTGCTCAGGGTCCCCTTGAGCGCGTGGTAGACCTCGGCGCCGATCCGCAGGCACTCGCTGAAGGTCTCGGCGCCCGCGGGCATGACCATGAACTCCTGGAAGTCGACCGAGTTGTCGGCGTGCGCCCCCCCGTTGAGCACGTTCATCATCGGGACGGGCAACAGATCGGCTGGGCCTGCGTCCTGCGCTCCGGTGGCTGCGTACAGCTCCGCGAAGTAGTCGTAGAGGGTCTGCCCCGTATCCGCCGCGGCCGCCCTGGCCGTTGCCAGCGAAGCGCCGAGGATCGCGTTCGCGCCGAGACGACCCTTGTTGGGCGTGCCGTCGAGCTCGATCATCGTCCGGTCCAGAGCGGACTGCTCGGCGGCCCTGGCGCCCTGAAGCGCCCCGGCGATCTCACCATTGACATGCGACACCGCCTTGGTCACGGCCTTGCCGCCGTAGGCGTCGCCGCCGTCGCGGAGCTCCACCGCCTCGAACTCGCCCGTGGAGGCCCCCGACGGGACGATCGCCAGACCGCGGGCGCCGGAATTGAGCGCGACCTCGACCTCGACCGTCGGGTTGCCCCGCGAGTCGAGCACCTGCCTGCCGTGGACACTCTCGATCGTCGACATCGGGAGCGAAACGCTATTCGACCAGGCGCCGGGCCGTCTGCCGCAGCGCCAGCTCCGGGTCGACCCCCAGCCGCCGCGAGGCCGCGACGGCCTCCAGCAGCAGCGTGCCGACCAGATGCTCGGCCTCCTCGCGTGTTGCCGGATCGGACGCCGGGCCGCCGGGCTTGTCGCTTGACGAAACGGGTTGCTCCTCGGCTTTGCCTCGCAGCACCCTCGCATCTCCCTCAGGATCGATCCGGCGAAGCACCTTGCGCGCGTAGAACAGCGCCGGCAGGTTCTCGGGCAGCTCCGAGGGCTCCCCGCTCGACCCCTCGACCTCGCGCTTGATCTCCTCCCACTGAGCGAGCACCTCGCCCGCCGTCTCCAGATCCTTTTCGCCGTACACGTGAGGGTGACGCCTGATCAGCTTGGCGGCGCAGGCCTCGGCGACCGCCGCGAGATCGCCCTCCCCACGCTCCTCGAGCAGCAGCGACAGGAACATCACCTGGAAGAGGACGTCCCCGAGCTCATCGACCATTGCCTCGGTGTCGTCGCGGCTGGCCGCATCGGCCAGCTCGTAGGCCTCCTCGACGGTGTGCGGAACGATCGACCGGGCGTCCTGCTCGCGGTCCCAGGGACACTCACGGCGCAGGCGACGGGTGACCTCGTCGAGGTGCCTCAGAGCCTCGATGTACTCCTGATCAGCCGCCGGTAAGACCCGAGAGGCCGCTGGGCGCCGCCGGCGCGGCAGTCGCGGCGCCCGCAGGATGCGGTCCCTGGGGCGAACCGCCGGCTGTCGCGACGAAGGGCTTGATGGAGCCGGGGGCGGCGGGGGCTGGGCCGGTGCCGGTGCACTGCAGCTGGCCACTGGTGCTGGGAGCGCCCTGAGCTGCCTGGGCCTCCTGGCAGGAGGCGAACACCGGAGCGGGGCATCCCTCTGACGACTGGCCGGTCTGCGAGGGCGCCAGCTTCGATGGGTCGCAGGTCGGGCCGCCACCGTTGAAGTTGTCGCAGCCGATCACCAGGTAGTCGCTGCCGCACTGCGTGAGGTTGGTCCAGTAGTCGCGGAAGTGGGTGCCGAAGGCGGTCAGGGCGTCCTGCTGCCGCTGGGTCTTGATGGTCTGCTTGATCTGGTCGCTGACCTTCCCGGACGGACCGCCGCTCGCCGCCGTGGCGGTGTCGTCGAAGCCCTGGACCTGCTCCGGGGTGGCGCTCTTGACCTCGAAGACGAAGTTGCCGGTGGAGGTGTGGACGGGGCCCTGGATCTCGTTGAGCGGCGCTTTGAAGATGTCGTCGTCCAGCGGCTGCTGGAAGGAGCCCGGCTGGACGTCGGCGCGCAGGCCGCCCTTGTCCTTCGAGGTCGGGTCGGTCGAGTACTGCGCCGCGACCTTCTTCCAGTTGGCGTCCGAGTCGTCGGTGCGAAGCGCCTGGTAGGCGAGGTTGATCTGGTGCGCGTCGTTGTTCTGGACGATCCGGATCGTGCGCTTGGCCGGCTGAGTGAACTGGCTCTTGTTGGCGTCGTAGTACTTCCGCGCGTCGTCGGTTGACACGTCCCCGACACTGCTCTGAATCTGGTCCTGAATCTTGTTCTGAAGCAGCTGGAGCCTTGCGCGCTCCAGGACGTCAGCCTCGGTGAGGCCGGCCTGGTCCCGCGCCTTCACGTACTCCGCCTGAGTCTTGAACTGGGACTTGATCTGCTGGTAGGAGTGCTGGACCTCGGTGTCGGTGAGGTCGATGCCCTGCCTGTTGCCCTGACCGACGATCCAGGCGATCTGGAGGGCGGTCTGCATGGCCTGGTCCTTGATCTGCTTGTACTGCGGGTCGCTCGGCTGCGGAACGGTCTGGACCCCGGTCTGCTTGGCCGTCTGCAGGAGGAAACGGTCGAAGTTCGTCTTCGAGATGTGCCCGTCCTGCACCAGACCGGGGACGTCGATATTCGCGTCGTCGATCACGGCGACGTCGTCCGAGGGAACGCTCGGATGGCCGACGCCCACCGCGGCGGCGACGATGGCGACGGTGAGCACGAGGGTCGCGCCGAACAGGATCGCCAGATTGCGCTTCGAGAAGAAACCCGTCTTCACAGGGGCGGCAGCATAACCGGCATGACCTAAGAGGGCGCTAAGGCTGCGGTCGCTGTGCCGAGGGCGTCCACAAGCGCGAGCAGTGCGCCGAGCCGCGCCCCCGCCTCCTCGGGCACGGGAACTGCGATGGTCCGCTCGCGCCACTGATAGATGGCCTCAGGAACCCGCTCGTTGAGCGCGGCGACGCGCTCCGAGTCGAGCTCGATCGGCGATACGCGCAGGCGACCGGCGCGGAACTCGACCGCCCGAACACCGGCGTCGCCGAGCGCGATACGGGCGCGCTGCAGATCGAGCAGGTTCGCAACCGACTCCGGAACGGGCCCAAAGCGGTCCTCGAGCTCCTCCCGAAGCGCCCGGAGCTCGCCGGGCTCCCTGGCAGCCGCAACGCGCCGGTGGACGTCGATCTTCGCGGCCTCGAACGGGATGTAGTCCGCGGGCACGTAGGCGTCGACGTCGACGTCGATGCGGACCGGCTCACGCGGCTCCGCCGGCAGCTCGGTAATCCCGGCGCGGAGCTCCTCGGCCGCGTCCTCGAGCATCTGGCAGTAGAGCTCGAAACCGACGGCGGCGACGTGGCCCGACTGCTCGTCACCGAGCAGATTGCCGGCGCCGCGGATCTCCAGGTCGCGCATGGCGACCCGGAAGCCCGACCCGAGCTCGGTGTTGTCGGACAGCGTCGAGAGGCGCGCGGCCGCGTCCGCTGTCAGAGCCTCGGCCGAGGGGTAGAGCAGGTACGCGAAGGCCCGCTCGCGGCTCCGGCCAACCCGGCCGCGGATCTGATACGCCTGGGCGAGGCCGAGCTGGTCCGCCCTCTCCACCAGGAGCGTGTTGGCGTTCGGGATGTCGAGGCCCGACTCGATGATCGTCGTCGCGACCAGGCAATCGTGCTCCCCGCGGACGAAGGCGAGCATGGTCGCCTCGAGCTCCAGCTCGTCCATCTGCCCGTGCGCCTCGGCGAAGCGCACGCCGGGACAGAGGGCGCGAAGACGTTCGGCGGTCTCGTGGAGGGAGTCGATCCGGTTGTGGAGGAAGAAGACCTGACCGGAGCGCTCCTTCTCGCGCATGATCGCCCGCTTCACCAGGTCCTCGTCGTAGGGACCGACGTGAGTGCGGACCGGGCGACGGCCCTCCGGCGGGGTCTCGATCACAGAGATATCACGCAGGCCGGCGAGCGACATCTGCAGAGTGCGCGGGATCGGCGTCGCCGAGAGCGAGAGAACGTCGACCTTGAGCTTGAGCTGGCGCAGCAGCTCCTTCTGCTTGACGCCGAAGCGCTGCTCCTCGTCCACGATCATCAGGCCGAGGTCCTTGCCCCGGACGTCGCGGGAGAGCAGGCGATGCGTCCCGATCAGGATGTCAACCTTCCCATCGCCGAAGCGCTCCAGCGCCTCCTTGATCTCGGCGGGCTTGCGCAGCCGGGAGACCATGTCGACGTTGAAAGCGGTGTCCGCAAAGCGTTCGCGGAAGGTGCCGAAGTGCTGCTGCGCGAGGATCGTCGTCGGCACCAACATCATCACCTGCTTCCCGTCGGCCACGGCCTTCTGCGCGGCCCTCAGCGCGATCTCGGTCTTGCCGTAGCCGACGTCGCCGCAGATCAGGCGGTCCATCGGCCGCTCCGATTCCATGTCTCCCTTGACGGCGTCGATCGCGTCCATCTGGTCGGCGGTCTCGCGATACGGGAAGGCCGCCTCGAACTCCATCTGCATCTCCCCGTCCGGGGGGAAGGTGTGACCGGTGCGGACCTGGCGCTCGGCATAGAGGTTGATCAGCTCACCGGCCATGGCGCTCGCGGCCTTCCGCGCGCGCGACTTGAGGTTCTGCCAGCGCTTTCCTCCGAGAGGGCTGAGTGCGGGCTCGTCGCCCTCCGCTCCGATGTAGCGGCTGATCCGCGCGAGCTGATCGGTGGGAGCGAAGACGCGGTCACCGCCCCGGTACTCGAGCTCGAGGTAATCGCGGGTGACCCCCGCGAGCGTCTTGGTGTCGAAGCCCGAGAAGCGGGCGATCCCATGGTCCTCGTGGACGACGTAATCGCCGACTCGCAGCTCGATCGCCGCAGCTAGCCGGGCGCGGGCCGAGACCGGCGTCGCCGCCGCGCGCCGGCGGTGGATCAGCCGGCGTTGCGGGATCACCGCCAATTGCAACTCTGGAGCCAAGAATCCCTCCCTCAGCCGAGCCTCGGCGAAGCTCACCCCCGGCTCCTCCGGCGCGCGATCCCCGAGGAAGGGCACATCGATCCGGCTCAGGTTGAAGCGGGTGCGCTCCGCCTCGCCGCGGCCCTCGAAGGCGACGACGGTGCGGTAGCCGGAGCGCGTCAGCTTCTCCAGCTCCCCCTCGGCGTCCCCCAAAGTGCGTGAGGGGAACTCCGCCCGCTGCGCCCTGAACGAATGTTCCTGGCCCCCATCGGCACCGAAAGACAGACCGGCCCGGGACTGAAGGGGCTCGGCGACGTCGACGTAGAGGCGGCGGGCGTCGTCCTCGATCATCGCTGTCGTGACGTCCTCCCAGTGGTCGTGGAGGGCGCCCGGGATCTCCTCGGCCGCCGCGATAGCCACGAGCGCCTCGGAGGGGACGAGATCGAGGGGTGCCAGGAAATCGTCGGGGTTGACGTCTCCACGATGCTCTGAGGAGAGCTCCGCGGCGGGCGCGAGCTCGACCCGCTCCCCCTCCCCCAACGAGCGCTGGGTGAAAACGGAGAAGCGCCGCATGGAATCGATCTCGTCGCCGAAGAACTCGACGCGGATCGCCTGCTCCTCGGTCGCCGGATAGACGTCGAGGATTCCCCCACGCAGAGCGAATTGCCCGCGCTCCTCGACCTGGTCGCTGCGGTCGTAACCGGCGTCAGCGAGCAGCAGGGTGACGTCGTCGAGGTCGACGCTCTCGCCCTTGTGGAGCGCCAGCGTCTCTGGCCGAAGCTTCGGGTCGGGAACTTTCTCCGCCAGTGCGATCGCGCTCGCCACGACCACGGCGGTGGGATCGGCCATCGCGTTCATGGCCGCGATTCGCAGACCGGCGAGGTGCGGGGGCGGGTCCAGGTGGGACTCGAAGGTCGTCCCTCGAGAGGGATAGATGTGCACCGGGCGGGGCGCCAGGAACGCCTTCAGGTCACCGGCCAGGTCCCGCGCGGAGCGGTCGTCCGCGGCGACGACCAGCACGGGCCCAGGCGGTGCCTCGTCGTCCGCGATCAGGGCTGCCAGCAGGTAGGGGCGCATCGCCGAGGAGACGTAGGCATCCACCGGCTCGTCGCCGGTGCGCAGCGCGGAGCGCAGCGCGCCGGCGCGCTCGTTCTCGTTTGCGATCTCGAGGAGTGGTCTCAGGCTCATGATTTGGGGCACGACGAACGCCCGGATCGACGATCCGGGTCATCTGTCCGGGCACGGGCCCGGCCTCTTTCGAGCTTACCGAGCGGGGTCAGCCGCCCCGTGAAGGCACGGTTAGGGCGGGGGCCGCTTGCTGACCGCCGAGCTCCGGCCGGCCGTCGCGTAGATCCAGCGGGAACGGCGCGAGAAGACGGGCCCCTCCTTCACCGGGTCCCCTCGCCGGACAAGGAGGAGGCAGGCCAGGGCGCCCAGCAGGGCGAGGCCGCCCGCGAAGAGGAAGGTGACCTCGTAAGCGGCGGCGTGACCGTTGATGATCTCGCCGAGAACCAGCTTGATCTGCCCGGTCGCCTGCACGCTGTCCCTTCCCTTCTGCTCGGCATCGAGGACGAACTCCCTGCCCCGATCGATGTCGGCATGGGTCGCGTGGTAGCCAAGCTGAGCGAGCTTGTCGCTCAGGCGGTGCCAGTAGTCCTCGAGCAGCACCGCCGTCAGCAATGCGATCCCCACCGCCCCACCGAGCTGCTCGCTGGTGTTGATCATCCCCGCGCCCTGTCCCTGGTCCTTGTCCGAGACGGCGGTCAAGCCGGTCGGATCGTTGACCGTCAACACGATGCCGAGCCCGATCCCCTGCAGCAGCAGCCCCGGGATCAGCGCCGGGTAGGACTGGGCGCCTGCCCCGATGCCCAGAGCGACGCCGGAGGCCGCGAGAATCAGGAAACCGGCGACCAGAGGGGGGCGGCCGCCCACTCGATCGAACAGCCGGCCGGCAAGCGGGCCCGCCAGGATGATCGGGAGCGTTGCTGGGATCAAAGCGAAGCCGGCGAGGATGGGGCTCATTCCGATCACCAGCAGCAGGTAGAACGGCAGCAGGTACGCCATTCCGAGCTCCACCATGCCCGCCAGCACCTGGCTGATGTTTGACGCGAGGAAGTTGAGGTGGCGGAAGAGCCGAAAGTCCATCAACGGGTTCTCGGCTCGGCGCTCGATGAGTACGAAGGCAATCAGCAGGACGACGGCACCGATCAGCGAGGCGATCACCTCGGGGTTGCCCCAGTTATTGCCGTTCCCCTGGGTCAGCCCGAAGACGATCAGTCCCACCCCGAGCCCGAAGGTGATCACGCCCGGGTAGTCGAGCTTGCGCACGGCGCCGGGGAGCGGCTTCAAGTCTGGAACGGACGAGAGCGTCAGCAGGACGGTGGCGATCGCAAGCGGGACGTTGATCAGGAAGACGAGCCGCCAGTCGACCGCCGTCAGGACGCCGCCGAGCACGGGGCCGAGGGCGGCGAAGAACGCGGACGCACCCGCCAGGATTCCCAGCGCCCTTCCCCGCTCCTCCGCGGGGTAAATCGAGCTGACGATCGCCAGTGCCGTGGGCATCATCAGCGCGGCCCCCGTCCCCTGCAGGGCGCGCGCCGCGATCGCCCAGACGATGTCCTGGGAGAAGCCGACCAGCGCCGAGGAGGCGACGAACAGCGTTGCGCCGGCCAGGAAGACCCGCCGAAGACCGAGCATGTCGCCCAGCCGGCCGCCCATGACCATAAGCGCGGCCAGCGGCAGGATGTTGGCCGTCAGGATCCAGGGGCCCTCGGAGAGGCTCGCCCCGAGATCGCGGATCAGGTCCGGCGTGGCGAGGGGGACCGAGGTCTGGTCGACCAGGATCATGCTGTTGGCGAGGGTCATCGCCACGAGCGCGACCCCGCGGCGGTTCATCGGCGTTCTCGGTACGGCAACCCCGGGCCGGTGCGCTGCCATTCGATCTGGCCGCGCCCCTCGTCGGCCGTCCGCTCCACGACGCCGTCCCAGCGGTGGAGCATCTGCTTGAGGCGAGCGACCGCCTCCGGAGGATGACTCGCGACCTCCGCCGCGAGGTCAAGCGCGGCGTCCTCGGTTCCGGCGGCGGGGGCAACGCGGTGCACGAGCCCCATGCGCAGCGCCTCGTCCGCGCCGACGTTGCGCGAAGTGAGCAGCAGGTACTTGGCCGTCGCCAGGCCGCACAGGGTGACCAGGCGCGCCGGGCCGACTGGCACGCCGAGCTGGGCGCCTGGGAAGCGCATTCGCAGGTTGGAGCCGCCGACCCGGAGGTCGCAGGCGACCGCGACCTCGGCTCCTCCACCGACGACCGACCCGTGGCAGGCGGCGACGGTCGGCTTCGGGAACGCCGTGAGCTCGTCGTAGACCTGCGCGAACAGCTCCATGCGCCGCACCCGGCCCTTCTCATCGAGCTCCTCCTTCACATCAGCGCCGGCGGAGAGGCCGAGGTGATCGTTCGAGGAGATCACCACGACGCGCACCTCCTGGTCGCCCTTGGCGCGGTCGAGGTGCTTCAGGATCTCCTCGAGCATCAGGGTGTTCATCGCGTTCCGCGCGTCCTCCCTCTCCAGCCGGATCAGGGCGACCTGCTTCTCATCCACCGTGTAGCTGGTCAGCGGCATCAGTCCATCTCCTCGATGAGGCGCTCGACCTCGTCGGCCGCCGCACCGATCAGCATCTGGACCTCTTCAGGCGGCTCTCGGAAGCGGGACAGCACATAGGAGGAGACGATCTCAGGATCGGTCGTGTCGGGGCGGCCGACCCCGCCGCGCACCCGCCAGAAGTCCTTGCTTCCGAGCCCCTGGTTGAGGCTCTTCAGCCCGTTGTGGCCTGCGACCCCTCCGCCGAGCTTGCTTCGAACCTCGCCGAATGGGAGGTCGATCTCGTCGTGGATGGCGATCACGTGGTCGAGCGGCACGCCCAGCTCGCCACGGGCGGGACCAGCCGCCGACCCCGATTCGTTCATGAAGGTCTGCGGGAGAAGGATCGCGACCCGCGCCCCTCCAGGCGCGGTCCGCCCCTCGGTGATCAGCCCTCCGTAGCGCTTGCGCGCCTTCGGCAACTCCCAGCGGCGCGAGAGCTCGGCGGCCACCTCGAAGCCGAGGTTGTGGCGGGTGCCGGCGTACTCGTTGCCCGGGTTGCCCAACCCCACGATCAGCGCATCGGCCCGCGAATCGCGCGGCGCCCGGCGGCGAAACAGGGACAGGGACTACTCCCCGCCGGACTCGCCGTCGCCGCCGTCGCCCTCGGGCGGGGCTTCGCCCTCGCCCTCGGCGCCCTCCGCGGCCTCCTCGCCCTCCGCGGCCTCCTCGCCCTCTCCGACCAGCTCGGCCTCCTCCTCGAGCTCCGGCTCGGGCTCCTCCTCGACGCGCGGGGGGCTCAGGGTGGCGATGGTGATCTCGTCCAGCTCCTCGGCCATCAGCTTGACGCCGCTGGGGATGGAGACGGAGGCGAGGTTGATCGTGTCGTTGATCTCCATGGCGGAGACGTCGACGACGATCTGCTCTGGGATCGCGGTCGGCAGGGCCTCGACGGTGATCTCGCGGGTGACGTGCTCCAGCACGCCGCCCTCGCGGACGCCGGGGGCGTTGTCGACACCCTCGAGCTCGATGGTCACCTCGGCCTGGATCTCCTCGTCGAGTCGGACCTCGAGACAATCGAGGTGCGTGACCTCGCCGCGGACAGGGTGATGCTGCTGCTCCTTGATCACAACGGGAACGGTCTGGGAGCCGTCGACCTCGAGATCGAGCAGCGTCTGACCCTCCTGAAGCACGGTGCGAAGCTCCCGGGCCGGCACCTGGAACGGACGGGCCTCGCCGCCCTGTCCGTAGACGACGCCGGGGACCATGCCGTTCTTGCGCAGGCGGCGCGTGGCGCGCGAGCCGAAGACATCGCGCGGGGAGACCTTGAGTGTGGTGCGGGCCTGTGCCATCTGATCATTAAAACGGGTTGCGCTATCGCGCACCCTCGCACTACACGCACCCGGCCGATTGCACGGCCAGCTACGCTCGGCGGCAGGATAGGAAATGACGGGAGTCCATGGGCAGCGACCGAGACACTGATCGAACCGAAGAGGGCCTTGATGCGAGGGCGCGCGACAGCGCGACCCGTGAAACGTCTTGGGCCATAGAGGTCCTGCGCGCGGATCTCAGCAACAGGCCGCGCTCGAAGCCCCCTGAGCCCTCAGAGCAGGAGCGGAAGATCCCCCGCACTCGGGTTGGCCGCTCGGCGAAGCTCGGCACCGCGATCGGCGGCCAGGCCACGCGCTACGCCGGCACCGCCGCCGCCAACGTCGTGCGCTCAGACGAGAAGGCACAGGAGCACCTCGAGACGCGGCACATAGAGACGGCGCTGAAGATGGCCTCGACCCTCGGGGAGATGAAGGGCGCGGCGATGAAGATCGGCCAGATGGCCTCGTTCATCGACGTGGACTTCCTGCCGCCCGAGTACCGCGAGATCTACCAGAAGCAGCTCTCAAAGCTCCGAACCCACGCCCCGGCGATGCCGTGGGATCAGGTGCGCGGCGTGCTCGAGGAGGAATACGACGAGCGCCCCGAGAGCGTGTTCGCGTCGATCGAGGAGGAGGCGTTCGCCGCCGCGTCGATTGGCCAGGTTCACCGCGCGACGCTCCACGACGGCTCGAAGGTCGCAGTCAAGATCCAGTACCCCGGCATCGCCGACGCCCTCGAGTCGGACGTCGCCAACGCCGGAATCCTGGTGCGCCTCGCCAGGGTCCTCGCCCCCGGTCTCGACGCCAAGGCGGTCGCCTCGGAGCTGCGCGAGCGTGTTCTCGAAGAGCTCGACTACGAGTTCGAGGCGCAGAACCAGCGCACCTTCGCCCGGGCCTACGACGGCCACCCGTTCATCTTCGTCCCCAAGGTCCACTCGCGGCTCTCGCGGCGCCGCGTGCTGGTCTCCGACTACGTCGAGGGCCGCGGCTTCGACGAGGTCAAGGAGCTGGAGCAGGACGAGCGCGACATCTTCGGCGAGATCGTCTTCCGCTTCTGCTTCGGGTCGATCTACCACCTGCAGCACTTCAACGCCGACACTCATCCGGGCAACTACCTCCTGATGGAGGACGGCCGGGTCGCGTTCCTCGACTTCGGCATGACGAAGCGGCTGACGAACCAGCAGATCCAGCTCGAGCAGCGCGCGATGGATGCGGCGGTCAACGACGATCCCGAGGCGCTGCGCGCGGCCCTGCACGATCTCGGCTTCGTCAACGACCCGAAGAAGGTCGACGCCGAGCGGCTGATGACCCACGTGAAGATGGTCGGCGGCTGGTACCTCGAGGACGGCGAGGTGCGGATCAGCCCGAGGCGCGTGATGAAGATGATCGAGGTGACCTCGGACCCGCGCTCAGACTTCTTCGACCTGGTGCGGAAGGAGAGCCTGCCGGCCGACGAGCTGATGGGGCGTCGCATGGAGACCGGCCTGCTGGCGGTGCTCGCGCAGCTCCGGGCGACCGCCAACTGGCACCGGATCATGCGCGAGTGGGTGTACGCTGACCCGCCGTCGACCGTGCTTGGCGAGGTGGAGTGGCGCTTCTTCGAAGGCCGCGGCATCGTCCAGACGCCGGTCTTCCCGACGCGGGTTTAGACGAACAGGCGCGGGTCGTTCGAGCAGATCCCGTCCACGCCCATGTCGAGCAGCTCTCGAATGCGCTCGGCGTCGTCGACGGTCCAGGCCATCAGCTCGAGGCCGAGGTCGTGGGCGACGTCGACGGCCTTGGGGGTGATGATCGGGTGATAGACCCAAACCGAGTCAACCTGGAGGTCCGGCCCCTGCTTCGCAAGGGTGCCCGGGTAGCGGCGGCGCAGCGCCGATAGTCCGGCCCGCAGCGCCGGCTGAGCCCAGCCGTACTGCGTCCAGTCGCGCTTCGTCTTCGGATAGGTCCAGCCCAGGCGCAGGTCCGGCTCGAGGTGGCGAAGCTTTCGCAGGCTCTCGATCTCCTGAGTCGAGACCATTGCGCGCTCGAGGAGGCCCCGTCCCTCCAGGGCGCCCACGAGCTCCGCCTCGCTGCCGGGCAGCTTCAGGTCGCAGTCGATGTCGACCTTGTCGAGGGGCGATTCCAGGAACAGATCCAGCGCCTCGGTCAGGTCCATGGGCTGGCGCCTCAGGGCGTCGTCGAAATCGTGGGCGACGATCAGCCTCCCCTCCTGCTCGCGCAGGACGTCGAGCTCGATCACGTCGACGCCGTGCTCCACCGCCGCGTCGAAGCTCTCGGGCGTGTTGCCGGCGATGATCGCGTCCGCGCCCTTGTGGCCGATCCGGCGATAGGCCGGGATCTCCTTCGGGGCCTGGTCCCCCTTCGGCGCGTCCTTCTCGGGCGCGTCCTTCTCGGGCGCGTCCTTCTCGGGCGCGTCCTTCTCGGGCGCGTCCTTTTCGGGCGCCTTCTTCTGCTCCTTGGACTTGGAAGGCATGGCGGAGGACACTAGTGCCCCGTCCCTAAACGTGTCACCGGACACGGCTGGGCCAGATCACCCCCGTGCTTCGTCCTCAGTCGCCCGAATAGCGCTGCTATTCGGGCTCCCTGCGTCCTTGCCCGGAGGCGCCTGGCCTGCGCCATGTCCTGGCGAACGTTCCCGGACGAGGCACATGACGTTTGATCCGGATGATTGACTCTGGACCATGAGGCGCACCTGGATCGCCGGAGCGGTACTCGCGGCCGCGATCGCCGGCTGCGGCGGGGGTGGGAACAGCGGTCCCCAGAGCGCCAAGGACGCCGCGGATGCATACGTCAGCGCTCGCAATTCCGGGGACGCCGCGAAGGTCTGCGAGCTCTACAGCCAGCAGTTGATCCAGCAGCTGCGGACCGCGAACTGCGTCGGCCTGGTGCAGGAGCAGACCTCTGGAACGGCCATCGACCTGACCGTGCTGCGGGTCGCCCAGCACGGAAATACGGCGACGGCGACGATCCAGGCGCGGGTCGGTGGCAACGTCGCCAACGCGATCGCGCCGATCGAGCTGCAGATGACCCGGGAGGACGGGGAGTGGAAGATCTCCGGCCTGGGAGACCCGGGCAACACGGCTTCGCCATAAGGTCGCGGCCACGAGCGGCCGCTAGAACAGCTGGTTCTCGCCGGCGAAGATCTCGGAGACCGAGTCGTCGGTGAAGATTCGGCGCATCGAGTCGGCGAGGGTCTGCGCGGCTGAGATCACGGTGATGTTGCCGGGAGCGCCCGGGCGCTGCGGCATGGTGTCGGTGACCACGATCCGCTCGATACCCGAGTTCTCCTGAGCCAGTCGCTCGTACGCGGGACCCGAGAAGACGCCATGGGTGGCGACCGCGATCACGCGCTTGGCGCCCTCGTCCAGGACCGTCTGGGCCGCGGCCGTGAGGGTGCCCGCCGTGTCGATCATGTCGTCCACCAGGACGGCGGTCTTGTCCTTCACCTCGCCGACCACGTAGCCGATCTCTGCGACCTGCTGCGCCGGGCGCTCCTTCTCCATGACGGCCCAGTGGGTGCCGATCTTGCGGGCGAAGTTGCGGGCCGTCTTCACGCGGCCGGCGTCCGGGGAGACGATCACGAGCTCCTCGTCGAAGCCCATGTCCGCGACGTACTGCGCGAGCATCGGCATCGCGGTCATGTGGTCCAGGGGGACGTGGAAGAAGCCCTGGACCTGGCCGGCGTGAAGGTCCATCGTCAGGACGCGGTCGACGCCGACGCCCTCCAGGCACTTGGCCACTATCCGGGCGGAGATCGGTTCGCGCGGCGCCGACTTCTTGTCCTGGCGGGCGTAGCCGTACCAGGGCATTACGGCGATGATCCGGTGGGCCGACGCACCCTGGGCCGCGTCGATCATCGCCAGCAGCTCCATGAGCGCGTCGTTCGGGGTCATGTCCTCGACCTCGTTGGCGGCCGTCGACTGGACGATGAAGACGTCGGCGCCGCGGATCGACTCCTCGTAGCGGCAGTAGACCTCTCCGTTGGAGAAGGTCTTGAGGGTGACGTCGCCGAGGTCGACCTGGAGGTTGCGGGCGATGTTGGAGGCCAGCTCGCCGGAGGCGCGCCCGCCGAAGACCATCAGGCGCTTGCGGTAGTCCTGAACGATCTCCGACATCGGCTGAGGTTGTTGCTCGATCGTGCTCACGAGTCTTCTCCCTCGCTCGATTCCTTGTCCTTCTTCGCCGCGTAGCCCTCGACGTTCTTCTGGTCTGCCCTCGAGATTCCCAACGCACCGGGGGGAATGTCGTCGGTGATCACCGACCCGGCCCCAGTGTATGCGTCGTCGCCGACTTCTACGGGAGCGATGAACGTGGTGTCAACCCCGGTGTGAACGTTCTTCCCGATCTTTGTGGGATTTTTGTTCCGCCCGTCGTAGTTCGCCGTGACGGTGCTCGCCCCGAGGTTCGTGCCCTCCCCCACCTCCGCGTCCCCGATGTAGGAGAGATGGGGAACCTTCGCACCGCGCCCGATCTTCGAGTTCTTGATCTCGACGAAGCTGCCGGCCTTGGCGCCCTCGCCGATCCTGGCCGCCGGGCGCAGATAGGTGAACGGTCCCACCTTGGCCTCGTCCGATACCTCGCAATCCGTCAGGTAGGAGTGGATGACGGTCGCGCGCTCGCCGACGCGGGAGTCGATCAGAGTCGCCATCGGACCGACCGTGCTTCCCGATCCGATCTCTGTGCTTCCCCGCAGGGAGGTGCCGGGAAGGATCGTGGTGTCCGGCTCGATCCGGACGTCGGCGTCGATCCAGGTGGCCGCGGGATCCTCGATGGTCACCCCGGCCCGCATATGCGCCAGGTTGATCCGCCGGCGAGCCTCCTCGCTGACGCGCGCCAGGTCGGCGCGGTCGTTGATGCCGAGGTTCACCGCCGGGTCTCCGACCAGGTGAGCGATCACCTTGCCGCCGGCTTCTCGGATCAGCGGAAGCACATCCGGCAGGTAGTACTCACCCTGGGCGTTGTCGTTCGTCAGGCTGTCGAGCGCCGCGGAGAGCTGCTCTCCGGAGAAGGCGTAGGTGCCGGCGTTCACCTCCTTCACCTGGAGCTCCTCGGGGGAGGCATCGCCGGGCGCCTTGGCCTCGACAATCTTCTCGACCTGTCCGTCGGCGCCGCGGATGACGCGGCCGAAGGTCCCCGGGTCCTCCAGCTCCGTGGTCATCATCGTCGCGGCCGCCCCAGACTCGGCGTGGGCGGCGAGCAGGCCGCCGATCTCCTCGGCGCTGAGCAGCGGCGTATCGCCGGAGAGGACCAGGACGGTGTCCGAGTCGCTGACGACGTCGGCGGCGGCCCGCAGGGCTCCGCCCGTCCCATTCGCCTCCGGCTGGACCACCGTCTGGGTGCCTTGCGGCAAGACAGAAGTGAGATCGTGCTCGGGCGAGACGATCACGCAGACCCGGTCGGCGCCCGCCTCGCTGGCGGCGCGGATCGGCCAGGCGATCATCGGTCGCCCGCAGACCTCGTGCAGGACCTTTGGCACCGCCGAGCGCATGCGCGTGCCCTGCCCAGCGGCCATGATCAGGGCCGTGGTGGCCGGGAGATTCACAGCGGAATCGTAGGTGCTGGCGCGCCAGGGCAACGGCTTCGGGCACCCGCTGGGAAAGGCCTACCGGGCGGCCGCGGCCTCCTGCGCCTCGAATGCGACGGTGACCAGCTCGACGATCTCGGGTGAGGCCTTCTCCGGCGCACCCGCATCGTGGGGCGGCTGCGGGTCGTACTCGATGCCGAGCTGCACCGCCTGGGCGACCTCGGGGCCGTTGATCCTCGTGACGAGCTCGAGCGCCATGTCGATCCCGGAGGAGACACCCGCCGCCGTGACGATCTTGCCGTGCTCGACGACCCGGTCGGGGATGGGCTTGGCGCCAAGCTCCGCAAGGAGGTCTCGGGCGAGCCAATGGGTGGTTGCGGGTGCGCCGTCCAACAGGCCGGCAGCCGCGAGCAGCAGAGAGCCGGTGCAGACGGAGGTGGTCCAGGTCGTGGTCTCGTGGACCCGCCGCAGCCAATCAAGCAGCGGCTCTCGGTCGAGCAGGGCCCGGGTGCCGAAGCCGCCCGGAACCACGACGATGTCCGGGCTGGGGACCTCGTCGAGCGAGGCGTCGGCGACCAGCGAGAGCGTGTCGGACTCGTTGCGGACCGGCCCGGCCTTCTCGGCGACGAAGATTGACTCGTTGCCCGGAACGAAGTTGAGGACCTCGTGCGGCCCGGTGATGTCCAGGGCGGTGAAGCGGTCATAGAGCAGGTAGGCGACTTGCATCGGGGCTCCTTGTCTATTCGGCGAATTGCGAGTGGCGAACGAGCGTCCCGAAGCGCAGCCAGCGGTTGAGGAGCTGCGCGCGGGTGCGTGGGCGGAGCTCGGCTACGAAGAGGGGGTAGAGCTGGTCCTTCATCCTTATCCGCGGATACCGGTCCACCACGGCGTCGACCGTCTCCGGGTCGATGTCCCAGTGGCGCATCCCGGCGACGTCGAGGGCGGCGCCGGCCTGGAGCAGCTGCGCCTCCGGGCCATGCTCGGCCGGAACGCTGACGTTGAGATGCAAGCTGATCGCGTCGCCCAGGCTGGCGCAGCGCTGCTCGGGCCAGCCCTTCTCGTCCGCCCACTCCGTGGCCGCGATCGCGCCGCGGGCGGCGAAGCAGGGCATGGGCGAGTGGTCGCGATACCGATCGGTGAGCGCGAGATCGTGGAGCAGCGCTCCGACGTAGAGCAGCTCGGGATCCGGATCGAGGCCGTCTCGCCTGCCGAGGATCGCTCCCCAGGCGTATGTGCGCATGCAGTGGTTGACGAGGTTCTCGGGGGAGGCCTCGCGGCAGAGCTCCTCGGCATCCTTGGCGATTGCCGAGTCGGGGATGGCGAGCTCGTCGAGGTCGAGGTCGAAGGCGCGCGGGTTGGAGAGACCGAGACGCTGGCGCACCTGCGCGGGCGCAACCCGGATCAGGAGGGCCATCCCGCCCGCGATTCCGCGCAACCGCTCGCGCCGGGTCAGCTGGCCGTTGCCAGCACGGGCCCAGGTCAGGGTTCCGACGCTCATCCCAGCGCTTCCTCGTAGCGCCGGAAGCGGGCACGGTACGCAGCGGGGGCGACGCCGACGCGGCGGGAGAAGGCGCGCCGCATCGTCTCCGGTGTCCCGAAGCCGCAGCGGGACGAGACGAGCTCGATGGGGTCGGTGCTCTCCTCGAGCAGCTGGCGCGCCCGTTCCACGCGCAGCTCCTCGACGTACGCGGCCGGGGTCAGACCGGTCTCGCGGCGGAAGAAGCGGGCGAAGTTGCGGGGGCTCATCGCGGCACGGTCGGCGAGCGCCTCGACGCGCAGGTCGGCATCGAGGTTGTCGGCGATCCAGGACTGGAGCTCCCGCAGCGGGCGCCGTTCGGCGAGCTGTGCCGAGAGATGGGTGCTGAACTGGGCCTGGCCGCCGGGGCGCTGGAGGAAGAGGACGAGCCAGCGGGCGATCTCCACGGCGATCTCGCGGCCGAGGTCCTCCTCCACCAGAGCGAGGGAGAGGTCCATGCCGGAGGTGACGCCCGCGGACGTCCAGACGTTTCCGTCGCGGACGAAGATCGGGTTCGGGTCGACGGTGAGTTCCGGGTGGCGGCGGGCGAGCTCGGCGGTGGAGGCCCAGTGGGTTGTGCAGGTCTTTCCCTCGAGCAGTCCTGCGCGCGCGAGCAGGAAGGAGCCCGAGCAGACCGACGTCACCCGCCGCGAGCGCCGGGCCGCGCTGCGGATCCAGCGGATCAGCTCCGCGTCGTTCTCGGCCTCGGTGACGCCGAAGCCGCCCGCGACTACAAGCGTGTCGATCGGTCCGCGGCACCTGGCCGTGGTCGTCTTCGGGACGATCCCGTAGCCGCTCGAGCGGACCGTGATCGGCTCCGCCTGCTTCGCGACCACCTCGACCGTGTAGGCGCCGCCGCCCGCGAGCGCGTCGGCACCCGCGAACACCTCGGCGGGCCCGATCACGTCGAGTGGCTGGATCCCGGGGAAGGCGAGGATGACTACACGGCGAGGCTTGGTCTGGGCCACGACGAGATCATGGCGATATCCGGGGCTGTCCGCAATGCCCAATAGCGGACGATTTCTGCCATCTCCATCGAACCGTGGCGATCTCTGGTCGCATATCGACCACCAATGTGCACAGTCCAGCGGATCTTCAGATCCGCCCTCCTCAGAGCCCCGACCTAGACTGGAGCGCGCGTTCCGGGGTGGTGTACCTGGCCAGCACGCCTGGTTTTGGTCCAGGAAGAGGGGGTTCGAATCCTCCCCCCGGAACTCCCCCTTCCAGAGCGGTGTTTGTGATCCGCGCAGCGGTTGAAAGCGAAGCAGACCGCTGGAACCACAACTGGCCGGCGGCGCGGGCGAAGGAGGGACTCGAGGCGTATGCCCGAGCCGGGTAACGCCTACCCGGCCAAATAGTCTCTGCCGGGCATGCCCTCGCTCCAGTCGCGCTTTCCTCGCATCTCCTGGTACGGCTTCCTGTCCGACTGCCACACCGGCGCCCTCGTATCACCGGAGGGGTCGATCGAGTGGCTCTGCCTCCCCCGCTTCGACTCCGAGAGCGTGTTCGGCTCGCTGCTCGACCGCAGCGCCGGCTTCTGGCGCGTGGGACCGCCCGGTCTGATCGCGCCGGTCAGCCGCCGCTACGTGCCCGGCACCAACGTCCTCGAGACCACCTGGATGACGGGATCGGGCTGGGTCGTCATCCGCGATGGCCTGACCTTCGGGGACTGGCGGCAGGACAACGATTTCGAGCCGCACCGGCGGCCGCCGCCCGACGACGAGGCGGAGCACGTCCTGATCCGGCAGATCGAGTGCCTCCAGGGCGAGGTCGACATCGAGATGATCTGCCAGCCCGGATTCGAGTACGGGGCGACGCGGCTCGACTGGGAGCGGCGCGGCGATGCGGGGACCGACGCCGAGGTCACCCACAAGGACGTCCACCTGATCCTCACCGGAGATCTCCCGATCGGGGTCGACGGGTCCGACGCGAGAGCCCGCCACCGGATGAAGGCCGGGGAGGTGCGCTACAGCGCGATCAGCTGGGGACCGTCGCCAGTCCCGCCCAGCACGGCCGAGGAATGCGAGCAGCGTCTGCAGCGCACCGTCGACTACTGGCGCCGCTGGCTCGAGGGCGGCAGCTTCCCCGACCATCCCTGGCGCGACTACCTGCAACGCTCCGCGCTCGTCCTCAAGGGCCTGACCTACGCGCCGACCGGCGCCCTGATCGCGGCCCTCACCACCTCGCTTCCGGAAACGCCCGGGGGGGAGCGGAACTGGGACTACCGCTTCACCTGGATCCGGGACGCCACCTTCACCCTCTGGGCCCTCCACACCCTGTCGTTCGACTACGAGGCGACGGACTTCATGGGCTGGCTGACGGACGTCTACCGCGACAGCCTCCAGGACGGGGAGCCTGGGCTGCAGATCATGTACGGCATCCGCGGCCAAAGGGACCTGACCGAGAATACGCTCGACCACCTGAGCGGTTACGAGGGTGCCAAGCCGGTCCGCACCGGAAACGCCGCGTACAACCAGCGCCAGAACGACGTCTACGGGGCCCTCCTCGACTCGGTCTACATCCACGCCAAGGTCCAGGACCATCTTCCGCACGAGCTCTGGGAGGCCCTCTGCCGCCAGGTCGAGTCGGCGATTGCGGCCTGGGAGAAGCCCGACCAGGGGATCTGGGAGGCGCGCGGGGAGCCGAAGCACTACGTCTCCTCCAAGCTGATGTGCTGGGTCGCACTGGATCGCGGCCGGCGCCTTGCCGACCGCATCGGAGACGAGGATCGCCTGGCTCGCTGGAGCGAGGTCGCAGACCAGATCCGCGACGACATCCTCGAGAAGGGCGTCTCCGACCGTGGGGTCTTCCGCCAGCACTACGAGACCGATGCCCTCGACGCCTCCACCCTGCTGGTCCCGCTGGTCCGCTTCCTCCAGCCCGACGACGAACGCGTCGTCAAGACGGTCAAGGCGATCACAGACGAGCTGACCGAACATGGCCTCGTGCTCCGCTACCGCGTCGGGCAGACCGACGACGGCCTCGAGGGGGAGGAGGCGAGCTTCCTGATCTGCTCCTTCTGGCTGGTGTCCGCCCTATCGGAGATCGGGGAGCGCCGGCTGGCTCGCGAGATGTGCGAGAAGCTGCTCGCCATCGCCGGGCCGCTCGGCCTCTACGCGGAGGAGCTGGACGCCAAGACCGGGCGCCACTGGGGCAACTTCCCGCAGGCCTTCACCCACCTCGCGCTGATCAACGCCGTCAGCCACGTGATCTCGGACGATCGCGCCACGGGTGACCGAGAGGTCACGGCGGTCCTCAGCGAGATGATCTCCCAGAGAACCGGCAGTTAGTCCGCTTCGGCCGGGGGAACCCGTCCGCCCTCGGTTCCCGGCTCGCCCGCCGGGCCGGTCGGCGAATGGATCCCGAGGACGCGCATCGCCTTCAGCCCGAGCCCGAGCTTCTCCCGGCCCTCCGTGGAGGTGACGTCGTGCCCGCAGAGCTCGCGGGCACGCTCGAGCCGGTAGCGAATGGTGTGCCGGTGCGTGAAGAGCTGCTGGGCGGTGGCGGCCACGTTCCCGTCGTTGTCGAGATAGGTCTCCACCGTCGCGACCAGATCGGTCTCGTATTGCTCGTCGTAGGCGACCAGCGGCTCGACCGTCTCCGAGTAGAAGCGCTCCAGCTCGGCCGGGTCCTCGCTCATCGCCGGCAGGAGCAGCCGGTACGCGCCCGTGTGCTCGAAGGCGAGGACGCGCGTCCCCTCGGCCTCCCCGACATTGGCAGCGAGCAGCGCCTCCTGGCCCGCCCGGTAGAGGTCCACCGGGTCGAGAGCGACACGGCTCTGCGAGACGCTGACCGTGAAGCCGCTCACTCCGGCATCGAGCTCGTTGGCGAGCGCATCCGAGGCGCGAGCGAGCTTCTCCTCGCCGTCGGCGGGAACGATCGCGATCACCTCCGCCCCCTCTCCCTCCTGGTTGCCCTCGGCGCCGAGCGCGCCGGGGCTGATCGCCCGGATGGCCCGAAGCGCGATGGCCAGGACACGGGCGCGCCACTCGCCCGTCTGCGCCACGTGTGGCACGGCGCGCGCGATCAGGACACCGGCGCCGGCCACGAGATCGGTGCCGAGCTCCTCGGCGCGGGCCTCGATATCCCCGCGGTCGGTGATCTCGCGGCCGAGCAGCGCCCGGACGAAGTCCCCGGCGGCCTCCTCGGTCGCCCATTCGGGAGAGCGGGAACGCTCCAACTCGAGCCCGACCAGGGTGGCGACCATCCGCATGAGGGCGGCATCGGGCTCGTCGTCGCCGCGAGGGCGCCAGCGCAGCTCCCCGACGGAGCTGTCCGCCACCCGCAGGTCGACCGTCTCCACTCCGCCGCCGCCGGCGAGCAGCTTCTTCTCCTCGTCCGGCGAGGCGGCGGCGACCGCGAGCACGTTGCTTGCGCGGTCGATCAGCGCGACGCTGGCGTCGAGCGCCCGCCCCGCCGCCCGGGCGACGGCGGGCATGCCGGCGCCGGCCTCGATCGCGGCCGACAGCTCCTCGAGGCTGCCGGGGTCAGCATGGCGCTGACGTGTGTCCTTGGCACTCATCCGCACATGGTAGGTCGACTCCGGGGAGCGGGAAACCTAGAACCAACCGGAAATCGTGTCCCAGTTGAAGAAGATCACGATGCCGAGCACCACGCCGATCAGAACGAGCGCGGCGAGGACGAAGAGCGAGAGGAAGCCGGCCACGATCTTCTCCCAGGCGCGCCCGTAGGAGCCCAGCGCGGGTGCGAGGATCAGCCCGACGAAAACGGATATCGAGAGCAATCCGGCGGCGCCGAAGAGGTAGTACTCAGTGCCCAGCGCCAGCACCGGCGCCAGGATCGAGCTCAGGGGCCCGTTCATGACGTCGAGGATTGTGGCGGATGTAGCTGAGGATCAGCGCGACGATCGCCGCCGCCGAGAAACAGGAGAGGCCGAGGGCCCAGCCTGAGGTCACGTCGCTGAGCCAGTGGACCCGCAGATAGACGCGCGTCAGCCCGACGAGCGCGGCCAGCACGACCCCGGCGGTGATCATCAGGCTCCGCCTGGTCACGCCCGGGGCCAGGCGCAGGGAGAGGGTCACGGCCAGCCAGACGTAGAGGGTGGAATAGGCGGCGTGGCCGCTCGGGAACGCGGATCCCGACGCCGAGACGAGCGGATCCGGCGGCCGGGGCCGGTCCGTCCAGACCTTGATCCCGTGCACGAGCAGGATGGTCATCACCATGCCCGCCACCAGCACCCAGAACTCGATCCAGCGCCGCGTCGCGGCGAGGGCGACGGCCGCCAGCGCCGCGAGCGGCCAGGTCACCCAGCCCGAGCCGAGGTGGGTGAGCTCCTTCGCGGCGTTCGTCAGCCACGAAGCCTGGAGGTCGTGCGCGACGTTGAGCGCCGTCTGGTCTCCCGGAGTCGGACCCGGATCGCCCGCGACGATCGACCAGTAGGCGATCACGATGAACAGCCCGACCGAGAGCGCGGCGAGCAGCGTTGTCAGCTCCAGGCCGAGCCCGCCGGGAGTCAGCCTTCGCCCCAGGAACGCGAACTGGGGGCGCAGCCTGCGGGCGAGGGCAATGAGGGGCCGAAGCGCCCGGCGCTTCTCCATCTCGGCCGCGATCCGCCCGCGATTCTCGGGCTCGCGCAGGAACCGGTATGCCAGGAAAAGCGCCACGGCAACCCCGATCGTTATCCCGAAGACGACCAGTCCCTGACCGACGACCTTGGTCACCTTGTCGAGACTCTGCGCGAAGAAGTAGCCGGCGAGGATCAGGGCGGTCGACCAGAGGCCGGTGCCCAGGATGCTGAATGGGGCGAAGTTCCGGTACGGCAACTTGCTGCTGCCGGCAATGAACGGGGCGAGCGCCCTCACCAGGCCGATGAACCTTCCGATCAGGATCGTTCGTCCGCCGTAACGGGCGAAATAGGTCTCCACCTGCTTCAGGCGCTCGTCGGTGATCCTGAACCGACGGCCGTGCTTGACGAGGAACCCCCGACCGAGTTTCGCACCGAGCATGAAGCTGATCGAGTCCCCGGCGAAGGCGCACGCCCAGGTGATCGCCAGGATGACCGGCAGCGAGATGTCCCCCTGACCGGCCACCGCACCGCCGAGAATCACCGTGAACTCCCCCGGTGCGATCAGACCGACGAAGGCCCCGGTCTCCAGAAACGCAAGCGCCCCAACCAGCAGATAGGTCCAGGCGCCGAGTCCCTCCGACAGATCCTGAATCGCGTTCTCCAGGTTGATGTGCGGCAGGTCGCCGCGAAACACGAAGAAGGCCACGATCGCCGCGGCGAGCAGGCCGCGCCTGATCCATTTCCAGCTCATTCGGCGCTCCTTCACGTGGTGAGCGGGGCGGTCGCGATCGCCCCGGGAAACTCGTGGCGAAGCGCCTCGGCGGCGCCGAGCGCGGCGTCGACGGTCGGGAACAGGCCGAACGCGGTCGGGCCCGATCCGGTCACCATGGCGTGGGCGGCGCCGGCGTCCTCCAGGGCGCGAAGGGCCTCCTCGATCTCCGGCCGCAACGAGATCGCCGCCGGCTGCAGGTCGTTGACAAGGTGCTCCCGATACGCAAGCGGGGAGCCGCCCTCGTCGACGGCGTCGCGAAGCCTCCGCCGGATTGCCTCCAGCTCGGACTCGCCGCGCGGCGTTCCGAGCCGGTCGGCCTCCGCGTAGACGTCGGCGGTCGCGAGGCCCTCTTGCTGCGGGATCAGGACCACGCCGTGCTCGGCCGGCGGCGGCGCCGGCTCGATCACCTCCCCCGCCCCCGCCACCAGACACGCGCGCGGTTGCAGTTGCGAGGGAACGTCGGCGCCGATCTTCGCCGCGATCGATCGCAGCCCCTCGACCCTGCCGCGGGCGAGGCGCAGCACCGCCGCGGCGTCGGCGCTCCCTCCCCCGAGCCCGGCGGCCACGGGAACGCGCTTCGTCACCTCGATCCGCAGCGGCGGTCCGTCCCAGCCGCTCTCGCGCAGCGCGGCCAGCGCCTTCGCCGTCAGGTCGGGCCCCACGATCCCCTCGCAGATGACCTCGTCTGCGTCGGCCCCGCTCAGCTTGAGCTCGTCGGCCAGCTCCAGCGGCTCGAACAGCGACCGGATCTCGTGGAGACCGTCCTCCCTGCGCGGACCGACGTAGAGGCAGAGGTTGAGCTTTGCCGGCGCGAGCATGATTCCGGGCATCTCCGCGACGCTCATTCGCCGCGCTCCCGCTCCGCGAGCGTCTTCGCGAACAGCTCGAATTCCTCGGGCGAGAGCGTCTCGGCGCGCGCGTCGGGCGGCTTGCCCATCGACTCGAGCGCGCCCCGGGCGGGCTCGAGGCTGCCAGCCCGGGCCAGCTCCAGCGAGCGGGCCAGCGACTTTCTCCGGTGCGCGAACCCGAGCCGGACCAGCGCGGCGAGGTCCTCGGATGCGGCGGGGCGCTTCCTCTCGAGCCTGATGAGGGCGGACCCGACCCGTGGGCGCGGGACGAACACCGCCGGGTCGACGGTGCGGAGCATCGTCACCTCGCAGGCGAGCTGGACGAGGACGCTCGGCGATCCGTACTCCCGCGTGCCGGGGTCGGCGCGAAGCCGGTCGGCGATCTCGCGCTGGACCATGACAACCCAGCTCCCCAGCGAAGGGAGCTCCGCGATCGTCCTGACCAGCAGGGGCGTCGCGATCGAGTAGGGGAGGTTGGCGACCATCTTGGTGGGCGGGGGCCGAAGCCGGTTCAGATCAACCTTCATCGCGTCCCCCCACACCAGACCCACACCGCCCTCCAGGTCCTCGGCCAAGGATTCCAGCTCGTCGCGCAGCCGCTCGTCGATCTCAACGACATGCAGCCAGCGGACGGCCGGAGCCAGCCTCTCGGTCAGCGCACCTCCTCCGCCCCCGACCTCCAGCACGACGTCGTCGGGAGCCAGCGCCGCCTCCCGAACGATCGCATCCAGCAGGTTGGGGTCCGCCAGGAAGTTCTGGCCGAGCCGGCGCGGCGACCGCTCCGGCGGGCCGGTGCGGCCGCTCACCACCCGAAGACTCTCGCGGCGTTCTCCTCCACGATTCCCTCGAGCTCACCGTACGCGACGCCGCGGACCTCGGCGAGCCGCTCGGCCGTGGCGACCACGTTCGCGGGCTGATTCGGCTTCCCCCTGACCGGCTGTGGCGCCAGAAAGGGCGAATCCGTCTCGACCAGGAGGCGATTCTCGGGGACGAGTTGCGCCGCCTCTCGGATCGGCTGGGACTTCGGGTAGGTCAGATTGCCTGCGAACGAGCAGTACCACCCTCGCTCTGACGCCCTCTCGGCCCAAAGCGGCCCGGCGGAGAAGCAGTGCAGGATGACGTCGACCCCGTCGGCCTCCCGCTCGAGGGTGTCGAAGGCTTCGGAGACCGCCTCCTCCGATCCCGCGGGATCGCGGAGATGGACGACGAGTGCCTTGCCCGTGCGCTGCGCGATCGCGATCTGCGCCGCGAAGGCGCGTCGCTGATCGTCCGGGTCGGAGCGATCGCGGTAGAAGTCGAGGCCGGTCTCGCCCACGGCGACCACGCCCGGCTCCGAGCAGAGCTCCTCGATCGCCTCCCCCGCGGCGCCGTCGAAGCCTGCGGCGCTGTTGGGGTGGCGGCCGACCGAGGCGAAGACGCTCTCGCTCGCCCGGGCGGATGCGACCGCGCCGGGATTCGAGTCCTCCCCAAGCCCCACTGTGAGGATGCGCTTTACGCCCGCGTCGCGGGCCGCGTCGACCAACTCGGCCTCCAACTGCTCACAGAGTGCAAGGTGCGCGTGGGTATCGACCACTAAGCGGCCACCAGGCCGCTCCACTTTGGAGCGGAGCGCGGAGCGCGTAGCGACTTATGGGGGGCGGCCGCCTGTGGCCGCGTCCTTATGGCGAAGCCATCCAAACTACGGCCCCAAGTTCCCCTGAATGAAGTCGCGGTATGTGTAGGAGCGGGTGTGCAGGGACGGATAGCCCTTCAGCCCGCAGATGACGAAGAAGAACGGGTTGCGCTTGCTGGGCGGCGCCAGGCTCGCCTCTGCTGTCCCGACCAGGCGCGGGCCCTCAGGCGTATTCGCGACCAGCGGGCCACCGCTGTCGCCCGAGCAGACGGTCGCGTTGACGCGGCGCTTCTTGACCTTGTGCCTGATCCGCCTGAACACCCTGCCGACCTTGTGGCCGGAGTCGCAGATCGCCCAGGGCGGCAGCGGGCAGCGCTTCGCCGAGACGTTGACCGTCGTCAGCAGTCCGATCTTCGCCTTGCCGACGGCCAGGGGATTCCGGTTGCCGAACCCGGCCACGGACAGCGGCGCACCTGGCTGGGTATAGGAGGCGTCCTCGGCCGCACTGGCGAGCTGAATCGGCGTCGCCGTCGTCGGCGTGTTCAGCGTCAGGATCGCGAGGTCGCTCTCGAGGGTGTGATTGAACCCCGGGACGAAGGTCGCGGCCGTAACCGCGGAGACATCGCCGCCCGAGAAGGCCGTCGTCGTCTTCGTCCGGACGACCATCGTCAGCGGGTTGCCGACGCAGTGGCCCGCCGTGAGCACGCGCGTCGGCGAGATCACCGTGCCGGTGCAGAGCGTGGTTGGAGTGAGGACGGCCGCGGCGAACGGCCATGCCTCGGGGTCCGCCACGGTGCCGCCGATGACGCTCTTGCCCGCCCGTGGGGTCGCGTTCGCCGTCACGGCGAGCGCGCTGATCAGAGCCACGGCGCAGAACGTCGCAGCTCCCGCCCTGGCTACGCGAGAGAGCACCCGCTGAGCGTAGGCGATCCGCTACTTGCGCTTCAACTTGAACGTATGCGAGATCTGGTCGACGGCGCCCGTCGTCGGATCGGTCGCTTTGATGTGGTTGATCACCTTGAACGCTCCGGGCTTGGACTTCAGCAACTTCAGCAGCTGGCCCTTGACCGTGAGCTTGATGAACGCCTGGACCCCGGCGGAGATCGTTCCCGAGGCCGAGATCCTGATCTTGCCGCCGAGCCCCTTGATCGTCGACGTCGAAGTCGCGTTGCAGTTCACCGCGCAGGTGAAGTAGATGAACATGTTCTTGGCGACCTTGAGCTTCCCGGTGTTCGTGTAGTTGACGATCGCGCCGGACTTGTGGGCGACCGGCCCGTCCGCAACGGCGGCCGTGGACGGCACCAGCATCAGTCCCGCCACGGCGAGGATTGCGATCAAGCTCCCCGCCCGAGTCTTCCTGCTCATCAAGAAATCCTCCCTAATCGCTTGTCAGGGGTCCGCGGTCACACTAGCAATGAGGTAGCCGGGAGCTAGAGATCGCGGCGGGAGAAGAAGAAGCAGGCGACCGCGAGCGTCACGGCCAGGTATGCCAGCGCCCAGACGACCAGCCCGAAGCCCGCACCCTGCGGTCCGCCGAAGGGGCCGAGACTGATCGCCTGGCCGGTCAGCCCGGTTGTGTCCGAGGTCAGGGCGTGCAGGCCGCCCTGGTAGAGCGCCTCGAAAGGCAGCACCCAGGACGCCACCTTCGCGATGTCGCTCAGTGAGTTCGAGTCGATGGCGTCGCCGATCTGACCGAGCAGGCCCGCGGTCAGACCCGCGCCGAAGACCATCAACACCGCGATGCCCTGAGCCGTCGAGCTCAGGAAGACCGATCCCAGGAGGGAGAGCGCAGCAACGATGACCAGCCCGGCTGCCAGCCCGAGACCGGGCATGAGCACGTGGTCCGGCCACCAGCCCCCGATCGCGCCGGTGACCAGGACCGAGCAGAGGTAGACGACCAGGCCATAGGCCGCGGCGAATGCCGCCGCCCCAGTGAAGCGCGCCAGCAGCATCATGTTCCGGCCGAGCGGCCTGACGACCAGCGGCTGAAGCAGCCCGGTCTCGGCATCGCCCCGGACGACACCCAGCGTCAGGAAGGCGGCGACGACGGCGCCGAGGAAGAGGGTCGCGAACATCGCCAGCCCGAGCATCGTGGCGCCGGTGAACGCCTTGGTATTGATCACGTCGAAGCCCGCGAAACCCTGCGTGTCGCGGAAGGCGAAGTGGACGCCGATTCCGTAGAGCGTCAGGAAGGCGACGGTGAGGATGAAGACGACGGCGAGCACCTTGCGACGGATGCTCTCCCTGACCGCGTAGCCGATCACGGTGGTGGCGGCGATCCGAGAGCTGGCCGGCACCGCGCTCACTCCCCGAGGACCTTCAGGTAGGCGTCCTCCAGCGTGCTGCCGAGCGGACGCACCTCGTAGACGCGCTCTCCGGCGGCGATCAGGTCGGAGACGATGCCGGGGATCTCCTCATGCTCGGCTTTCTCGAAGCGGCGGGCGCCGTCCTGGGTGGTGACCTCCACTCCGCGCGCGCCGGAGAGCTCCTCCGGAGTCCCTGTTGCGACCACGCGGCCGTCGGAGAGGATCGCGACCCGGTCGCAGGTGCGCTCGACCTCGGTGAGCAGATGCGAGTTGATCAGCGCTGAGGTCCCGCGGGAGCGCAGCTCGATCAGGACCTGCCGCACCACCCGGCGCCCGGCGGGATCCAACGCGCTGGTCGGCTCGTCGAGGAGGAGAAGCCTGGGCGATCCCACGAGGGCCTGGGCGAGCCCGAGGCGCTGCTGCATGCCCTTGGACATCGTCCCGATCCGGGTCGTAGCGGCGTCCCGCAGCCCCACCAGATCGAGCAGTTCGGAGCGCTCGGCCGAGTCGCCGTCGGAGCCGGCGAGCCGCTGGTGAAGAGTGAGCAGCTCGTCTGCGGTCGCCCAGCCCGGGAAGCGGAAGAGCTCGGCCAGGTAGCCGATCTCACGCCGGGCCGGCTCGGAGCCCGCGGCCTGCCCAAGCACCCGCGCGCTCCCTCCGGTCGGCCGCACCAGGCCGCAGGCGATCTTCGTCAGCGTCGACTTGCCGGCGCCGTTCGGACCGAGCAAGCCAATCATCTCGCCGGTTCCGACCTCAAGGTCGATCCCGCGGAGCGCCTCGGTCCGTCCATAGCGCTTCTCCAGTCCGCGGACGGCGAGCGCCGCGTCCATCAGGCCGGAGCGAGCTTGGGGAAGAGTGGCGCCAGCTCCCCGAGCTTCTGACCGCCCCCGCGAGAGCCGAAGTCGGGCAGGTCACGAGCGGGCTCGGCGAGGGCCTCGAGCAGGCGGCCGGTGGTGTCCGGCATGTAGGCGTGGAGCAGGAGCGTGGTGATGCGAAGACCCTCGGCCAGCCCATAGAGGACCGAGTCCAACCGGTCGGACGCGGATTCGTCCTTGGACAGCTCCCACGGCTTCGTCTCCTCGACGTACTGGTTGAGCCGCCGGACCAGCTTCCAGGCCTCCTCCAGCGCCTGCGTCAGCTCGGCCTCGTCGAGCAGCGCGCGCACCCGGTCGGGGGCACCCTCGAAGACGGCCGCCAGGTCCGCCTCGGCTTCGGCCTCGGGCACGACGCCGTCCCGATAGCGGCCGATCATCGACAGCACCCTGTTGGCGAGGTTCCCGTACTGGTCGGCGAGCTCGCTCTCGTAGCGGGACTCGAAGCCGCCGGGCGAGATCTGCCCGTCCTGCCCGAAGGAGACATCCCGGAAGCAGTAGAAGCGAAGCGCGTCCGCTCCGAACTTCGCGATCACCTCATCGGGGTCGAGGACGTTGCCGAGGGACTTGGACATCTTGTGCCCTCCCATCAGCAGGAAGCCGTGGATGAACATCCGCTCCGGCAGCTCGATCTCCGCCGCCATCAGGAATGCAGGCCAGTACACGGCGTGGAACTTGAGGATGTCCTTGGCCAGGATGTGGAAGGGCGGCCAGAACTTCTCCGTCACGTCCTCCCCCTCGATCGCGTATCCGAGAGCCGTGTAGTAGTTGAGCAGCGCGTCGAACCAGACGTAGATCACCTGGTCGGTGTCCCAGGGCACGGGCACGCCCCACTTCAGGGTGGGCCTGGAGAGCGAGACGTCCTGGAGCCCCTGCCGGATGAAGGAGAGCGCCTCGTTGCGCCGGAAGTCGGGAACGACGAAGTCGGGGCGGTCGGCGTAGAGCTTCTCGAGCGGCTCCTGGAATGCGGAGAGCTTGAAGAACCAGTTCTTCTGCTTCTCGCGGATGAGCGGGATCTGGTGGATCGGGCAGGTATTGTCGGGCCCGATCTCGGCGTCGGTCTTGAAGTCCGCGCAGCGCGGGCAGTACCAGCCCTCGTAGGTCCCCTCGTACACGTGGCCGTTGTCGTAGACCCGCTGCACGATCTCCTGGACCCGCTCCATGTGGCCCTCGTCCGTCGTCCGGATGAAGAAGTCGTTGGAGGCGTTGATCTTGGCCGCCATCTCCTTGAAGCGGGGCGCGAGCCGGTCGCCGAGCTCGCGCGGGGTCACGCCCTCGGCCTCGGCCTGCTGCGCCACCGGCTCGCCGTGCTCGTCGGTGCCGGTGAGGAAGAAGACGTCCTCGCCGCGCTGGCGGTGGTGCCGGGCGAGGATGTCGGCCGCGATCGTCGAGTAGGCGTGACCCAGATGGGGCTCGCCGTTGACGTAGTAGATGGGAGTGGTGACGTAGAAGCTCACGGGCGGCTGAGCATAAAGGTGGCCGCCCGACCCGCTTCGCCATCAAATCGCGGCCACAAGCGGCCGCCCCACATGAGTCGCTACGGGCTTCGCCCTCCGCTCCAAAGTGGAGCGGCCTGGTGGCCGCTACAGGAGCTTCTCTTGCCCCTTTGCGCCTGTCCGGGTCTTGCGCCGCGGAATCCCGGCGGCCTCGGTCAGCGCGTCCTCCACGTCGGCGAGGATCGCCCGCTCGGAGCGCGAGGCGACGATCGGCTCGGCCATGTCGTCGACGTGCACATAGGTCCGCCGCCCGTCACCTCGATCCTTTGGATCGAGCGGGACGATCGCGTAGATGCGGTCGGCCCGGGCGAACTTGCCGTAGCCGAGGGAGACCATGCGGGGCTCGCGCTTTGCCATGTCATGACGGTACAACGGCTTCGCCATAAAGCCGCGGCCACAAGCGGCCGCTATTTACGCGGTTCCCGGCCCGTGATCCCTTTGTAGAGATCGTTCGCCGGGACGCCCGTGAGAGCGGACACGACGCTGGCGGCCGCCCGCGGTCGCGCTCCGGCGCGGATCAGGCCACGCAGCGCGTCGGTGGCGAAGCCGATGTCGGCGGTCCCGCGCTCGGCGGCCGGGCCGATCACCACCACGATCTCGCCCCGGGCCTCGTCGCGGAAGCGCCGGGAGAGCTCGCCGAGCGTCCCGCGGACGATCTCCTCGTGGAGCTTGGTGAGCTCGCGGCAGACCGCCGCCGGCCTGTCCGGTGCGAGCTGGGCGAGCGCCCGGAGCGACTCGGGCAGCCGGCGGGGCGACTCGAAGGCGATCAGCGTCTCGGTCGACTGGAGCACCCGCTCCAGCTCGCCCGTCCTGCGAGGCAGGAAGCCCAGGAAGCGGAATCGGTGCGTCGGCAGCCCCGAGACCACCAGGGCGGTGATGATCGAGGACGGCCCCGGGAGCACCTCGATGTCGAGGTCGCGATCGATGCACGCTCTGATCAACCTGAAGCCCGGATCGGAGATCGCGGGAGTCCCGGCATCGGAGACGAGCGCGACGTTGTCTCCGCGCTCGATCCGCTGGGCGAGCTCCCTCGCGCGCTCCGCCTCGTTCCCCTCGTGGTACGAGATCAGCCGCATGGCCTGGATCTCGAGGCGCTCGAGGAGCAGGCCCGTCCGGCGAGTGTCCTCGCAGGCGATCACGTCGGCCTCGTACAGCGCCCGACGCGCCCGCAGGGTGATGTCCTCCAGGTTCCCGATCGGCGTCGGGCAGACGACGAGCTTTCCCGGCACGGCTCAGCTCTCCTTGTCGAGCTCGATCAGAGCCATCGCTGCCGCCCCGATCATTCCCGCTTCTGGCCCCAATTCGGCAAGGTGAACCGGCGCCTTGTTCATCGGCGGCAGCGCCCGCGCCCTCAGCTCCTCGCGCGCGGGGTCGAGCATCAGGTCCCCGACGACCGAGACACCGCCGCCGATCACGAAGAGGTCGGGGTCGAAGATGTTGGCGAGGCTCGCCAGCGCGACCCCGAGATGCCTGCCCGCCTCGGCCACGACCTCCCTGGCGAGCGGATCGCCCTCTATTGCCAGCTCGGTGACGGTCTTGCCGACGATCGGGCCCTTCTCCAGGGCCTTCCCGAGCGCCGAGTCCGGCTCGCGCTCCGCCGCCTTCTTACCCTCCCGCGCGATCGCCGTCCCGGAGGCGAGCGTCTCGACGCAGCCGCGGTTGGGACAGTTGCCCTGGCAGGGAGGGCCGTCCTCCTGAACCACGACGTGGCCCAGCTCGGCACCCGCTCCTATCGATCCGCGATAGATCTCGCCGTCGAGGATCAGGCCGCCGCCGATCCCGGTCCCGATGGTCAGCATCACCATGTTGCGCGCCCCGCGGCCCACCCCGAAGAGGAACTCGGCGAGCGCGGCGACGTTCGCGTCGTTGTCGATGTAGACGGGGAGCCCGAGCTTCTCCCGCATCAGGTCCCGGAGGGGGACATCCGAGATCTCGAGGTTGACGGCCTGGATCGCGACGCCGCGATCGTGATCGATGGTGGCCGGGATGCCCAGCCCGGCGCAGAGGACATCCGGACGGGCGTCCCTGGCCTCGACCAGCTCGCGGCCGAGGTCCTCGACGAGCTTCTCCTCACTCAGGCCGATCGAGGATTCCTTTCCCTCGTAGTGGACGTGCTGCTCGGAATCGACCACCCCCACGGCCATCTTCGTCCCGCCCAGGTCGACGCCGATCGTCTCGCGTGGGGTCAAGAGGAGGTAAAGGGAGGAGTCAAAGGAGGAGGGGTCTGGCATCGGCATGCGTAAGTATTGATATCCCATGTCTCCGCAGGGAGATGACCGGCCGCCCAAGCGGCCCGAGGGCTCCAAGGGCAGCGGGAAGCCCGACGAGCCCAAGAAGCCTGGTGCCTCCGGGGGTAAAGGCAAACCCGAAAAGGGCAAGAAGCCGGAGTACACGGTCTATGGCCGGAGCGGCCGCGGCGGCCGCGGCGGCCAGAAGCGCGGCGCGCAAAGCGAAAGAAGCCGGCGGCGAGCAAGGGCGGCAAGCCGCCGTACACGGTCTATCGATCCCGCCCGAGCCTGCGGGACCGGCTCCGCAAGCCGAGCATGGAGAGCATCCGCCGCGACTCCGGCGGCGGTGGTGGTGTTCGAGGCTTCTTCGGCCGGCTCACCGGGGGCAAGCGCCCCTGGCTCCGCTGGATCCTGATCGCGGCCGTCGGCTGGCTGCTGCTGAGCTTCATCACCTTCGCGATCTCGGCTCAGATCCAGAAGGGCAAGCTGCCGCAGTCGGCCAAGGACGCGCTCAAGGGCGGCCCGGCCGTCCTCGCCGGGCAGAACATCCTCATCCTCGGTGGCGACCGGCGCGGCAAGACGCAGCACAACGCCAACGGCGCCGAGGGCGAGGGGCCGCCCCGCGCCGACACGATCATGGTCCTGCACGCTTCGTTGACCTCCTTCCGCAAGCTCTCGATCCCCCGCGACAGCTTCGCGGCCATTCCCAATTGCGGCTCGCAGAAGATCAACGCGTCGCTCGCCTGCAACACGCGGAGCACCAACGGCAACCCGGCGGAGACCATCAAGACCGTCGAGGACTTCCTCGGCATCGACATCAACCACATCGTCATCGTCGACTTCGACGGCTTCGCGGACTTCATCAACACGCTGGGCGGCGTCGTGATCACGGTCCCGACGAACCCCAACAAGAAGCACGGCCCCGTCGTCTGCGGGGACGTCGACGGAGGGAAGTCCCAGGGCGGAGTGACGATCCGATTCAAGCCAGGCGAGCACCACCTGGAGGGAGACACGGCCCTGGCCTACGCGCGCCTGCGACACAACACGTGCGATGCATCCGAGGACGATCGCGACCGCGCGGCTCGCCAGCAGCAGGTTCTGGACGCGATCAAAGGACGCCTTACCAGCGTCACCCGCTTCCCATACAACTTCATCAAGGGCCCATGGATCGGATGGAACGCTCCCAAGGCCTTCATCAGCGACATGGGCGGCTTTACGCTCCCCCAAGTCGCGATCGCGGCCATCCTCGGCGGCAACGGCGATACGAACGTGCTCGGCGGAACCGGAGTCAAGAGCGACGCCACCGACGGGCCGGGTGGCAGCCTGGCCTATCCCGACAGCGCCTGCATCGACGCGGTCAAGAAGCTGATCGGCGGCGATCCGCCGCACGATCCCGCCTGCACCCCGTCGTTCTAATCCGAACTGGAGCCGGTCGTCGCCTTGTCCGAGCCGGCGGACTCTGACTTCTTTGAGCTGGTCTCAGAGCTCGAATCGCTCGAGGACGAGGAATCCCCGTCCTTCGCAGCCTTCGACTTGCTCTTGTAGTCGGTGGTGTAGAAGCCCGATCCCTTGAAGTGCACCGCGACCGGGTGGAAGACCCGCTCGACGGGCGCGCCGCATTCCTCGCAGGTCTCGACGGGATCGTCGGACATGCTCTGGATCACCTCGAAAGTGTGCCCATTGGTGCAGCGGTATTCGTAGATCGGCATCGGAGGCAAGAGGGTAGTGGGCGGCGCCGCCTGGCACGGCAGCGGAAGCCTTCGCCGCCCTAGCGGCCCCTGCCCCGCTCGCAGCCCGACACCCGGTCCGATCGCTGTCTGCGCGGGCAGCGATCTCGGCCCGGCCCGCCCTTGAGCAGGTCGGCGCCCGGCCCGCCCTTGAGCAGGTCGGCGCCCACCCCGCCACGGAGGACGTCGGCTCCCCTGCCTCCGCAAATCAGGTCATCGCCACCCTTGCCTATCAGCGTGTCCTTCCCGCCCAAGCCGGCGATCACGTCGGGCCCGGCGGTTCCGACCAGCCTGTCGGCACGTTCGGTGCCGACGATTGTGGCGTCCGTGCCGGCGCAGATCGCACCGACTCCGGACTGGCCCAGCACGGGAGGCGCGCCGAGCGCGCTCGTCGTGTATCTCGCATCCAATTGGAGGTCGGCCGCGGCCGTGAGGTTGTGGGCGATCGCCCCGCCGTCGGACCACGAGTCGAAGTCATAGGTCTGGCCGCCCATGCTCGCCTGGGCCGGAGCGATCACCGAGTGGGCGGAACCCTCGATCACCATTTCGGTGAACGGAGTGACCGCGATGTCCTGGTCAATCCCGATCTGGACGCCCTCCGGGGTGGAATCGAGAGTGAGCTGAACGGTCCGCGGGTCGATCGTCACCGAGTCCGTGTCGCTCAGCCCGCCACCATCGGTCACCGTCAACGTGATCGTGACGGACGACGGGTAGTCGTGATCGGGCCCGGGGAACGACCCGCCGGTGACTCCGGTGAACGACTGGTACGGGTGCGTATGGCAGTTGCTGGGGCAGTGGTTGATCGTGGCGCTCCAGCCGTACGCCGATGCCGGCAGCGTCTCCTGGGCGTCCGAGGCGCTTCCGGAGAAGTCGATCTCCTCTCCCACGGCCCAGTTGAAGGTGGCCGCCGGGGCATCGATTTGGGCCGTCGGTGGCGTATTGCCGGCCTGAATCTGGACCGAATCGGTGTCCGAAGATCCATCGGGATCGTTCAACTTAGACGCTCATGGCTGACCTGCGGCTCGAAGACATCGTCGCCCTCTGCAAGCGGCGGGGCTTCATCTTCCCGGCGTCGGAGATCTACGGCGGCTTCGCCAACACCTACGACTACGGGCACTACGGCGTCCTGCTGAAGAACAACGTCAAGGGCGAGTGGTGGCGCGCCATGATCCAGCAGCGCGACGACATCGTCGCGCTGGACTCGGCGATCATCCAGAACCCGAAGGTCTGGGAGGCATCGGGCCACCTTGCGGGATTCACCGACCCCCTCGTGCAATGCCTTGGGAAGTGCAAGAAGCGCTGGCGTGAGGATCACCTCCGCGAGGAGCAGCTCGGCGCCGAGGACGCCGAGGGCGAGATCCGCTGCCCGGAGTGCGGCGGCGAGCTCTCCGAGCCTCGCCAGTTCAACCTGATGTTCGAGACCTACGTCGGCCCGATACACGACGACGATGACAAGGCTTACCTGCGCCCCGAGACCGCGCAGGGCATCTTCATCAACTTCAAGAACGTCACGCAATTCGCCCGGAGGAAGCCCCCGTTCGGGATCGCCCAGATCGGTAAATCCTTCCGGAACGAGATCACCCCCGGCAACTTCATCTTCCGCACGCTGGAGTTCGAGCAGATGGAGATGGAGTTCTTCGTCCCACCGGCCGAGGCAAGCCAATGGCACGAGACCTGGATGCAGGAGCGGATGCGCTGGTACACGGATCTCGGCATCCGGCCATCACATCTTCAACTACGGGCTCACGGGCAGGATGAGCTTTCGCATTACTCGAGCGCCACCTCCGACATCGAGTACCTCTTCCCGATGGGCTGGTCCGAGCTCGAGGGGATCGCCAACCGTGGCGACTTCGACCTCACGCAGCACGCGAAGTTCTCCGGCGAGAAGCTCGAGTACGTCGACTCCGGGAGCGGCGACCGCTTCGTTCCGCACGTGATCGAGCCGGCGGCCGGCGTCGACCGGGCGATGCTCTCCTTCATGGTCGACGCCTACGACGTCGAGGAGGTCGAGGGCCGCGAGCGGACGGTGCTGCGCCTCCACCCCAAGCTCGCTCCCGTCAAGGTGGCGGTCCTGCCGCTGGTCAACAAGGACGGCCAGCCGGAGAAGGCCCGCGAGATCTACGAGCAGCTGCGGGAGCGACTGTCTGCCGAGTTCGACACGGGCGGCTCGATCGGGAAGCGCTACCGCCGCCAGGACGAGATCGGCACTCCCTGGGGAGTGACCGTCGACCACCAGACGATGGAGGACGGCACCGTCACTCTGCGCGACCGTGACTCACTCGACCAGTCGCGGATCGCGATCTCGGAGCTTGCCGAGGAGCTCACCCGCCGCCTGGGCGAGCCCTGGACGTCGCCGAAGCTCGGTGGCGGTGAGGCGGAGGCGGAGGCCTGATGAAGGTCAGGGCAGGACTGGCGGGGTTGGCGATCGCGGTGGCGTGCGGATCGCTCTCGGCGAGCGCCGGCGCAGTCGTGTTCAGCCATCAAGGCGTGGTCTCCGCGCAACCCGGCTTCGCCGCCAGTCCGTATCCGGCGACCATTTCGGTATCGGGGCTGAGCGGTCCGATCACCGATCTCAACGTGGACGTCGGCCTCATGTACGCGCCCGAGGGCGACGGGGTCGCGATGCTGCTCCAGGCACCGGGTGGCCGGTCGCTCGTGCTGCTCGACGGTGGGCCGAGCGAGATCATCTTCTCCGGCATTGTCTTCGATGATTCGGCGCCGAGTCAGGTTCCGCTCGACGCGGACCTGGCCTCGACCGGTCTCGGCGAGTTCCAATTCAAGCCAACCGACTACTACGCCGACGACGATTTCCCGGCGCCAGGTCCCGGGACCGACTACGGAAACCCGGGACCGGACCTGGGCGGCAGCGCAACTCTCGCGTCCGTCTTCAACGGCACCGATCCGAACGGGACCTGGAAGCTGTTCCTCTTCAACTTCGGCAGCACGAACGAAGCCACGATCTCGGGAAACGTGGAGCTCGAGCTGAGCGGTTTCGAGGACTTTGCGGTGGGCAAGCCGATCGTCGCCAGGAACCTCAAGCGGGCGACGATCCGGTGACGTTCAAGGGACCGGGGCGCGCGCTGGTGGATGACGCAACGCATCCGTTCTATCGCGCCGCAAAGAGGAAGCACAAGCCCCGGCTGAAGCCGCCGGGAACGCTGATCACTCCGGAGGCGAACTTCTTCATCAACGCGGCGGGCACCTACGACCTTCCGGTCTTCCCGAGCAGCAAGGCAAAGCGGATCCTCGCGCGGAGGGGTCGAGTCACCCTTCCCGTGCGGGTCACGTTCGGGACGATCCGCCCCAACCAGCAGACGTCAAAGACCCTCAAGGTCACCCTCCGAAAGCCGGCGGCAAGACGACGCTGATCGCCGCCGCGGTTTCGCGAGCCCGGAGCGTCGGGTAATCGGCGTCCCAGCGCAACTCGCGACGGACGAGTGCGTTCCGATATTTGATGGCAGGCTCGATCCAAGGCAGAGGCGCCCGGCGGGCGGGCAGAGGCGCGGCGGCACTGGCGCTGCTGATCGCGGTTGGCGTCCTCCTCGCCGTCGAGCTGGCCGGCCCCAGCGCCAGCGCCCAGTCGAGTGGCAAGCCGAACGTGATCATGCTGCTGACCGACGATCAGACCCTGGACGAGATGAGCGGCATGCCCGCGACCTCCGGGCTGATCGGCGGTCAGGGAACGACGTTCAGCCGGGCCTACATCTCGTATCCGCTCTGCTGCCCGTCCCGAGCGGCGATCCTCACCGGCCAGTACATGCACGACAATGGCGTGCGCGGCAATAGCCCACCCGAGGGCGGCTGGCAGCGGTTCCACGACGAGGGTCTCGAGCAGCGCGACCTGCCGACCTGGCTGCACGACGCGGGCTACTACAACGTCCAGATCGGCAAGTACCTGAACGGCTACGGCGGGGCGCCCCCGCCGATCCCGCCCGATTGGAACGAGTGGTACGGGAAACTCTCCGAGTACGACGCCTCCCAGCCCGGCGGCGAGCTCTACTTCCACTACCGGTTGCGAGAGAAGGCGCCGGCCTCGGGAGGAGTTCCCTGCCCGAGCGGCGATCCGACGTCGCCCGGCCAGCCCTTCACCTGCTTCTACGGCGACGACCCCTCCGACTACCAGACGGACGTCTTCCGCCAGATGGCGGTCAACGCCATCCACCGGCTGAGCGGGTCGCAGACGCCGTTCTTCCTCAACGTCGACTTCAACGCCCCGCACTCCCCCTACACCCCGGCGCCGCGCGACCTCGGGAGCCTCGCAGGCCTCCCGCTTGCTCCGGAGCCCGGGACGAACGAGCGCAATATGTCCGACAAGCCGTTCTTCCTTCGCCGGCTGCCGCGGCTCGGCTACGGCAAGCTCGCCCAGATCTATCAGCGGCGAATCAACCGGCTGGAGACGCTCCGCAGCGCCGATGATGCCGTCGCGGCCATCGTGAACGCGCTCGCCAGCGAGGGCCAGCTCGGCAACACCTACATCATGTTTGCCTCCGACAACGGCTACTTCAGCGGGGAGCACCGCATACGCCAGGGCAAGTACCTGCCGCACGAGCCATCGAGCCATGTCCCGCTGATGATCCGTGGCCCCGGGATCCCGGCGGGCGGTACCAGCGAAGAGCTGGTCTCCAACGTCGACATCGCCTCGACCATCGCTCAGGTTGCCGGCGCCTCGCCGCAGATCCCGCAGGACGGCCGCTCACTGCTCCCCTTCGCGGAACGGCCCACGCTGCGAACAACCCGCCCGATCCTGCTCGAGGGCGACACGGGCGCCAATATCGATGACGAAGGGCCCGATGGACCGACCGCGCAGAACCGGGCCGCGGCTCGCGCCTTCAAGAAGAGGCAGAAGCGGGAGCGGAAGCAGCTGCGGCGCCGCTGCCGCAAGCTCAAGCGCAAGAGCCCTCGACGCGCCCTCCTCTGCCAGCGCCGGGGCGTCCGCAACATCGAGCAGGAGCCGGTCGACACGTCCTACAAGCTGTACGCCCCGGCCTACCGTGGTCTCCGAACCGATCGCTACGCCCTCTTCCTCTACTCGACCGGCGAGGTCGAGCTCTATGACATGTGGCGCGACCCGCTCCAGCTCAAGTCCGTGGCGAAGGTGCCGCGCTACCGGGCGGTCCGCAAGGGTCTGCTTGCGGATCTCGATCGCTACGCCTCCTGCTCGGGCGCCTCGTGCAGCTCGGCGATGGGCCCGGATCCGCGACCCGAGAAGAGGCACAAGAGGCACAAGAAGCAAAAGAGCTCGAAGCGCCGGCACCGATAGAGGCGCGGGCGCGGACTTGGGTCCGCGGCCTCCGGTAGAAGGCAAGGCTGTGAGCGCCCGGCGAAGCATCGGCGTCTTCGTCCTCGCCCTGGCGATCACCGGCTGGAACTGCGGCAACGTCGGCCCGGTCGTCGCCCCGCTGACGCAGGAATTCGACATCGGCCTGGGCGAGGTGGGGCTGCTCTCGGGAGCCTTCTTCTTCGCGGGCTCGGCGGCCGGCAGCCTGATCGGCGCTGAGCTCGCACGGAGAGTCCGGGTGCTGTGGGGGATCTGGGCGTGCTGCGTCCTCTCGATCGTGGGCAACGTGATCTTCGCCCTCGGCGACAGCGTCGCCATGCTGGCGGCGGGGCGGGTGTTCGCCGGGCTCGCCTTCGGGCTCGCGGCGGTCTTCGTGCCCACCTACGCGCGGGTGGTGGGCGGCGTCAAGATGGTCGGCCTGTTCGGCGCGGGTTTGACCCTCGGCGTCGCGGCGGCGCTGCTGTTCGGCAGCATCCTGCAGGGCGCGGGAGTCGACTGGCGCGTCGCCTTCTGGATCACGGCTGCGCTGTCGGCGCTCTCGCTTCCGATCCTGCCCAACGAGAGGGTGGACGTGCAACGAGCGCCGTCGGAGGGTGAGGGCCTCGTCCGGGAGGCGCTCAGCAACCAGGCCTGGTGGAGGGTCCAGCTGCTCGGCATCGCGACGCTCAACATCCCGCTCATCGTGGGCGCCTGGCTCGTGCACTTCCTGATCACCTCGGTCGGCCTCTCCGCGGCAGGCGCCGGAGGGCTCGCGTTCGCACTCTTCGGCATCTCCGCGGTGATGCGAGACATCGCCGGCCGCATGACCGCGGCGGGGGCCTCGCCGCCGATGCTCGTGGTGGCCGGCTTGGGGGTCGGAGCCGGCGGGCTCGTATTGCTCGGCCAGAGCGACTCGGCCGGCTGGGCGTTGGCGGCGATCGTCCTGATGGGAGTCGGGCTCTCGCTGCCCTATCCCCTCTACTACGACGAGGCGGAGCGGGTGCTGCCCGACCGCCCGGTCGGCTCGCTCGGCCTGATGCAGGTCGGCGCCGGCATCTTCCCGATCCCGGTGATCCCGCTGTTCGGCGCGGCGCTCGCGAGCGGCGACGCCGATCTGGCCTTCGCTTCGCTGGCGGCCTTCGCGGTCCTCACCCTGCTTCTCAACGCGCGCCCGCCGGTTCCGCCACGCCAGGCCGCGGAGCCTACGCTCGCCAGCGCTGTCCCTGGCGGATTCGCTCCTGGCCGATCCAGGCGAAGTCCATCGCCGCCTGGATGACCTCTTCCTTGGGGACCTTGCGGTGGAGGTCCCACCAGTCGGCCAGCGACTGCATCGCCCCGACCATCTGCTGGGCGATCATCTCGACCAGCTGCGGCAGCTTCGGGAAGTCGAGGCCCTTGCGCTGCGCCTCCTCGCTCATCAGCTGGACGATCGCGGCGGCGACCTCGTCTCGCAGCCGGTCCAGCCGGAGTGCCACATCGGGGTCGTCGGCGTTGCGGAACATGATCCGCCAGGCGCCGCGCCGCTCCTCGACGAAGCCGAAGAAGGCCTCGAGCCCGGCGCGCATCCTCGCCTCGCCGGGCTCCGCTGCGGCGACCGCTCCGCTGATCCGCTCGACCAGCTCGTGGACGTGCATCTCCAGCATCGCGACGTACAGCTCGCGCTTGGAGGAGAAGTGCTCGTAGAGCAACGCCTTGGAGACGCCGGCGCGCTCGGCGACGGCATCCAGCGACGTCTCGTGGTAGCCGGTATCCGCGAACGCGTTACGGGCCGCGTCGAGGATCGCCTCGCGGCGATCGGCGGCGCTCATCCTGGAGCGTGGCTTGGCTTGTGTGACGGGACTCACGGTACTAACTGACTAGTCAGTCAGTTACGATACTTCAGAACGCAGCGGCACACCGAGAGGACGGAGGAAGCAATGTCGGTCGCGCAGCAGGGCATCGCCGGTCAGATCACCTACGACGACCTCTACCGCCGCTGGGAGGAGGGCAATTGGAAGGCGACCGAGCTCGACTTCTCGGAGGACCGCGTCGGCTGGAACTCGCTCAACGACATTCAGCGCCGCTCCGCCCTCTGGATCTACTCGATGTTCTTCTACGGCGAGGACGCCGTCGCCGACGGCCTCTCCCCCTACATCGAGGCCGCGCCGAAGGAGGAGCAGAAGTACTTCCTCGCCACCCAGCAGGTCGACGAGGCCCGCCACGCTGTCTTCTTCCACCGCTTCTTCAAGGAGGTGATCGGGGTCGAGGGGAGCATCGCCGACGCCCTCGACTTCACCACCCCCCAGCTCGGCTGGGGCTACCGGAACGTCTTCGGCCGGCTCGAGCGGATGGTGGAGGAGCTCCAGACCGACCGCTCCCTCCCCAAGTTCGCCCAGGCGATCACGCTTTACCACATGGTCATCGAGGCGACGATGGCCCAGCCCGGCCAGCACTTCATCGAGGACTTCTTCGCCAAGGCCGGGACGATGCCCGGCTTCAGCGCGGGGATGGAGAGGGTCTCGCGTGATGAGCAGCGCCACATCGGCTTCGGTGTCAAGGTTCTCTCCGAGCTCTTCGCCGAATCGGACGAGTGCAAGGAGGCGGCGGCCGAGCTGCTCCGCGAGGTCCTGCCGTGGGTGACCGGTGTCTTCGTGCCGCCCGGCTGGGACGAGCGCTACACGACCGAGTACGGGTTCACCCTCGAGCAGATCTACGCGTTCGGGATGAAGTCGGTCGAGATGAAGTGGAAGGCGACCGGCTATCCCCTCTCGGAGATGCCCGGCGTCTATCCCTTCGACCCCGAGATGCCCCACGAGGAGCGAGCCCAGAACCAGATCAAGCTGCTCCGCGCCGGAGTCCTCGGCGAGCCCAACGGCAAACCCCAGGTGAACCCCGAGATCGAGGAGATCCTCTTCGACGTCGTCGCACGGTCGGCTCGAACGGATGCCGTCGACCGCCCGGTGACGATCCAATGGAAGTTCGAAGATGCCGAGCCGTACCACGTCCGGATCGACAACGGCTCGACCAGCTCTGCTCCTGGACTTGCGCAGAAGCCGGACATCACCCTGAGAACTGACTGGGCCACATGGGTTGACGTGGCGACCAGGGGCCAGGACGCGCGCCGGGCGATGCTGCGGCGCAAGATCAAGCCGCGCGGCTCGCTGCGCCAGCTGGCGCGGATGCCGAAGATCTTTCCCCCCAGGCCTCAGCCCGTCGAGTAAACGGTCGCTCAGCCGGCAACGAAGGTGTGACGGCCGCGCACCTTCTTGAACGTCAAGACCCCTCGCCTGCGCTTGGCGCGGATCTTTTTGCCGTCCATCGCGATCTTGCGGGCGTGCCGCGGCAGCGGCAGCTTCACGACTCCCGAGGTCCCGCGGGGTGCCGCCACCGTCAGCTTGAAGAGGTGGCCCCAGCGGCGCCAGCGAGAGGCGAGCGGCCCGTGCGGCGTCGGCGCCTGGCCCTGTGCGTAGTGCAGGTCGCCCGGCTGTGGGGCGACGATCCAGTGGCGGTAGCCGGGGGTAGTCGGCCGGATGCCGAGGACGTATCCAGAGAGAGCCGGAACCGGGCCGCCGCCCCAGCCGTGCGCGAGCGAAATCGTTCCGGACCCGGGCAATCCGTTGAGCTGCATGCTCTCCCAGATCGTGCCCGGGCCCGCGACGAGCATCTGCCCCCAGGTTCGGCGGATCAGGTTCAGCGCGGAGTTCGTGTCTCCGACCGATAGGCGCGCCAGGAGCTCGGTCGACGAGATGAACGGCGAAATGTACCTGCCCATGTAGGGGTCGTCGTCGAACTCGCCGTTTGCAACCCCGAACGGCGTCATCAGTCGCGCGTCGATGAAGTGAAGGGCATCCAGTGACTGGTTTGGGGCAGTGATGCCCCCCAGGACAGCTTCGACCTGGGCGTCCTGCGTGTGATTCGCGTGCGGGTCGTCGGTGTTGCCGATGAAGGCTCCGAGCTGCGGACGCCAGAGGCGCGCGAGCATCGCGCTGCGCAACGCCCCGGCCTGGGACAGATAGGCGTTCGCTGCGCGCCGGCCCATCCCCACTCTGCGCTCGAGCATTGCCCCCGCCAGCAGCGCCCGGAACAGCGAGGCGTTGGTGTAGGCGTCGATGCCCCCGGCCGTGTCGAGCGGGTGCCAGTTGTAGGTCAGCTTCTGCGAAGGCGTCCGGTAGAGACCGCCATCGAGGTTCGCCAGGAAATAGGCGAGCCCCCGCCGGACCACGGGCATCATCAGGTGCGCGAACCGCCGGTTGCCGGTGAACATATAGTAGTCGCGGAGGGCGATGACCCAGGCGGCGGTGTACTGCGGGAGCCGCAGAGCCCCCAGGTCGGGCGCAGGCTGCGCGCCGGCTGGGAACTGGGACGCACTGGCGACGGGCGGCGGCGGGTCGTTCGGGCACTGCACCGCGATCTGCGTAGTTGGTGAGAGCTGGCCGTCGTCGTACTGGAGGCAGCTGAACGCCTGCAGCGACGCCCGAAGCACGCCGGGCGCGGACCGCAACGAGTAGTTGCCCGCCAGATCCTCGAGGCCCAGGTCGCCCGCCCAGATCGAGCGATCCCGCTTCGCGCCGTCCGTGACCACCGTTCGGCTGAGCGCGCCGGGACGCAGGTCCCGGAACGAGTCCATGGCAAACGTGTAGGCGGCCGCGTACCAGACGCGGTTGAGCGTCTGGTCGCTCGAGAGGAAGTAGCCGGCGTAGCCGCCCGCACCGGGATGGAGGTGCTCGGTGCGAACGCGGACGTAGTCGATCGAGGCGGTACCCGGCCCATCGAGTTGGACGGCGATGTAGCGCTGGGCCCCGCGTATGCCGGGCGAGCGGAACTGGGCCGGCCCTGTGGTCTGAAACACGTCGGTCCGGCCATCCGGGTCGTCGGAGACGCCGTATGAGAATCCCATCCCCAGGACGTCGTCTAAGCGCGTGTCCCCGTGCGGCAGCATGTACTTGAGAGTCTCGGAATACCCAAGCCTGATCGGCGTTCCGCTGGAGGACCTGATGCCGATCTCCACGTAGCCGCCGACGTTCGCCCCAAGGTCGAGCAGCAGGGTGGGCATGCCAACCTCCTTCGAGGTGAGGCCGGTCGAGACGATCGTCGCGGCGGCACCTCCCGGCTCCTTCAATCCCTGCGTGTTCTGGACGTTCGCCGCCGTGCCGTTCACGAGGAAGACGGCCTTCGGATAGACGACCTCGCCTGGATCGATCACGTCCTGCCGCCAGGCGGAGCTTTCAGGAATCGGGGTCTTCGACTGGCGGACCGCGGAGGCATCCGCCTGCGGGGCCGCAACAGCAGCCACGACGAACACGGACGCGAGCACGGCCCCCAGGCCTCTCCTTCTCCCCGGGCGGACCACAGGCGGGCCACCGTATCAGCGCGCTACTCGCCCAACAATCGTCTTTTTTGTGCCTCGAACTCCGCGTCCGTGATCTGGCCGGCATCGCGCTGCCGGTCGAGGTGGGCGACCTGGTCGAGCGGATCCTGCTGCGGCGGGGAGATTCCGCCGCCGAAACCGCCGGCGTTCGGGACCGGCATCATCTTGCCGAGGATGCCGGTGATCTTCTCCTGCAGGCCCGGCACACTCGAGGCGTCGATCGTCTGTCCCTTCTTGTCGGGATCGATGCCGGACTCCCGAAGTGCCTCTTCGATCTCCTCACGAGCTCCGGTTCCTCGCAGGTCGAGCGTCTGGCTCGAGGGCTCAACCGGAGCTTGTCCCGGCTTGGTCCAGCCGGCCTCGCCCATCGAGACGCTCTGGGAGTCCGGCAGCGCCGAGCCCTGCACGACGGCATCGAACTCGGGCGTCCCGGGCTCTGGGATCGCCCTCTCGTCTTTCTTCCTGAGGAAGCTAAACAGTCCCATGGGCCGACTTTACCCCTAGGCGGTCGATCCCAATTCCCATGCGCCCGATGGTGTGTCTGGCCAAGCAGCTCAAGGACGCAGGGCGAAGCCCTTGGTGGTGCCAAGGGCGAGCCCGAGGACGCCGAGATGCGAAGCGCCAGGCACATCAGCGGGTGTGGGAGGATTGGGAGCGGCCGTCTAGGCGCCTGGGTCGTCCTCGGGATCCGCGGAGCCGGAACCAAGCTCGACTCCGATCAGGTTCGCCGGCCTACCTGGCAGGTACATGGACGAGCCGGTGGCCAGCGCGACCTGCTTGCCCTCGGCGTTGGTGATCTCGACGGCCGCGATCACCAGGGTCCGGCCCCGGTGGAGGATCCGGGCGCGGGCCGTCAGGTCGCTCGCCGTCCGGGAAGACCGGCCGCAGGTAGTTGACCTTGAAGTCGAGCGGCGCCACCGCCGTGTCCGGGGCGGCGGTGCTGAAGGCGGCCGAGGTAATCGCGCTCTCGGCGAGCATCGCGGTGAATCCCCCCTGAATGGTCCCGGCCGAGGTCGAGAGCCACTTGCTGCAGGGCAGGATGACGACCGCCTCGCCCTCGGCGGCCTCGACCGCGCGCAGGCCGGTGAGATGGAAGATCGGGGGCCGGGGCAGCTCGCCGTCGATCAGCGCGCGAAGGATCTCAAAGCCGCCGCGGCCCTCGAACACCTCCTGCGACAGGACCTCGCCCTCGATCTCCTGGCGCAGGGGATCCTCGGACGACGCGCCCGGCGGATCGTTTTCGTGAGGCGGAGCGTCGACGTCGGGTGGATCGGGGATGGGGTCGACGGGCGGAAAGACCGTGCAGCGCGTGGTCCCGTGCGAGACCAGCTGGTCATCGGCGTCGAACAGGAAGGCCTCCGAGATCCCCATCGAGCGGCCCCGGTGGATCAACTGGCCTGAGCCCGTGACCGCCGTTCCCTCCTTGGGCACCACCGGCCGCAGGAACGACATGGAGAGCTCGGCCGTGGTCATCCCCTGCCCGGCTCCGACGTCGGAATGGACGACGGAGCCGAGCGCCGCGTCGCCGATCACCGCCAGCATCCCCGCGGAGATCAGGCCAGACGAGTTGGCGAACCAGGGCGATGCGGGCATCGAGAAGGTCGAATGGCCCCGCGAGCCCTCGGTCATCTCGAGCTCGGTCAGGTATCCCATCGGCGAGTAGGGGATCAGCCCCCTCCGCCCGGCGCCCATCCGGTCGATGCCGGGCAGGCCCAGAAAGGAGCGGTCGGGATAGCCGCCCTTGGCGGGCTCTTCCCAGATCACCCAGCGAGCAGGTGGCGGGCCGCCTGGGTCCCGGCGGCGATCACATCGGCGTGATCGCGCTCGGGATCGGAGAGCAGCTGCAGCGCGATGCCGTCGGCGAGCGCGAAGAGGAGCGCGACAACGGCATCGATCTCGAAGCTGGGCGAGATGACGCCCTCGGCCTGCTTGGCGCGAAGAATCTCCGCGACGTGGTCGCGGGTGCGGTTGAACAGCTCCCCCACCTCGCGCTGGATCTCGGGGTTGCGGCGGCCGGCGGTGAACAGATCGAAGAGGAGGACCCAGAAGCCCGGATCGTTCTGAATCGAGTCCTCGAGATCGGAGACGAGGATCTCGAGTAGCTCGTCGGCCGAGCCGGCGTTGCCGAGGGGCTCGTCCATGCGGGCGATCCGGTGCTCGGTATCGCGCCGGACGACCTCCACCAGGAGTGCCTCCTTCGTGCCGAAGTAGTAGTGGAGCAGGCCGCGGCTGACCCCGGCCTCGCGAGCGACGTGCTCGAACGTCGAGCCGGAGATGCCACGGCGGGCGACGCTCGATCGCATCGCCTCGACGATCCGCTGGGCCTTCTCCCCGCTCAGCTCCCTTGTCTTGGTCGCCTCCAAGGACCGGAACTCTAGGACTTTGGCTGGCTGGACAGCCTGCTCAGCCGCGAGGGCCTATTTGAGCTTGACCGGCGGGTTGTGGCCGGGGATGACCATGGCGGGATCCAGGTCGCGGATCCGCTTCCACTGATGGAGCAGCTCCTCACGCTCGGGCCCGAAGTCCTCGGGCAGGTCCATCCGCTCGAAGTACTCCGGGAGCGGCCCGACGCAATCGGAGGCGATCACGACCAGGCCGTCGTCGGTGTCGACCAGCAGCGAGATCAGGCCGTCGCAGTGCCCGGGCGTGAGCATCCAGCGCAGGCCCGGCTCGATCTCCCCCTCCTCGCCTTCGAGGATCTCGAGGTTCGCCATCTCCATCACGCCGGAGACGAGCTGAGCGTAGGGAGCCTCCGTCTCGATCTTGTGGACGTAGGTGCGCCGCATCGGCCAGCCGGCGAGACCCTCGGCGTGGTCGAAGTGGAGGTGGGTGAGGATCACGTCCTTGACCTCGTTGGGGTCGACGCCCAGCTCGGTCATCGCCCCGATCACGGGCGCTCCCTGCATGATCAGGCCGGGGTCGACCAGGTAGTCGCGCTCGCCTCGGATCAACAGGGTGTTGGGGAAGGCCACCATGCCAGTCGCCCGCCCTCCTTCTTGGAGGGCCTTGTACCGCTCGAAGCCCGCGGCGGAGCTGTCGATCGTCGCCGCCTCGGCCTCGCCGTTCGAGACGGCGAAGACGTAGCGCTGGGCCGGAACGAGTATGTGGACGCTGGCCATCTACGCGCAGACTATTCGCCAGCGCGCTCGCATCAGCTCCGCGAGATTGGAACCGGGATCGACCACCGAACGAACGAGGGCGCCCAGTCAATGGACGCCCTCGAGGAAAACCGGTGATGCGGCTGGTCAGGCGCTGGGGACGGTCTCCGTGTCCGGAGCCGGGGTGGTGGTCGAGGTGTACTCGAACTCCTCCTCCGCGCCGAACAGCTTGTCGAGGACGAGCTTGCGCGCGTCCTCGCTCAGGATGAGAACCAGGGCCGCACCGAGGATGCCCACGAGCAGGGCCTTTCCAAGCCCGAACCGGCGGCGGGTGCTCCGTCCGCGCAGCTGCTGTGAAGCATCCCGAAGCGACTCTGCCGCCGTCCGCAGATCACGCTGAACCTTCTTGTCGTCCATCAGGGCCTTGGCGGGCCCCTTCCCATTCGACATCCGGGCGTACGCGCCCTTGGCCGCCTCGAAGGCGACTCGGATGTTCTCGCGCAGCTCCTCATCCTCGATGAGGCGCCGCACGTATGGATTGGACGCGACCGACCGGGCTGCATCTCCGGCTTTTGCGCTTCTGCTTTGTGCCCCCATGGGTCTCCTCAGATCGTTTCCAGGGTGCAACCGGGAGACTACCCCCTGGCGCGATTCCCATCTCTTTGCAGGGCAACCTTCAGCACATCGCCCACGTCGTCGGCATAGACGAAGTCGAGTCCCTCCCGCTCCTGCTCCGAGATCTCCTCGACGTCCCCCTCGTTGCGATCGGGCACGATCACCTGCTTGATCCCGGCGCGCTGGGCGGCGAGCGACTTCTCCTTCAGGCCTCCGATGGGCAGGACCTGGCCGGTGAGAGTGATCTCGCCCGTCATCGCCACGTCGTTGCGCACGGGCCGGTTCGAGATCAGGGATGCAAGCGCCGTGATCATCGCCACCCCGGCCGAGGGCCCGTCCTTCGGCACCGCGCCGGCGGGGATGTGGACGTGGATGTCGTGCTTCGCGAACCAGTCGTCGGGCAGATCGGGCGCGAGCTCCGTGGAGTGGCGCCGCACCCAGGTCAGGGCCGCCTGCGCAGACTCCTTCATGACGTCGCCCAGCTGCCCCGTGATCGTCAGGTTCCCCGACCCGGGGACGGCGCTCGCCTCGACGAAGAGGACCACTCCACCGACCGGAGTCCAGGCGAGCCCGGTGGCCACCCCCGGATCCTTCGTGCGGCGGCGCGTCTCGGCGAAGAACTGGCGCTTGCCGAGCAGCTCGCGGGCGCGCTTCGCCGAGATTCGGACCTTTCCCTTGGCCTTTCCCTCGGCGACGTCACGGGCGACCTTGCGGCAGACGCTGCCGATCTGGCGCTCCAGGTTCCGCACCCCGGCCTCGCGCGTGTACTCCTCGATGATCGCGTTGAGGGCCGGATCCGCGAACTCGATCTGGGACGCCTTCAGGCCATTGGCGCGCAGCTGTCGCGGCACCAGGTAGCGCTTGGCGATGTGCAGCTTCTCCTCCTCCGTGTAGCCGGCGAGCTGGATCACCTCCATCCGGTCCTGCAGGGCTGGGGGGATCGTGTCGAGGATGTTCGCCGTCGCGATGAAGAGGACCTCTGAGAGGTCGAACGGCAGGTCGAGGTAGTGGTCGCGGAAGGTCGAGTTCTGCGCGGGATCGAGCACCTCCAGCATCGCGCTGGAGGGATCCCCGCGGAAGTCCGCGCCCATCTTGTCGATCTCGTCGATCATGAAGACGGGGTTGCGGGTGCCGGCGTCGCGGAGCGCCCTGACGATGGTGCCGGGCAGGGCGCCGATATAGGTGCGGCGATGGCCGCGGATCTCTGCCTCGTCGACGACGCCGCCGACGGAGATCCGCTCGAACTCGCGGCCGAGCGCCTTGGCGATCGAGCGCCCGAGGCTCGTCTTGCCGACGCCCGGCGGGCCCACGAAGCAGAGGATCGGCCCCGGCGAATCCGGGTTGAGCTTTCGCACCGCGAGGTATTCGAGGATCCGGTCCTTGACCTCCTCGAGGTCGTAGTGGTCCTCGTCCAGAACCTCTCGCGCGTGGCCGATGTCGAGGTTGTCCTCGGTCTGATTCGACCAGGGCAGATCGACCAGCCACTCGAGGTAGGTGCGGATCACGCCGTACTCGGCGGCGACCGGCGGCAGCTTCTCGAGCCGGGAGAGCTCCCGGTCGGCTGCCTTCTGGGCATCCTCCGGCAGCTGCGCCTCCTCGATCCGCTGGCGCAGCTCGTTGAGCTCCGCCTGTTGCTCGTCGCCCTCTCCCAGCTCCTCCTGGATCGCCTTCATCTGCTGGCGGAGGAAGTACTCGCGCTGGCCCTTGTCGATCTCGGACTCGACCTGCGATTGGATCTTCGAGCCCAGCTGGACGACCTCGAGCTCCCGGGTGAGGATCTCCGAGAGGCGTCGCAGGCGCTTGGTCACATCGACGGTCTCCAGCAGCTCCTGCTTCTCCTCCGTGGAGATGCGGAGTGCCCCAGCGATCAGGTGGGAGAGCGCCGAGGACTCGTCGAGGTTGGCGACCGCGAGCTGGAGCTCCTCCGGCAGGTAGGGGATCGCCTCGATGATCTGGCTGAAGGTGCTCTGCACGTTGCGGGTCAGGGCCTCGAGCTCGGTGGATTCCTCCACCACGTCGGGCATCTCCTCGACCCTCGCGACGAGATACGGAGACTCGCTGACGTACTCGACGATCCGGATCCGCTCGCTGCCCTGGACCAGGATGCGGAGAGTGCCGTCCGGCACCTTCATCATCCGGGCGACCGTGCCGGCGACTCCGACTCCGTAGAGGTCGTCCGGCCCCGGCGTGTCGAGCTCGGGGTCCTTGGAGGCGACCATCGCCAGCATCCGGTTCCCGGAGAGGACGTCGTTGACGAGATTGATGGAGCGCTCCTGGCCGACCGCCAGCGGGGTCAGCGTGTCCGGATAGGTGACCGTCTCCCTCAGGGGAAGGATCGGGAGGGCGTCGGGCAGCGGCTCGGTGCTCGCGACCGCGTCTTCGATGTCCGGGATCTCGACGACCTCGAGTTGCGGAGCCTCGACGTCGGCCATTGTGAGTTCCCCTTCCCCGCCCGGAGGCTCGCTACTCGGCGCGCTCAATCGGCACCTGGCGGGCGGCCTGCGGCAGCCTCGTCGGCAACTCGACCCGGAGGATGCCGTCCTCGTAGGTGGCCTGGGCGTCCTCGGCGTTCACATCGACCGAGAGCTCGACGACGCGGCGAAACGGCCCGGAGGGAAGCTCGACCTGCTGATAGGTCCGGCCCTCCGTGTCGCGGACCGGGCGCTCGCCGCTGATCACCAGGGTCCGGCCTCGCACCTCGAGGTTGACCGCCTCGAGCTCGATGCCGGGGAGTTCGACTTTCACCACGGCCTTCTTCGGACCGTCCTCGCCGCAGTAGTAGACGTCGACGCGCGGCACGAAGGCGGCGACCGGGCGGCGCTGCCGATAGCCGGCCTGGTCCCAGAAGTCGCCGAGGAGCTCGTCCATCTCCCGTCGCATCCGGGCGAAGTCAGCGAAGGGGTCGCGTTGACTGCTCATCGCAAAACAGCGTAGCTAGACCTCATAGGTGGCTCCCTCGCGGGCGATCTCCACCGGGCCGCCGAATCCCTGCTCCGCCTGCTCACGGGCCCAGTCGTCTCCGATCTCGTCAGAGATGTGGGTGATCACGACCTGCTTGGCGCCCGCCTCCCTCGCATGCTCGCCCGCCTCTTCGGGAGTGAGGTGCCCGCGGAGGCCGGTGCGCTCGGGGCGCGGGAGGGTTCCCTCGATGATCAGAAGGTCGGCGTCGCGAGCGACCTCGACGATCTCCTTGCCCGGCCGGGTGTCGGCGCTGTAGGCGATCTCGCCGCTGTCCTCCGAGCCGATCCGCACCGCGAAGGTCTCGACGAAGTGCGGGACGGGATGGAAGGTCGCCCAGATGTCGCCCACCTCGACCCGGTCGCCGGCCGAGTACTCCTCGATCCGGAAGGCGCTCTCGATCAGGTCGTCGTTGCCCCACGAGCCGACCACGCGCCGGAAGGTCTCGACCGCTCCGGGCGGGGCGATCAGCCTGGGCCGCGCGGGGTCGTCGGTGCCGTCCCAGATGTGGACCGGCACCGGCTGCTGCTTCGGCGCGTAGATCAGGGCATACGAGAAGGGGACCAGGTCGAGGAAGTGGTCGGCGTGAAGATGAGAGATGAGCACGCCGTCGACCTCGGTGTAGTCGACCCGCTCACGCAGCTTGCCGAAGACGCCGTTGCCGCAATCGAGCAGGACGGTGGTCGTCTCCGTCTCGATCAGGTAGCCGCTGCAGGCGCCGCCGGCGTCCTGCCAGGACGGCGACTTGCCCAAGACGGTGATCTTCAAGGCGTTTGCCCCATTGCCCCGGCGAGACTCTAGACGCCCTGATTCCCGGCTTCGCCACATAGCCGCGGCTGCAAGCGGCCGCCCTACCTAAGTCGCTACGGCCTCCGGCCTCCGCTCCGAGAATGAGCGGCCTGGCAGCCGCTCAAGAAGCGCGGGCTGCCGGGGCGGAACCAGGCCCTCCGGAGTGTCAGGCCTGAAGGTGGGACAGGGAGACTCGAGTCCGAGGGCACAGAGGCCGCGACGATGGAAGAAACAGTCTTCGCATGTCACCTCAGCATTGCGTGCTCGACTCTCGGCCAAGTTTGCCCCGTCCCCTCTCGTCGGAATTTTCCGCCCCGGACAACAGCCCCGCGACTTGGATCGATGATGCCATTCGGGCGGCCGGCCGTCAGGCTCGTTTCCGCAAATGGCGCTGTTCTTTTTTCACCGGTTGGTCACGAGTTCCGCTAGCACCGCAAAGCCCGGCCACCGAATCGGCTCTCGCTAAGATCAGCGACCGATGGCACACGAGCGCACAGCACGGCTCGCCGACTCGCCGCCGATGTTCGAGAGCAGGTTCCTCGACTTCTTCTCGCGCGTCCATCCCGCGGTCCCGGCGATCGTCTTCATCCCGGTGGTCGTCGCGGGCATCTGGATCGGGATCGACCGGGGGCTGTCGGTCGGCATGACCGCGCTCCTCTTTCTGGCCGGCATCGCCATCTGGACCCTCACCGAGTACTGGCTCCACCGGCTCGTCTTCCACTGGCAGCCGAGGTTCCCCGGTGGCGACCGCCTCCACTTCATCATCCACGGCGTTCACCACGACCACCCCAATGACGCGATGCGCCTGGTCATGCCTCCGGCAGTGAGCATCCCCCTGGCCGCTCTCTTCCTCGGGCTCTACGTCCTGATCTTCGGCTCGACCAGCGCCTTCCCCGCGTTCTCCGGGTTCATCACCGGGTACCTGTCCTACGACTACATGCACTACCACCTCCATCACCACGTGCCGACAACGAAGTTCGGGAAGAGGCTGCGCACCCACCACATGCGCCACCACTTCCAGGATCACCGGTACGGCTTCGGCGTCTCCACCCCGCTCTGGGACGCGATCATGGGGACGATGCCGCGATCGCGCAAAGCCGCGGAACCGGAGACGCCGGACCGCGAGCCCACCCCGTCCGGCTAGATCACACGGCTCGGGGGCTCCTCCCCCTCCAGCACCGCGATGACGTTGTCCGCGACCGCGCTTGCCATGCCGTCGCGTGAGGGGATGGTGGCGGAGCCGATGTGCGGTAGCAGTACCGCGCGCGGCGCGTTCAGCAGCCGGGGATTGACCTCGGGCTCGCTCTCGTAGACGTCAAGTCCGGCGGTGCCGAGTGTGCCGTTCTCGAGAGCCGACGCAACCGCCTCGGAGTCGACCAGCGGCCCGCGCGAGGTGTTGACCAGCACACCCTCAGGCCCGATCAGCTCGACCTCCTCCGCGCCGATCAGCCCTCGGGTCTCAGGAGTCGACGGCGCATGGATGCTGACCACGTCGGAGGTCGCGAGCAGCTCCCGCAGCTCAAGCCGATGGGCGCCGAGCTCGCTCTCGGCCTCCGGCTTCGGTGACTGGCTCGTGTAGGCGATCTCAGCTCCGAGACCGCGGGCGAGGCGGGCATATGCCGTCCCGATCCGGCCCAGCCCCACCACGCCCACAGTCGAGCTGCGGATCTCGATGCCACGATAGGCCGCTGGGTCCCAGCCGCGCCAGCGGCCTGCACGCAGGTCGCGCTCGGCGTCGCCCATCCGCCGCGCGGCGGCGAGAGTCAGGGCCATCGCGAGCTCGGCCGTGGCCTCGGTGAGGACGTCCGGAGTGTTGGTGACCGGGATGCCCCGCCGGCGGCAGGCCTCGAGATCGACGTTGTCGTAGCCGACCGCGAAATTGGCCACGACCTTCAGGCCATCCCCGGCGGCATCCAGGACCTCGGCGTCGATCGGCACACTCGGGTCGGCGACCAGCGCATCGGCACTCGGAACCATCTCGAGCAGATCGTCGCGGGTCGCGTCAAGCCCGCCCTGCCTCACGTCGAAGCGATCCTGCAGGCGCTCCAGCCCCGCGGGCAGCAGGACCCTGGCAATAACCACCCGTTGGCGTTCATCATTCATATTCAGCCGAAACTAACCGTTACTGTGATGTAACTATCAACCGGGATAAGAGAGGACTTGAAGGAAATGCCAAGAGTCTCGAACACAGTCGATCAGGCAAGGACGCTACTCGAGCGCCGGCTCAAGGAGCTCGACGACGAGCGGCGCCAGGTCGAGGCCGCGTTGGCCGGGCTCGGCAAGAGCGCAAGGCGCGGGCCGGGCCGTCCCCGCGGGACCGCCCGCCGGCGCCGTCGCGGAAACACCCGCGCCGACCAGGCCGTGAAGATCATCAGCGAGAACCCGGGGATCAAGGTCTCCGAGCTCGGCAAGAAGATGAAGCTCAATCACCCGAACTATCTCTACCGGGTGCTGCCGGACTTGGAGAAAGAAGGCCGGATCAAGCGGAAGGGCACCGGCTACCACCCCGGGCCTTAGATCAAGCCGAGGTCCTTCACGGCATCTCGCTCTTCCTTGAGCTCAGCGACCGTCGCATCGATTCGCTCGCGGGAGAAATCGGTGACCTCGAGGCCCTCGACTCGCTTCCACTCTCCGCCGGAGCACTCACAGGCCGCGCCGCAGATCAGGCCCTCCTCGATGTCGTAGGAGCCGTCGGAGACGACCGCCATGGAGGCCCAGTCGCCTTCGGGCGTGCCCAGCACCCAGTCGCGTGTGTGGTCGATGGCCGCGTTCGCGGCGGAGGCCGCGCTGGAGGCTCCCCGGGCCTCGATGATCGCCGCGCCGCGCTTGCCGACGGTCGGGAGGAACTCGTCGGCGATCCAGGCCTCGTCATCAACCTGATCCCAGGCAGGGCTGCCGTCGACCAGCGCGTTGACCAGGTCGGCGTACATGCTCGGCGAGTGGTTGCCCCAGACGGTCATCCGCTTGATGTCCGAGACCGGCCGCCCCAGCTTGTTGGCGACCTGGCTGATTGCCCGGTTGTGGTCGAGCCGCATCATCGCCGTGAAGCGCTCCGGCGGGATGTCAGGAGCGTGAGCCTTGGCGATCAGGCAATTGGTGTTGGCGGGGTTGCCGACCACGAGGACCCTCACGTCGTCCGCCGCCTTCTCGTTGAGCGCCTCGCCCTGCGGCTTGAAGATCCCGCCGTTGGCCTCGAGCAAGTCTGCGCGCTCCATCCCCTTCGAGCGGGGCCGGGCGCCGACGAGCAGGGCGATGTTGGTGCCGTCGAAGGCCTCCTTCGGATCATCCGAGATGTCGATCCCGCGCAGCAGCGGGAAGGCGCAGTCGTCGAGCTCCATGGCAGTTCCCTCGGCCGCCGTGATCGCGTCGGGGATCTCCAGCAGGCGGAGCTTCACCTCGGTGTCCGGTCCCAGCATCTGGCCGGAGGCGATGCGGAAAAGGATCGCGTAGCCGATCTGGCCGGCCGCGCCGGTGACTGTGACGTTGACGGGGGTCAATTCATCTCCTTGGTCAGGTTTTCGTCGATGGAGCCGAGGAACTCCTGCGTGGTCTGGAACTCCTGGTCCGGGCCGATCAGCAGGGCCAGGTCCTTTGTCATCTTCCCGCTCTCCACCGTCTCAACGCATACGCGCTCGAGCGTCTCCGCGAACTCGGTGAGGGCGGGCGTCTCGTCCATCCGGCCGCGGGCGGCGAGGCCGCGCGTCCAGGCGAAGATCGAGGCGATCGGGTTGGTCGAGGTCGGGTTCCCCTTCTGGTGCTCCCGGTAGTGGCGGGTGACCGTGCCGTGCGCCGCCTCGGCCTCCACGGTCTTGCCGTCGGCGGTCATCAGGACGCTCGTCATCAGGCCGAGCGAGCCGAAGCCCTGGGCGACCGTGTCGGACTGCACGTCGCCGTCGTAGTTCTTGCAGGCCCAGACGTAGCCGCCCTCCCACTTCAGCGCCGCCGCGACCATGTCGTCGATCAGGCGGTGCTCGTAGGTGATGCCGGCCTTCTCGAACTCGTCCTTGAACTCCGAGTCGAAGACCTCCTGGAAGATGTCCTTGAAGCGGCCGTCGTAGCGCTTCAGGATCGTGTTCTTGGTCGACATGTAGACCGGGAAGCCGCGGTCGAGACCGTAGCGCAGCGAGGCGCGGGCGAAGTCGCGGATCGAGTCGTCGAGGTTGTACATCGCCATCGCGATCCCGCCGCCCGGGAAGTCGTAGACGTCCAGCTCGATCGGCTCCGAGCCGTCCTTCGGCGTGTAGGTCAAGGTCAGCTTCCCCTCCCCGGGCACGACCAGATCGGTCGCCCGGTACTGGTCGCCGAAGGCGTGACGGCCGATCACGATCGGCTTCGTCCAGCCCGGGACCAACCGCGGCACGTTCGAGATCACGATGGGCTCGCGGAAGATGACGCCGCCGAGGATGTTGCGGATCGTTCCGTTCGGGGAGCGGTACATGTCCTTGAGGTCGAACTCCTCGACCCGGGCCTCGTCCGGCGTGATCGTCGCGCACTTGACGCCCACGCCGAACTCCTTGATCGCGTTGGCGGCGTCGACCGTGATCTGGTCCTCCGTCTCGTCGCGCTTCTCGATCGAGAGGTCGAAGTAGCGGAGGTCGACATCGAGGTAGGGCAGGATCAGCTGCTCCTTGATGAAGGCCCAGATGATCCGGGTCATCTCGTCGCCGTCGAGTTCGACTATGGGATTTGAGACCTTGATTTTCGGCATCTCGGGACGCGCGATGCTATGCCAATCCCGACGTGGGCGAGCGCCGTTATCTTGGTCACATGAGCACCTTGGGAGGAGAGCGGAAGATCGCGACGATGCTCTTTGCCGATCTGGTCGGCTCGACCGAGCTTGCCACCGCGCTGGATCCCGAGGACCTGCGAGGCCGCCTCGAGCCCTTCTTCGACGCCGCGCGCGCTGCGCTCGAACAGCACGGCGGCACGGTCGAGAAGTACATCGGGGACGCGGTGATGGCCGTGTTCGGCGCACCCGTCGCGCACGGGGACGATCCCGACCGGGCGATCGCCGCGGCACTGTCGGTGATCGACGGCGTCTCGGCGATCGACGGGAATCTCTCGGTGCGCGTGGGGATCGAAACCGGCGAGATCCTCGCCGTCCCTGAGAGCGGCGACCTTCGCGTCACCGGCGAGGCGGTCAACGCCGCCGCCCGCCTGCAACAGGCCGCCGCTCCGGGCGAGGTGCTGGTGGGTGAGCGGACGGCTCGTGCCTGCCGGCGCGCCCAGCTGGAGCGCAACGGAGCGGTCGACGCCAAGGGAATCGACACTCCACTGCCCGCGTTCCGGGCGGTCGCGATCTGTGACGACGACGAGCTCACGAACGTCCCGCTCATCGGCCGCGAGGACGACCTCGCCATGCTCCGCCTGATCGCCCGTCGCGCGGAACGGGAACAGGTCCCTCAGCTGGTGACGGTGATCGGCGAGGCCGGGATCGGCAAGACCCGGCTCTCGGCCGAACTGTTTGCCGGGCTCCGCGACGACGGCTGGCGGACAGTGGTCGGCCGGAGTCCGCCCTATGGGCACGGGATCGCCTTCTGGGCCCTGGGAGAGATCCTCCACGACGCTGCGGGCTACTCGATCGAGGCCCGGTTCGACGAGGTCGAGCCCGCCCTCCGCGAGGTGCTCGAGAAGCTCGGCGCCGACGATGCCGCGGAATTGGCGGCTGCCCTTGTCGTCGCGATGCGCGGAGCCGAGGAGGGAACCGACGCAGAGGATGAGCTGAAGCGCGCGTGGCGGCGGTTCGTTGCGCTGCTGGCAGCGGACCGGCCGCTGGCGATCGGCGTCGATGATGCTCACTGGGCCGACGAGGGAACGCTCAACCTGCTGGAGGAGGCCGCGTTCGGCCTTTCCAATGCGCCCGTTCTCATCCTCTGCACGTGCCGGCCCGAGCTGTCGGAGCGATTGCCGGACTTCGGGCGCTCCGCCCGCAATCACACGCAGATCGAGCTCCTGCCGCTGGATGGCCCCTCCGCGACCCGGCTTGCCGAGCTCCTCCTGCCCGAGGATCGACGGCCACTCGCGGGGCGGATCGCCGACGCGGCGGGCGGCAACCCGTTCTTCACGGAAGAGGTCTCACGAGCAATCCGAGAGGAACGTGAGGAGAACTTCCCCGAGCGCCTGCCCGACACCGTGCAGGCCGCGATCGCGGCTCGAATCGACCTGCTTCCGCCGGAGGAGAAGCGCGCCCTGCAGCTGGCGGCGGTACTCGGGCACACCTTCGCTCAGGGCCCACTGGAGGATCTCCTCGGCGAGGACCCCGGTGACCTGCTCTGGTCGCTTCGGCGCCGGGCTCTGGTCGAAGAACGCACCACCTCCGACGCAGGCAGCTACGCCTTCCGCCATCAGCTGATCAAGGACGTCGCGTACAGCTCGCTCACGCGCGCGGAACGAGCCGGCCTGCACGACCAGGCGGCGGAGGCCCTGATGGCACGCGAGCCGTTCGCCGAGCGGGCGGAGCTGGTCGCCTACCACCTCGACCACGCCTTCGAGCTCCAGCCGACGCCCGCGCGGCGGAACGCGGCCTGCACCGCCCTCGCCCAGGCCGCCGCCAGTGCCGTGCGCCGCGGCGCCGCGGCGCGGGGACAGGCTCTATACGAACAGGCCGCCGAGCTGTCGGAAGGCTCCGAGCAGGTGGATTGGCTGATCGCGGCCGGCGAGGTGGCGCTGCGCCGCTGGCGCGGCGACTACGCCATGAGGCTCTACCGCGAGGCCGGGGAGACGGCGGAGCGGATCGGCGATTCGCGTGCCGCGGACGGCTACGCGCGGGCGGTCGAGATCGGCACCCGGATGAGTGGGATCAGCGGGAACCCCGACCGCGAGCAGCTCCGGCCGCTGCTCGAGCGCGGACGCGCCCTGGTCACCGACGACGACACGGTCACCAAGGCCAGGCTGCTGCTCGACGAGGCCTGGCTCGCGTGGAAGAACGACCAGACACTCGAGATGGAGCGCCCGGCGCTCGGTGGATTGGAGCTTGCCCGCGAGTCGGGTGACCTCACGGTCCTGCAGAGTGCACTCGACGCCGTCACCGCGAGCGACTGGCAGCAGGGCCGCCACCGCGACGCCGTCGAGCACACGAGGGAGAGGCTGGACCTGCTTCGCGACGCGCCGCGTACCGGGACCCTCGATGTGGAGCGCAGCGACGCTCTTCACATGATGATCGAGTGCCTGCTCCAGACCGGGGACTTCCACGAGGCCGAGACCTACGCCAAGGAGGCCCGAGATCTCGACCTTTCGCGCGGGATCATCTACTCCGCCTGGCAGCGGGGCCTGCTGCCCGCCTTCTTCCTGGGGCGCTGGGATGAGGCGCTCGATATGGCGAACCACGTACGTGACGCCTGGGTGGCCGCGGAGCGCCCGCCGCTCGGCGCCTTCGCCACCTCGATCGCCTGCGCGGGCGCGATCATGGGCCTGCGCGGGGACGACCGTTGGACCAGCTGGTTCGAGATCGCCGACGAGCTCGGGGAGGGCGGCCTCGGCAACAAGGCGGGCGTAATCGTGATGAAAGCCGAGATCGAGTTGCACCAGGGCGAGGTCCAGTGCGCGGCGGACCGCTTCGTGTCCAAGATCTCAACCACCTGGTTCCGCTCTCCATACCTCGCCGCGCGTGCAGAGGCTTACTCGCGCCTGGGCCGCGAGGACGCCGACGACGCGATCCTGGCCGCCGAGGAGGGCATCGGCGAGCACCGCTACGCGATGGGCATCCTGCTGCGTGCGAAGGGCATCCGCTCCGGCGACGAGGAGAACCTGCGGGAATCGCTCGACCTCTTCAAGCAGATCGACTGCCCGTACCAGGCGGCGAGGAGCGGCTGGCTGCTCGGCGGCGAGGAGCGCGAGGAGGCGAAGGGGACCTTCGAGCGGCTCGGCGCGATGCTGCCCGCCGACTGACGCGCGGAGCTAGTCGCGCTGCTCGGCGTCGCGCAACCGCGACGCCAGGGTCTCGAGCATCGACCAGGCGACCTCGGGGTGCTCCTCGACGAACGGCCGGAACTCCCACGCCGTCAGACCCTGACAGCGCAGATCGGTCGTGGCGACGATGGTCGCCGAGCGCGGACCGCTGTCGATCAGCGTGACGTCTCCGAAGTACTCCCCTGGCCCGAGCGTCCTGACGATCTTGCCGTCGATGCTGACGGTCGCATTGCCGTCCTCGATGACGAAGAACCCGACGCCGCTCTTGCCCTCGGTGGTGATCTCCTCGCCCTCGTTGAAGCCCCGCTCCTGCATGCGGTTCGCGAGCTTCTTCAGCTCCTTGGGCTTCACCCCCTGGAACAGGGGGACCCCGCCGAGCGTCTCCACCAGGTCCGCCACGGGGCGATCCTACTCATGGCCTGCGTTTGACACAAGATGTGAATCGTAGTTCACTTCTTGGCCTTGGCCTATCGCAGCACCGAGCGAACCGAAGCGCGCCGTGCCGAAACCCGAGAGCGGATCGTCACCGCGGCACTGGAGCTGATCGCCGAGGGCGGCTACGTCGCGGCCCAGGTCGCGGCGGTCGCCGATCGCGCCGGGGTCGCCGTCGGGACCGTCTATCGCTACTTCCCCTCGAAGTCGGATCTGTTCGCGGAGGTCTTTCGCGCCGCGTCACAGCGCGAGGTCGACGAGATGCGGGCCGGGGCCGCGGCCACGGAGGGCGGATCGGCCGCCGACCGCATCGCCGCCGGGACCGAGACCTTCGCCCGCCGGGCGCTCGCCGGGCGGCGTCTCGCGTGGGCGCTGCTCGCCGAGCCGGTGGACCCCGCCGTCGAGGCCGAGCGACTTCACTTCCGCCACAGCTACCGCGACGTAATCGCGGAGATCGTCGCTGACGGCGTCCGCTCCGGGGAGCTCCCGGAGCAGGACATCGACGCCACAGCCGCCGCACTTGTCGGAGCGATCGGGGAGACAATGATCGGACCGCTCTCCCCCACCGCCAATGGAGGCGATCCGGAAACCCTGATCGCCTCCCTGATCAACTTCTGTGTTCGCGCAATCGGAGAGGAGCCCGCCCGTGTCAACAGCTGAGAAGGCCACCGGAGTCAGGACCCACACCGTCGAGAACCAGGCGCCGCCACTGGTCGACTACAACGTCTTCGAGGCGGACACGGTGATGAAGGAGGCCGTGGCCCGCGAGGGCGCCGACTGGGCGACCGACAAGATCTCCGAGGTCGGCGAGATCGCCGGCCGGGGTGACGTGATCGAGCTCGGCCGGCTCGCCAACGAGAACCCGCCGAAGCTCCGCACTCACGACCGCTACGGGAACCGGGTCGACATCCCCGAGTTCCATCCCTCCTGGCACGAGCTGATGCGGCTCGGCGTCTCGCACGAGCTCCACTCGCTGCCCTGGCGCGAGCCACAGCCGGGCGCGCACGTCGCCCGCGCGGCCGCCTTCATGTGCTTCTCCCAGGCCGAGGCCGGGGTCGGCTGCCCGATCTCGATGACCTACTCGGTGGTGCCGGCGCTCCGCAAGCAGCCGGAGCTCGCCGAGGAGTGGGAGCCGCGGATCCTCTCCGACGTCTACGACCCGCGCCAGATCGCTGCCTCCGAGAAGGAGGGCTCCCTCTTCGGCATGGGGATGACCGAGAAGCAGGGCGGTTCGGATGTGCGCGCCAACACCACGGTCGGCAGGCCGATCAACGGCGGCGGCCCCGGGGCCGAATACGAGATCACCGGCCACAAGTGGTTCTTCTCCGCGCCGCAGTGCGACGCGTTCCTCGTCCTCGCTCAGGCCGAGGGCGGCGTCTCCTGCTTCCTGATGCCGCGGCGTCTGCCCGATGGCGAGCTCAACCGCTTCCGCCTGCAGCGGCTGAAGGACAAGCTGGGCAACCGCTCCAACGCGTCGTCCGAGATCGAGTTCGATGGCGCCTGGACCCGCCTGGTCGGCGAGGAGGGCGCCGGAGTTCGGACGATCATCGAGATGGTCAACCACACCCGGCTCGACTGCGCGACGGGCAGCGCCACCGGGATGCGCGCCGGGGTCGCACAGGCGATCAACCACGCCTCCCACCGCGTCACCTTCGGCAAGGTGCTGGTCGATCAGCCGCTGATGCAGAACGTCCTGGCCGATCTGGCGGTCGAGTCCGAGGCGGCGACGATCGGCTCGCTGCGACTCGCCCGCGCCTACGACGAGGCGCTAGCCGGCGACGACGAGGCGCAGGCCTTCAAGCGGATCGCCAACGCCGTCCTCAAGTACTGGATCTCCAAGCGGGCACCAAGCCATGCGGTCGAATGCCTAGAGAGCCTGGGAGGGAACGGCTACGTCGAGGAGTCGGGCATGCCCCGCCTCTACCGCGAGGCCCCGCTCGCTTCGATCTGGGAGGGCTCGGGGAACGTCCAGTGCCTGGACGTGTTGCGAGCGATGGTCAAGAACCCCAACTCGGTCGACTCGTTCTTCGCGGAGGTCGGCGAGGCCGAGGGCGCGGGCGAGCCGCGGCTGGACGCCTATGTCTCGGCGCTCAGAGCTGACCTCCAGGACATGACCGGGATCGAGTCGCGCGCCCGCCAGCTCGTCGAGCGGATGGCGCTCGCCCTGCAGGGCTCTCTGCTGCTGCGCTTCGGCGACGAGGCCGTCGCGGACGCATTCGTCGCCTCGCGGCTCGAGGGCGACTGGGGACACGCGTTCGGCACGCTGCCCGCGGGCACCGACTTCGCGCGGATCATCGACCGGCACAGAGCCGCGGTCTAGGCCGATCGCCAAGCTGATCTACTCCGCGAATTGCTCGCTCGACGGCTACACCGCCGACGAGCAGGGCAAATTCGACTGGACCGCCCCGGACGAGGAGGTGCACGCGTTCTTCAACGACCTCGAACGCGGGATCGGCACCTCTCTCTACGGGCGCCGGATGTACGAGACGATGGCGGTCTGGGAGAAACCGGAGACGATCGCGGGCGAGGGCGCGGTCGTCCGCGAGTACGCCGAAGTCTGGAAAGACGCGGACAAGGTGGTCTTCTCTCGAACCCTCGACGGCGTATCCACGGACAGGACCCGGCTCGAGCGGGAGTTCGACGCCGATGCGATCGGGCGGCTGAAGGAAGACGCGGAGCGCGACATCAGTGTCGGCGGGCCGACCTTGGCCGCGGAGGCGATCAAGGCCGGCCTGGTGGACGAGTTTCACCTGGTCGTGGTCCCGATCATCGTTGGCGGTGGCACTCCGTTCTTCCCGGCTGGGGTCCGCGTCGATCTCGAGTTGATCGACGAGCAGCGTTTCACCGGCGGCTCGGTCCACCTCCACTACCGGACAAGGAGCTGACCGATGGACTACGAGACCCTGTGCTACGAGCGCGACGGGCACGTCACCGTGCTCACCTACGACCGGCCGGAGGCGCGCAACGCCATCAGCCGCCGGATGAACCGCGAGCTCCACGATGCCTGGCAGCGCTTTCGCGACGCCGAGGACGAGTTCGTCCTCGTGATCACCGGCCAGGGCGACGCCTTCTGCGCCGGCTGGGACCTGGAGGACGCGGCCGAGCTCGGCGAGGGCGGGCAGCCCGACTGGGACGCATTCAAGACCTCGATCTACAACACGCCCGGCGAGTGCGGCTACACGCGGAAGGTGGACGTCTTCAAGCCGGTGATCGCCGCGGTCAACGGCTGGGCGGTAGCGGCCGGGCTGGAGAACGCGCTGCTGGCCGACATCCGGATCGCCGCCGAAAACGCCGTCTTCGGCGCGCTCGAGCGGCGCTGGAACATCGTCGGCGGCGACGGCATGAACGTCCGGCTCACCCTGACCGTCGGCTACGGCCGCGCGATGGAGATGATCATCACCGGACGGCCGGTGGAAGCCGAGGAAGCGCTGCGGATCGGCCTCGCCAACGAGGTCGTGCCGGAGGGCAAGGCGCTCGAGAGGGCGATGGAGCTCGCGCAGCAGATCGCCGAGCTGCCCCAGGGCGCGATCCGCTCGGACAAGGAGACGATGGTGATGAACGTCGGGAGGACCTACGAGGAGCAGCTGAGGCGGGAGGCGGAGAACACGATCTCCATGTTCGCCCGGCGCGACTCCCACGCCATCGGGGCCCGCGCCTTCAAGGAGAAGCGGACCCCGGAGTGGCCGAACCACGGGCTCTAGCGTCTAGCGGCGGCGGAGCTTGGCGATCCTGATCCGCTGCTCGGCGCGGCGCTGCTGCTCGGCGCGGTGAGCTTGGCTTGCGTTGTGCGTGAAATTGGGGCTCATTTCGGTCCTCCCGAGTCGGTGTGTATGTCCTTTAGACCAGGGGTTCGCGGAGAACTCATCGGTACGCTGAGCCCATGTGCAGAAACATCAGACAACTCCATAATTTCGAACCCCCCGCGAGCAAGGAGGAGGTCGACGACGCGGCCCTTCAGTTCGTCCGCAAGGTGAGCGGATCGACGAAGCCGTCGAAGGCGAACGCCGAGGCGTTCGACCTGGCCGTCGAGGAGGTCGCAGCCTCCACGCGGAAGCTGCTCGATTCGCTGGTCACCAACGCTCCCCCGAAGAACCGGGAGGAAGAGGCGGCCAAGCGGCGGGCGAAGTACGAAGAGCGCTTCGCGGCGTAGCTAGGTTCGGGACCAGCTCTTGATGCTGTCGGGGACCGCAGGGTCCCCGGCGAGGTCGGGCGCCGGAATCGGTTCGCCCGTGCCCTGTGTGAGAGGAAGCTGACCGGCCCAGTGGGGCAGCTCCAGGTCCGCCTCCTCGTCGATCGGCGGTCCCGTTCGCACCTTCGCCGATGCCTCGTCGATCGGCAGCGACAGGACCCGGGTGGACTTCAGGTCCGTCTCGTCGGGGCCGCGGATTTCCTCGGCCCGGCCGCTCGCGATGTGCTCGACGACGGCCCGCAGCGCCGCCGCCTTCTCATCCGCAGCGGTCACCTCGCTCGCCGCCCCGAGCACCATCACCGAGCGGTAGTTGAGCGAGTGATGCAGTGCGGCGCGCGCGAGGACCAACTCATCGACGAGCGTCGCGGTCACGCAGCACGGCGTCCCGTCGACCAGTGCCTTGAGCATCCGATTGCCCTTGGCCCCGTGCAGGTACAGCGTCTCCCCCACCCGGGCGTGGATCGTCGGGATGACGTAGGGCTGGCCCTGCTGGACGAAGCCAACGTGGCAGGTCAGCGCCCCGTCGAGGATCGAGTGGACCAGCTCGCGGTCGTAGCTCCCACGGCCGGGCTTGCGGTAGATCCGGGTCCGATCGGTCTGTTCATACTCGCTCGGCATCAGCCGGTGAGCCAGCGCTCATCCAGCTTGCGGATGACCGCTTCCGAAAGCCGGATGGCATCGCCGACGGTCCCGTAGTCCACGTTCTCGGGCGTGTCGGTCTTCCAGTGGTAGTTCGAGGGGTTCTTCCACTTGTTGCAGGACGCGACCGAGACGCACTGGTAGCCGGCCGCCAGCGGGAAGATGCCGTCGGTCGCATTGCGTAGCCGTAGCTCGCGGAAGGGCATCTCGATGCCGAGCTCATCCGCGGTGGAATCGAGCAGCTCGAGCGAAGCGGCCGGGTACTCACGCAGATTCAGCATTCCCTCCCCCCGCAGGACGAGGAGGTTGGGCGACCCGACGGTGTCGAGGCAGAGGAAGAAGGTGCGGTCGACGGGGAGCTCGGAGGCGTGCCTCTCCATGAAGAGGCCCATGCCTTCGCAGAGAGCCTCCTCGGAGGTGGAGAGGAAGAGGATCCGCGTGTTCTCCGGGGGCTGCTCGGCGAGGGCGCGAGCGATCGCGATCTGGGCGATGCACCCGGTGCCGTTGTCGTTCGCGCCCGGTACCACCTGGCCGGCGCCGATGTGCGCCATGAACGCGGCGCTGCCCACCGAGAGGAAGGTCCCCAGCCCGATGAGCTTCCTGCTTCCGAGCGCGGCACCGGCGGCCACCACCGCGGGGCCCGCCACCGTCGGCCACATCAGGGGCGGGCTGGTGTCGTTGTTCTCGAACACCCCCGGTGCTTTCTGGCCGACCGCCTCGGTGATCGCGGGGTTGAAGAAGAAGGCGGTGTGGGCGGCGTCGTGATGGGCCATCACGACGATCGTCCGCTCGGCGTCGGGCGGGCCCATCTCGGCGAGCACGTGGTGGGCGCTCCGCTTGGGGAGCATCCTCCGGAAGCGCCTGCGGCCGGGCGGGAGCTCGTCCGCGATCAGCGCGGACGCCGCCGCCCCTGTGATCGCCGCCAGCGCCCGTCTCGCGCGGCCGCCTCGACGGGAAGCCAGGCCCACGAGCGCGCCCGCGCCGGCGAGCAGCCCGATCGGCCACCAAAAGGTCCCATTCGCATCCGGCTCCTCCTCGACCCGGACGTCGCGCGCGCCGGCGTCGCGAAGCGCGGAGGCCAGCCACTCTCCCGCCCAGCGCTCGCCCGCCGATGCCGATTCGCGGTCCCACGAGCAGAGCTCGTCGAGGAGCTCGCGCATCCACGCCGCATCGGGCGGGGAAGAGATGTCCAGCGGGGCCTCCGTCGCCATGCCGGAAAGCTACCCCTCCCTCCCTAACATCCGAGACATGCCCTCCGGCGGCGTCACCCTGTTTCGGATCCGCGGCATCAGGATCGCGGTCGACTACTCGTGGTTCGTAGTCCTCTTCCTGATCATCATCTGGCTATCCAGCTCGTACCGCGACGAGCTCGGGGTGGCGCAGGGGAGCACCGAGCCGTACTTGCTGGCGGTCGCAAGCGCCCTTCTGTTCTTCGGCTCCATCCTGCTTCACGAGCTGGGACACGCCTTCGTTGCGAGGCGGCACAACATCGGCGTCTCGGGAATCACGCTCTGGATGTTCGGTGGCTTTGCCCGCCTCGAAAAGGACTCGGATACGCCCGGGACCGAGTTCAAAATCGCGATCGCGGGCCCAGCGGTCACCGCCGTGATCGCACTGGCGTGCGTTGGCCTCTTCCTCATCCTGGCCCCCTCGGGGGAGCTGCGGAACGCAGCCTTGACCCAGAGCGGCACCGACGCCTCCGGCGCCGCGATTCTGGTCGGCTGGCTCGGCGGCATCAATCTGGTCGTTCTGGCCTTCAACCTGATCCCCGCCTTCCCGCTCGACGGCGGCCGTGTTGCTCGCGCGATCGCCTGGTGGCGAACCGGAAGCCGGAACAGCGGGACCCGCTTCGCGGCCACCCTCGGCGAGTGGTTCGGCGTCCTCATGATCATCATCGGCCTCGGCTACTTCCTGGCATACAGGGCCGACCTGGTGGGAGGTATCTGGCTCGCCTTCATCGGATTCATCCTCCGCGGCGCGGCCAAGGCCGCAATCGCGCAGACCGTGGTGACCAGCCGGATCGAGGGCATCTCGGTCGCCGACGTGATGGAGCGCGACCCCGTGGCGATCCCGGAGGGAGCGTCGATCGAGCAGGCGCTGGACGAGTACTTCCTGCGCTACCGGTCACCCTGGTTCCCGGTGGTCGACGCGGGCCGGCATTTCATCGGCCTCGTCGACCGCGGCGCCGCTGACAACGTCCCTGCCGTCGAACGAGCGTCGTCGGTGGTCAGCGACGTGCTCGCGCGCGACAGCGGGTCGCTCACCATCGGCGAGGACGAGCCGCTCGAGTCCGTCCTCGGGAATGAGTCGCTGCGGCGGCTGGGGGCACTGATCGCGACCGATGCCGAGGGTCGCATCCGCGGCGTGCTGACGATTGACGCGATCGGGAAGGCGCTGCGTCCAGTCGCGCCCGGGAGCGCCGACACCAGCCTTTAGCCGCGAAAGGGTTGCAAGTAGGCCGCGGCTCTGACAGACTGCCGCCCGCAGTATCTCCACCACAGGGGGTGGAAATGGAGAGGGAGTGAGCAGTCGCCGGCGCGGAGTGGCCCGTCGTCCCTGTGCGCTTGCAGCTGCGCTGTTCATCTTCGCCGTATTCCCAGCGGCCGCGGGGGCAGAGAGCCGCAGCTTCGTCAACGTCTTCAACCTCTTCCCGACGCAGGGGGCCCTGACCAGCGGGCCGGCGAACGAATTTCCCTCGACCATCCCCGTCTCGGGCGTTCCGGGAACCGTGACCAAGGTGACGGTGACCCTGATCGGCTACACGTCGTCCAGCCCGGACGACACCGACGCCTTGATCGTCGGGCCGAACGGCCAGCAGGTCATGCTGATGTCCGACGCCTGCGGGGCCAATCCCACCACTCTCGAGGACGACAACTGGACCTTTGACGATTCCGCCTCGACCTTCCTCTCCGACAACGGTCCGTGTGGGAGCTTCCGGGACGAGAGCCACAAACCCTCCAACTATGAGGACCCGAGCCTCGACGACTTCACCTCCGCGGGCGGCCCCGCCGGGCCATATCTGAACTCGCTCTCGCTGCTTGCCGGAGGCTCGCCCAATGGCAATTGGAATCTCTTCGTCTTCGATGACAACGCCAGCTTCCACGGGTTCGATTTCTCGGCCTGGGCGCTGAACCTGCAGATCCAGCCGCCGCCCGCGGCGCCCGCGGCGCCCGCGGCGCCCGGGTCTCAGGCGACCGGCAAGCGAGCCGCGGCCCTGGCGAAGTGCAAGTCGAAGAAGTCCAAGAAGGCCCGCCGGAAGTGCCGCCATAAGGCGCAGTCGCTACCGCTGTGAAGCGCGTCGGCGGCCTGCTCGTTGGTCTCGCGCTGCTCATTCCGGCGCTTCCGGCGCATGCCGCGACTCCGACGGTGACGGTGTTCAACAGCGGAATCCCGGACCCGTCGACGCTGCTCGGGATCAGCGCCGCACCCGACGGCAAGGTCTGGTTCGCCGACAGCGTGAACAACGCACTCGGGGCGGTCACGCTCTCGTCGGGCTCGACAAACGAGATCGGCATCAGCCGGAATACACCGGTGGGAGTCACCGCCGGGCCCGATGGCAGGCTCTACTACGCCGTGGCGGGGTTCTCGGGAGTCGCCCTGAGCTTCGTGGGGGTGATGAACCCGGCCAACGGCAACCACGGCGACACCTGGTACGGGGGCGGCAACAACTCGATGCCGCGCTATCCCGCCGTCGGCCCGGACGCGAACATCTGGGTCACCGAGCCTCGGGACCCCAGCGTGACGACGGGCGACGACAAGATCGGGTTGGTCGATACGAGCGGCAACCCGGACGCGGGGAGCCCGACGGGGCCTGCGATCCGCAACGAGATTACAGGGAGCTTCGCCGGCGACAACCAGGAATTCGAGGCGATCACGGCCGGGCCCGGGGTCAGTGCAGGCACCCCCGTCCCAATGCTGTGGGCAACCGAGTTCAACACGAGCAAGATCGTGCGTCTCCAGCCGGTCTCGGTCGGCGGCGGCGGACCGAACGGCACCGATGGCGCCGTGGCCGACGAGTACATCCTCCCCACCGGGGGCTCTGGGCCGGAGGGCATCACGCCCGGTCCCGACGGGAACATCTGGTTCACCGAGTTCAACACCGGCCAGGTCGGCAGGCTGGTCCCGCCGACGACCTCGACGCAGGGGAGCCCACCGGTTGACATCGACGAGTTCCCCCTCCCCGCCGGCAGCAACCCGATCGGGATCGCCGCGGGCCCCGACGGGAACCTCTGGGTCGCGGTCTCGGCAGGCGCCAACGGGTCGGTAGTGCGCATGAACACCTCGGGCCAGATCACCGGCACCTTCCCAACACCCGAGTTCCAGTCGCCGTACATGATCACCCCGGCCGCCGACGGGAACCTCTGGTTCACCACCTACAGCGGGGCCAGGGTCGGCAAGATCAACACCGCGCTCGATCCGCCGGCGTTCAACAACAACACCCAGATCAATGTGCCGGGGAGCGGCGATAACGGCCAGGCCAACACCTATCCCTCCAACGTGACCGTGTCCGGCCTCCAGGGAAAGGTCAGCAAGGTCACCGTCCGGATCACCGGGATCAGCCACACGTTCCCCGACGACCTCGACTTCCTGCTCCAGGGACCGCAGGGCCAGAACGTGATGCTCGCTTCCGACGCCGGGTCCCCCGCCGGGAGCACCTCCTATCCGGCCAACGGGATCACGCTCAACTTCGACCAGTCCGCAACCCGCTCGCTACCCGACAACGACCCGCTGGTCTCGGGCATCTACAAGCCGACCAACAACGCACCCGGCGTGGGCGCCACGACCGAGCTATCGCCCCCCGCCCCGCCCGCGCCGTACGGCACGTCCCTAGGAGTCTTCAACGGCACCGACCCGAATGGCACCTGGAAGCTGTTCGTGCTCGACGACAACACCCACCTCCTTGGGAACACGAACGTCGGTAAGATCTTCGGCGGCTGGGGCCTCGACATCGCCACGACCGACCAGCTCTTCGTCGGCAAGTCCGGCTCCGGGTCGGGGACCGTCACCAGCGTGCCGGGTGGCATCGACTGCGGCGGCGCCTGCAGCTCGTCGTTCGCGGCGGGGATCCCGGTTGTCCTCACAGCCACACCCTCGACGGGCTCGCAGTTCGCTCAGTGGCAGGGCTGCGACTCCGTGAGCGGCAGCCAATGCACGATCAGCATGAACAACGACATTGAGAACGTGACCGCGCGCTTCGAGTTGAGCGGTGGAACCGGGCAAACGCCCACCAACCCCGTCCCAACGCCAAGCCCGGCGCCCGCGAAGACGAAGAAGAAGTGCAAGAAGGCCAAGAAGCGGTCCGCGGTCGCCGCCAAGAAGTGCAAGAAGCGCAAGTAACCCAATGAAAGGAATCACAGCGATGAAGAGCACGGTGGGCATCCTGATCTCGGCGACGGTCCTCTGCCTGGCGGCCGCACCGGCCGCGCAGGCGACCTTCACCATGAACCCACAGGTGGACTTCGCGACCGACCCGATCGCCGTCGGGTCATCCGGCACCGGGACCCTCTCGTTCTCGAACGAGTCCACCGCGGCCGAGGATGCGGACTCCGTCGATCGGATCGTGCTCGAGCCGTCGTGCCGGCTCCCCGGCCAGACGCCGCCTTGCACCAACCGCGAGCCGGGGATCTTCTCGATCGGCAGCGGGACCGGCGTGACTGGAACGGCGTGCGCGGGGATCACGTTCACCCCGACCGTGGGCCTTGCACCGTTCGTCGGATCGGTCGTGTTCTCCCCGTCGGCCCCGGTCCCGGACATGGCCACAACCGGCGCAAGCGCGACCTGCGCGATCACCTTCACCTACACGGCGAGGGCCGTGCCGACGTTCGACACCCAGGGCGAGGACGGCATCCAGACCGACCAACTCGCCGAGGTCAGGGCCGAGCACAACGGCGGCGGCCCGACCCCATTCGGCCCCGGGACGGGCGACACCACGGTCACCCCTGGTCCACCGGCGACGGACCCCATCCCGACGCCCACGCCTACGCCCACCTCTACCCCGGCACCGGCCAAGAAGAAGTGCAAGAAGGCCAAGAAGCGCAGCGCCGTCGCCTCCAAGAAGTGCAAGAGGAAGAGGAAGAAGTAGCGGCACCGGACTCCTGAATCGCTCCTATATAGGATCGGTGTCGTGCCGGACCACGACGTACTGGTGATTGGGGCGGGCCTCGCGGGACAGCGGGCCGCGCTTGCTGCTGCGGAGCAGGGCGTTTCCGTGGGGATCATGAGCAAGGTCCACCCCGTCCGCTCCCACTCGAACGCCGCGCAGGGGGGCATCAACGCCGCCCTCCAGGAGGACGACAGCTGGGAGTCGCACGCCTTCGACACGATCAAGGGCTCCGACTATCTGGCCGACCAGGACGCCGTCGAGATCATGTGCAAGGCCGCTCCGGAGGAGCTCCTGCACCTCGAGCACCTCGGCGTCACCTTCCACCGCAACGAGGAGGGCAAGCTCGGCACCCGCGCCTTCGGCGGCGCCTCAGCGGCCCGCACCTACTACGTCGCCGACATCACCGGCCAGGCGATCATGCACGTCCTCTACGAGCAGCTCATGAAGTACTCCGAGGATGTCGCCCGCTACGAGGAGTGGTTCACCACCTCGTTGGCCACCGACGACGAGGGCAACTGCATCGGGGCGATCTGCAGGAACATCAAGGACGGCTCGATGGAGCACTTCGGCGCGAAGGCGGTGATCCTTGCGACCGGGGGAACGGGGCAGATCTGGCAGCCGACCACCAACGCCCTGATCTGCACCGGCGACGGCATGGCCCAGGCCTACGACGTCGGGGCGAAGCTGATGGACATGGAGATGATCCAGTACCACCCGACCACGCTGGCGGGCAAGGGCTTCCTGATCACCGAGGGTGCTCGCGGCGAGGGCGCCCACCTGCTGAACGCCAATGGCGAGCGCTTCATGGAGCGCTACGCGCCGAACAAGATGGAGCTCGCCTCGCGCGACGTCGTCTCCCGCGCGGAGCAGACCGAGATCAACGAGGGGCGCGGCTTCCCTGATGGCACGGTGGCGCTCGACATCACGGTGGTCCCCCGCAAGCGGATCCACGAGGCCCTGCGGGAGATCGTCCTGGTCGGCCGCGACTTCGCCGGTGTCGACATCACCAAGGAGCCGATCCACATCAAGCCCGGCAACCACTACGCGATGGGCGGCATCAAGACCGACAGCGAGGGACGCACCAACGTCCCGGGCCTCTACGCCGCCGGCGAGGTGGCCTGCGTCTCCGTCCACGGCGGCAACCGCCTCGGCGCCAACTCGCTCCTCGACACCCTGATCTTCGGCCGTCGCTCCGGAATCGACGCGGCCGACCGCGCCAAGGGCCGGGAGCAGACGCACGTCCCCCACACGCTCCTCGACGACGAGCAGGCCCGGGTGGACGGCATCCTCGCCCGCGAGAAGGGCTCCGGCCGCCGCGTTTCCGAGATCCGCAAGGAGCTCGGCGCGGCGATGGACGCGAAGGTCGCCGTGTTCCGCGACGCCGAGGGCATCAACGAGGCGCTCGAGATCGTCAAGAGGCTCAAGGAGGAGGCCGAGAGCGCCTACGTCGACGACAAGGGCAAGGTCTTCAACCAGGACATTCTCGGCGCGCTCGAGCTGCGCTACATGCTCGAGCTGGCCGAGTGCACCTGCGTCGGCGCCATCCACCGCACAGAGAGCCGCGGCGCCCAGTTCCGCACCGACTTCCCCGAGCGAAACGACGAGGAGTGGCTGAAGCACATCGACCTGTCCCGGACCGACGACGGGCCCGAGATCAGCTACTCCGACGTGACCATCACCCAGTGGGAGCCGCAGGAGCGGACCTACTAGATGAGTAGGGTTGATCCAGATGGCTGAGTTCACTCTCAAGGTCAGGCGCTTCCAGCCCGAGGAGGCCGAGGGCCCCTACTGGGAGACCTTCGACGTCGAGCTGGACCCCACTCTCTCCGTCCTCGACGGTCTGCTTCAGGCCAAGGACCGCGACGACGGCTCACTCGCCGTCCGCTGCTCCTGCCGCGCGGCAATCTGCGGCTCCTGCGGGATGAAGATCAACGGCCAGTCCGGCCTCGCCTGCAAGACGATGATCGGCGAGGCGAGCGAGTTCGCGAATAGAAACAACGGCGGTGGCGAACCGATCGTCATCGAGCCGATGGGGAACATGCCCGTGATCAAGGACCTGGTCACGGACATGGAATCCACCCACTGGACCAAGATCCGCCGGGTCACTCCGTGGCTCCTCCCCGAGGGCGACCCGCCCGAGCGCGAGTACGTCGTCCCGCCCGAGTCGATGATCGACATCACCCAGTCGATGGCCTGCATCCAGTGCGGGGCCTGCGTCTCGTCCTGCCTCTCGATGGAGGCGGACCCCGACTTCATCGGCCCCGCCGCCCTGGCGAAGGCCTACCGCTTCGTCGGGGACCCAAGAGATGCCGAGACAGTGGAGCGCCTCCACGACCTCTCCCAGGATCCGCACGGGATCTACGACTGCACCCACTGCTTCTCGTGCATCGACGCCTGCCCGAAGGGCGTCGCGCCGATGGACCAGATCATGCGGCTTCGCCGCGCCGCGGGGGGCGAAGGCATTGTCGACCAGAACCACGGCCACAATCATGAAAAGGCCTTCGTGGAGATCATCCAGAAGAAGGGGACCCTGGACGAGGCGGAGCTGCTGCAGGAATCGCTGGCACCCGGCATCAAGGGCAAGCTGATGCCCAAGCACGGCGCCATCAAGGGCCTGCTCGAGTCGATCCCCACGGCGATCCGCGGCATCAAGACCGGCAAAATGCGCTCGCTCCCGAAGCTGATCCCGGGCGTCCACCCGAAGCTGCCCGGCGACGCGCAGAACCACGTCAAGCGGATCTTCGCCCACACGGAAGAGCACAGCGTCGAGCTCAATCTCTACATCCGCGGCGAGGAGGCCGACCAGGACGAGAGCGTCCCGGAGGCGGAGGCTGTGCCCGAGACGAAGATCGAGCCCGAGCCCGACGAAGGAGAATCGTGACCGACTTGAAGATGGCCTACTGGCCCGGCTGCGTTTCTCGCGGCTTTACGACGGAGTTGCACGGCTCAATGGGCCTGGTCGCCGAGCGCCTTGGCATCGAGCTGGTCGAGCTCGACCGAGCAAACTGCTCCGGCGCCGGCGTGATCGCCGAGCACAACCAGGAGCTCGCGGACACCCTCAACGCCCGCACCTTCGCGCTCGCCCAGCAGACCGGCCTGCCGATGATGAACATCTGCTCCACCTGCCAGGGCGCCCAGTCCGAGTGCCAGCAGCGGCTGCGCGACTCCGACTACCGCGCCCACATCAACGAGACGCTCGCCGAGGAGGGGCTCTCCTACGACCCCGAGGGCTTCTCGAACAAGAACTTCCTCTGGGTCCTGGTGGAGGATCTCGGTCTTGACCAACTCAAGGAGCGGGTACAGCGGCCGCTCGGAGGCCTCAAGGTCGGCCCGTTCTACGGCTGCTACATCCTGCGGCCGAAGCACCGGCTCGGCTATGAGCACCACCCGGAGCGCGACCTCTACATGGATCGCGTGATCGAGGCGCTCGGCGGCGAGGTCGTCGAATACGACGGCGCCCGCAAGTGCTGCGGCTTCCCGATCATCACGATGGCCCGCGAGGTTTCGCTGCGGCAGGCCGGCACCCACCTCGGCGACGCGCTCGACGCCGGCGCCGATTGCCTGGTGACCCCCTGCCCGCTCTGCCACCTCAACCTGGACATGCAGCAGCCCGAGGCCGCCAAGGTCGTCAACCGCGACCTCGGCCTCGCCGTCCTGCATCTCCCCCAGCTCGTCGGCCTCGCGCTCGGCTTCTCGCCCAAGGAGCTGGGCATGAGGAAGCACATCGCCTCGACCAAGTGGGTCGAGGAGAGACTGGAGCCCGTAGCCGCCTAGCTGCGACCGGGACCGCTCGTAAGGTCCCTGTCGCATGGCGTCGACTCAACCGCCCGAGATGCGGCACCGCGTCAAGGTGCGCATCCTGGTCATCCTGGCCTCGATCCTCGCGTTCCTGGCGATCTTCACCAGCTGGATCGACCGCCAGCTGCTCGACACGAACCAGTGGGTCCACACGAGCGGACGGCTGCTCGAGGACAAGGAGATCTCCGACGCCGTGGCGACCTATTCGGTCGACCAGCTCTACGCGAACGTCGACGTCACGCGGCTGGTCAAGAAGCGGCTGCCCGGCGACCTCCAGCAACTGGCCTCGCCCGCCTCGGCCGGCATTCGGGAGATCGCCACCCGCGCCGCGATACGCGCATTCCAATCGCAGCGGGTTCAGAACCTCTGGCAGGACGCCAACCGCGTCGCCCACACCCAGCTGGTCGCCATCCTCGAGGACAAGAGCGAGGCGGTCTCGAGCCAAAATGGCAAGGTCGTCCTCGACCTCAAGCCGATCGTCTACCAGCTCGCCGATCGGCTCGGCTTCAAGAAGCAGGTCGCGAACGCGGTCGCGAAGGGAGAGCAGACCGGGAACCTGAAGCCCGGCTTCGGCGAGCTCGAGGTCGCGGACTCTCAGGAGCTCGACACCGCGCGGACCGTCACCAAGATCCTCAACGGCCTCGCGTGGTTCTTCACCATCGGCTCGCTGGCCCTGTTCGTCCTGGCGATGTGGCTCGGCAAGGGTCGCGATTGGGTCATCGTCCTGGGGTACGGCCTCGGCCTGATCGCGGCCGGGCTCGGGGCGATCGCGGTGCGGGCCATCCTGAAGGGACCGTTCGTCGACTCGCTCGCGAAGACCGAGGACGCCCGGATCCCGGCCCAGCACGCGTGGGACATCGGCACGTCGCTGCTCCACAGCATCGCCTCCAGCGTGATCATCTACGGGATCCTCTTCGTGATCGCCGCCTACCTCGCTTCGCCGCAGAACGGAGCGGTCAGCATCCGCCAAGCCCTTGCCCCGACCCTGCGGGAGAGGCCGGGAATCGTCTGGTCCGTTCTCGCCGCGGTCGCGCTGCTCGTCCTGATCATCTGGCCGCCGAACGGCACGCGGCAGCTGGTCCTGACGCTGCTCCTGTACGCGCTGGCCGGCGCCGGCATCGAGAAACTCGGTCGCGCCACGCGGCGCGAGTTCCCGGACGCCAAGCGCGGCGACTGGGTGAGCGGGATGCGCCAGCGGGCGCGGAGGGCGAGCAGGGAGGCCGGACGTCGCATGGGCTCGGCGATCCGGGAGCTCTCCTCGGATGACAAGCACCCCGACGATGCCAAGCTCGACCGCCTGGAGAAGCTCGGTGAGCTGAAGAAGAAGGGCGTGCTGACCGCGGCGGAGTTCCGGGAGGAGAAGAAGAGGATCCTGGAGATCGACTAGCCCAGGAGCGTCAGGGGATGCGCGGCGGGCCGATCGTAGGGGTCTTCAGCGGCCCGCCGAGGCCGACGAAGGCGACGATCTCGTAGCCGCCCGGGTTTGCCGGAAGAGCAACCTGCTTCCAGTTGTTCGTGAACCAGACGTTGCCCGATGGGTCGATCGCGACGGCGGTGCTGCGCGTCAGCCCGTCGAACCCGTAGCCGGTGGGCGGCGAGATCGCGGAGCCCACCCCGGTGCCGGGACGGCATTGCCGGCGCCTGACTCCGCAGAGCTCCGATATCCGCTGGTCGGCGAAGTTGGCGACCCAGACGTTGTCGTTCCCGTCCACCGCGATCCCCCAGGGAACCGTCATACCCGCGCCGGTAAACGACCCCTTCGGCGAGCCGTTCGGCCCGAGCATGGTGACGGACCCCTCGAATGGCGGGCTCGGAGGCGGTTGCGTGAAGGGGCAGGGGAGGTCGAGCACGCCCGAGTTCGCCACCCAGATGTTCCCGTGGCTGTCGGGCACGATACCCATCGGCCGCTTCAGTCCGCCGCCGGTGATCGGGGAATTCGCGGCCGGGGTGCCGTCATCGTTCAGCACCGCAACGGAGCTGCTGCTGATCCCGCTGACGAATGCCTGATCCTTGGCGTTGACGGCGACGCCGAAGGGCTCGCTCAGGCCGAGACCGCCGATGTTCTGCCCCGCGGCCGGGTTTCCACCGGGGATCCGGGTGACCGAGCCATCGGCGCAGTTCGCGACCCAGATCGTGCCCTTCCGGTCCGACACCGTCGCCTGTGGTGAGGCGATGCCGCCCTGAGTGAAGCCCTGGCTGGGAGACAGCGCCTTGCCATCCGAATTGAAGAGGGAGACGCTGTTGCGCGGCGGAATGAGCGGGCAGCCGGGTGAGGAGAAGCCGAAGTTGCCGACCCACACCCTGCCGCGGGGATCAAGCGTGATCCCGAACCCGGCGCCGCTCAGGCCGCCACCCGTATACGGCGATCCGGTCACGTAGCGGCCTCTCGGGTTGAACTTGAAGAGCAGGTCGCTCCCGCAGACCGACTGGAGCGGATCCGCGCTGTAGGTGTAGTTGTTGTTCACCCAGAGGAAGCCGCGGCCGTCGATCGCGATGTTGCCCGGGCCGTTCATCGTGTGCCCGTCGCCGTTGAAGCGAAGGGCGAGCGTCCAGGCGTCGGGGGTCTCATTCGATCCCAACGCCGGCTGGAAGGGAGCCGGGCGGGAGAGCGCCAGATTGAACAGGCCGGACACGTCCTTCCACGGGTTCCGGGCGATATCGGCCACCGCCTCGAGCGTGCCCCGCGGAGAGTGCCCCTTCGGGGGCTTCGCCAGCCTGAAGAGCCGGCCGCAGCGATGCCGGTTCCGGACGCAGCGGGGAAGCATGTTCGCGAGCGAGTTGAACGCCCGCAGGGCGCTCGTGCTGGTCCCGTTCGGCTCCTGGGCGAGGACGCCGCTGATCGCGCCGGTGCGGACGTTGACCAGGTTCCGGACCATCCCCGCCGCGTTCTGCAGGCCCGGCGACGGTCCGCCGATCGTGCTCCCGCGGATGAACTGGGCGAGGGCGAAACCGGAGGCGACCGTCGTCCGCTCGTTGACAACGAGCTGGCTGGGGGCCGGCGACTTGCCCAGCACCGAGGCGAGGCGGACTGAGCTCCGCTTGCCGACGAGCAGGTAGAGGATCGTCTTCCTCCGCCCTCCCTGGTAGCGCATCTCGAACGTTCCGTCCGAGTGGGATCGCGCGCGGGCGAGCACGAACGGCGTCTTCTTCTTCCCGGGGCGAACGCCGTAGAGGGTGACCGGGCTCGAGCGAAGCGGGCCCTTCCCGCTCAGCACCTGTCCCTGGATCCTCGATCCGGCCGCGCTCGCAGGATCGGCGGCCGTTCCGAGCGCGGAGAGCAACAGGCATCCCGCGGCAATCTTCACACCGGGTCCCTGTCGGATCAACGCACGAACTCCCACCTTCTCACACTCCCTGGCTCCGAAGTCGAAGATCGTCGGCGGAAGCACCCTATCTCAGGGCCCGGGCGGTGGGTTGTCTAGGGCATCGCGCCCGTGCCCGCCGCGAGTCCGGGATCCGCCTCCTCCACGGGCCCTTTGTCCGCCTCGATCCGCCGCTCGATCCACTTCGTCCCCAGCGTGTCGGTGGCGCCGTGGATCAGGATCGAGGCCAGGATCACGAACGCGGCAGCCTCGAAGATCGCGTTGCCCTGCGCGACGTTCGAGTTGAGCACCAGGACGGCGAAGAGCATGCCCGCCACCCCCTTTGGCCCGAACCAGGCGATGAACGCCCGATGGGGCTTGGGCAGATCGACGCGGATGAACGCCAGGAAGATCGCGACGGGCCGCGCGATGAAAAGGGCGAAGGCGATGAACGCGATGAGCAGCGCGATGTCGCTGTGGTAGCCGGTGGTGACGATCAGCGCCCCGAAGGCGAAGAAGGTGAGCACCTGCAGGATCGAGCTGATGTTCTCGCTGAAGACGACGAAGTCGTCGGCGATCGCCCGATCCGCGACGCCGAGGGAGATGCCGCAGACGAAGGCCGCAATCAGCCCGTTGCCGATCGTGACGTCCGCGATGCCATAGGCGAGCAGCCCCATGCCGAGCGCGTAGATCCCCTCGTAGCGCCGCACGATCCCGCCGCCGGGCAGGTGGTGGGTGAGGCGCCCGGCGGCCTGGCCGAGGACGATCCCGACCAATGCTCCGAACGCCGCCTCGCCGGCGAGCTTGGCGGCCTCGGTCGCGGCGTCGCCGGCGGAGGCGAGGATGATGAAGAAGAGCACGAACGGCAGCGCGAGCCCGTCATTGAGCCCGGATTCCAGATTGAGCGCATGCCGGATCGATGCCGGCACGCGCTGTGACGTGACTACCGAGGACGTCACCACCGGGTCCGTAGCCGCCAGCACCGACGCGAGCAGGAACGCCTCGGCCCAGCTCAGCGAGGAGAAGAACAGCTTCGCCGCCAGGGCCAGCAGCACCAGGGTGAGTGGCATGGCGATCACCAGCGCCCGCGCTACCGGCCCCCAGTGGACGAACAGCATCTCCCGGTCGACGAAGAGGCCATCCGAGAGCAGAGTGACGATCAGGGCGAGCTCGAAGAGATGGACGACCGCGCTGTCCCCGGCGTAGACGTGGATCGCGTCGACCTCGGCCAGGATCAGCCCTGCGGTCACAGAAAGCACTGCGATCGAGAGCACGGTTCCACGCATCAGGCCCGAGAGCGCCGCGGCGATGGCGAGCAGCCCTCCGGAGAACAGCATCGCGGTGCCGAAGCCGACGTCCATGTGGGGCTTATACAGACTGACGGGGTGACCGCCCGGTAACGGCCTCCCTGTTCAGCTCATCGCTTGCGCTTCTTGTTGCACTTCTTCTTCGCCGCGACCGCGCTCTTCTTCCCTCTTCTTCTTGCACTTTTCTTCTTCTTCGGTGCCCCCCCGCTCGGCGCCGTGGGCGCAGCGCCACCGCCACCGTCCGCCGGCGGCGCGGCGCAGGTCGGCTGAGCGATCGAGAACTCGTCCGCTCCGATGTCGCGGCGCTTCACCAGCGGGCAGACGCCGTCGCCGTCCAGGGCACGGGCTTGGCCGTCGACGTCCAGCGTGCCCGCGGCCGGCGCCGCGGTGTCGCCGGCGTCGATCATCGGCGAGCTCGCGAGCAGGTGGAAGTCTCCTCCGGCCGCGTTCACGAAGCCGGGATCGGCCGCCGTCTGGAAACCGTCACAGCCCACCCCAGCGAGCGGCCCGCGCGAGAACGAGATCGAGCAGGTGCCGCCGTTGATGTCGTTGATCCCGTGCTCTCCGACGATGCTCGAGTCCAGAGTGAGCGGGGCACCGTCGAGGTCGACGTCGCCGGTGGCCCCGGAGTCCGCCACAGCGGTGACGTTGGTCGCGGTCACGGCGGCGTCACCGCTGTCATCGGAGTCGACGATGGTGATCGCCGAGGTGCCTTGGCCGGCGATCAGGTCGCTGCTCAGGCTCACCGGCCCGAGCGTGTCGTGCACCAAGATCCCGAGGTTGCCGTCGAGGATGCGGTTGCGGGTGGAGCTGACGGAAAGGGCGCTGGTCGCCCCGAGGGTGCCGAGGCGGAAGCCTTCCGCTCCCAGACCGGGGTCGTGCAGGAAGTTTCCGGTCAAGGTCAGACTTCCGGCCACGGCCGAGACGCCGTTGGCCCGCATTCCGCTGAACTCGTTGCCCGCGATCGCCGGGCTGCCGCCGTTGACCTGTATCCCCCTGAGCAGGCCGGAGAAGTTGTTGCCCGAGATCGACACCGAGCCCGTGCCGACGACGATCCCCACGTCCCCTCCGCTCGCGCCCGGGTCGTCGAAGACGTTGTCCGTGATCGCGGTCATGGATCCGAGGGCGGTGTTGACGCCGACGAGGTCATTGGTGTTGATCCTGAAGCCGCTGATCGTGCCCGCGTCCCCGCCGGTGCCGACGAAGAACCCGTTCGCCCCGGACACGCTCAGAATCGGCCTGCCGTCGCCGCTCTCCACGCCCGCGACGAAGTCATCGGCGACGACCGACACTCCGTTGAAGAGGGAGACGCCGTTGACGTCATAGGCGGTGGCGCTGTCGTCCACCTTGACCGTGTTGCCGCTGCCGACATTGGTCGCGGCCGTGACGCCGAGCCCGATCGTCTGACAGGGATTCGCCTGCTGGCAGTCGGTGACGATGTTCGCGTCATCGCCCGTGTCCTTATCGACGAAGAAATCGGCGGCCAGCGCCCCGCTCGCCGGTACGAGCATGGCGGCGGCGGCGATCACAACTCCGATTCCGAGTCGCTTCAGCATCTGGATTCCCTTCCTCTCGGCCTAGCAGCCCAGCTTGTGCAGCTTCTTGCGGAGCTTGCGGACCTGGCGCTTGCTCGACTTCGACTTCTTCGACTTCGCCTTGGCGCGCTTCAGCTTCTTGCGGAGCTTCTTGCAGGCCGCGTTCGCCGTCGATGGGGTCGTCGTGGCCGTTCCCGACGGTGGCGGTGGCGGCGAGCTTGGGTTGCTGGGCTCGGGGCCCCAGCGCGCCACGACGGTGTCCTGCACGGTCGTGGGGTCGAACGCCAACCCGCCCGTGACCACCTTGCCGTCCGGCTGAACCAGCGCGTCGTTGGCCTGGGCCACGCCTACCGCGCCCGGGACCGGGGTGACGACGGTCCCGTCTCCCCCGAAGCTCGTGTCCAGTGCGCCGTCGGCGGCCCTGTACCTCGCAGCGGAGAACTCGTTGAGCGTGCGGCCGACCATGATCAGCTTGCCGTCAGGCGCCACCGCAATGGCCGTGCCCACCGTGGAGTTTCCGTCGACCGCGGTGGTCACTCGGCCGTCCCCGCCCGCCGGGTCGCCCGGATTCCCATCGAACGAGGGGTCGACATCACCCGTCGCGGGGAGCAGCCTGGCGAGCGCGAAGCGGTTCGGCGACAGGGCCGTCCCGGCCACGACGATCTTCGCGTCCGCCTGGATGGCGAGGTCCTTCGCATCGCTGTCCGAGCTTCCGAAGCTGAGCAGGAACTTCCCGTTGCCGAGACCGCCGGGGCCGTCGAACGATGTGTCCAGCGTGCCGTCGGCTCCCGAGTAGCGGGCCAGGACGAAGTCGTCGTCAGCTCCCGCATTGGCCTCGCCTGCGATCACGATCTTGCCGTCGGCCTGGATCGCGACCGCCTGAGCCTCCTCGAAGTTGCCGGTGCCTGTGACGTCGGTGCCCACGATCCCGTCGCCTCCACCGGGATTGGACGGATCGCCGTCGAAGCCGGCGTCGAGCGTCCCGTCGTCGTTGTACCGGACCACGGCCAGGTCCAGGTTGGCGCTGCCTGTGAATGCGGCAAAGCCGGTCGCGACGATCTTGCCGTCGCCCTGAATCGCCACCCCGAGGGCCTCGTCGTCGTCCTCTCCGGCGCCGTTCTCCGGTGCCACCGGGGTGACGACGATCCCGTCCGTCCCGAAGCCGGCGTCGTCGGAGTTGTCGTCGAGCGTGCCGTCCGCGTTGTACCGAACCAGCGCGAAGTTTCGGTCGCCGTTGGCGTCCTGGGTGAACCCCGCGACGACGATCTTCCCGTCCGGCTGGATCGCGACGTCATAGGCTTCGTCGGCGTCGGTGTTCGCTCCGCTCGCGATCGCCGTGGTGACGATCCCGTCGGTTCCGAAGCCGGAATCGCCGTCGGAGTTGTCGTCCAGGGTTCCGTTCGGGTTGTAGCGGAGGACCATGAAGTCGGTATCGGTGGTCACGGTCGAGTCGTTGTCGACCGTGCCCACGGCGACGATCTTCCCGTCCGGCTGGCGGGCGATCGCCTCGATTCGGTCGAGGCCGTCGAGCGGAGCAACAGGGATGGTCACGACTCCGTCGCCACCGAAGCTCGCGTCGGGGACCCCGTCGAGGGCATGCGCGGCGGCGGCCAGGCCGAGGGTCGCAGCGAGCACGGCCCCCGCGAAGACGACGGTCCTCAGATGAACCCGGTGACTCATGGAATCGATACCTCCGTAATCTCGGTCGCCTGGGTCCTCTCGGCGACGTAGTCGGGCAGCTGCGAGAGAGCCGCCGCGGGGTCCGGTGCGTCCACCGTCCACCAGATCTCGTGGGCGGCGGTCCCGTTCACCAGCAGGCACGACCCGAACGTCCCCGCATGGCGCAGCGGGCTGTCGAAGCCGCGCCAGGAGGCGAAGGCCACCCGGCATTCCTCGGCATCGTGCCTGTGGGTGAGCATGAAGCGCGCCATCGGGGACGAGGATCTCGCCTCGGCCGGCACGGTTGTATCCGGGAAATCCCTGAACCTCGCGCCGCTCGGGGGGTGGTCTGTTTTGGGGTGGGCGGGGCGCACTCGTTCGGCTACGCTCGCCCACGCCAGTAAGGGGAAGGAAGGAATGTCGGTCCGAACGGGGTTGTTCGGCCGGGATCGTGAGATCGCGGCCGCCGAGCAGGTCCTGGACTCGCTCGCGAGCGAGGCCCGGGCGGTCGCGCTCGCCGGTGAGCCGGGTATCGGCAAGACCCGCCTGCTCGCGGAGCTCTGCGAGCGGGCAGACGATCGCGGTCAGCTGGTCCTGAACGGGGGTGGAGCGGAGTTCGAGCGGGAGCTCCCCTTCGGCGCCCTGGCGGACGCCCTCGACGACTACCTGGCGGCCCAGAGGACCCGGCGCTTCGCTGCGCTCGGCGAGGAGCGTCTGGGCGAGCTCGCACAGGTCTTCCCCTCCCTGTCCGGGCTGGGCGAGCCACCAGCCGGGCCGCAGGACGAGCGCTACCGAACGCACGCGGCGGTGCGGGAGCTGCTCGGGCTGCTCGCGGCGGAGAAGCCGCTCGTGCTCGCGCTCGACGATCTCCACTGGGTGGACGAGGCGAGTGCAGAGCTCGTCGCCAATCTGCTGCGGCGACCCCCCGATGGCCCCGTGCACCTGCTGCTCGCCTATCGCTCCGGCCAGCTCGGCTCGCAGCTCGCCGCCGCCGTCGGCGACGCGGAACGCGAGGGCTCGCTCCGGGCGATCGAGGTCCCGGGGCTCAAGCGAGCGGACGCCGAGCCGCTGCTCGCATCGCTCGACCCGGCCGACCGGGAGGAGCTCTACCGGCTCAGCGGAGGCAACCCCTTCTACCTCGAGGAGCTCGCGCGAACGTCGGCGGGAGGACCGCAGGAGGCGCCGCATCCGAGCGGCACCGGCGCCGTCGAGGTACCGGACAGGGTGGCGGCGGCTCTGGCGCGTGAGCTCGAGGCGCTGCCCGAGCTCAGAGGCAGGCTGGCCCGTGGCGCGGCTGTCGCCGGCGAGAGCTTCGAGCCCGAGCTCGCCGCCGAGGCAGCAGGGATCGGCGAGACGGAGGCACTCGAGGCGATCGACGAACTGCTCGATCTCGACGTGATCCGGAAGACCGACGTGCCGCGGCGCTTCCGCTTCCGCCATCCGATCGTGCATTCCGCCGTCTACGAATCGGCGAAGCCGGGCTGGCGACTGGCCGCCCACGCCAGGGTGGCGGCAGTGCTGGAGCGCCAGGGCGCATCCGCCCTCGCCAGAGCCCGCCACGTCGAGTGCTCGGCGAAGCTCGGCGACACCGTCGCCATCGAGCTGCTCACCGAGGCCGGCAGGGCCGCTCACCCGCGCGCGCCGGCGGCGGCGGCCCACTGGTACGCCGTAGCCCTGCGGCTGACGCCGGACGGAGACGCGGCGGCCCGCCTCGGCCTGATGATCCCGATGGCCCAGGCGCTGGGCTACGGAGGACGACTCGAGCAGGCCCGCGAGACCCTCGACGGGATCCTCGCGCTCGTCGAGCCTGATCAGCTCGCGGTGCGTGCCAAGGTCGCCGCCTCTGCCGCGCAGATCGATCAGCTCCTCGGCCGCCACGAGGCTGCCCGGCAGGGCCTCGAGGACGCGCTCGCCGAGGTGCCGGGCTCGGCCACGCCGGAGGCGACCGAGCTCAAGCTCCAGCTCGCCGGAGCCTGCTTCTTCAACGGGGATTTCGACGGACTGCGCCGCTGGATCGCGGAGGCGCTCGAGGGCGCCAGGGTGTTGGGAGACCGGGCGACCGAGGCCACCGCGACCGGGACCCTGGGCAGCGCCGAGTACATGGTCGATGACCTCGACGCCGCCCGCGCGCGCCTCGACGACGCGGAGGCGATGCTCGCTGAGATCGACGACGAGCAGATCGCCGAGCGGCTGCACTCGATCGTCTGGTGCGCGATGACCGAGATCTACCTGGAGCGCTTCGACCGCGCCAGCGAGCTCTTCGCGCGGGCCATGTCGGTGGCGCGGGCGACCGGACACGGCCACGTCACGACGCTGACCAGGATCGGCGAAGCGCTGGTTCACCTCTGGAGGGGTGAGCTCGAGGCCGCGACGGACCTACTCGACGCGGCCGCGCAGCAGGCCCTGCTCACCGGCAACGACCAGTTCCTGGCCTGGGCGCTGTGGGCGCGCTGCTGGGGAGCGACCCTGTCCGGGGAGTCGACAGCCGCCCTCCGCTTCGGCCGTGAATCCGTCAGGGCCGCCGGCGGCGCGCGCGATCCGATCTCGGTGTTCGCCGACTGCTATCTCGCCGAAGCGCGGCTGGATGCGGGCGAGGATCCCTCCGCCTGCCGCGACGACGTCGTGGACGCGGTCGGCGGCCCGGACATGCCCCTGGTCGAGCGCGGCTTCAAGCCGCACTGGTACGAGCTGCTGACCCGGCTGGAGCTGGCCGCCGGCGACCTCTCGGCCGCCTCGAACTGGGCGGGCCTGGCCGCCGAGACCGCCGAGGGACTGGCGCTCGAGGGGCGCAGCTCCGAGGCGCGACGCGCCGAGGGCGCGGTCGCGCTCGCCCGCGGCGACTTCGAGCTCGCCGCCGAGGCAGCGCTCGACGCCGCGGCGCACGCCGAGCGCGGCGGGCTGCCGGTCGACGAGGCCCGGGCCAGGATCCTCGCCGGGCGGGCGCTTGCGCAGCTCGACCGCGAGGCGGCGCTGGCGCAACTGGAGCGCGCCCGCACACAGCTCGAGTCGGTCGGGGCCGCGCGCTACCGCGACGAGGCGGCCAGCGAGCTTCGCGCTCTCGGCGAGCGGGTCTCGAGGCCGAAGCGCAGCCGCGAGTCGATCGGGGAGGGAATCGGCTCCCTGAGCGCGCGGGAGCGAGAGGTCGCTGACCTCGTGGCTCTCGGCCGGACCAACAAGGAGATCGCCGCCGAGCTCTACCTCAGCGAGAAGACCATCGAGAGCCACCTCTCCCGGATCTTCGGGAAGCTCGGCGCCTCGAAGCGGGCGCAGGTCGCAGCGGCAATGGAGCGCAGCCGGGAGCCGGTAGATGCGAGGGTGCTCTGAGGCGAAGCCGAAGAGCAACACGTTTGATGGCGAAGCCGTCTATCTGCCGCCCTGCTTCTTCCGCTTCTTCTTCCGCTTCTTCTTGCACTTCTTCGCCTTGTGCTTCTTGTGCTTGGAGACCTCGGCGCGCTTGTGCTTCTTCTTGTGGTGCTTGCGCCTGGGCGAGCAGGGCGCGGGACAGCTCGGCGCGTTGAGGATGTCCTTGCCGAAGGGCTGCAGCCCGGCCTGTGCCGCGTAGCCCAGGTGCTGCAACCCGAAGTTGTCCTCGACCGAGCGCAGCAGGCTGTAGTGGTTGTAGGGATTGGCCGACACCGTTCCCGGCTGGATGCAGTTGGAGACCATCACGGCGCCGACCCGGCCTCCGCCGGGTCCGAGGGTCAGCGCGCCCGGCGCCGGCGTGTTCGGGCCGGGCTGCTCGTTGCAGCAGGCGCTGCCGTCATCACCGGGTGAGACGCCGCCCTCTGCCTCGTCAAAGGTGACGATGATCAGTCCGCGGTCCCGGTAGGCGGGCGAGGCCGTGATCTCGGGGATCAGGTCCTTGAGGAAGCTGTTGGCCTGCCGCATGCCGCCAGGGCTCCCGTCGGCGCAGGGCTCGTCGTGGCCGTCGTTGCAGAGGTCCGGGGTGATGAAGGCGTAGTCGGGCGTCGTCGCCTCCGAGCGGAGATCCGGCGCGAGCTGGGTCAGATCGACGTCGTTCGCCTGGCAGGTCGGGAAGTCGATGATCGAGTGGAAGTAGACGAAGGGGTTGTGGCGGGCGGCGTACTGATCGTTCGGCTTGGCGGTCTGGGTGCCGTCGGATGAGTTCAACCCCGGGTGCCGGCAGGAAGCGGGCTGGGCCGGCGCCGAGTTCGCCATGTCCTGCATGTAGCCCTTCCACGTGTAGCCGTTGCCCTCCAGCTGGGTGGCGATGTTCTGCACGCCCGCCGGGTAGACGCAGCCGTTCCCGAGGATCTGGCCGTCCGCCGCCGGCAGGCCCGGGGTCACATTCGTGAAGAAGGGGCAGTCGAACTGGGTCACCGGGTTCGGCGCCTGCCCGCTGATCATGGAAATGTAGTTGTCGAGGCTGAGGTGACCCGTCGCGTAGTAGTTCTTGACGAAGGCGCCCTGACCGGTCAGCGTGTCGGCGAGATAGGGGGTCTCGGTCTTGGGGCCGAAGGTGTCGGCCGCGTTCTCGTTCTCGAGCACGACGATGAAGACGTGATTGACGTGGGGAGCGTCGGCCACCGCCGTGCAGGCCGAGGCGCCCACGAGGCCGGCTGCCAGGGCCGCCAACAATGCCGCTCTGCGGATCACCGGCCCGCCTGCCACTCGGCGACCTGCCTGCTCAGCCTTTGAACGGCCTCACCCGACCGCGAGAAGATCTGATCAGGCTTGGCCGGTCCCGTCGGGTAGCCGAAGTGATCGAGGTACGTGAGCATCTCCGGAGAGCCGATATGCAGTCCCTCGGCCTTCTCGGCCGCGACCGCCGCCTTGTCCTCGCCGCCCTCGGCCTCGGACCCGAACACCTGCAGCGAACACGGGGTGCTGACTGGTGGCAGGGGCAGCGGCAGATCGGGCGGTTCGAAGTTCGGGTGCTGCCAATCGAAGGATCGGCCGATGTTGGAGGCGTAGCGGTGCCGCTTGCTCAGGTAGCCAAGGCCGAACTTGTAGGAGATCAGCTTCAGGATCGACTCGTGAGTGACCGTCATGTGGCTGACGTGGCCGCGGCGGGCGTACGGCGAGATCGCGACGCCCGGGATCCGGAACCCAGTGACGCCGAAGTTCTCGTCCAGGTTCGAGCTGGAGCGGTCGTCCGGCACGAACCGCAGCGAGACATGATCGAAGAACCCACCCCACTCGTCGTAGTTGACGAACATCGCGCCGCGGCGGAACTGCGGGGAGTGGATGAAGGCGTTGACCACATCGGCCATGAAGGCCTGGCCGATCCGGATGTCGCCGTGCGGGTGCTCGTCGCCCGAGAGGCCGTCCCCCCCGCCGCCGTCCAGGAACATCGGGTCGACGAAGGCGAGATTCGGCAGGTTGCCGGCCGCGGCGTCGGTGTAGAACTCGGCGACCGGCTTGATGATCGGCAGGAAGCGGGGCCCGAAGATGCCGATGAACGGCAGGTCGCTGAAGTAGTAGGTGACGCTGAGACCCGCCGACATCATCAGGTCCCAGATCGTCTCCCAGTGGTAGAGGCCTCCCGTCGCCAGGCCCGCGATCACGTCCGCCGCGCCGGCGTTCTCCTTGTTCCCGCCCGAGGTGGCCGAGTGCATGTACTCGCGGTTCGGCCAGGTGGGGCCGAGCAGGGAGCAGAAGTAGCGGTCGTACAGGGTGAAGTTGTCTGCGAGCGACGGGATGAAGGGCAGATCGGCCTTCTCGTAGTAGCCGAGCGCGTAGTAGTCGCTGGCCTTGTAGAAGCCGTCGAGCTTGCCGCCGTTGTACTCGGTGCGGGCGCCGTCCCAGGAATGGTTGGGATCCTCGAAGGCGCAGCCCTGGAAGTCGGGCGCGAGGCCGTGGGTGTCGTGGGTGTTGCCGAGGTCGTCCGGGTAGCTCAGCCCACTCGTGTGGCCATCCGCGTCAGGGTGCCAGCCGAAGTAGTGATCGAACGACCGGTTCTCCTGCATGAGTACGACGAAGGTGTCGACCGGCATGTTGGACGGGCTCGGGAACGGCGTCGACGCCTGCACCCGCCCGGCGTGGTGGACGAGCGCGTCCACCGGCCAGGCGCTGGCCAGACCGGCAGCTCCGGCGAGGGCCGCCGTCTTGGCGAGGAACTCCCGGCGGCGGATCTGGTTCTCGCCCCCGTCGCTCATGGGGTCATCACCTTCTCGCAGCCATAGACGCCGTCCTCGACTCGGTCGACGTAGACCGTGTCGTCGCCCGCGCCGCAGTCGATCTCGTCGGCCTGGCCGTTGCGAGCGTTGATCACGTCGTTGCCGGGGGATCCCTGCTCGACGCCGTTCGCCATGTTGAACTGGTTCTCGCCGGCGCCACCGACCATGCGGTCATTGCCGGGGCCACCCGAGAGAACGTCTTTGCCGGGGCCGCCCTTCAGCTTGTCCTTCCCCTTGCCGCCCTCGAGCGTGTCGTCGCCGCCGTTGCCGAAGAGCCGGTCCCGCCCCTTCTTGCCCTTGATCAGGTCGTCGCCCCCGCGGCCGAAGATCGTGTCGCGCTTCTTGGTCCCCTTGATCACGTTGCCGGATGAGTTGCCCCTGATCGTCTTCGCGACGACCAACGTGCCGGCGCCGAGCGCGAAGGCGAGCAGCACGCAGAGCGCGACCACCAGAGCCTGCCGCCGCTCCCCGGGCTTTTTCGCCTTGCCCCTCAAACCGGAGCGAATATATCCCGCGCCACTGGGGCGATGCGTCAATCGCCTGTGAACGAGTTGAGAACGCCTAGCTCAGGCTGGCGCCGGCCGGCACGCGCACGAGGTCGCGCTCGTGCAGCAGCTCCGCCACCTGGACGGCGTTGGTCGCCGCGCCCTTGCGGAGGTTGTCGCCGACGACCCAGAGGTTGAGGCAGCGCTCGTGCGAGGGGTCGCGGCGGATCCGGCCCACCAGGACCTCGTCGCGGCCGGCGGCGGCGATCGGCAGCGGGTAGATGCCCGCGCCCGGGTCGTCGAGGACGACCAGTCCGGGGAACTCCGAGAGCAGCTCGCGAGCCCGCTCCGGGGAGAGGTCCTTTGCGGTCTGGACGTTGACGGACTCCGAGTGCCCGGTGACCACGGGCACCCGGGCGCAGGTCGCCGAGATCCCGACGCCCTCGGAGAGCCCGAGGATCTTGCGGGTCTCGGCCATCACCTTGCGCTCCTCGGTCGTGTAGTCGTCGCCGTCCTTGAAGTTCTCGACCTGAGGAAGGACGTTGAAGGCCACCTGGTGCGGATAGACCTGCGGGCGGGCTGATCTTGTCGCCATTGAGGACCGCTTGGGACTCGGCGCGCAGCTCCTCGATCGCCTTGCGGCCCGTCCCCGAGACCGACTGGTAGGTGGAGACGATCAGGCGCTCGATCCCCGCGGCATCGAGGATCGGCTTCAGCGCGACCATCATCTGCATCGTCGTGCAGTTGGGGTTGGCGACCAGGCCGTTGTGAGTCGTCGGCGGCGTCGTCGTTGACGCCGGCGACCACCAGCGGCACGTCGTCGTGCATGCGCCAGAAGCTCGTGTTGTCCACGACCACAGCGCCCGCCGCGATCCATTTGGGAGCCCACTCGGAGCTCACCTTGCCGCCAGCCGAGGAGAGGATCAGATCGAGGCCCTGGATCGACTCGTCGTTCAGCTCCTTGACCTCGAGCTCACCTCCGGCGAACTTCACCTTGCTGCCGGCGGAACGGGCGGAGGCGAGCGGCCGCACCTCGGCGGCCGGGAACGTCCGCTCAGCCAGTACCTCCAGGATCGTCGAGCCGACCGCGCCTGTCGCGCCTGCGACACCGACCCTGTATTCGCCCTTCGGGCTCATGGCCCAAAGGGTACGGACAAGCGCGCGTTTACTTCAGACGAGCGGCGGCGATCAAGATCGGCCATCCCGCCAGGCTCACCCCGAGACGGTCGGGCGGTGCTCGGTGCCGGTCGGCTCTTCCTTGCGGATCGCGTCCTCGCCCAGCTCGAAGGCGTCGTGGAGCGCTTCGACCGCCTGAGGCACCTGGTCGGCGCGGATCACGCAGGAGATCTTGATCGGCGAGGTGGAGATCATCTCGATGTTGATCTTGTTCTCGCCGAGAACGCGAAAGACCTTGGCGGCGACGCCTGGGTGGCTTCGCATCCCTGCCCCGATGATCGAGACCTTGCCCATGTTCTGGTCGGTCTCGATGCCGATCTCGGAGTCCTCGATCCGGATCGCCTCCTCGGCGGCCTCGAGCTCATCCGCCTCGACTGTGAACGAGAGGTCCGCGCCGCCGTCGTGGGACACCGGCTCGTTCTGGATGATCATGTCGACATTGATGTTGGCGTCGGCGAGCGCGCCGAAGATGCGGCCCGCGACACCGGGCTCGTCCGGCACGCTGGTGAGCGTGACGCGAGCCTCGTCGGTCGAGTGAGTCACGGCTGTTACGGAAGGCTGTTCCACGGTCTCCTTCTCCGAGACGACGAGGGTACCGGTGCCCTCATCCGCGGAGCTGCGGCAATGGATCCGCACGTCGTGGTTGCGCGCGTACTCGACCGCGCGCAGCTGGAGGACCTTGGCCCCGGACGACGCCATCTCCAGCATCTCCTCGTAGGACACGACCGGCAGCTTGCGAGCGTCGGACACGATCCGCGGGTCGGCAGTGAACACGCCGGCGACGTCGGTGTAGATCTCGCAGACCTCGCCGCCGAGCGCGGCCGCCAGCGCGACGGCGGTCGTGTCGGAGCCGCCGCGTCCGAGCGTCGTCACGTCGCGGCTCTCGGTCGAGACCCCCTGGAAGCCGGCGACCAGCACGATCGAATCCTCGCCGAGCGCCTGGCGGATGCGGTCAGCGCGGACGTCGATGATCTTCGCCTTGGTGTGCGATGAGTCGGTGACGATCCCGGCTTGCGAGCCCGTCAGCGAGATCGCGCGGTGCCCGAGGTCGTTGATGGCCATGGCGCAGAGGGCGCAGGACTCCCGCTCCCCGATCGAGAGCAGCATGTCCATCTCGCGCGGGTCCGGACGCGGCGAGATCTCGCGTGCGGCCTCCAGTAGCCGGTCGGTCGTCTTGCCGCGCGCAGAGAGCACGGCGACCACCGGATGTCCCTGGTCGCGCGCCGCGACGATCCGCCTGGCGGCACGCTTGAGCTCCTCGGTCCCCGAGACCGAGGTGCCGCCGAACTTCATCACCACGATTCCGTTTGTCTTCTCCTGGGTAGCCATCGAGGACCCGAGCATAGGCGAGCTTTAGGCTCGGCCTAATAGGATCGATTCACTGGATGGAGCAGGACGCTGCGATTCGAGTCTCCGGCCTGCACAAGTCCTATGGCGAACACGAGGCGGTCAGGGGGATCGACTTCGAAGTCGGCAAGGGCGAAGTGTTCGGCTTTCTCGGCCCCAATGGAGCGGGGAAGACGACGACCGTGGAGATCCTCGAGGGCTACCGGGAGCGGACAGCCGGTGAGGTCTCCGTGCTGGGCATCGATCCGATCCAGGCCACCCGGGAGTGGCGAACCCGGATCGGCCTGGTCCTTCAGGAATGCGAGCTCAATCCGCTGCTCACGGTCGCCGAGACGATGGATCTGTACTCGAGCTTCTTTCCGAATCCCCGCCCGGTCGACGAGACCCTCGACCTGGTGGGCCTCGGTAACCGACAGGAGGCGCGGGTTGGATCGCTGTCCGGCGGGCAGCAGCGACGGCTGGACGTCGGCGTCGGAATCGTCGGAAATCCCGAGCTGCTCTTCCTGGATGAGCCGACCACGGGCTTCGACCCGACGGCCCGGCGCGACGCCTGGAACATGATCCAGGGCCTGAAGGACCTGGGCACGACGATCGTGCTCACGACTCACTACATGGAGGAGGCCCAGCACCTGGCCGACCGCGTGGTGATCCTGCGCGAGGGCCTGATCGTCGCCGAGGGAGCTCCGGACACGCTGGGCGACCAGCTCGGGCGAGAGACCATGATCAGGTTTCGAAGCATCGACGGCGTCGCCAACCGGGCCGCGGACGCCATCGGCCGCGAGCCGGTCGTCTCGGGCAACCAGGCGACGATCGCGACCACCGAGCCTCAGCGCGACCTCTACCGCCTGCTCAGCTGGGCCGAGGGCGAAGGAATCACGCTGCCCGACCTCGAGGTCAGGCGGCCCAGCCTGGAGGACGTCTTCCTCGAGGTCACCTCCGATCAGGGGTCGAACGGCGGATGAACGACCTGCGGCTGGTCCTGATCCAGACGAAGTACGCGCTGATCGCCACGCTCCGAACCCCGCGGGCGATGCTGTTCGGAGCGCTCTTCCCCCTCATCTTCCTGCTCCTCTTCAACTCCCTGTTCACCAACGGCGGCCCGCAGACGACGACCGTCGACGGTCACACGATCAACGTCCATGCCTACTTCACGGCGGGGCTGATCGCCTATGCACTGGCGCTCTCCTGCTTCAGCACGCCGCTGATGGCGCTTGTCAGCCAGCGCGAGCGGGGTCAACTCAAGCGCCAGCGGGGGATGCCGGCACCCGTCTGGACGTTCGTGACCTCCCAGGTGCTCCGCTCGGTCGCCTTCGCCCTCGTCGTGGGCGGGATCATGATCGCGATCGGGATCATCTTCTACGGCGTTCATCTCCCGGCGCAGACCGTCCCCGGCTTCATCATCTGCCTCGCTCTCGGCACCGCCACGCTGTCCGCGCTCGGAATCGCCGCGACCTCACTCGCCAAGAACGAGGACAGTGCGCAGCCGATCGGGGCATTCACCGTGGTGATGCTCTCGTTCGTCTCCGGGATCTTCATCGCGCTCGACTCACTCCCCAGCTTCCTCCAGGAGGTCGGGCGGCTGTTCCCGCTCTACCACATCGCCCAGGGCCTGCAGTCGACGGTCGCCCAGCATCCGAGCGGGATCGGCCTGTCGGGCAGCGACGCCGCCGCGCTCGTCATCTGGGGCCTCGCCGGCATCTGGGTCGCCACCCGGCGGTTCAAGTGGGAGCCGCAGGGCCGCGCCGCCGAAGCGGCGTGATCGACATCACACACGCTGATATATCGGATTGATATATCTGTGCAGGATGGAACTCAACGCCACCGGCAAAGTCATTCTCGGGATGTTGGCCGCCAGGCCGCGGTCCGGCTATGAGATCAAGCAGCTGATCGACAACTCGGCCCGCTTCTTCTGGGCGGCGAGCTACGGACAGATCTACCCCGAGCTGAAGCGCCTCGAGAGCGATGGCCTCGTGAAGGGCAGCGACTCTGCACAGGGCAATCGCCAGCGCACGGTCTACAAGCTGACCGCGAAGGGCCGGCGAGCCGCGAAGGAGTGGCTCGTGAGCGACTCCGAGGTGCTCGAGAGCCGCGACGAAGGGCTGCTGCGTCTCTTCTTCGCGGGCGGCATCGATCCGCCGCAGACCGCCGAGATCGCCCGCAAGCGCGCGGCGACCTCGCGGGCGAAGGCGGCCGAGCTCCGTGCGATCCAGGAGTCGATCGACGAGACCGGCGCACCGGACGGCCCCGAAGCCGAGCCGGACGCCGGGTCATTGCTGGTTCTGCGGTACGGCGTCGAGATGAGCGAATGGGCGGCCGAGTGGTTCGAGCGCGCCGCAGTGGAACTGGAAAAGAGACATTCCGGCGATATCCAAGGGCGCGCGTCAGCGCGACCCGCTTAGTCAGGGAGGTAGTCATGTTCAACGGACTCGCATCGCTCGCACAGAGGCACGGCAAGCGGACCGTCATCTTCGCCGCCGTTTTCTTCGTCATCGCCGGGGCGCTCGGCGGTGGCGTTGCCAGCAAGCTCGCGCCCTATGGCGCGGACGATCCGTCGACCGAGAGCGTCAAGGCGACCGATCGCCTGCAGGAGGACGGATATCGCGACCCGAGCGTGATCGTGCTCCTTCAGGACACCATTCCGACGTCGCCGGCGGGACAGCAGAAGATCAAGGGCATCGAGCAGAAGCTGCGCGCCAACCCCGACGTGGCGCGCGTCACCGGCTATCTCGAGACCCACAGCGCGGACTTCATCGCCGGATCGGGCAGCGCGACCTATCTCGCCGTCAGCCTGAAGCCCACGGGGGACAAGGACCAGCAGGATGCCGCCAAGGCAATCGCCGCCGAGCTCGACGGTCAACCAGGTGTCTCCGTGGGCGGCATTGCGCTCGCCCAGGAGCAGGTCAACAAGCAGGTCGAGAAGGACCTGCGGATGGCGGAGCTGCTGGCCTTCCCGATCCTCTTCCTGCTCTCGCTGCTCTTCTTCCGCAGCGCCGTGGCGGCGCTGCTGCCGCTGATGATCGGCGGGCTGGCGATCGTCGGCACCTTCCTCTTGCTGCGAATCGCGAACGAGGCCGTATCCGTCTCGATCTTCGCCCTCAACCTGACGACGGGGCTCGGCCTTGGGCTGGCTATCGACTACAGCCTTTTCGTCGTTTCCCGCTATCGGGAGGAGATCGCGAAATTCGGGCCCGGCGCCGAGGCGATGAAGCGAACGCTCAACACAGCTGGACGGACGGTTCTGTTCTCCTCGATCACGGTGGCGGTTGCGCTGGCATCCCTCACGGTCTTCCCCCAGCGCTTCCTCTACTCGATGGGACTCGGCGGAGCCCTCGTGGCGCTGCTCGCCTCCCTGATCGCGCTCACGGTCCTTCCGGCGGTGCTGGCCCTGCTCGGCAACCGCGTCAATGCATTGGCGCCGAGCTTCCTGCAGCGGCGGGCTGAACGTGATGCCACCCAGACCGAGTCCGGCTTCTGGTACCGGCTCTCGCGCTTCGTCATGCGAAGGCCGATCCCGATCGCCACAGTGACCGCGGCCCTCCTGCTCGTGCTGGGGATTCCCTTCTACTCGCTCAAGTTCACCTCGGTGGACGCCCAGGTCCTGCCCGAGAGCGCCAGCGCCAGGCAGGTCGACAACGTGATGCGGGCCCAGTTCCCGCCCTTCCACGACACGCCCCACATCCTTCTGGTGGAGCACGCGACGCCGGCGGCGCTCAACACGGTCGAGCGTGACGTCGCGTCGGTCAAGGGCATCGCCGAGGTCCAGCCGCCGCAGCGCGTCGGCCACGGGGACGCGGTGATCACCGCCTACTCGACCGAGAGCTACATCTCCGATTCGAGCCGCAACGCGGTCAAGCAGATCCGCGATCTGCCGGAGCCGCCGGGCTCGCAGGTGCTTGTGGCGGGGTCGGCAGCCCATTTCGTCGACCTCCAGCACAGCCTCGAGACCCATGCGCCGATAGCGCTGGCGATCGTGATCGTGGCGACCCTGATCGTGCTCTTCCTGATGACGGGCTCGGTGGTGCTGCCGGTCAAGCAGCTGGTCATGAACGTCCTCAACCTGAGCGCTGTCTTCGGAATCCTGGTGTTCGTCTTCCAGGACGGCCGGCTCGAGGGGCTCCTCGACTACCGCAGCCAGGGCGCGCTGGAACAGACGATGCCGATCCTTCTGTTCGCGGTCGTCTTCGGCCTCTCCACGGACTACGGCGTCTTCCTGCTCTCGAGGATCAAGGAGGCGCACGACTCCGGGATCAAGAGCTCGGAGGCGGTCGCCGTGGGGCTGGAGCGAACCGGACGGATCGTGACGGCTGCCGCTCTGCTCTTCGCGATCGCGATCGGCGCCTTCGCCACCTCGCAGATCATCTTCATCAAGGAGAACGGCGTTGGGACGGCCCTGGCCGTGCTGATCGACGCGAGCCTGATCCGGGCGCTGCTGGTACCGTCGCTGATGGAGCTGCTCGGCGAGTGGAACTGGTGGGCGCCGAAACCGCTCCGCCGGCTGCACCAGCGTTTTGGGTTGAGCGATACCGGCCCGGCGCGCCCGCTCCGTCCGCCCCCTCGCCGTAAAAGGCCGTGCAAATGGCGCCGAGAGGCGCGGCTATGCTGCCGGATCGTGACCATCGCCACGGCCATCTTCCTGATCGCGGCCGGCGCAATCCTGCGCTACGCGCTCAACGTCAACTCCGACGTGATCAACATCCAGACCGTCGGACTGATCCTGATGATCGCGGGCGGCGCCGGCCTGGCGCTGTCGCTGCTCTACGAGCTGGTCCAACAGGGTGGTCCGCCCAAGGACAAGGACGAGTCACCGCGGGGCGGGTACGACGACCCGACCCGCCGGATGTAGCAACTACAGGCTCGCCCCACTCCGGGGGCGAGCCTGTACGACACGTGTGCTTGGCCTGCGTGGAGCTAGGGAACCGGGCAGGGGGCGAATCCGTTCGGCGCGGTCGGCGGCGGCGGACCGTCGTACCTGGCCGCGTATCCATCGTCGTGGTTCGACTGCGTATCGGTGTGGTGGACACCGTCCGCCGTCACATAGTCGATGGTGTAACTCGACCCGTCGGTCCCGCCGTCCTGCTTGCAGACACCGAACGCGAAGGCGCGGTGCTGACCGAAGTCGAGGTCCGTGAACGTCTCGGTCCCAGACGTACCGATCGCGTTGGCTGAGAACGAGGTGCTGGCGATGGGATCCGAACCTGCTCTGCCGCTGCTGGCGCCCTCGAAGACATAGAGGTTGTAGTCGGTGTTGTTGCCTCCATCGGACCACGTCAGCGTCGCCCGAACCATTGAGATCGGGGCCGTGGTCCCCTTCTTCTTCTTCTTCTTCTTGCACTTCTTCTTCTTCTTGGCGGAGTCCGCCTGCTTCTTCTTCTTCTTCTTGCACTTCTTCTTCGCGGCCACCGCGTGTTCGCCGGAAGCGCCGGCGGTGGCGCCGACGACCGTGACCGACATGGCGAGCGCCGCGACGATCGCGATCGCCAAGGTCCCCTTGGTCAATCTCATTTGACTGCCCCTATTCCTCGATTGCTGGATGGTCAACCAGTGAGTACGGGCGACCTTACCCCAGGGATTGCCGGCCCGCCAGCGCCTTGCCCAGCGTCACCTCGTCGGCGTGCTCGAGGTCGGCGCCGACGGGAAGGCCGCTCGCGAGGCGGGTGACCGTGACGCGGTCGCGGAGCGCGTCGGCGATGTGGAGCGCTGTGGCCTCGCCCGTCGTGGTCGGGTTGGTGGCCAGCACTATCTCCTTCACGTCGTCGTCCACGCGATCGATCAGCTCGGCGATCCGCAGGTCCTCGGGGTCGATCCCGTCGATCGGCGAGAGGGCGCCGCCGAGCACGTGGTAGAGGCCGCGGTACTCGCCGGTCCGCTCGATGGGGATCACATCGGAGGGCTCCTCGACGACGCAGATGACGGACTGGTCGCGGCGGGTGTCCTCGCAGATGCGGCAACGGGGTCCCTCCGCGAGGTTGAAGCAGACCTCGCAGAGGCCGACCTTCTCCTTCACCTCGCGAATCGCGTCCGCGAGCCCGAAGGCGTCGGCGTCGTCGGCCCGCAGGATGTGGAATGCCAGCCGCTGCGCGGTGCGCTGACCGATCCCCGGCAGCTTGGAGAGCTCGGCGATCAGCTGGCTGATCGGACCTGCGTACATGCGGGAAGCGTAGGGGCCGGGGTGGCTCTACATACCGGGGAGGCCCGGAAGGCCGCCCCCACCCCCGCCGAGTCCGGCGATTCCGCCCATGCGACTGGCTGCCAGCTCCTGCGCGGAACGAAGCGCTTCGTTGACCGCTGCGGCGACCATGTCCTGGAGCATCTCGGCGTCCTCGGGGTCAATCGCCTCAGGATCGATCTTGATCTCACGCAGCAGCATGTCGCCGGTCATGGTCACCTTGACCATCCCACCCCCCGCACTCGCTTCGACGACCTCGCTCTTGAGCTGCTCCTGGGCCTTGGCCATCTCGGCCTGCATCTGCTGGGCCTGCTTGAGCAACTGATTCATGTTGGGACCCTGCGGCATCAGCCGGCCTCGCTTTCACGCGCCTGGTCGTCGGAAACGACCTCGGTGGCGTCGAAGTTGTCCTTGATCAAGTCGATCTTCTCTTCCTCGGAGAGGTCGGCGGTGGGCTCCGAGCTCTCGGCGGGCGCCTCGACCTCCACGAGCTCGTAGACGGGGCGCAGACTGGCGCCGACGATGACGGTGATCGCCTCGGTCATCCGCTCGACGTTCGGCTTTGCCTCGGCCTTCTTCTTGTTGAACTTCGCCGACTCCGGGAAGCCGATCAGGAGCACCGACCGCTCCTCGTCGATCTCCAGCGGCCGCGCCTCGTCGAACAGGGTCGAGAGCATCGCGGAGCCGCCGTCGCGCAGGTGGTCGACGACAGCCGGCCAGGCCTCGACGACCCGGCCGATCTCGACCGTCGCGGTGGCCACGCTGGCCTCGGGCTCCGGTTCCTCCGGGGCCGGCTGCTCCTCGGGCGGCGGGGCCGGGGAAGCGTTCTCATCAGGCAGGGCCGGCGCTGGGGCCGATGCTTCGGGCTCGGCCTTGGCTGAGCCGGCCATCGGACTGCGGGAGCCTGCTGAGCCCGCTTTCCCGCCCCCACCGCCGGTCAGCTGAGACTCCAGTGACTCGATGCGGCGAAGGAGGGCCTCCCGCGAAGAGTCCAGGCTCGGGGTTGCCACCTTCAGCAGCGCGACTTCCAGGGTCAGGCGGGGATCATCGCCTTCGCGCATTGCCGCGACCGCGGCGCTGAGGGAATCGATTGCTCCGACCAGCTTGGCGTCGTCGACCGCCTTCGCTTGCGCTGCGAGCCGTTCGGGTTGGGCCACCGTGACGGTGAAGGACTCGGGCACTCGGCCGGTGGCTCGGGCCACCAGCAGTTGGCGCAGGTGGGCGATCAAATCTCGGGCGAACTGGCCGGGATCGCGGCCCGAGCGAGACAGGCGCTCCACCGATTCGAGCGCTGCCTTGGCGTCGCCGGTGGCAAGCGCGTCCGTCGTGTCGAAGAGCAGTTCCGCATCGGCTGCGCCCAGGACCTCGACCACCTCGTCGGTGGTGACGGAGTCGCCTCCGAAGGCGACCAGCTGGTCGAGAGTGCCCAGGGCGTCCCGGAAGCTGCCCGTCGCCGAACGGGAGATCAGAGCCACTGCGCCGTCCTCGACCTCGATCGACTCGGCGGCGGCGACTCGCTTCACCACCTCGGCGATCTGCTCCAGGGACGGGCGCTGGAAGTCGAAGCGCTGGCAGCGGTCGACGATCGTCGCCATCACCTTCTGCGGCTCGGTGGTGGCCAGGACGAAGACGGTGTTCGGCGGTGGCTCCTCGAGGGTCTTGAGAAAGGCGTTCCAGGCCTCCTTGGTGAGCATGTGGGCCTCGTCGAGGATGTAGACCTTCCAGCGTCCGGCCGCCGGGGCGAAGCCGACGCGCTCCCGCAGCTCGCGGATGTCGTCGACCGAGCGGTTCGAAGCCGCATCCATCTCGATCACGTCGAGCGAGGTGCCCGCCGCGATCGTCTGGCAGGACTCGCACTTCCCGCACGGGGTCAGCGTCGGCCCGTTCACGCAGTTGAGCGAAAGGGCGAGGATCTTCGCCATCGAGGTCTTCCCCGTCCCCCGGGAGCCCACGAAGAGGTAGGCGTGATGGACGCGGTCCTTCTCCACGGCGTTGGAGAGGGTGCGCACGATGTGCTCCTGGCCGACCACCTCGGCAAAGCTCTGCGGGCGGTGACGACGATAGAGGGACGCGGATTCGGCCACGAATCGAGTCTATCCCGCCGCCTAGGCTGACCCATGGCCTACGACGAGGTGCTCGCCGATCGGATCCGGGACGTGCTCTCGGCCCGGGCCGAGGTCTCCGAGCGCAAGATGTTCGGCGGGATCGCGTTCATGCTCGCGGGCAACATGGCGTGCGGTGTCCTCGGCGAGGAGCTGATCGTCCGGCTTGGGGACAGTGAGGGTGAGAAGGCGCTAAACGAGGATGGGGTCCGCCCGTTCGACTTCACGGGCAAGCCGATGAAGGGCATCGTCTACGTGTCGCCGGAGCTGACCTCGGACGATGCGGGGCTCGCCGATTGGGTCGAGGCCGGCGCGGACTATGCCGCGTCCCTGCCGCCCAAGTAACCGTGCTCAGGTGCAGGTGATGCCGAGGTCCTGGACGACCGCGAGGAACCTGCTTGTAGAGCGGCCCGCAGGTCGAAGCTGCTGCCGGCGGTGACGAACTTCCAGTGCCGTGTGACTTCTTTCACCACGTGACCCCGTCCGCCGCGAACGGCAGGCAGATGCCGCCGTTCGCAAGGACGCCGATCCCCACTTCGGCTTCCTGGTCACGGTGGAGACCGGACCGCGGCGCACCCGGGCGGCAGGCCGACAGTCTTGGCGATCGCCCGGCGCTCCTTGTGGGTGGGCTTGCGGTCGGCATTCGCGACCGCGGCAGTCGTCGCCAGGGCAACGGCGAAGGCCGCAATGAAGAGGAGCGGGCGCATTCGGTCAGACCTATCGGCGGCAGGTGCGAAGAATATGGACCGTGCACCCATCCTCGAGACGAGGCTCCCGGGCGTGTCCGCCGCTTTTGGCTCGGGTCAGGCTTGCCTGCATCACATGTCGGCTACCGCTTAAGGCTGCTTCCTTCCGGACCTGACCTGGTTCGCAGGCCGACATTGCGCAGGACCTGGCCGTCAACGCCGCCTGCGGCGACCCGGCCCCGAGGGCCGGTCCCTTGTCAGGGAATTCAGCTCCGCTTGAGCGGGTTGCGGATTACAGGGCACCGCTAATTCCCCGCCTAGCACGGTCCATCGGGGATGCTAGACGCTGGCGGCCTGCTCGATGAGCTCGGCGGCGCGCTCGTTCCCCCTATTCGCCTGCAGCCGCTTCGAGACATCCGCCAGCCGGCCGGCGAGATCCCGATCGGCCAGCAGCCGGTCGATCGCCGCGGGCAGATCGCCGTCGCCAAAGGAATAGGTGGGCAAATGGATCCCGAACCCCGTCTCGTCGATTCGCTGCGCGTTGTCGTGTTGGTCCCAGAAAATCGGCAGGACGATCATCGGCTTGCCGAAGTGGAGGCTCTCGGTTGTCGTGTTGTTGCCGCCGTGGGTGATCACGAGATCGACCTGCGGCAGGACCGAGACCTGCGGCAGGAACTCCTCCCCCACCATGTTGTCCGCGAGCACGTACTCGGAGTGCTGCGGGCCCTTCGAGACCACGTAGCGATGCGGCGTCTCCGCCAGCACCTCGACCAGCCGCTTCATCAGCGGGACGTCCCCGGATCCGAGAGAGCCGAGGCTGACGTAGACGAGCGCCCCCTCTCCATCGGCGAGCTCCGCGGGGACCTGCCAGGCGGCGTCGGTCGTGCGGACGCTCGACTCCAGGTTTTGCCAGGTGGGCCCGAGCGGCTCGGGGCGCGGGTAGTCGACCTCGCTCGGATAGATGTAGAGGTTGAGCCAATCGGAGGTGTGGATCATCTCCCCGTCCGGGAGCGGCGGCGCGCCGCGCTCGACGCAGAACTCGCTGAAGCCCCTCTGCATCTCGTCGATCGCGCGGCGGTACTCGTCGCGATACCCGTCCCACTCCGAGCGATCCTCGATCGGCAGCCCCGTATACGGCGGGGGCAACTCGGGGTCCTTGAGCTCGAGCGGGTTACAGGAGACGATCCGGACCCAGGGCCGGCCGCTGGCCGGAATGGCGGGGAAGGAACAGACGTTGTCCTCGACGATCGCGTCCGGCTGGACCTCGTCGAAGATCTCGACGAGCCGCTCGTCGACGTAACGGGCGCCGTCGATCAGCGCCTCCCAGGTCGGCGCCATGAACTCGCCCAGCTGGTCGAAGGTCGACTTCCTGAACACGGGCGCGGTCTCCCGGATGAAGTCCTTCCAGAACTGTCCCGGCTCCTCCGGCACCTCAGGCGGCGGTGCGAGCCGCATCAGCCGCTCCTCGAAGCCCTTCTCCTCCAGGGTCCCGGCGAACGACTCCTCGATCACGAAGACGACGCGATGCCCGCGGCGCCGGAGCACCTCGCCGATGCCGATGCAGTTGTTCGTCGGCCCGAAGGCGCCCTCGGGGAAGAAGACGACTGTCTTGGCGTCGGCCATGGTCGCCCCGCAGCCTATTGCGCGCCTAGTCCGGCAGAAAGCGACGGAAGGGCAAGGTCAACGCGAGGACGAGCGCCATCACCGCCACCCCGGCGAGGATCGCGCCGAGGAGCTTCGAGTCGCCGGGGGTCCAGGGGGACTGGCCAACCGAAATGGCCGGGCCGGAGTCAACGCTCGGAGGCGGCTGCCGGAAGACGAGGCTGTAGCCACCTGCGTTGAAGCCGCCGGCCTGATCGTCGGTCGCCTCGACCAGGTAATTGCCGGCAGATGGCACGTCGATCTTGCCGTATGGCTCATGGCCGCGGCTGCCGTTGGTGGAGCTGAACAGCCAGCTCGGGACACCGTCAATCGGCAGCGACTCGCCGCCGTCCGCGGGGCGAACCCGGACATCGAGTCCCGCGGGCTGACCGTCAATCGACGTGTTATCGCCATTCTGGGTCGCGTGGTTCTCGAAGTTGAGCCGCACGTCTGCGGCGGGCAGGGAAAGCACGGCCTGCCCGGGAACGGCCACCTCTCCGTAGCGGTCGTGATCTCGCGGGAAGCCGCCCAGGGTGTACCAGGCGGCTCCCACGCCGATGGCGATCAGCAGGCCGAGCCCCCACGCAAATGGCCCCAGCCAAAAGCTCCCCCGCTGGTAGAACGGCTTCCGTGCCACATGCACTCCACTTGCCTCCATCGGCGGCGAGTCTAGTTGCGCGCGATACAGCGATTTCGCTTCACTTCGAGGCGCTGGCGGTCGATACAGGCAGGGTGGCTGAACGCGTCCCCGCCACCCCAGACGCCGCGAGGACCGAGATTCCGGGCCTGCACCCCGCCTCCGGTCAGCGCGACCCCCGTCGCCGCCTAGGCGACGTCGTCATCGAGCTTGGATTCGCCGATCGCGAGCTGGTCGAGCAGGTGATGGAGGCCGAGGGCGATTCGAACGAGCAGCTTGGCGCACTTCTCCTCAAGGCCGGGATCATCGGCTCGGAACAGCTCGCCAGGGCGCTCGCCGAGCGCAACGGCCTCGACTACCTAGACCTGAACGTCTTCGAGGTGGATCAGGGGGCGGTCAACCTGATCGACTCAGCGGAAGCTCGCCGGTCCCGGGCGGTTCCCATCGCGTTCCTCGAGAGCGGGGCTCTGCTCGTCGCCACCCACGACCCGTCGAACGTGCTCGGCAGCGACGACATCGCGATGGCGACAGGCCGGGAGGTGAGGCGCGCGATCGCCACTCCGGAGGGGATCGAGCGGGTGATCGGCCGGCTCACCGGCCTCAGCGAATCGGTTAGAGAGATCGAGGAGAGCGAATCCGGTCACGAAACAGAAGCCGTTCAGACTCTTGACCTCCGGGCGTCGGCCGACCAGGCGCCCGTCGTGAAGCTCGTCCACGCCGTGATCGCGGACGCCGCAAACCGGGGGGCCTCCGACATCCATTTTGACCCGAGCGGCGGCGACATGCAGGTGCGGTACCGAGTCGACGGAGTGATGATCGACTCGACCACGGTGCCACGCAACCTCGTGCCTGGCCTCATCTCTCGCATCAAGATCATGGCCGACCTCGACATCGCCGAGCGGCGCGCGCCGCAGGACGGCCGGGTCGCTGTGTCTGTCGACGGGCGCCACATCGACATCCGGATCTCGACGCTGCCGGTGATCCGGGGAGAGTCGATCGTGATGCGGATCCTCGACAAGGACCGCGTGGTCCTCGAGCTCGACTCCCTCGGTATGAGAGCGGAGGACCGGGCCCTGCTGACACGGGCGGTGAGCCAGAACCAGGGGGCCGTGCTGGCCTCCGGGCCGACCGGGGCGGGCAAGACGACGACGCTCTACTCACTGCTCAAGGCGGTGAACACGCGCGAGAAGACCCTGATCACGATCGAGGATCCGGTGGAATACGAGATCGAGGGCGTCAAGCAGATCCACGTCAACCCGACCGCCGGTGTCACCTTCGGCACCGGCCTGCGGTCGATGGTCCGCTCCGACCCCGACACAATGATGGTCGGGGAGATCCGCGATCGGGAGACGGCGCAGGTGGCGATGGAGGCCGCGCTGACTGGCCACCTGGTGCTCTCCACGCTGCACACCAACAGCGCTTCGCTCGTCGCCGCCCGCCTGATCGACATGGGCGTGGAGCCCTTTCTGATCGCCTCCGGGATCCGCTGCCTGGTCGGCCAGCGGCTCGCCCGTCGCCTCTGCGACGCTTGCAAGCAACCGGCGAACATCGGCGAGGCGGAGCTCTCCGAGCTCGGCGATGCAGGCGAGGGCGGCGCGTCGGAGATCCACGAGGCCGTTGGTTGCGTGAACTGCAACGGCACCGGCTACCGGGGACGCATCGGATTGTTCGAGGTCCTGATCGTGACCGACGAGCTCCGCTCGCTGATCGTGAGCCGGGCGCCGAGCACCGAGCTCGAGGCGGCGGCGACGGCGTCCGGAATGCATACCCTGCGCGACGACGGGCTCGAGAAGGTCCGCCAGGGCGTCACGTCGGTGCCCGAGGTGATGCGCCTCCTCGGATCCTCAGCGGACTGATCGCTCCCCCTCACCGGTCGATTTGAACGACCACCGTTCGTCGTTAGGGTGAAGCGGCGACACGCGCCGCACCCAGACAAGGAGAACTCGGATGAAGTACGCGTTCACGATCTACGGCGACGAGAGCCAGCGCGCCGCCGCCAGCGAGGAGCAGATGCAGGCGATGACGCAGGCCTATGGCGCCGTCACTCAGGAGATGAACGAGAAGGGCGTCTTCGTCGCCGGCGAGGGCCTCTACCCCACGCAGAGCGCCACCACCGTTCGCGTCCGCGAGGGCGACCGCGAGGTGACCGACGGTCCGTTCGCGGAGACCAAGGAGCAGCTGGGCGGCTTCTACGTCCTCGACGTCAAGGATCTCGACGAGGCCCTCGAGTGGGCGGCCAAGATCCCGGGCTCGCAGTTCGGTTCGGTCGAGGTTCGCCCGGTGATGGTCTACGACGAGGCCGGGAACCTGGTCGAGGAAACGGCTGCCTAGGGAGTCGTCCCCCGAGCTGGTCGATCGCCTGTTCCGTCGCGAGTCGGGACGGGCGACAGCCTCGCTGATCCGCGTACTCGGCGACTTCGACCTCGCCGAGGACGCCGTCCAGGAGGCCTTCGTCGTCGCGATGCAGGTTTGGCCGGACCGCGGCATTCCCGAGAATCCGGGCGCCTGGATCACGACGACCGCCCGGAACAAGGCGATCGACCGGCTGCGGCGCGAGCGACGCGGCGCCGAGAAGCTGCAGGAGCTCGAGGCGCTCGAACCGCCCGCCCCGACCGAGGACGACGAGCACGAGCTCGAGGAACCTCCCGTGATCGCTGACGACCGCCTCAGATTGATCTTTACCTGCTGCCACCCGGCGCTCGCGCCTGAGGCCCGGGTCGCGCTCACGCTGCGGACGCTCGGAGGCCTCGCCACACCGGAGATCGCCCGAGCCTTCCTCGTCTCGGAGCCGACGATGGCGCAGCGGCTGGTGCGAGCCAAGCGAAAGATCAAGACGGCGAACATTCCCTACGAGGTGCCGGCGGACCACCACCTGCCGGACCGGCTCAACTCCGTCCTCACCTCGCTCTATCTGATCTTCAACGAAGGCTACTCGGCGACATCCGACGAGGCGCTGGTTCGGCGGGAGCTCTCCGGCGAGGCGATCCGCCTCGGGGGCACGCTTGCGCGGCTGATGCCCGACGAGCCGGAGGCGCTCGGCCTCCTGGCGCTGATGCTACTCCAGGACTCGCGGCGCGAGGCCCGGGTGGGCCCGGACGGCGAGTTGGTGCTGCTCTCAGACCAGGACCGCTCGCTCTGGGACCGGCGCGAGATCGACACCGGGCTCGGACTGCTCGAGCGCGCCGCCCGGTTGGGGGGGCCCGGCCCCTACGTCCTGCAGGCTGCCGTCGCTGCGGAGCATGCGCGGGCCGCGGACCCGGACGAGACGGACTGGCCGCAGATCGCCTCTCTATATGGGCTGCTCGCCGAGGCGCAGCCCTCGCCGGTGATTGAGCTCAACCGGGCGGTGGCGGTGGCGATGGCCGAGGGGCCCGAGCGGGGGCTCGAGTTGCTCGACGAGCCGGAGCTGGCCCGGGCGCTCGACGGGTATCAGTGGTTCTGGTCGGCGCGGGCCGATCTGCTGCGGCGTGCTGGAGAGACAAGAGCGGCAATGAAGGCGTACGAACGAGCGGCGGAGCTGGCCACGAACCCGGTCGAGAGACGATTCCTGGAGCGCCGAATGTCGGAGTTGGCGCCTTAGTCCCGCATAGCGAGACTAAGGCTCCGATCAGGGAGCGAGCCGCTCGATGCTCCACCCTTCATCGCCGGTCTTCCGCGTGTACAGAAACCGGTCGTGCATCCGGTTCTCCCGTCCCTGCCAGAACTCGATCGCCTCGGGGGTAACGCGGTAGCCGCCCCAGTGATCGGGCCTGACCGGATCCTCGTCGCCGAGCCGCTCAAGGCTCTCCCGGTACAGCCGGTCGAGCTCGCCGCGCTCGATCGGGCGACTCTGCGGTGAGATCGAAGAGGCGACCTGGCTGTCGTGCGGCCGGCTCGCGAAGTACTCGTCGGACTCGTCCTCGGAGAGCTGTTCGACCGTCCCCCGGACACGGATCTGGCGATCGAGCTCGCGCCAGTAGATGACCAGCGCCGCGCGCGGATTTGCGTCGAGCTCCAGGCCCTTCGCGCTCTCGTAGTTGCTGAAGAACCGGAACCCGTCAGGCCCGAAGCCCTTGAGCAGGACCATCCGGGCATCGGGCCGGCCCAGCTCGTCGACCGTGGCCAGCGTCATCGCCTGCTCCAGCGCGACATCGGCCTCCGCCTCCCGGAACCAGACCGCGAACTGCTCGAACGGGTCTTCCGCGAGCAGCTCCCGCTCCAATGGCGGGTTCTCGGGACGGCGCGGGCTCACCGGCCGATCCTCTCAGTAATCGCGATGGAAGGGACCGGACCGCGTGAGAGGATGTCGCCCGGATGAGCGCCGCGCTACACCGGCTTGGGGGCTTCGCCGCGCGGCGTGCACTGTGGGTGATCGGCGCCTGGGTCGTGATCGCCGTCGGCCTGGTCCTGGTCGCCAACTCCGCGGGCCGCCCGGAGAGCGACAACGTGGACCTCCCGGGAACCGGCTCTCAGGACGCGACCAACCTGCTCGACAACAAGCTGCCTCAGCAGGCCAACGGCAGCAACCCGATCGTCCTCCAGTCGAGCACCTCCCTCGCAGAGGGCAAGAACGCGCAGACCGTCAACGCCGTCGTTTCGTCGCTCTCGAAGAACCAGTACGTGACCCAGGTCCTCAGCCCGCTCTCGCCGCAGGGGGCGAGCGACATCACCAAGGACGGCAAGATCGCCTACGTGTCGGCCGCCCTGAAGCCCTCTTCGGGGGACATCACGGACGACCAGGCGAACAGCGTCCTGGACGCGGCCAAGAAGCCCACCGCCGGGACCGGGATCCAGGTGTCGGCGGGCGGCTACCTCGGCCAGCAGCTCTCCAGCCCGAGCACGCGTGCGAGCGAGATCATCGCGGTGATCGCCGCTCTCGTGATCATGTTGATCGCGTTCCGCCTGCTGGTGGCTACGCCGCTGCCCATCACCACGGCGATCGTCGCATTGACGAGCGGGCTCGCCATCGTCGGCCTCGCCGGCCACCTATTCGACGTGCCCTCGATCGCCCCGACCCTCGCCACGATGCTGGGCCTGGCGGTGGGCACCGACTACTCGCTGTTCATCATCAGCCGCCACCTGCGCCTGCTGGACGAGGGGGCCGAGCCCAACGACTCGATCGCCCGCTCGATCTCCAGCTCCGGGTCGGCCGTGATCTTCGCCGCGGTGATGGTCATCATCGCCCTGCTCTGCCTCTACTTCAGCGGGATCCCGCTGGTCCGGTCGCTGGGCTACACCACGGCCATCGTGGTCGCGACGGCCGTGGTCGCCACCATCACGCTGCTCCCGGCGATCCTCGGCCTGCTCGGCAGGCGCATCCAGGCCATGCCCCTGGTGCGCAAGCTCCCCGATGGCAGCAAGAGGAAGAGCCGGGCTTGGGACAAATGGTCGGACGCGATCAAGAATCACCCGCTGATCGCGTCCCTGGCCGGGATCGTCGTTCTGGTCGGGATCTCGATTCCGGCTCTCGACCTCTACCTGGGCGCGCCCGACTACGGCCTGCTTCCGACCGATACGACGGAGCGGCAGGCCTACGACGCCCTCACCGAGGGCTTCGGCGTCGGCACCAACGGGCCGCTGCTGATCGCCGTCGACGTCTACGGCAAGCCCCTCGCCTCGGACCCGCAGCAGGTCACTCAGACTCCAGCAGCAGCAGGCCCAGCTCCAGCAGGAGGAGGCGGTCAGCGGGCCGACGCCGCAACTCCAGTCCCAGATGCAGCAGGTCTCGGAGGAGCTCCAGATCGCCTCGACGCCCGCGGGCGATCCGCGCCTGGTCAACCTCGAGCAGGAGATCTCGAAGCAGGGCAACGTCCAGTCGGTCTCGCCCGCTCAGACGGACAAGGGCGGCACGGCCGCGGTCTTCGCGACGACCCCGAAGACCTCGCCCTCGGACCGGAAGACCCAGGACCTCATCAATCATCTCCGCGACACCACCATCCCGGACGCCACGCAGGGACAGGGAATGAAGGCGTACGTCGGCGGCACCACCGCCTCCTACATCGATCTGGCCATCAAGATCGGCGACAAGCTGCTGCTCGTGATCGCGATCGTGGTCCTGCTCAGCATCCTCTTCCTGACGATGGCCTTCCGAACCTTGACCATCCCGCTCGTCTCAGCCCTGGTCAACCTGCTCGCGGTGGCGGCCTCATACGGCGTGCTCACCGCCGTCTTCGAGAAGGGCTTCGGGCTGTCCCTGCTCGGAGTCGACCACGAGATGCCGGTGGTGAGCTACGTCCCTCTGATGATGTTCGCGATCCTCTTCGGCCTCTCGATGGACTACCAGGTGTTCCTGGTCTCGCGGATCGAGGAGCGCCACGGTGGTGGGGCCGACAACTCGGAGGCGGTCCGGGCGGGTCTGGTCAACGGCGGCAAGCCGATCCTGGCCGCAGCGACGATCATGTTCGCCGTCTTCTTCAGCTTCGTCATCAACGGCAACCCGATCGTCAAGCAGTTCGGCGTCGGCCTGGCCGTGTCCGTCGCGATCGACGCGCTGGTCGTGCTGCTGATCATGCCGGGACTGCTGGAGCTGATCGGCGAGCGCAACTGGTACATGCCGAAGTGGCTCGACCGGATGCTCCCCAACCTCGAGGTCGAGGGAGATCCGACGATGCGGACAGAGACCCCACCCTCTCAGTAGCCGGCCGTGCCTATCATCAGGCTCCTCCCGGGCGCGTAGCTCAGCGGGAGAGCGCTCCCCTCACACGGGAGAGGTCGTTGGTTCGATCCCAACCGCGCCCATCTCCCGAAGTACCTGCATCGGCGGATGATTCTTCGCCGCAGGACGACGCCTCTTCCGGTGGGTGAGGACCCTTGGAATCGGGCGTAGTGCCCGATAGTGCCCAATGGGAGCCCTCAACGAGCACTCTGAGCCGCTCCCGCTCGCCCTCTCCGCGGAACATGATCTGCGCGTAGATCGACAACGTCACCTTGGGATCGGTGTGCCCAACCTGGCGCATCACGTACGGCACTTCCTCGCCCAGCGCAAGGAGGAGGGAGATGAATGTCCGCCGCAAGGAGTGCGGAGTCAGGCCCTCCGGCAGCGGCACGGCACCGCGCTCGGCCAAGTTGGCGTTCGCCCGCTTGACCGCCATCGCCATCACCCGGTTGCGGACGTTGCTCGCGTTCTGCCGCTCCCCGGACTCGGTGGGGAACACGAGATCGCGCGGTCCGCCGTAGCTAGTCGCGGCCTTCTGAACAGACAGCTCCTCGCGAAGCACCGGAAGTAGATCGACCTGCCGTACTCCGGCGTCGGTCTTCGCATCCCGCACCTGTAACCGGCCTGCGGCCAGATCGACGTCGCGCCAGAAGAGCTCGAGGGCCTCCCCGATGCGGAGCCCGGCGAAGACCAAGGTCGCGAGCAGGGTGCGCCGACGAATTGCCCGGCGATCCACTCGCGCCTCCTCATCCAGCCGCCCGGCCGCGTCCAGAAGGGCGTCGATCTGCACGGCGCGATCGAGCCAGGTCCTGGCCGGCGCCCGTTGCTTGAGGCGCCTGCGCTTCCCACGGGCCGGGTTGCGGGAGATCAGCTCGCGCTCAATGGCGAGTTCGAGAATCTGGGCCAGGCGCGTGATCGTCATGTTGATCGAAGTCGCGGAAAGCTCTCCCTCGCGGATCTTGGCCTGTCGGTAGCGATCAACCTCGGCGATCGTGATCTCCGAAAGCTGATGGTCGGCGAAGAACGGCAGAAGATGGTTGGAGAGTTGCCACTCGTAATTCGCCAGCGTGTTCGGCCGTAGCCCTTCGAGCCGCATCCCCTTGAACCACTCCGATGCGAACTCGTGGAAGGTCGGCTCCTCCTTCTCCTCAATGGTCGGCGCCGGCTTGGGCGGCTTCCAGATTCCGCGGCGCACATCAGCGAGGACGTTCGCCAGCTCCTCCTCGGCCCTTGTCCGGGTCCAGCCCTCCTCGGCCGTTCCCAGGGTGACGTAGCGCCGCTTCCCGTAGGCGCGGAAGCGCAGCGCGAAGGTCCGGCCGCCCTCGCGGTCCAACTCAACGACCTGGCCGGTTGAGCTCCTCGCCATCGCCTCACGACCTTAAGGGACCATCCGCCCGACTTCGCCTCCCTCGGATCGGGAGGAGGTCGGAGTTTCCGCGCTGCTGCGATCGTCGCGAGGGCCCTCTACGTCGAACCGGGCTTGACGACTGCGCCGGCAAAGCTGCGGCGTTGGCGACGATCCTGGCCGGATCGAAGCGAAGCCGAGCCCGCTTGCCGTTCCCGACCCGAATCGCGCCGAGCTCGTCAGCCTTGGCGTAGACGGTGGCGCGGCTCACTCCCAAGAGCCGCGCCGCCGCCGCCGCATCCACTAGCTGCCCCGTCTGCCTCGACTCCATTGCCTGGTTTGCGAGCAGCTCCGCGACCCGCTGAGCCAGCTGCTCGATGTCGCCGGGGTCAATTGCCATCGCTGTTCCCTTCAACTGGCGAGAGCCGGACCACATCGATCAGCTCGTCGGTGGCGGTCCGCTCGACCGCCTTTCGCACAGCCCGCAGCGCCCGGTTCCCGCAGAGGTAGCGGACTCCGCTAAAGCGGTCGGCGCCAATTGCCGCGCGCCATGCCCGGAGGATCGAGTCGAGCCGCCAGCTCGTCTTCTGAGAGAGCTCGACCTCGATCGCCAACCCGTCCTCGCGCAGCACCAGGTCCGGCCGATGGAACCGACCGTCGTAGAGCTCGGCCGAGTAAATCCGTCGGTGCTCCTCGACCTCCACCGCCGCCAGCTCCCGCTCGCTAAGCACCGCCTGGCCGTCTCGCTCAAACGGCGCAGCGACCCGAGCCACGGCGACCGCGTGGGGCCGTCGACCGACCGATACGTAGCCGGGGCCGAGCCCCTCCCGGCCAACGGCGCGCAGACCGTCGCGGGTGCAGAGGAGGAGCCGACCCGACCCGTTGATCGGTTCAAGGGCCTCGGCGAGTCCGTTGGCAAGCCAGCGACGCTCGCGCCCATAGGAGACCGTCTCCCCCGTCCCCGCCCAGACCCGGACGGCCTGGGCGGGGACCAGCCCGAACCTAGCGACGAAGTCGAGCACCTCGAGGTCGCGCTCGCTGATCGCGGTCGTCATCCGCGGCATCGCCCTGACCTCACTCGATCAACCGGCCGCGCTTGGCCTCGCGCACGCGATCGGCCGTGCTGAGGCGCCCCAGGCTCGGGCGCACCGTGGCCCCGCGCGGAATCGGATCGACCTCAGCCCTTGTCTCATGCGCCGGAGCAGTCCCCCGCTCCCAGCTCGGCACCACCCGCGCGATCTGCGCTCGGCTCTTGTCGGCGCGGTCGAGCCGGATCACCGCGCACTGGCCCTGCTCCAGGTTCTGCAGGACGGAGGGGTGCACCCGCATCCTGTAGCCGCGGGTCCGGGTGCCGACGGCCTCGCCGCCCCAGAGCAGTCCGTTGGTCCGCTCGGTAGTGTGGTAGTCGCCGACCTGGCCGGCCATCCGGGCGACCTCGTCGGCGTCGTCCGGGCCCATCCGCAGCCCGATCAGGCTGTCGATCGTCGACTTTACCTGCGGCTCGAATGCATCTCCGGCCGCCCTGAGGTCTGCGAGGGTGTGGGTGGCGACGGCGACCGAGAAGCCGGCGGCGCGGGCTCGGGTGAAGAGCCGACCCGAGTGGTCTGAGTCGAGGGCGCCCAGCTCGTCGATCCCGACGAAGGTCGGGACCGGGCCCTCGTGGAGCTCGGACGCGACCGCGCCTAGCTCGATCGCGATCGCCGCACCGACCTTCTCGGCGACGATGCCGAGCCGCTCGGCGTCCAGGCGGAAGTAGACGACAGCTCTGTCGCGGATGGCCTCGGCCAGGTCGAGCAGCGGGCCTGCGTGCGAGTCGGGATCGAGCCAGACGCGCCCGAACTCCGACTCGGCGAGCACGGCGAGCCGACTCCGGAGTCCGGCGACGTCCGCTCGCTCCTTCTGGGTGAGCGAGCCGACGAACGCCCCCACCTCACCGCTCAGCGCCGGATCGCCGTGCTTGGCGGCGTGCGCAGCGAGCCGGTCAGGCTCGCAGAGCTCGAGCACCCGGGGGAGGGTGATCCGGTTCCCGCACCCTTCGATCGCGCGGATCACCCAGCGAACGAACCGCGTCCCCTGTGCGGCATAGAACGGTTCGAGGAATTCCTCGCATGCGAGGAGCTTCGCGACCGTCTCATCGACCCCGCCGCTGGCGAACGGATCCCAGACGGTCGGCCCGTCGGCGCTCACCATCACGAAGCGTCGGCGGCAGCGAGCCGCGGTCCGGCGGGCCTGCGCTTCGAGCTTCGGATCGCGCTTTGCCTCCACCAGGACGACTCCGTGACCTGCCTCCCCGTACTCGTGGGCGAGAACGCCGAGTACGGTGGACTTGCCGGCGCCGGTCGCCCCGACGATCAGCGAGTGAGACCCCGACTCACCGCCCTTCCTGACGGCGGCGATCCGGCCGCGCCGGGTGACGCCGATCGGGAGCTCCTTCGCCCGCCCTTCCCGGATCCGCCGCAGATTCACCCGTCGGCGCAGCAGGTGCTGGGGGCCGACTCGTTCCCGCGCGTCATGCCCGAGGTCATCTCCCGAGCGCTTGTCTCGCAGGTGGATGCCGATTGCCATCGCCAGGTGCCCGCCGCTCAGTCCCGCGAACGCTCCGAGAATCGCAATGGCGGCATCGCCGGAGATCAGCCGCAAGGTGGTCATCCAGACCGCGAGGGACAAGGGGAAGAGCCAAAGCAGCCCCCACTCCCATCCGCAGCGCATCCGGCGAACCGTGATCCAGCCGAGCAGCACGCCGATGAGTCCGCCCGCGATCGCGAACACCGCGAACAGCCCGAGTGCGTCGAAGGCATGGTTGAAGTGCTGGAGGGTGTGCCGGTCGGCCTTCGATACGTGTCGCCCGGTCTTGGCTGTGTGGAGCGCGTTCATCTCAACCTCCTCGTTTCGTTGTCATCTGGGCTAGACGCGTGAGCCCGGGCGGAGATCCCGGCAACCTCTCCGGCGAGGTTCGTTCTCGCCTGACCCAGGGAGTTGCCGATGGGCGCGGTCTCGTCGTCATCCCCAATGACGCGAAACCCCGCGATCTGTCCCAGCTTTGGCGCCTGCATCTGCTCGCAAGACGTTCCAGAGCCCCAAAAGGAGCCACCTCGACCAGACCTCGACCTCAACCTCATCCATCAACAAGAGGCCAACGACTCCCCAATGGCACGTCCCCTCCGCTCACCCACTGCGCCCCATCCCAGCTCCGCCCGCGTCCCCTCCGCTCTCTGCGCCCGACCGCAGCTGACCCCGTGAACCCACATAGTGGGGGCGCGGGGTCAGCGGCGGGAAGGGCGGACCCTACGCACGGGACGCGGGCGTAGGTGCGGAACCGGATTCCGCACCTCTCTCCGCACCCGGTCGGGGCATCGAGTCTCCAGAGAGCCGACCTGATCGAGTGTTGCGCCGCCTTGCTGGCGGCCGTCAACCCCTTCGGGGTCGGGCGCTACGCGCCTTGACTGCCGCCCCGGCGGCGCGGACCTCGCTCTCAGGTCGGCCGATGAGCAGGAAGATCAGAGAAACGCGCGGGAATGGAACCTGCCGCATCGCGAGCAAATGAGGCGCCCGAAACGGCCCGTGATATCAGCGGCTAAGTGCGCCAAACACGCGAAAGGAGGCGTGAGCCCGCGCGCCGCCTGGTTCTTGCGCGGAGAAGCGATGCCCTAGTCAAGGTCGATTTCTGGAGTGTTCCTTGGTCCCTATGTGTAGGACCCAATTCCCTAGGTAAGGACCATACGTGAAGACCATGCGCGTTCTTGTGACCGGCGGATCAGGCGTCCTGGGCACGGCCTCGATTCCCCTGCTGCGCGAGGCCGGACACACAGTGGAAGCCCCGGGCAGGACCGAGCTCGACCTCTTCGACCCCGGAGCGGTCGCGGCCGCCGTTGCCGATATGGACGCGGTCGTGCATCTCGCCACCCGGATCCCGCCACCCGAGCGCTTGGCCGATCGCGAGGCCTGGCGCGACACCGATCGCCTCCGCGCCGAGGCGACGCCGATCCTCGTCGACGCTGCGCTGGCGGCGTCGGTCGAGTGGTTTCTGTTTCCGAGCATCGCTTTCGTCTATCCCGAGAGCCGGTCGGTCGACGAGTCCACGCCGGTGGCGGAGACGGTGCCCGAGATCTTGCTCTCGGCGCTGGAGGCAGAGCGCCACGTTGTGCGTTTCGACGGCGAAGGCAGGCGCGGAGTCGTGCTGCGCTTGGGCGTGCTCTACGGGCCGAGCATCGGAAAGGAGAAGCCCGCCGAGCGCTGGGCTGCCTACGGCGCGACGTTGAAGATCGAGGATGCCGGCCGCGCGATCGCCGCCGCCACCGAGGTCCCGGGCGGTGTCTACAACGTCGTCAGCGACGGCGAGCGGGTTTCAAACGAGCGCTTCAAGCAGACCGCTGGCTGGCGACCCGAGTTCTGACGCCTCTCACTCCCACTTCGCGCAAGGAGGAGCACGCCGGTCCCGGACTTCCCGTTTGCGCCATGAGCGGGAGCGACGGCCAGCCGGCTCCTGGCTTCGCCCAGTTTCGGTGCTGGAGGCGCTGCTAGCACGGGTGCGCTTCTTCAGCGAAGTGCCTGAAGGCCAGTCGTCTGCCGCGGCCCCGAGGAGCTGGGCCGCTCCTTCCTGAAGTTCGCCAGGTCGACGTCGTCGAGAGCACGCTTGTCGGCGAAGACCCTGACGGGGCCGGAGGTCTCGACGGCGGCCTCGGACCTCGGCATCCCGGTCTTCCTCGCAGTCCACGCAGGCGCGGCCCGACGGCCAGTTGCCTCCGAAGACCTGCGGCTGTGCAAGGACACGGCCTCGACCTCCTCAGCCTCAGGATGCCGAACCATCGGCCTGCACCTCGGTCTTGCGCTGCTTGCCCCGTCGACGGCCTCGGGTGCGCCGCGGCGGCGGCCAAAGCATCGCCTCGATTGGCTCGGCCGTCTGCATGACGTCGAGCGTGCCGTCGACGAGGTGGTGGAAGAGCAGGCCGTCGAGCGCCGCCGCAAGGAGGACGGCGGTTGCGGGGAGGTTCAACGAGGCGTCGATCTCGCCGCGCTCACGCGCGGCCTCCAGCCGCTCGAGGATAAGCGCCCGAAATCGACGGGATGCGTTACGCGACCAGCGACGAAACTCCGGATCCCGCGTCGCCTTGACCATCGCCTCGGCGAGAACCGTCGCGCCAGGCGTCCGTTGCCCCTCCCGCTCGATCCACTCGAGCATGGCTCGCAGTCCCTCGTCGATCGTGGCGGCCGATTCGAGGACGCCGATCGATGGCCCGAGCTCCTCGATCAAGGCGTGCTGCGCAGCCTCCATCGAGAGCGCCGCCATCGAGTTGAAGTGGTAGTGGATGAGCGCCGGGTTCACCTCCGCCCGCTCGGCGATCGCTCGCGTCCGCATGCGGTCGATGCCGACCTCCGCCATCAACTCGACAGTCGCCTGCAGGATGCGATCCCGGGTCGAGTTCTCCTCGGTGTTGGCTGCTTGCTTCTTGGCCATGCGCCTCAAGTCTACATGATCGATTGAGCAAATGCCTTAGACATATGCTTTAATCAGATGCCCAAAAGCTATGGAGGCCCACATGTCCGAAGCAACAAATTCGCAACCGTCCTTTCTGGCCACTCGTCGCGGCAAGCTGACGCTGGCCCTCCTCGGGGCCATCGCCTTCCTCGACTTCGTCGACGCCTCGATCGTCAACGTCGCGCTCCCTTCCATCAGCCGCGCCCTGCACGTCTCCCTGCAGGACCTCCAATGGGTCCCGAGCGGCTACCTGCTCACCTACGGCGGCTTCATGCTGCTCGGTGGCCGGGCCGCCGACCTGCTCGGCCGCCGGCGCGTGCTGGTGACCGGGATCGTGGTGATCGGCCTCTCCTCGCTGGTCGGCGGCCTCGCCGAGAGCTCGGGGCTGCTGATCGGCGCTCGCCTCGCCCAGGGGCTCGGCGCTGCGATGACGCTTCCGGCCGCGCTCTCCATCCTGACCACTTCCTTCAAGGAGGGATCGGATCGCAACACGGCGCTCGGCGTCTGGGGCGGCATGGGGGCGCTCGCCTCCGCCGCAGGCGTCCTGCTCGGGGGTCTGCTCACCGAAGGGCCGGGCTGGCGCTGGGTCATGTTCGTCAACCCGGTGGCCGCCGCGCTCGTGCTCGTCCCGGTCTTTGTGCTCATCGACGGCGAGCGCCGGCGCGCTCGGATCGCGAACTTCGACCTGTTCGGAGCCCTGCTCGCGACCAGCGGGATGCTGCTGATGATCTACTCGCTGGTGAAGGCCCCTGACGTCGGCTGGGAGACGGCGCGCACGATCGGCGGGCTGGCCGGCTCGCTCGCGCTGCTCGCCGCCTTCGTCGTCAACGAGCGTCGCGCCCGCGACCCGCTGGCGCCTCTATCGATCTTCAGGATCAACGGGCTCGCCTACGCCGATGCGACCCAGCTCGTCGCCTTCGCCGGGTTCCTGGCGATGTTCTTCTTCCTCACCCTCTACATGCAGGATGTCCTTGGCTACTCGCCGATCCAGACGGGTGCCGCCTACCTGCCGCTGACCTTCGCGGTCGTCGTCGTGGCGGGGATCACCTCGCAACTCGTCTCGCGCACCGGCACCCGGCCCCTGATCGTCGTCGGGTCGCTGATCGCCGCGGGCGGGCTCTATTGGCTCTCCCGCATACCGGTGCACGGCTCCTTCGTCGCGGATCTGCTGCCCGGGACGCTAGTCGTAGCAGTCGGCGGTGGTGCGGTGTTCGTAGCCGTGACGACGGCGGCAAACGCCGGGGTGCCGGGCGACAAGGCAGGTCTCGCCGCGTCGCTTCTGAACGCCTCCCAGCAGCTCGGCGGCGCGCTCGGGCTGGCGATCCTCTCGGCCGTCGCGACCGGTCGCACCCACCACCTGCTCGCCGCGCACGAACCGACGGCGAACGCGCTCACCTCCGGCTTCTCGCGGGGGTTCCTGGTCGGGGCCGGCTTCATCCTCGCCGCCGCCGTGATCGCGCTTCGCGCCACCAACACGAGGGGCGAGCCGGAGCCGTCCGTTGAGGAGGCCGCAGTGGTCCGGCCTGATGAGCTGGCCGCGGCTGGGTCGCGGGCGTGATCGGGACCGCGTGACATCAATGGAAGGAGGCGCTCGCCTGACGAGAAGATCCACATCTCCCTCAGCCTCCGAGGTCCTGGACCAGGCCTCGGTCTGGTCCCTCGGCAGCGGAATCCTGGTGCTGGCGCTCTTTCCGCTCGCACTGCCGGCGCTTGCGCTGATCGTGGTCGCGGCGATCCCGCTCGCGCTCATCGCCGGGGCAATCGGGCTGCTCGTCGCCGGCGTCGTCGTATCGGCTCGGTTCGCCCTCAGGTTGGGTGGTCGCGCCGGACGGACGGGTCACGGGCCGGTGACCCGCCAAGCAAGAGGATCTCGAGAGAGGACCGCCATCGGAACTCGAACCGGATCTCCTGGCCGGAGACCCATGCGGATTCCGACTTACCCCACTCGACAAGGGGCAGAGCAGATCCGTGGCGTGCTCGGCATCGACCCGCTGTCACAGGACGGGATCGCTCGCTGGGGACGCCAAACGTTGGCGATCTACGCCGGCGGTCTTGCGATGCCGCCAAACCTAACGACCAACACCGACCAAGGAGAACGCGAATGACGACACCGACAGGTGTGACTCAGCGAGCCGCGACGCTCGCGGCCAGGCTGCTCAGGGTCCGCTGGTTCGTCCGTGCGCCAATCTGGCTGTTCCGCGCGCACCTCGGGTTTCTGATGGGGTCGCGTCTGCTGATGCTCGAGCACATCGGCCGCAACAGCGGCGCCCGGCGCTACGTCGTACTTGAAGTAGTCGACCGGCCCGGCCCCGGCAAGTACATCGTGGCGTCCGGCTTTGGCGAACGAGCCCAGTGGTTCCGCAACATCCGCTCGAACCCGTCGGTCAGGGTTTACGTCGGCGGCCGCGGGCCGCGGGCCGCGACTGCCGAGGTGCTCGAACCAGTCGACTCCCGGGCCGCGCTTCATGCATATGCAAGCAAGCACCCGCGGGCCTGGCGAAGCCTGCGCCCGGTGTTCGAATCCACTCTGGGTGCCGACATTGACGAAGACGGCACCACCCTGCCGCTCGTCCGCCTCGACACAACCGCCAACAACGAACCCCGCGACCGCCTGCAGTAAACACACCTCCTACCGCTGCGGCGCACAAATCTCGCCGCACGGACGGACGCACCCGCAACGTACGGAACGCAGGGACGCGGCGCCTGCTTCCCCTGGGCGAGCGGCAGCCGTCCTGATCCGAGACCACCTGGCTGCTGTGGACGACGAGCAGGCAGACGCCGACCAAGGTCCCGGACTCCTGCTTCCCCGAACGGCAGCGGCGCCTGCGGGCTCAGCGCGACCCACCCGCAGTGCTCCAACCACGCGAAGGGAGGCGCGAGCATTCACGTGTTGCTCATGCCTCCTGGGCATGGAAAGCGGCACTCCGTCAGAACCGATTAGGTCCGCGAAGACTTCGGTTGACACGCTGCCGATTCACTGACAGAGTCGCCAGTGTCGCGGGCGCTCGCCTGCCTACAGTCTGTGGGAGGGACCGAAGATGAGTCGCAGAGTCGCTTTGGTTTTGGGTGCTTCGGTTGTTGCCGCGTTCATGCTCGTTGGTCCCAGCGTTGCTTCCGCGGCAACGACCATCGGGCAGACGGGCCTGGACACCGGCGGCTGCACCAACAGGGTCTTCGTACAGCATGATCTGACCAGTGGGCCAAGCTACTCACCGAGCTCCTCTGGCGTGATCACATCGTGGAGCGCTCAGGCGAACGGCGCCATGGGCCAGACCCTCCAGCTCCTGGTGCTCAGCCATAGCGGTTCATTGGACTACACGATCCTCCACAGGGACTCGGTCCGCACGCTGTCGAACCTGAATGCCATCAACACCTTCGCGGGCCTGCGCTTGCCGATCGAGGCCGGCCAGCTCATCGCGGTCTACGACCCACCGGGGAGCACGGCTGGCTGCGAGGCGACTACGAACGCGAGCTCGGGCGACCAGGTCGCCTTCAGCAACCTTGGGGACCCGGGCGACAACGTGCTCGCTGAGTACAACGGATTCGACTCTCCGTGGCGGGTCAATGCCCAGGCTGTCGTCGAACCCGATGCCGACCACGACGGCTTCGGTGACGAGACCCAGGATCAATGCCCCACCAATGCGGCAACCCAGAGTTCCTGTCCTGTCACACCGGTCACACCGGTCACACCGGTCACGAAGAAGAAGAAGAAGAAGAAGAAGAAGTGCAAGAAGCACAAGAAGCACAAGAGCGGTGCCGTGATCGCCAAGAAGTGCAAGAAGAAGCACCACCGCTAGGGCGTGCCGCCAACAACAGGTCCTCGCGGTCCCTGGCGGGTGTGATCCGTGACCGCCGCTTTGGACGAGAAGCGGTGGTCTTGGATCGCACTTGCAGGTCTAGAGCGTGCCGCGCTCAGGCGGCTTTTGCGCCGGATTTCGTGGACACGACGGCTAGTTCTCGAGCTTCGCGGGCTTTCTGAAGGGCTAATGCGTTCCCCATACCGCCCTTTCGTTTCTTGGACAGGAAGCTGATGGCCCAGGAGGGCAGTTCGAAGACCGCGCCGGCCGTTCCGTCAAAGGACAGGTCCTCGATCAGCTCAGCGGCCGGGTTGTTCTTGAGCTTGGTGATGATGCGGCGCTGGTGGGTGTGGACCGTTGCCGTGTCGTCTTCATCAGAGAACGTGATGACCGTCTCCCTCTCGGGGGCAGTCAGGCTCATGCGGTTCCTTTCGTGGTGGTCCAGAGGCCGAACGCGAACGCTGGCGCGGTTAGGTCTGTCATGGCGCTTGCGTTCCGTTCGGCGCTTGGAGGGTTCGCCCCTCGCCGCTCGCAACTGCTTGCGGTGGGCCTCGGCCATGTTTTCCACGCCGACAGAAAGCAGCCCGTCCAGGGCTTGCGTCGGCGTGTGCTCGGAGCCGGTCAGGCGGTCGAGAAAGTCGCGTTGATTCTCGCCGGGGACAAAGGGCACCCCGCGCTCCTGGTCGTGCAAGGCGTTGTTGACCGCGAAGAGGCCGTAGAGACTCGGGTGGTCGTTGCCGAGTCCGTCGATGTGCTCGGCGTCAGCGACCAGAGAGAGCATCCGCATTTGACGGGCAAGGCTCTGCTTGAAGTTGGAGTCCGGGCAACGCCGGCCAAGGACAAAGGGCTTCACGGGGGCGGGTCCTTTCGCACGTTTGCGCTGGTTGAAAAATCCGGGGTAGGGTCAGGGGCAGTCGGCCCGCAAGAGGGCTAGTCCCGCGCCGCGATCAGCTCCTAGGCGCGTGACAACGGCCCGGAGCAAACGCCAGCTAGTCGCCGTCGAAGGCTTGCGGATAGGCGGCGGCGCTACTGCTTCGCATGGAAAGCGCAACCTTGCCGCGGGATACTGCGCGGGCGATGTCGCAGGAGAACATCTGGCACCTCAACATCAGCTACATCGGCACCGGTGAGGACGGAGAACGCGCCAACGACATCATCGTTACGGCGCGCAAGCGAGGGAAGCCGGTCCACGGTGAAGGCCCTTGGTGGAACATTGCTTACGAGAACGTCGAGACCCGCGAAGCCGCGGTGAGCGCCCTCAGCATTGATCTGGACCAGATCGACCCCGGCTGGCGCGACGTACTCCAGGTCAGATAGGCGATGTCGGAGGAGAACGTGGAGATCGTCCGGAATCGGTACGCCCGCTACAACGCGGGTGAGCGAAGACCGGACCTTGGGTTCTGGCACGAGGACGCCGAATACCACGCCGCTCGGGAGGACCCCGACTCCGCAATCCATCGTGGGATCGAAGCGATCAGGCGTCAGTTCGAACGCTGGCAGGAGGCGTACCCCGATCTCAAGGTGGAGCCGCTGGAGGCCAAAGGCAAGGGGGACCGAGTGTTCCTCTGGGTCCGCTTTGCCGGTCATGGAGCGACAAGCGGGGTCCCGATGGAAATGGAGTTGGCCCACGTCTACACGATGCGTGATGGCAAGGCCGCCGGCCTGGTCGAGTACATGGACCGCAAGGAAGCCCTCGAAGCCGCCGGGCTGTCGGAGTAGAGGCTCAGCGAGAGAGGCGTCTGTCCCCGCGCTAGGCGGAACGCGAGAACTTAGCCCCCCTCGCTCAACCCCTACGGGCGGGGTCTGCCTCCTCAAACTGCCTATCTAGCCGACGAAATTCGGCTCAGAATCGAGGCTAGGCGGCTTGCCCGGACGGAGCTACTTCTTCTTGTGCTTGTGGCCCTTCTTGCACTTCTTGTGTTTCTTGTGCTTCTTCGCGGCAGCGGCTCTCTTGTGCTTCTTCTTGTGCTTCTTGCACTTGTGGTGCTGGGCCCCGGTAGCGGGATTTGGGGTTCCATTGCCCGGGTTCTGGGTCGGGGCGTCGGCGATGGTGAGCCTGAAGCCACCCACCTCGCTGGCGAGGACGTTGCTCCATGGCGAAAGGCCGTTTGCGTCGCTGTTGAAGCGCTCGACGAAGTTGCCACTCGGGTCAGCCGAGTTGGCCCTGTTGACCAGAACGCCGTCGCCGGTGGTGTCGCTCGCGAATGCTCCGGCCGGATTGGAGAATCGAATGATCAGCCCACCCCCGGGGAAGTTGAATGGAAGCTGCACTGGGAAGGCGAGCTCGTAATCACCGGTGGTGGTGTTGCCTCTCGGGTTCTGGGGAACCTCGCTGCTGGTGACCAGGGTGCTGAACCCGGCCGCGGTTTGCACGTCACCACCGTTCACGGTGGTGGCAGCCATGTCGATCTGGAGCTGGATGTTGACGTCGTTCTGCAGGCTGAGATCGAACGCGAGCTTGTCACCTGGCTTCAGGCTGAAGGCGAGGATGTTCTTGTAGACGAAGCCCGCGTACGGCGGCCAGGTCGTCACCGCGCCGAACGGGAAGAAGTTGCCCGAGCCCGGCTCGGGACTGGCGGGGTTGATCGTGATCGTCGAGGCCTGAGCCGAGCCGACGAGGCCTGCGAGAAGCGCCACTGTTCCCAGCAGAGCCACTCCGAATCTCCGTCCCCTATGGCTACGGCTTCTCGGCATCTCGTCCTGATCTGAGTCTATGCCTCCGACTGTCGTTTGACCAGACCCTTCCCTGTCATCTAGTACGGAGAGGCCCCACCGCAGGGCTTCTTCGCGTTAGGGTCGCGCCGTGCGATGGGCACCGATTCTGATCCTCGGAACGCTCCTGACCGGCCTAATCGCGGTCCGGAGCATCGGCGCGGCCGCACCCGTCGCCACCGGCGCAACGCAGTGCGGTGAGGAGCGGTGGGCGGTGAAGACGCTCTCCGACAAGCGCGAGCGCCTGGTCAAGTTCAAGCCGAAGAAGACCTCGATCGGCCGGCTCCGCAAGAAACCCCATCCTGATGTCGGCCCCAACACCAAGCGGATCAAGGGAGTCGAGACCACGACCTGGAGGGTGAAGGCCCAACTGATCGAGATGAAGTTGGAGGACGATCACGACATCCACCTGGTGGTCTCCGTTCCCGGCAGGCCGTCGAAGACGATGATCACCGAGTTCCCCGATACGACCTGCAACGGCGCGTCGGGCTCTCCCAAGAAGGCGGCGATGGCCAAGAGTCGGGCGAAGTTGATGGCGGCCTGCGGTCAGCCCACCTCCAGCCACTTCACGCGGTTGAGCGGCTATGCGAGGTTGACTGGAGTCGGTTTCTTCGACATTCCCCACGGTCAGACCGGCGTGGCCCCGAACGCGATCGAGCTGCATCCGGTGTTGAGGTTCTCCGCAGCGGACTGCTAGCGACTACCGCTTTGCATGGAAAGCAGCAGTCCGCTGCAGGTACGCGAGTTACTGATCGACCATCCGGCCGAACAACAGGTCATAAAGCGGCACATAGAGGTCAAGGGGTACCGCTTCCGGATCAACCATGTGCTGGACGAACAGCCCCACATCGAGCGCGATCATCGCCGTGCCGATCTGCTCGGGCGGAAGAGGCGGGGTGCCCCCGCTCGCCTTGAACACCTCCGTGGTCTGCTCGGCCATCAGCGCGCGGTTGCCGCTCCAGAAGGTCGCTGCCAGCTTCCGGAATTCGTCGTCTCGCGCGGCCTGCGTCAGGCATTCCAGCCAAAGGCGAAACAGCCAGTCCCCCTGGTCCTCCTCGTACATCTCGCGCATCCGCTCGATCCCCCACCGAAGGCGCTCGCGAGGTGTCCCGGGCTGCTCCTGCGCCTCCTGTGCCATCTGCGCATATCGGTGATAGACGCGGTCCTGGAGCAGCTCCACGAAGAGTTCGTCCTTGCTCTTGAAGTTGGAGTAGAAGGCACCTCGTGTGTAGCCCGCCTCGGCTGCGATTTCCTCGACGCTTGAACCCTGAAATCCTCGCCGAAGAAAAACGCGCTCACCGGCGTCGAGCAGCTGGCGCCGTGTCTGCGCCTGCTTCTCCTTGCGAGTGAGGCGCTTCGGAGGCTTCGGCTTCGGCGTCTTCTTGCGGGCCGGCATCAGAACGCTGGCTGGCTCGGCAGCGGATCCCCGGCGAAGAAGAAGAACCAGATGTCGAACGCGATGATCGCGAGCACCCCGACGACGATGAAGACCCGCTCGATCGGGTCAATCTGCCGATCCTCGTGAGTCGGAGCGTCATTGAAGCTGCGGTTCCAGGAGCTCCGCCTCACCCGGGCACGTTCTTCCCCTGGGTTGATCGTTCGTCCCCGGATCAAGGAGCCGATGAGAAGAGCGAGCCAGTAGGAGACGATGATCCCGGTCGCGATGAAGATCGCCAAGGACGGGGTCAGGTCCTTTTTCGTGCCGGCAAGCTTCGATGCGGCCCAGACCCACACCAACGGGATACCGGCTGCCACCGCAATTGCAACGGCGGTGCCCCAGAGTGAGCCGAGGCCGCTAACGAGTTGCCTGAACCGTCGATGAACCCGTCTCTGAGCCTCCATTTCACATACAGTAGCGTATGCAAATACGAGAATGTATCTAGATGTGCAGTGCCGCAAGATGCTGCTTTGGACGAGAAGCGACTACCCGCTTTGCATGGAAAGCAGCAGTCCGAGCGGGATACTGAGCTGCGATGTCAGAGCAGAACGTGGAGGTCGTGCGGCAGATGTTCGAAGCCTTCCAGGAGGGCTTGGCGCGCGGCAACCCCGGTGCCGCGTTCGATTCCGGGACGCTCGCAGCAGACGCCGAATGGCAGACCTCTGACCGGATGGGGGCGGAGGTGTTTCGGGGCCGTGAAGGGTTCATGGAGTTCATGCGCAGATGGACTGAGGACTTCGAAGGCTGGGGGATTCAGCTCGAACAGGTGATCGACGCCGGCGATGACCGGGTGGTGGGCCTGTTGCATCAGTCGGCGACAGGAAAGGGAAGCGGCGTACCAGTCGCACTGAACCTCGCCATCGTCTACGAGCTGGATGCGGGGCGCGTGATTCGAATGTGCAACTACATGAACCAGGCCGAAGCCCTCGAAGCCGCCGGGCTGTCGGAGTAGCTGCTTTGGACGAGCCGGGGCAGCGGAGCATCCGCAGTAGCTGAGTGCTGCCTTGCGCGACGAAGGGGCGTGAGCTGCGATCGCCTGAGACGCTCGTTTGGTCTTGGCGACACGCGGTTGGGGCAGCAGGCGGTGAGGGCTCAGAGACTTCTCCTACTCGTCCAAAGCAGTAGCCCGCCCGGCCATCGCTGCAGCTTGGAAGCAACTTGCCGGCCTTGTCGAGCCGAGCTTGACTTAGACAGGGGCTCGACTAGGGGCGGGTTTCTACGGTTGACCACCCTCCTCTCGGAATGCAAGGATCGATCAACGTCCCATGATCCTCGTCCAGCGCCGGATCGCGAGAGGCGTGTCAAGGGGACTACGAAGGGAGATTGTTGAAGTGCCTCAAACTCAGTCTTGCCGCTCTGGTTATCGTCGTCGTCAGAGCTCCCTCGCCAGCGCTCAGACTTTGCAGACAACGGTATGTACGGGATGAGCATGCCTAAGTCCGTGCGAGTGCCACCCGGAGCAGGCCGCTTTGCAACTCCGCGACGAGGGAGATGGCCCAAGATGCAGAATGTTCGCCGCCGGCAACTCGCATTGGGGACCACACTCGCGGTCTCCCTGGCAATGGGAGTCTTCGCCACCGGCGCCTTCGCATCAACGTCCTCATCGTCCCCGGGCGGGAACGCGGCTGCGACCAATTACGGCTTCAAGTGCGATGCCAACTACAACTGGCTCCACCAGAATTGGCCAAACATCTCGGTCCGCAGCAGCAGCAACCAGCTCGTCTACACGTGGTCGACACTGTACGAGTACGAAAACGTCTGGGTAAGAGGACCCAAGCGCAGGCACAAGCACAAGCACAAGCGCAAGCGCAGGCGATGGCGATTGGAGCAGCAGTGGGTGGCCGTCCACACGAGCCAGCGGTATGTCGGTGTATCCAACGTGACGGGCAGGAAGGTACTCGGCTATACGGCCGGCGGACTGCCGTACTACTTCGCGATCGAGGGGAAGCCGAGCCTCGTTCCCCCCAATGACGGCTACAGCTTCACCAATCTGCCCGACGCGTCCTTCAGGACCGTTGAGGAGTACGAGGCCGGTGGGGAGCAATGGAGCGCCGACAGCTTCTCGCAGTGGGATTCGGTCACCGGCTATTGCTCCGTATAGGTCCACCGGCGCCTCTGCGTTTAGGCTCGGTTTGGCCCGGTAGGGGACGGCCGCCGCTCGCGGGCCTGATGAGAAGTAGCCGGGCGACTGAGCCCCCAGCCAAATGCGCCACAGGTGCGTACTCCCTTCCCGACTAAGCCACCACATAGCCCTTTAATTGATGTGTGCAGTCACTGGCACACCGTGCGTGTCAGCGGCGCCCACCTCGGTCCGCTCACACCTCCCTTGCGCGAGGACCAGCACTGAGCACTGTTAGTGCCCCTACTCGCGCGGGGGAGGCGTGAACGGAACGAGCCCGGGGAGGGGACCGGCGGCAACCGGCAGCCGCTTCTGGTGTCGATTAGGAGATAGCCCTCTCCTCCGGGAGTAGGATTGCCCCAACTCACGAAGGGGGCGAGGATGAGTCAGGTTGAATCGGCCGGCACCGAGCGGGCGACCGCTCTGGTAGTCGAGGCAGAGCCGCCGCTCGACAATCTCGTCAAAGTCGGCAGGCGAACGCAGGGCAGCGTCCGGATTCTGATCGGAGAGGGACGCAATGCGATCTACGTCCTCGGCGCCCGCCATCGGCGCGATCGCGACCACTGGCTGGTCAGGGGGATGGAGGTTCCGGTCTCGATCGATCGCTCCCACCCCGAGGACTTCGAGGTCGCATGGGAGGAGATCCCGAGCATGCCCGAGCGCGTCTCAGCCGGCGATCCGGCCCTCGTCGATCCCCTCAACGCCCGGAAAAGGGCCAGCGAGGCGGTGATCGCGGCGACCAGCGTGATCGATACATCGGCGATGCCCGCTGAGCTCGGCGAGGCCGTGGCGAAGGCACAGGCCCAATCGGCCGAGAGGAATGACAATGTCGATCAGCTGCTCGCCGAGGCTGAGGGAGAGCCCGCACCGCCCGGCAAGCAGCGGGCCGTCCTCGTCATCGCGACATCGATGGTGAAGCGGAAGACGGAGGGGGACGGCACCGACACCGGGCCCGACCACACCTACGAGACGAGCCAGGGCAAGCACGACGCGGTCCTCTCGGTCAGCGCCCCGGGCCAACAGCCCTACGCGATCTACGTGGAGAAGTTCAAGCAGCCGCGACGCTCGGTGCTGACCCTGGGCGGTGGCATTCCCGCGCTCGTCTCGATCTCGGACCCGGCGGACGTCGAGCCGCTCTGGGATCGCGCCGAGGCGGCCGGCCAAGCCCGCCTCGAGGGGCGCATCGCCGCAGCCTCCGACCAGATGCAGCAGGCGATGAGCGGGAAGGCTACCGCCCCAGGCAAGCGAGCTCGATCAGGCTTTCTCGAAGGCGACGGAGGACGCGAGCAAGCAAGGGCCCCCGGCGGGCATGCCGACCCAGCCCCAGATCACCCCGGAGATTCGCCAGATGATGGTCCAGAACGCGAAGATGGCGCTCTCCTCGGTGCCGCCCAACATGCGGCCGATGCTGATCCAGCAGTACCGGATGGCCGGCATCGAGATCGACGACCAGGGCAACATCGCCGAATAGGCGGCGCGCCCTAATCGGCGGGGACCTCGCGCCCCCCTTCGCGTGCTGCCGGCACCGTGCCCGGTGTCCTGAAGGGGCGAGCTCGCTTCCGCTCCGGAGGATTTGCAGTAGCGACGTCCAGAGATAACGGTTGTCGCGCACAGGACCCGCGAGGCGACTAGGAATGTGTGAGAAGCGACGGGTTGGAGTCGCTGGCAGAACCGCGACTGCGAACGGGACGCTGTTGTCCTCGTCCTACGGGCAGCCGCCCTGACCGGCTGGCGCGCAGCGGAAACTGGCCCCCTCAAGCGAGGCGAGTCCTCCGGCCGGCGTCGAGATACTCACGGATCCATCGTCGAAGACGGACCAACGCGGAAGGCCGTTGAACTGCTCGTCGGAGTCAACGTAACGGTTCGGCCGATAGCCGGCCGGGAGCGTCATGACGAACCCGCCCGGGGTGCCACAGGCGATCAATTCGCCCTGGAGGAAGACCCTCCCCTGACGGTCACGGTAGTAGCCGGCCGAGTGGAAGACGCTGGGCTGGTAGTCGTAAATCCCGGGCGTTGCCCCGGTGCAGTCGGTGCTGCCGCGATTGGGAAGACCGGCGGAGACCACGCTCGCGGGAGGCGCGAGGAGCGGCGCCGGGTAGGTGCCAGAGAGATCGCCGCCCGCGTTGCCGCTGGGCGGCCGCGGCGAACCCTGCTCGGCCTGCAGCGCGCTGAGCTGCTGTTGCTGCGCTCCGATCTGCTGCTGCTGCGCGCTGAGCTGCTGCTTAAGCTGCTTCACCTTCTTCGCGACGCTCGAAGCCGTTGCTCCGCCGCCGGCAGAGCTGCCCTGCGCCAGCGCGACCTGAATCACCACAAAGACGAGCAGCGCCGCCGCGATAACGGCGAGCTGTGCGCGTGACGTCCCCCTGGCCACCAGCCCAGCCTACCGCCGCGCTCCCTTTCGCGTGGTTGGGGCATCGCGGTGGGCCCGTCATGCGAGCGATTTCGTTTTTGCTCTCCCGGAAGAGGAGTCGCGTCCGAGATAACGGCCTATCTCAGTGCCGCCCGGCCCTCGCTGAGACAACGGTTGACCTTGGTACGGGTCCAATTCGTCGCCTCACAGATCTCCGCGTAGCTGAGACCCAGAGCCAGCAACCAGAGGGCGCGGCGCTCGTCGCGCTTCAAAGCTGCCAGGTCTCGGCGCCGTTCTGCGAGGAGCTCGTCGCGCTCGACCCGCTCGACCGGGCCTGGCGCATCGGTCGGTAGGACCTCAGAGAGATCGAACTCGCCCTCTTGGCCGTTGGCCTCATACGTGAGGCTGCGTTCGTTTTGGCGCGAGCCCCTTCTCCGAATCGCCCAGGCCTCGCGCTTCACGGTCGTATACAGCCAGGCGAGCGGCTCTCCGAGGCCCTTGTAGCGCTCGACGAAGCGCAGGTACGCGGTTTGCAGGACGTCGTCGATGTCGTCCGGAAGCTCGGTGTGCCGACGGGCTTGTCGCCGAAGCAGATGTTCGTGGCGCTCCAGGACCTCGACGAGCAGCTGGGCGTTCTGCTCTCGCCGCTGGGCGCTTGGTGGGGAGTCCGACTGGGCGGCCATGAGGACGGCCGACCGCACGGCTTCGCCGTGCAAACATCAGGCCGACCGCCGTCCAGTTGGGCTCCGAATGCGCGCGGTAAACGGAACGAGTCGCGGCATCGGATGCCGTGTTCGATACGCCCTTGTGTCCTTGCCGACACGCTCGAGGGACAATCCGAGCGCACCCTGATCCGAAGCCTCCGCTACCGTGGGTGGATCGTTGCGCGCGAGGGAGAGGCGGGTACGATCAGAGAAGCAGTCGGGGCTTGGCTGCGTCCCCAAGGGCCTACAGGAGCCCCAGATCAGGTGCTCAGAACGAGCTGCCGATCAAAGGTCAACAACCACCATGCCGGATACGAGCGACAGCACTAACCAAGGCAACGTCCCTTCGGAAGGCCAGCCGGAGGTCGGGGCGATCCTGTACCGCGATACGGGGGTCGCCATCGCGTCGGTCTACCACTGGATCGATGACGGACTCCACGTCTTCCGGAGCTCGGAGTTCGACCTGATCGCCGCTGCAGAGAACGAGCAGGAGGCGGTCAACCAGTTCGTCGACAACCTCGAGGACCGACTGGAGCTGATCGCGAACCTTGACGAGGATGAGGTGACCGAGGATGAAGCGCAACTCTTCCGCCAGGTCACCGAGCGCTTCTTCGAAGCCTGGAGAATCCTCGAAGAGCGCGAGCGAAGGCGCGTCATCTCGATCAGAGTCGGCTCGCGGCGCAAGAGATCCCGTGGGAACTGGAGACGCCGATCAGGGCGAGAGTCCGAGACGTCTGCTCCAGCCTCGATCGCCTGATCGGCAAGCCCCGGAAGGTCCGGCACGGCGTCCTGTATCGCCTGCGGATCATCGCGGCGGATGGGAAGCCGGCGACGATCACGGTGCAGGTGGACACGCATCGCACCGAGCTGCCGAGCTCGTACATGAACTACGTCGCCGACTGCCTTCACGTCGAACGGGCTCAGCTCACTGATGTCCTTGAGAACTGGAGCCGTGATCGATACGTGAAGCACCTTCAGGGCCTTGACTCGCAGGATCTTCGGCCGCCGGGAATGAGGCGGTAGGTACACCAGATCCATTGGAAGGGGAGTCATCTGAGGTAAATGCCTTTCGCAGGGCCGCTCGACGCCATCCTCGACGCTGTCAACAGACCCGACGTCCGCGAGGACGATCCGGCACCAGGCCGAGAGCGCTTCTTTCGCCGGGATCTCGATCCCCGGCGATGGCTGCGGGTGGTCGTAGACTTCAACCAGTCGCCGGCGCACGTGGTCACGGCGTTTGTTCAGGACAACGAGCCGAGCGGCTGGCCACCATGAGCGTGACGATCGCAGGCATCACCTTCGACGACTCCGAGTACGACGACCGGGGCGACGTGCTCTACCTCAGTGTCGGGGCGCCGCGTGAGCCGGCGCGGACCGTCGCCACGCCGGAGGGCCACGCGATCGACTACGACGAGTCCGGCGCCGTGATCGGGGTGGTTCTCGTCAACGTGCGATTCCTGCTCGAGCGCGACGGGGCGGTCACGGTGACGATTCCCCCGGATCGCGTGGTGGCCGCGGAGATCGAACCGGCCCTCGCAACGGCCTGATCGGTCGCCTTCGGTCGGCGTCCCCATTGGGCACCAGTGCCCAAACGGCTTGTAATCGGCCGCAGTTTGCGGCAATACAGCGCGCCCTCAGAGGGGCGGCGGCAGGTGCCGCATTTGGCTTGGGAATGCGGGTTTGAGGCCCTTCTCGGCGCCCTTCCGGCCTCGTCTCACACGGGAGAGGTCGTTGGTTCGATCCCAACCGCGCCCATCTCGCGCTGCTCGCGTACACGCTTTATTTCACACACGCCCAAGTTGTACAGACTGTAAATAGCGTGTATTCTCGGCGCGATGGAGGTGAGCTCCCCCCCGCGCCCTCGCCGGCTACCGCCCGCGGAGCGGCGCGACCAGCTGATCGACGCGGCGCTGACGATCGCGGCCCGCGACGGATACGACAACCTCGCCTTCGAGAAGGTGGCGAACCGCGCCGGCGTCACCCGCAATCTCGTCTACCACTACTTCCCTGGCGGCCGCCGCGAGCTGCTCGAGGCTGCGGTCCATCGTGCGGGCGAACAACTCTCGAGCGGCTGGGTCACCGACCCCGCCGTCCCGCTCTCCGAGCGGCTCGTCACGAACCTGAACAGGCTGCTCGATCACGCCGCTGAGCCAACTGACGCCTGGCAGCTCTATCGGCAGGGTCGCGGGCTGGTCGATCCCGATCTCCTCGAGATCGCCCGCATCTACCGCGAGCGAATCATCTCCACCGTCGCCCTGAACCAGCTCGGGACGACCGACCCTCCGCAGGTGATCCGGATCGCGCTCGAGGGCGTGCTCGCGTACGTCGAGACGGTGATCGAGGCAGCGATCGAGCAGGACCTCCCGCGCGAGCAGGTCCACGAGCTGGTCGGCGGCACCCTGATGTCGGCGATGAACGCCGCGGCCGGGGCGAGCCTGCCCGGCCCGAAGGGCTGATGGCCGGCAGGTTGCGACGGATCGCCCTGCTGGCCTCGGCCCTTCTGGCCGGGATGGCCGTCTACGCCGGCGCCGCGCAGGCGGCAGCCGTTCCCACCGGCTACAACCCGAACAACCTCCCCGTCGCGAGCTGCTTCTGGACGGGCCCCTTCACAAACGTCGACCCGCGCACCAACCAGGGGTTCCCGGGCCAGGAGATCACCTACTGGGGCGCCAAGTTCGCAGCCCCGCCCGGCGCCATCGTCCGGCTCCACGGCAAGTTCACACACGCCCGCTTCCAATCGATGACGGCGTACGTCAACAACGGCACCGCGACCAACACGGTGTCGGACTACCTGACGCGCCCGGACAAGGGCTCGTCCAACCCCTTCGTCAAGGGGCACCGTCGCGACGTCAGGAAGCGCGACTACACGATGAGCGTGGTGGGATCCACCCTCCCGGCCCAGCCCGCGCGAAACACCCTCTACGCCCAGCCAGACCCGAACTACAACTCCTACCAGGACATCCTCTACCGGGTCTACGTCCCCGACAAGGGGCGCGGCCGCGCCGGGGGTGAGCCGCTGCCGAAGCCGGAGGTCGTCCTCGCCGACGGAACCGTTCTGAAGGGACAGGCGATGTGCGACGCCCTCAACTCGAACCATTCCTACGCGTCGCAGAATATGCCGCTGCCGCTCTACCAGACCTACGTCAACTGGCCCGGGAAGGACCCCGCCACGAACCCGGCGACCCCGGACTTCTCATTCGAGAAGTTCTTCAGCCTCAATTACACGGTGAGCTCCTACAAGTCCCCCGCCGAGCATGCCGCCGCGGACTCCACGCCGGTGGGCACCTTCTACAACAACCTCGACGCTCGCTACATGGTCGGGACCTACAGCTTCGCCTACGGGCAGGTGCTCGTCGTCCGCGGCAAGATGCCGAAGACGCCCCAAACCGACTCCGGTGAGAAGCGAATGGGCGGCGGGCAGATGCGGGAGTGGGACATGTGCGTCGAGGAGTCGCTCGCGGTGACGGGCACCTATCGGTGCCTCTACGACGAGCAGTTCCCGCTGCGGAAGGGTCGCCGCTACGTGATGGTGGTCGCGCACGCGGGCTTCCGGCCCCGGGACGCCACGAAGCGCTGCGGCGTGGCCTGGCTGCCGGCCGACCCCGTTGGCGATGCCGCTGGCCGGCCCGACATTGGATCCCTGGTGACGCGGAACGTCATCCCCTCGCCCCGCTTCCACAAGACCTCCTGGGACGTGAGCCAGCCGAACACGGCGGCCCAGGTGATGGGCCCCTACTACCCGACGGGGACCTACATGAGCAAGGCCCAGTTCGAGCAGCAGCTGGGCTGTCCGGGCACGAAGAAGAGCAAAGGCTAGCCACGGCCAAGCCTCCGAACATCCTCCTTCTGATCACCGATCAGCAGCGGTATCCGCGACATTGGCCGGACATCCCGGGCTGGCTGCGCGACCTGACGCCCAACCAGCACGAGCTCGAGCAGAACAGCCTCACCTTCCACCGCGCCTTCACCAACACCTCGATGTGCTCGCCGAGCCGGGCGACCCTCCTCACCGGCCGCTATCCGGCCCAGCACGGCGTCACGCTCACCCACACCCAGGCGGACCTGCGGCCTGATCTCGGCAACTCGCCGGCGGTGGTGCGCGAGCTCGCTGGGATGATGACCGGCCCCAACGCCCCGCGAAGGCGGGCCCTTCGGAACTTCGGCCGCGGTCTGGTCCAGGCCGGCCCGAAGTCGGGCAACGAGCCCGAGCTCGATCCCCAGACCCAGAACCTCGCACACATTCTGCGCAGCCGAGGCTATGAGGTCGCCTACAAGGGCAAGTGGCACCTCACCCATCCGTCGGGGGGCGACATGCTCGGCGGCTGGGCGCAGTCGGACGCCGATCGCCTCCGCGACGACTACGGCTTCGCCGACTGGGAGCCGCCGGACGCCGGCGAGAACGCGAGGGCGGAGCACTTCGGGTCGGGCAACGCGGGGCCGCTCGGCCTCGGCTGGGACGAGGTCTACACCCGCCAGGCGGAGAGCTGGCTGGGGCAGGCCGATCTCCCCGAGCCGTTTTGCCTGGTCGTCTCCCTCGTCAATCCGCACGACGTGCTCGGCTACCCGGCCCAGCACGTCCGCGGCGGCTACCAGGAAAGCGGCTTCATCGACCTGGGGGTGAAGTTGCCGCCGACGGTCCAGGAATCCCTGCGCGACAAGCCCTCGGTTCACGAGCTGATGAAGATGGGAATGGCGGCCTATCTGGGACCGCTCCGCAGCGAGGCACAGATGCTCGAGTACGTCAACTTCTACGCCCACCTCCACCGGGTGGTCGACGAGCAGCTCGGCCGGGTGATGACCGCCCTCGGCGACGCATCGGATCCCGAATCGCTCCGATCGCGGACGATGGTCTTCCGCTGCGCCGACCACGGCGAGATGGGCCTGTCGCACGGAGGGCTGCGCCAGAAGGCGTTCAACGCCTACGAGGAGACGATCAACATCCCGCTGGTCGTCTCCAATCCGGTCCTCTTCCCGAAGCCGGCGCATTCCGACGCCCTGGTCTCGCTGGTCGACGTGCTGCCAACCATCGCCGGCGTCGCGGGCACCAAGCTCAACGGCCAGGCGAAGGGCCGCGACCTCGCCCCGATCATCGCCGGACGGGCCGCGCCCGAGAACGAGCGCCTGCGCCGAACCTCCGTGGACCTCGCCCCGATTGCCGCCCACCCGGAGCCCAGCGAGTCGGTCCAGGACGAGATCCACTTCACGTACGACGACCATCAGGCGGCGACGGCGCTCCAGGACGTCGCCGGCCAGCCCAACCGCGTCCGCGCAGTGCGGACCGCGGACGCCAAGTTCGCCCTCTACTTCGACCCCGAAGGCAAGAAGCCGCCCGAGTACGAGATGTACGAACTCTCGCGCGATCCTGACGAGGGCCGGAACCTGGTCGACCGGGACACCGGCGAGGCGCTCAGCCCCGGAGACATGGCGCTGCGCTCGGAGCTCGGCCAGCGTCTGGACCGCCTGATGGCAAGCAACGGCACCGCACCCGGCTGACCGGCCCCGTACGATCCCGCGCCATGGATCGCAGGGTGACTGGGCTTCTGGCCGCCGGCGGGATCCTCGCCGTCGTCGTCATCGTGATCGTCGTCTCGCGCGGCGGGGGCTCCGGCGAGGACACCTCAAAGGCCGACATCACCGTCCCCAACGGGCCGACCGTCCAGCTTCCCACCGGCTCTCCCCCGACGCAGCTCGAGGTCAAGGACCTGAAGACCGGGACCGGCGCCGAGGCCAAGTCCGGCGATCAGGTCAGCGTCCAGTACATCGGGGTGCTCTACGACAACGGCAGCAAGTTCGACTCCTCCTACGACCACGGCCAGCCGTTCTCGTTCAAGCTCGGCGGCGGCCAGGTCATCCAGGGATGGGATCAGGGAGTCGCCGGCATGAAGGCGGGCGGTCGGCGTGAGCTGATCATCCCGCCGGGACTCGCCTACGGCGCTCAGGGCCAGCCGCCGACGATCCCGCCGAACGCGACCCTGGTGTTCGTGATCGACCTGGTCTCGATCGGCTAGCGCAGCTCGATCACGGAATCGAGCGGGGTCCCGGATGCACCGATGCCCCCGAGCAGGTAGCCCCGCCCCCCGACAGTCCCGGCAGCGCCGTCGAAGACGGGCTGCGGAAGGCGGCCGGCCGGGACGACGGCGTTCCTGGCGGGGTCGAAGCGGAGGATCCGGTCGCTCGCGCTGCCGTTGATCCGCCCACCGAGCAGATAGATCGTGCCGTCGAGGCTCATCGCCGAAGCGTGCGAGAGGGCATTCGGAAGGTGGCCGGCGACGACCGCCCGCTCCGTCGCGAGGTCGTACTCCTGAATCTCGCTGGTCTCGCTCCCGTCTCCAAGCTCGCCGCCGAAGAGGTAGATCTTGTCGCCCACCGTCGCCGCCGCGCCGTAGCGAACCGGGGTCGGTAGGCGCGCGACCCTGGTGAATGACCTGCCGTTCGTCGTCTGCAGCACCGATGCAGACGGCTGCTGGCCGTCGTAGCCGCCGAGCGCATACGCCGCCCCGCCTAGGCGAACCGCCGAAATGTCGGACGCTGCATCGGGAAGGTGGCCGACGACCCGCGCGGTGCCGCCGGGCGTCAGCGCCTGAGCGATGTCGAGGGTGGAGGTGTTCCCCCCGCCGAAGACCAGGGTTCCGCCGGCCAGGGTGACGGCGGCCGCATCATGGAGCGGCTGGGCAAGCGACCCGTCGGGCGTGGCGCGTCCCGACCCCGGCTCGAGCCGATAGACGCGATCGGACGAGCCACCGCTGTCCTCGCCGCCGATCACGAGCAGGCCCCCCGAGACCGGGGCGACCGTCTCGCCGTGAATCGCGACCGGCAGCCGACTGCGGCTCGGTGTGGCCGTCAACCGGGCTGGCCCATGGGGCATGGGGCGCGCGCCCCCCGACTGACCGCTCCCGATCTGGCCGCCGCCGGAGCCCGAGACCAAGCTCAGGCCGACCACGAGCAGCGCCGCGATCGAACACAGCAGGATCCCCAGCCGGACCAGGCCTCGGCGGCGCTCGGAGCTCATCGCCGCTGACCGTGATCGCGGCAGGTGAAGCCTTCCTAAGACGTTGATGAGCGTTCTCTACTCCGCCTCTTAGGCGCCCTTCACCCGGCTCGGCGAGCCTTTCTCTCGATGAGCCGGGCGAGGCGACGGGGTCTGATCCGCCTCGCGGCGCTGATGGGCTCCATCGGCGCCGTGCTGATCTGGTTCTTCGCCGCCGGTGGCTCAGGAGGCGGAGGCGCCGGCCGAACGGGCGTGAGCGCCGGAGGGAAGAAATCTGAAACGGCTGGACGGCTGCGCGTCCCCCCGTCGCTCGATCCCCACGACGTCTACGCCGCCGACCGTCCCGGGATGCTCTCCCCGGCCGTGCGCGGGTTTCCCTCCCGCGTCTACGTACCGAACAGCGAGAGCGACACCGTGAGCGTGATCGACCCTCGGACCTACAAGGTCATCGATCAGTTCCCGGTGGGCACCCTGCCACAGCACGTCGTCCCGTCCTACGATCTGAAGACGCTCTGGGTCAACAACGACGAGAGCAACTCCCTGACTCCGATCAATCCGGCCACCGGCCGGCCCGGGCGGCCGGTCCCGGTGACGGATCCGTACAACCTCTACTTCACCCCCGACGGGCGCTTCGCGATCGTGGTCGAGGAGCGGATGCAGACGCTCGACTTCCGCAACCCGCACACGATGCGCAGCGAGCACACGTTGTCCGTGCCCTGCTCCGGCGTCAACCACATGGACTTCACGGCGGACGGGCGCTACCTCGTGGCGAGCTGCGAGTTCGGGAAGTCCCTGATCAGGGTCGACCTCGCCCGCAGGCGCGTGGTCGGCCGGCTTACCCTGGGCACGGGGGCCTCGCCCCAGGACGTGAAGCTCTCACCGGACGGCCGGCTCTTCTACGTAGCGGACCAGTACTCCGGAGGAGTCTGGCTGATCGATGCCGAGACGCTCAAGAAGAAGGGCTTCATCCCCACCGCCGCGGGAGCCCATGGCCTCTACGTGAGCCGGGACTCGAAGTACCTCTACGTCTCCGACAGAACGGCCGGCGAGGTATCGGTCATCTCATTTGCCACCCGCAAGGTCATCCACACCTGGCACATCCCCGGCGGCAGCCCGGACATGGGCGGGGTCTCCGCGGATGGGCACGTCCTCTGGCTCTCGGGCCGCTACGGCGGCGAGGTCTACGCGATCAGCACCCGGAACGGGCACCTGCTCGCCCGGGTTCCGGTGGGCAGCGGGCCACACGGCCTCTGCGTATACCCGCAGCCCGGTCGCTACTCGGTGGGCCACACCGGGGTCTTCAGGTAGACGAAGGGCCGGCGCTCAGGCCGGCCCTCCGCGGTTCCCTGCAACTTGGGAGGAAACGGGTTGCTCCTCGGCTGCGCCTCAGAGCACCCTCGCATCTACGGCGTCGGAGGGGTCGCCCCCAGCGCCTTCGCCTTCCTGGAGACGCACTTGCCGAACGCGTTCTTGCGGTTGTGATTCGTGCCGTAGAAGTCGGTGAACGACTTCCCGCCGTGGTCCGCCGCGAAGTTCGCATCGCTGCGCTCCACGCGGCACTGCTGGGCCGCGTTCTGCAGGTTCTGCTCCTGCTGATCCGCGGTCGACCGGACCTTCGAGCTCACGCACTTGCCGAACGAGTTCTTCTGGTTGGCGTTCGTCCCGTAAACCTGGTCGAACGTCATGCCGCTGTGGGCGGTCCCGAAGTTCGGGTCAGCCTGCTCCGCCTTGCACTGCTGGGCGGCGTTGTTGACCACGGTCCGCGCGGACTTCCCATGAGCGCGCTGGCAATTGCGCATCGCATGCTGGAACTTGGGCGCGTTGTCTCCATAGAGGGCCTTGAAGGCCTTCACGCCCATGGCGTGCAGCTCGTTCGTGCATTGCTGAGCCGCGACCTGATTGGGGTTGGGCGCCGGGCTGTCCGCCAGCGCCGCGCCGGTGCCAATCGCCGCGACGCCGATGCAACAGAGCACGACGCTGCCGATCCGCTTCATATTTCGAACGACCTCCTCATTGCCTGTAAGCCTGCGAACCCCGTATGAGGTCCTCATAGGGGTCAGCGCCACAGAGGCCGGTTGAGTTACTTCCTGGACGGACGACCGGCGCGCGGACGGCTAGATCAGGGAGACCTTGCCGGTCTCGATGTCGTAGACGCCGGCGACCACGGCGATCCTCCCCTCCTCGATCGCGGGCTTGACGATCGGGCCGCGCGAGGCGAGGTCGTCGGCCTGCGCCTTGGCGTTCACCGAGATGCAGTGCGGGACCGTTCGGTCGGAGGGGTCGATCCCTTCGATGGGGGGCACGATCCGGTTGACGACCTCGCCGATGGCTCCGTACTCGTCAGGGGGGTAGCTCTCGGCCCCACCAGCCACCTCGATCGCCGCCTTCACCGCCCCGCAATCGCTGTGGCCGAGCACCATCACCAGCTTCACGCCGAGGACCTTGATGGCGAACTCGGTGCTCCCGAGCGTGCCGGAGTCGATGCTGTTGCCCGCGACCTTGGAGGAGAAGATGTTGCCCCGCTCCACGTCGAAGATCAGTGTCGGCGAGACGCGGGAGTCCGCGCAGCTGATGATCGCCGCGAACGGCGCCTGCATGCTCGCCCGGTCCTCGGCCGGGGAGTAGTCCCGCAGCTCGAGCTTTCCATCCTGATACCGGCGGTTGCCGTCGAGGAGCACCGCGAGGGCCTCATCCGGGTTCGTCGGCGGCGCCACGATGCGAGTATCCCATTCGTGCTCCGCGTAACTCCTGGCCGCGCCCGATGACTGAACCTCATGATCACGACATCGTTCAACGGCTTCGCGAGGGCGATGAGTCCGCCTTCGCCGAGCTGATTGACGCCTACGGAGCCACGATGCTCCGGGTCGCCCAGATGTTCGTCCGCGACCGCGCGACCGCGGAAGAGGTCGTGCAGGAGACGTGGCTGGCGGTCCTCAACGGCATCGACCGCTTCGAGGAGCGATCGAGCCTGAAGACCTGGCTCTTCCGGATTCTCACCAACCGCGCCAAGACCAGGGGACAGCGCGACGGGCGCATGGTGCCGTTCTCGTCGCTCGCCGGCGCCGGGGAGGGCGACGAGCCGTCCGTCGACCCCGACCGCTTCCTGGGTCCCGACTCGCCGCATCCCGGCGCCTGGGCCGCGCCGCCGCGAGCCTGGCCGCAGGAGAAGGTGCTCGAGCACGAGACGCTCGACGTGATCCACATGGCGATCGACGAGCTGCCCGAGGCGCAGCGCGAGGTGATCCGCCTGCGCGACGTCGAGGGCTGGAGCCCGATGGAGGTCGCGGATGCTCTCGATATCAGCGACGGCAACCAGCGCGTCCTGCTTCACCGCGCCCGGTCCAAGGTCCGCGCCGCGCTGGAGCGCTACCTCGACCCCGAGATCGCGGGAGGCACCGGATGAGCCTCTTCACGCGAGAAATGGCCTGCCAGGAGCTGGTCGAGCTGGTCACCGCGTATTTCGACGGCAACCTGTCGCGGTCGGACCGTCGCCGGTTTCGCAATCACATCAAGGGCTGTGACCACTGCACGGCGTACGTCGAGCAGATGAGTCTGGTCATCGAGGCCTCGGGGAGCCTGACCGAAGAAGACATTGACGCCCGCGCGCGAGAGGAGCTGCTCGCGGCATTCCGCGGCTGGAAGGACGAGCGCGCCGCCGGTTAGCCCGCGTCGTCCCTGAGCATGCCCTCGATGAGGGTCATGTACTGCGTCAGGTGGCGCGTCCCCAGGTAGTGCTCCAGGACCCTCTCCCGGGCCGCAGCGCCGACTTCGGCGGCCCGCGCCGGGTCGGAGATGAAGCCGTCGACCGCCCGCGCCACCGCCTCAAGGTCGGTTGGATCGTCGATCAGCACGCCTGAGACACCGTCCTCGATCTGATCCTGGATGCCGCCAACGCGGCTCGCGACCAGCGGCTTCGCCTTCCACATCCCCTCAGCGACGGTCAGCCCGAAGCCCTCGGCCAGGCTCTTCTGCAGGATCACCGCGGAGCGGCGCTGGATGGCGTTGACCATCGCCGCGTTCTCCTCGACGTCGTCCATCGGCAGGGAGGCGAGGTGCACCCGCGCACGCCGCTCGGCCGGCAGCGCGCTCCGCCGTTCGCGGACCTCGGCGAGAACCTCGGCGCCCTCCGGGTCGTCTGACACCTCGGCCACGGAGGGACCGGCGAGGAGCAGATGCGCGCCATCCGCCTGGCAGTACTCGGCGAAGCAGCGCAGCACGCCCACAGGGTCCTTGAGACGGTCCCAGCGCGAAACCTGGGTGATCAGCGGCGCGCCTTGGGGGACCGGGCCGTCCTGGTCGAGCTGCGCCGCCCTGCCAACCCTGGCGGTGCTGCCGTCGAAGTGGTGGAAGAGGGCGCGACTGAAATGGTCCCCGCTCTCGATGCCCGTCAATGCCAGGATCGACTTGACTGCCTCGGGATCGAGGTCCTGATTCTTGGGAGAGAAGGCGTCGATGGACGGGGGCACGATCCAGACGCGGTCCCTGTCCAGACCATCCCAGATGAAGCGCTCGCGGGAGAAGATGTATGCATCTGCGTCGGCGACGTCGGGACGAAGGAAATCCCAGGCGCCGCGAGCCAATTCGCCGGGGCTGTCGACGCCGATGTGGCAGCGCCAGACCACGTTCAGGTCCCTGGTCTTCACGTGAGGCACCAGGCCCGCCGGCTGCGGGTCGTGGATGTAGACGATGTCCCCGGGCTTGACCAGCTGCGCGAGCTCGTCGGCGGCCTCTATGAGCGCGGTCTCGTAGATCTTGCGCTCCTCCGGGCCAAGCGGGCCGCCGTCGCCCGGTGACTCATGCAGGTGGTTGTGGATGCGCTTGGTGACCTTGAAGAAGTCGGGGTTGCCGGAGATCGTCATCCAGCGGACGTCGGCGCCCGCGCCCCGCGCGTACGCGAGCAGGGAATGGAGCATCTCCGCGACTCCCCCGCCGCGCGCCGTCGAGTTGATGTGCCAGATCACCCGGCCGCTGAGCAGCTCGCGCGCAGTGGCGATCGCCTGGTCCACTTCGGCGTAGCGGTCACCCAACACCGCACGGAACCGCTCCGGCGACATCGCGGGAATGGGAACCTCCTCCAGTGCACCCACCCGAGGGACCATAGTGATCGTCCTGCTGCTCGCCGCATCGGCGACCGCACTCGCGACCGGGCTCGGCGCCGTGCCGGTCTTCTGGCTGGGCGGACGGGCGTCCGCCTGGCAGCCCGCGCTCTACGGGCTCGCCGCCGGGACGATGACGGTCGCCTCGATCGTCGGCCTGCTCAAGCCGGGCTTCGACCAGGGCCCGACCGGGGCCGTGCTCGTCGGGGTGGCGATGGGGGTCGCATTTCTCGGCGTCGCCCGGGTGGCCGTGACCCACTCCGATGTCGAGTTCCGCGGGAGGACCGGGCCGGGCGCCAGGCTCTCGGTCCTGGTCTTTCTCGTTCTCCTCGTGCACAGCCTGCCGGAGGGCTTCTCGATCGGGACGGCGTACGCGTCCGACGTCTCCGGCCTCAGCCTCTTCGTGATCCTCGCGATCGGGCTCCAGAACGTGCCGGAGGGGACCAGCGTCGCCGTCCCGATGGCCGAGGCCGGCTACAGCCGAACCCAGATGTTCTGGGCCGCCGTCCTGACGAGCATCCCGCAGCCGATCGGAGCGGTGATCGCCTATCTGCTGGTCGAGACCTTCAAGGACCTGCTGCCCTACTCCTTCGGCTTTGCGGCCGGCGCCATGCTCGCGCTGGTGATCTCGGACCTGGGCCCCCGGGCGCTGCGGGGCACCGGCATGGGGCGGGGCGTGCTCGGCGTCGTTGCCGGCGCCGGCGTGATGCTTGGGCTGAGCGCGGCCCTCGGCGTCTAGCCGGCGCTGCCCGTGATCGCCTTGTTGACGTCGGCGACGAAGGGCTCGGCCTCGGACTGTCGCTCGAGGGGGATCCGAATGGTCAGCGCCACCCGGTCGAAGTCGATGCGCACTCGATCCTCGGGCTTGCCGAAGACGCCGAGCATCTTGCCCTTGTCGCCCCGGAGGACCTTCCCGGGGCTCAGCTCGGTCACCGGCACCTACTCCCCAGTTTGAGTTTGCTGCGCCGCCGTATCCGAGGGCGGCTCGCTCAAGCTAACCGGCGCAGGGCCCGATACCTCCCCCATGAGCGCCGATATCAGGCGAGAGCGCGTTGTGCTCGAGACCGAGCGGTACACGATCGTCGGCGACGTGACGCTCCCCGCCGAGGGGTTCCACAGCCGCCTATCCGACCTCCTCAACCGCGAGGGCGTCCAATTCATCCCGCTGGTCGGCGCGACGATCACGGGACGCGACGGCGAGCCCCCCGTTCAGCGCCCGTTCATCGCCGTCGCCCGCGATCACGTGCAGATCGCCTACGAGGCCGAGTAGCCGCGTTCAGTTGACGGACGGGTCCGCCGGCATCCGCGCCAGCAGCGCGTACTCCCCGCCCTTCCGCGCAAGGACGTCCGCCCAGAGGTCGCCGTCGCCGAACGGGTCATCGGGATGGGCGTCCTCGACGATCCAGGCCTCCTGCTCGAGCTCGTCATCGAGCTGGCCCGCGCCCCATCCCGCGTAGCCGGCGAAGACGCGGACGCGGGAGAGGTCGGGCGGATCGTCGAGATCGACCATGCCGACGGCGCCGACGATCAGCTTCGTGGCGGCGGCCGGATCGGGATGCTCGCCGATCGCGGTGACGGCGTTGGGCTGAACCGGGCCGCCGACATGGAGGAGGTGCTCGTCTCCGATCAAATCGGCCAGCTCCGGCGAGGCCTCTCCGACTGTCGTCTCCGACGGCCGGTTGAGGACCAGACCGAACGCCCCCTCCTCCGAGTGCTCGACCATCAGGATCACCGCCCGGTTGAAGTAGTCCGGCATGCTGGGCGAGGCGATCAGCAGCTTGCCGTTTAGGGTGTCTGGCATGGGGATCAAGTTGTACGGCACACAGCCTTCGCCTCCCTCTCACACGGTGCGGCTCGAGCTCGAGGCCAAGGGGATCGACTACAAGCCGATCTGGCTGCTGCCGGGGCTCCACCCCGCCCTGCTGCGCACGCGCGGCTTCCGCGGCGGAACCGTCCCGTCGATCAAGATCGATAGCCGCAGGCTCCAACAGTCCCGCGCGATCTCGCGGGCGCTCGACGAGTTGCAGCCGGAACCGCGGCTGTTCCCCACGGACCCGCAGAAGCGGCTCGAGGTCGAGGAGGCCGAGCGCTGGGGCGACGAGGTCCTGCAGGACGTTCCCCGGCGAATCATCCGCTGGCTCTCGGTCCACCGCCCGGAGACGCGCCTGATGATCGCGAAGGAGATCGGCGTCCCTCTGCCGAAGCTCGCGGCCTGGATCAACGCGCCGACGGCCCGCTACATGGCGAACAAGGTCGACAGCGATCGGGAGATCCGCAGCGCGATCGCCTCGGTCGGGGAAGTACTCGACCACGTCGATGACCTGATCGAACAGGGCGTGATCGGGGGCGATCCGCCGAACGCCGCTGACTTCCAGATCGCGACCTCGGTCCGTGCCTTGCTCACCGTCCGGGACCTCGACCGAGCCACCCGGGGTCGCCCGGCGGCGGATCTCGCGATGCGGCTGGTCCCTGAATTCGGGAACGACTTTCCCGCCGGCCTCCTGCCGGCAGAGGTGTTCAGGGCGTGAGGACGATCTTCAGCGCTTCCTTGTTGTCGTAGATGCGGTACGCCTCGGGCGCCTCATCGAGCTTCATGTGGTGGGTGACGAGCGGAGCCGGGTCGAGCTTTCCCGCCGAGATCAGCTCGAGGACGGGGTCCAGGTGCTTGATGACGTTGGCGTGGCCGCTGGTGAGGGTCAGGGCCTTGATCCAGAGGACTCCCATGTGGACTTCGGCGCGCTCGGCGTAGACGCCGGTGACCGAGACCGTCCCGGCCTTGCGGGCCAGCCGCAGGGCCAGATCGAGCGCGTCCGGGTGGCCGACGGCGTCGACCGCGAGATCGACTCCCCGCCCCTCGGTGAGCTTCTTGACCTCGGCGCGGGGCTCCTGCTCGGTCAGGTGGACCGGCGTGGCCCCGAAGGACTCGGCCATCTTCAGGCGGTCCTCGACGGTGTCGATCGCGATCACCTCGGAGGCCCCGGCGGCCTTGGCCGCCTGCACCGCGCAGAGCCCGACGGGACCCATCCCCAGGATTGCGGCGCTCTCGCCCTCGGCGAGCGGGCGCGAGTCGATCGCGTGAAAGCCCGTCCCCATGACGTCGCCGGCGAACAGGGCGACGTCGTCGGAGAGCCCCTCCGGGACCTTGCGCAAAGTGAGATTGGCGTGCGGGACCAGCACCTGCTCGGCCTGGGCGCCCCGGAGATCTCCCAGCGCCGCGCCGTGGCCGTAGACCCTCGCTTCGTCGCACTTGTGGAACTCCTCGCGCCGGCAGAAGAAGCACTCGCCGCACGCCGTCCCGTATGTGCCGAGCACGCGGTCGCCGACGGCGACACGGGTGACGTCGTCGCCGGCCGCGATCACCTCGCCGACGAACTCGTGGCCGATCACGAAGCCGGGCTCGATCTGCACTCGCCCGTGGTAGATGTGGAGATCCGAGCCGCAGATCCCGCTGGCCTCGACCCGAACGATTGCGTCGTCGGGCGCGAGCAGCTCGGGCTCGGGGACCTCGTCGAGCTGAACCTCCCCGGGGGCTTGGAAAGTAACCGCGCGCACCGATGCAGCCTATGAAAGGATCGAGATATGGGGATTGACAAGTCGCGGCCGGTGCTGATCACGGGCTGCTCGACTGGGATCGGACGGGCGACGGCTGAGCGGCTCGCCGGGGACGGCTGGAACGTGCACGCGACGGCCCGCCGGCTCGAGGCGATCGAGGACCTCGGCAGGAAGGGCTGCACGCTCAGCGAGCTCGACGTCACCGACGAGCGCTCGATGGAGAAGGCGGTTGCCGAGGTCGAGAAGGACGGCCCGATCGGCGCGCTGGTCAACAACGCCGGCTACAGCCAGAGCGGCGCGATCGAGACGATCCCGATGGACAGCGTCCGCCGCCAGTTCGAGACCAACGTCTTCGGCCTGATGCGGATGTGCCAGCTCGTCCTCCCGGGCATGCGCGGGGCCGGCTCGGGGCGGATCGTGAACCTGAGCTCGATGGGCGGCAAGCTGACCTTCCCGGGCGGGGGCGTCTACCACGCGACCAAGCACGCTGTGGAAGCGCTCTCCGACGCCCTCCGCTTCGAGGTCAAGGGATTCGGCATCGACGTCGTGGTGATCGAGCCCGGCCTGATCGTCACCGAGTTCGGCGAGACGGCCGCGGGGAGCCTGGATGAGGTCGATGAGCACGGGGCGTATGCCAAGTTCAACGCCGACGTGGCCAAGGTGACGGCCGAGGCCTACACGGGCGGGATGGCCAGGTTCGGCGCCGGCCCGGAGGCGGTGGCCGGGAAGATCGCGAAGGCACTGACCTCGCGCCGGCCGGCGACCCGGTACAAGGTCACCCCCTCGGCCAGGGTTGTGATGGGGATGCGCGGCGTGATGACGGATCGGATGTGGGACCGCTTCGTGCGAACCCAGTACCCGCCGCCGAAGCCGGAGGCCTGAGGTTTAAGAAGCGCCGGATTGGAAACTCATCTCCCGCGATGGGAACAAATCCCACGGTTGAGGGACCCAGAATCCGCCACAGCGGCCGGGCGCTGACGGACTTGCGCCGCCGAGAGCTGGAGTTTCGCCGGCGAGAGATGCACCGCCGGGAACGCCGGGAGTTCGGTGGGCGGATCCAATGGGAGGCCGTCTTCTTCGGTCTGCTCGCCGCGATCGGCCTCGGCGCCTCAGTGGTGGCGATGGTGCTCGGGGGAATGGTCGCCTCCGGCGTCACCAGCTTCCACGAGGACGCCGCCAGCCTTGTCGATCACGTGATGACGGGCGGCGGCTTGATCCCGATTGCGATCCTCGCCCTCAGCTATCTCGCCGGTGGCTACGTGGCGGCCCGGATGGCGCGCTTTGACGGCCTGCGTCAGGGCCTCGGTCTCTGGCTGCTCAGCCTGGTCATGGCAATGGCGGTGGCGATCACGGCGTGGATCGCGGGCGGCGACGTAGATCCGACCAGGTCCATCACTCTGCCCAGCAATCCGATCGACGAGGGGCCGCTCAGCGGCAGTGGCTGGGCCATCCTGGCCGTCGGCGTACTCGTTCCGCTGATCTTTTCGATCGCCGGGGGTGCCCTGGGCGAGCGGTTCCACCGCGCGGTTGACCGTGCAGGCACGGATGAATTCGAAGCGGTGCCCGGCTCGGAACCCACCGTGGAGGATCAGCCGTACGGGCCGGATCGCGTCAAGCAGGACGCGGAGGCCTCTGACGCGAGCGCCAGCGAGGACTCCACGGTCTCCCCCGCAGCCAGCCCGTAGGTCACCGCCGCCGCGAAGGTGTCGCCGGAGCCGTAGCTGTCGGCGATCGGCCCGGGAAGCGGTGCCGCCTTCCACTTGCCCGTCTTGCCGTCGGCCGTCTCGTAGCGACCGCCGTCGGCGCCGCGCGTCGCGACCAGCAGGGCCGGGCGCGGCTCCAGCGCATGGGCAATGCTCGATTCGTACTCGTCGCGGTCCGAGTAGACGAGAGCGTCGAGCGGGATCCCCGACTCCGCCAGGACCGTCCCCGTCCTCGGGGAGGCGACCAGAAGCCGCGCGCCGCGGGCGGCTCGCAGAGCACCGTCGTCGGCGGCCGTCACGTAGACCCCGTCGGCGCCATCCAGGACGTCCCAGTCGAGCGGATCGGCCCGTTCGGGCTCGAGGCGCTCGCCGATCGTCGTGATGGTCCGCTCGCCGTGCGAATCGAGGAAGGTGTGCGCCCGGCGCGTCGGAGCGTCCCGGCCGGCCGCCTCCACCATGACGCTCAGCTCCGACAGGCGCTCCTTCGTTCTCGCGGCCAGCTCGTCATGGCCGAGCGCGGTCAGCAGCGTCGAGCTTCCCGCCATGCGGGCGAGCTGCACGGCCGCCACCGCCCCTCCCCCGGCCGGCTCCTGGAAGCTGGCTGAAGCATGGACGATCTCACCCGCCGCCGGGACGTGGTCCCCGCGCACGAACTCGACCCACTCCACGTGTCCCACCACGGCGACGCGCACGTCCTGATTCTCGCCTCTTGGAGCTGGATACGTCGAGACCGATCTCTACCGTGCCCGGCGTGAAGTCAGGGATGACTCTCGTCGCCGCGCTCGCGGCACTGGCTGTCCTGCTGCCCGGCACCGCTCGTGGCGGGCCGGTCACCGATGACGTCGACGCCTGGGCATACCCGCAGACGGCAGCGGTCGTCCGCGACCAGCCGTCCGCCTCCGGCTCGAGCGTCTCCAAGCTCCGCTTCCTCACCGAGCTCCGGGCCCCCGAGGTCTACCGCGTGACCGGCCGCGCGCAGAACCAGGACGACGATCAGGCCTGGCTGCGGATCGCGGTGCTGGGCCGCCCCAACGGCAGGGTGGGATGGGTGCCCGAGGACGCCCTCGGTCCGCTGCACGAGATCAGCGAGACGCTGGTGATCAACCGCTCGAGACTGCGGGCCACTCTCTATAAGGGAGACCGTCGGCTCTTCAGGGCCCCGGTCGGCATCGGCAGGGGAAAGTGGCCGACGCCGGCCGGCGACTTCTACATCCGGGAGGGCATCCGAATCAAGAAGGGCGGCGGCGTCTACGGGTCGTTCGCCTTCGGAACCAGCGCCTACTCGCCCACCCTGAGCGATTGGCCGGGCGGCGGCGTGATCGGGATTCACGGCACCAACGAGCCTGACCTGATCCCGGGCCGGTTCTCACATGGCTGCATCCGGATGCGGAACCCCGACGTAAACCACCTCCGGCGCCTGGCCGGAGTGGGGACCACGGTCGAGATCCGCTAGCCGCAGTAGGCGAACGACTTCAGATTGCCGGTGGACGTCGCCCCGGAGTGGAGGCCCGTCGTGCGCCAGCCGCCGCCCTGCGGCAGGGAGGCGAGCACGAAGACCGTGTCGCCTCCGCCGGCCAGCGTCGCCGACGAGGCCAAAAAGCCCCCGGAGATCGGAGACAGGCCCGCGGGACACGGGCGCGTGTCGGCGGACCTGGTCGTCAGGTCCCCGGTGAGCGAGGCCGAGCCGGTTCGCTTCTGCACCCGGGCCCGCGCGCAGTAGGCGTAGGCGGACAACTGCCGTGAAGCCGGGTTGTTGTGCGATGCGGAGAAGGTCCATCCCCGCCCCTTGGCCACTCGGTGCGAGTCCTCCGGCAGCACCGTGAGCGCCTGCTTCGGATCGGCCTCGGAGGAGAAGCCGCCCGAGATCGCGCGCAGCTTGCCCGGGCATGAGGCCGTGACGGTGGCCCTCGGGTGATCGCCGGGTCCGGTCGCCGCCGGCAGAGTGGTCGATGCGGAGACCTCGCTGATCTTCGGTCCTCGGCGGCGACAGCGGACGGTCGAGGTCAGTGAGCCGGTCGTGGTGGTGAGGGGGCTTGCCCGCAGGCCGCTCACGATCCAGCTCTGCCCGCCCGACCGGCGCGACTCGGTCACAACCGTCGGCTCGATCCCGCCCGGCGATCCGGAGAACCCGCCGCCGACCGCCTTGCTTCCACCCGGACAGGTGGCTGTCACGGTCAGCAGCTGATGGGGCGGCAGCTGAATCGTGGTCGATCGTGTGATCAGGGTGGTGGCATGCTTGGCGGGCCCACGCTTGGCCGCGGTCGCGGTGGCCGTCGAGCAGGCCAGGAGAAGGCCGGCCGCCAGTGCCGCCGCCATGTTGGCTCGGGATCCGATCCCCGCAACGTAGCGACGGCCCCTGACACGACCCTTGCAGGAAACCGCGGTCGCAGTCGGAAGGCTTCCCCCAGTGCGCCGCCACCTCCAGTCATGGACGATCGGGGTCGCGTTTGCGATCGTCGCCCTCGCTCTTCCAGCGTCCGCCCTCGCCGGCGCGGTGATCACGCCCGTGCCCACGTTCCCCTATCCGAGCGTCACGCTCGGCCAGCAGTTCGACGCGTCGATCACGCTCTTCAACAACTCCACCGGCCAGGAGGCAGGCGCCGGAGTCACCGTCACGGCGAGCAACCTCGACCTCTTCCCCTCCTGCCCCGACTCCGTGATCACCTCCAACAACTGCCCGACGGCCGAGACCGGCGTGTTCGCGCTCAGCTCGACCGGCACGAGCGCCGGCGGCGATTGCCCGGCGGGAATCTGGGCGATCGCGGAGGCCGCGCCGGGCCGCTTCCGGTTCACCCCGCCCGGCACGATCGGCCTGCTCGCCGGCCACAGCTGCACCGTCAACTTCAACGCGACGGCGAGCAGGCTGCCGCAGTTCGACGCTGACCTGACGGCGCCCGGCAGCCAGACCAATCAGGTCGCCTCGGTTGACGCCTTCAGCCCGGTCTCCAGCCTCACCGTACGCAACAGCGGCTCGGGACAGACCACCGTCCTCGGCCCCCCCTCGAGCGGAGGAGTGGCCGCGGCGAACGCCTCGCTCCAGGTCTCCGAAGGGTGCCGCAGGGTCGTCACGGCCAAGGTGACCGGTCCCGACATCGCCAGCGTCACCTTCTTCGTCGACGGCAAGCGCCACGCGAAGGTCAACAGGGCTCCGTTCAAGACCAAGATCAAGGCTTTTAGGCTCTCCCGCGGCCACCACAAGCTGACGGCCCAGGTGACGTTCACGCAGGCGAGCGGCCAGAACCCCTCCCCGGCGAAGTTCCGGGGCGGCTTCCTGCGCTGCGCGCCCCCCAAGCAGCCCAACTTCACCGGCTGACGGCCACCAGGGCCGCCACGCAGGTCTGCGGGATTTCACGGATTCACGAGCGCCCGCCGGCGTCGATGCTGCACGCATGGCCAAAACGGGCCTGAGACTGCCGACCCCGCAGGAGTTTCACGGAGACCCCTCCCTGATCGCGCGAGTGATCGGGGTGCTGTACGCCGCGGGGGCGGTACTGGTCACGGCCTCGCTGCTGCTGCCGCATCCCCACGACAGCAACGACGGCGGGATCATCGCGATCGGGGCGACGGCTGCGACCGTGGCGATGCTCCTCCTGATCCTTGCCCCGCGCCTGCCCTCATGGCTTCTGCAGGTCACGATCGGGCTGGGATCGGTTCTGATCTCGCTCTGCGTGTACTTCGCCGGCCAACCGGCCTCCTATGCCGCGATGTTCATCTGGGTGGTGCTGGCCTCCGCCTTCTTCTTCCCGGGCCGCCGAACCGCCATCCAGCTGGCGTGGCTGCTCACCACCTACGCAATCGTCCTCTTCTCGGTCGACGACGCCGGCTACTCGCCCGTCACCAGGCTCTTCCTCACCGCGATTGCGTTCGGCACCGCCGCGGGTGTCGTCTCCTGGCTCAGCAAGTCGATCAACCGGCGCGTGGAGGATTCCGAGTCGAGGGCGCGCACCGACCCGCTCACCGGGATCGCCAACCGCCGCTGGCTCGACCAAGAGCTGACGCGGGAGCTGGCCTGGGCCCGGCGCCACAGGGCGCCGCTGTGCGCGGCGCTCATCGACATCGACGGCCTCAAGGTCTTCAACGACCAACACGGCCATCTCGCGGGCGACCATTTGATCGTCTCGGCCGTGGATGCCTGGCGCAGCGCGATCAGGCCGAGTGACTTCCTCGCCAGGGTCGGAGGAGACGAGTTCATGCTGCTGATGCCGGATTGCACCGCCGAGTCGGCCCAGAGGGTGCTGGACCGGATCCGGGAGGCGACTCCGAAGGGAACCTCCTGCTCAGCGGGTCTCGCTCGCTGGGACGGCGTCGAGGGGCCCCTCGAGCTCTTCAGCCGAGCCGACGCGGCCCTCTACACCGCGAAGCACGACGGCGGCGGCCGGATCGTCCAGCTGGCGGCGGCCGGCTGATGTCGGTCAGCCCCAGTCGGCACGCCGCTTAGGTCCCGACCTCCCGTTCCTCCACGCATCGTCGTAGCCGGCCACGATCTTGGGCTGTCAGCCTCACTTCGTTTCTCAGGTGGTTTCGGGAACGGGGAAGGGCTCCACGGGCGAGCTGACGGGCTCGCCGCGTGTGTTGGTGGCGCGCAATGCGTCACCCCGACGAAGGTGGCGCCCCCGGGTCTGTCGCCGGCGCACATCGACCTGGAGGACCTGCTTCGTCGAGCGCTCGAGCCCTCCGGCGATGAAGCAAGGTGTGTGGTGACGCCGAGGAGCCGGGCTGATCCGTCGTGCAAATAGTTAAACGAATGCTTTACTATTCTCGACCATCGATCTCGACTCGACGTTCTCCGCACTTGCCGATCCGACGCGAAGGGCAATCCTGAGCCGCTTGGCGAGCGGCGAGACTTCCGTCTCAGAGCTCGCCGCGCCATTTGAGATGTCGCTCCCCGCGGTCATGAACCACCTTCGGGTTCTCGAGAGGGCGGGCCTCCTGTCGCATCAAAAGCAGGGCCGTGTTCGGCGCTGCCGGCTCGATGCCGCGCCGCTGCAGGCGGCCGAACGCTGGATCGAGAGCTACCGCGAGTTCTGGGATGCGCGAATGGACTCGCTTGCCGATTACCTGGCCAACGAATCGCAGGAGGAATGATGGAGCATGCAGAGGAACGTCTCGAACTCAGATATGTCCTGGATGCCCCGGTCGCAAGCGTCTTTGACGCCTGGACCAACCCGGAGAAGCTGAGGCGCTGGTGGGGGCCCGGTGAATTCCGATGTCCAGAAGCAGAGGTAGATCTGCGCCCAGGCGGGAGCTACCGGCTGGTCATGCAGCCAACCGCAGGTGACTCGTTTGAGCTCGGCGGTACCTACCGCGAGGTCGAGGCGCCTTCCAGGCTTCTCTACACCTGGCGCTGGTTGACCGGACCTGCGGCCGACGGATCGGAATCTCTCGTCGAGGTCGTCTTCCGAGACCTCGGCGAGCGAACCGAGCTGCTCCTGGTGCACAGTGACTTCCCCGCCAGCCACGGCGCCGCGCCATACAAGATGGGATGGGATGGCGGCATACCCAAGCTTGAGACCCTGCTGAGCGACGACGCCGGGGGGCTGTGATACCCGAGGCGATGCACCAGACGATCGCGGAGGGGTGGGATTCGAACCCACGAGGGACCCGAGAGCCCCCAGCGGTTTTCGAGACCGCTGATTGTCGCGTGTTTTCCCTGCAAATCGACGGGTTCATCACCGCCGTGCGCCAGTAGGTGCGCCAGTCAGCACTCGAATAGGTAAATCCCGGCACCTCGCCGCACGCCGTGGCATGGCACGGACCCAGGCCGTCCACTACCGCGACAAGCGCGGCGTCGAGCCCGTCGACCGATTCGTCGAGGGGCGGCCGGCGAAGCGGGCGGCGAAGATCGATGACTTCGTTGAGGAATACCTGAATGGCAAGCAACCAGGGGCACCGCCGCCGGACTTCCCGATCACATCGCAGATCGAGGGCGAGCTGCGCGAACTGCGGGTGCGGTTCGCGAACACCCGCTATCGCGTGCTGTACCAACGCTCCGGGAACCTGATTGTGCTGCTGCACGCGATCGAGAAGGACACGGGAGCTGTTCCGAAGGCCGCCAAGGACATGGCCAAGAAGCGCATGACGGACTTCAAGCGCCGCATGGACGCGCAACGAAGGGTTCCACCGCGAGCGGCCGGTCAAGATGCGCCGGCAAGGAGCCGAAGAAGGGGTTGACTGATTTATCTAAATCGATAAACTCTCTCTCGTGGCAACGAAGACCGCAAAGCGCATCAGTCCCAAAGGAACGCCGGCCGCAGAAGCGGCCAAGCGCCGTGCAGAGCGCAGCGAGGAGTACCGCGAAGCCCGCGACGAATACACCGCGATCCGCGAGCTGCGCGAGAAGAACTGGATCGCTGCCCACATCCGCGAGCGGCGGTACGAGCTCGAGCTGACCCAGGAACAAGTCGCTGAGCGGGCCGGTACCTCCCACTCCTTCATCTCAAAGATCGAGCGAGGCGATCACATCCCCACGATCGAGGTGTTGAAGCGGATCCTTAGTGTCCTTGATGAGCAGCTGCTGATCGGGATCGAGCGCCAGGTGCCTGACGAGGAGCCGGAGCGGGAGCTCGCGCCGGTGCCGGAACTCGTCGGGACCTAAGGATCTATCCCCGCACGCCTGTTTTCGCGCAAGGGAGTCACGACAGCTGCGTGATGCTCGCGCCCCCTCCGCCTGTATCGAGTGGCTTGGACTGCGGCCTCTCCATTCCACGGAGGAGCAACGGACCTGAAATCCCCTCGACTTCGGTATCTCCTTTCGATGAGAAGGGTCCATTCACACCGCCGCAGCACGGCTGGACTTGCGCAGAATTGCGGGTGATTAGAGATAGCTCTTGACATACGCTCGTCGAGAAGGTGCGGCATGCGCCTCGAAGCCGAAGCGATCGCGCACAACCCGAGAGTGAGGAGGGCGCCGGCATGAGGAACGAAGCGGACGGACGGAGGATCTGTCTGCGATGTGTGGCCCTGCTCTGCGCCGGCCTGCTCGCGGCTGCGACCGCGAGTCCCGCCGTGGCGAAGAAGAAGCACTCGGCCAATCCGCTGGCCGGAACGTGGAGCGCCACAGCTGAAGCGACTCTTGGAAGCCAAGCAACCGGGGATTTTCTCGTGCCGCCGCCGTTCAGCTTCCGGATCACCAAGTCGGGCGCGGTTCTCGGATTCGCGCCGACGGCCTTCCCGTTTGTAAACAATGACGTGAATGACTGGGAATTCGACCCAGCCACCGGACTACCGGTCCAGGATGCCTGCGCGCCCGGTAGCCGGAACGGAACCCCCGTTTGCTGGTTTTCATGCCATGGGCTGTCGACCGCGACGGTGAGCGCGCCGAACCTAAGGCTGAGCAAGCCGACGGCAAGCTTCCCGAAGGGCAAGAAGATCGACTACGTCGGACCCGGTGGCTCTCCTCCTGGCAACGTCATCATCAAAGGCAAAGCTACGCTGGGGGTATCCCAGAAGAGCTCCGGTGCGCTCAGGGGCATCTTTATGCTCGATGCGCCGTTCGCGAGCAGCACCGACTGTCAGGGCGGCGGTGGGTGGTTTGCGACCAAGGTAGTTAAGAAGAAGAAGAAGAAGAAGAAGAAGAAGAAGTAGTACTAGTAGTAGCGGGCCTCCACAGAGGAGGCCCCCTGAGCCGATCTCTCATTGGGCGATCCCGTTTCACCGGTGCTCAAGCTTCGGAGGGCGCTGGACAAGCGGCGCGGATTAAGCGCTGCCGGTGCCGGCCTTAGGGGACGCGCCGCTCGAGGCAATCACCAGCGCTCACATCGACAACTTCCGTGTGCAGCTGGTGGCGGAGGATCGGCTGTCGGCGCGAACCATCAACAAGTACCTGGCGCTGATCCACGGGATCCTCAAGCGAGCCCAGCGTGTGTACGGGCTCTCGGCGAACGCGGCCGCCGGGGTGGAACGGCAACCGGTACGACGTTCGGGGGACTTCGACGTACTCTCGGCCGAGGAGGTCGAGGCCCTCGTGCGGGCAGCGGTGTCCCCGCAGGATGCCGCTGTGTTTGCCACAGCGGCCTTGGCTGGGCTTCGCCTGGGCGAGCTGAGAGCCCTTCGCTGGCGCGACGTCGATTTCGGGAAGCGGCTCATCCATGTGCGCCGGTCGTACGTCGAGCGCGCGGAGGGAGTTCCGAAGTCCGGACGGGTGCGAAGCGTGCCGATGAGCGATCAGGTGCTGGTTGTGCTGGACGGCCTGAGCCGCCGAGATCGCTTCACGGCCGACGAGGACTTGGTGTTTTGCAATGAGGTTGGCGACTACTTCAACGACTCGGCTCTGCGACGTCGTTTCTATGCCGCTCGCGACCGGGCCGGCTTGAAGCCGATTCGCTTCCACGACTTGCGGCACACCTTCGGGACGCTGGCGGTCCAGGCATTCGCGCTCTCCGACGTCAAGGCGTACATGGGCCACGCTGATATCGCCACCACGATGATCTATGTGCATCACGTGCCACAGGTCGACGCGGCCGAGCGACTCTCGAGTGCTCTGCGATCGGTGAACGGGGGTACCGGCGGCCGACGAGCAGTGGCGCGCGAAGAGTTAACCAGGCGGGTGATCTGGCCTGCGAAGGCGTCAGAAAATAACCGCTAGGCCGTGCCCCGAGGTCAATTGTTTCGGTCCATTCCGGTGCGTCGATCGGGCGATCACGCCGTATAGCGGGCATTCCTTACGACCTTCAACGCTGGGTTTCGCAGGGAACAGGCTCGACTTAGCGGTCCGACGCGTTCACTTCGATCCACACAGAGCTGGAGGGTCCTGCGGGTTCTGCGGCAGACTACGGATGCGTCGAGTGCCACCGCGAAGTAGGTTCACCTGACAGGGGGTGCTTTGACTTGACGATGGAGGGCGAATGGGCTCCGTTGGGTTCGGTCGCGACAGGGCAGACAAGCGGATCCCGGCACGGTCAACGCGCAACCTCCTTCCGTTCGTGCTCTTGAGTTTGCTGATTGGGTCGTTCACTCCAGCCTGCCTTGCTCCGGCTCTGGGGGCACCTTCATCCGGTGCGCACAAGGCAGCGCGCAAGAAGGGCCGCCGGGTTTCGACCATCTTCGTCAACTGGGCCCGTCATGAGATCGGCAACTCGCCCGGGATCCCGAAGGCGGTCCTCGCAACCCGCGGCGTCCCGCGTCGCCTCAGTCCGGTTCACCGCATCGAGCACAAGTTGGGCACGATCGAGGACGCCGCGCCCAATGGCCGCGAGTTGCTGCTCAACACGGGTCCCCGGATCATCCGTCCCGACGTGACGCACTCCCAGCGGATTCCTAACACCCCCGGCGGCCTCGGCGCCTGGTTTGGATCGAGCAGCAACCTGATCTTTGGCAACGAAGACGGGACAACGATCTTTACTCGGAGCCTGCATGCCCGCACGGGGCGGGCGATCTTCTCGCTGCCCCCGACACCCTACCCCGGCGCGAGCATGAGCTTTGGTGGCAAAAGTGAGTCGGCGGATGGACGCCGGGTCGCTTTCGTTCTTCTCAGCATTGGTGGCCCGATCCCAGGTGTACCGGGAACGGGTACCGGGGTCTACGTGATGAACTCGGATGGGACGGGATTGCGCCAGCTCGTTGCACTGCCGTCATCGATCGGGCCGGGGCAGCTGCACCTGGGCTCGTACGCGCTGATTTCGCCGGATGGCACGCAGGTGCTCTTTTCGGATACCGGTAGCGCCGACATGTACGGTGATTCCCCGGGAGACATGATCAGCTGGGACGGAAGTGGACGTCGTGAGGTGATCCCGATCGTGACCAATGTCTACTTCCCGGATTTCTTTTCTCCGAACGGACGCGAGCTGCTGTCGGTAGACCCAGCGAACCGAGTGATGCAGATCATCGGCACGGACGGGACCCTGCATCGGACGATCAGCTGCGGTGGAGGCGGAACCTGTCTGCCCGCGGCCTGGGTCAACGTACCGGCGAACCTTGCCGGCGCCTGGACGAAGTCGAAGCACAAGAAGTAGGCGTGATACAGCGGCGGGCGGGCGTGCCGGCGGATCCCCAAGGGGCTCGACCGGCTTAAGCTGCTCGAGCTGTTCGGACCCGAGCGAGCGATCGCAGCGGCGATCGTGCGGGGCGTTCGCCCGACCGAGCGCTCGCTGCCCGCGTTGAGCGGCCCCAGGACGGCGATGATGATTGAGAGCGCGGCGCGGGGGCGAACTTCCACCCCAGTTGCCTCATCTGACCGTGCTTCCCCGGGTCGACGAGATCGCCACCGTGGTCGTCTGCGAGGACGACGATCCGACCCGGGAGCTCCTCTGCGATCACCTGACCGCCGATCGCTACCGGGCCCTGCCGGCCCCGAGCGCCTCCGATGCGCTTCGGCTCTGCGGCTACAACCAGCCCGACCTGATGCTGCTGGATCTGGGGCTGCCGGACGCGCCGGGGATCGACGTCCTCCGCGAGATCCGCGCGGCGGGCGAGCGCTTCGACCCCGACCTGCCGGTCCTGGTCCTCTCCGGACGCACCAGCGAGGCGGATCGCCTCCGTGGCTTCGAGGCGGGCGCCGACGACTACCTGCCGAAGCCCTTCCACTACCCGGAGCTGCTCGCGCGGGTGGCGGCGGTGCTGCGGCGGCGGTCCGGCGCGCGCCGGGGTCCGATCCGGCTCGGAGACCTGACCGTCGACCCCGCAACCCGCCGCGTCAGCGTCGGCGATCGGCGAGTAGAGCTGGCGAACAAGGAGTTCGCCCCTACTTCCCATTCCCATGCGGTTTGCGGTGGGGGGTGTCAACGTGGCGACAACGCGCCAATCAAGAAGGAGAACAAGATCAGCACGACCACCGACCCAATCGAACGCTCAAAGGAATGGGCGCGCAAGAGGTACCCCGAGGCCGAGGTATCGACCCGGAGCATCAAGGGCCGGCCCATCGTCCTGGCGACCACGGACAACCTGATTCGCATAGTGGCCTGGACGCCGACGCAGACTGCCGAGGAGCGGAGCTCCAGTCCGGCCTGAAATGTCACGGCGTGACACCGCGCGGACTCTTTGCGGACTTCAGGTCAGGTCAGGTCTTGTCGGGTCAGGTAGCGACCATAGAGGATGTAGAGGTTCGAGAATTTCCGGCCCGAACGCGATTGGCCGTCCGCGAATTGCCCGCCGCTTGCCGACCCCATGCCCGTCCCTTCAACCTCTGATCGCGGTGTTGACGTATCCCCGTAACGCATGGGATGCTTGTGAGAGACAGGGGAACCGGGGCTACCCCCGGCGTTCAGTAAAAACTACTGGACTTCCAAAAAGGTGCTTAGAGCAGGGATTTTTGCTGGGTAGCCTGCTACACTGACGCAATCTCCCTGCAAATCGCAAAACTTCATCTCTGATAGTGGGTCTTCCCGCATCAGAGCCCAACTTCGGAGGCTCGACCTCCGAGGCGAGCATGTTTCGCGTTTGGCTGCGCGGAGTGTTCGGGGTGATGGTTCGTGTTGCTGGAAGGCGGCGCGCTGGCACTCCCTCGCGGAGTAGCCGGCGCTGCCGCCCCAGCTCAACCGCTCCCCAGACTTCGCCGCACCGCGATTCGATGCCGCATAACCGAACCATCAGCCAACAAAGGACAAGCCAATGTCTCCCCCGACGGCGACCCCCGACGGATCGCCTCTGCCCTCCCCAACCAGCAGCACCCCTGAGCTTCAACAGCTAGACAACACATCTTCTCCTGATCGCCTCCGAGAGGACGCCCGTGTCTTTCGCGTCATGCACGCGATGGGGGCCGGTTCTTTCTACGCCAAGAAGGCCGCACTTCGTGAGGCCCAGGCCGACCGCCTAGAGCGGGAAGCCGAACAAGAAGACGCGAGCGCCAAGAATCTTCCTCCGGCTGACGCCGCAGTCAAGCGGGCTCGCGCTTCCGCACTCCGCGAGCTTGCCAGCCAATACCGGGCCGAGGCACAGCACTACCGTCTGATGGCGCGGCGAGCATCGCCGGCCAGATCAGGATTGCGTCAGCGAGCCAGACGCCCGTCTTGCAGCGGCGCTAGTCGCACATCTTCAAGCGACGACGACCCCGGCTTACACGGCGACAGTGATGGTCTAGCCCTCCTTGGGCCGGTCCAAGCTGCCCGGATCGGCGGTGCCGTATGAGCGCCGCCAAGCAGCAGCGATGGTGCCGGAACCCGGCACATGAGATTTTCGGCGGTGGCGACCTCAACGCTTACGGGTGGGTTCATTCCACCGCCGAGCATTGCCACCGCAACTGCAAGGAGCAGGCGTCCAAGATTCGGACGGGCAAGCTCAAAGGCCCGCCGAAGCAGCTTGCGAGCCCTCCCCCAGGTTGGGGACGGCAGCGAGGCTCCGCCAGACGTTGCGAGTGCGAGCGTCGTCTACTTGGCCGCGACCAGTCGGACAAGCCCGCGCTGTTCATCTTGTGGCTGGGTCCCCGCGATCCGCTCTGCGGCTACTGCGGGCGCCCGATCTCCATTCCACGCCTGATCTTCGGCAGCGACGAAGTTCCAAAGGCAGTTACCCCGGAACAGCGCGCCGACCTGATCGAGCTGGGCCGACAGCGGCGATGGGCGAAGCGCCAACTTAGGGACTCCCCAGCAGGGGCTCCGCAATTCCGAACAGGATCGTTCGTGTCGCCGCCAATGCCTCGGTCCCGTCCGTGGCGAGGCGAGGACGGCAAACAGGACAAGGAATACCTGACGGATTTCCATGAGCGCAAAGAGCAAGCTCGAATCAGCGCGGCGGAAGATCAGGCCCTCAACGAAGCAGGTGCTGTCGTTGCTGTTCCAGACCTGGCGGAAGTCGAAGAGGCAGCGGAAGCGTTCGGGCTCTCCTCTAACGAGGCGGTGGCCTGATGTGGACGAAGCTCTCCGACGAGTTCTGCATCAACCCCAAGGTTCTGAAGGTCGGTAACGAGGCGGTCGGCGTGTTCGCGCGGATGCTCTCTTACTGCGGGCGCGGCACAGACGGCAAGGTCCCGACCGAGATGGTGATGTTCTTCGCTGGCGGCGACCTGGACCTCTTGGAGAAGTTGACCGCTGTTGGGCTGATAAAGGAGCGCGGCGATCACTGGCTGATCGTCAACTTCCTGAAGCACAACGTCTCGCGCGCTGAGTGGAAGGAACAGCAGAAGAAGGACAAGGAACGCCAGAGGCGCGCGCGTGGTGTCCGTGAAGAGTCACGCCGTGACTCCGCAAAGAGTCCGCGCGGATGACCGCGCTCTTGTCAGTCCAAGTAGCGACCTTCCTAGCCCTTGGCGGGATCTTCCTTCACGCCGGCAACTGGCGGCTAGGGACAGCTCAACTCTTGTTAGCCGCAGTACAGGCCGTGATCTATTCGGGGCGGATGGCATGAGCGCCCAGAACGGCAACGGCCAGCGCACCGACCACTGGCCGGCGCCAAACGAGCGCAGGATCTTGGAGGGCACCGAGAGGCCCAGCGGATTTGCCCTCGGCGTCCCCACCGAACTGATCGAGGCGATAGCCGAGGCGCACCGCCGAGTCTCCTCGAGGAGCGATTGCCACACCGACCGGAGCCCTATCTCGATGTCGATGGCGCCGCCAAGTACCTGGCCTGTTCACGCGACCGGATCTATGACTTGTGTCGGGACTGTCGCTTGACCCCACACAAGGACGGCTCGCGGTCGCTCTTCAAGCGCGAAGACCTCGACGCGTGGGTTCGCCAGAGCAGTAACCCCTAACAACTCACTACTGATCGGAGCAGTTCAGCACCATGATCGACGACAACACAGTCTTAGGAGAGCGGGCCGGTAACGACGGCTTCGCTGCCTCCGTACAGAGCCGCATCGAGAGCGAAGTTCGGAAGGCTCGCGGGTCCATCGGGGACTCGCCCTTCCTTGCATCGCCATGAATCGACGCTCAGCGAGTTGGCCCGTTACGCCGGCTCTCGCCCGATGAGCGACCCGCTTCTCCACCTCCTTTGGAGGCTGGAGGGCGCTGTTGGCCGGGACACAGACAAATGGAACCCGGGCGGTGGCAAGCTCGCCACCTTCTTCGATTGCATCGGGATCACAGGCCCGCCGCCCTCCGCACAGGCCGCCTATCGAAGAGATGGTCTGCCGTTGCCGCTAAGGGACGCAATCGGCACCATCAAGCACCAAGGCGTCTCAGATTCGAACCCGCCAAGGAGACCGCGCTACTGGGGCAGGCTGCAGAACGCTGTCAGCTCGCAACGCCGAGCTCGAGGCCGAAATTGACGAAGCGGGACCGCACCATCGCGGCGAACAATCGCAGACGCTTTCCGACCTTCGCGGCGAATTGGAGCGAAACCGACCGGACGGAGCGAACTAGCCGCCCAGGTGGATGTACTCCAGCGGCGCTGCGCAGAGCTTGAAGGTGCGCTGGACGAAATGAGCCGAGAGCTCGGCAAGAGCAAGCGCGCCACAAAGAAGCGCGCTAAGGCGGCTGTCTGATGGGCGTCGTGGCTTTCGACCAAGAGGGCGCCGCCTATTGGCGGGATGATGTCGGCAACACCTATCCAGTCGAGCAGGACGCGGACAACGACTACATCGTCCGAGATCAGGATGGTGGGGTTTACGTCCTCCCAGCGGATGAGGTGGACGCAGCCCTAGCGGAGAGCCCACAATGGTCTCCCGATGCGCTCGACCGGCTCGACCGCATCGAGCAGGGAGTCGCTCAGTGGTTCGAGCCGCAGCCCGACCCGGCCGAGCTCGCAGCACAAGCGGCCGCGATCGAGGGGGAGTATGAAGCCCAGCTCCGGGCTGAGCAGGACGTGGAGTGGACTACCGCCCTGGCCGAGAACATCAACCAGGCTGAGCATCGTCTCGGCAAGACGCTAAGCGCCGAAGAGCGCGAGGCCGTCTACAAGGATGCCGCGAAGACGGGCGGGTTGGATGTGACCACGCCGCTTGAGAACTACTGGGATGACCGCTCGACCTCTGACGGCCGACGCAAGCTCGCAAAGGAGGCAGCGGAGGAGTCAATGGCCGCGGCCCAGGAGCAGGACGCCGAGGACGCGGAGTTCGAGGAGTCCCTCGGACCCGATCCCGTGCGAGACATGGAGCCCCGAGAGGGGTTGAAGGCCGCCGTTGAGGCGTCACAAGACAATTCAGAAATAGAGGATGCAATCGGTGAGTAACACACTTTTCAGGGTCGGAGACAAGCCGGCCCTACTTCCCATCGAACCCTCCGCACCGCAGAAGCTCGCGGTGAGCCAGGGCGACGACGTTTACCTAGCCAGGACCCGCGAGGAAATGGAGGGCGAGGGCTTCGCGCCCGATGGCCTTTCTTGCGTGGCCGCTGGCGAAAGCCGGATCTTGGACGGAACAACGTGGATCAGGACTAGATCAGCACGGCACGCGGGCCCAAGCAATCCTGCTTGCGCCTTAGGCGGCCCGCATAGGGGAGTCATTTGAAGAGGGCTGGCTCTCGCTATTCGCGCATTGAGGCAGCCGACGGGACCAGATTGGGGTTCCTGCTTGGGTCCAAAGCAACGCCGCATCGTAGGTTGTCGTGATCGCGGCACGAGGTTAGGGTGCATCCCATCGCACGGTTCGGCAAGAAGCGCTCGAGCCAGCTTCCAGAGGGGTGGATCAAGCGGGGCGATCAAGTGATGATCCCCGTTGATGAAGTCACCCCAGAGTTTGCAGAGGGCGAGCACACCTTCCGCATCCTCGACGAATGGGAGGGCGACGCCGGCTCCTTCGTCGGGGTCAACGCCACCGCCGTTCGGGAGGAAGCGGAGACAAGCGACGATCCACGCGCCGCTGCCCTGGAAGCGATGGGTGACCCGGCCAACTGGGTCGATGAGAGCGTGGCCGAAGGCGTGGAGATCGCCGTGTGCCGCGTGGACATGGACACCGGCAAGCTCGCCATCGGCCCGGCGATGGCCGAAGTGCTGATGGGTACGGCGGATTTCGAGGTGATGGAAAACGAAGGCAGGCCGTGTATCTGTGTCAACTCCCCCAGAGTCAAGGACGAGGTGTTCCGGCAGATCGAGGCCAGGGACTACGAGGTCACCGAGGATGAGCACCGCGCCCTCACCTTTGAGGTCATGGACGACCCCGCGAACTGGATGCGCGAGGGCGAGATGGACTCGGACCCGGATGACGAGGAGCCGAAGTGGATGCTGTATCCGTTCGACAGGACGACCGGCCGGATCGACCGCCGCTAAACCACAGCGTGCACGTCTCGTTCAACCCTGGGCACACGATGGAGTCGGTCCTCTTGATTGGACTGTTCGCATATCCGCTCGTCCTGTTGGTCGGGATCGCGGTGCTCGACCGCTTCTTCGAAGGCAACGTCTACGCGAAGCATGTTCAGGAATCGCTTGATAGTTCCGTCGAATCGGTGCGACAGCGCGAGTCGCTTGCCGGGAAAGCGATGGTCGTAACAGGCTTTCTCATCGGTGGCCTATTCCTCGCCTTTATGGCTTACGCCCTCGCCATCATGGTCGGCGGGTCTGGAAGCCTCACTCGTCGGTTTGGTCCTCTGGGGTACTTGGCGCGCTCGGCGCGGTGATCTTCGGGGACTACACGGTGCCCTACAACGTCGCCCTGGTTGGGGTCGCGGTGCTCTACATCGTCTCGATCCCAATGGCTTTCGTCTTCATCGCAGAGGCGTAGTCGTCAGGGGTACAAAATCCGCTTGACCGCAGTCTCCCGGCCGTCCCTGTCGAGCAGAACGGCCTCGATGTTGTTGCCGCCGAGATTGACGGCCGGTCGGAGGGTGTCCGTGCGGGTGTGCTCCTGCTCTTGAAGGAACGTCAGTAGCTGGTCGATCTGGGAGGCGGTGATCTCCACCCGGGAGCTACTTGCTGACGAGTTTCAACAGCTTGCGGAAACGGTCCGTGAGACCCGCCCGAGGAGCGACACGGTCCTGCGCGGCCTGGAGGAAGAACGCGCGCGTGGATGTAGGGCGAAGGGCTGCGCCTGGTTCTGATCCTGAGGAGCCGTCAGTGGGGTGTCGTTCGGCGGGACTCCCTTCGCGTGGAAGCGGAACCTGCGCTATCAGCAACCTTCCGTAATACGGCCAGGACCCGACCCAGATCAAGTGGCCGAACCCCTAACTTAAAGGACCTTCCTTGAGCAAGCCCAAGACCGTCACTGTCATGGATCGTGTCACCGAGGCCCTGGAGGCCATCGAGGCAATCAAGCCCGAGGCCGCGGCCAAGGACCGAGAGCTTGCCGCCGCGCTGGAGGCGAAGCAGCGGGCCGAGGAGCAGGCCGAGAAGGACCGCCGCAAGGCCCACGAAGCAACCAGCAAGGTTGACGGGCTCCGAGCCGAGATTGTCCAGACCCGCGCATCCGTAGCCGCGGAAGTGGGGACCCTGCGGGCGGAAAAGGAAATGCTCGCCATACGTGACCGGGAATCCCGCGATGAGCTGGAGCGTCTACGCCTCGCCAGCCGCGGGACCAAAGAGTCGCTGAGAGGCGGAAATCTGCCGCACTTCCACTGATCGCCACTAGTCCCCCCACTACAACACCTTCAGAACTACTAGAGGACAGAGGAGACCATGAGCACTAACGCACGGCTACCGCAGGATGAGCCGGATAGGGCTGAAACGCCATCCGACGACACCCCTGAGGGCGCCGATGGGTCTTCTAGCGCCGTGCCTGCGCACACGCAAGCGCCCGACAGCGGCTCCCGTAAACGCACGGGGCTTACCCCGATCCAGCCCGTCCCGCGTTCGGAGCATTCCGGGCACTGAGATAGAGCGCGGCCTAGTTGCCCTGGTTGCCTCTGACGGCAGCCCTGGACGCGCTGAGAAGCTCCTAGGCGAGACAGGCGAGCCCATCACCGCGAGCACCCTGCGCCGCTGGAGGGACGACACATATGCCGATCAGTACCTAGATGCCAGGAAGCGGCTCCAGCCCTCGATGGACGCCTACAGGGCCGACATGCACGACCAGATCGTCCACAAGGCCACGAACGTCACGGCCGACATACTCGACCGACTGGCGAGGGAGTACGAAAACCTTCCCGTTAGGGACCTGCCTGGCGCAGCTCGCAACACAGAGACAGTGGCCGGCATCGCCTCGGACAAGAGCGCCAACCTGCGAGCACGGGCGCTCGACCCAGCCGCTCCGATGCGTAGCGCCGCTGAGATCGTCAGGAGCCTCCAAGCTACGGGCTTCGATCCGGGGAAGCTCAGGTTCACGCAGACTCAGACGATCGAGGTTGACCCGGAGTCCGACCGGCCCGACGCCATCGAGGGGACAGCGACAGAGCAGCCATCCGAGTAGCCCGTGTTGTCGTGGGCATTGTCACCTTGCAGCAGACAGCACCGGACTTGGCACTAGCAAGCCAGATGCACCCCGCCTGACCAGCGAACTACTACTCCGCTCACGGCTCAGCCAGGCACGAGGGCAACCACAATCCTCCCCTCGCTTTGTCTTGCTTGATGTCGATGGACATCGACCAGTCCTCGAGCTGGACCCTGGACCCCGGACCCGAACCCAAACCCGAATCCCTAGCTAGTAGAGGGGGGCGGGGGAGTCTGCGGCGCTGCGCCACGCCGATCAATAAGTAATACCCCGCTGCCTGACATTGCAGATCGCAAAGGCGCGAACTCCCAGGCGGCGCAACGGAGGTTTCTAAGAGGCCGGGAAATGCGCATAGGCTGGCTCCCCGATGCTTGCGACTGCATCCGTTGGGTTGGTCTTCATCACCGGACTTGGTGTTTGGGCAGCAACGGTCACGGTCAGTGGTGCCGTTGCCGCCTTCATTGCCGTGGCCACCGGCCAACCACAAGACAGGGTGATTGCCGAGTTCACCTACGGAGCCGCTGCTGGCGTTCCTGCGGGCTTCATCCTGTTCCTCGCGACCCCATTTCTCTTGTGAGAGCGCGTCGATGCGGCTTAGGATGAGTTTGGACACGTAGGGCGAAACGAACGACTAGATGGAAGGACCCTGAGATGAGTACGCAAAATCGCCGCCTCTACTTCGCCCATGTCAGGCTGCTCGCGCTCGTCTCCCTGACGGTCGCGGTGGTCCTGATCGTTGTCGGTGCACCGGTTGCGGCTCTGTGGATAGTCGCGGTCGCGCTGGGCCTGTTGTGGGGAGTCCTGACATACCTCCGGATGCGCTGGACTCCAAACATCCACAAGGACCAGGATTGGACTCCGCAGCCCTCCCCGCCAAGTTCCAAGCCAGCCACCGGCGAGACTGGCGAACTCGGCGGGAGAAGACACCGCAGACCAGTCGGCGTCTGAGTCGAATCAGACTCGTCACCTAGCCGGACTTTCTTCCCGACCGAGAAGCCCCCGCGCTAGCAGGGGCCCCCCGTACTCCGGCCAGGCCGCGCGGCTCATTGACGGCGCGGCGGGCTACGCAGTTCCTATCAGTGACCGGGACCCTGCGTGGCTACGCCAGACCCTTCCCGAAGATTCGAGTGGTCGCGTCGGGGGTGGAGTTCGGCCAAGACGTAATGCACGTCCTCCCGGAATGTGTCGCAGACCAGCTCGGCACCATCGGCAAACCGTTCAATCGTCGGCTTGAGCGTCCAGACAATCGCTTCGACGGCCCAGGTCTTTAGGTCGGGATCGTCAGTCCGACCAGTGGTCAAGTGGACAACCTGCTTGTCCGCGATCTGTCGGGCTTCCCGCAGATAGAGATTTCCCTTCACATCAAGCGGCTGCCATCCCTTGAAGAAATGCTCCGCGAACGCATCGGCGGGGCGATCCTTCGGAGGGCCGAAGAAATCGAGCAGGTTCCGCACATGGAGAGCGAAGACCTCGACCGCAAAGTTCTCCGGAAACAAGCCGTACCAAGCAGCGTCGGCAGCTTGCGCGGCCCTGACGAAATGGCGGATCTCATAGAGGACGTGGCTACAGGCGTAGGCGCGTAGTTCGTCCTCCGAGAACTCGCGTATCGGCCGACCCAATTCCATGACTTCTGATTGTTCCCCCGCCCCCGGCCAGAAAGGACCGACCAAGTGAGCAGCGCCAAAGCCTTCTTCCTCCCGGGCCGCAAGGTCCCGGACAAAGAGTTCCGAACCGGCGTCGCTTGGCGACTCCGAGCATTGGAGCTCGACGCGGACGCGACATTCATTGAAGGGCTCGAGCTGGACGACGCGCACCTGTTCAGTCTGTTTGAGATTTCCAACGCGGAGCGCAAGCAGGAACGGGGAGCGGGGTTCACTCCCGGCTCTTGCCAGTCGGAGTACCTAGCCCGACTCCAAGAGGTTGACCACGACCCGAACGAAGCCCTGGACGGGCTGATCGCTGCCGGCATCGAGGACATGCGCCGCGCCCATGCCACCCGGTTGCGACGGAGGCAGAGGCGCAATCAGAAGCACCCGAAGGCGACCCGTGTTCGCCCAATCACCCCCTCGCGGCGTAACGCCGCCTGACCGAAAGGAATCCATGAGCCTCACCGCTCCCGAACGGGAGACGGTCATCAACTTCTCCGACGAGGACGGCACGGCGATGGTCCACACCCACCAGCGCCGGATCATCACCAAGCTTTCCAACAACCCCGCCGCCGTACTGATCGAGGACCTTTCCTTTGACGGGACAGCCGGCGCCGTCTTCGAGATCCCGGCTGATCGGATCACCTTCCGCCGACCAAGGAGCAAGCGGGAGGCGACCCCCGCCCAGCTCGCCAACTTGGCGAAGGCCAGAGGGGCCCGGAGCGCGGCCTAGCGTCCATTCTGAGCCTCAAAGCGTTGTAACTGGGCAGGGTTTTCAGACCTCCGCAACCTAGGAGGCCCCAACCCCTTTAGAACGTCCAGCGCGGACCCAAAACAGGGTTGAGCGAGGGGGATGACTGAGCGTCACGAAGAGTGCCGCTTTGCATGGAAAGTGCCTGGTCGGGTAGGCACGCCTACGTGTTCTGCACGGACTCCAGACCGAGTGGGGACACCGATGCTGGGTGCGAGCGGGAGTGGAAGCCTGGGTCGTGGAGACGACCAAATGAGACGCCCACTTTCCATCGCGCTGGCCTTGCTCTTCGTGGCGGCGTTGATGGCTTCCACCGCGCAAGCCGCCAGTCGCAGGTACTGGTTCGCTGCGAAGCTGGGCCCCGTCACGTCGAGAATCTCCGGCGATGTTCTGTACAAGAACAAGGAACGCCACGGGCGCTACACACCGCGCCAGATCGACATTGGCGGCGTCGTGCCGGTCAGTTGCAATCCGCCGTTGGCTGAGTCCTTTGCCGAGACCGGCGGCTTCACGAAGCTGAGGAAAGGGAAGTTCAGCTATTCGGATGTCCGTTCGAATCCGGAAACGTTTGCGATCAACGCCACCGGGGCTGGCAAGGTTCTAAGGAAGAAACCCGGGGTGAGGAAGCAGATGCGAGTGGACGGCTCGGTATCGGTCCTCGATTTCAGCTGGCCGGCCTATGGTCTGCACAACTGCACGAGCGGCGGGCCGGTTCCCTACTCCGCGACCCCCTGTCGCCCGAGTCCGTACACGAACCCTCCCTACATCAAAAAGTCGCTGCCGGTCTGCCCTCAGGGATAGCCGCTTTGGACGAGAAGCAGATATCCGCTTTGCATGGGAAGCAGCGGTCGGGGCCTCTAGCAGAATGCACGTTTGATCGGTTGGCCTTCCGGGGTTAGGGTTGACCGAACTTTCCAAGGAGGGAGAGGGCCGTGAGCGACAACCCCGAGACTGCGATCCTTGCTGGAGGCTGCGCCTGGATCATGCAGCAACTGCTGCGCCACCCCGACGGGGTCATCTCCACGCATGTGGGATGGACCGGCGGCGAGGGCGACAACCCGTCCGAGGAGACCCCTGAAGGTCACGCCGAGGCGGTGGAGGTCGTCTTCGATCCGGAGCAGCTCTCGTATCGGGACCTACTCGAGTACTTCTTCCAGGTCCATAGAGCCGACCTTGGCGAAGATCTCGTCGGCTCCATCTACCGCTCGGAGATCTTCTACACGAGCAGGAGCAGCGCAGGGTGGCACGAGGAAACGATCCGCGACGTCGACGCCTCAGGCCACTGGCTCGGCAAGACCGTGACCGAGGTCACCGAGGCCGGTCCCTTCTTGGAGGACCCGGCCAAAGATCAGGACCGCTTCCTGCGCTATCCGCGCTATCCGGACGGCAGCAAGCTCCCCTTCCCGCGGCACGGTGTAGAAGCTGCCAGCCGCGAGACCGCGGTCTAGCCTCAGCCTGAATAGGACCGTCTGAACGTTCAAGCCGGATAGCCGCTTTGGACGAAAAGCGGCAGCCGTCAAATCCCGCCTCTAATCGTTGAAAAGGCGCGGGACTAGATCAACGTCACACGGGGTTGAGCGAGGGGAGCCAAACCGTTGCTCCCGCCAGTAGCGGCCGGACAGTGGTGGTCACTCGCCACATGTCCCGGCTCCTCTCGCTGAATCCCACTTACCCAATCAAGGAGAAGAACCAAATGGCTAACCCGATCATCGTCGGAGCCGAGAAGATTTCCCTACAGGGCCCCGGCACCCTGACCCATGAGGGAGGGGACACGATTCTGATCGCAGACATTGACGGGGGGAGCGTCACGGCCAGAACGCGCCTTGGTCTTCGAGGGCGAGAACCTGTTGGACGGCGAGGATGAGGAGTTCCAGCCGAGCAATCCCGAGGCGCGTAGCGTCAAGATCGGGGAGGTCGCGACCATCCGCGCTCTCGGCCAGGCCAACGCGAGCTTCCACAAGGCCGAGACCTCCTAGAACATGCCGACCCGACTAGCTCCGACCTGCGATAGCTGCGGAGCGCAAGCGACGGGCGGGGGCTACACCCTCGACCCGGAAACCCTGAGAGTCCTTTGCCTCACTTGCGCGATCCCCGACGAATCGGAGCGCGAGCGGATCATCACGGATGCAGTCCGCGGAATGATGCGCGAGTGCGAGGAGGCTTTAGGTCGCCGCCCGTCCACTGAGGAGTTCATGGGCTGGGCCGTAGACGAGGAGGGCAGACGCGGGGGGTGAGCCGGGGGAGCTGGTGGCCCTTCGGTTTGTTTCCTGTTCAGCCTCGACTATGGAGACTTCTGGCCGCAGCGCGGCCTAGCCTGGAAGCAGGATGCTGGGTCTAACTGCTGCGGACTGGACCGCGATCGGCACTTGGGCGACAGTGGTCGTTCTGCTCACAACGGCCCTTGCTGCCTTCCTGCAATTGAGAGAACAGTTTCGTCCCTGGGTGACGGTGGATTTCCACTTTCGCAGCAACATCGCGTTCATTGCCGTCAAGAACATTGGGAACCGTCCCGCGTATGACATCCGCTTGCGCTTTGAGCCCGAGCTTGTCAGCACGCTTGACCGGGTTCGGTTCAACGAAGTGGCGATGATCCGCGATCGAATCCCCGTCCTGGTTCCCGGCCAAGCCCGAATGACCCTTTTCGACCGCGTGTCAGACCGGCTGCGCGTGGCCAAGCTTCCTGAGAGCCATCGGGTCTTTGTGGACTACCGAAGCCACCGAGAACGATCGTATGGCCCCTACGAATTCGTCCTTGACTTCGCCAGCTTGGACGGTGCAACCCTGCCCGACAAGAATGTGAACGACCTGGTTGGGGCGGTCGAACGCTTGGGTAACAAATGAGCTACTTGAGATATAGGGAAAGCGGCAAGTCGCGGCCTTGGCCTAGCGACTTAGCGGCTCGGAACCCAAGGTCTTCGCGTACTCAATCCCGTTGTGGACAAGCCCCCAGTTGCCCTCTGTTGACCGGCCCACGAAGGCCACTCTCCCCAGTTCCTCCAATGCGGCCTGAAACTCCTTCACTCCAATCTGCGGGTGCCCACCATAGGGACCATCTGCCATCAGCTTTGCAGTATTGAGTTCGGGGTGATCTCGCAGGCTCTTGAGAGCTTCGATGGCTGCGGCAGTTAGGTGCAAATCGCCCACGCACTTCAGACCCTAATGACCGATGCCCTCCCTCCGCTGCGGCCACTGTCAGAAGCTCTTTGAGTACCGGGAGCAGATCGTCGCCCTGCGGAGACAGGTGGGTGAAGATGTCGCCGTGAGGGAAACCGAGCTCGAGGCCGGCACCGTTGAAGGTGCATTCGAGCCAGTCGGCAAGTATCACGTCCGTTGCTACGAAGAGATGTGTAGGGCTCAGCCAGGGAAGTGGCCGAGCCTGAATTGACCTAAATCGTCGGTCGTCGCTCCGCTCCTGCTTCATCATCATCATCATCTTGTCGTCCTTGTCGTCCTTGTCGTCCTTGTCGTCCTTGTCGTCCTTGTCGTCCTTGTCGTCCTTGTCGTCCTTGTCGTCCTTGTCCTTGTCCTCGTCCTCGTCCTCGTCGTCGTCGTCGTTCTCCTCCTTGATGTAGTCATTGGTGGTCGTTCTTGTTCACCACCTTGAACAGGTGGTATTCCAGGAGCCCTCGGGCTACACTGCTTGACGTAGGCCCCGGTTCGCCTCTGCTTGCATGCGGCCGGGGCCAAGTTTGTTCATGCGCCCTGACCAGGTCAATGCGTGGGTCAGCGAGGCCCGTTTTCGGAGCTTCCTAGCAGCTTGTGGCAGGGACCACGATGTTGCTGTGGCTCTCTATCGGTGGAACGCCGAAGTGTCTGGGTCCCTCCTCGAGGTGATGCACCACGTGGAGGTGCTGCTACGGAATGCAATTGACCGCCAGTTCCCTGCCACCCCACCAAACGAGAGGATTTCTATCTGCTTGCCCTCCGTCTGGCTGACAGATCCGGCCATCGTGGAGGACAGAGGCCGTGAACGGGTCAACGATGCAATCGAGAGGCTGACCCATAATGAGAGTCGGGAGACGAGGGATCGAGTTGTCGCGGCCCTCAGTTTCGGTTTTTGGGGGGCACTGTTTACTGGGCGCTACGACGACCTCTGGCGGACACACCTTTATCGCGCATTTCCGAATGGTGACGGACGCCGCAAACAAGTGAATAGCTTGGTCCAGCGGATTGGGAGAGTGCGAAATCGGGTTGCTCACCATGAAGCGATCTTCGACTTCAAGCTAGAGGAAGAGCACGACAGGCTGCTCAACCTGGCCGGCCTCATTGACGATGAAGCCCGCGAATTCGTCAGTGAGCTGTCGCGAGTGCCGGCTGTCGTGCTGAATGACCCGCGCCGATAGCGCCGCTTGACCCCGACCGCTGGCGCGGTTAGAGTCGCCCTATCAATCAAGTGGGGCCGCGCGCGCGAACGCCGGCCCCGTGGCCGCCGCTCAAGGGACACTCGCGCGGCGACTCCGGGAGCGTAAGCGTTCCGCTCGTACCTCGACTCAATCGAGAGGAACACACATGGCGTCAATGGGACCGGAGGAGTTCGCGCACCTGACCAAGGATGACGTGAGATGGGAGGTGTACGAGGAACTATGGAACGCCCTCGGCCGGGAAGGACAGGCTGTTGTCTGTGCCTACTGGTCCGACAGGGAAGAGATCGAGCGCGATGCTGACTGCCTGGCGAACGGGATCGACCCCGCCGAGATTGCCCCGCGCCGCAAGGCGATTGACGATCTCTGCAGCGCAGCGCGCGGGCTTGGCGCAGCCGATGATCTCTGTGAGGCAATCTGCGACGAGCTAGAGGGCCGTGGAGTGGCGGAGCGCACGGAGAGTGTGCTTGCCGAGTTCAGAGAGAGCGTCCGGGCCTTTGAAGCTGTACTGGGCCGAGCGCTGACATTCAACGCGGAAGGAGAGACCGCCTAATGGCCGCCTCGCTCGAAAAGACGAATCACCCCGGAATCTTCAAGCGGGGAAACCGCTATGTCGTCGTCTACTACGTGGACGGCAAGCAGCGGCGAGAAACGGTCGGAACGATGAGGGCGGCGCGAAAGCTGAAAGCGGCCCGCACGACCGACCGCGATCGGGGCGAGCTCTTCGAGAGCAGCAACGCCCCGTTCCGCGAGTACGCGGCCGACTGGATTGACCGCTACATCGGCAACGGCAAGCGCGGGTTCAGCGAGAGCAGCCGTCGCTCCTACAAGCGCGACCTTGACCGCTACGTCTATCCGTTCTTCTCGGACCAACTCCACCGCAAGGTGTCGGGGATCAACCCCCTGGACGTGGCCCGGTGGATCGGCTGGCTATGCGAACAACCAAACGGAAGCGGCGGGAAGCTGACAGACGCAACGGTGCGCCGGATAGTCGCCGTGCTGAGCGCCTGTCTGGCGTCCGCCAAGCGAGAGGGAGTAATCCGCTCCAACCCGATCAACGGTGCGGCTCTACCGAGTCGGCCCCAGATCGAGGACGAGGATGGGGACAAGGGCCGTCTCTCTCTCACGCGATCAACTGGCGATGTTCCTGCGGGTCGTCCACCCGGACTATCGCCTGATGTTCCGGTTCCTCGCCGCGACGGGACTGCGCTGGTCGGAGCTGATCGTTGTTCGCTGGCGGGACCTCCGCCTGGACGGCTCTGTGCCGTGCGTGAGAGTCCGACGCGCCTATTCAAAGGGCGAGATGAAGGCCCCGAAGTCGAAGTACGGGCGACGGGACGTTCCGCTGGACGCAAGCCTTGTCTCTGCCCTGCGGCTCCGTCAGGCCGGCGAGGACGATCTTGTCTTCGCCTCCGCTCGAGGCGGCCGTCCGAATCACGCCAACGTCATGCGCCGCTACTTGAAGCCGGCGGCTCAGGAGGTGGGCGTTCCGTGGGCCGGGTTCCACACCTTCCGGCACACCTGCGCGAGCCTCCTGTTCGCCCGGGGACAGAATGTGGTCCAGGTCCAGCATTGGCTAGGGCATCACTCCCCGAGCTTCACGCTGGACACCTACATCCACCTGATGCCCGGAGAGGGTGCGGCCCCCCTGGATCTGACCGCCGAACTGGCCGGGGGTGACAACAAAGTGACAACACGACCGACCCCAACGGGCCCAATCTCAGCCGGATTGGTCCCCCAGGAACAGGCTCTCTAGGCACGAATTCCCCGCCGCACCCGGATCAGCCCAACGCCTGAACCGAACAAGGAGTTCGCGCTGCTGCGCGCGCTTGCGGCCGAGCCGCGACGGGTCTTCACCAAGGACGAGCTGCTGCGCGACGTCTGGGGCTTTCGCTCGAAGGGACGCACGCGGACGCTCGACTCCCACGCGAGCCGCCTGCGTCGCAAGCTCGACCCGGAGGGCGCGCGCTACGTCTTCAACTGCTGGGGCGTGCCCCAACGTCACTTGTTTGAGCCGATTTCCGTGCCTGCGTCAGGTGGACACGGGCAGTAGGGGGCGATCCCTCCCGCCCCGAGTGCTGCGTTTCGTCGGAAGGAGCACCGCCTGCGGGCCAACCTCAGGGCGCCGGGAGTGCCCCTGGCACGCGAAGGGAGGCGCGAGGCGATCCCTTGCGGAAAGTGCCGCTTTGCATGGAAAGCAGCGGTTCGACGCCGACGCTCAGCAGCACGGGCCGGACGGCCGCATCGGACGGATTTCTACGGATGTCGACCGCAGAGGGCTGGTATAGGCTCGCTCATCTCGGGGGGGCGGATGGGAGGCTCTAGGTGAAGAACTGCTTCGTCATCGTTCTTGTTGCACTGCTCGGCTCGATGATCGCCATGCCCTCCGCATCTGCCTCAGCCGTCGCAGGGACGGCAAAGAAGTGCAAGCGGCATCACAAGGGCAAGCGGCATCACAAGGGCAAGCGGCATCACAAAAAGAAGTGCCACAAGAGCTCCCACGGATCCCCGACTACGCCTGTTCCATCCGGCAACCCGCCCGCTGCGGGAAGCGAATACGTGGCCTTGGGCGATTCGATTGCCGCGGGCTGGGGCGCCTCCACCCCGAGCAAGGACTACGTCTCGCTGCTTTTCGCCCACTACCAGTCGACGCTCGGCGTCAGCCAGGTCTCGAATCGCGGCGTCGCGGGCGAGACGAGTACCACGCAGCGTGGCTCGCAGCTGGCTGGCGCGCTCAGCGACATCAACGGGCCGAGCGACACCCGCGTCGTCACGATCGACATCGGAGCGAATGACTTCTACGTGGCCGGGTGTCCCTTCGGATCAGCCCCCTGTACCGACACGTTCAAGAACAACTTCTCGCAGACGCTGAGCGATCTCCAATCCGCCCTCGCAGGCGATCCGGGCGACGAGACCTTGATCGCGATGGCCTATTACAACCCTTACGCGGGGGCGGGGGGAAGCGAATCAACGTGGGATACCGTCGAGTTGGGGAGCTCGAAGCTCTTCAGTTGCTCGGATACAGGAGCCGAGCTAGGGCTAAACGACGCAATCGCGCAGGTGGCGAGCGCCCACGGAGTGCTGCTCGCCAACGCCTATCCGGCCATGCACAGTGCCGGGGCGGCCGACATCGCGGGGGATCACATTCACCCGAACGACATCGGGCACCAGGCAATTGCCGATGCGTTCATCAATGCGGGGACCCCCTGCACATAAGACCCCGAGGACGTCGGTTGCTCTCGGCACCACGCGAAGGGAGGCGTGGCGTCGGGTTGCTTGCTGGACGATCCGGAGGGTCGGCCATAACGGTGGGACGCTTCCTCGGGTGAAGCGAGACTGGCCGTTTTTTCAGGGTTGATCAGCTCCACCGGATCGGACTCAGACTTGAAGCGTTCGGCGGAGCGCCCGATGAGCGCGCTCGATGACAGTGCTGTCGGAGTGCAGGACCGCGACGACGTTCGCGCCGGCAAGCAGCGCCCCGAGCTCGAATGCGAGCTGGTCCACCTCCACATCGGCCGGGAGCTCGCCGTTCAGGTCGGCCTCGCGGGCTGTCTCGCGCAGCAGCTCGCTCCACTGCCGCTGGTAGGTAGCGACCCGGTCGTGCACCGGCCCGGGCCGGGAGCCCAGCTCGGCGGACGCAACGACGAAGAAGCAGCCCCCTGGGAACACCCGGCGGTCGACGTCAACAGTTCTCTCCGCCGGTCCGCGAGGGTCTCGCCTCGTTCGAACCGCTCCGCTGGCCCAGGCAGATCGGCTGGCAGGACTTCCCCCAAGTCGATCTCGCTCGCATCTTCTCCGGCCTCGATACGCAGGCTGCATTCCCTTCGGCGTGAGGGGCGCCGACGCATCGCCCACGCCTCGCGCTTCACCGTCGTGTAGAGCCAGGCGAGTGGTTCCCCGTGCCCTTGTAGCGCTGGATGAACAGGAGATACGCAGACTGCAGGGCGTCATCCGCGTCGTCTGGGAGATCGGCGTGCCGGTTGGCTTGCCGCCGCAGCCGGTGCTCGTAAAGGCGCAGGACCTCGGTAAGCAGCTCGGCATTTCGCTCGCGCTCACTGGCGCTTGATCTGGAGTCCGGCTGGGCGGCCATGAGGGCGGCCGACCGCACGGCTCCGCCGTGCAAACATCAGGCCGTCCGCCGTCCAGCCGGGCTCCAGCGACCAGAGAGACGAAATCCGCGAAAAGCTGTGCGCCACAAATGCGCCAGTCAGACACGGTTTTGAGCGGTCTCCAGCGGTCTCCGGCGGATCGCCTCGAAAGCGATCCGCCGCCGGAACCGCCCACATTGTCCCTGCAAATCGCCAGGGTTTGGCTCTAGCTAGCGGAGGGGGTGGGATTCGAACCCACGAGGGACCCGAGGGCCCCTAACGGTTTTCGAGACCGCCCCGTTCAACCGCTCCGGCACCCCTCCAGGGCGGTGACAAGGCTAGCGGCGACGGGCGAAGTGCCGCGGCCGGTTCGGGGGTGATACTTCGGCCTCGTGTCCGCGGAGAACGTCGAAATCGCCCGCGCGATCCGTGAGGCGCTCCTCACCGGCGGGCCGGAAGCGGCCGAGGAGTTCTTCCATCCCGATGTCACCTTCGAGGTGGCTGTCGGGCATTTCGAGGGGATCGCCGGGATGTCCACCTGGTTCCAGACGATCGCCAAGTACCTGATCGACTACGAGATCGTCGAGACGAGGTACCTGGATGCCGGGGATGGCGTGATCATCAACAACGTGATGAGGGCGCGGGGCGCGCATACCGAGCTGGCGACCCAGGACCAGATCTACCTGATGCTGTTCAAGGACGGGAGGGTGATCCGCGTCTCGCGCCATGCCGATGAGGCCGAGGCGCTCGCGACTGCCGAGGCGAGCGGCTAGGCCCCGGCCGGCAGCTTGCCCTCGAGCACGTAGCGCAGCACGTCAACGACCTGCTCCGGCGTCTCGGCCGTCGCCATCGCGGCGCGGTCGATCTCCTTCAGTGCATGCGTCGTGTCCGGGTCGTGGAGCGTGACGATCGGCTTGCCCAGCGCGGCCGCGAAGCCCGCGTCGAAAGCGGCGTTCCATTGCTTGTACTTGTCGCCGAATCGGACCACGACGACATCGGCCTGGCGGACGAGCGTCTGGGTGCGGATCGCGTTGACGCCTGCGCCCTTGTGGTCCTTCCAGAAACCGTCGGACTCCTCGCCCAGGATCGCGACTCCTACGTCGTCCGATGCCCCGTGATCCGTGACGGGCGAGGTGAAGGCGACGTCGAGGCCTGCCTCCTTGGCCCCCGCGGCGATGCGCTCGCGCCAATCGGAGTGAATCTCCCCCGCCAGGTAAACATTCCACGCCATGCGCCGAGTTATACGTCAAGCGCTGCTCGCCGAGCGTCCCGTAGTAGGTGCCCTGGCGCTGCGGGACGGTCACCGGATGGCCCTGCGCCGAGCGTCCTGTAGTGAGCGCCCTGGCGCGGATTGCAGGACGCTCGGCGTTGGGGCGAGGGCGAGTAGGCGTTCGGGACGGTCGTAGACGTCGTCTGAGGTGATTCGCACGACCATCCAACCGGCCCGTTCCCAAGCTCGTTGCTTACGGGCGTCCTCGCCGCGATCGAGGTGAAATGGTCCTCCGTCGACCTCAATGATGAGACGGATTGAACTCCAGCTGAGATCGGCCTCCTCACCGGCGATGCGAACATTCAAGCGCGGCATGGGCCGGCCGGCGCCCTGCAGGACCTCCAGGGCGCGGATCTCGGCTCCGCTCCGCGCGCGGTCCAGGGGGAAACCGGCGTAGCGGGCCAGCGTGAGCGCAAATCGACGTACTCCACGGCGGCCGCGACAAGCCCCGAGGTATTGCCCCAGCGAGTCAAGCGTCGCCAGTTCCAGGCGAACAGATTCGCGAACGGCCCTCGCGACTGCTCGATCCCCAACCGTTCGAGCGAGATCCAGCAGCGTCCGGGGCACGGACGTAATTGGGATTCCCCACCTGCTCGTCACGTCATCGGCCAGAGTCGAGCTGCGGTAGGCGAGCACTCCTCCGAAGCGGCGAGGACCACCGCTGCCGGGGCGAGTAACGGTCTCGAGACGCCGCGGCAACGACAGAATCCGCCACGCGGCCGCGGCGCTCTGGTGGCTGAGCACGGTGTTTGCAGCCGTCAGCGTGGCCCCCATCCACCGTCCACGATCGTCGTCGAGTACCGGTGGCAGGCCGAACACTCCCTGTTCGACAATCACGAGGCTGCCGATTGCGAGCCGGTGCGCGATCGCATCATCGGTGAAGCCAAGCTCGAGGAGCTGACCGCGAGAGACTCGATTGAACTGCTCGGCGGCAAGATCCCTCAGCTGAACGTCCCTCATGTGGTGCCTGAGCCCCTATCGCAGGACGTTCGCCCCTGGTGGCTCGGAGTGGCTTCTAGACTTCGCACACCCGGAGAGGTGTCCGAGTGGCTTAAGGAGCTCGCTTGGAAAGCGAGTGGGCGGGTTAAACCGCCTCGTGGGTTCGAATCCCACCCTCTCCGCTCCGGTAGGCACAACAGAGGGAGAGGGGAAACCATGGCCAATGAGGGCCGACGCAAGTGGTTCAACCGCGCCGCGAAGGTGGGACGCACCGCGGAGCGGATTGCCGACCTGCCGGCAAACGCTGGTGGGTCGCGGCCGGCCGATCAGCAACACGGCCAAGCTGGACCTGTCCGAGAAGGGGTCAGCGCCGTCGCGACGATGCTGAAGGCGCCCAGCAAGCATCGGATCACCGCGGTGAAGGAGAACGTCGGCCGCTTCACTGCCAGGATCGAGATCACCGGAGAGCAGCCGTACGAGACCAACGTCTGGCAGGCGTTCTGGGAGGACGAGTGGAAGCAGATGCAGCCCGGAATGGAGGTCGATTGCAAGGTCGACCCGGAGAATCACGAGCTCGTCTGGCTGATGCCCACCGGCTTCCAGGAACCGGCAAAGCAGGTGACGGGGGCGAGCCTCGATCTCGGCGATCGCATCACCGACTCGTCCCAGCTCATTGCCACCGGTCGGCGGGCGACGGCGGCGGTGCTCTCCTCCGAGCCGATGGGCAAGAAGGCCCCTGGGACCGACGACGAGTTCTACCTCCTCGACCTCGAGCTCAAAGCGGATGACGAACCCAGGAGCTGGAAGGTGAACTTCGGGATGCGAGTCCCGAAGGGCGCCGAGGAGATGGTGGCCGAGGGGAAGGAGCTCCAGGTGGCCTTCGCCGCGGTGGGCGATCCCGATCGAGTCGCGGTCGACTGGCCGGCGACCTCGGACGGGCGGTTCAGCTGATGCTCGAATAGGGTTCGCCATCATGGCGCAGGTGCAGACCGTCACCGGGCCGATCGACGCCGACCAGCTCGGCATGACCCTGATCCACGAGCACCTGCGCAATCAGGACGAGGCGGTGCACAACCAGTGGCCGCAGGCCGGCGCCAGCAAGGAGGAGCCGCCGCACGAGGTCGGCCCGGACGAGGTACTCGGCATCGCCGTGCGGGAGGCGAAGGCCGCCGTCGACCTCGGCGTCAAGACGATCGGCGAGCCCACCGCGATGTTCCTTGGGCGCGACGTCAACTTCCTGAAGCAGGTGGCGGACGAGACCGGCCTGCAGATCGTGCCCTGCACGGGGATCTACACCTACGACCACCTGCCGCAGTTCTTCCTGAACCGCGATCCGGACCAGATCGCCGAGTTCTTCGTCGCCGACATCGAGCAGGGAATCCAGGGAACCGACATCAAGGCCGCCTTCATCAAGTGCGCCGCCGACGAACCGGGCGTGAACGAGAGGATCGAGAAGATCCACCGCGCAGCGGCGCGTGCCAGCGTCAAGACCGGGGCGCCGATCATGGCCCACTCCCGCCCGGCCAGCGACACCGCCCCGCGGCAGATCGAGATCTTCGAGGAGGAGGGCGTCGACCTCAACAAGGTCCAGATCGCCCACTGCGGTGACACCGACGACGTCGACTACATCGAGCGCCTGATCGAGAAGGGCGTGTGGGTCGGACTCGACCGGTACGGCCTCGATCTCTTCCAGCCCTACGAGAAGCGCCAGGCGACGGCGAAGGAGCTGATCATCGAGCGTGGCTACGCGAGCCGCATCTTCCTCTCCGCGGATTCCGTCGCGAGCACCGACTGGTTCCCGGCGAACGTGATCGAGCAGCTGATCGCGGCGGGAGCCGCGCACGACTGGACGATCCGTATCGTGCCCGAGAAGGTCCTGCCCGAGCTCCGCGAGGCGGGCATGACGGAGGAGCAGGAGCGCACGATGATGGTCGACAACGCCGTTTCCTGGCTCACCGCCTAGCGGCCACCAGGCCGCTCGACTTATCTGGGCGGCCGCTTGTGGCCGCGATCTGATGGGCGAAGCCGTCTATCTGCGCGACTCAAAGAACCGTTCCAGCAGCGCCGCCGACTCCTGGGCGAGAACTCCGCCCTCGACCGCCGGACGGTGGTTGACGACTGGCTCGGCGAACAGGTCGATCACGCTCCCCACCGCCCCTCCCTTCGGATCCGCCGCGCCATAGACGAGTCGCGGCACACGCGCCAGAGTGATCGCTCCGGCGCACATCGGGCAGGGCTCGAGCGTCACGTAGATCGTCGTCTCGAGCAGCCGCCAGCCGCCGAGCCGCTCCGCCGCCTCGCGGAGGGCGAGCACCTCGGCGTGCGCGGTCGGGTCACCGCGGAGCTCGCGCTCGTTGCCGGCCTCGCCCAGCACCTCGTCGCCACGTGCGACCACGGCGCCGATCGGGACGTCCCCATGGTCCGCCGCCCGTGCCGCCAGCTTCAGTGCGCGACGCATCATTCGCTCGTCTGTGGGCGTGTCAGTCATGGCAGGAACTTTCTCGGCGAGGCGGTGTTTACAACCTAAGCTGCGCACCCGCGCCGCTGATGAGAGGGTGCTCCGTAGGCGAAGCCGAGGAGCAACCCGATTGATGCCTGTCGACTCAACCGGGGACCATGCGAAAGCTGTTCGCCACAACCGTGCTCGTCCTGATCGCGACCGCCCTCTGGGCGACGAGCGCTCAGGCAGCCGACCCTCCATATGTGCCGGGCGAGCTGCTCGTCAAGTTCGACGGCGGAGGCGAGCGGGTGCTCGACCTGCCGCAGGGGGTCTCTTTGTCCTCCGCGAAGGGGGCCCTCGCGGCGAATCCCGCGGTCGCCTACGCCGTGCCGAACTACATCGCGCACGCGTCCGGCATCCCGAATGACCCGGGTCCGGCCGGTACCCCGGGCGGCTGGCAGCGGACGCAGTGGAACTTCCTGCCGTGCGGCTCCCTCTGCGGCGAGACGGCGGCCACCTATCAGGCCAAGGGCGGGCTGAACGCGCCTGAAGCCTGGGACATCCTCAAGCAGCGGGGCGCCGCCTTCGGTCGAGGCGCCCGCGTCGCCGTGCTCGACACCGGAGTCGCCTACAAGACCAAGAAGCCCCGGTTCCGGCGCAGCCCCGACTTCGCGCGGAAGCAGTTCCTCCCCGGCCACGACTTCGTGGACAGGGACAAGGTGCCGCTCGACCAGGACGGCCACGGCACCCATGTCACCGGGACGATCGCCGAGCGCGACGGCAACGGGATCGCGCTGACCGGCCTCGCCCCGAAGGCGAGGATTATCCCGGTCCGGGTGCTCGACTCCGAAGGCTTCGGCACGGCCCGCGACATCGCTCACGGGATCCGCTTCGCGGCCACCCACAAGGCCCAGGTGATCAACATGAGCTTCGAGTTCTCCCTCGGCGTCAACAGCTGCTCCAAGATCAAGGGGATCTGCTCGGCCATCAAGTTCGCGTTCAAGAAGGGCGCGCTGGTCGTGGCCGCGGCGGGCAACGAGAACGGCGAGCCGGTCGCCTTCCCCGCGGGCGCCCCGCACGTGATCGGCGTCGGCCGTACGACCAAGGACGCCTGCCTGGCGAGCGACTCGCGCACGGGCACGGGTCTGGACCTGATGGCGCCCGGCGGCGGCTTCCCCCTGCTCAGCACCTGCGGCACGGACGACCCGCTCTTCACTCGCGGGCTGCCGATCTTCCAGCTCACCTTCGAGGGCCCGCGCTGGACCAACTTCGGCTATCCGGGCGGCTACGAGGGGACCTCGATGGCCGCTGCCCACGTTTCAGGAGTCGCCGCGATGGTGATCGCCAGCCGGGTCGTGGGCGCCTCGCCCACCGCCGTCGAGTGCCAGCTCGAGGGGACCGCGCGCCACACGGACGCCCAGCTCGGGCAGCCATACGACCCGCGCCTGTTCGGGGCCGGCCTCGTCGACGCCGCGGCGGCGGTCAGGGCGAGAGCCGCGGGCTGCTAACCATCCCCCCATGGATGAAGTCAGCTTCGAGCTCGCGCCAGCGGGCGGCGATTACGCGGACGATCTGACGCAGATCCGCATCGAGGTGAACGGCATGAGCCTGATCGAGCTCGTGCGGCGGGCCGAATTGCCCTCGGCCCAGGCCGATGACGAGGAGGAGCTCGCCGGCACGTACGTGGGCCTGGTCCCCGGCTACATCCGGATCGACCTCGCCAGCCAGTTCCTCGGCACCCCCGGGACCTCGCTCTTCGCCGGGCCGGAGGAGAAGACCGCGCTGCTCAGCTGCAACTGCGGCGAGGTCGGCTGCTCACCGCTGCTCGCTCGTGTGACGGTCGACGACGACACCGTCACCTGGGATGAGTTCGAGCAGCCCACGCGGCCCGACTGGGACTACGACGGCTTCGGATTCACGTTCAAGCGCGCGCAGTACGAGCAGGCTTTGCTCGCAATGTTCGAGTAGGACCGGCTTCGCCATATAGCCGCGGCCACAGGCGGCCGCCCGACACAAGTCGCTACGGCTTCGCCCTCCCTCCAAAGTAGCGGCCTGGTGGCCGCTAGGTCGTCTTGACGATCCACACGTCGCAGGGCGCGTGGTGGGAGATCTTGTTCGGCACGCTGCCCAGCAGGAACCGGCGAGCGCCGGTCATTCCCTTGTTCCCGACCAGGACAAGGTCGGCGTCGTTCTCCTCGGCGACATCGAGGATCGCGTCGGCCGGATCGCCCTCGCGCGGGTGGGTGACGACCTCGATCTTGGCCTTCTTCGCCTGGGCCGCGGCCTTGTCGAGGATGAACTGGACGTCCTCGCGGGGATTCACCGCGTAGGCGACGTCACCCGAGATCCCCTCTCCCTCATCCTTGAGACGAGCCTGCGGCACGGGTTCGTAGGCGCTGACGATCTCAAGCTTGGCCTTCGAAAGCTTCGCGAGCTCGATCGCGGTCCGCACCGCCTCCGTGGCGGTCTCCGAGCCATCGGTTCCAACCACTATGCGGTCGAACATCACCCCTCCTCGCGGATTTGCGCGCCGATACTACTCAGCTGAGCTTGACGATGGCGATCACCATCGAGGCGAGCAGGCAGAGCACGATGATCACCAGGCAGATGGCCCAGAGCCGCGGCATGAGGCGATCGTATTAGTCGTCTTGGGAGATCGCCTGGACCTGCGGCGCCACCACGCCGCGCAGGGCGCTCTCGGGCGTGGCCGGCGCGACCTCGTACCAGTCGACGTAGCGGCCGCATGCCTGGCTCAAGGGGACCGTCTCCCGCGGCGGGTCCGAGCGCGTCGCCGCCAGGCCGGCCAGGTACGCCTTGCTCTCCGTGCGCAGCAGCCGGCCGACCAGCGGCGGGTTGCCGACGTCCACGTTCACGATCACGGTCCCGGCCTTCTTCACCTCGAACGAGCCGACGGGGTAGTAGGGCGACGGCCCGCGGAAGAGCAGGTTCGTCCGCAGCTCGGTGCTGAACGGCTCTACCAGGCCCGGCCCGTTGGCCGTGACGTCCAGAGGCTGTGTGCTCGCGTACTGGATCGAGAGGTCCCAGTGCCCTGGCGTCAGATAGAGCCGCATGTGGGCCGGCTTGGTCTGGGTCAGCGCCGGGCTCGGGTTCCAGACCTTGCCGATCACCGGCTGGACGGTGAAGACGGTCGCCGTTCCCTTCACCTTGGTGATCGGCGCCTGCTCCGGGTTGTCGCAGTCGAGCGGAGCGCCGGGGTTGACCGGCTCATAGAGCGTGCGGCGCTGGCCGACGTCGTGCTCGCGCTGCCAGAGGATGAAGTCGCCGGTGCGCAGGCGCGGCACGAAGCCCGGTGGCGCCTGGCTCTGCATGGCGGCGCTGGTGGTCACCACCCAGTGGAACTTGTTCATCACGAATGGCGGGACGTTGTCCCAGTCGAACTTGGCGTTGAGATCGGTCGCGCGATAGAGCGGATGGACCTCCTCGACGTCGTAGTGGTTGGTGATCGGCGCGTAGACCTCCGAGCCGAGCAGCTCCCAGGAGACGAAGTTGTCGCGGCCGAGGAAGAGGACGTTCTGGCCGTCGACGATCGGCCGCATGCGCAGCATCTCCTGTAGGTGGTAGTCGGGGCCAACCGCCGACTGCCGCAGCGGCAGGAGCGTCGAGAACGCGGCCGCGGCCGCGAAGGCGATCGTCAGCAGCGGCACGGCGATGCCCGTGAGGGGCCGAACGAGCCGCGGCGGCCACCACGCCGCCCCTCCCCCCTCCGGAACGTCGGCCTCCTCGCCGGGCAGGGAGTCCGACGAGAGCAGCCCCCGCACCGCGATCACCATGATCAGCGGCGCGGCGATCGCCAGCGCCTTGGCCTGCGTGTAGGGAGTGCCGACTGCGAGCGACGCCAGGTAGAGCACCGTCGCCGCCAGCAGCGCCGAGGGAAGGGCCGACTCGCGCCGCGAGAGCGCCCGGCCGAGGCCCCAGGCAAACGCGACCAGGGCGAGAAGCGCGCCAACGTAGAAGGCGATCTCCGGCGTCGTCGAGTTAGCCGGCGTGATGCGGAACTCGCCCGAAGGCCAGACTCCGAACGCCTCCAGGGGGTTGAGCGGCTGCCGCAGATTGCCGAAGCCGACCGTCGGCCCGGTTCCGGACGGACTGAAGGCCTTGAAGTTGGAGAAGCTCGCAAGCCTGAAGATCTCCGGCAGGGCCGCGACTATCGGGATCCCGATGCCGAGCCAGAGCGCGGGCTTTGCTCCGCGGAGCCGGTCGCGGAGACGAAGACCGGCGATGAAGGAGGCGGCAGCGTCGCTTTCGCGGATCGCGATGATGAGCATCCAGACGATCGCCGTTCCTAGGAGCCAGGCAAGTCCCGGGAAGCTGTAGTTGTAGATAGTGCCCGCGGCGATCACGCCCAGGGGGATCGCCGCCATACCGGAGCGGGGGGCGTGTGGAGTGTGATCGCGCCCGCGATCATTTTGGTCGCGCCCGCGATCAGTCCCAACCGACCATGCCGGTCGGAGCGCCGGCAGCGCCAGCGTGAAGCCGAACAGCGCCAGCGCCAGCAGCGGCTCCTTGAATGCCCCTTGGGCGAGATAGGCCGCGGCCAGGTACGGGCTGGCGGCGAGCACCGCGCCGGGCACACGTAGCCAGCCGCGCACTCCGCCCAGCACGCCGTAGGCCGTGAGCGTGAGCAGGACGGCGATTGCGCCCGTCAGCCCGGCGAAGCTCTCGATCAGGCTCGCTCCGCTGACCTTCGCCGTCGCCGCCACGATCGCGTGGGGGCCGAGCGGATAGCCGTCCTTGATCAGGTCTGGGGTCGGCCCGGCGTGCGAGCTGATCCACTCGGTGAAGAGGAGGTGGGAGGCCATGTCGTCGTTGACCAGGCCCTGCCCGAGGATCCCGACGCGGCCGCTGGCGGCGAACGGGATGGCGACCACCAGCGCCGCGCCGATCACGGCGACGATCGCGCCGATCCGCACCGTCCCGGCCGGGAGGCGCGTCCGGCCGAAAACGACGAAACAGCCGACCAGGGCGACAGCTGTGACGACGGCCGCCGTGACGGCGTGGCCGGGGAGCTTGATCGCGATGCCGCAGATCACGAGCAGCGCCGAGATCCCGGCGGCGGGGCCGACGGGCGAATGCCGCGGAAGGCCGGCGATCGCCATGACCGCCGAGCCGAGAAGCAGGGAGGCGGCCACGATCAGCGCGCCCGCCAGCAGTGTCGAAAACATCGCGGAAGCCTAGAGGCCGGGCACGTGCCGGGCTACGAACCCCGTTGGGTAGGCGTCGTAGGGGTGCCAGCGCGGGCCGGAGCCGCGCACGTCGCCCACGGTGTCCCAGCGCAGGCCGGCGATCACGGCGTAGACGTGCGTCGGGCTCGCGTAGATCGTCAGCCACTGCCCGGGGCCCCGCTCGCCGTAGCCCATGAACTGCCCCGAGGTCAGGGGGGTCTGCAGCAATCCCGCCCCGGCGAGCGCGTAGCTGACGGCGCCCGAGCAGTCGTAGCCCTTCGACTGGAAGGAGCCCTGACCTCCTCCCCACCGGTACGGCTGGCCGACGATCTGGTTGGCCGCGCTGATCATCGCCCTGATCGGGTCGGGCGCCGAGGGCGGGGCGAGCGCGGTGCGGTTCAGCAGCAGAGCGGAGTAGTTGCCACCGACCGGATGGGTCGCTGTGTAGACACGTTTTCGCTCCGCGGGCGTAGGCGGGGTGAACGAGCCGTTGGTGCCGGCCGAGGCCGCCGGCATCCCCGTCTTCGGGTCGACCGGGGCCTTCGGGGCTGGCTTTGCCTCCGTCGTGGTGGTCGGAACCTCGCCGCGCGGCCTGTACTGGGGATCGGCGGCCCAGGGCTTGGGCGGGAGCTTGGTGTCAGCGAACCGCTCGACGGACCCCGAGCTCCCGGCGAGCCGCGGCATGGCGAAAGCCGCCGCGGCGGCGGCGATCAATGCAATCGCCGCGATGACGACGACGGCGCGAATGTGACGACGAATTCCGTGGAGCACGTCCCCGCCCTCCCGGCTGAGTATGCCTCAGCGGAGCTCGATCCGGTGCAGCTGGACCACGCCGCGGACCCACGTCTCCAATGACCACCGCTTGACCGCCTGCTCCATGAAGGCCTCGGCGGCCGGCCGGCCGGGATCGGCCACCCACGCCACGGGTGCCAGTCGCGGGAGCAGGTCGAGGAGCATCGCGACGCCGGGCCGCTCGTAGAGCACATCGGTTGCGAGCACGAGGTCGAACGGCCCCCGGTCGACGAGCTCGTCCGGATCGGCCCAGTCGACGGCGTCGGTCTCGAGCTCGACGCCGTTCGCCTCGGCGTTGCGTTGCACCAGACCGAGGGCGTCGATGTCTCCGTCGGTGGCGATCACCTCGGCGCCGCCGAGGGCGGCGGCGATACTCGGCACGCCCAGTCCGCAGCCGAGTTCGACGACCCGCAGGCCGCGCAGGTCCTCTCGATCCAGCTCCCGCGCCAGGGCCACGCCACTGCGCCAGAGGACCGACCAGTAGGGCGCCAGCGGCGCCCACTCGACCTGGTGGTCGTCGGGTATCTCGGCCGCCTCGGCGGGCTGGAGTATCTGGATCTCGCCGCTTGGCAGCTCGATCGTGTGGGTGACGAACTCCTCGATCAGGCTGCCGTCTCTTGGGCGGCCCACTCGGCGCGGAAGACTCGGTGGCTCCCGGCCAGGCCCTTCAGCTCGAGCTCCCGCCCGCCGTCGAATCGGAGGCCGTTCCCGTTCCCGCTCGCCGCGGCGTCGCGCAGTTCCTCGGAAACGAGGATCTCGCTGCCGAGGGCCTCGGCGGCTATGCGGGCGGCGAGGATGACGTTCTTGCCGAAGTAGTCGCCCTCCTCGGAGATCACCTCGCCCGTGTGAAGTCCCATCCGGACATGGAGCGTCTCGCTCTCACCCGTCCGCTCGCGCTCCGCGAAGGCGCGCTGCACGGCGATGGCACACTCGAGCGCCTCGCAGGGATCTGGGAAGGCCAGCATGAATCCGTCGCCCTGGCTCTTCACCTCGTAGCCCTCGTGACGCGAGATCTGCTCTCGGAAGATCGCGTTGTGCTCGCGCAGGACCTCCAGCCAGCGCTCGTCGCCGAGCCGCTCAGTGAGCATCGTCGAATCCTCGATGTCGCTGAAGAGGATCGCAACGGTCCCGTCGGGTGCCGCGTGCGCGCGCATGTCCGGCCGCTCCTCCTCGAGGGCGGAGACCATCTCGTCGATCGAGGTCGTCACGTCCACCCCGCTCAGGCCCTGCGCCTCGAGGCGGTCGCGCAGAGCCCGCTCGACGATCCAGCGGGCGCCCATCTCCCGGGCAGTGCTGAGCACCGTCGAAAGCATCTCCTGGGCCAGCTCGCGGTCGTTGGCCTCGTCGCGGGCGAGCAGCAGCTCCGCCAGCCCCAGTCCGGAGAGGGCCATCCCAGGCCGGTCGCCCATCCGCGTCGCGATCTCGACGGCGTTGCCGAGGTGCCGCTCGGCATCCTCCATCCGCCCCATCGTGTGCGCCAGCAGCCCGAGGACGCGATCGACCGGGCCGTTGCATCCCGCGGCCCTCGCCACCACGATGATCAGGCCCTCGTACGGGAGCAGCGCCTCGTACGCATGCGGCGCGCGCTTCTCGTCGCCGATCAGGGCGATCGCCTCGCCGATCAGCGACATCGCCGTGGCCCAGTTCGCGTCCCTCGGGATTGCGGCGAAGTCATCGCCCGCGAAGCGATCGAGCTCGCGCTGCGCCAGCTCGTCGTCCCCCGAGCGCGCCGCCAGTGTGATCACGCCCCCGCGCCAGGCCGGGATGCCGGGGAAGCGCTCGGCCAGATCGCGCACGGCTGGCAGGAGCTCGGCGGCGCGGCCCTGCATGCTGCGGATCTGGGTCATCTGGATTCCGTAGTACTGCTGGGCCAGCGGCTGCTCGGCTCGATCTCCGGCCCTGCGGGCCTGCTCGGCCAGCCGCTCCGCCTCGTCGATCCTGCCGTCGAGCAGGACCCTCATCCCCCGCAGGGCGTAGGTGTGCCAGGTGTGCTCCGGCATCCGCAGCTCGTCCGCGAGCCTGGCGTACGCCGAGAGGTCGCGGTCCACGGCATCGACGTCGCCGAGCTCGAGATTGCCCCAGAGGCGATAGGCGTGGCCGCGCAGGACGGCCTCGCGGTCGCCGTGGGTCGAGCCGAGCTCCATCAGCTCCTCGGCGATCGCCAGCCGCTCGCGCGCCGCGTCCGGACCGGTTGGAAGGAAGATCTTGCGCTGCAGGGCGGCCGCGATGGATGCGGGCGCGTCGACCTCGCGGGCGATCTCGATGGCCTCGTCGACCAGCTGCGTCGACTCCACGAGATCGTTGTCGACCCAGTAGATCTCCGCCGATTTCGCGCTGAGCAGGGCCGCGCGGCGGGCGGTGCGCTCCGGCCCGATCCGCTCGAGCGCCTCGTCGATCAGGACGAGGAGCTTCTCGTCGAGGCGGCCGGCGTCGCTCATCATCGCGATCCCGATCGTGGCTCCGACCAGGCTGTCGGTGTCGTCCAGGCGCCGAGCCGACTCGGCGGCGCGCTCGAACGCCCCCCGCGCATCCGCCACCCGGGCGGACTTCATCTCTGCCCCGCCCAGGGAGAGGAGCAGGCTGCAGTGGAGAGCCTCATCGGGCTCGTCCACCAGCTCGAGCACCTCGAGGGCGCGCCCGTAGACGTCGACGGCGTCCTCGTATGCGAGCTGCTCCATGTCCTGCTCGCCGGCCCGCTGCGCGTAGTCGATCGCCTTGGCCAGGTCGCCGCGTGGAGCGGCCTCGAGGAAGTGATGGGCGAGCTCACCCAGCCGGTCGCCGACATCACCGCCGCACATCTCCTCGATCGCCAGACCGGCCTTCTCGTGGAGCGCCGATCGCTTCGGCGGGTTGAGTTCCTCATACAGCGTGTCGCGAACCAGCGCGTGGGCGAAGGAGTAATGGCCATCGCCGAGGTCGGCGACGAGGCGCTCGGCGATCGCCTCATCGGCCGCCTTCATCAACCGCTCCGGCTGGAATTGCGCGACTCGCCAGACCAGCTCCCGATCGAAATCACGGCCGATCACGGCGGCAACACGCAATGCCTCGTTGGTCTCCTCGCCGAGGCGATCGAGGCGCCGGCCGACGACCTCGCGCACGCCCTGCGGGATCTCGAGCTCAGCGGCGCTCCCACCCGCGGTCAGCTTGCCCTCGCTGGCGAGAAGCCGGACGACCTCGCCGACGAAGAAGGGATTGCCGTCGGTCTGCTCCTGGACCGCGTCGGCGAGGCCGGGCGGAGCCGGAGAGCCCGCGGTCATCTCGATGTATCGCTCGACCGCGGCGATGGAGAGGCCGCGCAGCGGAATTCGCCCGCTGCCCTCGATCCCGGACATCTCCCCCAGCATCCGGGCGAGCGGATGATGGCGCCCGAGCTCGACGTCGCGATACGTGCCGAGTATGAGCAGGCCGCTCGAGGCAAGCTCGCGCGCCGCGAAACGGAGGAGCAGCAGCGAGGGCTCGTCGGCCCAGTGGAGGTCGTCTAGCACGATCACGATCGGGCGGTCCCTGGCGGCGGCCAGCAACAGGCTCGTCACCGAATCGAAGAGGCGGAAGCGCGCCTCCTCGGAGTCGCTGCCGCTCGCCGGCTCGATGTCGAGCTTCTCGGCGATCTCGGGCACGAGCTGGGCGACCTCCGCCGCGTTGCCGCCCAGCTGCCAGGCAAGCGCGACCGGGTCGGCGTCTCGCGCGTACGAGCGGATCGCCTGGACCCACGGCCAGTACGCCGGCGCGCCCTCGTCCTCGCGGCAGCGGCCCCAGTAGACACGGGCGCCGCTGACGCGCGCGTAGGTGGCCAGCTCCTCCGAGGCGCGGGTCTTTCCGATCCCGGGCTCGCCGACGAGCAGCTGCAGGGAGCCGCGTCCGGCCAGCGCCGTGTCCACCGCCTCCCGGAGGCGCTCGAGTTCCCTCTCCCGGCCCACGAAGACGCCTCCGGCGAGGCCCTCCAGCGGGTTGGCGGGCCGTTCCTCGGTCGCCTCCTCGGGAGGCTCCTCGAGCGCGGCGAGCATCAGCTTGCGCGCCTCGGTGGCGTTGGCAGGACGATCCTCGGGGCTCTTGGCGAGCAGTCCGAGCACAGCCCGGTCGAGCGCCTCGGGCACCTCGGCGTTGTGGCGCGAGGGCGGCACCGGGTCTGCGTGCAGGTGCTGGGAGATGATCGACACCGCGTCGTCGCCCGGGAAGGGCGGCTGGCCGGTGAGCATCTCGTAGAGCAGGGCGCCGAGCGAGTAGAGGTCGCTCTTCGGACCCGCGGCATCGCCGAGCGCCTGCTCGGGCGGCAGATAGGCGACCGTGCCGACGAGGGTGCCACCGCTGACGCGGGCGCGCGCCTCGGTCGTCGCCAGGCCGAAGTCGCCGAGCCGGGCGTGGCCGTCGTCGTCGATCCAGACGTTCGCTGGCTTCAGGTCGCGATGAACGGTGCCTCGAGAGTGCGCGTGCTCGAGCGCACGGCTGACGTCGGCTGCGATCTCGACCGTGCGCTGGACCTCCAGCTTCCCTCCCGCCGCGGCGAGCAGTCCCTCGACGTCGCCGCCGGGCATATAGCGGCTGACGATGAACGGGTTCCCGTCCTCCTCACCGGTGTCCAGAACCGGCACCACGTGGGGGTGATCGCCCAGCTTCCGCATGGCGTCCGCCTCGCGGCGCGCCCTCGCCTGGATCGAGGCGCCGACGCCCTCGGTGTCGTAGAGCGCGACCGCGACCTCGGTGCCGGTCGCGGTGTCGTCGGAGAGGTAGACGCGCTTGCGACCGCCCTGGCCGAGGAACCGCCGCACCCGGTAGCGGCCGGCGATCTCGCCGGGAACATCGGCGGGGAGGGGCTCGGAGCGGGGCGGCGCGGCGACCGGCTCAGCGATCAGCTCGCTGCCGCACGAATCGCAGAATCGTGCGCCCTCGCGATTCTCGTTGCCGCAGGACGGACACCGCATGCCCGCCGATTATCCCAGCCGCCCCCGGCCGGCAGTACTGTCGCCCAATGGCGAGAATCGCGACGGCGGACGACACGGAGGCCGTGCTGGCGACGCTCGTCGCCGCGTTCGACCGGGATCCGCTCTGGTCCTGGGTCTGCCCGGACCCGGACAGGCGGGCGGCCCAGCACGCCGGCATCCTCGGCCTCTACGTCGAGTGCGCCCTGCCGAGGGGCGGGGTCTGGATGAGCGATGAGGCCGCCTCGTCGGCGGCGGTCTTCACCCAGCCCGGTGAGGCCGAGCTCACCGAGGACGCCGAGGCCCGGCTCCACTCCTTCCTCGCCGAGGAGCTCGGGGGGCACGCTCCGGCTGTCGAGGAAACGCTTCGGCGCTTCGAGGCGGCCACGCCGGCCGAGCCGCCCTTCTACTACCTGAGCTTCCTCGGCACGCATCCCAATCGCCGCGGGAACGGCATCGGCATGGGGCTGCTGGCGGAGATCGCGGAGGAGGCGGACCGGGACGACCGGCCGACCTACCTCGAGTCCACCAACCCGGCCAACAACCCCAGGTACGAGCGACATGGCTTCAGGGCGCAGGGCGGCTTCACGACCCCTGACGATCTGCGCACCGTGACGACGATGTGGCGCGACCCGCTCAGCCGTTGAGGCGCGCGAACATCTTGCGCTGCGCCTTGTAGAGCCCCGGGAACTCGGCGTAGAGACGGTCGTAAGCCTCGCGATTGGCCGGGTCGGGCTCGAACACGCGCTCGACCGGGACCAGCTCGCGGACCTCGTTCCTGGAGATCGCACCGACGCCGAGTGCGGCGAAGAGCGCCGCGCCGCGGAGGTTGGCGTGCGTCGGGTCCGCGACGCGCTCGATCGTCCGGTCCATCACGTCGGCGTGGATCTGGCACCAGAGGCTGGAGATCGCCCCACCCCCGAAGATGCGCAGCGGATCCAGCCGCCGCTTCGCGAACCCCTCGACGGCCTCGCCCAGCCAGCGGCTGTTGTACGCGACGCCCTCGAGCACTGAGCGGACAAGGTCGGCGTTGCCGGTCTCGACCGACAGGTTGTGCCAGCCGCCGCGGGCGTTGCGGTCGTCCACCGGGGAGCGCTCCCCGGCCAGCCAGGGGGTGAAGATCGCGCCGCCGCTGCCCGGCGGCGAGTTCGCGGCCAGTTCGATCAGGCGCTCGAACTCGCCCGGCTCCCCGAGGGTGAAGCTGTCGCGCAGCCAGCGCAGGCAGAGGCCCGCGGCCTCGTGGTTGTTCGCGACCAGGTAGCTGCTCGAATCCAGGCCCGGGACCGTGGCGATCGAGTGAAGAGCGTCGGTCTTCTTGCGGGGGAATGGCAGAGAGATCCAGGAGGTGGTGCTGATCGTGGTGTGCGCCTGGCCCTCGCCGATCGCGCCGCAGCCGAGAGCCGCCGAGTGCAGGTCCGGCGTCCCGGTGACGACCTGCGCGTCCGGGCTGATGCCGAGCTCCGAAGCGACCTCCGGGCGCACCGTCCCGATCAGCGAGCCCGTCTCGACCAGCGGCGGCAGCTTGCCGGCGTCGAGTCCCAGCTTGCGGACGAGAACCGGGTCGTATTCCAGCCGGTCGAGACGGCGGTTGTCGGTGAGCCATGCCGCGCTCATCGAGGCGTGGGTGGCGGCGGCCCGGCCGGTGAAGCGCATGCTCAGGTAGTCGACCGGTTCCAGATACCAGCGCGCCGCCGCGGCGATCTCGGGCTCGTCGCGCTCGAGGCGAAGCATGTGGCTGACCGGGTCGCCCCCGAACGGGGAGGGCACGCCGCCCGTGTGGCGGACCCAGGTGGCCAGCGCGCGGGGCGAGTAGCCCAGCAGGGGACCGCCGATCGCCTCGCGCGTGCGACGCCCGCCACGGGTGTCGAGCCACATCAGGCATGGGCCGACGGGCTCCCCGGACTCGTCGACCGGGATCGTGCTCGCCCACTGGCCTGTGCAGGACACCGCGGCGACGCTCTCAGCCGGGATGCCCTTCAAGACCGACCGGGACAGCTCGCGAACCATGTCCCACCATGCCGACGCGTCCTGGACCGCGCCGCCACCCGGGAGCCGCTCGGTCTCGCAGTCGCGCTGGGCGACGGCGGCGACCTCCCCGGTCAGCGACACCGCCCCGACCTTGAGCGCGCCGCTGCCCAGATCGACCGCGAGCGCGAACCGCTCGTCTCGGTTCACGCCGCCGGAACCGCTTGCTGCGAATCCATCAGCTGAGTCATGACGCTGCGGATCATCTCCTCCGCTTCCGCGTTGAGGCCGCCGGGAACGCCGCCGTAGACGGCGCTCGACTCGGCCGGCTCGTCGCCCTTCTCGCGCGCGTAGGCGACGGCCGCGGCGAGATCTTCAGCCCACGCCTCCACGACGCCGGGCTGGGTCTGCGGCCGGGTGACCGCCATGTGAATGGCGTTCGGGTACTGGAGGCCATTGAGGCGCCAGCCGCGCCGCTTCATCTCGTCGTTCACGTGGTAGATGTCGAACTCCTCCGATCTGAAGGCGAAGAGGAAGGTCGCCTCGCCCATGATGCGCAGCTCGTCGTGCGAGCGGACCGCCTCCATCATCGCGGCCGCGGCGTCGAAGATCCGCTTGGCGTATTCGCGGTAGCCCTCGCGGCCGATCGAGACGAGCGAAGCCCAGGTCGCCGCGAGCAGGCCGTCGGAGCGCGAGCCCTCGATGCCGGGCGAGAAGTACTTGCCACCGCTCCAATCCGGCATGAAGAAGTAGCAGCGGTTGCGCAGCTCACGGTCGCGGAAAAGGAGCGTCGAGGTCCCCTTGAGGCCGTAGCCGTACTTGTGGGTGTCGGCCGAGATGCTGGTGACGCCGGGAACGCGGAAGTCGAAGGGCGGAATCGGCAGGCCGAGCTCCTCCCCGAAAGGAAGGAGATAGCCGCCGAGGCAGCCATCGACGTGCATCCCGACGCCGCGCTCGGTGGCCAGGTTCGCGAGATCGGCGATCGGGTCGATCGTGCCGTAGCCGTAGTTGCCGGCCGAGCCCATGATCGCGATCGTGTTCTCGTCGATCAGCTCCGCGACGGTCTCCGGCCTGACGAGGGTCGTCTCGGGGTCGACCTCGGCGCGGCGCAGCTCGACGCCGAAGAGGTGACAGGCCTTGTCGAAAGCGACATGGCCGGTCTCCGGCTTCACCAGGTTGGGTCGCTCGATGCCGCGGGTCTCGCGCCCCTGCTCCCGATAGGCGAGCACGGCCTGGGCGATGCTGGCGCTGCCCCCGGAGGTGACCATCCCTGCAGGCTCGGCACCGTTGAGCTCGCCGGCGTGCATCAGGTCCAGGGCCATCGCGATGATCTCTCCCTCGAAACGCGTGGCGCTCGGGCACATGTCGCGCTGAAGCGCGTTCTGATGCGCGAAGAGCCCGAACGCCTCCTTCAGGAAGGCGTAGTGGTCCCGGTCGCCGCAGTACATGGTCCCGGAGCACCTGCCGTCCTCCCAGGCCGCGTCCTCCTCGCTCGCGATCGAGCGGAGCTCGGTGAGGATCTCCTCGCGCGAGCGGCCGCTGTCGGGAATCGCGCGATTGACGCCGTAGCGCTCGGCGTAGGGATAGAAGTCGAAGAGGTCGCTCATGCCTTGGCTCCTTGGATCCGTGCCCAGTAAGTGCCCCCAACCTACGTGGTTAGCCCCGATGTAACCGGCGAGGGCGGCTCTACCCTCGAATCACCCCGATCAGCCGCACGAAAGGGGAAGAAGATGAAACAAGATGAGCGGTTCAGGGTCGTGATCGCCGGCGGGGGGGTTGCGGCCGTGGAGGCGGGGTTGGCGCTCCACGAGGCGGCGCACCGGCGCTTGGATCTCGAGTTGATCGCGCCCAATGACGAGCTCATCCTGCCCGCCCTGGCGGTTGCCGAGCCCTTCGGAATCACACCGCCTCCCGCGATGCCGCTTGCCGACCTCTGCCGGGACATCGGCGCTTCGCATCGCCGGGACATCCTCCGCGGCGTCGACGCTGGGGCACGGACTGCCCATACCGAGTCTGGAGCGGAGGTCTTCTTCGACGCGCTCCTGCTCGCGATCGGTGCGTCCACTGAGCCTGCGCTCCCCGGTGCGCTCACCTACCGCGGCATGCGCGACAACGCGCAGGTAGGTGAGTTGCTCCAAGCGGCCGAAAACAACGAGGTCGGCCGAATCGTGTTCGCAGTCCCCACGTCCATTCAATGGCCACTGCCGATCTACGAGTTGGCTCTACTCACCGCCACCGAACTCGATGAGCGGGGAACCGACACCAAGCTGACCCTGGCCACCCATGAGAGTTCGCCGCTTTCCCTGTTCGGTAGGCGTGCAAGCGAAGCGGTGCGCGACCTGCTCGGTCAGGCGGCAGTGGAACTGGTCACCGGGGCCCGCGCTGCAGGCGTTCAGGCCGGTGGCCTCGCGCTGACCGACGGACGCGTTCTCCCCGCCGGCCGTGTGATCGCCTCACCACGTCTGAAGGTTGAGCCGATCGACGGGATCCCGCAGGGGCCCGACGGCTTCATCGGCACCGACACAGCAATGCGGGTCGAGGGAACGCCGCGGGTCTACGCTGCAGGGGACTCGACCTGGTTCCCGATCAAGCAGGGAGGCGTGGCCGCCCAGCAGGCCGACACGGCCGCCACGGCCATCGCCTCTCTGGTCGACCCGGACATCGATGTGGAGGGCTTCAAACCCACGCTGCGTGGCGTCCTCTTCACCGGCGGCGCACCGCGCTACCTGCGTACCGAGATCGGCCGTCGCGCCGCTGCCTCGACTGACAGCGTTGCACCGCTCTGGTGGCCACCGGTCAAGGTCGCCGGGAAGCATCTCGCTCCCTACCTGGCCAAACGCGGCCTCGGTGTGACGTTGGAGGATCTCGAGCCCCTCGAGGGAGAGGCCCGCGGGGAGGCCGAGGTGGATCAGCGGGAGGCGCTGGATCTGGCTCTTGCAGCTGCTGATGCGGACGCCCGCGGAGGCGACTACCGGGCCGCCCTTCGCTGGCTGGACGTCGCCCAGGAACTCAACCTCGCACTCCCGGATGCATACGCGGAGAAACGGCGAGAGTGGGAGGCTTCGGCCGGACGGACTGAGGCTGAGCCCGCGTAGCCGGGAGACGCCACTAGATATCGCCCGAGAAGGTGTCGCATGACTCGAGCTTGCCCGAGTCGAAGCCGGTCTGCAGCCAGTGGTCCCGCTGCGCCGAGGTGCCGTGGGTGAAGGATTCGGAATCGATCCGGCCCTGGGCCTGTTGCTGGATGCGATCGTCGCCGACGGCCGCGGCGGCCGTCAGCCCCTCCTGGAGGTCACCGCTCTCGAGGATTCCCCGGTCGTAGGTCGCCCGGGCCCAGACTCCGGCCAGGCAGTCGGCCTGGAGCTCGAGGCGTACGGAGAGCGCGTTCGCATCCTGAGGGTTGTCCTGGCTCTGCTGGCGGACCTGCCCCTCGATCCCCAGCTCCTTCTGCACGTGGTGGCCGATCTCGTGGGCGAGGACATAGGCCTGCGCGAAGTCGCCCGGCGCCTTGAAGCGCCTGTTGAGCTCGTCGAAGAAGCCGAGGTCGATGTAGACCCTCTGATCGAGCGGGCAGTAGAACGGCCCCGTGTCGGAGCTGGCGAGCCCGCACCCCGAGTTCACCTGGCCGCGGAAGAGCACGAGCTTGGCGGGCTGGTACGGCTTGCCGGCCGCGGCGAACTCCTGCTTCCAGAAGCCCTGGGCGTCGTCGAGGACGAAGGAGACGAACTGGACCTCCTTGTCCTCATTCGGGCTCTGCGGAACCGAGTTGTCGCCGGTGCCGCTCTGGGGCACCTGCGGGAAGGCGCTGCTCGGGCCGGGGACGTCGAAGCCGCCGCCACCGCCCCCACTGCTGGCGAGCAGGTAGATGACGACCACGATGATCACCCCGACGATCCCGCCGCCGCCCATGCGTCCCATCGGGATCGGGAAGCCGCCTCCTCCGCCGAGTCCGGTCCCCTGGCTTCGCCGGTCCTCGATGTTGCCGCTCGTCCTGCCCGGCTTCCACTTCATCGCCGGCCACTCTATCCGCGGCTATCGGGGAGGTTGCTACTCGCCGGAGGCCGAGTAGCTCTCGAGCGTGCTCCTCTGCGAGAGCACGTAGAGCAGGATCAGCGCCGGGACGCAGGTGACGGCCGCGATGCCGAAGACGACGATCACCTCGGTCAGCGTCGCCGAGGCTCCGGCGGCGTCCGAGATCTTCAGGGAGGTGGGCAGCATGTACGGGAACGCGGCCGCGAAGTACCCCCAGATCATGGTGACGCCCGCCCCGACCGCCGCCACGCGCAGTCCGCGGTTGTGCCCGGTCACGAGCAGTCCAAGCGCCGCGAGGCCGCATACCCCTGACAGCACCACCAGCGCGATGCCGGGCCACGAGGTGAGCCCGTCGTAGATGAACCGGCCGTCCTGACGGAGAGCGATGACGCCGACGACGGCCGCAATGCCGGCGACCACGGCCGCCACCAGCGCCCGCCGGGCGAAGTAGTCGCGGAGGTCCTGGTCGCCCGCCGCGCCGGAGTCGCGGACGAGGAAGATCGCCGCCGTATATGCGGCCACGACGACGAACAGCACCCCGGTGGTCAGCGGCAGGAAACCCGTCCAGCTGCCGGTCGGATCGCCGTCGCCCGCCGCTGGCACCTCGCCCGAGGCGATTGCGCCGACGACCGTTCCCATGAAGAACGGCGTGAGCACGGAGGCGAACCCGAAGACCCGGGACGCAGGCCTCTGCACCGGTCCCGGCAGAGCGTGCCGGAACGCGAAGCCCGAGCCGCGCAGCACGATCCCGAGCGCGGCGAGCGCCAGGGGGATGTAGACGGTCGTCATGACCGCCGAGAAGGCCGTCGGGAACGCTGTCCACAACACGACCAGGACGAAGATCAGCCAGACGTGGTTGGCCTCCCAGACCGGCCCGATCGAGCGGTCGATCTGCCCGCGCACCCGGTCGGCCCGCTCGCTCCGGCCGGCGAGCAGGTCCCAGACGCCGGCACCGAAGTCAGCCCCGCCGAAGATCGCGTAGAGCGTGACCCCGACCCAGAGGATCACTGCGCAGAGGTCCGCGGTGCTCACGCCGTCCCCTCCGGGCCGGGCGGCGGGCTGTAGGGGATGTCGCCCTCCTCCTCGTGGCCCTCGCGCCAGCCGCGGGCGAGGGCGCGGATGATCAGCGCGGCCGTCGTGAACAGGGTGATGTAGAGCAGCATCGTGAAGCCGAATACCCACCAGATGCCCTGCGCCGGGGTGACCGCCTCCGAGGTCCTCATGATCTTGTAGAGGATCCAGGGCTGACGACCGACCTCGGTGACGATCCAGCCGGATTCGAGGGCCACGACGGCGGCCACCCCCGAGACGGCGACCGCCCGCAGGAACCACTTCGTCGCCGGCAGGTCGCGCTTTCGCCACCAGGCGATCGCAAACCAGACCGCGAGCAGGAACAGGAGCGTCCCCATCCCGACCATCGTGTCGAAGGACAGGTGGAGCATCGTGAGGGCGGGTGGCTGCTCATTGGCTGGAATCTGGTTGAGACCCGTCACGTCGGTGTTCTTGCTGAACCCGACGAGGAACGAATCGAGACCGGGGATCCCGATCCCTCCCTTGACCTGGCCGTCGACACAGCGCCCACCGAGGTATTCGGTCTGGTCCGGGCCACCGTGGTAGATGCACTCCATCCCGGCGAACTTGGATGGCTGGTCGTCCGCAACCGCGCGCGCCGCCGTGTCGCCGACGAACAGCTGAATCGGGGTCGCGATTGCCGCGACGGTCAACGGCACGAGCAGACCGATCCGGTGGTATCGGTCGCGGCGGCCGCGCAGCATGCCGACGGCATAGATCGAAGCGAGGATGAACCCGGTGACCATGTAGGCAGCCAGGAACATGTGGAAGAACTCGTAGCCGGTGGCATTGTTGAAGAGGACCTCGAACGGCTTCACGTCGCTGACCTTGCCGGCGCTGTCGAGGGTGAATCCCTGAGGCTGGTTCATCCAGGCATTGGCGGCGATCACCGAGAAGGCGCCCCCCACCCCGGAGATCACGATCGGCACGGCGGACCACATGTGGGCCTTCGGCGAGAGGCGGTTCCAGCCGTAGATGTAGATGGCGATGAAGATCGCCTCGAGGAAGAAGAAGATCCCTTCGATCGCGAAGGCGATCCCAAAGGCGTCGCCGAAGCGGTCCATGAACCGTGGCCAGAGCAGGCCGAATTCGAAGGAGAGCACCGTGCCCGTGACGGCCCCGACCGCAAACAGCACGGCGACGGCTTTCGACCAGTTCCGCGCGAGCCGAAGTGCGGCCTCGTCGTTCCTCCTGTGCCCCAGCCACTCGGCGATCAGCATCATCGCCGGGAAGGCCACGCCGAGGCACGCCAGGACGATGTGAAAACCGAGCGTGAACCCCATCTGGTTTCGCGCCGCCAGCAGGTTGGACGACGAATCCGCGAGCAGAAGGACCAAGTGAGGCATCAGATCGCGAACAGCCTATTCCTGTTGGGGGTCATCACAGAATTGCGATCGGGTTGAGGGGCGATCCGGTCCCACCGGCGATGCGAAGCGGAGCGCCGACGAACAGGAACTCCCAGCGGCCCGCCTCCTCGCAGGCGCCTCCCAGCTCGTCGAAGTGCAGGTAGTCGAGCAGATGGACGCCCATCGCAGTCAGCGCCAGCACGTGGATGGGGAATCCGACGCCCTCGGTGAAGCTCGGGGCCGTGTCGCTGTTCCCGTCGCAGCCGAGAGCCGCGACCCTCCGCTCCGCCAGGAACTCCGCGCAGCCCGGGTGCAGGCCCGCCTTTGAGCTGGCGGTGTCCCAGGGCCCGAGCTCGTCGAGCCGGGTCGCGTGCCCCGTCCGGACCAGCAGGATGTCGCCCTCCTCCACCCGTACGCCCTGGCGGTCCTCGGATTCGGAGAGATCGCCGGGCCGCACGCTGTCACCAGGCTCCAGCCAGTCGACGCCGCGAGTCCGGGGAACGTCGAGCAGGACACCCCGGCCGACCAGCCCGTCCTTCAGCGCCTCGACCGTTTCGAACGCGGCGCCGCTGTCCGAAACCGATTCCGCCGGCCGGCCGTTGTAGAGCGAGTCGTTGTAGGAGACGTGGCAGAGCGCGTCGAGGTGGCTGTGCGAATCGTTGTGGTAGTCGACGCCGATGTAGTCCTTGGCGAAGGCGACGCCCTCCGGATGGTCCCGCCCGCCGAGCATGGTCATGCGGTGATCCGCCGGCTCCGGGTTGTCCGGCTCGCGCTCGGTGTTCAGGGAGCGGCTGAGGCTGATCGTCCGCCCGTCTCGCGCGAGGCCAGCGGCGGCCGCGACCAGCTCCGGCGTCAGGTAGTTGAGCGCTCCCCGCTCGTCGTCGGCGCCCCAGCGGCCCCAATTCGAGACTCGATCGAAGAGCTGGCCGAACTCGTCCGCGGAGACCTGCACGTCGTCCGCCTCCATCACGCGTCCGTCACCTTGATGGAGAACGAGGCCTCATAGCTCTCGCCGGGCTCGAGCAGGATCAGGTCCTGCCCGCTCACCAGCGTGTTGGTCGGCGCAGTCATCGGCTCGAAGGCGATCACGTCATCGTCGTCGGGCGCGTAGACCTGCGCGAAGGGATAGCCGCGGTCGAACGACACCTCGATTCGCCGCCCTCCGCCCTCGAGGGCGAACGGCTGGGACGGGGCAACGAACTCGTCATCGAAGGTCCTCGACCCGAGCGGACCGTCAGCCACCTCCGCCGGCTCCACCTCGCCGGTGGGGAGCTCCTCGGAGTCGAGGACGACCCTCTCGCTCACCGGTATCTCGACCACCCATTCACCTCGCTCTGTGCCGGGCAGGCAAAGGTAGGGGTGGTACCCGAAGGCGATGGGCACCGCCACATCACCCGAGGCATGCACCGTCGTGGCAATCGTCAGCGTCCCATCCGACATTCCGGCCTCGACCCGAACGTGGTGGGGAAACGGGAACACGGTCATCAGGTCCTCGTGGGCGGCGAAGTCGAAGCTGCCCGCGAGACGCGGACCCTCGGGGCCGTCCTCGTGCCGGTCGACGCTCCACCCCGAAGCGGCCGCCAGGAGGCCGTGGATCGGCAGGCCCTTGGGGCCCAGGGTGTACAGGCCGGGGTGCGCCCATAGGTCGACCTCCCGTCCCGCAACCTGGAACTTCCTCTCGGCGACCCGGTTCGCCCAGGGGTGGAGCAGCGGTATCCCCATCGTCGAGCGATCCGCGACGTATCGAGCAAGGCCGCCGCGCTGCCCCAGCAGCTCCTCCCCGCGATGGAGCAGTGAGCAGCCGATCATTCCGGCCTCCGGGACGAACCCAGCCTCGAGCTCCCCGCTCTCCGACGAGAGGGCCAGCGCCTCGAACCCGTCGATCTCCCTAGTGCCGATCACTCGGGTGCCTCGCTCTCCGCCGACTTCGAGTCCTCTTCGACCAGCGACATCAGGAACGGCCGGCCGCCGGCCTGCTCGAGGGCGACGCGTCCGATGACCTGCTGAATGGTGATCGTGCGCTGCGGGCGGCTGTTGCCGATGAAGGTGATTGCCCAGCGCGGAATGGTCGCGATGCGGTTCTTGAACCCCGTGAGGAAGGTGAGGTGAACGAAGAGCCAGGCGAGCCAGCCGATCAGGCCCGACAGGCGAATGCCCTTGAAGCTCACCACCGCCCGGAAGCGGGAGATGGTCGCCATGCTGCCCAGGTCGCGGTAGCTGAACTCCTTTCCCTCCTTGCCCCGCAGGCGCCGCTTGATCGTGCTCGAAGCGTGGAGGCCCTGCTGCATCGCCACCTCCGCGACCCCCGGCAGCCCGTCGAGGGACATCATGTCGCCGATAGCGAACACTTCGGGATGCCCGGGGAGCGTGCAATCGGGGAGCACCGAGACCCGGCCGGCGCGGTCGACCTCCGCGCCGGTCGCCTCCCCCAGCATCCGGGCAAGCGGTGAAGCCTCGACGCCCGCCGCCCAGATCTTCGTGTGGCAGGCGATCCGCCGTTCCTCGTCCCCCTGCTTGACGACCACTCCGTTCTGGTCGATGTCGGTGACGATGGTCGACATCTGGAGCTCGACACCGAGGTGCCCCAGCCCCTTGGCCGCCTTGCCGGAGAGGTCGTCGCCGAACGTCGCCAGCACCTGCTTCCCGCCGTCGCAGATGATGATCCTGGCGTTTCGCGGATCGACCCTGCGAAAGTCATCCTTGAGCACGCGCCTCGACAGCTCGGCGATCTGGCCCGCAATCTCCACCCCGGTCGGACCGCCGCCGACCACCACGAAGGTGAGCCATTCCTGCTGCTTTTCGGGATCCTGCTCGAGCTCGGCCATCTCGAACGCCCCGAGGATCCGGCCCCTGAGCTCAAGGGCATCGTTGATCGTCTTCATTCCCGGAGCCCAGCGCGAGAACTCGTCGTGGCCGAAGTACGACTGCCCACAGCCACCGGCGACGATCAGGCTCTCGTAGGGGAGCTCGAGGACCCGGCCGTCGGGCCCCATGGCCGTCACCGTCCGCGCCTCCAGGTCGAAGGCGTTCACCTCGGCCAGCTCGACCTCGATGTTCCTGTGGCGGTGCAGGACCCCTCGCAGCGGCGGCGCGATCTCCCCCTCCGAGAGGATTCCCGTCGCGACCTGGTAGAGCAGCGGCTGGAAGAGATGGTGGTTGAGCCGGTCCACGAGGGTGACCTGGACCGGTCCGCGGCTCAGGTTCCGGGCCGCGAAGAGCCCGCCGAAGCCACCGCCCACGACCACCACTCGATGGGAATCCGCAGCCACGGTCTGCCCGTCGAGTCCGTCCCGCCTAAGCGCCGAGACGCTCCAGCAGGTGGTCGCCGACGCGGATCGCGTTCGCCATCGCAGTCAGCGCCGGGTTGACCGCGCCGATGCTCGGGAAGAAGCTGGTGTCGACCACGTAGAGGTTGTCGAGCTCGTGGGCCTTGCAGTTCGTGTCGAGCACCGAGGTCGCCGGATCCGACCCGAAGCGGCAGGTCCCAGCCTGATGCGCGACCCCGGCCACCGGGATCTCGTTCTTCAGATAGGCGTGGTGCGGAAGGAGATGGTCAGGGTGCATGCCGATCTCGCCCAGCATCGACTTGAGCTTCTCGTAGAGCTCCTTCTTCGGCCCCTCGTTCGAGTAGCTGTACGCGATCTTCACCCGCCCATCGTCGCTCAGGGTGACTCGGTTCTCCGGCTTGGGCAGGTCCTCGGTCGAGAGCCAGAAGTCCACCGCATGGTCGGCGACCGTTTCGAGCGACCAACCCGGGGCGAACTTCGTCTCCCCCGGCTTCTCGCCGCGGAACATCGGCGCCTGTGACTTGCCGACCATCTGGAGGTTGCCGAGCGGGTGGTCGAACTCCTTGCCCGCCAGGTAGAAGTCGTTGAGGCCGAGCGTCTTCTGGAAGACGGTCGGGTTGGGCTCCTTCGAGAGGGCGAGCACGGCCTGGCTGTTGTGGAACATGTAGTTGCGGCCGACCTGATCGGAGCCGTTGGCCAGGCCGTTCGGGTGCTTGTCATTGGCCGAGGCGAGCAGGAGCCTGGCCGAGTTGGCGGCGCCGCAGGAGACGACGACGACGTCGGCACTGTGGGTCTCGGTCTCCCCCTCGCGCTCCACCACCACCCCCGTGACCTCGGTGCCGCTGGGATTCGTCTCGAGGGACAGCGCCATCGCGTTGGTGAGGAGCGTGACGTTGTCGTGCTCCAGCGCCGGCCGCACCGCCATCACCTCCGCGTCCGACTTGGCATGGACGAGGCAAGGGAAGCCATCGCAGTCGTTGCACCGAACGCAGCGGCTGTACGGCATGTTCCCCTCGTCGAGCAGCACGCCGCACGGGGCGTGGAACGGCTGGTATCCGGCGGCGGCCAGGTCGTCGGCCAGCTGCTGGATTCGCGGCTCGTGCGACACGGCCGGGTGCGGATATGGCCCGCTCGCCGGCGGCTCCGTCGGGTCCTCGCCGCGGGCGCCACGCACCTCGTAGAGCTGCTCGGCCCTCGTGTAGAAGGGCTCCATCTCCTCATAGGAGACGGGCCAGGCGGGCGAGACCCCGTCGGCGTGCTTGATCTCCCCGTAATCCTCGGCCCGCAGCCGATAGAGGGCGGCCCCGTACAGCTTCGTTGCGCCTCCGACGTAGTAGTGGACCTGCGGCGCGAACTCCTTGCCGTCCCTGTCGTACCAGCTGTCCTCCGACTGATAGCGGCCGTCCGCGAAAACGTCCTGCGCCAGCCAGTTCTGAGGCTCGCGCGGAAGCCAATCCCCTCTCTCCAGCAGCAGGATCCGCTTTCCGGACGGAGCGAGCTGATGGACCAGGGTGCCGCCGCCGGCACCGCTGCCGATCACGATCACGTCGTAGTCGCTCATACGTTGACCCCGAACTCCTTGAGGCGCTCGCTCATGATGATCCGGGCCGCGGCCTCGATCAGGGCGAGGTGCGAGAAGGCTTGGGGGAAATTCCCCAGGTGGCGTCCCGTGCTGGTGTCGAACTCCTCGGCGAAGAGGCCCAGCGGCGAGGCGACCCGCAGCAGCCGGTCCATCAGATCCCGCGCGCGCTGCTGCTCGCCGATGATCGCCAGCCCGGAGACCAGCCAGAAGGAGCAGATCAGGAAGCTGCCCTCCTTGCCGGACAGCCCGTCGTCGGTCTGCCCGGTGACGTAGCGGAGCACGAAGCCGTCCTCGGTGAGGTCGTCCGCGATCGCCAGCACGCTCTTGCGGAGCACGTCGTCATCGCCCGGCAGGAAGCCGAAGATGGCGGCCAGCAGGGTCGAGGCGTCGAGCGCGTCGGTGTCGTAGTGCTGGCGCAGGACACCGTCCTTGACTCCTTTGTCGAGGATGTCCTTGCGGATCTCCTCGGCCGTGGCGCCCCATTCCTCCTGGAGCTTGCTGTCCCCCCGGATCTCCGCGAGCTTCGAGGCCCGGTCCATCGCCACCCAGCACATGAGCTTGGAGGAGACGTAGTGCTGGGGCTTGCCTCGTGCCTCCCAGATCCCCTGGTCCGGGTTCTTCCAGACGTTCGTCGCGCACTCGGCCTGCGCCTGGACGACCGGCCAGAGACCGCGGGGCAGCCGCTGGCTCCGGTGGCTGTGAAGGAGGATCGAGTCGAGGGCGGCGCCGAAGACGTCGTTCTGGCGCTGGTCAAAGGCGCCGTTCCCGATCCTCACGGGTGACGCTCCCGCGTATCCCGAGAGGTCGTCCCGCGTCGCCTCGGTCAGGTCCCGCCGGCCATCGATCCCGTACATGATCTGCAGCCCCCCGTCGTCGTTCGGCTCGAGCTCGCCGATGAACTGCATGAACTCGTTGGCCTCCCAGTCCAGGTTCAGGAAGTGGAGGGCCTGGAGGGTGAAGGTCGAGTCCCTGATCCAGGTGAAGCGGTAGTCCCAGTTGCGCTCACCACCCGGGGTCTCCGGCAGCGAAGTGGTCAGGGCCGCGACGGTTGCTCCGGTGGGCATGTAAGTGAGCCCCTTGATCGCCAGCGCCGAGCGCTGGAGCGCCCCCCGGTAGGGGTGATCCGGCATCCGGGCCTTGGAGACCCAGGTGCGCCAGTAGTTGGCGGTCTCGCTGATGCGGGCGTTGGCGTGATCCATGTCCTCCGGAGAGGCGAGCTCCTCCGCCCAGGACAGGGAGCAGTAGGCCTGCTCGCCCTTCTGGAGGGTGTGCCGTGCCTGCGCCACCTGTCCTTCCGCCCCCAGCGGCATGCTGCTGCGGAGCCTCACGGTGACCCCGGCCCCGCTAGCGTCGGCGGTGTGGTCTCCCTGGAGGGTCCAATCGGCCGGCGTGCGCCCGTAATCGAAGTCGGGCTCGCAGAGCAACTCCATGTCCACCGAACCCTCCATGCAGAGCACAACCCGCACGAGCAGGTGGTGGGCGTCCTCATCCGCCGGTGCCCGAGTGTGCGGGGTGACCTCATCCTTGTGCTGAGTGGGGCCGATAGTCAGGGCGTCACGGACCATCGCCCAGCCCGTCGGGGTGTGCCAGGTGGTGTTGAGGATGTTCGTGCCGGGCTCGTAGATCCGAGCGCTCGGGACGTTGATCCCGAAGGGCCCGAAGCGGAATGAGCCAGCCTCGCGATCGAGCAGGGTCCCGAAGATGCTGGGCGAGTCGAACCGCGGGACGCAGAGCCAGTCGATCGCGCCGTCGGGGGCCACCAGGGCGCCGGTGTGGCAGTTGGAGAGGAAGGCGTAGTCGGCGATCGGCGGGAACGGCGACGGCATCGCCGCGCTCTGGGGCATCTTCTCCTGCTTCTGTTCCTTCGCCTTCGGCGGACTCATGAGCCGGTCCACGGCTCGCGCCAGCCGCCGAACTCCTTGACCAGCCGGTCTGCGGACTTCGGTCCCCAGGAGCCCCGCTTGTACGGCTGGATCCTGGGCGGCTTCTCGATCAGTGGCCCGCAGATCCGCCAGGTCTCCTCGATGTTGTCCTGGCGGGTGAAGCGGGTGCTGTTGCCCACCATCGCGGCCTGCAGGAGCACCTCGTAGGGGGTCGGCCCCTCCCCGCCCTGCTCCGCGAACTCCATGTCGAGGTTGATCTGCTCGGGAGCAGCGGAGTCGCTGCGCTGGGCGTCGACGAGCAGCCGGATGCCCGTCGTCGGGTGGAGCCTGATCACCAACTCATCCGACGGCGGCATCTGCCTGCCCCTCATCGCGTACCCGAGGCGCGGCGGCTCCTTGAAGATCAGCCTGAGCTCCCACTGCTCCACCGCGAGCTCCTTCCCGGTCCGGATGAAGAAGGGGACGCCGCTCCAGCGCCAGTTGTCGATCTCGAGGCGCATCGCCGCGAAGGTCTCAGTGCTCGAGCCCTTGGCCACCCCCTTGACCTTCCGGTAGCCCTCGTACTGCCCGCGCACGTACTGCTTCGGGTCGGCCTTCGGCATCGCCGAGAAGACCGAGAACATTGCGTCCTTGAGCGAGCGCGCGTCCCGGCCAGCGGGCTGCTCCATCGCGCAGGCAGCCAGGATCTGCATCAGGTGGTTGACCACGACGTCGCGGACGGCGCCGACCGGGTCGTAGAAGCTGCCGCGATCCGATACCCCGAAGTCCTCGGCCATCGTGATCTGCACGCAGTCGATGCTGTTGCGATTCCAGACGGGCTCGAAGATCGCGTTGGCGAAGCGGAGGAAGAGGATCTCCGCCAGCCCCATCAGGCCGAGGAAGTGATCAATCCGGTAGAGCTGGTCCTCCCGGATGTACCGGTGAATCTCGTCGGCCAGCTCGCGCGCCGATTCCAGGTCGTGCCCGAACGGCTTCTCGACAACCACCCTCGCGTTCTCCGTCAGCCCCGCCCTGGCCAGCCCTCCGATCGTCATTCCGAAAAGGGAGGGCGGGATCTCCAGATAGAAGACTGGTGTCTTGGCGCCCTTGATCGCCTTGCCGACGCGTTCGAAGGTGGCGTCCTCGGAGAAGTCTCCCTGGACGTACGAGAACCGCTTCGCCAGGCGGTTGAAGATCTTCGGATTGGGCTTGGAGCCCGACGAGGTCTCGATCGCCTTGCGGGCGTGCTTGCGAAGGTCGTCCACCGACCAGTCGTCGAAGGCGACCCCCACGATCGGGCAATCCAACAGGCCGCGCGCCTCCAGCCGATAGAGCGAATTGAACGTCATCACCTTGGCGAGGTCGCCGGTGATGCCGAAGATGACGAAGACATCGGCGGGCCGTTCAGCAGAGCCAGATCTCTTCTCCATCCGTGTTCAACCTACAGACTGGCTACCTGCTCGCCAAATGGAACCGGTTGCAGAAGTCGCAGCGGTAGTAGGTCATCCCGAGACGCTCCGCCTCCTGGCGAGCGACGGATTCGCTCTCGTAGGCGGTTTTCGGCTTGCCGTCGGCGCGGAAGTGGCTTGGGACTATGCGTCGCGTGCCCATGATCCGAGGCTACAGGGAGAGTTAGGGGACTCTTAGGGGCCATTCCCGATAGACGATGCAGGCCCCGAGCTTCATCGTCACCGTCATGGCAACTCAACCGAAAAACCCAAGGAAGAAGAAGCAAGAGGAAGAAACCGTCGTCGGCCCGCGACGGGCGCTGCTCCGTTCGAAGGACAACCGGGTCCTGTGGGGTGTCGCCGGAGGGCTCGCCGAGCACATCGGCTTCAACGCCACCCTGGTCCGGATCGCCTTCGTCGTGACCACTCTCTTCGGAGGGGCCGGGCTGCTCGCCTATCTCGTTCTGGCGGTCGCCCTCCCCGAGGACGATGGGACCGGCAACCCCGTTCCCGAGAGCGTCTGGGCACGAGTCGGCAAGGTGTTCGTCGTCTGCCTCCTGGTTGCGATCGGGCTCGTGGTCGCCGCGTTCCTGGCGGTGGCCAGCGCATGGACGACCGCAACCGGCCACGGCGTGATCGTCGCGGCGGTGGTGATCGCGCTCGGCGTCGCTCTGATCGCGTTCTCCTTCGCCCCGGAATGGCGCCGCCGCAGCACGCCGCTGTTGCTCACCACCGCGCTCGTGCTCGGCATTCCCGCCGGTGCGATTGCGGCGGCCGACATCGACATCGACGGATCGATCGGCGAGCGGAACTACACGCCGAACACAGTCGCCGACATCCCGGCCGACGGCTATGAGCTCGGTACGGGCCAGCTGGTGGTGGATCTCAGGGAGCTGCCCTGGCGAAAGGGCAAGACCCTCGCGGTCTCGTCCCACCTCGGCATGGGTCAGATGATCGTCTCGGTGCCGAAGAACGTCTGCGTCGTCGGTCACGCGACCGGCAAGGCGGGCGAGCTGGTGGTGGCGGGCGAGGTCTCTCACGGCGTCGATCCGGACGTCTCGCTCGGAACGCCGACAACCGACGCTCCGCGGCTCGACCTCGACTCCGACATCCAGCTCGGACAGATGATCGTCACCGATCAGGCACCCGAGCAGGCGGACCGCAATCGAGGCGTCGACTACGACCACCACAAGGAAATGCTGGCGTCGCAGAGGACGGTATGCGGTAGGTGAGAAGAGTCGACCTGAGCACGCTGGGGACCGGGACAGCCGTCCTGGTCCTCGGCGCGTTCCTGTACCTGCATTCGAAGGGCACGCTCGACCTCGGGACCGGGGAGTCCTTTGCGGTCCTCGGCGGCTGCGTCCTTGTCGCCCTGATCGCCAGGGCGATGGCCCGGCCGCCGACCCGGGCGGCCGAGGCGCATCGGGACACACTGGCGATCGCCCCGGCGCTGAGCCCGGAGACGACCCGCGCCTCGAAGCTGGGACTCGTGGTCGGGGCACTCCTGGGCGTGGGCCTGGTCGTGCTTTGGCTGAGCGGCGTGATCGAGTTCGCCGGCAGGGTCGCCCTCGCTGCCCTCGTGGTGGCGATCGCCCTGACTCTGATCTCGGCACCGTTCTGGCGCGCGACGTTCAACCGGCTTGGAGCCGAGCGCGTTGCACGGGCCCGCGCGGATGAGCGCGCCGACGTGGCCGCGCATCTCCACGACTCGGTCCTCCAGACCCTGGCGCTGATCCAGAAGCGCACCGACGACCCCGAGCAGGTCGGAAGGCTGGCGCGCCGTCAGGAGAGGGAGCTCCGCGAATGGCTCTCGGACACCGAGCCGAGCCGGCCGGATGAGCGGCTCGCCGACGCGCTCCGGGCGACCGCAGCCGACATCGAAGACTCCCATGGAACCCCGATCGAAGCGGTGGTCGTCGGCGACGCGGAGCTCGATGAGCGCCTCGAGGCGCTCGTCGCGGCGAGCCGAGAGGCGCTCACCAACTCCGCGAAGTTCGCCTCGGAAGGCGGGGAAGTACGCCTCTACGCCGAGATCGACAAGGGTGGCGCGCGCGTCTTCATCGATGATCGCGGGCCCGGCTTCGATCCCAAGTCCATCCCAGCCGACCGCCACGGCGTCCGCGAGTCGATAATCGGTCGCATGGAGCGGTACGGCGGTAAGGCCGAGATCAGCAGCGACTCGGGCGACGGCACGGAGGTCGAGCTGACCATGAGGGCGCGCTGATGAGCACTCCGTCCGTGGTGATCGTCGACGACCACGCCATCTTCCGGGCCGGCGTCAAGGCCGAGCTCGGAGAGGGAGTGGAGTTGCTCGGCGAGGCCGATTCGGTCGAGGACGCCATCAGGGCGATCGTGGAGCTCGAGCCCGACGTTGTCCTCCTCGACGTCCACATGCCCGGTGGCGGCGGCGTCCAGGTGATCGAGCAGGTCGCAAAGCAGCGGCCGCAGCAGCGCTTCCTCGCTCTCTCGGTCTCCGACGATCCCCAGGATGTGATCGCGATCGTCCGCGCGGGCGCCCGCGGCTACGTCACCAAGACGATCACCGGCGAGGAGCTCACCGACGCGGTCGGGCGCGTCCGCGACGGTGACGCGGTCTTCTCACCGCGCCTGGCGGGATTCGTCCTGGACGCCTTCGCCGGCGATCTTCCGGCGGAGGAGGTTGATCCCGAGCTCGATCAGCTGACCGCCCGCGAGCGCGAGGTGCTCCGCTACATCGCCCGCGGCTATCTCTACAAGGAGATCGCCCTGCGGCTCCACATCTCCGTGAAGACAGTGGAGGCGCACGTCAGCTCCGTCCTGCGCAAGCTCCAGCTATCGAACCGGCACGAGCTCAGCCGCTGGGCCGTCAACCGGCGGCTGGTCGACTAGGTTCCGGCGGCCTCCGACGAAGGATCGACATGCACATCGCCGAGTTCACCCTGCACGCCAGGCCGGGCCACTTCCAGGACGTAGCGGACATCTACTCCGCCTTCGCCGCGGACTTCCTCAGCAACCACCCCGCCCTCGAGACCGTGCTGGTCGTGGGCGATGAGTCAGATGGAATCGTCCGCGGCATCGGTGTCTTCACGGACCGCGACTCGGCCGATGCCGTCAACAGCGACCCGCAGTTCGCGGACTTCAACGACAAGGTCGCCCCGCTGCTGGCGAGCCCGTCAGAGCGGGTCGAGCTGCAGCTGCTGCACCACTACGTCAAGACGTAGGCTCAGAGCAGCGGCAGACCCTCGGTCAGATCCTCGACGGCCGCGTCCGCTCCAGCCTCCCGGAGCTGCTCGACCGAGTACTCCCCGGTCGCCACACCGACCACGCGGATGCCGGCGCCGTGGCCCGCCTCGACGTCGCGGGGAGTGTCGCCGCAGGAGAAGCAGCGGGCGAGCTCGACCGTGTCGCCGGAGACCAGCTCGGCGCGTTCGAGCGCCTTCTTGGTCAGCTCGGTGCGGTCGGACGAGTCCGAGCCGTAGCCGCCGAAGGAGAAGAAGCGATTCAGGTTGGCGCGCTGCAGCTTGATGTGGGCCGCCTCCTCGACGTTGCCCGTGGTGAGCCCGAGGAGCAGGCCATCGTCGATCAGCCTCTCGAGCAGCTCGACCACTCCGTCATGCACCTCGAACCCCGGGGAGTTCTCCACCTCCTCTGTGAGGTGATCGAGGCGGCGACGCATCAGCGCGTCGGCCTCCTCCTGCGTCGGCTCGCGGCCCAGCGCCTTCTCGAAGACCACCCGGCCGACCTCGGGGTCGGGCACGCCCTTGCCCGTCACCGCCGGTACGTCAACCTCGACGTCCTGAAGCTCCTTGAAAGCCCGCGCCCATGCCCGGTCGCTGGCGCCGCCGGTCGAAATCAGCGTGCCGTCGATGTCGAATAGGACCGCCTGCGTGTCAGCCACGGGCACAAGGCTATTCAGGCTCGCGACGAGGCGGCGATCTCCTCGGCCACCGGGCGAAGAGGTGCAATTCGTCCACGTGGCTAAAGCCGGCCGGCTCGGCCCTCGATGGGGGTAGGAATGCCTCTAGGGGAGCGCCGACCCAGGCTGCGCGCATTCATGGTCGTGAGCCTTGCCTCAGTGCTGATCACCTGCCTCGGACCGGGCTCGATCCTCGCCGCGCCGGCCACGGGCCCGAACGCCGCCGCCTCGCTCGCGAAGTCGAAGAAGAAGTGCAAGGCGAAAAAGCGCAGGAAGGCCCGGAAGAAGTGCCGGCGGCAGACGCTCAAGACCCCCGCCCAGGTGGCCCCCGCCCCGGTGACCCTGACCGTCGCCTCCGACCTGCCCGGAGCGGGCACGATCGACAGCTCGCCTGCCGGCATCTCCTGTGGGACCGCCTGCGCGGCCAAGTTCGCCCCCGGGACCCCGGTCCACCTCTCGGCGAGCGACGCCTCGGGCTACGTCCAGGTCGGCTGGACCGGGGGCGGCTGCTCGGGTCGCGTCGCCTGCGATCTGGTTCTCAACTCGGACACGAGCGTGGTCGCGGGCTTCCTCGAGCGCGTGACCGTGACGGCGGACGCCGGAGCGGGCGGGACGGTCGCGGTGACCGCGCCCAACGCCCCTTCGGGATCTGCACGGACGCCACGACCTGCACGGTGAATACCGGCGACGACGTGGCCGTGACGGCGACCCCCGACGCCGGATACTCGTTCTTCGGGTGGAGCGGGGACTGCAGCGGCACCGACCCGGTCTCCTCGATCAGCTCCATCGCCGCTCCGGGGAAGGCCTGTCACGCCACCTTCGCCACTTCCCTCAGCGTGGACCTCGGCGGACCCGGCTTCGGCTCGATCACCTCGGCACCGGCCGGCATCGACTGCCCGTCCGCCTGCACGGCCAGCTTCCCGGTCGGAACGGAGGTCACGCTCACCGGCAACGCTCCGGACGGGCAGGTCTTCGCCGGCTGGCACGGCGCCTGTGAGGGGAACGGGGCAGGGCCCTGTACGCGGACCATCATCGAGCCCACCAGCGTCACCGGGGACTTCTATGACTACGACCCCGGCGGGCCACCGACCTAGCGGGCGGAGCGGTAGCGGCGAATCAGGCTGTTGGTCGAGCTGTCGTGCTCAAGCGCCGGTTCGCCGGGCGACTGGAGCTCGGGGATGATCTTCACCGCGAGCTGCTTGCCGAGCTCGACCCCCCACTGATCGAAGGAGTCGATCCCCCAGATCGCTCCCTGGGTGAAGACGCTGTGCTCGTAGAGCGCCACCAGGGAGCCGAGCGTTCCGGGTGTCAGCCGGTCGGCCAGGATGACGTTGGAGGGCCGGTTCCCCTCCATCACCCGGTGGGGGACGATCGGGTCGGGCGTCCCCTCCTCCCTCACCTGCTCCGGCGTCTTGCCGAAGGCGAGCGCCTCGGGCTGCGCGAAGACGTTCGACATCAGGAAGTCGTGGTGGTCGCCCAGCGGGTTGAGGGAGTGCATGAAGCCGATGAAGTCGGCCGGGATCAGCCTCGTTCCCTGGTGGATCAGCTGGTAGAAGGAGTGCTGGCCGTTGGTGCCGGGCTCGCCCCAGAAGATCGCGCCGGTGTCGTAGTCGACGTGGGCGCCGTCGAGGGTGACGTGCTTGCCGTTCGACTCCATGGTGAGCTGCTGGAGGTAGGCCGGGAAGCGGTGGAGGTACTGGTCGTACGGGAAGACCCCGACCGTCTGCGCGCCGAAGAAGTCGCCGTACCAGACGCAGAGCAGCCCGAGGATCGAGGGCAGGCTCTCGCCGATCGGGTTGTCCTTGAAGTGCTCGTCCACCGCGTGGAAGCCGGCCAGCATGTCCCGAAAGCCATCAGGGCCGATGGCGAGCATCGTCGAAAGGCCGATCGCGGAATCCATCGAGTAACGGCCGCCGACCCAGTCCCAGAAGCCGAACATGTTGTCGGTGTCGATGCCGAACTCGGAGACACCCTGAGCGTTGGTCGAGACGGCGACGAAGTGCTTGGCGACCGCCTCATCCGAGCCCAGCTTCGCCAGCGCCCACTCCCTCGCCGTGTAGGCGTTGGTCATCGTCTCCAGGGTCGTGAAGGTCTTCGAGGAGACGATGAAGAGCGTCTCCTCCGGATCGAGGTCCCTCGTCCTCTCCGCGAAGTCAGTGCCGTCGACATTGGAGACGAAGCGAAAGGTCATCTCGCGGTTGGAGTAGTGGCGGAGCGCCTCGTAGGCCATCACCGGACCGAGGTCCGAACCGCCGATGCCGATGTTGATCACGTTGCGGATCGGCTTGCCGGTGTGGCCCTTCCAGTCGCCTGAGCGGACCCGGTCGGAGAAGGCCGACATCCGGTCGAGCACCTCGTGGACCTGCTTGACGACGTCCTCGCCGTCAACGATCAATGAGCGCTCCTTCGGCATTCGCAGAGCCACGTGGAGGACGGCGCGGTCCTCGGAGACGTTGATGTGCTCGCCTCGGAACATCGCGTCGCGGCGGTCGGCGACGCCTGATTCATCGGCGAGCTTGATGAGCAGCTGGAGTGTCTCGTCGGTGATCCGGTTCTTCGAGTAGTCGAGGAAGAGCCCAGGGCCCTCGGCGACCAGTCGGTCCCCCCGGTCGGGGTCCTCGGCGAAGAAGTCGCGCAGGTGGCGCTCGCCTATCTCGGCGTGATGCTTCTCGAGAGCCTTCCAGGCTCGTCGATCACGCAGCGTCGGCTCGATACTCCCCGCGGCCACAGGCCGGAGCCTATTGCCCTGGGCCGCCCGGCTCGGTGTCGCGAAGCTGAGTGATGAGCTGATCCAGGCGGTGCCGGCGAGGGTCGTCATCCGATGCGATCCGTTGGACCCAACGCTGGATCTCAGAGATATCCAGATGCTCGACCGTCACGAGCATCTGCTCGATGTCGATCCAGTCCTTTGGCCGATCGAAGGCCACCTTGCACACGAGAAGGTGCTCGGGTGAAAGAACTCGAATCTCTCGATCGCCGAAGGGGACGAGCCGCGCCGCATCCTTCATCGCGTCGTGGATCGGGTCGTTCGCAAAGAAGAGGTCGACCGGAGTCTGGCTCCACCAGAGCCGGCATTGACCCTCCCGCTCAACCTGGCTTGGATCGGCGTCGTCGCCTACGCCCAGCGGACCGATCGCCGCCAGCACCTTTGAGTAGGCGTTCGGCGCGACGAACAGGTTCAGATCGATGTCGATGGTCACCCGCGGCTCGGCGTAGTAGGCAAGGGCCAATGCCCCACCGAAGGCGTGCGGGATCTTCGCCCGTCTCAACCGCTCGTCGATCGCAAGGATCTTGTCGGGCAGCGCGATGTCCGAACCGGTCGCCCCTCTCGGGGGGTCAGCCATGAGACGCGGCAAGCGGCGGGAAGCGCAACTTGCGACCGCGCCTGTGGGGCAAGCGGTCACCGAGGAGGAGGAGATCGATCAGCGCCTCGCCGCGCCGTGTCGGATCGGCATCGAGCCAGCCGGTGGCGGCACGAGCTGCGTCCGACGAGGTCGCTGGGCCGGCGCCGAGCCGGTCAGCCATCAAACTCCTGAGCGCCTTGCGAGGTTCTCTGCCCGCGTCCAGCTCCGCGAGCAGCTCACGTGCGGCACGATCGGACCTGGGTTCCGGCAGCGGTGCCCCGGACCGCAGGGCCGCTTGGCGGAGCATGTCTCGATCGATCGGCTGCACCGCACGAGACTCCGCATGATCGAGAACCTCGTCAGTCAGCTCAGAAAAGGTGGCGAGGGTGCGGCTGCGCGGACCTTTCGGCGTCGACCGCGACTCTCTGATCTCCCAACGCCCCCTTGGCTTCTGGGTCAAATAGGCCATAGTGGGTATGATAGCCCACTATGTGAGTATCCGCCCCTGACGCCGCTACGCGACCAGGCGCTCGGACTCGGACTTGATCGTCTCGAGCAGCTCGTCCCAGGACTTGACGAAGGCGTCCGCCCCGTCCTTCTGGAGCTTCAGGCCCAGGGCGTCCGTGTCGATTCCCTGCTCCTGGTGCGCCTTGAAGACATCCTCGGAGTCGCCGCCGTCGGCCGGCAGCGGGTCCCCGACCTTGCCGTGATCCGCGAAGGCGTTCAGGGTCTTGTCGGGCATCGTGTTGATCGTGTCGGGAGCCGCGAAGGCCTCGACGTAGAGGGTGTCCGAGGCGTTCTCATCCTTCGTCCCCGTGCTCGCGAACAGCAGCCTCTGGAGGCGGGCGCCCTTCTCCTCCAGGCCGTTCCAGCGGTCGGACTCCCTCATCTCCATCCACGCCCTGTATGTGGCCCGGCCAACCGCGACCCCGAGCGTGTTCTTCATCTCGTCCGGGACCTGGTCGTGGACCGCGACGTCCCAGCGGCTGATGAAGAGCGACAGGACCGAGAGGACGTCGGGGTCGAGCCCGGCCTCGATCCGCCGCTCGATCCCCTTCATGTAGGCATCCGCCGCCGCCATCGTCTGGTCGGTCGACATCAGCAGCGTCACGTTGATCGGCACGCCGGCGAAGATCGACTCCTCGATCGCCGGCAGGCCCTCGGGCGTGCCGGGGATCTTGATGAAGTTGTTCTCCTCCGCCCGGCCGTGCAGGTCCGCGGCCTGCCGGACCGTGCCCTGCGTGTCGTAGGCGAGCTTCGGGGAGACCTCGAGCGAGACCCAACCGTCCATTCGCTCGGTCTCGCGGTGGATGTCGGCGAACATCTTCGCTGCGCGCGTGACGTCGGCGAGCGCGAGCTCGAAGAAGATGTCCTCCGGGTCGGTGCCCTTTTCGCGGAGCTCGGCGATCTGCTCGTCGTAGGCGTCGCCGCCCGAGATCGCCTTGTCGAAGATGGTCGGGTTGGAGGTCTGGCCGGTGACGTTCTTCTCGTCGATGTAGCCCTGCTCCGTCCCGTCGTCGAGCATGGTGCGGGTGATGTTGTCGAGCCAGAGGCTCTGGCCCAGATCGTGGAGCTCCTGCGTGGGCGTCATCGTCCGAGTACCTCCTTGGCCGTCTCGGCCACCTTGTCCGGGGTGAACCCGAACTTTGTCTGTACGTCCTTCAGGGGCGCGGAGGAGCCGAAGGTGTGCATCCCGATCCTCGCCCCCTCGGGACCGACGAACCTGTCCCAACCGAGGGTAGAGGCCTCCTCCACGGAAACGCGCGCCGTGACCGCGGGAGGCAGCACCTCGTCGCGGTAATCCTGCTCCTGTCGCTCGAAGAGCTCCCAGCACGGAAGGCTGACCACGCGGGATGCGACCCCGTCCGCGACGAGCTGTTCGTGGGCCTCGACCGCCAGTGCGACCTCGCTTCCTGTGGCGATCAGGATCACCTCGGGCTCTCCCTTCGGGTCGGCGAGCACGTAGCCACCCCTCCGTAGCCCATCGGCCGAGGCGTATTTCGTCCGGTCCAGGATCGGGACGTCCTGACGGGTGAGCACGAGCGCGACGGGCTGGTGATGGCGGTCCATCGCCTCCCGCCAGGCCTCTGCGACCTCGTTGGCGTCGGCGGGGCGGATCACGTCCAGGCCCGGGATCGCCCGCAGCGACGCGAGCTGCTCAACGGGCTGGTGGGTGGGGCCGTCCTCGCCGAGCCCGATCGAGTCGTGCGTGAAGAGGTGAATGACGGGCAGCTCCATCAGGGAGGAGAGCCGGATGGCCGGGCGCGCGTAGTCCGAGAAGGTGAGGTAGGTGGACCAGAGCGGCCGCAGCTTCGAGAGCGAGAGGCCGTTGGAGATCGCGGCGGACTCGTGCTCCCGAATGCCGTAGTGGAACTGGCGGCCGTCGCGCGACTCCGGCTCGAAGGGCTTGCTGCCCTCGAGCTCGACCGAGTTGGAGCCCGTCAGGTCGGCCGCGCCGGCCAGCAGCCAGGGGACCTTGGCGGCCACCGCGTTCTCGACCTTGTTCGAGGCCTTGCGGGTGGCGGTGCCCTTCTCGTCGGGCTCGAAACTCGGAATGTCCGCGTCCCAGCCCTCGGGAAGCTCGCGGCGCTGCATCGCCTCCCAGTGGGCGGCCTTCTCGGGCTCGTCGGACCGATAGCTCTCGAAGAGCTCCTTCCACTGACCGTTGAGCTCGGCGCCACGCTTGCCCATCACGTCGGCGAAGTGCTCCTGGACCCCGTCGGGGACCAGGAACTGTGCGTCCTCGGGCCAGCCATAGAAGCGCTTGGTCTCCCTGACCTCCTCGTCGCCGAGCGGCTCGCCGTGCGCCTCGGCCGTGTCCTGCTTGTGCGGGGCGCCGTAGCCGATGTGGGAGTCGACGATGATCAGCGTCGGGCGGTTCTGCTCCTCGCGGAAGTTGTCGAAGCCCCTGGCGATCTCTTCCAGGCTGTTCGCGTCCTCGACCCGGGTGACGTTCCACTGGTAGCCCTCGAACCGGGCCTGGACGTCGTCCTCGTATGTGATCGAGGTATGGCCGTCGATCGAGATGTGGTTGTTGTCGTAGACCCAGCAGAGGTTGGCGAGCTTCTGATGGCCGGCGAACGATGCCGCCTCGTTCGAGACCCCCTCCATCAGGCAGCCGTCTCCGGCGATCGCGAAGACGTCGAAGTCGAACAGCTCCGCCTTCGGGCGGTTGAAGTAGGCGGCCTGCCAGGCCGAGGCGACGGCCATGCCGACGCTGGTCGCGATCCCCTGGCCGAGCGGGCCCGTGGTGGTCTCGACCCCCGAGGTCCAGCGGTACTCCGGGTGCCCGGGGCATTTGGAGTCGAGCTGGCGGAAGCTCTTGATGTCGTCGAGGCTGACCGCCGGGGTGCCCTCGATCTCGTAGTCGGGATCGACGGCGCGCACGCCGGTCAGGAAGAGCAGCGAGTAGAGCAGCATCGAGGCGTGACCCGCCGAGAGCACGAAGCGGTCGCGGTTGGGCCAGATCGGATCCTGGGGGTCGAACCGCAGATACCGCTGCCAGAGCACGTAGGCGAGGGGCGCGAGCGCCATCGGGGTGCCCGGATGCCCCGAGTTCGCCTTCTGGATGGCGTCCATCGACAGAGTCCGGATCGTGTTGATGCAGAGCTCGTCGATGTCCGTCTGCTGCTCGGTGGTAGCCGCCATCTCCACGATCCTATGACTAGTGTGCCCGCGGTGAGCGAGCCGAACCTCGACGCTGAGAAGAAGATCGCCGCCGAGGCGGCGGCGGAGCTCGTCTCGGATGGCATGAAGTTGGGCCTCGGGACGGGCTCGACCGTTGCCCACCTGTTGCCCGCCCTCGCCGCCCGCGGTGTGAAAGACCTGCGCTGCGTCGCCACCTCGGTCGCGACCGAGGACCAGGCGCGGGAACTGGGAATCCCGGTCGAGGAATTCGACGAGCTCGACCACCTCGACATCGCGATCGACGGCGCCGATCAGATCGCGCCCGATCGTTGGCTCGTCAAGGGAGGAGGCGCCGCGCATACCCGCGAGAAGATCGTCGCGGCCACCGCCGAGGAGTTCGTGGTGATCGCCGACTCCTCCAAGAGCGTCGACCGGATCACCGCCCCGATCCCGCTCGAGCTCTCGGCGTTCGGCCTCGCCTCCACCCTGGCCCGGATCTCAGGCGAGCTGGGCGAAGTGGAGTTGCGCCGGGACACGCCGCGCAGTCCCGACGGCGGCGTCATCGCCGACTTCCACGGCAAGGTCCACGAGCCGGGTGAGCTGGCCGCCCGCCTCTCGATCATGCCCGGCGTGGTGGGCCACGGCCTGTTCCCCTCTGGGATGGTCGCCGCCGTCCTGATCGGGCGCGGCGACTCGGTCGAGCGCTCCTAGGCGCTCAGGACCTGCGAGATCTCCCAGAGCCGGTCCGCGTTGTCCGGATCCAACGCGTAGGGGGCGACGCCCGCGATGGTGTGCGGCTCGCGGCGCTGGATGACCTCGGCCTCGTTGCAGTCCTCGAAATACCGCCCGCCGACGCCGTCCAGCTCCGGGTGGGTGGCGAGCAGGACCGAGGTCGCGGCGCCCTGCTCGGGGTTCTTCAGCTTCACCCCTGAGCGCTCGAACCGCTTCACGGCCTCCTTCATGTACTCGGCACCGCCGACGTGGCGCTGCAGGTTCGTCCCTATTCCACCCGGCATCAGGGCATCGGCCGTGATGCCGTCATCCGCCCAGCGCTGCGTCACGCCGACCGCATGGAGGACGTTCGCCGTCTTCGATTGTCCGTAGGCCCCGAACGGGTCGTACTCGCGGAACGAGTAGTTGAGATCGTCGAAGACAACCGGTGAGCGCAGATGGCCGCTGGAGCTGACCGAGACGACCCTGGCGCCCTCGGCCGCGGCGAGGGCGTCGTGGAGGCCGACCGTGAGCGCGAAGTGGCCGAGGTGGTTGGTCGCGAACTGCATCTCCTGGCCGCGGTCGGTGAGAGTGAGCTCCTGGATCGCCATGACCCCGGCGTTGTTCACCAGGATGTCCAGCGGTCCATCCCATTCCGACACGAACGCTTCGATGCTGGCCGGATCGACCAACTCGAGGTGGGCGACCGCCACATCGTCGTTTCCGGCCGTTGCGCGGATGTCGGCTGCGACCTGGTCCCCTTGCGCCATGTTGCGGACGGCCACGGTGACCGCCGCGCCGGCGCCCGCCAGGGCACGAGCCGTCTCGACCCCAATGCCGGAGGCGGCACCGGTGACGATCGCGCGCTTGCCCGACAGATCGATGCCTTCGACCACCTCCGCGGCCGTCGACTCGGCGCCGAACGGCGTGGTGATTCGCTCCGTCGTCGTGCCCGTCGTCATTAGAGGTTCACCGTCGCCATGCCCTCGGGCGCATAGCGCTCGCCGGAGACTCCGGGCAGCTCCTCGTCGATGCGGGCGAGATCGTCCTCGGTCAGCTCGACGTCGACGGCCGCGGCATTCTCCTCGAGGTACTTGCGCCGCTTCGTGCCCGGTATCGGGACGATGTCGTCTCCTTGGGCCAGGACCCAGGCGAGCGCCAGATGGGCCGAGGTGATCCCCTTCTCCTCGGCGATCTCGTCGACCTTGGCGACGATCCGCTGGTTCGCGTCCCAGTTGTCTCCCTGGAAGCGCGGGTTGTGCCGCCGGAAGTCGCCCTCGTCGATCTCGTCGGGCGAGGAGAACCGGTTCGCGAGGAAGCCGCGCCCGAGCGGCGAGTAGGGAACGAAGCCGATCCCCAGCTCGCGGCAGAGCGGCAGGATCTCGGCTTCGACGTCGCGAGTCCAGAGCGAGTACTCGGTCTGCAGCGCCGTGATCGGGTGAACGGCGTGGGCGCGGCGAATCGTCTCCGGCGCCGCTTCGCTCAGCCCGATGTGGAGGATCTTGCCCTCCTCGACGAGCTCGGCCATCGCTCCGACCGTCTCCTCGATCTCGACGTTCGGGTCGACGCGGTGCTGGTAGAAGAGCTCGACGTGGTCGGTGCCGAGTCGGTTGAGCGAGCCCTCGATGGAGCTCCTCACATGCTCGGCCGAGCCATCGAGCGGCCCGGTCGTCGACATGTCGCCGGGGGTCGCATCGTCCATGCGGCGGGAGAACTTGGTGGCGATCACGTACTCGTCGCGCTTGCCCTCGATCGCCTTGCCGACCAGCTCCTCGTTGGTCAGCGGGCCGTATAGCTGTGCGGTGTCCAGGAAGTTGACGCCGAGCTCCAGCGCCCGCTGGATCGTCGCAACCGCCTCGTCCTCGTCGGTGCCGCCGTAAAAGGCGGACATCCCCATGCACCCGAGACCGAGGGCCGACACTTCCAGATCCCTGAGATTGCGCTTGTTCATTTCTTTCCAAGCCTTTCGCTGTAGAGGTCGATCTTCCAATCGATCAGTTCGAGGTGGCCGGCCGTCTCCTCGAGGCGGGCCAGCACGTCCTTGCGGTGCGCCTCGAGCAGAGCCAGGCGCTCCTCGTTTGTTTCGTCTCCCCCGTTCAGCAGGTCCGCATACCTGCGGACCTGGCGAATCGGCATCCCGGTGGCGCGGAGCTTGGTCAGGAACTTGATCCGCTCCAGGTCATCCTCCGCGTAGCGGCGGTGACCGCTGCCGTTGCGGCTCACCGGCTGGATCAGCCCGGCGCGCTCCCAGTAGCGCAGGGTGTGCGCGCTGATCCCCGACTTCCGTGCCGCATCCGAGATCGTGAGGGTTGCGTCCACCCTCTGAAGATAGAACTTAGAGCGTGCTCTAAGTCAAGGGCTCATGTGCTGCATCGGCGTCTCGTCCATCGGCCCGCTGCGCATCGACCCATCGTGCATCGATCCCCCATGCATGCCCATCGAGTCCATCGCCCGTATCGCCGCCGGCGACCCGGGCACCGTCAGCCCGGGAACGTCGCCGGGGACGAACGCGACCCCGAACGCCAGCACGAGCAGCACCACGACCGTGACAGCCTCGGCAGTCTCGCGCCACGGCAGCAGCTTCTCGAGCACGATCAAAGCGGCGATCACCCCCATCCAGGTGATGCTCATCACCCCGAGCGCGAAGAGAGCCGCCATCAGCGCCCAGGACGAGCCGACGCAGTAGGCGCCCTGGTCGAGGCCCATGCGGAGCGCGCCGGACTCGCCCTCGCGCCAGTCGGCCACAAGCAGCTCGCGGTCGCGGCAATGCCGCAGGCAGGTCCGCTTCAACGGCGTGAACTCGTAGATGGCGGCGCCCGCGATCACGGCTCCGGCTACGTAGCGGCCGCCGTCGTCCCAGGCGAGGAAGGAGATGTCGAGCGAGCGGACTGCCTCGAAGACGAGCCAGACCACGAGCCCGACGAGCGCCCAGGTGAGGAGGTAGCCCACCGTGAAGAGCGTTGTCCGCAGCACCGACTGCGGCGTCACGTCCGCCGCGCCGCCGCGCGCCTGCGCGGCGTAGGCGCCCGCCATCGGCACCAGGGACGGCAGCATCATCGCGGCCATCATCACCGCCCAGATCCCGGCGAACCAGCCGAAGGAGCCGAGGTCGGTTCCCGGTCCGGCGTCCATTCCCTGCATCCGGTCGACGGTCACCATCCAGGCAATGGCCGCCGCCGCCAGCAAGAAGAGTGCGGTCACTCGTATGTCAGCTGCTCGTCCCAATCGGGTCTCCCTTCGGGGGTCAGGTCAAAGAGGTTCCAGAGCGGCTCGAGGGTTCCCACGTGGCGCGGGTCCTGGCCGGGGTCCCAGGGCGCGTAGAAGAGCTCCGAGCCCCAGAAGTGGCGGATCGTTTCGCCGTCGCGGTGGAAGACGTTCAGCATCGGGCGCTGGGCACCCTCCGGCGTCTCGGCGAGGTAGTCCCGGTTGTAGGTGTTGTTCGCCGAGGAGAGCAGCCGCAGCCGGCGCCAGCCGCGCTCCCGCTTCCAGGTCGATAGGCGGTCGAGCGGGGACCTCGCCACGACCACGAAGTTCACGATCTGGCCGGCGTGCTCGACCATCCCGTCGAGCTGGTCGAGCAGGCCGACGCACGACGGGCAGGGGCCCTCCGCCGGGGGCAGTTTCGCCGACTCGGCCTCGCGCGCCGGGCCCGGACGGTCGTCCTCCGGGTCGCGAGGGAACATGAAGCTGTAGACCGCCAGGGAGTCCTTGCCCGGCGCGAAGAGCTCCGAGAGCTGCACGTCCGTCGCGGCGCCATTGGGACCTTCGCCCTCGAAGACGTAGTCCTGGGGAACCTCGCCGCCGGGCGGAAGCTGGCGCCGCGCAGCCGCGACCGCCTCCATCTGGCGGCGCAGCTCGATCTCCTTGGTGAGCAGCTCGTTCCGCGCCGCCCGGTACACGGCGCTCTCTCTTGGGAAGGTGACGTCCACGTTGGCCTCTCCTACTTAGACGCCAGAACCCGCTCAATCTCATCGAAGCAGGTCGACCAGCCCTCGTACTGCGAGGCCCGCCGATCCTCCCCTGAGATTTCGCTGTTGACGAACACCACGGTGGTGCCGCCATCGCGCTCGGTGAACTCCAGCTCGATCATCTGCTCGTTCGAGGGGTCGTCCTCGAATGTCCAGGTGAAGGCCAGACGGTTCGGCCGCTCGATCAACGTGTACTCGCCGCCCGCCCTGACGGGGTTCCCCTCGGGCGTTCGCATCACGACCTGGATCCTGCCGCCCACGCGCAGGTCGACCTCGGCGTCGGCCTCCTGCCACCCCTCCTTCGGCCTGAACCAGCGGCGGATGACCTCCTCACTCGTCCAGGCATCGAAGACATCCTCCGCCGGAGCATCGAAAGTCCGCTCGATCCGGACCACACGCGCCGCTTCCTCGGCCACGGTCACTCCTTTCTCTCCTCGAGATACTCGCCGACGACGTCGAAGAGCCGCTCCCAGCGAGCCCTCTGGATGTCTATCCAATCGGAGGTCTCGGCAAGCGTCTCGGGCCGCAGGGCGAGGCGATGGGTCCGTCCGTCGACCACGCGGGTGACGACGCCGGCCTCCTCGAGCATCCTCAGGTGCCTCGATACGGTCGGCTTCGAGACGCCGAAATCCCGCGTCACCTCGCCGACCGTGGCGGTTCCGCCGCTGAGCCGCTCGACGATGTCGCGGCGCAGGGGGTGCGCCAGGGCTTTGAACACATCGTTAGCCATTTTGCTAACTATATACGGGAGGCGTCGAACCGACCACAGGAGGACCGTGATGCTGGACCACAGAGTTGTGAATCGGGAGGAGTGGAGAGCCGAGCGCGAGAAGCTGCTCGCCGAGGAGAAGGAGCTCACCCACCGCAGCGACGAGCTGGCGAAGAAGCGCCGGGAGCTGCCCTGGATGAAGGTCGAGAAGGCCTACAGCTTCGAGACCAGGGACGGGACCAAGTCGCTCGCCGACCTCTTCGACGGACGCTCGCAGCTGTTGATCTACCACTTCATGTTCGGCCCCACCTACGAGACCGGCTGCCCCGTCTGCTCTTCGATCGCCGACAGCCTCACCGGTCAGGTTGCCCACCTCGGCGCCCGCGACACGACCCTGATCTGCTCGTCACGCGGCCCGCTCGAGAAGCTGCTCGCCTTCCGCGACCGGATGGGCTGGGAGTTCGACTGGGTCTCGGCCGAGACGGACTTCCACCGCGACCTCGGCTACGTCCACACCGAGGAGGAGCTCAAGCCGTTCCTCGAGAGCGGCCAGATCCCTCTGACCGTCACACAAAACGCCGAGATGTGCGGGACCGACGCTGCCGGATACGTCGCCGAGGGCCCGGGATTGAGTGTCTTCGCGCTCGAAGACGGCGACGTCTACGGGACATACACGAGCACGGCGCGCGGCCTCGAGGTACCGGCGATGTCCTACTACAGCCTGCTCGACCGGACCCCGGCCGGCCGAAACGAGCCGCCCGACCAGCCCCTGTGGGTGAGATACCACGACGAGTACTAGGAGAGACGCAATGGCAATTCACGCCGTCGGAACCGAGGAGGAGTGGCTGGCTGCGCGCAAGGAGCTGCTCGCAGCCGAGAAGGAGCACATGCGCCAGGGCGACGAGCTCGCGAGGCGTCGCCGCGAGCTGCCCTGGGTGCCGGTCTCCAAGGAGTACAGCTTCGAGACCGCGGACGGGACCAAGTCCCTGTCCGAGCTCTTCGACGGGCGCTCGCAGCTGCTCGTCTACCACTTCATGTTCGGCTTCGGCTACTGGGTGGACGAGCAGAATCCGGGCTGCACCGGCTGCTCGTTCGTCGCCGATCACTTCGACGGAATCCTGCCCCACCTGAACGGACACGACGTCACGCTCGTGGCCGAGTCCATTGCGCCGCTTGAGGAGCTCGACGCCTACAGGGACAGGATGGGCTGGAAGTTCCCGTGGGTCTCATCCCTCGGCGGCGACTTCAAGTACGACTTCGGCGCCGCCTTCACTGAGGAGCAGCAGCGCAGCGGCGCCGAATACAACTTCCGGCACCTCGACAAGCCGCCCTGGCCTCAGCGTGAGGGGTTGAGCGCCTTCGCACTCGACGACGGCGTCGTCCACCACACCTACTCGACCTACGACCGGGGCGTGGACGCGCTGATGGGCACCTTCCAGTACCTCGACCGCTCGCCCCTCGGCCGTGACCCCGACGGTCCCGGTTCGGGCGGCTCATGGTGGAAGCGCCACGACGAGTACTGAAGCCGAGAGCCGAGAGGGTCACCTCGCTACGGTGAAGACGGGGGAGACGTAAACAGGAGGATGAAGGTGGCAACTCGCAACGGAAGTGCACAGTGGGACGGAAACCTGATGGACGGCTCCGGCACCGTGACGGTCGGCGACGGCGTCTGGAGCGGTGATTACTCCTTCGCGTCGCGGTTCGAGGACGGCGACGGCACCAACCCCGAGGAGCTGATCGCGGGCGGCCCACGCCGGCTGTTTCTCGATGGCGCTGAGCGCCCAGCTCACGAACGACGGGCACGCGCCCAACTCGATCAAGACGACGGCGGGGTTCAGATCCGCAACGTCGACGGCCTCCCCACGATCGACAACATCAAGCTGGAGACGGAGGGGGACGTACCGGGCATCGACCAGGCGACCTTCGAGCAGCAGGCTGAGGCCGCAAGGGGCGGCTGCGCGGTCTCCCGGGCACTCGCCGGCGTCAACGAGATCGATGTCAGCGCCAGGCTGACGGCCGGGGCCCCGACCTAGGCCTAGGGGGCGGCGGCGCGATCCGCCAGGATCAGCGAGTCGCCGCCCGGCTGCATCCGGCCGGATGGCGTCGACGGATCCTGGGCGATCAGCTTCGCCAGTGCGTCGACCTTGGACTCTCCGGTGACCACCCAGAGCAGGCTCCTGACGCTCTCGAGCTCCGGATAGGTGAGCGTCATGCGGCGGACCCCCTGGTACTCACCGGAGGTGACGGCGACGCGGCGATCCGTGACCTCCAGCACCGGGTCACCGGGGACGAGTGACGCCGTGTGGCCATCCGGGCCGATGCCGAGATGGGCGATGTCCAGGCGCTCCGGCAGCGATCCGGCGTAGCGGGCGGCAGCCGCCTCCAGGTCCTCATCGGTGACCGGCATCGGCTTGATGCTGCCCTGGGCCCCGATCGACAGGCTCTCGATCAGGTGCGTGAGGTTGCGCTCGGCGTCGCCGGCCGGGGCGACGCGCTCGTCCACCTGGAAGAGCTCGGTCTTATCCCAGTCGCCGAAGAGATCCTCGAGCTGGGAGAACATCGGCCACGGGTCGGTGCCCCCGCTGAGGGCCAGCTCCGCGCTGCCGCGCTCGGCAACCGCCTGCTTGGCCGCATCCGCGAGAAGCTCGGCCCCCCGCTGATGGACCTCCTCGAGCGTGTCGAAGACCTCAAGCTTGTGCGCGCTCACTTCGGCTTCTCCTTGTGGCCGCCGAACTGGTACCGCATCGCCGAGAGGACCCGGTCGGCGAAGTCGTCGAGGTTGCGAGAGGCGAAGCGCTCGTACAGCGCGGTGGTGAGCACTCCGGCCGGTACCCCCTCCTCGATCGCGGCGATGGATGTCCAGCGGCCCTCGCCGGAGTCGGAGACCCGCCCCTCGAAGTCGGAGAGGTCGCCGGATTGCTGCAGCGAGGCCGCCGTCAGGTCGAGGAGCCAGGAGCCGATCACGCTCCCCCGGCGCCAGACTTCGGCGACCTCCGGGATGTCGAGGTCGTACTGGTAGTACTCGGGGTGCTCCAGCGGTGCGGTCTCGGCATCCATCTCCCGCTCGACCTTCCCGGCGTTGGCGTTCTTGAGGATGTTGAGGCCCTCCGCGTAGGCGGCCATCACCCCGTATTCGATCCCGTTGTGGACCATCTTCACGAAGTGGCCCGCGCCGTTGGGGCCGCAGTGGAGGTAGCCGTTCTCGGCGGTGTCGGGTTCGCCGCTACGGCCGGGGGTGCGCTCGGCCGACTCGACGCCCGGCGCGATCGTCTTGAAGATCGGATCGAGGCGCTCGACGGCGGCGTCCGGGCCGCCGATCATCAGGCAGAAGCCGCGATCGAGGCCGAAGACGCCGCCGCTGGTCCCGCAGTCGATGTAGTCGATGCCCTTCTCCCCCACCATCTGGGCTCGGCGGATGTCGTCGCGGTAGTAGGAGTTGCCGCCGTCGATGATCGCGTCACCCTTGTCGAGGACTTCGGCGACCTCCTTGACGGAGCTCTCGGTGATGTCGCCCGCGGGCACCATGATCCACACGGATCGCGGGGCGTCGAGCTTCTCGGCGAGCTCCTTCAGCGAGGAAGCGCCCGTCGCGCCCTCGCCCTCCAGCTGCTTGATCGGGTCCGCGTTGACGTCATAGACGACGCAGTCGTGACCGTCGCGCATCAGGCGCCGCACGAGGTTCGCTCCCATCCTGCCGAGGCCGACCATTCCGAGCTGAGCCATCCGTCTCTCCTCTTCGTCGATTGACGCGAGCATCCTACGCCGGTCCAGTAGGTTGCCCAACGTGGCGCAGGCGTCCTCAGACGGCAGGAAGATCGGTCCGCAGGGGGACGCCCTGGTGATCTTCGGAATTACCGGCGATCTGGCGAAGAAGATGACGCTGAAGGCGCTCTACGACCTGGTCGAGAACAAGACCCTCCAGGTCCCGGTCATCGGGGTCGCCCGCAACGACTGGAAGGACGAGGACCTCCACCAGCACGCCCGCGACGCCGTCGAGGCGCGAGCCAAGGAGAAGGGCGAGGAGATCGACGAGGACGCTTTCAAGCGCTTCACCGAGCTGCTCAGCTACGTCCCGGGCGACTACACCGACGACGAGACCTACAAGCGCGTCAAGAAGAAGATCTCCTCGCAGAAGCACCCCGTCTTCTATCTCGAGATCCCGCCATCGCTGTTCGCAACGGTGATCGAATACCTCGGCAAGGCGGACCTCACCGAGGGCGCCCGAGTGGTCATCGAGAAACCGTTCGGGCACGACCTCGCCTCGGCGATCGAGCTCAACGACCAGATCCACGAGGTGCTCGACGAGGAGCAGATCTACCGGATCGACCACTTCCTCGGCAAGGAGCCGGTTCAGGACATCACCTATTTGCGCTTCGCCAACTCGATGCTCGAGCCGATCTGGAACCGCCGCTACGTCGAGTCCGTGCAGATCACCATGGCCGAGAACTTCGGCGTGGACGACCGCGGCAGCTTCTACGACCCCGTCGGCTGCCTGCGCGACGTGTTCCAGAACCACCTGCTCCAGACCCTGGCGCTGGTCGCGATGGAGCCGCCGTCTGCCGGGGCCGACCCGGATCCGATCCGCGATTCCAAGCTCGATCTCTTCAAGTCGATCCCCGACATCGACCCCAACCGCTACGTCCGGGGCCAGTATGAGGGGTATCGGAAGATCGAGGGCGTGGATCCGAAGTCCAACACGGAGACCTTCATCGCCATGCGCCTGGAGGTCCAGAACTGGCGCTGGTCGGGGGTGCCCTTCTTCGTTCGCGCGGGCAAGGAGCTCGCAGAGAAGGTCACCGAGGTCCGGGTGATCCTCCAGAGCCCGCCACCCATCGGAATCGGCGGAGGCCCAACTCCGGCCAGCGACGAGATCGTCATCCGCATCGACCCGGACCCGGGCACGAGCATCCTGCTCGAGGCCAAGAAGACCGGCGAGGACGCGCTGCGCCGCGTCCATCTCGACCTCCTCTTCCAGCAGCAGTTCGGTGATCAGCCGGGCCCATACGAGCGCCTGCTCGCCGATGCCCTCGCCGGAGACCAGCAGCGCTTCGCGCGCGAGGACATGGTCATCGAGACCTGGCGGATCGTGCAGCCGCTGATCGACAACCCGTGCGCGCTGGAGCCCTACCGCAAGGGCAGCTGGGGCCCCGAGGGAGCGTCGAACCTGCTCCACGGCTACGGCGGCTGGCGCCGGCCGTGGGTCCCGGAGTCGCCGTTCGATGCCGTGGGCGCGGGTTGAGATCTCTCGTTAGCTAGGGTGAAAGCAGTGTCCGAGGCCACCCTCCACACCAACACCGGCCCGATCAAGGTTCAGTTCTTCGACGACGACGCGCCAAAGACGGTCGAGAACTTCCGCAAGCTCGCGGGTGACGGCTTCTACGACGGGCTGATCTTCCACCGCGTGATCAAGGACTTCATGATCCAGGGCGGCTGCCCGGAGGGGACCGGCACCGGTGGACCCGGTTACACCTTCGAGGACGAGTTCAACGACCACAAGATCGTCCGCGGCGCTCTCGCGATGGCGAACGCCGGACCCAACACCAACGGCTCGCAGTTCTTCATCGTCACCACGGACGCCGCGCCGTGGCTCGACGGCAAACACACCGTCTTCGGTGAGGTCACCGAGGGCATGGACGCGGTCGACGCGATCGAGGGCACCGAGACCGGCCCCGGCGACAAGCCCGCCCAGCCACAGGTCATCGAGAGGGTGGAACTAGCGCCCCCTCCGCCGACTGGAGGCTGAAGATGTCGGTCCCAGCTACCGCCATGCGGCGTCCTCCGTCGCCCGAATGGCGATGCCATTCGGGCTCCCTGCGTCCTTGCATGGCGCCACCTGGGACTCGTCATTTCCGAGCTCCACTCACCGGACGGGCCACGCGCGATTAGCCGTATGACTCCGGGGAAAGGCAGCAAGCGTGGCTGACCAGCGCACGATTGTGATCACCGGGGCGACGGACGGGCTCGGCAAGGGCCTCGCCACCGAGCTCGCGCCGACCGGCGCGCGGCTCATCCTGCACGGCCGTGACGAGCGGAAGGGCCAGGCCCTACTCGAGGAGCTCGGGCCGAATGCGACGGGAGAGATCGAGTTTCGGCTCGCTCACTTCAAGTCCCTCGATGAGGTTCGCGACCTGGCGGACTCGCTGCTCGAAGAGGAGCGGATCGACGTGCTGGTCAACAACGCCGGCATCGGCACCGCCGGCCCGCGCGAGGAGTCGGACGACGGCTACGAGCTCACCTTCCAGGTCAACTATCTCGCCCCCTTCCTGCTGACCAGGCGGCTGCTGCCGTTGATCAAGAGCTCGGCTCCATCCCGGATCGTGAACGTGAGCTCCGCGGGCCAGGCGCCCATCGACTTCGACGACGTGATGCTCGAGGAGAGCTACAACGGAGGTCAGGCGTATTTTCAGTCGAAGCTCGCGCTGATCATGCTCACCTTCGACCTGGCGGAGGAACTCGAAGGCTCGGGCGTCACCGCCAACTGCCTCCATCCCGGCACCTTCATGCCGACGAATATGGTCCACCAGGCGGGCATCGACCCGGTCACGCCGCTGGAGGAGGGCGTGGAGGCGACCCTGCGGCTGACCACCTCCCCCGAGGTCGAGGGCGTCAACGGCCACTACTTCAACGGCACGAGCGAATCGGCACCCGATCCGCAGGCAGAGGACCCAGCGGCCCGGGGGAGGCTGCGCGAGCTGTCCGAGGAGCTGACCGGCGTCGGAACCGCGGCGTAGGCGCGCTTCGTGGGAATCGGCGACAAGTTCCGGGAGCTCTTCGGCGTGGGCGATGACTCGCTTCATCCCGACGGCCTGGACGAGCTCAAGGTCGGCGATGCGAGCTACGACGACTGGGATGTCGTCCGCGACTTCGACGATCTGGAGACCGCCCGGGCCTGGCGCCAACAGCTGACGGACGCCGGGCACGAGGCCGTGATCACCTCGGACCACCCGGTGAACGAGTACGGCCGCGGGGACATCGCCCTGCGCGTGCCGCCCGGCAAGTGGTCCGAGGCGAACGAGGCCCTGGACGAGCCGCCCAGCTAGGCGAGGTCGGAGTCCAGCTCCGGGTCCGCGTAGCAGACGACCGTGTGCGCCCGGCGGTCGGGCCAGCCGCGGCGCTCGCCCTCGAACACGACGCCCCAGTAACCGAGGAAGAAGGGCAGCGCTGCGATCCCGAGCCAGATGGTACGGCGAAACGCCTGCCCCGGCCTGACCTGCTCGCCGTTCTCGGAGAGCATCCGGATCGCAACGAACGACATCCCCAGCGTCCGCCCCGCCCCCGACCAGAAGACCACCAGATAGGTGACCGCGATCAGTGACCAGGCAGTGAAGCCGAGTGCGAGGACGACGGTGCCGGCATGCTGGTCACCCGCTGCGAAAGCGTTGATCAGGGCGGCAATCGCCGCCGAGACGAGCAGCAGCGATCCATAGACGACCCCGGCGTCGATCGCTAGGGCAAGCAGGCGGCTGAAGGCGCCCGCGAAGATCGGGCGCCCCTCCCGCGGGCCCTTACGGAACACCCGGCGGGCCCCGTTCTCCACCACGGTGTCGATCCGGCGGGACGCTCGGCGCACCCCGCGGCGGAGATCCTCGACCAGGCCGATGCCCTGGCTTGTGATCGCGGCGCGGACCTCGGGCGCCTCGGCCACCCGCTCGACCAGCTTCTGGGCCTCGTCGCTCGCCAAAACCTTGTCCCAGACGCGGTTCGCGGTGTCGGTCTTGAGCAGCTTCTCGGTCGCCTTCGCGGCGGTCTCGCTGTCGAGCGCCCGATCGACTCCACGGTCGACGGCGCGATCGAGACCAAGCCGCTTCGCCAGCCCCTGGGCACCCCGCATCCCGGCCCGCGCAACAGGCGCGACCGCTCGCTGAACTGGATTGGATTGGGGGCGTTCTGAAGCCATGGGTGCTACTGACCCATCGAGGAGAGTAGTGTCGCCTCTCGTGGCGTCCGGGGAGAAGGATCTCAACCGACAGAAGATCGTCGAGGGCCGTGTCCGCTGGATCACGGAGCCCGCGCCCGATCACAAGCTGCCCGACGGGCCGATGGACCCCGTCGACGCTCACCTGCTGATCGAGCAGGAGCTGCTCCTCGACGGCGACCCTGAGAAGAACCTGGCGACCTTCGTCACCACCTGGATGGGCCCGGACGTCGACCTCCTGATCGCCCGCAACCTGCATCGCAACTTCATCGACCACGCGGAGTACCCGCAGACCGCCGAGATCGAGCAGCGCTGCATCCGCATGCTCGCCGACCTCTTCAACGCCCCGGGCGAGACCATCGGAGCCCGAACCCAGGGCTCATCCGAAGCGATCATGCTCGGCGCGCTCGCGATGAAGTGGAAGTGGCGGGAGCGCCAGGAGAAGGCCAAGAAGGACACCAGCAAGCCCAACCTGATCTTCGGCGGGGACGTCCACGTCGTCTGGGAGAAGTTCTGCCGCTACTTCGACGTCGAGCCGCGAATCGTCCCGCTGCAGGAGGACAAGCTGGTGATCGGGCCGGAGGACGTAGAGCCCCACATCGACGAGAACACGATCGGCGTGGCGGCCGTCCTCGGCACGACCTTCACCGGTCACGCCGACGACATCGTCGGGATCAACAAGCTGCTCGTCCAGGTGAAGGAGGAGAAGGGCATGGACATCCCCCTGCACGTCGACGGCGCGAGCGGCGCCTTCGTCTGGCCCTTCCTCTATCCGGACACGGAGTGGGACTTCCGCCTCGAGCAGGTCGCCTCCATCAACGCCTCGGGCCACAAGTTCGGCCTGGTCTACCCGGGCATCGGCTGGCTGATCTTCCGCGACAAGGACGCTCAGCCCGACGACCTCGTCTTCTACGAGGACTACCTGGGCAAGAGAGACGCCACCTTCACCCTGAACTTCTCGACCGGCTCGGCGATGGTCCTGGCCCAGTACTTCAACTTCATTCGCCTCGGCCACGCCGGATACGAGCTGCTGATGCGGACGATGAAGGAGAACTCCGAGCGGCTCGCCAAGGAGATCCTGGACATCGGGCCGTTCAAGCTGGTCGGCGAGGGCGAGCAGCTGCCACTGGTCGCCTTCCAGCTGACCGGCGATCAGCCCTACGACGAATTCGACGTCGCCTCACAGCTGGCCGCGGAGCGCGGCTGGATGGTCCCCGCCTACCACCTGCCTCCCAACGCCGACAAGGTGAAGCTGATGAGGGCCCTGGTCAAGCTCACCCTCAACTACTCCCTCGCCGAGAAGCTGGCCGAGGACCTGCGCAGCGCCTGCAAGACGCTGACGGAGAAGGGCGGCGTGCACCCGTCCGAGCGCAAGCGCGTCCACACCGGGACCGGCTACTAGGCGTCCCTCGCCTTCGCGGCCGCCACCGCGTGTTCGAGGAGTGGACAGGCGCGGTCGAGGAACTCCTTCAGCTGCTTGGCGTTGCGTCGGCGCGGGTCAAAGGTTCCCTTGAAGATGCTGATCGAGGTGGTATCGGCGTTGAGGTTGAAGCCGTCCTTCTCGGCCTTTTTCGCATCGGGCAGGTCGACGAACGCGTAGCCGTTGTCATCGGGAGCGATCGGCGCCAGCACCACCTCCCAGCTGATGCTGCGGTCCTCGATCTCCGTGCTCCAGATCAGGAATCCCTCGAGCTCGGTGCCCGGCAAGCGGCCCTCGGCGACCTGCGTCAGCCCACCCGGGAAGACGGTGTCGACGTGCGCGGCGAGGAACGCCTCGGGGTCGATTCGCTTCAGTCCGACAGCCTCCGCGTGCGCCCGGAAGAAGGCCTCAGAGCCGAGCTGCCACGAAGAGCTCGAGAGCAGCGGCACCGGGCCGAAATGGAGGGCGGCCGCGAAGACGCTCTTCGGCGGGTGCTCGAACGGGTGCTCGGCGAGCTCGTGCTCGACCCGCTCGTCACGGGTCCCACCGGGCACCGCCTCGGGCGGTGATGCGTCTCCGTCCCCGGAGACCTCGGTCACCCTGGTGAGCACACGCGAGGCCGCGAGACAGAGGGCGTCGAGCGCGTCAGCCCCGGAGACGACGCCGGGGACGAAGCACGCGAGGGCTCCGTTCTGGAGCTCGAACGAGAAGTTCTCGGGCGCCTCGTCGGTGAGCCAGGAGACCAGCGCCGGATCGAAGACCTGCCAGGCCCGCACCTCGTCCTGGTCGTGATCCGTCCAGATCGCGTAGCGCTTCAGAAAGGCGTCGCTCTCCAGCTTCACCTGGCGGTCGTCGAGCTTCAGCAGCTCGAGGCCGGCGGAGGGATTCGACGCGTCGATGTCCGGGAGGTCGCGGTCGTGGCAGAGGACCCGGTCGGCGATGTCGGCGCTTCCGGGGGCCCGCGCCAGGACCACGGTGAAAAGGTGGTCGTGGATCTTCGAGCCGGTGGTCTTGTAGTCGAAGTGGGCGAGCCAGGCGTCCTTCAGCCCGCCGGGCAGGTCACCCATGACGAGATTGGGGACCTCCTCGGTGAAGCCGTGCTGGAGCAGCTGGGTCGGCTCGGGCATCGACCAGTTGTCGTAGTAGTAGAGACCGCGCTCCTTGGCGTAGGCCTCGAACTGCGGCCTCGCGGCCTCGGCGTCTTTGGAGGCGTCCGCCATGGTCTGGAGTCTGCCGGTCGGCGACTAGGCCGGCAACCAGGTGAAGCGGATCGACTGACCGCCCTGAGTGCAGGAGACAAAGCGCCCGTCCGAGTGGATGTCGCGCTTGGCGGTGCAGGTGAAGCCCTCCACGGAGCAGGTGCGGTGATAGCCCTCGTCCACGTTCGGGTTGTCGACGGTGTTGCAGTCCTTGCCGTCCTGGTCCCACGCCGTGGCCACCGCGACCGCGGCGGTGCAGTCGATTCCCGTGTACTTGAAGTTCCCGTAGGCGTCCGGGACCGCGCAGCCGCCGGAGACGCCGCCGGTGGTGTTGGTGGTCTGGGACTGCTGCTTCTTCCCGCCGCCGGTGGTGGTGCTCTGGGTCGAGGCGGTCGGGATCGGCGAGGTCGGCGTCGGAATCGACACCGTGGTCGCCGTGGGGCCGGCGGTGGTCTCGCCGCTCGAGTCCGAGCCGCATCCGGCCAACACGGCGATCAGCGCGGCAGCCAGCAGCACGGGCAGGACGTGGTCGAGTCGCGTGTGGCTCATCCCGCCTGATTCTCAACGATTCGCAAGCGCTGATGCTCCCCGGTGTACGCGGATCCGAAACCGGGTATGGCGCTGCCCGACCAGTCCCTCTGGAGGAGAGGAGCGCATCGATGAATGTGCACGCGCTGATTGGGCGCCGGCGCAGGCTGTTCGGCCTGCTCTGCGTGCTTGCAGCGATGACCACCGGCCTGGCCGCCGCGGCGACCGCGCGGGCGGACAACTACGTCTCGCTGGGCGACTCCTATGTCGCCGGGCCGTTCATCCCGAACCCGGTCCTGCCGCTCGGGTGCTTGAAGTCGGATCACAACTACCCGCACCTGGCGGCGGGTGGAATCGGGTTGCCGCTGCGCGATCCGAGCTGCAGCGGCGCGACGACCGATGACATGGCCAACCCGCAGAACGTGGATCCGGACGGTCCCAACCCGCCGCAGTTCAACTCGCTGGACGCGAGCACGAAGGTGGTCTCGCTGACGATCGGAGGGAACGACATCGGGTTCTCCTCGATCGCGGAGAGCTGCATCACCTACAACCCGTTCAGCCACCCGTGCAGGGACAAGTACGACTCGGGCGGCGTCGATCAGATCAGCCAGCGGATCCAGGCGACCGCTCCGAAGGTGGCGGCGGTGCTCCAGGGGATCCACGCGCGTGCGCCCTCGGCTCGTGTGTTGGTCGTCAACTACCCGGCGATCTTCCCGGAGACGGGAAGCGGGTGCTGGCCGCAGATGCCGATCTCCTTCTCCGACACGCCCTATCTGAGGGCGAAGGAGCAGGAGCTCAACCAGATGCTGGCCACCCAGGCCGCCGGGAACGGCGCCACCCTGGTCAGCTGGTACGCCGCGAGCATCGGGCACGACGCCTGCAAGAGCTCGTCGGTGCGCTGGGTCGAGCCGCTGGTGCCGGGCAACTCGGCCGCTCCGATCCATCCCAACCAGTCGGGGATGCGGGGCGCGGCGACCGTGCTCGTTTCAGCGACCCACTAGTTGCTGATGCGAGGGTGCTCCAGAGGAGCACCCGTTATGTGCTGGGCAAGGTGGTGAGGCGCTCGCGTAGGCGCCTCATCGCCTTGCGATTGACGCGCTTCACGTAGGCGTGGTTGAGCGGGCCCATCAGCCTCTCCGACCTCGGCATCTCGACCATCTCGAGCTCGAAGTTGATCCTCGTGCCGCCGTCGGGAAGCGCCTCTAGGACGTAGGTGCCCCGGGTGCGGCGCGCGGCGTTCGGACCGCCGATCGTCTCCTCCACCAGCCGCCGGCCCGAGTCGGCCTCGACGATCTCGACGTCGGTCCAGTCCTTCTCGACGGTGGCCTTCACCCGGACGTTGGCCTTGGACCCCACGCCGCGCTTCGGCCCCGACAGCTGCCAGTCGACCATGAAGTGGTCCATGAAGGACTCGTGGTTGCCGAGCTCCTCGAGGAACTCGTAGACCTGGTGGGTCGAGTTCGGGACCTCGACCGAGACGGTGACCGGCTTCACGCGCGGGACTCTATGGAAGAGGCTCGAGACCCTCGTCCAGCTCGACACCGAAGCTGTTCAGGGCGAAGGCGACCATGTGGTAGTGCCCGACGACCATCGTCGCCTCCATCAGCTGCTCGTCGTCGTAGGTCTCGGCGAGCGCCTTCCAGGTGGCGTCCGAGATCCGCGAGTCGGCGTGGAGCTCGTCGGCGGCCCGGAGCAGCGCCGCCTCGTGAGAGGTCCAGCCGTCGACATCGGAGCCCTCGAGCACCCGGTCGATCGCCTCGCGCTCCATCCCGCCGTCCAGCGAGATGCGCACGTGCTGTCCCCACTCGTAGGACGACTTGGTGTTGACCGCGGTCCGGAGGATGAGCAGCTCGCGGTCGTGGCCCGACAGCTTGCCCGCCGTCAGCAGGAAGCCACCGAACGGCAGCCAGGCGCGGAACAGGTCGGGATGCCGCGCAAAGGTCGGGAAGATGTTGTTGTCGCCGAGCCGGCGGTCGATGCCGGGCGGGACGGCGTCCAGGATGCGCTTGACGTCACCGGTCCACTCGTCCGGCGGCAGCGGCGGGATGCGCGGCTCGTCGGCCACTAACCCGCCCTCGGGCCGATGCTGAGGCCCCCGTCGACGACCAGGCTCTGGCCGGTGACGTAGCTCGCCTCGTCGGAGATCAGGAAGAGGCCGGCGTTGGCGACCTCCCAGGCGGTGCCCTGTCGCCGGGCGGGAATCTTCACCTGGTCGCGAAGCGGGCTGAGCTGCGAGGCGAGCCGGCCGAGCGAGGTGTCGATCAGTCCGGGGATCAGGAGATTGGTACGGACGGTCGGCGCGCCCTCGACGGCCGACTGGCGGCAGAGCGACTCCAGGCCCGCCTTCGAAACCGCGTATGCCGGGAAGGGCATCACCTCGCGCGATGCTATTGAGCCGACGAGGACGATCGCTCCTCCCTGCTCCCGCATCGCCGCCAGGCCGTGCTTGCAGCCGAGGAAGTGCGAGCGGAGGTTGATGGCCATGACCCGGTCCCAGTCCTCGGCGCTGGTGCCGCCGATCCCGAAGCCCGCGCCGATCCCGAGGTTCATCACGACGCCGTCGAGGCCGCCGAGCGCCTCGGCGGCCCTTTCGAACATGCCGGCCGCCGCCTCCTCGTCAGCGGCGTCGGCCGCGATCACCTCGGCTCTGGCCCCCTCCGCGCGGACGAGCTCCGCGGTCGCCTCCGCGGTCTCGGCGTTCAGATCGGCGACCACGATTGCGGCGCCTTCTCGCCCGAAGAGGACCGACATGGCCCGCCCGTTGCCGATGGGCGGGTCCTCGATCCCGTGGTCCTCCTGGCCCGCCCCCACCACGAGGATGCGCCGGCCGTCCAATCTCTTCGCGCTCACCATCGGCACCTTAGCGAACATCTGTGTTCGTTAAGTACTAGGATGGCGACAGGGATGGCGAGGACGACGACCGCCGAGCAGCTGCCGAGAGGCCGACATGGCCTGAGCCGCGACGAGGTGCTCGCGTCCCAGCGCGGCCGCATGCTCGACGCGATCTGCCAGGCCGTCGCCGAGCAGGGCTACGCCGGGACGTCGGTCGCCGACGTGATCCGGGGGGCCGGCGTCTCGCGCGAGACCTTCTACGAGCACTTCGACGACAAGGAGGAGTGCTTCCTCGCCGCCTACGACCTCGCCGCGGCGACCCTGCGCGACGCGGTCGTGGCCGGCGTTCCGGCCGAGTCCACCGATCCGCTCGAGAGCTACGACCGGGCCATGGCCGCGTACCTGGAGGCCATGTCGACCCAGCGCGCCTACGCCCGCGTCTTTCTGGTCGACGTCTACGGCGCCGGCGCCGCGGCCCTCAGGCGCCGCTTCCAGGTCTTCCAGGCCTTCGTCGATCTCGTCGTCGGGATCTTTGGAGCGCGAAGCGCCGCCGACCGCGCCCTGTGCGAGGCGCTGGTGGGCGCCGTGAGCTCGATGGTCACGATTCGGGTGGCAGTCGGCGAGTTCGACCAGTTGCCGGGGCTGCGCGGTCAGATCCGGGAGATCGCGAGACGCCTGGAGCCGGGAGCCCCGCGATGAGGAGGATCGGGGTCTCCGTCGCGGCGCTGGCGGCCTTCTGCGCGCTGGTATTCGCCCCGGCGGCGCCGGCATCGGCGGGCGACATCCAGCTGCTCTCCTCCCAGCGGCTCGACTCCAGGCTGTTCGACCTGACCCTGTCCACCCCGGCGCTCGCCAAGCCGACCCAGGTCCGCGTTCTGCTGCCGGACGGCTATCGCAAGCAGAAGCCGAAGCGCTACCCCGTCCTCTATCTGCTGCACGGCGCCTTCGGCAACGACGAGGACTGGACCAAGGTCGGCGATGCCGAGAACATCACCGCGGGCCGCAAGGTCATCGTCGTCATGCCGGACGGCGGACAGGGCGGCTGGTACACGGATTGGGTCAACCGCGGCCGAGGCGGCCCTCCGGAGTGGGAGACGTTCCACATCGGCGAGCTCGTCCCGTGGATCGATGACCGCTACCGCACCATGACGAGCCGCGGCGCCCGAGCGATCGCTGGTCTCTCGATGGGCGGCTTCGGAGCGATGAGCTACGCGGCCCGCCACCCGGAGCTCTTCTCCTGGGCGGGCAGCTTCTCCGGCGCGGTCGACATCGTCAACTACCCCCCGGTGGTCGCGATCATCGACCTCGAGGCGCCCGTGGACGGTGGCCTTCCCGGGGATCAGTTCGGGGATCGCCTCCTCGCCGAGCCGAACTGGCGAGCTCACAATCCGTGGGACCTGGCGGAGAACCTCAGGAACACCAGGGTCGTGATCGACACCGGGAATGGCCAGCCCGGCCCGCTGGACCCGGCCGGCAAGCTCTTCGACCCGATCGAGCTCGGCGTGCACGACATGAGCGTCTCGCTGCACAAGCGGCTGCTCTCCCTCGGCATCCCGCACACCTGGGACGACTACGGGCCGGGCACCCACTCGTGGCCCTACTGGCAGCGCGATCTGGCGGAGGCGCTGCCTTCGATGATGCGGAGCTTCAGGGCCTCCCATAAGTCGCACTCGCGGCGGAAGCACCGCCGCCGCTAGCAACTGGCTGGCCAGCCAGTTAAGCTGCCGCGAACCCACCACGACCGGCCGGAGGATCGAGGATGAACAAGCCGCCCCAGGAGCAGCTCGCCGCAGTGGAGCCCGAGAACCTGAGCCAGGAGGAACTCGAGGCGCTGGAGCTCACCGAGCGCCCGCATTGGGAGGGAGGGCCCCCCTACGAGATCTTCAAGGAGCTCCGCGGCCGCTGCCCGGTCCACCGGACCGAGGTGATCTCCGAGTACCCCGACGAGGACGGCTTCTGGTCGCTCACCAAGGGTGACGACATCCGCGAGGTCAGCCTCGACTGGGAGACCTACTCGTCAGAGCGCGGCGGCGTCACCGGCCTTACCCACGCGGTGCCGCTCGAGCTCCAGCAGGCGATGTTCATCGGCATGGACCCGCCGAAGCACGACCGCCTCAAGATGCTCTTCCAGCGCGGGTTCACCCCAAAGCGCATCGCCGAGCACGAGGACGAGATCCGCGCGATCGCGGAGAACGTCCTCGACGGCGTCGCCCGGCGGGGCGAGTGCGACCTGGTGAACGAAGTCGCGCAGCCCGTCGTCTCCCGCGTGATCGGCAGCTTCATGGGGATCCCGGAGAAGGACGACGCGATCTGGGCCAAGCTCATGAACTCCGCCCTCGGCTTCGGCGACGAGGACCTCAACCCGGGAGGACTCGAGCAGGTCCTCGAGCAGGACATCCCGGAGATCTTCGAGCGCTGCCGCGAGATGATCGCGGAACGCCGCGAGAACCCGACCGACGACCTGACCAGTGTCCTCGTCCACGCCGAGATCGATGGCGAGAAGCTCGAGGAGCACGAGATCGTCATGGGCTTCTTCCTGCTGGTCGCGGCGGGCAACGACTCGACCAAGGCCACCTACACCAGCGGCATGCGGGCCCTGCTCGAGAACCCGGACCAGATGAAGATGCTGGTCGACGACCCGTCGCTCATTCCGGGAGCCGTCGAGGAGGCGCTGCGGATGTACCCGGCCTTCGCCCACTTCCGCCGCACGGCGACGAAGGACACCAAGATCCGCGGCAGGCAGATCTCGGAGGGCGAGAAGGTGCTGATGTGGTACGTCAGCTCGAACCGCGACGAGGACGTCTTCGAGGACGCCGACCGCTTCGACGTCCACCGCAACCCCGAGCACCAGGCCTTCGGCGCGGGTGGCCGCCACTTCTGTCTCGGCGCGGCGCTGGCGAGGCTCGAGCTGAAGATCCTCTTCGAGGAGACGCTCAAGCGATTCCCGGAGATGGAGATGGCGGGCAAGCCGGACCCGGCCGTCTCGGCCTTCCTCAACCAGCTGAAGCTGCTGCCCGTCCGCTGGTAGCGCCTCCAGCCGGACCCGCGGGGGTAGGGTCTCCAGGCCCCCCACTCAAGGAGAGGAAATGGCAGACAGCGTGTATAGGGTCACCGAGGTCGTCGGCGTCAGCTCGGATTCATGGGAGCAGGCGACCAAGAACGCGATCGAGAAGGTCAGCGAGACGGTGCGCGACCTGCGGATCGCGGAGGTAGTTCGTCAGGACGTGACGATCGACGACGGGAAGGTCTCCGAGTTTCGAATCCGGCTCGGAATCTCGTTCAAGTACGACAACGGGTAGTCAAGAGCCGTCCGGCTTGGTGTCGATCGCGACGTAGTCGTAGTTCCCCAGCCAGCCGTCGCTCGCCGCCGGGATCCAGCCGGAACAATCGGCGTTCGACGGGCGCATCGCGTCGGGGCGGATGTCCTCGCAGTCGAAGCGACCGCCGTTTGCCAGGCCGATGTCAAGCCGCGAGCGGTAGTAGCGGGAGAACATGTTGCCGTCGTGGTCCGGATCGACCGCGGCCTCCTGGGCGTCGTCGAACCAGCGGTTCGATAGGAGCCGCCGGTCGGCGCTCGGATCGCCCTTCACGTACTTGTCGAACCAGGCGGTCGTGTACCAGTCGATCTCGTCGGCGCCGCGGAGGCTCGCGCCGAAGCCTGGGTTCGGGATCCAGCTGAAGTCGAGGTGGCTGCCCCCCGGATGACGATCTCGCCGGAGTCGACGCCGGCGTCGGAGTACTTCACCGACTCCGCGGCCTTCGCCTCGGGGTCGGGCTGTGAGAGGTTCGGCGTCGGCGGCAGGAAGTAGTCGGCGGACATCCCCAGGGCGGGCTTGGTCAGCGGCGCCGGCGTCCGCTGCGACGGATCCGCGGGACAGGGTTGCTCCCCGGGCGGGAACGAGCCGGACCCTCCGTTCGGGTCGGCACCGCTGAGGTTGTCCCAGGCGACCACGGCATCGACCCGCGGATCCCACTGGCCGATGTAGGACACGCCGGCCGCCCCATACGAATGGCCGGCGAGTCCCAATCGGTTCGGATTCAGCATTTCGGCGAGCGGGTTGTATGCGGTGTCAAGGCCGGCGGCCACGCGTCGGTCCTGCTTGGGCGCGTGGCTGGTGCCGCCCTGACAGCTCGGCACCGGCTCGTAGGGCTGCTTGGCCGTGGAGAGGAAGAAGTTGATTGCGTCCTCGGTGCCGTCGAAGAAGGGACGGCCGTCGGTCTGCGCCGGGACGCCCTCGAAGGCATCGGGCGACTCGCCGAGGATGTCCGACTGCCCCTGGCCCTGCGGGTCGAAGGTCATCACCACATAGCCGGCCTTGGCGAGGGTCTGGGCCGCGTACCAGTACATCTGCTCGTTGGCCTGCACCGAGCCGTTGGTGATCACGATGCCGGGCCGCCGGGCCGGACCCGCCCTCGTCGCCCAGACGTGGCCGGAGAGGGTCGCGCCGTCGCGGGCCGTGAAGAGGACCGGCTTGACGATCCCGTAGCCCACCGGCCCCCAGTCGTAGAGGCGGACGTCGCCGGAGCAGCCGTCGAAGCCGTTGGAGCAGAGGTTGACGAAGTTCCGCTCCGGATCCCGCAGGAGCGCGAGGGCGGCGTCGGCGGAGTTCTTGACACTCTGCGCTCGCAGCTGCAGCTGATACTGCGGCGTCATGTAGATGCTGGCGCGCTCCAACGTCTTCGAGTAGTTCTTCGCCTCGTAGACGGGGTCGAAGGCGCTGGCGACGGCGGAGCCGCCGAGCAGGCTGATTGCAACCGCGAGAGCGGCGATCGCGGGCCCTGTCCTCCACAATCGGGTTCCCATGAGCGCGGCGCGCACTATACATATTTTTAGGTATGTCTCAAATTAGTCCGGGCAGGGCTCGGGGCCGCCCGGCGGCCGCCAGCCGCGAGGACGTACTCGACGCGGGGCTCTACCGCTACCTCCGCGGCAAGCGCGTCGACGTGCAGGCGATCGCCTCGGAGCTCGGGCTCGGCCGGGCCACCGTCTACCGCTGGTTCGGGTCCCGGGAGAAGCTGCTCGGCGAGGTGATCATCCGCGCCACCGAGCCGGTGCTCGAGGAGGCGCGCTCCGGCCTGGCGGGCAAGGGCGGTCCGGGGCTACTCGACACCTTCGACCGGTTCAACCGCGCCCTCGCCGACGCCCCGGCGCTGCGCGCCTTCGTCGAGCAGGAGCGAGACGCCTCGCTGCGGATCATCGCCTCGGGCGGCGGCATCGTCCAGCCGCGGATCGTCGAGCTGATCACCGGCCTGATCGTCGAGGAGGCCGAGGCCGGCACCTACGAGCCGCCGGTGGAGCCGTCGGTGCTCGGCTACGCGATCGTCAAGCTCGCCCAGGCCTTCCTCTTCAACGACGCCGTGGTCGGGATCCGCGGCGACGTCGACCGCCTCCGCGAGGTCGAGGCGGCGCTGCTCGGGGTCCCGAGCTGACGCGTTAGTTTCCCGCTCGTGCCGCGACCGCTTCTTGCCGTCGACACCCCCTCGATGCTCTTCCGGGCGTTCTACGCGCTGCCGAAGTCGATCAAGGGGCCGGACGGCAAGCCCGTCAACGCGCTGCTCGGGACCGCCAACCTGATCCTGCGCGAGGTGGAGAGGCACGACCCCCGCGCTGTCGTCCTCTGCTTCGGTCCGGACGCCGCCGCCTATCGCGTGGAGCTTTATCCGGCCTACCACGCCGATCGCGAGGCGGCGTTCCCCGACGCCCTCGGCCCGCAGTGGGAGGACTCGGCGGACTTCTTCGGCGCCTTCGGCTGGACGATCGCGGGCTCGGAGGATCTCGAGGCGGACGACATCCTCAACTCGTACGCGCTCAAGGAGGAGAAGGCCGGCGGGAGGAGCCTGCTGATGACCGGCGACCGCGACATGTTCCAGTGCGCCACCGGGAAGACAAGGGTCCTCTACGTCAGCACCGGCAAGCAGGGCGGCCAGCCGATGGGCCCGAAGGAGGTGAAGGAGCGCTACGGCATCGCGCCCAAGCTGGTGCCCGACCTGATCGCGCTCCGCGGCGACCCCTCTGACGGCATACCCGGAGCCAAGGGCGTCGGCGAGAAGACCGCCGTCGAGCTGCTCCGCAAGCACGGCTCCCTCGAGAAGGTGCTCGACGCAGCGATCCGCGAGCCCCGCCCCGCCCTCCGCACGGCGCTGATCGGCGACCGCGAGCTGCTGCTCGCGTTCAAGGACATGGCGAAGCTGCGCACGCAGAAGGTCTCCAGGCCCCGGGACAAGCGCACCGACTTCCGGGGCGCCGCCACGGCGGCGCGCGAGCGCGGCATGAACCGCCTCGCCGAGCGCCTCGGCGAGGCTGCACGCAAGCCGTAGGCCTGACCGGCGATCCGACCGCCTCGCCCGCGTGTTCAAATGGGTGCAACGAATTAACTAGAGAGGAATGAAATGCGTAAGCGCACCTATCTGCTTGGCGCGTCGCTCGCGGTGATCGGAGCTCTGCTCGTCGGCGGGACCGCCTCGGCGGCCGTCACCGGCCAGACCTACTCGGCCACAGCGACGCCGAAGAAGCAGGACAAGAAGCGGCGCGGGCCGGTCGCGTTCACCAATGTGATCGACACCGCCTACAGCGGCGGATTCACGCCGGTCCCGAGCCAGACCGTTCTGACCTTCAGCCGGGACTTCGTCTTCACACCCGGGAACCTGCCGCAGTGTCCGCTCGGCAACGTCAACAACAAGCCCGTGGCGACCGCCAAGGCGGCCTGCGCCGGCAGCATCATCGGCCAGGGTTCTGCCCTGATCAACGGCGGCGCGCTGAGCGCCGTGGTGACGGCGTTCAACGGCCAGCCCGAGGGCGGCAAGCCGGTGATCCTGCTGCACACGAGCGTCAACAACGACGCTTTGGATCCGGTGCTGAAGGGCGTCCTCGATCCGTCGGCGAACACGCTGAGCGTTCAGATCCCGAACACCGGGACGTCGATCACGCACTTCGACACGACGATCAACAAGATCAAGACCGGCAAGATCAAGAAGGGCAAGCACAAGGGCCAGAAGACGTTCTACGTGATGGCCCGCTGCAAGAAGAAGAAGTGGGTCAACTCGGAGACCACGTCATTCTTGGGCGGTGGCCCGAGCACCTCGGCCACCAGCGTCCAGAAGTGCAAGCAGAAGCCGTCAAAGAAGAAAAAGAAGAAGTAGATCCTCGGGACCGTCGCGGGGTCGGCCAACCGTCGGCAGGGCCGGCGTGTCAGACCGGCTCCGCGGCGTCATCCCGATCGCGGGAAGCGCCAAGCACAGCTCGAACCACCGCGCCAGAGCTCGCCTAGGGGCGGTCGCGACGGCGGGCCCCAGGACCCGGCCGCGGACCACCCTCACTCGCTCGGACGGCAGCGCGGGTGGTGGCGGTGGTGCGCCGAGTGGCGCGGCGCCGGAGAGAGTCAGCGCCGCGACCGCGATCCACACCGGGGGACTGTGCTCTGCCATGCCCCGAGGAAACCACGCGAACCTCAGCGTCAGATGTGCCGCACCTAAGAGGTTGATTGGAGCGCGGCGGGCTCCAGTCGCTCTCCCGGGTCGATGACGCGAGCCGCGTAGGGACGGTCCCCCGTGGCCGCCTCGAATCGCTCGAGCGGATCGGCGCCCGGCAGGTAGAAGGGATCGATCTCGAAGCCGCCGTAATGCATCGGGATCAGCGTCCCGGCGCCGAGGCTCTCGGCCGCGGCTGCGGCCTGCTCCGGCTCCATCGCCGCTGCAAATGGACTCGGCGGCTGCAGGTGCGGGAAGTTGACGACGGCGCCATTGATCGGCGCGAGGACGAGATCGAAGGGCCCGTGGCGCTGAGCCATCCGCCACCAGTAGCCGTGGAAGATCGTGTCGCCGAGGTGGAGGACCCGCTGGCCCTCGGCCTTGACAACCCAGGAGACCTGCGGATCGCCCAGGCCGTCGACGGCGGGCAGCGCGGTCAGTGCAAACGGGCCCACCTCGAAGCTCTGCCAGATCTCGGCGGGCTCGCGGCGCAGCCCCGCCTGCTTCAGCTCGGCATTCGCCTGAGCGAGGGCGAGGTTCTCGAAGTCCTCGCCGCCCGGCCAGACCGGCTCGTGCACCGCAGCGTCGTCCGCCAGGGCCGCGGCGAGTGCGCCCGCATCGGTGTGGTCGCGGTGCAGATGGCTGACCAGGCCCGCAACCGCCGTGCCGCGGGACTCGGGCTCCACGATCCGGGGCAGTTCGACCTCCTTGCCCCGCTCACCCAGCGCCGCGAAGGTCGCGCCGGGATCCGCGAGCGGGTCGATGACGACCGCTGCTCCACCCGCCTCGATCTCCACTCCCGCCCAACCAAGCCAACGAACCCTCATCTGCTCCTCGCTTCCTCCATCGAGCTTTTACCGGACGATCGTACGGTATCATGCCCGACATGCCCCGCCGCTCCGCCGCCGCAGTCGCCGAGACCCGATCCGCCGTCACCGAGGCAGCGGTCGACCGCGCTTCGCTGGAGGGCCTCGAGGGCCTCACCATCGGTGGCCTCGCGGGTGACGTCGAGATGCGGAAGAGCAGCCTGTTCAGCCTCTTCGGCAGCAAGGAGGAGCTGCAACGGGCGACGTTGGACGCCGCCGTCGAGAGCTTCCGCAGCCAGGTCTGGGGACCGGTTGCCGAGGTGGATCCGGGCCTCCCGCGGCTACTCGCCCTCTGCGAGAGCTGGCTCGGCTACCACGAGCGCGAGGTGATGCCGGGCGGCTGCTTCCTGACGACAGCCACCGTCGAGTTCGACGCCCGCCCCGGTCCCCTGCGTGACGAGGTCGCGCAGATCATGGAGCGCTGGCTCGAGGCGCTGCGGCGCGACGCCGCCGTGGCGATAGAGGCGGGCGACCTGCCCGCGGGCACCGATCCGGCGGATGTCGCCTTCGAGCTCAACGCCCTGGCGGCGGCCGCCAGCTACGGCTTCCAGCTCTGGCGAGACCCGGTGGTCTTCGCACGTGCTCGCCGGTCGATGCGCCGCGTCCTCGGAGCCGATAACAATCAGGTCGATGGCGGTGCCACTGCGGATCCTGGCCGTCCTCCTGGCCCTCGTCGTCGCCGTGGCGGCCGGGCTGATCGTCGCCGGCGCCGCTGACAACACTTCGCTTCCCACCTGTCGCGACGTCAACAGCGGCAGGGCGGCGCCCTCCTCGGGCGGGGAGTGCTTCGACGGCTCGGCGCGGCGAGCCAAGGCCGGACTGGGCTTCGCGATCGCCGGCGGAGTCGCCGCGGCCGCGGCGCTCCTGCTCTCGATCGTGCTGGCCGTGACAGGCCGCCGGGGACGGCTCTTCCTGGCCATGTGCGCGCTGGCGCTGGTGCTGATGGGCCTCGAGATCGCCGTGATCCACATCTAGACGGGCACCGATGAATATTGGGGCGCCCCCGGGTCTGAGTGTTCAGACCATGCTTTACGCGACCGAGACAACGACCCCCAGGCTGGCGGCTCGCCCGCGGCAGGCGGTGCTTGACGCTCTGATCGTCGGTGGTGGCCCGGCCGGCCTGAGCGCGGCGCTGGTGCTCGGGCGGGCGCGCAAGAACGTGATGGTGCTCGACAGCGGCAGGCCCGCGAACGCCGCTTCGGCCAACGCGATCGGTGGCCTGCTCTCCCAGGGCGGCGTCACGCCCGCGGAGCTGCGCCGCAGCGGCCGCGAACAGCTCGCCGAGTTCCCCAGCATCGATGTGCGCGACGGCGAGGTCCTCGATGCCGATCCCACCTCCGAGGGCTTCTTCGTCAAGGTGGATGAGGGCCGCTCCGTACGCGCCCGGTCACTCGTCCTCGCCCATGGCCTGCGCTACGACCCCCCGGCTCTCCCCGGCGTCGAGCCTCTCTGGGGCCAGTCGGTCTTCCACTGCCCCTTCTGTGACGGCTGGGAGGTTCGCGATCGCCCGCTTGCAGTCCATGGGAACGGTCCCGCCGCCGCCCGCTCGGCCCTGGTCCTGTCGGGCTGGAGCAACGACGTCCTGCTCTGCACCGACGGCCGCTCGGAGCTCAGCGGCGAGCGCGCGGCGCTGGCGCGGGCCGGAGTCCGGATCCGCGAGGAGCCGGTGCGGCAACTGGTCGGCCACGACGGCCGGCTCGATCGGATCGCCTTTGCGGACGGCCCGGACGAGCGACGCGACGCCCTCTTCGTCCGCACGACACGCGAGCAGCCGAACGGCCTGGCGGACGCGCTCGGCGCGCCCCTCTCCGCCGGCGGAACCATCGAGACCGACATCGACGGCCGCACCGGGATCGATGGGATCTACGCCGTCGGAGACGCAGCGACCGACCATTCGCGGTCGGTCGCCAATGCCGTCGGCTCGGGGTCGCGCGCGGCCTACGCCGTCGCGCTGGACCTGGTCACCGCCTGACCGTCACCAGCAGGAAGGTCGCCGAAATCGAGGTGCCGTCGTCGCTGGTGTTCTGCTCGTTGAACAGGGTCTCCAGCTCAGCCTGGAGGTCAGACTCCCGGTCGTCGGCCTTGGCAGCCTCGAAGGCGTTCATGGTCGGCCCGTAGTAGTCCCTGAATGCCGCGACGAGCTCCGGCGGCGCCCCGGGGTGGTTGAAGGTAAAGGTGTCCTTCTCGAAGGAGATCTGTCCCTCGGGGATTCCGGCCTGCGTGAAGCGCTCGATCACCTGCTCCTCCACGCCCCAGGTCATCGGGCTGACGAAGCCCTCCGGCGGCGGGGGCGAGTAGGAGCCGCTGATCTTCAGGATCTGCGCCACCAGGGTCGGGTCGTTCGGGATCCAATTGCCCATCACGATCCGGCCGCCGGGCTTGGTCACGCGGACCATCTCCTTCGCCACGTCAAACGGCTTGGGAGCGAACATCGCCCCGAAGATGCTGACCATCAGGTCGAAGCGCTCGTCCTCGAGCTCGTTCAGATCGGTCGCGTCCCCCTCCTGGAAGGAGAGGTTGCCGAGTCCGAGGGCCTCGGCGCGCGCGTTTCCGGCCGCGATCAGGTTGCTGGCGATGTCGACGCCCAGAACGTCGGCGCCGAGCTGAGCCTCGGGCACCGCGGTGGTTCCGTCACCGCAGCCGAGGTCCAGCACCTGCATCCCGTCGGTGATCTCCATCTTGCCGACGAGGGCTTCCCCGCTCTCGCGCATGGTCTCCGCGATCCGCGTGAAGTCCCCCTTCTCCCACAATGCCTTGTTCGCGTTCATCAGTCTTCCTCTCTCCAATAGCCCTACGTGTCGGTTCGCTGCAACCGCTCCGCGGTTGCGACGAGCCAGCGCTTGACAGCTTCCGTCTCCTTGCCAGTGAAGTCCTTAACGATGCGCTCGACCACTCCCTCGCGATCCAGGGTCGCGAGGACGGCGTTCATCGCCTGCGGCGTGGTGTTGCTCGCACGAGGGACCTAGTCGAGGTCGAAGCGGTCGAGGTTCATGACCTTGTCCCACGCGGCCACGAAATCCCGCACGAACTTCTCTCGCGCGTCCTGGCTCGCGTAGACCTCGGCGAGCGCGCGCAGCTCGGAGTTCGACCCGAACACCAGGTCGGCGCGGGTTCCGGTCCACCTCACCTCGCCGCTCTCGCGATCCTTCCCCTCGAACCTCGTCGCGTCCTCGCCACCGGCGTCGGTCCCGGACCAGTCCGTCCCCATGTCGAGCAGGTTGAGGAAGAAATCGTTCGTCAGTGACCCGGGGTTGTCGGTCAGGACGCCGTCGTCCGAGCCGTCCCAATTGGCGCCGAGGACGCGCAGGCCGCCCACCAGAACGGTCATCTCCGGGGCGGTCAGCGTCAACAGGTTCGCGCGATCCACGAGGAGGTACTCCGCCTTCAGCGGGTTCCCGGGCGCCATGTAGTTGCGGAACCCGTCGGAGCGCGGCTCTAGCGCTGCGAACGAGTCGGCGTCGGTCTGCTCCTCGGTCGCGTCGGCGCGGCCGGGAGTGAACGGGACCACAACCTCGTGGCCCGCCTCCCTCGCGGCGCGCTCCACGGCCGCGCAGCCGCCGAGCACGATCAGGTCGGCCAGCGAGATCCGCACCTTGCCGGACTGCGAACCGTTGAACTCCTTCTGGATGCCCTCCAGGGTGCTCAACACATTCGCCAGCTCGGCGGGCCGGTTCACGTCCCAGTCCTTCTGGGGCGCCAGGCGGATACGCGCCCCGTTCGCGCCGCCGCGCTTGTCGCTTCCGCGGAACGAGGACGCCGACGCCCACGCGGCCGAGACGAGCTCGGAGACGGATAGGCCGGAGTCGAGGATCTTGCCCTTGAGGGCGACGATGTCCTCCGGGCCGACCAGCTCATGCGTGACCTCCGGAAGCGGGTCCTGCCAGATCAACTCCTCGTCTGGGACCTCAGGGCCGAGATAGCGGGCGAGCGGGCCCATGTCGCGGTGGGTCAGCTTGAACCACGCACGCGCGAACGCGTCGGCCAGCTCGTCGGGATTCTCGTAGAAGCGCCGCGAGATCGGCTCGTAGACCGGGTCCATCCGCAGCGCCACGTCCGAGGTCAGCATCGTCGGCGGATGTGTGCGCTCGGAGTCCTGGGCGTCCGGCACGGTGTCGGCCGCTGCGCCGTTCTTCGGGATCCACTGATGGGCGCCCGCCGGGCTCGTGGTCAGCTCCCACTCGTTCTCGAACAGCGTCTCGAAGAAGGTGTTGTCCCACTTCACCGGGGTCGCCGTCCAGGTGCCCTCCAGGCCGCTGGTGATCGCGTCGGTGCCGCTGCCGGTGCCGAAGCTGTTCCTCCAGCCCAGGCCCTGCTCGGCCATCGGCGCGCCCTCGGGCTCGGGGCCGACGTATCGGTCCGGGTCGGCGGCGCCGTGGGTCTTGCCGAAGGTGTGGCCGCCGGCGATCAGCGCGACCGTCTCCTCGTCGTTCATTGCCATGCGGGCGAACGTCTCGCGGATGTCGCGGGCCGAGGCCAGCGGGTCCGGGTTGCCGTTCGGGCCCTCCGGGTTGACGTAGATCAGGCCCATCTGCACGGCGCCGAAGGGCTTCGCGAGCTCGCGGTCACCCGAGTAGCGCTCGTCTCCGAGCCACTCGCGCTCGGGGCCCCAGTAGACGTCCTCGTCCGGCTCCCACACGTCGGGGCGGCCGCCGGCGAACCCGAACGTCTCGAAGCCCATCGACTCGAGGGCGACGTTGCCGGTCAGGATCATCAGGTCGGCCCAGGAGATGCTCTGGCCGTACTTCTGCTTCACGGGCCAGAGCAGGCGGCGCGCCTTGTCGAGGTTGCCGTTGTCGGGCCAGCTGTTGAGCGGTGCGAAGCGCTGCTGTCCCGATCCGGCGCCGCCGCGGCCGTCGTGGATCCGGTAGGTGCCCGCGCTGTGCCATGCCATTCGGATCATGAGGGGGCCGTAGTGGCCGAAGTCGGCGGGCCACCACTCCTGCGAGGTCCTCAGCACCTCGGCGATGTCCCTCTTCACCTCGTCGAGATCGAGGGAGTCGAAGGCCTCCGCGTAGTCGAACTCCTCGCCGAGCGGGTTCGCCTCGACGGGGTTCTTGGCCAGGATCTTGAGGTTCAGGCGCTCGGGCCACCAGTCCTGGTTCGCGTCCCCTTGGGTCGGGCTGGGAAGCTCGTGCACGACGGGGCATCCGGCGGCCGGCTTCTCGCCCTCCTCCTCATTCATCTCTCCGACTACGGCATCAGGCTTTTCAGACACGGGAACCCTTTCCTTCTGGAGTTTTCGATTGCTTTGGCGTCATGCGGCGGAGCAGCTCGGACAGAGGCCCCAGTACACGATCTCGGCCTCGTCGATCACGTAGCCATGATCCTCGGCCGCGGTCAGGCAGGGCGCCTCCCCGAGCGCGCACTCGACGTCCTCGATCGCGCCGCAGGACCGGCAGACCACGTGATGGTGGTTGTCCCCCACCCGCGACTCGTAGCGCGCCACGGACCCGGGGGGCTGGATGCGCCGCGACAGGCCGGCAGCGGTCAGCGCTTCCAGCACGTCGTAGACCGCCTGTGGGGACACCTCGCCGAGATCATCGCGGACCAGCTCGATGATTGAACTCGTGTCGGCGTGCGGATGCTCGTGCACCGCCGCGAGCGCCGACAGCCGGGGACGCGTGACCTTCAGTTCGGCCTCACGCAGCTGGAGCTCGAATTCTGACGTCGCCGGCACGCGAGTCACGCTACCAGTTATCTGGAATAGATCCAGACTGGCGCGCCTCGGCCGGATGCAGCTTGGAGCATTGGCCAGCGCACTGACCGACACCAGGACGACAGGGGGCGGCCAAATGGCCGCCCCCTGTCAACCGGGAAAAGGAGTAGCTGGGGCAGCTACTTCTTGGACTTCTTGGACTTCTTCTGCTTGCACTTCTGGGTGGTAGTTGCCGTCTGCGTGCTTCCATCGAGGAAGTGGGTCGTCTCCGTGTTGGTCCACTTCTTCTTCCTGCAGCGGGCCATCACGTAATACGTCTTCTTGCCGGTCTTGCGCTTGTTGATCGTCGTGTCGAAATGCGTGATCGACGTCCCCGTGTTGGGGATCGACACGCTCAGCGTGTTCGCCGACGTGTCGAGGACGCCCGTCAGCACCGGGTCGAGAGCATCGTTGTTGACGCTCGTGTGGAGCAGGATCACCGGCTTGCCACCCTGAACCTGGCCGTTGAACGCCGTCACCACCGCGCTCAGTGCGCCGCCGTTGATCAGCGCAGAACCCTGGCCGACGATGCTGCTCGAGCAAGCCGTCTTCGCCTGAGCGAGAGCCTTGTTGTTGACGGACGCCAGCGGGCACTGCGGAGTGTTCCCCGGCCTGAACTTGATGTCCTTGCTGAACCGCAGGAGCGTCGTATCCGCGACCGGAGAGAAGCCACCGCTGTAGGTCGTGTCGACCACATTGGTGAAGGACCCGATGGGCCCGAACACCTTCTTGTCCTGCTTGGCCGGCGAGACCGTGGCTGAATAGGTCTGGCCCGTGACGGCCGCCGACGCCATTCCTGCGACTCCGAGTGCTCCTGCGACGCCAAGCAGCGCGGCGATCGCGTATCTGGACTTCCGCATAGCTCTCCTTTGCCTTCCCTGGCTCCCGGTTCCGGGCCCCATGGTTCGCGTTGACTTGAAGTCAACACGCTACCAGAGGCGTTGACTTTGAGTCAATACGACGGTGGCGACAGTAGGCTCGGCGCGGTGTTCGATCACGTCGGAATCGCCGTCTCCGACCTGGCCGCCTCCGAGCGGTTCTACCGCACCGTCCTCTGCGTGCTGGGCGTCGAGCCCAGCCACGCGGACGCCGAGCTCGTCGAATGGGAGGACTGGGACATCGGGCCCACGGACAGCGAGCACGCGCTGACCCGCGGTCTGCACGTCGGCTTCCGCGCGCCGACCCGCGAGGCCGTGGACGCCTTCTGGCAGGCGGGGATCGACGCCGGCTTCCGCGACGACGGCGCGCCCGGGCCGCGCTCGATCTACGGACCCGACTACTACGGCGGCTTCCTGCTCGACCCGGACGGCAACAGCGCCGAGGCCGTGCACAGCGAGCGGTCGAGCCCGGTGCCCCCCGGCTGCATCGACCACCTGTGGATCCGCGTCGCCGACCTCGAGGCGTCCAAGCGCTTCTTCGCGACGATCGCGCCGCACGCGGGGATCCGCCTGGGCGACGACGAGCCGGGGCGCGTGCAATTCACCGGCGGCGACTTCAGCTTCTCGCTGATCGACGACGAGCGGCCGCTCACGGAGCACGTCCACCTCGCTTTCCCCGCCGGGGACGACGCCACGGTGCGGGCCTTCCACGCCGCCGCGCTCGCCGCCGGTTATGAGGACCACGGCGGGCCCGGCGAGCGCCCCGTGTACCACCCGGGCTACTACGGGGCGTTCGTCCTGGACCCAGACGGGCACAACGTCGAAGTCGTCAACCACAACCGCTGAGCCCCTCGGGAATCCTTTCTACTCTGTCGTAGTGCGATCGAACAGCTCGGCGAGGGCGTCCGGGTCTTCGGCCATCGGGAAGTGGCCGGTCGGGATCTCGATTGGCTCGACACCGAGCAACTCGCGAGCCATGAATCGCTCCCAGTTCGGCTCGAAGAGCTCGTCCTCGGCGGCGTAGATGAGCACCGTGGCGTTCTCGGGGTGAGCAGGGAGCGGATAGTCGCCCTGCGGCATGGCCATTGGCCGCAGCCGTCCCGCCAATGTGGTCGCCCTCGGCCGCGGCACCCGTCCGTACAGCACCTCCATCGCGACATCCTCGTCCCAGGCGCTGGTGCCGTCCGCGCCGGTCTCCGGAAAGGGAATCCCAGGGCGGAATGGGTTCGGCGCACCCGGCGGCGGGTCGAACCCGCCCAGCCTGGGGCAGAGGTGAACGAGCCCCGCGTCAGGTTTGGCGGCTGCCACCAGCGACGAGTAGGCGGTCCCCTGAGAGTGGCCGACGATGACCAGCGGACCGTCGACTCCGTTGATCGCCTTCAGTGCCGGCTGAATGCGCTCGTCGAATCCTGCCTCGGGATCTTGCAACGGCAGGTCGGGCGCCACGACGGCATGACCTCGCTGCATCAGCCGGGGCCAGGTCATCAGGGGGCTTCCCTGAAGCGCGCCCGACAGGATTCGAACCTGTGACCTTCGGTTTCGCAGGTAGTCATGGCTTAGCCTGCTGAGGATGGCCCCCTCAAGTCAGGAGGGGATCCCCCCCACAAGCCGCAAGCTGACCGCTCTGCTCGGCGTTTGCTTCGCGATGTTCGCGCCAGCATGTGGCGCAACCGATTCCACGGTCCCCGGAGTGGTCGGCGAGCCGTGCAACTCGTCAGGCCTGTTTCGGCAGCGGACAGCGTATGGAATGCCTGCCTCCCCGCGGACACTCCGGTCGATCCTGGATCGGGGGGAATGGTGGACGCCCTGGCTCGGGAGGCGGGCCGGGAGGGAACAGCGGGGACGGGGCCCTACATTCAGACGGACAGCTACAGCACGCCGCTCTACGTTGTAGGCGCTCACCAGCCGGTCGTCCGAGTGGCGCTTAAAGACCCACACGCACGGTGGCGGAGGAGCCTGCAGCGAGCCTTCAGAAAGGTCCCAATCCCGGGTCGCGCGCGGCCTGCCACGGGCAGCGACGCGCACATGACCGTGTGGCAACCGTCGCGTGACCGGCTCTGGGAGTTCTGGCAGGCCCGCAAGGAGCGCGGCCGCTGGCATGCGAGCTGGGGCGGGGCGATCAAGAACGTCTCGCAGAGCCAGGGGTATTTCGACGAGAGCTCCTGGCCGCGCCTCTCGCGGAACTATTGGGGGGCAACGGCGACCAGCCTGCCGGCGGTCGGCGGCACGATGCTCGTCAAGGAGCTGCGCGCCGGCGAGATCAAGCACGCATTGGCACTGAGCCTGCCGGCTCCACGGGCCGGCTGGTTCGCCTGGCCGGCGCAGAGGACCGACGGAACGGGCCCTTCTGAGGCCATCCCGGAGGGCGCGCGTCTTCGCCTCGATCCGGATCTGAATCTCGACGACATGCACCTCCCCTGGATGACACTGATGATGGCGAGGGCCGCCCAGCGCTACGGCATGATCGTCCGGGACCAAACCCATGCCGCGATCGGCTTCTACGCGGAGGATCCGGTCCGGGCCAAGAGGGATCCCTACACCGGGCCGAACGGCTTCTTCGGTGGACGGTCCGCGACACAGCTCCTCGCCAGATTCCCGTGGGAGAGTCTCGAGGTGGTGCGAATGAAGCTGTGCCGAGCGGGATCGGGTCGCTGCTCTCAGGGCTAGGTGCTCGCAGCCTCGGCCGGAGAACCTCGGCCGAGATCGGAAACCCGCACAGGCCGAACACCGGCGAGGCGCGCCAGAGCCGCCTGAGGACGGGAGCTGACAACGGCCACCGCGCTCGGGCGTCGCAAGAGGCGCAGGAAAGCCTCGACCGGACCGGCGCCGCTCAGGTCGACCTCGTAGCGATCCTCCTCCGGGACCGCAGCGGGATCGCCCCCCGCCAGGACGGCGATGGAAGGCCCACCGCTCAGGGCCAGCCGACTCGCCCTGCGCCGCACCGCGACGCGATGGCGACAGACATCCACCACCCCGCGGACTCGCTGCGGGTGTGCCAGGAGCTCCCGGAGGAGCCCGCGAAACGCGCCACGGGTGCCGTTGCGCTGTTGGGCACGGAAACGGTCCCAGGCGGTGACGCCCATGCGCCTCTCGACCAGCCGAGGCGACCACCATCCCTCCGCGGCATGGGAGCGGGCGATCTTGAGATGCGCATCGTGGACTCCCTCCCAGTCGGCCGACATCTGACCGGCGTGAGTGTGGTAGCGGAGCCCCACCTTTGGGGACAACGCTGCCCGGCCAGAGTCCAACAGCCGACACCACATATCCAGGTCTTCGCAGAACACATCGCGGAATCCACCCGCAGCCAGAGCGGCGTCTCGATGGACCATCACGGCGCTGTCCGGGATTGGGTTCTCCGGGTGGAGGAGGTGCACAGGCGAAGTCAGGATCTCTGTCTCCTCCCTCAGCACCCCATGGAAGCCACGTTCGCTCGAGTTCGGATTGCATTCGATACAGGCTGAGGCGACCAGCACGTGCCCGGGGGTCAGAGACCAGAGGATCCTGAGGTGATCCGGCAGCCATTCGTCATCGGAGTCGAGCAAAGCGACCCATTCGTGGCGGGCCGCCATCAGACCGGTCTGCTTTCCGACACCGGTTCCGAGGTTGCGCTCATGCCGAATCACCCGAGCGCCGGCGGCCTTGGTGATCTCCCGGAATCGTCAGTTGAGGCGTCGTCGACGACGATCACCTCGGCGGGCACCCTTGGTCGCTGCGAGGCGATGCTCTTCAGGGCTCTGTCCAGCATTTCCGCGCGGTTGAAGACGGTGATCACGACCGAAATAGGCAGACGTGTGCGCGAGTCCGAGTCCATCGCGCCTTCTCAGGTCGACGGCTGGGTCGGGGGATGATTCGAGCCGCCCATTTCGAACGGGGCGCGACGGCGGTCACGATCGCCTCGACGCGGGCACGATCGCGGGGGAGCAACCCACCCACGACCAGGAGCAAGAACGCGTAGGCGGCAGCCCCCACGGTGAGGGCGGCGAGGAGGCCCAGCAACCCCGGCAACAGGAAGTCGACGAGGCGGGCGGCGACGAACCCGCCGGCGTAGGCGGCGACGAGCCCGGCCAGCTGGCGGGCCGGCCAGAGCTTGAGCATCGGCTCGGAGAGGTGAGCACGAACACGCCGAACTGGACGGCGAGCTGAACGCAGGCTCCGAGCGTGACGCCCAAGGCAGCGCCGGTCGCGCCCAATGGAATGGTCAAGGCGACGGTCAACGGGATGGTGGAGGCCATCCGAGCGCCGGCGAGGGCGGTCGTCGCGAGCGGCCTCCCCACCGCGAGCAGGGCATCCGACTGGATGTTCGTCATCGTCGAGATCGCAGGCACCAGGAGAACGAGGACGAGAGCCGTCGATGCGCTCGAGAATCCGGGCCCGAACAGCGCCATCACCCCAGCCGCCGCTCCGCCACCGGCGGCGGCGGGTAGCAACATTCCCGCGGCGATATACCGCTGTGAGTCGAGCAGGGCGCGATCGAAACCAGCCTGGTCTTCACCCACGTGTCGCTCGACGAGCGTCGGGAACACCATCTCGGTGATCCGGTGGTTGAGCTCGACGAATCGCTCGACTCAGCGCCCAGGCTCGGTTCCACGCACCCACGGCACTGATCGAACCGTAGGCGCCCAGGATCCACGTCCCGATCTGGTCGCTTACTCCGGTGGCGAGGGAGCCGGGTGTCACCTTGAGTCCGAATCGCAGGATGTGCGGCAGCTCGCGGTATCTGTTGCGGATCTCGGCGACGGGTACCGACCAGCGCATCCACCTCGGTGACACATAGAGGCGATGAGCCAGCGAGGTCACCCATGAGGCGACGGTGGAAAGGATCAGGCCCCACACCGTCGGCATGAAGAAGCTCGCCGCCACGGCAAAGGCCAGGTAGGCGACCATCTGATGAGATCGGATCCAAAACAGGTCCCGGCCCGCCCGAAAGGCTGAAGAGGACGCCGTCGATGTTCCAAGCGGGGTTCGTGAAGAGCAGGTAGCCGCTCAGGCTCACCATGGCCGGTGCGAACAGGCCGGGATGCCCGATCGGGCCGCGGAAGAGAAGGTACGTGACCGCCGCCGCGACGATCGACGAGACGAGAGTGAGGGCCTCCGAGAAGATGAACACCGGGATGAAGAGCCCCGTGACACGGGGGCTTCGGGGCGGCAATGGAGCCAGCAAGCGGATCAGGGCGGGCTGTTCGCGAACGCTCGACAGGAACCACACTGCCCCGGTCGGGGCGTAGGCAAGCGCGAATTCCCCGATCACGTCGATCCCGTAGATGCGTGCGGTGAAGATGCTCGACCCGAGCGCCAGGACCCCGCTGACGGCGAAGCTGAGGCTGCCGAACCCGAATGCATTTTGGAACGACGATCGCTTGGCGGTTGGACCCCTGCGCATCGCCTACGACGAGATCGCCCGTGCCGGGTTCCCCGCGACGGTGTCACCCGGGAGAACGTCTCTGGTGACCACCGCGCCTTGGCCTCGACCAGGGCGCCCTCACCGATTCGCACGTCGCCGAGGACGACCGCGCCTGAGCCCAGCGAGGCGCCCGGCTCGACGATCGTCCTCTTCATTTCCCAGTCCCCCTCTCCCTGAAGGGTGCCGTCCTCCCGGGTCGCACGCGGGTGTCTGTCGTTGATGAAGATCACACCGTGACCGACAAAGACGCGGTCGCCGATGGTCACGCCGTCGCAAATGAACGTGTGCCCTTCGATCTTGCAATAGGATCTGATTGAGGCGCCCGACTGGATCTCAACAAAGCTCCCGATACGCGTCCGGGACCCGATCGAGCAGCCATAGAGATTGGTGAACGAGCGCACGATCACTGCTTCGCCGAACCTCACCTCGCTGATCAACCGATGTGGTGCCCGATTCGACGGACGCGTGTGCCCGGTGGAACCACCAGTCTCGCCAGATCGCGCACGTGCAGAAATCGCCGTCATCTGCTTCTACGGAACGAATTGCGGGACGCCGGGCTTCCGGGGGTTCTGGCCGCGACGCCGTCCACGAACTCCGTTGCCAGAGCTCGAGGACGAGCAGCGCCCAGATCCGCAGGGCGTTGTCGGCGGTCCCCGCGTCGTTGTCGCGGACCAGCGCATCGACTGCCGCGGGATCGAAGAGGCCACGCTCGCGGACGGCTCCGGGCGACAGGCAGGTCGTCGACCAGCGGGCGAAGACGCCGTCCGATCCAGGCGCGAGGGGGGCGCTGAATCCTGCCTTCGGGCGCCAGATCACGTCGTCGGGGAGCACGCCCTCCATCGCTGCGCTTGAGGACGTACTTGCGTCGGTGCGCTTCAGCTTCAGGTCCGGCGGGATCCTGCTGCGAGTCGACCACCTCGTCGTCGAGCAGGGGGACCCTGACCTCGGTCGAGGCGGCCATGCTCATCTTGTCGGTGTAGGTGAGGTTGAGGCAGGGCAAGAACGTCTTCAGGTCGACATAGAGGAGCCGATTCAGCCAGTCCTCGCCGACACGCTCCGGCGAAACTCGGGGTGTTGACGAACGGATCTGCGCGCGACGCGCGGCCCGGACTCGGCGCTGAGACGGCGGGCAACTCGTCGGGGCGGTAGTACGAGCCGTAGGCGAGGTAGCGACGCGGGAACGGTCCTGGTCGATCCCGCGCATCAGCTTCATCAGGTTTCTGCGCGGGCCCCGCAGTCGCCCGGGCCTCCCGATCGTCAGCCGGCCGTCGAGCGAGCGGCGAATCGCGGCCCGGAGGCGCTGCGGGACGAGATCGGCGGGCCGGGTGAGCTGCGCAGCCAGGTGCCGCGGGATAGCCGGCGAACACCTCGTCGGCGCCCATCCCGCTGAGGATCACGGTGAGCCGCTTTCGCGCGCCGCGAGCAGATCAGATAGGTCTTGATAGCGGCGGGGTCCGCAACGGGCTCGTCGAGGTGCCAGATGAGCTTCGGCAGGAGGTCGACGATGTCGGGCCGAGAGCATCCGCTCGTGGTAGTCGACTCCCAGTTCCCGGCCCAGCTTGCGCGCGTAGCGAAGGTCGTCGGGAAGGATCTCGTGCGCGAGGTCTGCCTCGCTGAAGCCCACGGTGTAGGTCGTGACCTCGCCGACCACTCGCTCATCGTGGCGATAACCGCGCCGGAGTCGAGCCCCCCGCTCAGAAAGCTGCCCGAACGGGACGTCGGAGACCATCTGCCGGCGGACGGCGGTCCGGCCGTCTCACGCAGCTCCTCGGCCCACTGCCTCGCGTGGCCGAGTCCGAGTCAAAGCTGGGTCCCAGTACTGGCGGAGCTGAGCCCGCCATGCCCGTAGTAGCCGCAGTGCCCGCGGGGAGCTTACATCCCCTCGAAGAGCGTGTCAGGGTCCGGCACCCAGAGAAAGGTCAGGTACTCGGCAAGCGCGGTCGAGCCGAAGGGAGGGGGGCGGAAGGCCGGGAGCAGTGCCTTCACCTCCGACGCGAAGTACAGAGCGCCGCCGTCCTGCGCGTAGTACAGCGGCTTGACGCCGAGACGGTCCCGGGCCAGAAACAGCTCGCCGCGCTCGGCGTCCCAGATGCGAAGGCAAAGATCCCATTCAGGCGCTCGAGCATCCCTCGCCGTCGCGGGCGTACATCGCCAGAAGCACCTCCGTGTCGCAGTCCGAGCGGAATCTGAAGCCGCCGCCCGAAGCTCCGCCCGAAGCTCGCGGAAGTTGTAGAGCTCGCCGTTGTAGGTGATCCAGTAGCGGTCGTCCCATAGGACATCGGCTGCGGGCCCCTCGGGCAGGGGTCGATGATGCTGAGCCGGCGATGGCCAAGGGCGGCCGGGACCGGCCCTCGCCGCCGCGGAAAGAGCTCGATCCCCTCCCCATCGGGGCCGCGATGGGCCAGGGACGCTGTCATCGCCTCGATCAGGGGGCGCTCGGCGAGGCCGATTGAGCCGCAGATCCCGCACATGGCTATGCCGTCTCCGTGAGTCTCAGGTGGGCTTTCACGTTGTCTCGGTACGGCTCCCGCGTGGCGGGCGCCCGGGTCATCCATCGAGACGCGAGTGCCGTCATCTACAACAACGTGCCGAGGCCCCAAAGCTTGCCCCGCATTCGCGGGGTCGGTGAACGGAAGCTGCTGATGCGGCAGATTGCCCGTCGCCTGAAGGACGGAAACCTCGAACTGGTCGAGGTTCGCGACCCCAGTCCGGGTCCGGGAGCCGTGGCGGTCAGCGTGGAGGCGTCCGTCCTCAGCGCTGGAACGGAGCGCGCCACGCTCGATCTCGCTCGGAGCAGCCTGATCGCAAAGGCCCGCAGACGACCGGACCAGGCCAGGCAGATCATCGAGCGGATGCGCCGAGAGGGCGTCCGTTCCACGCTCGAGCTGGTTCGCCAGAGGCTCGAGGAGCTCGGGCCCCTTGGATACAGCGCAGCGGGTGTCGTCGTCGAGGCGGGCCGGGAGGTCCGTGGGATCTCGCCGGGAGACCGGGTCTCGATCGCCGGGGGCGGCTTTGCGAACCATTCAGAGCGCGATGTCGTGCCCTCCCTTCTTTGCGCGAAGGTGCCGGACGGCGTCTCGGCAGAGGAGGGCGCCTTCGCCACCCTTGGGGCGATCGCGCTGAACGGGTGGCGCCGGGCGGACGTCCAGGTCGGTTCGACGGTCGCGGTGATCGGCCTCGGGCTGATCGGCCAACTGACGGTCCGAATCGCCAGGGCGGCGGGTTGTCGGGTGACTGGGGACGGACCTGAGCTCCAATCTCGTCAAGCTCGCGCGCTCGGCGGGCGCCGAAGCGGCAGTCCGATCCGATCTCGAGCCGGGCTCACGTTGGGACGACTCCGCCGACGCGGTGCTCATCTGCGCCGCCACCGAATCGAACGACCCGGCACTGCTGGCCACCGCGCTGGCACGAGACCGGGGCCGCGTCGTGATCGTTGGCGATGTCCGCCTGGAGCTGCCACGAGCGCCGCTATACGAGAAGGAGCTGGAGCTGAGGCTCTCACGCTCCTATGGACCGGGCCGCTACGACCCGAAGTACGAGCTCCACGGGCTCGATTACCCGATCGGCCAGGTCCGCTGGACCGAGCAGCGCAACATGGAGGCCTTCCTGAGCCTGGTCGCCCAGCGAAGTTGACGCCGTCCGAGCTGGTCACCCACCGCTTCAACTTCGCCGAGGCTGAGCGAGCCTTCGAGCTGCTGCAGTCCGACTCGACGGCCGTCGGAATCATGCTTCGCTATCGGGAGGGCGGCGACGAGAATGGGAACGGGAAGGCGGCGGCAGCCGCAGAACCGAGGCCGCGCAGAACGAAGCGGGCACATGAAGGTCGGCCCGGCCGGGGCCTGATCGGCGCGGGGTCGTTCGCGACCGGGACACTGATCCCAGGGTTGCTCGGGGCAGGATTCGAGCCGCTCGCCGTTGCCTCCGCTTCGGGACTCTCGGCCGAGAGCGCCCGGTGCCGATTCGGGTTCGTTTCCTCCAAACCGACCCCAACGAGATCATCGGCCGCGACGACGTCGACCTGGTCGCGATCGCAACCCGCCACGACTCCCACGCCGAGCTCGCCGCCCTCGCACTCGAGGCGGGCAAGACCGTCTACGTCGAGAAGCCGCTCTGCCTCGATTGGGAAGGCTCTGGCGCTGGGAATGAGCCGCGCAGCGCCGCTCGAGGGCACCGCTGATCGTGGGCTTCAACCGCCGCCATTCCACCGGTTGCAGCCGCGCTGCGCCACCTTCCGGGACCAAGGCTGATGTCGTATCGCGTCAATGCGGGGCAACCGGCCCGGCGGCCACTGGATGAACGACCTGGCTCGCGGCGGCGGCCGCCTAAAGGGGGAGGGATGTCACTTCATCGACTTCCTCTGCGATCAGGCCGGGTGCGATCCCGTCAAAGTGACCGCTCGTGGCTTCTCTCGCCCCGGGCTGCCCCTCGCCGCCACGGACAACTTCAGCGTTCAAATCGTTCGGGGACGAAAGCGTCGGGAAGTTCATTACGCAGCGGATGCGCCCACGGTCCCGGCAAGGAACGCTTCGAGATCAGCGCGCCGGGCGTTTACGCCGAGATCGACGACTACCGTCGCGGGCGGGTCTGGCGCGGGCGACGGAAAGAGCGGCTCGGGGGCGGGCGACAGGACAAGGGCTTCGCGGCACAGTTCGGCTATCTCGCGAAGCTCATGCGAGGCGCTGCCGATGCCCCCACGGCGGATGGCTTCTGGCTCACCACCCTGGTCACTCTCTCGCGGCCGCGCGGTCGCTCGAGACGGGCGAGCCGGAGCTCGTGGTGGAAGGCGGGCGCCGAACTCGATCTTACTGGTGATGGCGGAAGTGGAAGGGGTGATCGGCCACGCTCGTTAGTCCATTGACCGCGGTTCGGAATCGAGGTGGGAGCACATGGGCGTCAAGGCAGATGAGATAGACGAGCGCGAGCAGAGGTTGTTCGATCTCGCTCCGTCCTCCGACGGATACACGCACGATCCCAGCCGCGCAGGGGGTTCGGGCGCATCGTTGGGCGCGGCGATGCGCCGCCATCGCTCGTTGGTCCTCGCTCCGGTCCTCGGTCTGCTGGCCTTGGCGCTACTTGCCGGACTGGCTCGAACACCCACGTACACGGCGAGCACCCGCCTTGCGGTTGGCGGCCTGAATGCCACCAACCCCGCCTCGTTCACCGGGTTCGCCGACGCGGCCCAGCAGCTCGCCCAGACCTACAGCCGGTCGGTTCAGGGCGACGGAGTGGTGGGGAACGTGGCCCAGCGCACTCACGCGAGTCCAGAGCAGGTGCGGTCCCATCTCTCCGCGGCGCCGACTCCCAGAAACCCGGTGTTTGCGCTTACGGCGACGTCGGGCTCGTCCGACGGCGCCATCCACCTTTCCACGCTGGCGAGCCAGGCCCTCGTGGCAGAGGTCGACCGGGCCAGTCAAGCGGACCCCGCACGCCTGCTCGATGAGTACCGAAGGGCCGAGCTCGAGCGCCAGCAGGTCAGCCACCGGGTCGAGACCCTGACAACAACGGGTGGCGGGAGCCTGGCGGCGGCTCAAGCCGAGCTCCTGGCGGCGGAGGCACGCGCCACATCCCTGAGGAACGCATACGAGGCCAGCCAGGAGAGCGGAGCCGTCCCACTGCAGATCATTCAGAAAGGCGGACCGAGCAAGCAGTGACCGGCTCAGCGTGCTGCAAATTCGCGCCTTCGTAGCTGTGACCGTGGGGCTCATCCTCGGGATGGCCCTCGCCCTCTTCCGCGACGGCCCGCTATATGAGAAGACTCTCTGGGCGATCGGCTCTCTCCCGCGGCCGCTCGCCGATCAAGGAGGCAAACGCCCGGCGCAAGGCAGGGCCCGGGGCGCGTTCGAGCCCCCCGGAGCGACCCGCCGCCCGGCGGCGATCGTCCCGCCGAGCTTCCACCTAGCCGCCGTGTACCTTGCCGGCCTGGTCCTGGTGCTGGCGGTGATTGTCGCCGTCGCATATCTGGCCTGGCACACCGAGCCCGCCTGGCTGCTGACCGCGGCGATCATCGGCTCGACCTTCAACAGCAATTGGGGAGAGTTCGGGGTCCCTGGCGGCCTCGCCCCGGATCGGCTTGTTCTCCTCGCGGCGATTCTCGGACTCTTGCTGCGGTCCCCGGGAGCATTCGATCGGCCGCGGTTCCACCTGGAGCCCGTGCATGCGATTCTCGCGGTAACGCTGATCTGGGCGGTCGGATCCGCTATCGCCGCACAAACATTGACTCGGCCGGACACGTACTTCTTCCTGCTCGACCGGCTGGCGGTGCCCTTCGCCGTCTTCGCGCTGGCGCCGCTGGCCTTCCGCACACCTCGGCACCGCGCCGGCTTCCTCGCTGCCCTGGTCGTTTTCGGCGGGTACCTCGGACTGACGGCGGTATTCGAGACGTTCGGGCCGACGGCCCTCGTCATCCCGCATTTCATCCATGACACGGGCTTCCAGAGCGACCGGGCGCAGGGGCCGTTCCTGGAGGCGACGGTCAACGGGGTCGCCCTCTACACCTGTGCCGTCGCCTCGGCGATCGCAATCGCGACCTGGACGACTCTCTGGAAGCGGGGTGGGCGCAAGCTTCGTCCTCTTCCTCTGCGCGCTGGGGCTGCTCTTCACGCTCACGCGGTCGGTCTGGATCGCCACTGTCGTCGCCACCGCGATGACCCTGGCGCTTACCCCCCGGCTCCCCTCTTGCGGCTCCGTCGGCCGCGGTTGCGAGCTCGTCGCAAGTCGTGCTGCTGCTGCTCGCGCTCGTACCCAAGTTCGACACCAGCTTCAACCAGCGCACTCACAACCAGCTGACCGTTTGGGAGCGGCGCAACGTAAACGCCGCCGCCGTCGAGATGGTTTCCCAGCGTCCACTCACCGGCTTCGGCATCGGAACCTTCAACGAGCGGAATGCGGAGTTCTTCCCGCTGCTGAGCGACGTCCCGCAGGTGGTGACGGTGGACACGACGCAGATCGCGATTCACAACGTGTTCCTGCTGTTCGCGGTGGAACAGGGTCTGGTCGGTGCGACTCTCCTGGTGGCGAGCCTGCTTGCGGTCGTCGGCATTGCTTTGCTGGCTCGCGGCCCGCCCGAGCTCAGGGCATGGCGGCCTGGGCTCTTCGCGATTGCGGCCTACTGGGTCGTCGCGGCGAACTTCGCGCCGCTGGGCCAGGTCTTTCCCAACATGATCGTCTGGCTGTGGGCGGGGATCGTGCTGGGAGCCGCGACGGCATCCGAACGATCGCCGGAATCGATACGTCAGCGAACCGCCTGGCCGGAGAGCACCTGGAGAAGCGCATCCCGCAGGCTGTCCGCGCCCTGATCGAGGCTGAATTCTTCCATCACCTTGCTCCGCCCCGCCTTGCCGAGGCTCCGGCCGACGGAGCGATCGCCGGCCAGTCGCTGTATGGCCTCAGCCAGCTCCTCCGGCCGCCCCGGGGGGACGAGCAGTCCCGTGACGCCGTCCTCGATCAGCTCCGGTATTCCCATCGTGTTCGAGGCGACGGCCGGAAGGCCGCTCGCGAGGGCCTCCATGAGGACCATCGGGATCCCCTCGCCCAGGCTGGGCAGGCAGAAAGCGTCCGCCGCGCGATAGCGATCCTGGATTCGGTCCTGTCCGACCGGTCCAGCGAAGGTGACCCGGTCGGAGATGCCCAGCGAGTCCGCCTGGCGCCGGAGCGAGTCGAGCCTGGAGCCGTCCCCCACCACCTCCAGGACCACCGGGACGTGCCGCTGCTGAAGCAGGGAGATGGCCTCGAGCAGGATGGCGTGCCCCTTCTCACGCTCGAGGCGGCCCACCGTGAGCAGTCGCAAATCCTCGTTGGATCTGGAAGCGGCGCCGTTCTCGAACCACTCGGCATCCAGCCCGCAATGGGCGATCCGGAGCTTCCCCAGTCCTCCTCCGAGGCGATTCGCATCAGCTGGCTGCGCCCGAAGTCACTGATGCAGACGACCAGGGAAGCGCTGCCGACCTTGGCTGCCAGGCTGGCGGGTCCATCGTTGAAGATGTCGGTGCCGTGGGCGCTGAAGCTCCAGGACCACCGCGCTCGGCCCGCTCGCTCCCCGCCCAGCCTCGCAACCAACTGGGCGACGTCCCCCGAGGGGCTCGTGAAGTGCGCATGTACGTGGGCGAGCCCACGCCTCTCGCACTCGCGCCAGATCGGCACCGCCTCCAAGAAGTAGAAGAGCTGCCACCACCGCCCGTGGGACCCGCCCGGGGGACGAGTGAGCGCGAAGGCCAGCGTCCGGAGGTAGGCGGCGGGACCCGTCAGCAAGGCGCGGAGATGAGCACCGGCGAAGCTGCGCCAGCGTGCCGGCAGCACCGTGTAGGTCGTGCCCTCCGCTATGCGGTCTGCCTCAGTGAGCACGTGCTCGGGGTTGGTTTCGTGCAGCGCGAAGGTGTGGATCTCCAGGTCGCGCGCCCGCAGAGCCTCCACCTCCCGCTGCACGAAGGAATGCGAAAGGGCCGGATAGAGCGTCGCCAGATAGGCGAGGCGACCCTCCGCCGCTGGACGTCCGTTGCCGGTCATGCCATCGCCCGTCGCCTGTCTCCGAGCGCGGCCTCGACCGCCGAGACGTAGCCGCGCGCGGAGTCAAGCGGGCTCCTGTTGAGGGTCGCCTGGTGAGCCGACCTGCCGAGGCGCCTTCTGCGCGCGGCGTCAAGGGCGAGACTCCCCAGGGCAGCGGAGAAGCCCCGCGCGTCGGCCGGGTCGACGATCACGCCGGCCTCCGCGTCGCCGATCAGGTCCCAGGCGGCCCCAGCATGCCAGGAGGCGATCAGCGGGAGACCTGCGGCCGCCGCCTCGAGCAGGACGATCCCGAACGGGTCATCGAGGGTTGGAAACGCGAACGCGTCGGCCTCCGCGTAGAGCTCCGGCATGTCGGCGTGATCGACGAAGCCGCGGAACTGCACGTCCTCGAGGCCGAGCTCCACGGCCAGCCGCCTGAGCCGCTCGGACTCCGGTCCCGACCCGGCGATGACCAACCTGATCCGGGGATGTCCCCTCTCGACCCGGGCGGCCGCCACCAACAGCCGATCCACGCCCTTGTGCGGAACGAGGCGCCCGGCGGTCAGGACCGTGAACCTCTCAGGGCACTCATAGTCCCGTTCGCGTGCGATCTTCCACAGTCTCTCCATCGTGGAGGAGTGCGGCGCCAAGAAAACCCGGTCCGGGGCAACGCCCAACTCCATGAATCGCTCCGCCGCGGGCCTGCTCTTGGCGACGCACGTCGATGCGGCTCGGAGCAGCACAGCTCGCGCCACGAACTGATGGCGTCCGAGGTTGCGCTCGTAGTGGCTGGTGCCGTCGCTGTAGATGATCAGCGGCGAGCCGCGGAGTCTGCTGCAGACGGCCGCGTAGACGGTTGGGATCGAGTAGCCGGCGCTGATCACTGCGTCGGGGCGGCTCCGGGCGAGGGCGGCGAAGATTCGCGGGCTCAGGTAGTAGTCCGCGCCATCCGGCGCGCCGCTCCTGATCGTGAGACCGTCGATCACCTGATGGCGGAAGCGATGGCGCTCGCGCCGGGACCAGGGCATCGCCCGGCTCCCGGTCTGCGCGCAGAACAGCACGGTCAGATCGACCATCCCCGCGAGCGCATCCAGCACCTCGAGCATGTACGGCGTGGGGATGTCGGTGACGAATGTGACGCGCCGCCGCCCACCGGCCCGGGAACCGGCGTCGCTGGTGTGCCCGCCGCGGTCCTTGGCAAGCGTTTCCGCCATCTCAGGCGACCACTCCAACGCGCGGCTCGGGACGGACTGCCGCGGTGGGCCGTTCTACCGCGAGGAGATGGGTCAGCGCCAGCGGCATCGGTGCGACCACCCACCGAAAATGGTGGGCGCGATTCGACCAGATGCGCCGGCGCTGAAAGATCGGAAGCCCGTCGTCGCCCAACATGCGCCGCGAGGCGAACCCGAAGACGGTCCAGGCCTGATCCGCACAGGACCGATCGTGCCTGGCAGCAATTGAGAGGGTCTGGATCCCCTGCGCGAGCGACTGGGCGTCCACGGGGAGAACTCTCGTCGAGTAGTACTTCGGTGTCCCGTCCTGGAGAAAGAGCGCACGGCGGTAGTACGCGACGCCTCTCCCCCAGGCCTCCTCCGCCTCCGCCTCGGCAACGCCCGCGTCGGCGCACGCGCGGAGCGCGTCCAGCACGTATCCGGTGTGGAAGTTGTCGACCCAGGCAAGGTTCGGCCGCTCCCCGTAGGGCCACGAGCCGTCCGCACGCTGGCGACCGGTCGAATAGCGCACCGCCGCGGCGGCAGCGGAGCCGAAGCCCTCATCCGGTACCCCGAGCGCCGCCAGCCGCGCAAGCAGTGACGCTGCCAGCAGGTTCGAGTTGTGGATCGGCGAGCGGTCCCCCGGCAGATATCCGAAGTAGGCGCCCTCTCTCGCGTCGGTCTGCGGGACTCGACGGAGGAAGAAGCGCCCGGCGCCACGTGCCGTCTCCAGCAAAGTGGGGTCGCCGAGTGACGCATGGGCGTCCAGCAGAGCGTGGCCCGCGAAGGCGGTCGCGATCGTGTTGGGCTCCCGCCGGGAGTAGAAGAAGACCCGGGATTGCACGTCGAACGGGTATCCCCAGCAAGGTTCCTCGCGGTCCGCGAGCCGGAGCCCGTCGAGGCACCCGAGGGCATCGGTCAGCAGCTTCTGCGCGTCGTCGTGCGGGAGAAAGCCGTTCCGGGCATAGGCCGACACCATCCACGCGACCGCAGCGGCGTTCATCCTGGGCTGGATGCCCAGGGTCGGGCGCAGATCGACGGGCGAGCGCTTGACGGCCTGGATCAGGAGTCGGCGCCCGAGCGCGGTCCTTTTCAGGGGCGCGACGATTGGGCGCGAGGCGTTCAGCCCCTCGTACGGATCCGTTCCGCGCCAGGCACGCTCCGCGGCCCAGTGACTCAGCCGACGGGCCAGCGCACGTGCCTCCCTGCCTGCCTCGGAGCTCTCGGCGGCGGCCTGGTCAGCCGCGCGCACACGCCCAGGCGGCGGCCGAGGGGGCGGCGACCGCGAATGGACAACGGCCGCCACGAACTGCTCGATCAGCCGCTCGCTCCGTGCTCGCAGCTCCTCCGGCCTGTGGGGTTCGACCTCGCGCCGGCCTACCGGCGGCAGGTCGCGCACGCGCTGGATGCGCCGCAGGTCCCCGCGCTCCTCGAGCCAGCGGTCGACCTCCGGGGTCCGGCCCGAGAAGAGGCTGAGGGTGGGCACCCCGATGAGCGCTCCCTCGCGCGTCATCGTGCCACCGGCGCCGATCACGAGATCACTGGCGTACATCAGGGACCGCGCGTCCACGGCGCCTTCGGGGAACACGACATTCGGCAGGCCCAGGGCGATCAGGTCCCGGCGCTGCTCCGGACGGCGGGTGAGCACCACGCATCGCGCCTGGCGCTCCTTGCAGACGACCCGGAGGACCTCCGCGAAGAGGGGGTTGTCGGACCGGTGGTAGAGGGCGCCCGACGGGGGCGTTCGGGCGACGATGAGCACGGCCCCATCGTCCCGATCGACGCCTGCGGCCGCGAGGACGCCTGGATCGGGGCTGAAATCACCGAGGTAGAGCTCCTCCTTGAGCCCGTCATAGAAGCGGGTCTTTAGGCGCGTCGCGCCCATCCGGTCTACGTTCGTGCGGGCGAGCACGGCCGGAAGCAGCACGCTGCCCGCGAGGCGAAAGGCGATGTGATTCGCGGGCTGGTGCTCGTAGTCCATCGCGGTCACCGTCCGGATTCCCAAAGCGCGCGCGGCGACGATCTGCGCGTAGGAGTTGTGGGAGATAGCCGCGTCGGGGCGCTCCGCTCGCGCCCACGAGGCGAGTTTCCGGACCCTCTCGGCGACGAGGCGCCCCTTGGACGCGCGGCGGTGGGGGCTCGGTCCTCCGATCACCTCCACGTCAGGCCAGCGCTCGCGGGCCAATTCGACGGTCTGGGCATTGTCGCGCGCCGTCACCAGCACCTCTTGCCCCAGTGACTCGAAGCGCCTTGCCACGGGAGCGAAGAGCAGCGGGTGCGGCGAGTTCGAGAGATCGATCCAGATCCGCATTGGTCTAGTTCGCCCCTCGCCTGCGGAGCACTGCGGGCAGAGTGCGCAGAAGGAGGCGGATGTCCGTCCACAGGGACCAGTTGGTCACGTAGACGTAATCGAGCCTGATCATCTCGTCGAAGGGGATGCTGGTCCGCCCCAACACCTGCCACAGGCCGGTCAATCCCGGAGTCAGATCGATCCGGCTGCGGCGCCAGCCATCGAGCTGGCTGTCCTCGGACGGGACGATCGGCCGCGGCCCGACCAAACTCATCTGGCCCTTGAGCACGTTCCAGAGCTGGGGCAGCTCGTCGAGGCTGGACTGGCGGAGGATGCGGCCGACTCGCGTCACTCGCGGGTCGTGTTCCAGATGGAGCCAGCCTGGGTCCTTGCTCTTCCCGAGCAACGTCCCCTTGAGCTGCTCGGCGTCCGCCGACATGGTGCGGAACTTGACCAGGCTGAAGCGCCGACCCCACAGCCCGATTCGCTGCTGGTGGAAGAAGACTGGCCCCGGCGAGCCGAGCTTTGTGGCAATGGCAATTGCGGCGAAGAGGGGCGCCGTCAAGATCAGCAAGATGACCGCGCCGGTGATGTCCATCCCGCGTTTCAGGAATCGGGATGAGCGAGGGAGCACAGGGGGGTTGATGCCCAGCACGGTGATTCCCTCGATGTCGTCAATCTCTACGGAGGGCCCGAGCGCGTCGAACAACTGTGGCAGTACGGTCACCTTGACGCCAAGCTCCCGGGCGCGGTTGAGGAAGTCGAAGAGTGCCCGCCCGTCGAAGTCTTCGCGCGCGATCACGACCCGTTCCGCGCCGTGCTCAGCCACTACCGCGCCCAGGTCAGGAGCCGGGCGCTCACCCTCCGCGGGCGCTTCATTGGAGCCCGGCCCCAAAGCGGAGAGTGGGATCAAACCCACCGACTTCGCGCCCTGCCGGCCGTTCGCCTCCAGCTTCCCCGCCAGGGTTGAGACCTCCCTTCCGTCGCCGAGCAGCACGACCGGCTCGGGCCCGAGCACCGACACCGCGAGCCTCCGTGCGACCGCCCTCAGGGCGGTGACGCAGACGATCGCGAACAGAGCGAAAACCGCCAGGGGCCCGAGCCAGATGCCGTGCACGGGGAGGAGCCGGTAGCAGGCCAACAGGAGCAGACAGCCGACGAGCACCGCGTGGAAGATCCAGGGCAGATCGTCCACCGTCTGATGGCTCATTCGCTTCAGGTCGCGGTCATAGAGGCCGTACGCCTTGAAGACGACGATCCACAACGGCAGCACCGTCAGGCTCCACGAGAACTCGTTCGGGTGATGCGAGAGGACAAGCAGCGAGAGTGCCATCGCGACGGTCACCCCCAGCCCGTCAGCGAGAGCCAGAAGCCGACGCACCGCCGAGTCACGAGCTTGGTGGCGCCGCGCGACGACTCGCTGCCAGGTCCGCGGCGCGGCGTCACCCCGCGGGCGCTCGAGGGCCGCGGGGCCTGCCACGAGCTGGTGACCCTCGACGGGGAACCGCTCGTTCATCACGCGGACGCCTGCGGATTTGCCAGGCCCCTCCGGCCTCGTTCGTGACAAAGCGCCGCGCCGAGCCCAGCGTGACCTCGGCCCCGCCAAGCCGCATCGAATCGTCGGCTGCCTCAGCCAGCCTGACGACGTCCCTGGCGAGGCTCGCGTTGGACACCGACTCCCCGCCGTCGCGGATCGCGGCGAGAAAATCGTCGAGCTCCTCCACGATCGGCTCGTACACATCGATCTTCGGGGAGAGGATGTCGCCGGTTCGGTAGGAGAGCTTGTACTCACCGAACGTCTCCGGGTCCTTGTAGACGACACCGTGATCGAAGACCCTGACCGGCTCGGGCGATCCGTCGTCGTAGACGACCATCTTGCGCGCTGCCCACGATCACAGTCCGCCGCAGCTTGCTCGGCGCTAGCCAGCTCAGCTCGACGTTGGCGACGATGCCCGACTCGTAGGTCATCGTGACGAAGGCGACATCGGGGATGCCCGAGACGATCGAGTCGCGGCCGGTCGCCCGCACGGCGCTTGGCACCTCCTCGAGCCAGTAGAGCAGGATCGAGAAGTCGTGAGGGCCGAGATCCCAGATCACGCTCACGTCGGGCTGATGGAGGCCGAGGTTGACCCGGCTGGACGAGACGAAGAGACCTCGCCGAGCTCGTTACAACGCAGCAGGTCCTTGACGGCCCGCACCGGGGGGCTGTAGAGGAAGGTATGGCCGCACATCAGCACTCGGTTCTGATTCTTGGCTCGCCGAGCAACTCGCTCGCCAGGTCCGACGATGGAGCGAGTGGCTTCTCCACGAAGGTGTGCTTGCCAGCGTCGAGCGACCTGGAAGCCAGGTCGAAATGGGTGAACACGGGCGTCGCGAGCACGATCGCGTCGACGTCCGGGTCCTCGAGGAGGCGTCCTACCTCGGTCGTCCGGGCTGGCCCCGGATAGCGCCTTCCAAGCCCGTCGAGCAGCTGCTCGTCGAGATCGCACATCCACCTCAGGTGCGCGTCGGGCATCTCGGCGAGCGCCCGCAGGAGGTTTGGGCCCCAATAGCCGAGACCGACGACGCCGACGTTCAGCGGCTTCGTCATGGGATCCCGATCGGTCATCCGGGGGGGCTCCCCAACCGCACCAGCGAGCGCCGCAGCGACGGCCAGGACCTCTGCACGCGTCAGCTCGGGAAACATCGGCAAGGAGAGCTCCTCCTGGCTCCAGCGCACGGCAGCGCTGAGCTCGGTGCTCGGCGCGTAGTCGCTGCGCTGACGGAAGCGCCCGCTCGTGAACGGCTGCTGCCGGTGGGCCGCGGGCCAGTAGTGGATACCGGTCTCGATGCCGAGGGGTGGAGCTGAGCCTTGACCGTGTCGCGGCGGGCGACGCGAACCGGAAAGAGGTGGTAGACGCACTCGCCGCGACGGTCCTCCACGACCGGCCGGGCCCCGTCCGATAGCACCTCACGGTAGAGCGCGGCCCAGGCCCGCCTCGCCCCGTTCGCCGCATCCAGACTGGGCAGTTTGACGCGGAGCATCGCGGCCTGTAGCTCGTCAAGTCGCTCGTTGAACCCGGCCTCGACGTGCTCACCCTTGCGTTTCTGCCCGAGGTTGCGCAGGAGACGGCAACGCTCGGCGATCGCGTCGTCGTTCGTGCAGATCGCGCCGCCGTCTCCAAGCGCCTCCGAGGTTCTTGCTCGGATAGAAGCTGAAGGCGGCGGCGTCTCCGAACGAGCCGGCGCGGCGCCCGTTCCAGCGGGCGCCGTGCGCCTGGGCGGCGTCCTCGACCACGAGAGGCCGTGACTCCGAGCGAAGCGCTCCACCGCTTCCATGTCGCAGACCTGCCCGTAGAGGTGGACCGGAACCACGGCAACGGTTCGGCTGGTGACCGCCTCGGCGGCGGATCGATGTCGATCAGCCCCGTCCCCTCGTCCACATCGCAGAACCGCGGAACGCGCCGGCGTGGAGGACGGCCAGAGGGGGTGGCGATGTAGGTGTGCGCCGGAACGATGACCTCGTCGCCTTCCTCCACTCCGGCCGCGATCAAGGCCAGCATGAGCGCTGCGGTGCCGGATGCCACGCCAACGCAATGGCGCACGCCGCAGTCAGCTCGGCGAACTCGGACTCGAAGCTCTCGACCTCCTCGCCGAGGACGAACCTGCTCTCCGCAAGCACCCTGTCGAATGCCGCCCGAAGCTCGGCACGCATCGCCGCGTGTTGCCGGCGAAGACCCACGAAGGGGACCTCGCGTACGGCCCGAAAGGCCGCCATCGCGAACATGCAGACTCCCAATGTCAGGTGCGACAAATCCGGGCCGAGAACCTTCCGTCTGGCCCTCGTGACCATCGTCAGATCAACGTGGGCGGCCGCACCCTTCTTGCGGCGGAGCGTCCGGCGTTGCTACCGGGTGACCGGAACCGCGCCGCGCGCGCTGAGCCCAGCCTGAACGGCCTGGCGGCCGCGATGATGCAACCCGTGGATTGCGCCCTCGGACTTGCCCAGCCGGACGGCGATCTCGCCCGGCGCGAGCCCGCAGACCTGGCGCAGCACGATCACCTCCCGCTGCGTTCCTTGGACCGCGGCCATCGCTTCCTTCAGGTCGGAGAGGCGCTCCCCATTGCCGTCGAACGGATCCGACGCGCTCGTTCGGATCTCCTCGCACGGGACCGGTCGTCTCTCCCGAAGTGGTCTATCGCGGCATTCCTGGCGACGCGAATCAGCCATGCGGCAAACGAACCGCCTCACGCCTATACCTGCCGATCACGCTGATCAGCTTCAGGAACACGGTCTGCGTCACGTCCTCGGCGTCGTGCTCGTCGCCGACGATGCTGCGGACGAAGCGGTACACGTCGCTCCGGTAGTGGACGTAGAGGAACCGGATTCCCTCGCTGTCTCCCGCCTTCGCCTGCGCCACCGCGCGGTCCACAAGACGGCGGTCGCGATCGGAGGCAGCGTCCGCTCCGCCACGATGGTTGGGACCTCCCGCCGCCGGGATCTTGGAAGTCTCGTGCTCATGGGTCACCGCCGTTTCGAATGCCCGCCGGTGATCACCGGCAATCCCCGGCGTGCTGGGTTTGTGCGAACTGCGACCCTAGTTCGCGCGGTTTGGGGGATGTCTCGACGCGGTTTGCCCTCCCCCCGGATTGTTGTTAGACGCGTGTGAGGCCCCGATTGGCCCGCCCGTCGGTTCGGTTTCCTCGTCCCCGTTGATCAGTCGTGACCGAGGCGCTCGTCCTCTGCTACCACGCTGTCAGCGATTCCTGGCCGGCGGACCTGGCGATCAGGCCAGCGCAGCTGGAGAACCAGCTCGGCTCCTTCTCGATCACGGCTACCGAGGCGGCACCTTCCATCAGGCGGTCATGCCCAGCCCTCGGCAAGGTCATGGCGGTCACCTTCGACGATGCCTACCGCTCGGTGATCGAGCTCGGCCTGCCGGTGCTCAGCCGACTGGGGCTACCGGGAACCGTCTTCGTGCCCACCGGGTTCGCCGGCCCGCCACGCCCATGTCCTGGCCGGAATCGAGGGTGGCTCGGCGGCCCGCATGAGGCGGAGCTGACGGCCATGTCGTGGTCCGAGCTCGCAACCCTGACGGCCGCCGGTTGGGAGATCGGCTCGCATACCCGCACCCATCCCCGCCTCGTCGATCTCGACGATGCCGATCTCGCCGAGGAGCTGGTGATGTCCCGTCGCGAGTGCGAGGCGCGACTCGGGCTTCCCTGCAGGTCCCTGGCTTATCCCTACGGGAGCGAGGACGACCGCGTCGTCACGGCCGCCGCTAGGGCCGGGTACTCGGCCGCCGGGACCCTTCCCGACAGCCATCACCGTCCATCGCCCCTGCGGTGGCCCCGGGTCGGCGTCTACCGAGCGGACGACGGACCCAGATTCCGGGTCAAGACGTCTTCCCTTCATGATCCGACTCCGCTCGAACGGGAGGCTGCGGGTTCCTCCAGCCGCATGGAGAGTCGCCCGGCGCCTTCGGAGCAGTGCAGCCGAACCTCAACCAGATCCCGAAAATTGACTAAATCGATGATTTGGATTTGTGGTTGGTGGGCATACCTAGGTACTTAGGTCGAGGGAGAAGACGTGCAGCCGAACGGAATCGGCAGCCAAACCGCTATCTCTAGGCCTGAGGAGCCAACCGGGTGGGTCCCAGCCCTATTTGAAGCATCGCCGTTCGGAATGGTGGTCACCGATCACCAGGGTTTCGTCCTGACCGCGAACCCGCAGGCCGCCGAGATCCTCTTCGGCGGCGGGCGCAGCGCGGAGGGACACAAGTGCTGCGATCTGATCTGCGAGCCACTGCGGCGGCAGAACCAGCAGGGCCGAGACAGCGGCTGCCTGACTGAGCGCGCCCTGGCCGCCGGCCGAGCACTTCCGGAGACCCGGCTGGAGGAAGAGCCGGAGGGCGTGCGCAACTCGATCTGGATCACCGCGTCGCCGATCGAAGCCGGCGAGGCGAGGGTGGGCATCTACCTGTGTCCGGAACACCTGACCGAGGAGGAAAGGGGTCTCGCCGGGACCCGCCGCTTCGAGCAGCCGGCGCTGGCGCCGCCCCAGACGCTTCGCATCCGCACCTTGGGGCGAACTCGTGTGGACGTTGGGGGTCGGAGCTGTGGTGGCGACTGGTTGCGCCAGCGCCCCGGACAGGTGCTCGAGTTCCTCCTCTGCTCGCGCCACCGGGTGGCCACCAGCGAACAGATCTCCGAGGCCGTCTGGCCAAGTTCAGCGCAGCCGTGGAGCAATGCCAGCGTCCGCCACCAGGTCCACATGCTCAGGGAGAGACTGGAGCCGGCGCGCGACAACAACGAGCCGTCGCGTTTCGTCCTCACCCGGCGCGGCGGCTACATGCTGGATCCGGAGCGGGTCTGGATAGACGCCGACGAGTTCGAGGACAAGGCTCGGACAGGACTCTCACTCTTCGTCCAGGGCAAGGGAACTGCCGCGCTGGCGCCGCTCGAGCTGGCGCTTGAGCTCTACCAGGGGGACTTCTTGAGCGAGGACCCCTACGCCGAATGGGCGTTGGAGGAGCGTGATCGCCTGCGCGAGCTCGCCGGACGGGAGCTCCGCGCCATCATCTCCCTGAGACGGTCGGCCGGCGACCTCGACGCCGCGACCGAGCACGCCCGCCGGCTCGCCGGCATGGAGCCGTTCGACATGGACGTCCAGCGGGACCTACTCGAGATCTGCCTCGAGCGTGGCCGGAGAAGCGAGGCCATGCGGCGATACACCCTGATCAGACGGCGGGTGCGCCGCGAATTCGGCCACGACCCGGACTTCACCCTGGGCGACCTCGGCGGCTGAACTGGAGAGGCCGGCGATCAGGGCCCGCCGGTCGACCTTGCCGCGGGCGGTTCGCGGGAGCTCGTCATGGACCGCGATCCTGCCCGGCACCTTGTGGGCCTCGAGCCGCTCGGCGCACTCCCCCCGGAGTGCGCCGGGATCGAGCTCGAACCCGTGCTCGGGGGCGACGTGCGCATGCAGCGCCTGGCCCAATAGCCGGTCGGGCACCCCAACGACCGCGGCTTCCCGGACACCCTCGACGGCATGGAGGACCTCCTCGACCTCCCGCGGGTACACCTTCTCGCCGCGGCACTTGATCAGGTCGTCGGTGCGACCGACCCAATGAAGGAGTCCCTCTTCGTCGCGCAAGAACAGGTCGCCGGTGGCGAGGGTCGGCTCCCATGGCCAGCGCCCGGGACGCAGCCTCTCGGCGGTGCGGTCCGGATCCCGCCAGTACCCGTGCATCACGTGCGGTCCGCGAACCATCAGCTCTCCCACCTCGCCGACCTCGGCCTCCCCGCCGCCGGGTCCGGCGACCCAGGCATCGGTCCCGGGGATCGGGATCCCGGACGAGGTCGGCGCGTCCAGCCGGTCCGGCGGTAGGTAGGAGACGCGAATGCACTCGGTGAGTCCGTACATGAGGTAGAGCTGGGCGTGCGGAAACGTCCGCCGAACCGCGGCGACAGTCGCCTCGGGCAAGGATGCGCCCGCATTGGTCAGGAACCGCAGATCGGGCAGCTCGCGATCCGCGAGTCCACGCAGTGAGACCAGCACCTGGAAGATCGTCGGGACCGCGGGCAGTCCGGTGATTTGACGATCCTCGATCAGCTGCACCACGCGACCAGGGAATGAGAAGCCCTCCTCCAGCACCAGCGTGGCACCGGTTCGTACGCAGGTGAGCAGCTGACAGAGCCCGTAGCCGAACGAGAGCTGGAGGAGGCAGAGCACTCGGTCCGCGGGACTCATCTCGAGATACTCGGCGATCGATCCCATGACAAAAGACAGGTTGCGGTGGGTGAGCGTGACCCCCTTCGGCTCGCCGGTCGAGCCCGACGTGTACATGACCGCCCCGAGATCGGTCTCCAGCGGGAGCGGGGGCACAGGGCCCTCGCAGGCCGCGAGCTCATCGACCTCGGCCATCACCGGCATCGTCGGCCCCGCCAGAGCCGCCGCGGCCTCGGCCATCTTCACCCTCCTCCGTGTCACAGACGAGAGCGGCTGGCTCGACGTCGTCGAGCACATAGCGGAGGCGGTCTCGCTTGATGGTGGGACTCAGCGGGGACAAGGCGGCGCCCGCCCGCAACGTGCCCTCGAGTGCGACCGCCGCATCGATTCCGTTGGGGCAGGACGATCACGACCCGGTCGCCACGTCCGAACGCCCAGTTCGCGAAGCCCGCTCGGCGAACCCGTCGGCCAGCCGGTTCAGCTCCCCGTAGCTGAGCTCGCGATCACCGTCGATCACCGCAACCTTGCCCGGATCGCGGGTGGCGGTGAAGCTGAGGTCCTCGGCGATGTTTCGAACGCTCACGCCGCACGCTTTCTTTCCACGAAGCCGGCGATTGCGTCGATTGACCCGAAGTTCTCCTCGGTGATCTCGACGTCATCGATCGCCAAGCCGAAGCGCGCCTGGACCTCCTCGACCAGCTCGACGAAGCCCAGCGAGTCGATGATTCCCAGTGATAGGAAATCGTCCCCGTCTTCGAGCCGGGCCGGGGTTCCATATAGAGGAAGTTCTCCTGGATGTAGACCCTCAGATCCTTGCGAATGTCGCCGTTTGCGCCGGTCATGCGGGTGTCCTCTCAATCAAACGCGAATCGGAGCGGTCAACTCTCACGCGGGGCTCGGCCGTCTCGGCCGGATAGCTTCCGGAGCCCGCCGTCGCAGAAGGCGCTGTGCCAGAGCTGCGTGGAGAGGACGCCGACCAACGCCATTCCCTCCCGGACGCCCGTCGCCCGACCGGCGCGGCAGCGGCGCAGCAGGCCCGCAACCCGGCCCCGGGTCCCAGATCCCAGTCTCGGCCAGTGCGCCAGGAGAGAGATACTCCTCGACCCAGTTGGGTGCCCCTGCGGCGAAGAAGGGTTCCACCTCCGGCGCCCGGTACGGCTGCTTCGGGCGGGCGGCGATTCCCGGCGGCAACAGGCCGGCGGCAAGCTCACGGAGTGCGACCTTGTCGTGAGGCCGCTGAGCTTGCGCTCGGACGGCAGTCTCGCCGCGTGGGCGAAGACGTGGTGATCGAGAAAGGGAAACCGTCCTTCGACACCGTGGGCCATCGCCACACGATCGCCCTGGGCGGCCAGCAGGTAGGGCTCGAGAAGGGTCTTCAGCTCGAGCCAGCCGGCGCGGTCGAGGCTGCTCCAGCGATCGAACCCGGTCGGCAGCTCGGCGCGCAGGCGCTCGAGCGAGGCACCGTCGCCGATCTCCGCCGCGATCTCCGGCCGGTAGAGAGCTCGCACCGTGCCCGTAGCCGCGGCGCGCGTGAGGTGGGAGGAAAGCGGATCGTCGGAGGACCCCGTCTCAAGCAGGAACCGCCGCCAGGCCGGGCCGCGACGGGCGCCCGCAGGGCCGAGGTGCGGGTAGAGGCCCTCGATCAACCGCAGGGCCAACGCCGGGTCGCTTCGGTGAAGTTCGCGCAGCGACACCTCCTTGAACAGGTCGTACCCCCAGAACAGCTCGTCCGCCCCCTCCCCGGTGATCACCACCTTCATCCCGTGGGCATGGACGTCGCGGGCAAGCAGGTAGAGCGGCACTGGAGCCGTGCGGACCAGAGGCATCTCCGCGTGCCAGACGACGGCCGGAAACGACTCCGCGATCTCCGCGGGCCCTGCCTCCACGACGTGGTGCTCGGTGCCCAGCATTCGCGCCACGTATTCCTGCTGGGCCGCTCGTCGTAACGGGGTCCCTGAAGGCGATCGAGAAGGACTGCAGCTTGCTGCCAACCTCGTCTCTTGCCAGGGCACTGATCAGGCTCGAATCCAGCCCGCCGGAGAGATAGGTACCAACCGGTACGTCCGCGCGGAGCCGAAGGCCGACGCTCTCGCGCATCACGTCGGACGGGTCCCCGTTCGGCGCGCATGCACCGCCGTAGGTCGGGGCTCCACCACGCCCCGCTTTGCGACGATGCTGACCGCTTTCCCAGACGAGCAGGGCCCCCGGCGGCAACTGGGCGCACGCCGGCGAAGGCGGTGCGGGGGGGCCGCGGGCCCCAGAGCGTGAATAGGTCGTCGAGGCCGCTGAGATCGGGTGCCGCGCTCACCAGCCCCGACGCGAAAGCGCCTTTGCCTCCGAGCCGAAGACGAGCGTGCCGTCCGGCAGATAGCGCGTAGTGAAGCGGCCGCACACCGAACCGGTCGCGAACCAGGGTCAGGCGACGCTTATCTGGCTGCCACCAGGCAAAGGCGAACTGGCCGTTCAGCCGCTCAAGCGCCTCAAGGCCGTCACGTTCGAGCAACCGCAAGACGACCTCCGTGTCGCACGCGACGAGAACGAGTCGCCGTCGCCCGCAGGTCGCCTCCGCAACTCGGGGTGGTTGTAGACCTCACCGTTGTAGACGAGCAGACCACCCCGGGACCCGCCTCGAGCGGCTGCCAGCCCCCGGGATGTCGAAGATCGCCAGCCTCGTGGAGACCAATCCGGCGCCCGGATCGGTGCAAGGCCGAAGCCGTCGGGACCGCGATGGCGAATGGAGGCCGCCATCCGCCGGAGCGAGAACTCGTCGACGGCTGTGCGTCCGCGGTCGGACGATGCCGGCGATACCGCACAGGCCTCAGTCCGCCGGCTCCACGACTATCGCCGGCGCGTGCAGATACTGGGTCGCGACCCGCCGGCGCTCGATCTCCCGATACGCGGCCGGACCTCGTCGGGGGCGAGGCCCACCCGGGGGGCAGAGCTCGCCGGCGGCGATGCGCTGCCCTGACCCCACAGGAGCAGGTCCATCCGGTCGTACGGATGGCCGAAGTAGAACTCCTCCTGGGTCTGCGGCAGGCTGAAGGTGTCCGTGGTCGGGGGGCGGCCGGCGACTGACTCGGGAAGGCCGAGCTCCCGCGCCAGCGCGTACACCTGGGACTTGTAGAGATGCGCGATCGGCTTCAGATCGGCGAGCCCGTCGCCACCCTTGACGAAGAACCCCTGGTCGTACTCGAGCAGGTTCGGCGTCCCGGCAACGGCGTAACCAAGGCGGTCGGCCCATGTGTACTCGAGCAGTTTCCTGGCGCGCTGCTTCATGTTGCTCGCCGACAGCAGCTCGCGATAGGCATCGGGCGGCATGCGGCGCTGTTCCTCGCTGCCGTCGGGCCGCTCGACGACCAGGGAGAAGACGATGATTCCGCCGGTCGGGTCGCGAGCGAACCAGCTTGTGCCGCCAGCTCGGCTCGTAGTCGGGGAACACCTTTCGAATCGCCTCGTCGCGCTGCCTGTAGCAGCCGAGCGCCTCGAGGGCGCGCGTGATCGGCTCCTCCTCCGTCCGGGCGCCAAGTGCGTCAGCCAGCTCCAGGCCGATGGCGGTCGACTCGCTTGCGGCATCCCGCTCGGGAAGCCGAGGCAGAGGACGCGGTCCGGGCCCAGCGCACGAACGCAGACTCCGGCGACCACACCCGAATCGACGCCCCCCGAGACAGCGACGACAGCGCCGTTGCGTCCGAGCCGCCTGACGGCCTCAGTCGTTCCCGCGACCACGCTTTCGAGGCAGGCGGCGACATCGAACTGCTCCGGCCAGGAGCGGTGTAAGTTGGGTCCAGATGACGGAAATCCGACCGCTCGAGCGATCGGACCTGCCCGCTGTGGCGAGCCTGATGGCCGCGCGTCTGCCGACCTGGACTCAGGATGAGTCGTTCCTTGCCGAGACACTAATTGACCAACGCTGGACCGCCGACGAGCTTCCGTCTCTGGTGGCGGTGGACGCGGACGGCACGATTCTCGGCTTCATCGGGGCGCAGGTGCGAAGGATGCGACTCGACGACCGGATTCTCCAGGGAGTGTGCTGCTCCCACCTCGTCGTGGTGGACGACCGCCGGGCCGGACCCGCAGGCGCCCTCCTGCTCCGGCGCATGCTCTCCGGCAAGCAGGATCTCACCTGGACCGACACTGCGACCGACGGGGTGGCCCACATGTGGCGTACCTTCGGCGGCCACCTCGACAACACGCGCTCCTTCGACTGGATGCTCGTCCTCAGGCCCGTTCGCTGGGCCCGTGAGGTACTGACGAAGCGCGTGCGGCGGCGAGTACCGGTACGCGAGCTAGCTCCGGCGCGTGCCGTTCCCCTTCATGCGTTGGGACCAAGACTCGCGCCACACTCGTTACCGAGCCTGCCGGCTGACGTTCGCGGCGAGGACACGACGGCTGCTTCGATCGTGGAGAGCTTCGATGACCTGACGCACGACCTGCGCCTGTACGTCGACTACGACGAACCGTCCCTTGACCAGCTGTTCGCGCTGATCGCGTCTGCGGCCGAACCACCCGTGCGCCGCCTCGTGCGCCGCGGTGAGGCTGCGATCGGCTGGTACGCCTACCTACCCCGGCCCGGCGGTGCCAGCCGGGTCCTCCACCTTTGTGGGCGAGACTCGGAGATGGAGTCGGTCTTCGGCGAGCTTGTCCATGACGCTCGTGAGCGCGGCAGCGCCATTCTCGCGGGGCGTTGTGAGCCGCACCTGCGAACGCCACTGAGCGTACGCTCGGCGGTTCTGGGGTTCGCGCGGTGCCCGCTTATTCACTCCCGCGAGCTCGAGGTGAGTGCTCTGCTCGCCACCGACGCCTCGCTGCTCACGGCCCTCGACGGGGAGTGGTTCGCGACTTGAGACAGAAACAGCGCGCCCGACAGGATTCGAACCTGTGACCTTCGGTTTCGTAGACCGACGCTCTATCCAACTGAGCTACGGGCGCGTGCGGGCCACAGCGTAGCGGCGCGGATCGGGGCTCAGACTCGTTCCCGATCGGCCGCTTCGGCTCGGCGCTTGGCGGCTCCCTCCTCGCGCTCGGCGAGCTTGCGCTCGTACTTCTCGAGCGTCTTGGCGGGGTCGCGGCCCGCATCGACGGGCGGGGCCAGGGCCCGAAGCTCGTCGACGAGCCGCTGCGCCAGCCCGGCCGCCGTCTCGGAGGGATCGGTCTGGCCCGAGGCCGGCTCGAAGAAGCGGACGCGGATGCGCGGCCGCTCGGGGAAGCGGGCGATGGCCGGAGTCCCCTGGACCGTCACGCACACCAGCCGCGCCTCCGGCACCTCGAGGGCGAGGCGGCCGATCCCGCTGCGGGCTCGCAACCGACGGCCGCACGAGATCGTGCCCTCCGGGAACACCCCGATGCAGGAGCCGCGCCGCAGGGCCGCCACTGCGTTCACGAGAGCACCGGCGTCACCCGCCGCGCGCTCGATGGGAATCTGGCCCATCCCGTCGAGGACCCGTCCGAGGCCCGGCTTGGCCCAGAGGTCCTTCTTCGCCAGGGCGCGAATCTGACGGCGGTGACGGGCCGCGACTCCGATCGCCACCGGATCGGTCTGGGAGTCGTGATTGCCAATGACCAGCACGGGACCGCCCTGCGGAAGAGCGTCCAGTCCCTCGACCTCCAGCCGCCCCCAGAGGCTCACCACCGGGACGCAGACGGCCATCGCGATCCGGTAGGTGCGGGTGAAGGGCTCGGGGGCGGTCGTCACGCGAGCTCTGGAATGTGGTTCTCGAGGTGGGTCGCGATCGTCTGCCGAACCCAGGTCTTCTCCCCCGAGTCGGCCATCCGGTAACGGCCGATCAGCATCTTCTGATCGGCCAGCGGCAGGCCGGCGATCTCCCAGCGCACCACGAGCCTCTCGAAGAGCATCTCCTGCCGGCGAGCCCAGACGTCATCGGCGGAGGCGGCGTCGCGCCGCGGCGGCTCTCCGATCTTCTTGATCGTCCGCGAGCTCAGCGACTGACGCAGGGTGAGCACGTTCCCCTCCGGGTCGGTGTAGTCGACCGTCTCGACCGGCTCGCGCTCACGTCTTCGCCTCGGCATCGAGACGAAAGGATCTCAGCCCGGCGCCTCCGGCGAGGCGCCGGGCTGAGCCATGGCTAGGCGGTCGCCGCCGCGCCGGAGCGCTGATACATCACGATGCTGGCGATGATGATCCAGATGCCCGTGAGCATGAACGCCGCAAAGCCGATCGGTCCGGCGAAGAACAGGATTCCCAGGATCAGTGCGATCCAGCCGAGCCATTTCGGGAGCGGGGCCCCGCCCTTGAGAGTCGCTCCGGCTGCGCCGAACAGCATGATCGCCAGAGGAATCGTGAACCCGATGAAATTCCAGCTGTCCAGAGCATTCAACGCCACCATCGCCCCCGCGGCGAAGTGCTTGTCGGCGCCTTCGATCAGCGCGGCATGGACGCCGCCCGCCGCGAAAAGGCCGGCCACTGCGACAGCGCCGCCCACCAGCGCGACGGTCGGCCAGAAGTCTCCGTCTCGGCCCACTCCCCTCAGGTATTCCCTGAGCGCAACGGCGAACAACGCCAAGAAGACGATGGAGATCGCCACGACAACGATGGCCGCGATCTCCTTACCCTGATGGTCGTTGTAGTAGCTGACGATCTTCGCTGCTGAGTCGTCGGTGCCCGGAGTGTCGCCTCCGAGCACTCCGAAGCCGACGATCATCCCGAGCACGAACACGATCCCGCTCAGCGGAGCAAATCGTGGCAAGTTCATCTGCGTCCTCCTCTCCCCCTACTAGCCCCCAACAACTCCAGAGCGACCCTATCCCGTCCGGCGGACCGTGTGAATAGCCTTTCGACGTCTCCGATCAAGTCAACATCGCGGACCTAGAGCGGCTGGCGTTCGAGAAGCTCGACGCCGGGGCGCACGGCTACTTCGCCGGTGGGGCGAGCGACGAGCGCACTCTGCGGCGGAACGCCGAGGCCTATGAGGGCTGGGAGCTCCGGCCGCGCGTGCTGGTGGACGTCTCCGAGGTATCGATCAAGGCGACCGTCCTCGGGGCCGAGCTCGACGTCCCGTTCCTGGTGGCGCCGGTCGCCTTCCAACTGCTCGCCCATCCCGACGGCGAGGAGGGAATGGCGCGTGCGGCCCAGGCTGCCGGGACCGTGATGTGCCTGTCGAGCCTGACCAGCACCCGCGCCGCCGAGGTCGCGGAGGCGGCGCCCGAGGGCAGGCGCTGGATGCAGGTCTACTGCTTCCGCGATCGCGGAGTCACCCGGGCGATGGTCGAGGAGGCCGCCGAGGCCGGGTACGAGGCGCTGCTGCTCACGGTCGATGCGCCCTACGCGGGGAAGCGCGAGCGGGACGTCCGCACCGGCTTCGAGGTGCCCGCCGAGATCCGCGCTCCGGCGATCGAGGCTGCGGCAGGGCACAGGAGCCTCACCCCAGCCGAGGTGTTCGCGCTGGTCGATCCCTCCATCACCTGGAAGGACCTGGAGCAGCTCTGCGGCGAGTTTCAGCTGCCGATCCTCGTCAAGGGCCTGATCACCGGCGAGGACGCCGCGCTCGCGGTCGAGCACGGCGCGGCGGGCGTGGTCGTCTCCAACCACGGCGGCCGCCAGCTCGACAACGCCCCGGCGACGATCGATGCGCTCCCAGAGGTCGTCGAGGTGGTCGCGGGGCGGATCCCCGTCCTGATCGACGGCGGCATCCGGCGCGGCACCGACATCGCGACGGCTCTGGCGCTCGGAGCCGAGGCGGTTCTGGTCGGGCGGCCGGCTCTCTGGGGACTCGCCTGGAACGGCGAGGCCGGGGCGCGGCGGGCACTCGAGATCCTGGCGGACGAGCTGCGGCTCGCCCTCGCCCTGCTCGGCGCGCCGAGTCCATCGGACCTGAGTGCCGATCACGTGCAGCGAAGGCTCTAGCTGGGTGCAGGGCGAGGTCCGGCTCGGCATGGTCCTCGCCGCGACGGCGATGGCCATGTTCGCCACTAACCTCGACTTCTTCGCCCTCAACCTCTCGATCCCGGGGATGGCCCGCGAGCTCGACACGTCGACCACGAACATGCAGTGGGCGATCAGCGGCTTCATGCTCGCCCTCGGCTCGTTCCTGATCCCCGGCGGCCGCCTCGGCGACGTCCTCGGCCGTCGCCGAATGCTGATCACCGGCACCGCCATCTTCGGCCTCTCCTCCCTCGCGGGCGGATTGGCGACCTCGGCCAATTTTCTGATCGGTGCTCGCCTGATCCAGGGAATAGGCGCGGCGATCCTCTTCCCGCTCTCGATCGCGGTGGTGACGAACACCTTCCCGGAAGACCGCCGCAAGCGGGCGATCGGGAACCTCTACGGCCTCGCGGCGGCCGCGACGGCGATCGGGCCCTTCGTCGGCGGGGGGTTGACGGAGGCCTTGAGCTGGCGTTGGGTCCTCCTGATCAATGTCCCGGTGGCGGCGATTGCGATCGTCCTGATGATCCGCAGCGTGCCCGAGTCTCGCGACGAGACCGTCCCGCGCCAGATTGACTTCGGCGGCCTCGCCGCGGTCGCCCTGGGGATCGGCGCCATCACCTTCGCCGTGGACCGCGGCGATGTCTGGGGCTGGGGCTCAGGAAGGACGATCGGCCTGTTCGCGGCCGGGATCGCATTGCTGATCGGCTTCGTCGCCATCGAGCGACGAGCGTCCTTCCCGCTCGTTGACCTGGCGCTGTTCCGCAACCGCCGCTTCGTCTCGATCACGTTGCTCGGGATGATCGCCAACATCGCCTTCGTCGTCACCACCTTTGCCACGACCCTCTACCTGCAGGACGTGCGCGGCTACTCGCCGCTCGAGGGCGGTTTCATCTTCCTCGCCGCCTCCGTGATGCAGGCAGTCGCCGGGCCCCTTTCGGGCCGGCTCGCCGAGCACTTCGACATCCCGCGGACGATGCTCGCGGCGATCGTGGTGGGCGCGCTCGGCCTGCTCGTGATCGCGGCCGGCCTGGGGGTCGGGGTCATCGCCGCGGCGCTGGTGGTGTTCGGACTCGGGTACGGCCTCTGCTGGGCGATGCTGAGCGTCGGCACGCAGAGCGTGGTCCCGGCGGATCGCGCCGGCGAGGCATCCGGGGTCTCGCTCTCGATCGTGATCGGAATGGCCGGCCTGGGGGTCGCCCTCGTGGCCTCCCTTATCGAGGTCATTTCCGGAGGCGGCACCAGCGAGGGCGAGGCGATCGAGCAGATCCTCCGGGTGATCGCGATCGGGTCGGTAATAGCGGCCGTCCCGTTGTCGCTCGCCGGCAGAGCGAAACCCGCTCGCTAGTCTGCCCCGCTTGGCGGCCAGGGCTCCAGAACGACTCTCCGGGTCGGACATGTCGAACCTGAACGCCGAGCGCGGGCCGATCCACGTTCACGTCGGCGCGACGATCATCGTCGAGGGCGCGGCGCCGACCTACGACCAGCTGGTCGCCCACGTCGAGAAGCGGCTGCTCCTCGTCCCCCGGTTCCGCCAGCGGATCGTGAAGATCCCCCTCGGCATCGAGAACCCGGTCTGGGGCGACGATCCGCGGTTCGACGTCCGCCGCCATGTGCGGCACGTCTCGGTGCCGCGGCCGGGGCGGCTCGACCAGCTCCGCGACATCGTCGGGCGGGTCATGTCGGAGCCTCTCGACATGGACCGGCCGCTCTGGCAGCTCTACATGGTCGAGGGCCTGAGCGGCCGCCATGCCTACATCTCCAAGACTCACCACGCGCTCGTCGACGGCGTGGCCGCAGTGGACGTCGGCACGATCCTGCTCGACACCAGCAAGCGCGGCACCCGGATCAAGGCGCCCGAGAAGCCATGGGATCCAGACGAGCCGAGCCCGACGATGCTCCTCACGCAGGCCGCGTCCGAGCGGGTCCGGAAGCCGTTGCGCGCGGCGGGCCGCGCGGCGCGGACCGCGGTGACGACGCCGGCGCAGACGGCCGCCCGGGTGCTGCGCACGGCCGAGGCGTTCACCGGCCTCGCCTCCGGCGGGCCCAGGGTCCCGCGCAGCCCTCTTAACGTGAGGATCGGTCGCGACCGGCGAATCGCCTGGGCGCGCACCGACCTCGACCGGCTCAAGCGCGCGCGAGCAATCGCGGAGGGATCGACGGTCAACGACGTCCTGCTCTCCGTCGCTGCGGGCGCGCTGCGGCGCTACCTGGAGGGACGCGGCGACAAGGTCCCCGACTACCTCGTCGCGCTGGTTCCGGTGAGTATCCGCCGTCCCGATGAGAGGGGCGAGCTCGGCAACCGGATCTCGACGATCATGGTTCGCCTGCCCCTCACCGTTGCCGATCCGCGGGAGCGGCTCGAGCAGCTCCGCGATGAGACCAAGCGGCTGAAGGAGTCCGACAACGCCCGCGCCGCCTCCCTCCTGATCGAGGCGACAGGCTGGGCCCCTCCCACCATCAACCGGCTGCTCGCCCGCGGAATGGCGCGGCCCCTCGTCTTCAACCTCGTCGTCTCGAACGTCCCGGGCCCGCAGCAGCCCCTCTACCTGCTCGGACGCCGTATCAAGGAGATCTATCCGTTCGTGCCGCTCTCGCCGCAGAACCACGCGCTCTCGATCGGGATGATGAGCTACGACGGCCGCGTCTTCTTCGGCCTGGCCGGCGACCACGACATCGTTGCCGACCTGGACGACCTCGCGACCGCCCTGCGCGAGGCGCTGCGCGAGCAGCCGGTGCCGCGGGCGAAGGCAAAGCCGCGGCGGACCCCGGCAAAACCGGCGAAGAAGAAAGGCGCCCAGAAGACGCCGAAACGGTCAACGAAGGCAGCACCAAGGAGGAAGCCCGGCAAGCTGCGCGCCCGGGTCACGCGCCGGAAGCCACGGGGCAAGTAGGTCTGATCGCGGGCGCGACCATTTTGGTCGCGGGTGCGATCAGACCCATAAGGACCGCTCGTCCTTCCCCCCTTCATTGCCGGGTTGTCCCTAGGCGTGGATGAAGACAGGCGCGCCCAGCGGGACGCGCGCGAACAGGGAGATCATGTCCGGGTCGGAGGCCCGCAGGCAGCCGTGGGAGTTGGCGCCGCCGATTGAGCCCGGCGTGCCGTGGATCGCCATCCGGTTGCCGCCGATCCATCCGGGCGGCAGGTTCGGCTGGTGGCCGGAGAGAGCCAGAGCGCAGCAGCCGTACCAGGGGCCGAGGCCCTTGCCCACCAGGCCGTCGGTCACCGAGTAGTCCCCCAGCGGTGTGGGAGAGGTCGGGGAGCCGACCGTCACCGGGAAGCGGTCGAGGAGGCGGTCTCCGTAATGGAGCTCGAGAACCTGGCGGGAGACATCCGCGTCGATCCAGAAGTGCGTCTGGGACACATCCAGGACGAAGCGGTCGTCCCTGATCCAGGCAAGCTCCCCGTCCGGCAGCTCCGGCGCCGGGACGCCGAACCAGGCGCCATCCACCCGTTCGATCCAGAGGACGCGCATCGAGCCGAACTCGGTGCGATCACCGACACGGGTGATCACCCTGCCGCCCGGGGAGGCATGCAGCGCGATCCGCTGTCCGGGCCGGACGGTGGCGATCGGGAAGCTCGGCCCCTTCACCCTCGGCGCCGGCGGGCTGAGGGAGATCTGGGGCACCGGAACGGCCGCGCGCAGCGCCTCGACGGCCGGATTCCCGGTTCCCGAGGAGGCGGCGACCGCCAGCGCCGCGATCAGCGCGAGGAAGCTCATGCGTGGATGAACACGGGGGTCCCGAGGGGAATGCGCGTGAGCAGCGAGACCATGTCCTGGTCGGAAGCCCGGAGGCAGCCGTTTGAGTCGGCGCCACCGATAGCGCCCGGAGAACCGTGAATCGCAATGCGGTCACCTCCGATCCACCCCGGAGGAAGGTGGTCCTGGTGGCCGGAGAGGGCGAGGACGCAACAGCCGTACCAGGGCCCGAGGCCATTCCCCACCAGTCCGTCGGTCACGGAGTAGTCCCCCAGCGGCGTGGGAGATGTCCGTGAGCCCACGGTCACCGGGAAGCTGGTCAGCAGACGTCTTCCGTAGCGAAGCTCCATATGGCGCCTGGACAGATCCGCCCTGATCCAGAACCGAGTCCGCGCGACGCTCAGCGCAGAGGGGTCGTTCTGAATCCACGCGAGTCTTCCGTTCGGCAGATCCGGGATTGGAACCCCGAACCAGGCTCCCTTCACGCGCTCGATCCAGTAGGCGCTCCTCGAGCCGAATTCGGTGCGATCACCGACGTCTCCGAGCACCGCGCCTCCCGGCGATGCGCGCAGGGCGATCCGGTGGCCGGGATTCACGGTCGCGATCGCGTAGCTCGGGCCCTGGGCGCTCGTGGCACTCCGGCGTTCCGCTGGAGGCGGGCTGATGGTCGGCGCCGTCACCGTGGGCAGCGTGATGACGATGGGAGCCGCCGGGCTCTCGCTGTCTCCCTCGAAGAGGAGGTACGCCGACGCACCCGCAATCGCGATCAAGGCGATCAGGGCGAACAACTTCATGTCCGTGGCCGAGGGCATCCCGCAGGGTGTTTCAGCGGAGAGGGAGGGATTCGAACCCTCGAGAGAGCTATTAGCCCCCTACTCGCTTAGCAGGCGAGTGCCTTCAGCCGCTCGGCCACCTCTCCGGGGGCGGTCGCTAGGCGACCACGCGGCACGATTGTAGGCTCAGACGAGAGGGTGCAGCGGAAGCGAAGCTGAGCAGCAACCCGATTAATGAAGCCGGCCACCGAAGAGAAGCCGACCCCCGTACCTCCAGTTGACGAGGAAACTCGACCCCTGTCGGCGATCGACACGCCGACCCCCCTTCCCCTCCCCACGCCGATGGAGGCCTTCGAGCGCTTCGAGGTCATCTTCGGCGGCAGGCAGGCGCCGTTCGCGTTCCTCGACCTCGACGCGGTCTGGGCGAACGCCGCCGACATGCTGCGGCGCTCGCGGGGCAAGCCGATCCGCATCGCTACGGAGGCCATCCGCTCGCGGCCGGTGCTCGAGCGGATCCTGGACCTCGATCCGGGCTTCCAGGGCGCCCTCACGTTCAGCCTGCCCGAGACGATCTGGCTCTGGGAGCACGACGTGCGCGACCTCGTCGTCGCCAACCCGACCAGCGACCGCGCCAGCCTGACCCGGCTCGCGCGGATCACCTCCGAGGATCCCGAGGAGGCACCCGTGGTGATGGTCGACTGCGTCGAGCACCTCGACCTGATCGAAGAGGCGGCGACGTCATTCGTCGCGCCGATCCGCGTCGCGATCGACATCGATCTCTCCTGGCGGCCGTTCGGCGGGATCGTCAAGTTCGGCGCCCGGCGCTCACCCATCAGGACGGCCGGCGAAGCGGTGGCCCTGGCCCGGGAGATCGACCGCCGCGACCGGACCAAGCTCGTCGGGGCACTGGCGTACGAGGCGCAGATCGCCGGAGTCGGGGACAACGACCCGGGCAAGTCGATCAACAACCTGATCGTGCGGCGCATGCAAGCAGCGTCCGCGAAGGACATCGAAGAGCGCCGGGCCGAGATCGTCAACGCGCTGTCCGAGGTCGCCCAGCTCCAGTTCGTCAACGGAGGCGGCACGGGCTCGATCGACCGGACCGCATCCGAGTGGGCGGTGACCGAGATCGGGGCGGGATCCGGCTTCTGCGCCCCGGTGCGGTTGGACCATTTCCGCTCCTTCAGGCCCCGGCCGGCCGCGATGTTCACCCTGCCGGTGACCCGCTCATCGGGAATCGGCCGTGAGGTGGAGGGCGCGGAGCGGGCATTGCCCCCCGCCCGATCGAACCGGCTCGGCATCGGGGACCGGGTCTATTTCCGCGATCTGCGCGCCGGCGAGCTCTGCGAGCGCTTCGACCGCCTGTTCCTGATCACCGGGACGACGATCCGAGACGAGGTCCCGACCTACCGGGGCGAGGGAAAAGCGTTCCTGTAGACAGGTTTCACCATCAGATCGCGGCCACAAGCGGCCGCCCCACATAAGTCGCTACGGGCTTCGCCCTCCGCTCCAGAGTGGAGCGGCCTGGTGTCCGCTAGAACAACTGTCCAAAGGCCTCCGGTACCGAATAGAGGCCTTTCTCGGTGGACCCCCCAGGTCTACCGTCCATCGGTTCCCAGGGAAGGGTGTATCCGGCCTCGCTTCCTGAATGGGCTCGAAGGGGGAACTTCGAGAGAGGACGTCGAGAGTGAGCCACCGAGTAGCCGCCGTCGCCGGTCGCCAGGGCGATCGCGGCTGGTCACGGGCCATCGGGCTCGACGTCGAGCCGGGGCGCTTCTTCGAGGGCGCGAACGTCATTTGGCGCATCGCCCCGTTCGTCGTCGCCGGGGTCCTGCCCTTCGCGCTGGTCCCGGTGGCGGGCCTCTCCTTCACGGACCCGCGCGTCGCGATCGCGGCCGCGATGGTGCCGATCGTGGTCGGCTGCGCCCTGCTCGTGCCCTGGGAGCGATACCCGGCCTGGCCCCAGGCGATCCTCCCCCTCTCCTATTTCGTCATCCTCGCCCTGCTGCGCGACGCGAACGGGAGCACACCCACCGCATTCGATCCGCTGCTGGCGATCCCGATCACCTGGTTCGCGATCTACGGCACGGGCCGGGAGCTCGGGATCTCGATCGTCGCGATGGGCCTGACGCTGCTTGCTCCGCTGGTCATCCCGGGCGATCCCGCGTACAGCAGCGACCAGTGGCAGCGCATGATCGTCGCCGTGGTCCTCGCGGGGGCGGTTGGTCCCGCCGTGCACGCGCTCGTCCTCGCCCTCAAGGAGACGAGCAGGGATCTGGGCGAGGCCGAGGAGCTGTTCCGGAGGGCATTCGACGACAGCCAGGTCGGGATGGCCCTGGTCTCGACCGCCGGACGCTTTCAGCGCGTCAACCGAGCCCTTTGCGAGATCACCGGTTACCCCGAGCACGAGCTTCTGGGCAGGACCTTCAGCGAGATCACCTATCCCGACGACGTCGAGGCCGGCCTCGACGCGCTCCGCGACCTGATCGAAGGCGAGCGCTACGGCTACAGGGCCGAGAAGCGCTACCTCCACGCGGAGGGACACCCGGTCTGGGTCTCGCTGAACGTATCGCCGGTTTACGACGAGGGCGCGGTGAGCTATCTGATCAGCCAGGTAGAGGACATCTCCGACCGCAAGGAATCCGAGGAGCGGCTCACCCGCCAGGCGCTCCACGACTCGCTCACCGGGCTTCCCAACCGAACTCTCTTCGCCGACCGCGTGCGCATGGCCTCGAACCGCCGTGGCGCGCGCGGCTACGCGATCGTCTACCTCGACCTCGACGCCTTCAAGCTCGTCAACGACACCCTCGGCCATGCCGCGGGCGACCAGGTCCTGATCGAGGTAGCACGCCGGCTGGAGCGCCTGCTCCGCGCAGGCGACACCCTCGCGCGCCTGGGCGGCGACGAGTTCGCGCTCCTCTGCGAGGAGGTCGGGGACGACGACGCCAAGGCGATCGCCGACCGGGTCATCGACGCGATGGCCAAGCCCATCGACGTTCAGGGCAGGGCCATCACCCAGGCGGCAAGCATCGGCATCTCCCTCTATGCGCAGGACGGGGCTCCGGCGGAACCCGACGACATGCTGGGCGATGCGGACCTCGCCATGTATCGCGCGAAGGCCGCAGGCAAGTCCCGCTACGCCCTGTTCGAGACCTGGATGCGCACCGGCGAGACGGACCAGACCGGGCTGGAGCACGAGCTCCGGGCCGGGATCGAGAACGGCGAGCTCACCGTGCACTACCAGCCCGAGGTGGATCTGATCAGCGGCGAGATCACCGGCGCCGAGGCTCTGGTGCGTTGGCAGCATCCGGTTCGGGGGCTGCTCGAGCCGGCGCAATTCCTCTTCGTTGCCGAGGCGAGCGACCTGATCCTGGAGGTGGATGACCTGGTGCTTCGCGAGGCCTGCTTCCAGGCGGCCCACTGGCGGGAGGAGCTCCCGGACGGAGAGCGATTCACGGTCTCGGTCAACATCAGCGAGCGGCGCCTCGCGGATCCGGGCCTGAGCGGCAAGATCGCCCAGGCGATCGCGGATGCCCGGCTGCCCGCTGCCTCACTCTGCCTGGAGATCGCCGAGCGCGCGGTGATGGATCGCCGCGCCGCCGCGCTCGCAGCCATTCCGGATCTGGAGGCGCTGGGGATCCGCCTCTTGATCGACGACTTCGGCATCGCCATCTCCTCCTTCGGCAGCCTGAAGCGCCTCCCGCGCCTGAACGCGATCAAGATCGACGCATCATTCATCGCCGGGCTCGGTCGCTCCCGCGAGGATTCGGCCGGCGTCGCCGCCATCGTCGGGCTGGCGCACGGCCTGGGACTGACGGCCACGGCGGAGGGCCTCGAGCGCGAGGAGCAGCTCCGCGAGCTGCAGGCGCTGCACTGCGATCGCGGCCAGGGCTACTACTTCGCGCGACCGCAGCCGCCGGAATCCCTGGGCAAGCTGCTCACCTCGGCACGCCTCGGTGAACTGATCTCATAGAATCGTTGCATGGGGAGAGTCGCCGCGTACGACCCGAAGGAGCCGAAGGGGCTCTGGATGAGCTCGCTCTCCTGGGCCGCCCGCCAGCCCCCGATCACCTGGTTCCTCGTCAACGTCGGCAACAAGATCGACCCGTACCTGATGCGCGCGACCGGCGGACGCGTGAAGACCACGATCAACGCGCCGACGGTCCTGCTCACCCACACCGGAGCGAAAAGCGGCAAGGAGCGCAGCACGCCGCTCGCCTACTTCACCGACGGGGACGACGTGATCCTGATCGCATCCCGCGGAGGTCACCAGGACCACCCCGCCTGGTACCACAACGTCTCGGCCAACCCGGACGTCGAGCTCTGGACCAAGGGCGGCGGCGGCCGCTACCGCGCGAAGGAGGCCGAGGGAGAGGAGCGCACGCGGCTCTGGGACCTCGCCACCGAGTTCTATCCCGGCTTCGCCAGGTATCAGGAGCGCGCCGGCAACCGGCGCATTCCGGTCATCGTCTGCACGCCGCAGGACGACTAGCGCCAGGCACCGCGTCTAGCCTGTCCGACAACCGGAGGGGTGGCAGAGTCTGGTTGATTGCGGCAGCCTTGAAAGCTGTTGACCGGGTCCTCCCGGTCCGGGGGTTCGAATCCCTCCCCCTCCGCTGATTCGCCCGGGCGTCTAGCGCAGCGTGGCCGTCAGGTCGATCGTCCCGATCAGGTCGCCGGTGACGAAGTCGTTGCTCGCGGTGCCCGAAGCGTTCGGGAAGACCTGATTGAGGGTGAACGCGGCCACGTCGGCGAGGTGCACGGTGGCGCCGGTGACGGTCGCCTGCTTCTTGGTCGGGTCGAAGGTCCGGGTTCCGGTGGACCAGTCGATCGTCCCGAGCGACGCCACGAGGCTCGTGCCGTTCGGCAGGGTCGCGGTCGAGTTCAGGCTGTTGCGATCGAACGCCGCGCTGAAGTCCGTGCTGAGGAGATGGGTGCCCGTGGGTGGATCGGCCGATCCACAGGAGGACGGAGTGATGACGATGGTGCTGTTCTTGGTGATCGTCTGGCCGCCGCCCGTGAGCACCTCTCCGGCGCTGAAGTCGGGTGCCAGGTCTCCGCCGGTCACGGGGAAGGTGAAGTCGGTGAGGGTCTGCGTCGCCGGGGCGATCGGGGCCACTCCGCCCGTGAGCGCATCGATGCAGTGCGACGGGAGCTTCCCGCCGAATGAGCCGGGCGCCAGGCTCGTATGGAGGACCAGGTTCCCGCTGCCGGCGACGACCTCCACCGCCAGCGGATCCGTCGTGATCGAGACGACCGTGCCGAGCGGCTGGCCGGCCTTCACGCCCCGGCGCGCCGACTTCTTCGCGCCGCGCTTGCGCCGGGAGAACACCCGGTTGAGCGCCCGCGCTCCCTTGCGAGCAATGGTCGCCTTGACGTTCTCGATCCTGGCGCCAAAGCCGTCACGGGTCACGGTGCCACCGGCGAGCGCGCCGAAGACGGCGATCTTCTTCTTGCCGACCTTGGCCGAAATGGTGCCGTGACCGCCGTTCCCGCCGAGGTTGAGAGCCGTGATCGTGACCTTGGCCTTGCGCTTGCCGCGCTTGGCCCGGATGGTCCTCGCAATCTGCACGGTCCCCGAGCCGTCGACCGGATCGACCGCTCCGCCGGTGATCGGCAGGTTCAGGTTCGAAGGCTTCAGCTTGAGGCCCCGCGAGCCCTTGAGCTGAATGACCACCGAGCCGCCCTTGAGCTTGTCCTGGCCCGCGAGAGCGGTGCTCGAGGTGGCAAACAGCGCAAGCGCGACGAGCATGGCGGCAACGAGGCCGCGACGGCCTGCTCTCGGGTGCTTGTCCTTATAGATAGGCATCCGGGCTTGAGAATCGCTTCCCCCTGCACCTGCCAGTGTCTCACGGGTCCGCAAACAATGCGCCGGTTGCCTACCGAATAAAGATCTCAAGGGATTTCGCCGATGGACGATGAATAGGTGAGGGGGAGTACTCGTCGTGGCCTTGCCTTAAACCGTGGAAACAGCTTCGCGACAGCGACAGCCTCACTCAGCAACCCGCCTGGCGGGAGCCGTCTTCGGCGGAGTGGTGCTCGCGGCGCTGCTGGTGGAGATCGCTCACAGCACGTTCGGCTTCGGCGCGCATCGCTACAGCTACTTCATCGAGGAGTGGGTCTACGACTTCGTGACGATGTCCGCCGCCCTCGTAACGCTCGGCAGGGCGGCGCTGCGGAAGGAGGAGAGGCTCCAGTGGTCGCTTCTCGGCATCGGGCTGCTGAGCTGGGCGGTCGGCGACCTCTACTGGACGGTCGCGCTCCGGGACCTTGCCAGCCCGCCCTTCCCCTCGGTGGACGACGGCCTGTACATCACGGGCTACCTCTTCATCCTCGCCGGCCTGGTCGTCTACGTCCGGACCCGCGTCGGCAGGATGACCGCGGTCATCTGGACCGACGTCGCCATCGGGGCCCTCTGCGTCGGGGCCATCGGCGCCAGCGTGCTGATGGACTTCGTCCTCGCCAATACGAGCGGGACGCCCTCCGAGGTGGCGGTCGCAGTCTCCTATCCGACACTCGACCTCGTCATCCTGGCGGTCGCCGCCGGTGCGGTCGCGCTGACCGGCTGGCGCCCGGGACGGGGCCTCGCGCTGATCGCCGCCGGGGTCGCCTGCGCCGCGATCGGCGACGCCGTCTACACCTATCAGTCGCTGGCGGCACCTATACCTCCGCCTCCTGGAACAACGCCCTCTGGCCCCTGGCGACCGTCCTGATCGCCGCAGCGGCCCTGCAGCCCTCGCCCAGGCATCGGGAGAACGAGCCCGCCGAGGGCTGGCGCGCATTCGCCTCCCCACGATCTTCGCGCTCGCCGTACTCGCGCTCCTGATGCTCGAGCGCCAGGACATGAAGGAGCCCGCCGTCGCCGCCCTGACCGTGGCGACGCTCCTCGCCGTCGTCGCGCGCCTCGCTCTCACTTTCGCTCAGAACCACCGTCTGGTCACCGAGCTCGAGACCGACCCCCTCACCGGGCTCTCCAATCGCGGGAAGCTCGCCTACGACCTCGATCGGCTCTTCAGCCTCGACGACCCTCCCTCGCATGTCCTCGCCTTCCTCGATCTTGACGGGTTCAAGGCCTACAACGACGCCTTCGGCCACCCCGCCGGGGACGCGCTGCTCGTGCGTCTCGGGCACCAGCTGGCCGACGCGGTCGGCGTCAGGGGGCGCGCCTATCGGATGGGGGAGACGAGTTCGCGATGCTGCTGCCGGGCGACGCGACGAGCGCGGGGGCGTCGGTCGCCGCCGGTGCCGCTGCCCTGACGGAGCGCGGTGAGGGATTCAAGGTCTCCTGCTCCTGTGGAACCGCGGAGCTGCCCGCTGACGCAAGGACCCCTTCCACCGCTCTCCAGCTGGCGGACCAGCGGATGTATGCCGACAAGGATTCGCGCCGTCCATCCGCCGGTGGCGAGGTCGAGGCCGTGCTCCTGAGGATCCTGAACCAGCGCGCCCCGGAGCTGACCGAGCACGTCAACGCCGTGAAGAACCTCGCGGGCGCCGTCGGCGAGGAGCTCGAGCTGCCGCCGGGCGAGATGGCCGCCCTCATCCGTGCCTCGGAGCTCCACGACATCGGGAAGATCGCAATTCCCGATGCGATCCTCAGCAAGGCGGGCCCGCTCGATGACGAGGAGTGGGGGTTCATGCACCAGCACACGATCCTCGGCGAGCGCATCGTCTCGGCTGCGCGGTCCCTCGCCTCGGTCGGCAGGTTGATCCGCTCCTCGCATGAGTGCTGGGACGGCAAGGGCTATCCGGACCAGCTGGCCGGCGATGACATCCCCCTGGCTTCTCGGATCATCCTGGTCTGCGATGCCTATGACGCGATGACCTCGGAGCGGCCGTACTCACCCGCTCGCACCCCCGAGGCTGCTCTGGCGGAGCTCCGTGAATGCGCCGGCTCCCAGTTCGACCCCGAGCTGGTCAGGATTCTCGAGCACGTCGTGCGCTCCACGGACGCGGAGCAGCTGCCGGTCCCGGTCCCGGTCGCCTAGTCCCTCAGGGCCGTTCCGCGATCAACAGCGTCTGGGCGGCACGGCCGATCGGGCCCCGCTGGTCCAACAGCCTGGTGTCCGCCATCCCGATCCCGTTGGGCTCGGGCAGCGTCACCGCGTCCAGGCAGACCCATTCGCCGTCGGGCATCCGGTGTAGGTGGACGCTGAGGTCCACGTTGATGAACAGGTATTTCGACCAGTCGAGTGCGGCGCTCACGCCGTTTCCCGAATCGGCGGCGGCGAGCACGCGCTGCAGAGGTGACGGCTCCTCGCCCGGAACGAGGGGGACGGCCATCCGCATCCAAACCGTCGCCGGGCCCTGCTCCATGAACGCGCCGTCGGTGAACCGGTACTCCATTGCCGTGTGGTAGCCGACGGCGTAGCCGGTGTGAAAGAACTGCCCCGGCTCACCTCTCTCGGGTCCAGGCGGGGGCTCGTGCCGGGGCTCGGGGGGCGGAAACGACACCGCGTCCGTACGCAGGCGCCAGCCCTGCGCCCGCATCAGCGGCTCGCCCTCCTCGTCGCTGAGGGTCGCCTCGAACATCTCGACCCGCTTGCCGGGACGGACGATCCGGGCCTCGACGCGGAGCGGCGTAATCGTCACGGCCCGCAGCACCTCGTAGGTGATCCTGCCCACCTGAGCCGGCGGGCCATCCTCGCCGCCGATCCTGCCCCCTCCCAGGCGCTCGACCTCTCGCCCGATCAGCGCGGCCGGCGGACCGGCGTGCTGGGCACCCGGATCCCACGGGCCGCGGGTGAGCTCGGTGGAGACGTAAAGCTCCCCATCGGGCTCGTAGAAGGAGTCGGGCACGCGGGCAGACTAGTAACGCTGGCCGCCCCCCGAGGACTGATATTCGACCGGTCTATTCTGGTCGAACCCATCTAGTAAATGAGGTGTGAGAACTTTGGAGAAGCTCAAGAAGAGCGAGCAGGAGTGGCGCCAGGAGCTGACGCCGGAGCAGTACGAGGTCGTCCGCAAGAAGGGCACCGAGGCTCCGTTCACGAGCGAGCTCAACGACGTCAAGGATGCGGGGCAGTTCGTCTGCGTGGCATGTGGACAGCCGCTGTTCGACTCGGAGCACAAGTTCGACTCCGGCACCGGCTGGCCGAGCTTCGACCGGCCGATGGAGGGCGAGAACGTTGAGACCGAGGCCGACGACAGTCTGTTCATGAAGCGCACCGAGGTGCTCTGCTCGCGCTGTGACGCGCACCTGGGACACGTCTTCGACGACGGTCCGCAGGACACGACCGGACAGCGCTACTGCATCAACGGCTGCGCCCTCGAGTTCAAGCCGCAAAACGAGTCGTAGACGGCTTCGCCATCAAGCCGCACGTCCTCAGCTTCGCTTCCGGGCGTGCGGCGCGAGGGCGCCAACGCCCTGGCAACCCTTAGACCTTTCCTCCCGCTCCCAGGTAGCTGAAGCGCACGGCGAGGGCCACCGCCTCGGTCCGCGTATCGACCTCCATCCGCGCAATCGCGTTGCGGACGTGGGTGTGGACCGTGGCGGGGCTGAGTGAGAGCCGGTCGGCGATCTGCTTGACGCGCAGGCCCTCCGCGAGCAATTCCAGGATCTCGCGCTCGCGGGGGGTCAGCTCGAGCAGCTTCTCGACCTCCCCGGCGCCCTGGCCGAGCTCCGTGCCGACGAAGGTGCCACCGCCGGCGACCACCTCGATCGCGCGGGCGATGTCCTCGCTCGGCGCTGACTTGAGCACGTAACCCGAGGCACCGGCGCGCAGCGCCAGCGTCAGCAGGTCGGGCTGGGCGTGGGCGGTGAAGATGATGACCCGTGTCTCGGGCCGGGCCTTGAGGATGTCCTTGGTGGCGTCGATGCCGTCCTTGCCCGGCAGCTCGACGTCGACGATGCAGACGTCGGGCTCCAGCTCCTTGACGACTTCGACGACCTCCTCACCGGTCTCGGCTTCGCCGACGATCTCGACGCCTTCGACCGCGGCCATCCTTGCCTTGATCGCCTCGCGAACGATCTCGTGGTCGTCGCAGAGGACTACTCGCTTGGGAGTCGAGGAGCTCATTTATGTGGGAATCCTTCCTGGGGAGCCAAAGTCCTGCAAAGCGGGCGGAAGTTCCACATTCCCGTCCTCTCGCTGCCCGTTCTCCAGCAGTGCGATCAAGGTTCGACCGACAGCCACCGCAGTTCCGTTCAACGTGTGAACCGGTTCTGGGGATTCTCCTTGCGCGGGACGGTACCGGGCGGACAGGCGTCTTGCCTGGAAGTCCGTCGTGTTGGAGCAGCTTGTCACCTCACGGAAGCGTTCCTGACTGGGGATCCAGGCCTCGCAATCGAACTTGCGAGCCGCGGGAGCGCCCAGATCGCCCACCGCGACGTCGACCACGCGGTACGGGATCTCGAGCTCCTTGAGGATGCCCTCCTGGATGGCGAGGAGGCGCTCGTGCTCCTCGCCTCCCGAGTCGGGCTCGACGAAGCTGAACATCTCGACCTTGTCGAATTGGTGGACGCGGAAGATGCCCCGGGTGTCCTTGCCGGCCGCACCGGCCTCGCGGCGAAAGCAGGTCGAGTACCCGGCGTACCGCTTGGGCAGATCGCTCGCCTCCATGATCCGGTCGGCGTGCAGCGCGGCGAGCGAGACCTCAGAGGTCCCCACGAGGAACAACTCGTCGCGCGGGACCTCGTAGATCATCTCCCGCTCACCGGGGAAGTAGCCGGTCCCGTAGAGCGCCTTTTCCCTGACAAGCACCGGCGGGATCGTCGGCTCGAAGCCCTCGGCGCGGACGCGTTCCATTGCGAAGCGGACCAGGGCGAATTCGAGCATCGCCAGGTCGCCGAGCAGATAAGCGAAGCGGGAGCCTGAAACCTCGGCCGCCGCCTCCATCTCGATCCAGCCGTGGCGCTGGGCCAGGTCGAGGTGGTCGACCGGCTCGAAGCCGAAATCCGGCCTGTCCCCCACCTCCCGCAGGCTGACGTTGTCCTCCTCGGTCTCGCCGTCGGGCGCCTCGGGCTCTGGGATGTTCGGCAACGAGGCAAGCAGCCCGTCCCGCTTCTCGCTCAGGTCCGCCAGCTGCGGCTCGAGCTCCTTGAGCTCGGACTTGAGTGAGCTGGATGCCTCTCGCGCCTTCTTGAACTCCGGGTCGTCGGTCTTGCCGGCCTTGGCCGCCTCCTCGATCTCCCCCGAGAGCTTGTTCTGCTCGGCGCGGATCCCGTCGATGCGCGTGTTGAGCTGGCGGCGACTCTCATCGGCGGCGAGGAGCTCGTCCAGCTGCTCGGCCGCGCCCCGCCTGGCCAGCGCCGTGCGCACCGGCTCCGGATCGCTGCGGATCTGCTTGAGGTCGAGCGTGGCTCCGCTCCGAGCCGTTAGGGAGCTGCCGTGGTCGTCGTTGCCGCGGGCCGCGGCGACTGGGTGACGTCCTCGCCGGCGTACTTCGAGACGAAGGCGGCGACCTTCTGGGCGTCGGCGCCGACCACGATGTTCTGGGGCATGATCGCGCCGGAGAAGCCACCGTTGCGGATCGCGTAGATCACGTCGGCCATCGTCTCGGAGCGCTGGTCGAGGTTCGGGCCCTGGACGCGCTCGGAGCGGTTGGCGGTTCCCTCGGTGCCGGCGGGGGTGAGCGTGTGGCAGCCCGAGCAGCGCTGGGCGAACATCTCAGCACCCTGGTGGTCCGGATCGTTGTCCGGGACCTGGACGCCCTGGGTCCCGCAACCGACGGCGGTTACGACCAAGGCGACTGCAATGAGTAGAAATGCCCCTCGCACGCGGCGGGATCATATGCGAGAGGTCGCGTAGCGTTCAGCCATGCCCGTCAGTCCGGAGGAGTTCCGAGCCGCTCTCGGCGCCTACGCCACCGGTGTGACCGTGGTCACCGCGGTCGGCGACAACGGCCCCTCCGGCGCCACGGCCAACGCGGTGACCTCCCTCTCGCTCGACCCGCCACTGATGCTCGCCTGCCTCGACCGCGGCTCGCGGACGCTGACGTCGGTCCGCGCCCAGGGGCGCTTCGGCGTCAACGTTCTCGCCGCCGGCCAGGAGGAGCTGGCGCGGCGCTTCGCGGGCAAGGATCCGGAGGAGGCGAAGTGGGAGGGCGTTGAGTGGTCCGACAGCGATGGGCTGCCTCGACTTCCCGGCGCGCTGATGTGGGCCGCCTGCGAGCTGCGCGACCTGATCGACGGAGGCGACCACCTGATCCTCACCGGCAGCGTGCTCGCGGTCGAGTCGCGGGACGGCCAGCCACTCCTCTTCCACCGCGGCGATTACCGCGATCTGCTGGCGGAGTCCTGACCGGCTGGTAGGCAAGAAGAAGCACTAGAGCCCAATTAGGTCAGCGCGCGGAAGAGGGCATTGACCGCGCGGCGGCTGCCGTCAATCTCGATGTCGCGGGAGTCCACCGCCTTTCCCAGCCTGTTTCCGCCGAAGACCACCGAGGCGATCGCACCCGGATCGCTCCGGATCGTGGCAGCGGGCCTCTCAGCCTCCCCCCTGGCCGCCTCGAATCTCTCGCCCTTCACCGAAATCTTGAACGGGATCTCCCCCAGCACCATCTCGTAGGTGGCATCCAGCCCCTCCGCCTTCGCCGGATCGAACGCCGTCTTCAGCGCCAGCACCAGCGAGTCCGGCCCCATCTCGGCGCCGAGCGGAAACGATGGTGCGTGGCTCGCCCAGCTCCCGAGCGCGAGGACGGCCGGCTCGAGCTCCCGGCCCCACTCCGTCAGCTCGTAGACCTGAGCCGCGGCGGGCGGAGCGAGCTTCCGCCGCCGCAGAATCCCCGACTCCTCCAGCTCGCGCAGCCGCTGCCCGAGCACATTGGGGCTGATGTCCGGGATCCCGGCGCGCAGGTCCGTGAACCGCTTGGGCCCGAGCAGGAGCTCGCGAACCACGAGCATGGCCCAGCGCTGACCGAGCAGGTCAGAGGCGTGGGCGATCCCGCATCCGTCGAGCTTCGTCCTGGTTCTGGCCATCGCCGCGCAGTTTAGGCGATTGTAGTTGTGGAATACAACTCTGTGATCCTCTTTTAGGACGATCTGGTACGGTCCAGCGGCGATATGGAGAGAGCGGCAAGTGAACGGAAGGAGGAGCGATGAGTGAGCGAGACGGATTTGCGCATGGCGTCCCGTGCTGGGTCGACACCTGGCAACCCGACGCGGACGCCGCGATGAGCTTCTACACGCAGCTCTTCGGCTGGGAGGCCGAGAACACGATGCCCGACGGCGTCGAGGGCACGCACTACATGTGCAGGCTGCGCGGCCGCGACATCGCCGCGATCGCCTCTCGTCCCGAGGGGGCCCCTCCGGTCACGGCCTGGACGACCTACGTCTGGGTGGACGACGTCGATGGGACCGTCGCCAAGGCGCTGGCGGCCGGCGGCAGCGTCCTCAAGGACCCGTTCGGCAGCCTCGACGGCGGGCGGATCGCGGTCATCGCCGACCCGGTGGGCGCCGCGCTCGGGATCTGGTCACCGGGCACGCACAAGGGGGCTCAGCTGGTCAACGAGCCGAGCGCGTACGCGATGAGCGCGCTCTTGACCACCGACCCCGAGGGGGCGAAGCGGTTCTATCCCGAGGTCTTTGGATGGGAGATTGAGACCTTCGAGATGGGCGATGACGAGATGGTGATGTGGCTCGTGCCGGGCTACGTCGGCGGTGAACCAGAGCAACCCGTCCGGCGCGACGTCGTCGCCACGATGGTGTCGCCCAGCGCCAACGGCGACGCACCACCGCCACATTGGGACGTCGACTTCTGGATCGCAGACATCGACGCCGCCGGGGCCAAGATCGAGGAGCTTGGGGGCCAGATCCTCACTTCCCCCTATGACATTCCGGGCACCGGCCTCCGCCAGGCGGTCTTCATGGACCCGCAGGGCGCGAGCTTCTCTCTGACCCGGCCACCGGGCTACTCGAGCTAGAAAGCCGAGCTCGTCCCAGCGGCCCGCAGGGCCAGCAGGAAGATCACCAGGCAGGCCGTCGCCATGATCCCGGTGTCCCGCCGGACGATCGCCAGGGCGATCTGGTTCTGGCGCTCCTCCGGCAGCGAGCGGATGTCGAGCTCGCCGAGCTCCTGGGCCGTCGCGCCCGCCCGAACCACCTCCGCGAGCAGGGAGATCACCAGCGGCAGGACGCCGTAGAGGATGTGGAGGTCCTTGGCGTGATGGCCGCTGAAGACGAGCAGCAGCCCCAGCGCCGCCTGAAGCATCACCGTCACCTGAGCGACCCGAAGCGCGTACCAGAAGCCGACGGTCGGCCGCTCCTGGAGCCAGGCGACGCCGCCCCAGACCCCCGCCATGAGATTCGCGGCGATCAGGCAGACACCGACTACGAGATGAACTTCCGGCACGGCCGCGGCAGCTTAGGGGGTGTAGGAGCGCAAAGCCGCCAAAAAGGGTCGGGATTTGGCTTCCTGATGCGGAAAAGCACTATGTAACACCTTGCTACAAAGTCGCCGACGCGGTGATATAACCGCCAGCGGATCGTGCTTCAGAGCTATCTCCCAGTTCTCGTCTTTGCAGGCCTCGGGATCATCGTGGGAGGTGCTTTCGCACTCTTGAACTCGATCACCGGGCCGAAGCGCCCGAATCCGATCAAGGGGCAGCCCTATGAGTGCGGGCTCCCCTCCCACATCACGCGGACCTTCCGCTTCGGCGTGAGCTTCTACATGATCGCGATGCTCTTCATCCTCTTCGACATCGAGGTCGTCTTCCTCTACCCGGTCGGCGTCCTCGTCCACGCCACGAAGAGCGTGTTCGTGCTCGGAGAGATCCTCGTCTTCGTCGCGCTGTTGCTCGTCGCCCTGGTCTTCGTCTGGCGTCGAGGAGCGCTCGATTGGAAGTAGAGAGGGAGAGCCTTCGAGCACGCCAGCTGCGCGCCCGCGATCTCCTTCGCGGGGACCTGGAGGGACGCGATCTCGAGCAGTACGTCGGGGAGCGCCTGCTCACGACCACGCTCGAGAACGTCCTCAACTGGGGCCGCTCGAACGCCCTCTTTCCCATGACCTTCGGCCTGGCCTGCTGCGCCATCGAGATGATGTCGATGGTCACCTCGCGCTACGACATCGCGAGGTTCGGGGCTGAGGCCTTCCGCGCCTCCCCTCGCCAGGCGGACATGATGATTCTCTCCGGCCGAGTCTCGGTGAAGATGGCGCCGGTCGTCCGCCGCGTCTACGACCAGATGCTGGAGCCGAAGTGGGTGATCGCGATGGGCGCCTGCTCCTCCTCGGGCGGGATGTTCGCCAACTACGCCGTCGTCCAGGGCGCGGACAAGTTCATGCCGGTCGACATCCACGTGCCGGGCTGTCCGCCGCGACCGGAGGCCCTGCTTCACGGCTTCAACAAGCTTCAGAAGCTCGTGCGCGGCCGGCCCGACCTGGGCTGGCGCGAGCGCTACAACGCCGAGGGCACCGAGGAGTGGGCGCGCTTCGAGTCCGGCGAGCCCACCAAGGAGGCGCTCGAGCGAGCCGCCAAGGCGTTGGAGGGCGCGGAAGATGCCTGACGCCCCCGGGCTGGAGCTGATCGCCCAGGGGATCGAGAAGGGGCGGCAGGGAACCGTCATCGAGACCTCGGTCGAGCACGACCGCGCGACGCTCGTCGTCAACCCCGACGCGATCCTGCACGCGCTCGGCTGGCTCCGCGACACGCCCGACCAGGGCTACCGCTTCCTCTCCAGCGTGCACGCCGCCGACTACCTGCCGGCGACGCCTCGCTTCGCCGTCCACTACGAGCTGCTCTGCCGGGACCGCATGGAGCGCCTGCACGTCAAGGCGCTGCTCGCGGACCCGGCCGCCGGGGAGGAGTCGAACGGCATCCCGGCCGAGGAGAAGCTCCCCGAGCTCGACTCGTGCGTCGAGCTCTTCCCCACGGCCGACTTCCAGGAGCGCGAGGCCTATGACTTCTTCGGAATCGTCTTCCGTGGCCACCCGGACCTGCGCCGGATCCTGATGCCCGAGGACTACGTCGGCTGGCCGCAGCGCCGCGACTACCCGATCGGCGGCGAGCCCGTCCTCTTCACCCACAACGAGATCGAAGCCCCGAGGTGGTTCGAGTAATGGCCGACGAGCTGCTCCGCGACGAGGCAGACGTCACCGAGCGCGGGTACTCGCGCGAGGCGGAGGACCCCTCGGCGCCCCTGGTGGACGCCGCCGAGATCGCTCATCAGGACCTCCAGGAGCCGGGCCTCGAGCCCGAGCAGGAGATCCTCACGATCAACATGGGCCCGCACCACCCGGCCACTCACGGGGTGCTGCGGCTGATCGTGACCCTCCAGGGCGAGCGGGTTCTCGACTGCAAGCCGATCATGGGCTACCTCCACACCGGGATCGAGAAGTCCTGCGAGGACAAGAGCTACTGGAAGGTCATCCCGTTCGTGGAGCGGATGGACTACCTCTCCTACTTCTTCCAGATGGAGGCCTTCTGCGGCACGGTCGAGCGCCTGATCGAGATGGAGATCCCCGATCGCGCGAAGTACCTGCGCATCCTCCACATGGAGCTCAACAGGATCCACTCGCATCTGGTCTGGCTCGGCACATCCGCGCTGGACCTCGGCGCGATCTCGATGTTCTGGTACTGCTTCCGGGAGCGCGACACCATCCTCGACCTCTTCGAGATGTCGTCCGGTCAGCGGATGCACACCCGCTACTTCCAGGTCGGCGGCGTCTTCGAGGACATCCCCGTCGGCTTCGAGCGGAAGGTCCGGCAGTTCACCGATGCGATGCCGAGCCGGATCGACCAGTACGAGGCGCTGCTCGACAAGAACGAGATCTTCCTGCACCGCACCCGGAACGTCGGTGTCGTCTCGCGCGAACGGCTGCTTGAGCTCGGCGTCACCGGCCCGCTCCTCCGGGCGGCCGGCGAGCCGTGGGACCTCCGCAAGTCCCCGGGCTACCTGAGCTACGACGACTTCGACTTCAAGATCCCGGTCGGGACGATCGGCGACGGATACGACCGGTACCGCGTTCGCCTCCAGGAGATGCGGGAATCTGTGCGGATCATCGAGCAGGTCCTCGACGGCCTGCCCGAGGGCCCCTGGATCTCCGACGACCGCAAGTACGTGCTCCCTCCGCGCGACGAGCTGCCGACCTCGATGGAGGCCCTGATCCACCACTTCAAGCTCGTCACCGAGGGCTACCGGGTGGCGCCGGGCGAGCTCTACTACTCGATCGAGTCGCCGCGCGGCGAGCTCGGCTGCTTCGTGTTGGCCGACGGCTCCTCGAAGCCGGCGCGCGTCCACTTCCGCGACCCCTCGTTCGTCAACCTCCAGGCCTTCCGGGACATGTCGGTCGGCGGGCTGATCGCGGACCTGATCCAGAACCTGGCGATGCTCGATCCGATCATCGGAGGGGTGGACCGATGAGCCCACTGATGCCGAAGGGCAAGCGGCCCTGGACCGCGGACCCCGGGCACATCCACGATTCGCCGGCTCCGCCGCCGATGCCCGACGAACAGGAGCAGGTCGGCGTCGACATCCCCGCCGAGGAGATCGAGGTCATCCAGGCCAGCACGGAGGAGCGTCAGCCCCACGGCGAGCCCGCTCCCGTCCCCGAGCCCTCCGAGGTCGAGGTGCCGCGCGCGCTCGCGCAGGAAATCCGGCGGGCGATGAAGCGCTACCCGCAGAAGCGCTCGGCCTCGATCCCGGCGCTCTGGTCAGTGCAACGCCGCTACGGCTGGTGCACGCCCGAGGGGATCGAGCAGGCCGCCGCCGTCATGGGAGTGACCCCCGGCTACCTCGAGTCGGTCGCCAGCTTCTACGACCTCTTCCGCATGGAGCCCGAGGGCGATCACCAGGTTCTGGTCTGCACCAACATCAGCTGCTGGCTGCGCGGGGCCGACGAACTACTACGAGGCGTTCAAGGAGGCCGCGGGCAGCGGAGGCGAAGCCGAGCAGCCCGCGGATGATGGAGCCTCTGAGGACGGCAAGGTCTTCGTTCGCGGGCTTCGAGTGCCTCGGCGCCTGCGACCTGGCGCCGATGGCCTCGATCGACGAGCGCTACTACGGGCCGCTCACCGAGGAGGACGCCGAGACCGCGGTCGAGCAGCTGCGCCGGAACAGCAAGGAGGTCCTGCCGGAGAAGCGCCTGGTGGACCGCCCCGTCGCCGGAGACGTGAAGCCGCCCGCGGACAAGCGGCTCAGCCGCCACCCCGTCAACAAGTCCAAGCCGAAGCCGAGGAAGAAATCCTGATGCCCCCACTGAAGGCCTTCGAGACCCGCATGCTCTTCCGGAACATCGACGAGCCGAATCTGGCGTCCATCAGGACCTATCGCAAGTTCGGCGGCTACCAGTCGATCCGCAAGGCCTACAGGGAGATGACTCCCGAGGAGGTCCTGAAGGAGCTCGAGGACTCCGGGCTGCGCGGCCGCGGCGGCGCGGGGTTCTCGATGGGCAAGAAGGCCTCCTTCCTGCCCCGCGGGGACATGGACAAGTACCTCTGCTGCAACGCCGACGAGTCCGAGCCCGGCGCCTTCAAGGACCGCGAGCTGCTGCAGAAGAACCCGCACCAGCTGATCGAGGGGATCATCATCGCGGCCCGCGCAGCCGGTGCCAACCGCTGCTTCATCTACATCCGCGGCGAGTACGACCTGCAGGGCGACATCCTGGACAAGGCGGTCGAGGAGGCCTACAAGGCCGGCTTCCTCGGCGAGAACGTGCTCGGCACCGGAGAGCAGGTCGAGCTGGTCGTCCATCGCGGCGCCGGCGCCTACATCTGCGGAGAGGAGACCGCGCTGCTCGACTCGCTCGAGGGCAAGCGAGGCAACCCGAGGCTCAAGCCACCCTTCCCCGCCGTCCAGGGCCTCTACGACGGGCCGACGCTGATCAACAACGTCGAGACCCTCTCCAACGCGCCGCACATCATCGCCTCGGGCGCCGACTGGTTCAAGAGCTTCGGCACGGAGCAGAGCCCCGGCACCAAGGTGGTCTCCGTCTCCGGGGACGTGCAGCGACCCGGCAACTACGAGATCGAGCTCGGCATCGAGACCAAGCGCCTGATCAACGGGCTCGCCGGCGGACCGCTCGCCGGCCGGAAGATCAAGGGCATCTTCCCGGGCGGATCCTCCTCGCCCGTACTGCTGCCCGAGGAGGCGATGGACACCCCGTACAGCTTCGAGGCGATGCAGGAGGCCGGCTCGATGCTTGGCTCAGGCTCGATCATCGTCTTCGACGACACGACGAACGTCGTCGAGCTGGCGCTGCGGACCGCGCGCTTCTACCACCACGAGTCCTGCGGCAAGTGCACCCCCTGCCGCGAGGGCACCAACTGGACGGTGAAGATGCTCGAGCGGATGATCCGCGGCGAGGCGACGCCGATCGACCTGGAGACGGTCTCCTCGGTCCAGGACAACATCATCGGCAACTGCCTCTGCGTCCTGGGCGACTCGATGGCGATGCCGATCGGGGCGATGGTCAAGAAGTTCCGCGACGAGTTCATCGAGGCGATCCAGCGGCAGCCTATGAGGCTCGCGGCGTGACGCGGCAGATCCGCAACCACGTTTCGATCGTGGTCGATGGCCGCGAGGTGACGGCGCCCGAGGGCACGATGCTCCACGACGCGGCCAAGATGGGCGACGTCGAGATCCCGGTCTTCTGTTACGAGCCGAAGCTCGGCGACCCGGTCGGGGCCTGCCGGATGTGCCTGGTGGAGATCGAGGGAATGCCGAAGCTGCAGACGTCCTGCTCCACGCCGATCCGCGACGGCATGGTCGTCTACACGCAGACCGACCGGGTGAAGGAGGCGCAGAACGCGGTCGTCGAGTTCCTGCTGGTCAACCATCCACTCGACTGCCCGGTCTGCGACAAGGGCGGCGAGTGCCCGCTCCAGGACATCGCGATGGGCTGGGGCCCCGGCAAGAGCCGCTTCACCGATCCCAAGCGCCACTTCCAGAAGCCGCTCGAGCTCTCGCCCCTGGTCGCGATCGACCGCGAGCGCTGCATCCTCTGCTACCGCTGCGTCCGCTTCAGCCAGGAGGTAGCGGAGGACGAGCAGCTGCAGCTGCTCGAGCGCGGCGACAAGACATTCGTCGGGACCTTCGACGAGCGGCCCTACATCGCGCCCTTCCACGGCAACATCACCGAGCTCTGCCCGGTCGGCGCGCTGACCTCCTACACGTACCGCTTCAAGGCGCGCCCCTGGGACATCGAGGACGCGGGCTCGATCTGCACGCTGTGTCCTTCTCAATGCAACGTCGTGTTCACGGTTCGCGACGAGCACGTCATGCGGGTGCTCGCCCGCGACAACGCCGAGGTCGACGACGGCTGGCTCTGCGACAAGGGCCGCTTCGCCTTCCAGATGTTCAACTCGGAGGACCGCATCACGCGGCCGATGGTCCGCGCCGGCGACGGCAGCCTCAGTCCGATCAGCTGGGACGAGGCGGCGGCGAAGGTCGCCGACGCGATCCGGGGCGCCGGCGAAAAGGCGACCGCCATCGTCGGCGGCGCCACTTCCAACGAGGAGGGCTGGCTGGTTCAGAAGATCATGCGCGACAGCGGCTCGACCAATGTCGACTCCTCTGCCAGCCCCGTGGACGCACGCCTTCTCGGGGAGCTCTCGCGACCTGAGCTTGGGTCCAAGATCTCGGACCTCGACCACGCCGACGCGATCGTTGTGATCGGGGTCGATCCGCTCCACGAGATGCCGATCCTCGACCTCCGCATCCGCAAGGCGGTCCGGCGCGCCGGCGCCAAGCTGGCCGTCGCCTCGGAGCGACCCACCGCGCTGGACGGCGGCGCGGACGAGGCGATCCGCTACGCGCCCGGCGACTCCGCCTCCTTCCTCCGAGCCCTCGCCGGAGCGCTCGGCGCCGAGGGCTACGACGCCGAGGGACCCTTCAAGAAGGAGGCCACCGCAGTCGCCGAGCTGCTGCGCGACACCCCAGACCAGACGATCATCTGGGGAGAGCGGCTCTGGCGCAGCCCGGGAGCCGTCGAGGCACTCCACGCCTGCGCCCGGGCCTGCGAGATGCACCAGCGGATCGGCCCTGGACTGCTCGAGGTCCCCGAGGAATCGAATGCCCGCGGCCTGCGCGAGGTCGGCTGCCTGCCCGGCGCTGAGCCCGGCCTGGAGCCGGTGGAGCCCGGCCGCGGCAGCGCCGCGATCAAGGACGGCCTCGCCGCCCACGAGCTCGGCGCGACGCTGCTCGTCAACGCCGATCCGGTTCGCACCCAACCCGACGCCGAGGGATGGCGCCAGGCCCTCGCCGGCAACTTCGTAGTCGCGATCGCAAGCTTCGAGGACGAGTCGACGCGGCTCGCGAACCTCGTGATCCCGGCGGAGACCTTCGCGGAGAAGGAGGGCACCGTCACCCACCCGGACGGGCGGCTCCAGCGCCTACGCCGCAACGTCCCGCTTCCCGAGGGCATGATCGCGGGCTGGCGCTTCCTGGCGGCGGTGGCAGCGGAGCTGGGTAGCGATCTGACGCCTGAATCCCCGGCGGAGGTCTTCGAGGCGCTCTCGAACGAGGTCCCCTTCTACGACTCGATCACCTATGAGGAGATCGGAGGAACGGGCCTGCGCTGGGGCGACCGCGACCCCGGTTCCTCATGGACACCCTCGGCCGCGCCAGCCTCGGCACCTCAGCCAGAGGCCTCGACGAACGCCAGCGGCCTGCTCCTCGGCACCTATCGCGACCTCTGGGCCGCCGACGTCACCAAGCGAAATCCGGCCCTGCGCTTCCTGATGCCCAAGCAGAAGCTCGAGCTTCACGCAAAGGACGCGGAAGCTCTCGAGGTCGCCAACGGGGACGAGGTCACGGTCGCCGTCAACGGGCACAGCGTCGAGGCAACCATCGCGATCCGCGAGCGGATGAAGGAGGGCGCCGCCTTCCTGATCGAGGGCACCGACGACTCCAACGCCAACATCCTCACGAACGGCGTTCCGCAAACCATCAAGGTGACGAAGCGGTGAGCCTGCCCATCCCGCTCCCCATCGCCGAGGTCGACTACGTCGAGGCCACCTGGGTGATGGTGGTGAAGTCGGTGATCATCTTCCTCGGCGTCTTCATGATCGTCCCGATCCTGACGGTCGCCGAGCGGAAGCTGATCGGCCGCTTCCAGAACCGCTACGGGCCGAACCGCGTCGGCCCGGTCGGCCTGGTTCAGCCACTGGCGGACATCATCAAGCTCGCCGGCAAGGAGATGTTCCGGCCTAACGCCGCGGTGCCGTGGCTGTTCGCCATCGCCCCGGCGATCGTGATCTTCTCAGGCATCGTCACGCTGGCGATCCTGCCCTTCGGCAACGTCCAGGACGGGATCGGGCTCTACGGGATCGACGTCTCGATCGGCGTCCTCTACTTCTTCGCCTTCGGCTCCCTCTCGTTCTACGGCCTGCTGCTCGCAGGATGGTCCTCGGGCTCGAAGTACAGCTTCCTGGGCGCGATGCGCTCGGCCGCGCAGCTGATCTCGTACGAGGTCTCGATGGGCCTCTCGCTGCTGGGCGTCGTGATGATGACCGGCTCGCTGTCGCTCACCCACATCGTCGACGCCCAGGGCACGATCTGGAACATCGTCCCCCAGATCGTCGGCTTCCTGATCTTCATGATCGCCGGCTTCGCGGAGACCAACCGCTCGCCGTTCGACCTGCCCGAGGCGGACGCCGAGCTGGTCCAGGGCTACATGACCGAGTACGGCGGCATGCGCTTCGGCTCCTACCTGCTGGCGGAGTACCTGGAGATGTTCGTCGTCTCCGGCATCGCGGTCACCTTCTTCCTCGGCGGCTGGATGGGACCCGGCCCCGGCTGGCTCGACCCGGTCTGGATGGTGGCCAAGACACTGACCCTCGTCTGCTTCTTCATCTGGATCCGCGCGACCCTCCCCCGCCTTCGCTACGACCAGCTGATGTCGCTCGGCTGGAAGGTGATGCTGCCGCTGGCGACGCTGAACATCCTCGTCACCGCCGTGATCGTGACTGTGAGCTGATGCAGGCGAAGCTCAACACGGAGAAGACCGACTGGACGGAGTTCCCCTACCTCGAGAGCCACGAGGACGTGATCTCGGTCCAGCGCGGCCCCGAGCCCGGCGGCGCCGGCGGCGCCTACCGTGCCTTCGGCGAGACGCTCCGCGGCCTGCGCACCACCTTCGGCCGGGTGCTCGAGGGAACGGTGACGATCCAGTACCCAGAGGAGAAGACGCCGGTCTACCAGCGCTTCCGCGGCCGCCACAAGCTCCACCGCTTTGAAGATGAGGGGTCAGATATGAAGGGCCTCGAGAAGTGCGTCGGATGCAGTCTCTGCGCCGCCGCCTGTCCGGCCGACTGCATCCGGGTGGTGGCCCATGAGAACGACCCCGAGCACCGCGTCTCCGCCGGCGAGCGCTACGCCGAGGTCTACGAGATCAATCTCTCCCGCTGCATCTTCTGCGGCTACTGCGAGGTCGCCTGCCCCTTCGACGCGATCACGATGGGCCACGACTACGAGATGTCCGACTACAACCGCTCGGACCTGATCTTCACGAAGGAGATGCTGCTCGCCGAGCCGATCGACCGGACGCCGCTGCGGAGCGAGGGCGAGTAGTGGTCCAGGTCTGCTTTTTCCTCGGAGCGATCGGCTGCCTCGGCGGGGCGATCGCGGTGATCGCTCTCCGCAATCCCTTCTACAGCGTGCTCGCGTTGATCGTCCACCTGATCTCGCTCGCCGGCCTCTTCCTGCTCCTACAGGGCGAATTCCTCGCGGCGGCGCAGATCGTGGTCTACGCCGGCGCGGTGATGGTCCTCTACGTCTTCGTCGCCGCCTACGTCGGCAACGTCGACGAGCCGCTCTGGGAGCCGATCCCGGGACAGCGCTTCATCGCGCCGATGCTCGGCCTCGCGCTGTTCGTCGAGCTTGCGATCGCCATCACCGGCTCTGGCCTGGAGGCGATCGACACCACGGGCCCGACGGTCGAGCTCGGCTTCGGCTCGCCCTCGGCGATCGGCAAGCTCCTGCTCGAGCGCTTCCTGATCGCATTCGAGGCCGCGTCGCTCCTGCTGCTGATCGCGGCAGTGGGAGCCGTGGTGCTGGCGGGCCGCCACCAGGCCGGAGAGCCCGACGCGCCCCAGGAGCCCGCCTGATGGACATCACCTGGTACCTCGTGCTGAGCGCGCTGCTCTTCGCCGTCGGCGTCTCCGGCGTGCTGCTGCGCCGCAGCCCGCTGGTGATCCTCCTCTGCCTGGAGCTGATGCTGAACGCCGGCAACCTGGCGCTGCTCGCCTTCTCGCGCTCTCTCGGCAACCAGGACGGTCAGGTCTTTGCCCTCATCGTGATGGTGATCGCGGCCTGCGAGGTCGTGGTCGGGCTCGGCATCATCGTCGCCGCCTACCGGCGCCGGATCCCGCTCAACGTCGACGACCTGCGCAGCCTCAGGGGCTGATCGCTTGAGCGCTCCCGCGTACGCCTGGCTGGTCCTCGCCTTCCCCCTCGCGGGCAGCATGACGATCGCGCTGCTCTACAAGAAGCTGCCGGGCCGAAGCGCGGGATGGATAGGGACCGCGGCGATCGGCCTCGCCTTCCTCGCCTCGATCGGGATGCTCGTCAAGATCCTCGATCTGCCGGTCGACCACCGCCAGGTCACCGGCTCGCTCTACGACTACGCCAGCGCCGCTGGGCTCCACATCCAGCTGAACGTCCTGGTCGACCCGCTGTCGGTCTACATGTGCCTGATCGTCAGCGGGGTCTCGATGCTGATCCACCTCTACTCGATCAGCTACCTGACCTCGGACCGCGGCTTCAACCGGTTCTTCTCCTACCTCAACTTCTTCGTCTTCTCGATGCTGCTGCTGGTCCTGGCCGGCAACCTGATCCTGCTGATCGTCGGCTGGGCCTTCGTCGGCTTCGCCTCCTACGCGCTGATCAGCTTCTGGTACCGGCGCACCACCGCCACCAGCGCCGGCATGAAGGCCTTCGTCATCAACGTGATCGGCGACATCGGGATGGTGCTGGCGGCGCTGTTCATCTTCCGCGACCTCGGGACCTTCGACCTGCTCTCGGTCTTCAGCAAGGCGCCCGAGACCTTCCACACCAACCAGGGCGTCGTGGTCGCGATCTGCTGCCTGCTGCTCGTCGGCGCCTTCGCCAAATCCGCCCAGATCCCGCTCCACACCTGGCTTCCCGACGCGATGGAGGGCCCGACCCCCGTCTCCGCCCTGATCCACGCGGCGACGATGGTCACGGCCGGCGTTTACCTGATCGCCCGCTTCCACCCACTCTTCGAGATCGGCCTGACCGCCGCCGACATCGCCGCCTTCGTCGGCCTGGCGACGCTGTTGATCGCAGCCACGATCGCGTGCGTCGTCACCGACCTGAAGCGGATCATCGCCTACTCGACCATGAGCCAGATCGGCTACATGGTCGTCGGCGTCGGGATCGGCGCCTACTCGGAGGGACTCTTCCACCTGATGACGCACGCCTTCTTCAAGGCGCTCCTCTTCATGGCTGCGGGCTCCGTGATCGGAGCGATGGCCAATCGCCAGAACATCGACCTGATGGGCGGCTTCCGGAAGTCCCTGCCCTTCACGTCGGCGATGATGATCATCGGGGCGCTGGCTCTCGCCGCTTTCCCGCTGACCTCGGGTTGGTTCTCCAAGGATGAGATCCTCGACTTCGCGGCCTACCGCGGCGGCTTCTATGTGATCTTCACGATCGGCGGCTACATCGGAGCGCTGCTCACCGCCTTCTACGCGTTCCGGATCGGGTTCCGCGTCGTCTTCGGGCCTCCCTCGGAGGTCGCGCGCGACCTCGAGCAGGGCGTGCGCCAGCACATCCCGCCTCAGAACCCGGAGACCGGGGAGCCGGAGGACACCGACGTCGGCTTCCCGGGCGAGAAGCACACGGTCGCCGAGGACGCCTGGCCGATGAAGGTCGCGATGAGCATCCTCGGCTTCGGGGCGCTGTTCGCGGGCTTCATCCAGATCCCGGGCGTGGACGACGTCGTCCACAAGTTCCTGCACGGTTCGTTCCTCGACTCGAGTCTCTACGAGCAGGGGCCGAGCACATCCGCCGCGTACCACGGCCTGCTGATCGGCGGCCTGATCTCGGTGCTCGGTATCGCGATCGCCTACTACGCGTATCTGCGGCGACCAGGGACCACCTCGGCGCTGACAAAGCGCCTCCCCTGGCTCCACGACTTCCTGGAGAAGAAGTGGTACTTCGACGAGGCGATCGACATCCTCGTCGTCCGGCCTGCGCTGGCGGTCGGGCGCGGCGCGGATCGGCTGTTCGAGCGCTACGTCGTCCAGGGCCTGGTCCTAGGCGTGACCGACCTGGTCCGGGGCGTGGGCGTCGGCGTGCGCGGCGCCCAGTCCGGATACCTCCGCTCCTATGCCCTGTTCCTGGTCACCGGCGTCGCCGGGCTCGGCCTCTACTTCCTCCTGCAGAGCTCATGAGGGCGGCCCGATGATCCAGATTCTGCTTTGGGCCCCACTCGCCGCCGGACTGCTCGCCTGTGCGATGCCGAATCGTCTCGTGCCGCTGCCGCCGCTGCTCACCGCGGTCACCCGGCTCGGCCTGATGATCTACGTCGTCGCCAAGTTCAACCCGTCGCTCGGGCTCCAGCACACCGTCGACGAGAGCTGGATCCCCGCGCTCGGCGTCCGCTACCAGCTCGGTGTGGACGGGATCAGCCTCTTCCTCGCACTACTCACGTCCGTGCTCTGGCTGGCGACGACCATCTGGTCGACGATCAACCCGCACGAGCGCCCGCGGATCTGGTTCCTGATGCTGGGGATCGCGGAGACGGCCACGCTCGGCGCCTTCCTCGCGCAGGACCTGATCCTCTTCGTCCTCTTCTTCGACCTGATGCTGATCCCGTTCTACTTCCTCTTCGGCAGCTGGGGCACCGAGCATCCGGGGCGGCCTGAGGAGGACGAAGGGCCGATCAAGCCTCAGCCGGCGGTGATCAAGATGATCGTCTACACGCTGGTGGGCTCGCTGCTGATGCTGGTGGGCGCGATCGCCGCCGGGATCCTGACCGCAAACGGCGGCCCGATCAACTTCAACATCTCCTACCTCGCCGCGCACCCGCTCGGGACCGGCAGTCAGTACTGGATCTTCTGGTTCTTCGCCGCGGCCTTCCTGGTGAAGATGCCGGCCTTCCCGCTGCACGCCTGGATGGCCGATGCCTATCGGGTCGCCCCGCTCCCTGCCCTTGCCCTCTTCTCCGGGGTCCTCTCCAAGGTCGGGGCCTACGGATTCCTCCGGATCGTGCTTCCGGTCTTCCCGGCCGCGACCACCCACTTCCAGGAAGTGATCCTGCTCGTCGCGGTGGCGTCGATCCTCTACGGCTCGGTGATGGCCTTCACCCAGACGAGCGCCCGCCTCGTCCTCGGCTACTCGTCGGTGGCGCAGCTCGGCTTCATCACGCTCGGCATCTTCAGCCTGCGTCCCGACGGCGCCGACGGCGCGGTGCTGCAGATGGTCAATCACGGCCTGGTGATCGCGCCGCTGATGTTGATCGCCGTCCTGCTGGTCGCCCGCGCCGGGACCGACGACATCACCAAGATGGGCGGACTCGCGATGCGGGCGCCCGTCCTGGCGGCCCTGTTCCTGGTGGCGACCATGGCCCTCCTCGCCATCCCCGGCTCCGCCAACTTCATGGGCGAGTTCTACATCCTCAACGGGATCTTCCAGGAGAAGATCGTCTTCGCGTTCATCGCCGCGATCGGCATCGCGATGGCCGCCTACTACGCGCTGCGCATGTACCAGCACGCGATGCACAACCGCAAGCCGGACGGAATCGAGAGCCGCGAGGTCGGCCTCATGGACGGCGCCGTGATCGCGGGCCTGGTCGCCTGCATCGTCGCCCTGGCTCTCTACCCCGGGCTGATCCTGCATCGAGCTGAGCACTCAACCTCTGCGTCGGTTTCGTCATCGCAGCAGAGCGCTCCGACCCAGGTGGCCGAGCGGTGAACTTCAACGCCCCCCACATCGACTACTCCGGGCTCTCCCCCGTCATCGCCCTGACGGCGGGGATCGTCGTCGTCCTCATGGTCGGGCTCTTCTCGCTGCCGCGGCGGGCGGTCGCGTCGCTGACGCTTGCGGTCCTCGCGGTGACGGCCGCGCGCTGCATCTGGGAGTGGAACTCGACTGAGAGCCTGGTCGCCGGCGCCCTCCGCCTCGACGCCTTCGGCCTCGCCGCGGCCCTGATCGCCTGCACCGCCGCCGCGATCGTCGTGCTGCTCTCGCTCCGCGAGCCCGCAGCTGAGGAGGCCGGCTTCGGCGCCTTCTACGCGCTGCTCCTCGGCTCGGTCCTGGGCATGGTCCTGATCGCCTCCGCCCAGAACCTGGTCGCCTTCTTCGTCGCGCTCGAGTTGCTCTCGATCCCGCTCTACGTTCTCTGCGCCTCGGCCCGCCGCCGGGAGCGCTCGCTCGAGTCCGGGCTCAAGTACCTGATCATCGGCTCGATCGGCTCGGCCACCGTGCTCTACGGGTTCGCCCTCCTCTATGGCGCCTCAGGCTCGATGCAGTTCTCGGGGATCGCCCACGCCCTCGGCCCCGGCGGGAACGGCAACGACACTCTCGTCCTGATCGGCACGGCGATGGTGATGACCGGCCTCGCCTTCAAGACCTCTCTGGCGCCCTTCCACCAGTGGACGCCCGACGTCTACCAGGGCGCCCCCACCCCGGTGACCGCCTTCATGGCGGTCGCCACCAAGGCCGCCGCCTTCATCGCCCTGGCCCGCCTCTTCGAGGTCGCGCTCGGCCCGATCGCCCACGACTGGAAGCCCGCCCTCGCCGCCGTCGCGGTCATCTCAATCGCCGTCGGCAACATCGGGGCACTCGGACAGGACTCGCTGAAGCGCCTGATGGGTTACTCGGGGATCGCCCAGGCCGGCTACATGCTCGCCGGCGTCGTCGTGGCCACCGAGAAAGGCCTCGAGGCGCTGGTCTTCTACCTGGCGGCCTACCTGCTGATGAACCTCGCCGTCTTCGCGGTCATCGTCGCCCGTGAGCGCGAAACCGACACCGGCGACGACATCGAGTCGGTCGCCGGGATCGGCCGGTCGCGGCCACTGCTCGCCTGGCCGCTGACGATCGGCATGCTCGCCCTCGCCGGCATCCCGGGTACCTCGGGCTTCATGGGCAAGCTCTTCCTGATCGAGGCGGCCGTCGACGGCGACTACACCTGGCTGGGAGTCGTGATCGTGGTCGGGTCGATGGTGTCGCTGGCCTACTACCTGCGGGTCGTCGCAGCGATGTGGATGCGTCCCGGGCCGAGCACCGAGGCCGGCCCTGCCCAGCCGATGCCCGCGATCGCGGGCGGCTCGCCGGAGGCCGACGCGGCTCCGCGGAAGGGCACCGGCCGCTGCATGCTGATCCTGGGCTCGGCTCTCATCTGCGCCTCGGCGACGGTCGTCTTTGGCGTGGCTCCCTCGCCGCTGATCGACTGGGCATCGCACGCGGCCTCGTCGCTGGCGACCACGATCTAGGCGGCGTTGTCACACCACCAGAGCCGGCCCAGGGATCCACATCGGGGCTGGCCCCGTAGAACCCGTGGATGAAGATTCACGCCCTCACCACCGGAGCGGTACGCGTCAAGCACAGCTTCCTGTTCCCCAGCGCGGGCCCGCGGCGCCAGCTGGACCTGTTTTTGCCGGGCGCCTTCTCAGACCCATTGCCGATCCATTGCTGGGCGATCGAGCACGAGGGGGTTCTGCGGCTCGTGGACACCGGCGAGACCGCCACGGCGCGGAACGTGCCGTTCGCGCGGATGGAGGTTACGCTCGAGCAAGAGCTCCCGGCCGCGATGGCCGCCGCACACCTGAAGCCCGACGACGTCTCCGAGGTAGTCCTCACCCACGCCCATGGCGACCATGTGGACGGTCTGGTCCACGTACGCGGTCGGGTACTGATCAACGAGACGGAGCTGCGGTTCCTCCGCTCTCCGATAGCGCGGGTGATGCGTCGTGTCTTGCGGCAGCCGCTCCCGCCGGGGTTCGCTCCCGAGCCCCTGGTGCTCGACGGCGGGCCATTCGGAGCGTTTTCCCGAAGTCGGGCGCTCAGCGATGACGGACGGATCGTGGCCGTCGAGACCCCCGGGCACACGCCCGGTCACCTGTCCGTGATCTGCGTCGACGACTCGGGCCGGCACGTGATGCTCGCGGGCGACGTGACGGACTCGCTCGAACAACTCCACGCCGTACGCGCCGACGCAGTCGGACCGGATCCCAAGGTCCACGTTGCGACGCTGGAGACGATCCTGGCTCACTGCGCGCAGCACCCGACGGTCTACCTGCCCTCCCACGACCCAGACTCAGCCGCCCGGTTGGCAGCAGCGACGACGGTCCAGATCGACCAAGCCAGCGATCCGCAGGCCGGTGCCCTGGGATTCACAGCGACTTAGCGTTCGTCTCCTTCAGGCCCAAGCCGGGCCGATGAGAATCCCGGCCTCGCCGGGTCTTTACCTTCAGTGGAGATGCCCACGCCGCGCTCGATCCAGCGCACCTACCTCACGCTCATGCTGGGAAACACCCTGGCGACCTCGCTGATCTGGGGCATCAACACGATCTTCCTGTTGGACGCCGGGCTCAGCAACCTCGAGGCCTTCGCCGCGAACGCCTTCTTCACGGCCGGCATGGTCCTCTTCGAGATTCCCACCGGCATCGTCGCCGACACGATCGGCAGGAGGACCTCCTACCTGCTCGGCACGGTGACCCTGTCGGCGGCGAGCCTCGTCTACGTGCTCCTCTGGCAGATCGGCGCCCCCTTCTGGGAGTGGGCGGGGGTCTCGCTCGGCCTGGGTCTCGGCTTCACCTTCTTCTCGGGCGCGGTCGAGGCCTGGCTCGTCGATGCCCTGACGGCCACTGGCTACACAGGCGATCTGGAGACCGTCTTCGGCCGCGGCCAGATCGTCACCGGCATCGGGATGCTGACCGGCTCGATCGCGGGCGGCTTCCTGGCGCAGCAGGTCAGCCTCGGCTTCCCCTTCGTCCTCCGCGGGGTGATCCTGATCGTCATGTTCGCCGTGGCGTTCAGGCTCATGCACGACGTCGGCTTCGACCCAGTGAAGGGCGGGCGTCCGCTGGCCGAGATGAGGAAGATCGCCTCCAACTCGATCGACTACGGCTGGCGCGTCCCCGCGGTCAAGTGGCTGATGGTCGAGGCGCTCTTCACCGGCGGCGTCGGCATCTACGCCTTCTACGCCCTGCAGCCGTACCTGCTCAAGCTGTACGGCGATCCGCACGCCTACCAGGTGGCGGGCCTGGCGGCCGCGATCGTGGCCGGCGCCCAGATCCTCGGCGGGATAGCGGCTCCGCGCATCCGCGGACTCTTTCGCCGCCGGACTTCCGCGCTCCTCCTGATGGCGGCGGCGAGCACGGTGACGCTCGTCCTGGTGGGATCGGTCGAGAGCTTCTGGCCGGTGATCGGCCTGACCACTGTCTGGGCCCTGCTCTTCGCCGCAACGATGCCGATCAGGCAGACATACATCAACGGCATGATCCCCTCGCAGCAGCGAGCGACGATCCTCTCCTTCGACTCGATGATGTCCTCGACCGGAGGGGTCTGGACTCAGCCGGTGCTCGGCAAGGCGGCGGACGTCTACGGGTACCCCACCTCCTATGTGATCTCGGGCGCGATCAGCGCCCTGGCCATTCCGTTCCTCGCACTCTCGCGGCGTCAGGACAACCCCGCGGACACGCTCGAGGTGGCCGAGGCAGAGCCCGTCCCACAGCCGGCGTAGGAGAGGATGGGCGCTCCTTGGGCGTCCTCCTCACCATCGTCGCCATCGCGATCTCGAGCACGGCCGGGGTCGCGGCCGAACGGCGCTGGCCCGCCACGGCCGTCGGCTGGGCCCGCCGGCTGCTGGTGATCTCGCTCTACACGATGGTCCCGTTCGTCGTCTTCTTCAATCTCGCGCGGGTCCATATCAACGCCAATCTCGGCGGCGGGCTGGTGATCGGCTGGGTCGCGATCCTGTGTGCCGCAGGCCTGGCCTGGCTCGCCGGAACCCGGCTCCTGCGGCTCAGCCGCCCCTCGACCGGATCGTTGATCGTCGGGACGCTTGTGCCCAACTCGGGCTATCTCGGCTATCCGCTCGTCGCCTCCCTTCTCGGCTTCCACGCCCTCGGCCAGGCGGTGGTCTATGACATCGCGATCCCGGCACCCTCGCTGCTGCTGCTCGGATTCGGGACGGGCGCCGCCTTCGGGACCAGGGCCGGCGAGGGGCTCCGCGAGCGGATCGTCGCCTTCTTCACTCGCAACCCCCCGCTCTACGCCGCCGTGGCGGCGCTCCTCGCACCGGACTCGCTGGCGCCCGACGCGCTGGTCAACGTCTCTCGCGGAATCGTGATCGCGCTGCTGCCGATCGGGTTCTTCGCGGTGGGCGCGGTGCTGGCCGAGGAGGTGGAGGAGAAACACGTCGAAATCGGCTCGCCCTTCGATCCGCCGGTGGCGGCCGCGATCCTGCTGCGGCTGCTGATCGCGCCGGGCCTCCTGCTCCTCCTCTCGCTGCCCTTCATCGACCTTCCGGTTCCATTCCTGCTGATCGCCGCCATGCCCTGCGGCATCAACACGCTGCTGGTCGCCCACGTCTACGGCCTCGACTCCAGGCTGGCCGCCAAGGCCATCGCCTGGACCACCGCGATCGCGGTGATTGCGGCTTTGGCCGCCCAATCGATCTGGGGATAGAGCTAGGCTGGCTCGCCCGTGCGCTATCCCGTCGAGGAATTCACAGAAGAGGAACGGAGGCTCCTCTCCCCCCACTTCACCAACCTCGACCGTCCCGTCTTCGCTCTCGTCAATCTCCCGGAGACCATCAAGGGAGCGCTCTTCGCCCGCTATTCCCGCTACCCGGGGACACTGCGCCGCCTCTACCTCGATGAGTTCGCCGCCGACGTCCCCGAGGGTGGCCGGCCGTTCGAGGGCGAGGAGGGCGACCGGGCCGCCGGGCTCTACGAACGGGTCTTCATGGGCTATGGCGACGACTCGATCGCCCAGGTCGGCGGAGCGCACATCGCCTGCGAGTGGGTCTCCAACATCCTCACCAAGGTGCTACAGCGCGGCCGCCTGGCGGCCTACCTCGAGCAGTCCACCCGCTACATCCCCTACGACCAGCCGCTGCCCGACGGCGGCTATCGCTTCTATCGCGACGACGAGCTCAGCCCCGAGTTCGCGGCGGCGATGGACGAGCTCTTCGCAATCTACTCGCGGTCGCTCGTTCAGGTCAGAGAGTGGGCGGCCGAGCGCTGGCCACGCGGGGACGAGCCGCAGGCCGCCTGGGAGCGTTCGATCAAGGCGAAGGCCCTCGACCTGCTGCGCGGCCTGCTGCCCGCCGCGACCCTGAGCCACGTCGGCATCTTCGCCTCGGGCCAGGCCTACGAGCAGCTGCTGCTCCGGATGCTCGCCTCTCCCCTGCCGGAGTCGCGTCACTTCGCGACGATGATCCTGGAGGAGCTCAAGAAGGTCATGCCGAGCTTCGTGGCGCGGGTCGAACGCCCTGACCGCGGCGGAGAGTGGGTCTCCTACCTGGAGCGCCGCCGCGACGCAGCCGAGCGCTGGGCATCGCGGATGGGCCTCGACCGGCCGGAGGGCTCCGACGCCCCGGCCGTCGAGCTGATCGACGTCGAGGGTTCCGAGGACGACCTGATCGCCGGCTCGCTGTTCGAGTCTTCGGCGACCTCCGAGCGGGCGATCCTCGACCGCGTGCACACCCTGCCCCCCGACGAGCAGGCGGAGATCATCGCCGACCTAGCCGGTGATCGCCCGAACCGCCGCCACCGCCCGGGCCGCGGCTGGGAGGCCGTCCGCTACCGCTTCGAGATCGTCTCCGACTACGGCGGCTTCCGCGACCTCCAGCGCCACCGGATGCTGACCTGCCAGTGGCAGCGCCTCAGCCCGGACCTCGGCGCCGGGATCCCGGACGAGGTGCGAGAGGCGGGGGCCGGCTCCGAGTACGAGCGGGCACTGGAGATCTCCCGGGTGGAGTACGAGCGCCTCGCCGGCGCCGGTCTGGCGGACGCCGCGCCGTACGCCCTCTGCCTCGGCTACCGGATCCGCTACCTGCTCGACCTGAATGCCCGCGAGGCGATGCACCTGATCGAGCTTCGCTCCGGGCGGGAGGGGCATCCGACCTACCGCGCGGTGGCTCAGGCTATGCACGAGCGGATCGCCTCGGTCCATCCGGCGATCGCCGCCGCGATGACTCACGTCGACGCCACCACCGAGCCGCGCCTGGAGCGGATCATGAGCGAGATCCGAACCCACCGGAAGCAGGTCGCTTCGGAGGCGCAGCCGGAAGCCTCGGACGCTCCTCCCGGCGTCAGCGCCCTGGGCTGACCAATCCAGAAGCCCCGATATTCCGTAGTTGACTACGAGTCAATGCCTCGTAGGATTCGTCATGTGAAGGGAGCGAGAGCCCTGGCGAGCGGGATGCTCGTCCTGGCGGCGATCTGCGCCGTGCCTGCCATTTCCGCCGCCCAGGAGGTGGGCACGACGACGACCACCCCTGCCGACCCAGCCCAGCCGGTGGACCCTGCCGAGTCCACCACCACCACGCCGACGGCGTCGGGGGGGCCGGGCGCGGGAACTCCGGGTGAGCCGCTCGACCAATCTGGGACCGCCTCTCCGCCGATCGGCGACAGCCCGCCCGCGACCGGCCCCCCCGGCGGCGGCGCGCGGAAGGCGGCTGGCGCAAGCGTGACCATGGGCGACTTCTTCTTCTCCGCGGCCACCGTGACAATCGCCGTAGGCGACACGGTCACCTGGCACAACTCGGGCCAGGCCCCACACACCGCCACCGCGAACAACGGCAGCTTCGACACCGGCACCGTCAACTCCGGCGGCAGTGCCTCCCACACCTTCAACTCGGCCGGGACCTTCGCCTATATCTGCACGATCCACCCGAACATGAAAGGGACGATCCGCGTCCTCAGCTCGAGCAGCGGTGGCGGCGGAGGCGGGGGCGGCAGCGCGGGCTCGAGCAGCTCGGGCACCTCGGAGTCATCGGCCGTTGCGTCGCCGAGTGCCGCAGGCGACTCGAACACGCTGCCGATGACCGGCATGGCCGCCGGCGCCCTGGCGCTGGTCGGCCTCTCGTTGCTCGCATCGGGACTGCTGGTCCGCCGGGCCGGCGATCCCAAGCGCAGCTGGCTGTCAATCTTCTAGCCGCCTGCTGCGCGTCTCGGGGCGCTCCTACCTCCGCCTCTTCTTCTTGCACCGCTTCTTCTTGGCCGCCGCCGCGGCGTGCCTCTTGCGCTTCTTCTTGCACTTTGCCTTCGCCCTGGTCGGGGTCGTGGTCGTAGTCGTCGGCGTCGGCGCCACCGGAGGCTCCGAGACGGCGTCCACGCTCTCGCAGCCGGCAACCGAGTCGAGCGAGAGCCGGTCGGTCTGGGCGATGTCGGCAGCGCCGGCGCCGCAGTCGACCGTGTCGGCGAACCCGTCCCGGGCCAGCAGCCGGTCGTCATCGTTACCGCCCACCAGAGTGTCCGATCCGGCTCGGCCGTCGATCGTGTCGTCGCCCGGTCCCCCGTCGAGGACGTTGGAGCCGGCGTCACCGATCAGCGTGTCATCCGCGGACGAGCCAGAGACGTTCTCGAGTGAGCTCAGCGAGGCGCTCATCCCCGTCCCGGCGGCCGTGCCGGCGCCGAGGTCGATCGTCCCCGCTGGGCTGGCCGGTGCGGCTACGCTGAGCAGGAGAGTGTCCGAGCCCTCTCCTCCGTCCACGCCGTCGCTGTCACCGTTGGGACGCTCGATCACCGTGTCATCCCCACCGCCTGCGCAGATCGTGTCGTTTCCCTGCAGCGGATCGATCTGGTCCGCCCCGCCCGAGCCCAGGATGACATCCGCCGCCGCGGTTCCGTTAATGCCGCCGGAGCCCAGCAGGTCGACGATCTTCGTCTGGCATCTGTTGAGCTCGTAAGCCCCCACGTCGCACTCCGGCAACGAGTCCCCGTCCTCGTCGAACCCGCGGGGCGCACCGCGCTGGTCCGTCGTCAGCTGAGTACCGTCAACGGCGTGGCAGGAGGCCGCCGGAATCCGGTCCAGCGCCGGGCTGCCGGAGGGCAGTGCATGCGTGAGCGTTGCGCCGCCGTTGTCGGCCTCTCCCAACAGCCCGGGATTGGTGTTGGAGAGATCGCCGGTGCCGGAGAGACCACACGTGCTGCCGCGGTCGATGTTGAAGCCGTCCGAGTCGATCGATCCGTTCGTGGAGCACTCGGCGGTGCCGTTCTCGGAGAAGATCGTGGAGCCAACGGCCAGCGACGTGCCCGTGACGCCGGCGGCGTCATAGAAGATCGACCTGCCGACGCCGCCCGAGTTCAGGGTGAAGGTGGAGCTCCTGATGGCGGTGCTTCCCCCGCGGACCTGGAGGGCTCCCGCGTCGGTCTGGGCATGGTTGTCGGTCAGGGTGGAGTTCTGGACCGAGAGCATCCCGCCGATCGTCCCGAGGTCGGTGTAGTCGACGCCGCCGCCCGAGCTTAGGCTGCTGGCCGCACTCACGGTGTTGTTGTCGATCGTGCTGCGCTCGATCCGAAGCGGCGCGTCCTGAGCGTAGATCCCACCCCCGTGGGCGGCATCGGAGCTGTCGAGCGCCGTGACGGTATTGCTGGCGATCGTCGAGTCGGTGACGCTCACGCTCCCGCCGCTCGCGGCGAGGCCACCGCCGAACACGTCGTCGGTGTTGGCGTCGTCGGGGGCGGTGACCGCGTTGCCCGTGATCGTGCTCGCATTGATGGTCACGTCCTTCGCCGCCCGGATTCCCGCGCCCAGCACGCCGCTCGGCGCCGTAGAGACGTTCCCCGAGACGGTGCTGCGATTGAGGATCAGATTTCCCCCGGCCTGAATCCCACCGCCGGTCGAAGTCGTCGTGCTGCGGGTCACCCTCGAGTCGCTGAGGATCACGGAGTTCGGCGAGGGGATCCTGAGTCCTCCGCCCGTGCCGGAGGGCGGTGCGCCGTGATCCAGCCTCACTCGACTCAGGGCGAGCGATGAAGCCGAATTCGTGACGACGTCGATCACCCGGTCGGCGCTGCCCCCATCGATCGTGGACTCGCCGGCGGTCGACTTGATCGTCAGCGGGCCCGCGGGGTTGAGAATGACGTCGAGGTCGCCGGTCGTGTCGCTGTCCTCATTTGCCCCTGAAAGGGTCAGGCTGTAGAGGGGCTGCGTGAGGACGATCGTGTCCGGCTTGCCCACGTCGCCTGCCGTGCACCGATCGACGGCCGCGTTCGCGTCGGAGGCCAGGATCGCCTCGCGCAGCGTGCAGTTGCCGTTGTTCTGGGTGATGTCGTCGGTGGTGACCGTTGGGGTGATCGTCGCCGCCCTCGCGACGGGCGCGAGGACCACCCCTGCAATCGCGACCGCCACCGCCGCGGCTCCCAGTTGCCGGATTCGCCTGAGCATCGGTGTCATCTGCGCTCCTCTTCGCTGAGCCGGCGCTCGGCGCCGTCCGGCTCGTCTCCCTCTTCGTCGGGGGACGAGTGCCGTGGCCCTCTCTCGTCACCGGATTTCCGGCCGGTCACCTCATCCAGCTCTCGCATCAGGTCGCGCTCGCGGGCCTCGCGTCGCTCGGCGCCGTCGCTTCGTCCGGACCCCGGCACCCTGGCGTCTCCTACTTCCGCTTGTGCTTTTTCTTCTTCTTGCACTTCTTCTTGTGCTTCTTCTTCGCGTCCGCCGCGCGTCGCTTGTGCTTCTTCTTCTTCGTGCACTTCGCCTTCGGCGCCACTGCCACGGCCTCGAACGCTCCGATGTCGCAGGCGCCCCCCTGGGGCCGAGGCTGGCCGCGCTGGTCGGTGGCCGGACAGCCGGCCGCCGGCGAACAGGCATCGGCTGAGTCGGTTACGCGTCTGCACGGCCGCCAGTCTGCGCCGGGCTCCGGGCCCTGTCGTCAGGGTTCCGACCCCGATCTTTTGTGGCGCGTATAAATGGGCAGGTTTCCGCCGATGGCCAGCCTCGACGCCACACCGTCACGCCCACCTGCGGCAACGACGATCCTCGAACGCGCCGAAGCGCTCGATGCGATCGAGTCGACCCTCGCGGCTGCGCGCGACGGCTCCGGGCGGTGCCTGATGTTGGAGGGGGCAGCGGGGCTCGGGAAGTCTCGCCTCGCGGAGGAGGCCTGCGAAGCGGCGGGCGCCGGCCGGATGAGGGTCCTGCGCGCTCGAGGCGCAGAGCTTGAGCGCGACTTCAGCTTCGGTACCGTGCTTCGCCTGTTCGAGCCTCTGCTGGCGGGCGCCGAAGAGGGGCGCGAGAACCTCATGTCCGGCGCCGCGGCGCTGTCCGAGCCCCTCTTCGCCACGGGTATTCCGACGGCCCCCGATGCCGTCGGCGAGAGCGAGTTCCCGCTCCTCCACGGGCTCCATTGGCTGACGGCGAACGCCTCGGATCGGGCGCCGCTGCTCGTTGCTGTCGACGACGCGCATTGGGCGGATCCGCCCTCCCTGCGCTTCCTGATCTACCTCCTTCAGCGCCTTGACGAGCTGCCGGTCGCGATGCTGGTCACCGCGCGGCCGCGACAACCTGCTCCACAGGGGCCGCTCATCGCCCAGATCGCGGGACACCGGCTCGCCAGCGTGATCCCGCTCCAGCCCCTGAGCGAAGATGGGGTCGCCCAGCTCGTCAGGATCGAGGTCGGCGGTGCGGATGACGAACTCTGCGCCGCCTGCGCCGCCACGACAGGTGGCAACCCGTTCTACGTACACGAGCTTGCCGCCGCCCTGGCGGCCGGCGGCGGCTCAGCAGTCGGAGAAACCGAGGCGCTGCGAGGCGAGCCGGTCTCCAAGACGATTCTCGGCCGCATCGCGGGGCTGGCGCCGGCCGCGACCGAGCTGGCGTTCGCGGCGGCGGTGCTTGGGGACGGCGCTCCGCTGGAGCGTGCGGCCGAGCTCAGTGGCCTAGAAGCCGACGAGGCCGCCCGGGCGGCGGACGCCCTCGCCGGTGCGGCTGTTCTCGAACCCGGCGCGCCGCTGTCGTTCATCCATCCAATCGTCCGTGAGGCCGTCTACGGGGACATCGCCGGCGCACGGCGCGCTCGCGCCCACGCGCGGGCGGCGGAGCTCCTGCGCGACGCCGGAGCCGACCCCGAGTTGATCGCCGCCCAACTCGTCGAGGCGCATGGAGCCGCGGGTGACTGGTCGATAGGGGCCTTGCGAGACGCTGCGGCGAGGGCCCGCGAGCGCGGCGCACCGAGCGCCGCCGCCCGATACCTGCGCGAGGCGCTGGAGATCGCGGTCGCCGGAGCCGACCGCGCCGTGATCCTCGAGGAACTCGCCCTTGCCGAGGCCAGGGGTAACGAGGACGGGGCCGTCGGCCACGCGCACGAAGCGATCGAGGCGATCGACGGTGCGCGCGATCGCGCCGAGGTTGCACTCGAGATCGGCATGGCGCTCATCGATGGCAGGAGGCCTGAGGCCGAGGAGATCTTCGAGCGCGGCCTCGAGTCGCTCTCCGGCTCCGCCGACGGCGGCGGCGGCGACGACGAGCTGGCGATGGCGCTCCGCTCGTCACGAGCGGCAATCCGCTTCGATCACGCGACCACCTCGCCGGGGGAGCTGAACGCGATCCTCGCCCGCGCCCGGAGGGGAGTCGCAACGCCCGCCGAGCGGCTCATGCTCGCACACGGTGCGCTCGCGCCCGCACTCCAGGGCAGGGACATCGAGGAGATCGGGCGCCTGGCGAGGGCATCGCTGGAGGGACCTCTCGTGAACGTGACCAGCCCCACCGCGATCGCCGCGTTTTCGCTCGCGTCCACCGCGCTGTTCATGACCGGCGCGCTGGCAGAGTCGGAGCGCATGCTGAGCACCCTCTTGACGTCCGCGTATGAGCGGGGGGCGGTACTCGCCTTCGGGACCCTCTCGCACGTGCGCGCGCACGCCTTGCACCGGCTCGGCCGCCCCGAGGACGCGATCGTCGACGCGCAGAGCACTCTGGACACCGCTCGCTACGGGTGGGAGCCCGAGCTCCCGGCGGTGCACGCAGTTCTCGCGCTGTGCCTGATCGAGACGAACGAGCTGGACGCGGCGGCGGCCGCGCTCGACGTCCAAGGCGGCGAGGAGCGCTGGTCCAACACGTTCACATGGAGCGACCTGCTCGAGGCGCGCGGCCGCCTGCGTCTCGCGCGCGGGGAGGACGGGCCGGCGCTTGAGGACTTCCTCGCCTGCGGGGAGCGGCTCGAGCCCCTGGGCGCGTCCCACGCGGGCGTGGTCCCGTGGCGTTCGGGAGCGGTCGAGGCGGCGATCTGTCTCGGCAAGGTCGAGCTCGCCGGGGAGCTGGCCACCGAGGACCTCGAGCTGGCCCGAGGATTCGGCGCCACTCGCGAGATCGGCCTGACGCTGAGAGCAGCGGGGGCGGCGGCGGGGGGCGACCGGGGAATCGAGCTGCTCCGTGAGGCAGTCGAGACGCTGCGTGAATCGGAGGCCACGCTCGAGCTCGCGCACGCGCTCTGCGACCTGGGCGGAGCGCTGCTGGAGGAGGGACACCGGCTGGCGGCACGCGAAGTCCTCGCCGAGGCGCTCGACCTCGCCCATCGGTGCCGCGCCGAGAGGCTCGAGGAGACAACCCGCGAGCGCCTTGTGGCGACCGGAGCGCGGCCTCGCAGGCACAGCGCGCGAGGGAGCGACGCCCTCACCCCGCGTGAGCGCCGTATCGCCCAGATGGCCGCAGCCGGGCTCGGCAACCGCGAGATCGCGGAAGCCCTGTTCATCACCACGAAAACCGTGGAGACCCACCTCGGCCGGGCTTACCGCAAGCTTGAGGTGCCGGGCCGCGGCGGGCTCGCTGACGCCCTGGGGCGGGACGAGTGAGGCGGCGGTAGCTTTCGCGTGATGCTCCATCACGTCTCGCTTGAGGTCCCGCCGGAGGAAGCCGACCGCACGGTCGAGTTCTGGAGCCTGCTCGGTTTCGAGGAGGTCCCGGCGGCCGACGTCCTCGGCGACTCGGTGCGCTGGCTCGAGCGAGACGCAACCCAGATTCACCTGATCCTCACCGAGGCGCACACCGCGCCGGTGCTGGGCCACGCCGCGGTGGTCGCGCGCGATCACGCCAAGGCCAAGCAGCGGCTGCGCGACGCGGGATTCCAGGTCGAGGACACGCGGCAGCTCTGGGGCGCGGACCGCGCTTTCGCGATCGCCCCGGGCGGACACCGGGTCGAGCTGATGGCGGCCCCGCCGCCACCGAAGAACTAACCCCTGCGCTTGCGCTTCTTGCGCCGCTGCCCCTGCGTCTCGCCGTAGGGGGGCTGTGGGGGCTCGCCGTTCCCCGACTCCTCAGGCAGCGGTGACTCAGACACCTCGCGCCCGCTCCCCTCGACGGTCCCACCCGGCCCGCGTTCTTCGGGCGGCGGCCCGAGATCGTCACCCGGGCGCTGCCACGGGATCGCCTCACCGGCCGCCCACGCGGGCGGCAGCGGCCGCGGCCAGAGCCCGAGGAACATCAGCCCGGTGACCGCGAACCACAGAACCAGGCCCGGGATCGGCGGAAAGAGGGGAATGATCAGGAACAGGCCGAACGCCATGCCGAGGGCTCCCCAGAACCGGGGGAGCAGTCCGGTCCTCATCGTCCAGAGGTTCGTGTAGATCATCCCGAAGACGAAAGCGAGCAGGCCGATCGTCGAGATCAGGCCCCCGGCGATGAGGACGGCAGTGTGCCGGTTGAGGTGGTCCGCCAGGTTCTCGCGGGCGTCGCTCGCGGCCTGGTCGGGGGTCTTCGGCTTCGCGACCGCGGTGGTGGTCGTGCCGGTGGTGGTGGTGGTAGTGGTCGTCGCGGTGGTGGTCGAGCCCGTCGAGCTGGTGCTCGACGTCGTCTTGCCGGTCGTCGACTTCGTGGTCGTCGTCTGCGCCTGCTCGGCCTGTTGACGGGCCTGCTGGACCTTGGCGGGCGCCTGGTCGACGAACTTGTCGGCCGCCTGCTTGCTCCCGTATGACGAGATCGCCAGGCCCAGGCCGAAGGCGATCGGACCGAGGATGATCAGGGGCAGGAACGCGTTCCGGACCCGCTGCACGCGTCCGGCGGCCGAACGGAACAGGAACATCAGCGGGATCGCGAAGAGCACCAAGCCGAGGCCCTCGAGGATCGACGTGTAGACCAGGCGGTTGCTGTGGGCGTGCTCGAAGACGAGCTGATCGGCGTCGGAGTGGCCGTTGGGCAGATGCAGGCCGACGCGCTGAAGCACGATCGAAACGGTGACGACGAAGGCGCCGCCGAGCGCCGCTGCTCCCGCCCTCCTCAGCCAGAACGACTGGTAGCCGAACAGCTCCTCCTTGGTGGGCAGAGAGCGGCCCGGGCTTGGGGATTCAGCGTTCACGGAAGGGGCGGGACTGTATCTTGGCCGCCGTGTCGCTTATCTCCCGCCAGAACGGACCGATCGCCGTCTATGGAGCCACGGGCTACACCGGGCGGCTGGTCGTCGCCGAGCTGATGGCCGCGGACGCCGATTTCATCGTCTCGGGCCGCAACCCGGAGAAGCTCGACGGGCTGCGAAAGGAGTTCGGTCTGGAAGCGCCCGCCAGGGCCGCTCGGGTGGACGACCCCGCCTCGCTCCGCGAGCTGCTCGCCGACTGCGCGGCGGTGATCGACTGCGCCGGGCCGTTCGTGAAGTACGGCGAGCCGGTGCTGGCCGCAGCGGTCGAGACCGGCACCCACTACCTCGACACCACCGGCGAGCAGCCCTACATGAAGATGGCGTACGAGCGGTACGGGCCCGGCGCCGCCCGTGCCGGGGTCGCCGTGATCCCCGCCATGGGGTTCGACTACGTGCCGGGCGACATGATCGCGTCGCTCACCGCCGAGGGGATGGGCGAGCTCGACGAGCTCGACATGTTCTATTGCTGGCGCGACTTCACCCCGAGCCAGGGCACCGCCCGCACGACGCTCGAGATCATCGGCGGCAAGGACCTCGAGTGGCGGAACATGGAATGGGTCGAAGCCAGCGGCGGCGTCGGTCGCGGCAGATACGACTTTCCCGAGCCGTTCGGCCGCCAGCGCATGTTCCGCTACCCATCCGGCGAGCAGATCACGGTGCCGCGGCATGTGCCCACCCGCAACGTGCGGGCGAGCATGAACGCCGCCTCTTTCTCCAGTGAACGGCTCGCACCCATCTTCGAGGCCACCGTACGCCCGGCCGGCCTGGCGATGCGGACCCCGCTGAAGCGGCTCGCCAACGCGCTGATCTCTCGCCTGCCCGAGGGGCAGACGCCCGACGAGCGAGAGCGGATGACCTGGGCGATCTGCTGCGAGGCGAAGCGCGGAGAGGTGGAGCGCAAGGGCGTGATCACCGGCCGGGACGTCTATGGGCTGACTGCCGCGGCGATCGTGCAGGGCGCGATGCTCGCCGCCAGGAAGGGATTCGATGGAAGCGGCGGTCTGTCCCCGTCGCAGGCCTTCGATCCGAAGGACTTCCTGCCGGGGCTCGAGCGCTTCGACGTCCGCTGGCAGATCTTCGAGACCAACGTCCCCGTGGCGGTCGAGGCCTAGCCGTGGAAGGGCAGATCGGGCTTCCCGCACGGAAGGGGCGGCGGGTCAGCCTCGAGGAGGGCGCCGCTCCGGGCGCGCCGCGATGCCCCGCCTGCGGCCAGCCGCTCTTCGTCTGGCTCGAAACCGAGGGCTGGGGCCGGAGGGAGGACCAGGTCATCGACCGCTGTGAGAACTGCGGCCTGGTCGCGGTCCGCGGCGCCGTGCCCTCGGCCGACCACGCAGTCGACGCCCTGCTCTTCGGCCGGGAGGAGAACGGGGCCGGCGTCTCGATCCACGCGGACAACGCCGCCAGCCTCCAGGCCTGGCTCGGGGCCGAGAACTGGGCGGCCCTGCGGCCGGGCGGCCACGGAATCAAGCCCACCCCGAAGGCGATCCGGCTGTTGCTGGGGCGGCGTGGCCTCGAGGTGCGGCGTATCCGTCATCTGATCAGGCCCGGAATGGCCTCCATGTGGCAGACGCTGCTCAACCTGCTCACCTTCCACCGCGACTTCGCGTCGGAAGCGGTCTCCGGGCGCCTCCGCCCCGGCACGGGCCGCGGCGCAGCGACTTTCTGGACCGACGTCGCCGTCACCGTGCTGGCCGCCGTGCCGACGGCGATCATCGCGGTGCTCCTGGAGTCGGGTGCCGTGCTCGCCCGCCGCGGCGGCGCGATCGAGGTGCAGGCGGACCGCCTGCCGGCTACGGACTGACCTCGGCCACGATCGCCGCGACCTCCGCGGGCGCCCCAATCTGCGGTGGCGCGCCGGGCGAGGCGACCCGCTGGTCTGAGCTGTTCGCCAGGCGGACCGCGAGCGCGGCGGCGGCATCACGCACCAGCGGCGGTGTCGACTCGGCCGTGATTACCGCCGACGGGCGATCCGCGCTCGCCAGCCTGGGCAGCGGCATCCTCCATCCGGCGGGGATCCCCAGCTCGGCGAGGACGCTCCGCGGCCGCTGCCGCGCGGCGGTGGCCGTCTCCTCCCCGGTCCGCGCCACCCCCGGCCCGAGCGCCGGCAGCTCGCCCGAGAGGTAGACGTCGATCACGTTCTCGTGATTGCCGGCCGCGATCTCGATCCGGTGGCGGTCCTGGGAGAGCGCCTCCGTGGCGACCGGGCTCAGCTGGAGCAGGGTGGGCTCGATCAGGACCGCTGCGGAGACCAGCTCCGGCCGCCGGAGCAGCAGATCCAGCGCGATGACGGCGCCGAGGCCCGCTCCGCAGACCGTGGAGGGTTCGCCCGTCGTCCCATCGATCACGGCCGCCGCGTCCTCGCTCTGCTCCTCGATCGTCGTGCGCCGATAGTCGTCGGGCTCGCTGGAGCCGCCCCATCCGCGGCGGTCGTAGGCGATCGCCCGGAACCGGGTCGCCAGCGCGTCGGCGAGCGGCTCCCAGACGGCGCCGCTCGCGGCCGTGTCGTGGATCAGGACGATGGGAGAGCCCTGGCCGCGCTCGCTCCACGCGATCTCGACGCCGCGGGCCTCGAGCGCGGACACGGCCTCAGACGTTGCGCCAGATCCGGCTGATCAGCGGCAGAGCCAGCGCCCTCGGGCTGTGCTGGCCCGCGAGTGCGGTGGCTCGATTGAGCGCGCCCGGCACGACCACCCGGCGATCGTTGGCCGCGCCATTGACCGCGTGTTGGGCGATCTCGTCGGCCGACATCCACACCGCGCTCGGAGTCCGGTCCTCCACTCCGCCGAATCCAGCGACCTCGGTGAACTCGGTCTTGACCGGGCCGGGACAGACGGCAGTCACCGTGACACCGGAACCGCGCAGCTCGGTGCGGAGCGCCTCGCTGAAGGAGAGGACGAACGCCTTGGTCGCGGCGTAGACCGCTGACCCTGGGAGCGGCTGGAATGCCGCGGTCGAGGCGATGTTGATCACGCTGCCCCGCCCCCGGTCCACCATCCCGGTCAGGAACCGGCTGGTCAGGTCGACGACGGCCTCGACGTTGATGTCGATCATCTCGGTCATCCGCTCTCGCGGGCTTCTCGCGAAGTCCGCCTGGTGCCCGAAACCGGCGTTGTTGACCAGCACCTCGACCACGCGGCCCCGCCCGCGCAGCTCATCGGCCAGGTGGTCGCGCCCCGCCGGGTCCCCAAGATCGGCCATGACCACGTCCACCGCCACGCCGTGTGCGGAGGCCAGCTCGGTCGCCAGCGTGCGCAGCCGTTCCTCGCGGCGTGCCACCAGCGTGAGCGCGTGCCCGCGAGGGGCCAGCTCCTTCGCGATGGCTGCGCCGATCCCGGACGAAGCGCCGGTGACCACCGAGGTGCTGCTGACCGACGGCTCCGGAAGTCCCATTTCTCAGGCCGCGGTCGTCAGTCCTGAAGGCCCTCGCGGGCCTCCCTGACCAGCGTCACTGCCTCGGGGAAGACGATCCGGATCGCGTCTCGGACCTGGACTGCCTGCTCGTCGCTGGAGCCGGTCAGCTCCATCGAGCTGATCGCGGCGACCGTCATCTCGACCGCCAGCTTGATCGCGTTGTCGGCCCAGGCGACCTTCTGAGCCCCCTGCATCTGCTCCTGGAGCTCCTCCATCCGCCTGCGCATCTCCTCGGGATCGCCGAAGAGTCCACCAAAACCTTCCATGTCTTCGATCATAGACCGGTCACCCATTCGGCACTCGCGCATGCCCTCGGGGAGAGGCGCGGCGAGAGCGTGCACCAGTGCCCTGCCACCCCCACCGGCATCGAGGCGCCGCCACGGTCGAGTACGTCGCGCTCGCCGGGATGATCGGCATCCTCATCGTCGCCGCCATTGCCGCACTCGTCGCCTCGCCTTCCACGCGGGGCCAGCGGGAACTGGGCGAGATGCTCGCGAGGCGGATCGCATGCTCGGGCCGTTACCCGGTGCCCTGCGGGCGGAATCCGCTGGCGCTCGCCTATGGGTTCCCGGTCGGGAAGCTCGTGCGGTACTTGGCTCCAACACCGGCGGTGAAGGGCGGCGAGCTGCCCGTCGACTTTCGATATTGCCGGCAGCCGAGCTGCGCGGCTCCCGGCTCCGATTCGGGGCTGACCGCGTCCCGTCGCCGGGTCACGGAGTTCGTTTCAGTTGAGAACGGCCGCCGCGGCGGGGGACAGGTGCGAGTCACCTACTGGCTCTATCGGCCAGGCATCGGTTGGGAGCGGATCGTGCGAACCGCGGGCGACCAAGAGATCAAGGCCGCGGCGAAGCTCCGGCTGAACCTGGAGGACGACCCGGCCCTGATCCCGCTCGAGACGCTGCCCGGCAAGGATCACTACTCATTCCCTGCCAGTGAGGAGCCGCCGTGGCGCTGGAAGATCCCCTCGCGGCCGGCGAGCTAGGCCTCCGCGTGCTGCTCGGCCTCCTTGCTCGCGCTGCGGATCAGGCTGCGCCAGTTCGTGGTCCGGAAGACGAAGATCAGGGCCAGCGCTCCGAGGACGACGGTCCAGGCGGCCACCGCGATCTGCTGGCCGACGGAGTAGGTGAGGACCGCGATCGGGCCCGGGCCCACGAGCGTCGCGACCAGCAGCGCCTGCTGGGCGCCCGCGCCGCCGGGGGTGAGCGGCAGGAGCGTCGCGACTGTCTGCACACTCATCACGAGCAGCACGTTCTGGAAGGAACCCCCGATGTGGAAGGCATCGAGAAAGAACCAGTAGGAGGCGAACCGCAGGCCCCAGCCGGCGGCCTGCCATGAGGCGACGGTCCGCAGGTAGACCATCGGAGTCGCCAGGACGATGGCGCCCTGCTTGACGCGGTCCCAGAAGGCCTCGACGCGCCGGGCGAGCAGAGCGAAAGCCACGACGGTGGCGATGGCGAGCGCGGTCAAGGTGAAGACGAGGAAATCCGGATGCTGCGCCCAGAAGGCGATGTCGAAGGCCGGCAGATCGGGCAGCTCCGGCGGCTTTGGGAGCAGGCCCTGGGTCAGGGCGTAGACGAAGACGAGGATCCCGGCCGAGGTGTCGAAGACCGAGCCGACGAAGAACGAGGAGACGACCGTCGGATAGGTCGAGCGCCGAATCGAGCGCTTGGCGAGGAAGATCTTCACCGCGTCGCCGATCCGCGCCGGGATGACGCTGTTCATCCCCGCGCCGATCAGGTACGCGGCCGCGATCCGGGGGTACGGCACCTTCCGGTCCGGGTAGGCCGCACGCAGCGTGTTCTGCCAGGCGCGGCTTCGGGCCAGGAGGTGGGCAAGGTAGAAGGCGAGAGCGATCGCCATCGACAGCCAGCCGATCCCGGAGAGGCGGTGGAAGAACTCCTGGGCGCCGTGCTGGAAGCTGTCGAAGCTGGCGCCCAGGTCCACCCCGAGGGGCGCGACCATCACCCTTCCTCGGCGGCCCGGTGGCCCTCGGCGTTGAAGAGCGCCCCCACGAGAAACGCCATGTTGCCGAGCCAGAGCCAGATCAGCAGCGAGATCATCGCGCCGAGAGTGCCATAGGTCTTGTCATAAGACCCGAAGTGGGACACGTAGAGGGTGAACAGGAGGGAAACGGCGAACCAGAGAAAGGTGCCGACGGCTGCCCCGGGCAGGACGGAGCGCAGCGAGCGGTCCCCCTTGCGGGGCGTCCGCCGCGGGCCTAGCGCGTAGACGATCGCGAACGCGCTCAGCAGCGCCGCCGCCCCGATCGGCCAGCGCAGGTATCCGACCAGCTCCTTGACGAATCCAGGGAACCCGGCGGCTTCCGCGATCGAGCCGAAGAGGGGCCCGGCGACGACCACCGAGACGAACGCCACCAGCACCAGCAGAGTCAGGAGGACGGTCAACCCGAGGCGGACGCCGAGGTTGGGCAGGAAGCTCCGCCCCTTCTTGGCCCGGTTGATCGCCTCCAGAGATCGCATCGCGGCACCCATCGCACCCGAGGCGGAGTAGAGCGAGAGCACGATCCCGACGATCAGCAGGTATCCGGCATTGCTCCTGTTGGACAGGGCGCCCCGCAGCGCGCTGTCGATCGTGTCGACCGCCGTCCCCGGCGCGGCGTCGCGCAGCGTGTTGACGATGCTCTGGTAGGTCTCCGGGTAGCTGCCGAGCAGGGAGAGCAGCGCCACGACGACGAGCAGAGCGGGGAAGAGGGAGAGGATCGAGTAGTAGGTGAGCGCCGCCGCCCGATCGGTGACCTGCACCTCGCCGAAGCGGCTGTAGATCGCCTTTGCCATGGCGATCCAGGCCTCTCTACCAGACGGCATCGTGCGCCTCCATCACGCCGAGCGCCGAGGTGACCGGCAGCCCCATGAGCGTTCCGCTGAAGGTGCCGAGTGGCGCCTCGTAGTCCGAGCGGGCGAACAGGGGAATCCCTTCGTGATGTGAGCGCTGCGTCTCCGCGCTGAAGTTGAGGCGGGACTCGTCCTCGAAAAGGATCGTGTCGAGTCCCTGGAACTGGACGGGGCCGGGCTCGGTCGGCTGGCCCGCAACCCAGATCGTCCGCTCGCTGTTGGTGGGGGGATCGTTCATGCCGCCGACCAGGTTCCACGCGAAGGAGCGGCCGTCGCGCGCGGTCCCGACGCCCGCCGACCATTTCCACGACGTGTAGCGCGGGTGGTAGCCGGCCGAATGGTCGTCGACCCCCAGTCCCTCGAGCCGGCTGGTTCGCCTGCCGATTCGGACCTCGCCGCTCACCGGCATTCCGGCGGCCTTCCTCGTCCATGTGTATCCGCCCTCGCCGTTCGGGCACATGCACTCGACGGGCGTGCCCTCACCGAACTCCAGGTCGAACTCGATGCTCCCGGCGCGGACCCGGACCGAGCCGCCGCGCATCTCAACGTCGGGGCGCCTGCCGGGGAACCCCCGGCGGGTCCGCTCCCAGAGCCGTCTGCGCTCGCGGTCCCAAATGCCCCAGAACGTCATCGACGTCGGCCCGACCGAGGCGGCTGCCGCGAACACCATCAGGTTGTCGGCGAACGCACCGACCCAGCGCCAGCGCTTGCGGAAGCGCCGGCCGTTCAGCAGCGGCATCGGGGCCGGGGGCACCGGCAGGCTGGGGCGATCATCCACCCCTCCGCGCCACGGGAGCCGATCCAGCTCAGGCGAAGACACGGAGGATCTCCCCCGCTATCTGCTCACCCCGGTCCTCCTGAAGGAAGTGCGCAGCCCCCTCGATTCTCACCTGCTCGCTCACCGTGGGGATCCAGTCGACGAAACGCTCACCGGATCGCGGATACGGGAAGACGGGGTCGGCGTCGGAGAATGCGACCAGGGCCGGCTTGTCCCACTTGCCGAGGGCGTCCGCGACCTCTCGCATCTCCTGTGCGCCTGGGGCGTCCTCCTCGATCGGCACGAGGATCGGGAACTCCGCCGCGCCGGCCTTCGACTCGACGGTCGGGAAGGGAGCCTCATAGCCGGCGACAACGTCGTCGGGCAGCTCTGTGGTCGTCGCGCCCTGGATCACGAAGCCGACCGGCATATCCGGGTTCTTCGTCGCAAACTCGCGCCAGGCCATGAATCCCTTGGAGACTCGGCCGGTGAAGATTCCCGTGTTCAGAATTGCGAGGCCGCCGACCTGGTCCGCGTTCTCGACCGCCCAGCGCAGCCCGATCGGACCGCCCCAGTCCTGAACCACGGCAATCGCGTCGGAGAGGCCGAGCCCGGCGAGCAGCTTCGTGACCAGGGAGACATGACCGTCGTAGGTGTACCAGCCGCGATCTGTGGGCTTGTCGGACCGGCCGAAGCCGGCGTAGTCGGGGCAGATCACCCGGAAGCCGCGGTCGACCAGGGGCTTCAGCATCTTCCGGTAGAGGAAGGCCCAGGTCGGCTCGCCGTGGAAGCAGACGATCGGCCGCCCCTCCCCCTCGTCGAGGTAATGCAGCCGCAGGCCGTCGATCTCGACATAGTTCGGCTCGAAGTCGTAGCCGGGCAGGCCCTCGAATCGCTCGTCCGGGGTGCGAAAGACGTCCACGAGAACCGACGCTACACTGCCCGCCTTCATGGCTGCCGTCACCTCTCCGGCCATGCCTCCCCCCACGCACGATCCAGCCGATGAGGCGATGTGCCTGCGGGCGCGAGAGCGCTACGCCGCCGATCGAAAGCGGGGCGGACGCGTGCCCAGACGCCGCCGCCGCCACGCCGCCCTCCCGAACCTGATCATCATCGGCGGGCTCAAGTGCGGCACGACCAGCATCCATCACTACCTGGGGCTCCATCCCGAGATCTGGATGTCGAAGCCCAAGGAGCTCAACTTCTTCGTCTCCGAGCTCAACCTGGACCTCGGCCTCGACTGGTACCGCGGCCGCTTCGACGACCGGTTCCAGGTCCGCGGCGAGTCATCCCCCCACTACACGAACCTCCCCTACTTCGAGGGCGTCCCCGAGCGGATCCACGAGAACGTCCCCGACGCGAGGCTGCTCTACATGGTGCGCGACCCGATCTCCCGCATCCTCTCTCACTGGGCTCACGCCGTCGGCGCCGGCTACGAGACCCGGACCATGGAGGAGGCGCTCGCCCGCGGCGATCAGACCTACGTGACACGGTCGCGCTACTGGATGCAGCTCCAGCCCTACATCGAGCGCTTCGACCGCTCGCAGATCGAGATCATCACCCAGGAGGAGCTCCAGACCGACCGCGAGGGCACGATGCGCAAGGCATTCGGCTTCGCGGGTGTCGACCCCGACTTCACCTCCGAGCAGTTCGACCGCGAGTGGGAGAAGTCCTCGGCCAAGGAGACGGACAAGTACCAGTTCATGGAGAAGCTGATCAAGCTTCCGGGCTTCCGCTCCTTCGACCGCAACTTCGACCGCCTACCCGAACGGATGCGCTGGATGGTCGAAAAGGTCGTCCACGACCCCGAGGCTCCCCCGGCCCCCAAGCCGGAGATCCCGGAGTCGATCATGAAGACGCTGCGCCCGCAGTTCACCGACGACGTCGCGGCGCTCCAGGAGTTCGCCGGCCGCGAGTTCGCCGGCTGGAAGCAGTACTAATCACGGCATGAAGATCGCCGTGGCCGCCGACGAACGTACCGGCGTCGCCGAGTTCGTGGTGGAGGAGCTGAGAAGGCGCGGGCACGAGCCGCTTCCCCATGGAGCTCTTGCGGAGGGCGAGCGCGACGACTGGGCCTGGGCGAGCGAAGCCGCGGCCCGCGACGTCGCGGAGGGACGGGCCGAGCAGGCCGTCGTCTGCTGCTGGACCGGGACCGGCGCCTCGATCGCGGCCAACAAGGTCGACGGGGTGCGCGCCGCGCTCTGCCCCGACGCCCAGACGGCTGACGGCGCCCGGAAGTGGAACGACGCGAACGCCCTGGCGCTGAGCCTCCGAGCGACCTCCGAGGCAGAACTGACGGAGATCCTCGACGCCTGGTTCGGCGGCGTGCCCAGCTCCGAGGCCGCGGACGCCGCCAACGTCGAGCACCTCTCGGACATCGAGGGCGCATGAGCGAGCTCCCGGGCGATACCCATCCGGTCCGCCGCCTCCTCCCCGACGAGGCCGAGACCACGGTCGCCGAGCAGCTGGACACGCTCGACCTGAAGGAGCTCGCGCATCCGGATCGGCCGTACCTGGTCCTCAACTTCGCCACGACCCTCGACGGCCGCGCCGCGATCTCCGGCCGCTCAGGCGCGATCGGCAGCGACACCGACACGGAGACGCTCCAGCGCCTGCGCACCCGCGTGGACGCGGTGATGATCGGCGCGGGGACCATGCGGGCGGAGCGCTACGGGCGAATGGTCGAGAACCCGGACTTCCGGGCCTACCGAGAGCGGACCGGGCTCTCAGACGATCCCCTCGGGGTGATCGTCTCCAACCGCATGGAGCTCCCCTGGGACGCCGGCCTCTTCACCGATGGGGGCGGCCAGGTGGTGATCTTCACGGCATCCGATCAGGAGCCGCCCGAGACCGCGACCCCCGTGACCGTCGTCCGGCACCCGGAGGGCGTGGAGCTCGACCGGGCGCTCGCCTGGCTGCTCACCGAGCGCAACATCAGGTCCATCCTCTGCGAGGGCGGGCCCACGCTTCACGGCAGGCTCCGCGAGGGCGGGCTCGCGGACGAGCTCTTCCTGACCATCGCGCCGAAGATCGCCGGAGGAGAGGGTCCGAGGATCCTCGAGGGCGCGCTCCCGGACGTCGACCAGGTCGAGCTCGCCTGGCTGCTCGAGTCGAAGGGCGAGCTCTTCGCCCGCTATCGAGGAATCTCGTAGTAGGGTCCAGATAATGGACTTCAATCCGTCGCCCGAGGTCGAGTCCCTCCGAGAGCGCATCGAGGCGTTCATGGATGAGCACTGCTACCCGGTCGAGGCGGAGGTCATCAGGGCAATCGACGATGAGGTCAAGCCCGGGGTCCCGTATCCCGAGATCCTGGTCGACATCAGGGCGAAGGCGAAAGAACAGGGCCTCTGGAACCTCTTCCTCCCCGGCGATGAGCTCGGCGCCGGCCTGACCAACTGGGAGTACGGGATCCTCTGCGAGCAGATGGGGCGCAGCCCGATCGTCGCCCCGATGGCGTTCAACTGCTCCGCCCCCGACACCGGCAACAGCGAGATCCTCGCCGACCACGGCACGCCGGAGCAGAAGGCGGACTTCCTGCAGCGGCTCCTCGATGGCGAGATCCGCAGCTGCTTCTCGATGACCGAGCCCGAGGTCTCCGGCTCAGACCCGACGACACTGCAGACCCGCGCCGAGCTCGTCGACGGCGAGTGGGTGATCAACGGGCACAAGTGGTTCACCTCCGGCGCCAACGGCGCCGAGTTCGCGATCGCCATGGTGGTGACCGATCCCGACGCCGCCCCCTACACGCGGGCGAGCATGATCATCGTCCCCATCGACAACCCCGGCTTCGACCTGATCCGCAACGTCTCCGTGATGGGCCACGACGGCGGGCCCGGCCACTGCGAGGTCCGCTACACCGACTGCCGCGTGCCGGAGTCGAATCTGCTCGGCGAGCGCGGCGCCGGCTTCGTCATCGCCCAGGACCGCCTCGGCCCGGGCCGGATCCACCACTGCATGCGCGCGATCGGCACCGCCGAGCGGGCAATCGAGATGATGTGCGAGCGCGCCAACTCCCGCGAATCCTTCGGCGGCCCGCTGGCCGACAAGCAGTTCGTCCAGGACTTCGTCGCCAAGTCGCGGATGGAGGTCGACCAGGCCCGCCTCCTCACCCTCTACGCCGCCTGGCAGATGGACACCGAGGGGAAGCGCCGCGCCCGCCAGGCGATCTCGATGATCAAGGTCGTCGCGGCGAACGTCGTCATGGACGTGCTCGACCGCGCCATCCAGGTCCACGGCTCCCTCGGCATGTCGGACGACACCCCGCTCGCGGGCATGTGGCGCTTCAGCCGCATGCTGCGCGTCGCCGACGGCCCCGACGAGGTCCACAAGATGGTGATCGCCCGCCGGGAGTTGAACCGCGCCGCAAAGCGCGCGGAGGCGCCGGCCGAAGAGCCGGCCAAGGCTCCGGCCTAGGGAAGCCGGTTCGCGGCCTCGTCGGCCGCGTCCGCCAGGCGCTCGACGATCTTCGCGAACTCCTGGAAGCCCTCGTCGGTCTTGCCGTACTGCCCCGATGCGTAGCGGGCGTAGACGCCCTCGAGGATGATCGCCAGCTTCCAGAAGCCGAGGGCCATGAAGAAGTCGATCTGGCTCAGGTCGCGCCCCGACTTCTCGGCGTAGCGCTCCCGGACGTCGTCTCGATTCGGGAAGCCGGGCGCGATCGTCGCCGGAGCGAAGAGCGGCATGAAGGAATCCGATTCCTCCGACCAGTAGACGAGCAGCATCCCGACGTCGGCCAGCGGATCGCCGAGGGTGCAGAGCTCCCAGTCGACCACAGCGGCGACCTCGCCGGAGGGCGACAGGATCATGTTGTCCAGGCGATAGTCGCCATGGACGATCGTCGCCGGCCCCTGCTCAGGGATCCGCGCCTGCAGGCGCTCGTGGACGGCGTCGACCGCCGGCAGCTCACGCGTCTTCGATTTCTCCCACTGGCCCTGCCAGCGCTTCAGCTGCCTCTCGACGTAGGCCTCCTTGCGGCCGAGGTCCCCGAGGCCGACCGAATCGGGATCGACCTTGTGGATCTCGACCAGGGTGTCGACGACTCGCTCGCCGATGGCGCGGCGCTCGTCCTGGTCGAACGACTCGGCTTCCTCTGCGGAGCGCAGAATCGGCCCGTCGACGAAGCCCATCACGTAGAAGGGGGCCTCATTGACGGAATCGTCCTCACAGAGCCCGATCACCGGCGGCACCGGCACGGGCGTGTCCTGGAGTGCGGCGATCACGCGGTGCTCGCGGCCCATGTCGTGAGCGGACCCCAATCGCTTGCCCAGGGGCGGGCGACGGAGCGCCCAGGCGTGGCCGGCCGTGTCCTTGACGCCGAAGGTCATGTTCGACCGTCCGCCGGAGATGCGGTCGAAGCTCAGCGGAAGCTCGACGGCGGGGACGTTCGCCTCGAACCAGCCCTCGACGCCGGCGCGGTCGATCCCCTCGATAGCCTCCTCCGCCATGGCGGGCAGCATATTCAGGGCTGTGCTCTTCGACTTTGGCGGGGTGTTGACCACACCGGTCTGGGACAGCTTCGCGGCGTTCTGCCGCAGCGAGGGCCTCGACCCGGACGCGATCAAGAACCTCTTTCGGAGCGACCCGGAGGCGCTCAAGGAGCTCCGCGCGCTGGAGACCGGCGAGCTGGATGAGAAGGACTTCGAGGCGACCTTCGGGAAGCGGCTCGGCCTGAAGAACCCGGAGGGACTGATCGACAGCATGTTCGCCGGCATGCTGCCGCTCGAGCCGATGGTCGACGCCGTACGGCGGATCCGGGCCAGCGAGTTGCTCACCGGGCTGGTCTCGAACAGCTGGAGCACAGCGCACTACGACCGCAACCTGCTCGCCGAGCTCTTCGACACGGTGGTGATCTCCGCCGAGGTGGGCCTGCACAAGCCTCAGCCGGAGATCTACCTGCTCGCCGCCGAGCGACTCGAGGTCGAGCCGGGCGAATGCATCTTCGTCGACGACCTGGCTGAGAACTGCGACGGCGCCGAGGCGGTCGGTATGACCGCCGTACGCTTCCGCCACCCTCCGGAGACGATCGCCCGGCTCACCGAGCTCACGGGTCTTGCCCTCGCGCCTGCCTAACTACCTGCCGCGATCAGCGCGACCCCCAGCAGGGCGAGCACTACTCCGGCCCATTGGATCCGCGCGAGCCGCTCGCCCAGAACACCATGCGCGAGCGCGATGGTGAAGGCCGGATACATCGAGCCCCCCACGGCCACCACCGGGAGAACGCCCTTGGTCGACGCCACCGCGAACAGCGTGTTGGCAAGTACGTCGAAGAACCCGATGACGAGAAGGATCGAGATCGAGCCCGACAGGGCTGCCAGGTGAGGCCGCGAGATGAGCAGGGCGATCGCAACGGTCGCCACGCCGCCGACTCGAACCGCCAGGACCGCCCATCCCGGCCGATCGGCGGCCGCGACGTCGAGCCCGGTGAAGAAGACCCCGAATCCGAGACCCGCGAGGATCGCCAGGATGATCGACCTGCGTGCCACGCCGGCGTGCTCGGGCTGCTCCTCGTAGCCGAGGATTACCACGCCGGCGATCGCGGGCAGCAGGCCGATCAGCTGGATCGCCGCAGGCGCATCGCCTCTGGCCAGGCCGACGCCCACGGGCACCACCACCCCCAGCGAGGCGATCGGAGCGACCACGCTCACGGTCCCCATGGCCATCGCCGCGTAAAACGCCCAGAGGCCGCCGAGGGAGGCCGCCCCCGCCACGGCTGCGATGGCGAGCTTGTCGGCGGAGATCGGATCGGCGCCGAGCAGCACGATCAGGATCCCGATGAGGATCAATCCGGCGGGCTGCGAGACCGCCAGTACGCCGAGGACGGGCAGGCGCCTGCTCGTCAGGCCGCCGAGGAAGTCCGAGACTCCCCAGGAGAAGGCCGACGCGAGACTGAACGCGAAGGCGACTACTTGCCGAGCAGGCCGTTGAGAGTGTTGTTGACGCCGCCGACGACGTTGTTGAGCGTGTCGTTCAGCGTGTCGGTCGCCCCGCCGGTGATACCGCCGCTGCCGGTGCTGGGCAGGTTGATGTTGGGCACGGTGGGTGTGTCGATCGTCGGCACCTGGGTCCCACTCGTGTCACCGCTCGATCCGCCGGATCCGCCGGATCGCCGGATCCGCTGGATCCGCTGCTCGAGTCGCTGGTGCCCGTCGAGCCCCCGCTGCCACCCGGGGCGTTCCCTGGCGCGGAAGGGCTGTTGCTGTTGGTGGTCTGCCTGCTGGCGAGCGCCGCCACGGCCCGGTTCAGCCTGCTCGGGGCGGCCTGGGCAGCCGCCGGAACGGCATCGGGGCCGTTGGTGACGGATGAGAGCCCCCCTGCGACGCCGGAGAAGCCTGTCCCGAAGCCGATCAGGGCGGCCACGGCGACAGGTACGGCGAAAAGAGCCGCTCCGGCCAATCCTCGCGCCACGATCCTCCGGCGCCACCACGCAAGTAATCCTTTACCCATCAGTTTCCCCTGGCCGTAGTGTACGCAAAGAACAGGGATCCCCAAAAACGATGAGTTTCAACCCATCATTAACCGCGCGCCTGCGAATCGGATTCCTGGTTCTGTTCGCGCTGCTCCTGATCGTCTCCCTCCTGGGCGTGGGCAGGCTGTTCCAGATCCGGGTCGACTACGAGAACAACATCACCCGGTATTTCCAGTTGGAGCTCACGACCGAACGGCTGCGGTCGGCGTTCATCCTCGAGCAGGCCGCCGCCCGGCCCGCAACCGCCCACCAGAAGCCGAGTCAGCTGGAGCTGAACTCCGCAGCCTCGAGCTTCACCGATGCCGCCGGGAAGGGCCGTGATCTGACCGACGACGACGCGACCCTGACCTCGAAGCTGAACGGGTTGATCGCAAGCGAGGCGGCCTGGCGAAAGTCCGTCGCCGAGCCGCTGATCCACGAACAGGTCCCGCGCGTCGAGGTCGAGCGCCGGCTCACCCCGGCGGTCACCAACAGCGGCGATGCGTTGGCGACGGCGACGAGCGCCGCGCGGGATACAGCCCGCGACAAAGCCCGCACCGACACGCGCAACACGACGATCCTCGTCGCCGCCGGCCTGGGAGGCGCGCTGCTCGCCGCCCTGATCCTCTTCTCGGGGCTGATCAACTCGATGCGGGCCCCGCTCGGCCGGCTCGTCGAGGGCGCCCGGCGCCTGGCGGGAGGTGACCTGCGCACCCGGGTGCAGGTCGGCGGACCCGTCGAGATCGCGACCCTCGGCCGCGCGTTCAACGAGATGGCCAACTCGCTCGAGCGCGACGCGCGGGAACGCGACCGCGTCGAGCAGATGAAGGACGACTTCGTGCTGACCGTCTCGCACGAGCTGAGAACGCCGGTGACGGTGGTCAAAGGCTTCGCGGAGATGCTCACGGCGCAGCGCAAGTCGCTCAATTCGCGGCAGTTCGAGGCGGCGGAGGTGATCGCCGAGAGCGCCGGCCAACTCCAGAAGATGATCAACGACCTGCTCGATCTGGCCCGCAGCGACGCGGGCAAGCTCCGGATCGAGCCCGAGCCGACCGACGTTCGCGCGCTCGCGCAACGCATCGGCAGGCAGATGCGTCCGAACTTCGAGAACAAGGACCAGCGCTTCACGGTCAGCGTCGAGAAGGACCTGCCCGAGATCCAGGCCGACGCCGGCAGGATCGGGCAGGTGCTCGCCAACCTGCTCACCAACGCGAACAAGTACGCCGCGGAGGGATCACAGGTCAGGCTCGCGGCGACCCGGGTCGGCGATGAGGTCGAGTTCGCCGTCTCCGACAACGGCCCGGGCCTCGACGAGGAGCAACTCGACCACGTCTTCGACCGCTTCTGGAGGGCCGACAGCAGCGAGTCGCAGTCCGTCGGGGGAACCGGCCTCGGCCTGGCGATCGCGAAATCGCTGGTTGAGTTGCACGGCGGAGCGATCTCCGCAAGCTCGTCTCCGGGCGAGGGCGCTACCTTTCGCTTCGTGCTGCCGATCGCCAGGGATGGCCGACCGACTCCAGAGGCACCCGCCAGCAGGACGAAGGCGGGAGCCGCCGGATGACGCGACTGCTCGTTGCGGACGACTCCGAGACCGTCCTCCTGATGCTCCAGCGCCGGCTGGAGATGGAGGGCTACGAGGTCGTCACCGCGACCGACGGGGTCGAGGCGCTCGATCGCCTGCGCGAGGCGGGCGCGGAGGAGCCCGACGTCATCCTGCTCGACGCGATGATGCCCAACAAGTCGGGGACCGAGGTTCTCGAGGAGATCCGGGGCGAGGGGTCGAAGATCCCGGTGCTGATGATCTCCGCCCACCTCGACGCGCAGGAGCCCGAGCGAATGCGCAAGCTGGGCGCGACGGACATCATCCCGAAACCCTTCGAATGGGAGGACCTGATCGCGAAGATCGAAGAGGTCCGGGGCGCCTAGCTAGGAGCGGGCGATCTCCATCCGGATCTGCTTGCCCTTCAGCTTCGTCCCATCCAGATACTCCACCGCGCGCTCGGCCTGATCGGCGGCCACCTCGACGAAGGAGAAGCGGTCGAGCACCCGGATCGAGTGGATCGCCTCCTTCGGGAGGACGGCGCCCTCGGTGAGAGCCCAGTTCAGGTCCTCCTCCGTCAGGCCGCCTCGCTTGCCGCGGTTGACGAACAGCTTCACCGTCCCGTTCTTGGGGACAGGGGGTGGACCCTCGCGATGCCGGGGGGGCGGGGCGTGCTCAAGCCGCTCCTCGGGTGGCTCCCACTCCCCGATCGGCGCCTTCACGGTCCGCTCGATCTCCTTCAGCTCGCCCGCCTGCTTCGCAGTGGCGAAGGTGATCGCCCGGCCGGTCCGGCCCACCCGGCCCGTCCGCCCGATGCGGTGGACGTAGATCTCCGGGTTGTTCGGGAGGTCGTAGTTGATTACGTGAGTGACGTGCTCGATGTCCAGGCCGCGGGCGGCGATGTCGGTCGCCACCAGGAGCGGCGTCTTGTGCTCCTTGAACGAGATCATCACCCCGTCGCGCTGGCCCTGGCTCAGGTCGCCGTGAAGTGCCTTGACGCGGAGGCCCTTGTCCGCGAGGTCCCTGTCCAGCCGGGCGGCGCCGATCTTGGTGCGTACGAAGATGATCGCCTGTTCAGGCTCCTCGGCCTTCAGCACCTCCGCAAGGCGCTGGAGCTTCTGCTTGGGCTCGACCATCACGTAGGCCTGCTCGACCGAGTCGACGGTGAGCTTCTTCGGCGTGACCCGGATCGTCACCGGGTCGTACATGTAGGTCTCCGCCAGCCGCGCGACGGGCGCCGGCATCGTCGCCGAGAACAGCAGCGTCTGGCGGCCGTTCGGGCACATCCGCAGGATCTTCTCGACGTCCTCGATGAAGCCGAGGTCGAGCATCTCGTCGGCCTCGTCGAGGACGACGTAACGGGCCGCTGTCAGCACCAGGGACTTTCGCGAGATCAGGTCCATCATCCGCCCGACCGTGGCGACGACCACCTGGGCGCCGTGCCGCAGGCGGGACTGCTGCTCGCGGATCGGGGCGCCACCGAAGACGGCCACCACGTTGACCCCCTCCAGGTGCTCCGCGTACGCGCGCAGCGCCTGCGTCACCTGGATGCAGAGCTCGCGCGTCGGGGTGAGGACGATCGCCTGCGTCTCCTCGTTGTCCGGGTCGATGTACTCGAGCATCGGCAGGCCGAAGGCGGCCGTCTTGCCGCTGCCGGTCTGCGCCTGGCCGATCACGTCGTGCCCGTTCAGCAGCTCCGGGATCGCCTGCGCCTGGATCGGCGTCGGCTCCGCGTATCCGAGCTCCTCCAGCGTCTGCTGCAGGCCCTGGGACAGGCCGAGATCCTTGAAGGAGGTCGTGACCTCCGGTTCCGCAGTCTTGTCGTTCATCAGGCGGAGGGGTCGAGGAGCAGCTTGCCCGTGGTGTTGCGCTCCTGGATGTCCTGGTGAGCCCGGGCGGCTTCGCTGAGAGGGTAGGTGCCGCCGATGACCGGCTCGAGCTCGCCGCCCGCGACGGCGCCGAGGAGGTCGCCGATCATCGAGGCGACGAGGTCCTGGCGGCGAGCGATCAACGCCACGAGCCAGAAGCCGAGCACCGACTTCGAAGATTGGAGCAGGTAGTTGGTCGGAATCTCGTTCGGATGCCGGGCGGCGTTGCCGAAGACCACTATGCGCCCGAGCATCCCGAGCGAATGGAGCTGGCCCTCGAACCCCGTCCCGCTCATGTGGAGGACGACGTCGACCTTCTCGCCGCCGTTGGCTTCGAGAATCGCCTCCTTCATGTCCTCGGCGCGCGAATCCGCCGTGGCATCGGCGCCCAGGCGTTCCACGAGAGCGCGCTTCTCCTCGCTCGACGCGAGGCCGATCACCTTCGCGCCGGCCCGCTTGGCGAGCTGCACGGCCAGGCTCCCGGTGCCACCAGCCGCGGCCTCCACGACCACCGTCTCGCCCTTCTCCACGTGGGCGCAGTAGTGGAGCAACGCGTGCGCCGTCATCCCCTGGAGGAGCAGCGCGGCCGCCTGGTCGTCACTCACCTCATCCGGGATCGGTACGAGCAGCGACTCGGGGACCACGGCCTTCTGGGCGTAGCCGCCGCTGCTCATGAGCGCCGCCACGCGACGCCCGTCCGACGTCGTACCGGCGATCTCGGCTCCCGGGACCAGCGGCAGCTCCTGCTCAGCCAGGTAGTCGTTGCGGATCGCATGCGTATCCGCCCAGTTCATCCCGGAGCGGGCCACGTCCACCACGACCAGGCCTTCCGACGGCTCCGGGTCCGGCAGATCGACCAGCTGGAGCTTCTCTGGCCCGCCGAACTCCTGAATCTGAATAGCCTTCACCTCTCAAGCTTATGTCGCTAACCGTCGTGGGGTCGATTGCCTTTGATTCCGTGCGCACGCCGTTCGGCGAGCGCGAACGGATGCTGGGCGGCTCAGCCGTCCATTTCTCGCTGGCCGCGAGCTTCTTCACCGAGGCTCGGGTCGTCGGGCCGGTCGGCGACGACTTCGGCGATGAGGAGCTCGGGGTGCTCGAGGGGCGCGGCGTCGTCACCGACGACATCGAGCGCGTCGAGGGAGGCGAGACCTTCTTCTGGCAGGGGCACTACGAGTACGACATGAACGTCGCGCACACCGACGACACGCAGCTCAACGTCTTCGCGGACTTCGACCCCAAGCTCTCCGACGGCTCGACGAGCGCCGAGATGCTGTTCCTGGGGAACATCCAGCCGGAGCTGCAGCAGCAGGTCCGGCGCTCCTGCGAGGGGGCCGAGTTCGCCGGGCTGGACTCGATGAACTTCTGGCTCGATTCCGCGCGAGACGCGCTCGTGGCGGCGATCGGGCAGGTCGACTGCCTGCTCCTCAACGACGCCGAGATCCGCGAGCTGACCGGCGAGCCGAACCTGGCCCGCGCCGCGCGGGCCGCCATGGAGATGGGCCCGAAGGTGGTGGTCGCCAAGCGCGGCGAGTACGGCGCGGCCCTGTTCAGCGGCGAGGAGTTCTTCGCGATTCCGGGCTTCATGCTCGAGGACGTGCGCGACCCAACCGGGGCCGGCGACACCTTTGCCGGCGGCTTCCTCGGCTACCTCGACAGCCGTCGCGGCGCCGGCGACTCCCTGCTCGACCACGGCGTCCTCCGGCAGGGGATGGCCTACGGCTCGGTGCTGGCGTCCTTCAACGTGGAGGGGTTCGGCACGGAGCGGATCCAGTCACTCACCCGCGATGAGATCGACGCCCGCCTCCGCGAGTTCCGCCGGATCACGCACTTCGACGCCGAGCCCGCGCCCACCTAAGTACCGAGCCGCGCCTCGTCCAGGTCGAGGTCGCGCTGGATGCGGCGGAACAGGTCCTGTCTGATGCGGCCGTCGTTGCGCATGTCGAGCAGCGTCTCGCGCTCCGTCCCGATCAGCTCCTCGCGCAGCCTCCGGTAGCCGCTCAGGGGATCCTCGATCGGGAGCTCTGAATCCTTGCCCTGCAGAGCGTTGACGCAGCGGGCGAAGCGCGCCTGGTAGAGCTCGCGCAAACGCGCGAGGGCCGTCTCGGGGACTGGTGTCCCCTCGGATTCCAGCTCGTCCAGCCTGTCGAGCGCCGCCTGGGCGGCAGCCAGCCGCGCGACCGCTTCGTCGGGCGTCCATGCCTCCGTGGAGCTCAGACCGAGCCAGCGCACCATTGAGGGAAGCGTCAGTCCCTGCCCGACCAGCGTGACGAAGATGACCGCCACCGTGAGGTAGACGATCAGGTCGCGAGAGCCGAAGGTGGCGCCCGAGTCGAGCGTGAACGGCAGGGCGAGCGCCGCGGCCAGCGACACGGCCCCCCGCATGCCGCTCCAGCCGATCAGCAGCCTCTCGCGCCAGCCCTCTCCACCGCCGGTGTCCCCGAGCGTGGGGATCAGCCGCCCCAGGGAGACCGGGAGGAACTGCCATGCCAGCCGGACCACGACCACCACGGCCGAGACCATCAGGCCGTATCCGACGATCTCGCCGGGTGAGAAGGTCTCCCCGACCTTCCTCAGGATCCCCGGGAACTGCTCGCCGACGAGGACGAAGAGGATCGCGTTGAGCGCGAAAACGAGGGTGCGCCAGAACGACTGCGCGTTCAGCCGCAGGTCCGCGTCGAAGATGAGGTGCGAACGCCAGCCGGAGAAGAGTCCGCTGCTGACAGCCGCGAGCACGCCGGAGGCTCCAACTCCGTCGGCCAGGGCGAAGGAGGCATAGGCGGTGAACACGGTAAGCAGGATCGCCAGCGGGGCATCGTCGAGCCGGCGGAGCGCGATCTGGGAGATCCCCGAGACCACCAGCCCGATGGCCACGCCGCCGATCACGCCGATCACCAGGTCGTCGATCGCCTCTCCCGCGGTGAGGGTCCCGGTGACCACCGCAACGACCGCGACCTTGTAGGAGACCAGGGCCACGGCGTCGTTGATCATGCTCTCGCCCTCGACCAGAGTCGCGACGCGGTCGGCTACACCGACGCGCTGGAATGTGGCGATTGCGGCGACCGGATCGGTGGGAGCGACGATCGCGCCCAGGACAAAGCCCTCGGCCCAGCTGATGCTCGGGATCACCGCCTGTGCCACGGCTGCGACGGCCACCATCGTCGCCAACGAGAGGCCGATCACCAGCCAGGTCAGCGGGATCAGCTCCGCGCGCAGCTCCTTCGGCGACGCCCAGTAACCGGCGGATTGGAGCAGCGGCGGCAGGAAGACCAGGAAGACGACGTCGGGCTGGAGCTGGAGGGTCGGCCCTCCGGGGATGAAGCCGATTCCGAGCCCGCCAAGCACGAGGACGATCGGGTAGGGGATCGAGATCGCATCCGCGACCCGCACGAGCACGATCGCCGCGGCCACCAGCGCAATCAGGATCTCGATGTCGTTCACGCGGCGAGTCTAAGCTCGGCTCCGGTGAGCCAGCTGACACCACCCATCTCGGCGGAGGACCACGTGGACGGGCCGGATCGAGCAGAGCTCGAGCTGGTCAAGTACGGCGACTTCCAGTGCCCCTATTGCACGGCCGCCTTCCCGATCGTCCACCGGATCCGCGACCAGCTCGCCGGCCGCCTGATCTTCGCCTTTCGCCACTTCCCGTTGCGCCAGATCCACCCGGACGCCGAGCGCGCCGCCCAGGGGGCCGAGGCGGCGGCCGCACAGGGAGCCTTCTGGCAGATGCACGACCGCATGTACGAGTCCCGGGGCGCTCTCGGCCGCGAGGACCTGATCCGCTACGCGTCGGAGCTGGGCCTCGACGTCGATCGATTCACGAGCGAGCTCGATTCCGAGGTCCACGCCCCGCGAGTGCAGCGGGACATCGACAGCGGCCTGGCCAGCGGCGTCACGGGCACGCCCGGATTCTTCGTCGGCGGGCGGCAGCACACGGGCTCGTTTGACGCCCAGTCCCTGACCGCGGCCCTGGAGGCAACCGCTTAGAAACGGACCACCACCAGGCCGATCGACAACACGACCACCGCCCAGGAGAGGCCGCGCAGCGACGCATCGAGCGGCCCGGAGATCTCCGCCGCGGTGAGCGGGATGACCGTGCCGTCGTCGAGCCGCTGCTCCCCGGTGACCGAGACGGTATGGCGCCGCAGCCTCCGGACCGGAGTCGAGAGCTTTCGCTGCACGCTGACCAGGCCGAAGCAGCCAACGGCCACCAGGGCGCCGGCGACGTCGACCTTGAGCGAGCCGAAGGAGAGTGTGTTGACCCACCACGAGGTCAGGGCCGGGAAGGCGGCCCAGGCGAAGGCCAGCCAAAAGGCCGTGTGGAACCGCCCGCCGAAGAGCTCGAGGTTGTAGGCGATGACGAAGAAGCCGCCCGCCAGCACGAACGGAATCAGGGTCGCGGAGACGATGAAGCAACTGGCCACGCCGATCCCGACTGCCCCTGCCAGAGAGACCGAGACGAGCACGATCAGGGTCCGGTCGGAGAGCTCCGTCTTCAGCGGTCGCCCGTTGAGCTCGTCGAGGGTGTGCGCGCTGATCCCGACGGCGAGGAAGAACGCGACCAGGGTGGCGATGAACCGATCGGTGTGGATCTGCGCCGCGGCTGCCGCCCCGAAGCAGACGTTGGCGAGATTCCAGGCCGTGTATGGCGGATGTAGCACGGTGACGAGGTCGTGCCAGCCGCCCGGCCGCAGGGCATAGAAGGCGGGTCGCTGCTCATGCACGCGTGCCCCAGATCACGACGCCGCCGCCGAAGCTCATCACCCGTGCCTCCGGCCGCTCGATCCCGGCCGCCCGCCAGTGCTCGAGCTGCCGGTCGAGCGACAGGCGCCTGTAGAGATCGGTGATGCTCGGCCCCAGAAAGCGGCCGACCTCATGCCAGTCGCGTGAGATCAGCCGACCGAGGCCCGGCATGCAGAGACGCGTGTAGCCGCGCCAGAGGACGCGGGCGATGGGATTCGGGGGGAGCATGAACTCGAGGGACGCGATGCGGCCACCTGGCTTTACTACGCGAGCCAGCTCGGTCAGGGTTGCCCCGGGATCGTCGACATAGCGGAGCAGGTAGGTGAAGGTGAGATGGTCGAAGTCTCCATCCCCGAACGGCAGCGACTCTGCCTCCCCGCGGACGAGCTCGACGTTGGCGGCGAGCCGGGGATCGCGATCGAGCTTCGCCTGGGCGCCGGAGAGCATCTGCGGGCTCTGGTCGAGCCCGACCACGGAACAGCCATAGCGCCGAACCAGCGCCTCGGCGACCATGCCCGTACCCGTCGCCACGTCCAGGACGCTGTCGCCTGGCCGCGCCTGGACGGTGCGCACCATCGCCCGCCGCCAGCGGGGGTCCTGGCCGAAGCTGAGCAGAGCGCCGGCGAGGTCGTAGCGGCGCGGCAAGCCGGCGAAGAGGCGAAGGGTTTCCTCCTTGCTGGGACGGTTTGCCGATATCGCCACCGTGAGAAGATATGGGGCACAGGCTGGCTAGACGAGCAAGGAGGTCGGATGGCGACGAAGGAAGAGACTCAGGCAGGGGCCCAGGGCGACGTATCGCAGGACGGCGTATCCGGCAGCGACAGCCTCAGCATCACCGACAACCGCACCGGCAAGAGCTACGAGGTCGAGATCGCGGACGGGACCATCAAGACGATGGACCTCCGGCAGATCAAGGTCAGCGAGGACGACTTCGGCCTCATGGGGTACGACCCCGCCTTCACCAACACCGCTTCCTGCCGCTCCGCCATCACCTACATCGACGGCGAGGCGGGCATCCTGCAGCACCGCGGCATCCCGATCGAGCAGCTGTGCGAGCACTCGACCTACCTCGAGGTCGCCTACCTCCTCGTCTTCGGCGAGCTCCCCACCCCGCCCCAGCTCGAGCGCTGGACCTTCGACGTCATCCACCACACCTTCGCCCACGAGGACATCAAGAAGTTCAACGAGGGCTTCCGCCACGACGCTCACCCGATGGGCATGCTGCTCGCCAGCGTCGGAGCGCTCTCGACCTTCTATCCGGACGCCAAGCACATCGACGATCCGGAGGAGCGCTACATGGCGGCGATCCGGCTGATCGCCAAGATCCCGACCCTCGCTGCCTGGGCCTATCGCCACAGCATGGGCCTGCCCTACGTCTATCCCGACAATGAGCTCTCCTACTCGGAGAACTTCCTCTCCATGCTGTTCAAGATGGAGAACAGCTTCGAGCCGGACCCCCGGATCGCGAAGGCGCTGGACGTGCTCTTCATCCTCCACGCCGACCACGAGCAGAACTGCTCCACCAATGCGGTGCGATCGGTTGGCTCCTCCGGGGTGGATCCATACTCAGCCGTCGCTGCCGGAGTCGCCGCCCTCTACGGCCCGCTTCACGGCGGCGCCAACGAAGCGGCACTGAGGATGCTGCGCCGGATCGAGAGCGTGGACAACATCCCGGGCTTCCTCGAGGGCGTCAAGAACCGCGAGGAGAAGCTGATGGGCTTCGGCCATCGGGTCTACAAGAACTACGACCCGCGGGCGCGGATCATCAAGAAGCACGTCGAGGAGGTGCTCGAAGCCACCGGCGACAACCCGCTGCTCGAGATAGCGACCGAGCTGGAGAAGCGCGCCCTCGACGACGAGTACTTCACCTCTCGCAAGCTCTACCCGAACGTCGACTTCTACTCGGGCCTGATCTATGAGGCCATCGGGGTGCCCAACGACATGTTCACGGTGATCTTCGCGATCCCGCGGACCTCCGGCTGGGTTGCGCAGTGGATGGAGCAGAACTCCGATCCGGACCTGAAGATCGCCCGGCCGCGGCAGATCTACACCGGCCGCCGTGACGTCGATTACGCGCCGCCCGACAAGCGCGAGGGGCCCGAGAAGATCACCGGGCCGCCCGCGAAGCGCCCGAAGCGCCCGCGCCGCGGCGCCTGAGCTTCACTGCGTCATTCGATCGTCGCAACGGGTTGACTCAACCCGCGCGAGCGAGTTGACTTGGGTTCCGTCCGTCCAAGGGATTCCGGGATCGGAGGAGAGGAGATGATTCGCATGCGTGCGCTGCCCTCACCCGCGTTGATGGTTGCACTGCTCGCGCTGGTGGCGGCGGTGAGCGGAGCCGCGGTCGCGAAGTCAGGTGGCGGAAAGGCGGTCACCAAGAAACAGGCGAAGGTGATCGCCGGCAAGCAGATCACGGCCCGGGCGTCGGGCCTGTCGGTCGCGCACGCAGGCAGCGCGGACGCGGCGAACGACGCGGCCACGCCGGTCGCGCCGATAACGCGGACGCCGTCAGCGCCCAGCGCGTCGTGAAGGTGTTCGCAAAGCTCCCCAACCCGACGCCGTCGTTCACGACGATCGCGGACCTGGGGGGAGGGTTCCTGCTCAAAGGCGCCTGCCCCGCCAGCGGTGCCGAGCTGGAGCTCGTTTTCACCCAAAGCATCGGCGTCGACTTGAAGGCCGGGATCGTCGGCGCTCTGGACTCAACCTTGCAGCGCAACGCCACCGCCGGGCCGACGACCCTCAGCCTCTCCACCGGCATCCTGGGAGAGACATCGTTCACGGCCGCCACGACATCGGGCACGGTCGTCAGCGGCACGCTCGGGTTCGATACTCCGGGCAGCTTCGACGGCGAGGACGTCTGTGCCTTCTACGGTCATGTCATCGAGAGCTAGGCCGCTCGCAACAGGCTGCTCGAGGTGAGCTGGAGGGTCACCATCCGGCACGGCTCCAAGGTCGGCAGGGAGAAGTTCGGCTCGCTCGATGAAGCAATCGACGACGTACGGCATCGGGTCGAAGAGATTCGGCGGGAGGGCGGCCTTCCCGCGATCAGCGCATTCCGCGAACACCCTCCCGGTCAGCGTGTCCACGCCCGGATTGAGATTTCCGGGCCGGGGCTCATCCGCTCCCCGGAGGGCGGGATCGACGTGATGGGCGACGGCAGCGCGATCGCTTACACGGGCGCGATCCGCAAGGAGACGATCGGGGCGGACACCCTGGACGACGCATTCGCCCGCTTGCAGGAAGCGCTCGGTTAGGCTGTCGCCTGAATGAGGTGCGGGGTGACCCGCATCGTTGTCATGGCGGCGCTGCTGCCCGTATTTCTCCTCGCAGTGCCCAAGGCACTTGGGTGGGATCGCATCTGCTGGGCCAACCGCGGCAGCGACACGGTCTCCTAGCCAATCCTCGCAGACCTACCAGCGCCTGCAACCAGGCCGCTACCTGTTCGCGGTCAGCGCCCTTGGCCCGGGCGGCCCCAGGCGGACTTCCCTGGACGGGCGTTCGAGCACCTCGATGTTGCCGAGGGGGTGGCCGGGGCCTCAGCAGGTCAATGGCAGCTGGCAACTCGGGACGCTCAATCTCTTCAACATCCCGGGAGCGATCAGCACCTACGCGTACTGCGCCTAGCGCCCGTTCGGTCGCAGCTCACCCGGGGATAATCTGCTCGCATGAGTGAGAGCTATGAGGCAGGGCGCCGCGTGCGGCTGCCGGCGGGTGCTGAGCCGCCGGTCCAGGTCTTCATCAACGGCAGCGAGCAACGGGAGGGATCGGACTTCTCCATCCACGATGACCTGATCACGTTCACGCGGCCCATCGTCAAGGAGAAAGTGAGCAAGAGCCGCTGGCTCGCAATGAGCCTGGGGCTGTTCGGCAGCTACGGCGAAAACGAGACCATCGACGTGCACTTCAAGCACCACGGGAAGGTTCAGGTCATCACGGACGCGGAGATACTCCCCGACTGATGCGCATCTGCCTGATGATCGAGGGGCAGGAATCCGTCACCTGGGAGGAGTGGCTGGAGCTCGCCAGGGCCTGCGAGGAGGGCCCGATCGACGCGCTCTTTCGATCCGACCACTACCAGTCGGTGATGGGCAAGACGGAGCGGGGCTCGCTCGATGCCTGGGCGACGATCTGCGGCGTCGCGGCCGTCACCTCCACGCTGCGGCTCGGAACGCTCGTCTCCCCCGTCACCTTCCGCCATCCCTCGGTGCTGGCGAAGAACGTCGTCACCGCCGACCACATCTCGGGCGGCGGCCGGATCGAGTTGGGCATGGGCTCCGGCTGGCTGGAGGCCGAGCACGAGGCCTACGGCTTTCCCTTCCCGCCCACCGGCGAGCGGGTTGGGATGTTCGAGGAGCAGCTCGAGATCGTCCGGCGCCAGTGGGACCCCGAGCCGTTCGACTTCGATGGCGAGCACTATCGGATCAAGGGCGGGAACGCCCAGCCCAAGCCGATCTCACTGCCCAACCTGATCGTCGGCGGCAGCGCCAGGCCGCGCACCCTAGCGGCGGCCGCCAGGTGGGCCGACGAGTACAACCTCGTGATGATGAGCGCGGAGCAGGCCCGTGAGGCCGTTCCGGTCGTCAAGAAGGCGTGGGCGGATGCCGGGCGGGACGCGCCCGTCATCTCGCTGATGACCCACGGCATCATCGGCTCCGACCCGGTGGACCTGCTCGAGCGCGCGCACAGGGTCGCGGAGGTGAGGGGCGAGGACGCCTCCGACCCAGAGGCCTACATCAAGGGCCTGCGCGACAACACTCTCGTCGGCACGGTCGCGGAGATCAGGCAGCAGGTCGCCGAGCTGGAGGAGACCGGCGTCGAGCGGCTGATGTTCCAGCACCTGACGCACAACGACCTCGACGGCGTCGATCTGATCGCGGAGCTGGCCGGGTAGCTAGACCGCTGCGGGCTCGCCGGCGCCCATGCCGGAGAGATCGGCGACGCGCTCGCGGTGATCGCGTGGCGTGCCGAGCATGCGGCCGGCGACGCGGCCGCGCTTGAGCCAGAACTGCAGGTCGTGCTCCCAGGTGAAGCCGATTCCGCCCAGGACCTGGAGTGCGGAGGCCGGGACCTGCCAGCCGGCGTCAGCGCTGCGCGCTCCGGCCATCGCCGCTGCCATTGGCAGCGACTCGGGCTCGGCGTCGGCGGTCCAGGAGGCGTAGTAGGTGAGCGACCGGGATTCCTCGGTGGCGAGCAGCATCGCCGCGCAGCGATGCCCGACGCCCTGGTAGGCGCCTATCGGGCGGCCGAACTGCTGGCGCTCGCGCGCGTACTCGACGGCCATCTCCATCGTCCTCTGGGCGATTCCCGTGAGCTCGCCGGCGATTGCGACGGCTACCCGGTCGCGGCCCGCATCAACGTCACCGGGCAGCCGCTCGCCGGCGGCATCGGTGACCAGGCCGTACGAGCGTGTGGCGTCGATCGCCTCGAAGGGCTCGAAGTCGACCTCAGAGGCCGGTGCGACCAGCGCGCCCTCGCCGTCGAAGGTGACCACCACGTCGGCGGTTGGCAGATCGCAGAACAGGGTGCTGGCGCCGTCGGCGTACCCACCGAACGAGCCTGTCGCCTCACCGGAGGCGAGCTTCGGCAGCCACTCCGCTCGCTGCTCGTCGGAGCCTGCCGCGGAGATGACCAGCGCCGCGCCTGCTGTGCCCAGCAGCGGGCTGGGCGCGCACGCGTAGCCGGACTCCTCCATCAGCACAGCCAGCTCGACCATGCCGAGACCCTGGCCGCCGTCATCCTCCGAGATCGCGATCCCGGCCCAGCCGAGCTCCGAGATCTCCTTCCAGAGGCCGTCGTCATACGAGCGCGCCTCGGCGAGCTCGCGGACCTTCTCGGGCTTGAAGCGGGACGCCAGGAACTCGTGGGCGGTTCGCTTGATCTCCTGCTGCTCGTCGTTCAGGTCGAAGTTCACTTGGTCATTCCCCTCATCTGAGCCTCGGCAGGCCGAGAACGCGCTCGGCGATGATGTTCTTCAGCACCTCTGTGGTGCCTCCCTCGATCGAGTTCGCGCGGGAGCGCAGGAAGCGGTAGCTCCACTCGGTGTTGACGCGCATTCCCTCGGGGCCGAGCACCTCGTTGCCGAGCTCGGTCAGCGCCTGGTTGTAGTCGGCCCACTCCCACTTCGAAAGCGAGCCCTCGGGGCCGGGGATGCCGGTCTTCATCGTCGCCGTCAGGGTGCGCAGCGCGCCGAGGCGCATCGCCTCGATCCCGATCTGCAGCTCTGCGATCCGTTGGCGGATCACCGGGTCCTCGTCCAGGCCGCGCTCGCGGATCACGGCGAGCAGGTCCTCCATCGAGCGCTTCAGGCCCATGACGGCGGCAGCGCCGAGGCCGGCGCGCTCGAACATAAGCGTGGTGATCGCGACGCCCCAGCCGCCCCCGACCTGGCCGATGACGTTCTCGTCGGGGATCTCGGCCTCCTCGAGGAAGATCTCGTTGAACTCGGCCTCGCCGGTGATCTGGCGGAGCGGCCGGACGTCGACGTTGGGCTGATCCATGTCGAGGATGAAGTAGGTGATCCCCTTGTGCTTGGGGGCGTCCTGATCGGTGCGGGCGAGCAGCATGCAGTACTTCGCCTCGTGCGCGTAGGTGGTCCAGACCTTCTGGCCGGTCACCTTCCAGACACCGCCGTTCGAGTCCGACTTCACGGCGCGGGTCTTGAGCGAGGCGAGGTCCGATCCCGACTCCGGCTCCGAGAAGCCCTGGCACCAGATCTCCTCGCCGGAGAGGATCGGCTCGAGGTAGCGCTCCTTCTGGTCCTCATTGCCGTGGGCGATGACGACGGGGCCGCCCATCACGAGGCCGAGGACGTTCGCGGGGAGCGGCACGCGCTGGCGGGCCAGCTCCTCGTTGAAGATCGACTGCTCGATCAGCGAGGCGCCCTTGCCGCCGTACTCCTCGGGCCAGGAGAGACCGGCCCAGCCGGCCTCGTGCATCTTCTTCTGCCAGGCGCGGCGGAACTCGAACTCGGCCTGGTCGTCGCCCTCGGGCGAGGGGCCGGGATGGTTCTCCTCCAGCCAGCCCCTGACCTCGTCGCGGAAGGCCGCCTCCGAGTCGGTCAGGGTCAGGTCCACATTCCGGACTCTATTTGAAACGGGTTGCGCTTACGCGCACCCTCGCGTCCGCCGACTGGCCAGTCAACGCGGTGTGCGGTCCACTCCCCAGTTCTGACGAGGCCAGACGTCCAGGGGGAAACGCGCCCGTTCAGGCTTCGCCGGGCGCGTGCCGATCCAGGAGGCGAGATGTCGATCGGTCACATTCGTCTCCTCCTGCTCGCGGCGCTCGCGACGCTCGCATTGATCGCAATTCCCTCCGCCGCGAGTGCCGGCCTCCGCAACTGCGGCGGCGGCGTCCGGGCCGCGGTCGTCGCGTGCCCCAAGGCCAAGCGGATCGCCAAGGAGTACGCCAAGAACCCGGCCAAGTCGCTCCAGGGCTACACCTGCACCGGCGGGAGATCGCACGGCCGCTGCGTCCTCGACCGCAAGATCGTCACTTTCCCCCTCCGCTGAGCATCTGAGCATCGCGGCCGGCCGGCCGGCGAGCTCGTCGAAGAGCTCAGCCCCTCTTCTTCTTGACCTTCAGGTCCCCGAGCACCCCGACCCGGAAACCGAGCCATGGGTAGACCTCGTCGTAGAACTTGTTGTCCTGCGGCTGCAGGCCGATCGCCGAAAGCCAGAGCTGGTAGGCCGGCGCATTCGGGACTCCGCCGTGAAGCCGGCGCCAGACCCTCGCGCCCTTCTTGCCGGCGGGCGGCGGCGTGATGGTGTCCGTCCACTCGACCGCGTTTCCGCCCTGGTCGAGCGTGCCCCAGGGACCGAGGGTCTTCGACTGGCCCACGGCGCCGAGGCTGCCCTGGTAGGCCTTCTGGTAGGAGCTGGCGCTCAGGTGCAGCGGATTGACCGTGTTGCAGGTGTTCGCAGGCACCTGTGCGGGGCACCAGGTCGGGAACGAGGAGCCGTGGTAGATCGCGAGCGGCTGCGTCGAGGCGTTCGTGACAGCCCCGTTCTTCGGGTTGAGCGTCGCCGTGTTCGGCGCCGTCGGGTCGGGGGAAGTCTGGGTCGGCTGGTCGAAGAATTGCCCGGGGTTGGTCGGGTACTTCCAGTAGGAGTACATCCCGCCACCCGTCGGGTCGAAGTAGGCGGCCTTGATCCACTCGTCCTGGCTTGGGATCACGAAACCGGTCGCCCGCCTGCGCGTCGTGTTCCGCTTGCGCATGTCGTACATGCCGCGCTCGCTGTTGCGCGAGAGGCGGACCTTGTAGATCACGTAGCTGAACGCTCCGGATGCGACCGTCTTCTTCGAGAGCAGCGTGCCGTTGGTTACGGAGTTGGCGAAGCGCGCCGTCCGCAGGAAGTTGGCGAAGCCGTATGGCTTGTCGGTCCACTGGGGATATGCGATCGAGTAGTGGCGACCGCTGGGCGCGTGAGTGCGCTCGTTGATCTGCCCGTACTTGGGCCATTCCGCGGAGCTCTCATCGCTGCTGAAGAGCTTGCGGTTGTCGCGGCCTGACGGGTCGACCGTGTTGAGGAACGCGACGTACTGCTTGACGGTGACCTCGAGCTGCCCGATCCCGTATGGGTAGGAAACCCCGCCGACCGTCTGACAGGGCGGGTCTCCCTGGGGCGCGGTGGCGCAGGACTGATAGATCCCGTCGGTGAAGGGCACGATCGCGGCGGCCGGGTTGCCCGGCATGCCGACCTGGGCCATGCGGAGAGTGACGACCGCGGGCTTTGCCGCGCCCGCCAGTGCAGGCACGCTCAGCGCGCCGACGGCGGTGATGGCAAGAGAGAGCGACAGGACCCGGATGGGTCGGAGCATGCTCTTTGCTTCGGCGCGAATCGCGAATGACTTGAACCGGGCGCAGCTTCACGCCTGGCGCGTTGAACAGGACGGCTCTAGTGGTAAATAGCGAGCAGGATGCCCACGCTGGCCACCCAGGTGACCGCCGCGCCGATCATGCCGTAGTCCTCGAGCAGGATCGCGTCGGTCGACCGCGTGTCCTTGCGGTCGTAGATCAAATAGAGGTAGCGGAAGATCCCGTAGAGCACGGGCGGCAGGGTGGCGAGCATCTTCGACCCGATCAGCGGCGAGTTGACCGCGTAGATCGCGTAGCTCATCACCGTCGAGGCAGTGACCATCGCGACCATCTGGTCCAGGAACGGGATCGAGTAGTGCTCGAGCACCGGTCTTGACGAGGTGCCGGAATGAAGCTCGGAGGTCGCCTCCTGGCGGCGCTTGGTGAAGCCCAGGAAGAGCGCGACCATCCCCGTGCAGAGGAGCAGGAACGCGGAGGCCTCGGCGTTGACGGCGACGGCGCCCGCGAGCACCCGCAGGACGAACAGGCCGGCGATCGTCATCACGTCGAGGATCACCTCGTGCTTCAGCACGTAGGAGTAGAGCGTGGTGCCCACCCCATAGGCGAGCACCAGCCCGCCGACCTCGAGACCCTCGAGCACCGCCGAGCCCGCGAGGGCCACGACGGCGAGTACCACCGCCAGGGTGATGGCGGTGGGGATGCTGAGCTCGCCGGCCGCGATCGGGCGAAAGCGCTTGGTCGGGTGCTGGCGGTCCTCGGCGACGTCGTGCGCGTCGTTGACCAGGTACCCGGCCGAGGCGACCATGCAGAAGGCGGCAAAGGTGACGCTGGCGTCCACCACGGCGTCGAATTCCTTGAACTTCGCCGAGAAGAGCAGGCCTGCGAAGACGAGTGTGTTCTTGACCCACTCCTGCGGACGCAGGGCCTTGATCACCGCGCGAACGGGCCCGCGCCGGGGTCTCGTGGACTCGCCGCCGGCGGCTACCTGCTCCACCTGGGGCTCGGTCCGCTCCTGTAGAGCGTCAGCCATGAAGCGGGAAGGGTAGTGGCGGGAAGGGGAATTCGGGGGCAGCGTTATGCGGTTGCGGGATCGATCAAGACGCCCGGGTTCAGCAGGGCCTTCGGGTCCAATTCGAGCTTTGCCGCCCGCAGGGCGTCCGCGAACGCGTCCGGGCGCTGCCGGTCGTACCAGGGCCTGTGATCCCGGCCGACCGCGTGATGATGGGTGATTGTGCCGCCGGCGTTGATCACCGCGTCCGAGACGGCCGCCTTGATCTCATCCCACTGGACGACCTCGTCCCCCCGCCGTGCCGGCGCGAGAACGGTGTAGTACGGCGCAGGGCCATCCGGATAGACGTGGGTGAAGCGGCAGCTGATCCGCGGCGAGCCGCGGCCCTCCGTCTTCGACCCGCTCGCCTCGGCAACGGCGCGCCTCGCGGTCTCCATGACCTCGGCGTGGAATTCAGGGAGGCGGTCCCAGGTGATCGCGGTCTCGAAGGTGTCGGAGAGCACGCCGCAGGCCACCAGCGAGTCGCGCAGGTAGGGCGCGTAGAGGAATGCGTTGCGCCACGCGTTGACGGGATCCTCGCTCCGGGCCTCCGCCCCGCTCGTTCTCAGATCCCCGGGCTCGCCACCATGGTTGCGGCAGATGTCGAGCGCGAGGGACATCGGCTCCTCCACAGGTACGTGCGCCGACTCGAAGCCCAGCACCAATAGGGCCTTCCCGGGAGGCCCGGCCGCGGTGGTGTCGGACTCGAGCGCGTCGAGCAGCCGGCAGTTGGAGGGATTGAGGCCTGACTGGGAGATCTCCCGCACCGCCTCGGCGCCCGCCTCGAAGGTCTCGTAGGCCACCCCGCAGGAGATCTTCTGGGTCGGCCGCTCGCGCACCCGGACCCAGGCTTCGACTATCACGCCGAGGATCCCCTCCGAGCCGATCAGCATCCGGTCGGGGCTCGGGCCGGCGCCGGAACCGGGCAGCCGCCTGCTCTCCCACTCGCGATCGAGCGTCACGGCCCGGATCGACTCGACCAGGTCGTCGATGTGGGTCTCGAGAGTCGCGAAGTGGCCGCCGGCGCGCGTCGCGATCCAGCCGCCCAGGGTCGAGTACTCGAACGACTGGGGGAAGTGCCTCAGGGTGAGGCCGTGCTCACGGAGCTGGTCCTCGAGCACCGGGCCCGTCGCGCCCGCCTGGATGCGCGCCGCCTTCGAAATCGCGTCCACCTCGAGGACCCGGTCCATCCGCTTCAGGTCGATGCTGACCACCCCGGGGTATTCGTCGCGCATGCGCGGCTCCACCCCTCCCACGACGCTGGTACCGCCGCCGTAGGGGATGGCGGCCGCACCCTCGTCGGCGCAGTAGTTGAGGACGATGTCGACGTCCTCCGGCGACTCGGGGTAGGCGACCAGGTCGGGCGGGTTGGAGAACTCGCCTCGGAAGCCGCGCACCACGTCGCGATAGGCCTTGCCGAGGGAATGCGAGACGCGGTCATAGCGGTCGGAGGAGAACATCTCCGCGAAGCGCTTCGGGGGGTTGATGCGAGGCTCGGGCAGCTCCACCGCGTCGAGCGGAACCGGCTCCTCGATCTCGTCGACATCGAAGCCGAGCCTCTCGGTCACCGCCTTCGCGATCCCCTCGACCTGATCGTGCGGAGGCTGCTGGTCCTCGTAGCCCCAGCCCCAGTGCTTCAGCCGGCGCGTAGCGGTGGCCACGTCCCGCGCTACCAGTGCACGCCGCGCATCAGATACGCGAACGCCACGCCCTCGGTCGAGAGCTCCTGCTCCTTCTCGGCGGGCTTCCCGTCCTCCTTGCCCTTGCCCTTGGCGGCGCTGGACTCGGGGAAAAGCTTGTAGGCCGTGTTGAGGATGGCGTCCGAGGCCTTCGGCGCGATGTTGTAGAGCAGCTCGCCGAAGTTTCCGAGACGGGTCGCCACCTTCTTCGGCTTGGTGATCATCGCCGTGGTGATCATCTCGGCGGCCTGATCGGGGGTGATCGTGGGGAAGGCGTCGTACATCTTGGTCGGGGCGATCATCGGCGTCCGCACCAGCGGCATGTGGATGGTGGTGATGCTCACCCCATCGTCGACCACCTCCGATGCCACGCAGCGCGACCAGGCGTCGAGCGCCGCCTTGGAGGCGACGTAGGCCGAGAACCGGGGCGTGTTGGTCTGCACGCCGATCGAGCTGACGTTGATGATGTGCCCGCCCTTGCGTCCCTTGCTGCGCTTGCGCATGCTGGGCAGGATGCTGAGGATCAGCCGCAGCGCGCCGAAATAGTTGAGCTGCATGGTCCGCTCGAAGTCGTGGAAGCGGTCGTAGGAGTTCTCGATCGAGCGCCGGATCGAGCGGCCCGCGTTGTTGACGAGGATGTCGACCCGTTCGTGCTTCTCCAGCACCTCCTTCGCCATCCGCTCGACGTCGTCGAGGTCGGAGAGATCGCACTGATGGATGTGCGCGCTGCCGCCCGCCTCCTCTATCTCGGCCTTGGTCTCCTCGAGCTTCTCCGGCGTGCGGGCGACAAGCAGGACCTCGGCTCCGGCCTCCCCGCACCTGATGGCGGCCGCCCTGCCGATGCCGGACGATGCACCGGTAATCAGCACGACCTTTCCGCCGATCGCTCCGGAGAGCGAGCGGTCCTTGAAGAGGTCGGGATCGAGATTGCGCTCCCAGTAGTCCCAGAGCCGCTCGGAGTAGCTAGGCAGCGGGGGCACCGAGATGCCTGATCCCTCCAGCGCCTCCTGCGTCTTCGTCGAGTCGAAGTCGGTCGGATAGTTGATGTAGACGAGCACCGAGCGCGGGATGCCCAGGTCGGCGAGGACCTGGTCGCTGATCCGCTTCACCGGCGGCAGCATCGTCAGCCCTCCTCGCACCTGCTTGGGGATGAAGTCGAACATGCGCGAGTCGATCCGCATCACGGCCTCGGGCGCATGTGCCGCCTTAGCGAAGGTGTTGATCACCTGGCCCGCCGACAATGGGTTCGGGTCGGTCAGGTGGAAGGCCTGGCCGTCCAGCCCCTCGATGTGCGCGATGTGATCCAGCGCCTTGGCGACGAAGTCGACCGGGACGATGTTGATCTTCCGCCCCTCGATCCCGATGCCCGGGAACCACTGCGGCACGGCGTTCCGGGCGCGCTGGAGCAGCTTGAAGAAGTAGTACGGGCCGTCGACCTTGTCCATCTCGCCGGTCTCCGAGTGACCGACGACGATCCCCGGCCGGTAGACGCGCCACGGCACCTCGCACTCCTCGCGGACGACCGCCTCGGACTCGTGCTTGGTCTGGAAGTAGGGGTGGTTGTCGACCTTCTCGGCCTCGTCGAACATTTCCTCGGTGAAGGTGCCCTTGTAGAGGCCCGCCGCCGCGATCGAGCTGACCATGTGGAAGTGCTTCGCGTCGAGCTCCTTGGCGAGCTTGACCGCCTCCCGGGTGCCCTCGACGTTCGCGACGCGCTGGCTCTCCGCATCGGCGGTCATGTCGTAGATCGCGGCGAGATGGAAAACATGATTGATCTTGCCTTTGAGCTCCGCCACCTGATCGCCGCATCCCAGATGCTCTTGGGAGAGATCGCCGATCACCGGGACGATCCGGTCCTCGTCGGCGCCCCAGCGGTTCCGCAGCTCCTCGAGGCGCCCGCGCGATCCCTCGCGGACCAGGACGTAGATCGTCCCCTCGCGCTCGAGCAGCTGCTCGACCAGGTTGCGGCCGATGAAACCGGTCGCGCCGGTGACGAAATAGCTCATCTCACCCCTCCTCCATCCAAACTGGGTGGAACTTACACGGCGCGCGCCCTCAGCCGCTTGGCCCAGGTGACCACAGCGCAATAATCAACGTGTGGGGCTTTTCTACGACCCGGCCAGCAACATCGACCCGGAGCGGGACGAGCGCCTGCGCGCGGCCGCCGCGCGCGTGGAAATCCGTCCCGCCGAGCGCGCGGCCTGGCTCGGGGTGAGGTCCCTCGCCTGTCCGGAATGCGACATGCCGCTGGCGCTGTCGGGCCCGGTCCGCTTCTCGGACCAGATCGCCTGCGCCTTCTGCGAGACCGTCGCACCGACCCGAGAGTTCCTCCGCGACAACGGCTGGCCGGCTGTGGACCTGATTGCGCGGATCGGGTAGTGCAAGACAGCTTTAGAGATAGTCATACAGTTAGTTAGGGGAATGGTCACACAGCAGAAGGTTCAGCTCTTGATGCCCGAGATGGGCGAATCGGTCACGGAAGGCACCGTGCTCGAATGGCATGTCGCGGAAGGGGATTCGGTCGAGGAGGGCGACACGATGGTCGAGGTCTCGACCGACAAGGTCGACGCCGAGGTGCCCGCCCCCGCCTCCGGAACGGTCACGAAGATCCTGGTGCAGCCCGACGAGGAGATCGAGGTCGGAAAGCCGATGGCCGAGATCGATCCGAACGGCGGACCGCCCGAAGCGTCTGAGGCCCCTGCCGAAGAAGCTGCGACCGAGTCGAATGGCGCGGGTGCCGAGGCGCCCGCCGAGCCCGACGAGAAGGCCACCACCGACGACGCGTCGGTCTCCGCCGGCAAGGAGCTCGAGGGCGGCGGCCTGGAGATCGTCATGCCCGAGATGGGCGAGTCGGTCACCGAGGGCACCATCCTCGAGTGGCACGTCTCCGAGGGCGACCAGATCGCCGAGGGCGACACGGTCGTCGAGGTCTCCACCGACAAGGTCGACGCGGAGGTCCCCGCCCCCGCCAGCGGCACGATCACCAAGATCCTGGTCGGCCCCGACGAGACGATCGAGGTCGGCAAGCCGATGGCCGAGATGACCAAGGGCGATCCGCCCAAGGAGGTTGAAGCGCCCGCAGGAGCCGGCGCCGAAACAGCCTCTGGTCAGAAGGTCGCCGGCTCCGAGGACGCTTCTTCTGATGGCGAAGCCGTCAACCAGGATGCCCGTGCCACCCCGGTCGCTCGCCGCGCCGCTCAGGCGAACGGCGTCGATCTCAAGGGCGTCCAGGGTTCGGGTCACGGCGGCAAGATCACCAAGGCCGACGTGCTCAACGGCGGAGGGGACGGCACGGCTCCGGCCAAGGCCGCGGAGGGCGAGGCCCAGCCGCTGCGCGGACCGTCGGCCACCCTGGCGAAGGCGATGAACCAGAGCCGCTCGATCCCGACGGCGACGTCCTTCCGGGAGCTCGCGGTCGACACGCTCGACGCCAAGCGCAAGGCGCTGAACGCCGTTCTCAAGGACCGCGGCATGAAGGTGAGCTTCACCCACCTGATCGCCTGGGCGATCGTCAAGGCCGCGCAGGAGTGGCCGGTGATGGGACGCGCCTTCGAGGAACGCGATGGCAAGCCGTTCGTGATCGAGCCGGGCGGCGTCAACCTCGGCATCGCGGTCGACGTCGAGCGCAAGGGCAAGCGCTCCCTGATGGTGCCCTGCATCAAGGGGGCGGACCGCCTCGACTTCAGGGGCTTCCACTCCTATTACGAGGAGTTGATCACCAAGACGCGTGAGAACAGCCTCACCGCCGACGACTTCCAGGGCACCAACATCAGCCTCACCAACCCGGGCGGCCTCGGCACCGTCGCCTCGGTTCCGCGGCTGCTCGAGGGCCAGGGAACGATCGTCGCCTGCGGCTCCCTCGCCTATCCGGTCGAGTGGAGGCACGCGCCGCCCGAGAAGATCAAGGCGCTCGGGGTCTCGAAGGTCATGACGATGACCTCGACGTACGACCATCGGGTCATCCAGGGGGCCGAGTCCGGGTCCTTCCTGCGCCGGATCGAGGAGCTGCTCCAGGGCGAGGACGACTTCTACGAGCAGGTCGGCCGCGACCTGGACATCGATCCGACCTCGATCACCTCAGCGCACGCCGCCTCGGCCTCCGCGCCCCCGCTGGCGGCACCCGGGGCGCCCGGCGGTCCGGCCGCCCCGAGCGTGGCCGCCAAGCCCAACATGGAGCTGCTCCAGGCGGTCCAGGCCGCCACCTCCCTCCTCAAGGCCTACCGGACCCACGGGCACCTGGCTGCCCGGCTCGATCCGCTCGGGTCGGAGCCCAAGGGCGATCCGGCGATCCAGCCCGAGACCCTCAACCTGACCCCCGAGCTGATGCAGCAGATCCCGGCGGAGATCCTCCGGATCGGGGTCGAGGGCGAGACCCTGCTCGAGGTCCTGCCGCGGATGCGCGAGGCGTACTGCGGGACGATCGCGTACCAGTTCGAGCATCTCTCCTCCCACCAGCAGCGGATGTGGCTGCGAGACATGATCGAGACCGGCTGGCACCGCAAGCCGCTCGAGCCGGAGGAGAAGCAGGGACTGCTGGACCGACTGATCTCCGTCTTCGGGTTCGAGCGCTACCTCGAGAAGGCTTACCTCGGCCAGAAGATGTTCTCGATCGAGGGACTCGACACCGTCGTCCCGATGCTCGACGAGGTCTTCGAGATGGCGCACACCGAGGGCGCACACGACGTCGTCATCGGCATGGCCCATCGAGGCCGGCTCAGCGTGCTCGCACACAACATCGGCCGTCCGGTCGAGGCGATCCTCGCCGAGTTCGAGGGCGCAAAGGCCATCGAGGCCGTCAAGTCGCTCGCCGCGATCCCGACCGGCGGCACCGGCGACGTCAAGTACCACTACGGCCACGGCGGGGTCTACAAGACCCGCGATGACTCCGAGATCGGCGTCCGCCTCTATCCAAACCCGAGCCACCTCGAGTTCGTGGACCCGGTGGTCACCGGCGCAGCCCGCGCCTCGCAGACGAACCGGCAGAACAGCCGCCTGGAGCACGACCCGATGGCCGCCGTCCCGGTCCTCCTCCACGGCGACGCAGCCTTCCCGGCGCAGGGCGTGGTCGCCGAGACCCTGAACTTGCAGTCGCTGAAGGGCTACGCGACCGGCGGCACGATCCACATCATCCAGAACAACCAGATCGGTTTCACGACCGATCCCGAAGAGGGGCGCTCCACCCCGTACGCCGCGGACATGGCGAAGGGCTTCAACGTCCCGATCATCCACGTCAACGCCGATGCCCCGGAGGAGTGCGTCGCCGCCGTCCGCCTGGCGATGGCCTACCGCGAGCGCTGGGGCCGCGACGTGGTCATCGACCTGATCGGCTACCGCCGCTTCGGCCACAACGAGACCGACGAGCCCGCCTACACCCAGCCGCTGATGGCGGCGAAGATCAAGGAGCACGCTCCGGTCAGCCAGCTCTACGCAGAGGAGCTGGTCAAGGAGGGCCTGGTCACGCCCGACGAGGTCGAAGAGCGGAACGACGGACGTCAGAAGTCCCTCAAGGCGTCCCATGACGAGCTCCGCCAGAAGATCGAGTCGGGCGACTACGCGGACCCGACCGCAACCGGGACCGGCGAGCTCGACCGCACGCGCAGCCCTAGCGTCGAAACCGCCGTCGCGGAGGACAGGCTCCGCAAGCTGAACGAGGAGCTGCTGCGGGTCCCGGACAGCTTCACCATCCACCGCAAGCTGCGTAAACCGCTCTCAAAGCGACTCGAGGCAATGAACGAGGGCGGGATCGAATTCGGTCATGCGGAGGCGCTCGCGTTGAGCTCGCTGCTAACCGAGGATGTCCACGTGCGATTCACCGGACAGGACACGGAGCGCGGCACCTTCTCCAACCGCCATCTCGTCCTCCACGACGAGAAGACCGGCCTGCGCTATGCGCCGATCCAGAACCTCCCCGAGGCGAACGCCCCACTCGAGCTCCACAACAGCCCGCTCTCCGAGACGGCCTGCCTCGGCTTCGAGTACGGCTACTCGGCCGCGTCGCCCGACAGCCTGATCCTCTGGGAGGCCCAGTTCGGGGACTTCGGCAACTCGGCGCAGGTGATCATCGACAGCTTCATCGTCTCGGCCGAGGCGAAGTGGGGCCAGACCTCACGCCTCACCCTTCTCCTCCCCCACGGCTACGAGGGCGCCGGCCCCGAGCACTCGAGCGCCCGCATCGAGCGCTTCATCCAGCTCGCCGCCGAGGGGAACATCCGGATCGCCAACCCCTCGACCGCCGCCCAGTACTTCCACCTGCTGCGGCGCCAGGCGCACATCCAGAAGGCGCGGCCGATGGTCGTCTTCACCCCGAAGGGCCTGCTGCGCCTGCCGCGCGCGACCTCGACGCTCGAGGATCTGACGGACGGCTCATTCGAGTTCGTGCTCGACGACCCACACGCCGAGGGCCGCAAGGACAGGGTCGAGCGCCTGGTCCTGTGCAGCGGCAAGATCTACTACGACATCGACGCCGCGCCAAAGCGCGAGGAGATCGAGAACGTCGCGATCGCGCGCGCCGAGCTCCTCTATCCCTTCGCCAAGGAGCAGCTCACCGAGATGATCGCGAGCTATCCGAAACTGAAGGAGATCGTCTGGGTCCAGGAGGAGCCACGGAACATGGGCGCCTGGTCGGTGATGCAGCGCCGCATGCCCGAGCTGCTGCCCGAGGGCGTCGAGCTCGGCTACATCGGTCGCCCACCGCGCGCGAGCCCCGGCGAGGGTTACGCCGTGGCCCACACCAAGGAGCAGGAACGGATCGTCCTCACGGCCCTGATGGGCCGCGCCGACCCGGCGTAGGACTCGTTCAAGGAAATTGGGAGGTTCCTCCGGCTATTCCGGAAGAACTTCCAAGTGGCCGGCTTCTCGTCCGAAGCGGGACCTCAACGACACCAGCCCAGACGGTCGTGCCTACGTCCTGCGACTGCGACGCGTCCAGCCCACGGTCTCGACCTGAGACCAAGGCGAAGGGCGGCGATCAAAGCGACGATGGGTAGCCCGAACCAGGTGACATAGGCGGTCAGTCCGAATATGCGCCACAAGGGCTCGCTGTGAAGCAGGAGGCCGCCGTCTGGATTGAAGGCAGCGGCTCCGAGGAGGCTGATTAGTGCGATCGCAGCGGTCACGATAAGGACCTTGCGCATGGAGCTAGCGTAGGTCACCCATCCAATGTGCGTGACCCACGGTCGCCGTTTCTCTTCCAAAGCGGCGCTTTTCGGTCGATCGCTGCCCGGCTGTGCCACTACCAGCTGCCGTTAGTGTGGTCCGATGCGCTCGATCCCGCGGACGCGGGCGCACGGTGACGTGACTCGGGAGGTCGCGAGCAGCCAAGCCCGCAACCGACCGAGAGGAATGTGATCGCATGAACACGACTCAGCAGGAGTCCGACGGCGCCACACGGGTCGCCTACATCCTCGACGTGCCGCTGGCCGAGAATGTTGTGCGCCAGTGGCCACAGATGAATGAGATCGTCCGCACCAGCAAGCTGGTCGCCGACGTCGAAGGAAACTTCCCCGAGCTCACACTGGAGGTAGGCAGGCGTCTACAACTGGACGATGCTGTCGTGGTTGAGTGGACCTGCAACTACGGCGACGGCCGGCTGTACCGGAACGTGACGATCGGTGAACTGAAAGACGGAAAAGCGGTGAAGGTCACGGACTACTGGGGCGAGCCCACCGTGACGCCCGACTGGCGCCAGCCGTTGACCGATCAACTCGAGATGCCTGGCGACGGCATCTGGCCGGACGACGATCACCTCGGCCACTACTAGACCCTGCCACACACAGAAATGCGGTGCGAAATGCAGACGCTGCTTTCTATGCAGAGCAGCGGCTTTCGCTGCGGGTGATCGGCTAGAGCCTGCCGGCCTGAGCGGGCCGTCCGTGCGGGCCATCGCCCCCACACGAACGGCCCGCGCTGGCGGTTCTCAGGCCGGTCCCGTGAGCGCTGCCCGTCTGATCACGGCCACCGAGAGGGAGCGGCCGCAGTCGGGACAGGAGCTGAGTCGGGCCCAGGAGTGGTGTTCCGCGTCGCAGCTCGCGCACCGATACGAGCGCTGCAAACGCACGAGCCTCCTCATGCTCACATTGGAACCTTGATCTCCGTGGAATCGCTCCATGGCGGGCATCTTGCCGCGCGGGGGTCAATAAAACTATGGACCGGCGGTATGAAAATCGCCCCATGACACTCCGACCGGGTGTCGAGGCCCCGCAGGCGCTAGTTTCGGCTGCGTGGCCGCCTCACCCCTGCCCAGACCCGTGCCCGGCCGCCTCTTCAGGTGGGTGAAGATCGCCTCCTGGTTCGAGCTGGGACTGTTCTCCGCCCTTCTCTTCTTCTGGATCGCGCGCGGCTACGCGTCACAGACCGCGCTGTTCGGCCTGCTGCACGGCGTCGGCTACCTGGGCCTCTGCGCGCTCATCCTCTGGGCGATCATCCGCCGCGAGGCGCCCTGGCCGCTGCTCGCGGCAACCCTCACGCCCTTCGGACCGCTCGGCGCGGTCATCGGAATCGAGCTGATTGAGCGAAAGGGCTGGGGTATTGAGCCGCGGGAGTTGACACCGCAACCGGAAACGGGGAATAATCAAACGAGGCGGGAGGACGTACTAACTTGAAAGACTCGTTCCCGGGTCAGTCCCGCCTCCGGGAACGATCGCGTCGGAAATCCCTCCCTGGCTACCGACGCGCAGGCGTGGCGCGGGCCGTGTGGACCCCCTGCCTCCCGCGGCCCCGCCACGCCGCTTCTTCGTGCGACCAAATCAAATAGGGGAAACGGGGGCGCAGGCAGTATCAGCTGTTCGGACTTGTGGGTCCTATGGACCCGAAACTCCGGACAGCCCCCGCAGCTAGGCGCTGGAGCGAAGGTCGCGCAGCACCCGGTGCAGGATGCCGCCGTTCTGGAAGTAGCTGACCTCGTTCGGCGTGTCGATTCGGACGGTCGCCTCGAAGGTGACGTCGTCGCCCCCGTCGCGGTGAGCCGTGACCTCCACACTCTTCGCCTCGCCGTTCTGGAGGTCGCCGACGTCGAAGGTCTCCTCGCCGGTCAGACCCAGGGAATCGATCGAGTCGCCGTCGGGGAACTGGAGCGGCAGTACGCCCATCCCGATCAGGTTGGAGCGGTGGATGCGCTCGAAGCTCTCGGCCATCACCGCGCGAACGCCGAGCAGGTTGGTCCCCTTCGCGGCCCAGTCGCGGGATGAGCCCGAGCCGTACTCCTTGCCCGCGAGCACAACGAGCGGCACGCCTTCATCTGCGTACTTCATCGCCGCCTCGTAGATCGTCGTCTCCTCACCCGCCGGGAAGTGGCGCGTGAAGCCGCCCTCCCTCTCCACCAACCGGTTGCGCAGCCGGACGTTGGCGAAGGTGCCGCGGATCATCACCTCGTGGTTGCCGCGGCGGGAGCCGTAGGAGTTGAAGTCGCGAACCTCGACCCCCTGCTCCTGGAGCCACCTGCCTGCTGGGCTGTCCCTCTTGATGGCTCCTGCCGGCGAGATGTGGTCGGTCGTCACGGAGTCGCCGAGCACCGCCAGCACCCGCGCGCCCTCGATCGGCTCTACCGGCTTTGGCTCCGCATCCATGCCCTCGAAGAAGCTGGGCTTCCGGACGTAGGTCGAGTCGGGCCACGTGTAGCGGTCGCCCTCGGGGACCTCGATCCCCTTCCAGCGCACATCGCCCGTGAAGACGTCGGCGTAGCTCTTGGTGAACATGTCGGCGCGGACGGCGTCGCCGACGACCTCCTTGATCTCCTCGGTGCTCGGCCAGACGTCGGAGAGGTAGACCGGCTGGTCGTCCGAGTCGCGACCCAGCGGCTCGCTGGTCAGGTCGATGTCCATCCGGCCGGCCAGCGCGTACGCGACCACCAGCGGCGGCGATGCCAGGTAGTTGGCGCGGGTGTCGGGGTTGATCCGGCCCTCGAAGTTGCGATTGCCTGAGAGCACCGAGCAGACGACCAGGTCGTTGTCGTTGACGGCCACCGAGATCGCTTCTGGGAGGGGCCCGGAGTTCCCTATGCAGGTCGTGCAGCCGTACCCGACGAGGTTGAACTGGAGCTGGTTGAGGTACTTGTCGAGGCCCGACTTCTCGAGGTACTCGGTGACCACGGTGGAGCCCGGGGCGAGCGAGGTCTTGACCCAGGGCTTGCGCGCCAGCCCCCGCTCGACCGCCTTCTTCGCAAGGAGCCCGGCGCCGAGCATGACCGAGGGGTTCGAGGTGTTGGTGCAGCTCGTGATCGCCGCGATGACGACCATGCCGTGGTCGAGCTCGACCGTCTGGCCGTCATCGAGCTGGACGGGCACGCAATCGCTGGTCTTGCGCTCCTCCGCGACGGCGGTGAGACCGGCCTTTCTCGGCTTGCCGTTCTCGCCGTCGTGGTCCTCCGCGGGCGGGTCGGAGGCCGGGAAGGACTCGTCGATGGCGATGTCGACCATGTTGCTGAGCTCCTCGCCCGCCTCGGGGTCCCACTCCTGCATGGCCTCGAGGAAGGCTGCCTTGGCGTTGGTCAGGGCGATCCGGTCCTGTGGGCGCTTCGGCCCGGCGATGCTGGGCTCCACGTCGCCGAGATCGAGCTCGAGCGTGTCGGAGTAAGTCGGTTCCTCCGAATCGGGCTCGTGGAAGAGGCCCTGCTCCCGCGTATAGGCGTCGACCAGCTCGATCTGCTCGGTCGGCCGCCCCGTGAACTCGAGGTAGCGCAGCGTCTCGGCGTCGACCGGGAAGATCGCGCAGGTCGAGCCGAACTCCGGCGACATGTTGCCGATCGTCGCCCGGTCGGCGAGGCCCAGCCCGGCGATCCCGGGGCCGAAGAACTCGACGAACTTGGAGACGACCCCCTTCTCGCGGAGCATCTCCGTGACGGTCAGGACCAGGTCGGTGGCGGTGGCGCCCTCGCGAAGCTGGCCGGTGAGCCTGAAGCCGATCACCTGCGGCAGCAGCATCGAGATCGGCTGGCCAAGCATCGCCGCCTCCGCCTCGATCCCCCCCACGCCCCAGCCGAGCACGCCGAGGCCGTTGATCATCGTCGTGTGGGAGTCGGTGCCGACCAGCGTGTCGGGATAGGCCTGGACCGTGCCGTCCTGCTCCCGCGTATAGACGCACTGGCCGAGGTACTCGAGGTTGACCTGGTGGCAGATGCCGGTGGCCGGAGGCACCACCCTGAAGTTGTCGAACGCGGTCTGTCCCCAGCGCAGGAACGCGTAGCGCTCTCCGTTCCGCTCATAGTCGCGCTCCTCGTTGATCCCGAAAGCCTTCTGGTTCCCGAAGGCGTCGACCTGGACCGAGTGGTCGATGACCAGGTCGACGTCCACCTGCGGGTTGATCGCGCCCGGGCTGCCGCCGAGATCCTCCATTGCGTCGCGCATCGCGGCGAGGTCGACCACGGCGGGGACGCCCGTGAAGTCCTGCATCAGCACGCGAGCGGGCTGAAACGGGATCTCGACCGAGGGATCGGCCTTCGCGTCCCAGGTCGCGATCGCCTCGACGTCCTCGGATGACACCGAGGTACCGTCCTCCAGGCGCAGCGCGTTCTCGAGCAGGACCTTGAGCGAGTACGGGAGCCGCGCGACGTCGAAGCGCTCCTGCATCGCGTCGAGCCGGTGGATCTCCACCTTCCGGCCCGAGACGTCGAGCTCGGCACGCGCTCCGAACGAATCAGCGGTCACATATGCAGTATGCCGCTACTTCTTCTTGTGCTTCTTCCCGTGGCTCAGCTTCACCTTGGTGATCTGCACGGTGTTGCCGTCGGGGTCGATCGTCGTCACCTTGACCTTGACCTTGATCTTGCCCTTGCCCTTGCCCTTGTGCTTTCGCACCGCCGAGCGACCGCGCTTGCTCAGCTTGACCTTGATGGTCTTGCTCTGGCCGCCCGCAATCGTCGAGCCGCCGCTCCCCAGGGCCTTCCCCTTCTTCTTCTTCTTCTTCTTGGCGGAACGACCCTTCTTGCCCTTGCCCTTGCCCTTGCCGCCGAGCAGCTTGACCGCGACGCGGCATGGCTCCGGCCCAGGCGCTGAATCGACCGGAACCCTGACGGTCTTGCGCTTCACCTTCAGCTTCCCGGCGCCCAGCGCGGCGCGCAGGTAGGAAACCGAGGAGTACTCGGGCGCGATCGCCGTCCCACAGGGAAGAGGCAGCGGCGGCGCTGCGACTACCTGGCCACCCGCCGCACCGACGTTATCGGCGACAGGGAGCCGTAGATCGAGGTTCGAGACCGTGATGTCGCCCTGGCCGTTGGCGGGGCGGCCGTAGCTGTTTAGCGAGGAGCCGCCGGCATCCTTCGGCAGCAACTCCAGCTTCGCGACGTGGCCGGGAGCGAACAGATGCCCGCTCGGGTGGAGCTGGAAGACCTGCCGGGATGTCCCGATCTGCGGCCTGTAGAGCTGGCGCGCGACGAGTGTCTCGCTGTTGTCCGCGGTATTGACGTCCAGCAGCCGAACCGCGATCTCGGAGTTCGCCGCGGGATTGGCGATCGTCGCCACGACCGTCGGCGAGCCGAGCAGCGTGTAGCCGCTTCCAGCAGCCGCAGGCAGCCTGTAGCTGGCGACCCCGTTGACGTCATCCCCCGGTGCCGTCTGGCAGGCATTTCCGCCGCTCCCGTTCTGAACCGGATCGAACGTCATATCGACGCTGGCCGATCCGCCGCCCGCCGAGATCGTCTTGCTGGTGCTGTCGAGGAAGCGGACCACCCCGTGAGAGAGTCCAGCCCAGCTGCCCGCCTGATACGGGCCCCCGGACGGCGCGGATGACGGACAGGTGAGCGTGTACGCGGTCGCGCCCTGGAACGGCGCCGAGCCAGTGCCCTTCACGTAGTAGTCGAGCCACGCGTCGTCCGCGGCGTCGAGCGCATTGGAGACGTCCGGCTTGTTGAGCGCGCGCATGTGCCCGAAGTCGCCGAAGAACAACGCGATCGGCGCGCCCGGGTACTGCGAGCGGATCCGGTTGTAGTAGCCGATCGCCTCGTCCGGGGGGAAGAGGTCGTCGTCGAAGCCGTTCGAAATCAGCATCGGTGCCGGCGGCTCGGACTGATCGATGTAGTAGGCGGAGTGGTGCGCCTTGATCTCGTCGAGAATCGCCTGCGCGGCGGGATCGCCGTCATAGGGCTCTCCCTGTTCGATGCGCGCCTTCCAGGAGGTCACGTTCGCCGCGAAGTCGGTGCACGGTGACGGGTAGGGGGCTATGCCACAGTAAAGGCCCGCCCCCAAGGTGACGGTCGCGTAGAGACCGTTGTTGAAGGACTCCTTCTCGATCCCCATTCGGCCGGTGTAGGCCGGGTCGGCGACGTAGTCGAGCTTCTGGCCGTTTGGGGTGAGCGAGTAGGCCAGGTCGCTCCAGGGGATGTCGGGAGCCGCCCCGGCGATTCGCATCGGGATGCCATTCACCGGGCTCGTCCACGGCACGAGGCTGCCGTCAGGCATCATCACGCGGTCCTTCAGCGTGCCCAGCTGCAGCGACAGGCCTCCGCCGTAGGAGCCACCTATGGCCCCGACCCGCTGACCGTCGGCCAGGCCCTCGTCGGCGAGCTCACCGGCGAAGAACTGAGCGTCCCTGATCTCGTAGCGATCGTCCATCAGGTGGATGTAGCCGTTGTCGCACGCCGATCCGCCGGCGGTCACCGACGCCGTCGAGCCACAGGACTCGTGGAAGCCCCGATCGGTCATGCTGAATACGGCGTAGCCGCGATCGGTGAACCTCTCCATACTCGCGAAGCTGAACTTGGACCCGCCGTAGCCGTGACCGAGGATGAGCAGGGGGAATGGCCCGTCGCCCGTCGAGGCGTCCGGGAAGGCGACGTTGACGTCGATCGGAGTCCCGTCCCAGCTCGGGGAGGTGCTGCGCGGGCTCGTGTTGCCGCACTGGCGCTGATCGCCCACCGTGGCACAGGTGATCCCCAGGGCCGTGGTGATGTCCGCTTGCGCGTTGGCCGCGGCGAACAGCGAACCGAGAACGACAGACACCAGCACCAGCTTCCGCATGACTCTCCTCTCTCGAACGCGTCCCTCGGCGCGTTGCGCGCCGTCCTGACGCGCGCTTCGGAGAATAACTCAGCGTTTGTCGGCTTGGCCCGCGGCGAGCTCGCCCGCGATGCGATCCGCGCCGCCGCGACGCTGGGCGCGGCCCGCGAGCTCCGGATGCCGGTAGCCGAACTCGGCGAGGAAGCGCTGGCGGAGCGGCGCGACCGTGATCTCGTTGCGATTGCGCTCGATCGCGCGGACGACCGCCTTGGCCACCTTCTGAGGCGTCGTCGTGCCGATCATCGGGGGCGGGTCCACCTCCGCGTCGGCCCACATCCCGGCTCCGCGAACGAAGCCGGGCGAGACGACCGAGACGCCGACGCCGTGCAGGCGCATGTCCTCGCGCAGGCCGAAGGTGAAGCCGCGCAGGCCGAACTTGGTGGCGCTGTAGAGCGAGGCGCTGGGAGAGCCGACCTTGCCCGAGAGCGATGCGATGAAGACGAGGTGACCCTCTCCCCTCTTAGCGAGCTTCGGGGCGATCATGTGCGACATCAGGATCGGTGACTCCAGGTTCACGCGCACGGCCCGCTCGACCTCGTTCGGGGTGAAGTGATCCAGCTTCCCGCTGGCGGGGAGCGCGGCGTTGGCGACCAGCCCGTCGACGTCGCCCGCGTCCTCGGCCAGCTTTGAAGCGGCTCCCTGCTTGGCGAGGTCGGCGACGATGACGTCGTGGCTTTCGGCTCCTCCCGGCAGGGACCTGGCCAGCTCCTTGAGCTCGTCCCCCTTGCGCGAGCTCAGGATCAGCCTGGCGCCGTTCCCGGCCAGCGCCTCGGCGATCGCCCGTCCGATTCCGCCGGTGGCGCCGCTGAGCAGCAGCCGCTTCCCCTCGAGGTCCACGTCCGCAACCTACCGGTGCAGCGGATCGTCCAGCTCTGTGAGCGCTCGCTCACAGATCACGCCCCCTCTGCTACGGTCGTTTGCAGGGAAAAGGAGGGATGATCTCTGTCTCACTCGAGTCGCCAAACTCGCAAACTTGGACTGGCAGGCCTTGCTTTTGCGGTCGCGCTGATCGTCGCAGCACCCGCCGCAGGGCAAACCGAGAGCACCACCACGACGATCCCTCCAGGTGCCCCGGTGGGCTCCGTTCCCCCCGCTGCGGGGTCGACGGTCCTGCCGTCGGGTAAGGCGAGCATCCCGGCCGGCGCGCCGTATCAGGTCGTCCGCGCGATCCAGGCCGCCAACCGCATCCACCGGAGGACCTACATCTGGGGCGGCGGCCATCGCGGCTTCAAGGCGAAGGGCTACGACTGCTCGGGCGCCGTCAGCTACGTCCTGCACGCGGCCCGGGTACTGAGCTCCCCGCTCGTTTCCGGCCAGCTCGCCTGGTGGGGCGTGCCGGGGCCGGGGACGTGGATCACGGTCTACGCCAACAAGACCCACACCTACATGGTGATCGCCGGCCTCCGCTATGACACCTCGCCGCTCGGCGAGTCCGTCAACCAGGGACGCGGGCCTCGCTGGCGATACACGCTCCGCACCGGCACGGGCTTCGCCGTGCGCCACTACGCCGGTCTGTGAGTACCCGCTCACACCGCGGCTGACCCTGCTACGCTGCCCCGCGAACCAATCGCCGAATCTCGACCCCGCCAGGGCGGGCCGGGAGCGGGGGAACCAAGCAGTTGGGGCGAATCCACCACAGAGGTGGAGCCGCGAGTCCTTTAGCGGTAGTCCGTCAGCTAACCCCGTAGGCCGACGAAGGAGAACGGTTTGCGGTCGAAGACACTCAGGTTGGTGATGGCGAGCTCGCTGCTCTGTATCTCGCTCGCCTGTGCGGTGCCAGCGATGGCGCAGACAGGCGGGACGGGCTCCCCGGGCAGCACCAGCCCAACCACAACCACACCCACGGCGCCGAGCGGGACGGCGCAGATCCTGCCCGGCGGCAAGGCCATCCCACCGGCCAACGCGCCACGGCAGGTCCGCAAGGCAATCAAGGCGGCGAACAGGATCCACAAGCGCCCCTACATCTGGGGCGGGGGGCATCGGAGCTTCAAGTCGAAGGGCTACGACTGCTCCGGGGCCGTGAGCTACGTGCTGCACGCTGCGGGCCTGCTGAGCAGCCCCGAGGCTTCCGGGCCGCTGATGGCCTGGGGTGTCCCGGGCATCGGCTCCTGGATCACGGTCTATGCCAACCGCACCCACGCCTGGATGACGGTCGCCGGGCTGCGGTTCGACACCTCCGGAGCGGGCGAGTCCCTCAACCAGGGCTCGGGTCCGCGCTGGCGGTTCAACATGCGTGCCGCGACCGGGTACTCAACGCGCTTCTCCCCAGGCCTCTAGCCGCCCCGCACGGCGGCCACCGCGAGGCCACCTCTCCTCCCCTAGGTACGCCGCGTCGCCTCTCCCGGGCGGCGCGGCGTTTCCTTCTTCTTGATGTCCGCGAGGGGAAGGAGCCAGCTCTACGGACGTCGAATCCAAAGATCGTGCGTGAAGTTACGAGCAAACGGTTGTCGATTGCAAGGGATCTCTCACGTTTGGTAACGTCCCGCGCCAGTTACGCCGAGTCTCATCCTCAAGTGGGGTGGGAGCGGGGGAACCAAGAGTTGGGGCTAACCCACCGCAGTCGAAGGGTGGGGGCGCAGGCTCCTCAAGCGCCAGCCCGTCAGCTAACCCCGCAGGCCTGCAAAGGAGAACTGTTGATGCGAAGCAGACTCAGCTCCAAGCGACGCCTCGCAGTGGCGGGGGTCACAGCGATCGCCGTGATGGCCGTGGCAGTTCCGGCGGCCGCCCAGACCGGCGGGTTCCCACCGCCCGGTGGGACCACGACGACGACCGATCCGGCCGCGCCGCTCGGCCCTCCGGGCCACGCCAAGCTGCGAAAGGACGGGACCGCCCGGGCACCCGCGGATGCGCCCGCCAACATCCAGGCGGCCATCGCCGCGGGTAATGCGATCCACACCTATCCCTACCACTGGGGCGGTGGCCATCGCTCCTTCACGGACTCCGGGTATGACTGCTCGGGCGCGGTCAGCTACGTGCTGCACGCGGCCGGCATGCTGTCCAGCCCGATGCCCTCGGGTCCCCTGGCGAGCAGCTGGGGCACGCCCGGCAAGGGTCGGTGGATCACGGTCTACGCCAACGCGGGCCATGCCTACATGGTCGTCGCCGGATTGCGCTTCGATACCTCGGCGGTCGGCGAGAAGCTGAACCAGGGTTCCGGTCCCCGCTGGCGCAAGACCAAGCGCAAGCCGCGGGGCTACACGGCCAAGTTCTACCCCGGCTACTAGGCCTCTCCCGCAACCCGGCTGTCCCAACCGTCGAACGCGGGATGTCCAAGCCATCCCGCAAAGATTGTCCATCGCGTCCTCGCGACGCAGGGCAGAGCTCGGATATACCTATGCCCTGATCGGGGTGCGTTGTACGGTGCGCACATCCGGTCGGTTCGTTGAACCCACTCAAGGAGATGGCCGTAGCCTCGACCCAGGAAGCGACGAGTGAGGAGGAGTCCGGCGCCGCGCCCGGTGCCGGGAATGTCGACGTCCGCCTCGTCGGGGTGAGCAAGCACTACGGCGAGGTCGCCGCGGTCGAGTCCCTCGACCTCGAGGTGAAACGCGGCGAGTTCTTCACGATGCTCGGGCCGTCCGGGTCCGGCAAGACCACGACGCTGCGGATGATCGCCGGCTTCGAGGAGCCCGACACCGGCCGCGTCGAGCTGGGGGGCAAGGACGTCACCGGCCTTCCCCCCTACGACCGCTCGGTCAACACCGTCTTCCAGGATTACGCGCTCTTCCCCCACATGACCGTGGGGGACAACGTCGCCTACGGGCTGCGGGTCAGGGGCGTGGGCAAGGAGGAGCGCCGCAAGCGCGCCTCAGAGGCCCTCGCCACCGTTCGCCTGGGCGGATACGAGGCCCGCAAGCCCAATCAGCTCTCAGGCGGCCAGCAGCAGCGCGTCGCGCTCGCGCGGGCGATCATCAACGAGCCCCGGGTCCTCCTGCTCGACGAGCCGCTCGGCGCGCTTGACCTGAAGCTGCGCGAGCAGATGCAGGTCGAGCTGAAGACGATCCAGGGCGAAGTCGGGATCACGTTCATCTACGTGACGCACGACCAGGAGGAGGCGCTGACGATGTCTGACCGGATCGCCGTCTTCAACGAAGGCCGCGTCGAGCAGATCGGCCCGCCGACCGAGATCTACGAGCGCCCGGGCAACGCCTTCGTCGCGGGCTTCGTCGGCGTCTCGAACCTGCTCGAGCGCGACGGCCAGCGCTTCACGGTGCGTCCCGAGAAGATCTCGTTCATCGAGAACGGGAGCGCCCCGAAAGGACTTCATGTCGAGGAGGGGACGATCAAAGACGTCTCCTATGCCGGGATGATCACTCGCTATCTCGTCGACCTCGAAGCAGGGGGAGAGCTTCAAATCGTCCGCCAGAACCTGGAAACGACCTCCGCGGAGGTCCAGGCCGAACGCGGCCGGAAAGTGAAAATTGGATGGCGAGCGGATCAGACCGTCGCCGTAAAGGGAGAGGAGGAAGGAAAGTGAGCAGATTCAGAGCTCGCTCCGCCTGGCTGCCCGCCGCGATCGTCGGAGGGCTCGCCGCCACCATGCTGGTGATTGCAGGCTGCGGCGGCAGCAGTAGCAGCAACGACAACGGCAGTGCCCAGAAGTCCGTCGGGGCAGGTGAGGGGCAGTTGAACCTCGTCGCCTGGCCCGGATACGTGGCCGACCCGTGGAAGTCCGACTTCGAGAAGCAGACGGGCTGCCAGATCAAGCTGAAGGAGGCCGGCACCTCGGATGAGATGGTCGACCTGATGCGCACCGGCCAATGGGATGGCGTCTCGGCGTCGGGCAACGCTACGGCGAAGCTCGTCTCCGGCGGTGACGTCGCCCCGGTGAACACCGACCTGGTGCCGAATTACGCGACGATCTTCGACGACCTCAAGAACCAGCCCTACAACACGTTCGACGGGAAGCCATACGGGATCCCGCACGGACGTGGGGCGAACCTCCTGATGTCGAACTCGAACGACGTCAAGCCCAACCCGACCTCCTGGTCGGTGATGCTCGATCCCGCCCAGGCGGCCAAGCACAAGGGCAAGATCAGCGTGTACGACGATCCGATCTACATCGCGGACGCCGCCGTCTACCTGAAGGCCCATAAGCCCGACCTGGGGATCACCGATCCCTACGAGCTCGACGACAATCAGTTCAACGCTGCCGTCGACCTGCTCAAGCAGCAGCATCAATTCGTCGGCGAATACTGGTCGGACGCCGCGAAGCAGATCAACTCGTTCTCCAATGGAGACGTGGTGGTCGGGACGACCTGGCAGTACCAGTACTTCGCGCTGCTGGCCGACAACCAGCCGATGCAGGCTCCGGGAGCCTCGACTGGATTCCAGCCGACCGAGGGCGCGACGGGCTGGTCCGACACGTGGATGATCGCGAAGAACGCGGCTCATCCGAACTGCATGTACAAGTGGATGAATTTCATCGTCTCGCCCGAGGCCAACGCCGAGGTCGCTCAGTACTTCGGTGAGGCACCGGCCCAGAGCAAGTCGTGCGATCCATCCACGTTGACCGCTGCCGCGAAGGCAGATGACCTGCCGGCGGATCCGAAGTTCTGCGACGAGTACCACGCAGCGGATCCGAACTTCTGGAAGAACACGTACTACTGGAAGGTTCCGGTTGCGGACTGCGGCGATGACCGCGGCGACACATGCAAGGACTACAACGACTGGTCCGCTGCGTGGACCCAGATCAAGGGTTAGTGCGAGGGTGCTCCCCGGGCGAAGCCGAGGAGCAACCCGTTTCATGAAGTCATGGAAGCGGCCGGCGTAACAACCGCCCGCGGAAGGAGGTCGGCGAGCCGCAGGCTCGCCGACCTCTTCCATGGCCGCTCGCGCCTGCAGGTGGGCGCGCTTCTGAGCGGACCGCTCGCCTGGCTGGTCATCCTCTATCTCGGATCGCTCGCGGTCCTGCTGGTCGCCGCGTTCTGGAGCGTCGACGCCCTCAGCGGCGAGCTGATCAAAGGCTTCACGTTCGACAACTTCAAGGAGCTCTGGAACACCGACGTCTACCGGACGGTCGCGATCCGGACCATCGGCATCGCGTCGGCCGTCACCGTCACCGACGCGCTGCTCGCCTTCCCTATCGCCTTCTACATGGCCAAGATCGCCTCGCCCAGAGCCAAGGGCTTCCTGATCGTGGCCGTGCTGATGCCGCTCTGGTCCTTCTACCTGGTCAAGGTCTATGCCTGGCAGACGATGCTCGGCGCCAACGGCATGATCAACTGGGCGCTCGACCCGCTGGGCGTGAACGGTCCGGGCTTCGGGGCCACGGCGGTCTGGATCGTGGAGAGCTACCTCTGGCTCCCGTACATGATCCTGCCGATCTATGCGGGGCTCGAGCGCCTCCCCGACTCCCTGCTCTCGGCGTCCGAGGACCTCGGGGCCAAGCCGCTTCTCACCTTCCGGCGGGTCATCCTGCCGCTCGCCTTCCCCGCCGTCGTAGCGGGATCGATCTTCACGTTCTCGCTGACGATGGGCGACTACATCACCCCCTCTCTCGTTTCCCCCGACACCCAGTTCATCGGGAACGTCGTCTTCACCAGCCACACCAACAACCTGCCCCTGGCGTCTGCATTCGCGACAGTCCCGATCGTGGTGATGGTCGTCTACCTGTTGATCGCCCGCCGCCTGGGCGCCTTCGAGCATCTCTGAGCCGATGACCCTCTCCCCGAAATACAGGAACCTGCTGCGCGTCTGCGTAGGGATCACGCTCGCCTTCATCTACATCCCGCTCCTGGTGATCGCGATCTACGCGTTCAACGGCGGGACGACGCTGAAGTGGCCGCTGGACAGCGTCACGACGCACTGGTTCGGCGATGCGATTCGCGACCACGCCGCGCGCACGGCCTTCTTCACCTCGATCAAGGTCGGCGTCGCAGCCACGGCGATCGCGCTGGTCCTCGGAACGCTCGCCTCGTTCGCGGTCGCGCGCCACCGTTTCTTCGGCCGGGAGACCGTGTCATTCCTGGTGGTGATCCCGATTGCCCTGCCCGGCATCGTCACCGGTCTCGCCCTGAGCGACACCTTCACGCAGGTACTCGGCGTGACGCTCGGGCTGTTCACCGTGATCGTCGCCCACGCCACCTTCTGCATCGTCGTCATCTACAACAACGTGATCGCCCGCCTCAGACGTGTGTCGGCCAATCTGGAGGAGGCTTCGGCCGACCTCGGCGCCCACACCTGGCAGACCTTCCGTCACATCACGCTGCCCAACATGCAGACGGCGCTCGTCGCCGGCGCGCTGCTCGCCTTCGCGCTCTCCTTCGACGAGATCATCGTCACCACGTTCACCCTCGGCGGCGGCCAGCAGACCCTGCCCGTCTGGATCCTCGACAACCTCTTCCGGGGACAGCAGCTGCCGATCACCAACGTGGTCGCGGTGATCGTCGTCCTGCTCTCGATCATCCCCGTCTACATCGCACACCGCCTGACGCGCGAGGAGAGCATCAGCTCTCGAGGCGGCGCGGCCGCGACGGCGGCCGAGAGCGCCGTGGTCGTCAACTGATCTGGTCGTAGACTCAGCTCACGATGCGGCTTCGCCAGGGAACCGCTGCCGTCATTGGACTCTGTTGCCTGCTTGCGGGCCTCGCCGGCTCGGCTCACGGCGCCGGCGAACCCGCCTTCGGCTGCAAGAAGGTCCATCGCGGCAAGGCTGTGTTCAACCCGCCCGGCAAGCGCCGGCCGCCGATCCTGCTCGGGGATTCGACGGCGCTGCTGCCGATACCGAACCTGGCCGATGCGGGCATCTCCGTCAACGCACGGGGCTGCCGCGGCTTCCGGGAGGCGGTCAACATCGCGCGCAAACTGAAGGCGAAGCACCACCTGGCCCACCTCGTGTTCATCAATGCCTACGGCAACGGCGGGGTCAATCCCACCCTGATCCGGGACGCCCTGGATGTGCTCGGGCGATCGCGTGTCCTCGGCCTCGTGACGGAGTACAACGCCGACACCGGCCACCCTCCGGCCCCCGACACCGACGTGCTCTTCAAAGCGGCCCGGCGGTATCCGCACCGGATCTTCGTCCTCGATTGGGTCAAGTTCAGCCGCGCGCACCACGCCGCGGAACCCACCCCGGGCGCCTGGTTTCTACCCGATCTCTACCACCCCAACTACACCGGCGCCGGCGGCTACGCGTTCTGCCTGGCGCAGGGGCTGAAGCTGGAGAAGCCCGGTCAGTTTCCGCCGCTCTGATTCGTTGATTTCGCCAACGGGATCAGCTTCTTCAGCAACCGGGCGAACGCCTTTGCGCCGCTGAAGGTGAGGTGGAGTCCGTCGGGCTGGAACCAGCTGGTGTGGCCGGCGCTGTAGTGGACCCAGTCGAGCACCTTGACGCGCTCGGGGTCCCGCTGACCCGCGTTGCGGATCACCTGGGCGTCGTTCGACTCGCCACCGCCCGTCTCGCGCGGCGTCACGAGGCCGAGCTTCCGCTTCGGGCCCAGGATCTTCTTCGCCTGGTCGATCTGGCCGGCGTGGACGGACGCGTCGGCCCCGAGCGCGAGCACCACCAGGTGCGGGAGCTCGTGCCGGCGTCGGGTATCGCGCAGGAGGCGCAGGCCCTCGGCGAACTGGCGGCAGCCTCGGGCGTTGACCTTGTAGCCGACCCGCGACAGCGCGGGCAGCGCCAGCAGCATCGAGGAATCGCCGATCGCCAGTGGGGGTCTCGGCGCGACCTTGTGCTTGGGGCTGGCGGTCTCCACGCCGCCGCATCCCGCCTGGGCGGCCGGGGCCGCAACCATCGTCACGAGGGCGGCAAGGGCCACCGCCAGCCCGATCCCTAGGCTGACGCCCGTGCTTTTCCCGACAGTCGAGTTCGCCATCTTCTTTCCGATCGTGCTGGCCCTGTCCTGGGCGCTGATGCCCCGCCAGCAGCTCTGGAAGCCTTTCATCGTCGTCGCAAGCTATGTGTTCTACGCGGCGGCCGACCCCCGGTTCTGCCTGCTGCTCGCAGCCATCACCTTAGTCAGCCAGCTCGCGGTCGTGGCGATCCACCGCACCGAGGACGAGCGCCTGCGCAAGTGGTTCACGGCCGGCGGCGTCGTCTTCGACCTCGGCATCCTGGCCGTCTTCAAGTACTACGGCTTCTTCGTCACCGACGTCTCCGACGTCCTCGACTCGATCGGGCTCGGGATGCCGCTGCCGCTCGTCACGATCGCCCTCCCTGTCGGCGTGAGCTTCTTCAGCTTCCAGGCGGTCACCTACGTGGTCGACGTGAAGCGGCGCCAGACGGAGCCGGCCTCGCTGCTCGACGCCGCGATCTACCTGAGCTTCTTCCCCCACCTGGTGGCGGGACCGATCGTCCGCGCGAGTGAGTTCCTTCCGCAGCTCAAGGAGCCCCGCGACCCGGACCGGGTGGCGGTCGGCGCGGGGCTCACGCTGATCGCCCTCGGGCTGATCAAGAAGGTGATGATCGCCGACTACCTGGCGCGGGAGGTGGTCGACAAGGTCTTCGCGGTGCCGCAGGCCTACAGCGCGCCGGACGCGATCCTCGGCGCCTACGCCTACGCCGCCCAGATCTTCTGTGACTTCTCGGGCTACACGGACCTGGCGATCGGCCTGGCGCTGCTGATGGGCTTTGTCTTCCCACAGAACTTCAACAGCCCATACCGCGCCACCGGCTTCCGCGACTTCTGGCGGCGCTGGCACATGACCCTCTCGCGCTTCCTACGCGACTACCTCTACATCCCGCTCGGCGGCAACCGCAAGGGCCGGGTGCGCACCTACATCAACCTGATGCTGACCATGGCGCTCGGCGGGCTCTGGCACGGCGCGGCGTGGAACTTCGTCGCCTGGGGCGCCTACCAGGGGACCGGCCTCTCGGCCGAGCACGCCATCAACGGCCGGCTGGGGCGGATCTTCCCCGGCTGGCTGCGCTGGTTCGTCACCTTCAACCTGATCGTCATCGGCTGGATCCTGTTCCGCTCCACCGACCTCAGCGTGTTCGGCGATTACATGTCCGCATTGGTCAGATCCGGTCCGGCGACGCTCTACTCGGTCCCTGTGGTCGGAGCGATCGCACTGGTGATCGGCCTCCAGCTGCTCCCCGAGCGCCCGATGGAGGGCATCGAGCTGCGCATCGGCCGCCTCCGGCCTCTCCTGCTCGGCGCGGCCCTCGCGGTCGTCGTGTTGATCGTCGGCGCGACCGTGCCGAGCCAGGGCGTCCCTCCCTTCATCTACTTCCGCTTCTGATGGCAGACGAGCCAGAGACATTCGAGACGATCGCCGAGATGGAGGCCGAGGCCCGGCCCGGCCGCGAGGGGCAGCCCCACGGCGACGACAGCCTGATGGGGCGCTTCGACCGCTGGGACCTACGGCGCTTCACCGCCCGGGACGCGGTCAAGGCTGTGCTGCTGACGACCTTCCTGCTGCTGATCTTCGCCGGCGGAGCGGTCCACAAAGCGGCCGACGAGCTCAAGCCAGGGCTCGGCCGGGACATCATCAAGGCGGTCGCGGGCCCGGCCGGCTGGGTCTCAGATCAGCTCCCGCTCGCCGACACCCGCCGCGACCTGACCTCCTGGCTCTCCCCGGACCAGCAGCTCTCGGGCCAGGGCTTCAGGGCCGCCCCGGGCGGCGCCGGAAGGCCGGCCGTCCCGGTGCCGACCGCGCCCCAGCCGCTGCACAACCTGCTCGTCACCGGCGACTCGCTCTCCACGCCGCTCGACATCGAGATCGCACGGAAGCTCGCCGACCAGGGGGCCGGCGTTCAGGTCACGCGCGACCCGCACCTGGCCACGGGGATCTCCAACACCGGCCTGGTCGACTGGGGCAAGCTCTCCTCCAGCCAGGCCGCCAACGACGACCCCGACGCCGTCGTGCTCTTCATCGGAGCGAACGAGGGCTATCCGATGCCCGGGCCCGACGGCCGGCAGGTGAGCTGCTGCGGCCCCGCCTGGGAGGCCATCTTCCAATCGAGGGTCGGCCAGATGATGGACAACTACCTGCAGGGCGGCGTCCAGCGGATCTACTGGCTGACGGTCCCGACGCAGCGCGACCCGGCCCGCAAGCCGATCGCCGATGACGTCAACGAGGCGGTTCGCAAAGCCGCCGCTGAGCGCGACGCCGCGGTGCGGGTGGTCGACCTGATTCCGACGTTCACGCCCGGCGACCGCTACCGCGACTCGATCGACATCGACGGCGCGCAGACGATCGTCCGGGAATCCGACGGCATCCACCTGAACGAGGACGGCTCATCGGTCGCTGCGGACCTGGTCCTTCAGGCCATCGACAAGGACTTCGATTACTAGTCGTTCTGGGTGTAGCTGCTCTTCACGCGCTTGGACGCCTTCGAGACCTTGTGGCACTTTGCGGTGGCGTTGTACTGAACGTTCGGAACTCCGGTCCGCTTGCCGTCCTTGCACTTGAAGCCGAGCAGCGTGGCGGTGCACATGCCCGCCGCGCCGCCGCTCTGGTGGCGGCACCGGTGGTAGGCCTTGATCACCTTCGCGGCCTTCTTGCAGCTGACGCCCTGGACCTTGAGCGAGGTGACGTACGAGGCCCCCAGGTGCTGCTGCTTGCCGTCGATGTTGCACTTCGAGAAGCTCGCGCTGTGCGCGACCGGCGAGGCGCCGCCGCTCGCAGCGAGCAGAACGGCGATCAGGAATGCGGCGGCGATGGCCCCTGTCAGGTGCTTAACCAAGATGGCGCGATCCTACCTCTACCGGCCGTCGTGCAAACCCCAAATAGACTGCTGCCCTTCATGAAGCGCACGATTCTCATCCTCCTGGTCCTGATCGCCGCGGCGATCGCAGGCTGCGGCGGCGGCGATTCCTCCTCCGACACGACCGCGACCGTCGCGCTCACCAGCTGCAACATCAACGGCAAGCAGCGGGACTTCAACGCCTCCTACGTCACCTCGCTCCAGGTATCGAAGGCGACCTGCCCGCAGGCCGAAGAGGTCATCGCCACGTACCACCACTGCCGCCTTCAGACCGGCCGCGCCGACGGGACCTGCGACGCCACCATCCACGGCTTCAAGTGCACCGAGGGCCCCCGTCAGTCCGTGCCGGAGGTGCAGTACAACGGGACCGTTGATTGCCGCAGCGGCGACCTCGAGATCCGAAGCACCTACACGCAGAATTTCTAGCCAGGGACGAGGTCAATGAGGACGAGGTCGGGACTTTCCGTGTTGCTGGCCCTGGCGCTGCTCGTGCAGGCATCGCCCGCGGCCGCGGGCCGCGTTCCGCTCGATTGCGGGAAGCAGCACACCGGCCAGGCCAAATTCAATCCCTACGGGCCGCACGGCGGGCCCCCGCCGATCGCGATCGGCGACTCCACGATGCTGTTCCCGATCCCCGACTTGAACAAGGTCGGCTTCGACGTCAACGCGAAGGGCTGCCGTGGCTTCAAGCAGGCGGTCTGGGTCGCGCGCGACATGCGCAACCGCGGGGTCCTTCCCAAGCTGATCCTGATCAACTCCTACGGCAACGGGGGGGTGAACCACGACCTGATCAAGTTCGCGCTGAAGGTGATCGGGCCGAATCGGACCCTGGTCCTGGTGACGGCCTACGATGCCGACACCGGCCACCCGCCGGCTCCGGACACCGACGTGATCGTCCGGGCGGCGAAGGACCACCCCGACCAGATCAAGCTGCTCGACTGGGTCGACTACAGCCTCCCGCACCACAAGACGGATCCGGCGCCGGGAGCGTGGTTCCTCCCCGACTACTTTCACCCCAACATCGCCGGCTCGGCTGCCTACGCCCACTTCCTCAGCCAGGTGCTGCCTCCTCGGCCCGGCTCGGAGGGCGGCTCGTCCGGGGGTGGCGGCGTACCCGGGTGGCCGTTCGCCGTGGGAGGCGTGCTGCTGATCGCATTGCTGGCGCTCTTTCTCCGCCGTAGGCGTGTTCAAAGCCAATCGTGAGCTCGAAGAAGGCCCTACTTCCATTCGCGCTGCTTGTCGCCCTGCTCGCCTGCTCGGGGATGGCGCAAGCGCGCGGCGGCGCCGGGCACAACCCGGCGACGAAGAAGCTCGAGGACGCGTTCAAGATCGCCCTCTACGTGCGTTCGGTGAGCACCGACGGCTGCTACCCGCCGGCGCCCCAGCTCGCCAGGAAGATCGGTCAGACCAAGCGGGGCCTCACCATCAGGGTCGCGAAAGGGCCGAAGTCGGTGCATCGCAGGAACGTCGTCTTCGTCCTGCGGCACGTCACGAACTGCAACAAGGTGATGATGGCCCTGCGCGCCTCGTCGGGCCTCTACATCCTCAACTCGGCCCTGGGCACGATCCGCGTCCAGGGCCGCGGCGGGCCGCGGGTCGTCCCCGGCAAGCCGGGGCCCCCGAGGCAGATCCAGATCGTCTCGAAGACCTTCAAGATGTCCGCGCCGGATCAGCTGACCAGGCAGGAGGTGCTCTGCCCCGGCGGCAAGTACCCGATCGGCGGCGGGATGCTGGCCAGCGCTCCGCCGGACGCCGACGGCGAGGGTCTCTATCCGCACTCCTATGAGCGCCTCGGCGCTCAGCGCGGCTTCCACATCAGCGCGGTGCTCTTCGATCCGACCTGGGCCTCCACCACCTCTCGGGACATCACGATCCAGGCGGTCTGCGCCCGCGGCCAGATCCCGCAGAACCCCACTCCGCACACGACCGTCTTCATCCTGCCCGGTCAGGTGAAGTCCGCGGTCGCCCGCTGCCCGAAGGGCCAGCGGCTGATCACCGGCGGCTTCCAGCGCACCAACTTCGGCAGCGACGGCGGCGACTACGTGACCGAGTCCAGAGCGGTCGGCACCAACGCCTGGAAGGTCACCGGCAGCGCCTACATCGGCAGCGGCACGACAGGCGGCGGCGAGCTGACCGCGATCGCCTACTGCTCGAAGGCCAAGAGGCCGATCCTGACCGAGGTCGCCTCGGCGCCGGTGCCCGTGGCGGCCCACATGAACGCGGCCGTGACCACGCCGGCCTGCCCCGGGCGCCTGCGACTGACAACCACCGGCTTCTCGCTGGACTCGCGCAACGCCTTCTATGCGGGGAACTCGCTGAACGATGACGAGACCTCCACCGCCAACGCATTCGGCTACCTCGGCCCGGCGAACCTCACCGCGTACGGCTACTGCCAGCGCACCCGCTAGTCCTTCGCTGAGGTCAAGGGGTACAGGTTCGCGCAGGCCGGCGGGATTCCATTGGCCGGCGGAAACCACGAGCAGCGGGTCGCCGAGTAGGGAAGCTCGCCGCTGGTGCAGTTGAGGAAGGTGGGCGGCGCGGTGTGGGTGAGGACGCTGACCGTGCCGTCCATCCGCCACCTCTTCTTGTTCTTCTTCTTGACCAGATGGCCCGTGGCGTAGTACGTGCCGGTTGACCCGGGATTCGGGTTGGAGGCCGGCGCAAACTGGTTCGTGAACGATCCGGAGAACTCGACCCTCTGGTGCTTGAACTTGAACGGGCCGCTCGCGACGGTGGCCGTGGTGGTCCCGCCCACCTGACAGCTCACCGGCGCGGCGAACTGCACGTACACCTTCCGTGGGGTGCTCTTGCCGTTCGGACTCCGTTTCGCGTACTCGACGTTGAGGATGACCGAAGCGCCGCTGACGTCAGCGGCCTGCTGCTGGAAGAAGCGGTGCGAGGTCGAATACGTCTTGTACGCGCTCGCCGAAGACGCCCGCGCCGCCGAAACGGCCAGGGCAGCCACGACGAACAGGGCCAGCGCGATGAAAGGAGTACGCCTCATCTTCTCCCGGACAGGTTCGTCGCCGGGAGAAGCCTCGTCGTCCGTGCTCTATACGGACGTGGGTCCGCGCTCGGGCTCAGCTGATGTTCGCCATCACGTGCTTGACCTGGGTGTAGTCCTCGAGCCCGTACATCGACAGGTCCTTGCCGTAGCCGGACTGCTTGTAGCCGCCGTGGGGCATCTCGGAGACGATCGGGATGTGATCGTTGACCCAGACGCAGCCGAACTGGAGCGCCTTGGAGACCCTGAGAGCCCGGCCGACGTCTCGCGTCCAGACCGATGAGGCCAGTCCGTAGCGGGTTCCGTTCGCCCACTGGATCGCCCTCTCCTCGGAGGTGAACGGCTGCACCGTGATCACCGGGCCGAAGATCTCGTTCTGGATCATCTCGTCGGTCTGCTTCAGGCCCGCCACCACGGCCGGCTTCATGAAGAAGCCCGGACGGCGCGCCTTCTTGCCGCCGGTGACGATCTCGGCGTTGTCCGGACGACGCTCGAGGAATCCCTCCACGCGCTCGAGCTGACGCTCGGAGTTGACCGGGCCGAGGGTGGTGTTGCCGTTCTTCGTGTCGCCGATCTTCAGCGCCTCGGCCTGCTCGGCGAGGCCGCTGACGACCTTGTCGTAGACCTTCTTCGAGGCCAGCACGCGCGTCGCGGCGGTGCAGTCCTGGCCGGCGTTGTAGTAGCCGGTCCCGGCGATCGTCTCCATTGCCACCGCCATGTCGACGTCGTCGAAGACCACGACCGGCGCCTTGCCGCCGAGCTCGAGGTGTACGCGCTTCAGGGTGTCCGCGGACTCACGCGCGATCCACTTGCCGGTCTCGGGCGAGCCGGTCAGGGAGACCATGCCGATGTCGGGATGCCGGACGATCGCGGCGCCCGTCGGGTCGCCGTGCCCGCCGACGAAGTTCGCCACGCCGGGCGGGAAGATCTCGGCGCAGAGCTCGGCCAGCACCGTCAGGGTCGACATCGGGGTCGTCTCGGCCGGCTTCAGCACGAGCGTGTTGCCCGCGGCCAGGGCCGGAGCGATCTTCCAGATCGCCATCATCATCGGGTAGTTCCAGGGGGTGATCTGGCCGACGACGCCGATCGGCTCACGCCGGATCCAGGACGTGTAGCCCTCGAGGTACTCCCCGGTGGCGCGGCCGTCCATGTTCCGGGCCGCTCCCGCGAAGTAGCGGAGGTTGTCGCACATGAAGGGGATCTCGTCCTCGTAGAAGGCGGAGCGGGGCTTGCCGGCGTCCGCGGACTCGATGTCGGCGAGCTCGTCGGCCCGCTCCTCGATCCGGTCGGCCAGCTTCATCAGCAGGGTCATGCGGTCGGCGGGAGTGGTCACGCCCCAGGTCTCGAAGGCCGTCTTGGCGGCCTTGACGGCGGCGTCGACGTCGCGCTTGCTCGACAGCGGCGACTTGGCGATCACCTCTCCGGTCGCGGGGTTGAGGACGTCCTCGCGCTTGCCGTCGGCGGGCGCGACCTGCTTGCCGTCGATCATGTTCTTGAGGGTCATCGGCCTCGGCTTCCCGTTCCGGCTCGCTCGGGAGCTTCGGGGGTTTCGCTTTGCGGTGGCGGTGGCCATCTTTCCTCCTTGTTCAGACTTTCTGTTTGCTGCCGAGCACGTCCTCTACCGGCGTGTGGTCAACCCCGACGGCTTCCGCGACGGCGGGGTGAGTGACAGTACCGCCGGTGACGTTGATCCCCAGTCTCAGACCGGGGTCTCGGCGGGCGGCCTCCGCGATGCCGTGGTCCGCAAGGGCCAGGACATACGGAAGCGTGGCGTTGGTCAGGGCATGGGTCGACGTGATCGGGACCGCGCCCGGCATGTTGGCGACGCAGTAGTGAGTGATCCCGTCGATCTCGAAGACAGGGTCGCGATGCGTTGTCGGATGTGAGGTCTCGAAGCAGCCGCCCTGGTCGATCGCGACGTCGACCAGCACGGCGTTCTTCTTCATCAGCTTGAGCTGCTCGCGGCGGACGACGTAGGGCGCCTTGGCGCCGTGGACCAGGACAGCGCCGATCACCAGGTCGGCCCGCGGCAGCATCTCCTCGATCGCGAGAGTCGAGGAGAAGACGGTCGAGGCGCGGCCGCCGAAAGCGATGTCGAGCTCGCGGAGCTTGTCGATCGAGACGTCGTAGACGAAGACGTCGGCCTCCATCCCGATCGCGATGAAGGCAGCGTGCATGCCGACGGCGCCGCCGCCGATCACCATCACGTTCGCCGGCGCGACCCCGGGGACCCCGCCGAGCAGGATGCCGCGGCCCCCGAGAGGCTTCTCGAGGAAGAACGCGCCCGCCTGGGTCGCGATCTTGCCCGCCACCTCGCTCATCGGGGCCAGCAGCGGCAGGCGGCCCTGCGAGTCCTCGACGGTCTCGTAGGCCACGCAGGTGGCGCCGCTCTCCTGGAGCCCCCTCGTGAGCTCCGGGTCGGGGGCCAGGTGCAGGTAGGTGAAGAGGGTGTGCTCCGGGCGGAGCATCTTCACCTCCTCGGGCTGGGGCTCCTTGACGCCGAGGATCATCTCGGCCTGCTCGAAGACCGCGTCGGCGTCGGGAAGGATCGTCGCACCCTGGGCGGTGTAGGTCTCGTCGGGCAGGGCGCTGCCCTCACCGGCTCCAGCCTCGAGCAGGACCTCGTGGCCGTGCTCTCGCAGCTCGCGCGCGCCGGAGGGCGTCAACGCGACGCGGTACTCGTCGTCCTTGATCTCGGTGGGGACTCCGACCTTCACAAAGGCGCCGCCTCCTCCGCTTCGCGTCCGGGGGCGGCTCTGCGTTGATCGGCTCTCATCGGCCTACCCTGTTCGCCATCATCGCGGCCCCTTCGATCGGCGAGCTCGAGACGTCGAAGCGCACCCCGCGCGACTCCAGCTCGGCGAACATCTCGTCGGGATCGATGCAGCTCTCCGGGGGCAGGGCGCCCCGCTTGGTGATGGCCCCGCGCGCGAACAGGCGGACCGCCGCCGCGATCGGCGTCGCGGTGGAGACGATCCCGCCTCCAAGGCCCCACTCCTCATTGGGCGGCGTCACGCTGCGGGCGCGGATCACCGTGTCGGGGCCGGTGACGTCGACGATGTGGATCGAGGTGGTATTTGCGGACGGGGGCGATGCGGAGCGGGCAACTTCGGCAATCCGCTCCTCGCTCGCCCCCGCCAGCTCCTTGAGACTCTCGAGCACCACAGGTGGCAACGAGAGCGCAAAGGTCACATTCGGCGCACCGAAGCTGTCCCCGAACGTAAGAACCTCTGAATGCAGGGTGAAGATCGTCTCGGCCTCGCCGATCGGGTCGCCGAAGTCGGCGCGCGGCCCGTCCTGCAGAGGCTTCATCTCCTGCGGGCGGCCGTTGATCAGCGCCATCGGCGGCATCGTGATCTCGTCGAGCAGCGTCCGCAGCGCGTAGGGGAAGCTGAGCTCGCCCGTCGGCTTCAGGTCGCGGCCGCCGGCGAGGACGGAGATCGAAATCGGCTTGCCGGGCAGCTCCTTGACGGCACGCACCGCGAGCAGGTTGGTCTTGCCGGGCGCCGAGCCCATGCCCAGCAGGGCGAGCTTGCCGCGCTGCTCGAATTCGCCTGACAGCTCGAGCTGCTCCTTGGTCACGTGGTAGAGACCGCCGAGATCCATGTAGTGGCAGCCCGCGTCGAGGCAGGCGCGCATCGCGGCCAGGTTGATCCGGTAAGCGGCCGAGTTGACCAGCACCTCCATGCCCTCGAGCTGCTCGGCGAGGTTCCCGGTCGCGTCGGCCTCGCGCGCCTGCGCCTTGCCGCCCCCGTGCTCAACCGCGACCGCCTCCGCCTTGCGCAGATCGATGTCGAGCAGCCGCATGGCGGTCACCTCCTCGGATTCGGCGAGATCGCGGACGATCGCCGGAGCGATCGTGCCGCCGGCTCCGAGGACCGCCACCCTCAAGAGATCAGCTCCTTCGCGCGCAGTGCGAGCCAGAGCTCGACCCGGTCGTTCGCCCGGCTCAGGTCGCGGCCGGTGAGCTCCTCGATGCGCTTGATCCGGTAGCGGAGCGTGTGGCGGTGGCAGTAGCAGTCGCTCGCCGCCCGCTCCCAGTGCCCGTTGCGGTCGATGTAGGCCTCCAGGGAGCGGAGCAGCTCGCCCGCGTAGCGCTCGTCGCTGTCCTCGATTGGACCGAGCACGCTCTCGCAATACAGCCGCAGCGCCTCGCCGTCCTGAACGGAGAGCAGCAGCGTGAAGGCGCCGAGGTCACGGTGGGACGCGACGTCCGGTGCCGTGCCGTTGGCGAAGGCTGTGGCCTCCAGGGCGCAGCGGGCCTCGTGGAAGGAGTGACGCACCCGCTCGGTCGGCAACGAGCGGCTGGTCGCCGCCCTGGTGGTCCCGTGGGTGGACTCGAGGGCCTCGCGCGCCTCGGTCGCCAGCTCGAAGGGGTCTCCCTTCGTGCCGTCGACGATCGCGCAGAGGAGCTCCCGCCGGCCGGCCGGATGGGGAGCGACGACGGCAGGGCGGTTATGGCTCGCCAGATGCTCTCCCAGAGTCGGCTCAGCCGCCGCGGCGTCGCCGAGCTCGAATGCGAGCACCACCGCCCGCTCTCCGATCCCGAAAGGGGCGAGCCGGTCGCGGATGTCGTCGGGAGCGAGGCGGCCCGAGAGGGTCGCCGCCAGGACCTCGCCCGAGAGGCGGCGCTCGGTCTCCCGCGCGACCCGGTCGCGCATCAGCTCGAGGGCGACGACGATCGCCGCCTGCTGCACGCAGAGGCGCTCGAAGTCCCCCAGCTCGCCCGACCGCCGCACCACCACGAGCCAGGCCTCGGCGGCGCCGGGCCTCGGCGAGACGGGATGAGCGAGCGCCCGGCCGCGCAGGTCGGATTGGTTCGGCACGAAGGGCGCCGCCGCCGTGCCGCGCGGAACCACCTCGGCCCGGACCGCGTCGAGGAGGTACTCGGGGAGCCTCCGCCCGCCGTTCGCGAGCACCTCGCCGCGGGCGTCGAGGACGACCGAGCTGCCGCCGATTGCGGCGGCGATCTCCTTCGCCACCTCATCGAGGCCGCCGCCCTGGAGGACGAGCCGCTCGAGTCGCTCGTTGACGGCGATCCCGCGCGAGAGCACGTCGTACTGCTCGTTGACGAGCCGGCTGAAGGCGGCCTCGGTGATCGCGATGAACGGCGTGTCGTAGTCGACCTCGAAGACCGGGAACCCTGCCGCCTTGGCTTCGGCGAGCACCGCCTTGGGCACCTTTGAGTGGTCGAAGCCGGTGCCGAAGCCGAGCCCGGCAACGCCGGCGTCGGCGAGGCGGCGGATGAACTTGCGCTGCTTGTCGGCGTTCTCCAGCCGGATGCCGGTGGTGAGCAGGAGCTCGCCGCCCGAGAGCCACGGCGTCGGGTCGAGCAGCTCGGTGATGTGAACCCAGCGAATCTCCCGCTCGGCGTCGCCGTCACCCCCAGCGGCCACCTTGAGGCCGAGCTCGGAGGTAAGGCTCTCGACGGTGAGCATCAGTGTCCTATGCGGCGAGCTGCCTCTTCGAGGACGGGACGCAGGACGTCCACGATCTCCTCGAACTGCTCCGTATCGGCGATCAGCGGAGGCGAGAACTGGATCACGGGGTCCCCGCGATCGTCGGCCCGGCAGATCAGGCCCCGCCGGTAGAGCTCACCGGATAGATAGCCCCGGAGGAGCTTCTCGGACTCCTCGTCCTCCATGTGCTCCTTGGTGTCCTTGTCCTTGACCAACTCGATCGCGTAGAAGTAGCCGTCGCCTCGCACGTCTCCGACGATCGGAATGTCATAGAGCGACTCGAGCGCCGCCCGGAACTCATCCTGCTTGGCCAGCACGTGGCCGCAGAGGTCCTCGCGCTCGAAGACGTCGAGGTTCGCCAGAGCGGTGGCTGCCGCCACCGGATGTCCGGCGAAGGTCGAGCCGTGCGCGAACATCGCGGTGCCTTCCTCGAAGGGCTCGAAGACCCGATCGGAGACGATCATGCCGCCCATCGGGACGTACGCCGAGGTCAGCGCCTTGGCCACGGTGACGATGTCCGGCTGATAGCCGTAGCGCTGGCAGCCGAAGTAGTGGCCGAGCCGTCCCCAGGCGCAGATCACCTCGTCCGAGATCAACAGGACGTCGTAGCGGTCGCAGATCTCCCTGACGCGCTGGAAGTAGCCCTCCTGCGGCGGGATGCAGCCGCCGGCGTTCTGCAGCGGCTCGAGGATCACCGCCGAAACTGTCTCCGGGCCCTCGAAGAGGATCCGCTCCTCGATCTGGTCCGCGGCCCAGAGCGGGTCGCGGTCCTCCGGCCAGCGGTAGCTGTTGGTGTTCGGCACGTGGACTCCGCCGGGCGCCAGCGGCTCGAACTGGGCGCGGAGCGAGGGAATGCCGGTGGCGCTCAGGGCTCCGAGGGTGGTGCCGTGGTAGGCGATCTCTCGCGCGACCAGCTTCGTCTTCAGGGCGTTCCCCCTGGACCGGTGATAGCTCCGCGCCAGCTTGATCGCCGACTCGACCGACTCCGAGCCGCTGTTGGTGAAGAAGACCCGGTTCAGGTCCCCGGGCGTGAGGGTGGAGATCCGCGTCGCCAGCTCGATGGCGCGCGGATGGGCATAGCTCCAGACCGTGATGAAGTCGAGCTCCCGGACCTGGGCCGCCATAGCGTCGCCCAGCTCGCTGCGGCCATGGCCGGAGTTGACGCAGAAGAGCGCTGAGAGGCCGTCGAGGTAGCGGTTGCCGTGGTCGTCCCAGACGTAGCAACCCTCGCCGCGGACGATGATCGGGACCTCGTGCTCGGGGCCGAACGATCCCATCTGCGTGAAGTGCATCCAGAGGTGGCGTTGTGCCTGCTCCTGGAGCGCATTTGCCTCAGTCTTGGCGGTCTGCGTGGCGCTGCTGGCTGCCATCCCACTCCTCCAGTCTCTCTAGCCTCACCGTACAACGCTACCCACACGCGCTCGGCCCTACAAGCGGAGATGTGTGAAATCAGCTTCAAGTGACTTGTACAGGCTGTACAAGCCCGGTATCCGTTTTTAGGGCTTTCGCCCCTTGCGACGATTCGTCGCGCTTGTAAGGGTCAGGCGTCCGCAGTGGCCAATAACCGGGCTCGGGAAGGAGATAGCTTGGAGAGCGCGACGATCGGGGCCAATGAACCCCAGGGAGCGGCACCCGGTGAGAAGGGCCTGAAGACAGGCGCCCTCGGCTACATCTCGAACCTCGTCATCTCCACGGCCTCGGTGGCTCCGGCCTACAGCCTGGCGGCCACGCTCGGCTTCATCGTCGCCGTCGGCGGGATGGGCGCTCACGCGCCGGCAATCATGATCGTCTCGTTCGTCCCGATGCTGCTGATCGCCGCGGGCTACTACTGGCTCAACCGGGCTGACCCCGACTGCGGCACCAGCTTCACCTGGGTGACCAGGGCGATGGGCCCGCGGCTCGGGTGGCTGACCGGCTGGGCGATAGTCGTCTCCGACGTGGTCGTGATGGCGGCCCTCGCCTATATCGCCGGGAAGTACACCTTCCTGCTCTTCGACCTCAACGCCGCGGCGAACAACCCGCTCGACGTGAGCATCGCCGCGACCGTCTGGATCGGCGTGATGACCTGGATCTGCTACGTCGGCATCGAGCTCTCTGCTCGCACCCAGTACGTGCTGCTGACCGCGGAGGTGGTGATTCTGGGGATTTTCTGCGCGTTTGCCCTGGGTCACGTCTACATCGGCCACCAGGGCACTCCGATCGAGCTCTTCTGGTTCTCGCCCTTCGGTCTGCCCGGCGGCTGGAGCGCGCTGATCGATGGCGTTCTGCTCGGCGTCTTCATCTACTGGGGTTGGGACAGCGGCGTCTGCTGTAACGAGGAATCCCAGGACAGCGCCTCCGGGCCCGGGAAGGCGGCGGTGATGAGCACGCTCCTACTGGTGCTCATCTACGTTGCGGTCGCTGCGTCCGCTCAGTCCTTCTCCGGCACGATCTTCCTGAAGCACCACGGGGACGACGTGCTCAGCGCGCTGGGAGGCGACGTCTTCGGCACGCCGTGGGACAAACTCCTGATCATCGCCGTCCTCACCTCGGCCTCGGCGTCAACACAGACGACGATCCTGCCCACGGCCAGGACGACGCTCTCGATGGCGCGCTTCGGCGCGATCCCGAAGGCGTTCGGCCGAATTCATCCCCGGCACCTGACCCCGGACGTCTCGACGATCACGATGGGGGTCGTCTCGCTGATCTGGACCCTGTTCATCATCAACGCCAGCCAGAACGTCCTCGGGGACTCGATCAGCGCCTTGGGCTTCCAGATCGCCTTCTACTACGGGATCACGGGTTTCGCCTGTGCGATCTTCTATCGAAAGGAGCTCACGAAGAGTCTCCGCAACTTCTTCATGGCGGGGGTCATCCCGTTCGTCGGCGGACTGATGCTGACCGGCATCTTCATCAAGGCGCTGATCGACTACAACAAGGTCGAGAACACGTATGCGGGCAAGTTCCTCGGATTCGGCGTTCCGGTCGCGATCGGTGTGGGCCTGCTCGTCGTGGGCGTCCTGGTGATGTTCATCGCGAACGTCGTCTACCCCAGCTTCTTCAAGCGCAAGGCCGAGACCGCGCGACCAGGGATACTCGAGGGAGACGTCACAGGCGAAGCGTCCGTGATGGCGGACTGACGGGAGCGACGGGATGAGCGAGATAGTGGTCGGCTACGACGGGTTGGACGCCTCGAATGCGGCGCTCGGCGTAGCCATCGAGCTCGCCAAGCCCCTGGGTGACTCGATCGTGCTGGTCTTCGGCTATGCGCCAGGCGGTTACGGCGGCGGGGAGGTGCCGACGCAGCGGGAGGCGATCAAGGAGATCGCCGAGAAGGCAACGGCCAAGGGCCTCGAACGGGCGAAGGCGGAAGGCGTAAGTTGCGAGGTCGAACTCGTGAACGAGGACTCCTACCAGGCCCTTATCACCGTCGCGGACGGCCGCAAGGCCCGGATGATCGCCGTCGGCAGCCATGGCGAGAGCCCGCTGAAGGGCGCGATCCTCGGAGCGACCCCGTACAAGCTCGTTCAGCTCTCCGATGTTCCGGTGTTGGTCGTGCGCCCGTGAATGAATCCGCCGGCAAGCAGGGCGGCCCGTGCGTCGTCCTCACATCCGTCACGAAGCGGTTCGGCGAGCTCACGGCGGTCGACGCGATCGACCTCGACATCGCTGAGGGCGAGTTCTTCACCATGCTCGGCCCGAGCGGCTGCGGCAAGACGACGACGCTGCGGATGATCGCCGGCTTCGAGGAGGTCACGGACGGGCGGCTGGCGATCGACGACCAAGACATGGTCGGCATCCCGCCCCACAAGCGACCGACCAACACCGTCTTCCAGAGCTACGCCCTCTTCCCCCATCTGAGCGTCAAGGACAACATCGCCTTCGGGCTGAAGCGCAAGGGAGTGGACAAGAGCGAGATCGAGAAGCGGGTACGCGAGGAGCTCGAGCGCGTCGGCCTCGCCGCCGAGGCGAACCGGCGACCGGCACAGCTCTCCGGCGGGATGCAGCAGCGCGTCGCGCTCGCCCGAGCCCTGGTCAACCTGCCGCGGGTCCTGCTGCTCGACGAGCCGCTCGGCGCGCTCGACCTGAAGCTTCGCAAGGGCCTGCAGGTGGAGCTCAAGAAGATCCAGCGCGAAGTCGGGATCACCTTCGTCTACGTCACCCACGACCAGGAGGAGGCGCTGACCATGTCCGACCGGATCGCGGTGATGAACCGCGGTCAGATCGAGCAGATCGGCAACCCCGAGGAGGTCTATGACCGCCCCACCACCACCTTCGTCGCGGGCTTCATCGGCGTCTCCAACCTGATGCCCGGGGTGATCCGCAAGACCGGCGCGAAGGGCGAGGTCGAGCTCGACGCCGGCGTCAAGGTGGCGACCGGCGTAGACGGGTTCTCGATCGGGGAGCGCTGTCACGCGGTGGTGCGGCCGGAGAAGCTCGCCATCGGAGCGGGCGGACGCGGCGACCCGAGCGTTGAGGGACTGGTTGAGAGCTCGCTCTATCTCGGGACGTCCACCCAGCTGATCGTGAGGCTGGCCGACCAGGTCCGCATGACCATCCTCGTGCCGAACACCGACGAGGCCGAGCGACAGAAACTCCCCGGCGGTGGGGCGAACGTGAAGCTTTCCTGGGCCCCTGAGCACATGCACGTGGTCAAGGAGTCCGCGAATGGGGCGGCACCGCCCCAAGAGGGGGCGGAAGCAGCTTGAACGAACCGGACAGGAGGAACAAGTGACGAGCAAGAGGAAGTTCCGCGCATTGATCGCGACGGGCGGGACGCTCGCCGCGGCGGTCGTGCTGGCCGCGTGCGGCGGAGGCAGCGGTATCGAAGGCGGAGGCGGGTCCGCCGACGTCAGCACGGTGAAGTACCAGCCTCCCCCCCACGGCGACCTGACGATCTCGAACTGGCCGCTCTACATCGACAAGAACACGGTCTCGGACTTCGACAAGGCCACCGGGGTCCACACCAACTACATCGAGGACGTCAACGACAACCAGGAGTTCTTCGCCAAGATGCAGCCCCTGCTCTCCAAGGGCCAGTCGGGCGGGCGAAGCATGATCGTCGTGACCGACTGGATGGCCGAGAAGATGCACGACCTGGGCTACGTCCAGGACTTGGACAAGGCCGGCATCCCGAACGTCGAGGCCAACCTGCGGGACAACCTGCAGCACCCGACATTCGACCCGGATCGCAGCTACTCCGTTCCGTGGCAGAGCGGCATGACGGGACTGATCGTCAACACACAGCTGGCCCCGAACGTGCACTCGATCAACGACCTGTTCGACCCGCAGTACAAGGGCAAGGTCGAGATGCTCACCGAGCTGCGCGACACAGTGCCGCTGGTGATGAAGGCCGACGGGATCGATCCGAACAAGGCCACGGAGCAGCAGTGGCTCGACACGATCGACAAGCTGAAGACGGCGGTCGCGTCAGGTCAGATCCGTCGTTTCACCGGCAACGACTACACCCGCGACATGGCCAACGGCGACGTCGCGGCGATCATCGGCTGGTCCGGTGACGCGGTGCAGCTCCAGGCGGACAATCCGGACATCCAGTTCCGGATGCCCACGGAGGGATGCATCCTCTGGTCGGACAACATGGAGATCCCAGTCGGGGCGCCGAATCCGACGGCGGCCCTGGCGTTCATGAACTATGTCTACGACCCGAAGAATCAGGCGCAGATCGCCGCGTACAACAGCTACGTGACCCCGGTGGACGGCGTCCAGGAGGTCTTCAAGACCACCAACCCGGACCTGGTGAATGATCCCTTGATCTTCCCGACGGATCAGTTCACCGCGAAGTGCTCCAACCAGCCCAATCTGACGGGCCAGGAGGAGCAAACAGTCACCAGGGCGTTCGAGGGCGTCCTGAACGGCTAGGGGGAAGATGAGGCGCGGTGGAGACGGCTGATGCGTGAGCAGCGCTTGGTCTATCTCCGCCGCCGCCTCATCCCCTACTTCCTGCTCGGGCCGGGGATCCTCTGGCTGATCCTCTTCTTCGTCGTGCCCATGTACTTCATGGGCCGGCTCTCGCTCGACACGGGGATCTTTCCCGATTTCCGCTTCAACTGGCAGTTCTCCAACTACACGGACGCGCTGAGCGCCTACGACACGCAGTTCTTCCGGGCGTTCCGCTACTCGGCGATCGCGACGGTCCTCGCGCTCCTGATCGCGTACCCGCTCGCGTATGCGATCGCCTTCAGGGGCGGTCGCTGGAAGAACGCGATGCTGCTCGCGGTGATCGCTCCCTTCTTCACCACGTACCTGATCCGGACTCTGGCGTGGGAGACGATCCTCTCGGACAACGGCTTCGTGGTGAACACGCTCCAGTCCGTCGGGCTTGTCTCCCAGGATGGCCGCGTCCTCGCCACCAGCGGCGCGGTGATCGCCGGCCTGACCTACAACTTCCTGCCGTTCATGGTCCTGCCGATCTACGCGAGCCTGGAGCGGCTCGATACCAGCCTGGTCGAGGCGGCCAAGGATCTCTACGCGTCCTCCCGGCAGGCGTTCCTGCGGGTGACGCTGCCCATCTCGATGCCCGGCGTCGTTGCCGGGACCCTTCTGACCTTCATCCCGGCGACGGGCGACTACATCAACGCCCAGTTCCTGGGCGGCGCCCAGCAGTCGATGATCGGCAACGTCATCCAGTCGCTCTACCTGAAACAGACCGACTATCCGGCCGCGGCGGCGCTCTCCTTCACGTTGATGGCGGTGATGCTCGTGATCGTCTTCATCTACATCCGCATCGCGGGGTCGGAGGCGCTGATGGGCGAGGAGATCGGCGGCGCGGACGTGGTGGAGTGATGGAGGCGCACGCCGCCACGCTCCCGCAGCACCGCCAATCCGCCGCCTCGCGGGCCTGGAAGTGGCTGAAGCGAAACGGGATCGTGATCTACGGGGCGCTGGCGATCGCCTACATGCTCATTCCGATCGTCCTGATCATCGTCTTCTCGTTCAACGACCCGGCCGGCAAGTTCAACTTCACCTGGCAGGGCTTCACCCTCTCCCACTGGGCTCACCCGTTCGAGATCTCGGAGCTCACCGACGCGCTCCTGCTCAGCCTGCGCCTGGCGCTGCTGGCCACCCTGATCTCCACCGTGCTCGGGACGATGATCGCGCTGGCCCTGGTCCGCTACGACTTCTTCGGCCGCCGCGCGTCGAACTACCTGATCGTGATCCCGACGGCGACCCCCGAGGTCGTCCTCGGTGCGTCCCTGCTCTCCATGTTCCTGATCTACGGCCTCGACCTCGGCTTCTCGACGCTGCTGATCGCCCACGTCATGTTCTGCATCAGCTTCGTCGTGATCGTCGTTCGCTCGCGGCTGATCGGCTTCGACCGCAGCCTGGAGGAGGCCGCTCAGGACCTCGGCGCCGACCCGTTAACGACGTTCCGGAAGATCACCCTTCCATTGATCTGGCCCGGGATCATCGCCGGCGCGATGCTCGCCTTCGCCCTGTCGATCGACGACTTCGTCGTCTCCAACTTCACGGCCGGGACCGAGGTGACCTTCCCGCTCTACATCTTCGGTGCGGCTCAGCGGGGAATTCCGGTGCAGGTCTACATCATCGCCACCATGCTGTTCGCGACCACCGTGCTCGCGATGATCTTCACCGTCTGGCAGCAGCGCCGAGCGGACAAATTGGCTTCCGTTCGTCCTGAGCAGGAGGTTTGAGTGCCCCGAGATCAAGGTAGTTTCGCCACTGTGCGGACGGGGGAGCTTGCGCTAGAGCGCAACGACGCGGGATTGGTGGTGCTGACGATTTCTGGCGAGCACGATCTGAGCACGGCGCCGAATCTGAGACGGCGGCTCGACACCTTGCTGGATGCAGGCACGGCCACCATCGTCGATCTCTCCCCCGCGACGTTCATCGACTCGTCCATTCTGGGAGTGATCCTCGACGCACGCAGGCGTGCGGCCGATGCGGAAATCGGCTTTGCGATCGTTCATACAAATGGCGCGGATGCGGTGGATCGAGTGCTCGAAGTGACCGGCCTGCGAGCCGAGTTGCCCGTGCACGCCCGGAGGGAGGAAGCCTTCGCCGAGGCCTCGGGCTTTGGAAAGCCGGCGGCATGAGCGAGGCCGGCTTCGAGCTGACCCTCCCTGCGACCGCTGAGAACGTGATCGTCGTCAGACAGGCGATCGCGGGCGTCGGCGAAGCGCTGGGCCTGGGCAGTTCGCGGATCGCCGACCTGAAGACGGTGGTCACCGAGGCCTGCAACAACGTCGTCCTTCATGCGTACGAGGGCGATCTCGGACCCCTCCACGTGACAGCCGTGCCCGGGGAGGCCGAGCTCGTCGTCGAGGTCGCGGACGAGGGACACGGTTTCCGCCCGCGGGCCAACGACGGCGACCCATCGCTGGGCCTCGGCCTACCGCTGATCGCGGCGCTCTCTGACGGCTTCGAGATCAGCGGCGCCGCCGGACAGGGCAGCCGGACCACCATCCGCTTCGGGTACGCCCCGCCGGAGGCACATAACAACGGCCGGCCGACGACCGTGCCCAAGGAGCTCGAGATTGCGCTCGCCCCCGGCATGATCGTGAGACCGGTCCTCGCCCGCGTGATCGGGGCGCTCGCCGCGCGCGCCGAGTTCTCGGTGGACAGGCTGGCGGACACGGTCCTGCTCGGGGACGCCGTCTCGGCCACCACCGCCGGCGACTTCTCCGACGGCCGGGTCGCGATCTCGATCAAGGACGCCGAGGGCAGGCTCGGCGTCCGGGTCGGCCCCCTGGTCGAGGGCGGGGGCGAGAGGCTGATGTCGGAGATGGAGGTGCCCGGCGGGGGATCTCTTCGCACTTTGGCGAGCAGCATGGAGGTCACCCAGGGCGAGACGCCTGACGGGCAGGCCGCGGAGTTCCTGGTCTTTGAAGTCAGCCGATAAACGGCTGCGCCATCAAGTCGCGGCCACAGCGGCCGCCCAAGATAAGTCGCTACAGCTCTTCTTCCGGGATCCGCTGGCGCAGCTTGTCGATCGTCGCGCGCAGGATCCGGGAGACGTGCATCTGGGAGACGCCGACGCGCTCGGCGATCTCGCTCTGGGTGAGGTCTTCGACGAAGCGCAGGTGAAGGACCTGGCGGTCCCGCTCCGAGATCTCCGCGAGCACCGGGCCGATCGCCTCGCCGTACTCCACCGTGTCGAAGGAGAGGTCATCGGATCCGATGCGGTCCCGCAGGGGCCCGGGCTCGTCCCCGTCTCCCATCGTCGACGTCGCGTCCAGTGAGACCGCGTGATGTCCCTGCGAGGCATGCATCGCCTCCAGCACTTCCTCGTCGCTCGCCTCGATCCGCTGGCCGATCTCCTGAACGGTGGGCGAGTGACCGAGCTTCGCGGGCAACTCCGCCATCGCCTTCTCGACCTTGAGGATCCGCTCCTGGACGTCCCTCGGGACGTGGACGGACCAGCCGCGGTCGCGGAAATGGCGCTTCAGCTCGCCGAGAATGGTCGGGACGGCGAACGTCGAGAAGGCCGTGCCGCGCTCCGGGTCGAAGCGATCGATCGCCTTGACCAGTCCGACGCTCGCGACCTGGACGAGGTCATCGAAGGGCTCCGCGCCGCCGGCGTACCGCGCGGCCAGCCGCCTGGCGAGAGGCATGAAGCGCTCTACGAGCACCTCGCGCACGGTCGGCGAGTGATCGCGCGCGTAGCGCTCCAGCAGTCGCCTCTCGCCGGCCAACTGCTCTGTGGGCCCCGGTGAAGGGACTGGGCTCATCTCGATGTGCGTCGAGGCGAATTCATTCATCGGTCCGGCTCCTTGCGGCTTCCCGCCGCAACGTTCGGCTTCGCTCTCTCCAGCGAGGCCGAATCACCCTACCTAGCCTAGCTACCCAGCATTAGGGAGGGAGAAAACCCGAGAAAAGTCCCCGGTGCGTAGGTTTAGGCACACGGCGCAGGGGTAATCGACCTCTTGAGTCGAGGCAGCGGGCGGGCGTTCGGAGACCCCCTACTCCGGCGCCCGCCCACATATTGGATGCCTCGCCTCCGCCGGGTTTCAGCCTCGGCGAAGGCGGGCGGATAGGGCGGCCGGTTTCCTTCTCCCCCTGGCCGTCCTACCCCGCCTACCCTGGATTTCGACGGAGATGCCAGAGCAATAGCATCGGGACGTGGCCGATCTCGAGACACGGATGTCGATCGACGGCGAGGCGGTGGTCGGCAACGGAGCGCCCCTCGAGGTCGAGAACCCCTTCACCGAGGAGACGGTCGCGTCAGTCGGCACCGCCGACTCCGAGCAGCTGGACGCGGCTTTCGCCGCCGCCCGAGAATCGGCGCGCGAGTGGGCCCGAACGCCGGCCGTCGACCGCGGCGAGCTTCTGCGCGAGGTCGCAACCCGGCTGCGCGCGCGGACCGACGAGCTGGCCGAGGTGATGACTCTCGAGGGCGGGAAGCCGCTCGTGGAGAACTCGGATGAGGTCGCGTGGACCGCCGCCTGCTTCGACTACTACGCCGAGATCGGTCGGGACTCCGCGGGGCGGGTGATTCCCTCGATCGAGTCGAGCCAGCTCTCGCTCGTCGTCAAGGAGCCGCTCGGAGTGATCGGCTGCATCGTCCCCTGGAACTATCCGCTGCTCCTGCTCGCGTGGAAGATGGCACCGGCGCTCGCGGCGGGGAACACGCTGGTCTGCAAGCCGTCGGAGCTCACCCCGCTCTCGACTCTGATGCTCGCTCCCTGCCTCGATCATCTGCCGGCGGGGGTCGTCAACATCGTCGCCGGAGGCTCGGAGGTCGGGGCGGCGATCGCCTCGGAGCCGCGGGTCGACGGGATCGCGTTCACCGGCTCGGTCGCGACCGGGAAGAAGGTCGCGCTGGCCGCCGTCGACCGGATGGCTCGCGTCAACCTGGAGATGGGCGGGAAGGACCCGTTCATCGTCTGCTCCGACATCGCCGATCGGATCGACGTTGCCGCCAAGGGCGGGGCGTGGGCCGCCTTCCTCAACTCCGGGCAGGTCTGCACCTCGGCCGAGCGCTTCTACGTGATGCAGGACGTCTATGACGAGTACCTGAACGCCTTCGTCGACTACACGAGGAGCCTGGTGATCGGCGACCCGATGCTGAGCAACACGGACATCGGCCCGGTGGTCTCCGCGAATCAGCGTGAGAAGGTCGCCGCCCAGGTGGAGGCCGCCGTCGGCTCCGGCGCGGAGGTCGTCGTCGGCGGCGACGCCGGCGGACAGGATCGCGGCCACTTCTTCGCGCCGGCGGTCGTCACCGGCGCCGCTCCGGAGACCGACCTGCTCCGGGAGGAGACCTTCGGTCCGGTCGCACCCCTGGTCCCGGTGAAGAGCCTCGACGAGGCGATCGAGCTCGCCAACTCGACGCCGTTCGGGCTCGGAGCCAACATCTACACCGAGGACTTCAAGACCATCCTGCGCTGCATGCGGGAGGTGAAGGCCGGAACCGTTTGGTTCAACGACCCGCTCACCGACAACGACGCCGGCCCGTTCGGGGGCTTCAAGCAGTCCGGGCTCGGCCGTGAGCTCGGGCGCGAGGGCCTCGAGGCCTTCCAGGAGACCAAGCACGTCCACATCGAGAGCGAGGTGGCGCCGAAGGAGTGGTGGTACCCCTACTCGCAATACACCGGCGGCGAGCCGCCTCACGGAGCGTAGATGGCAGACCAGAGCGAAGCCCCTTATCTCGACGCGGTCGTCTCCTACGTCGCGCGCAACCCGGGCCGCTTCCACATCCCGGGGCACAAGGGCATCGGCGCCGACCAGGCCCTGATCGAGGCACTGGGCGAGGCGGCGATCCTCCACGACCTCCCCGCCGGCATCGAGGGCGTGGACGTCGGTCCGGAGCCGACTCCCTTTCAGCGCGCCCAGCGCCTGGCCGCCGAGGCATGGGGGGCGGAGCGCAGCTGGTTTCTGCTGAACGGTGCGTCCGGGGGCAACCACGCAATCTGCATGACGCTGGCCCACGCCACCGGCAAGCTGCGCAAGGGCCCACCGGACCGCGGCCCGGTCGTCGTCCAACGCAACGTCCACTCCTCGATCATCGACGGGCTGGTGCTCTCCGGCCTCCGGCCCACCTTCGTCTCCCCCGAGATCGACCCGGAGCTGGGCATCGCGCACTGCGTCACGCCGGAATCGCTGACCGCGGCGCTCGACGCCGAGCCGGACGCAGAGGCCGTCCTGCTCGTGTCGCCGACCTACTTCGGGGCGGTGGCGCGCGTCGCGGACCTTGCGGAGGTCGCCCATGCCCGCGACATCCCGTTGGTCGTGGACGAGGCCTGGGGCTCGCACCTGTACTTCCACGAGGGCCTGCCGGCCGGCGCACTGCGGGGCGGCGCCGACATGGTTCTATCCAGCACCCACAAGATCGTCGGCAGCCTGACTCAATCCGCAATCCTGCATCTGGGCAAGGACGGGCGCGTCGATGAGGACGTCATCGACCGCTCGGTGACGCTGGTGGAGTCGACAAGTCCGAACGCGCTGTTGACGGCATCGCTGGATGCGGCGAGGCGCTACGCGGTCACGAAGGGGCACGAGCTCCTCGACGTCACCCTCGAATCGCTGGAGAAGACGCGTGAGCGGGTGCGAGAGATCCCCGGCCTCGACGTCCTCGACGAGCGCCTCGCGGGAAGGACGAGTGTCGCCGCCTGGGATCCGTTGAGGCTCTCCGTCGACGTCCGCGGCACCGGCGCCACCGGGCACCGGATCGCCGAGCTGATGCGCGAGAAGGACGACGTCGTCCTGGAGCTCTTCTCGGAGAACGTGATCGTCGCCGTGTTCGGAATCGGCGAGACCGAGACCGCGTCGGCTGACCGGTTGGTCGAGGCGCTTCGACACGCGGTCGAGCAGATCGGCCCGAGCGACCTCGACAAGCGGCGGGCCTTCGCGGAGCCTCCGCCGTGGGGCCCACTGGAGCTCGCGCCTCGCGACGCCTTCCTCGGGCCGCAGGAGGTCGTGCCCTTCGACGATGCCGAGGGCAGGATCGCGGCCGAATCCCTCGCGGCCTATCCGCCCGGAGTCCCCAACGTGCTCCCGGGCGAGCGCCTGACCGGCCCGACCATCGCGTACATCGCCGACTCGCTCGCTCACGGAGGAATGGTCCGGGGTGCCAGCGACCGGTCCCTGCGCACCATCCGGGTGGTGACCGAGTGAACGCCGAGTCCGACTGGGGAGTGGATTCCGAGCACGGGACCCTGCGCGACGTTCTGGTCTGCAGGCCGGACAACTACCGCTGGCGAGCCACCAGCGCGATCAGCCAGGCGACCCTCGACGCCGGCCACAGCTTCGATGCGGAGCTGGCCGCCACGCAGCACGCCGCACTGGTGGGCGCCTACGAGGACGCCGGGGTGCAGGTCCACTACCTCGAGCCCGATCCGCCACTTCCGTACCAGGTGTTCACCCGGGACTCGAGCACGATGGGACCGAACGGCACGGTCGTCACCCAGCCGGCGCAGTGGTGGCGCCGCGGTGAGTACGCGCCGGTCATGCGCTTCCACCAGGAGGCCGGCATCCCGATCCGCGGCATGATCACCGCCGGCTCGCTGGAGGGCGGGGACGTGATGATCGTCGAGCCGGGAGCGGTGCTGATCGGCGCGGGCGAGACCCGGACGCAGGAGGTCGCGGCGAATCAGCTGGCGGAGTGGTTCCGCCAAGACGGCTGGGAGGCGCGGGTGCAGGCCATCCCTGAGCGCTACGTCCACATCGACGTCCTCGTCGCGGTGCTGGCCGAGAAGCTCGCCGCGGTCTGCACGGAGGTGCTGCCGGCCGCTGCGGCGGAGTGGCTGCGGGCAAAGGGATTCGACCTGATCGAGGTGGGCGCCGAGCAAGCCTTCACGCTCGGCGTCAACGCGATCTCGCTGGGCGGGGAACGCGTGATCTCCGCGGCGAGCGCGGTGGAGCTGAACGGCGAGCTCCGCGCGCGTGGCCTGGAGGTGATCGAGGTCGACCTCTCGATGTTCACGCTGGGCGGCGGCGGCCCGCATTGCCTGAGCCAGGCGCTGCGGAGGGATCGACTGGGGTGAGTCCGGCGATCAATGCCGATCGAGTGCTCGCCGACCTGCGCGAGCTGCGAAAGCGCACCGGCGACTTGAGCGGCGCACAGCGGCTCTGCTGGAGCGAGGGGTGGCGAGATGCCCGCGGGTTCCTCGGCGAACTGCTGGGAGAGATCGGCCTGGCCTACGAGGTCGACGAGGCCGGCAACGCCTGGGCGTACCTGCAGGGTGGCTCCGAGCCCGCGCTGGCGGTCGGCTCGCATCTCGACTCCGTGCCGAACGGGGGCTGGCTCGACGGCGCCCTCGGCGTGATGGCGGGGATTGGAGTCCTGCGCGCGTGGGCGGGCTCTGGCGAGAAGCCGCCGCGAACGCTCGCGCTGGTCGATTGGGCGGACGAGGAGGGCGCCCGCTTCGGTCGGAGCCTTTTCGGCAGCTCGGCGGCGGCGGGGACGTTCGACCCCGGGGAGCTCGCGAATGCCCGCGACTCCGACGGCGTCCGCGCCGCCGGCGTCCTGGCCGAGAACGGCGTGGAGCTGGAGCGCGTACTGGAGAGCCGATCGCGACTCGAGCGGATCGCGTCCTTCCTCGAGCTTCACATCGAGCAGGGACCGGTGCTGGAGGCGGAGGGCGTTCGCGCGGCCGCGGTGATCGGGTGCGCGGGGGTCGAGCGGGTCCGGTTTGTGATCTCCGGCCGCGTCGCCCACGCCGGCACGACGCCGATGGATGCGCGCGCCGATCCTGGCCTCGCCGCCGCGGCGGTCGCCCTGAGCGTCGAGGAGATCGCCCGAGCGGAGGGGGGCGTGGCGACGGTCGGCGACATGAGCTTCGATCCCGGTATCCCGACCGCCGTGCCGGAAACGGTCTCGATGCTGGTCGACCTGCGGCACCGCGAGGCGGAGCCGCTCGCCCGGATGCTCGCCGGCGCCAGAGAGGCCGTGCGCTCCATCGCCGCCGAGCGCGGCTGCGATGGAGCCGAGGAACCGGTCTGGCGGATCGAGCCGATCGCCTTCGATCCGGAGCTGGTCGCCCTCGCTCGTGACGCCTGCGAGCAGGTGACGGGCACGCCCTACGAGCTCTCCAGCGGCGCTCTCCACGATGCGGCGTCGATGGCCCCGCTCGTCCCCACCGCGATGATCTTCTCCCCTTCGATCGGCGGCATCAGCCACTCCTCCGAGGAGGACACGACCGAGCCCGACCTGAAGGCGGCCATCGAGAGCTTCGGTGCTCTGGCCAATCTGCGCCTCGCCTGACCCTCATCAAATGGGTTGCTCCTTCGGAGCACCCGCCCACAACAACTGCAACGCCCCTCGCGTGTTGAAGGGGGGAGCGTCGCTAGCTTCGGACGCACTCGTCCTTCATGGCAGGAGTCACGACACACCCACTTGGGAGCGCATCGCAGCGCACCCGCAGCGCGATCACCCTGATCGCGACCGCCGCCCTGCTCGCGGCGCTGCTCGTCGCCGGGCGCTCGGCCGCTCCCGATCCGGCGGCGGCCGCCAAGGCATCGGCCGGCTGTCCGCCCCTGCCCTCCGGCCTGGCGCCCACCGGCTCCGGCCCGACCCGCTTCACGATGATGATCAGAATCAACACGCAGGGCAACGTCGACACCTATACGAAGCCCGACGGCGGGATGGGGGGCCGGGTCCGTCCCCAGGACATCTTCGTCCTCAACACGCGCTTCGGCGGCAGCGGCAGCTTCCCGGCGATGACCCCGTCAGTCGCGAGCACCCTGTCGGCGGGCCTGCGCGCCGCCTTCCCCTGCAACCGGATCATCGCCCTCAACGGGCTCAGCCTCGACCCCGCCCTCGCCGGCTACGCCTTCACGGGGATCGACGACCCCAACGTCTACGCGCTGCTCAGCGACTACGAGCACGACGACTGGAACTCGAGCCGCTCCACCGTGCCCGGCCGCCCGCCCTGGAGGGACAACTACGCGAAGGCGTTCCCCCTGCTGAAGGGCTGGAACGCCGGCTTCGCCGCCACGCTCGCGGCCAACCCCGCGGGCGCGGGCAAGCTGACCGGCCTGGCTCCGCAGGACCAATCCGGATGGAACTACGGACAAATCGCCCAGAACATCGACAAGCGAAACGCGCGGCTCGGCGGCCGGCACCTCGGCCCCCAGAGCGTTCAGACGCAGGACGCCTGCGCGGATGGAGCGGGCCCCGGCTTCGGCGCCCGGGCCAAGAGCCTGCGCCTCCAATACCACTTCAAGTTCATCACCAAGAAGGTGCGGCTGAAGGGCAAGAAGAAGAGGAGGAGGAAGACCATCCGCCGGCCGCTTCACAAGAAGGCCAAGCCCAATATGAGCAACCTGGGGATGGAGATCTCCTTCACCGACAGCCCGGAGGCCTCGGCGAGTCAGGCCATCCTCAGCACCTCAGCCGCACAGGCCGCGGCCTGCGTCGGCCCGGGGCTGAAGCAGGGCGGCGGGGCCTTCTTCTTCTTCGCCTCCGATGACTCGATGCGCCTGCTCTTCCAGCAGCCTCAGATCAACGCGCTCCGCCCGGCCCAGGCCGTCGTCAGCGGCAACACCGGCGGCGTCGGCTCACCGCACTAGGCGGCCCGCGCGATCACCGTCTTCGCGCGCAGGTCCGAGAGGGCCTCTTCGGCGTCCTCCCAGTCGACCCTGTTCACCGTCATCGGGTCCGGGTCGAACTTCCCCTGGCGGATCAGCTCGAGCACGTCCGGCGCGATGGTGCGGACGTGGGGGCGGCCGGTGACGAAGGTCACCCCCTGCGTGAACATGTCGAGCAGCGGCAGAGGCGTCGGCTCGAAGTAGATCCCGATGCTCGTGCAGAGCCCGTCGGCGTCGGTCGACTTCAGCACGCAGCTGATACCGGCGGGGTCGGCGCTGGCATCCACGGTGACCGGGTAGAAGCCGGCCCTGGCCGGGAATCCCTCATCCAGGACGTTCGCGCCGAGCTCCTCGGCGAGCTTGCGGTCGCGCTCTGTGCCTCCAACGACGTCGACGCGCTCGGCGCCGAGCGCCAGGGCGATCGCGACGGAGTACAGGGCGATCGACCCGGCTCCCATCGCGATCAGCACGGGTGCGCCCGGCCGCTCTGCAAGCGCCGGGGCAACGCATCTCCATGCATCCGGGATGTTGTCGGAGAGGCTCGCCACCGTCGTGGGACTGATCCCGTCTGGGATCGGCACCAGCATCGCGTCCGGATAGGGAACCCTGACGGCGTCGCTGGCGAAGCCCCCATAGTCGTCGCCGATCGGCAGCCCGTAGGTCGACAGGCGGGGAACCGATTCGCAGTTGCCGGTTCTCCCTTGGCGACAGGCGGCGCACTCGCCGCAGGAGATCTGGAACGGAATGCTGACGAGATCGCCCGGCTCGACCGTCTTCACCCCGTCGCCGGCGTCGGTGACCTCGCCGACGCACTCGTGCCCGAAGGGGAACGACTCGGCCGGGAAGCGGCCCTGGACGAAGGCAACGTCGATGTCGCACGTGGCCAGCGCCATCGGGCGGACGATCGCCTCGCCGTCGCCCTCGAGTTGGGGGTCGGGCGCTTCGCGCCATTCCAGCTTGCCCTTCTCGAGGAACTGGAGCTGCCTCATGCCGGGACCCCCTCCTTGCCGCCTCCGGCGGCCGGGACCTTCTCACTTCCGGAGCCTTCCTCCTCTCGCTCAGCCTTGGCGGCCTCGCGGAGCTGCTCGAAGCGGACGATCTGGCCCGCGGCACCCCAGTTCCCGTCCGGCACCTCGTGGATGAGAGTCCAGACGCGGACTCCAGCCTCCGGGCCCCAGTCCATTGCTTCGAGGATGAGCTTCGTCGCATCCTCGACCAGGCCGGCCTTTCGCCGGTCGCTGAGCGCGCCGCTCGGGACGGTGATCTCGAGGACCGCGTGCGGCTCGGCGACGCCGTCCGGGGTCTGCATCGAATCCGCGGTCAGTGGATGCAAATGGGCCCACGTGATCGACCGGAAGAATTCGGTGTCCGGCGCTCCCTCCCAGTGCAGAAGAGTGGCGCCCAGTTCCCGGGCCAGCTCCTGCTGTGAGGAGTCGGAGAGGGACTCGGCGGGGATGGTCAGATCGAGCTTCGGCATCGGTCCTCCTGGCGAGGTTGGGTTCGGAAGATGGACGCAAGCCTATAGAGTTCGGATTCCGAACGCAGGCCGGGTATCCTGCTGGCGATGCGAGCCGCGGAGATCGCCGACCTCAGATTCTCGATGGCCAAGCCGGCCGCCCTGCTCGGGGACCGGTGGACCCTAGTGATCATCCGCCAGGCGTTCAACGGCATGAAGCGCTTCGAGGACTTCCAGCAGTCCCTGGGAATCTCGCGCTCCCTGCTCTCGGACCGGCTCGGGCGGCTCGTCGACGCGGGGGTGCTCCGCCGCGAGCCCTACAAGGACGACGTCCGCACCCGCGACCGCTACCGCCTCACCGAGATGGGCCTCGACCTGTATCCCGTCCTGATCGCGATTCGCGACTGGGGCGATCGCTATATGGATGAAGCCGACTGCCCACCGGTCGAGATCCGCCACAAGGATTGCGGCGGAGAGCCGACCCTCGAGCTGCGCTGTTCGAAGTGCGGCGAGGAGGTCGGCGCCAGGGACGCCGAGGCGATCCCGGGCCCCGGCCTCAGGGTCGCGTCCGGGCCTAGCCGCTGAAGTTCCGGCAGGGCTCGCCGCGCAGCGCCGGGCATGGCGGCAGCGGCGTCGGCGCCGTGACCCCCGGGATCAGGGGCAGGATCAGGCGCGACGGGTGATTCTTGTTCGAGGCGATCCTCACGTTGGCGGTGCCCGGCGGGACCGTCTCGGCGAACGCCCAGACCGGCTGATCGCCGTTCGGCGAGCTGACCGTTACGCGTATACGCGAGCCCGCTCGGTACATGTGTCCCTGGTAGTAGAGAGGGATGACGACCTTCGTGAGCTGCCCCTTCGGCAGCTTGGCGGCTGTATCGCTCCGGAGGCTCAGAACCGGCTCCAGCGGTGAGCTCTTCCGCTTGTCGAGCGCCCTGAGGCTCGTCCGCAGATAGCCGCTCTGCACATAGGTCTCCTTGCCGTCGGGGCGGACCTCGGACACCGTTACCTGCAGGTCGACGTCCGGAACCGAAGCCTTGATCCAGGCCCGCACGGAGCCGGCTCCGACGATCGCCGTGTCCACCGGAAGCGGCGGAGTCAGATAGGAGGCGGCGGTACCCGCCGGCGGCTGGCGCCAATCGAAGCTCGGATGATCGGTCCAGAGATCGCCGCTGCCCGTGTTATGTCCGCTGAAGTCGTTCGCGGGCCTCGCCGTCTTGTCCCAGGTGAAGCTCTGGCTGCCGCCCTTCTTCGGCGCCTTGTTCGTGAGGGTCCCGCTCGGGCCGAAGAACCATGAGCGGGCCCGCGTGCCGGGGATCGGGAAACGGCTGAAGTCTCGCTCGAAGCCGGGGTACGGAACACCGGGCGACCCACCGGCGCCGTTGTCGAACATGACCTTCACCTGTGGCTGGGCCTGGAAGGCGGCGAGAGCTGCGTTGTACGTCGGCTGGTCCTGGATCGGGTCCGGCGGCAGGGTGACGCCGTCGATTCCCATTGCCTGCTGGTAGATCACAGAGGCCGACGCCTTCAGCGCCGGCGATAACTGCGGCTTTCGCCCGGCCACGTAGAGCTCGAGGAAGTCGAACCAGCGGTTGAAGGTCTCGGGATCGAGCGAGTCGATGTGGAAGCCGTTCTCGTAGGTGAACCACTTGCGCTTGGTGCCTGTGAAGCGGTCCGCGAGGTTGGCGCAGTGCCCGCCGGTCTGCTCGTCCTCCCATTGACACGCCATGAAGGTCGGGACCTTGATCTTGCTGACGAACGTCGACGGGTTGAGCGGGTTCGCCACCTTTGGCCGGTAGACGCGGTTTCGGTGGACCTTGCTGATCAGATCGGCCGCCGCCGTGTGCAGCGTCTGGTTGGCCTTGCAGAGCTGATCGCCCTCCTGGATCCGCTTGTAGGCCCAGCCCTGCCCCTCGGTCGCCGATGCGGGCTTCGAGTCGTCGACCCGGTCCTGGGCCCACTGCAGGGCGAAACCCGTGTTGAGGAAGCCGCCGGGATAGAGGGTCGTGGCCGTGTTGTCGATCACCGACAGCGGGGTGATCGCGGACAGGTGCGGCGGCCTGGTGGCGCCCACAAAGAGCTGGCTGATTCCGCCATAGGAGACTCCGGCCATACCGACCTTGCCGTTGAGCACCCAGGGCTGGCGAGCGGCGGTCTCCACCACGTCGTAGCCGTCGAGGCTCTGCAGGCGCTCGAAGTAGTCGAAGGCGCCGCCCGAGCAGCCGGTGCCGCGCATGTTCACGTCGACGACCGCGAAGCCGAGCAGATTGAGGATCTGGCTGATGCCGCTCTGCGCGCCGGCGGGGTTCGCGTAGCCGTAGCCGGAGTACTCGACCAGCGTCGGGTAGGGGCCGTCCGAGGCGGGTCCCGGGAGCCGGACGTCCAGCGACAGGCTCGTGCCGTCCCGGGTGTTCATGTACCCGTAGCCGCCCTCCGGGAGCGTCTGGTTGTAGATCGAGGGATCCTTCGGTGCGGCCCGGTCGCGCATCACACCGATGCGAACCGACCGCGAGCCATCGGCGGCGCGGACCCGGTACTTGCCGGCCGGGATGCGGCGGAAGATGACGCCGCCGAGCAAGCCGACTGGTTTGGTGGAGACCTTCCTGCCCTTCCGATCGATCAGGCGCAGGCTCGTCCCCGGCTGCGCGCCGGTGACGTAGACCTGGTTGACGCTGCCGTGGACCGCGAGGCTGTTCGCCGCGGAAGCCGCGGCGGGCGTCAGCGCCAGAGCAAGCGCCACCGCCACTGACGGCACCAGCGCGCGCTTCAAAATCCTCTCAGTCCCTCTGCTGCCCAATCCCTTGCCTCTCCTTGGCTCCTTGGGATAGCGAGAAGCATATGGGGCGAGACCGCGACGGGCTTGCCGACTACCCGCCGTGAACCGCGTCTCCCCCCATCTCCTCGAGCGTGTTGCCGATCGGAGGGATTGGGTGGTCGCGCATGATCCGCGCCATGTGAAGCAGATTGTGGGCGCACCACGAGCTGGTCCGCTGCGTATAGGGATGTTCGCTCCCGCCGGCGTCCAGGTACGAGGGGCCGGGGCCCGCGTCCCCCACCCAGTAGGTGTCCGCATTGGGGGGCACCACGCAGCCGAGGTGGGTCATGTTGAAGAGCGTCGTCTCCGCGCTGGCGTGAGCACCATCCTCGTTGCCTGTCACGACCACGCCGGCGACCTTGTTATAGAGCGGGTACTGGCCGGCCTCGTTGCGCTCGTTGTAGGTGCCATCGAGGCGCTCGACCACCATCTGGCAGACCGAGGAGCGGACGCCGAACCAGATCGACATCCCCATCAGGATGATGTCCGCCTCCTTGAACTTGGGAAGCAGCTGCGGCCACTCGTCCCCGTCGCCCTCATCGGAGCTGACACCGAACCTGATGTCGTAGTCGACCGGGCGAAAGAGCTCGGTCTCCACCCCGTGCTCCTCGAGCAGTCCGAGCACGCGCGTCATCAGCGCCTCCGTGTGGGAGACCTCGGGGGAGCGCTTGAGCGTGCAGTTGACGCCAAGCGCCTTCAAGCCGGCGCCGGCATCGGCGCCGAGTGACTCGGCCATTCCTTCTCCTCTCCTCGGACGATATGAACGCGGCTTCGTCCCCCCGGGAGCCGCAACGTTACGCCAGGCCCGGCGGCCGGAGCCGGCCGGCCGCTAAGGTCCGCCGCCGTGAGCAGCTACGACAAGATCAAGGATCTCCCGCTGGAGATCGAGGGCTACGAGCTGGAGGGACTCGAGTTCCATCCCGAGGGCAGCGACTTCGACCGGCTCACCACGATCATCCACCTGAAGGGGGGCGGCCACGAGGGACTCGGCGAGGACGTCGTCTACGACGCGCTCGACCACGTCGCCTTCCAGGACGCGGGGCCGGTGCTCGACCTCGCCGGCGAGCACACGATCGCCTCCTTCTCGGAGCTGCTCGACGGTCTCGCGCTCTTCCCCAGCCCGCCGGAGCGCGAGGTCTCGGTCAACTACCGCCGCTGGGCGTTCGAGAGCTCCGCCCTCGACCTCGCGCTGCGCCAGGCGGGTAAGTCCCTGCACGAGGTGGTCGGGCGGGATCCCAGGCCGGTTACGTTCGTGGTCTCCATGCGTCTCGTGCCGCCGGGCTCGGACGAGGTCTCGACCATCGAGCCCCTCCGCAAACGGCTCGAGATCTACCCGACGCTCCGCTTCAAGCTCGATCCGACCAACGACTGGACGGACGAGCTGATCGGCCAGCTGGCGGAGACGGGCGCGATCGACTCGCTCGACCTGAAGGGCCAGTACAAGGGCACGCCGGTCGATGTCGAGACCGATCCCGAGCTCTATCGCAAGCTGATCGAGACGTTCCCCGAGGCCTGGCTCGAGGATCCCGACGTGAGCGATGAGACCAAGCCGATCCTCGACCCGGTCGCCGACCGCGTCACCTGGGACGCCCCCATCCACTCGGTCGCCGACATCGAGACCCGGCCCTGGATGCCGAAGATGGTGAACATCAAGCCGTCGCGGTTCGGGCCCCTGCACGAGCTGTTCGCCGGCTACGACTTCTGCGAGGAGAACGGCATCGGGGCCTACGGCGGCGGCCAATGGGAGCTCGGCCCGGGCCGCGGCCACATCCAGTATCTGGCCTCGATCTTCCATCCGGACACGCCAAACGACGTGGCGCCCTCGGGCTACAACACGGCCGGCACAGAGCCCGGACTGCCCTCGAGCCCGCTGGAGCCCCAACCCACGCCAACGGGCTTTCGCTGGAGCGAGTAGTTAGGCTGCCGACATGGCCGACCAGAGCTTCGCCGACGCCCTCAACGAGCAGATCTCGAACGAGTTCGCCGCCCAGCAGCAGTACATCGGCGCGGCGGTCTACTACGACTCCGAGACCCTGCCCCGCCTCGCCGCCTTCTTCTACCGCCAGGCGGTCGAGGAGCGAAACCACGCGATGATCATGGTCCAGTACCTGCTCGACACCGACGAGGTGGTGAAGATCCCCGACATCACCTCCCAGCAGACGCGCTACGACGACGTGGTCGGCCCGGTGAAGATGGCTCTCGAGCAGGAGAAGAGAGTGAGCGACGAGATCAACGACCTCTTCAAGCTCGCCCGCGATCAGGGCGACTTCCGTGCCGAGCAGTTCCTCACCTGGTTCGTCAAGGAGCAGGTGGAGGAGGTCTCCTCAATGAACGACCTCCTCAACGTCTGCGAGCAGGCGAAGAACAGCCCGCTGCTGATCGAAGACTTTCTCGCTAGAGAGCAGATCGGCGACGAGGGGAGCGATCCCACCGCACCCCCAGCCGCCGGAGGCGCTCTCTAGTAGGCAGGCGCGCCTGGATGCGGCGCGTGCGGTTCGAGGTAACCAAGGAGAGGAGAGCAGCATGGGGATCACCGGTAGCAAGGGGAGTGGATCACCGAGGGGCAGGTACGCGCTCGGCTTGGTCCTCGGAGTGCTGGGAGCGCTGATCGTCTCCGGCACGGCCTCGGCGGCGGTCACGGGTCAGACCTACACGGTCAGGGCCACGCCGCCCAAGCAGGACAAGAAGGCGTTCGGCGCGGTCGGGCCGTTCTTCACGGCCGTCGACACGAGCTACTCGGGCGGCTTCACGCCGGTGGCGGACCAGACGGTCCTCCAGTACCCGAAGGACTTCAAGTTCGTGCCGGGCAACCTGCCGGAGTGCCCGCTGAACCTCATCAACAACAAGCCGGCCGCGACGGCGCGGCAGGCGTGTCCGGACAGCATCGTCGGCCAGGGGAGCGCGGTGATCAATGGCGGCGCCCTCACCGGCGTGGTGACGGCCTTCGGCGGCCTACAGAACCCGCCGACGCTCTACCTGCACACGAGCATCAACAACGACGCCCTGGACCCGGTCCTCACCGGAGTCCTGAATTTCTCGTCGAACACGTTGACCGTGTCGATCCCGAACACCGGGACCGCGATCACGCATTTCGACACCACGATCAACAAGGTGAAGACGGGTAAGAAGAGCTGGTTCATCATGGCCCGCTGCTCGAAGAAGAAGTGGGTCCAGTCCGAGACAACGCACTTCCTGAACGGGACGTCGCTCTCGGCCAGCAGCACCCAGAAGTGCAAGCAGAAGAAGTCCAAGAAGAAAACGAAGAAGTAGGCGACTGATGCGAGGGGTCGGGCCGTCTCAGTCGAGGCGGCCCGGCCGCCTCCGCTGCGCCCTGCGCCGGGAGGCGCGCGTGGCGAGTGTCTGGCGCAGCTCGAGAATGTCCGAGCGCATGTCGTTGATCGGCTGCCGGCTGTCCTCCAGCCGGCGCGAGGGAAGCTCGGTCTCCTTTGCGCCGGCGTTCTCGGGCGTCACCTCCCAAACGGCGGCCCCCTCCCTCGCACTCACCGTATCCACGAGCTCGGTGTCCTCGAAGAGCGCACCCGTCTGGTCCTCGAGCCCGAGCCCCGGCTCCAGCTCGCCGCTCGCGATCGCGCGCAGGAAGCGGCGTCGGCGGACCGGCTCGCTCAGGTAGTGGACGCAGGCGCTGCCCGGCAGGACGCCGAACCCGTCGGCCACGGCGGGATCCCCCTGCGAGCTGGTGATACCCCCCTGGAACCAGACCATCGCCCCGGCGCTCTGGCCGCAGATCAGGATCCCCTCCCGCCAGCACTCGCGCATGATCTCGTCGAGTCCGTGGGTGCGCCAGATCGCGATCAGGTTCAGCAGGCTGCCGCCGCCGGCATAGATCACATCCTGGTTGAGCAGCTCCTCGCGCAGGTCCACGGGGTTCTCACCCAGGCGGAAGAGCGAGATCACCTGTGGCACGCAGTCGCGCTCCGCGAACGCGCGACGGAAGCGGGCGATCTGATCCTCGTCGTCGCCGCTCGCCGTGGGCAGCAGGCAGATCTTCGGGCGCGGGGAGTCGGCGAGCTCGACGATCAGGTCGCAGATCGCGTCGTTCCCGACTCGGCGGTCGAACTCGTGGCCGCCGAGGGCGAGGATGCGACGCCGAGCGGTCATGTGACGACTCTACGCCGCGGCCTGACGCACCAGCGGAACGACGTTGTCCGGAGCCTCCGAGCCCAGGTACCGGGTCGCCAGCCTCGTCTCGAGGACCTGGCTCCCTCGCCGCTCCAGCCTGTATGCCCGCGCCTCTGGGCGGGAGGCGACGACCTCGACCAGCTCGTCGCCGACGAAGCGCAGGGCCGCTCCGTCCTCGGCCGCATATCCGGCGGGCATCCCATCCAGCAGGTGGCGGTGGAAGGCACCCCGCCGGTCGCCATCGCAGTAGTGGACGGCGTTGCTGTGGGGCAAAAAGCCGAGGGCTGGGACCCGGTTCACCTCATTGTGGTAGCCGCTGACCGCTTCGGCGAACCAGCAGAGCGAGCCCGCGGAGAGCCCACAGAGGATCACGCCGGCCTCATAGGCCTCGCGCAGCATCGAGTCGATCCCGTGCGCTCGCCAGACACCCAGCAGGCTGATCAGGCTGCCGCCTCCGACGTAGATCAGGTCCTGGGCGAGCAGATGCGAGCGAATGTCCGGGACGCCCCGCTCCCGCCGGAACAGGCTGACGTGCGAGGGCCGCCCGCGTTCCCGGAAGGAGTTGTAGAAGCGGACCAGGTAGTGGTCCGCGTCGCCGCTGGCGGTCGGCAGGAAACAGACGCGCGGGTTGGCCGTCCCGGTCAGCCCGAGGACGTAGTCGTCGAGGAGCGGGTTGCCGGATTCCTGCGAGAACCCTCCGCCGCCGAAGGCGACGATCTGCCTCATCGCTCCCGTCATGCCCGAAATTGTCCGCTCAGTGCGGCGCTCGATCCTTGGCCCGATGTCGAAAGATCGCCAAATTGCGCTCGACCGGCTGTCGAAATCCGTGCACGGTCAGGCACGAGCTCCGGCGTGCGCTCAGTGGTTCGGGACCGGCCGTTCCGGGCCGCGCCGCTGGGCGAAGGTGACAACCAGGACCAGGGGCGCGAACCAGACCACGTAGGGGTAGAACCAGTGATTGGCGGTCACCTGGACCGCGATCAGCAGCGCCGCTGCCAGGGCGGCGACCTGGAGGGTCGAACGCCGCCTGGGGACGAAGAAGAACAGGGCGGCGAGGGCGAGCGCGAACACCTTGCTGAGGGTCTGCAGGAAGTGCAGCGACGGCGCCTGCCCCCAGACACTGAAGGGCGAGCCGCGCGAGGCCTGGTAGCCGAGCGTCCGGTCGTAGAGCTCGCGGAACCCGCCGTCGGGGAGCAGCGGAATGGTCACGAGAGCCGCGGTGGCGAGAAAGGCGATCGTGAACAGGACGAGTGGCCGAGCTCTGCGCTCCCCGTGGCCGGCGGCGAACAGCGGAGCGAGGATCAGGGGGCCGAACTTGGTCAGTCCCGCGAGCGCCGAGGCCACGCCGCGCGCCGGCGCCGAGGAGAGCACGAGCAGGCTGCAGACGACCAGCAGAGCCACCAGCGAATCGTTGAAGCTCGATCCGAGTGTGTACATCGTGAAGGGAAAGGCGAGCCAGGCGTAGGCCAGGGCGATCCCGAGGGTGGTTCCTTCAGGGCCGGCTCGGACGCGGCGCCCAAGGGCGAACAGCGCCAGCGCGGTGAGCAGCTCGAATCCGAGCGCCGCGGTCCGAGCGGCCGAGACCTCATCCCAGTTCCCGCTCCACGGGAACGCCTGCTCGAACGGCACGTAGGCGATGTAGTCGACCGGTCCGTAGACGTCTCCGCGGATCGGCATGCCCGACGAGGCGCCCGGCCCGTAGACCTCATCGCCGTCGGCGAGCCGGTTGGCGCCGATCACGCCGGCGAGCCCTACGTCGATCACCTTCCCCTCGGTCGCCACGTAGACCGTGTGGAACCCGACCAGCGCGACGATCCCGGCGACCAGCAGCCCGCGCGGCGCCAGCGGCAGAAGCCGGTCGCGCGTCTCCGCCGGCCGCAAACCCGCGATCAGCATCCGCAGGAAGACATAGGCGAGCACCGGGTAGACGAATGCGACAGACGCCCCGATTTCGGCGTGGTTGAAGAACGCGAGCGAGACGCTGAAGCCGAGCAGCGCCAACAGGTCGAGGTGGATCAGCCGCAGCGGCCTGCGCGCGTCGATAAACGGAGCGAGAAAGAGAACGCAGAGTGGCAACCACACCCAGAGGTGGTTGACGGCCCCGGAGACCGCGCCCGGATAGCCGCGCGCGAGCTTCGTCTCCACCTGGGTCCCGGTCCACCTCTCGACCACGCAGCCACCGTCGTCGTCGATGACGACCTGTCCGATGTCCCTCCCATCGCCGTCGAGGTAGTCGACCTGCCACTGCCTCGGCAGGCCTGCTCCGGTTCGCGCTCGGATCTCAAAGCGGCGTACCGAGCCTTCGGGTGTCAGAGCACCGATGGCGATTGTCATTGCCTGCCCGGGAGTCAGTTTGTAACGAGGGAGTCTCGCGACCGGCTTGAGCGGCGGCGAGAGGGTGACCTCCTGGCCACCGAAGGGCGGCTGATCCGCAGGATCGAAGGAGCCCGTGTCGCAGGCATGAGCCGCCGGCGCGGCCGCGAGCAGGCCGATGGCGATCAGCGTGAGCAGGGGCGCCCGCATGAGCGGGCAGTCTCGCCTATCGGGTCGCGAGGGCTACTTCTTCTTCTTCTTGCACTTCTTCTTGGCCGCCGAGGCCTGCCCCTTCTTCGCCTTCTTGCACTTCTTCTTTTTCTTCGGCGCAGGCGTCGGCGTCGGTGTTGGCGTCGGCGTCGGCGTCTGGGCCGGGGGCGGTGCCGCGGTCGTGATCGTGAACGGCTGGGTCACCACGGTCGCGGGGTTCAACAGGGTGTCTTGGCCCTTGACGCGGAATGTGTAGGACCCGTTCGCGAGCGCGTCCGCCGTGAATGGGCTGTCGCAGGTGGTGAAGGCGGGGGTTCCGGTGTCCAGCGAGCACTCGTAGGCGATCGGCGGACTGAGGTCCGTTCCGTGCCACGCGAACGTCGGGGTGTGATCCGTGGAATCGGTCGGCACGCTGTCAAACGTGATCACGGGACCAAGCGAGTCGTGCGTGTAATCGATCGATCCGTTCGAGACGAGCGTCGAGGAGCAGGCCGACGGGATCCCGTAGTCGCTGTTCGCCATCGCATAGATCGTGGTCGTCGCGTTCTGAGGCACGGTGACGGCGATTCCGGTGCCGAACGCCGAGGCCGCCCCGTTGCCGATGTCCGGGTTGGTGCAGGCGGCGTGGTCGAAGAGGACGACCTGGGTCGCTGCCTCGGGTCCAGAGCCCTCGTCGGACGTACCGCTGACGCTCGGGGTGTCGTTCGTGGACGGCCCGGTCGGACTGGTGGCCGTCAGCGTTGGGGTCGCGGGGGCCTGCGCCTCGACTGCACCCACATCGGTCCCGTCATCGGCGTTGGTCTGATCCAGCGAGTTCACCGTGCGCACCAGCCCGCGTTGATCGTGGGCCGCGTCCGTCTGACTGCTCGCACTTCCCTGGTCGATTGCATCGCTTCCCGGTCCGGGAAGCATCGTCTCGGTGGGCCCGCCGTTGTCCTGCAGGGTGCCGAGCGCGGCGGACGCTGACGGCTGGTCGCCGGTTCCGGCGAAACCGCAACTCGCGCCGCTGTCGAGATTGTAGCCGCCCGACAGGATTGTCTGGGAGCAGTTGGTGGACGTGCCGGTGCCGAGCGGGTGGGTGACGATGGTGTTCGTCAAGGTCAGGGATGGGCCCGGGTTGGAGACGTTCGCCCCGGCCGCGTCCCCGGTCGCGGGCCCGTTATCGGAGATCGTGCTGCTCTTCACGGTCGTCGTGCCGAAGTTGGCGAGACCGGCTCCGAACTGCCCCGCGGCCGGAGAGTTGGTGTTGCCGGCGATGGTGTCGAGCTGGAGGTCGCCGTTCCCGGTGACGTACACCCCCGCCCCCCAGGCGACGGCTGATTTCTCCGGCGCGCTGCCGACGGCCTGGTTTCCGTTCACGGTGCTCGTCGTGAGAGTAAGCCCAACGGCCCCGACGCCCCCGGCGAGGGCGTGCACGCCATCGTCCACCGTGGTGCCGTGCTCGTCGGTCGCCGAGGAGATGTTGTCCGAGATGGTGGTGCTGTCAAACGAGGCCCCAAAGCCGAGCACGCCGCCGCCCTCGGATTGGGCGTCGCCGTCGTTCCCGGCCGCCAGGGGATTGTCAGCCACGGCCGAGTTGCCCGTGATCACCGAGTTCGTGACGGTCAATGTTCCGCCTGCGGCGTCGATTCCGCCGCCCGCAGCGAAAGCATCGCCGCTGCCCACAGCGGTGGCCGTGGCCGTGTTGTTGGCCACCCTCATCGAGGCGAGGGTCAGAGAGCCGCCCGCCTTGATGCCCCCGCCCGTGGCAGTGCCGTTCGCCGAGAAGTCCCCGTCCTCGATTCCCATGCCGAAGAGCCCCAGGGGAACACCGCCGGTGCTCTCGATCACCCGGTTGCCGGAAGCCGCCTTGACCGTCACCTTTCCCCGGCCGAGGCCGTTGATGTTGAGGCCGTCTGAATCGGTGACGAGGAGCTCCTGATCGCCGATGTTCGTCAGCTGGAGGATGGGATTCGACCCGAGAGTGACGTCGAAGTCGATGGTATCCAGCCCCAGGGAACCGGAGGCCGTGCAGCCGTTGGCGCTGGCGGCCGAATCCGCGTTGGTGAGGTCGATCGCCTCCCGCAGAGAGCAAACCCCGTTGTCCTGGAACTCCTCATCGGCGGCCGTGGTCACCGTGACCGTCGCCGCAGCGGCGTTCGAGGCGAAGGCGAGCGACAGGATTGCGGCGGCAACCGCCGACAGGCCATTCCTTCTGCTCATCAAAGAGAGCCTCCTGCTCGAGTGTTGTGGAGAACACACCCCCCAGCGCTTGAGGAGGCTAGACGCCGCCGCGGTCGCAAGTCAATCCTCGGAATTTGTTCATCCCTAGGCCGAGCGCGCGGCCAGCGCGGGCGCACAGGCGGCGAACTCCTGCCCGGTCGGCATGTCACGTCGCAGCAGACCGAACGCGACGCCACCGACGACAAGGGGCAGCCAGAACAGAATGATCCGGTAGGCCAGGACGGCCGCCGCCGTGGCCGCCGCGGGCGCTCCGTAGACGATCAGCGTGCCAATCAGCCCGAGGTCGATCCCGCCGATCCCGCCCGGGAGCGGGAGGGCGCCGCCGAGCTGGCCGATCAGGTACCCCATCAGGATCACCATGATGGGCGGTGAGGCCCCGAAGGCGTGAAAGGTGGCCCAGAGGACGAAGTTGTCGAACGCCCAGTAGCCGACCGCCCCGGCGATCACCGCCGGGTGTCGCCGATGAAGGATCATGCCGGCCTCCCCCGTGCCCTCGATGACCGCCCTTCTGGTCGCGCTGATCCAGCGTTCGACGCGCGAGGCGTCCGGCTCCGGGCGTTCGCCGGGGCCGAAGCGGGGCAACAGGGCCACCGCTCCGATCGCGAGGCTCGCCAGGACGGCCGGGAGGGCGGTGAGCCAGAGCGATAGGTGGGGGCCGAGCAGGCCGATCGCGAGCGCGAACCCCAGGAGCGCAACTGCGACGAAGTTGACGCCGCTCTTGATCAGGAAGAAGGCGACGGAGCGCCGGGCGATGCGCTCGCCCCCCATGCCGCCGCGATGGAGGACCCAGGCACCGAGCGCTAGCCCGCCCGCGCCACTTGCGGGCACCAGCGACCCCATCGCGAGCTCGGATCCTCCGATCTGCCAGCTGCGATTCCAGGTCAGGCCGGTGCAGAAGATCGGTCCAAACATGACCAGGTAGGAGGCGAAGGAGAGTCCCTCGAGCGCGACCGCCAGTACCAGCCATCCCGGCTTGGCCTTGACCAGCAGGTCGCGTACCTCCCCCAAGCCCGGGGCGAGCAGGAAGACGGCCACCAGGGCCCCCAGCGCGAGGATCGCCTGCAGCGCGCGCTTCTTCAGGTTGCGCGACTGAAACTCCTGCGGCAGGTCGTCCTGCTCAGGGGTCAGGTAGATGACTTGGGATTCGTCGACGATGCACTAAGCATCGCTCAGACGCGCACCCGGCCGCCTAGGAGCGATGGCGGAGAGCCAGCAGGACCGGTGGCGAGCTGAGCGACCTGCATGTCGATCTCCCCACAAGCAGCTAACGTCGCAGCGAAGCTGACACGCCGTTTAGGGGCGTCTGGAAGGATCGACAGATAGTCGTCACGGAGGACAAGAGGGATCTAGCGATCGCGGACGATCGCATCGAGGAGTTGCTCGCGGACGCGAGTGCTTTCTTCGAGGCACAGCTCTGGGAGCAGGAGACCTCCGAGAAGGCGCGCGCGGCTCTGTTCGCGGAGGGACTGAACGAGAAGGTGATCCGCGCCTTCGGCGTCGGCTACGCGCCGGTCGGCCACAGGGAGCTGCTGGGGCACCTGGGGGAGCTCGGCTACTCGACCGACGAAGTGGTGGCCGCCGGGCTCGCACGGGTCTCGGCGCGGGGGCGCATTCACGCCCATTTCGCCTCTCGAATCATGTTCCCGATCCGAGATCGCGACGGCCGCACCCTCGGCTTCGCCGGGCTCGGCACCCACCTCGGCCCGTCATGGCCGATGTGGGTGATCTCGCCGGACACCGGCCTCTACCGGCGCGAGCAGGCGGTCTTCGGGCTCGATCGAGCGGCGGCGCGGATCAAGGCGACCAAGTCCGCCGTGGTGGTCGGCAACTGCGTCGAGACTCTCAAGGCCCACCAGGCCGGCCACACCAACGCGGTCACCGTCCACACGAGCGGCGTCACCCCGGATCAGATCGGCCAAGTGGCCGTCGGCGTCCGAAGGGGAGCGGACGGACTCGAGCTGGACCTCCAGGGAATCGACATCGAGCCGGAGCCCGCCGCGACGTCGCAGGCTGATCGGAACGGCCGCCCGGCGCCGGCGATAGGCGCCGCACCCGCGGAGAACTCCAGCGTCAAGCGACTCCTCCTGGTGATCGGCACAGTGCTGGTGGGAATCAACACCTTCACGGGCGCTCCCTTGCTCGCGATCTGGGTCGGCTCCCAGGCGCAGGGCGGGAGGGTCCTGAGCCTGCGAGGAGTCGTGACCGTGTTCGTGGTGCTGGCGGTCGTCGAGTTCCTCCTCGGCCTCGCGCTCACCTGGCTGAGTTCGACGTACGACCGGGTCACCGGCCGGCCCAGATTCGCCGGGGAGACCTCGCCGTGGCAGCGCGCCAAGCGGGGCGACCGGGTCCAGGACATCAGGTCCCGGTTCGGGATGAGCGCGCCGGAGAGGGTCGTGGCGGCGTGCGTCGTCTTCGGCATCCTGGCGCTCGAGGTCTGGTTCTTCTTCCTGGCCGGCTCCTCCTTGCCCAACCAGTAGGAACGGGAGCGACGGGACTCGAACCCGCGGCCTCCGGCGTGACAGGAGCGGTCGGGAGGGGGCTTCAAAGGGCCAGTTTTCCGCATTCCCATGCGATATGACCCACCTGCCGCCGCCGTTCTGAGCCTTCTCCAAGTGGCCGCAATTTGCGCGCGATTACAAGCCGTTTGGGCATTGGTGCCCAATGAGATGACGGGTCACCGATCGACAGATCGATCATCAAGCCGGTGCCGCAGGGTCTCGAGCACGGCGTCCGCGCGTTCCCGTTTCTCGTACGGCCCAGGCATCACGAACACCTCGCCGACGCCCAGCTGCCGGCCGACGAAGCCATTGCCGTCGAGCGATCCCAGCAGCGTCTCAGCTGCGGCCTTGAACACGAAGATCACAAGCGGGAAGCCCGATACGGCCAGGTTCTCTTCCAGGATCGTCCGACCCTCATGCAGCTCGTCAGACCGCACCTCAGCCGCCCTCTTGGTTGGCCGCTTGACGACGTCGGTGAAGCCCACGCCTGCCTCGAACGCTGCGTCGTCCTCGAAGCCGCTCCACGTCTCGGGCATCAGGCCGACTCGTTCAAGTCGGCGCCATAGGGTCTTCCCGGTATTGCCCTGCCAGTAGTGGCCGGCGGCAACGCTGACAGGGGCCGGGTTGATGCCGACCACTACTGCGCGCAGCCCCGGTCGCAGCAGATCTTCGAGCGTCTCGATCTCTTCGCCCATCCACTCGTCCCTCACGCGGTGATGCGATCCACTTGACCGCACCGGGGCCGGGGCCGGCGAATCTGGCTGGCGCGTCTCCGGTGTAGGGGATGGAGGACTCGAGTCGGCCCGGGGCGCTACCTCCCCTGCGAACTCCCGCATCAGAGACTCGGCGTCCTCGGGGCTGAACTCCCAGCGCTGCCACTTGACATGGCCGGTCAGTAGAGGATGTCCGGCAGCTGCCTGCGCCCGTAGCCAGTTGCGGAGCTGGAGCCCGGTTACGCCCAGGCGCCGCGCCATCTCCGGCGGGCGAACGATCTCGTGGGGGCTGGCCATCGAGATAGCTCTCCGCGTCACGACTCCTCGTCGAGGAGGCGGTCTAGGGCTCGGCCGACCCGCCGGTAGATGCTCTCCTGGACACCTTCGTCGCCGTACGGGACCTTCAACCCGATTCTGATGACCTCGGCCTTTGTTGGACTCTCCTCGTCGGGAATCAAGCGGTAGATGATCCGGTAGCGCGGGTCCGTGTCCTCCTCTTCGTCGAAGTAGAGCTTGCGGCAGTCCGAGAGATTGCCAGTGCTGAACGCAAATCCGCAAGGCTTGCCGAGCCGCGGGTTTCCCTTTGAGACCCGGGTGAGGAGCTCAAGCGCCCGTCGCTTCAGCGCGTCCGACGGAAGGTCGAGAAGCTCCTGTTTGGCGTCGGGGTCGAAGAATTCGACCGGAAGCCGTGCCACCTACAGGCCGAACTCGGACGGGTTGAACCCGCTCTCCCGCACAACGTCGGCGAGCTCTGCTCGCTTACCGGTGTCCCTTGCTAGAGCCTCGCGGACCTCCTCGGAGGCTGCCAGCTCGTCGAGGAACTCGATCAACCGCTCGTAGCGCTCGTAGGACAGGATCACGCCCTCCGGCTTTCGATGCGAGCCGAAGACGACCGGATTCGGCACTCTCTCCCTTCCTCCCGGAAAGCCTTCAGATAGCTGGAGAGACTGTCCCTGGCCTCGGCGCTAGGTACCACTGTTCGGACTGCAGCCACAACGCCATGATACTAGATCATGGACTGATTGTTGTACGTATTCTGCCCCAAGTATGGCCCCTTGACAAACAGTTATCTTCCTGGTAAGATCTTATTTACAAATTAGTCTACAGACAGGAGAAGGAAGTGCCTAACGAAGCAATTAGTGGCTACGCCACGCACGACGAATACTACGCGAGCCATTACCCGCAAGGATTGCGCCGCGTCTATGCGATCGACCTGACACCAGGTGAGATCGCAGCGTTCCTGCCCAAGCCCGACCCTGACCACCCCACTGAGGGGAATCGAAGGGTCCGCAAGGCCCACGCGGCGGCATTCGGGACCTACCTGCGTGAGCACGAAACCTGGATCTGTCCGGCCCTGCTTCTGCGCGCACCCGACATCTTCGACTACTCGACGATCGAGACGGTCGGGGAAACCGAGTTTGGGAAGCTTGCGATCCCACGGCTGGCCAGGACAGACATCCGGATCCTGGACGGCCAGCACCGCATTCTCGGCATTCATCTCGCGCTAGAAGACATCGCGACTGAGCTCGAGAAGGAGCGGGACGCTCGGGCAACAGCGAAGAAGAACGGCTCACCCGCCGCGGCGATCAAGGTCCACGAGGACAAGATCAAGGAGCTTGAGCGTCAGCGCAAGCGTCTTAACACCGAGCGGATCTCGGTGCAGATCGTCATCGAGGACAGCGTGCCGGCCTTCAAGCAGATGTTCGTCGACATTGCCGACAACGCACTGGGAATCTCCTCGTCGATCCGCACCCGGTTCGACAGCAGGAAGATCGTGAACCGCTGCGTGGAGCCCGTTGCCAAGCATGCGCTACTCGAAGGCCGAGTGGATGAAGAGAAGGATCGAATCGGAGCATCGAACCCCAACCTAGTCGGCGCCAAGCATGTGGCCGAGATGGTCCGCACGGTCACGGTGGGTATTGACGGTCGCATCAGTCGTAGGCAGGAGCAGGAGCTTCGCGAGGACGCTCTGATCGAACGGACGAATGATTTTCTCGACGTCCTGGTCGATGGGTTCCCGCAGCTCGCAGATGTCGCCGACGACAAGCTCGCGCCGGACGAGTTGCGAAAGAGCAACCTGATCGGCGCCACGAGCATGTTGCGCGTCATCGCCGGCGTGTACTTCGAGCTCAAGGAAGCGGGATGGGATGACGAGAACGTCGCCGATTTCTTCACGAATCTCGGCTCCCACATGGACGGGCCCGTCACCGAGCAGAGCCCCTGGATCACGGAGGTACCGGGCGAGGTCTTCTCGGAAGGCGCGCTTGCACCTAGGTCGCGACGTCAGGACTTGAAGAGCCTTGTCGACACGATCACCGCGTGGGCGAAGAACCCTCCGAAGTGGCTCGACGCCCCCAAGCCTGTCGCGGCCGTCGCGTGATCGAGCGGATGCGCGCGTTAGGCGTCTGGTGCAAGAAGGCGGAGGTGATGCTGGCCGTCGCCGAGGAGGGCGAGCTGGTCGAGGATCCTCATCAGCGCATCCAAGCCGCGGCCCTTCTCGACGCAACCGAACGGCTTCGCGCCGTGCAGGACGATCTCACCCGCGTTCTAGCGGAGATTGGGCCAGACCAGGTTCGCGTGCTGATGCCCGAGCAGACGTACAAGGGCTCGTACGGCCAGATTGCACCGCGTGCTGCGCTGGAGACCGTGGTCCGGTTGACCTGTGTAGACGCAGGGGTCCCAGTCGAGATGCTTCATCGCAGCTCAGCTCGGGCTCGGCTCGGCATGAAGCGAAGCGGCTCGGTCGAGAGTCACATCCCTGACGTGGTCGGCGAGCCCGTCGGCAAGTACTGGGCCGACGGGCGGCGACTGGCAGCCGTGGCGGCGCTGGCGGCTGAATGATGGCGCTCCGCGGCGAACGTCTCGATAAGCCGAGCTATCAGATCCTGCGATCCCTAAAGGGTGGGAAGTCGGGCCCCGTCCATATGGTCGATCACAAGGTTTTCGGACGTCCGTGCGTACAGAAGACGTATTCGACCCTCGGCTTAGAGGACGCCGCCGCGCACCTTGAGCCCCGTGCGCTTCACGAGATCACGCACCCGCATGTCGTAGAGATTCTCGAAGCGCAATACGACCCGGAGATCGACGACGCCATCACGATCGTCACGGTCTACTGCGAGGGCGGCAGCATCGCCAACGCGTTTGATGATGGCTACTGCTTCTCGATCCACCAAGCCCTGCGCCTTACGACCCAGACCCTGGCGGCGCTGGCTCACGTTCATACGGAGCACCGCCTGATCCATCGCGATCCCAAGCCGGGAAACGTGTTTCTGGACGCAGATCGGCAAACGGCTTACCTCGGCGACTTTGGCTCGGCGGCCGAGATCGAGGTCGACGGGATGGTCGCGGGAATTGAGGGCTCCCCGCTGTACACCCCTCCGGAGGGAGGCCCGCCTGGTGGGCGTCTGGGAACGACAGGGGACATCTACGGCGTGGGCGTGACGCTGTTCGAGATGCTCAACGGGCCATTCGCGTACGGGAAGATCGATCCCCAAGTCGTGGATCGGCGCCTGACCCGTGGTCAGCGCGCTCTGCCGGAGAGCGCATTCGCCTTCGCGCCGCACGTACCCGAGGATGTGCGACGGGTTGTACGCAAGGCGATCCGTCCCCGGCCGGCGGATCGGTTCCGCACCCCCGGCGAGTTCATCGTCGCGATCAACCGCCTGCAATGCATCGACTGGAATCACATTGACGGCGCCGGCCTGACCGGGACATGGGAGGGCACGTGGCCGCCCGACCGCCCAGCGCGTCAAAGGCGGTCGTATCGCGTGGTATCGCGCGTCCTCGGCGGGGGCCGCGACGCCGGCAAGTGCCGGATCGAGGCGTATCAGGCCTCGTCGACGAGCGCCAGCTTCTCGCGGTTCGGCGTGCGGGATGAAACCATCGGACCTGATGACCTTGAGGGCATCGAACGGTTCTTCCGGGCGGTTGAAGCCAAAGCGGCCCAACGTGCGCCCGCGCGTTGAAGAAGCGCAACCCGCTCAGCATCGAGCGTCATCAGCTCTCGGCGGAGTTCGGTGGCGGCTGTGGGGTCTACCGACAGCACCGCCGACCTTCCCTCGCCGTGCCCACGCAGCACACCCCGTCGGACGAGCTCGTCCAGGGCTTGATCCGCGTACCTCGTCGCCATACCGACACTCGAGGCTGGGTGTTGTTCGAGCTCTATGCCTAGGAGCGCGCGCTGTCCGCGGCGCCCCGTCGTTTCCCAGAGTTCTCGCAGCGCGACATGCAAGGGCCATCGGACCCGTGCGAGTTGGTCCCGCGGCCCTCGAGCCACTAGCATCCAAGACAGTAACTTGGTGTGAGCTTCCAAGTACATAGAATAATTCTAGAACTCACCTTGGACGGCACGGTATGGCTCCTGGATTTGACCTAAATGAGCGACTCAGGGAGTCCAAAGACCGAGGCCTTGGCGTCGACATTCCAGTCCCCTTGCACGAGCGTGTTGACGCACTTTGTGAGCTGGTTTATGACGCCGGCTACGACCGGCCCAGTAAGGGCAAGATGGTCGCCGCGCTTCTCCTGGCCGCGGCGGATGACCCAAAAACGCTGGACGAGCTTCTCCGTGCGTATGACCGCGGCCGCGTAAAGGACAGCCTGGTCGGTGAGCCTGAGATTGAGGGGAACGTCGTGCGCTTTCCGCAGCGCGGCCGGGGTCCCCGGGTCAGTCGCTCAAGATAGGACTCGCGTGCCGTTCCGGCTGGCAAGCCGGGGCTTTTGGCACGGGCTAGTCCGGCTGGACGGCGGACGGCCGATGTTTGCACGGCAAAGCCGTGCGGTTGGCCGTCCTCATGGCCGACCAGCCGAACTCCAGACCAACCGCCAAGCAGCGCAGCCGCAATCGACATCTCCTGTCTGAACTACTGCAACGGAGCGAACACTTACTCCGTCGCCAGGCGACACGTCACTCGGAGCGTCCCGACGACGTCGAGGACACACTGCAGTCCGCCTACACCTTGTTCCTGGAGCGGTACAACGGACTTGGCGAGCCGCTCGCATGGCTGTACACGACGGTGAAGCGTGAGGCTTGGGCAGTTCGCCGACTCAGTTCCCGCCAAAAGGAACGCAGCTTCACTTTCGAAACAGACGGTACTCAGGGCGAACTCGATTTCTTGGAAGCGGTACCGACCGGTGCGCCAGGGCCTGCAGAGCAGGTCGAGCGCGGCGAGCTGCTCGCGGAACGCCGAAAAGCGCTGACGTCGTTGAAGCGCGACGAGTGCCGGGCACTCTGGCTCCTTGGCCTGGGTCTCAGCTACGCGGAAATCTGCCAGGCGACAGGCTGGACCTACACCAAGGTCAACCGTTGCCTCAGCGAAGGGCGTGCTCAGTTGCGAAGCGCAGGGCACTCCGAATGACGGTCTTGGGCGATACTCCTATCGCCGTTCATTGACGGCCGCCGGCTCCTTGCGAAGCAGTAGCCATGCGAATTCCATAGTCGCCGCCAGGTGTCCGCGGCATTCCTGCCATTTCGCCTCAGCGGGAATGCTCTTCAGCAGCAGCGCTGCTGTGTCGAGTCCAAGCTCGACTGCGTACGCATCCTTTTCGCTCGAGGCCTCGACTACCGCCGCCGCTAAGAGGAACAGCTCCCGGCCAGCTGGGATGCGTCCGTGTGCGATGACCCCCGCGATTCGCGCCGAGCAAAGGAGGACGTGGTGAGCCGCGGGCGTCGGGGCTGGAGTTGCCACGCTAAGTAGAGACCGCCGCGGGCGTTTTCCGCCCCCGCTTGAACCGGTCGGGTACTACGGGGGAGACTTAGCGTCCGGCGCACCGTCATCCGGAAGCAACTTCTCGATCGCCGCATCCTCAGGCCGGGCTTTCTCACCTGCCCCGTTGTTGCCCCTCAGCTCGCTGGCCACTGACTCGAATTGAGCCAAGGCCGAGCTCAGGTGTTCGACGATCTCCTCGGCGATCACTTCCGGTGCCGGAAGGTTCTCGGTGTCGGTCAGCGACTCGTCCTTAACGTCGGCCCAAACATCGAGGTTGAAGCCGTCACGCTCTGACAGCTCATCGAAGGACCACTTCTTGAATTGCTCCGATTCCTGCCGTTGTTTGAGTGGCTTGCCGGGTCGGTACGCCTCAACGAACCCGTCAAGATCTGCGCGAGTCATCGGCTTGGTCTTCAGCGTGAAGTGCTTGTTGGTTCTCAAGTCGTAGACCCACATCTCCTTGGTTGCCGCCGTCTTGGCCGACGCCGCCTTTGGCTCGAAGAAGATGACGTTGGCCTTGACCCCCTGCGCATAGAAGATCCCAGTCGGCAAACGCAGCAGGGTATGGACGTTGCAGTCCTCCAATAAGCGACGGCGAATCGTCTCTCCAGCGCCGCCCTCAAAGAGAACGTTGTCCGGGACAACAACTGCAGCCCGCCCTCCGATTTTCAGCATCGAGCGAATGTGCTGAACGAAATTGAGCTGCTTGTTGGAGGTCGTCGCCCAGAAATCCTGGCGCACAATCGTCTGGCTCTCGCTTGCGGCGGTGCCATCTTCGCCGGCGATCGTGATCGACGACTTCTTCCCAAAGGGAGGGTTCGCGAGGACTATGTCGACCTTGCCTTTCGGCTCAGCCAGCAGCGCATCACGAACCTCAATCGGTGGATCCAGGATGCCGTGAAGAAACATATTCATCGCGCAAAGACGGGCAGTGTTGTCCACGATCTCCACTCCGTGAAACGTCTTATCGCGTAGGAAACGCTTTTGACTCCGGTCGAGATCGGGATTGTGCGAGGAGACGTAGTCATGGCCCGCTAGGAGGAACCCCCCGGTGCCACACGCTGGGTCGGCTACCAACTCACCGGGCTCTGGACGGACGCAGTCGACTATCGCTCGGATGAGCGCCCTAGGGGTGAAGTATTGGCCGGCACCAGACTTCGTATCTGAGGCGTTCTTTTCCAACAGCCCCTCATAGGCATCCCCCTTTACGTCTGCGTCAACGCCCATCCAGGTCTCGCCGTCGATCAGGTCGACAATCAGCCGTTTCAGCTTGGCGGGGTCCTGGATCTTGTTCTGGGCTTTCCGGAAAATCAGGCCAAGGAGCCCTTCCTCCGTGGCCAACCGAGTCAAGAGGACGACGTAATGCTCCTCCAAATCGCGGCCGTCTTTTTCAAGAAGCGAAGGCCAGTCGAAGCCAACTGGGATTCGTGATTCCTCCTTCCACGGAGCCTCAGTCCGCTCATGGGCCATCTTGAGAAACAGCAGATAGGTCAGCTGCTCGACGTAGTCGCCGTAGGAGAGGCCGTCATCGCGGAGAAGATTGCAGTAGCTCCAGAGCTTGGCGACCAGCGCCTTCGAGCGATTAGACATTTCCATCTTCATGCCTAGCTCCCATATGCCCTTTAGGCCGTCTCGTCGCAGCCGCTTTCGCGGACCAGACAGGCGACCCGCTCGGCATCGAACCCACGGTCATAGGCCCACGTGATCTGCAGATGCATTATCGACCAGCTTGCCTGTCAGGGCCTCGTGAAGCAACGAACGCCAAAGGCTTTTGGCGTGTGCGTTTGCGGCTTCGATCGCGGAGCGCGACCTTCGGAGAACCTCAAGCTTGCCCTCGGCTTCCTGAACGGCTGCCTGTTGCGTTTTGAGTGAGGGAACCGGAACCTCAAGCCTGCCCAGCTTTGTCCCGTTTAGGGCTGGCCGATCAATTCCCTGCTGCGTGCGCTGAACCCATTCCCAATAATCAGCCCCGTGCATGAACAAGTCCAAGAACCGGGCGTCGAGCTGTGATCCAGGCCGGATGCGAATCAGATACGAGGCGAATACCGCCTCGGGTGCATCGGATTCAACCAGAAAAACCTTCCCGGTCGTAAAACCGAAGCGGGCGAAGACAAGGTCCCCCGGATCGAGCGTGTAGTCCGTCAGTTTCTTTGAGGTGGGCCCGCAGGAGGGAACTTTCGACCAGTCAACCTGCCCGTTCTGAATATCTGTGATTCGCAGAAAGCGCGGTCCGCTATCGGAGTTCTGGGCCTTTGCAGTGATTCCGTACTTGAGCTCAGCAATCTCCTTCAAGGGTCGACGGGGAGCATCATGGAGTTCCTGGGCGATCTGGCTAGGCAGCGAAACCGAGTCCCCCTTGATAACTGCGCTCATCGTCGCCTGCTCGAAGGCCTTTCCCGCCTTAGTAGCGAACTCCAAGTCTGTACGCCCGTGAGCTATCTGGAGTCGTAGTTGCTGCACGCCATCAACAATCAGCTTCTGCTCTCTGGCGGGCGGAACGGGAATCTGCAACTCGCGCACGGCCTCTTGGGGAACGCGCATCCTCCCAGTCGCTCCCTCCATCCGACGGAGTAGCTGCGAATGAACGGTGTCCCACTGGAAGAGAAGGGCCATGAACTCTGCCGACAGGACTTCAGAGCGCAACGGAAACACCTCGGTTGTGGCGAAGCCGAAGCCTCCCGGCACCTCCCGCGGAATAGCCTGCTTGCCATTCTCAAAGCACGGGGTAATCCGCGCAAGTAGGAAATCCCCCTCCTCAAAGTACGTTCCGCTTTTAGGGTCGCGCCGTGATTCGAACTCACGAACCTCGCCGCCATCTTCCGAGATCAGCGACATCGGGAGAAACGGCACCTCGCCGCTGGTGTCGATCTCTCTTGGACGCTTCGTGAATTCGATGACCTCGCCAAGCTGCGTATGGCTCCACGCTGAAGGCCACTGGTCGCCATTCGCCACGCTCATGCCGTCGCCAGCTCCTCGTTCAGCTCGTCCATCAGTCCGCTGAACTCGTCTCCAAAGACCTGCTGGGCGCCAAGCAGCCCGCCCTCATGGACGAACGGCTCATAATCGAAATCCTCGGCTTCGAGGCTCATCGAGCTAGCGATCTGGTCGGCCATCCAGCGCAACCAAATCAGCTGCTCATCGGTGAACTCGCGCCCGCCCGATTGCTGTTCCGTGAGCCAAAGGTCAAAGCGGAGCATCACGACCTCCTTGCGGGGTAGGAGCTCATCGTCTTGCTCCATCGCAAAGCGGACTAGTTGAACGAGATCGGCAACGGTCCGCCGCATGCCTTGGCCCTTGACCTTGTCGCCATCAAGGGCGGCGTAGGCGGCCCAGAGCTTTTCGGGGGTCAAGTCCCAGCGGCGGTTGCTCGATTGCCTTGGCGAGGTCTTGGACGTCGTCGAAGCTCGGGCGAAGCCGGTAAGGACGCTGGTAATACGCCTTCAGCGCTAGGTACTCGTCGTGATGCTCTTTGACGAACTGTTCGAAGGACTGCACAGCCTGCTCGGCTTCGTTGGCATCGGTCCAGCCGGCAAAGGTGATCTGGTCAGGATTCGAGAAGTCAACAAGCTGATCGTGCTTCTCGCGCAATGACTCGATCCGCCGGCGGACAGCGGCCTTCATCAAAGGCCGGACCGCGGTTGCGATCAACTCGCTCTTTTACCTGGTCGATCTCCTCGTCGGCGGGGATGAAGTCTTCATCCTCGGCCTTGCCAGCCTTTGCGGCGGCGACATCAGCCCAACGTGCAGGATCGGTGGCCTCAATCAACTCGCCAGCTACCTCGGCCATGCCTTTGCCGTCGGCAGCGTCGGCGAACTCTTGGCGACTTTGCTCATCGAGGCCCTTGTCAAGACGAGCTAGTCGGGCGCCGATCGAGGAGACCGTGTCTTCGTCCTTGATGCCGACAGCGACCTTCTGCAGAAGCTGATCGAGTGACGCTGAGGGCTTCCGTTCCAGCGGTCGCGATTCGGCCCAGGCCTTGTCCTCGTCGGTCAGCCCGACGCAGTCGACAATCACGAAGCGGTCCTTCGACGTGGCGCCCTCGGTCACCGACTGCAGGTCGCTGGGATCGATGACCCGCACCCCGCGACCCTTCATCTGCTCGAAGAGGGTGCGAGAGCCGACCATCCGCATGAAGACGAGACATTCCAGGGCCCGAATATCTGTGCCAGTCGCGATCTGGTCAACCGAAACCGCGATGCGGAACTTTGGATCCGTCCTGAAGTCCTGGATGTGGTCCTGGGAAGAGCCCTCCGTCTTGTAGGTGATCTTCCGGGCGAAGTCCCAATCACGATTGAACTCCTCACGAATGACCTTCAGGACGTCCTCCGCATGTGACTCGTGCTTGCAGAAGAAGACCGTCTTCGGGACCTCGGGCCGGCCTGGAAATATCTGTGTGCACACCTTGTCTCTGAACTCCCGAATTACGGCGCGGATCTGTGCCGGATTCATCACCGCTCGATCGAGCGTCGCCTTGTCGTAGGTCAGCTCGTCCTCCAGTTGCTTTCGCTCCGGCTTCGAGGAGCGGGGGGTTCGCACTCCGACCCAATCACCTGGGCTGATCTTGGCGCCGCCCTCCGTGACCTCGCTCTTGATGCGGTAAGTCGTGTACGGCACGTTGACCCCGTCCACGACGGCCTGCTCGTGTTTGTACTCGGTGACGACGTTCTCATCGAAGTAGACGCGCGCGGTGTGTTCGGCCGTTGCCGTCAAGCCGATGAGAGACATGTCGAAGTAGTCGAGGACCTGGCCCCAGCGGCCGTAGATCGAGCGGTGGCATTCGTCAACGAAGCCGACGTCGAAGAACTCGATCGGAACATCAGGTCGATAGTCGACCGGCGGCAACGGCTCGGCTGGCGCCACCTCGAAGGTCGACCTCTCCTCCTCTTCCGTCTGCAACTCGGGCTCGCCGCGGAGGATTGAATAGAGCCGCTGGATTGTGGTGATCACGACCTTGGCTGCTGGGTCGATCCTGTTTGAGCGCAGCAGCTGGACGTTGTAGAGCTCAGTGAACTTGCGGCCGTCGTCGGGCGTCGCGTAATCGGCGAACTCGCCGAAGGCCTGCTGACCAAGGTTGATGCGGTCTACGAGGAACATGACGCGCTTCGATCCTGCGTAGCGGATCAGGCGGTAGGCCTCTGCGACGGCGACATACGTCTTGCCGGAACCCATCGTCATGTTCATCAACGCTTTCGGCTTGGCGTTCCCGAGTGATTGCTCCAGATTCTCGATGCCCACGATCTGGGCTTCTCGTAGTCCGCCTGTGTCGAGTGGCGGCATCCTCTGGATCCGATCGAGAAACGAACTGGCTTCGCTTGCCCACGCTTGCAGCGTCTCTGGTCGGTGGAAGCTGAAGACATCACGGGGGCGCGCGATCGGATCGCGCAGATTTGTGAAGACCGTTTCGGCCCCGGTCCCCTGGTAGTGAAACGGCAGCGGCTCGGCGTCGGGACCCCAGTGCGGGACCGCCCGATCTTTGAGTAGCTCCTTGAAGCCCTCGATGTAGCGCCTTGTCTGCGGCTCGATTCCGAGGAGAGGCGTTCCCTCCTTCTTGGCCTCGACCGTTCCGGCGGCCTCCTCATCGACAAAGAGCATGTAGTCGACGGGTCCTGTCTTCGTCGGAACCTCTCGCGCGGCTATGCCACGCCCCGCGGTGAGATCGATGCCCTTGTAGTCCTGGACGATCCAACCAGCCTCATTAAGCATCCGGTCGATCGCAACCCGCGATCGCTGCTCGGGGTGGAGCTGCGCCTGCATGGCCTCACGCTATCGGCGGCTCCCAATGCGCGTGGGATTCTGAGGGCGTTCGTCCAGAGTTCCGGCACCCAGAGGAGAGGCAATATCAACTGCCGACCTGCAAGCAAAACAGCGTCGCCGCGGCGGCAGTCAAGGGCGCGAAGCGCCCGACCCCGAAGGGGTTGACGGCCGCCGGCAAGGCGGCGCAACACTCAGCTTAGGTCGGCTCCTCAAGCTGAGTTCGGACTACCTGCAGAGGTGCGAAGAGAGGTGCGGAATCCGGTTCCGCACCTACGCCCGCGTCCCGTGCGTAGGGGCCGCCCTTCCCGCCGCTGACCCCGCGCCCCCACGATGTGGGTTCACGGGGTCAGCGGCGGTCGGGCGGAGGAAACGCACGGGACGCGGGCGCCGGGAGGTTGGAGACAGGCAAAGGCAGTGGAGCAAAGGGGTGTCCCCATTTCGGGATGAGGGTCGTCTTGTGGTGAGTGAGTCGCTCAAGACAAACCCAAATTCGGTGGGTCAAAAACCTCGAAATCTCGTCATGCAGGTTGAGGGCAGCTAGACGAAATCGGACTGGCTGCCTCTTCGGGGATTGATCGGCCACCGCGACGAAACGGAGACTCCATGAGCCACCTCTATCCATCCGCCAAAGCCGTCAAGCGCTCAGCCGAGCAGAGCAAGGGAGCGCTTGCCCACACCGGCCACGCGCTGCACTACCTCCAGCTGTTCACCGAGTTCGCCCTCGGCGGTCTCGCCGTCGGCGCGCTGGTCGCCTTGATCTCGGTCCGCAGGCTGCGCGCCGGGTTCGAGTGGGGGCTGCTCTGGCTGGTCGCCGCTCGGCCTGGCGATCCTGCTCGCCTCCTCCGGGCTGCTCTCCGGAGACGCGGCGCTGGCGACGATCACCGCGCTCGGCCGCGATGCTCGTCGGGCATCTCGGCGTCGGGCTCCTCATTCACGTCGAGGACCGCCGCGCCGGTGACGATCGAGGGCACGAGGCTCGCGAGCGGATCGGGCCGCATCACCTGCTGCGTCGGCGTCTGGCCCGCCGCCGCATGACCAACGGATCCAGCGCGGAGATCGCGATCGGCGTCACCCGCCGAGGGCGGGTGGCGAGCATCCCGGCGGGCGGTCAGTCCGGCTCTCACTCCCTGATCGTCGGCGCGACCGGCGCCGGCAAGTCGACCCTGCTCGGCGTGCTGGCCCACGAGCACGCGCTGCGGGGCTCCGGGGTCGTCCTGGTCGAGGCGAAGAACGACCCGGAGCTCGAGGCTCAGGCTCGCCGGACCGCGGAGATGGTCGGACGCCCCTTCGTGCTCGTAAGCCCGGAGGGACCGACGGTCTGGGACGTGCTGGCGAGCGGCGGGGTCGACGAGACTGTCGCGAAGCTGCTCGCCTGCGAGGAGTGGTCGGAGCCCTTCTACCTGGCGGAGGCGACCCGGTTCCTGCGCTGGGTGGTTCGGGGGATGGAGGGCTCGGGCACCCGGCTGACCCTGCCGGCGGTTCTGGAGCTCTGCGACCCCGATCGCCTCGCTGCGCATGTCGCCAAGCACGGCACGCCGGAACTGGCCGGCGAGCTGGATCGGTTCGTCAACGCGCTCACCCCGAGGGAGCGCTCAGACGTCGCCGGGCTGCGCAGCCGCCTGGCAGTGCTGGCGGAGTCGGGTCCGGGCCGCGAGTGGCTCGATCCCGACTCCGGAGCCGGCCCGGTCCTCGACCTCTCCGATGCGGTTCGGAAGCGCGCCGTCGTCTACTTCCGCCTCGACGCCGAGCGCTATGGGATCGTCGCCGAGAAGATCGGATCGGCGATCGCGATCGAGCTGGGAGCGATCGCCTCGCAGCTCCAGGGCAGGCCGATCCCGACTCTGGTCGCGATCGACGAGTTCGGGGCGATCGAGGCCGAGCAGGTGGAGCGGCTCTTCACCCGAGGGCGAGCGGCGGGGATCTCGGCCGTGGTGGCGACTCATGCGATGTCCGATCTGGAAGTCGCAGGCGATGGCTTCGCGGGCCGGATGAAGGCGACGGTCGGGAGCGTGCTCGGGCTCCGCATGGGCCCGGACGACGCCGACGCGGTGGCGCGGATGGCGGGTCAGGTCGGCGAGTGGCAGAGCACGACCCGGACGGCCGGCCTGCTCGGGATGCCGGCCGGCACCGGCACGCGGACGCGCGGCTACCGCCTGCGGATCCATCCCTCGCTCCTCCAGCACCTCGGCTGGTGCGAGTGCGCGGTGATCAGGCTCGACCGCCAAGACGGTGACCGGGCGATGATCGTCCGGGTGATCCCGAGCTGGGAGCGCGGCCCCGGCTCGAACGGAACAGGTCGCTAGGTGTCGCCGTCATGCCGCGAGCGACGACCGCGATCAGCGAGCGCGACCTCGAGGTCCTTGCCTTTGTGGCGAGGTTTGGCCTGGTTCCCGCCTGCGCCGTAGCGGCGTGGGCGGGAACGGGCCAGACCGTCTCCTACGCTCGCGAGGCGCGCTGGCTGGAGCATCGCCTCGTCGACGCCCTGGAGCCGATCAACGGATCGGGTCGGCTCCTGGTCTGCACCAGCGACGGTCTGCGGGCCGTTGGCCGAGAGGCCCTTGGCCCGGGACGCGTCTCCGTCGGCCGCCGGCCCCACGCGATCGCGGTGGCCCGAGGTAGCGGCGAGGCTGGAGCGCGAGGGTCGCGCGGTCCTCAGCGAGCGGGAGCTGGCGGCGATGGAAGTGGAGGAGCGTCGGCGGATCTACTCGGCCGAGCTCCACGACGGGCGCTTTCACCGACCGGACCTGGTGCTCGCGGATGAGGGCCTGGCGATCGAGGTTGAGCTGAGCCAGAAGGCGAGCTGGCGGCTCGACTCGATCCTCCGCGCTTGGCGAGCGGCCATCGGCGCCGATCGATTCAGCGGGGTGCGCTACCTCTGCGGCGAGCGGGCGCTGCGCGCCGTCCGGAAAGCAGTCGAGCGGACCGTCACCGACGAGCTGATCGCGGTCGTACCCCTCGCGTCACTCGAAGGAAACGACGATGGCAATTGAGCCCGGCGAAGTCGAACAGCTGGCTCAGCGGGTCGCGGAGCTTCTGGCGGACGAGTCAGTGGAGTCGAGGCAGATGGGGCAGCTCGTGGACGCAGCGGCGGTGGCGCGGCTCTTGGGAGTGAGCCGCGCCACCGTCTACGCCAAGGCGGACGAGCTCGGGGCGATCCGGGTCGGGAATGGAAAGCGGGCCCGGCTCCGTTTCGACCCGGCGAGGATCGTCGCCGGAAGGCAGCAGCGGCCCGTTCCAAACCTTCGAAGGCTCGGCGACCGTCGTCGCTCGCGGCGGTCTTCTCAACGCCCAAACTCCGAGCTCCTCCCGATCCGAGGGAGGCGAAATCGGAACCGGTGGTCCCTTAAGGTCGTGAGGGCAGATGGCGAGGAGCTCAATCGGTCAGGTCGTGGAGTTGGACCGCAAGGGCGGCCGGACCTTCGCGCTGCGTTTCCGCGCCTACGGCAAGCGGCGCTACATCACTCTCGGCACTGCCGAGGAGGGCTGGACCCGAGCGAAGGCCGAGGAGGAGCTGGCGAATGTCCTCGCCGATGTGCGCCGCGGAATCTGGAAGCCGCCCAAGCCGGCGCCGACGATCGAGGAGAAGGAGGAGCCGACCTTCCACGAGTTCGCGTCGGAGTGGCTCAACTCGCGGCGCGATGAGTTCGCGCCGCGGACCGCGGAGGACTACGAGCTTGCGCTGACCCACCACCTCCTGCCGTTCTTCGCCGAGCATCGCCTCTCGGAGATCACGGCCCGCGAGGTCGACCGCTACAAGGCGGCGAAGGTCCGGGAGCGAGAGAAGGCGCTCGTCGACCGCCCGCTCTCCAACCGAACGATCAACAAGACGCTCACCCGACTCGGCCAGATCCTGGACGTCGCGGTCCGCTACGAGCTGATCGACCACAACCCGGTCAAGACCAAGGTCGAGAAGCTGAAGGAGGCGGAGCCTCGGCGGGCCCGGCTGAGCGGCGAGCAGGTCCAGGTCCTGCTCCAGGCCGCGGGGCGAAACCGGGCGCTGCTCGCGACGGCGATCATGGCCGGCGGCCTGCGAGCGACCGAGCTGACCCACCTTCGCTGGCGCGACCTCGATCTCGGCAAGGGCGAGCTGACGGTCGCCCGGTCGAAGACGGCGGCGGGCCTTGCGCCGCGTCTCGCTCGAGCCCGAGCTGGTCCAGCTGCTCCGCGAGCACAAGATCGGCTCGCGGTGGAGCCAGCCCGACGACTTCGTCTTTCCCGGTCGCGACCGCGACCAGCCGCGCGATCGCAACAGCGTCCGCAAGCGCGTCCTCTACGGCGCGATCGACCGGGCCAATGAGCGCTTGGAAGCCGACGGCAAGCCGCCGCTTCCGGACGGCATCACGTTCCACGCGCTGCGCCGGACCTACGCCGCGCTGCGCGCCGAGCTCGGCGAGCACCCCGCGATCACCGCGGCCCAGATGGGCCACCGCGATCCGCGGATGACCCTTCGCGTCTACACCGACGTCACCGGAATGAAGCCGCAGACCAAGCTCGGCGGCCTGCTCAGCGACGCTGATTGGGCACTATCGGGCACTGGCGCCCCGAATGACCCGGATTCGACGGAAGCTGCGAGCCCCCTCAGAGGACGAGCGAAAACCTGCCACTTGCAGCAGGCTTCTGAGAACGGGAGCGACGGGACTCGAACCCGCGGCCTCCGGCGTGACAGGCCGGCGCTCTAACCAACTGAGCTACGCCCCCGAGGGCGACATGCAGGCTAGCCGCTCACTCGGAAACGTTCGTGGCGACCGGGCCCTTCGGGCCCTCCTCGGACTCGTAGCTGACCGCGCGCCGTCGTCGAGCGAGCGGTAGCCGTCACCGGCGATGCTCGAGAAGTGGACGAAGAGGTCCTTGCCGCCGTCATCGGGCGTGATGAAGCCGTACCCCTTCTCGTTGCTGAACCACTTGACGGTCCCTTCTGCCATTCGTACCTCCTCGCGCACCTGCTTCGTGTTTCCGGGGATAGACCCCCCTCTGATGGCGCGGGAACCTAACGAACCCGCACGGTCGATGACGCGAGACGGACTAGGGTGGCCGCATGAGGCTGGTCAGCTATCGGGACGGCAGCCGGACAAGGGCCGGCGTGCTAACCGAGGGCGGAGTGATCGATGCCGCGCCGGTGCTAGGCGTCGAGCACTTCACCGTGAGAGAGCTGATCGAGGCGGGCCGCGTCGAAGAGCTCGCCAAGGGACTCGACGCGGGGGGCCCAGCTCCGGTCACTGACCCCGAACTCCTGCCGCCGATCCCCGACCCGGACAAGATCGTCTGCATCGGGCTCAACTACCGCTCACACGCCGCGGAGGCGGGGATCGATCCACCCGAGCAGCCCACGTTCTTCGCCAAGTTCCGCAACGCCCTCGCGCCGCCGGAGACGACCGTGCAGCTGCCGGCCGCGAGCGAGAAGGTCGACTACGAGGCGGAGGTGGCATTCGTCATCGGCCGCCGCAGCAAGGACGTCGAGCCGGCGCAGGCTCTGGACGCGGTCGCCGGCTACATGCTGCTCAACGACCTCTCCGCCCGTGACCTCCAGTTCGCGACGCCGCAGTGGATGCCCGGCAAGGTCTTCGACGGCTCCGCTCCCTGCGGGCCCGCGATCGTCACGCCTGATGAAGCGGGTGCTCCGGACTCCATCTCCTTCACCCTCGACCTGAACGGCGAGCGGATGCAGGAGGCATCTACGTCCGACCTGGTCTTCTCGGTCGCCGAGCTCGTGTCGAGGCTGTCCCGCTGGATGACGCTGGAGCCGGGAGACATCGTCTCGACCGGCACCCCGTCAGGCGTCGGCAGCATCCGGCAGCCGCGGATCTGGCTCAAGCCGGGCGATGAGATCGTGATCTCCTCACCCACACTCGGCGAGCTCCGCACGACGATCGCCTAGTTCGAGCGCTCCTCCACGAGCTGCTCGATGCTGCGATAGACGCCCGGGGCGTCCTTCTTCAGCCGCTTCACCTCGAAGTGGCCGAGGCTGATCAGCCGCATCCGGGAGGTGGCGGTGACGGTGGCGCTTCGCATCGAGTCGTCCAGCATGCCCGCCTCCCCGAAGATGTCTCCGGGTCCGAGATCGGCGATCTTCTCGCCGTCGCGGGTCACCTCGGCCGTGCCCTCCTCGATCGCGAGCAGCTCGCGGGAGAAGCCGCCCTCCTCGAGAATCACCTCGCCGTCCGAGACCTCCTTGGACTCGGCGAAGGCCGCGACCTGCTTCAGCTCCTCGTCCGATGCATCCGAGAAGAGCGGGATGCGCTTCAGCTGTTCCGTTTCCATTTCGGCAACGTACCCCAAAGGTCCTCGGTTAGAGTGCGAGATCCACCACGGACGACTTGGGAGAAGGAGAGTTCAATGGGATTGATGGACAACATCAAGAAGGCCCAGGAGATGGCCCAGCAGGCGGCTCAGGGCGGCGCCAACACGGCGAACCCCTCGGCCGGCGACGTCGAGTACGCCAACCTGGCGATGAAGCTGAACCAGAACGGCCTGCCCGGCACCGCCACGATCAACTCGATCACGGAGTCCGGCGAGGGGTCGGATCCCGTCAACAAGGCCTACGACATCGGCGTCAGCGTCGAGCTCGAGAGCGGCCAGAGCTACGACACCACGATCCATCAGTACCTGACGCAGGATGCCGTCAACGCCTACCAGCCCGGTGGCAAGTTTCAGGTCAAGGCGGACCCGGACGACACCAACAAGGTCATGCTCTACGGGCAGGCCTAGCCACTTCCCGGCACCGAAAATTCACTCCAGGCAAGGGGCTCGCCTGCCGATAGGTGATTAGGCGTCATATGCCCCTGCTCGCATCCATCACGGACTTCTTCAGCACCTGGTACCCGGTTTTCGCGGTCTTCTTCTCCGCAGCAATCCTCGCTGTCTTCCTGTTCATCGCCCGCGGCATGATGGGGACCACACGCCCCGAGACGGTCAAATCGAGCAAGACCGCGCCGGTGCAATGGGATGACGTCCAGGGGGTGGACGCCGCCAAGGAGGAGCTGGTCGACGTCGCGGAGTGGCTCAAGGACCCGAAGCGCTTCGCGGCGCTCGGCGCTCGGGCCCCGCGTGGCGTGTTGCTCTACGGACCGCCGGGTACCGGAAAGACCATGCTTGCGCGGGCGGTCGCCGGCCACGCCGGCGTTGACTTCTTCGCAGCCTCCGGCTCGAGCTTCGTCGAGATGTTCGTAGGGCGTGGCGCTGCTCGTATTCGCCGGCTCTTCAAGGAGGCCCGCAGGGCGGGCCGCGCGGTGATCTTCATCGATGAGATCGATGCCGTCGGCGGCCATCGCGGATCCGGCGGCGGAGACGGCGGCACCTCGGAGACCGAGCAGGCCCTCAACCAGTTGCTGGTGGAGCTCGACGGCTTCGAGCGCGATCCGGGCACCGTGATCGTCCTGGCCGCATCGAACAACGTGGAGAAGCTCGACAAGGCGCTCCTGCGGCCCGGTCGCTTCGACCGCCAGGTCCTGGTTGCGCCGCCGGACCGGGACGGGCGCGAGGCGATCCTCCGCTCACACGCCAAGGACAAGACGCTCTCCGACAAGGTCGACCTCACCGACGTCGCCCGCAAGACCACCGGGTTGACAGGCGCGCAGCTCGCCAACGCCCTCAACGAAGCGGCGATCATCGCCGGGCGCGCGGGCCGCATGGCGATCGGCCGCGAGGACCTCGACGAGGCCCTCCTGCGCCAATCCGTCGGCTCGGAGCAGTCCAGACGCCTGACCGAGCAGGAGCGCCGTATCGTCGCCTACCACGAGGCGGGTCACGCGCTCTGCCGGCGGCTCTGCGGGCTCGACCCGCCGGAGATCCTCTCGATTGTTCCCCGCGGGCCGGCGCTCGGGTTCGTGGCTCACTCGCCTTCCGAGGACCGCTACCTGCGCTCGCGTAAGGACCTGATGGACGAGATCGTCATCCTCCTAGGGGGACGGGCTGCCGAGGAGGAGATCTTCGACGAGGCCTACTCGGGCGCCGCCGACGACCTCTCCCGCGTCCAGAAGGTCTGCGTCCAGATGGTGACCGAGTTCGGCATGACGGTCTCGCATGGGCCGCCTGACAGCGCGCCGCTGGCGCAGCCGACCGGCGACTATTCGATGTCGGATCGCACCCGCCGCGACGTCGACGAGAACGCGCAGGAGCTGGCCCACATGGCGTATGCGCGCGCCCGTCAGTTGATGAAGGTGAACCGGCGCTGCCTCGAGGACCTCGCCAGCAACGCGCTGGAGCGGGAGACGCTCACCCGGGAAGACCTCGACGACATCTTCGACGCGCACGACCTCCGCCGCGGGTTCCTGCCCGAGGACGACGAGTCCGAGGCGCGAAAGCTGATCGCCAAGAACCGGTCCGGATCCACGGGTGCGCTGATGCCTCAACACAGCAAGCCGGACGAACCGGAGACAAGCTCCGAGTAGCCCTCAGCCGGTGGTGAGCTCGCTGGAACCCCGGCGCACCTCGTAGGCCGCGGCCATGCTCTCGCCGGCGATACGCAGGCGGAGGAAGGCGGCGCTCCTCGTGGTCGCGGTTGTGGTGGTGGCGGGACTCGAGCTCTTCCTCGGCCCCGCCGACGAGCGAGCGCGCCACGGCGCGGGCGTCGAGAAGTTCACCATCGACAGTAAGGCGGTCGGGCAGGACCTCGACACCCAGGTCGTGGTGCCGGCTGGCGGGGACTCCGGGCACCGGCGGCCCCTACTCGTGTTCCTCCACGGTCGCGGCGGCGGGGATCTGCCCCGGCCGAGCGACCAGTTCTTCGATGCGCTCCGCGACCAGGGGAGGCGTGCGCCGATCGTCGCCTTCCCGAGCGGCGCGGATCACTCCTACTGGCACAATCGAGCGGACGGGGGATGGGGCTCCTACGTGGTCAACGAGGTGATCCCCGACGTGGCTCGCAGATACAACGCCGATCCTCGCCGGTGGCGATCGGAGGCATCTCGATGGGCGGCTTCGGCTCCCTCGACATCGCGCGCCTCAACCCGGGGCGCTTCTGCGCTGTCGGAGCCCACTCGCCGGCTATCTGGCATACGGGGGGCGAGACGGCCCCCGGTGCGTTCGACGATTCAGCGGACTTCGAGCACCACGACGTCCTGCAGGCCGCGACCGACGCCCCGGGTCCGTATCTCGGACTACCGGTCTGGATGGACACCGGGGATGAGGATCCGTTCCGGCACACCGGGCTGGATGAGTTCGCCGAGCAGCTGCGGCGCACGGCGCGGACATCGCGTTCCACATCTGGCCCGGGACGCACAGCGGCGATTACTGGCGCAGCCACTGGGGCGACTACCTGCGCTTCTACTCCCGCGCGCTGGCCCGCTGCCACCGCTGAGAAGCGGGCAGCAGCGAGCCAGTACGCGGAACCCGGTTCAACTGCGAGGTGCTTGGTGCTTAGACGGTTCTAGTCCCGCCGCGTCCCATGAAGAAGATCAGCAACGCGACGATTGCCAGCGCGAACAGCACGGGGTGGACGATGGCCCCGCCCGCGATGGCGATGATCAACAGAACTACTCCTGCGATTAACCACAGCATGAGCATTCCCTCCTTCCTTGGCCTGACTGCTCGGCGCACGTATACCCGGAGGAGGGAGGATCAATCCGATGGGCGGTGCCGGGCTCGAACCAGCGACCTCCTCGGTGTAAACGAGGCGCTCTCCCAACTGAGCTAACCGCCCTGGGTTGGCCGATTATGACCGGCGCGGCGCCCTGCGCGCGGTGGTACCGTCGCGCGCCATGTGGAGGCGAGTCCTTGGGGGGCTGCCCATAGCCGCGGTTCTTGCGGGTGCGCTGGCCTGCGTCCCCGCGGCGAGCGCGAAGGATGTGACGATCACATCCTTCGACGGCACCAAGATCGCCGCACATTGGTTCCCGGGCAAGGGAGTGGACGCCGGCTCCCCCGCTCCGACGATCCTCGAGGGTCCGGGCTGGAGCTCGGCCGGTGAAACGGAGGGCGGAGCAGCGGATCTCGCCGGCGGTGGGGGTCTTGGCGCGATCTTCGGCGTCCCCGGCATCAGCACGTTCATCAGCCACGGCTACAACGTCCTCACCTGGGACCCGCGCGGATTCGGGCAGTCGGGCGGCACCGTGGAGATCGACGACCCAAGCTATGAAGGCCGCGACGTCCAAGCGCTGATCGATTGGATCGCGAAGCAGCCCGAGGCACAGCTCGACCGCAGCTGCACGAAGACGAAGAAGAAGCGGCGGGCGAAGAACCGCAAGCGGCGCTCAAAGAGCAAGGTCACCTGCGCGACCAGTCCCGACGACCCGACAATCGGGATGGCGGGGGCCAGCTACGGCGGCGGCATCCAGCTGGTCTCGGCTGCGCTCGACAAGCGGATCGACGCGATCGCCCCGACGATCGCCTGGCACTCGCTGCTCACCGCCCTCTTCCCCGAGAGCAACATCAAGCTCGGCTGGGGATCGATCCTGATCGCGGCGGGCGTCGAAGGATCGGCGCTGCCCGGCGGCCTGAGCTCGCCCGCGACGGCGGCCGGGCGCCAGGACCCCCACTTCTATTCGATCCTCACCAACGGCGTGGCGACCGGCACGACGACTCAGGCTGACGTCGACTGGATGGCCGGCCACGGCCCGGGCGACATGGTGGAGAACGTGCACGTGCCCACCTTGATCATGCAGGGCACCGCCGACACGCTCTTCCCGCTGGATGAGGGCGTCACGAACTTCCAGGACATCGGCGACAACACGCTGCGGACCGCGGCGATCAAGGCGAAGGGGAAGAAGGGCAAGAAGCGAAAGAGCCCCGCCTCGGCTGTCCAAGACGTGCCGGTCAAGATGATCTGGTTCTGCGGAGGGCACGGCGTCTGCCTCACCGGAGCCGGCCCGGGCGCCGATTACCTCGACGAGCGCACGGTCGCCTGGTTCGACCGCTATCTGAGAGGCAAGCAGGACTCGGACACGGGGCCGAAGTTCGCCTGGATCGCGGACGACGCCCAGCTGCGGACCAGCGATGCCTATCCGCTCAAGCCCGCAGCGCAACTCTCGGCCTCCGGATCAGGGACATTGCCGATCCTGCCGGGACAGGCCAGCGGGGCCCTGATCTTCGCCAGCCAGGCCGCCAACGCCGTCAACGTCCCGGTCCCGGGGCCGACGACCGACGCGAACGTCGTGGGCGCTCCGCACCTCGACCTGACCTATCAGGGCACGGCGGCTCCCGAGAAGACCTGGGTCTACGCCCAGTTCGCGAACCCGCGGAACGGCACCGTGTTGGGAAATATCGCGACCCCGATCCCGCTGACCCTCGACGGCCAGACCCATTCGATCTCGCGCGACCTCGAGATGGTCGCCGGACGGGCCCCGGCCGGCGGTGGTTACACGCTGCAGCTCACCGCCTCCTCGTCGCTGTATGACATACAGCGCTCGACCGGGGCCGTCACCTTCAACGGCATCAACGTGGCGATGCCGCTCGGAGACCCGGTCACGGGCGCGGCCCCGGTAAAGGCGAAGAAGCACAAGAAGCACCGCAAGCGCAGGCATCACCGCTAGCCCGGCCGTCGTAGGGTTAGGCCCGTGAGGGTCCTGATCACCAGCTCGCGGATGCCGTTCGCACTCGACGTGATCCGCAAGGTCGGCGAGCGCGGACACGAAGCGTTCGCCTGCGACAGCTACGAGGCGTCTCCCGGAAGCCACTCCAAGTACCTGGCGGGGCACTTCACCACCGCGTCGGCAACCGGCGATCCCCAGCAGTTCGCCTCCGACGTCGAGCGCATCGCGGACGTCAACGAGATCGAGATCGTCATCCCGATGTTCGAGGAGGTCTTCTATCTCGCCGCCCAGCACGAGCGCATGTCGAAGGTGACGAAGCTCTACGCCCCTCCGTTTCAGACCCTCGCCCAGGTACACGACAAGGGCACGTTCCAGGAGCTCTGCGACAGGCTCGAGATCCGCACGCCCCACACGACGCTGGCCCACAGCCCGGAGGAGCTGAAGCAGGCGATCGAGAGCTACCCGCGCTACTTCGCGCGGGCGGCATTCTCGCGAGGCGGCGTCGGGTTGCTCACCAACACGGGACCGCTCGCCGGCCACCTGGAGCTGGACGCATGCCAGCCGACCGAGGCCAACCCGTGGCTCGTCCAGGAATTCGTCGACGGCCCGATGCACTGCACCTACTCCTGTCTGCACGACGGGAGGGTTGCGACGCACATGTCCTACAGAGCGCCGCGCCAGTGGGAGCACTCGACCGGGATCCAGTTCCTCTCGGTCGACCCGTCAGACACGCTGCCCACGGTGCAGAAGCTCGGCGAGGACCTCTCCTGGGACGGCCAGATGTCCCTCGACTTCATCGAGACCGACGACGGCCTGGTGATGATCGAGTGCAACCCGCGGCCGACGGATGGCGTGCTGCTGATGACGGCCGAGGAGCTCGAGCAGGGTCTGCTCGTACCGCAGGACGAGACGCTCCAGGTGCCGGAGGGCCGGACGTCTCAGCTCGACTTCGCGGTCTTCGCCCAGATCTTCAAGGAGCCGCTCAAGGAGACGCCCAAGACGATCCACGACCTGGCGAAGATCCATGGGACAGATCACGGCTGGCGGGACACGATGCCCAAGCTCTACTCCTTCCTGGCGCTGGCCCGCTTCGAGCGCCTCAGCCTGCGCCAGCGCGAGCAGCTCTTCGTCGCGATGTCCGACGGCATCACCTGGGACGGCCAGCCGATCCCGGGGCTGCCGCCCGACGACGCGGCGTATCTGGCCAAGCTCACCGGCTGATGGACCGTTCGGTCCTCTGGCGCGCGGCCGTCGCGCAGGTGGTGGCCGTGGCCGCCGTCTCGCTGGTGCTGGCGGTGACCCTCCCCCATTCCTTCTTCGAGGATTGGGGCTGGCTCACCGGGCCGGTCGCCTGGCTCGGCTGCGCGGCGCTCGTCGCCTGGGCGCTTCACCTGAATACGCCCGCAGTCCTACTCGGGGCGGTTCTGGCTGGCATCCCGAGCGCGATTGCCGTGGTCGCAGGGGTCCACTGGCTCGGCGTCGCGATCGCCGTGGCTGCGTTCGCGGTGTGGTGCGCCTGGCTCGCCCAGCGCCCGGGAGGCGCGCTGTGGACCTAGGGATCGAGGGCCGAGTCGCGCTGGTCATGGGCGCCAGCAAGGGCATCGGCAAGGGGATCGCGGGCGCCCTGGCACGCGAGGGCGCCCGGATTGCGATTTCGAGCCGTTCCGAGGATTCGCTGCGGGCCGCCGCCGAGGAGATCGACGGCGCGGTTCACGTCTGCCCGGCGGACACCGGCGATCTGGACCGCCTGGGGCGGTTGCCCGGTGAGGTTGCGGAGACGGTCGGCCCAGTGGAGATCCTGGTGGCGAACACGGGCGGCCCGCCCACCGGTGCCGCGCTCGACAACTCGCCGGAGGAGTGGGAGGCCGCGTTTCGCTCATTGGTTCTCGCGCCCAAGCTCCTGATCGAGGGTGCCCTGCCGGGCATGAGGGAGCGGGGCTGGGGGCGGATCGTCAACGTCTCCTCGATCTCGATTCGCGAGCCCATCCCGCACCTCGCGCTATCGAACTCGAACCGGTTGGCCGCGCTCTGCCTGCTCGAGACCCTCGCCGATGAGGTCGCGGGCGATGGGATCACGGTCAACACGGTCGCCACGGGGATGTTCGCGACGGAGCGGCTGGCCGACCCAGAGGGATCCCTGAAGGGAGCCGAGGAGGCAGCCAGGCAGCGCGTCCCCGCGAAGCGATTAGGCCAATCGGCTGAATACGGCGACCTGGTCGCGTTCCTTTGCTCGGAGCGGGCCGCCTATCTCACGGGAGCCGTCATCCCGCTCGACGGCGGCCTACTCCGATCGGTTTAGCTCAGAGCTACTCCGGCTCCTCGGCGACATCCTCGGATGCCTCTGCCTCCGAAGTGAGCTCGTCGGCGTCGGTGTCCGTGTCGACATCGGCATCGGTGATCTCCGCGGACTCAGCGGCCGGCGTGTCATCCATCTCGTCGGACGTCGTCTCCGTGGCGGCCTCGGCCTCTGGGGCCTGCTCCTCCTGGACCTCCTGAACCTCCTGCACCTCGTCGGTCATTCAGCCTCCTTTCAACTCATTGACTGCCCTGCCCTCGGTGATACCGAAGGGGTGGCCGGTCAATGTGAAGGCGCTGTGACGTCGAGGCCCTCTAGGCCGTGGCGGGCTTCGGGGCCCGCCGGAACGCAACCAGCAGCCAGACGCCCCCGACGATCATCATCGCCAGGCTGAGCAGCTGCGCCTGGGTCAGGCCGAGGGCGACATTGTCGTTGCGGCGGATGAACTCCACCAGGAACCGCTCGGTCCCGGCCAGCAGGAGGTAGAGCGCGAAGAGCAATCCGTTCGTGAGCCGATCGCGCAAGCGCCAGAGCAGTAGCGCGACGAGCCCCATGGCCAGGGTCTCGTAAACCGGGGTGGGATGGACCGTCTGATCGGTCGGCTTGGTGCCATCGGGATATGCCATCGCCCAGGGACCGTCCCAGGCCTTGCCGTAGTCCCCGTCTCCGGAGAGCTGGCAGCCGCAGCGGCCGACCGCGTAGCCGAGGGCGAGCGCGGGGGCGGCGAGGTCGAGCAGTGCGAGACCGAGGAAACCCCGCCACCAGGCCCAGAGGAGAACGCCGATGGCGCCCCCGATCGCGCCGCCGTACCAGACGAGCCCCGAGCCCGAGAGGAGATTGCCGAGCAGGTCTCCCTTGACGTCGCTGTAGTTCTCGATGACGAAGTCGAGGCGGGAGCCGACGAGGCCGCCGAGCAGCGCCGCGAAGCCCATTTCGTATGCCCAGTCGACCGGCTTGCCGATCTCCTCGAAGCGACGCCAGACGAGGGCTCCGGCCGCGATGAACGCCGCGGCGAAGCAAATCCCGAAGGTCTGCAGGGTGAGTGGACCAAGGTGGATCTCGGGAAGCACCGGACGAGAGGCTAGTCCAGGCGGCTAAACGCCTCGGTGATCAGTCGGAGAAGGCGCCGGACATCGCCTTCAGGCCGACGTCCATGCCACTCCAGAACGCGCCGCCGTGAAACGGCTTGCCGTGGCGGAACCGCCACGGCACCGAGGTGCCGAGCATCTTCTTCCCCATCCGCCAGATGCGCGAGGAGCCGACCCGGTAGTCGCCGTTCGCGTCCGGCCGAACCTCGATCGGATGCGCCGGGTCCCCGGTGAGCCGCAGCGGGACCTTCGCGAAGGTCGCCTTGTCGAACTGCTCCATGATGCACATGCTGACCGGGTCGAAGCTGAGCTCCGGCTCGGTGCCCAGGATCACCGACGCGATCTGAGATGCCGCCGCGTCACCCTGGAGGAAGGCGAGGAATGCCTGCTTGACCGGAAAGTCGCCGGCGTCACCGACCGCGTAGATCTCGGGGTGATGCTTCAGCCGGCGAGTTGCGAGGTCAGTCGCGAGGAAGCCGCGGTCGTCCGCATCCAGGCCGGGGAACGGGGTCGAGGCGACGTAGGGCGGAAACGCGACCAGGAGGTCATGTTCGATGCGCTCCCCATTGCGGAACTCGACTCCCTTGGAGTCGGCGCTGTCGACGACCCAATCGGTGTGGCCCTCAATCCCGCGCCGCTCGAACTCGCCGGTGACGAGCTCGTGGAGGCGGGGGCCGAATGCCTGGATGTACCCCTGCTCGTAAGTGGCCCAGGCGATCGAGGTCGAGTCGCGACCGCCCTTTCGCCGAAGCCACGTCTCGAACATGAGGACGATCTCATAGAGGGGGCCGGCGCACTTGTTGTTCGGGGGGATCAGGAAGGTGACGCGCTGATGGTTGCTGCGCTTGGCCGCGGCGAGCACGCCCTCGAATCCATCTCGGAGCTGAAGCATTTCCTGGGGCGTCCACATGCTGATCGCGTGCTCGGCAAGGCCTGGAATCTCGCTCGGCCGCATCCCGGAGCCGGTGGCGATCACCAGCTGGTCATAGGGAAGGCTCTCTTCCCCGACCCTGACATGTCGAGCGTCGGGGTCGATCTCGTCAGCGCGCGCGTGGACGAGCTTGATGCCGCGCTTCGCCGCCGGCTTCGCCAGGCCGACCTTGAGGCGGTCCGGGTCCAGCCCGAAGGGCACGTAGATCGAATTTGGCTTGAACAGGAAGTGGTCCTGGTCGGACACCAGGGTGATGTCGGCGCGATCGCCGGCCAGAAGGCGGAGGTCGAAAGCGGTCTCGAGCCCGCCGAAACCACCCCCGAGCACCACCACGCGCGCCCGAGCCGGCCCGCCGGGTCCGGGAGCGCCATTTCGGGGTGTGCCGTCCGCCATGCGCGGAAGATTCACAGCCGGTGGGCATCCTCACATCGGTCCGGAGCACAGACCTCGAATACGGGTTTTCCACCGAGATTGGAATAGGTTCGTGCGGTGGCCACCCTGTTGCTGATCCTGCTCGCTGTCTACGGGGCCTTCGCGGGAGCGCCGGAACCGACCCGGGCGCCAAAGGCAAAGACGCCGACCGAGAGCGAGGCACCGGCGGGGGCCGGCACGGCGCCTTCCCCCGGGCACCTGCTCGTGGTCGGGGATTCCTTGGCGAAGGCGACCGAGGGCCCACTGGCGCAGTTGCTTCCCGACTGGCAAATCGAGACGTCCGCGTATACGGGCCGGCATTCCGACGACGGAGTTGCGGACATCACCTCTCGCTCGAACCTGCCCGGCGTGATCTTCGTCAGCCTCGGGACGAACGACCATCCGAGCGCGACGGCGAGCTTCGCGGGGGACGTGGAGCGGGTGCTGGATGCGGCGGGACCGTCGCGCTGCGTGCTCTGGGCGAACATCGCCCGTCCGCCGTACGCGGGTGTGAGCTACGCGGGCTACAACAAGGTGCTGGAGCGCCTCTCCTTCGCCCGGCCGAACCTGACCGTGGTCGACTGGGCCGGGATCACGCAAACCCAACCTGGGTTGCTCGGCTCGGACGGCGTCCACGCGACCTCGGAGGGATACGCGGTCCGGGCGCAGGCGATCGCCTCGGCGATCGCGAGCTGCGGCGGGGTGCAGGCGTACGGAGGGGTGCCGGGTGACTAGGCGAATCGCAGCGGTCGCGCTGACCTTGCTGGCCCTGGCGCCCGCGGCGCCCGCCTCAGCGGGGCGCCATGCCGTGGGCAAGCGGCTGTTCGTGGTCGGCGACTCACTCGCGGTGGGGACGAGGCCCTACCTCCCCCACTTCCTCCATGGCTGGCGGATCGGAAGCTCCGTCTCGATCTCGAAGCACGCCCCGGAGGGGGCGTCGGAGCTGGCGCGCCGGGGACACTCGCTACCGCCCGTCGTGGTGGCGAGCCTCGGCACGAACGATGATCCCCACGCCACCGGCAGCTTCGAAGCGGCGATTCGGAAGTCACTGCGGGCCGTAGGCAAGCATGGCTGCATCGTCTGGCCGAACATCGTCCGGCCGGCAGTCGGCGGCACGACCTACGCCGGCTACAACAACGTGCTGGATCGAATCTCAAAGCGCAACGACCGGCTCCGCGTCGTCGACTGGACGGCGATGGCGGCCCACAACCGCGGCTGGTTCGGGGAAGACGGCGTCCACCCCAACGCGACCGGATACATGGCGCGGGCCCGGGCGATCGCTAGGCAGGTACGCCGCTGCCGGGCCTCGTTGAGGCAGTAGCCCCGGCGGGAGTCGAACCCGCGCTACGAGGTTGAAAACCTCGCGTGCTAACCGTTACACCACGGGGCCGCGTAGCTGATCTTAGGAGGCGGGCGAAAGCAGGTGTTCGAGCAGCGCCTTCTGGGCGTGCAGGCGGTTCTCCGCCTGGTCCCAGACCGCCGAGCGGTCCCCATAGAGGACCTCGGCGCTGATCTCCTCGCCCGGGTGCGCCGGCAGGCAGTGCAGTGCGATCGCGCGGTCCGAGGCCGCCGCAAGCAGCTCGTCGTTCACCTGGTAGGGACCCAGATCCGCGCGGCGCTGATCGGCCGTGTCCTCATCGCCCATGCTCACCCAGACATCGGTGTAGATCGCGTCCGCCCCCGCGGCTGCAACCTTCGGGTCGTCGGTCAGCTCCGCGAGGCCCTCCTCGATCCGGTAGCCGTCCGGGCTCGAGATCACCACCTCAACCCCCGCGATCCCGCCGAGGATCGCGAGCGAGCGGGCGACGTTGTTGCCGTCGCCGACGTAGGCGAGCCGCAGCCCCTCCAGCTCCCCGAATCGCTCCTTCAAGGTAAGCAGGTCGGCCAGCGCCTGACAGGGGTGGTGCTGCGGCGTCAGGCCGTTCACCACCGGGACGCTGGAGCCGCTCGCGAGCTCGCGCACCCGCTCGTCGGATCCCGACCGGATGACGATGCCGTGCAGGAAGCCGGACAGGATCCTGGCGGTGTCCGCAATCGACTCACCGCGGCTCAGCTGCAGCTCGTCCGCCCGCAGGATCATCGGAGTGGCGCCCAGCTCCGCGACGCCGACCTCGAAGGAGACCCGCGTCCGGGTCGACGGCTTCTCAAAGATCAAGGCGATCGAGCGGCCCGTCAGAGCATCACGACCCTCGCCCGCCTCCCGGCCGCGCTTGAGCTCCTCGGCGCGCTCGAGCAGGCTCAGGAGCTCGTCCCGATCGAGCTCCTCGCCGGTAAGAAAGTCACTGGCCGGTCGCGATGCGGTCTGGGAGGTCATTGCCCATCGATACTACGCGCGTGCAGCTCACCGCAATGACATGGAACTCGTTTCACGGCCGCGACTGGCCGCCCGAGCCCGAGCTCCAGGTGCGAGCCCACAAGGGCAACTTCCGTCGCGGCCCTCGCCGGGGCAAGGAGTACGAGCAGGCGAACTGGGACCTGCTCGACGAGTTCGCGTCGCTGGTCGACTCAGTCGACTGGGACGTCGCCTTCTTCCAGGAGTTCCCGCCGAGCTGGAGGCGCCGGATGGCCGACGCGTGCGGCGCCGAGGCCCACCGCGTCCTCAGCGGCCGGAACTGGCTGCAGCCGATCACCTCGCTGATCGGCCGCTGGCGCCCGGACCTGCTGGGCGCCTGGGAGGGCGGCTCGAACACGACCCTCGCTCGGGGCGCGGCCGGCGGGATCGCCGAGCGCCGCCGGGAGGTGCTCACCCGCCGGCCAGAGCTCCGGGTCATGGCCCTCACGCGGCTCGAGGCCGGCCCGTGCGTCGCCAACCTCCACGTCAGCACCAAGCCCTCCTCGGCCGAGCGGGAGCTGCTCGACGCCGCCGGGCGGGCGGTCGCCTTCGCCGGCGACGATCCGCTGATCTTCGGCGGCGACTTCAACGTCCGGCCCAAGGCGAGCAAGGTCTTCGACCGGCTCGAGGAGCGGTTCGGCCTGGCGCCGCGGACCGCACCGGACCGGCTCAGCCACCTGCTCGCCCGCGGTCTGGAGGTGATCGAGCCTCCCACCGCCTGGCCGCCGGAGGCTCGCGACGTCGTCGACCCGGAAACGAGGCTGAAGATACGACTGGCCGATCACAACCCCGTGATTGGAACCTTCGCGACTGTGGGATAGTGCGATCGATGGCAAGCCCGCCGACGGAGGCAGAGGAGAGCTCCCGGGCCGAGCAGAGCGTCCAGGCGTTCCGCGACGCGCTCGAGAAGAGCATCACGATCTCGCGGGACCGGCTGCAGGAGGTCGTCGACGACGCCGTGAAGCGCGGCCGAATGACCCGCGCGGACGCCGAGGAGATGGTCGGACGGCTCGCGACCCGCGGCCGGGAGCAGGCGGAGGAGCTGCTCTCCCAGCTCGACGGACTGCTGTCTCAGACGGTCTCCAGGGTCGACAAGCCGCTGGCGAGCGTCGACCGGGTCCGCCGGGGAGCAAGGGTGCCGGGCTTCCCGATCACGGCCTACGACCAGCTCTCGATCCGCCAGATCGACCGGCGGCTACAGGAACTCAGCCGGGAGGAGCTGCGGAAGGTCCGCAACTACGAGCGCAAGAACAAGGCCCGCAAGGGCCTGCTGCGCGCGCTGGATCGCAAGCTTCAGGACTGACTGGCCGGCTACTTCAGCGCCTTGCGGCGCTCGTCCAGCTCCTTGGCGATCTCATCCAGCGACTCGACCGAGCTCTGCGCACGGACGGCCAGCTTGGCGAGCTCTTTGCGGACGTCCTCCGTCGCCTTGTCGAGCGTGTCGCGCCAGCTTGAGACCTGATCCGTGGCCTTGCCGGTCGCATCGCCCGAGACGTCGCGAAGCCGCGACACCGCCGAATCGATGCTCGAGCGCACGTCGCCCGTCGCCTTTTCGCCGGCAGCCCGGAGATCGTCGATCGCCTTCTGGACCTGGTCCCTGACGCCACTGCTATCGCTTGATTCCACCTCGGACCTCCTGATCGGGTTTATCCCGCAAACGCCCGGCAAGCCTATACGGCCACGACTGCAACGATAGGCCGGATATGCCCGACGGCACCATCACCCGGGAGCGCCCTACTCGAGGCGAGCAGCTGACGCTCGACGTCGAGTCGCTGGCCTACGGCGGCAAGGGCGTGGCGCGCCGCAACGGCTACGTGGTCTTCGTCGCGGGAGCGCTGCCGGGAGACCGCGTCACCGCGGAGATCACAAAGGCGAAGCGGGGCTACGCCGAAGCGTCCACGACGGAGATTCTTCGCGAGTCCCCGGACCGGGTCCCGACCCGCTGCGACCACGGTGGCGAGCCATGTCCGGGCGCGCCGTGGCAGGGGCTGGCCTACGAGGAGCAGCTCCGCCACAAGCAGACTCAGGTCGAGGACTCGCTGGTCCGGCTGGGAGGCCTCGACGGCTTCGAGCTCGAGCCGATCGAGCCGGCCGTCGAGCGGTGGCGCTATCGCAACAAGCTCGAGTATTCCTTCGGGGAGCGCGAGGGCGAGCTCGTACTCGGCTTTCACGCCCGCGGCCGCTGGGACCTGATCGTCGACGCCGAGGACTGCCAGCTCGCCTCCGAGCGCAACAACTCGCGGCGCAACGAGCTCCGCGACTGGACCCGCTCGGCCGCGTTGCCGCCATGGGAGCCGCGGGCGCAGCAGGGGATCCTCCGGAACCTGGTGATCAGGGAGGGTCGCCGCACAGGGCAGCTCCAGAGCCGGCTGGTGACCTCGGCGGCGGAGATCCCGCGCCCGCCCGTCGACCTCCACACGATCATCGAGGGCCCGGGAAGCACCACGGACGGGCCCACCGGGGCGATCGGCGAGGAGTACCTGGAGGAGGAGCTCTGTGGCCTCCACTTCCGGATCTCACACCGCGCCTTCTTCCAGACGAACACGGAGATGGCCGAGCGGCTTTACGGACTTGCCGCGGATCTCGCCGGGCTGAATGGCACCGAGCGCGTCTACGACCTCTTCTGCGGAATCGGGACGTTGGGGCTGAGCATGGCGAAGCGGGCGGGGGAGGTCTGGGGCATCGAGGTCGTCCCCGAGGCGATCGTCGACGCGGAGGAGAATGCCCGCCGCAATGAAATCGAGAACGCGCGCTTCCGGACCGGCGATGCCCGCAAGGAGATCCGCCCGCTCCTCGAGGAGGCCGGCCGCCCTGACGTGGTCGTCGTCGACCCGCCGCGCGCCGGTCTCTCGAAGAAGATCGTCCGCCGCCTGATCGAGTGCGAGGCGCCTCGCATCGTCTACGTCTCCTGCAATCCGACGACCCTCGCGCCCAACGCCGCCCAGCTCGCGGAGGCCGGATATAGGCTGCGCCGCGTGAAGCCGGTCGACATGTTCCCCCAGACGCCGCACATCGAGTGCGTGGCGCTGCTGGAGAAGGCGTGAGCCGCGCGTTCGGAGTCACCGCGGGACTGGACCCGGAGATCGCCAGCCCGCTGGCCGGTCGCTGCCAGGAGCTCGGCTACCACTCGATCTGGTCCAACGACCATCCCGGCGCCAAGGGGATCGAGACCCTCGCCGAGTACGCGAAGGGCGCCGACCGGATCGACCTCGGCGTCGCGGTCATCGCCCTCGATCGCCAATCGCCCGTGGAGATCGCGGCCGACATCGACCGATTCGGCATCGACAAGGAACGCCTGTGGCTCGGCATCGGCGCGGGCTTCACCGAGAGGCCGCTGACCGCCGTGCGCGAGGCGTTGCCGGGGCTGCGCGAGGCGTTGCCGGACGTCCGCCTCGTCCTCGCGGCGATGGGCCCGAAGATGTGTGCCTTCGCCGGAGCCGAGTGGGACGGTGTCTTCTTCAACTGGATGACCCCGGAGTTCGCGACCCAGGCTCGGGGATGGGTTGAGCAAGGCGCCGGCGATGCCGGGCGCGAGCCGCCGAAGATCTTCGGCTACGTCCGGACAGCCGTTGGGAACAATGCGGAGGACCGGCTCGCCAAGGACGAGTCCTTCTACCGCGATCTGCATCCGGGATACCGAAACCACTTCGATCGCCAGGGAGCCCCGGAGGGAAGCGTGGGCGTCGCGGGTGAGAACGACACCGTCGTACAAGCCAGACTCTCCCTCTTCCGCGCCCTCGACGTGACGGTGGTCAGGGCCCTCGCCAGTGCGACGATCGAGGACATGAGCGCGCTCGCCGAAGCGGCGGGCCCGGCGGACTAGATAGGGCTCCGGGCGAGGCGGTGGGGGTCACCGCCCCGCCCGGTGGAATCGGCCCCCTTGGGAGAGCTACTCCTGCTCGCCCGCGCCTGCCGTCGCGACCCGTGCGGGGGCACGGCGACCCGTGATCAGCGGCACGACCGTGATGGCCACGCCGATGACCGCGATGGCCAGCGAGGTCAGGATCGCCGGGTGGAATCCGTCGAGCAGCGCCGCGGCACTCCCGGCGGGCGAGCTGGACGCGGCGGTGCCGGCGTCGATCACCGCCGTGGCGATTGCGAGTCCGATCGCACCGCCGACCTGGAATGACGTGTAGACGAGCCCGGAGGCCAGGCCCTGCTCCTGGGGCGCCACGCCACCGGTCGCCGCCATGTTGAGCGGCCCGAAGGTGAGCGCGAAGCCGATCCCAGCCAGGATGAATGTGGGCAGCATCCCGGTCAGGTAGTCGGTGTTCGCCCCGATGTTGAGGAAGAGCACGTACGACGCTGCCAGGCTGGTGAGCCCGACGGCGATCGGCCCTGTCGTCCCGAAGCGGTTGACAACCCGCGCGATGTTCGGGGATGCGGTGGCGACGATCAGGCCGGTGGGCAGGAAGGCCAGCGCCATCTGCACCGCGGACCAATCCCTCAGGTCCTGCATGTACAGGGTCCCCATGAACTGGAACCCAAACCAGCTGCCCAGCAGCGCCATGGCGCCGAAGTTGGCGCGCCGCAGCTGGCCCGAGCGCAGGATGCCGAGGCGAACCAGTGGATTCGGGCTGTGCTGCTCGATCAGGACGAAGGCGCTGAGCAGCGCCGCGACGCCCACGAACGAGAGCAGCGTCCGCGCCGAGGCCCAGCCGACATCCGGCGCCTCCACCACGGTGTAGACGAGGCTGAGCATCGTCGCCGCCAGCGTCGCCGTCCCTCCGAAGTCGAGTTTGCGGAGAGAGAACCCGGAAGCCGCCTCGTCGCGATCGAGGTATCGAGGCAGCAGGAACAGGATCCCCGCCGCGATCGGCACCGGCATGAAGAACGTCCACCGCCAACCGAGCTCCGTCAGCAGTCCGCCGAAGATCAGGCCAGCCGACCAGCCGCTCGCTCCCGTCGCCGTGTAGACGCTGAGCGCCTTGTTGCGCGCCGGCCCCTCGGCGAACTTCGTCGTGATGATCGAGAGCCCGGCGGGCGCCGTGAAGGCCGCGGACGCGCCCTTGATGAACCTGGTGGCGATCAGGGTGGTGCCGTCGTTCGCGATGCCGCCGATGAACGACGCTACGACGAAGACGGCGAGACCGGCGAGCAGCACCTTGCGCCGGCCGATCAGATCGGCTGCGCGCCCGCCGAGCAGCAGCAGACCGCCGTAGCCGAGCACGTAGCCGCTGATGATCCATTGCAGCGAACTGGGCTCGAGGTCGAGCTCATGCCCGATGTTGGGCAGCGCCACTGCGACCATCGAGACGTCCATCCCGTCCAGGAAGAGGACGCCGCAGAGGAGCAGCAGCAGGCCCCAGAGGCGTGAGTCGAATCGAGTTCCCGATGAAGTTGCTTGCTCCATGTTTCCTCCCAAACGGTCCGAGGTCTGCACTCGTGAGGCGCGTAGTATATGCATACGCATGCAATGTGTCAACAAGTTATGCGCAAGCAACTTTTGCTATAATGCCAGCCGACAGGGGCAAGGAGAAGTGAGGCGAGATGTCCGCCAAGACAGCAGAGAGAGATCAGCTTCTAGACCGGTGGAGTGAGCTCGAGTCGGAGCACGCCCGGGTCCGCGAGGCTCTGGAGCACGCCCTTCAGCGCGAGCATCGCCTCTCCCTCACCGAGTACGAGGTCCTGCGGCGCCTCGGGGAATCGCCGAGCGGGAAGCGCCGCATCCAGGAGCTCGCCGAGGAGATCCATTTGAGCCAGAGCGCGCTCTCCCGCCTCGTACAGCGCCTCGAGGACGATGGCTACGTCTGCCGGAACGTCTGCGACCACGATCGCCGCGGCGTCTTCGCCTGCGTCACCGACGCCGGCCGCGAGGCGCAGTCCGAGGCGCACCCCACGCACGTCTCGGTGCTCGCGGAGACGCTCGGCGAGACCACCTAGCCGACGCCCCGGCATACTCCTCCCGGTGGGCCTTGTGAGGAGAGGCACAGCGGTGACGGTGTTCGTGGCCCTCGGAGCGACCCTGTTCGCGTCTGCCGCTCAGGCCGGCCCCACCGCTCCGCTCAACCACTCCGGCCGCTGGATCACGGACGCCAAGGACCGGGTGGCGATCCTGCATGGCGTCAACATGGTCACCAAGGCGCCGCCGTACGCGCCCTCGGCTCAGGGCTTCGGGGATGACGATGCCGCCTTCCTGGAGCGCAACGGCTTCAACGCAGTGCGCCTCGGCGTGATCTATGCGGGCGTCGAACCCACGCCCGGCGGGTACAGCGACGGCTACCTGAATGACATCGCCGCGACGGAGGCCGACCTCGCCCGCCACGGCGTCTTCAGCCAGCTCGACTTCCACCAGGACCTCTACAGCGAGCGCTACCAGGGGGAGGGCTGGCCCGATTGGGCCGTGCAGGACGACGGCATCCCCAACCAGCCGCAGGCGGGCTTCCCGAACAACTACTTCCTGAACCTCGCCCTGATCCGTGCCTTCGACAACTTCTGGGCGAATGCCCCGGGCCCAGGCGGGATCGGGCTGCAGGACCGCTATGCCGCCGCCTGGGCGCACGTCGCATCGCGCTTCGCCAAGGCCAAGCACACCCTTGGGTTCGACCTGCTCAACGAGCCCTGGCCGGGAACGCCCTGGGCCCCCTGCCTGACGCTCAACGGCTGCCCGAACTTCGACACACAGAAGATGGGCGCCTTCTACGGCCGGGTCCTTGCCGCGATCAGGGCCGTGGAGCACCAGAAGATCGTCTGGTACGAGCCCAACGTGCTCTTCAACTTCGGCGCCGACACGAGCATCCCGCCGCTCGGAGACCGCGCCGCCGGGTTCAGCTTCCACTTCTATTGCACTCCCGGACTCGCGGCGCCCCCGTACAACCTGGCGAGCTGCGACCAGCAGGATGAGCACGTGATGAGCAATGCTGACAGGCGGGCGCAGACCACCGGCGACGCGCTGATGCTGAGCGAGTTCGGGGCCACGGATGACCTGGCGACGATCCACTCCAACATCGAGCTCGCCGACCGGCACATGGTCTCCTGGGAGTACTGGCACTACTGCGAGTGCCAGGACCCCACCACGACCGGCACAGGGACGCAGGCGGTCGTCGTCGATCCGAACCAGCCGCCGACGGGCGCCAACGTGAAGCAAGCGAAGCTCGACGTGCTCGCCGAGCCGTACCCGCAGGTCGTCGCCGGCACGCCGTCGAGCTACGGCTTCGACGAGGCGACGCGCGCCTTCACCCTCGCCTATTCGACCAAGGGACCGACCGGCAAGAGCTTCGCCCGCCGCCCGAAGCACAGGGGGAAGCACAAGCGCGCCAGGGCGAAGTTCCGCCAGACGCAGATCTTCCTCGGCGCGGACCGCTATCCCGGGGGCTACACCGTCTCGGTGGACGGCGGCGGTATCGCCTCCAAGCCGAGGGCGAGCCTCCTGCGGGTGATCGCCTGCCGCGGACGGCGCAACGTCAGCGTCACCGTTCGACCGGCTGCCGCGGGCGGCCGCAACCACACCGACTGCAGGGTGACCCCCCGGCGCAAGAAGCGCGGGCGCTAGGCCTCGGCCTCGGCCTCGTCGTCCTCGTCGACGGGTACGACCTCAGCGGCGCATGTCGTGCAGAGAACGAGCCCGCTCGGCGGTCCCTCCGTCAGGGCCGCGTTCTTCTCGGCGTCGGTGAGCGTCGCTCCGCAGTTCTGGCAGTTCTCCGGCAGCTGCTCGATGGTTCGGTCGTCGAGCTCCATCCCCGGCCAGTGTATTCGCCCTCAGGCATGAAACTGGACCGATGTAGGACGCGGGGACCTGGGGCATTCGGCCACCGCGAGGGGCCGGATTGCTCAACATCACCACCGCACCGATCTCTCCTTCATGACCCGGATGCTCACCGCAGTCTGTGCGGTGCTGGTTCTCTCGGTGGCCGCCGTGCAGGCGGCGACCGCCAAGACCTCGTCTCAGGGCGGGCCGCCCTCGCACGGCAACCCTGCGCCGCATGGCGACCCACATGGAACCGGTGCGGGCCAGGAGGGGAGCGCCGATGCGCAGGCAAGCGGCGACGGCTCGACCGCCACGGCGACGGCGACCTGCCCGCCTGGAACGAGGGCGGCAGGCGGCGGGTTCGACGCTCCATCCTCCGGCGACGTGGTCGGCCTGGTCTACGAGTCGGTCAAGGTGAGGCAGCGAGCCTGGCGCGCCTCGGCGCAACTGCTCGATCCCGGCGAACCGAGCACGCTCAACCTCACCACCTACGTCTACTGCCGCAAGCACTTCCCGGTCACCCGATCAACTGCCGAGACCGTCCCGACCAGCGGTGAGGTCCAGATCGGCCCGACCGCCTCGGCCACTTGTCCGAACGGCCAGATCGCGACGGCGGGCGGCTTCCGCATGCCGGCGCCACTGGTCTCTCCCACGGTGACCGACCTCTTCTTTGACTCGATCCGCTCCGGCGACTCAGGTTGGGACGCCCGGGTCGTCACCGGGCCCGCGGGGCCGAGCGGCGTGACCAGCGAGGCCTACTGTGCCAGGCGGGGTGCGGTCCCACTGGAGGCGGACGGGAGGAGCGCGCCGAACGGTCTCGACTCGGTGACCAGCACCGCGACGGCCGCGTGTCCCGCCGGCACGAGCCCGGCCGCCGGCGGATTCGCGCAGCCCGACAGCGCCGTGGTCAGCTTCTTCTTCGTCTACTCATCGCGGCGGGTCGGCGACAGCTGGCAGGTCTTGGGGCTCCACACGGGGAGCGAGCCGGCGGTTGCACTGGACGCGGCGGGGTATTGCGCCTAGTACGGCGGCAGCTTGTCGTACCACTCGCCGAGCACCCTGAACGACGACCAGAAGCGCTGCTTCGCGTCCTCGGTGTCGAGCGAGTCGTCGATGTCCGGGACGTAGAGGGCGTCCATCGTCGGGGTCAGTCGCTGCACCCCACCCTCGAGCGGCTCGATCCGATCGGAGAGCGGCAGCTCCAGCTCGTTGAGCGTGTCGAGAGCCTCATCGCCCATGACGACGATGATCCGCGGCTGCACGATCGCGATCTCCTCGGCGACGCGGGCGATGCACACCTCGGATGCGAGGGTGGGATCGGTCAGCGGGCACTTCACGCAGAGGGTTCCGAAGACCACGATCGGATCGATCGACAGCCGCTTGAAGCTCTTCATCAGTGCGTTGCCGGCGCGGCCGTAGAACGCGACGCCCTCCTCGATCTCCGAGGCCGTCGCAGAGCGCTTCAGCATCATGATGTCGGCCTGGGGGTGTCCTGAGCCCTGAACCGGCATCACGTTGCCCCTGGGGCAGTCCTGGCAGGCGGAGAGCTCCCGGCCCAGGTCGTTCAGCTCCCGGATCGCGCGCTCGAGGTACTTCTCGCGGATCTCGTCGTCGGTTATGGATGACACGGCGCCTTGCCTCTTCTTCGGACCGGGCTCGGCCCCTTGCGGGTGCATCAACTCTTGCCGACGGTGCGACGTCGCGACCGCGGCTTGCGCCCGTCCCGTTCGGCGAGGGAGCGCCCTCCCCGGCCTCCGGTGGTCTGGAGGAACTTCAGCGCCTGCACGTAGACCAGGTTCTTGTGCTTGCGGACGATGTCGGCCTCGCGCATGGACTCGAGGAACTCCTGCGGTCCGTCGAATTCCCGCAGCCGGATCTTGACGCTGCCCAGTCCCTGCGCAACGTGGCTGTCGGACCCCGCGCCGGGGACGATCGAGTACTTCCGGGCGAAGCGGACCGCCTCCTCATTGAAGGCGGAGAACGCGACCCGGGGGTTGAAGACCTCGAGGATGTCGATGTCCTCCACGATCTCGAGCAGGTGCTCGTAATCCGGGACGGAATGGAGTCGGTCGAAGGGGTGCGGGACGTAGACCAACCCACCCTGTCGCCGGATCTCGGCGATCGTCTCCTTCATCGACATGCCGCGCTCGATCCGGTCGCGGATGAACAGCCCGATCACCTCTCCCTCGTGGGCGGTCTTCACCTCCTCCGCGACGATCACCTTGATCCCGCCGATCCGCTCGGCGATCTCCTCCGCCTCTAGCGCCCCGGAGACCTCGTTGTGGTCGGTGATCGCGATCGCGCCGAGCCCCCGCTCCTTCGCCGTCTCGAGGAGGAGCTCGGCGGGCGTCGCGCAGTCCGGCGAGTGGTCCGTATGCATGTGGAGGTCGACGTGCAGGTAGTCCCGGTCCTGCAGGCGCCTGCGGACCTCAGGGTTGCCCTCCGGGTCATGGCGTCTGCCCGCCAGTCGCCCGTATACGGCCTCCATGTCGTCTGCCACTTCTGCCCAGGGCCGCGCCTCCCCCGAGTCGCGAGCCGCCGCTCGGAGCCGTTGGCGGAGATCCGCGTCGCGACAGAGCCGCTCGAGCTGGGCCGCGAGCGTCAGCACATCACCCAAGGGGAAGAGCAGCCCGTGTTCGCCCTCTCCAACCAGCTCGCGATAGAGCTCGAGGTCGGAGGTGACGGGCACGGCGCCCGCCGCAAACGCCTTGCGAATCAGGCCGGGAGCCGCCCGCACGCCGCCGGATGCAAGGACCGCGATGTCGGCGCCCGCCAGGAACTCGGCGGGCTCACCGTCACGGGGCCGCACGATCCGCAGCCGCTCGCGCAACCGCCTGCTGACACGCGCCAGCGGGTCAGTGGGTCCGTCGAACCAGATCACGCCCTCCCAGTCGACGTCGTCGGGAAGCTTTCGCAGCGCGCGGATCAGCAGCCTGAGGGCCCCGCGCTCCTCCTCCGCGCAGTGCACGATGCGGATGCGCCCGGCCGGCGCGGGGTCGAGTGCGGGCTCGGCGACGTCCGCCCCGGGCCGGACCAGCTGATAGTTGCCCGGGAAGAAGCGCTGCAGCAGCTCGCCTGTCGCCTCGTTGCTGGCGGTGCGCTCGTCGATCCGCCCGAAGAAGACCTCGACCAACATCCTCGCCACCTGCGTTGAGAGAACGCGCTCGACTGGCTCATGGAAGGTGGCCACGTTGAGCGACTGGGAGTGACGAAGAGCGGCGGAGCCGGTGCTGGGCGCAAAGGGCTCATGCACGTGCACCAAGTCGAGCGGGACGGCCCCGAGCAGGCGCTCGAGGGCGCCGCTGATATCGAGCGGAAGCGGCGGCGGCCTGCGTCGCGGACCGCTCGGCAGGGGAATGCTCTGGCCGAGGGCGAGCACACGCGGGTTCTCGCCGGTGAGCAGGGCGCGGGGGTTGTCGCCCGCCTCGCGGATCAGCCTGCGGCTCTCGCGAATCCCGGAACGTGAGTCCGACGGGGCGACGATCAGTACCCGGTGGCCGCGCGCCGCCAGTTCCTCGGAGGTCCGGGCGACAAACTCGTTGATCTCGTGCCTTGAGCCCCACGGATGGGGACTTACCTGCGCGATCGATAGGGACTCGGCGCCCACGGCCGCAGCATACGGGCGGTCGCGCCCATCCCCCGACGGACTTGGCTCTAGCCCTTCGGCTTCGGGCCGGCCTTCCACAGCTCTTGGCCATGGGCCCCGTCGTCGGCTCTGAAGAAGAGGGTCCTGCCGACCGCGGTGAGCTCCCCGACTTTGCCGCTCTTTTTGCCGCGCCGGATGTCCCTGACCACCCGGGTGCCCTTCCGGGTGCCGTCGCTCCGCCAGAGCTCCCGGCCGTGCTTCCGGTCGGACGCAGAGAAGTACAAAGTGCTGCCCGCTGCCATGAGCTGGTCGGGAACGAAGCCGCTCCGAATCAGCTTGGTGCCAGTCGGGGTGCGATCGGTGCGCGACAGCCCACTCGTTCCGAAGAAGTAGAGGGTGCCGCCGACATTGGTGAGCTCGGGAAAGCCCGTGATTTCGAGGCCGCAGTAGCAGCCCTCGGGTGTCGGGCCGATGGAGACGATCGGGAACGTCCCGGCAGCGGTCCCGTCGCTTCGCCACAGCCAGCTGTCGCTGTAGTCGCGCGTGGCGAAATAGAGAATCCTGCCGACCGCGGTCAGGTCGTACGCCGATACGTCCATGACCGGCATCGTGCCTGCGGCCGTCCCGTCGCTCCGCCAGACGGCGGAACTGGTGCCGTGATTCGCGGCAAAGAAGAGCGTGCCCGCCACGTTGGTGAGGTAGCAGGAAGCGTCGCCGCAAATGTTCGCGCCCTCCAGTTCCTTGACCGGCCCCGTTCCGGACGCCGTTCCGTCACTTCTCCAGAGCCCGGCGTCGGCGCCGTCGTCGCCGACGAAGTAGAGGGTCTGCCCGATGGCCGTCGGATAGCTGATCTTTGCGACCTGTTTCACCAGCGTCGTTCCCCTTGCGGTCCCGTCGCTTCGCCACAGTCCGGTCTGGGTCCCGCTCTGGGGCGCGTCACTGGCGACAAAGAAGAGGGTGCCAGCCACGTTCCTGAACGATCCGAGGGCGTAGGACCCCTGCCCCGGGGCGAGGTCCTTTACGAGCCTCGTTCCCCGCGCCGTTCCGTTGCTTCGCCACAGCTCTGGACCGTGGACGCCGTCGCGGGCCGTGAAGTAGAGGGCCTTGCCCACGGCGGTGAGCTGATCGGGATGACTCCCGGCCCGGCCCGGGCTGATGTTCTTGACCATCCTCGTGCCCCGGCGTGTGCCGTCGCTTCGCCACAGCTCGTCGCCGTGCCTGCGGTCACGAGCGGCGAAGTAGAGAATGCCGTTCAGGTTTGTGAGTCCAGAGGGGTCGCTCCCGTTGGCGTCGAGACGGCCAGGCCGTGGGCCTTTCCGAGCCGGATTGATGTCCTTGACGAGGACGGCCCCGCGGTTCCTCGCCGCCTGGGCGCCAGACGCCAGCAACAGAGTCGCAACGGCAGCGATCAGCAGTGTGAGCGCCAACGCGGGCCTCATCGACCGCCAGATCGCGAGCTTCCGGTGGTGTTCTCCCATGGCCCAGCTAACGCTAGACCTCCGAATCCCGCCCGAGATCGGTGTTCGCTTACGGACCCTCCTCCGTGGGCACCACCGAGAGCGTCTGGAGTTGCCCCTCAACGAGAAACGCGCCCCGGAGGGCGCGTTTCCACAGCATCTCTGTCGCCTGGCCTACTTGGCCTTCGCCTTGGACTTCTTGGACTTCTTCGCCTTCTTAGGCTTCCCAGCCGGCAGGCCGCGCTTACGCGCGTACTTGGCGATGAACTCCTCCGTCTTCTCACGAGCCTCCGAGTCCGGTCGCTGCGTGTGCGGCGACTTCATCAGGTAGCTTGAGGGACCGTCCAACTGACCGGCGATTCCGTGGTTGAGGGCCAGCTTCACGATCCTGGTGGCGTCGATGACGATGCCGGCGGAGTTCGGCGAGTCCCAGACCTCGAGCTTGAGCTCGACGTTGAGAGGCACGTCGCCGAACGCCTTCCCCTCGACTCGGATGTGCGCCCACTTCCGATCGGTCAGCCACGGCACGTAATCCGAGGGACCCACGTGCACGTCCTCGGGGGGCAGCTCGTGGTCCATGATCGAGGTGACGGCGTTGGTCTTCGAGATCTTCTTGGACTCCAGCCGCTCGCGCTCGAGCATGTTGTAGAAGTCCATGTTGCCGCCCACGTTGAGCTGGCTGGTGCGCTCCATGCTCACGCCCCGATCGGCGAACAGCCTCGCCAGCTGGCGATGGACGATCGTCGCGCCGACCTGGGACTTGATGTCGTCTCCGATGATCGGCAGACCGGCCTCCTCGAAGCGCTTGTCCCAGTAGTCCTCGCGGGCGATGAAGACCGGCAGGCAATTGACGAACCCGACGCCGGCGGCCAGGGCCTGTTCGACATACCACTTGGTCGCCTGCTCGGAGCCGACCGGCAGGTAACAGACCAGCATGTCGGTCTGCGTGTCCTGCAGGATGCCGACGATGTCAGCTGTCTGGCCGGGCGCCTTGGTGATCTTCTCCTTCAGGTACTTGCCCAGCCCGTCGTGGGTCATGCCGCGATGGACCTTGACCCCCAGGTCCGGGACGTCGGAGAACTTGTAGGTGTTGTTCTGCCCCGACCAGATCGCCTCCGAGAGGTCCTTCCCGACCTTGTCGGCGTCGATGTCGAAGGCGGCGGTGAACTCGATGTCACGCACGTGGTAACCGCCGAGGTCCACGTGCATCAGGCCGGGAACCCGCTCATCCGGGTCGGCGTCCTTGTAGTACTGGACGCCCTGCACGAAAGAGCTCGCGCAGTTGCCGACACCGACTATCGCAACACGAACCTTCTCGTCGCGAGCGCCGTTCTGTCGGGCGCCATTCGCTCTTCCATTCACGGTGCTCATCTCAGGAAAACCCTCCTAGATCTGAAGACTCAGCGTTGAAACGACACTTGCCCCGACGCCTGGTTACACGTCGTCGGCCGAAACCGCGGGCTCGGCGGGCGCCTGCTGCACTTCCGCGCCGCGCTGGTTGAGCGCGTTCTTCACATGCCAAACGCGCTGCACCACGGTGAAAGCTGTGAGCGCCGCCATAGCGTAGATGGCCGGGGCAAGAAGATCTGCATCGAATACTCCGGCGCCTTTCGCGAAAACGAGGCCGATGGAGAGTATGACCACCCGCACGGGACGTGTGGCCAACCCGACCTTGCACTCGACGCCCAGCGCCTCGGCCCGTGCCCGGGTGTAGCTCACCATCAGCGAGCCGAGCACGACCACCACGCACATCGCGGCGGCGAACTCATCGCCCGTGAGCGCGAACCGGTACGCGACGGCGGTCAGCACGATGCCCTCCTCGACCCGGTCTAGGGTGGAATCGAGGAACGCCCCGAAGAGGGTTCCCTTGCCCGACGCGCGTGCGTAGCGCCCGTCGAGCGTGTCCATGACCGAGCCGATGATGAAGGCGACCCCACCGAGGAAGTAGAGGCCCTGCCAGATCAGGACGGCGGCAGCCAGGTTGCCGACCAGGCCGACCATCGAGATCGCGTTGGGGGTGAGCCGCGACTCGATCAGACGGTCGCGGACCGTGGCCGAGAGCTCGGCGGCCGTCGTCGGCCGCGCTCCTTGCAGGCTGGACCCATTCCGGGGACGGTCTCGCTGATCAACGCTCATTAGTGACCTACCTACCGCTAGGCGGGTGCTGCCTCGGGTTCCGGCTGCGGATCGCGCTCCCCGGGGGATGCACGGCGAGGGGAGCGTCCGAACGACCAGTCCGGATTGAGCCGGGCGAGGAGGATAGCGGTGCCGGTCGCGAGCGCGGCCGTCATCAGGCCGAGGACGGCATCCAGCCAGAAGTGGTTGCCGCTGGCGACGACCACGAAGGTCATCAGCAGCGGATAGGCGAAGAGGATGCCGCGGATCACCGGCTGCCGGACCAGCATGGCAAGCGACCACGCCAGGATCACCGAGAGCCCGACGTGCATCGAGGGGACCGCGGCGAAAGGATTGAAGAGGGCGTCGCCTGGATTCGAGAGCAACGGGTTGTTGCCGGTGACGGCGGTCGAGGGATCGAGGCCCAGCTCCGGCAGGAACCGCGGCGGGGCGGTCGGGAAGAGCGCATAGCCGATCACTGAGATCGCCATGGCGGCGAAGACCGCGTTTCGCACGAAGCCGAAGCTGCCCCTATAGCGGAAGTAGAGAATCGCCAGCATCAGGCAGCTGCCCTTGAAATGGAGATTGGCATAACCCCAGCGCGCCACCTCCGCGGGCCATCCGGCGCCGACGGCCCAGTGCTGGACGCTGGGCTCGATCAGAAGCCCGACCGAGCGCTCGGCGCTGACCAGGTCCCGGGCGTGGGAGAAGGAGATCCCCATGCTGCTGTCGACCGCACCACGCGCGTGCCGCCAGGCCCAGTAGGCGGCGGCGAGCAGGACCAGCTGTAGAAGCAGATCAAGCGGGCCACGGGGGAGAATCTTCAGGTTTCGGATTCGGCTGGCTCTCAAGGAGGGCCGTCCATGTGGGCGATCCGGGCGGCCCGGCCCGCCGCCGAGCTCTGTGCCGTCCCGTATTGGATCACCGGGTCCTGGTGGCAACGGGGGGCGGAGCTGACCGCACGCCACGGCGAGAAGTCGATGCCGACCCTGAAGCGGCCCGGGGTGGTGACGTCGAGAATCGTGTAACCGCCCGGGGCCTGCTCGACGCAGCCGGTGCCCTGCTCGATCGACCAGTACGGCGTGTAGTGGACTCGGACGAGCACCGTTCCAGGCGCGTCCGCGTCAACCACGAAACCCTGCGGCGTCAGCTTGACAATCTCCCCGCCGATCGCGAGCGGCGAGGGGTCGCTGACCGAGTAGACGGTCCAGTTCTTGCTGTGGAAGACCTTGTGGAGATATCTGGGCGGTCCCTTCTTGAGCAGGTGCTTCTCGCCCAGCGCGGCATAGTCGAGGGGCGCGCGCGGAACCGCGACATAGCCGACCCCGAGGTCATCCAGCCAGCTTCTGTACTGCTGCCCGGTGATCGGGGCCGATTGGTAGAAGAGCGGATTGAGCTTGCGGTCGAGCTGGCGCTCCCAGCCGCGGGCGATATAGAGCCCGTCCGGAACGTAGGCCGACTCCCAGTGATGCTCCTCCGGGAGAACCTCGACCCGCTGCGAATCGCGATGGGGCTGACCGCGCAGGAAGTCGACAAGGGGCGCGTAGTAGCCGGCGTTGACCGAGGGCTGGGCGTTCACCTCTTCGAGGTCCCGTAGCACCGGGGACCATTGCCAGTAGATCAACACCGGGATGAGCAGGACCAGGGCGAACCTCTGGCGCCGCCAGAGGCCGAATGCCAGGATCGGCCCGAGCAACAGCGAGCCAAGCCGGGTTGCGTTGCCGCCCATGGGACTCTGGATGAGAAAGGCGCCCGCCAGCGCGGCCCCGTAGACCGCCACCCCGTAGCGGAGAAGGCGCTCCTCCGGCGGCAGGGCGACGAAGACCGCGAGCGCCACCAGGATGGCCGGCTCGAAGCTCGAGAAGTCGAACGGCTCCGTCCCGCCCTCGGGGAAGGCCGTGGCGATCAGCAGCGCCACCCCCACGCTGACGACGGCGAGTTCGAGCCCCCTGCGGCTGCGCTCTGCGATCGCATAGGCGATCACACCGCATGCCAGGAACAGCGCCGCGACGGGACTGGCCAAGGGGGTCATCGCAGCGAACCCGATCGCCACGACGCGGTGCTCCTTCTGCGCGGCGAGCACCGCGCAGAGAGCGACGGCGACGCCGAGGGCGAAGGTGAGGCGGCCCGTGAACAGGCTGATGGCGGTCGCCGTCGCGAACCACATGACACCGAGGCGCGCCCGGTCGCCGAAGCGCCTGTACGCGATGTCGGAAAAGAGAAGGGCCGCGGCCACCGTCGCCAGGACCCCGACCAGCCGGGGCCCGATTGCGGCGCTCAGGATCGGCAGGAGGATTCCGTAGCCCGGCAGGTGATGACCACCGAACCAGAAGTTGTCCCAGGTGACGATCCCCTCGTTTGCGAACAGGTCCGAGCGAAACACCTGGGCGGCGTGGTCCGCACTGTCCGGCTGGATGATCAGGTACGCGGCCCCGAGGGCAGCCGCGATCAGCCCCGGCTCGCCGTAGCGGCGGAGCGCCTCTCGCGCGGTCAAGCCGTCGCTGGCCGCCAGGACCAGACGGCCGGCCGGACACGGGCCAAGATCTGCGTAGCGGTGACGGCCGAAAGGGCTGCAACGAGCAGTCCGAAGGCGCCGTCCACCCAGAAGTGGTTCGCGGTCACGATCACGACCCAAAAGACAAGGAAGGGGTACATGGCCCAGAGGGTCTTGGTGATCGTGCGTCTCGAGATCAACACCCCGGTCACCCCGATCATGGTCGAGAAGGCGACGTGCATGCTGGGGATCGCCGCGTACGGGTTGATGAAGAGCTTGACGAGGCCGGAGTCATGGTTGACCTGTGCGTACTGGGTGATCGTGTCGACGAGGTGGTCGCTCGGGAACAGTCGGGGCGGCGCTGTGGGCAGGAGCGCGTAGCCGACCACGGCCAGTCCCATAGCAACCATGAACATGTTCCTCACGAAGTAAAAATTCTGGTTCCGGAAGAGATAGAGCCAGACCAGGAACGCCGTGGTCACCACGAAGTGGCTGTTCATGTACATGAAGTTGGCGAAATCGATGATCCAGCGGTGATCGATGAACACCGACTGGAGGTGCGGCTCGAAGAAGGTGTGGGTGCCCTTCTCGAAGTCGATGACGTTCTGCCCATTCGTGATCGCGATCGCGCGCTGACCGTCGGCGACGCCGCGCACGGCCTCGTAGCAGAGCTCAGCGACCACGAACAGGCTGAGCTGCCGCGCCGCATCCCCATATCCCTGGGGGAGCCAGTTGCCGATTTTGTCGATCACGCCACGCATTGACCGGGGGATTCTAGTCACCAGGCGTCGTCTGGTTACTAGGGAATAACAACTTCGTCAGCGATTGCGGAACTCTTCGTCGGTTGCGAGGAAGCGGATCACCCGATCGACGACCTCGGGGGCGTCGATCCAGGGCCAATGACCCGCCTGCGGCAGCTCGAGGAGCTCTGAATTCGGCAGGCGCGCGGCGTAATCGGGTCCGAACCGAGCGGGTATGTAGCGGTCGCGTCCTCCCCAGACGACCAGCGTCGGCGCCGTGATCGTCCCAAGACGCTGCCCCGCGGTGGCGAGCTTCTCCGGCGGAGCGGATCGGTAGAGCCGGAGGATCGCGTCGAAGGTGCCCCTGTCGAGGTGATCCCAGATCATGTCGATGAACTCAGGGGCGTGCCTGCTCCAGTCGCCACGCGACTCGCGCAGGCCGTAATCGAGCAGCCGGCGCGTCCAGATCCGGTTCGAGAGCTCGCCCAGCCCGCGCGTTCGCCAGACGCGGGCGGTCCGGTGCCAGCGGTAGCCCGGCAGCACGGCGACAGCGTTCATGATCACCAGCCGCTTGATTCGCTGCGGCTCCTCCTGCGCCCCGATCAGCGCGAGTGCACCCCAATCGTGAACGACGAGGGAGTGGTCCTCGATGGCCATCCTCTGCAGGAACCGCGTGACAAAGCGCGCCTGGCCGTACATCGAGTAGTCGAACTCCCGGGGCGAGGGGCGACCGGATCGGCCCCAGCCGGGCAGATCGAACGCGAGCGCCGGGCCCTCGATCCGCTCGAGAAACGGCAGCCAGTCCTCCGAATGCGTCGGATTCCCATGGACGAACACCGCGGGCGGGCCGTCACCCTCGACCTTGCGGAAGAACGTCGAGATGCCGTCGACCATCGCGGTTCCCGTCTCGATCGCGGCCACAATGAGCCGGGACCCTATGTAATAGAGAGGTGCCGCTTCCCAGCAAAGTCGTGCTCTCCGGCGGGAGCACGGCCACGCTCCCGCCTGGAAGGCCACCCAGGGTCCCCAAGCGCGACCCCGAATGGCAGCGACCAGCGAGGCGGCGAGTGCTCGCGATCCGCGACCGGCTGCGCGAGCTGTACGGGCGGCCGGCCAACGAGCCGCATGGCCACCCGATCGCCGAGCTCATCCGCACCGTGCTCTCCCAGAACACGAACGACCGCAACCGCGATGTTGCGTATGGCCGCCTGCGCGAGCGCTTCGCCACCTGGGAGCAGGTCCGCGACGCCCCCACCGAGGAGGTCGAAGAGGCCATCAAGCCGGGTGGCCTGAGCGCCACCAAGGCGCCGCGAATCCAGGAGATCCTGGGGCTGATCGGCGATCACCCCGATCTCGACTGGCTGGCGGAGGCACCGCGGGAGGAGGCGCTCTCCTTCCTCGATGATCTGCCAGGCGTGGGCCGCAAGACTGCCGCCTGCGTCCTCATCTTCGCCTTCGGCCGCCCCGAGATTCCGGTGGACGTCCACGTGCACCGGGTCGGAGGACGGCTGGGCCTGTTCCGGCCGAATGCTCCCTTCGAGGAGGCCCATGACGAGATGCTCGCCATCACCCCACCCGAGGATGCCTACGAGCTTCACATCAACCTGATCCAGCACGGCCGGGCCGTATGCCGCCCCAAGCCGCGATGCGGGGAATGCGGCCTGCGCCGGATGTGCCCCTGGTACCGGACCAATATGCTGCGCGCGAAATGAAGCGGAGCACCTTCGTCATGTTCGGGCTGGTCGTCTTGCTCCTCGGAGTCGGTGTCCCCGCCTGGGCGATCACGCACGAGGGCTCCCAGAGCGCGTCCCCCGAGGACGTCCCGGCGAGCCTCCAGGCCGGCAAGGACCTCTTCGTCACGAACTGCGGCGCCTGCCACACCCTCGCCAAGGCCGGCACCGACGGCGTCATCGGCCCCAACCTCGACGAGCTGCTCGCACCGCCCAGCGCCAGCGCTCCCGATCCCGCGACGATCAAGCCCCGCGTCCTCAGTGCCATCAACAACGGTGTCGCGGGACGCATGCCGAAAGGCGTCCTCTCGGGCCAGCAGGCCGACGAGGTCGCCGCCTTCGTCTCGCAGGTCGCCGGGCAGGGCCCCTAGTGTCACCGAGTTCTCAGGCGAGTTCGGTTTTGCCCGCAACTCTGCGTGAAATAGCGTTGTTAGTACCCACGGAGAGAGGACTCGAGGGGACCGCACGCACCGATGCGTGACAACGGACCCTCTGAGAAAGGAGTTTCTGTTGACTCACGCACATCTATTCCCGGGCAAGCGAGGGCGTTTCGGGATGGCGCTGGTCCTCGGGCTGATTGCGGCCCTGGGCCTGACGCTCCTCCCCGGCGTCGCCGATGCCAAGGGCAAAGGCAAGAAGAAGGGCCATCAGCTCACGGTGATGTCCCGCAACCTGTACCTCGGGGCAGACCTGAGCCCGGCGCTCCAGGCGACCAACCCGAACGCTGCCGTCGACGCGGCCTACCAGATCGAGCAGCAGGTACACCGCACCCAGTTCCCTTCGGTGCGCGCTGCCTCCCTGGCGAAGGAGATCCTCAAGGTGAAGCCGGATGTCGTCGGTCTCCAGGAGGGCGCCTGGTGGCGCACCGGACCGTACGACCTGGGAGTGCTCACCACCGGGCCCAAGGCGACCGTGACCGATCCGCAGGGCGGTGACTTCCTCAGCGACCTGGTGGCCAAGCTCAACAAGCTGGGCAAGAAGAAGGGCAAGAAGGCGAGCAAGGCCAAGAAGAAGGGCAAGGCGATCCGCTACAAGATCGCGAGCGTCGAGCAGGAGTTCGACTTCGAGCTGCCGGTGAACCAGGGCTCGGGCGGCCTCGGCGCGTGTCCTGCCCAGTGCCACAATGAGCGCCTCACCATGCGCGATGCGGTCCTGGTCCGCAAGGGCGCCGGCATCAAGCTCAGTAACGCTCAGGGCGGTCACTTCAACACCCTGCTTCGCGTCAAGGTCGGCGGAGCGATCAACGTCGACGTGACGCGCGGCTGGGCTGCCGTCAACGTGAAGAAGGACGGCCGCAAGGTCCACGTGGTCGACAGCCACCTGGAGGCGTTCGACAGCGCCGCGAGCAACACCGGCAGCGATGGCAAAACCTACCCGAAGGGTGGGATTCGCGAGGCCCAGGCGAAGGAGCTCATCGGCCCGGGTGGGCCGGCGACCTCCAAGCTGCCGACGGTCCTGCTGGGGGACTTCAACTCCGATTCCCCGGTTCACGGCGATCAGGTTGATCCCGGCGACGCGCTGGCGTACCGGGCGCTGCTCGCCGGTGGCTGGAGCGAGCGTGCATTCACGCCGCCCCCGTTCGGGTGCTGCCTCCAGGACCCGAACCTGAGCAATCCCAGCGCCGCGGGGATCACCCATCGGGTCGATCACATCATGTCCAACACCAAGAAGGTCAAGTTCAAGAAGGGCGGTCTCACCACCACCTACGCGAACGGGCTGTGGTCGTCAGACCACTTCGGCGTCTGGAGCCGTCTCCAGATCAAGTAAGCGGGCGTCCGCATCGGAATCATCGAGAGGCCGGGGACACGCGCCCCGGCCTCTCTTTTGTTCGCCGCTTGACAACAGGCACATATCTACTACACTGCCACTCAGATTTCTTAATCCAAGCTTTGGAGGAATGACAGTGGCAAAGACGATCGGAATCGATCTCGGCACGACCAACTCGGCCATGGCGGCCATGGAAGGCGGCGAGCCGGAGATCATCGAGAACGCGGAGGGCGGCAGGACGACCCCGTCCGTCGTCGCCTTCACCGACTCCGGCGAGCGCCTGGTGGGAACCGTCGCCAAGCGCCAGGCCGTGATGAACCCCGAGAAGACCATCTTCTCGATCAAGCGCTTCATGGGCCGCAAGGAGGCCGAGGTCAAGGAGGAGGAGACCATCGTCCCGTACCAGGTCGTCTCCGGACCCAACGGCGACGTCCGCATCGACGTGGACGGCAAGCAGTACTCCCCGCCGGAGATCTCGGCGATGATCCTGCAGAAGCTCAAGGCCGACGCAGAGGCCAAGCTCGGCGAGCCCGTCGACTCGGCCGTGATCACCGTCCCGGCCTATTTCAACGACGACCAGCGCCAGGCGACCAAGGACGCCGGCAAGGTCGCCGGCCTCGACGTCAAGCGGATCATCAACGAGCCGACCGCGGCCGCACTCGCCTACGGGCTCGACAAGGAGGAGTCCGACCAGACCATCCTCGTCTTCGACCTGGGCGGTGGCACCTTCGACGTCTCCGTCCTCGAGATCGGCGATGGCGTCTTCGAGGTGAAGTCCACCTCGGGCGACAACCATCTTGGCGGCGACAACTGGGACAAGGCGATCGTCGAGTGGCTGGTCTCAGAGTTCAAGCGCGATCAGGGCGTCGATCTCTCCGCCGACAAGAACTCCCTGCAGCGCCTCTACGAGGCCGCGGAGAAGGCCAAGATCGAGCTCTCCACCACGCAGGAGACGCAGATCAACCTGCCGTTCATCACCGCGACCGACGCGGGCCCGAAGCACCTCGACATCAAGCTGACCCGGGCGAAGCTCTCAGAGCTCACCTCGGATCTGCTCGAGCGCGTCGTCGGGCCCGTCAAGCAGGCCCTGGCCGACTCCGGCACCGATGTGGACCACGTGGTCCTGGTCGGCGGTATGACCCGCATGCCGGCCGTGCAGGAGAAGGTCAAGGAACTGACCGGCAAGGAGCCCCACAAGGGCGTCAACCCCGACGAGGTCGTGGCGATCGGCGCCGCGATCCAGGCGGGCGTCCTGGCCGGCGACGTCAAGGACGTGCTGCTGCTCGACGTCACCCCGCTCACCCTCGGCATCGAGACCAAGGGCGGCGTGATGACGAAGCTGATCGAGCGCAACACGACGATCCCGACGAAGAAGTCGGAGATCTTCTCGACAGCGGAGGACAACCAGCCCTCGGTCGAGGTCCATGTGCTCCAGGGCGAGCGCGAGATGGCGTCCGGCAACAAGAGCCTGGGCAAGTTCCAGCTCACCGGCATCCCGCCCGCGCCGAGGGGCATGCCTCAGGTCGAGGTCACCTTCGACATCGACGCGAACGGAATCCTCAACGTCTCCGCTAAGGATCTCGGCACCGGCAAGGAGCAGAAGATCGAGATCAAGGGCGGCTCGGGCCTCGATGACACAGAGGTCGAGCAGATGATCAAGGACGCCGAGTCGCACGCCGACGAGGACCGTCGCCAGCGCGAGCTGGCCGAGGCCCGCAACGTCGCCGAGAACGCCGCCTACCAGGCGGAGAAGCAGCTCTCCGAGCTGGGCGACAAGGTCGAAGCATCCTCGAAGGAGGAGATTGAGGCGGCGATCAAGGACGTGCGCGACTCGCTCGCCTCCGAGGACGCCGGCGAGATCCGCTCGAAGTCCGACGCCCTGCAGGCGGCCTTCCAGAAGGTCTCCGAGCAGATCTACTCGCAGGCGGCTTCAGAGCAGGCCGCAACCTCCGGCGACGGCGCCTCACAGAACGGCGCCGGCGACGAGGAGGTCGTGGATGCCGAGGTCGTCGACGACGAGAAGACCTCGTAAGGGGGCGCATGAGCGAAGAACGCCCCACGAACGGCGAGGAGATCGTCGACGCTGAGGTCGTCGGCGACTCCTCCGCCATCGAGGCAGACGGCAACAGCGCGGCGGACCAGGTCGAGCGGGATCTCGACGAGCTCGGGGAAGCCAAGCGCGAGCGCGACGAGTACCTCGAGCTGGCGCAGCGCACCCGCGCCGACTTCGAGAACTACCGTAAGCGGGTTGCCAAAGAAACCTCCGAGGCCCTCGCCCGCGGCAAGGCGGATCTCGCCCGTGAGCTCCTGCCGGTGATCGACAACCTGGAGCGAGCCCTGGCGTCGGGGTCAGACCCCGCTGCGCATGACGCTCTGGTCGAGGGCGTCGGCCTCGTGCTCGAGGAGCTCCGAGGCAGGCTCGGCGGCGCCGGAGTCGAGGCATTCGATCCGAAGGGCGAGCGCTTCGATCCGCAGCTTCACGAAGCTCTTTCGACGTTGCCCGTCGAGGGCACCGATGCCGGCGTGGTCGTGGAGACCCTGGAGAAGGGCTACCGGCTGAACGGGCAGGTGTTGCGCGCCGCCAAGGTGGTGGTGAGTCAGTAATGGCCACCGCGCCGCGCGATTTCTACGAGGTGCTCGGCATATCCAAGTCGGCCTCGCAGGACGAGATCAAGAAGGCCTACCGCGAGCTGGCCCGCAAATGGCATCCCGACCGCAACCCGGACGACCCTGAGGCCGAGGAGCGCTTCAAGGAGATCCAGCAGGCCTATGACACCCTCTCCGACGAGGAGAAGCGCAAGCAGTACGACGCCGGCGGGCGCTTCGCCGGCGTCGGCGGAGGCGGCTTCCCGGGCGGGGGTGGCTTCCCGGGCGGGGGTGGCGGCTTCACCTCCGATCTCGGCGACATCTTCTCCACGTTCTTCCGAGGCGGACGGCAGCAGGGCCCGCGGGAACAGCGAGGGCGCGATCTCGAGACCGAGGTTCGCCTCTCCTTCGAGCAGGCCATGCACGGGACGCAGATCGCGGTCTCGGTCCCGACCACGGGCGAGTGCCCGACCTGTCACGGCAACGGCGCCAAGCCGGGCACGTCCCCGCGTACCTGCCCACGCTGCGAAGGCTCGGGTATCGACGCCCAGAGCCAGGGCCTGTTCTCGATCTCCCAGCCCTGTCCCGAATGCGGCGGCCAGGGCACCGTGATCGACGATCCCTGCCCGACGTGCGGAGGACAGGGGATCACGCAGGAGACCAAGCGCTACCGGGTCAACATCCCGGCCGGGGTCCACGACGGAAGCCGAATCAGACTCGCCGGCAAGGGCGAAGCCGGGTTCCGCGGTGGCCCCCGCGGCGATCTCTACGTGACCACCAGAGTCGCTCCATCACCCGTCTTTGCGCAGCGCCCCGACGGCAATCTCGAGGTGGACCTGCCGGTAACCGTCGCCGAGGCGATCCAGGGCGCCGAGATCGAGGTCCCGACCCTGGAGGGGTCGAAGACGATCCGCATCCCGCCGGGGACGCAACATGGCTCCGTGCAGCGGCTGCGGGGCGAGGGACCGCAGCGCCCGAAGGACTCCGGACGGGGCGACATCCACTACCGGATCCGAATCGACGTTCCCACGGAGCTTTCCGACGAGCAGCGAGAGGCGGTCGCGAAGCTGGGCGAAGCGCTGAACGGACAGAACCCGCGTGCGTCGCTCCTGCGGGACGGGGGTCGATCCGACTCGGAGGGGAAAGTGAGAACCGATGGCTGACGGCAGGAAGAGGCGTGAGGCGGAGCAGCGACTCGATCAGGAGCGGGGCGTCTTCATGATCTCCGTCGCCGCCGAGCTGGCCGAGATGCACCCCCAGACCCTGAGGATGTACGAGGCCCGGGGTCTGATCACGCCGAAGCGATCGCCCAAGAACACCCGGCTGTACTCACAGGCCGACGTCGAGCGCCTGCGCCGGATCCAGCAGATGACGAGCGAGGAGGGACTCAACCTCGCGGGGGTGGAGACCGTCCTGGAGCTCGAGCACCGGCTCGAGCGCATGCGCGGCGATATGGCGAGGATGAAGAAGCGCGCCGCCGAGATGGAGCAGCGCATGACTCAGGAGCTCGAGCGCCTGCGGAAATCGATCGGCGGCGAGCTCGTCCCGTACGGCGCCTATGAGCCGCGAAGCATGGGCCGTCGACAGGGTGCGACCCGGATCGAGATCCGGCGCCGCAGCAACTAGCTAGGGCGCGGCCCAGCCGCGGCGGTTGGGGGGAGGCCTTGCAAGCAGGCGCTCCGTGACGCGCTCGATGGCCTCAAAGCCCGTCGCGTCCCCCGGCGCCTCATCGGTGAGGATCGCAAGAGCCACCCGCTCGCCTCCGCGATGGACCAGCAGCGCCGCCTGATGGGTCACGGCCCCACTGGTGCCCTCCTCGCCGGCGGGCCGCCAGCCTCCCTTGAACCACGCGGACCAGCCACGGCCGATCGCCTGGGGGATCCCCCAGCTCTCCACGGGGGTGATCTCGGCCAGCAGTCCCTTGGCATAGGCGCGATGTGGTCCGGCCAGGTTGGCCTCCAACCGGAAGAAGAAGCGGGCCAGGTCCGCCGCTGTCACCTGATCGCCGCCCCAGAACCCCGGGGTGGCCTCGAAGCTCGTCATCCCTGCCCTCCTGGCCACCTCGTCCAATCCCTCATCACCGACCTGGGCGTAGACGGCATCGGCAGCCCGGTTGTCCGAATAGGCGATCATCGGCTCGAGGAGCGCCCTCGTCTCGTCGTCGAGCGGAAGCCCGTCGCGATCGAGCCTCCGGAGCTCCGCCGCGAGGAGCAGAGCCTTGCTGACGCTGGCGGAGCTGAACTGGCGATCGTCCTCATAGCCCCGAAGACCGATGGAGCCGTCAATGACGGCGAAGGAGACGTCGCCGCGGGAAGCCGCGAAGTCCTGAGCGCTCCGGACTGCGCGCAGCGAAGGGTAGGGATCGCGGGGCCAGACCCTCCCGCGCTCGTGGCGGCCCCCGCCTCGATCGGCGATCGATTGGCCAACGGCACCCAACGCGAGAACGACCGACAGCACGGTCGTCGCGAGCCGCCGGGTGGTGGCGCTCCTCACGCCCGGAACTCTAGGAGGGCGTGCTGCTTCTCGAGGTGGCGAGCTCGGGGTCGAGGCCCGCGTCGGCGAGCGCCTCGGTCTGGTCCAGGTAGACCCGCCAGTAGGCGATCTTGCCGTCGCGGAAGGTGACGGTGTGGGCGTCGTGCTGCTCGATCTCGAGGTCGACGCGCTCACCTTTGCCGCGGCTGTGGAGCAGCGCCACGACGCGGTCGCCGGCCGGCACCAGGCGGAAATCCTTGATCTCGATGTCCTCGAAGCCGCTCATCATCAGCTCCGCGGCCCTCCTGACGGCTTCCGGGCCCCGGTAGTGACCCTCGGGCAGGTCCGGGTCGTAGACCTCGACGTCATCCGTGAAGAAGGGCATGACTCCGTCGACGCCCTCCCGGTTGAAGGCCTCGAGAATGTGCTGGTAGGTCTCGACGTTGTTAGCCGTAGTCATCCTTGACTTGGAGCCTTCCCTGTGAGGATCCTATGCGGGCGGCCCACGGAGTGTAAACCCCACAATTCGGCGATTTGCTGGCGTGCCTAGATCTAAGTTGTTTACACTCAGATTTCTTTACTTTTCGCACTGAACCCGGTACCATGGTGCCAGATGCAGCCTGACCGATTCACCATCCGCTCCCAGGAGGCCGTCGCCGCGGCACAGCGGCTCGCGTCCGAAGGGTCCAACCCCGAGGTCGCGCCGCCCCATCTGCTCCTCGCCCTGCTGGAGCAGGACGAGGGCGTCGTCGTGCCCGTGTTGCAGCGCCTCGGCGTCGATGCGCAGGACGAGCGCGCGAAGGCCCTCGATGCGATCGGCAAGCTGCCCCAGCTGAGCGGCAACACCGTCCCCGATGTGCGCCCATCGAGCGAGTTCGTCTGGGTCCTGCAGCAGGCGGAAAAGGAGTCGACAGGCCTCGGCGACGAGTACATCTCGACCGAGCACATCCTGCTCGCGCTAGCCGAGCCGAAGTCCGGCGTCTCCGATCTCCTGCCCGACCGCAAGGAGCTGGTCCAGGCGATCTCGGAGGTCCGCGGGCCACACCGCGTCACCTCGCCGAATCCGGAGGACACCTTCGGCGCCCTCGAGAAGTACGGACGCGACCTGACCGCCGAGGCCGAGAGCGGAAAGCTCGATCCGGTCATCGGCCGTGACGAGGAGATCCGCCGGGTGATCCAGGTCCTCTCCCGCCGCACCAAGAACAACCCCGTCCTGATCGGCGATCCCGGCGTCGGCAAAACCGCGATCGTCGAGGGTCTTGCTCAGCGGATCGTCTCCGGCGACGTCCCCGAGTCGCTTCGCGACCGCCGGGTGATCGCGCTCGACATCGGCGCGCTGCTGGCCGGCTCCAAGTACCGCGGCGAGTTCGAGGAGCGCCTCAAGGCCGTTCTCAAGGAGATCCAGGCCGCCGAGGGCCAGGTGGTCCTCTTCATGGACGAGCTGCACACGATCGTCGGCGCCGGCGCCGCCGAGGGCGCGGTTGACGCGTCCAACCTCTTGAAGCCGATGCTCGCCCGCGGCGAGCTTCGCGCCGTCGGCGCCACCACGCTCGACGAATACCGCAAGCACATCGAGAAGGACGCCGCGCTGGAGCGGCGCTTCCAGCCGATCGTCGTCGGAGAGCCCAGCGCCGAAGACACCATCGCGATCCTCCGCGGGCTCAAGGAGCGCTACGAGGTGCACCACGGCGTCCGCATCACGGACTCCGCGATCATCGCCGCGGCAACCCTCTCCACCCGCTACATCGCCGACCGCTTCCTGCCCGACAAGGCCATCGACCTGATCGACGAAGCCGCCTCGCGGCTGAAGATCGAGATCGACTCGATGCCCACTGAGATCGACGAGGTCGAGCGGCGCATCCAGCAGCTCGAGATCGAGCGCGAGGCCCTGAAGAAGGAGAAGGACGACGTCTCCAAGGACCGGCTGTCCGCGATCGAGGCCGAGCTGGCCGATCTCAAGGAGCGCTCCTCCGAGATGAAGGCCCGCTGGCAGAACGAAAAGAGTGCAATCGACGAGATCAAGGCCGCCAAGGCGGAGCTCGAGGAGGTCCAGCGGGAGGCCGAGCGTGCCGAGCGGGATGCGAACCTGGAGCGAGCGGCGGAGCTGCGCTACGGGCGCATTCCGGAGCTCGAGAAGAAGATCCAGGACGGAGAGGCGAAGCTCGCCGAGCTCCACCGCGACGGCGGCTCGATGCTGACCGAGGAGGTCACCGAGGAGGACATCGCCGAGGTCGTCGCCAAATGGACCGGGATCCCGGTCTCCCGCCTGATGGAGGGCGAGACCGAGAAGCTGATCCACATGGAGGAGCGCCTGCACGAGCGGGTGATCGGACAGGACGAGGCGGTCGAGGCCGTCTCCGGCGCTCTGCGCCGCTCCCGCGCCGGGCTCTCCGATCCGGACCGGCCGATCGGCAGCTTCCTCTTCTGCGGCCCGACCGGCGTCGGCAAGACCGAGCTCGCCCGGGCGCTCGCGGAGTTCATGTTCGACTCCGAGCAGGCGATGGTCCGCATCGACATGTCCGAGTACATGGAGAAGCACGCGGTCGCCCGCCTGATCGGGGCTCCCCCGGGCTACGTCGGCTACGAGGAGGGCGGCCAGCTCACCGAGGCCGTCCGCCGCCGACCCTACTCGGTGATCCTGCTCGACGAGATCGAGAAGGCCCATCCCGACGTCTTCAACGTCCTGCTCCAGATCATGGACGACGGCCGCCTCACCGACGGCCAGGGCCGCACCGTCGATTTCAAGAACACCGTCCTGATCATGACTTCGAACGTCGGCAGCCAGTTCATCGCGGCCGAGGCCGTCGAGGAGACCGCGCGCCAGCAGGTGGAGGAGGCGCTCACCCAGACCTTCCCGCCCGAGTTCCTCAACCGGATCGACGACGTCGTCATCTTCCACCGCCTCACCAAGGAGGACCTCGGCAAGATCGTCGAGATCCAGGTCGCCCAGCTCTCCGACCGAGTCCGTGAGAAGGGCATCGAGATAGCGCTGACCGAGAGGGCTCGCGAGCTGCTCGGCAACATCGGCTTCGACCCGACGTACGGCGCCCGGCCGCTGAAGCGGGTGATCCAAAAAAACCTAGTCGACGTGCTGGCGCTGCGCCTGCTCGAGGGCGAGTTCGCCGAGGGCGACGGCGTGGAGGTGGACGCCGCCGACGGCGAGCTGGTCTTCAACAAGGCGAAGGCGGCGAAGAAGGCGGAAAGGGCCGCCGCGTAGGCGCTTCACGCCTGCACGACGCCTGTCACAGGCGTAATCGACTCACTTCTCGGTATCGGGCTCGGTCCGCGCCTGGACGACTAAATCCTTATGAATATTCGGGTTCAAGCCGAGGACGCCGGCTGGACGATCCGCGAGGCCGCCTGGGACTTCGAGGAGAGGTACCTGTGGAAGGGCACTGACGCCGGTCGCCGGGTCGTTGGGCGTGCCGGGCGCACGATGCAGCCGCTCCAGCAGCTGATTCAGACCCGGCTCACCTGGCCCGTTGCCGACGCGCTCAGCGAGCGCGGTCGTCGCACCCGGGTCGCGATCGCCGCGGGCGCCGCCGCCGTGGCGATCGCCGCAGCTGCCGGTGGCGCCATCAGCGCGGGCGACCATCCCTCCTCACATGGCTCCGTGCCGGCCGCGGCCTCCGTCGCCGCCGGATCCCATCCCGTGCAGCTCACAGCCCTTCAGGGAGTGGCCCCGCAGATCCAGCCGGGGCACAGCGCCCCGGCGCCTGCGCAGCCTCCCACCAAGACCTCGGCGCCGCCCGCGCAGGTCGCCTGGCAGTTCGCTCAAGCATTCGTCGGCTATGAGGTCGGCAGCTCGAACAAGAAGACCGACGCCGCCTTCGCGGCCACCGCCACCAAGCCGCTGGCCAAGTCCCTCGCCGCCGATCCGCCGCGCCTCCCCGCGACCGGCAAGGTCCCGCAGGCGCGGGTCCTGAACGTCGTCCTCGGCGCAGCCGGCAAGGAGCAGGTCACCGCCAGCGTCTCGCTCGTGCGTCTGCGGGCAATCAGCGAGGTTCGGCTCACTCTGACGAAGACCGGCGAGGTGTGGCGGGTCGCCCAGGTCCTCGGCTGATGAAACGGATCAGGGCGGCATTTGCGGCGACTGTCGTTGGTGCGGCAATTGCCGCACCGGTCGCAGGGGCGCAGACCACCACCGATCCGGGGGCCACGACGACGACCACCGATCCGCCCGAGCCTCCCAGCCAGCCCCAGCCGCCCGTCACCCCGCTGCCTCCGCCGACCCGGGTCCCGAAGCAGAAGCCGAAGCCGAAGCCTCAGCCCAAGCCGACGCCAAAGGCACCGAAGACGGGCGGCACCAAGCCGAAGGGGGGCGAGAACGAGAAGGGCACCGCCAAGGTCGGCGGCACCGCGCCCCCGCCGCCGGCTCCCCTGGTGCCGACGGCCTGCGGCCCGGTCGCGATTCCGGCCTACCTCGGGCCGATCTACCAGGCCGCCGCGCAGGCCTACGACCTCGGCCCCGCCGGCCCGTCCATCCTGGCCGCGATCAACGAGATCGAGAGCGGCTTCGGGCAGAACCTGGGGCCCTCGTCGGCCGGCGCGGTGGGCTGGATGCAGTTCATGCCCTCCACCTGGGCCACCTACGGCGTCGACGCAGACAACGACGGCACCAAGGACCCGAACAACCCCAACGACGCGATCTTCGCCGCCGCCCGCTACCTGCGCGCGGCCGGCATGCCGGAGGACCCGGAGGGCGCGGTCTTCGCCTACAACCACGCCGACTGGTACGTCGCCGAGGTCATGGCCCGCGCCGCCTGCTTCAGCGGGATCGGCAACGGAGCGCTCGGCGGGCTCTCCCTGATCCCGAAGCGGCAGGAGCTGGTCTGTTCGCCGGCCGACGGCTCGCGCGAGTCCATCCCCGACGACTACATGAAGGCCTTCCAGGACGCCGCCGGCCGCTACGACCTGGGCCAGAGCGGCGTCTGGGCCCTGGCAGCCGTCGCCAGGGTCGAGTCCAACTTCGGCAAGGGAATGAGCGGCGAGCAGCTCTCCAGGGTCGGCCCGCTCGGCATCACCGAAGACCACTGGAAGCAGTACGCGGTGGACGGCGACGGGGACGGGAAGATCAAGCACCAGGGCCCCGCGGACTCAGCGGCCACCCTGGCAAGGATGATCTGGGCGGCGGGCGACCTGCGCGCCGGGCTCTTCCAGCACAACCACGCCGAGTGGTACGTCGAATCGGTTCTGCAGGACGCCGAGTCCATGGCGGGCAGCTGCCAGGTGAAGACGGTCGCCTACTCGGTCGCACTCCCCGGACCGACGAACGCGCCGATCAACTGGGCGAACGTCGAGCTCTCGAATCAGCTCGAGATGGTCGACATCCAGTCGGGCGCGATCGACCCCCGCATCCTCAACATCCTCGGCGCGATCAGCCAGCAGCACACGATCCGCATCTCCGCGCTGCGCTCCGACCACTCCAAGCTCACCTCGAGCGGCAACGTCTCGAACCACTACTACGGCCGCGCGATGGACATCGCCGCGATCGACGGCGTTCCGTGCACCGACGTGTCGGTCGACGGGCCGTGCGGGACCATCGCCCGCCAGCTCGGCGCTCTGCCCGCCGGCCAGGAGCCGACAGAGCTCATCTACTGCTGGGACCCGGACGGCCCCGCGAACCCCAACGGGTTCGCGCAGGCCGACCACTGCAACCACGTGCACGTCGGGTTCGACGCTTAGCTCCGCATAGGCTTCGGCCTATGCCGATGCTCGACACCGAGCGGCGCGGCCGCGTCTTGGTCGTGCGCATCGACCACCCGCCGCACAACTTCATGACCGCAGACATGGTGCGCGCGCTGCGGCGGCTGGTTGCCTCGCTGCGCGGTGACCGCTCCGTTGGGGCGGTCGTGATCACCGGCAAACCCGACGACCTCTACATCACGCACTACGACGTTGGGGAGATCCTGCACAGCGTCCAGCGTGTTGGCATCGCGGCGCCGCCCTGGCTGACGGCGATCGTCCTGCGGGTCGTCGGCGCGCTGCGGCATGTTCCGGTGCTGCGAGACCTGGCCGAGCGGACGCCGATGGCGGCTGTGTTCGAGCTCTACCGGATCCACGATCTCTTCCTGGAGATGAACCGCTCCGACAAGGTCTTCATCGCGGCGATCAACGGACCGGCGACGGGCGGTGGGTGCGAGCTCTCGCTCGCCTGCGACGTCCGGCTGATGGCGGATACCGACATCGCCATCGGGCTGCCCGAGATGACGATCGACTTCAACCCGGGGGCGGGTGGGACCCAGCGGCTGCCGAGGCTGGTCGGGGTCGGCCGCGCGCTGCAGATGATGCTCGAAGGCCGGACTCTGAGCCCGCGCGAGGCGCTCGATCACGGCCTGGTCGGCGCGGTCGTGCCGCCCGACCAGGTGAAGGAGGCCGCCATCCACATGGGTGAGCGGCTGGCTCGGCGCTCGCCGGAGGCCGTGCGCTCCCTGAAGCGCGCCGTCTACGAGGGCGCCTCGCTGCCGCTGGCCCAAGGTCTGGCTGTCGAGCGGAAGTGGTTCATGGTCGCGTCGGCGACGGACTCTTCGCAGGAGAAGATGGCCGCGATGACCAGGCAGGTGGAGGAGGAAGGCAAGTCCCCCTGGGCGACCGCGGAGGACCTCGTCCCCTGGCAGGACGGGACGGCGCGTTAGTCAGGTGGGGCGGACGCCCGAGGGCCGCTGCGCGACCCCGCGAATCACCGGACGAACGATCCGCGGCGCCTTCGGCAGCTTCATGTCCTCGAGGCTGTCGATCCAAAAGCCTGCATCGGCCAGGAGCTGACCCGTGTCGCGATTCGGGTGGCAGCCGGCTGCGACGAAGCCCCACGGCCGCTCCAGCCGGTCCTGCCAGCGGGCGAGATGCGGCCGGTTGCTGCGCACGTGCTCGAGGTATAGGAGCTTGCCGCCCTCCACCAGCACGCGCCGGGCCTCCGCCAGCGCGCGCAGGGGGTCGGGAACGGTGCAGAGCACGAGGGTCGACACCACCACGTCGAAGCTGCCGTCGTCGAAAGGAAGATCCTCCGCGGACGCCTCGACCACGCTGGGATTGCCCGCGGCTCCCGGATCCGTCGCCAGCCGCTCCCTGAGCCGCTTGGCCATGTGCGGGTCCGGCTCGGTCATGACCAGCTCGGTGACGGCGTCGGTGTAGTGCTCGAGGTTGTGCCCCGTCCCGGCGCCGAGCTCGAGCACCCGGCCACTCGCCGTCGCGAGCAGCTCCTGGCGCATCCGGCCCAGTCCGGCGCGCTCGGTGCCGGCCAGCATCCGGTCGTAGAAGCGAGCGAAGATCGGGTGCTCACTCACACCCAGATCATCTCCCAAGATCCGGACGCGCACCTCGGGATTGCACGCCACCGCGGAAAGTGAAAGAAAGTGGGGTCCACGAGGGGCAAGTCACCTGGAGAGGAGATAGCGATGCCGACATTCGTAATGCTCACCAACCTGACCTCCGAGGGGGTTCAGACGCTGAAGAACAACCCGACGCGGGTCCAGGAGGTCAACAAGGAGGTCGAGCAGCTCGGGGTCAAGGTCAAGGAGCAGTGGGCCACGCTCGGGCAGTACGACTTCATCACGATCGTCGAGGCGCCCGACGAGAAGACGATGGCCAAGGTCTCGGTCGAGCTCGGTTCCCGCGGAACCATGAGCAGCCAGACCCTCGCGGCGATTCCGGTCGAGGATTTCGCGAGCGCCCTTTGAGGGTTCTCGTCGTAGGCGGCGGCGGTCGCGAGCACGCGATCGTCCGTGCTCTCGCCCGCTCGCCCCAGAAGCCGGAGCTGCTGTGCGCGCCCGGCAACGCCGGGATCGCGGATGAGGCTCGTTCGCTCGAGGTCGGGCAGGAGGACGTCGGCGCGCTGGTGGCGACGGCTCGCGACGAGCGGGTCGATCTGGTCGTTGTCGGTCCGGAGGCGCCCCTGGTGGGCGGCCTGGTCGACGCACTCGAGGCCGAGGGCATTGCCGCGTTCGGCCCGAGCGCGGAAGCAGCCCGTCTGGAGGGCTCGAAGCTCCATGCGAAGGAGCTGATGAACGAGGCCGGCGTGCCGACGGCGGCCTACGCGGTCGTGCGGTCGCGCGAGGAGGCGCTCGAGCAGGTGGCTCGCTCCGCTTTCCCCGCCGTCCTCAAGGCCGACGGGCTGGCGGCGGGGAAAGGCGTGATCATCTGCGCCACGGAGGCCGAGGCGCGCGAGGCGGTGGGCGTCTTCTTCGAGGAGCGGCGATTCGGCGACACCGAGGTCGTGCTCGAGGAGTTCCTCGCAGGCGAGGAGCTCTCGGTGCTCGCTCTCTGCGACGGCGAGAACGTGCTTCCGCTCGCTCCTGCCCAGGACTACAAGCGGATCTACGACGGCGACGAGGGCCCGAACACGGGCGGCATGGGCAGCTACTCACCGGTTCCCGGGTTCGACCCGGCCGAGACCGAGCGAATCGCCGACCTCGTGCACAGGCCGGTGGTTGAGGCGATGAAACGGCGGAGCACACCCTTCCACGGGGTCCTCTACGCCGGCCTGATGTTGACCGAGGGCGGCCCGAAGGTCCTCGAGTTCAACTGCCGCTTCGGCGATCCGGAGACGCAGGCGGTACTGCCCAGGCTGCGCTCGGACCTGCTCGCCCTCTGCCTCGGCTCGCGCGAGCCGGGCGGACTGGCCGGCGTCGAAGCCGAGTTCGGCGACGATTGGGCGGTGACCGTGGTGCTCGCGTCCGCCGGCTACCCCGCCTCATCGTCAAAGGGCGACGTGATCTCGGGACTCGACGAGGCGGCCGCCGGCGAGGGTGTCGAGGTGACACACGCGGGCACGGCCCGCGAGGATGGGCAGGTCGTGACCGCGGGCGGACGGGTTCTCAACGTGACCGGGATTGCGCGGACGGCGGCCGAGGCCCGGCGGCGCGCCTACGATGCCGCCGGATTGATCAGCTTCGACGGAAAGCAGATGCGCACAGACATCGCGGCGCGTGCGGTAGATGCGAGGGCGCGCGTAAGCGCGACCCGTTTTATGTAATGGCCGCCTGACGATCGAATGGAGGAGTCGATGCCAAAGGGCGAGGTTGCCGAGACGATGCCCCAGGTGGAGGAGGCGTTCGAGGAGATCGAGGTGGATGCGCCGCTCGTCGGGATCATCATGGGCTCGAAGAACGACAAGCCCAAGATGCAGCCGGCCGGCGAGGCGCTCCAGGACCACGGGATTCGCTACGAGGTGAGGGTCCTGAGCGCGCACCGTCAGCCTGAGGAGACCAGCGACTACTGCATCAACGCCCGGATGCGCGGCCTCAAGGTGATCATCGCCGGAGCCGGGATGTCCGCGGCGCTTCCCGGCTTCGCAGCCTCGAAGACGGACCTGCCGGTGATCGGCGTGCCCATCGGCGGCAAGAACCTCGGTGGTCTCGATGCGCTCCTCTCCGCGGTTCAGATGCCGCCTGGCGTCCCGGTCGGATGCGTGGCCATCGACGGTGCGAAGAACGCCGGGCTGCTGGCGGTTCGCATCATCAACGCCTAGCGATTCTCTGCTGCAGCTCCGCGGTCAGCTGTGAGGCGACCTCGTGCAGAAGGTCCACGAACGCCCTGGCCTGCTGCGGCTCGTCGGTCGCACGCCTCGCCACGAACACTGCGCGGCTGGCGGGGCGGTCGCTGCGGATCCTGATCAACGCCACGTCGGATCGCACTCCGTCGGCCGCAAGTCCCGGAACGAGCGTGACCCCAAGGCCGGCCGCGACCAGGCCGAGCTTTGCGGTCCACTCCTTGGCGATCAGCTCGACCTTGGGCTGCCAATCGGCCCATTGCCACGCGCCGAGCATCGAGTCGTTCGCTTTGGAGCTGCCGGCGATCCAGCGTTCGGTGACCAAGTCATCGAGATTCACGGTGCGACGCCGCGCGAGCGGATGTTCGAGACCAACAGCGAGCAGCAACGGATCATCGATCAGATGCTCCAGCGTGATACGCCGATCGCGTGGCGGCTGCCGCTGCGGCAGGACACCGATCACGGCGACCTCGGCCGCGCCGCTGACGAGCCTGCGGATCTGCGACGAGGTGCTGCCCTCTCGCAGCGAAACGTCGACCTCCGGGTGTCGCTCGCGGAACGCGCGCAGGGTGCGGGGAAGCAGCGCCGCTACCGCGGTTGGCACCGCACCGACCCTGAGCCTGCCCGAGGCGAGCTTCGACATCCCGGCGAGTTCGCGCTGCGCTGCATCCACCTCGTCCAGGACGCTGCCGGCCCGGCGCAGAAGAGCTCCGCCCGCCTCGGTCAGCTGGACTCCGCGCGCTGTTCTCTCGAACAGCTGGGTCCCCGCCGCGGCCTCCAGCCCGGCCACCTGCCGAGAGACGGCCGACTGCGTGTAGCCGAGCGACGACGCCGCCGCCGTGAACGATCCGTTGGCGGCCACCTCGCGGAGGACTCTGAGGCCGGTCAGGCTCAGCTCAGCCATGCGTAAGACGCATGGTAGCTGTGAGTGATCCTCGCTTGTGGCATTCCTCGGCAGTGCCTAACTTCAATTGGAGTCGATCTGAGGAGGAACAAACGATGGATGCAGCCGAGAACAAGGAACTCATGCGGGCGGCGTTCGACGAGCTCGCGAAGGGCGACGGCCGGCCCTTCGTCGATCTTCTCGCCGAGGACATCCGCTGGACGATCATCGGGACCACCGAGTGGTCGGGGACCTGGGAGGGCAGGCGCGCTGTGCGGACGGGCCTGCTGGACCCGCTCTTCGACCAGTTCGCGACGCGGTATCGAAACCGGGCCATTCGGCTCATCGCCGAGGACGACTACGTTGTGATCGAATGCCGCGGCGATGTCACCACGAAGGCAGACCAGCCGTATCGCAACACCTATTGCTACGTCTGCCGGCTCGACGGGGGAATGGTGAGGGAGCTGACCGAGTACTGCGACACAGAGTTGCTGACCAAGGCACTGACGCCGCCGTGGGTCGAGACCGCGGCCTGATTCCGACGTGATTCCGAGGTACACCAGGGAGGAGATCGGCGCCGTCTGGACGCAGCAGCGGCGCATGGAGACCTGGCTGAAGGTCGAGCTCGCCGCAACCGGTGCCTGGGCGGCGGAGGGCATCGTCCCCGAGGAGGCGGCGCGCGCCTGTCGCGAGAAGGCCTCGTTCACCGTCGAGGCCGTCGAGGAACGGGAGAGGACCACCGGTCACGACGTGGCTGCCTTCGTCGACGTCGTCTCCAGCTCGATCGGCGAGGAGGGACGGTGGCTGCACTACGGCCTCACCTCCTCCGACGTTCTCGACACGGCGCTGGCCCTCCAGCTCGTCGATGCCGGGGAGATCGTGGTGCGGGGCGCCCGGGCCTACCGGGATGCCCTGGTGATCCGCGCCAAGGAGTTCGCCGAGACGCTCTGCGTCGGCCGCACCCACGGCGTGCACGCGGAGCCCACGACCTTCGGCCTGCGGCTCGCGGGGTTCGCGTTCGAGGCCGACCGCAACCTGCAGCGCCTGACGGATGCATTCGAGCAGGTGGCCTTCGGGAAGCTCTCCGGCGCGGTCGGCACCTATGCCTCGATCCCGCCCGCCGCGGAGGCGCGCGTTATGGAGTCGCTGGGCCTCGCCGCCGAGGACATCTCCACGCAGGTCGTCCCGCGCGACCGCCATGCGGTCGTCCTGGCCCGGGTCGCCATCGCCGGCGCCGGTCTCGAGCGCTTCGGCCAGGAGATCCGGAACCTCCAGCGCACCGAGGTCCGCGAGGTCGAGGAGCCGTTCGGCTCCGGGCAGAAGGGCTCTTCGGCGATGCCTCACAAACGCAACCCGATCCTGGCCGAGCGAATTTGCGGCCTGGCCCGCGTGCTGCGCGGCTACTCGCAGGTCGGGATGGAGAACGTCGCACTCTGGCACGAGCGGGACATCTCGCACTCCGGCGCCGAGCGCGTCGTCCTGCCGGACGGGACGATCACCCTCGACTACATGCAGCACCTCGCCACCAGGATCGTCGAGGGGATGACCGTCCACACCGACCGGATGCGGGAGAACATCGAACTCACCCACGGAGCGCTGTTCAGCCAGCGAGCGCTGACCCCGCTGGTCGAGTCCGGGATGACCCGCGACGACGCCTACCGGGTCGTCCAGGAGAACGCCCAGCGAGCCTGGGACGAGGGGACGAGCTTCCGCGAGCTGATCGCAGCGGCCGCTCCGCAGCTCGATCTCGATGCGGTTTTCGACTACGGGGCCTACCTGAAGTACGTGCCCGAGGTGCTGGCGCGTCTGGATAGGCTTGAGGCGTGATCCTCTACACCTGCGGCCAGCGGGACAAGCACGCCGCGATCGGACACGCCTGCGGGCGCGCGGCGAGGGCGCTCGACGAGGCGGGCTACGAGTACGAGATCCGCGATCTGCCCGGCTACCGGCTGATGCCCTGGACCTGGGGCGAGCGCCGCAACGGGCGTGACGAGGTGAAGGAGCTCACCGGCCAGATCAACCTGCCGGTGCTCGCGCTCGACGAGGGCAAGACGGTCGTCGGGTCGGGCCAGATCATCGAGTGGGCGAAGGCACATCCCACGGTTCAACCCGAGGTGGGAGGCGGATGACCACCTCTCTCGCCGATCTGAAGCTGCACGGCTCCGGCAAGGTCCGCGAGATCTACGAGGACGGCGACGAGCTGATCATGGTCGCCTCGGACCGGATCTCGGTCTACGACGTGATCCTGCCGACCGAGATCCCGGACAAGGGCAGGGTCCTCACCCAGATGTCCCTCTTCTGGTTCGAGCTGACCGAGGAGATCGTCCCCAACCACTTCATCTCCGAGCACGTGCCGCCCGAGGCCGTGGGGCGCGGGATGCGCGTGCAGAAGCTCGACATGTACCCGGTCGAGTGCGTCGTGCGCGGGTACCTCTCGGGGTCCGGCTGGAAGGAGTACCGCGAGTCCGGAGCGGTGTGCGGGATCGAGCTGCCGCCGGGCCTGCAGGAGTCCGACAAGCTTCCGGAGCCGATCTTCACGCCGGCGACCAAGGCCGAGCTCGGCGACCACGACGAGAACATCGACTTCGACACGGCCGCCGAGGCGATCGGGAACCGGCCGCTGATGGAGGAGCTGCGGCGCGTCTCGATCGAGATCTACAAGCGGGGCGCCGAACACGCGGCGGAGCGCGGGATCATCCTGGCCGACACCAAGTTCGAGTTCGGCGCGTCGCCGGGTGCGGAGGTCGTGCTCGCCGACGAGGTGCTGACCCCCGACTCCTCGCGGTTCTGGCCGGCGGACTCCTACGAGCCCGGCGGCACCCAGCCCTCCTTCGACAAGCAGTACGTACGCGACTACTCCGACTCCGTCGGCTGGGACCACACGGAGCCCGGGCCGGAGCTGCCCGACGAGGTCGTCCAGAACACGCGGGCCAAGTACGTCGAGGCCTACGAGAAGATCACGGGTCGAAGCCTCTGAGCTCACCGCTAGGCTGAGTGAGTGAAGGCCAAGGTGTTGATCCGGCCGAAGGCGGGCATCCTCGACCCGCAGGGGAAGGCCGTCGAGCGTGCCCTTCCCGCTCTCGGCTTCGACGACGTCCACGAGGTGCGCGTCGGCCGGCTCGTGGAGCTCGAGACCGACGACCCGTCGAAGCTCGACGAGCTCTGCGAGAAGCTGCTCGCCAATCCGTTGATCGAGGACTACGAGGTGGAGCTCGAGCAGTGATCGGGGTCATCCAGTTCCCGGGGTCCTGCGACGAGCGCGACGCCGTGGCCGCGGTGGAGCGGGTCGGCGAGGGGAGGCTGGTCTGGCACGAGGAAACGGATCTCTCGGGACTGGACGGCATTGTGGTGCCTGGCGGCTTCTCCTACGGCGACTACCTGCGGGCGGGTGCGATCGCTCGCTTCTCGCCGGCGATGGAGGCGGTGGCGCGCTTCGCGGCCGAGGGGGGCCCCGTGCTCGGCATCTGCAACGGCTTCCAGGTTCTCTGCGAGGCGCACCTGTTGCCGGGCGCGCTCCTGCCGAACGAGGGGCTCCGCTTCATCTGCCGGCAGGTCGCGCTGGTGGCAGAGGACTTCACGGGGCCTTTCGGGGCGTCGATCGACGTCGGTCAGCGCCTCTCCATCCCGGTCAAGCACATGAATGGCCGCTATTTCGCGCCCGATGCGGACCTCGACCAGCTCGAGGCCGAGGGGCGGATCGCGTTCCGCTACGCGCCCGGCGAGAACCCGAACGGCAGCGTCCGCGACATCGCCGGGGTCATCAACGAGGCGGGGAACGTCATCGGCCTGATGCCGCATCCAGAGCACGCCGTCGACCCCCTGACCGGCTCCGACGACGGGCTCGCCCTGTTCCGCGCGCTGGCGGGCGCCCAGCAGACCGCGGCAGCGTGAGCACCGGCGTCTCGGAGAGCCCCAGCGCCCCCGGACGCGAAGCGGAGGAGGCACCCAGTACGTGGGTCGAGCTCGGGCTCACCGACCACGAGTACGAGCGCATCGTCGAGCTGCTCGGCCGCGACCCGAACGGGGTCGAGCTGGCGATGTTCTCGCTGCTCTGGTCCGAGCACTGCGCCTACAAGCACTCGCGCAAGCTGCTCGGCCGGCTGCCTACCGAGGGCGAGCGGGTGGTGATGGGGCCCGGCGAGAACGCCGGGGCCGTCGACATCGGAAACGGGCACGCCGTCGCTTTCAAGGTCGAGTCCCACAATCACCCGAGCGCGGTCGAGCCCTTCCAGGGCGCCGCAACCGGGGTCGGTGGGATCCTCCGCGATGTCTTTGCGATCGGCGCGCGGCCGATCGCGGTGCTCGACTCCCTTCGTTTCGGCGAGCCCACCTCGGAGCGCTCCCGCTACCTGTTCGAGGGCGCGGTAGCTGGGATCGGGCACTACGGCAACTCGATCGGCGTCCCGACCGTTGGCGGCGAGGTCTACTTCGAGCCCTCGTACGAGCACAACTGCCTGGTCAACGCGATGTGCGTCGGCATTGCCAAGACCGACGCGATGATCCGCTCCGCGGCGGCCGGGCCGGGCAACCTGCTGGTGATCATGGGCGCATCCACGGGGCGCGACGGGATAGGCGGCGCGTCGGTGCTGGCCTCGGCCGAGCTCGAGGCCGGCGACGACTCGAAGCGGCCGAGCGTTCAAATCGGTGACCCCTTCGAGGAGTCGAAGCTGCTCGAGTGCTGCCTCGAGCTGCTCGACCGCGACCTGCTCGTCTCGCTGCAGGACCTCGGCGCGGCGGGGCTCACCTCCTCGGCCGGCGAGATGGCCTCGAAGGGCGGGGTCGGGCTCGACATCGACGTCCGCAAGGTGCCGCTGCGCGAGGAGGACATGGAGCCGTTCGAGGTGATGGTCTCCGAGTCGCAGGAGCGGATGCTCGCCGTGATCGAGCCTTCTCGGCTCGACGAGGTGGTCGAAACGTGCGAGCGATGGCAGACCGGCGCGGCGGCAATCGGTGAGATCACCGACAGCGGGCGCCTGCGGGTCCTGGACGACGGGGTGGAGGTCGGGGACGTGCCGGTCTCGGCGCTGGTCGACGAGTGCCCGCTCTACGACCTCGAGCCCGGAGAGCCGGACGGGTGGATGTACGGGAACGACGCGACGCTGGCGGACGAAGATCCCTCGGCCATCCTCTGCACGCTGCTCGCCGCGCCCAACGTCGCCTCGAAGCGGTGGGCCTTCGAGCAGTACGACTCGGTGGTCGGTTCGCGCACCGCGCAACGACCGGAGTCCGCCGACGCGGCCGTGCTGATGATCCCCGAGTCGGACCGGGCGATCGCCGTCGCCATCGACGGCAACGGGCGTCGCGTCGCCTGCGACCCGTACGCGGGCGCGATCGAGGCGGTGCTCGAGTGCGCCCAGAACCTCGCCTGCGTCGGGGCCGAGCCGCTCGGCCTCACCAACTGCCTCAACTTCGGAAACCCGGAAAAGCCCAACGTCGCCTGGCAGCTCGACCGGGCGGTCCTCGGCCTCGCTGACGCCTGCCTCGCGCTGCGGGTGCCGGTCGTCGGCGGCAACGTCTCCCTATACAACGAGACCGAGCACGGGCCGATCTACCCGACGCCGGTGATCGGCATGGTGGGGGAGCTTCCCGACGCCGCCGCTGTGCCGGGGCTCGCGCCTGGCGAGGGTGACCGCCTGGTGCTCGTCGGTCCCTTCGCCCCCTCGCTGGCGGGCTCCGAGCTGGCGAAGCAGCGAGGCGAGCTCGACCGGGGCCTGCCGCAGGTGCCGCTGAACGAGATAGATGCGGCGCTCAAGCTCGTTCGGGATCTGGTTCGTGAAGGCCTCGCGTCTGCGGCTCATGACGTCAGCGATGGCGGGCTCGGCTGCGCGCTGGCCGAGGTGGCGATCGCCGCGGGCATGGGCGTGGACGTCGATCTCGACCCACTCGTGGAACTCCGCGGCGGCTCGGGCGAGACCTGCCTGTTCGGCGAGGGCCCCGGCGGGATCGTGCTCGCTGCGAACGCGAGCGACGCGAAGGTGCTGCTGGAGCGAGCCGCGGGAGCCGGCGTCGAGGCGATCGAGATTGGCGGAGTTTCTGGCGATCGGATCTCGATTGCCGCCGCTGAGCGCGACCTCTCGGTCGCCGTAGCCGACGCCGAGCGCGCCTGGCGGTCGCTCGACCAGCGCATTTGATCCCCCACACCGCGAGGGATAGGCTCTCCTCGTGTTTCGGTAGGTGAGGGTGATGCCGGAGACTCATCCACCCGAAGCGCGCCGCGCATTTCTCGCGGCACTGCTCGTCGCAATGCTGGCGAGCGTGGGGCTGCCCGCGTTCGCTCATGCGAACTTCGTCTACTGGGCCAACGACAACCAGACGAGCATCGGCCGGGCGAAGATCAACGGCGCCGGCGCCAACAACAACTTCATCACCGGCGTCAATGGGGTCCATGGCGTCGCCATCGACTCGAAGTTCATCTACTGGACGACACTCAGCGGCGGGGTGAGCTCCATCGGCCGTGCCAATCTGGACGGCTCGGGCGTGAACAACCAGTTCATCACCACCAACGTGACCGCCCCGATCTCGATCGCCGTCACCTCCTCCGGCATCCTTTGGACGAATGAGGTGGGCATGGGGGGGTCGACGATCGGGCTCGCGGGCCTGGACGGGAGCAACCCCAACCCGAACTTCATCAGCGGCCCGGTCGGTAACTGCGGGCTGGCGACCGACGCGAACTTCCTCTACTTCTTCGCCGATGCCACCCACATCGGGCGCGTGGGCCTCAACGGAACCGGAGTGGATCGGAACTTCGTCACGATTCCCGAGCACTTCTGCGGTCTTGCAGCCGACCCAAGCTTCCTCTATTGGAGCACGGGGACTTCGAACTCCGTGGGCCGCGTACCGGTCGGTGGCGGAACGTCGAATCCGAGCTTCGTCACCGCCGGCACGACGTCGGGCGGTCCCTGCGGCGTGGCCGTCAACTCCCAGTACCTGTTCTGGGGCAACCAGGACACCAACACGATCGGGCGTTCGAACATCGACGGCGGGTCCCCGAACCCGGCATTCGTCTCCGGGCCCAACAATCCCTGTCAGCTGGCAGCCGCGCCCTCCAACAAGATCACCGTCAACTCGATCGCGAAAAAGAAGAAGAAGGGCACGGCCTCGATCAGCGCGAAGGTGCCCGGCCCGGGGCAGGTCACCATGAATCAGACCGGCACTCCGCCCGACGCCAACGCGACCGCGGCGAGCGTGAAGCAGGTTGGCCCTCACGGTCACGCAGGCCTCCTCCTTCAACCTGGCCGTCAAGCCGCTCGGCAAGACGGCGAAGAAGCTCAACAAGCAGATCAAGAAGCAGCTGCGCAAGAAGCGAAAGGCGAAGGCGAAGGCCGGAGTCACCGTCTCCATTCACTTCGTGCCGGCCGGCGTGGCGGGTATTCCCAACACCCAGCAGGTGAAGGTCACGTTGATCAAGCAGCGCAAGAAGAAGAAGTAGCCGCAAAACCGGGGATTTGAGGCGGACCAGGCCCTCTGGCCCCTCCGTGGCCGCTGCTACCCTGCGGATGCGGGCTGTTCTCCTGCCCCGCTAACCGATCTCCAGAGGTTGAGACACCTCCACAGACGTGACCGACGCGCGCTTCGACGTTCCCGATCGCGATGGTCCGCGCGATGAGTGCGGCGTCTTCGGCGTGTTCGCACCCGGCCGCGACGTCGCCCGCCTCGCCTACTTCGGCCTCTACGCGCTGCAGCACCGCGGTCAGGAGTCGGCGGGGATCGCCACCTGCGAGGGCGGCCACATCACCACCCTGCGCGAGCTCGGGCTCGTCTCGCAGGTGTTCGACGAGGACAAGCTGCGCGCCCTCGCCGGCGACATGGCGATCGGCCACGTGCGCTACTCGACCACCGGCGGCGGAGCGTGGGAGAACGCTCAGCCCGTGTGGCGCGACGACGGACGCGAGCTGGCGCTCGCCCACAACGGGAACCTGACCAACGCGGTTGAGCTCTACAACGAGCTGACAGAGGCAGGCCTTCAGCTGCGCGGGACCTCCGACTCGGAGATCATGGCCGCCCTGCTCTCCCGGACGGCCGGCGAGGGCGACGAGTGGATCGAGGACGCGGTCGCGCAGGTGATGCCGCGGCTCGAGGGCGCCTACTCCACCGTCGTGATGACCAAGCACGCCGTGGTCGCCTTCCGCGATCCGCACGGGGTTCGCCCGCTGGCCCTCGGCAAGATGAAGCCGAGCGACGGGTTCCCCGAGTGCTTCGTCGTCGCTTCCGAGAGCTGCGCCTTCGACATCATCGGGGCGCAGATGATCCGCGAGGTCCAGCCCGGCGAGATGGTCTCGCTTTCGGCGAAGGGCCTGGAGCTCAAGCCCGTGATCACCGGCGAGCAGCCGGCTCAGTGCGTGTTCGAGCACATCTACTTCTCGCGGCCCGACTCCCGGCTGGAGAACCGGGTGCTGCAGGAGGTCCGCGGCCGGATGGGTGAGCTGCTGGCGGAGGAGGCCCCGGTGGACGCCGACCTCGTCATCTCGGTGCCTGACTCCGGCAACCCGATGGCCAACGGCTTCGCCCGAGCGACGGGGCTGCCCAAGGACGACGGGCTGATCAAGAACCGCTACGTGGCGCGGACGTTCATCCAACCCGGCCAGGAGCTGCGCAAGCACGGGCTTCGCATGAAATTCAATCCGCTTCCAGAGATCGTGGCGGGCAAGCGAGTGGTCGTTGTGGATGACTCGATCGTGCGCGGGAACACCACTCGTCAGATCGTCGCGATGCTGAAGGACGCGGGCGCGAAGGAGGTGCACCTGCGGATCTCGGCGCCGCCGATCCGCCACCCCTGTCACTACGGCATCGACATGTCGACGCGCGAGGAGATGATCGCCCACGACCGCACGGTCGAGGAGATCGCGGAGGAGCTCGGCGCGGACTCGCTGGCCTACCTCTCGATGGAGGCCGTCTACGAGGCCGTCGGCACGCCGCGCGAAAAGCACTGCGACGCCTGCTTCACGGGCGAGTATCCGCTCGGCGACCCCGAGGGCGCCAACGGCAAGTTCGCGCTCGAGGACATCGCCGTCGTCCCGGCGAGCCGCTAGCGACCACCAGGTCGCTCCACTTGCGAAGCCGCGTACGCTCCCCCCGTGTCCGCCGAGAACCTGGAGCTCGTCCGGCAGCACTACGCGGCCTGGAGTAGTGGCGATCTGGCCGGTGCCACCCGTCTGTTCGCCGACGACGTGGAGTGGCACGGCCACCCGCGGCTGCCCGAGCCGAGTCCGTACCAGAGCAGGGCCGAGGTCGAGCGCTGGATGAGCCAGTTCGCGGAGGCCTGGGGCGAACTCGAGGCCGACCCCGTTGTGCTCGTCGAGGACGGCAACAGCGTGATCGCGCTGGTCCACATGTCGGGCCGCGGGCGCGACAGCGGAGTCGAGGTGAGGGGCGGCGTGGACATCCACTTCATGACCTTCGAAGATGGCGCGCTCACCTACTTTCGCATCCAACCGGGCGACTACCTGCGCGACCGCAGCGAGATCAGCGAGAAGGAGTTCGAGCTCCTCATCCTGTTGGTGCAGGAGGGGATCGAGCTGCCGGACGCGGCGGAGCGGCTCAGAATCGAGGAGTCCGAAGCCCGCCGGATACTCGATCACGTCAGGGAGCTGCTCAGAGAGCTGGCGAGGAGCGAGCGGGTCTCGTGAGCACGTTTCGGGTCGTCGTACTTGCCTCCGGCGGGGGCACCAACCTGCAGGCCATCCTGGATCAACTCCATGCCGGAGACGAGGGCATCGATGTCGTCGGCGTCGGCTCCGACAAGACGGGAGCGAGGGCGCTCGAGCGGGCGAGGAAGGCTGGGGTCGAGACCTCGGTGTTCCCGACGGCCGACTACGCGGATCGCGAGGCGCGTGACCGGGCACTCGGGGACTGGATCGAAAGCCGTGAACCGGACCTGGTCGTGCTCGCCGGCTACATGCAGCTCCTCTCGCCTGAGTTCGTCGGTCGCTTTCGCAACCGGGTGATCAACGTGCATCCCGCGCTGCTACCGGCCTTCCCGGGAATCGATGCGGTGCAGCAGGCGATCGACCACGGCTCCAAGATCACCGGGGTCACCGTCCATTTCGTCGACGAGGGCGTCGATTCGGGTCCGATCATCCTGCAGCGGCCCGTTCCGGTCGCGCCGAGTCGCGACTGGGATGAGACCGAGAAGGCGATCCACGCCACCGAGCACGCGCTGCTGCCGGAGACGATCCGGATGCTCGCGGCCGGGCGGATCAGGATCGATGAAAAGAACCCCCGACTCGTCCACATCGACCCGCCGGACGGCGAATAAACTCGGCTCCCGTGTCGACTCCCTCTTCCGAGATCGCCCCAGAGCCCGCCGGCGAGTCGCTGCCGGTTCGCCGGGCCCTGATCTCGGTGGCGGACAAGACGGGTGTGGCCGAGTTCGCCGCCGGTCTCGCCAAGCAGGGGATCGAGGTGATCTCAACCGGCGGGACACTCTCGGTGCTCACCGAGGCGGGCGTCGAGGCCAGGCCGGTGGAGGATCTGACCGGCTTTCCGGAGATTCTCGACGGGCGGGTCAAGACCCTTCACCCGCACCTCCACGCCGGCCTCCTGGCCGTCCGGGACAACCCCGAGCACGCCGAGACCCTGAAGGACCGGGAGATCGAGGAGATCGACCTCGTCTGCGTGAATCTCTACCCCTTCGAGCGCACCGTCGCGCGGCGGGACGTGCCCGAGGAGGAGGCGATCGAGAACATCGACGTCGGGGGGCCGACGATGATCCGCGCCGCGGCCAAGAACCATCGCTTCGTCGCGGTGGTCGTTCGGCCGGAGAGCTACGACGCCGTGCTCGACGAGCTGGAGGAGACGGGCAAGCTGTCCGCGGCGACCCGGCACTGGCTCGCCAATGAGGCCTTCGCGTACACCGCGCGCTACGACGCGGCGATCAGCCGCTGGTTCGGCCGCCGCTACGAGCAGCTGCCGACCTACTGGGTCACGGCGTGGGAGAAGGAGATGGACCTTTCCTACGGTGAGAACCCGCACCAGCGCGCCGCGCTCTACGTCGAGCCGAGGGCGCGCTCCCACGTCCTCTCCATGGTGGCGAAGCTGCACGGGAAGCCGCTCTCGTTCAACAACGTGCTCGACCTCAACTCGGCCCGCACGCTGCTCAACGACCTCGAGGGACCGGGCTGCGTGATCGTCAAACACAACAACCCGTGCGGTGTCGCCGAGGCCGACGAGATCGGTCCCGCGTACGAGAAGGCGTTCGCCTGCGACCCCATGTCGGCCTTCGGCGGCGTGATCGCCCTCAACAGGCAGGTGGATGCGGCACTCGCCAAACGGCTGAACGAGCAGTTCATCGAGGTTCTGATCGCGCCGGGATACGACGAGGATGCGCTGGAGATCCTGCAGGGGAAGGAGGCAATCCGGATCCTCGAGGACAAGGAGCGCCGCACTCACCAGATCGAGCCCGACATCAAGAGGGTGCGCGGCGGGATTCTGGTCGAGGACCCCGACGGCTCACCCGAGCCGCGCGAGCTGATGGAGGTCGTCACCAAGACGGAGCCTTCCGAGGAGCAATGGGGCGACCTGCTGTTCGCCTGGCGCGTGTGCCGCCACGTGAAGTCGAACGCGATCGTCCTGGCCCGCGACCGCGCCACGCTCGGCATCGGCGCCGGGCAGATGAGCCGGGTCGACTCGGTCCGCCTGTCGATCGAAAAGGCGAAGGAGGCAAGGGGGCCCGACGCGGAGACGCTGCTCGCCGGCTCGGTCGTGGCCTCGGACGCGTTCTTCCCATTCGCGGATGGGCCACAGGCGGCGATCGAAGCCGGTGCGGTCGCCGTGATCCAGCCCGGAGGCTCGAAGCGCGACGCCGAGGTGATCGAGGCCTGCGACGCGGCCGGCGTGGCGATGGTCTTCACGAAGCGCCGCCACTTCCGGCACTAGCAGGATGCCCCCTCCGGGACTCGAACCCGGACCGCCGGCTTAAAAGGCCGGAACTCTTATCCAGTTGAGTTAAGGGGGCCGGGCAAGTCTAGGCATCGCCTCATCGGCACTAGAGTCCCCACGGGATGAGGATCTCGGCCAAGGTTGACTACGCCGTGCGCGCTGCGATCGAGCTCGCCGCCGCCGGTGGGGATCCCATCAAGGGCGAGGCGATCGCCGACGCGCAGGGCATTCCGCTCAAGTTCCTCGAGAACATCCTCGGCGAGCTCAAGCACACCGGGATCGTCGCCAGCCGCCGCGGTGCACAGGGCGGCTACTGGCTGGCCAAGGACGCCGATGGGGTCAGCCTCGCCGACATCGTCCGTGCGGTCGAGGGCCCCTTGGCGACCGTCCGCGGCCAGGGCCCCGAGACACTCAAGTACAAGGGCGAGGCCGAGCCCCTGCAGAAGGTCTGGATCGCATTGCGCGCCAACATCCGCGAGGTGATGGAGGACACCACCCTCGCCGATATCGTCGGAGGAAAGCTGCCCGCAGACGTCCGTGAGCTGAGCGAGCCGGCTGAAGCCTGGAGTCAGCGCTAGCCGTGGAAGAACGAGACTTACTGGTTCGGATCGGTGGTCGTAACGACCCCGTCAGCGAGGTCGAGCACTGAGTCCCACGGCAACAAGTACTTCCCACCGGCAGGGTCGTCCTCGGACGCGAGGCCGATTCTCTGTCTCCATGCCCCATTGCCTGCGATCAGTCCCGTCACCCGCCATGCCTCATTCACGCGTTCGTCCGGAAGCTTTGTCTGCCTCTCCACCCGCACGTCCCAGATCCGCCCCAGGTCCCGCCCGGAGCCGGTCTCGAGTCGCGACCGTAGGAGCTCTGAAACGCGGATCGTGCCGCGCGGCGGGGCATCGACCCACTGGACGCTTCTCCCGTCGGCGGTCCAGAGCCCCAGATCCGCGGCCGAGCGGGAGAGCCCGACGGACGTCCCCACGCGGTTCACCTCATCCCAGGGGACGCGGTGCATGTAGCTCGGGCCCAATCCCTTGACCAGATAGGCGAACGGTCTGCGCAGTCGGCTCGTCCAGGCCCCGGGACCGACGAGCAGCGCCGAGACCTCCGTTCGGGATCCTGGAGCGCCCTTCAGCTGGATGTCATCGACGCGCCCGCAGCGCCTCTCCTCGGCGTCGAGCAGCTGATCGTCGAGCAGGCGGAGGCCGAGATCGACCTGTATCCCGGCGGCGCTCATCCGGATCCGTGGTTCGTCGCGAACAGGAGCGGCAGTGCGACCACGGACACCACCGTGAGCAGGACGAGATAGGCAATGCCAAGGGCATTCGCTATCCGGCCGTTGACGTGCTCGCCCATGTAGCGCTCGTCGCGGGCGATCAGCAGGATCGGCAGGTAGGTCAGCGGCAGCGCGACCACCGCCATCACCACGGCGTACTCGGTGATCAATACGGGGTTCGCACCTGTCAGGTCGATGACGAAGGCGAGGACGAAGAGCAGGACCCAGGCGGAGTTGAATCCCGGCGCCTTGCGCGACCTGCGCGCCTTCCTGCTCTTCCCCCACTCCCACCCGAGGAACTGGGCGAACGCATACGCGCCAGCGAACGAGCCCTCGACCGCCGCCCCGCCGATCGCGAACATCATGCCGAGTGCTGCGAGCAGCAGCCCGGTCTGACCGAAGGTGATCTGAGCCCCCAGCGCGGTGGTGCCCAGAAACTCGGGGCTGACCCCAGGCGGATGGAAGAGCACCGCCGCGACGATGATCAGGGCGACCGAGAAGACCCCTCCGAGTGCGAACCCGAACAGCGCGTTCATCCTGTTGACGACGAGATCGCCCTCGCTCTCGTCCCATCCCTCCTCGACGGCCCCGGATGAGTAGAAGTAGACCTCGTAGGGCACCATCGCCGCGGCGATCACCCCCACGGCGAAATACCAGTAGATGAGCGTGTCCTCACCCGTCTGCCAATGGGGCACGAATCCGGCTGCAACGTCTCCCCAATCCGGATGCAGGTGGACGGCCGCGACGATGAAGACGCCCAGCAGCAGCCCGCCGTATCCGAAGACGCGCTCGATCCCTTCGAAGGGAAGGACCCAGACCAGCAGGATGATCGCCGCCGCCGCGATCAGCAGGAGAACCCTGAACGGGAGGTCCGCGAAGTAGAGCTGGAGGACGAGCGCGATCCCTCCGACCTCGGCTGCGACCGTGAGGATGTTGATCGCCTCGCTCGCGATCAGGGTGACCAAGCCCGGGCCAAAGCCGAGCCGCTGGCGCACCACGTCGAAGACCGGGCGCTTCGTGATCGTCGCCACCCGGCCGCACATCTCGGCGTAGGTCGCGATCCCGACCACGCCGATCGGCACGGTCCAAAGGAGCTGATAGCCGAACAGCGCTCCAGCCTGGGAGTCGAAGACGAGTTCCCCGATGTCGACGAAGCCGCCCAACGCCGCGACCACTCCGAGCGCGATCTGAAAGACCTTCCTCACAACGAGTCCTCTGCCGAGCTCGCCTGTCGATGCAGCGAGCGCAACCCGCGGGTCACGTTCGATGCGAGATCGCTGTTGCCGGGATCGGAATGAAGGGCATCGAGCAGCGCGGCCGCCCGATTCCCAATCTGGTTGCCCCTGATCGCCGCTTCCTGAAAACCGCTTTCAGTCGGCGTCTCGGCCAGGGCGTCAGCCGCATTCCGCGACTGCTTCGCGAGCTCGGCGGTTCGGATCCCAATGAAGTCTGCGGGAGCACGGGAGCGAGCCGCCTGGTCCGCGACCAGCATTCCCTCCCCCGTGGAGGAGACGAGCATCTTCAGATCCGTCGAGACCGCGTCCTTGTCCAGCCGACCGCAACCGGCCAGCACCACCAGTCCCACCAAGGCGATCAGAAGAACAGCCGCCCGCGCGATGGCGGGTGGCCTCCCCAGGACGGTCAGTCGGCTTTGCCCCCCCGACGGCGGATTGCTTGGCGCAGCTGGTCCTTGCCCATCTTGGAGCGGCCCCGGATATCGAGTCGCGCGGCCTCTCTGTTGAGCTGATCACGAGTCTTGGCCTGACCCTTGCGGACCTTGTTCGCCTCCTTGCCGAGCGCTGTCTTCGTCTTCTTCGGCAGGCTCTTGAGGGTCTGCTTCTTGCGAGCTCCCGCCTGCGCCTTCTTCACATTGCGCTTGGCGGCGCGCCGCTGCGTCTGCGTCGCCATCAGTTCTTCCCCCCGATCGCCGCGGCCAGCTGCCGCTTGCTCATCTTCGACCGCCCCCTGATGCCGCGGTTCTTCGCCTCTTCGTAGAGCTGGTCGCGAGTGCGTCCGCCCGGCCCGGTTCCAGAGCGAAGCCCACCGCGTCGGTGCGACGAGATGTCGCGCTTCGACGCCGAGGACGCTTGACGAGAGCTCCCTGCCCTGGCTCGCTCCTTGTTTACCGTGCGGGCGGCGATCTCCTCGGCTCGTTTCTCTGACCGACCCTCGCTCTTCTCGCTCTTCTTCACGTGCTCGTACATCCGGGCCCACTTGGTGCCCTTCTTGACTCCTCTTGGTGGCATTCGCCTGCCTCCTCTCTGGTCTCGTCACACGGTTTACCCGGAGAGCGGCGAGCGAATCGCGGCGGTCAGAAGAGCTTCGTCTGCACCACCTTTGGCTCGGTAGGCTCAGCGGCCCGTCTTCTGCGGATGGCCTCGAGACGCGCGCGCCGGCTGTAGCGCGGGTCGTGGGAGAGGTTGGGCGTTCGGACGAGCGAGCCGATCCGCTTGCGCTCAGCGGGCGGCGCGTAGGCACGGTCCTGGTAGAGCTCCTCGTACCGCGGCACAAGATCCGGCCGGGCCGCCGAAAGCCAGGACATGAAGACTTCCTTCACTCCCGGTCGCAGGTGCAGCGCGATCCCGTTGACGAAGGTCGCACCGGCCTCCTCGGCGATTGAGACGATCTCCTCGACCAGCTCGGGCGAATCGTTGATACCGGGCATCAGCGGGGCGATCAGGACACCCGAGGCGATGCCGGCCTCGTTGAACTTCGCCACGGCCTCGAGCCGCTTGCGCGGGTGTGGCGTGTGCGGCTCGGTCTCCCGCCAGATCTTCTCGTCCAGGGTGGGGACCGAGAAGTTCACCGAGACCTCAGCAATCTCCGCCAGCTCGAGGTAGAGGTCCATGTCCCGCAGGGGCAGTGGAGACTTCGAGAGCACCGACGCGGGGGTGCAGGTGTCACGGAGCGCCTCCAACATCGGTGGCATCAGCCGGTAGCGTCCTTCGGCCCACTGGTATGGATCGGTGTTGGTCCCGAATGCGACCAACTCGCGCTTCCAGCTCGGCCTGCTGAGCTCGGCCCGAAGCAACTCGGGAACGTTGACCTTGACGACGATCTCCCGCTCGAAATCGCGGCCCGCATTCAAGTCCAAATACGTATGGGTGTTGCGGGCGAAGCAAAAATTGCATGCATGGGAACAACCTCGGAATGCGTTGACCGTCCAGTCGAACGGCAGGTAGTCGCCCGGCACCTTGTTGAGCGCCGACTTGGCTCGGACCTCGTGGAAGTTGATGCCGAGGGCTTCCGGAGCGTCGAAGGTCCGGACCCTCTCGACGTCGAGCCCGGGCAGGCTGCTCCCCCTCTCTCGATCGACCTTCTGTGAGTCCCAGCGCATCCTCTCTCCAGTGTTGCGATTTCCGAGCGTAGAAGCGAACGTATGTTCGCGCCCGGATCGGCGCCGACTGCTCGGATGAAACGGCGGGTAGGAGCGTTTCGTGAGCCGGCTACCTCTCACCGGTGAGGAGACCAGCGGCGCCGAGGCGCTCCATCCCGCAGCGGCCGACCCTCAAGGCCCTGAGGGAGGCGGCTGCTGCGTGCACGGCCTGTCCCCTCCACGAGACGGGTACGCAGACTGTCTTCGGCGAGGGACTCAAGCGGGCCCGGCTGATGCTGATCGGCGAGCAGCCGGGTGACCGCGAGGACATCGAGGGGCACCCGTTCGTCGGGCCCGCGGGCCGGATCCTCGACCAGGCGCTCGAGCAGGCGGAGATCGAGCGCGGCGACGCATACGTCACCAACGTTGTCAAGCACTTCAAGTGGACTCCGAGGGGAACGCGGCGGATCCACCAGGCGCCCAAGGCCGAGGAGATCGAGGCCTGCGCACCCTGGCTGGAGGCCGAGTTTGGAGGTGGTCGACCCCGAAGTGATGGTTTGTCTCGGCGCAACCGCGGTCAGGGCCGTGATCGGCGGCAAGGCACGGGTGATGAAGGACCACGGGGAGTTCCTGGAGGCGAAGCTCGGTCTGACCGCGATGCCGACTCTTCATCCTTCCGCCATCCTTCGGGCCGACCCCGAGGATCGCGACGACGCGATGGCGCTCCTGGTCGGGGACCTGCGGAAGGTCCGCGACCACCTCTCCGGCTGAACGACGATGACCAACGAGAACTCCAAGCTCCACCCCGCCGAGCACCGTGCCTACCGGGAGCTCTACGCGTCGGCACGCCATCTCGGCCATCGCTGGGCGCGGCTCGGGACGCTGCTGGAGGACATCCCGATCGGCGAGAGGCTCCAGCGCGGAGCGGCCGAGGCCCGGCGCCTGCTCGAGGATCTCCAGCCCCGTACGGAGGCGTACGGCCTCTACGGCACGCCGATGGCCCAGAACGTCGGCGCGAGGCTCGCCGACCTGCGTTCGGGAATCGCGGATCGCGGCGGCGACACCGGAATGGTCGCGCGATTCTCCGTCCTCGACGGTGAGCACCTCACGACCCTCCTCCGGCAGCTCGCGGAGCTCGCGCGCGCTCGCCAGGATCGCGACATGGCGGGGTTCTGTGAGGACTGGGCCGTGCGCTTCGAGCCGCATCTCGACGCGGTTCGCCAGGCGGCCGTCGAGCTGGGCGAGGATCCCGACCGGACCGCCGCGCCGGTCGCGGACACGGTCCTGAACAAGGCGGCCCACGGTGTGGGCTGGACGTTCGGCGCGTTCGGCGAGGGCGTCGACCAGATCGCCGGCCGGCTCCGGCGACGCTAGGAGAGGTCCGGAGTTCCCTCGAGCGGCGTCGAGGCCTCGGCGTGCAGCTGCCGTGGGATCCGGCCCGCCCGCTTCGCCGCCCAGCCCGCCTCGACCGCCGAGCGCATCGCGGCCGCCATCCCCGCCGGATCCTCCGCCCGTGACACCGAGCTGGCCAGCAGCACTCCGTCACAGCCGAGCTCCATGGCGAGGGCGGCGTCCGAGGCCGTGCCGATGCCGGCGTCCAGGATCACCGGCACTCCCGCGCGCTCGGCGATGATGCGGACGTTGTAGGGGTTGCGAATCCCCATCCCGGAGCCGATCGGCGAGCCCAGGGGCATCACCGCCGCGCAGCCGGCGTCCTCCAGACGGCGGGCGAGGATGGGGTCGTCGTTCGTGTAGGGGAGAACCGTGAAGCCGTCGTCGACAAGGGTCTCGGCGGCGTCGATCAGCTCGACCGCGTCCGGGAACAGCGTGCGGTCGTCGCCGATCACCTCGAGCTTCACCCAGTCGGTCTCGAACGCCTCCCTCGCGAGCTTTGCGGTCCGGACGGCGTCGCGGGCCGTGTAGCAGCCGGCCGTGTTGGGGAGCGCAAACAGCCCGAGGCCGCGGATGACGTCGAGGACCGATCCCTGCGCTGTCGGGTCCACACGGCGCAACGCGACCGTGACGATCTCCGTCCCCGAGGCGATCAGCGCCTCCTCCATCTGCTCCAGCGAGCGGAATCCACCCGTGCCCGTGATGAGGCGCGAGCCCCAGGTGCGACCCCCGAGCTCGAAGGCGTCGTCGGCGCCGCCCTGAATCGCCGCGAGCACCTCGACGCTCTGTCCTTCTCTCAATCTGGTCGTCTCCCATTCGCTGCGCGGCACCACGTCACCATCGAGGGCCACCGCCACACCGCGCTCCGTTGGCGCCCCGGAGGCCTCGATCGCCGTAGCGACGGTCGCGCCGTCCGGAATGGTGACGACCTCGCCGTTGAGCTCGATGTTCATGCAACCTCCACCGCGGTCTTGGCCGAGCGGCCCGCGAACCGCCCGGGCGAGAACGGCTCCAGGTCGATCGGCGGCTGCTTGCCTTCGAGCAGATCGGCGACGCACTCCGCCGTCAGCGGAGCCTGGAGGACACCGTTCCGGAAATGGCCGGTGGCGACCAGCAATCCCTCGGTTGCGCTCGCCCCGATCAACGGGGCGTTGTCCGGGCTTCCCGGGCGCAGGCCGGCCGTCATCTCCGCAAGCTCCATCTCCGCGATCTCCGGGATCAGCCGATAGGCCTCGCGCAGCAGCTCGTGGACCCCTCCCGCCGTCACGGTCGTATCGAAGCCCTTCTCCTCCACGGTGGCCCCGACGATCAGGCGGCCGTCGGCCCGAGGGACGAGGTAGACGCGTTCCCCACTGACGATCCGCTCGCACACCGGCTCATCCGCCGGATTGCGAAGGGTGAGGATCTCGCCCTTCACCGGCCGGACGGGGGGCCTGGCCTCCTGGGGGACCCAGTCGGCTCGTCCGGACCAGCAACCTGCGGCGAGCACGACGTTCGCAGCCGTGAAGGTTCGGCCGTCGGCCGTGGCGAGCCGCCAAGAGCCATCGCTCCGCTCGGCGGAGGCGACTCGGGCGCCACTCAGCACCTCCACGCCATCGCCGTCGAGGGCGGCGAGCAGAGCGGCGGCGGCGCGCTGCGGATCGACGCTCCACTCACCCGGGACATGGGCGCCGCCGCGGACGCCGGTCGCGAGCCCGGGCTCGAGCTTCCGGCAGGCTCCGCCCGTCAGCCACTCGGACTCGAGGCCGAGTTGGCGATGGAGCTCGTAGCGGCGGCGCAGGCTCTCCGCCTCATCGCGGTCGAGCGCGACGTGCAGGGCGCCTCGCCGCGCGAAGCCGATCTCGATCCCGGAGGCACGCTCCAGCTCTTCAGCGAATCCCCGCCAGCGGCTGAGCGACGCGAGGTTGAGCGCCAGCAGGGACTCCTCGCCCCAGGAAGCCTCGCCCGCGGGCGCGAGCATGCCGGCAGCCACCCCCGTCGCTCCGGCCGCGGGGCGTTCGGCCTCGAGCACGCAGACCCGGGCGCCACGTCTGACGACGCTCCAGGCGGAGGCGAGCCCGATCACGCCGCCGCCGACGATGATCGCGTCGTATCCGCTGTTCGTGTCGTTGCTCATTGCCGCATGTCTGCGGCCGAGGCGCTCCAACCTTCCTGCGCCGGCATTACCCGGATCAGGTTCAGACGGTCGGCGGCGCTTCAGCCGCCCTCTCAGCCCTTTGGTGGGCTCCCGTTACAGGTTCATCGTAGATGCGAGGGGGCTCCGAGGCAACGCCGAGGAGCCACCCGTTTAGTGCAGCCCTTGATCTACGCTGCCCTTGGAGTGACCGACGGCCCGACTCATCTTGCACCGCCCGAGGCGATCGGCGAGTTGCGGCGTCAGCGGCTGCAGTGGGCGCGCCTCTACTTCGTCTGCGACGCCCGGCCGCACGGCCGGGAGCCGGAGCTCCTGCTGAACGCTGCCATGACCGGCGGCGTCGGCTTGATCGAGCTGCGCGACCGGGAGAATCCGCGGAACGCGATCGAGCGCTCGGGGCAGACCTTTCGCCGGCTCGCCAACACGTACGGAGCGCTGTTCATCGTCAACGACGACCCCTACCTCGCCCTCGAGCTCCGGGCGGACGGCGTCCATGTCGGCCAGGACGACATGGACCCCGCGGAGGCGCGCAAGATCATGGGGCCCGACGCGATCATCGGTCTCTCGACCCACAGCCGGGAGCAGATCGAGGCCGCGGCGACGCAACCCATCGACTACATCAGCGTCGGCCCCATCTGGGAGACGCCCACGAAGGAGGGGCGGCCCGCCACCGGGCTGGAGCTGATTCGAGCCGCCGCCGATGTCGCCACGAGGCCCGCCGCCGATGTCGCCACGAGGCCCTGGTTCGGGATCGGCGGCATCGACACCGAGAACGTGGGGGAGGTCGTCTCGGCGGGAGCGGAGCGGCTCTGCGTCGTGAGGGCCATTCGCGATGCCACTGATCCGCGCGCGGCGGCCACGACCCTTTTTGACGCGGTGGACCCGGCGGCGCGAGCCGAACGGGGCCGCTGATGGCCGGCGCCCGGGACAGGAAGCGGGCCGAGCGGCAGAAGCGCAAGCGCCGATCGGCCGAGCATCCACCTTCCTCCGTCGAAGCGCCCGCTGACTCGAGCGAGGTGGCGGTCGAGTCGAACGGAAACGCCACGCCGTCCGAGACCTTCCAGGAGAAGATGTCCCGGCGCTACGAGGAGCGCAACGCGGAGGCCAGAGCCAAGCTCGAGCCGCTCGGGGAGGGCGAACGCCCAACGGCGGTCACGGTCGGCGCGGTCGCCTCGGGCGTGCTGGCGATCATCTTCACCGTATCCGCCGGGCTCGCGATCGCCGGGGTCGACGCCGGCGGGCGTGACATCAAGCCCGTCCCGATCATCGTCTTCGGGCTGGTGCTGTGGGCGATGACCGTCGGCATGTGGCGGGCCCGCTACTGGGCCGTCCTCGGCTTTGAGACCGTCCTTCTGCTGGTGATGCTCGCCAGCGCTTTCGGCCTGGTCGTCGTCGGCTCCGTCCTCCAGGCGGTCGGGACCACGGTGCTGCTGGCCGGCTCGGCCACCCTCTTCTACTTCATGATCCGGGCGATGGCGCGAATCCAGATGCCGTCGCCGCCCGGCGACCTATAGATGCGAGGGTGCGCGTAAGCGCAACCCGTTTAGTGAGGGGCCGAAACCCCTGCTCCTATAGAGTCGATGGAAGATGGCTGAGTACGACGTGATCGTCATCGGAGGCGGGCCCGGAGGGTACGTGGCCGCCATCCGCGCCGCCCAGCTGGGCCAGAAGACCGCCGTGGTCGAACGCGACAAGGCCGGCGGGCGTTGTCTCAACTACGCCTGCATCCCGGCCAAGACGGTGCTCCACACCGCCGAGATCTTCCACTCCGTCTCGGCCGACGGGGCCGAGCTCGGGATCAAGGCCGGGAACGCCTCGATCGACTGGAAGGCGCTCCAGGAGCGCCGCACCAAGGTCTCGAAGACCCTCGAGGACGGCGTCGAGTTCCTCTGGAAGCGAAACAAGGCCGACTTCCTGCGCGGCGAGGCCTCACTGGCCGGCGGCGGGAAGGTGAAGGTCGGCGACGAGGAGCATCAGGCCAAGGCGATCGTGCTTGCCACCGGCTCGGTCGCCATGCCGATTCCCGGAGTCGACTTCTCCGACCGCGTGATCGACACCTGGGGCGCCTACTCGCTCGAAACGATGCCCAAGTCGCTGGTGATCGCCGGGGCGGGCGCCTCCGGCTCGGAGATCGCCTCCGCCTACTCCCGCATGGGCGTCGAGGTCACCCTGATCGAGATGCTCGATCAGATCCTTCCGCTTGAGGACAAGGACATGGCCCGCGTCGTCGAGCGCCAGTTCAAAAAGGACGGCATGGAGGTGCTCACCGGCACCAAAGTCGAGAGCGTCGAGGAGCAGAAGAGCGGCGTCAAGGTCAAGGCCGGTGAGGCGGAGATCAAGACCGACTACCTGGTCATCGCCGGCGGGCGGAAGCCCGACACGGATCCACTCAACCTCGATGCGGCCGGAATCAAGACCAACGACCGGGGTCAGATCGAGATCGACGAGCTCCAGCGGACCTCCGCGGACGGCATCTTCGCGATCGGCGACCTCGTCCGTGGCCCCGCGCTCGCCCACAAGGCCGAGGAGGAGGGCGTCGTCGCAGTCGAGGTGGCTGCGGGCCACGAGACCGAGCCCATCAACGTCGACCTGATTCCTGGCGCAACGTTCACCCATCCCCAGGTGGCCAGCGTCGGCCTCACCGAGGAGCAGGCGGTGGACGCCGGCCGCCAGATCAAGGTCGGCAAGTTCAAGCTGGGCGGCGCGGGCGCCTCCGTCGTCTACGACGACCGCGCCGGGCTCGTGAAGATCGTCGGTGATCCCGAATACGGCGAGATCCTCGGCGCTCACATCGTCGGCAACATCGCCTGCGACATGATCAGCGAGATCTGCAACGTGATGGCGCTCGAGGGCGGCTATCCGGAGCTGCAGCGGATCATCCACCCGCATCCGACGATGTCGGAGGCGATCCTCGACGGCGCCCGCGCGGTCGACGGCTGGGCCATTCACGCCTAGAGCTGCGATGAAGACCGGGCGCCTGGAGGCTTTCTCAGACGGCGTCTTCGCTGTCGCGATCACGCTGCTGGTGCTGGATCTGAACGTCCCGGGTGGCGATCACCTGTGGCACCAGCTCAAGGAGGAGTGGCCTCAGTTCGCCTCGTTCTTCGTCAGCTTTTGGGTGATCGGGATCATCTGGGTGAACCATCACGGCCTGCTCGACCACCTCAAGCGCACCGATCGACCGGTGCTCTACATCAACCTGCTGGTGTTGATGACGGTCGTCTTCATCCCGTTCTCGACGGCGCTGATGGCCGAGCACCTCAAGTCCGGCGCCGACGAAAGCGTGGCCGCCCTCGTGTACGCACTGGCCTTCCTCGCGATGGGGGTCGCGTTCAACCTGTTCTGGGCATACGTCGTCAAGCACCGGCCCGAGCTCGGCGTCGAGATACCCGACGAGGAAGTCCGACGCATCTCCGTCGGGTTCATGATCGGGAGCCCGTTCTACGCGGTCGCAGTCGGCGTGGCCTTCATCAGCCCGGCGGTGGTCCTGATCATCGTCGGCTCGGTTGCCGCCTACTACATGGTCGCCGGAATGCGGAGCCCCGACCTGTGAGGCGTACGTGACTGAGCGAGCGACCTTCTATTACGACTTCAGCTCGCCGTACTCGTATCTCGCGGCGGAGCGGATCAGCGGCCTCTTCGCCGAGGCCGAGCTCGAGCAGCCCGAGTGGCAGCCGATCTCCTTCGGGCACATCCTGCGCGTCACGGGCAGGCGCCCGTGGTCGATCCCGCCCGAGGGGCCCGATCCCGATCACCTCGCCGAGGTCCAGCGTCGTGCCGACGAACGCGGCATGCCGAAGGTCGTCTATCCGCCGGGCTGGCCGGTCGAGAGCTACAGCCTGAACCCTTTGCGTGCGGCGATCTACGCAAAGGAGTCCGGCCGCGTCGTTTCCTTCACGCTCGCCTGCTTCCGCCAGGTCTTCGCCGCCGGCCGCGACATGAGCGACATGGACAACGTGCTGGTGGCGGCCGCGGCATGCGAGCTTCACCCGAACGCGGTGCTCAAGGGGATCGAGACCCAGTCGGTCAAGGAAAAGCTCCGGGCGGCGACAGATGAGGCGCGTGCGCGCGGCGTCGAGGGGATCCCGACCGTCGCGGTTGGCGATCGGCTCTTCTGGGGAGACGACAGGCTCGAGGAGGCCGTGGACGCTTTACGGCGGGAGTAGGCTGAGCTCAGTGGCCCAAAGCAAGACCAAGTCGCGACAGCGGACGACAAGATCGTCCGACGGGAAGGGCAAGGCCGCCGCGAAGCCGAAGCTCCCTGACCGGGACACCTGCCGCGAGCTGCTGAGACAGATGGCGCTGATCCGGCGCTTCGAGGAGGAGGCGGGGCGGCAGTACCAGCGGGCCAAGGCCGGCGGCTTCCTCCACCTGGCGATCGGCGAGGAGGCGACGATCGTCGGCACCACCTCGGTGATGCGCCCCGACGACTACCTGATCGGCACCTACCGGACCCACGGCCACGCGATCGCCCGCGGCACTGACCCGAAGCGCGTGATGGCCGAGCTCTTCGGCCGGGTCGACGGCACCTCCGGCGGCCGCGGCGGCTCGATGCACATCTTCGATCTCCAGCATCGCTTCATGGGCGGCTACGGGATCGTCGGCGGCAACCTGCCATTGGCCGCGGGGCTGGGCCTCTCCTCCGACTACAAGGGGACCGATGAGGTGACCGTCTGCATGTTCGGCGACGGCGCATCGAACACCGGCAACTTCGGGGAGACGATGAACCTGGCGGCGCTTTGGAGCCTCCCCGTCGTCTTCCTGGTCGAGAACAACCTCTACGGGATGGGGACCGCCCTCGAGCGTCACTCGGCCGTCCCCGATCTCTCGCACAAAGCGGAGGGGATGGGCATCCCCGGCGTCAGGGTGGACGGCATGGACGTGATGGCGGTCCGCGAGACCGTGGCCGAGCACATCCGCCTCGCCCGCGAGGCCCGCAAGCCGACCCTCGTCGAGGCCTTCACCTATCGCTACCGCGGGCACTCCGCCGCTGACCCAGAGGTCTACCGCGAGAAGGAGGAGGTCGAGGAGTGGCAACAGAAGGATCCGATCGAAAGCTTCGCCGCCCGCCTGGTCAAGGAGAAGGTGCTGTCAGGCAAGGATGTGGACGAGATCCGCGAGGAGGCGGACACGATCGTGACCGAGGCCGTCGAGTTCGCGGACAACTCACCGGAGCCGGCGCTCGACTCTCTCTACGACCACCTCTACGTCCTCGGCGACCAGATCCCCGGCTGGTACGGGGTCGACGAGCGGTCGCCCGACTCGCACGCGGCTGAGGAGGAGCGCGACGCGACCGATCGCGCCCGCCGGCTCGCCGAGCGCGGCGCGGAATACGCCGAAGACGAGGAGCTGCTCGAGGCCGAGGGCGTCCAACCGGACACGCGGCCGGAGGACGTGCACTGATGGCCGTGATGCGGATGCGCGAAGCCCTGCGCGACGCGATGGCCGAGGAGATGCGGCGCGACGAGAACGTCTTCGTGATGGGCGAGGACGTCGCGGTGTTCCAGGGATCCTTCAAGGTCACCGAGGGTCTGCTCGACGAGTTCGGCGAGAAGCGAGTCCGCGACACCCCGATCTCCGAGAACTCCATCGTCGGGATGGGCGTCGGCGCGGGGATGGGAGGCCTGCGACCGGTCGTCGAGATCATGACCGTCAACTTCGCGCTGCTGGCGATGGACCAGATCGTCAACCACGCCGCGGCGATTCCCTACATGTTCGGAGGCCAGGTACGGGTGCCGCTGGTCGTCCGGATGCCCGGGGGCGGTGGTCACCAGCTCGGGCCGACCCACTCACACAGCTTCGAGGCGATGTTCCTGCAGATCCCGGGGCTGCTCGTCGCCTGCCCCTCCACCCCGGCCGACGGCAAGGGCTTGCTCAAGGCGGCGATTCGCGACGACAACCCCGTGATCTTCATCGAGCACGAGTCGCTCTACGGTCTTCGCGGCGAGGTTCCCGAGAACGGCGACGGCGTCGTCAATTTCGGCCAGGCCGCGATCCGGCGCGAAGGCTCCGACGTGACGATCGTCGCCATCCTGCGGATGGTCGAGGTGGCCCAGCAGGCCGCGAAGACCCTCTCCGAGGAGCACGGCGTCGAGGCCGAGGTCATCGATCCACGCACGCTGCGCCCGCTCGATCTCGACACGATCATCGAGTCCGTCCGCAAGACGAACAGAGCGGTGATCGTCGAGGAGGGCTGGCCGCACGGCGGGGTCGGTGCGAACCTGGCGGCCCTGATCCAGGGTCAGGCGTTCGACTATCTCGACGCACCGGTCGAGCGCGTCACCGGCGCGGACGTTCACATGCCGTACTCGAAGCGGATGGAGCAGGCCGCGATCCCGCACGTCGAGCACATCGTCAGCGCCGCCCTGCAGACGCTCGAGGGGAGTCGCTGATGGCCTCCGAGATCGTCATGCCGCGCCTGTCGGACTCGATGGAGGAGGGGACGGTGCTGCGGTGGCTGAAGTCGGTCGGTGACGAGGTCGCGGTCGGGGAGGAGCTGGTCGAGATCGAGACCGACAAGGCGAACATGGTCTACGAGTCGGACCTGGCGGGGACGCTGACCGAGGTGCTGGCTCAGGAGGGCGACACGCTGGAGGTCGGGGAGCCGATTGCGCGGGTGGGGGATGCCTCTGAGGTCGTCGCGGGGGGCAATGGTGGCGCTCCGAGGGCGGAGACGCCGACAGCCGAGCCGAAGCCCCCATCACCCGCGGAGGCAGCACCTTCACCGGTTGCTGCTCCTCCTTCCCCAGCCCCAGTGGGGAGTGACGGGCGCGTCAAGGCTTCTCCCATCGCCAAGCGGATTGCTCGCGACAAGGGGCTCGATCTGCATGCTCTCTCGGGATCTGGACCGGGCGGGCGGATCGTCAAAGCGGATGTCGAGCGCGCGCTGAGTGCCGGCGTCACCGCTCCGGCCGCCGCTCCCTCGGCTTCGGCGCCTCCTGCTCCGGTCGCCGCTCCCGCCGGACCGACCCCCGGCGTCGGTGAGAAGCCCGAGACGGCCAAGGGCCCGGTCGAGGTCACAGAGCTCACCAAGCTGCAGCAGACGGTCGCGAGGCGGATGGCCGAGTCCAAGGCGACCGCGCCTCATTTCTATCTCCAGGCCGAGATCGACATGAGCACGGCGGTCGAGGGGCGCTCGACGCTGAAGGCGCAGGCGAAGGAGGGGGAGTCGGTTCCGACCTTCAACGACATGGTGGTCAAGGCCTGCGCGCTCGCGCTGCGGGAGTTCCCGCGGGCGAACGGCGCCTATCGGGACGGGAAGATCGAGCTGTATGGGCGGATCAACGTCGGCGTCGCCGTCGCCGCCCAGGACGCTCTCGTCGTGCCCACCGTCTTCGACGCCGACCTGAAGGGGCTGCGACAGATCTCGGCGGAGACGCGGGCGCTCGCCTCGCGGGTACGCGACGGGTCGATCACTCCTCCCGAGCTCTCCGGTGGCACCTTCACGGTTTCCAACCTCGGCATGTACGGGATCTCCAACTTCCACGCCGTCATCAATACGCCCCAGGCCGGGATCCTCGCGGTCGGCGAGCTCAAGGCGAAGCCCGTCGTTACCGGCTCCGGTGAGATCGAGGCCCGCCAGCTGATGGGCGTCACGCTTGCCTGCGATCACCGCATCCTCTACGGGGCCGACGGCGCCCAGTTCCTGGCTCGGGTCCGCGAATTGCTGGAATCGCCGCTCGGTTTGGCCCTCTGACCCCTGTTTTCTGCCGCAAGGCGGGGGTATGATCGGCCCACTACATAGGGAGGAGAGGGGATCCCTCTCCGCCCGTTGTCCGTGAATGCGGCGCACCGGTTGATCCCGGAGCCGCGACAGACAGTCCGCCGGAGGCGATCCCAAAGGCGGACAAGAAGAAAGGCGGACCGAGATGAAGCTCGAAGCAGCGAGCCCGAGTCGCTCGCCTGAGCGCGTAGGCCCGGATGCCCTGACGCGCGACGACCACGCCCTGCTCCTCCGCTACATGCTGCTCCAGCGAGTCTCCGAGGAGCGGGGGCTGACCCTCTACAAGCAGGGGAAGGTGCCCGGGTCCTTCTACGATGGTCACGGTCAGGAAGCCGTTTGCGTCGGCGCCGCCTTCGCCCTCGGTCCCCGGGACCGCATGTGCATCCTGCACCGCGACCTCGGGGCTCATTTCGTTCGGGGGGTCACTCCCGACCGCTACCTCGCCAACTACATGGGCCGGGTGGGCGGCGTCACCGGCGGTCGCGACGGAAACATGCACTTCGGGGACCCCGAGCTCGGCTGCGTCGGGATGGTCAGCATGCTCCCGGACATGGCGCAGGTCGCCACGGGCATGGCCCTGGCCTTCAAGATGCGCGACGAGCCAAGGGTGGCGATGACGTTCTTCGGCGAGGGCTCCACCGCAAACGGGCAGTGGCACGAGGCGATGAACTTCGCCGGCATCCACCGCCTGCCGGTCGTCTTCGTGCTGGAGAACAACCAATTCGCCTACTCGACGCCGACCGAGCTCGAGTTCGCGGTCGATCCGGTCCGCAGGGCGAAGACGTACGGATTCCCGGGCGTCAGCGTCGACGGCAACGACGTGGAGGCGGTCTTCGAGGTCGCTCGCGTCGCGGCCGATCGTGCTCGAGCGGCCGACGGGCCGACGCTGATCGAGTGCCACACGATGCGGATGCACGGCCACGGCGCTCACGACGACATGAGCTACGTCCCGGACGAGCTGCTTGAGGAATGGTCAAGGAGGGATCCGATCGAGCTCTATTCCAAGCGACTGGTCGATGAGCTCGGCTTCTCCCCGGACGAGGTCGAGGGGATCCGGGCATCGGTGGAGGCCAGGGTGGATGAGTGCGCCGAGATCGCGCTCGCCTCTCCGATGCCCGACCCCTCGATCGCGTCCGAGGGGGTGTTCGCGGAGAGCTGGGAGCCGCTCGGGGACGCCGAGGCTCCCTGGTCGCGCTGGAGCCGGACCGCCAACGGCAATGGCCGCCCCCACCTAGAGCACGGGAGGGCGGCCTGATGGGAGAGATGACCTACCTGCAGGCGATCAGCGACGGCCTGCGCTCGGAGATGCGCCGGGATGAGACCGTCTTCTGTCTCGGCGAGGACATCGGGGCATTCGGCGGCGCCTTCAAGGTGACCGACGGATTCATCGAGGAGTTCGGCGCCGACCGCGTGCTGGACACACCGCTGGCCGAGAACATGATCGTCGGCGCCTCAATCGGCGCTGCGATCGAGGGCATGAAGCCCGTCGCCGAGATGCAGTTCTCGGACTTCATCTCGTGCGGCTTCGATCAGCTCGTCAACGTCGCCGGCAAGATGCACTACCGCCAGGGGGTCTCTGTGCCGATGGTGGTGCGGCTCCCGTCGGGGGGCGGATTCTCGGGCGGTCCATTCCACTCCCAGAATCCGGAGGCCTGGTTCATGCAGGCGCCCGGGCTGAGGGTCGTGGCGCCGGCGACGGCGTCGGACGCGAAGGGCCTCCTGGTCAGCGCCATCCGGGACCCGAATCCGGTCTGCTTCCTCGAACACAAGGGGCTCTACCGGCACGTCAAGGGCGAGGTCCCCGAAGGAGAGCACAGCGTGCCCCTGGGCGAGGCCCGGCTCGCGCGGGAGGGCGGCGAGCTGACCGTGATCGCCTACGGCTCCTCGGTTCCGCTCGCGCTGCAGGCCGCGGAGGAACTCGGCGAGGACATCGAAATCCTCGACCTGCGCAGCCTCAACCCGCTCGACGAGGAGGCAATTCTGGCGAGCGTCGAGAAGACCGGCAAGGTGCTGATCGCCCACGAGGCGACCCGCTCCTGCGGCGTCGGCGCCGAGGTCGCCAGCCTGATCTCCGAGCGGGCGTTCGAGTCACTGGACGCGCCGGTGCGGAGGTTGACCGCTCCGGATGTGCCGATCCCGTTCAGCCCACCGCTGGAGCAGGCCATCCTGCCGCAGCTCGACGACATGAAGGAGGCCTGCCGTGAGCTCATCGCCTACTGACCAGAATCAGGTCACCGTTGTTCAGATCGTCATGCCGCAGATGGGGGTCTCGGTCGCGGAGGGCACGATCGTCGAGTGGACCAAGCGCCCCGGCGACTGGGTCGAGCGCGACGAGACCGTCTGCATCGTCACCACCGACAAGATCGACGTGGAGATCCCCTCTCCCGCGGCGGGGCGCCTGTCCGGCGTCCTCGTCGAGCAGGGCGACACCGTCGACGTGGGCACGCCGCTGGCGGAGCTCGACGCCGGCGCGCGGCCGGGCGAGGCCCACCCGGAGGAGCATCACCCGGAGGCGGACCCCCCGGCGGCCGAGCCGGCTGGCGAAGAGACCGACCGCTCGGGCTTCCACTCGCCGGTGGTGAGGCGGATGGCCCAGCAGCACGGGATCGACCTCTCCCAGGTCGAGGGGACCGGCATCGGCGGGCGGATCCGGAAGCGGGATCTGACGGCGCTGATCGAAAGCGACCGGCCGCTCCACACCGAGTCCCCCTACCGGCCGGAGCCGGACATCCCGGAGCCGGAGACCGCGGAGCCGGTGCCCGAGAGCAACGGCGATGTCCTGCCGGGCGGCCGCCGGGAGCCGATGTCTCCGATGCGCAAGCTGATCGCCGATCACATGACGAACAGCCGGCGTACGGCCGCCCACTGCACGACGGTCGTCGAGGTCGATCTGAGCCGCGTCGTGGCGACGCGGCGTGAGCTGCGTGAGGGAATGAAGCGGCGCGGTACGCCGCTCACCTACCTGGCCTTCGTGGCCGCAGCCGCGATCGCCGAGCTCGAGCGGCACCCGATCCTCAACGCCTCGGTCGATGGCGATCAGCTCGTCTACCACGATGGGGTCAACCTCGGAATTGCCGTGGCGCTGGAACAGGGCCTGATCGTGCCGGTGATTCGCCAGGCGCAGCGGCTCAGCCTCGAGGGCCTCGCCGGAGAGATCTCGGAGCTGGCCGGCCGCGCGCGATCCGGTGACCTGACGCCGGATGACGTGGCCGGTGGCACGTTCACGATCACGAACCCCGGCCAGTTCGGCGCCGTGCTCGCTACTCCGATCATCAATCAGCCCCAGGTGGCCATCCTGGATCTGGAGGCGGTCGTCAAGCGGGCCGTGGTCGTCGGCGAGGACGGCGATGAGTCGATCGCGATCCGCCCGATGACCAACCTATGCATGTCGTGGGATCACCGGGCGCTCGACGGCGCCGAGGCGGCCCGCTTCCTCGGTGACGTCAAGGCGCGGCTCGAGGAATGGAGCGCGCCATGAGCCTGCGCGAGCACGAGGAGCTCCTGGTGCACCGCGGCGTGCGGAGCGGCATCGAGCTGGTCATCGCCATTCACTCAACCGCGCTGGGCCCCGCACTCGGCGGGGCTCGGCTCTGGCGGTACCGGGCCCTCGGCGACGCGATCGCCGACGCTCTCCGCCTCTCGCAGGCGATGACCTATAAGGCCGCGGCGGCCGGGCTCGAGCTGGGCGGTGGCAAGGCGGTGCTCTGCGCCCCGCCCGATCACGAGCTCTCAGCGAAGGAGCGCCGCAATCTGATGCTCGACCTCGGCGACGCGGTCGATTCGCTGGAGGGCCGCTACGTCACGGCGGAGGACGTCGGGGTCGCCACCGGGGACATGGCCGTCATCGGGGAGCGAACCACTCACGTCGTCGGGCGGCCCGCGGACGCCGGCGGCTCCGGCGATCCGAGCCCGATCACGGCTCGCGGGGTGGAGGCAGCGATCCGCGCGTGCTGCCGGCACCGTCATGGATCGGGAGATCTCGGCGGGAGGGTGGTGGCGATCGTCGGGCTCGGGCACGTCGGCCTGGCGCTGGCCGAGCGGCTTGCGGCGGCGGGCTGCGAGCTCCGCGTCTCCGACATCGACGACGGCAAGAGAGTGGCCGCCGAGCGGCTCGGCGCGCTCTGGGTCGACCCGGAAGAGGCGGCGGGGACCGAATGCGACGTGTTCGCCCCGTGCGCCCTCGGCGGCGCGATCAATCACGAGTCACTCGAGCGGCTGCGCTGCGAGATCGTCTGCGGTTCGGCGAACAACGTGCTGGCCGAGGACTCGCTCGCGGCGTCGCTCGATGAGCGAGGGATTCTCTACGCGCCGGACTTCATCGCAAATGCCGGCGGGCTCATCAACGTCTACGGGGAGCTCCGCGGCCTCGGGCGCGATCAGGTCGACGAGCTCGTCGACGGCATCGGCGGCGCTCTCGGCCGCGTCTTCGAGGTCGCCTCCGCGCGTTCGGTGACGCCGCTCAAGGCGGCCAAGGCAGTCGCCGAGGAGGCATTGGACACGGCCTCGGTTGCCTCGCTCTAGGCTGGCGGCGCCTTGAATCACGCACAGCTCACGGAGTGGATGGCCGCCTACGAGCGCGCCTGGCGAGCGCCCGGCACAGACACCCTGGCTGAGCTCTTCACCGATGACGCCAGCTACTCGACCGCCCCCTACGAGAGCCCGCACCACGGGCTCGATGCGATTCGGGAGATGTGGGAGGCCGAGCGGCTCGGCCCGGACGAGGAGTTCGAGATGACGAGCGAGGTGGTGGCGGTCGAGGGCGACACCGGCGTGGTCCGGGTCGAAGTCCAATACCGCGAGCCGAAGAACAAGGAGTACCGCGACCTCTGGGTCATCCGCCTCGACGACGCCGGGCTCTGCTCCCACTTCGAGGAGTGGCCCTTCTGGCCACCGAACCAGGAGGGGGCCCCAGCGACCGGAGCCTCGGGCTGAGGGTCCGGGCCGACCCTGACCCGGTACCAGGGGACTCAGGGTCGATTGGGTGACATTCCCCATAGACGGCGCAGCCAATGGACGGCAAGCTGCGCCCGCACCCGGAAACCCTCATCACGACCCAAGGAAGGGAATCCCTTGAACAGAAGCAAGAACCTCGCCGCCCGCGCCGGCCGCTGGAGTGCCGCCCACCGCAAGACGGCCATCCTCGGCTGGCTCGTCTTCGTGATCGCCGCGACGTTCGTCGGCGGATCGCTCGGCACCCAGACGCTCGGCAACAACCAGTCGAACGTCGGCGAGTCAGGCCGTGCCGACAAGGCGATCGATGACGCGTTCCCGGACAAGGCCCAGGAAACCGTCCTCGTCCAGAGCCGGAACGGGGCCCCCGCCACGAGTCCGGCCTTCCGGGCGACCGTGAAGCAGGCTGAGGCGGCGCTCGGCAAGAACAGGCATGTGCGCAACATCGAGGGTCCGTATGCCCCCGGCAACGACGGCCAGATCTCGAAGGACGGCCACTCGGCCCTGATCCGCTTCGAGCTGCCCGGGTCGGACAGCCACACCGAAGACGTCGTCGCGTCGACCCTGAACACGGTTCACGGCCTCGACGCCCAGCGGTCGGGCTATCGGATCGAGGAGTTCGGCGAAGCGAGCGCCAACAAGGAGCTTTCCAAGAGCTTCGAGAACGACTTCAAGCGGGCCGAGCTCACCTCCCTCCCGATCACGCTGATCATCCTGGTGATCGCCTTCGGTGCCCTGGTCGCGGCCGGTGTCCCACTGCTGCTGGCGATCACGGCCGTGCTGGCGGCGATCGGCCTGATCGCGCCGATCAGCCAGATCTGGCCCGTGGACGAGTCGATCTCGTCCGTCGTCCTGCTGATCGGGCTCGCGGTCGGGGTCGACTACTCGATGTTCTATCTGCGGCGAGAACGCGAGGAACGGGCGAAGGGGCTGAGTGAGAGCGCCTCGCTGGAGGCCGCGGCCGCCACCTCCGGTCGCGCGGTGCTTGTCAGCGGCCTCACTGTCCTGATCGCCATGTCGGGGATGTACCTGGCCGGCGATCCGACCTTCCGCTCGTTCGCGACCGGGACGATCCTCGTGGTCGCAATCGCGATGCTGGGTTCGGTCACCGTCCTGCCCGCGGTCCTGTCCAAGCTCGGGGACCGGGTGAACAAGGCACGGATCCCGTTCCTGCCAAGCCCCGAGGAGCGTGCTGGACGAGAGCCGCGGCTCTGGAGCGCACTTCTCGACACGGTGCTGCGCCGCCCCGCGATCTCCGCCGGTCTCGCGACCGCGCTGCTGCTCGTGCTGGCGCTGCCGGCGCTGAACATCAAGACCGCCGTGGCGGGCGTCGACGCACTGCCTCAGAACCTGGAGGTGATCAAGACCTACAACCGGATGCAGGATGCCTTCCCGGGCGGCCAGGTGCCCGCAGAGGTGGTGGTGCAGGCGAACGATGTTCGCTCCGCCCCGGTCCGGCGCGCAATGGCCGACCTGGGCAACCAGGCCAGAGCCGACGGGAAGCACTTCGGGGCGCCGATCACCGCCGACGTCAGCCCAGATCACACCGTCGCAGTTCTCTCAATCCCCGTGCAGGGCGACGGCAACGACGACGCTTCCATCGCCGCGCTCAAGAAGCTACGCAGCGACCTGGTGCCGCGAACCGTGGGATCGGTCAACGGCGTGACCGTCGGGGTGACCGGCCAGACGGCTCAGTCCGAGGACTTCAACACCCTGATGGACTCCCGACTGCCGATCGTCTTCGGGTTCGTGCTCACCATGGCGTTCCTGCTCCTGCTCGTGACCTTCCGCTCGATCGTGATCCCGATCAAGGCGATCCTGCTGAATCTGCTGTCGGTCTCGGCGGCGTACGGGATCGTCACCTGGATCTTCCAGGACGGCCACCTCGAATCGGCCCTGGACTTCAAGGCGACCGGCTCGGTGCTCTCGTGGCTGCCGATGTTCATGTTCGTGATCCTCTTCGGGCTCTCGATGGACTACCACGTGTTCATCCTCACCCGGATCCGTGAGGCATACGACAATGGTGAATCCACGGCGGACGCTGTCGCGCACGGCATCAAGTCGACCGCCTCCGTCATCACCGCCGCCGCATTCGTGATGATCGCCGTGTTCGGCATCTTCGCGACGCTCTCGTCGGTCATCTTCAAGGAGTTCGGACTCGGGCTGGCGAGCGCCGTCCTGATCGACGCGACCATCGTTCGCGGCGTACTGCTGCCGTCGGCGATGAAGATGCTCGGCGACTGGAACTGGTACCTGCCGAGCTGGCTCGAGTGGCTGCCCAGGGTGGGACCGAGGCGAAACGAGCGGCGCGACAGGGCCCCAGAGCGGCCGGCCGATTGGCCCGCCCCTGCGGGCGTGTGACAATGGGGGGCGTGGATGAGGTGCTGACCGTGCGCTGCGGGCTCCTCCCCTACGAGGAGGCCCTTCGCCTGCAGAAGCGGATCGAGGCCGCTCGTCAGGCTGGCGAGGTGCCCGACGTCCTGCTGTTGCTCGAGCACAACCCGGTCTACACCAAGGGACGCCGCACCCAGCCCGGCGAGCTCGCGATGGGCGAGGACTGGTACCGAATGCAGGGCATCGAGATCTGCGAGACCGACCGCGGCGGCGCGGTCACCTACCACGGGCCGGGCCAGCTCGTCGGCTATCCGATCGTCTCCCTGAAGCCGTACGGGGACAACGTCCAGGAGTACGTGCGGGGCCTCGAGGAGCTGATGGTCGGCTCACTCGGCGCGTACGGAGTGGATGCCGAGGTGATACAGGGCCTCACCGGCGTCTGGGTTGGCGGCGGCCCGCCGGAGGGCCGCAAGATCGGCTCGATCGGCGTGCACGTCAGCCGCGGCGTCACTACGCACGGCTTCGCCGTCAACGTCAACAACGACCTGCAGCCGTTCGAGTGGGTCGTTCCCTGCGGTATCGAGGGGGTGAGGATGACCTCGCTTTGCCGCGAGTTCGGCTCGGAGGTCGACATGGGCGCCTGCATGGACGTCGTAACCGAGCGCTTCGGAGAGATCTACGGTCGGAAGCCGGTCGCCACCACCCCCGAGGCATTCGGCGAGCTGCTCGGCGAGCCGGCCTCGGTACGGTAGGTCCGATGGCCGAATCGATCGCGGACCGCATCCACGTCACCCGCTCCCGGGCCAATCCCGGCGGGCACGTGACCGATGAGGAGGGCAAGGTCCCCTTCCGCTCGCGCAAGCCGCCGTGGCTCAAGGTTCCCGCCCCCGGCGGGCCCACCTACCGTCGCCTCAAGAAGTCGATCGAGGCCGACAACCTCCACACCGTCTGCGAGGAGGCGAACTGCCCCAACGTCGGCGAGTGCTGGGAGCGCGGCACGGCCACCTTCATGATCCTCGGGGACGTCTGCACCCGCCGCTGCGGGTTCTGCAACGTCCAGACGGGCAAGCCGACCTGGAACGACCCGCTCGAGCCCCTCCGGGTCGCCAACCAAGTGAAGCGGATGGGCCTTCGTCACGCGGTGATCACCTCGGTCGATCGCGACGATCTGCCCGACTACGGCGCCGGCGCCTTCGTCGGCGTGATCCGCTCCATCCGGCGGATGGCTCCCGGCTGCAAGGTCGAGGTCCTGACGCCGGACTTCCGGGGACAGGAGATGCCGCTCGCCAAGGTGATCGCCGAGCGGCCTGGCGTCTTCAACCACAACGTCGAGACCGTGCCGCGCCTCTACCCGATGGCCCGCCGCGGATCGGACTTCATGCGCTCAGCTCGCGTCCTGCGGATGGCGAAGGAGATGGGGGGCGATGAGGTGGTCACCAAGTCCGGGCTGATGGTCGGGCTGGGCGAGGAGTTCGACGAGATGATCGAGGCCTTCTCCATCCTGCGGGACCACGGCGTCCAGGTGCTCACTGTCGGCCAGTACCTGCGCCCGACCGAGAAGCACCTGCCGGTGGACCGCTATTGGCACCCAGACGAGTTCGCGGTGCTCGAGAAGGCCGCATACGAGCTGGGGTTCGCATCGGTCGCCTCGGGCCCGCTGGTGCGCTCGAGCTACCACGCCGACGAGCAGCTGCCTGCCGCGGCCACCGCTTAACAAGCACCCTGTCGCATCCTTCCTTGCGGTTGCGTGTTTGGAGGTCCGTAGCCTCGAATTCATGGGTGCCCGCCTACGCACAAGAACGCTTGCGCTGATCGCCGGCGCCGCCCTGGTCGTCCTCGCGGCAGGGCCGCTCACCGGCGGGGCCTCTTCCCAGACGAGCGCCACCGACGCCGGCAAGAGCCCGCTCGCCGGGAACGGGATGTGGATCTGGTACCTGAGCCACTCGTCCCACGGCAAGCTCGGGAAGATCGCCAAGAAGGCGCACGCGCACGGCATCGACACGGTCTTGATCAAGTCGGGAGACGGGAAGACCTATTGGAACCAGTTCTCCCCGAAGGTCGTGAACGGGCTGCACGCCCGCGGGCTCGACGTCTGCGCCTGGCAGTTCATCTACGGCGACAAGCCCGGCAAGGAGGCGAAGGTCGGCGCAGCCGCGGTCGCGAAGGGAGCCGACTGCCTGGTCCTCGACGTCGAGGGACAGTACGAGGGCAAGTACCCGCAGGCCTCCTACTTCATGTCGAGCCTCCGTTCGATGGTCGGTCCGGACTACCCGCTCGGGCTCGCGAGCTTCCCCTACGTCGACTATCACCCGGCTCTGCCGTTCTCGGTCTTCCTCGGGCCGGGCGGCGCTCAGTTCAACATCCCGCAGCTCTACTGGAAGGACATCGGGACCACCGTCGACACCGGCTACATCCACACCTGGGTCTGGAACCGGATCTACCAACGGCCGATTGACCCGCTCGGGCAGGTCTACAACAAGCCGAAGGCCGGTCAGATCAAGCGGTTCCGCGCCCTGGCCATGTCACACGGTTTCGACGGAGTCAGCTGGTGGTCATGGCAGTCGGCGAGAAAGCGGCAATGGCGGGCGGTGGGACAGCCTGTGTCGCCGGCATCCAGCGGTCCCTATCCGAGCTATCCGTTCCTGCACCTCGGCTCCAAGGGGGATTTCGTCGCCTGGGCCCAGCAGCTGCTCGCCGGGGGCGGCTATGCCGTTCCGGTCAACGGCTACTTCCAGGCCCCGACCCAGGCGGCCGTCTTCGCCTTCCAGCGAGACCACGGTCTGCCGCAGACCGGCAATCTCGATGTGCCGACCTGGGGGCCCCTGCTGCAAAACCAGGCGCTCCCCGTTCGCTGGGTGAGCGGCGGGGGCGCCGTTCCCGCCAAGGCCTCCGGTCGCCGCGTTTTGCCGCCGCCGAAGTCGGCCAAGCTGCCGGCGGTCCGAGACGAGATCCCGCCGCCCGGCAAGCGGGACTAGGCGTTCTTCTCGACACGTAGGCTGTCGCAGCGCCCCGTGCTGCCGCTGAAGGACAACAACCCGACCTCGCGGTTCCCGATCGTGACGGTCGGGTTGATCGCGGTCTGTGTCGCCGTCTTTGCCTGGCAGCTCAACTTCCCGACCAACCAGCGCCTCAGCGAGGCCGGGTTCGGTCACGTGGATCAGAGCTCGCTCGAGTACGGGGCGATTCCGTACCGGATCACCCACACCAGCGTCGGGAAGTGCGACATCGGAGCGGTCAGCGAGTTCGCGCCCGGTCAGTTCGAGGCCGGGGTCGTCTGCCCGGGGACCAAGGACTACGAGGCGGCCGTCGCTCGCAGCCAGGCGAATCCCGGAGCAAATCTGGGGCCGTTCCAGATCGACCAGAAGCCGTGGTGGGAGACCCTCTTCACGTCGATGTTCATGCACGGCGGGTGGCTGCACATCATCGGGAACATGCTGTTCCTGTGGGTTTTCGGCAACAACGTCGAGGAGAAGATGGGCCGGTTGAAGTTCCTGCTCTTCTACGTGCTCGCGGGGCTGATCGCCGTCTACACGCAGGCTCTGATCGATCCGAGCTCGACGGCGCCGACGATCGGAGCCAGCGGGGCCATCGCTGGGGTGCTTGGCGCGTATGCGCTCCTCTTCCCGCGGGCCAGGGTGCTGACCCTCATCTTCATCATCTTCTTCGTCACCCTGGTGGAGATACCGGCGTTGATCCTGCTCGCCCTCTGGTTCATCCTGCAGTTCGTTCCAGCGCTGGGGCAGGTCGCGGTCGGCTCGGGTGGCGATCAGGGAGTCGCCTACTTCGCGCATGTGGGCGGATTCGTCTTCGGTCTGGCCGTGGCGGGGACGATGCTGGCCGTGACGCGAAGACGCCGACCCGAACCGCGCTTACCCGTCTACTGAGCGAAATTGGACCCCGACCTCCGGACTGCGCTGCTGCTGCTGGGCCTGATCTTCTGCGGCTTCTTCGCCGTGATCACGATCTACGTAGTCGTCGACGTCGGGCTCCACCTGAGGACGTACGGCGACATCGGGGCCATCGCGCTCTACGGAGTGTCGCTCGGGATCGTCGGGATGATCGCCGCCGGCTTGATCGGGGCTCTGCGGAATCCGCCCGATGATTAAGCGGATCGCGATCGGCGCCGGAGTTGTCCTGTTGCTTGGCGTGACCGCCGTGGTCGCCGTCGCGATCTGGCCTGAGCGAGTCGGTAAGGATGAGTCGACCTCGACCAACGAGCGCAACAGCGTGGTTCTCGACGACGCCGGGGGCGGCAGGTCGCGCAAGAACACGCAACAGGCTCCGGCGGTGACCGTGCCGCCCGACATCACCAGGACGATCGCAATCTCTCGCTTCGGGCTGCTGCCGGTGACCGGGCCGCTGCCCGTGCGCTACCGCTTCAAGCATCCGCCGGTGGCGGGAATCCTGTTCGACGTGAAGACCGGGGCCGTGCTCTGGCAGCGGAATCCGCGGCTCGAGCACCCGATCGCGAGCCTGACGAAGATGATGACCGCGCTGATGGTCGCGGACTCGGACCGCCCCAGCGAGCAGGTGAGGGTGAGCCGGAAGGCGGCGCGGACGCCGGGGTCGGCGACCGGTCTGCTGCCGCACGGAAAGAAGGTGCCGCTCGAGCCGCTGCTCCAGGCGCTGATCATGATCTCGGCCAACGACGCGGCGGTGGCTCTCGCCGAGCACGATGGCGGGACGGTGACGCGATTCGTCAAGAAGATGAACCGGGAGGCCGAGTCGCTGGGGCTCGACTGCACGCACTACTCCACGCCGAACGGGCTGCGCGACCGCAACAACTACTCGTGCCCAGTCGACCTCGCGGAGTTGGCCCGGGCCGACCTCGCGAATCGGCGGATCGCCCAGATCGCACGGACCCGTTACGCCAAACCGCACTTCCCGATCAAGGGCAACCACCTCTACCTCTCCAACAACCACTACTTCCTACAGCGGGGGCTCGCGGGCCTGCCCCAGGCGGAGGTCACGGGACTGAAGACGGGCTTCACGGACCCGGCGGGTCGCTGCTACGTGACGACGGCGCGGGTCGACGGCCATCAGCTCGGGGTCGTGCTGATCCACTCTCCCGACCCGATCACGCAGGTGCCGGCGCTGCTGCGGGCAGGGTTCGAGGAGGAGGGAGCGGTTGCCCTTGAACCGGCGGCGCCCAAGGCCAAAGCGCCGCCGGACGACTAGGCGGCAGGATGCGATGGCGCCGGCCAAGCGGTCCTATCGCCGGGTGCGTGGCCGTTTGCGCCTTCATCCTTGCCGTCGCGGTCGCAGACCTGGTCCACACGGAGTCGCGGCTGCCCGACGTCCCCTCCCGCCAGTGCCAACCCGACCAGGCGAGCTGCTTCAACGCCGAGCTCAGCGAGAGCGTGGCGCGGGAGCGAGCGGCGGTGCCGCTCCAGCGCGAATACGACTCGCGCGCCTGGCTCTACGCCTTCGCGATTCTCGCCGCGATCGCCGTCGGTACCGCGTGGAGCCTGCGGGCGAATCCGCGAACCGAGTGGCTGCGGATCTTCACCAATCTCGGAGTGATCAGCGTCTGGCTCGGGATCGGAGTGATCGTGATCCTGGTGGCGACCGACGAGGATGCCGTTGCGCCTCGGGCGGCGCCGATACTGATGCTGCCGGTCGCGCTGCTCGTGGCGGCGGCCGCCGGGACGCTGATCGGCCGCTCAGAGGGGTGGGCTGTGCGGAGCCAGGCGGATCAGATCCGGGAGCGGGTCCTCCAAATCGGCAAGCTGGCGATCCACGTCGGGACGGTGGGCGAGGTCAGGCGATCCAGGATGGAGGAGCTGGCCCGGTGGCTGGCGGACGCGGCCCTTGTCCTGACCGCGGTGACCTGCGTGCTCGCGCTCGCCTTCATTCTCGCCCAGCCCGGGTGCGAGACCGGCGGCGGGCCGCCGCGGTGGACCGACCCGATCGACTCCCTAGCGGCGGTCGCCGCAGTTGCCGGGGTGGCCGCCGGGATCGGCGCCCTGATCCTGCGGAGGTGGATCGCCGCCCTGATCAGCCTGATCGGCTGCCCGGTCGCGCTGCTCCTGGTTCTGCTGAGCACCTGCGCGTTCGCCTGATCTCCCACATTTCCCCTTTGCGAACAGCCGTCGCGGGTATATGAATTCGAGCCATGATCGGTTCGCTCTACACCCTGGCCGTTGAGACCGGTCCGCAGGGCCATCAGAGTGCAAGCCTGGGGGTATCCGTCGAGATCGTCGGAGCCGCCGTCTTGGCCTGTGCGCTGCTGACGGCGACCGTGCTGCTCCTTTCTCGCTACCGAAGTCGGCGCGATGCGATGGCGGTGAAGGAGTCGAAGGCGCGGGAGCGCATGCAGGAGCTCTGCCCGGACGGCTGGACGGCGCGGATAGTGCTCTACGGCGAGGGGGCGCCGCTGCCGGACGACGCCCCCTCCGGTGAAAGGAAGGTCTGCGTCGAATGGGCGGAGTACGAGCACGACGCGGCGGGGCACACCGACGTCGCCGTGGCGCGCCGCATGTGGTCTAGGACGATCACGGGCGCGCTGCGGGGCATGCTCGCCGACCGCGAGCTCGATCTGGAGCTGGAGAGGATCGAGCAGAAGGTGATCGGGGAGAGCTCCGAGGGCGGTGGGACCGGTCCCCCGGCGACTGGTCCGCAAGCCGGCCCGACGCGCTAGCTCTGCGCGGCATCTCGTCGCAAGTCGTCACATTTGAAGCACCCAGGCCACGGCTCTTCCTCCCGTGCGGAGAGGACCACGATTCGATCTGATCCTATGTCGAGACGACAAGCTGGACCGCGGAAACCGTTGACTGGATCGCCGTCTTCGACAGGACGATCAGGTTTCCATCTGAGATTGACGGAACCTCTGAATTGCCAGCGCCTTGGCATTCGCTACGCCAGCGACTACCTCGACCCAGAAATCAAACGCCCAACAATGGAGCCAGCGGGGCTCGAACCCGCGCCCTCGGCGTTGCAAACGCCGCGCTCTCCCAACTGAGCTATGGCCCCGTGGGGGGTCGATTGTAGGACGGCCACGCGCAACCCCCTGAAAGCCGCTGTGAGAGACTGGCCTGACTGGCGCAAGAGCAGAATGGTTGATGGCAACTAGGCCCAAGGAACCTGAGTCGGGAGAGGCAGCGGCGACGACCACGTCGCACGCAGAGGTCTCCAACCTCGACATCGTCCGCTTCTACTTCGACCGCGCGGTCGAGCGCCTCGAGCTGGCCGACGACATCCGCACGGTCTTCTGGACCTCGTACCGCGAGGTGACCGTCCAGATCCCCGTGAAGCTCTCCGACGGCAAGGTCCACACCTTCTCCGGCTACCGGATCCAGCACAACGGAGCGCGCGGCCCGTACAAGGGCGGGATCAGATACCACCCCGAGGTCAACGTCGACGAGGTCCGCGCCCTCGCCTCGCTGATGACCTGGAAGACGGCCGTCGCCAACATCCCCTTCGGCGGCGCCAAGGGCGGGATCAACGTCCCCGCCGGCAAGCTCGACCGCTCCGAGCTGCAGGCGATCACCCGCTCGTTCATGGACAAGATCCAGAAGGTTCTCGGGCCGACCCGCGACATCCCCGCGCCGGATGTCGGCACCAATGCCCAGGTGATGGCCTGGATGATGGACGAGTACGGCAAGCTCCACGGCCACACGCCGGCGATCTGCACCGGCAAGCCGATCGCGCTGGAGGGCTCCTACGGGCGCGAGCAGGCCACCGGCCGCGGCTGCATCTACATGTTCCGCGAGGCGGCCCCCCAGATCGGCCTCACCCCGGCCGACAGCACCTTCGTCGTCCAGGGATACGGCAACGTCGGCTCCTGGGCCGCCCGCATCCTCCAGCAGCTCGGCGCCACGATGATCGGCACGTCCGACGCGACGGGCGCAATTCACAGTGAGAACGGAATCGACGCCGACGATCTCGCGGCCCATATGCGCGAGGGCGGCACCCTCACCGAGTTCCCCGGAGTCGAGGTGATCAGCCCCGACGACCTGCTCGCCATCGAGTGCGACGTCCTCATCCCCGCGGCGCTCGGCGGCATGATCCACGAGGGCAACGCCGACCGGATCAACACCAAGATGATCATCGAGGGCGCCAACAGCCCCACCACTCCGGCCGCCGACCAGATCCTCCACGAGAAGGGCGTCCACATCGTCCCGGACGTGATGGCCAACGCCGGCGGCGTCGTCTGCTCCTACTTCGAGTGGGTCCAGAACCTCCAGCACTTCCGCTGGTCAGAGCGCGAGGTCAACGACAAGCTCGGCGGGATCATGCGCCGCGCCTACCGCGAAGTCTCGGCCCGCGCGAAGGGGGAGCGTCTCTCGCTGCGAGAGGCCGCCTATCTGGTCGGAATCGAGAGGGTGGTCGAGGCGAGCCGCACCCGCGGCTACGTCTGACGACTCAGTCGTCGAAGTCGAAGTCCTTTGGAGGACCCTTCTCGAACCACAGGCCCTCCTCTCCCTCTTCCTCCTCGAAGGACTCCTCGGGGTCCAGCGTGCCGCCCTCGTAGACCTCCTCGTCCTCGAGCGCGGGCCTGACCTCGGTGCCGGGCTCCTCAGGGGGCGGCTCCGTGCCCGAGGCCGGCTCCTCGGCGTAGGGCTCCTCCTCGTCGAGGTACGGCGCCTCTTCCTCCGCCGGCCCAAGGGCCTCGAAGTCGTCATCGTCGAAGTCCTCATCGTCGGCGGGAGCCGGGGACGCGGCAAGCGAGTCCTCGTCGGTCTCGAAGTCATAGAGGCCCGGACCGCTGCCTGAGTCGGCGGGCGGTTCCTCGACCGACTCAGGCTCGCGCTCTGGCTCAGGCTCCTCCGGGGGCATCGGAGGCAGCCCACCGGTCTCACCGGGCGGCGGATGCTCCTGGGTCGGCACGTCGATCCTGCCGCGGGCGCGGCCCGGCGGTTCCGGCCCCGCCCCGGGCGGGGCCGGCGGGGGCTCGGGCACCGAGCTCTCCGGCTGGGGCTCCTCCTCGGGCTCCTCGGGCTCGATCGCCGCGGGGGGCTCCGGCGCCGGCGGGGCCTCGATCGCATCCTCGGGCGGCGCCGGCGGCGGGGCGGCGCTGTCCTCGGGGAACGGTTCCTCCTCCGCGATCAGATCCTCGAGCGATTCGGATGGAGACGACGGCTCGTTCCCCTGCTCGGGCTCGGGCTCCGGCGGAAACGCGCGCTCCGGCTCAGGCTCGGGGGCCGGCTCGGCTGATGGCTTGTACCCCTCGAGGGGATCATCGAACCGCTCCTGGCCCGGGATCTCGTCCTGCCCGGGAAGCTCGACCTGGCCCGGGATCTGGCCGACGCCCTCGGGGGGGCTGATCGGCTCGCTCGGTGGCTCTTCCGGAGCCGGCTCCGGAGGACGGAGCGCCTCAGGTTCGACCAGCCGGGTCGGCTCCTCTCCACCGACGTCCGGCTCGCCGAGGCCGCCCGGCGCCTCGAAGTCGCCCAGCCCAGCCGGTTCGGCGCCAGACTCGCGGGGAGCCTCGGCCTCGGCTGTGCCGGCCGCCGAGACCTCGTTGAAGAGCTCGTTTGCGGCGAACGGATCCGGGCGGTCGGTGGAGCCGAACGCCTCATCCTCGATCTCTCGCAGGTCGGCGTCGTGCGCGCCGTGCTTGCGCTTCAGATCGAGGTGTTCACGAATCGCGTCGTCGAGTATTCCCATGATGCGCGGTCTGGCCGCCTCGAGGGGTCAAAGCTTAGGCGCTACTGGGCATATGTGATAGCTGGATCTGTGCCTGGACCCTGCACTCCAACGACCAATTTACGGCCGTTTGCCTACGGCCTTCGCTCTGGAGCCTCCCTGCGGAACCTGCGCCTGGGCGGGCCCTCCTCGATGTTGCCGCCGTGGCGGGTCGCGGGAGCCGCACGGATCTGGTTCTTGCCCGCCCGCTTCGCCCCGAGCAGGGCGCGATCGGCCGCATCGACGAGCGATTCGAGATCGTCGGCGGAGTCGGGAATGGTCGCAACGCCGAGGCTGATCGTGACCCCCATCGTCCCGCCGTCACGCAACGGGATCTCGGCGGAGCGCATCCGGTCGGCGAGCCGCTCGCCCAGGATCAGGGCGCCCTCGCGATCGGTCTCGACCAGGATGATGGCGAGCTCGTCCCCGCCGTAGCGCGCGGCAACGTCGATCGACCGAGTCCCGGCGCGAACCCCGTCGGCCACCGCCTCGAGCACGATGTCCCCCTGGAGGTGCCCCTCGCGGTCGTTGATCTGCTTGAAGTCGTCGACGTCCAGGATGATCAGCGAGATCGGATGCTGGAAGCGGCGGGCTCGGGAAACCTCGAGTTCGAGGGTTTCCGCCATGTGGCGCCGGTTCCAGAGGCCAGTGAGCGGATCGGTCACCGCCTGCTCCTGCACCCGCGTGTGAAGCCGGGTGAGCGTCCGCGCCAACGCCCAGGCCAGCACCACTGCAGCGACCACGAACCAGATCAGGATTGCCAGGGCCGGGCGGCCGATCCCGAGGACCCCGCCCGACTTCGGCGGCCCGAGCATCACGATCGTCAGCCCGTCGCTCGCATCGAGTGTCGTGGCATGTGCGCGATAGTCGGCCCCGCCGGCGCTCACATCCGCCGTCTGGTCCGGCTCCAGCGTCTTGGACGGCGGTTCGACGGTCGAGGCGAGAGTCGCCCCTCCCCGGCGCAGCACGACCTGCTGCGCGGTCAGCCGGTGCACGGCATCCGCGTATTGGTCCGCCGTCGTCGTCGAGAGGCGGAGCGATCCCACCGGCTGCCCGCGCTCGGTCAGCCCGACGGTGGCGAACCCGACCGCGCTCGGCGCTCCCGCGGCGGCCGTCTGGCGCTCGGCGTTGTCGAGAACCTCGATCCTGACCACGCCCGGCTCAGACGCCACCTCGCGGGTGAGGAGCACGTTGATGTCGTTGGGCTTCCCCGACTTCAGGGCTGCGGCGAGCTCAGGGGAGCCCGCCAGATGACGGGTGCGCACGGCGGCCGCCGCGCTCCGCTCGTCGAAGATCGAAACCGCCGTCTGCAGCCCTGCTGCAAGCCTGGCGTCCGCCTTACCCCGCTGGGAGTCCTGGCTGACGAACAGCAGGATTCCGATCAGCGCCGCCATCGGCACGATCGCGATCATCAGGAAAAAGAGGACTAGTCGGCGTCCGAAGCTCATGGTCACGAGTATCCTTGGCCCCCGGCACGCTGGCTGAAAGGCCGTGGGCCCCATATTTATCGGTAGATCCCACCCGGGGCTATAGCTCAGTTGGGAGAGCGCCTGGATCGCACCCAGGAGGTCGCCGGTTCGAGTCCGGCTAGCTCCACTCTCAAATGCCCGTCAGGGCCTGTTTCGCAACAGATCAGTAGGGGGTGAACGGTTTGTTGCTGCACCGCGATGCGGCTACGTCGCCCGCGGGACCCACGGATTGCCCGGTCCTGTCAGCAGCCGGCGCATCGAACTGGACAGAACCTACATCCCCGGGACTAGAGTCGCGGGCGTGGCGGCAAGGCCGATCGAGACTCCCACAGGGCCGGCGCGCGCGCACCTACATCCGGCCAATGACCCGCGGGGCGCGGTCGTCCTGGGGCATGGAGCCGGCGGGGGCGTTGAGGCAGTGGACCTGGTCGCGGCGCGCGACGCCGCCGTCGCCGAGGGCTTCAGCGTCGCCCTGGTCGAGCAGCCGTACCGCGTCGCGGGTAAGCGCGCCCCGGCACCGGCGAAGCGGCTTGACGAGGCCTGGGTCGCCGTCGTCGAGCATCTGCAGGCGAACGAGCTGGCGGAGCTGCCGCTTGTGGTCGGTGGCCGATCCCTCGGGGCTCGCGTCGCCTGCCGGACCCTGCCCGAGACCGGTGGCTCGGCGGTGCTCTGCCTGGCGTTCCCGCTGCTGCCGCCTCGCAGAGGAGACAAACCGCCGCAGAGCCGTCTTCCCGAGCTTGATGCGGTAACCGTCCCGGTCCTGGTCGTCCAGGGCGAGAGCGACCGCTTCGGCATGCCTCCCGAGGGACCCGACCGCCGGGTGACCAAGGTGCGCGGCGACCATGGCCTCAAGTCAGATCCCGAGGCGATCGCAGCCGCCGTCAGGGAGTGGCTGCCGGGCCTGCCTCTATCAGGCGTGTAGGTCTGCCAGGCGGGCGGCCTCGGCAGCGAGGCTGCGCTTCTCGGCGGCGTCGAGCTTCTCAAACGGGTCCAGCTTCACCTTCCCCTTCTCGAACTTCCAGCTGCCGGCGACCCGGCCGTCGACCATGAAGGTGGGCATGGACTGCGGGGTGCGGGCGTTGAATACCTTCGAGCGGTGCTCCTCGGGCAGCACCCCGGTGCGGCGGGCGTGCGTGAGGAGCATGGCGTCCCAGGTCCCGATGAAACGGGGCGGCGCCGGCGTCTCGGGATCGGGCAGTGGCGCGCGCGGCAGGTCGAGCAGCCGATTGCCCGACTCGTGTTCGAATGAGCGCAGCTTCAACCTGTCGACCACGAGCTGGACCCGCCCCGGGTGCATTCCCGCCCAGTTGGCGAGATCCGCAACCGGCGCCGGGCCGAAGGCACCGAGGTAGCGGCGGACGAGCAGCTCGATTCCCTTCCGCTCGTCCGCCTGCTTCGGAGGAGGACCGAGCCACGCCTCCGCTCTCGCGTACAGATCGGCGCGCCGCCGCTCCCACGTCCCGGACGGCGGCACGCGAACGAGGTCGAGCCACATGTTGACTCCGTTGGTGACAACGCGGTCCTCCCCGAGCAGCACGTGGATCTCCTTGCGGGTCAGCGTGCCGTCTCCCAGCCGTCTGCGCAGCTTCCTGGCCGCGTCCGACATCTGGGCGGCGCTGTAGTCCTTGCGGTAGGACGCGCTCAGCCAGGCATCGCGGCGCGCGGCGCGGACGCCGAGCGCGATGGGCCAGTAGTCGGCCTTGGAGACCAGGTGGATCGTGGCCCGCATAAGCGTTCCCTGGGCGACCGAGCGCTTCTCGAGAGCCCGGTCGAGCTCCGCGCGCTCGAACCCGTCGATCCGCGAGAAGAGCCCGATGTACATCGAAGGGGCGTATTGGGCCTGAAGCGTCCCCATCCGCTCGAGAACCTTCGGGATCCCATCCTTCCTGCGCTCGAGCAGCAGCTGGCGGGCGAGCAGGGCCCGGTTCAGCTCGAGCTCCGTGAGGGTCCGGTCCGGAGCGGTCACGCCTCAGGCCCGAGACCGCTACAGGCCCGTCGCCGTGCTTCTGTGCGGGAAGTTGGGAGTCGTCGCGACCTTCTCGGCGACCTCGGGCGAAACGACGATCTTGGCCTTCGTGCACGCCTCCCGGATCGTCTCGGACCCCGGCCGGTCGGCGGTCGCGTGCCTCGCACAGACGAACTCCGCCTGCCGGCCGCAGGCGTCCACCGGCTCTGCCCCCATGACCCCCGGGATGATCGCGTAGATACAGCCCGGGCCCGCCTTTGGCTCGCTGTTTCCCGCCGTGGCCAGGATGACCGCGAGGATCGCAACCACGCTGACGACCACGGCCCCGATCGCGACATTCCGCTCGCGCCTGGTGAGCTTGCGAAGGGGTGTGTTGACCCGGTCCCAATGTCCCTGCAGCGGCATCGAGCGGGCCAGGTTAGCGGGCGTGGTTGGGCGTGGTTACGACAGTGTGGCGAACCTTTCTGACCAATCTTTGTACTTCGGTCGGTGGTGAGGCCGCCGCGGTCCCGGCACGCTTCCGTCTGCCACTGGGCGGGTCCCTCTAGGAGGGGCGTTTCGTGTTGGAACGTCCGACTCCGCCCTTGATCAGAAAGGAAAACACCAGGCTATGGATCTCAACTGGTTGAGTCCTGGCGACAACGCTTGGCAGATGACCGCAGCAACGCTGGTCGGTCTGATGAGCGTGCCCGGACTCGTCGTCCTATATGGCGGCGTGATGCAGAAGCGCTGGTCCGTGAACTCGATGATGATGGCCTTTATCGCGTTCGCGCTGGTGCTGGTCGTTTGGGTGCTGTACGGCTTCAAGATGGGCTTCGGGGACCCGATTCACATCTTCGGCGCCGACAGCGGTTTCTTCGGGAACCTGTGGGGCCGTCCCGGCTCGATACTGAGCAGCGACGCCCTACTCCGCCAGGGGAACATCCCGCTGGTCGGCGACCAGGTATTCCCGCAGTCGACGCTTGCCTACTTCCAGATCGTGTTCGCTGCGATCACGCCGATCCTGGCACTTGGATCGGTTCTGGGCCGGGTCAATTTCCGTGCCTGGATCCCGTACGTGATCGTCTGGACCAGCTTGATCTACACGGTCAACGCCTTCCTGATCTGGGGCGGTGGGTATTTCGCACAGCATGGCGCGCTGGACTTCTCCGGCGGTTACGTGATCCACCTGGCGGCCGGAGTCTCCGGCTTCGTCTTCGCGGCGGTGATCGGGCCTCGGCTGCAGCGCGATCGTGAGATCGACGCACCCAACAACCTGCTGATGGTTGCTACCGGTGCGGGTTTGCTGTGGCTCGGTTGGAACGGGTTCAACGGTGGTGACCCCTACCTGGCGAACGACGTCGCTGGCGCAGCGATTCTGAACACGAACCTCTGCGCGGCCGTCGCTTTCCTGGTCTGGGTCGCATGCGACTACCTCACCGGGCACAAGCCGAGCCTGATCTCCAGCGTCAACGGGATGATCACCGGGCTCGTGGCGATCACGCCTGCCGCCGGTTTCGTGAACGGCTGGGGCGCGCTCGCGATCGGGCTGATCGCGGGGCTGATCGCCTACTTCGCGCTCAACTACCTGAGCCGAGCGGCTCCGTTCCGCAACGTCGACGACACCCTCGGTGTGATCTACACACACGGGTTCGCCGGTCTGGCGGGCGGTCTCCTGACGGGTGTCTTCGCCAACGAGGCGATGGGCTCCGCTCCGGGCATCATCTCGGGCTCCTGGGACCTGCTCAAGTGGCAGGCTCTGACGGCGCTCTGGGTGATCGTGTTTACGGCAGTGGGGACGTACATCATCCTCAAGGTCATCGGTCTGTTCGTCTCGCTCCGCATGAGCGAAGAGGACATGGAGGAGGGCGACTTGGCCGTACACGGCCACGAGGTCTACCCCTCAGACGTGCCCTCGCTGGCGTACCCGTCCGGGGCAACCAGCTAGCCGAGACGGCAGCAAACGCGCGGCAGCAAACGTCGCCCCCGCCGCAAGGCGGGGGCGACGTCTTTCTGGACCGGGATCTTCTAGAGCTGGTACTGGCGAGCGGTGTCCTGGAGCAGGTCCAGCATCGACGCCGCGGCGGGTAATGAGGCGCCGGCGGCGCGGGTCGCGGCGACCACGTGGCGCACGGGAGCCGGATCGAGCTCCGTCATCGCGATGTCGTAGCTGACCGTCTGCGATAGCGCCAGCTGCGGGATCAGAGCCACCCCGACACCGGCGGCCACCAGGCCCTGAACCGTCAGATAGTCGTCGCTCTCGAAGGAAACGCGGGGCTCGAAGCCGGCGCCTCGGCAGATCCGTACGACGTGACGAGCGCAGGCGCTGGCTTCCGAGGTCTGCACCCAGGCCTCATCCGCGAGGTCGCCCAGCTCGACCCGCTCCTTGCGAGCCAGCCGGTGACCCTTCGGCAGGGCGAGCTTCATCGGATCCTCGAACAGCGGCGTGCTTCTCAGGCCTGGCCCAAGCTCACCGCTCCCTTCGAACTCAAAGATCAGGCCGAGGTCGAATTCTCCGTCGCGCAGGCGTGGAGCCAGCTCCTCGGGCTCCCCCTCGACCAGGCTGAGGACGACGTCGGGGTGGGCGCCGCGGAAGGCGGCTATCACCAGGGGCATCAGGGTCGCGCCGGCGGTCGGGAATGAGGCCAGGCGCAGCTCGCCGCCCGCAATGCCGGCGATCGCGCTGAGCTCCGCCTCGGCGGCCTCGAGCTGAGTCAGGATTCGCACCCCGTGCTCGTTCAGCCGCTCGCCGGCGGCCGTAGGGCGCAGCCCGCGGCGGTCGCGCTCGATCAGCGGCACCCTTGCCTCCGCCTCGAGCGTGGCGATCGCCTGGGACACGGCCGACTGCGTGTAGTTGAGCGCGCTCGCGGCCTCGGAGAACGAGCCCTGCGCGAGAACCTCTCTGAGCACCCTGAGACGCTGCACGTTCAGCATTAGCAGCGCTAATTCTAGAGATCATGAGAAGTACTTGCACTAATGGCAGGACGCGGGCACCATGCAATCGAACTTCGAGTGCAACCCAGGCTTCGAACCAAGGAGAACTGAAATGGCCAAGATCATCGTTTCGTACGACGGCACTGACAACGACCGTGACGCCCTCGCTCTGGGCGGCCAGCTGTCCGAGCTCGGCGGCGACGTTTCGCTCGCCTACGTGCGTCACACGCAGCAGCCCAACCAGGCCCGTGAGGCCCTGGAGGAGAAGGAGGCCGAGAGCCTGCTTGCCGCCGGCGCCCAGGCGCTCGGCGACGAGAAGATCTCGCAGCACGTGGTGGTCCACGCCTCGACCGGCGCCGGCCTCTGGGAGCTCGCCGAGAGCGAGAAGGCCGAGCTGATCGTCTTCGGCTCCGACTACCGGACCGCCGACGGCGCGGTGATGCCCGGCACTTCCGCACAGCGGATGCTGACGGGCGGCCCGACCGCAGTGGCGATCGCGCCGGCCGGCTACCGGAACGGCGACCACGAGATCAAGAGCGTCGGCGTGCTCGTCGAGGACGACGGCGACCGGAGCGCAATCGAGACCGCGAAGAGCCTCGCGACTGCGCTGGGAGTCGAGATCGTCGAGCGCCACACCCAGGCCGACCTGATCGTCGTCGGGTCCTCCCCGGCGTCGCCCAAGGGCCACGTGAACCTGAGCGCCCGTGCGGGCTACGCGATCGAGATCTCGAACACTCCGGTGATCGCGGTCGCCCGTGGCACCGAGGTCAAGTTCTCGAAGCCCGGCATCGTCAAGCGAATCGCTGAGAAGGTCTGACTTCTCAACGAGCTGCCGGCAGGCAGATATCGAGCATGGACGGGGCGCCTACTGGCGCCCCGTCTCGTTCTAGCCCGCCAGTCGGTCGCCCAGTGCACGGATCGACGTTTCGTCGTCGAGCACCAGGCGAATGACGTCGATCCCGGCGAGCTGGGCTGGAATGGAAGCATCACCGAGCTGGGCGAACACGGCGCGGCGGCCGAGCGCCCCGCGCGCCAATCCCGCATCGAAGAGCCAGGAGGCGGCCGGGTCGGCGATGTTGGTGACCAGAACTGCGGCGTAACCCGGCCCGGAGACGGTCGCCGGCGGGCTCAGGATCTTTGCGCGCAGCTCCGCCCAGGGCGTCGCCTCCAGCTCGAGCTGCTCGAGCATGCCGCCCACCTGGGCCTGAGCGGCCTCGCCCTCCGCGAGGATCGCCACGATTGGCTTGGACGGAGCTGTGGCCTCGTCGATCAGGCGGCGGGTGACGTTCTCGCCCGTCTTCTCGGCGGTCGACCAGCCTCGCCCCATCGACAGGTCGACGTTGACCAGCTCCGGTCCCTCCAGGATCTGAAGCGACGAACCGCGAGGTTCCCAGTCGCGGTCACCCAGCTCGATCATGCGACCGCGGACCCAGGGCTCGAGAACCGTCGCGCGCAGCTTCGCGGCGTCCAGGTTGAACTCCCTCGCGCGGTGCATGCCGTCCTTGATCTCCACGTGAAAGGCCATCTGCCTCGATGCTACGTGTCTGTCAATACCCTTGCGGTGATGCGAATCGAAGAGATGCTCCATTCGAGGGGGCCGGTGTTCTCGGTCGAGTTCTTCCCGCCCAAGACGGAGGAGGGCCGCCAGACCCTGTTCGAAACCATCGAGGTGCTCCGCCGCCTCGAGCCGCACTTCTTCTCGGTGACCTACGGGGCTGGAGGAGCCACGCGCGAGGGCACGCTCGACACGACCAAGGCGATCCGCGACCAGTACGACTCGGAGGCGATGGCGCACCTGAGCTGCGTCGGCGAGTCCGTCGAGAGCCTGCGCGGGATGATCGACCGGATCGCCGAGGCGGGGATCGAGAACATCCTCGCCCTGCGGGGCGACCCGCCGCGCGGCGAGAAGGACTTCCAGCAGCCCGAGGGCGGCCTGGGGAGCGCTTCTGACCTGGCGGCGCTGATCCACGAGACCCATCCCGAGATCGCGCTCGGAGGAGCGTGCTTCCCCGAGGTCCATCCCGAGGCCCCGAGCCTCGAGGCCGACCTCGCCTACCTGAAGACCAAGGTCGACAACGGCGTCAGCTTCCTGATCACCCAGCTCTTCTTCGACAACCAGCTCTATTTCGACTTCGTCCCCGCCGCTCGCGCCGCCGGCATCGACGTGCCGATCATTCCGGGGATCATGCCGATGACCGGCTTCAAGCAGATCGCGAGGATCTCGGAGCTGTGCGAGGCGACGATCCCGAACCGGCTCGCCACGGCCATGGAGGCGCTCGAGGGCGACGAGCGCGCGGAGTTCGAGCTCGGCGTCGCCTACGCGACCCAGCAGTGCGCGGACCTCCTGCGCCGCGGGGCCCCCGGGATCCATCTCTACGCGCTCAACCGCTCGCCGGCCACCCGTGCCATCCTCGGGGCGCTGCATGCCGCCAGGCCGTGGGAGGAGCCGGCGCCCGCAGGCGCCACCTGAGTCTGGGCCTACACTCCCTCGCCGTCATGCCCGAGTTCGATTACAACGGTCACGCGATCACCTACGACGAGTACGGGGAGGGCGACCGGCCGCTGATCCTGATCCACGGGCTGCTGATGAGCCGGCGCATGTTCGATCGCCTCGGCCCGGAGATGGCCGCGCTCGGCAACCGGGTGATCGCGGTCGACCTGCTGGGCCACGGCCGCTCGGACCGGCCGGCGGAGATGTCGAACTACTCCATGACCTTCTTCGCGCGCCAGGTCGAGGCCCTCATGGACCATCTGGGAATCGACCAGGCCGTCGTGGGCGGCACCTCTCTCGGCGCAAACACAACGCTCGAGCTCAACCACATGGCGCCCGAGCGAGTGAAGGCGATGATGATCGAGATGCCGGTACTCGACAACGCCCTGCTCGCGGCGGCGGTGATTTTCACTCCGATCATGATCGGGCTGCGCCTCGCGGAGCCGCTGTTGAGAAGGCTGGCAGCGGCCGCCAGGCGGATCCCTCGGACAAACTCGCTTCTGGACATGGGCCTCGACGTCTGGCGTCAGGATCCGGCGCCCTCCTCGGCTGTTCTCGAGGGGCTCTTCCTCGGGTCATCGGCGCCCCATCATCAGTTCCGCGTCCAGATGACCCAGCCGGCGCTCGTGATCGGCCACCGTGCCGACCCGCTTCATCCCTTCTCGGATTCCGGGATGCTGGCTGAGGAGCTCCCCAACTCGCGCCTGATCGAAGCGAATTCGATTCTCGAGTGGCGGATCTCGCCCGAGCGGCTCGATGCCGAGCTCGCCGAATTCCTCGACGACGTCTGGAAAGTGAAGCGCCCGGAAGCCGCGCTAAGCGAGGCTTGAGCCGCCTCCGCTAGCCTCTCCGCCTCGCATGGCCAGCCGCAAGGAAGAGAAGGAAAGACTGCGCGCGCAGCGGCTCGCGGCCGAAAAGGCAGCGAGCTCGGGCGGGCGCCGGCGCCTGATGGCCGGCTACGTGGTCGCCGGGATCCTGACCGTGGCGGTGGTCGCGGGCCTGGTCGCCGTGATCGCCAGCGGTGGCAGCGGTGGCAGCGCCGCCGGGAGCGCCTGCGACAACGCCCATATCCAGAACACCGGCAGCTTCAAGGGCCTCGACCCCGACTGCCGCAAGGGCACGACCGAGTCGATCGCCCCGGTGCAGTTCGGCGACCTCGCCGTCTCCGCGCAGAAGGCCGGTTGCCAGCTCAAGGAGAACCTGGCGGACGAGGGCAACACCCACGTTCCGAACTCGACGGCGGTCCACTACGGCACCGTGCCCCCCACTTCCGGGAACCACAACCCCGTCCCGATCTCGGACGGCGCCTATTCGACCCCGGTCACCAGCGACACCAGCAAGCAGACCAACATCCGCAACGAGGTCCACGCGATGGAGCACGGGCGGGTCGAGATCCACTACACGCCGGACCTGCCCGAGGACCAGCAGCTGGCGCTGAAGGGCGTCTTCGACGCAGATCCCGACGGCGTCCTGCTCTACCCCGACCCCGACATGCCCTACGCGGTCGCGATCACCGCCTGGACGAACGAGGTCGTCTGCCCGAACTACAACCCCATCGTCCTCGACGTGATCCGGAACTTCCGCGACAAGTACCGCGGGAACGGACCGGAGCAGCAGATCCCCATAAACCTCGGGTAGCGGTCGCCAGGCCGCTCCACTTTGGAGCGGAAGGGCGAAGCCCGGAGCGACCTATGCGGGGCGGCCGCTTGTGGCCGCGATCTGATGGCGAAGCCGACGTGTTCCAAGCTCAGGATGCGCAAACGTCTGCTCATGGGGGTTGGCCTGGCGCTGATCACGGCCCTCGCCTGGGTCGCGGCGCCGGCGCTGTCCCTGCGCCCGTACATGACCGGCGCGGTCGACTTCGAGCACGCCATTCCCGCGGCGAAGCGGATGGCTCCGCCGGCGATCGCGTCGGCGCACAGCTCTCATCCGCGGGAGGCCGCGCCGCGCTTCATCTCCCCGCCGATCAAGGCGCCGCACCGATTCGACCTGGTCGGGGTGGCGCGGGAGATGCGCACCGTCCAGATCCGCGTCCGCGATGACGGTGGGCAGTGGAGCAACTGGGTGGACCAGGAGGACGGCACGCCGATCTATGTCGGCGGCGCGGACATCGCCCAGGTGCGCGCGCTCTTCCGGCCCCATGGGCGTCTGCACTTCGTCAACGTCTCGGGGACGGCGGGGAGCTTCGCGGACCGCGTCGTCAACTCCGCCCGCCACGCGATCAACGGCGCCGTAATCGCGGTCGCCTCGACGCCCGTCGCCCAGGCGCTTGCGCCCAAGCCGCATGTGGTGAGCCGCGCCGCCTGGGGCGCTGACCTTCCCGACGGCGGCTGCCCGCCGCGTGGCCCGCCCGAGTACGGGTCGGTCCGGGCCGCGGTTATCCATCACACGGTCAACGCCAACGACTACACGCCGGAGGAAGCGCCCTCGATCGTCCTCGGCATCTGCCGGTTCCACGTCTATGGCAACGGCTGGAACGACATCGGCTACAACGCGCTCGTCGACCGCTACGGCACCCTCTACGAGGGCCGTGCCGGCGGCCTGAAGCGGCCCGTGGTCGGCGCGCAGGCGCAGGGCTTCAACTCCCAGACCACCTCGATTGCCTCGATCGGCGACCACACCACCGAAGCCCCGACGTCACAGGCCCAGCGCTCGATCATCCAGTTCCTGGCCTGGAAGATGGCGATGAACCACGCCACTCCGGCCAGCGGGACCGTGCAGATCGCCTCCGCCGGCGGCCCCGAGAACCGCTACCCGGCTGGGACCGTGATCACCGTCCCGAGAGTCCTGGGGCACACCGCATTGGGACTGACCGCCTGCCCGGGCGGCGCGATGATCCCGCTGGTCCCGCGGATCCAGGCGGCGGCGCAGAAGCGGATCAAGCGGTTCGGCAAGCGCAAGAGGCGCAAGAAGAAGCACCCACGGGTCTCTCAGGCCCGATAGGCGGGGAAGAACCCGGGATCCGACCCGGGGGCGTCTGACCCCGGCGCGAGCTCCTCGTAGGCCACGAGATCGCAGATCACCTCGTGCGTCCGGAACGGCTCCTCGCCGACCGCGAATCCGCGCTTGAAGTCCTCGAGGGAGTCGCCCGGGGTGAGGCCGCCGCCGAGGCTGACCGGCACCCCCAGCTCGCCCCCGAGCTTGATCATCGCGGCGAATAGGTTTTTCATCGGCGAGTCCCCAAGGGCATCGTCCGCGGTACCGCCGAGGTAATAGTGCAGGTACCGGTCGCTCAGCACCGCGAGGGCGCCGGCGAGCCGGCGTCCGTCGTGCTCGGCGAGCAGAAGCCAGCAGCCGTCGCCCTGCAGCAGCGTCTCGAAGTACTCGAGCGGATAGAGGTATCGCTCGGCCGCTCCGGTGCGGGCCATCGTCTCGTCGTACGCGTACTTGAAGGCCGTCAGCGCAGTGGAGTCCTCCGGGCCCGTCGCGAAGCGGACCTCCCATCCCCGCCTCTCGTTGCGCCTGATCTGCTCTCGGAGCCGCTTCCGAATCCCCGCCTCCCCGTTGGCGATCTGGACCAGGTTCCGGACTGTGCCGCCGGCGAAACCGCGCTCATCGCCGATCCGGTCACGGACGAAGAGGCTGACGAGTCCCGTCTCCGACCAATCGATCTGCTGCGGATCGAGAGGCCCGGCGGCTTCCGGGCGGAGCAGGTGGGCGCCGGGGTACCCGTAAGGAGAGATGGCGTCGATGCGGCCCGCGCCCTCGATCTCCCTGACGATGACGGGCAGGCGCATCGCCTCGCCGATCGCGAGGGTGTGTGTCACCCCCTCCGCCGCGAGGAACTCCGGCGAGCGGAAGAACTCGGTGTCGGAGGCCTCAACGCCGAGGTCCTCGATCAGGCGGGCCATGTGGGTCACTCGTCGGGCGGCTCCGGCAGGTCCTCGCGAAAGCCACCCCATAGCTCGACGTCGATCAGCTCATCGCCGTGGCGGACCTGCTTGCGCAGCACGCCTTCCTGCTTCCAGCCGTTGTAGATGACGGCCTTCTTGGCCGCCTCGTTGGTAGCCGGGATCCGGCCGTAGACCTTGTGCGCGCCGAACTCCTCGAAGGCCTTCAGATTGGTGAGTCGCTCGGCCTCGCGACCGACGCCGCGGCCACGGATCCGCTCGTCGCCCATGATCGCGCCCAGCTCCGGCGCGGTCTGGCGGCGCAATCCGTAGAGCGCGGTGAAACCGACCGGATCGTCGATGCCCTCGACCTCCACCGCCCACTTGCGGTCCTCCGCCTCCGGGTCTCCGGCCTGGTCGATCGCGCGCTGCACCCAGCGTCTCGCGTCCTCCTCGGTGAACTCACCGTCGCGGTGCTCGAGCAGGTTGGCAGTCGCCGCGGGCGAGCTGAACCAGCGCTGGACCGCAGCCGCATCCTCCGGGCGGAAATCCCTGAGCGAGATGCCGCGGGCCATCAGCGGTCTCCAGCCTGCTCCCGCTCAGCGGCCTTGCGCAGCGGCGAGTCGGGGGCGGACCCGGCGTACTCGTCGACCGCCACGTTCCCCGCACCGCCGAGCAACGCGCCCGGAGTGCCGGCGAGGATCTTCAGGTCGAGGCGCAGCGAGCGATGCTCGACGTACCAGACGTCCAGCTCGATCCGCTCCTCCCAGGGGATCCCGGCACGGCCATGGATCTGTGCCCAACCGGTGACACCGGGGCGCAGATCGAGGCGGCGCAGCTGGCGCGGCGTGTAGAGCTCGACCTGGGCGGGAAGCGTGGCGCGCGGCCCGACGATCCGCATGTCGCCGCGGAGCACGTTTAAGAGGTTTGGGAGCTCGTCGAGGGAGAACCGCCTCAGGAGCCGCCCCACCTGCGTCACACGGGGGTCCGCGGTGGTCACGGCTGTGCCGACGCCGACCGGATCCGCGCCCTGGCGCATGGTCCGCAGCTTGAACATCTCGAAGATCACCCCGTCGCGGCCGACCCGGCGCTGCCGGTAGATCACAGGCCCGGGGGAGGTGAGCTTGATCGCGATCGCCGCCGCCAACAGGATCGGCGAGACCAGAGCGAGGCTCACCACCGCGATCAGGTGATCGGCCCAGCGTGGCAGGCCCTGCCTGGGGCGCGTCGCGGGCGGCGGCACGTCCAGACGCTGCTGGCCGGCACCGTTCGGCGCCGGTCCGTTCGTGCTCATCGGGTGCCCTCGACCTTCTCCCAGCCGATCGGCACGGACCCGGCGCGGAGGCGGTCCCAGAGTCCCACTGCGATGGAGGCGGTCACGGTCACGTAGTAGTAGGCGATCCTGAACGGAAGGACGGGGACGAAGCGCCCGAGCAGCGCTCCGACCAGCAGCGCCAGCTGCAGGGCCATCGACAGGGTGTAGACCCAGCCGTGCCCCAGCAGGGCCACGTTGGCTCCGAGGACGACCAGGTGCAGCCAGGGCGTCAGGTAGCGGAGCAGGCGGTGGGAGTAAATCTCCAGGGCGTAGCCGGGACCGTAACCGCGGGGGTCGAGCATCCCCCACCGAAGCATCACGTCCCAGAGCCCCCACATCATCCGGCGCTTTCGGCGGAACTCGCCTTCGACGGTCGGCGCCATCTTCTCCTCCGCGACCGCGACCGGCTCGTAGACGGCCCGCCAGCCGCGCTTGGTGAGCTCGAAGGGGAAGCCGATGTCCTGGCCGCGGCTCGGATCCAGCTCGATGTAGGCCTCGCGGCGAACCGCGTAGATCGCGCCGTTGCCCGCCGTGATGCCCGCGAGGCGGGTCTCCATCGAGCGGACCGCCATCTCGTAGCGCCAGTACAGGCCCTCCTGGTTGCCGCCCTCGCCTCCCTCGAAGCGGACCTGGCCGCAGGCGTAGCCGACGCGGGAATCCGCGAAGCGGGCAATCAGCCGGCGCAGGGCGTCCGGGCGCCAATAGCTGTTCGCGTCGGAGAAGGCCAGGATCGTGCCCTCCGCGTCGCGAACCGCCTGGTTGAGGGCCGCAACCTTGCCGCCTCGGGGGAGCTCCAGCACGCGGTCGGCGCCGGCATCGCGCGCCAGCTCGGCCGTGCGGTCGCTGGAACCGTCGGAGGCGACCACGATCTCAAGGCGATCCGCCGGGTAGTCGAGGGCCCGGGCGTTGGCGATCTTCCCCTCGATCACCTGCTCCTCGTCGTAGGCGGGGATGACCAAGGTGACGCGGGGCAGCTCGCCCTCGGCCTCGGGCGAGATCCCGTCCTCTCCGAAGACCTTCGACAGCGCCCAGAGCAGCAGCGGGTAGCCGAGGTGGGCATAGACGATCAGGCCGGCCGCGGCCCAGAAGACGATCTCGAGCGCCATGGGCGGGGGATTATCGGCGGTCGAGGAGCTCTTCGTAGAGGGCCATGGTGGACTCGGCGATCTGCTCCCAGGATGAGACGTTCGCGGCCTCGCGCTCAGCGCCGGCCGCGAGCGCTGCGGCGGTGTCGCGATCGGCGATCAGCTCCTTGATCGCCTCCGCCAGAGCATCGGGGTCCTCCGGCGGGACGAGGCGAGCGGCCCCCCGCTCGGCGATCTCAGTGAAGCCACCCACAGCGCTCAGGATGAGGGGGCGGTCGAAGGCGAGGGCCGTGTAGAGCACGCCCGACTGCTCGATGTTCCGGTACGGCAGGACGACGACGTCCGCGCGGCGCATGAACGCCGGGATCTCGGCATCGGGGATGAACCGGTCGACGAAACGAACCCTGCCGGGCGCGCGATCGGCCAGCTCGCGCAGCTCATCCATCGGCATCCGGGGCATGCCGACGATCCACAACTCCGCTCCCTGGACCCGCTCGAATGCGCGGAGGAGGACGTCGGTTCCCTTGTAGGGGCGGATCAGGCCGAAGGCGAGGATCACCGGAGCCTCGACCTCCTGGAGCTCGGCGGACAGCGGAACCTCGTTCCGCTGCCCGGTGAGGTAGTCGAAGGCTCCGTGCGGGATCACTCGCAGCCGGTCGGGCGGAACGCCGAAGTCGTCCTGCAGCCGCCCCGCGCCATGCTCGGAGTGCACCACGACCGCGTCCATCTTGGCGAGCAGCTTGGTGAGGCTGCGGCCGATGCGCGAGTCCCGCTCCGGGAGGCGCCAGTGCATCGTGTAGAGGCGCGGGCGCTTGGGCGGGAGCAGCCGGCGGTCCAGTCCCGGGATCGGCAGCCACTGGAAGTGGACGATGTCGGCGCGCTCGGCCACTCGCCGGTAGCGCCTCATGTCCGGAATGTGCTCGAGGGCGCGCAGCAAGCGGCGGCGGCGGGACCCGATTCCCGGCCGCGAACCGCGCCGGTAGAAGTGCTCGATCACCTCGTAGCCCTGCTCGTTCGGAACCGGGCCATAGGGAAAACGGGCCGTGACCAGCTCCACTTCCGCTCCGGCACGGGCGAGCGCGCCCGAGAGGGCGTGGTCGTACGGTGGCGTGTAGGCCGCCGGATCGACGATCTGGACGCGCATGGGCGAGCATTGTCGCCGTGCTGGTCTCCTATTGCGTCGTGAACACCAACGGGCGGGAGCCCCTGCTCGCGTGTTTGGACGCGATCGAGCGGACGACCCCGCCCGATCTCGAGTATGAGGTTCTCGTGCTCGACAACGCCTCGGACGACGGGTCGCCCGATGCGGTGCGGGCTCTGGACCGCGACATCAGGCTGATCGCCCTCGACCGGCGGGGCGGCAAGGCCGCCAACGACAGCCGGCTGTTGCAGGAGGCGCGCGGTGAGTTCTGCCTGCTGCTGAACGAGGACTCCGAGCTCGAGCCCGGCGCCGTGGCCGCTTTGGTGGGGGCGCTGCAGGGCGATCGCGATGCCGCGGCTGCGGGAGCTCAGCTGCTTGCCTCGGACGGCCGCGAGGTCCCGTGCGCCTGGAAGTTGCCGAGCGGTGAGACGGCACTGGCCGGCGCCCTCTTCCTGCACCGGCGCTTCACCGTGGAGAGCGGTGGCGCCGGGACGCGCCCGGTCGGCTGGGTCCAGTCGAGCGCGATGATGGTGCGGCGCCGGGCAGCCGAGCGGGTCGGCTGGCTCGATCCCGAGTTCTTCGTCTACTCCGACGAGACCGACTTCTGCAAGCGCCTCCAGGACGCGGGCTGGAAGATCCTCTACGTCCCCTCGGCCCGCGCGATCCACCACGACCAGATGGCGCAGGACGACAGCGGTACCGAGCGGCGAATCGTCGAATACCACCGCAACCAGGACCGCTACCTCCGCAAGCACCTGGGCCGGATCGAGGCGATGCTGTTGCGCCCGCTGCTCGCCTGGCCTCAGCTGGTGCGTGCCGCCGCGGCTGTCTTCCTCCCCGGGCACTCACCGAAGCGCTACTGGCTCCATGCCCGTCAGGCGCTGCTGCCCGGGCGGGGCCAGGGCATCCGCGAAGCGGCCGAGGCGTACAACCGGGCCCTAGGGTCGTAGCCATGCGGATCCTCGAGGTGACCCAGATGTGGCCGAGCCCGGAGCAGCCCGACCTGGGCAGCTTCCTGGTGCCGCTGACGCGCGAGCTCGAAGAGCTCGGGCACGAGGTCGAGGTCAGCTCAATCAGCCAGCGCGGCGGTTCCAGGTCGAAGTACGTGAGGCTCGTGCGGGAGTCGCGCGCGGCGGCACGCCGATTCAAGCCGGATGTCGTCTTCGCGCACTTCCTTTTCCCCTCAGGCGCTGCTGGAGCGCTGGCGGCGCGGGCAGCCGGGGCGCCGCTGGTGGTGATGGCTCACGGGCAGGACGTCGCCAACCTCGGCCGGATTCCGGGCGTCACCGCCGCAACGCGCTGGGTGCTGCGCCGCTCATCGGCGGTGATCGCGAACTCGCGCTGGCTGGCCGATCGCTTGACGGAGAAGATCCCGGCGGCCGAGCCAAAGATCGAGATCGCCGATTGCGGCGTGGACCTAGACACCTTCTCGCCTCGCCCTGCGGCGGAGGTCCGCCGTGCTCTCGGCTGGGACGGGGAGGGCCCGGCATTCCTCTGCGTCGGCTCGCTGATCGAGCGCAAGAACGTGGAGCGCCTGAGCGACGCCTTCGCGGCGATGGGGCGCGGCCGCCTCGCATTCGTCGGCGACGGCGCCGAGCGAAGCAAGCTCGAGGGTCAGTCCGGCGTCACCCTGGTCGGCCGGATCCCACAGCAGGACGTTCCCCAATGGGTCGCCGCTTGCGACGTCCTCTGCCAGCCGTCCCTCATCGAGCCATTCGGGCAGGCGACGCTGGAGGCCATGGCGATGGAGCGGAGCGTGGTCGCGACGAAGGTCGGCGGCCCGCCAGAGTTCGTCACTCCCGAAGCGGGCGTGCTGGTCGATCCCGACGACACCGACGGGCTCATCCGGGCGCTGGAGCGGGCCGCCGAGCTGCCCTCGCCGAACCCGGCAGCGCGCGAGGCCGCCAAGGCGCATGACGTGAAGAAGATGGCGGCGCGGATGGCGGCTCTGCTGGAGCGGGCAACCGGCGCGAGCTGACTCCGTCCGCCCGGACGAAGATGACCGGCGTACTGGAGCGACCCGGTCGCACCACTGTGGGGCCTCCCGGCAACTGGCCTGGCAGCCCTTGCCCTACTCGTCGGCTCCTTCCTGATCCAGGGTGAGACCGACGAGAGCCTCGGCCCGCCCGATTTAGCGGATCGCGTCCTCGTCTCGCTGCTCGGCCTCGAGGGTCTCGCGGGTCAGGCGCGGGCCCCGGCCTCGCATTTCCTCGGGCTCCTCGTCTTCATCCTCGGGCTCCGGCGGCGGCGCCTCGCGCAGCCTTACGAGCGCGGCCTTGACGTACGACGGGCTGAGCACCCGGCCGGCTGCATCGCGCTCCTCGTCGTTGAGGAAGCCGGTGCCCCACAGCACCAGCGGATAGACCAGCCAGAGCCCGGTTCTGCCTGCCAACCCCCAGAAGCCGCTGGTCGGCAGCAGCAGCTCGCCGGCGAGTACCAGCACGATGGCGAGCCCAGCGGCCTGCGCGAGGCGCAGCCATTCGTACGGCACCCTGAACAGCCGCTGCGTGAAGACGTACATCAACACGAGCACCACGGCGTAGGAGGCCACCAGCGAGATGCCGGCCCCCACGATCCCCATCGACGGCAGCAGGATCAGGTTGAGCGCGATGTTGACCACCGTCCCGGCGCCCGTCGCCGGGAAGCTGAGCTCCGTCCGGCCGGTGCGACCGAGGATGATCACGAGGACGAGGTAGAGCGCGTAGAGCATCACTCCGGTCGAAACCAGGCCGATCGTCTGGTAGGAGTCGAAGAACTCGGGCCCCGCCAGCACCCGGACGATCCAGCGGGAGAGCAGCCAGAGGCCCAGTACGAAGAAGGTCGTCACCGAGACGAACCAGGTGACGATCACGGCGTAGGCCCGGCGAGCCTCGTCGTCATCCTGGATCGAGTAGGCGAGGGGCGGCCAGGCGAGCTGGAATCCCTTGACGAGGACGTTGACCGCCTGGGCGAACTTAACCGAGAGGCTGTAGAGGCCCGCGTCGCCGAGTCCGACGAGCCGAACGATCAGCAACCGGTCGATGAAGTTGAGGGAGTAGAGGGAGAGCTCCGCCGGCATGGTCGGCAGCCCCCAGCGGAGCATGCGGCGCCAGAGCGCGAAATCGGGGATCAGGGCGAGCCGACGTCGCTGCGCGACGATCAGGCCGGCCAGGAAGAGGGCCCCGGTTGCGTACTGGCCCCAGAGCAGCCCGCTCGCGCCCTTGCCCTCCCCCACCACGAGCCAGACGGTGACCGGGATCGTCACCAGGACGTTCGAGACCGTGAAGAAGAAGTAGGCCTTGGCGTGCTCGTCGATGCGGAAGAGCGCGGTCAGGAACTCGAACATCGTGAAGACCCAGAGACCGAAGATCGCGATGCGCATCAGGTCCGGGTCGGAGTGGTCGAGCAGCAGCCGCGAGAGCGGCTCGGCGAGGGGCAGAGCGATCAGCAGGCCGATCGTCGTCGTCCAGAGCAGGGACGCGAACGCGGTCTTCACCACCTGGTCCGGGACCTCGTCGGCCTGGTAGTAGAAGCGCAGCAGGGCCTCGATGATCCCGAGGCGGATGACGATGCTGGCGGCGATCACGCCCGTGATCAGGACCTCAGCGGCGCCGTAGTCGGCCGGGGTCAGATACCGCGTGTAGAGCGGCAGCAGCGCGACCGCGATCAGCTTCGAGATCACGCTGGAAGCCGTGTACGCGGCCCCCGTGGTCGCCAGGCGGCGGAGATATCCGGTCATGGCTAGCCCGCGACTGTAGGCGGCGCTGGAGTTTCCGCTGGTGGCGCGGATTCAGCCTCGCGGCGTGGCCACTCGCCCGCGCCCATCTCGGCCGCCAGCACCCCGCCGAGAGCCAGGAGCGCCCACGTGAGCGGATCGGTCAGATACGCCGCGTAGCCGACCGTGTGGATGAGCAGCGCCGTGAAGGCCGCGGCCACTCCGATCCGCGCCGGACCGAGCTCTACGCGGCCCTCACCCTCGATCGGCTTGAACGGAGCTCCAAAGCCCGGCGAGATCGCCCGCATGCCGGAGAAGGCCGTCCAGAGGGCCGTCGCCAGCAGCGCCAGATAGGCGATCACCCCGACCGCCCCCTGCTCGGCGGCGACCGTCACGGGCTCAGTGTGCGAAATCGTCGTCTCGCCCGCCGGGACGTTCTCCTCCCTCGCGAAGGCCTTGGAGAATGAGGCCGAGCCGTAGCCGTAGAGCGGCCGGTGCTTCGCGAGCTTGATGCCGCCTGAGACCAGGCTGCTGTGCCCTTCGGTGACGGTCCGCGTGGACTCGTTGGAGCCGCCGGCGAGGAAAAGAACACCGGTTGCTATCGCCACCACCGCGACCGGCACCGCCACGATCGCCCAGCGGACACTCCACCGCAGCCCGGTCAGGACGGCCAGGCCGATGAAGAGCGCGATGAAGCTGGTCTGCGAGAAGGCGAAGACGAGTCCCGCGAACACGATCGCGACGGCTCCGGTGAGCAGGTACGTCAGGCGCCGGTCCGCCACCCAGGCGATCGCGGTGGTGGCGAGCAGGATGGCGGTCACCAGATAGCGGCCGTAGATGTTCGGATCCCAAAAGAGCGAGTTGACCCGGAAGTAGAAGTGGAAGTCGTTCGAGGCGTCGAGCTTCCCGTTCCAGAAGATGTCCTGGGCGACGAACTGACCGACCCCGATCAGCGCGAAGATCACGCCCTCGGCCAGCAGAACCGCCAGGCCGAACTTGAGGAGCCGCCGGTCCCAGGTCGCCTCAGCCAGGAGGGAGAAGAGGATGGCGAACGGGACCAGGAAGAAGCCGACGTTGCGGGCGGCGAACGCCACGTCCTCCGAATAGACCGTCTGCAGGGCGTAGAGAGAGATGACCAGCACGAGCGCCAGGATCAGCGGCTTGGGCAGCCTGCGAAGCCTGGTCCGGCCTCGAATCGTGTCCGCCGCCGTCGCCAGCACGCCGGACCCGATCACCACGTAGAGGGGCACCAGGAGGTTCACGGCCTGGCCGCCCGCCACGTGCAGCCTGACCCGGAAGGGCAGCGTCGCTATCACGAGCAGGGGCAGCAGGACCGGCCAGCGCAGCATGGCCGCGGCGCCGACCGCCAGGACGGCGATGCCCGCCACGATCAGCGCGGCGAACTCCGGCGGGTGGCCGCGAAGCGTGCTCAGGTCGTCCCAGCCCTGGCCGGCGATCAGCGCCAGCGCCAGCACGCCGGCCATCACCAGCCCCGCGACGCGCTGCCGCGGGTCCGAGGCGAGCAAGGAGAGCGACATGGCGCCCGCGGCGGCCAGGCAGCCGATCACCTCGAGGGTCTCGCTCACGTGCCCGGCCCCTGAGCCGTGATCGTCCTGTGCTCACCGGGGGTCAGGACCCGGTCGAGCCCGTGGAAGGTGAGGCGCATCCGATAGACGCCGGCCGGAACGGGCTGCCCTGCCTCATTGGTCCCATCCCAATCGAAGCAGTGGGCGCCTGCCTTCGCCGTGTTGGGGGCGCTGTTGCTGCCGGTCAGCACCGCGGCCTGGGCCAGGATCCGGACCACCTGATCCGAGTGGTCGATCACAGCCACCTGGACCGTGTCGTCCCGGGTCTGCTGGAAGCACACCCGGTAGCCGCCGCCACGGTGCTTCTTGATGCGGGTCTGGCTGACGACCGGCCCCTCGTCGCGGACGTGCTGCGTCACGACTATCGCGGCCGCGGTCGCCGCCAGCAGCAGCGAGACCACCAGGGCGGAGATCAGGACGGCCGATCGACTGCGCTCGCTCACAGGGCGGCCGGACTGACCGGTTGGCTCAGATTCCCGAGCCGGTCGTGTCGCTGACCCCAGTGGTGCTCGACGCGCCCGCCTGGTCGTCTCCCAGGACGACCGCAACCGGGTTGCCCTCCGAGGCCGTTCGCACCTCGTTGTTCATCGGCCGGGTCTGCTGGATGCCGACGACGTCGGCGACGCCCGCGGCGCACGGCTGACCATCCGTGGGATCGAACATGACCACGCTGGTCGGGAACGGCGTGGTCGTGTTGCCCACCGGTCCAACCCTGTATCCGTGCTGCTTCAAGGGGGCGGAGGAGTCGGCGGCAAGGCCTGGGGTTGCGGTCCCGTTGAGCACGGCGACCTTCGTCTGGCTCGGCGGACACGGCCCCTTCTCCTTCTTGCCTGAGCTGGCGGTGGTGGAGTCCGACGATCCGCCGGTGACCTTGCTCACCCCAAATGCGACGCCGGCGATCAGGAGGATGGCGCCGACCACGATCACGGCCAGAGAGAGGGGCTCGGAAAGCCAGGCCGGGCGCTCGCGGCCGCCACCGGGGCCCCGCCGGCGCTTCTCGAATCGCTGGCGGCGCTCCGCCGCCTGCCGGGCGAGCTCGGCCCGCCTGAAGGCCTCGGCATCGTTGGGCGCCGCCGCCGCCGCGGCGGCGGCGGCCTTCTCGGGCTCCTTGGTGGTGGAGGCGACGGCGGTCGCCGTCCGCTCCGCCGGTGCAATGGACTCGCCGTCCTCGGCGCCCTCAACAAGGAAGCTCGCCTGCTCGCGCAACCGGCGGATGTCACGCGCCTGGGCGAAATAGAGCAGCGCGAGAAGGGCCAACCCGAGGAACGAGGCAAGGCCCGCGACTGCACCGGCTTCCTTCAGAAGGCTGCTCATGGCCGCGGCGCGGGATGTTAAGCCGATTCGGGCGGCTAGGCGGTCAGATCGTCAACCGGGACCTCGGTCGCGCGGCGGGCGGAGACCAGCTGGACGGTCTGCGCGGCCAGGTGGGCCTCGTCACCGTCCTGGATCATCGTCTCGAGGCGGCCGAGGGTGCCGTTGACCCACTCCGGGTCGAGCGGCGCGTTCCGCACGGCGCGCACGATCCGGTCAGACGCGGTGGGCTGGGGGCGCTCATCGGAGTTGAAGAGCTCCTCATGCACCTTCTCGCCCGGACGGGCGCCGACGAACTCGATGGCGATGTCGACCTCGGGCTCGTATCCGGCCAGCCGGATCATGTTCTGCGCCAGGTCGACGATCTTGACCGGCTCCCCCATCTCGAGGACGAAGACCTCTCCGCTGGCGCCCCCCAGGTCTCCGGAGCGGATCACCAGCTGGACCGCTTCGGGAATCGTCATGAAGTAGCGCGTCATCTCCGGGTCCGTGACCGTCACAGGGCCGCCCCGTTCGATCTGGCCGCGGAAGATCGGGACCACGCTGCCCGATGAGGCGAGTACGTTCCCGAAGCGGACGGTGACGAACCGGGTCTGGGGGTTCTTTCGTCCCGCGGCCTCGACGATCCACTCGGCCATCGCCTTGGAGGCGCCCATCACGGTGTGCGGATTGACCGCCTTGTCCGTCGAGACGAGCACGAAGCGCTCGCACCCGGACGCCACGGCGGTCTCGGCGGTGACCTTGGTTGCCATCGCGTTGTTGCGGATCGCCTCCAGGGGGTTCGCCTCCATCAGTGGGACGTGCTTGTAGGCGGCGGCGTGGAAGACGACCTGTGGCCGGAAGCGCTGCATCACCTCGAGCATCCGGTCACCCTCCTTGCAGTCGGCGAGCACGGATTCGACCCGGGTGAAGTGCCGCTCCTCGATCATCTCCCGGTCGATCCGGAAGAGGTTGTCCTCGGCGTGATCGAGCATGACCAGTAGCTTCGGGCGGACGCGGGCGATCTGGCGGACCAACTCGGATCCGATCGACCCACCGGCGCCGGTGACCATGACGACCTTGTCCTGGATGTAGGCGCCGACCCGATCGAGCTCCATCTTCACCGGCTCGCGGCCGAGGACGTCTTCGACCTGGACCTCGCGCAGCTGCCTCGTGAGCTGGACGCCGCCGCGGAGCAGCTCGAAGACCGTCGGCAGGGTCCGGACCGGGACGTCCCGCTCCCGGCACGCCGTCACCACGCGACCGCGCAGCTCGCCGGGCGCCGAGGGGATCGCGATGATCAGCTCGTCGGGGTTGAACTCATCCAGGATCTCGCCGACCTCCTCCGTCGTGCCCAGGACGTTGATGCCGTGCAGGCGCATGCCGCGCTTGCGCGGGTCGTCGTCGAGGAAGCCGATTGAGCGGGAGCCCAGGTTCGGGTTCAGCTGCATCTCCCGGACGACCATCTGCCCGCCGGAGCCCGCCCCGACGACCAGCACCCGGCGAGCGCCCCGGACCTCGCGCCGGGCGATCCGCTCGACGAGGAGCATGCGCGCCACAAGCCGCGCGCCACCGACCAGGAAGACCGTGAGCAGGAAGTAGCTGACCACGACCGATCGCGGGATCTGATCGTCGAAGGGCTTCAGGAGGAGGAAGGCGATCGCCAGGATCGCCGTGGAGACCGCGCAGGCCCGGAGCACGGCGATCATGTCCGGCAGGCGGAAGTAGCGCCACCACTTCTCGTAGAGACCGAAGGCGTAGAAGACGATCAGCTGCGCGGCGACCACGAACCCGATGGTGTGGCCGAGCATGTGGTCATAGCGGTCGGGGATCCCGCCCGCGGCATCGAGGAATCGCAACCTGAAGGCCAGGTAGTAGGCGGCCGCGATGAGGACTGCGTCTGCGGCGAGCTGGATCAGGCGATGCCTGTAGACGGGGTGCTTGAGCCGCTCCACGCGAGCAGCGAGTCTAGTGGGACCGTCTCAAATCCGGGGGGAAAATGGTGTTCCCGCGAGTGGATCTGCAACCCCCTAGCATGTGGCGCCGCGCGGGCAGGCTGCCCAGACGCGCCGAATTCCATGCCGATCGCTGCCCTCCTCGATCCACTCGTCAACCTCTGCACCGATTTCATCGGCGCGGTCGGCTATGCCGGCGTCTTCGTCCTCACCCTGCTGGGAAGCGCCTGCATCCCGATCCCGAGCGAGGCGACGATGCTGTTCGCGGGCTTCAAGGTGAGCGACGGCGACCTCACCCTGTTCGGCGTGATCGCCGCCGGGGTCACCGGGGAGCTGATCGGCTGCATGATCGCCTACGCGGCCGGCTACTACGGCCGCATCGACCTACTCGAGCGGAACAAGCTGATCCACATCGACCGCAAGCGCCTCGACTGGGTGGACTCCTGGTTCCAGCGCCGAGGTGACATCACCGTCTTCGTCGGCAGGCTGCTGCCCCTCGTGCGCGCCTTCATCTCGCTGCCGGCGGGTGTGGCTGAGATGCCGCTGCGCCGGTTCATTCCGCTCACATTGGCGGGCTCGGTCATCTGGCTCAGCGGATTGGTCTTGATCGGCCGCGCCGTCGGCGACAACTGGGAGGACCTGCATAGGAAGCTCGCTTTCCTCGACTACGTGGTGGTCGCGGCCGCCATCGTGGGCATCGCCTACCTGGTGATCCGGCGACGCCGGTCCGGCGGCGGGCCTCCTGCGGAGGCCGAGGAGCAGCCGGCTTCATGATGAGGCGGTCGAGGGCGGTCGTCCTCGGCGCCGTGCAGGGGCCGACCGAACTTCTCCCGGTCTCGAGCTCAGCCCACCTCACCCTGATCCCCTGGCTTGCCGGCTGGGACGAGGACGGCCGCGACCCCGAGCTGCAGAAGACCTTCGAGGTCGCCCTGCACGCCGGCGCCGCCGCAGCGCTGCTGGTCGGCCAGCGCCGTGTGATCGCCGAGGAGCTCGGCACCTTCGACCGGCGAAAAGCGACGGTACTCGCCCTCTCATTCCTTCCTCCGGTGGCAGCCGGAGTGGCCCTCGAGCGGCCGATCGAGCGGTACCTGGGCGGCCCGCTCCCGACCGCGATCGGGCTGCTCGCCGGCGCAGCGGCGATGGTGATCGCCGACCGCCAGCCGCAGGTCCGCGACCGAGGGCGGGCCACGGCGATGGACGGCCTCGCACTCGGGCTGGCCCAGGCGGCCGCTCTCGCGCCGGGGATCTCGCGCAATGGGGCAACCCTCACCGCCGCCCGCTGGCGCGGATTCACCCGGCAGCACTCGAACATGCTCTCCCGTACCGTCGCCCTGCCCGTGATCGTGGGCGCGGCAGCCCTCAAGGGCATCCGCCTGCGCCGCCGCGGCCTGCCGCGAGAAGCGCGCGCGGGCTTCGCGGCGGGCACGGCGACCTCGTTCGCCTCCACCCTCGCCTCTCAGGAGCTCATCCGGGTCGTGGAGCGCGACAGCGCGCTCTGGCCGTATGCCGCATATCGGGCGGGACTGGCGGCCATGGTGCTCGCCGGCATCTGGCGCAGGCGGCGCGCCCCGCGCGGCCGTTTCGTCTCCGGCAACGGCCGGCCCGAGGACTACTCCCCCACCGCCAGCAAGGAGGGCATCCCGGCGTGAGCGAGGACGCTTACGCCAAGGTGGGCGTGAGCCAGGGGGACGCCGACGCCGCCGTCGCCGCGCTGGTCGCCGCGCTCGGCGCCTCGGCGCCCGCCGAGAGCCGTCAGGTCCTGGCCAGCGGCCACTACGCCAACGTCGTGCGGATCAACGACGGGCTCGGCATCGCCCTGAGCACCGACGGGGTCGGCACCAAGCTCGTCCTCGCCGAGCAGTTGGGCCGCTGGGACACGGTCGGGATCGACTGCATCGCGATGAACGTCAACGACGTGATCTGCGTCGGCTCGGAGCCGCTGGCGATGGTCGACTACCTCGCCGTCGACCGCGCTGACACCGAGATCGCGGGGGCGATCGGCGTCGGGCTGGCACGAGGCGCCGAGCTTGCCGGGATCGAGATCGTCGGTGGGGAGCTCGCGCAGCTCGGCGAGCTGATCAATGGGCTCGACCTGGCCGGTGCCTGTTTCGGGGTCGTCTCCCTCGACTCGCTGGTCACCGGGGCCGCAATCGAACCGGGCGACTCGGTGATCGGCCTACCCTCATCGGGGCTCCATTCGAATGGCTACACGCTGGCCCGCTCGGCGCTCGACGAGATCCCGCTCGGCGACGACCGCCTCGGCAGCCCGCTCGGCGACATCCTGCTGGAGCCGACCGAGATATACGTCAAGCCGATCGTGGAGCTGCTGCGCTCCGATGTGGACGTCCACGGCCTCGCCCACATCACCTCGGGCGGCCTCAACAACCTGCTCCGGCTCGAAGCGGAGGTCTCCTACGAGATCGACGACCCGCTGCCGGTGCCACCGATCTTCGAGCTGATCCAGGACCTCAGCGACGTCTCAGACGAGGAGATGCACGAGGTCTTCAACATGGGGTGCGGGTTCTGCGTTGTCGTCGCCCAGGCGGACGACACAGCGGCAATGAAGAGACTGCAGGCTCACTACCCGGGTGCCAAACGCGTGGGCCACACCATCGCCGGAGAACGCGTCGTCAACCGGCGATAACGGTGGACTTGGTGAGCTCCTCACGGACGTCCGTGAGGAGCTCACCGATCACCCGGTTTCCCAGAGCGTCCCGATCAACACCCGGATTGGGCGCAGCTTCGCGTCGCGTGCCATCTCCCACAACTCCGCCTCCAGAGCGAGTGGCGACTTCTCGGTCAGGACCTCGAGCTCGCGTGTCGCGCATCTGCCGAACCGGCCTAGCGCCTCGGTCAGCTCCAGGGCTCCTTCATTGCGCTGCTCGGCACCGGCCGCCAGCGCGGAGCCGCGCAGCTTCGCGAGATCGACCGAATCGTTTCCCCAGGCACCGTGGCGCCCGCCCTCGCCGACGAACAGGGCCGAGGGGAAGCTGATCCTCTCCCTGCCCTTCTTGTCCGTGTGGAGCGCGTCGGCGTCGCGCGCATCCTGCGGCGGATCCCGCACCTCCGCGAGGTCCGCCTCGAAGGCCTCCTCGCTCGCCGGGGAGCGCAGGTCCGATTCAAAGCGCCCGGCATCCAGCCGGGCGCGTGCCGCGGCCTCGATCAGCGATTCATCGTCGTCGAGCTTCCGCAGCTCGCACATGATCCCCTCACGCAGAGTCCGCAGGTACCGGTACTCGGCGTCAACGCCCTGCTCGGCGGCGGCCTTTACCGCGCGGCAGGCGGAGTAGGTCGAGTCGAGTGGGTTCTTCGTCCAGATCCGCGGATCGCAGGGCATGCCGCCCGCGGCGGCGTCCTCGAGCCATTGCGTCGTCACGTCGAAGAGGTTCGCGTGCTCGTAGCTCCGGGTCAGGCCGCCCATTACCCAGGCGAACTCCAGCTCTCCGTCGAACTCCCACATCAGCCTCCGGAGGGCCGGTTCGCCTGCCCAGGACCAGGGACAGGCGGGGTCGGTGTAGAAGCGGACCTGGACAGTCATCATTCGTTCGGGCGCTAGCTCTCAGCGGCGGGAGCGGCGGGGGGCGAAAATACAGCGCGATGCAAAGGCAGACCAGTTGGAACGTTTGAGCTCCACCGTACTCTCGGGCCGGTACCGGCTCGAGTCAAAGCTGGGCTCAGGCGGCATGTCGACCGTCTATCTGGCGCTCGATGAGGTTCTCGACCGCCCGGTGGCGGTCAAGCTGCTGCATCGCGAGATCTCCGAGGAGGAAGACCAGCTGGAGCGCTTCCGGCGGGAGGCGCGCGCCGCGGCCCGGCTCTCGCATCCGAACCTGGTCGGAGTCATCGACGCCGGCGAGGACGATGGGCGCCCCTACATCGTCTTCGAGTACATCGACGGCCGCACCCTGAAGCGCCGCATTCAGGATGAGGGCCTGCTGCCGGTCGACGAGGCGGTCGCCTATGCGATCGAGATCGGCCGCGGGCTGACGGCCGCCCACGCCCGCAAGCTCGTCCACCGGGACGTGAAACCGCAGAACGTGCTGATCGATCCCGATGGACGGGCCAAGGTGACGGACTTCGGAATCGCGCGGTCGCTCGAGCAGAAGGGGATGACGGCGACCGGCCGGGTCCTGGGCACGACCGACTACGTCTCCCCCGAGCAGGCGATGGGCGAAGACGTCGACGAGCGCTCCGACGTCTACTCGCTCGGCGTCGTGCTCTACGAGATGCTCACCGGAGACGTCCCCTTCCAGGCAGAGACCCAGGTGGGGGTGGCGATGAAGCACGTCAACGAGCCCATGCCCGACGTGCAGGCAAAGCGGCCGGAGGTCTCGGCGGTCGTCGCCTCCGTCGTCGACCGGGCGACTACCAAGGACCCGCGCGACCGCTACAGCACCGTCGCCGAGATGGTTCGCGACCTGGAGCAGACGCTCGAGGTCGAGGCAGCCCGCCGCGGTGGCACCAGCGGGGAGGCGACCAGCGTGCTCGACTCGGTGCCCAAGGCCCGTCGCCGGCTCGGCGGCCGCCGCCGGCCGTGGATCGGAATCGTGATGGGGCTGATCGGCATCGCGCTGATCGCCGCGGCGGTCATCTTCGGCGGCAAGCATCTCGATCTGGGCGGCAACGGCTCGGCGGGTGGTGGCAGCTCCGAGATCCGCCTCTCCTCGGGAGCGGCGAGCGAGTTCGATCCAGAGGGAGACCAGCGCGAGACAGGCACCCAGGGCCTGGCGGTCGACTCGAACCCGGGGGGAACCGCGTGGTCGAGCGAGCACTACGACACCGCCGACTTCGGCGGTCTCAAGAACGGCGTCGGCATCGCCATCGATGCGGGCTCGACGGTGACGGCGAGCTCGATGGTGATCAAGGCGCTCACGCCCGGCTACGGCGCGCAGATCTATCAGGTCGGCGGCTCGCCGCCGAGCGAGCTCTCAGGCTGGGGTCAGCCGGTTGCGACAATCGCGGACGGCGAAGAATCCGAGACCGTGACGCTACCCGGCCGCGCAGCGCAGTCGTTCCTGGTCTGGATCACCAAGATGCCTCCCGCCGAGGACGACCCGGGCAGGTACCAGATGGAGATCAGTGACGTGCGGCTGCTGAGTAGTGGCTAACGCCTTCGCCGTTAAACGGGTTGCGCTTTCGCGCACCCTCACATGATCAGAACTCGTAGCTCTGCGCCTTCTCGTGGCGCTCTATTCCCAGCTTCACCAGCCGGTCGCAGAGGTCGGGATATGAGATCCCGTCGGCCTCGAATAGCTTGCCGTAAACACTCGTCTCGGTGAATCCGGGGATCGTGTTGAGCTCGTTGACCAGCACCTCGTCCCCGTCGACGAAGAAGTCGCAGCGCGCCAATCCGCTGCAGCCGCTGAGAGTGAAGACCTGCCGGGCGAGCCCGCGAAGCTGCTCGGTCGCCTCCCCGGAGATGCGAGCGGGAACGACCAGCTCCATGCCGCCCTCCGCGTACTTGGACTCGAAGTCGTACCAATCGTGCCCCTTGGTGTCGATCTCGCCGGGCGGTGAGGCAACCGGATCGTCGTTGCCCAGGAGCGAGCACTCGACCTCCTTGCCGGGGGCGGGCGCCTCGACGATCACGCGGGGATCGTGGCGGCCTGCCGCCTCAACGGCGCGGTCGAGCTCCTCCTCGCCGGAGGCCGGGGCGATCCCGACGCTCGAGCCGAGCCGGGCGGGCTTCACCCAGACCGGCTGGCCGAAGCCGGACGCGATCGCCTTCCAGTCCTCCTCGCCGGCACGGCAGTAGTCCACCTGTGGGATCCCGTGCCGCGCCAGCAGGTCCTTGAAGACGAGCTTATCCATGCAGATCGCGGACGCCTCGACGTCGGAACCGGCGTAGGGGACGCCGAGAACCTCGAGCACTCCCTGCACGCTCCCGTCCTCTCCCCCGGGGCCGTGCAGCACCGGGAAGGCAGCGTCGCAGTCGAGCAACCCTCCCGCCGGGGTGAAGGTGACGACCTCGCCGTCAGCGGTCCAGCGGCCGTCGCGGGCGATCGTCACTTCGACGGTCTCGTGTCCCGCCTCCCGCAGGCCCGCAGCCACCGACGCCGCCGAACGAAGGGAGACCTCGTGCTCGCTCGACGTCCCGCCTCCCAGCACCGCCACCTTCATGGCGTCGTCGTGGTCGTGGTGGGGGAGGTGATGCCCACGGCGAGCGTGACCGTGTCGCCGCGCTGGCCTCGCGAACCGGAGGGCGGGAACTCGGAGATCACGAAGCCGACCTGCGTCGGGTCGGTGGTCGGCTGCTCGGTCACGGCCGGGGTGAAGCCCGCCTTCTTCAGGGTGTTGACCGCGTCCTTGCGCAGCTGGCCGACGACGTCGGGGACGGTGATGGCTCCGGTCGAGGCGAAGATCGTCACCTGCGAGCCGCGCCCCACGCGCTTGCCCGCGCCCGGGCTCTGGCTCAGCACCTTGCCCTGCGGCTCCGTGGAGTCCTTCTGCACCTCGGTACCGGAGAGACCGGCGTTGGAGAGAATCGCGAGGGCCTGCTGGTCGTTGAGACCGACCACGTTCGGCACGATCACGGTGTTGGCGCCGCGCGAGACCTGCAGCGTCACGGTTTGAAGCGTCGAGAGCTGGGTGCCGGCGGGGGGTGAGGTGCCGATCACCGTTCCCCTGGGGACGGATTTCGAGAATTGTTGGATGACGGTGACCTTGAAACCCACGTTTTCCAGGCGTTTTGTCGCATCTGCCTCGTTGAGGCCGGCCACGGCTGGGCACCGCAACGATCGCCGGGCCGGAGCTGACGCTGAGGGTGACCGTCGAGCCCTCCTCGGCCTTGCCGCCGCCCCGGTCGGTGGGGATCGGATCCTGCTCAACCACCTGGTCCCTCGGGGCGGCGCTGGGCACGGCCTTGACGGCGACCTTGAAGCCGGCGCTGTCGAGGATCTGACTCGCCTGGTCGGAGGTCTTTCCGATCACGTCCGGGATCCCGACGTGCGAGGGCCTGGTGAGCGCGTACGCGACCAGCGCCGCCACGCCGCAGGCCAGCAGCGCAAGCACGATCCAGCGCCAGCGGCGGCGGTTCGAGTCGTCGTAGTCGTAGTCGTAGTCCTCGTCCTCATCACCCTCGGTCTCGCCTTCGGGAGAAACCGCGGCGAATGCGGCCGTGTCCTCCGGGCGGGGCTTGTCCGGCGCCCGCTCCGCCGCGTCGAGACCCTTGAGGAAGGCGTCGGCGTCCTTGAAGCGAGCATCCGGGTCCTTGGCGAGAGCCCGCATGACGACCGCATCGAGGGCCGGCGGAATCTCGGGATTGATCGCGCTCGGGCGCCTGGGCGCCTCCGAGACCTGCTTGAGCGCCACCGCCACGGCGCTGTCGCCCTCGAAGGGGACGCGGCCGGTCAGGGCCTCGTAGAGGATCACGCCGATCGAGTAGATGTCCGAGCGGGGGGTCGTGGGCTTGCCCTGCGCCTGCTCCGGCGAGAGGTACTGGGCCGTACCCATCACGGAGCCGGTCGCGGTGATGTCCGAGTTCTCGCCGCCGCGGGCGATCCCGAAGTCGGCGACGCGCGCTCGGCCCTCGTCGTCGATCAGGACGTTCTGGGGCTTCAGGTCGCGGTGGATGATCCCCTTCCGGTGGGCGAACCGGGCCGCTTTGAGGATCTGGCGGGTGAAGTCGATCGCGTCCTTGGTCCCCATGCCGCCCTTGACCAGATCCTTGAGCGAGGGCCCGTCGACGTACTCCATGGCGATGAAGTAGGTGTCTCGGAACGAGCCCCGGTCGAAGACGCCGACGACGTTGGGGTGCTGGAGACCGGCAGCGGATTGCGCCTCGCGCTGGAAGCGCTGCACGAACTCGCCGTCCTGCGCGAAGCGGTCATGGAGGATCTTGATCGCGACGTTGCGGTCGAGCTCGGTGTCCTCGGCGAGCCAGACGTCGGCCATGCCGCCCGAGCCGATCTTGTGATCGAGCTGGTAGCGCTCGTCGACCATCGTCCCCTTGCGCGGAGCGACCATCAGGCGCCACTCCCGAGGAGGCTCTCGGCGACCGCACTGAAGATCGGCCCGCAGGTGGGTCCGCCGAAACCGCTCGTGTGCTCGACGATGCAGGAGATCGCGATTTTCGGATCATCAGCCGGGGCGAAACCGATGAACCAGGCGTCGTTGACGCCCGGGGAGATCTCGGCCGTTCCGGTCTTGCCCGCCGCGTCGACGCCCGAGAGCGCCGCCGCCGTACCGGTTCCCTCCGAGACCACGTCTTGCATCATGTCGTTGAGCTCGGAGGCCGTCTCCTCGCTCATCACATGGCTCTGGCGGGCCGGGTCGAGGTTCGTCTCTCGTCCGTCTGGATCGATGACCTTCGACCAGAGCCGCGGTTCCGTCAGCTCGCCCTTGTTGGCCACGGTCGCCGCGACCTCCGCCATCTGCAGCGGCGTGACCCGCAACCGCTCCTGACCGATCGCGACCCGCCCGATGTCGATTGTGTCCTGAGGGCCCAGCAGCTTGTTGCCGTCGTAGACACCGCTGGCGGCCAGCTGGAAGCCCGGATAGTCGAGCTGCGGCTTGGCGTTGAAGCCGTAGCGCTCCATGTACTTGAACATCGTGTCCTTGCCGATCTTCTCGCCCGCCTGGGCCCACCAGGTGTTGACGGAGTTCGTCAGCGCCGTGGTCATGGGGATGTCGCCGAACTGCTCGCCGCCGGAGTTGGAGAGCGGTACGCCCTCGATCTCGAGTGGGGATCGGCCGCTGAGGACGGAGTCCGGCGTGAAGTCGCCGCTGTCCAGCGCGGCGGTCGCAGTCACCACCTTCATGGTCGACCCCGGCGGGTATCCGGCCTGGGTCGCCCGGTTGAAGAGGGGAGCGCTGGTCTGGGAGTTGAGCCGCTTGAAGGTGTTCGAGCTCTCCACGGAGTTCGGGTCGTACTCCGGGATGCTCACCATCGCCTTGATCTCCCCGGTCGAGGGGACCATCGCGACGACCGACCCGCGTCGCCCCGCCAGGCCGTCCACCGCTGCACGCTGGGCATTGACGTTCAGCGAGGACTGCACGTTGTCGCCCTCCTGCGCGTGCCCCTGCAGCTCGTCGAGCACGGAGAGAAACTCGGTCTTGTTGCCGATCAGCTCGTCGTTGTGAGAAAGCTCGAAGCCCACCCGGCCTCGGTCGACGAAGCTATACCCGATCGGGTTCCCGAACAGGGAGCCCAGCGGGTAATGGCGCACGTAGATCCGATTGTTGTCCCTGCCGGTCGGCCTGGAATGGGCGATTACGGTGCGGCCGTCGTCCGCAAGGATGTTGCCGCGCTTGATCTTCTGCTCCTCGAGCAGGGGCCTGCGGTTGGCGGTGTTGGCCTTCAGCGAGCCCGAGTCGAACACCGACCAGTAGGACGTGAAGCCGAAGAGCAGCGCGTAGAGCAGCAGGATGAGCCCGAAGAGCTTGACGATCTGGCGGTTCACTCCGCCACCCGCGCCTCGTTCTGCAGCCGCACCCGCCGGCGCGACTTGTCGGAGACCATCAGGAGCAGGGCCAAGAGGATGAAGTTCGCGACGATCGAGCTGCCGCCGTAGGAGATGAACGGCAGGGTGACTCCCGTGAGCGGGATCACCCGGGTGACGCCGCCGATGATCACGAACGCCTGCAGGGCGAGGATCGTGGTCAGCCCAGTGGCGAGCAGCTTCGAGAATCCGTCCTCGGCCAGGATCGCGGTCTTGAAGCCGCGCTCGGAGATCAGCGCATAGATCAGCACGACCGCGGCGCCGCCGAAGAGGCCGAGCTCATCGACGATCACGGAATAGATGAAGTCCGTGTGCGGCGCCGGCAGGATCGCGCACCTATCCGGAAAGTCACCGTGACAGGCAGGCAACTGCACCAGCGAATCGCCGAGGCCACGGCCGAAGAGCCCACCGTCAGCCTGAGCGAAGATGGATTGCGACAGCTGGTAGCCACTGCCGCTTGCATCGTGGAAGGGGTCAAGCCAGATGTCGAAGCGCTGCTGGATGTGCGCTGACGTGTGGGCGAAGAACCAGGCGCCCGCCACGAACATCAGCAGGCCGATGATCACGAACGAGATCCGGGATGTCGCGACGTAGATCAGCGCCAGGAACGCGCCGAAGAACATCACCGAACTGCCCAGGTCTCGGATGAACACCAGCAGGACCATGGCCGCGCCCCACACAACGAGCAGCGGCCCGAGGTGCTTCAGCGGCGGGAGCACGAGGCCCATGAACTTGCGCGTCCCGATCACGAGCACCTCGCGGCGCTCGTTCAGGTAGCTGGCAAGGAAGATGACGATGCAGATCTTCGCCAGCTCGGTCGGCTGGAAGGTGATCGGGCCCAGGTCGATGGCGAGGAATGCATCGTTCGTGGCATGCCCCGCGAATCGCGGCAGGATCAGCAGGACGATCCCGGCGAGCGCGATCAGATAGCGGTAGCGCTCGAGAGCTGCGTAGTCCCGGAGGAAGATGATCGTCGCCGAGAAGAGGACGAGGCCGAGCACGAACCAGTTGGCCTGGTCGCGGGCCAGCCCCTCGTCGAGGCGGTAGAGCATCACCAGGCCAAAGGCGGCGAGCAGCGCCACCAGCGGGAAGAGGAAGGGGTCGGCGTCGGGCAGGCGGATCCGGATGACGATGTGGGTCGCGACGCAGACGGCCAGGAAGTAGGCGCCGTAGAAGACGCTGGCGTTGAGCTTGTCCGAGTTCGTGATGAGCACGGCCGTGAACCCGGCCGTGACCAACAGCGCGACCGGGATCAGGGCAAAGAGCTCGCGGGTGCGGGCGCTCAACTCTTCTTGGCCTGCTGGGCCTTGGCGTTGGCCCCAGACTTCTTCTTCGGCGGCGGAGCTGGCGGCGGTGGCAGCCCCTCCGTGGGCCTCGTTTGGATGTCGTCCGCGAGATCCGTCGCATCTCCCTTGCTCCGCAGCGTGTGGCCGGTGACGGCCTTCTGGCGGTCCTCGGAGAGGGTCCCCAGCTGCACCGGGATCGAGTACTGCTTCGAGTAGAGGCTGATTCCCAGCGGGAGCGAGTACGGCAGTCCCCTGTACACGGCCACGTCCCCCCGGTCGTCCGAACCGAGGAAGTAGATCGAGCGGGCGAAGAGGAAGCCGCCGCCGACCACCACGACGACAGCCAGGATCGCCGCCGACCAGCCCAGGAACCGCTTGCGTTTGTGAGACGCCGGCATCGGCCCGCGGCCGCGCATCCGGTCGGTTGCCGCGCGCATGCGCTCCCCGGTCGCCCCGGCCTGCTCGGCGGTGCGTGAGATCAGCGTGGCGCTCTCCTCGCCCTCCTTCGCCTCGGCGTCGGCCAACCGGAAGGCGATCGCGGTGATGTTGTCGCGCCCTCCGCCCCGGTTGGCGGCCTCGATGAGCTTGCTGACCGCGCTCCTCAGGCTGCGGGAGGAGACCAGAATCTGGCGGATCTCGTCGTCGGAGACCATCGTCGTCAGGCCGTCGCTGCAGAGCAGGAAGACGTCCCCGTCGCGCGCCGGGAAGGTCATCGTGTCGACGTTCACGTTGGGCTCGGGACCGAGGGCGCGGGTGATGATCGAGCGCTGGGGATGCTCCTCGGCCTCCTCCTCGGTGAGGCGGCCCTGGCGGCGCAGCTCCTCGACGAGCGAGTGGTCCTTGGTGAGGCGCTTCAGCTGCCCGTTGCGCAGGACGTAGGCGCGGCTATCGCCGACGTGGCCAAGGGCGACCTCGTTGCCGCGGACCAGGGCCGACGTCAGGGTCGTCCCCATCCCGGCTCGGGAGGAGTCCTCCTGCGCGAGTTGGTGGATCTTGCGGTTCGCCGCCTGCGCGATCTCCTCGAGCTGCCCCTCGGCCGGCTCGGAGGAGCTGCCCTGTCGGCGCTGCTCGAAGGCGCTGGCGGCTATGCGCGAGGCGACCTCGCCGGCCTGCGCGCCCCCCATCCCGTCGGCCACCGCGAACAGTGGCGCTCGGGCGAAGTAGGAGTCCTCGTTCGCGTGACGCTGGCGACCGGTGTCTGTCTTGTATGCCTCTTCGGCGACGGTGAGCATCAGGAGACCTCGAAGCGGAACTCAGTGTCCCCGATACGGATCACGTCACCGGGTCTCAGCTCAGCCTCGCCGTGGAGCTCCTTCGAGTTGAGGAGCGTGCCGTTGGTGGAATTCAGGTCCTCGACGAAATACCCGCCTCCGCGATTGAAAACCCGCACGTGGAAGCCCGAGGCGTAACGGTCGTCGAGCCTCACATCGGCGTCGGCCGAGCGCCCGAGCGAGATGCCGCCGAACAGGTCGAAGTGATCCCCCTTGTTGAGCCCCCCGCCCTCCTCGACGACGAGGAACGCATCGGTCGCTTCCTCTCCACCACCGAGCACGTCGTGATAACCGGTCTCGAAGCCGGGCGAGGCAGTGCCCCGCAGGTCGCGCAGCGCCATCCGCGTGACCCAGAGCAGGAAGAGATAGAGGACGGCCAGGAAGCCGAACTTGAGCGCTACGGCTAGCGGCTCGAGGTCGTTCACTGCTCGATGTCGAAACCGAAGACCTTGGTCCCTAGGGTGATTTCGTCGCCCGGAGAAAGGCGGGCGTTGGCGACTCGACGTCCGTTGATCTTGACGCCGTTGGTTGAGTTGAGGTCGACGATCTGCCAATCCCCGACGCTCGAGCGGCGCAGCTCGGCGTGCCGGCGGGAGATGTTGGGGTCATCGATGATGCAGTCCGCCTCCTTGGAACGGCCGAGCGTCGCCGTCGGCCCGTCGAGGACGTAGCGGCGGTCGTCGACCGTGATGATCGCCCTGGTCTCCGAGTAGGCGGCGTCCGGGCGGCGCTTCGACTTCGCCTTCTCCGCCTGCGTCGCCGAATAGACCATCGTGTGGCCGTGCTCCCCCTGCTCCGGGTCGGCGCCCTGACGCTGCGGGGGGCGAACCAGGCGGGTCTGGATCCCGAACTCCCCCAGGCGCAGGCGCTCGTCCTGGTCGAGGTTCACGACGGGCCTGGTCAGCAGGTCGTAGTCGTGGTGTCGAGCGTGCTCCAGCAGATGGCCGCTCAGCTCCTGGGCGAGCGAGGACTCGTAGTCCTTGAAGCGCTCGTAGTCGTCGGGGCAGAGCCAGACCGTGTACTCGTTCGGCACGTAGACGCGCTGGACCGAGGCGGTCTTGTGCGCGTCCATCTCCTTGGCGAGCTTGCGCGCGATCTCGACCGGCTGTACGCCGGAGCTGAAGGCGCGACTGAACACGCCCTCGACGAGGCCCTCGATGCGAGCTTCAAGGTTGCGCAGAACGCTGATGGCTGACTCCTAGGAATAGATGGCCGCGGAACGGGGGGAAATGCTAGTGACTGCCAGGCCGCCCTACTTCGGAGCGTAGGCCGAAGGCCGGAGCGAGTCATGCTCAGCGGCCGCCGCAGTCACGCCTGATGCCGAAGGGGTCCCGTGCCTGGCCAATACCGCTGCGATCGCGGCCGCCAGGAGGGCTCCGAAGAGCAGGCCCGGCGGGCTCGTGCTTCCCGCGACGAGCTTCAGCGTCGTGATCAGCCCGGCAGCCCAGATCAGCGCTCCCAGGGCGTCGAGCAGCGGCGCGCGGCCGCGGATCAGGACGGGCAGGACCAGGGCCGCGGCCGCGAAGATGCCGGCCGCAGCCAGCACGGACCCGTCGACCAGAGGCATGAGGACGTCGCTGAATGCGGTGGACGCCGATCCCTTCCAATGGGCGGGCGGATCGGCAGCCGGACCGAGCAGCAGGGTGCGGTGCGCGAGCTCCTCCCAGGCTGCGATCCAGAGGTAGCCGATGCCGCCCAGCAAAGCGCGGCCGGCGGCCCCCCGCGTGAGGCCGGCGAGGGCCGGATAGACTGGCCCCAGGCCGATCAGGCCGAGGATGGGCGCAAGGCCGGGGAGGGCGATCGCCTCCGGATCGATCGCCGGAGCGAGCAGCGGCAGGCCGAGCACCAGGATCAACACCGCCACGCCTGGCTCCGCCGCGCCGACGAGGGCCCAGAGGACGACGAGGGCGAGCTGCAGCGCGTAAGCCGGGCGAGGGCGCCCGGTCGCCAGTACGCCGGGGATCAGGGCGGCGAGGGCGATCGGCGCGGGTGCCCCGGTCGCGATCAGTGCCGCCAGGCCGAGGGCGGCGACCCCCGCGCCGGGTAGAAAGCGGGCGATCCCCGGAAGGGAGCGGCGAAGTGGCGGCGCATCCTCGAGTCCATCCAGGCCTGCCACGGCGGGAAGCGGGTCGCCCTCGAGCTCGTTCACGTGGGCCGCGAGCGCGGCCTCCAACTCGGAGGCGAGGGGTCGAAGCTCCGGATCGGGATCGAGGGCCGCGTCGATTGCGTCGGTCATCGCCGGAGGCAGCTCGGGACGCACCCCCGAGAGAGGCGCGATCGGCTCACCGATCGCACGGGCGGTCGCGGCCGGGCTCTCCCGCACCAGCGGATGCTCTCCGCAGAAGCTCTCGTACAGCGTCAGGGCGAGCGAGTACACGTCGGCGGAGGGCCCAGGCCGCAGTCCATCCGCCTGCTCGGGCGCCATGTAGGCGAGCGTGCCGACCACTGCTCCGGTGGCCGTCAGGGATCTCTCTCCGGCGATCCGGGCGATCCCGAAGTCGACGAGCTTCGCCTCCTCCCCGGACCCGACGATGATGTTCTCCGGCTTCACGTCGCGATGGACCACCCCGGCGCGGTGGGCACACGTGAGGGCGGCGGCGGAGTCCGCGCCGACCCGCGCGACGAGCCGGTCCGTGAGCTCACCCCGGCGCCCCATGACGCGCAGGGTCTCGCCCTCGATCAGCTCGGAGACGAGGAAGGCGTGCTCGCCGTCCGAGGCGAGCTCGTAGAGGGTGGCGATGTTCCGGTGGGCGAGGCGCGCGACCGCCTGGGCCTCGCGGGTCACCCTCGGCGCGCCCTGCTCTCGGTCGATCACCTTGACGGCGACGGGGCGCTGCAGCCGCTCGTCCCAGGCGCGGTAGACGGTGCCGAAGCCACCGCTTCCGATCCGCTCCTCGATCCGGAATCTGCCCAGGATTTGCTCGCCCACCATGGCTTGTCCTGGTTCGGCGCACGCCTTTCCTTTCCTGTATCCGGCTTCGCCATCAGGTCGCAGCCACAAGCGGTCGCCCCAGGCAAGTCGCCGCGGGCTTCGCCCTCCGCTCCAAGGTGGAGCGACCTGGTGGCCGCTTAGATGTTCATACTCTCTGGCCGGTTTGGCATTCCTCGATGAGGAACAAGACGACGTGGTCGTCGCCGAAGAACCAGAGCGCCCGAGGCGCAGGGTCGGGGGGCCCCAGAGGCGACGCCAGCAGTACATAGTCCGACGCCTGATCGGCGTCGGGGTGGGCCTCGCATTCCTGATCCTGATCGTGATCGGAGTCCGGGGCTGCCTCGAGGCGCGCTCTGACCGCGCGCTGCGCAACTACGACTCGAGCGTCGCCACGATCATGCAGCAGTCCGAGCAGAGCGGGAAGGACTTCTTCAGCGTTCTGAGCGATCCGAGCAGCAGCGACCCGCTCCAGGTCCAGAACCAGATCCTTGCCCAGCGGGACGCGTCCAGCTCGCTGCTCGACCGCGCCGACAGCCTCGACACCCCCGGGCAGATGAGTCACGCGCAGGCGGCCGTCGAGCAGACCTTGACGCTGCGGCGAAACGCTCTCACGGCGATCGCAGCGAATGTCACCCAGGCGGCCGGGACAAAGGAAACGGCCGATGCCTTCACGACGATTGGGAACGCGATGGGCTCGCTGTACGCCAGCGACATCCTCTGGACGCAGATCGGCAAGCCGGACATCACCCAGGTTCTGAAGGACGAGGGCGTTGACGGACAGCCGCTGCCACCCGGCAACTTCATGCCCGCGAACGCGACCGACTACCTCGACCAGGCGACCCTGCTCACCAAGATCGGCGCGATCACCGGCTCGGCCGCCGCAACCACGGGTGGCACGCACGGACTCCAGCTCGACTCGACCACGATCGGCGGTGCGCAGCTGTCTCCCGACACGACCACGACCGTCCCGAGCGACTCCACCGAGATCGACATCGGCGTCACCAACTCCGGCGACAGCGACGAGAGCGGCATCGAGGTCAGCGTCACCATCGGCACCATCTCGCTCACGGGACAGCTCCGGTCCCTGAGCGCCGGAGAATCCGGCACGGTCAAAATCCCGCTCACCTCCAAGCCGACACCGGGTACCGACACCCAGGTCGAGGTACTCGTGAAACCCGTGGCGAACGAGGCGCTGACGGCCAACAACCAGTCCACCTACCCGGTCGTCTTCAGCGGCTGAACCCCCAGAGGGCCGACGCAGCATGCGAATCGCTTACCTCGGGCCGAGGGGCACATTCAGCGAGGATGCCCTCCACGCGGCCGTCGGCGACGTGGAGGTCGAGCCGACTCCGGCAGCCACGGTCTACGACGCGGTCCTGGCCGTCCGACGGGGCGATGCCGACAGGGCGCTGGTCCCCTTCGAGAACTCGATCGAGGGGGCCGTCACCGCGACCCTCGACACACTCGCCTTCGATGCCGACGGACTCACCCTGGTGGGCGAATACGACCTCCCGATCCGCCACTGCCTGATCGCCCGGGAGGAGATGCCCCTCGAGCGTATCGAGGTCGTGATCTCTCACCCCCAGCCGAGCGCGCAGTGCGCGCGCTTCATCCGCGAGAACCTGCCGCAGGCAGAGGTGCGGGGGGCGCCCAGTACGGCCGAGGCCGTGCGCACCGTCGCCGAGTCCGACCGGCCCTGGGCCGCGCTCGGCGCTGAGTCGGCTGCAGAGCTCTACGGGGCGGCCGTCCTGCGGCACGGCGTCGAGGACGAGCCGGACAACATCACCCGCTTCGTCTGGGTGGCGCCAGATGGCACGGTTCCCGCCGGCTCGGGTCCCTGGCGCACCTCACTGGTCTTCTCAGAGCTCGGCGAGGATCATCCGGGCGCGCTGGTCGACGCCCTCCAGGTCTTCTCCGAAGGCGGCATCAACCTCACCCGGATCGAGTCCCGGCCACTGCGGCGGGGTCTTGGCCGGTACCAGTTCTTCGTCGACATCGAGGGCGCCGTGGGCGAGGAACCTCTCTCCGGCGCTATCGAGACCCTGCGATCCAAGGCGGAATCCGTGCGTGTGCTGGGCAGCTGGCCGATCTCGGCTCCGCCCGGAGTTCCCGGAGCCGAGTAGGCCCTGCACTACAATCGCGCGGGATATGGGCAACGGGGCCACCGCAGAGAGGGTTGCGGTCAACGGCCATGAGGCCGCACGTCAGAACGGCCACGACCCCGCCCAGGATGGGGATGCCGACGCTGAAGTAGCGGTATCCGCAGCCCGCCGCCTGACCCGCGGGCGGGTGTTGGTCCTGAACGCGAGCTACGAGCCCCTCAACGTCTGCACGGTCCGGCGGGCGCTGGTCCTCCTCCTCAAGGAGAAGGCGGAGGTCCTCGAGCATGGCGACGACGTCCTGCGCTCCGAGACCATGCGCCTCGACCGGCCTGAGGTGATCCGCCTGGTCAGCTTCGTTCGCGTCCCCCGCGACATCCACCGCCGCCGCATCACCCGCAAGGCGGTCCTCGCCCGCGACAGCTGGACCTGCCAGTACTGCGGCTCGATCAAGCCCAGCCTCACCGTTGACCACGTCATTCCACGGAGCCGCGGCGGCGAATCGGTCTGGGAGAACATCGTCGCCTCGTGCGCCCCCTGCAACCGCAAGAAGGGCAACCGCCTCCCCCACGAAATCCGGATGCACCCGAAGCGCAACCCACGCCCCCCGGGCCCAACCGTGTTCATCCGCATCGCCGCGCCCCGAACGCCGGAGACGTGGGAGCCGTACCTACTGACCGCTTAGCGCTTCTTCTTGCGGGCTGACTCGGCCCGCTGCTTCGCAGTCGCAGTGTGCTTCGGCTTCACCCGGGGCTTCGCCGACTTCGACTTCAGTGCGGTGGCGCTCCCGGCTGAGCTCCGCTTCTTCGGTGCCGATGTTGACTTTGGCTTCGCGGACGGAGCCTTGCGCTTCGGCTTGGCCGCCGGCTTGGCCTTCGCCTTCGGCTGTGCCTTCGGAGCGGTGGCGCTCGACCCGGAGCTCTTCGTCACCTTCGCCTCACCGTTCCCAGCGGCCTCGGCCGCAGCCGCCTCGTCGGCGACTGTGTCGAGGGTCGGCGCGTCGTCTTCAACCGGAGCGTCCGTCGCGGCGGCGCCGTTGCCGTTCGCCTCGGACTCCACGACCAGGGCCACGGCGCTGACCCGGTCGGCCTTCTTCAGGTTCATCAGCCTGACGCCCTGAGTCGGGCGCCCCATTCGCGAGATTCCCTCGACCGCGTTGCGCTGCACCATGCCGGTCTGGGAGATGAAGATCAGCTCCTGGCCCTCCTTGACGACCCGGGCGCCGGCCAGACCGCCCTTCTTGGCGGTCAGCTTCGCCGTCAGCACACCCTTGCCGCCGCGGCCCTTGACCGGGTACTCGGCGATCGAGGTGCGCTTCCCGTAGCCGTTCTCGGTGACCACCAGCAGCTCACCCTTCTTGTCCTGCGAGCTGACCACGTCCAGCGAGAGGACCTCGTTGCCCTTGGCGGCCACGTTCATCCCCTTGACGCCGGCGGTTCCACGCCCCATCGGGCGCGCGAGCTTCTCGCTGAAGCGGATCGCGTGGCCGGACTTGGAGACCATCATCAGGTCGTCCTTGCCGGAGCTCATCCGCACCCTGACGAGCTCGTCGCCCTTGCGGATGTTGATCGCGATGATCCCGTCCGCGCGGATCGGCGTGTCGTAGTCCTTGAACAGCGTCTTCTTGACCATGCCCTGGGAGGTCGCGAAGACGAGGTACTTGTCCTCTGAGAAGTCGCGGGTCGGGATCACCGACATCACCTTCTCCTTCTCCCTCAGCGGCAGGAAATTCGCCAGCGCACGCCCTCGCGAGGCGCGGCTGCCCTCGGGCAGCTCGTAGACCTTCTGCCGATAGACCTTCCCCTGGTTGGTGAAGAAGAGGAGGAAGTCGTGCGTCGAGCAGACGTGCAGGTGCTCGATGTAGTCGCCCTCCTTCATGTTCATGCCCATCACGCCGCGGCCGCCGCGGCGCTGCTGGCGGTAGGTGGTCAGGGGGGTCCGCTTCGCGTAGCCGGAGGCGGTGATCGAGACGACCATCTGCTGGTCGGCGATCACGTCCTCGATGTCGAGCTCGCCCTCGGAGGCGGTGATATCGGTCCGGCGGTCGTCGCCGTATTTCTCGCCGATCTCCTTGAGCTCGCTCTTGACCAGCCCCAGGACCTTCTTCTCGTCGGCGAGGATCGCGCGGAGCTCCTTGATCAGCTTGGTGAGCTCGGCGTGCTCGGTCTTGATCCTGTCGGCCTCGAGCGCCGTGAGGCGCTGCAGGCGCATGTCCAGGATCGCCTGGGCCTGCGCGCGGGTGAGCTTGAACTTCTTGATCAGGCCATCGCGAGCGGTGTCCGGATCCTTGGATGCGCGGATCAGCTTGATCACGGCATCCAGGTTCTTGAGGGCGATCAACAGCCCCTCGAGGATGTGCGCGCGGGCCTCGGCCCGCGCCAGCTGGTGCTGGGTCCTCCGGGTGATGACCTCCTTCTGGTGGCCGACGTACTGCTCGACCAGCTCACGCAGGCTGAGCGTCTTCGGCACTCCGTCGACCAGCGCCACCATGTTGATGCCGAAGGCCTGCTGCAACGCGGTGCGCTTGTAGAGCTGGTTCAGGACCACCTGAGCCGGGTCTCCACCCCGCTTCAGCTCGATCACGAGGCGCATCCCCGTCCGGTCGGACTCATCCCGGAGGTCGGAGATTCCGGTGATCTTCTTGTCGCGAACGAGGTCGGCGATCTTGGTGATCAGGCCCCCCTCGCCTCCCTTCTTGACCATGAAGGGAAGCTCGGTGACGATGATCGCCTCCCTGCCGCCCTTCATCGGCTCGACGTGAGCCTTGGCGCGGACCTTGACCGAGCCGCGGCCGGAGCGGTACGCGTCGCGGATGCCCTGCGTCCCCATGATCGTGCCGCCGCCGGGGAAATCCGGGCCCTTGACGTGCTTCATCAGGCCCTTCATGTCGACCTCGGGGTCGTCGATGTAGGCGTTGACCGCGCCGATCACCTCGCGCAGGTTGTGCGGCGGGATGTTCGTCGCCATCCCGACGGCGATCCCGGTGGCGCCGTTGACCAGCAGGTTCGGGAAGCGGGCCGGCAGCAGCACCGGCTCCCGGGTCGACTCGTCGTAGTTCGGACCGAAGTCGACGGTGTCGGCGTCGATGTCACGGAGCATCTCCGTGGCCAAGGAGTCGAGCCGGGCCTCCGTGTACCGCATCGCCGCAGGCGGGTCATCGTCGATCGAGCCGAAGTTGCCCTGGCCGTCGACGAGCGGGTAGCGCAGCGCGAAGTCCTGCGCCATCCGGACGAGCGTCTCGTAGATCGCCGAGTCGCCGTGCGGGTGGTACTTACCCATCACCTCGCCGACGATGAACGCGCACTTCCTATACGCCCGGTTGGGCTGAAGCCCGAGGTCGTGCATCGCGTAGAGGACGCGCCTGTGAACGGGCTTTAGGCCGTCGCGGACGTCGGGCAGCGCCCGGCCCACGATCACGCTCATCGCATAGTCGAGATACGAGGAGCGCATCTCCTTCTCGAGCTCGCGCTCCTCGATCTTGCCGTGCAGCGCTGCGTCCAACGTGTTCTGGTCTCCGTCAGCCACTAGCGCTCACCTCCAACCTGAAGAAGCAAGTCGGTCGCGAGAGCCGAGTAGGTCAAGGACGCAGAGATGCGACGGCTATCGCGGGCGACGCTACACATCCAAAAACCTCACGTCCCGGGCATGGCGTTCGATGAATTCCTTGCGAGGCTCCACCTTGTCCCCCATCAGGTCGGAGAAGGTCTGCTCCAGGCCACTGGCAGCGGCCTCGTCGATAGAGACCTGTTGCAGCGTCCTGCTCTCGGGATCCATCGTCGTCTCGCGGAGCTGCTCGGCGTTCATCTCGCCGAGACCCTTGAAGCGGGACAGCGAGACGCCGTGCCGAGCGAGCTCGAGCACCTCGCGGCGGAGCTCGTGGAAGGTCTCCGCCTCCGCCTCCCGTTCGCCGAGGGAGATGGTGAAGGGCGGCTTGCCCATCACGCTGACCACCTTGGCGTACGCATCCACCAGCTCCTTGTAGGGCTGCGAGTCGAACAGGGCCTTGGAGAGCTTGTGTTCGATCGCCAGACCGCTGCGGCGGTGGATGCCCTTGACCACAAGCCCAGTCGTCTTCTGGTCGAGGAGCTTCGTCTCGTAGGCGGCATCCTTCAGGTCTCTCGCCTTGAACAGCTTGGCCGCGGCCGCCATCGTCTTCGTGCCGGAGCCAACGAGCTGGGCGTCGGAGATGAAGTCGATCGTCTCGTGGCCGAACTCGGCGCGGAGCGTCGAGGACCAGCCCTCTACCGCCTTGAAGTGACGGTTGAAGTCCTGCCAGCGCCGCTGGCTCAGCTTCTTCGCCTTCCCGGCGCTCGAATCCGAGATCTCGAACTCCTCGAGCTTGTCGGCCAGGAGCAGCTCCTCGAGCTCCGACTCCCGCTCGACGTAGATCTCACTGGAGCCGTTCTTCACCTTGTAGAGCGGCGGCTTCGCGATGTAGACGAACCCCCCGTCGATCAGCTCCTTCATCTGCCGGTAGAGGAAGGTGAGCACCAGGGTGCGGATGTGGGCGCCGTCGACGTCCGCATCCGTCATCAAGACGATCTTGTGGTACCGGAGGTCCTCGACCTTGAACTCGTCGGACACGCCGGTGCCGATCGCGGTGATCAGCGCCTGGATCTCGTTGTTGGAGAGGACCTTGTCGATCCGGCTCTTCTCGACGTTGATGATCTTGCCTCGCAGCGGCAGCACGGCCTGCGTGTTGCGGTCGCGGCCCTGCTTCGCCGAGCCGCCCGCCGAGTCGCCCTCGACGATGAAGAGCTCTGCGAGCGCCGGATCCTTCACGGAGCAATCCGCGAGCTTGCCGGGGAGCATCGAGTTCTCCAGCGCCGACTTGCGCCGGGTCAGGTCGCGTGCCTTGCGGGCCGCGTCGCGGGCCCGGGCGGCGTCGATCGCCTTGGTCAGGATGCGGCGAGCGTCCGCCGGGTGCTCCTCGAGGAAGTCCCCGAGCTGGCGGTTGACGACCTCCTTGACGAGGCCCTCGATCGGCGGATTGCCGAGCTTGCCCTTGGTCTGGCCCTCGAACTGGGGATCGGCGAGCTTCACCGAGACGACGGCGGTGAGCCCCTCGCGGACGTCCTCGCCGGAGAGGTTCTCGTCCTTCTCCTTGAGCAGGCCGCGGTTCTTGGCGATCGCGTTCAGGGTCCTGGTGAGGGCGGAGCGGAAGCCGGAGAGATGGGTGCCGCCCTCGTGTGTGTTGATGTTGTTGGCGAAGCTGAAGGTGGACTCCTGGTAGGAGGAGTTCCACTGCATCGCCACCTCGACCTGGCCGTCCTTGGTCTCGCCCTCGAAGTAGATGATCTTCCGGTGAAGCGGGTCCTTGGACTCGTTCAGGTGCTTGACGAAGTCCGCGATGCCGCCCTTGTAGAGGAACTCGACCTTCCGGCCCTCGGCGCGCTCGTCGATCAGCTCGACCTTGAGGCCGCGCGTCAGGAAGGCGGTCTCGCGCAGGCGCTCGGAGAGGATGTCGAAGTCGAAGTCGACCTCCTCGAAGATCTCGGGATCGGGCCAGAAGGTGATCGTGGTGCCGGTGGTCTTCACGGCCCGGCCCTTCTTGAATTTGGTGGTGGGCTTCCCCCGGGCGAAGGACTCGGTCCAGACGGCCCCGTCCCTCCAGATCTCGAGATCGAGCTTCTCGGAGAGCGCGTTGACGACGGAAATGCCGACGCCGTGCAGTCCGCCCGAAACCTTGTAGCCCCCGCCGTCGCCGAACTTGCCGCCGGCGTGCAGGGTGGTGAGCACGACCTCGGCGGCCGGCTTGTTCTTGGCCTTCTTCATCTTCTCGACCGGGATGCCGCGGCCGTCGTCGACGACGGTGCAGCTGTTGTCGGGGTGCAGCGTCACGGTGACCTTCTTGGCATGGCCGGCGATGGCCTCGTCCACGGAGTTGTCCACAACCTCGTACACGAGGTGGTGCAGCCCGCGGGGGCCGGTCGAGCCGATGTACATGCCGGGGCGCTTGCGGACGGCCTCGAGGCCCTCCAGGACGGTGATGTCCTTGGCGCCGTAGGAGGATCCCTTGGCCGCTCTCTTCGTCTTGCTTGCGGCGCTCTTGGAGGCGCCATTCGTGCGGGAGGAGCCCTTCTTGCTCGCTCCTCCGCGCTGGGAGGTCTTCGCCACTCAGCTTCCTTTCAGTTCCATCAGGGGATGCCTCGACCTTCGTGACCCGGCTCGGAAAGTCCTCGCGGGCAAGGGGGTCGGGGCCTCACACAAGTAGACATAAGTCTACCAGTCGAAAGCCCCGGAAAGTCCGTCAAAGGCGCACAAAAGCCCTGCAAATCACGCATGAAAAGAAGCTCAGTCCGGGTCTCCGGAGGCGGTGAAGCGAATAGCCTCCAAAACGGCCCAAACGGGCAGATTCGCCCGCACCTGATCGAGGATCTGGGCGCCGAGCAGATCCAGCTCCTGGGCCCAGGTGGCCGACCTGCAGGCCACCGTGACGACGCCGTCGCGCTCCGATACCGGGCTTGCCTCGCGGGCGACCGCCTCCCCCACCGCGCCGGGCCAGGCACTCTGCACGGCTGCCAGCAGCGTCGCTGGCTCCGCCCCCTGCAGGACCGTCTCGAGGGCGGCGCCGATCGGGCGTGGCGCGCGGCGGCCCATCAGGCGGCCCGAAGCGCCGGGGCCGTGACCAAGACTCCGTCGCTCACACCGATGCGCAGAGCGCTCGCGGAGGGAACATGGGCCGTCTCGGTCGCGCTGATCACGGCCTGGCCGTCTCCCTCCAGCAGGCCGGCCAGAAGCTCCCGGTGCGCCGCGTCGAGCTCGCTCATGACGTCGTCCAGCAGCATCAGCGGCGCGTTTCGGCCGGCGTCGAGCAGCGCTCCTCGCTCGGCGAACAGCAGGGCCAGCAGCGCGAGCCGCTGTTGGCCCTGCGATGCGAAACGGCGGAGAGGCTTGTCCGCCAGACGAAGCTCGACCTCATCGAGCTGCGGCCCGTAGGAGGTGTACGCGCGGCCGAGCTCCTGGTCGCGGCGGCGAGCGAGCTCCGCCGCCAGTTCGTCGCCGCCGGCGGGAGCCCGCGGCCGGTAGGAGATCTCCGCCTGCGGGAGCCCCAGCCTGCCCGCCAGCTCGGAGAACGGTCCCGACAGCTTCTCGACCGCCTCGGCCCTGGCCTCGATCAGCGGCTCGGCCTCCGCCGCCAGCCGCTCGTCCCATGATGGAAGGGAATCGGCACTGCCGAGCCCGGCGCGGACCCTCGCCACCAGGGCATTGCGCTGGGCCAGCGTGCGGCCGAACCGCTGACGGAGGTCGGCCCGCGCCGGCCAGATGGCACCGCAGAGACGGTCGAGATGGGCGCGCCGATGCGCCGGCGCGCCCTTGACCAGCTGCAGGCGGTCGGGATGGAAGACGCTCACCAGGGGCCGCTCGCCGGGATCGCCGGCGAGCGCCCGGCCGGAGAGCAGATGGCGGCGTTCGCCCGAGCGATCGAGCGCCGCCAGCAGAGAGGCACCATCGTCAAGCTCGAGCTCGACCCGCGCTCCCTCCTCTCCGTAACGGATCAGATCGCGGTCGTTGCCGGTGCGAAAGGAGCGACCGGTGAGCCCGAAGTAGATCGCCTCCAGCAGGTTCGTCTTGCCGGCGCCGTTCGGCCCGTGCACCACGACGACGTTCGCGGCAACCTCCGTACGCGCTTCTACGAGGTTGCGGAACGCGCGGCACTCGACAGCGCGGACAACCATGGCCTCACACGTTCAGCCGGATCGGCATCACCAGGTACCTGAAGTCATCGTCAGCCGAAGGCTCCAGCAGGCCCGGCCGCAGTGGCGAGATCAGCTTCAGCAGCACCTCCTCGGACTCGATGCTCTCCAGGCCGTCGCGAACGAACTCCGGGTTGAAGCCGATCTCGAGCAGCTCGCCCTGGTACGGAGCCGGCAGCGCCTCGCGGGCGTCCCCCAGGTCCGGCGTCTCGGCCGAGACCACCAGCTCGCCGTCGGAGAAGGAGAGCCGCAGGGCGGCGTTGCGCTGCGCCAGCTGCGAGACGCGCCGCGTCACCTCGAGCAGATCGGCCCGCGGCAGCTTCACCTCGTGCTCGTAGGACTCGGGCAAAAGCTGGGAATGGTTCGGGAACTGACCATCAATCAGCCGCGAGCTCAGCGAGGTCGGGCCGACGCGGAAGATCGCCTGGTTGCGGGTGAGCCAGACGCTGAGCGTGTCCTCTCCTCCGGCCTCGATCAGGCGAGCGAGCTCGCGCAGCGCCCGGGCGGGGACGTTGGCCTCGAGCTTCTCCTGGACCGAGGACTCGAGCTTCGTCTTCTTCACTGCGAGCCGGTACGAGTCGGTCGCCACCATCGTCATCTCGTCGGCCTCGACCGTCACCAGGACGCCGGTGAGGACCGGCCTCGCCTCATCCCGCGAGGCGGCGCGGGCAACCCGGTTGATCGTGTCGCGCAGCGGTGCCGCCGGCAGCTCCACCGGGTCGCCCTCCATATCGGGGAAGCGGGGGAAGTCGTCGGCGGGGAGGGTGCGGAGGTGGAAGCGCGACGAACCGGCACTGAGCTCGATGTCCCGCTCGGCCTCGCGAAGGGCCATGGTCACCGGACCATCGGGGAGCGAGCGCGCCACCTCGACGAGCAGGCGCCCGGGGAGGACCACCGAGCCGGATCCCTCCACCTCACCATCGAGACCGACCTCGAGGCCGAGCTCCATGTCCGTGGCGCGCAACCGAGCGCCACCGTCGATCGTGATCAGGATGCCGGAGAGGGCCTGCAGGGCGGCGCGGGCCGAGACCGCTCGCGAAACGACGAGCAATGCATCGAGAAGCGACTGCCTTGTGGTGTTGATCTTCATGGCCTGATGTTCTTGGGATTCCCTAGGAGTAGTAAGGGTTGTGGATGGCGTGGATATGTGGACAGCCTCCTCTTGCGATTCTTTCAATCGGTTCGGTCACGACCCATTCCGCCTTCTGATTGGAGCTCGCTGGTGAGCTCCTCGACGGCGCGAGAGAGGCTGGCGTCCTCGAGGGCGCCGCTCTCGACCTTGCGGATGGCGTGCATGACGGTGGTGTGATCGCGACGGTTGAATGCCTCGGCGATCTGGGGAAGTGAGAGGTCGGTGAGCTCGCGGGTGAGGTACATGGCCAGTTGGCGGGCTCGTGCGATGGGGGCGCTGCGGGTGGGGGAGAGGATGTCGTCGACGCTGAGGCCGAGGCGGGCGGCAACGGCTTCCTGAACCTGACTGGGATCGGGGTGCTCCGCCGGCGGGGGAGCGATCTTGTCGGCGGGCAATGCGCGGTCGACCGAGTCGGCGGTGACCGCGGAGGCGGTCAGGGAGGAGAAGGCGACCACTCGGGTCAGGGCGCCCTTGAGGACGCGCAGGTTGGCGGAGGCCTTGGAGGCGAGGGCGCGGAGTGCGTCGGGTGGGAGCTGCTCGGTCTGTTCCCGCGCGAGGTTGCCGAGGAAGACGAGGCGGGTGGCGAGGTCGGGCGGCTCGACGGGCACGGTGAGGCCCCACTCGAAGCGGTCGCGCAGCCGGGCCTCGAGCGCCGCCAGCTCGGCCGGCACACGGTCCGCCGTCAGCACCAGTTGCGCTCCTCCCTCGTAGAGGGCGTTGAAGGTGTGGAAGAACTCGTCGGCGGTCCTGGCCTTGCCCTCGAGGAACTGGACGTCGTCGATCAGGAGGACGTCCGCGCGGCGGTAGCGCTCCTTGAAGCCCTCGATGCCGGCGCCGTGGAGGGAGGAGACGAATTCGTTGGTGAAGGACTCGGCGGTGGTGTAGCGAACCGCCAGCTGTGGGGTGTGGCGGTTGAGGTAATTCGCGATCGCCCCGAGCAGATGGGTCTTGCCGAGGCCCGGGGGGCCGTGGAGGAAGAGTGGGTTGTAGGCCTCGCCGGGGGCCTCGGCGACGGCGAGCGCCGCGGCGTGGGCCAGCTGGTTGCCGGGTCCGATGACGAAGCGCTCGAACGTGTAGGAGGGGTTGAGCGCGACCTGGGAGGCGGCATCGGCGGAGGCGGGGGTGGCGTCGGCCGCGTCGTCTGGGGCGACGAGCTCGATCTCACGGAGGCCGTCCACCGCTCGCTCCGCCGCTACGCGCAGCAGATCCATGTAGCGCTTGCTGACCCAGCGCACCACCCGCGCGGGTCCGGTCAGATAGAGGGTGGCGCCCCGGCGCGAGACCGGGGTCAGCGGGGAGAACCAGAGGCGGTAGGTGTCCTCGTGAACCGAGGCGGCCAGCTCTCGCTGGATCTCGCGCCAGGGATCCTCGAGATCCTGGCGAACGTCGCGAACCTGCCCCGGAACCTGGTCCTCCTCTTCTCTCGTCGTGCTTCTGCGTGCCTGAGCCGAGGGGCGATCATAGGGTTGGCCCGCGGGTGTCGAAAGGGGTCGGCCAGCGGCCTCCGTGCAAAACGCGGGTAAAACCGAGAAGGGGGTTTCCCGGCGGGAGTCACGCCCTATACTGCCGTGCCCCTCGCCCCTCCATATGGGGCTCTCCTGATGAAGCGGACCTATCAGCCGAAGAAGCGCAAGCGAGCCCGGACCCATGGTTTCCGGGCGCGGAGCGGCACGCGCTCCGGTCGCGCGATCCTGCGGCGGCGGCGTCAGAAGGGCCGCAAGCGGCTCACCCCCTGAGCGTTGGTGTCGGAGCGCCGTCCCGATGGCCGTCGGCGCCGCCTCTCGCGGAGCGGTGACTTCGATCGCGTTTATCGCGAGGGCAATTCCCGCGGCAACCGCTTCCTCGTGCTCTACTCCTTCGCCCGTCGTGAGGATGAGAGCTCGGACGGCTCCCGCCTCGGTCTCTCCGTTGGCAGGAAGATCGGCAAGGCCGTGACACGGAACAAGGTGAAGCGGGCGATTCGCGAGTCCTTCTGGGAGCTCTCCGACGGCCTCCAGGCGGGTCACGACTACGTGGTTGTCGCTCGCCCGGGCGTGGAAGGCCTGTTGGAGCGAGATGGGCAGGAGGGACTGCGCTCCTCCCTGGCGGAGCTCGTCGAAGACCCTGGCGAGGAGCGTTTGTCGTGAAACGGTTGCTCTCCGCCGTCCTGATCGCGCCGATCCGCCTCTACCAGCGCTTCATCTCGCCGGCGTTCGCGCCGCGCTGCCGCTACTACCCGACCTGCTCGGAGTACGCGGTGCAGTCGATTCAAGAGCTCGGGCCCATTCGCGGCTCGATCCTGGCCGGCTGGAGGCTGTTGCGCTGCAACCCGTTCAGCCACGGCGGGATCGACGAGCTGTCAGATCGGCGCCTCTTCCGTAACACTCCCACCCGCTCCGAGAGGCTGGCAAGACCGGCACTTCCCGCCGGCCCCGCATCCGGTCGGCCCGACCCGACGTAATCGAAGACATGCTGCTCGCAACACTCCCCGTCATCCAGCAGATCGAGGATCTGTTCAACTCGGTCATCTCCTGGATGTACAACGACCTCGGCATTGCCTGGGGCGTCGGCATCATCCTGATCACCTGGCTCTCCCGTCTCGTGGTCCTGCCCTTCACCCTCAAGTCGATGCACGGCATGCGGGAGATGCAGGCGCTGCAGCCCTACATCAAGGAGCTCCAGGAGAAGTACAAGGACGACCGCCAGCGAATGCAGCGCGAGCAGATGGCGCTCTTCCAGGAGCACGGCGTCAACCCGCTGTCGGCCTGCCTGCCGCTGGTCTTCCAGTTCCCGGTCTTCATCGCCCTCTACCAGCTGCTGCGCAGCAGCGGCTTCAACGAGAAGGTGACGGAGTCCGGCCAGGCCGGCTTCCTCTTCATCACCAACCTCACCGCCCACCCGACCGGCCCGGAGGCGATCGCCCTGGTCATCCTCGCCGTCGCCGGCACCTTCGCCCTGCTCTTCTTCAACCCCGCCCCGACCACCGGCGGCGCCTCCCAGCGCTACCTGATGGCCGGGATCTTCTCGCTGGTGACCGTCTTCCTGATCCCGAACGCGCCCGCCGGCATCGCGGTCTACTTCATCGCCAGCGGTCTCTGGCAGGTCATGCAGCAGACCACCATCCACTTCGTCTGGCCGCTGCCGGCGATTCCGACGCCGGAAGAAGTCCGCGCGGCGAAGCCACCTCCGCCTCCGCCGCGCAAGCGCAAGCGCCGCAAGTAGCGGCCACCAGGTCGCTCGCCTCAGGAGCGAAGGGCGAAGCCCGGAGCGACTTATCCGGGGCGACCGCTTGTGGCCGCGGTCTGATGGCGAAGCGGTGTAACCGTGTAAGACTGCCCCCATGGAAGGAGGACTGGAGTCCCAGGAGACCGTGCTGCCGGAAGAGCCGGCGGAGCGGGTTCGCGTCATGCTCGAGCGCATCCTGGAGGAGCTCGGGCTGGAAGCTTCCGTCATCGTCGAGGAGGGCGACGAGGAGATCCACGCCGATATCGAGGGCGAGGACGTGGGCCTCCTCATCGGGCGGCACGGGCAGACGATCGACGCGATCCAGCTGCTCTCCTATCAGGCAGCCTTCCGGGGGCGTCAGGATCGAAAGCGGGTGACCGTCGACGCCGCCGGGTATCGCCGCCGCCAGGGCGAGTCGCTGCGACGGCGGGCCGACATGGCCGCCGAGGACGCGCTCGGCCATGGCCAGGCCGTCGAGATGGACCCGATGGGCTCGAACGAGCGGCGTGTCGTCCACGAGCACCTTCGCGACCGCCCCGAGATCGAGACCTACAGCGAGGGCGACGAGCCCAACCGCTACGTGGTCGTCGCTCCCCTCGTCTCCGATTGAGCTCCGCCCCAACCGCGGCCGAACCGGCCCTCGAGGCGCTCATCAAGATGCTGGCCGATCCGCGCGCGCCGATCTCGGCGTCCACGGTTCGGCGGGCACGCGACGTCCACATCGCCGATTCGCTCAGCGGCCTTGAGATCGAGCCACTCGCGAACGCCGGCAGGGTCGCCGATCTCGGCAGCGGAGCAGGTCTGCCCGGCCTGGTCCTCGCGGCCTGCCGGCCCGAGGCCCGGTTCGATCTGATCGAGTCGCTGGGCCGCAAGTGCGGGTTCCTCACCGACGCCGCTGAGCGGATGGGCCTGCGCAACGCGACGGTCGTCTGCGAGCGCTCCGAGGACTGGGCGAGCTCGCACGGCCGCGAGGCCTACGACGCCGTGACGGCGAGGGCCGTCGGCTCCCTGGCGACCCTGGCGGAGCTCGCCTCGCCGCTGCTTCTCGAGGGCGGTGTCCTGGTCGCCTGGAAGGGCGCTCGATTGCATGGCGAGGAGTCCGCGATGGCCGCGGCGGCCGAGCAGCTGGCGATGGAGCCCCTCGAGGTGCGGAGTGTGCGGCCATATCCGGGCAGTCGCGACCGACACATCCACCTCCTCCGCAAGAATGGACCGACTCCGAACGGATTGCCGCGCCGGCCCGGGATGGCGGCGAAGCGCCCGTTCGGGTCCGAACAGCACTGACCCGAACGTTCGAATGGGAACCGTTTACGCGATCGCAAATCAGAAGGGTGGCGTCGGCAAGACGACCACCGCCGTCAACATGGCCGCCTTCGTCGCCAGCGACGGGCAGCAGACGCTCGTCGTCGACCTCGATGCCCAGTGCAACGCAACCGTCGCGCTCGGCCTGCCCAAGGACTCAACGCCGTCGTCCTATGACTGCCTCACGGGGGAGGTCTCCGTCGCGGAGGCCGCCGGGCCCGCAGGGCCGGACAACCTGTGGATCGTCCCGGCGCATGTGGATCTGGCGGGCGCCGCGGTGGAGCTGCCGCGATTCTCCGGATACGAGACCCGGCTCCGCGACGGTCTCGGCCCCGTCCGCTCGAGGTTCGAGTACACGCTCCTGGACTGCCCGCCCTCGCTTGGCCCGGTGGCCGTCAACGCGCTGGTGGCGGCGGACAAGGTGATCGTCCCGGTCCAGGCCGAGTACCTGGCCCTCGAGGGCCTCGTCCAGTTCCTCGACACGCTGAAGCTGGTGCAACGCGACCTCAACCCGGGTCTGGAGCTGGCCGGGGTCCTGATCACGATGCACGACGACCGCACCCGGCTCTCGCAGGACGTCGAACGTGAGCTGCGGGAGCACCTGCCGGCCAGGGTCTTCAAGACCGTCGTGCCGCGAAGCGTCCGCGTCGCGGAGGCCCCGAGCTACGGCATCCCGGTCTCGGAGCACGACCCGAAGTCCACGGGCTCCAAGGCCTACCGTGCCCTGGCCGACGAGGTTCTCGCACTCGGGGTTGGCGATGGCCGAGCGTAAGCGAGGTATGGGGAGAGGGCTCGCGGCGATCCTGCCGGAGAGCTCCGCGGGCGGCCCGGAGCTCCGCGAGCTCGAGGTCACACAGATCGAGCCGAACCCGGACCAGCCGCGGGCGAAGTTCGACGCCACTGCGCTCGACGCCCTGGCGGGATCGATCGGCTCGGTCGGCCTGCTCCAGCCGCTGATCGTCCGCCCTCTCGACGACGGCCGCTACGAGCTGGTCGCCGGCGAGCGCCGCTGGCGAGCCGCCCAAAGGGCCGGCATCGACCGGGTCCCCGCCGTGGTCCGCACCTCCCCGGAGGACGAGCGCCTCCAGGCGGCCCTGATCGAGAACATGGTCCGCGAGGACCTGAATCCGGTGGAGGAGGCCCGGGCCTGCGCGGCCCTGGTCGACGACCTGGGCATCTCGAAGGAGGAGCTCGCGCGCCGCGTCGGCCGCAGCCGTGCCGCCATCTCCAACCTGATCCGGCTGCTCGATCTTCCCGATCCTGTTCTGACCCTGCTCGAGCGCGAGGAGCTGACCGAGGGCCACGGCCGCGCGATCCTGCAGATCTCGGACCAGGAGCGGCGCACCCGGCTCGCCAAGCAGGCCGCCTCCGAGGGCTGGTCGGTCCGCGAGACCGAGCGCCACGCCGGAGAGGGCCCACGCCGGAAGAAAGCCACAACGGGCGGGCGGATCTCGGCCGAGGAGCGCGCCGCGATGTCCGACGCCGAGGACCTGCTCGGCTCCGCGCTGGGCCAGGATGTCAAGGTCCGGCGTGCCGGCAAAGGAGTGAAGGCCGAACTCACCTTCGAGGATCTGACGCAGCTTGAATCGCTTGCTCGCCGGCTGCGCAAGCGTGGCTAGAATCGGCAGCCGTTCGGGCGATTAGCTCAGTTGGTTAGAGCGCGTCTCTGATAAGGACGAGGTCCCTGGTTCGAGTCCAGGATCGCCCATCTACCCGGCGCTCTCGGCGGCGCCCTTGATCCCCTCCAGCGCGTGCTCCACCCACCGGCGGAACATGCGCTCTCCCGCCATCGCAACCTGCACCCGGACCCTGACGTTCGCCGGATCGTTGCCCGCCTCCATCTCCATGAACGTTCCGCCCTGGCCCTCGGTCAACACGGCTCGCGTGTAGGTGCCGGTGTCCATGCAGCGGATGGTCAGCTCCTTGCCCGGGATCATCTCGTCGACCTGCAGCGTCGTCTCGAGATCCCACATCGGCCAGGGCCGTGACTGGACGTTGCGGACGTGGCAACCCTGTTCGAAATCGCCGTCGATGCACTCGAAGGTGATCGTGTCGGGCCACCATTCGGTCTGGCGGTGCGGATCTGAAGCGAGCCTCCAGACGACGTCCAGAGGCGCGTCGATGAAGGCCTGCTGCCGGCAGTTGGTCGACACGACCTGATGGTACGACCGCACCGCTCCGCTGGACGACTCTGGGCCGCTCCTATAATCCGTGCGGACGCCCCGAGGAGACCTGCGTGCAGCGAATGACCATCTACGGAGTCAGCTTCGACATGGTCGGCAAGCAGCCGATCGTTTTGCTGAAGACGGTCGATGGCAACAAGTTCCTGCCGATCTGGATCGGCCACCCCGAAGCCGCGGCGATCCTGATGAAGCTCCAGGGCGCCTCGACGCCGCGCCCCATGACCCACGATCTGCTCTCCGACGTCCTCGATCAGATGGAGGCCAAGTGCGAGAAGGTCTCGGTCACCGAGCTCCGGGACAACACCTTCTTCGCCTCGATCACGATCTCCATGAACGGCTCGGAGATGGAGATCGACTCCCGCCCCTCCGACGCGCTGGCGCTCGCGGTCCGCACGTCGGCGCCGATCTTCGCTGCCGACGACGTGATCGAGGAGTCCGCGATCGAGTTCGAGGGCGAGGAGGTCGAGGACCAGGAGCAGGTGGTCGAGAAGTTCAAGGACTTCCTGGACAATGTCACGCCCGAGGATTTCGCCTCCGGCGAGGAGTAGCGGCCACCAGGTCGCTGCGCCTGGGAGCGAAGGGCGAAGCCGAAGCGACTTATGCGGGGCGGCCGCTTGTGGCCGCGGCTTGATGGCGAAGCCGTGATGAAGCGAGGATCTGCTCGACCAGCTGCGTGAAGCCGATGCCCGCCGCCTCGGCGGCCATCGGGAAGAGGCTCGTGTCTGTGAGGCCCGGGATCGCGTTCACTTCGAGAACCTGGGGCCCCTCGTCTCCGAGCATCAGGTCGACCCTGGCGAAGCCGCTGCAGCCGAGCGTCTCGTAGGTCCTCGTCGCCAGCTCCTGCACGCGCCGGGTCTCCGCCTCGCCGAGCTTGGCCGGGCAGACGTACTCCGTGCGGCCGATCTCGTAGCGGGCCTCGAAGTTGAAGAAGTCCTCCTCGCGCGGGATCGCCTCGACCACCGGCAACCCCTCGCCCCCGAGCACGCTGACCGCCAGCTCGCGGCCCTGCACGTAGCGCTCCAGCAGAACCCGGTCGTCATAACTGAAGGCTGCGAGTAGGGCCTGCGGGACCTCCTCGCGGGAGGAGGCGAACTCGACTCCGAGAGAGGAGCCTTGGCTCGCCGGCTTGACGACCAGTGGGAAGCCGAGCCGTTCCTCGATCTCCTCCAGCGTGTCCGCCGCACCGAGCTCGCGAAAGGCGGTGGCGTTGAAGGCGGCCCAGTCCGGGGTGGGGAGGCCCACCGCGCGCATCTCGTGCTTCGCGGCGACCTTGTCCATGCAGAGAGCGCAGGCGGCCACGCCGGGCCCGGTGTAGGGGAGATCGAGGATCTCGAGCAGCTCCTGGACGGTGCCGTCCTCGCCGCCGGGTCCGTGCAGGGCGATGAAGACGACGTCCGGCCGGTCGCTCCGGAGCCGGCTCACCAGCTCCGCTCCGACGTCGATGTCGATCGCCTCGTGCCCCAGCGCAGCGACGGCGTCCTCGACCCGCGCCGCGGAGCGGAGCGAGACGCCGCGCTCCAGGGAGCTGCCTCCCTTCAAGACCGCGACCTTCATCGCCTCGGGAGCGGGACGACCTCTCCGCCGGGATCGTCGTCCTCCGGCTCCGGCTCGGCCCGGTGCTCCCCCGTGATCGTCTGGTAGAGCTCCACCTGCTCGGCGACGACTGCGCCGATGCGGCGAATGCCCTCCCGCAGCTCATCCTCAGGGGAGGCGGAGAAGTTGAGGCGCATCGACGACCCTCCTCGGCCGTCGACGTAGGCCGCGCGGCCGGGAACGAACGCCACATCCTCGCGCAAGGCTTTCGCAAGCAAATCGGTGGTGTCGATGTAGTCGGGGAGCGTCGCCCAGAGGAAGAGGCCACCTTCCGGATGCGTCCATTCGGCCTCGGCGGGGAAGTGATGCTCGAGTGCGTCGAGCATCGCGTCCCGCCGCGTCCGGTAGATCTCGACCAGGTTCGCGATGTACTCGCGCCAGCGGCCCTCAGCGAAGTACTCGCGGACGAAGTACTGGCTCAGAGTTGAGGTGCAGAGATCCGCGGCCTGCTTGCCGAGGCCGATCTTCTCGAGCACCGGCGGTGGGGCCGCGACCCAGCCGATGCGGATGCCCGGGGAGAGGATCTTGGACAGCGTGCCCAGGTAGAGGACGTAGTCCCCGCCGTCGAGGCTGTAGAGAGTCGGCTCCGGATCGCCGTCGTAGCGGAGGAGTCCGTACGGGTTGTCCTCGACGACCAGCACCTCGTGTTCCCGGGCGATCTCCACCAGTCGCACCCGCCGCTCGTGCGAGAGGGTTACCCCGGCCGGATTCTGGAAGCTGGGCACCGAATAAATGAACTTGGGACGCCGGCCGGCGGTTGCGAGCGCTCCGAGCAGCTCCTCCAGCTCGTCTATGCGCATGCCCTCGTCATCGGTGCTGACCTGGTGGACATCGGCCTCATAGCTGCAGAAGGTCGGCACGGCCCCGGGGTATGTCGGCGCTTCGCAGATCACCGGGTCCCCGGGGTTGACGAGCGTCTTCGTGATCAGGTCGATCGCCTGCTGGCCGCCGGTTGTGACGATCAGGTCGTCCGGGTCCGGGGCCATTCCCTCGGCGCCCATCACCTCGAGGATGCAGGCCTTGGTTTCCTCGAACCCCTCGGTGGGTCCGTACTGGAGCGCCTCCGCCGAGGACTCGTGCGCGATCCGGGTCATCTGCGCCGCGAAACTCTCCGACGGAAAGGTGGAGGTGTCGGGCAGACCGCCGGCCAGCGAGATCACCTCCGGACGCGCGGTGATCGCCATCAGGTCGCGCATCGCGGAGGAGCGCATCACCTGGGTGCGCCGGGCGAAGAGGCCCGCGTAGCGCTCGAGATCGCGTGAGGTGGTGTGCGCCCGCCGCCGCCGCGGCGCCTCGCTCGGCTGCCCCTTCTTGCCCGATGGCTCGGTCATCGGGACAGTGTTGCGGAACCGCGGCCCCGTAAGTGGAAATCAAGATTCGACATGTAGCCTGCGGCCTCGAATGCTGCTCGCCATCTGTCAGGGGCTCGGCCTCGCCATCGCAGTCGGATTGATCATCGGGGTCGTCGTCCCGCCGATCATGCCCGCCTGGGGTGCCGTCGCCGGTGCCGCTCCGCTCGGCGTCCTCGCGGCCGGCGCCGCCCTCAACGGCGCCGACGAGGCGCTCTGGCCGGCGTTACCCGTCGGGATGATCGGTGCCGGCCTGGCCGCGATCGTGACCAGCGACGTCGCCTCGGGAGCGGCTCGCCGCCAGCAGGGTGGCCTCGCCGCCCAGACGCAGGCGCAGGCCCCAAGCGGGGTGATGGCACTCATCGTCCTCGCGGCCGTCGTGGTTGCCGGGATCAGTCTCGTCCTCAAGCCGTTCTCGCTGCTCGTCCTGGTTGCGCTGTTGTGGCTGTGGTTCTCCCGCCGCCGCCAGGCGGAGCGCAAACACGAGGGCCTGCGGGTCCTCCGCTAACCATGCCCCGGAAGCTTGTGCTGGTGGTCGTTGACGCGATGCACCCCGAAATGCTCCTGCGTGCGATCGACGAGGACGTAGCGCCGACCTTCGGTGCCCTCGTCGAGCGCGGGCAGCTCGTCACCGACGTGGTCTCGAGCTTTCCCTCGGTCACCCCCGTGGCGAGCTCGGAGATGATGACCGGGCTCGGTCCCGCCGGCCACTGGGTAATGGGGATGAACTGGTATCACCGGCTGGAGCGGCGCTACATCGAGTACGGCTCCTCCTTCGAGGCGACCAGGACATTCGGCCTCTTTCGGGCGATGTACGACCTCGTCTACAACATGAACCTCGATCACCTGAGCTGGCAGGCGCAGACGGTTTTCGAGCGCCTAGGCGACGCCGGAATCCGGACCGCGGCGACGCCGTTCCTGATCTACCGCGGACGCCAGCGCCACCAGCTCGGCCTCGAGGGGCTGGTCAAACGGGCGGCGGCGGCCGCCAACTTCCGCCACGCGGTCTGGGGCCCGGACGAGTTCTTCTACGGCGACCTCTACGCGAGCCGCCCCACCGGCTGCGGCCCGAGCTTCACGCGGCCCGGCACCCGCGATGAATACTCGGCCTGCGTCGCGGAGCAGCTCGTCTCCGAGGGCGCCTACGACTTCCTCCTCTTCAGCCTGCCGGACAACGACTTCCACTCCCACCGCCACGGTCCGGAGGCCCAGGTCGACTCGATCGCGAAGGCCGATGCGATGTTCGCGCGGATCGTCGAGGCCGGGGGAGGGCTGGACGCGTTCCTTGAAGAGCACGCCGTTCTGCTCACCGCGGACCACGCTCAGACCGCCGTCGAGCATGCCCTCCCGCTTGCCGACGCGCTGGCCGAGGACTGGGCCGTTCTGCAGCCCAACACCGATCGGCCGGAGGAGGCCGAGATCGCGGTCAGCCCGACCTCTCGCGCCGGCGCCGTCTACATCCTCGACACCGGCCGGCGGCATCCCGGCACCCATGAGCGCGCCCGGCTTCGCCTCCGCGATCTCACCGGCGTCGATCTGATCACCTGGCTGGCCCGGGACGACGGAACGCCCGTCCTCCGCACGGGCGTCGGGCTGGACGATCCGGACGGCGTTCAGGCCGTGGTCGAGCGCAACGGGCGCGAGTTCCGCTTCCGGCCCGGCGGGCAGCTGCGGGACCTACGAGGTAACGGGTGGAGCGTGAGCGGCGAGCCGGAGACCCTCGACGCCGACGTCACCCGGGGCCGATTCGAGTCGGAGGAGTATCCGGACGCCCTCGCCCGCCTCTGGTCCGCCCTCACCTCCCCGCACGCCGGGGACATCCTGCTCTCCGCCATCGAGGGCTACGAGTGCGTCGACTGGGGCGGCATCAGCCACGCCGGTGGCGGCAGCCACGGCTCGTTGGGCCGCGGCGACTCCCTCGGCCCGGCCGTATTCGTGGGTTGCGGACCGAAGCGTGTGGGTAAGCGGCCGCAATGGGCATTGCGGGATCTGGCTCCGGTGATCCTCGAGCACTTCGGCGTGCGACACGGGCGGCCTCAAGGTTGACCCCGGCCGGCCAAACGGCCAAGCGCATCGGCCGCGGGACCCTGAAGCCGGGCAACTGGCTGCAGCTCTTCCAGTTCGGCATCGTCGGCGCCTCCGGCTACCTGATCAATCTGGCGGTGTTCGCCCTGGTCAACAAGGGTTTCGACATCCACTACATCCCCGCGGCGATCATCGCCTTCTGCGTTGCGGTCACGAACAACTTCTGGTGGAACCGCCACTGGACCTTCGACGCGAAGCACGGTCACGCAGGCTTTCAGGCCGCCCGCTTCTTCACCGTCAGCGTGCTCGCACTGGTGGTCAACCTGATCGCACTCAAGATCCTGGTGGGTGGTGGAATGAGCGAGCTGCCCGCCCAGGCAATCTCGGTGGCGCTCGCGATGCCCTTCAACTTCATCGGCAACAAGCTGTGGACCTTCGACGACGACTAAGGCTTCCAGCCCTCGTCTTCTCCATAGCGCTCGCCGCGGCGCTGCTCTCGCCGGCATTCGCCGACGCCGACCAAGCCCCCCACAAGATCACTCAATCCCAGGCGGTCGAAATCGCCAAGCAGGACCCGAAGGCGATCGCCGCGATGCGCCAGCACCCGAACCTCTCCCCCTCGGCGAACAAGAACGACTCGACCGGCCTCTGGGAGGTCGGGTTCTTCGCCGGATCCGACGAGGTCGTGCAGGTCGTGGTCGACCCGGTGACCGGTAACACGCTGGAGTCTTGGACCGGCTACCAGGTGGCCTGGCGCATGGCGCGCGGATATCCAGGGGCGTTCGGCCGCGCGATCAATGCTCCCTACATCTGGCTTCCCCTCTGCGGGATCTTCGTGCTGGGCTTGCTCGACTGGCGGCGCCCATTCCGCCTGGCGCATCTGGACCTCCTGGTGATCGTCGCCGGCTTCGGCCTCTCCCAGTACCTCTTCAACCGGGGCAACATCGGCCTGTCCGTCCCGCTGGCCTACCCGCCCCTGCTCTACCTGCTCGGCCGGGCCCTCTGGCTCGGCTTCCGGCGCAGGGAGGGCTCGGGCCTGCGCCCTTCGATGCCGATCGCCGTCCTCGCGGTGATGACGGTGGTGCTTCTCGCCGGGAGGATCACGCTCAACGTCGTGGATTCCAACGTGATCGACGTCGGCTACTCGGGGGTGATCGGCGCCGACCGGATCGCGGACCGCCAGCCGATCTACGGCAACTTCCCCACGGAGGACCAGTCCGGGGACACCTACGGCCCGGTTGCCTACTACGCCTACGTTCCCTTCGAGCAGGTCTTTCCCTGGAGTGGGACCTGGGACGAGCTGCCGGCCGCCCACGCCGCCTCGATCTTCTTCGACCTGGCGACGATGGCGGTGCTCTTCCTGTTGGGCAGGCGGATACGCCGCGGACGCCGGGGGACGGATCTCGGGATCCTGTTCTGCTTCGCCTGGGCCGCGTGCCCCTACACGGCCTATGCGCTCGAGTCGAACACCAACGACGCGCTTGTCTCGCTCGGAATCGCGGCGACCCTTTTATGCCTGACCTCGCCGATCCCGCGAGGAATCACGCTCGGCCTGTCGTCGATGACGAAGTTCGCACCCCTGGCTCTAGGCCCCCTGTTCGCGACCTACGGTGCGACTGCCGCGGCCGGACCTTGGCTGCGCCGATACGCCCGGGTGGTCATCCCGTTCACCATCGCCTTCGCCCTGACGGTCTTCGCCGTCTGTTTCCAGGCCATCGAGGATCCCGGCCTTTCGACCTTTTGGCACCGCACGATCGCCGAGCAGGGCGGCCGCGATTCGCCCTTCAGCATCTGGGGTCAGGACCATTCGCTCGGCTGGCTCCAGGCCGTCGTCAAGGCGGCCGTCGTAGGGCTGGCGGCGCTCGTCGCCTTCCGCCCGCGCCGCCGCGATCACGTCACGGTCGCCGCGCTCGGGGCCGCGGTGATGATCGCGATGCAGCTCACCGTCGACCACTGGTTTTACCTCTACATCCCCTGGTTCCTGCCGTTCCTGCTGATCGCCCTGCTGACGAGCGGGACCGTTCCGCTAAGAGGAAACGGGGACGAGGATCTGATCGATCCCGCGAGCGAGCCCGTCGTCGGTGATCTCGACCGCGACGCCCATGATCCAGACGTCCTCGTCAGCGCCGTCGAAGCGGACCGGCATCTGCGTCTTGAAGGCGCGTAGAGCCTGCTCGCGCTTGACGCCGATGACACCGGCCCGTGAGCCGGTCATGCCGACGTCGGCGATGTGGGCGGTGCCGCCGGGAAGCACCCGGAAGTCCGCGGTCGGCACGTGAGTGTGGGTGCCGAGGACGGCGGCGACTCGGCCGTCCAGGTGCCAGCCCATCGCCACCTTCTCGCTGGTGAGCTCGGCGTGGAAGTCGACGATGTAGGCGTCCGCGGCACCGGCGAGCGAGCCGAGCAGCTCGTCGATGGCACCGAACGGGTTGCGGTCGACCTGCAGGTGCATCTGGCCGCTCAGGTTGATCACCGCGACGCGCATTCCTGCCGCCTCGACGATCGCGTGCCCTCGCCCCGGGTTCTGGGGGTTGAAGTTGGCTGGGCGAATGATCCGCGGCTCGGAGTCGAGGTAGCCGTAGACGTCCTTGTGGCGGTAGGTGTGGTTGCCGAGGGTGATCACGTCGACGCCGGCGTCGAAGATGGATTTCGCGGTGTCCTCGGTGATGCCGACGCCGCCCGCCGCGTTCTCGCCGTTGGCGACGATCAGGTCGGGCATGTGCTCGGCCCGCAGCCCGGGCATCGCCGCCGCCAGACCCTCTCGGCCGGGCTTGCCGACGACATCCCCTATGAAGAGGAGGCGCATCAGGCGCCGCAGCGTAGACGACGTGTCGCTTCGACCATCACGCTAGCTTTCGCGCGATGAGCCAGGCCGCCCCCGTGCTCGAGGTGGAGGGGCTCTCCAAGTCGTTCGGCGAGCGCGCCGCCCTCCGGGAGGTGAGCTTCGACGTCGGTAGCGGGGAGCTGCTCGCTGTGCTCGGCCCCAACGGCGCCGGCAAGACCACGCTGCTCTCCATCCTCGCCGGGATCGCCAAGCCGGACTCGGGGCGGATCGGTCACTCCAACGGCGAGGTGGGATGGGTTCCCCAGCAGGCCGGCCTCTATCACCGGCTGACCGTGGAGGAGAACCTGCGCCTCTTCGCGCGCATGGAGGGCGTCGAGGACGTCGAGGCGACGATCGAGCGGATGCTCGATCAGACGGGGTTGGAGGAGCGCCGCCACGACCAGGTTTCGTCGCTCTCCGGCGGCAACCAGCAGCGCATCAACATCGCCATCGGGCTCCTCGGGGATCCATCCGTGCTCTTGCTCGACGAGCCGAGCACGGGCCTCGACCCCAGCCAGCGGATCCGGCTCTGGGAATTCGTCGCCGGCCTGTCCAGCGGCGGGACCGCAGTCATCTACTCGACCCATCAGATCGAGGAGGCGAGCCACTACGGGGACCGGCTGGTCGTCCTCGCCGACGGCGAGACGATCTTCGACGGCAGCTTCGCCCAGATGCGCAGCGCGGCGGGTCCGCGTCCGAAGGGGAGCATGGCCGACCCGGAGAACGACTTCGTCCGCTTCCTGCGGAAGAAGGGGCACTGATGCGCTGGCTGCTCGTGAAGGACCTTCAGCTGCTGCGGCGCTCGCCGCTGGTGACCGGTCTCCTGGTCGTCTACCCGATCGTGCTCGCCGTCCTGATCGGCCTCGCGATCTCACGCAGCCCCGAGAAGCCCCGCGTTGCCTTCCTCAACCAGATCCCCGCGGGGGGTGGTCTCAACCTCGGGAACGGTGGCTTCAGCCAGGACGAGGCGCGCCGCCAGCTCTGCGCCAAGATCGAGTGTGTCGACGTCTCAAGCCGCGCGGAGGTCGAGCAGAAGGTGAAGGACGGCGACGTGCTCGGCGGCCTGATCCTTCCCCCGGACTTCATCAGCAAGCTGCAGGGAGAGCTCAGCACCAACTCGAGCGAGCCCGCGACGGTGGACGTGATCGTGAACAACGACGATCCGCTGAAGGCGCAGGTGGTCGACGATCGGATCCGATCGCTGCTCACGCAGGCCAACCTGCTGATCTCCGAGAAGATCAGCAACGTTGCAGGGGACTACGAGCGGATCCTCGCCAACGGCGGATCGTTCGAGATCCCCTTCATCAACCAGACGGTTCACATCCTCGGCCTGCAGAAGGCCGAGGAGATCCTGAATCAGGTGGAGGCCGGCCTGCCCCCGCCGCAGAAGAAACAGGTCTCGGAAGTGAGCAACTTCGCCCGCCTGGCGAGGCAGAACCTGGCGCTCGCGAACAGCCTGCTGGCCTCGGTCCGCCAGCCGATCGCCGTGAACAAGGACGTGATCGCGGGGAGCGTGCCCCCGCTCGACACCTTCGCGGTCGCCGTCGCGGCGGCGATCACGCTGCTGTTCGTCACCGTCCTGCTCGTCTCCGGCTCGCTCGCCCTGGAGCGGGAGGAGAACACCTTCACGCGCCTCACGCGCGGCCTGGTGAGCCGCACTGGGCTGCTGGTCGAGAAGGCGACCCTCGGCACCGCCGCCGCTCTCGCGGTGACGCTGCTGATGCTGCTGGCGATCACCCCCTTCGAATCGATCTCGTGGAGCCGGATCTATCTGATCGTGCCGGCGATCCTGCTGGCCGGGGCCGCCTCATCTGGCCTCGGTCTGGCGATCGGCGCCGCCGCCCGCGAGGTCCGGGCCAGCGCCCTGCTCGCCTTTGCGTTGGCGCTGCCGGTGGCCTTCATCTCCCTGGTCCCGTCTGGCACGGTCAGCAAGGGACTGCTCGACGTGATCCACGTGATCGCGGGCGTCTTCCCATTCCGTGCGGCTGTCGACGCGCTCTCGGGAGCGCTTTCGGCTTCAGGCCCGGATCTCGGCCTGCCGCTCATCCACCTGGCACTGCTCACCGTGGGCTATCTGGTGCTGGCGCGGCTCGCCCTCAGGCGTTTCGCCTGATTACCTCGGGGTAATCGACGGCGCTACCGCGGCGGTCTAGAGTCGCCCAGATGGCCACAGCGGCACAGGCGGCGGACCCGGGAGCCTTGCTGAGGGAGTGGCGCCGGCGCCGGCGGCTGACGCAGCTGGAGCTCGCCCTCGACGCTGGAGTCTCAGCCCGACACCTGAGCTTCGTCGAGACCGGGCGCTCCAAGCCCGGGCGGGAGATGCTCCTGGCGGTCGCCGAGCGGCTCGACATCCCATATCGGCAGCGAAATGATCTGCTGCTCGCCGCCGGGCATGCCCCGGCCTTCCCCGAGCGCGAGCTTGATGACCCGGACCTCGAGCCGGTTCGCCTGGCACTCGATCGCGTGCTGGTCGCGCACGAGCCGTTGCCCGCGATCGTCTTCGACCGCGGCTGGGACCTGGTCGCTGCCAATGCATCAGCGACGGCGATGGTCGAGTTCGTGGACGTCGATCCGCAACTCCTCGAGCCTCCGGTCAACGTGCTGCGCTTGGGTCTACATCCAAATGGGCTGGCGCCAACAATCGTCAATCTCGCCCACTGGCGCGCGCATTTCTTGGGGCGACTCGCCCAGCAGATCGCCGTTAGCGGCGATCCTGCGCTCACGGCGTTGATGGAAGAAGTCGCCGCGTACCCGATCGGCGATCCCGGAGACGAGCCCCTCCCGGAGGTGACCGACGAACACCTTGGACCGATCAAGATTCGGGCGCCGGACGGCAGCGTCTGGACCTTCGTCGGGATGTTCGCCGGGTTCGACACTCCATTCGAGGTGACCAGCTCCGAGCTCGCCCTCGAGCTGCTCTTTCCCGCAGATCAAGCGACCGCGCAAGCGTTCAAGAAGGGAGCGACATGAGCACGATCAATCCTGGCTTCGGACGGTTTCTCGCGGGAGTGGGCGGATTGCTCTTGATTGCCGCCTTGTTCCTGCCCTGGAGCGAATTGGCTGGGGAGACACAGGACGGTTGGGAGGCCGAAAGCCTCTCGGTTGTCTTCTTCCTGATCGTCGGCCTGTGCGGGGTGGCCGCCGCGATCACCGGGGGTTGCTTCGGCTTCTTCAGGCGGGATCTCTCCCTGAACGGGATGACGGACATCCTGGGTGTCATCGCCAGCTTTCTGATCGGGTGGCTGATCCTGTTCGACTTTCCCACGGGCGCGAGCAGGGAGATTGGGGTTTATCTGGCCCTCCTCGGAGCCGTCGCAGTTGCCACGGGGACTGGCGATTTCAGAGTGACTGCGTGGTTTCCACGGATTCCCGAGGTGGAGCGCTCTCAGCCCCCGGGCTAAGCCCGCCTAGAATCAGCGGCATGAGCTTTCCAGTGACACGCCTCCGGCGCCTGCGTCGCACCGAGCCGCTCCGGGACCTGGTTCGCGAGACGGACCTGACCGCGGACCACCTCGTCCAGCCTCTCTTCATCACGGCGGGGGAGGGAGTGCGCGAGCCGATCGAAACGATGCCCGGCATCGAGCGCCTCTCCATCTCCGAGGCGGTCGCCGAGGTCACGGAGATCGCGGCAGCCGGAGTGCGGGCCGTCCTGCTCTTCGGGATCCCGGCCACCAAGGACGAGGTCGGCAGCGAGGCGTATGACGACGAGGGCGTAGTCCAGATGGCCGTCCGCGCGCTGAAGGAAGCGCATCCCGAGATCGTGGTGATCACCGACGTCTGCCTCTGCGAGTACACCTCGCACGGGCACTGCGGGATCGTCCGCGGGGGCGAGGTGGACAACGACCTGACGGTCGAGCTCCTGGCCAAGACGGCGATCTCCCACGCCGACGCGGGCGCAGACGCCGTTGCGCCGAGCGACATGATGGACGGCCGGGTCGGCGCGATCCGCGGCCAGCTCGACGAGGAGGGCCACTCCGACGTCCCGATCATCGCCTACAGCGCCAAGTACGCGTCCGCCTTCTACGGCCCGTTCCGCGAGGCGGCGGGCTCGACTCCTGAGTTCGGTGACCGGCGCGGGTACCAGATGAATCCCGCCAACGCCGAGGAGGCGGTGCGCGAGGCCAAGCTCGACCTGGAGGAGGGTGCGGACGTCGTCATGGTCAAGCCGGCCCTGCCGTATCTCGACGTGGTCCGTCGGGTCAAGGACGCGACAGGCGCTCCGCTGGCCGCGTACCACGTCGGCGGCGAGTACTCGATGCTGAAGGCCGCCGCCGCCAACGGCTGGATCGACGAGCGCGCCGCCGCGATGGAGTCACTGACCGCCATCCGCCGAGCCGGCGCCGACATGATCATCACCTACTTCGCCAAGGATGCCGCCGGTTGGCTCGCGACGCAGGCGGTCCGTCGGTGAACAGGCCGCCCGACGGGATCACCACGGCGGCCGCGACGCCGAAGCTCCGCTCGCGGAAGGGTGGCGCCGCCGTACCGCTGGACGAGACCGACAAGCACCTGATGAACCTGCTCCAGTCGAGCTACCCGCTCGAGGCGGAGCCCTTCGAGCTGATCGCCGCTGAGGCCGAGCTCGATCCGGTCGAGGTCAAGACCCGAACCCAGCGACTGCTCGACGAGCGCATCATTCGCGAGATCACCCCGATCTTCGACACGCGCGCGCTCGGGTACAGCTCGATGCTGGTCGCTGCCAAGGTCGACGCCGAGAACCCGCACCGGGCCGCGAAGATCATCAACTCGCACCCGGGCGTCTCGCACAACTACCTGCGGACCCACGAGTTCAACCTCTGGTTCACGATCGCCACGCCGCCTGACTCCGAGCTGGGCTTGCAGGGCACGCTCGAGGTCCTGCAGCGCCTCACCGGTGCCGAGTCGATCCGCCAGCTGCCGACTCTCCAGCTCTTCAAGATCAACATGAATCTGGAGATGGAGGGCGGAACCGAGGAGCTCTCCAAGGCGATCGAGGCAGCGCCTCCGCGCGAGCTCGAGCGCCAGCCCTACGACGACACCGACGTCGCCGTGATCCGCGCGCTCCAGGGCCCGATGGAGGTCACCGACCGCCCCTACGACGCCGCCGCGGCCGAAGTCGGAATGAGCACGCAGGAGTTTCTCGACCACCTGCGGGGAATGACCGATCGCAAGATCCTCCGCCGCGTCGCGGCGATCCTCTTCCACCGGCGAGCCGGCTTCTCCGCCAACGGGATGGGCGTGTGGCGAGTTCCCGACGAGAAGATCATGGACGTCGGAGCGCGGATGGCCGCCGTCCGCGGCATCTCCCACTGCTACCAGCGGCCCACCTACGCCGACTGGCCCTACAGCGTCTTCACCATGGCCCATGGCCGCTCCAAGGAGGAATGCGACGCGGTCCTCGACGGGATCGCCGACGAGCACGACCTCCATGGCGACGATCGGGCCGTCCTCTACTCCTCGACCGAGTTCAAGAAGATCCGCCTCCACTACTTCACCGACGACTACGCCCGCTGGGAGGCGGAGAACTCATAAGCCGCTCCGAGGAGCTGTACCGGGCGGCTCTCGAGGTGATGCCCGGTGGGGTCAACTCGCCGGTGCGGGCGATGCGCTCGATCGGCCGCGACCCGATCTTCATCGACCACGGCGAGGGCCCCCACGTCTGGGACGTCGACGGCAACCGCTACGTCGACTGGGTCTCCTCCTGGGGGCCGCTGATCCTCGGACACGCCGATCCGCTGGTGGTCGAGGCGGTGCGGCAGGCCGCCGGCCGCGGCACCAGCTTTGGCGCGCCGACGGCCGGGGAGGTTGATCTGGCGTCGGAGGTCGTCGGCCGCTTTGCGAGCGTGGAGATGATCCGGATGACCAGTTCGGGCACCGAGGCGACCATGTCGGCGCTGCGCCTCGCGCGGGCCGCCACCGGGCGCACGACGATCATGAAGTTCGCCGGCGCCTACCACGGGCACGTCGACGGGCTGTTGGCGGAGGGGGGCTCCGGCCTGGCGACCGCCGGGGTTCCCGCGAGTCCCGGCGTCACCGAGGCCCAGGCGTCGGACACGGTGGTCGTCCCCTGGAACGACACCGACGCGGTCACGGAGGCGATCTCGCGAGGGCGACCCGCGGCCGTGATCGCCGAGCCGGTTCCCGCGAACATGGGCGTGGTCCCGCCGGCTCCGGGCTTTCTGGAGGCGGTCCGGGACACCACTGCCGAGGTCGGTTCCCTGCTCATCCTCGACGAGGTGATCAGCGGCTTCCGGGTGGCGCGCGGCGGGGCGCAGGAGCTCTTGGGCGTCGACGCCGACCTGACGGTGATGGGAAAGGTGATCGGCGGCGGGCTCCCTGCCGCCGCGTACGGCGGCAGTCGCGAGCTGATGGAGCGGATCGCGCCCGCCGGCGAGGTCTACCAGGCGGGGACGCTCTCGGGCAACCCCCTGGCCGTCGCGGCGGGTCTGACGACGCTGCGCAAGCTCGACGGCGCCGCGTACGTCGGCATCGAGTCCGCAACGACCCGGCTCGCCACCGGCCTGCGCAGGGCGGCCGGCGACCGTCCGGTCCAGGTGTCGAGCGTGCCGGGGCTGCTGACCGTCTTCTTCAGCGCCGAGCCGGTGGGGAACTTCGCCGACGCGCAGGCCTGCGACACGCGGGCCTACGGGCGCTTCTGCCGCGCGATGCTCGATCGCGGCATCTACCCGCCCGCCTCCCAGTTCGAGGCATGGTTCCCATCTCTGGCGCACGACGCCGACTCGATCGACCGGACGATCGAGGCTGCCGCCGAGGCGTTCGAGCAAGCCATCGTCTGACGTCCCGCTCTAATCTCGGACTGACGCATGGCCTTGACCTCGACCTCCCTTGCCGCCCTCTCGGCGCTTCTCCGTGACGGGGAGAACGTGATCACGCCGTACGTCCGGGACGCGGACGAGGAGCCGGCGTTCGGCCCGCTGGTCGCCGTGGGCCCGCGGGCCCACGGCGCAGCCGAGGATTACATGGTTCTCGTCGAGGCGATCAGGGAGGGCTACCTGCTTCATTACGAGGAGCCCAGGCTCATCGAGGGAGCGGACGGCGACCTTCGGCTCCTCGCCGGTGACTACCTCTACGCGCTCGGTCTCGAGAAGCTGGCGGCCCGTGGTGACCTTGACGCGGTCAGCGAGCTGGCAGACCTGATCAGTCTCTCGGCGCAGGTGCACGCCGAGAACGGCGACGGCTCCCGGGACCGCCTCGCCGGAGCGCTCTGGCTGGCCTCCAGCGTCGCCGTGGGTGCCGGATCGACCCCGGAGCACGAGCGGGCCAAGGAGGCACTCCGCGCCGCGGAGCCCGATGCCGCCGATCAGCTCTTCCGGAGCGCTACCAAAACAGCGCGCGATTCGGGCATGAGCGATGCGCTGGCCCTCGCAGCCGACTCGATAGGCTTCGCCGCCGAGGACGTCCCAGATCGTGGCTGAAGAGGGAAACGACAAGCAGGGGGCACCGAAGGCTCTTCCGAGCTCGGATCCGGCTGGCTACTTCGAGGGCGAGTCCATGAACCGCCGGACCGCGTTCACCGTCGGCATCCAGGCGATCGGTGGACTTGCCGGCGCCGCCATCGTGCTGCCCGCCATCGGATTCGCCGCCGCACCCCTCTTCGAGCAGGAGGACCAGCCCTGGCAGGCCGTCGGCTCGACCGATGACTTCACGCCCGACACCTACCGGGCGGTGGTGATCACCGCGGTCGAGGGCATCGGCGAGACGGGCAAGACCACCGCCTATATCCGCCAGGGCGATCCGACGATCACAAAGGGCCAGTCGAAGTACCCGCAGGAGACATCGAGCGAGTACATCGCGATCTCCACGCGCTGCGCCCACCTCGGCTGTCCCGTCCGCTTCGTCCAGGCCGCGGGTAACTTCATCTGCCCCTGTCACGGCGGCGTCTACGGCTTCCTCGGCGAGCGCATCGGTGGCCCACCGGTCCGCCCGCTCGACCGCTTCCAGACCCGGGTCACCAACGGCCAGGTCGAGGTCGGCAACCGCTACAGCGTCACCAACAGCCTCGAACCGGTGCGCGCCCGCGACCCCGGTGAGTTCACCGGGGGCGTCTGGGAGTACCTCTATCCGCCGCGGCCGTCCGTGCCGCCGCCGCCGTAGGAGAACGCGTGCCGAAGCTTCCGAAACCAGGTCCGCTGAGCCGCCCCGCCAAGCCCGGAGAGCGGACCAACGGCGCGAACGGCAATGGCGCCGGACCGGCCGACGTCGCCAAGGAGGCCGGCGGCGACGTCCTCGGCTGGGTCGACGAGCGCACGGGCGCCACGGGCTTCCTCACAGGGATGCTCTACCGGAAGGTGCCCAAGGGCACGAACTGGTTCTACACGCTCGGCTCGGCCACTCTCTTCGCCTTCACGTTCCAGGCCCTCACCGGCGTCTTCCTGGCGATGTACTACACGCCGTCGCCGACCCAGGCATACGGGTCGATCACCCACCTGACCAACGACGTCTGGATGGGCGAGTTCGTCAGAGGCATGCACAAGTGGGGCGCCTCGGTGATGATCGTCTGCATCTTCCTGCACATGGGGCGCACCTTCTTCTTCGGCGCCTACAAGTACCCGCGGGAGCTCAACTGGGTGATCGGAGTGGTGCTGATCATCCTCACGATGGTGATGGGGCTGACCGGGTACCTGCTGCCCTTCGACCAGCGTTCCTACTGGGCGACGATCGTCGCCAACAACATCACGGGAACCGGCCCGGTCGTCGGTCCGTACCTGGCTGACTTCCTGCGCGCCGGGCCCGAGATCGGCGCCACCACCCTGTCGCGGTTCTACGCGATCCACATGCTCTTAGTGCCCGGATTGATCATCGCCCTGATCGGGGCGCACCTCTACCTCGTCGTCAAGCTCGGCACCACCGCGCCGCCCTGGCTCAAGGCCGATAAGCCCAAGCCCGCGGTGCCCAAGGAAGAGGTCGGATGAACAGGCGCGAGAAGGAGGAGTACCTCCGCGGCTACGAGGCCCTGAAGAAGAAGGGCAAGCCGTTCTTCCCGTACGCGGTGCTGAAGGACACGACGATGATGCTGATCGTCGCCCTCGTGATCGTGGCGCTCTCGGTCGTTCTCGGAGCGGAGCAGGGCCCGAAGGTCGACCCGACCACCACCACCTATACGCCGCGACCAGAGTGGTACTTCTTCTTCCTCTTTGAGCTGCTCCGGGTGATCAAGCCGCCGTGGGCGGTGCCGATCGCGACGATCGGGATCCCGACGATCGCGATGGTCCTGCTCCTGCTGCTCCCGTTCTACGACCGCAATGCCGAGAGACGGCCCGAACGCAGGCCGATCGCGACCACGACGGGCATCCTGGTGATCATCGCGATGGCGTATCTGACCTTCCTCGGAGCGACCGCCGGCCCGCCGACCGAGATCGACCTGCAGACGTCCGCTGCCCTCGAGCCGGGCAAGGAGGTCGTCGCCCAATCGGGCTGCCTCGCCTGCCACAAGCTCGGGGACAACGGCAATGACGGCCCGGGGCCCGAGCTGACCCAGATCGGCGCGCGAATACCGCGCAACGCGATCGCGCGCTCCCTGGAAGTCGGGCCGAGCATCATGCCCTCGTATTCAGGACTGCCGCCGGCCAAGTTCCAGGCGCTGACGGCGTATCTCGCGTCGCTCAACTGATCGCCTAATCTCGCGCGTATGAGTGTCTCGTCCGGCACCGATGCCGGAACAGGCGTCCCAAGTCGCGATTCCGAGGAGTTCGCGACCGAGGTCCGGGGGATGTTCGACCGGATCGCGGGCGTCTACGACCTGATGAACTCGGCGATGACCGCCGGGCTCCACCACCAGTGGCGCCAGCGGGCGGTCGACCGCGCCGAGGTCGGGCCGGGCTCCGACGCGCTCGACATCTGCTGCGGCACCGGGGACCTGGCGCTCGAGTTGCGCCGGCGCATTGGGCCCGACGGCCGGGTGGTCGGCAGCGACTTCTCCGAGCCCATGCTCGAACTGGCCCGCCGCAAGAGCGGCGAGGAGGGGTTGCCGGTCGAGTTCGGCTGGGCCGACGCGCTCGAACTTCCCTACGGGGACGCGAGCTTCGACGCGGTGACGATCGGCTTCGGCGCGCGCAACCTCGCCGATCTCAAAAAGGGACTCTCGGAGATGGCGCGCGTGCTGCGCCCGGGCGGCCGGCTGGTGATCCTCGAGATCACGCGGCCGCAGCGCGAGCCACTGTCGAGCTTCTACTCCCTCTGGTTCGACCGGCTGGTTCCGGTGATCGGCTCCCTCGCGGGCGACCCGGACGCATACAGCTACCTCCCGAACTCAGTCCGGACGTTCCCCGAACCTGAGCGGCTCGCGGCAATGATGGATGCCGCGGGCTTCACCGAGATCCGCTGGTTGCTCCTGGCCGGCGGCATCATCGCCATCCACAGCGCGACCAGGGCCGAATGACCCGTTCATCCGTACCACCACCCGTGACCGCCGTGATGGACGCTGCGAGCGCATGGCTGCCCGTGCGGATGTCGCAGGTCGAGGCGCGCCTCGCCGAGCTCACAGGCGGCTACGGCCCGCGGCTCGGTGAGGAGGCCGAGGCCACCCTCAACGCCGGGGGCAAGCGCATGCGGCCCCTGCTGGTCCTGATGGCCGCGGGGGACGGCGCCGGGGACCGGGCCGTTCGGGTCGCCACCGCCGTGGAGATGGTCCACATGGCGACTCTCGTCCACGACGACGTCCTCGACGGTGCGCCGGTGCGTCGCGGGCGCCCAACGGTGGTCGCCCGCTCTGGGCGGGATCGCGCGGTCGGGGTGGGGGACCTGCTCTTCTCCCGAGCCTTCGCCGAGCTCGCCACAGGCGGCGGAGAGGCCGAGGTGGCGGAGCTGAGCTCCGCCTCGGTCGCCCTGGCCCTGGGAGAGCTGGCTCAGCGCCATGACGCCTTCGACACCTCCGTCACCGAGGAGCGCTACCTGGAGCGCTGCTCGCTGAAGACTGCCCGCCTGTTCGAATCAGCCTGCCGCCTCGGCCGCATCTCCTCAGGCCGCGCCGGCACCGAGGAGCTCGCGTCCTTCGGTAGGGAGATCGGCCTGGCCTTCCAGCTGCTGGACGACGTCCTCGACGTCACTGGGCCGCCGGAGCGGACCGGCAAGGCACGCGGCACCGACCTGCTCGACGGTACCGTGACGCTGCCGTTGATACTCGCGCGGGACATGGATCGGGGCCTCGAGTCGGCTGAGTTGCGCGGGCTCGATCAGGAGGCGGCGGAGGCGCTCTGCGACCGGATCGCGGCGACGGCGGCGCTCGACGAGGTCCGCGAGCGAGCGAAGGGGAGCATCCAGCGCGCCAAGGCCATCCTCGACTCGCCGGGCTTCACAGACGAGGAGGGCGAGCTGCTGGGCATGATCGCCGACGGAGTCGTCGAGCGATACGCCTAAACGAAGAGCGGCCCCGGGGGACCGCTCTTCGGCAGGGAGGTGACTCGTTGTTTGGAGTGGTACTTCGTTAATCGGGTTGCGCTTACGCGCACCCTCGCGTCAGAAGTCTTCGGGGAGGATGCTGTCGCTCGCCAGCGCCATGGCGAAGCGGTTGGCCTCTTCCTCCATGTTGGCCCGGGTGAGGGAGCGCAGGTCCTCGATCAGCTCCTGGCCGCCGCGGTCCAGTTCCTCGTCGTAGGTATCGACCGCGGATTGCGTGTAGCTGTTGCGGCCCCACCACTCACACTCGGGGCAGCGCAGCTCGACGCTCCAGGCGCCGTCGCCCTGCTCGTGCCAGTTGACCGGCTGGACCATGACGGAGGAGCAGCTCGGGCACGCGTGCATGCCCTCGGCGGACCTGGACTGAGTGTCCATCTCCGGATGTGTCTTTGTCCGCTTCGGAACTTCCATCGTGGGGGTCATATCGGCGGGATACGCACGACCTTTAGGCCCAAAAGTGAGTTTCTTTGTGCCTGCGGATAACCCCGGACAGCGGTGCGGATAACCCCGCATCCAGCGTGTTCCGGGCGCGTGCGTCGCCTACGCCCGGAATAGACTGGATCCATGGTCTTGAGCGACCGCACGATCAAGGAGGAAGTGGCCGCAGGCAGGCTCGTCTTCGATCCCTACGACGAGTCCCTCGTGCAGCCGTCCAGCGTGGACGTGCGGGTCGATCGCAGCTTTCGCGTCTTCAACAACTCGCGCTACCCCTACATAGACGTGCGTGAGCCGATGGAGAACCTGACCGAGCTGGTCACGGTCGAGGACGAGGAGCCGTTCGTGCTCCATCCCGGCGAATTCGTCCTGGGCCAGACGCTGGAGCGGGTGAGCCTGCCGGACGACCTGGTCGCGCGGCTCGAAGGCAAGAGCTCGCTCGGCCGGCTCGGCCTCGTGATCCACTCCACCGCCGGATTCGTCGACCCGGGCTTCGAGGGAAATCTCACGCTCGAGCTCTCCAACCTCGCCAACCTGCCGATCACGATCTACCACGGCATGCCGATCGGGCAGATCTCGTTTATGAGGATGGATCGCCCCGTCGAGCACGCCTACGGCGCCCAAGCGGCCGGCAGCAAGTACCAGGGGCAGGCGGAACCGACCGCCAGCCGCTTCTACCTCAACTTCCGGGAGCGGGTCCGTAAGTAAGGGTTGGGTAAGTGCTGGCGGCCGGCGGCGCGCCTGCCGCTAACATCCGCGGCAATGCTTCCCAATGTTGGACCGCTCGAGATAGCAGTCGTTCTCATCATCGTCCTGATCATCTTCGGGCCGAAGCGCCTTCCGGAGCTCGGCAAGTCGATGGGGCACGGCATCCGCGAGTTCAAGAACTCACTCTCCGGGGAATCCGACACGGATTCCCCGGACGAGAAGAAGCGGGAGCTGGAGGCGAGCCAGCAGACCCCGGTGAGCCAGCCGCAGACGCCCCAGACGGCAGCCGAGAGCCCGGCGGAGCCGGTCGAGGGCGAGATCGTCTCCGAGAACAAGGCCTAGGCAATGGCCCGGCTAGGGCCGGTCGATTTTGAGGACCGGCTGACTCTCGTCGAACACCTCGACGAGCTACGAACGCGCATCGTCATCTCGATAGTCGCGTACTCGGTCGCCTTCGGCCTCTGCTTCTGGCAGAACGACAGGCTGCTCGACATCGCCAACAACCCCCTGCCGGGCAACAAGACCCCGATCACCTTCGGCATCGCCGAGCCGTTCACCGCCACCGTCACCATCGCGGCCTACGCCGCGCTGGTGATCGCGCTGCCCGTGATCCTCTACCAGGCCTACGCATTCGTGCTGCCGGCTCTCACCACGCGGGAGAAGCGAGTCGTCGTCCCGTTCCTAATGGGGGTTCCGCTCCTCTTCGTCGCCGGCGTCGTCTTCGGCTACTTCGTCGTCCTGCCGGCCGCGACCAAGTTCCTCCTCAACTTCAACGACCAGCAGTTCAACATCCAAATCCGGGCGCGCGACTACTACAGCTTCTTCACCCTGACACTCGGGGTGATGGGGCTGATCTTCCAGCTGCCGATCGGCATCCTCGCGGTGACGAGGCTCGGAATCATCACGCCTGAGCAGCTGTCTGCAAACCGCCGCTACGCATACGTCGTCCTGGTCGTCATCGCCGCCCTCTTGCCCGGCACGGACCCTGTGACGATGCTGATCGAGGCCGTCCCGTTGCTCCTGCTCTTCGAGCTCAGCGTGCTTCTCGCCAAGGCGGCCGGCAGACCTCCCGAGGCCGCCGTCGATTCCGACATCACCGTCTCCGAGCCGCCGCCCAGCGGGGCGACGTAGGCAGCGACCCACGACCCTCTAGGCTTCCGCCGTGCTCTTCGACCTGCAATCACCGCGGCGCCGCCGCGTCGTCCGCGTCGTCTTCGGCGGCCTTGCGTTGATCTTCGCGATCAGCTTCGTCTTCCTGGGCGTCGGCACCGGCGGGGGAGGCTTCAGCTTCAGCGACCTCTTCGGAGGAGGCGGTGGAAGCAGCTCGACCGCCTTCGACGGCGACATCAGCACCGCAGAGGCGAAGCTCGCCGCCAATCCCAACGACACGGCGACGCTCGCCACCCTCGTCCAGCTCCACTACTCGGCCGCCAACGCCAATAGGGACAGCAACGGCGCGCCGACGGACGACGGGGTCCAGCAGCTGCGCGAGGCGGCCGACAGCTGGAACAAGTACGTGAAGGCGAGCAACGGGAACCTCTCGCCGTCGGCAGCGATCTACGCGCTCAATACCTTCGACCTGCTCGCACGCGTCGACTTCACGGCGGCGCGCACAGACACGAGCGCCACCCAGGCCCTGACCGATATCAACGCGGCCGTGGACGACTGGAACAGCGCGGCCCAGGCGCAGCAGGTGCGGATCACCAAGCAGCCGAAGTTGGCGAATTCCAACGCCTACGCAACCCTCGCCCAGTACCTCTACCTCGCGGGAGACACCAAGGGCGGCGACCAGGCCGTGGCGCAGGCCAAGTCGGCGAAGGGCGCCGCCGACCCCGCGACGATCGACAAGCAGCTCCAATCGTTCAAACAGCTTGGGCAGCAGCTCCAGGCGGCGATCAAGCAGCTCACCAAACAGCAGTCTCAGACCCAGGGGGCGACGGGCGGCGGCGCGACCGGGGGCAGCTCGGGCAACCCGCTGAATGGCCTGGGCACGGGCGGGCTCTAGCTCCTCGCCACCCTTCCTATAATGCCCGGCTCCACCGGGGCCGTTAGCTCAGCTGGTAGAGCAGGAGACTCTTAATCTCAAGGTCACAGGTTCGATCCCTGTACGGCCCACTGATCACACCGTTCGCGCCAGTGCAGCGGATGCCGCGGGACTAGCGCGCGACGGCGCGGATGATCAGCAGCAGGAGGATCGATCCGCCGATCGCGATCAGCCAGGTCCCGAGGTTGAAGAAGTCGTGGATGTGGCCGATGCCGATCGCGCTGGCGATGAAGCCGCCGATCAGGGCGCCGAGGATGCCGATCGCCGTGGTGCCGATGCAGCCACCGGGCTCGGTGCGGCCGGGGATCACGGCGCGGGCGATCGTGCCGGCGAAGAGACCCAGGATGATCCAGGCGATGATTCCCATCAGATCTAGCGCTGGCGCGGGGCGGCGTGGTAGCTCAGGTACCAGAGCACGTGACGGGCGGCGCTGACGCCGACATTCACAGGGGAGAGCAACCTCCGCATGGCCGGAACTCTATTGGGCCGGGCGGACCCGCGTCTCCGTAGTTGCCACGGATTTGGCTCCACAAGCCGGATTCCCACCCTATTTGCGGTAGGTCGAACCGGCGCGGCTAGCATGCCCAGCCCATGAAGCTCACTCGCAATCGCAAGCGACGACGCCTGGCGCGGGCCACCGAGCGAAAGGCTGACCGCGCCACGGTCGCCCTCGCGGTCTTCGCCGCGGGGTCCCTCGGGACTCTGGTGACGGGCGAGGTGCTCCGGTTGGCGCGCCGTCGCCGCGAGAGCCGGGAGGCCGAGACGCCGGAGACGATCGCCGAGGCGGCCGGACAGGCGACCCGGGACACCCTCGCCGTCGCGCGGCGCGGGATCATCGCCACGCCCCATCACGAGACCGTCCTCTTCAACATCCTGCAGGGGTTCCTCGGCGCGTTCGCCTTCGCCCGGCTCGCTACCTGGGGGATCCGCCAGTCCTGGTGGCCCTCGGGTGACATCCACGTCAGCGGGCGCCACATCCACCACTTCGTTCCGGGGATCGTCCTCGCCTTCGGCTCCGGGATCGCCGCGCTGACGACTCGCGACGAGGGTGTGGAGTCCGCGCTGGCGATCCCGTTCGGCGCCGGCATGGGCCTGACGATGGACGAGGCGGCCCTGCTGCTCGACCTGCGCGACGTCTACTGGACGCGGCAGGGGCTGCTCAGCGTGCAGGTCAGCCTCGGTGTGACCGCGACGCTCGCGGCGACGATCCTCGGCCTGCGGATGCTCCGCCGCGGAGAGGAGAGGGGAATCGAGGAGGGGCTGATCCCGACGCTCGGGGAGCACGGCATGCGCTCGACGGGAGCGCTCGCCTAGCTACGCGGCGGCACGGAGGCGCGGCTCGGCCTCCTTGCCCATCCAGATGACCTGATCGCGGCCAGGGCCAACCCCGACCAGGCGAACCGGGACCCCAAGGTGGTCAGAGATCGCCTCCAGGTAGTCGCGCGCCTCGGATGGAAGGTTCTTCTCGTGCCGGCAGTCGCCGATGTCGCCCTCGAAGCCGGGCAGCTCCTCGTACTCGGGCTCGACGCTGTGGATGATCGACTGGTGGTAGGGGAACTCGTCGAAGACGGCGCCGTCGGGATGGCGGTAGCGGGTGCAGACGCGGAGCGGATCGATGCCTGAGAGGACGTCGAGCTTGGTGACGGCGAGTGCCGTCATGGTGTTCAGGCGGACGGCGTACCGGAGCGCGACCAGATCGAGCCAGCCACAGCGCCTCGGCCGCCCGGTGGTCGTTCCCAGCTCGCCGCCCCGTTCTCGCAGCAGGTCGCCCAGGTCGTCCTCGAGCTCCGTCGGGAATGGACCGGCGCCGACGCGCGTCGCGTAGGCCTTGGCGATCCCCCAGATCTCGTCGATGTCGCGCGGACCGACGCCGGCGCCGATGCACGCTGCTCCGGCGACCGGGTTCGACGACGTGACGAAGGGATAGGTGCCGTGGTCGAGGTCGAGCATGATCCCCTGAGCCCCCTCGAAGAGGACGGTGTGATCTGCGTCAAGAGCGTCCCAGCAGAGCTTCGCTGTGTCGGCGATGTGCGGCTCGAGACGGTGGCCGTAGGTGAGGTAGGCCTCGACCATGGTGTGGAGGTCGAGCTCGGGGTCCTTGGCGAAGGGGCGCAGCATCTGCTGTTTCGGGTCCATCGCGGTCGTGATCTTCTTGCGGAGGATCTTCGCGTCGAGCAGGTCCTGGACGCGGATGCCGAGGCGGGAGGCCTTGTCCGCGTAGGCCGGGCCGATCCCGCGCCGCGTCGTACCGATCTCGAGCTTGCCGAGCTTCAACTCCCCGGCCGTGTCGAGCTTCACGTGGTAGGGCATGATCACGTGCGCATTCGCCGAGATCCGCAGGCCGCTTACGTCGATGCCGCGGTGCCGCAGTCCCTCGATCTCCCCAGTCAGCACGCCAGGATCGATCACGACGCCGTTGCCGATCGCGCAGATCTTGCCCGGGTAGAGGATCCCGGACGGGATCAGGTGGAACTTGAAGGTCTCACCGTCGCGGATGATCGTATGCCCGGCGTTGTTGCCGCCCTGAAACCGGATCACGACGTCCGCCTGCTCCGCGAGCAGGTCGGTGACCTTGCCCTTCCCTTCGTCGCCCCACTGGGCGCCGACTATGACGAGACCTGGCATGACCAGGGGATTATGAGCTAGACGTAGGCTGACTGAACGACCAAGGAGGCGTGAATGAACGACAAGGCCAACCTCGAGGAAAAGCTCGGGATGCTGCAGGAGCTTTGGGCGCCGGGCATCGTCGGCTACCTGAACGACTACAAGCTGATCGTCGTCAAGGTCAAGGGCGAGTTCGTCTGGCACAAGCATGACGAGACGGACGACTTCTTCCTGGTGCTCAAGGGGCATCTGACGATCCAGCTCCGCGACCGGGACGTCGAGCTCGACCCGGGTGAGCTCTTCGTCGTGCCGCGGGGTATCGAGCACTGCCCGAAGGCCGACGAGGAGGCACACGTGCTCGTCATCGAGCCACGGGAGACGGTCAACACCGGCAACGCCGGGGGAGACCTGACTGCGGAGCCGGTCGAGATCTGAGGCCAGCCTCAGTGGTCGAGAGGCCCGAGCGTGGAGCCGCCGCTCTCTCCCAATGAGGTCGCGACGTCGGCCGAGACCTGCATGCGGCGGTCGTCGCCGAAAAGCAGAACCGGATCCCCGCAGATGTCGACGAGCCGAGAGACGATGCGGGTGCCGAGCTGCTTCTCGAGTTCGTCGTCCTCGTAGTTGCTCGTCACGATCAGCGACCGCTGACGCTCGTAGCGCTCGTTGATCAGCGCGTAGAGCTGCTCGAGGACCCACTCCGTCTGCTTCTCCGAGCCGAGATCGTCGAGATGGAGCAGATCCACGGTAGCCAGGCGCTCAAACAGGTCGGAGTAGGACTGCTCGCCGGTCTCTGCGTCGAAGGTGCGGCGAATGCGGGCCAGGAGCTTCGGCAGCGAGTAGATCGCGACGGAATGACCGGCCTCCAACGCTGTGCGGGACATCAGCATGGCCAGCGTCGTCTTGCCCGTTCCCGAATTGCCGAAGAACCACATCCCGCGACCGTTGTCGAGGTTCTCGTCCAGGTCTGAGCAGAAATCTCGGACGCGCTTCACGACGAAGTCGTCGATCTGCGTCACAGGAGGACGGTCGAAGGAGACTCCGCGGTACTTGGCGGGTATCACGGAGTCGATTCCTCGCAGCCGCGCCTTGGCGACCATGCGCGAGCGGCAGTCGCAGGGCCGGGCGACGTCCTCGGGGCCGAGGATCCAGCCCGACCCGTCGCAGATGCCCAGGCGGCAGGGCTGGCGATCACTGGAGGGCGAGTGGATCGCCACCTATCCCTCCTCGGCGAACGGGTCCGAGTCGGCGAACTGTCCACCCTCGCTGATGTCCTCGGCCGGCGGGCTCTCTCCGGCGGGCTGCTCGACCGGCTGCTCGCCCCGCGCCCGGTCGGCGAACTTCGGATAGTGCTCGAGGAACACGAGGTTGACGGTGCCGACAGGTCCGTTCCGGTGCTTGGCGAGAATCAGCTCGGCGCCGCCCGGGTCCTCGGACTCGGCGTTGTAGTAGTCGTCGCGGTAGAGGAAGCCGACCACGTCGGCGTCCTGCTCGATCGCGCCGGACTCGCGGAGGTCCGAGAGGATCGGCCGCTTGTCGGGGCGCTGCTCAGGAGCGCGGGAGAGCTGTGAGATGCCGATCACGGGCACGGCGAGCTCCCGGGCGAGGATCTTGAGGCCGCGGCTGAATTGCGAGACCTGCTCGACGCGGTTGGCGCGCGAGTCGTCGCTTCGCATCAGCTGCATGTAGTCCACGATCACCATGCCGAGGCCGTCGTGGCCGCGCCCCTTCTCCTGGGCATGCAGCCGCCGCGCCTTGGCCCGCAGCTCCAGCAGTCCGAGGTCGGAGGAGTCGTCGATCCAGAGTGGCGCTGACTCGAGCTGGTTGCAGGCCTTGACGACCTTCGGCCAGTCCTTCTGCGCCACCTTGCCCTTGCGCAGCCGGTCGGATGAGATGCGCGACTGGGAGCCGATGAAGCGGTGGGCGAGCTCCATCTCGGACATCTCGAGGGAGAAGAGGGCCACCGGCTTCTGGTGCTTCATGGCGACGTTCTGGGCGAAGTCGCAGACCAGTGTGCTCTTACCCATCGCCGGCCTGGCGGCGATCACGATCAGGTTGCCGGGCTGGAAGCCGCCGGTCTTGTCGTCGAGGTCGCGGAAGCCGGAGGGGGTCCCGGTGATGTCGGAGGTGCCGGAGGCGAGGGCCTCGAGCTTGTCGATCTCGTCGTGGAGGATCTCGCCGATCTCGCGGAAGTCGACGGCCCGCTCCTCGTGGGCGACCTGGAAGAGGAGGCGCTCGGCCTGCTCGACCATCTCCGATGGCTCGCCGTCGCGCTCGGCGACGGACTGCTGGATCGCCTTCGCCGCTTTGTCGAGACGCCGCATCAGCGAGTTCTGCTTGACGATCTGCGCGTAGTGCTTGGCGCTGCCCGGGGCGGGGACCTTGGCCGCCAGGCTGGCGACGACGTCGCGGCCGCCGATCGCCTCGAGCTGGCCGTGCTGCTCCAGCTGTTCGGAGACCGTCAGGACGTCGACGGGGTTCGCGTCCTCGTTGAGGCGGATGATCGCCTCGTAGATCGTCCGGTGGCGGTCCCGGTAGAAGTCCTCGGCCTGGAGCCGGGCGTCGAGCAGCACCGGCTCGATCGTGGACTCCGAGACGAGCATCGCCCCGAGTACGGACTCCTCTGCCTCCAGGTTCTGGGGCGGGACGATGGTGGGTGTTCCGTTGGTCGCCAACTGCTCCTCGGTTTTGCGCAGGGAATCGCCCGGCCGGCGGCCGGGTCTCTCTCAAGTCTGGATACAGGCCCGGCGGATTCCCAGGTGCCCCGAGTGAAACTAGATCCGCGCGAGCCCGGCTAGAAAATCACAGGAGGCGAGGAGCCGCAGGCAAGTTCGGGCTATTTGCGGCCCGCTTGTTTCAGGCACGATTTGTGCCTGAGTCGGAACCGCCGTTTTTGCGGCCCTACTCCTTCGCTTCGGCGACGATCGTCTTGACCGAAGCGGTGACCCCACCGCCGACCTCGACCTCGACCATGAAGGTGCCGGTCTCGCGGATCGGCTCATCGAGGCGGATCTTCTTCCGGTCGACCTTGATGCCGCGCGCGGCCTGAATCGCCTCGGCGATCTCGGCGGAGGTGACGGAGCCGAAGAGCTTGCCGTCCTCCCCGGCCCGGTGGTTGATCGTCAAGACGGTCTTGCCGAGCAGGGCCGAGGTTTCGCCGGCACGCTCAGCGGCCTGCTTCTCGGCCTCGGCGGCCCGCTCGCGCTTGCGCTGGGCCTCTTCGAGTGAGCCCTTGGTGGCGGGCTGCGCCAGCTTGCGCGGGACTAGGAAGTTCCGGAGGTAGCCGGGCGAGACGTCGATCGCGGTGCCGGCCTCGCCGAGTCCCTCGACGTCCTTGAGCAGAACAGCCTGCGCCATCGGCCTAGCGCTCGCCGACGTAGGGCAGCAGCGCGAGCTCGCGGGCGCGCTTCACGGACAGCGTGAGCTGCTGCTGGTGCTTCCGGGAGAGCCCGGTGACGCGACGGGAGCGGGTCTTGCCGCGATCGGAGATGAACCTACGGAGCAGGTTCAGGTCCTTGTAGTCGATCGCCTCGACTTTGAGGCTCGTGTACTTCCGGGGACGTCCGCGATCGGTGAGGCCGCGGCGCCTGCCGCGCCCGGTCGGAGTCTGCTGTCGTTGCTGTCGTGCCATGAACGGGCGCGAATGGTAGCGATGGACAGCGGCCGTCGGTTGGTGCTCATGCCGCCCGGCGCCGGCGGAGCAGCAGAACGGCGCCAGTCCCGAGAACGATCGCCGCGATTCCCCCCACGACCCACCAGGTCACGTCGTCGCCATCATCGGAGTCCGATGGAGCCTCGCTCGGCAGAATCTGAAGAAGCTGGCGAGGCCCTTCGGTGTCGGCGATAAGGAACCCGCGCTGGTGCCGTCCGCGCAGCGCGGCGAACAGGACGAAGGCGTAGCGGCCGGGCTGGATCGCTGGGACGTCGAATCGGAGATGCGTTTTCACACCAGGCGGCTCCGCTCCCGGAAGGAGCGCAGTTCCACCGCTGGTGCTGCCGAGGGACACAAACGGGCTTCTTTCCGGTGGGTCTGCAGCCGAGGGGAGGCAGACCGCATTCCCGTGGCAGGAGTGGGGCCGCGGGGCCTTCGCGACCGGAACGAGCGAAACCGGGAAGCGCGCATCGGCGGCGCATCCCCCGCATCCAACCGTGAGTGTGACCTGCTCGCCCGGCCTCGCGGCGTTGGGAGTCACGCCGATCACGCCAGTGTCGGCGCTAGCCGCCGGCGCGGCGATCAGGAGAGCAGCCAGAACCGGGCCAAGTACCCGGATCAGATTCCTAGAACGGAATGTCGTCGTCCGAGCCGCCACCGGAGCTGACCGTGGCGCCCTCGAAGTCCGAGGTGTCGGCCGGGACGTCGGAGCTCGGCTGGAAGGTGCCGTTGCCGCCGCCTCCACCCGCTCCCCCCGCGTTGTCCGAGCGCGAGCCCAGGAACTGGACGCTGTTGGCGATGATTTCGACCGCCTGGCGCTTGGAGCCGTCCTGCGCCTCCCACTCGCGCCAGTCGAGCCGTCCCTCGACGGCGACCGGCCGGCCCTTGGAGAGATAGTTGGCGCAATTCTCGCCCTGCGCGCCCCAGACGGTGACGTCGAAGTAGTTGGGCTTGTCGACCCACTCGCCGCTCTGGCCGTCCTTGCGACGGCTGTTGACGGCCACGCGAAGCTTGCAGACGGAGGTTCCGCTGGGGGTCGAGCGCAGCTCCGGGTCCTTGGTCAAATTTCCCGTGATCGCGACTACGTTGATGTTCGAAGCTGCCACTTGATCGCTCCTCTTCCTTTCGATTCCGAACGTCGATCTTAAGCAGCCACCCGGCCGTTCTCTCCCCCGTCCGGGAAGGAACCCCGGAAAGTGCGGGATCGTTCCCCACCATTTGCTTATCTCTCGAACATCGCGCCTATCCCCCATTTCCTTCCTTTTCGCGAGCCCTAACTGGGGATCCTCGCGACGATCGTCTACGCGACGAGCCAGGGCTGGCAGGTCGAGATCCCGCCCAAGGCGCTCAGGGCCGCTTGAACCGGCTTCGCCATCAGGTCGCGGCCACGAGCGGCCGAGTCGTCGCGACGGGGCGACGCGGCCGGTCCTCGCGGTCCGGGCGGGCACCCCGATCGCCATGGGCCGCTCGATCGCGGGCGGCGGGTTGGCCGGCGAATCGGGATCGACCTTGAAGATGCGGAAGCGCAGCACGCCGTCGGTGATCTTCAGGTTGTGGTCCAGGCTCTCCAGGAGCGCCGGCTCGCCCTGGAAGCGGTAGAAGCGGTAGTCGGCCTCGTTGCGCCGCTTGATCTCGTAGGCGAGCTTGCGCAGGCCCCAGACGTCCGCGCGGTCGAGCGTGCCGGCTCCCTCGATCTGCTGGCGGACGTCGCCCGCGAGCTTCTCGCGGGCCTCATCGGCGGCCTCGGGGTCGAGCATCAACACGAGTTCGTAGTGGCGGTTCACAGCGACGGGCGACTATAGGGGAGAACGTCCGACTGCGTGCCCTCAAGACGGAGGTGTCCGGCAGGCAGATCAGATGGGCGAGCGTGGGGCGGATCGCGGCGATCCTGGCGGCTGCCGTTGCGGGCATCGTCTCGCTGCCCGCGTTGCTCGGAGGCGACGCGCCGCCACCGGTCCCGCCGGACGTCGGGCTCGCGCCGCCGCCCGTTGCGAGCACGGTCCCCACGGCGCCGGAACAGCGGCAGCCGGAGCCCGTGAGCAGGCGGCAACGTCGGAAGGGCCCTCCGCCGAGACCCCTGAAACGGCCGCATCGTCGCGGCCACCACCCTCACCCGAGCGATCCTGAAGGTGGCGCGACGACACCCTCGGTGGCCATCTACGTCCCCGGCTACGCACCACCGTCCCGGCGCGGCGAGTTCCAGATCGAGCGCTAGCCGACCTTGGCGGGCGCCCGCTTCGCGCGGATGTCGTCCATCTGCTCGTCGACCCAGTCGCCCGGATCCCGCTCGGTGATGATCTCCTTCAGCCTCCGGGCCCGCAGCGCGCGCTCCTCGGGCTCCATGGTCAGGGCCCGATAGATCCCGTCGGCCTGCTCCTGGATGTCGAACGGGTTGACGGAGAGGGTGCAGTCGCCGAGCTCCTCGTGGGCGCCGGTATTCTCGGAGAGCATCACGACGCCGTCGCGGGTATTGACCGCGGGTGCCTCCTTGGCGACCAGGTTCATCCCGTCGAAGAGCGAGTTGACCATCAGCAAGTCGAAATGCTTGTAGCGGGCGACGGCCTCGTGGAAGTTCTCGTAGATGCGCAGGTCGATCGGCATCCAGTCGGTCGTGCCGTGGCGGTGATTGACCACGGCGACCAGCGCCTCGATCCGCTCCAGGTACTCGGCGTACTCCGGCACGTCCTGCCGGGACGGCTGCAGGTGCGCGATGAAGGTGACCTTCTCGCGGAACTCGGGGTGCTGCTCCAGGAAGACGTCGAAGGCGGTGAAGCCGCGCAGCACGTTCTTGGAGAGGTCCGCCCGGTCCACGCGGATGATCAGGTGGTCGCGGCGCCGCCGCAGCAGCTCCTTCTCGTAGAAGGCCACGTCCGCTGACTCGGCCGCCCGGTAGAGGCGCTGGGTGTCGATGGAGAGCGGATAGGCCCGGACCCAGATTTCGCGGCCCTCGTGGAGGACGGCCGCCCGCTCGTAGTCGACCTCCAGCTCCATCAGCTCCCGGCAGCAGGCCAGGAAGTTGCGGCAGTAGGCGGTGGTGTGGAAGCCGATGATGTCGTTGGAGAGCATCGACAGGTAGATCTCCTCGCGCCAGCGGTTGGGGAGGATCCGCCATGAGTCCGGCTGGGACCAGGGGATGTGGACGAAGTAGTGGAGGAACGCATCCGGGCGCGCCTTCCGGATCAGGCCCGGCGAGGTGTAGAGGTGGTAGTCGTGGAGCATCACGACGGGGCTCTCCTGCCCGTCGATCGCAGCGATCACCGCCGCCGCAATGTCGTCGTTCACGACCTTGTAGCCCTCCTCCCACGCGTCGACCTCGGCCTGCCGGATGTCCGGCGCGTTCGAGAGGTCCCAGAGGTAGTGCTGGATGAACCAGAGGATCGGGTTGGCGATCACGTTGTAGAAGCGGTCGTAGGCCGCCGGGTTCGAGGCGACCATCTGAACGTCGTAGGAGATGCCGTCGAGCTCGATCGTTGTCGGCCCATCGCTCTCGCTGGCGACCGCGACGTCTTCCTCGGTCATCGCCGAGGCGACCCAGAGCGCCTTTCTATGCGAAACGAGCCCCGAGAGCGCAGTGACCAGCCCGCCGCCCCCGCGGTGGACGATTCGGTTGCCCCGCTCGTCCACACCGAACTCCGCAGGCCCGCGATTCGAGACGATCGTCAGAGGGTGCTCGGGCACGCCCCCGTTTGTATCAGGCGCACCTCAACACGCCGGCTGCGTGCCTGCGACTAGGAATCGAAGTCCGTGAAGATCCGCAGCCAGTCGAGCAGCAGGCGGGGGGTCAGGAACCGCTCCCTGGTCCGCTCCTTGCCCGCGCGGCCGAGCCTGCGGCCCAGCTCTGGGTCCTGGAGGATCTCGATCGAGCGATTCGCGGCCTCATCAGGCGAGGAGACGAGGTAGCCGTCCTCGCCGTCGACGATCTGCAACGGAATGCCGCCCACGTCGCCGCCGATCGTCGGGCGGCCCTTCCAGAGCGATTCGGCGACCGTCAGGCCGAAGCCCTCGCGAATCGACTTCTGCATGACCACGTCGGACTGCGACTGGAACGCGTTGACCTCGATCGCGCCGACGTTGTTCAGGTTGTTGAGGATCTTGATGTCGGGATCCGACCCCGCGTACTCGAAGGTGCGGTGGAAGAACTCCCAGCCCTCGGGGTCGTCCGTGGCCATCGAGCCGACCAGGGCGAGCTGCACCTCGGGGATCTCCTTGGTGACCCGCCGGTAGGCGTCGATCACGCCCATCGGGTCCTTCCAGGGGTCGAAGCGCGAGACCTGCGTCATCAGCGGCCGGTCGACGTCGATGCCGAACTGGTTGCAGACGAAGGCGGCGTCGTCGGGCGAGAGCGCCATGTTCTTGGGGGAGAGGGGGTCGATCGCGGGAGGGACGATCCGCACGCCGCCGTGACCGTCGAGGCCCTTCGGCACGTACTGCTCCATGTGCCAGACGGTGGTGTCGTACTCCGAGATCAGGGGCAGCAGGCGCTCGATCGGCTCGGGATTCGGCTCCGAGAGGTCGATGTGGCAGCGCCAGACCCAGTTCTTCGCGTGGTCGCTGGCGCCGGCGCGCATTCCGACCGGCTGCGGGTCGTGGACGATCACCACGTCCCACTCGCCCTCCAGCGACTCGGCGTTCATCTTGTTGTAGTGGTCGAACAGCTCCCACTGGTTCGGGCTGAGCGTGTTCGGGTCGCCCTGCAGCGAGTTGTGGAGGAGCTTCGTCGCGTTGAAGAACTCCTCGCGGCCCATGATGATCTGCCAGTGGGTGTCGAGGCCCACGTCGCGCATCAGGGGGACCAGCGTGTAGAGGATCTCGGAGACCCCGCCGCCGAACGCTGTCGCGCTGACGTGCAGGATCCGCTTGCCCTTCAGCGGCTCCGCGAGCTCGCGGATCTCGTCGACCAGGCCGCGGCCGGCCAGGTGCGTGTAGTCGGCCAGGGACTTGGTCCCCAGCGCTACCTCTTGCAGCATCGTCCCGTGAGTCCTTGATTGCGCAAGGGCGGAAAAGTACTCGTCACGAGGACGCGTTGCGCAGCCGCTCGATACCCGCGTCGAGCTCGGTACAAATCGCGGCGTGGAGCTCGGCGTTGGCGGCCGCCACGCAGGACATCTGGAACTCGTGGCTCGAGCCGAGCAGGGGCTTGTCGGCCAGCGGCCGGCCGTAGGCGTCGGTGACGATTGCCCCGCCCTCCTGGAGGCAGATCGTCGCCGCTGCAAGGTCGTAGGGGGAGTTGTTGAGAACCGCTCCGCCACCGACCCTCTCGAACTCCTCCCGGATTCCCGGCACGTCGTCGATCATCCGCGGGCCGGGCTCGACGTAGGCGTCGAGCTGTCCCGTCACCAACCTGGTCATGTCGAAGGTCGCCGATCCCAGGTCGAAGGTGCCGCCGCCCACCGAGGAGGCGTCGATCAGCCCGGCGATCACCTCGACCAGCGCTCGCGCGGGGCGGCCGCGGAACCCGTAGGTCCAGAACATCCGCTCCAGCGAGCCGTTCTCCGACAGTCGCGCGGCCGGTTCCAGGCCGCCCTCTCGCTCGGCTACGAAGCTGACGCCGCTCTTCAGCTCGAGCACGCAGCCCACCTGAACGTCGGCCATGGTCGGCTCGCCGTCGAGGGGAGCGGCGGCCACCGAGACGCAGCAGGACTCGAGGCCGGCCAGCGCCGGCCGGGTCCCGTCGATCGGATCGACGATCAGGACCCACTCGGCGCGGTCACCGGCGGGCGAGACCAGGCCGCGGTCCTCGGAGTAGAAGGAGACCTCGGGCGCCCGCTCGGCCAGGAAGGCCTCCATCCGCTCCTCTGCGCGCTCGTCGATCTGGAAGGTGACGTCGCCGCCCTCGGCGGACCCGGAATGGGCGCGTCCGGCATGACGCCCCAGGTGCGGCAGAACCTCCTCGCGCAGAGTCGAGGCGAGGTCCACGACCAGAGTTGTGATTGACGGCTTCGGCATATGGCCGCGCCTACGAGGATGCAAGCGAGCGGTCGAACGCTAGTCAGGAAGACTCGCCGATGACATCCTCGATCGCGGCGACGACGGTGGCGGGGGCCTTGCTGAGGATCTGCGTGTGCTTGTGGGGCGCCGTTGCGAACACGGACACGCGCTCGTTGCTGTCCTCGGCGTCCGCGACAGCGGCTCGCACCGTGCGCATCTCGTCCTCTGTGGCGCCCGAGTGGCCTCCCGTGCCGATCACGAACTCAGTCGGGCACGCCAGCGCCGCGAAGTCAGGTCCAAGCTCGCCGTTGACGGCGTCCATCTCGATCACGACGTCCGCGGATTCGGAGGGAGACATCTTGGCCGAGCGGCCGAACGCTGCCGCGATGCGCATGATCCACCCCAGCCGGCGGAATTGGCTGCGGACCTTCTCCCTTCCGGCCTCGTCGAACACTGAGATCGGGTAGGCACCGTCGACGAGCACAAGTCCGCCGACCCGCTCGGGGTGCCGCGCCGCGTATCGCACCGCGATCGTGGCGCCATAGGACCATCCGACGAGAATCGGGCGCTCGATGCCGGTCGCGTCGATGACCCGTCCGATGTCGTCGACGGCCGCCTGCGCGGAGTAGTCGGCCGATTTGCCCGACTTCCCTCGCGCCCGCGCGTCGAACCGCACCGTGCGGTACTTCCCGTCGAGGAGGCCGACGACGCGGCTCCAGTTCCGCACGGTGCCGAAGCCGCCGCCTAGGAAAAGCAGGGCAGGCATGCCGCCCGGGTCGTCGACGGCGTGGAGCCGAGTGTCTCCGGCGGGAATCGTGGGCTCTCGCGACATCGCGGTAACCGGATACCCCGATCTGCTCGAAAGTACGACAGCCGTCAGGGGCTACTGATTCACATCCGCCGGGCGCGAGCCCAGCGTGACATCGACCGTGGCGTGATGGCTGCCGTCCCGGATGATGTCGAGCTTGACCGTGTCGCCCGGCTTGTGGAGGGCGACCAGCTCGGAGAGGTCGTTGTTCTGGAAGACGGGCTTGCCGTCCACCGCGATCACCACGTCACCGCCGGTCTTGATGTGCTGCAGCTGGAAGGTGGTCTCTCCGCTCGAGCCCTTGAGGCCGGCCTTGTCGGCGGGGCTTCCGCTGACCACGTCGGAGATGAGGGCGCCGTTCTTGGTGTCGAGGCCGAGGTGGTCGGCGAGCTGCGGATAGAGCGACTCGCTGGTGACGCCGAGGAAGGCGTATTCGACCTTGCCGTTGTCTCGCAGCTGGTCTAGGGAGTAGCGGACCGAGGTCACAGGGATGGCGAAGCCGACGCCGGTGTTGCTGCCGTTGCTCGAGGCGATCTGCTCGTTGATGCCTATGACCTCGCCCTTCGCGTCGAGCAGCGGCCCGCCCGAGTTGCCGGGGTTGATCGAGGCGTCGGTCTGGATCGCGTTGTCGATGCCGAAGTTGGTCAGGCCCTCCACCGTCCGGTTGGTGGCGGAGATGACGCCGATCGAGAGGGACTGAGTCTCGCCGAACGGGCTGCCGATCGCCGCCACCGGCTCGCCGACCGCGAAGGTGGATCGCTCGGAGAGGGCGACCGGGCGGAGGTCGAGGCCGTCGGGATCGACCTTGATCAGCGCGACGTCCGCGTCGGCGTCGAAGCCGACGATGTCGGCCGGGACGCGGTTGTGGTCGCCGAACTCGACGAAGACCTGCTTCGCCTCCTGGGGTGCGCCGCCCCCGTTCAGGTGCCCGCCGCTCGTCACCACGTGGGCGTTGGTGACGATGTCGCCATCCTTGTCGACGACAAAGCCCGAGCCCTGGCCCGCCGAGCTGCCGCTGCCGAGGAGGTCGCTGCCGCTCGAGTCGAAGACCGAGATGATCGTGACGACGCCGGGGGAGACGTCCCGGTAGATCTGAGCGGGGTTGAAGCTGCCGTCGCTCGCCGCGACGACCACCTGATCCGAGCCGGTCGGCGCGCTCGACTGGGTGATGGTGGTGTCTCCGCCGCCACCGCAGCCCGCGGCGATCAGCGCGGCCGCCAGCGCGGCCAAGACCAGCATGAAACGGGTCGCTCCTCGGCTTCGCCTACGGAGCGCCCTCGCATCGAGCTTCCTCACGCGGCGGCTCCCGCCGGCTCGCGCTCGCGCTTGCGCTGCTTGGAAGCCGGCAGGCTGAGGGTGAAGGCGGTGTGGCCGCGCCGCGAGACGACCGCGAGCTCGCCGCCCATGCGTGCCGCCAGCTCGTCGGCGATCGCAAGGCCGAGGCCTGACCCGATTGCCGCGTCGCCCGTGTAGAAGCGGTCGAAGACCTTTTCGATCGCCCGAGGATCGATGCCCTTCTTGGCGTCGTCTCCGACGATCAACTCGGCGGCATCCGTTCCGCGAACAGCGGTGACCGTCACGTTCGTTCCCTGCGGCGTATGCGTAATGGCATTGTCGATGAGAATACGGATGATTTGTGAGACTCGATTTAGGTCGGCGAGCGCGACCACCTCTCCGCGGCCGCGGACCTGCAGCGAGGAGCGATGCGCCTTGGCCGCCGGGAGGAACTCGTCGGCGACTTCTCGGGCCACCTCCGTGAGATCCACTCGCTCGCGCTGAATCTCGACGACGTCGGCGTCGAGGCGGGAGAGGTCCAGCAGGTCGATGGTGAGCTTCTGCAACCGCTCGATCGCGGCGCGCATCTCGGCGACGAATGCCCGCCGCTCGCCGGCCGTGAGCTTCTCGGTCTCGAGCAGCTCGACGAACCCGCCCAGCGAGAAGATCGGCGTGCGCAGCTCGTGCGAGGCATTGGCGATGAACTCCTTGCGCGAGCTGTCCAGGCGGGCGAGGCGGCGCTGCATGTCGTTGAAGCTGCGGGCCAGCTGGCCAAGCTCGTCAGAGGAGTCGACGGGGATCGGCTGATCGAAGTGGCCCTCCGCGACCGCCTCCGCGGCCACACGCATCCGGCGCAGGCGCCGCGAGATCGTGCCGGAGGCCCAGAAACCGATCAGGGAGGCGGCGACCAGGGCGATCAGGCCAGCGATCAGGATCTGACGGCGCACCAGCGCGACGTCGTCGTTGACCTCCGCGAGCGGAGTCGAGAGCACCGCGACCCAGCGAGGCTGTCCCGCGAAGTCGATCGGCACCGCCGAGGTCCCGACCCGCGTCCCGGCGACGTGTTCGACGCCCGAGGCCACGTGACCGTCGGCGATCGCAGCGTCGGCGGTCAGGTAGCGGCCCTGGATGGCGGTCGACTCGGCCTGCGAGTCGGCCACGACGAAGGAGGGGACCTGGTCGCGGACGGCGAGGAGGGTCACCCGGCTCTCGGCGGTCTGGGCGGTGGTCCGCACCATCTCCTCGACCTGCCGCTGGGAGGCGCCGGACTCGAGGGCGTCAGCCAGTCGCGGCGCCTGTTCCGTGCCCAGATGCTCCAGGCGGCGAAGCTTCTCGGCGGTGAGGCTCGACTCCAGCTGCGGGACCACGTACAGGTAGACGAAGCCGATCGCCGCCGCCGTGATCAGCGTGATCAGCGCCACCAGCCGGTTGCGGAGGGTGTTGAAATTCAATCGCGATCCGAGTCACGGAAGCGGTAGCCGACGCCGCGCACGGTGAACAGGTACTCGGGGTGCTTGGCGTCCGCCTCGAGCTTCTCGCGGAGGTGCCTGATGTGAACGTCGACGGTACGGGGGTCGCGATAAGTGGAGTCGCCCCAGATGTGCTCGAGCAGCATCTCCCGGGTGTAGACGCGGCCCGGGGAGGCGGCGAGCGCGGCCAGGATCTCGAACTCGACGTAGGTGAGCTGTACCGGCTTGCCCTGCAGCTCGACGGAGCGCCGCTCGGAGTCGATCTCGAGGTTCCCGGCCTTGATCGGCTCGGAGTCCGTGAGCGGCTGGCCGCCCATTCCGCCGCGGCGCAGGGCGGCCTTGACGCGGCTGCGGAACTCGGCCACCGAGAAGGGCTTGGTGATGTAGTCGTCGGCGCCCATCTCGAGGCCGGCGATCTTGTCGACCTCGTCGCCCTTCGCGGTCAGCATGATGATCGGCACCTGGCTGCGTGTCCGCAGGCGCCGGCAGACCTCAATCCCATCCAGCTTCGGGAGCATGATGTCGAGGACCACGAGATCGAACTTCTCCTCACCGAAGCGATCCAGGGCTTCTTGCCCATCCAATGCCCCCACCACCTCATAACCTTCTTTGCGAAGCGGGTAGGTGAGAAGCGTCTGCACGGCTTGCTCATCGTCCACGAGCAGGATCCGCGCCTGTCCTCGCGCCATGCCTGAAGGTTAGAAGGACACCAGCGCCCTATTGATGATCGACTTGCGTCTCTACAGATACGCGCTGCTCGCCGTCCCCCTCGCGGCCGTGATCGCGATGTTCTCGCTCCAATCGGTGCCGGGGTCCCTCTCCGGCGGCGTCCCGCCCGATGCCTTCGACCCGGCGACGGCGGCGCCGCTCGCAAAGGAGCTCGCCACCTCGGCGGCCTATCCGACGCCGGGATCGAGCGCGGACAACGTGATGGCGGAGCAGGTCAAGCAGCACTTCTCCTCGATCGCGGGCGTGACCGTCTCCGAGCAGCGCTTCGGCGGCTCCTTCCACGGGCACGATGTCGACCTGCGCAACCTGATCGCCACCCTGCCCGGAGAATCGGACCGCCAGATCGCCCTGATCGCGCCCCGCGACGTCGCTCAGGGCAGCGGCGCGGTTACCACCGCAGCCGCCACCGCCGCCCTCTTGCAGATCGCAGAGGGCTTCTCCGGTTCCTCGCACCACAAGACCCTCGTCTTCGTCTCCACCGATGGGTCCAGCATCGGGGCACTGGGCGCGAAGCGCTTCATCCGCGACTACACGGATGCCGGCCTGCTCGACGCGGCCATCGTCCTCAGCCAGCCGGCGGTGAAGGAGCCGACGGCTCCGCTGGTGGTTCCCTGGTCCACCGGCCCGCAGAGCACCGCCAGCCAGCTCGACGAAACCGCCACCTCGATCGTCTCCAAGGAGGCGGAGACTCCCGCCGGCGACGAGGGACACCTGGACGACCTCTTCCGTCTCGCCCTCCCGGCCGGACTGGGCGAGCAGGGCCCCCTGGTTGAGGCCGGCCTACCCGCGGTCCGCGTCTCCTCCGACGGTGAGCTCCCCCTGGACCCCGCTCAGGACACACCGGACAACTTCAACACGGACACCTTCTCGCGCTTCGGCCGCGCCTCACTCGCCCTGATCCTCGCGCTGGACGCCTCCCCTAGGGCCGTGGAACACGGCCCGGGCGGGTACATCGGGCTGGCCGGCAACCTGCTGCCCGGTTGGACGATTGCGATGCTGGCGCTTGCCCTGCTCTTTCCGGTGGCGCTCGGAGCCGGGGCGGGACTCACGTCGGCGGCGCGCAGCCCGCTCGAGGCGGCTCGCGGCTTCCTCTGGGCGGGGCTGCGGGTTGGCCCGTTCCTGGGCGCTCTGATCGTCCTGCTCGCCGCCGCGCTGGTCGGGCTCTTGCCGAGTCCGGACTTCCCGTTCGATCCACGCGAGGAGTCGCTCGGCTTCGGAGGAACGGCCTCGGTCGTCGTCGCGCTCCTCGCCTACTCCGCGATCGCGTTCTTCGCGAGGCCGCTCCGCCCGCCGCCCGAGCAGACGGCGCCGAGCGCCGCGCCCGCCTCGGTCCTGCTCGCCTGCCTGGCTGCGCTCGGGGTCTGGGCGGTCAATCCGTATCTCGCGCTTCTGGTCGCGATCGGCCTCCAGGCCTGGCTTTTCGCGGCGACCCGGCCCGGCGGCCGGCTCGCGGTCACGGGACTGGTGCTGCTTGGACTCGTGCCCTTGTTCCTGCTCGTCGCCGACCTGGCCAGTCGCTTCGACGCCGGCGTCGGGGTGTGGCACGACCTGGTGCTGATGCTCGCCGACGGGCAGATCGACGGCTCGCTGGCGCTGCTCGGCTGTCTCCTGGGCGGAGCCGGGGTGGCGATCGTCGCCCTCAGCGGATCGCCTGCCCGGCCCTCATCCGAGCTGGAGATCGACGGAGAAGAGATCTCCGTGCGGCGCCGGGCGCCATCGCGTGAGGCGGAGCTGGAATCGCCTGAGGAAGAGGTACACGAGGAGGGCGAGCGAGACGAGCCGGAGGAGCAGTCCGAATCCGCTCAGCCCGAGCCGGAGAGGGACCCGCGCCTCTGGTCGAAGCCGCGGGGCTGGATCTCGCCGCCGCCCGGGAGTCGAAGGGCGACGCCCTGGCCCTCGGCGACGTAGCCGATCTCGGTCAGCTCTCCCCCGGCGTCGCGAACTGCCGCGATCGCCCGGACGATGGCCTCCTCGGGGACGGAGACGAGCAGCTCGTAGTCCTCGCCGCCGCCCGCGGCGAGCTCCAGCGCGGCGCCGTCTCCGCCGGCGACCTCGGAGAGTCCCTCGGCGAGCGGGATCTTCTGGGCGTCGATCTCGATCCGGTAGCCGCTCGATCTCGCAATGTGGCCCGCGTCCGCGCCCAGTCCGTCGCTGATGTCGATCATCGCCGTCACCCCGGCTTCGGCGAGCCCGTGGCCCTCGTCCAGGCGGGGCCTCGGGTCCAGCTGCCGCGCGAGCAGCCTCTCGCGTATGGACGGCGAGACCGCCGGCTTCTCCGTGTCCGGGTCGAGCAGCAGCAGCGCCGCGGCCGCCCCGCCCAGCTCTCCGGTCACCGCGATCAGGTCTCCGGGCCGGGCTCCTCCACGGCCGACCAGCTCGGCGGCTCCGGTCTCGTAGCCGATCGCGGTCACCGATGCGAACAGCGTCGGCGAGCGCACCAGATCGCCACCTCCGATGACCACCGACTCGCGCGTCGCGACCTCGGCCAGGCCGTCAGCGATGCCGAGCAGAGCCGAATCCTCCATCTCGGCTGGAGCGCCGAGCGAGATGTAGGCCTCGCCCGGGGTCGCCCCCATGGCGGCCAGATCGGAGAGCGCGGCCGCAAGCGCCTTGCGCCCGACCGCCCGCGGCCCAAAGTGCTCGAGCGTGAAGTGGACTCCGTCGACGACCGCATCCACCGACACCGCGCTGGCGCCCTGGGACTCCACCACCGCCGCGTCGTCTCCGCTCGGGATGCGAACCCGCTCGTTTCGGAGCGGAAGGCAGTCGTTGATCGCCGCGATCAGGTCGAACTCGCTCGCCGGCATGGGCCTAGGCTAGGCCAGTGATCACCGTCGAAGTCAAGGTCACCCCACGGGCGAGCAGGGATGAGATCGCGGGCATGCGTGACGGAGTGCTCGGAGTGCGGGTCACGGCGCCGCCGGTGGACGATGCCGCGAACAAGGCTGTGGTCAAGCTGATCGCCAAGAGGGTCGGCGTGGCCAAGGGCCGGGTCCGGATCGCGAGCGGCGCTCGCGGCAGGCGCAAGCGGATCGAGATCGAGGGAGCGGGCCCCCGGGAGCTGGAGCGACTTACGGCGTGACGCCGCCGCTGGGCGGCGGTGGAGCCGGCGTCGGCGTGGGTGTCGGCGTCGGCTTCGGCTTCGGCGACGGTGCGGGCTTCTGCCCCACGCCGGGGGCGTAGGCGCCCTTGTCGCCACCGCCGCCGCTGCCGCTGTTCGAGTCGGTGGTGGTCGTCGTCGAGTCAAAGGACGACGAGCACGAAGATGATGATGATGATGAGGTGGTATCGGAGCTGCATGAGGAGCTCGAGCTGGACGACGAGGTGTTGGTCCCATGGAACGAGGTCAGGTCCGGCAGGCTCGAGGGGACATCGAACTCGGGGCAATCGCCGCCCTGCGCGGACTCCATGTAGGAGCGCCAGATCGGCCCGGAGGTGGGTCCGCCGTACCCGGTGTAGTCGCGGGAGAGCGGATGCCCGGTCCAGACGGCGGTCGAATACATCGGCGTGTAGCCGACGAACCAGGCGTCTGAGAGGCCCTCCGAGGTACCGGTCTTGCCGGCCTCGGACGAGCAGCCGATCGAGGTGTAGCCGGCGCCGGTACCGGACGTGATCACGCCCTCGAGAATCTTGGTGACCTCGTAGGCCTGGCCGGGGGTGAGCACGCGCTTTCCGTCGCCCGAGCCCGGCTCATCGACCTTGCCGCCCGGGAAGACGACACGATCGATCGCGGTCGCGTCATGGTGGACGCCCCCGTTGGCGAGGGTGGCGTAGGCGTCCGCCTGCTCGAGCGGCGTTACGCCGACGCTGAGACCGCCGATCGCGTCGGCCGGGGGGATGAAGCAGTTGGGGCCGAGCTTGCAGGGGATCTCGCGGGCGCCCTTGATCCCGAGCGGGGAGGTGATCCCCATCTCGTAGGCGGTTCTCGCGATGTTCTCCGGGCCGATGTCGAGGCCGAGCTTGGCGAAGATCACGTTGACCGACTCCCAGGTGGCCTCGGTGAGCGGCATGGTGCCGCCGCCCGGCTCGGCGTTGTTGACGGTCCAGGGCGAGCCATCGTTGTCGAGCGTCGCCGGGGAGCTGCCGTCGTAGTACGTGGTGTCGGGATCGATGCCCTGCTTGATCGCGGTCGTCAGGTCGTAGACCTTGAATGAGGATCCCGGCTGGCGCTGGGCGTGGGCGGCGAAGTTGAACTGGCTGGAGAGCGAGTACCTCTGCGTCGAGGCCAGGGCGACGATCTCGCCGTTGGAGGGGTTGACCGAGGCCAGCGCGGACGCCGGCCCGCCATCCGAGTAGCAGACCGAGCAGGAGTCCACGGCGCTCTGGGCGGCCCGCTGGAGCCGCGGGTCGATCGTCGTATAGACCTTGAGGCCTCCGTTCTGGACGGTGTTCACCCCGTAGCGGTCCTGGAGCTCCTGCTTGACGAGATCGAAGATGTAGGGCTCGCTGATGTGGTTGTACTTGTTCCCCGGGTTGAGGTTCAGATCGGAATTGGCGGCTTCCGTGTACTCGCTGGAGGTGATGTTCCCCTGCTGCTCCATCGCCTGCAGCACCTCGTTGCGCCGAGCGATCGCCGCGCGCGGGTTGAGGATCGGGTTGTACTGGGAGGGGGCCTGCGGGAGGCCCGCGATCATCGCGGCCTCGGGCAGTGTCAGATCCTGGGCGTGCTTGGAGTAGTAGGTCTCGGCGGCCGCCTCGACCCCGATCGCGGTGGCGCCCTCGTTGGTCCCGTAGGGAGCGGTGTTCAGGTACTTGGTGAGAATCCAGTCCTTGGTGTGCTGGTCCTCCTCCTCATTGGCCAGGTGGGCCTCGATGATCTTCCGCTTGAGCGTGTCCTGCGGGTCCTGGATGTAGAGGTTGCGGACGAGCTGCTGGGTGATCGTCGAGGCGCCCTCGACGGGCTTGCCGCCGGCGGTCAGGTCCTCCCAGCCGGCGCGGATGATCGCCGAGGGGTCGATGCCGCCGTGGCTGAAGAACCGCCTGTCCTCGATCGCGACGGTGGCGTCCTTGAGGTCCTGGGGGATCCGCCCGCTCGAGATCGGCTGGCGGATCTTGTCGGAGTGGATCACGCCGATCAGGGAGCCGTCGGCGGCGTACACCTTCGAGACGGTTCCCTTCGCGATCGGCCGCAGGCTCGCGAGCGAGGGGGCCGAGTCGTAGATGCTGACCAGCCACGCGACGCCGGCAACGGCGACGAGCCCGATCAGGGCGAGCGGGATGCCGAGGGACAGCATCATCTTCTTCCTGCCCGAATCCCTGGCGCGCTGGCGCCGTTTGCGCGATCGCTGCGACATGACCCAGAGAGGGTACGCAACAGCGGTTCAGGTGGATCTAAGCAAACCGGCGTTACGCAGGACGCCTTGCGCGTGCTCACGCAGCTCGATCTCGTGCGCCTCGCGGTCAGCTCCGGCGTCGATTGCGGCCTTGACCTGCAGCCTGGCGCCCTCCGTCGTCACCTCCATCAGGTGCGCGGCGGTCACCTCGCCGTGATCGAGCTCCTTGCGGGCGGCCTCCACGTCTGCGTCCGGGCGTAACCAGACGTCGACGGTGATCGGGGCGCTGTGGTTCCCGGCCGAGTGATTGACCACGGAGTCGGTCGTGACCCTCTCGTTGGGCACGACGATCAGGCTGCCATCGCCCGGGTCGACGCTGGTGTAGGTGAGGGAGATGTCGGTGACGCGTCCGTGAACGCCCTCGCCGATCGATACCAGGTCGCCGATCCGGATCGGCTGGGTGAAGGCGATGACCACGCCCGCGACCAGGTTGGCGATCACCTGCCGCGCCGCGAAGCCGATGATGATTCCCAGTACGGCGGTCGAAGCCAGCACGCCGGTCGCGAAGCGCTTGATGGAGGCGAACTGGCTGAGGGCGAGGGCGACCCCGATCAGGATGATCGCCAGGAAGAGCAGTCTGCGGATCAGGCGCAAACGGGTGCGGCTCTCGCGGGAGAGCTCGCCGGTGTCGAGCCGGGTGGCCGCCCTGACCGCGCGCCCGATCAGCAGGCGGTCGACGATGATCGCCACCAGGACGGCGACGGCGACCGTGATCGCCGCCGAGATCTCGTCGCCGTGTGCCTGCCAGAACGTCTGGTCCGCAGCCGCCAGGAACATGCAGTCAGGGAGTATTCAATCGATGACGACCCGCGCTGTCTTTCTGGACGCCCTCGGCACCCTCGTCGAGCTCGAACCGCCGTGGATCTCCCTGCGCGACATGGTTCCCGCGGAGGTGAGCGACAAGCGGCTGGTCGATGCGCTGCGCGCCGAGATGGCGTACTACAAGGAGCACGCCCACGAGGGCCGCGACGAGGCCTCGCTGTCCGAGCTCCGGGAGCGCTGCGCCGCACTGGTCTCCCGCAAGCTCGGCCTGGACGTCACCGTCGACGAGCTGATCGCCGCGATCCGCTTCTCGGCCTACCCGGACGCCGTGCCCGCGCTGGACGCCCTGCGCGAACGCGGCCTGCGGCTCGTGGCCGTCTCGAACTGGGACTGCTCGCTGCCTCGCGTGCTGGACGGTTGCGGGCTCGGGGAGCTGCTCGACGGCACGATCACCTCAGCCGAGGCGGGTGCCCGCAAGCCCGATCCGGCGATCTTCGGGCGGGCGCTGGAGCTGGCCGGCTGCGGGCCCGACGAAGCCCTGCACGTCGGGGACACGGCTGAGGAGGACGTGGCCGGGGCCAGGGCGGCGGGGATTCGGTCGCTGCTGATCGATCGGGACCGCGGCGATGGCGACATCGCCTCGCTTAGGGAGATCGATCAGCATCTCTGAGATGCCCGATCTCGGAGACCCTCGTGGTGAACGGCTGATGCCGAAGGTCACCTGGAGCTTCAGCGACTCGATCTGGTGGCTGATCGGCGGGCTGGTGGTGGTGGTCATCGTCCCGCCGCTCCTGGTCCTGCCGTTCGACTCGAAGCTCGCGAGCGACCCCGACAACGCGAGCGACGCCGCGATCCTCGCCACACAGGCCATATTCGATGGCTTCCTGATCGCCATCGCGATCGCCGTTGCCTCCGGCTGGAAGTTCAATCTGCGGACCGCGCTGGAACGCCTCGGTGTGAGGGGCTTCAGGCCCTCGGGGTTCGGCTGGATGCTCGCCATGCTCGGCGTCTACTACGTGAGCGCGGCCATCTTCTCGGCGCTCGTCCTCAAGCCCGACCAGGAGGAGATCGGCAAGCAGCTCGGCGTCTGCAACCCGGGAATCGGGATCGCCGCCTTCGCCGTGGTTTCGATCGTCGTGCTGGCGCCCGTGGCGGAGGAACTGTTCTTCCGCGGCTTCTTCTTTGCCGGCTTGCGGACGCGGTGGTCTCTGTGGCCCTCCGCCCTGCTCTCCGGAGTCATCTTCGGCCTCGTCCACGCTCCGACCGGCCCGACCGCCGCGATCCCGCTCGCCGGGCTCGGCGTGGGCCTAGCCTGGCTCTACAACAAGACCGGATCAGTCGTTCCCTGCATGTTCGCCCACTTCCTGAACAACGCGATTGCGATCAGCGTGGTGATCGGCGGGTGCTGAGCGAGGAGCTCGCGCCGGCCGTCAACGCCCGCGGCCTGACCAAGTCCTACGGCGACCGGGTCGCGGTCGACGGCATCGACTTCGAGGTGGAGCCCGGGATCTGCTTCGGCTTCCTCGGCCCCAACGGCGCCGGCAAGACGACGACGATGAAGACGATCTACGGCCTCGCGACGGTCGATGGCGGCGAATTGCAGGTGCTCGGGCTGGACGCGAACCGCGAGCGGCGCCGGATCAAGAGCCGGCTTGGGGTCGTCCCTCAGGAGACCAACCTCGACGGCGACCTGACGGTCCGCGAGAACCTCCTGCAGCAGGCCCGCTACTTCGGAATCGATGCGGAGAAGGCAAGCGAGCGGGCCGGTGAGCTGCTCGAGTTCTCGCTGCTCGCCGACCGGGCCGACGAGCGGATCCACAGCCTCTCCGGCGGCATGAAGCGGCGCCTCCTGATCTCACGGGCGCTGATGGGCGACCCGGAGTTGGTCGTGCTCGACGAGCCGACCACCGGGCTCGACCCGCAGGCCCGGCTCGCGGTCTGGAACGCGCTCGACCGGCTGCGCCGCCGTGGCGTCACGCTCCTGCTGACGACGCACTACATGGAGGAGGCCGAGCGGCTCTGCGACCGCCTGGTGATCATGGACGAGGGCCGGATCGTCGCCGACGGCAGGCCCCCGGACCTCGTGCGCAGTCACGTCGGACGTGAGGTGCTCGAGCTACGGCTGGAGGAGGGCTGCGACCCCGAGCGCCTGGTCGGGTCGCTCAACGGCCGCATCCAGGGCCATGACCGCAGCGAGCAGACGCTGATGCTCTACGCCGACAACGCCGAGAAGGTGCTCGAAGAGCTCGACCACGACGTCTTCCCGACGGAGTCCGCGCTGGTCCGCCGCGCCACGCTCGAGGACGTCTTTCTGCGATTGACCGGACGGAGCCTGCGGGAGTAATGGCCATGTTGGAAGAGCCGGGATTCGCTGGACTTGGTCCGAGGATCCCGCTGCGGGAGATGGTCCCGGTGCCGCGCTTGGCCGCCGCCGTCTGGCTGCGCAACGCGCGCGTCTTCTCGAAGCTCTGGCGGGGCGCCCTGCTGCCGACCTTCCTGGACCCGTTCCTCTACCTGCTCGCCCTCGGCTTCGGGCTGGGCACCTACATCGCCCAGATCAACGGCATTCCGTACAAGGACTTCATCGCGCCCGGCCTGATCGCCTCGGCGGCGATGTGGTCCTCGGCCTTCGAGACGACCTACAACGTCTACTTCCGGATGAACGAGCTGCGGCTCTACGACAACGTCCTCTCGACGCCGGTCGAGGTGCAGGACGTCGTCGCCGGCGATCTTGCCTGGAGCGCCAGCAGGGCCACGGTCTACGGCTGCGTCGTGCTCGCGGTCATCTCCGGATTCGGCCTGGTCTCCTCGTGGTGGGCCCTCGCGATCCCGCCCTTCGTCTTCCTCGGAGGCGTCTGCTTCTCGGTGATCGGCTACACGTTCACCACGCTGATCCCCAAGATCGATCTCTACTCGTACTTCTTCACCCTCGGGATCACGCCGATGTTCCTGTTCTCGGGACTCTTTTTCCCGTTCAACCAGTTGCCCGATTGGGTCCATGTGGTCGCCTGGTTCATGCCCCTCTACCACCTGGTCGAGATCACGCGTGGCCTGGCGACGGGCCCGGAGCTCTGGTCGATCGTGGGCAACGCGGCGTGGCTCGCGATCCTCAGCCTGCTCCTCTTCACGATCCCGGTGCGGGCGCTGCGGAAGAAGCTCGTCGCGTAGCTACTTGGGCGACTTCAGGTCAGCCGTGTACTGATGCAGGTGAGCCCCGCACCTGGTTGGGCTGGACCCAATGACCGTGGACCTGCCACCGCGTGCTGTGCGTGTGGAAGCGCCAGACGCCGTCGTGGTGCTCGATCGCGGCGTTGTCGAAGAGGCGCCGGCCGCCCCAGTCGAAACCGTGGGCGGTGTGCGTGTCCGTGGTGAAGAACACCAGCTCGCCGGACGCGGAGCCGCTGTAGGTGCCGGGGTGGAAGGAGGCCAGGGCGCTCGCGGCACTCAACGCGAGAACGGCGACCACGATCAGACTGGCGATGCCCCTGCGCATGCGCTGAAAGTGGACCCGAAGAAGGCCGGAATCATCGGCATTTTTCTTGCCCGCGCAAATGCATTCGACCGCCGGATGCTGCACAATGCCGCCTCGTGATTCGGGGAGGGAAAACCCTCATGCTGTTCTTGGTCCTCGCGGCGGCCATCGTCCTGCCGGCCGCGTCGGCGAGCGCGGCGTCCGGTCCCCCGACCCTTCAGTTGAACGGCCCGAAGAGCCCCGGCCTGCTCGACAAGGTGACCGCGGCCGGCAACCTCCCCGGCGCTACCGCGGGCGACAACGTCACAGTGGAAGTCACGGCGAGCGGCAACACGGTCGAGAAAAAGCAGCTCAGCGTTGGTGGCGACGGCAAGTTCTCCTTCCCCTTCGTCGTCGACTCCTGCTGTGCGTACGCGGTGACCGCCAGCAGCGGCGGCCAGAGCTCGCAGCCGCAGCGATTCACGGTTCGGGTGCCGAAGCACCTCCGCAAGGGCGCGATCGCGCACCTCTACAACCAGTCGCTGGTTGACCAGGGCTACTACGTCGGGAGCCACGTCAGCGGCAAGTTCAATCACGGCTCCCAGCTCGCGACCCTGGCGTTCCGCAAGGTCAACAACATGGCCCGGAACTACCAGTACAAGCCGGTCATCTTCCAGAAGCTTCTGCAGGGCAAGGGCGGCTTCCGGCCCCGCTACCACGAGGGCCATCACGTCGAGGTCGACATCTCGCGCCAGGTGATGGCGCTGGTCAACGGCGACGACGTGGTCTCGACGTTCCACGTCTCGACTGGCAAGCCCTCCACGCCGACGGTGCGGGGCACCTTCCACTTCTACCGCAAGGACGCCGGCTACAACTCGGAGGGGATGTACTACTCCGTCTACTTCATCCGGGGCTACGCGACCCACGGCTACAACCCCGTGCCGATGCACGAGGCGGCGAGCCACGGCTGCGTCCGAAATCCGATCCCGTTCTCGCACTACATCTACAACTGGATCAACCTCGGCGACGCGATTCACGTTTACCTCTAGGCCGAGCCGCCCATAGGCCGAGCTAGATCCTCGCCCTCGTCACGGGCGAAGCACGACCGCTCCGCCGGCGCCGCCCCCGGTTGCTGCCGCCAAGGCCGCGGCGGCATTCTCGAGCGGGAACGCCGCCGCGATCGAGACATCGAGCTTCCCGGCCGCGAGCAGCTCGGCGAGCTCGCCGAGTGCGCGGCCGTCGGGCTCCACGATCACCGACGAGATCTCGATGCCCCGCTGCTCGTCCGGAGGGTCCTGGGTGATCGTCGCAAGGCGGCCGCCGTCGCGCACAGCGCCGATCGCGTCCGCTGAGCCGTTGGGCGCCGCGTTCGCTACGGCGCTCACGCCGAGGCCGCCCGCAATGGCGCGCGCCTGCTCCGGCCAGCCAGGGTCGTGATAGTCGAGCACATGGGCCGCTCCCAGCCGCCGCAGGCGCTCATGGCTGGCCGGTCCTGCGGTCGCGATCACCTCGGCGCCGCGCGCCGCGGCGAGCCCAACGAGCACCGTGCCGGTCACCCCGCTCCCACCAGTGACGAGGACCAGGTCGCCAGGGCCCACCGCCAGGGCCCCGTCGATCACCTGCGTGGCGGTCAGGGCCGGAACGGGGAACGCTGCAGCGGCCTCCCACGAGAGGGCGGCAGGCTTTCGCGCGAGCAACGTCGCCGATGCGATCAGCAAGGGCGCCCAGGCTCCCTGATCCCGCATCGGGAGGGGATGGCTGAGCACCTCATCGCCTGGATCCCAGTCCTCGACGGAATCTCCGATCGCCGTTATGACCCCGGCGGCCTCGACGCCGAGCGCCATCGGAGGGGCGCGGCCGACGTCCCACTCGCCCGTCCGGACGAACTCCTCCCAGTTGCCGACGCCCGCGGCCCGGATTTCGACCAGGACTTCGTCGTCCGCCAGTGGGCGCGGATCTGGGAGGTCGATCCGCCCGACAGCACCGCCGAGCTCGCTGATACCGGCGGCCCGCATCAAAGAGGCGCTGTGTGAGCGTGGGCCAGCTCGGCGATCGAGGGCCGGCGGATGAAATCTCCGAGACTCTCCTCCAACATCGCCCGCCCAGTATCTCGCACTAGGTCAGTCCATATCCTGACGGCGTGAGGGTTTTCGTCGCAGGGGCGACCGGCAAGATCGGCCGCCCGCTCGTGAAGCAGCTCGTCGATGCCGGGCACGACGTCGTCGGGACGACGCGCTCCGAGGAGCGCGCGCAGATGGTGCGCGAGCTGGGCGCGCAGCCGGCGGTCGTCGACGCCCGCGACATCGAGGATCTCCGGCGGGTGGTGATCGACGCCCGGCCCGACGTGGTGATCAACGAGCTCACCAACCTGCCGAACAAGATGAACTTCCGCCGGGCAGAGGAGACGTTCGGGCCGACCAATGAGCTCCGGGGAACGGTCGGCCCGGCGCTCGCCGGGGCGGCGGCCGAAGCCGGCGCGCGCCGGTTGATCGCCCAGAGCGTCTGCTTCTTCTACGCCTCGACCGGAAAGCGGGCGCACGGCGAGGACGATCCCCTGCTGGAGCTCCCGCCTGACGTTCCGGCGAGCCGGGGCCTGGTTGCGCTTCAGTCGCTGGAGCGATCGGCGCTGGAGACCCCGGGACTCGAGGGCGTCGTCCTCCGGTACGGGTACTTCTACGGGCCCGAGGTGGAGATGGTGCCCGGGGGCTTCGATGTGAACGATGTCCGGCGCCGCCGGGCGCCGATACTCGGCAGGGGGACCGGGATCTTCTCGCTGGTGCACACCGATGACGCTGCCGCCGCGACGATCGCAGCGATCGACCGCGGCGCCGGGATCTACAACGTTTGCGACGATGAGCCCGCCCCCCAGGCGGAGTGGCTGCCTGCCTACGCCGACGCCATCGGAGCCAAGCCCCCGCGCCGCGTCCCCGTCTGGCTCGCGAAGCTGGCCGTGGGAAGGCAGGCGGCGGTACTCGCAACTCGCCTCGAGGGGGCCTCGAACGAGAAGGCGAAGCGGGAGCTCGACTGGCAGCCGAGGTATCCGAGCTGGCGCCAGGGATTCCGCGAAGGATTGGGCTAGGCGCGCTCGACTCTGGCGACGAAAGCCGTCCCCACGGCGAGGATCGCCGCCAGCAGCCCGCCGCCGAAGAGCACGAAGCTGACGTAGCCGTAATCCCTCGTGCCGTTCTCTCCGAAGCTGAGCACCGGGCTCCCGCCGCCGCTTCCGGGGGACGCGGCGACGGCCTCATAGTCGCCCGCCTCGGGGACCCTGAGGTTCGCGATGGGCCGGCGTTCGTAGTCCCCATCGGCGAACTGGTCGCCCGCGTACGGAGTGGATCCGAGGAGCGCCTGCCCGTTCGTCGTCCGCACCCGGAGCCTGATGTTCGGCGGGACAACGAGCGTGGCCTCGCGGGCCGGCTGGTCGCCGTAGAAGATGAGCACCTCTCCCGCCGGGAGGTTCACCGAGGCTCGCCCCGGCACCGAGACCTCCCCGTACTTCGTGGCGTTCCTGGTGCTCCCGAACGCTTCGATGACGAAGAGGGCGATGGCGAAGCAGAGCGTGACCGCCACGACCCCGAGCGCCAGCCTGTAGCCGGTCCGCATCGCCGCATCCTAGGATGCCCTGATGCCCACGGACCTGGACAGAGCCCGAGCCATCCTCCTCGCGGAGCTCCGCGAGCACGCCCTCGTCATCGGCGAGGTCACGCTCTCGAGCGGGAAGAAGGCGCAGTACTACGTCGATGCGAAGCGGGCGATTCTCCGTCCTCCCGCCTTTCGGGCGGTGGGCGAGCTCATCGCCGCTGAGGCGACCGAGCGCGGCGCGGCCGCCGTCGGCGGCATGACCATGGGTGCGGATCCACTCGCGAGCGCCGCGATCGGTGCCGAGGGGGGTGACGAACTGGTCGCCTTCTTCGTCCGCAAGGAGAAGAAGGAGCATGGTCTCCAGCGCTGGATCGAGGGCCCCGTGCTCGAGCCGGGCACCCGCTGTCTGGTGGTCGAGGACGTGGTCACCACCGGGGGTTCAACAGTGCGCGCGATCGAGCGGATCCTCGAAGAGGGGCACGAGATCGTCGGGGTCGTCTCTGTGGTCGATCGCCTGGCGGGCGGCGATGTGGCGATCGAGGAGATCGCGGCCGCGCCGTACCGCGCGCTCGTCACGATCGACGAGCTTTACCCGGAACGCCCGGATAGGCCCTGACGTCCGCTAATTGCCGATGAGGATCTTCGGCTCGACGCCGTTCTCGACGGCCGGCTCCGCCTTCACCGTGTAGCCGCCCGGCTCGGTGACCTGAACCGTGCCGACCAGAGCGCGGCTCCAGCCGCTGCCGGTGTCGAGAGATTCGCCCATACCCCGGAATCCCGGGCCCTTGATTTCCATTTGCTCGCCGGACGCGTCGTTGGTCACGGTCACCTGCAGCTGGTCCGGGACGCCGAAGTAGATCGTGTCCTCGTCGCTCTTGGCCTTGTACTCCTCCTGGTAGGAGATCTTGAGCTTGCCGGCGGCGATGGTGACCGTGCCCTCGCCGGGCACCATGAACATGCCGTAGTCGTCTCGGCTCGCCCGGGATTTGAAGACGCGGAAGATGACGTAGGCGTCGATCGCCAGGAAGGCGATCACGCCGATTGCGATCAGTGCGATGACCATGTCTGCAGCATATGGACGGGACCGCACGGAGACATCACGAATTGCGAGGATGCGCGGCTGAATGTCGCCGCGTGAGATGAATCGGCGAGAGGTGGGGCTCGCCGCGATCGGGGCCTGCCTGCTCGCGATCGTGATGACCTGGCCCCTGATCCTGCATCTGGGGGACACGGTTCCGCGCGACATCGGGGACCCGCTTGCCGAGGCCTGGCAGCCGGCCTGGGGCGGACACGCCCTGCTCCATCAGCCACTCCACTTCTTCGACGCCAACCGCTTCTGGCCGACCAGCCACTCGCTCGCCTTCGGCGACGCCCTGATCGGATACGCCCCCACCGGGATCATCGGCCGGGGACCGCACGCCGCGATGGTCCGTTACGACGCGCTCTTCATCTTCGCCTACGCGCTCGCGTTCTTCGGTGCCTACCTGCTCGCGCGGGAACTGGGCCTCGGCCCCCTGGGGGCCGTGGTCGCCGGAGCAGCCTTCGCCTACGCGCCGTACCGCCTGGAGCAGGACGGCCACCTGCAGGTGATCTCGAGCGGTGGGATCCCGCTGGCGATCGCCTTCGCCGTCCGCGGCATACGCCTGAGGAAGCACTGGTGGATCTTCTGGGCATGGATCGTGGCGGCCTGGGAGGTGTCGATCGGCTGGGTGCTCGGCCTCCCCTTCGCCTACGGCATCGCGGGCGGGGTCGCGATCGGCTTCGTGGCGTGGCTCGTCCGCGGCAGACCCCCGATCCCTCGGCGGATGATCGTCGCGGGAGTGGCGGGGGCCGTGGTCTTCACCCTCTTTTCGTACTGGATCGCGCACGCCTATCTCTACATCGCGGACAACTATCCCGCGGCCAAACGGAGTCCCGACGAGGTCTCGGCGTTCTCTGGCCCGCTCAAGGTGTTCCTGACCGCGCCCGAGGAGAACTTCGTCTGGGGTCACGCCACGGCCGGGATCCGGGACACCCTCACGACCTGGCAGGAGAAGACGCTCTTCCCCGGAGCCGTGATCCTGATCCTGGCCGTCGCCGGGTTGTGGTCGAGGAGCTTAAGCAAGCGCCGCCGGATATGGCTCGGTGTCGCGGCGGTGGCGTTCGCGGTCCTCTCGCTCGGATTCCGCCTGGAGGGCGGTCTGCTCTGGCCCTATCGCATCCTCTACGACGTGCTCCCGGGGTGGGACGCGATCCGCACCCCGGGGCGCATGAGCACCTTCACGGCGCTGGCGCTCGCCCTGCTCGCGGCGGCGGGGGCCGAGGCTGCGATCCGGGCTGCAGGACGCTGGCGTTGGCCGGCCTGGTCCGCGGTCGCGATCGCCGGCGTGCTCAGCCTGGCGATCGTCACCGAGGGCCGCAGCCTGCCGTTCGATCCCTTCGACAGCCAGGCCGAGCCGAAGGTGCCAAAGCCCCTCGCATCGATCGATGACGTCGCGCAGCCGCAGCTCCACCTGCCGGCGCTGACCGCCAAGGAGAACCGCGCGTACCAGCTGGAGGCCACGAACGGCTTCCCCGACATCGTCAACGGGAGAGCCAGCACCAATCCCGCCGTCGTGCTCGATCTGGTCAAGCACATGGCGACCTTCCCCGATGCTGCGACCGTCAAGGAGCTCCAGGACTACGGCGTGCGCACCGTGATCCTGCATCTCGGGCTGACGCTTGGCACCCCGCAGCAGTTCGCGGCTCGCAAGCCGATCTACGGGCTGCCGCTCCGACGCTACCGGCTGCCCGACCGCCCGGGGATGGTCTTCTACGAGGTGCTGTCCTCGAATGCGAGCCCGGCGCCGAGCGAGGACTCGCGCGTGGCTGGCACCTCCGGGTCGGACTGAGAGCGTCCCTCCCGGACCCGGACGATGGTCAGGGTTGCGAGCGAGAGCACCAGCGCGGACGCGATCAGCCACAGGACCGAGACGTTTCCGCGGTTGAAGGGGGTCATCTCCTCGGACGAGAGGGTCGGTCCGAGAATCGAGACGCAGGCCCAGCCGAGGACGGCGAGCAGCGCGTAGCGGAAGTCGGAGAGGGAGGTCGACGGCGTCGCGCGCACGGTCAGCACGATCGCGGTGAGGACCGCGGCCATGAACGGCGCGATGGCGAGCCAGGCATTGGTGACCCCGAAGGCGGTCAGGACGGTGTGCTCGAGCTTGCCCTCCATCAACCAGTCCGCCCAGGTGCCGGTGCCCTGCCTGCCGAGCAGCGGATAGGTCAGGGTCGCGGCCAGCATCATCAGGCCTGAGGGGATTGCGAGCCCCAGGGTGATCGCGGGCAGCCGCTTGTACGCATACGCGAGGCCGATCGCGACGAAGGGCATCGCCGGGATCAGGAACCGCGGGCCCGGAGTGCCGCCGCCGAAGGGGAGCCAGTAGCCGCTGTTGTATAGGAAGTAGACGGCGGCGATCGCGAGGATCGTGTTCGCCTCCGGACGATGGCCGTCCCGGCGCATCATGAAGGTGCCGACGATGCCCATGATCAGGATCGGAGTGAGCACCAGCAGGCCGCGCCCGGAGAGCATGAGATCGAGACCGCTGTCGAACCGGGGCACCGTGATCCCGAAGAAACCCGCGCTGTTCAGGCCGAGCACGTCATGGCCGCTCGCACCGGGGAAGTCGACGGCGTAGCCGTACGCGAGCTTGAGCGGATTTCCGAAGGCCCAGTAGTTGAAGGCGAGCATCGGCAGCGCTCCGGCCACGGTGCCGGCGCCGTACGCGACCGCACGCCGCAGCCGGTCGGTCCGGCGGGAGAGCGCGTAGAAGAACAACACGACCCCGGCCAGTCCCGTCTGGAACTCGAAGGTGACGGCGAGCCCAGCGAGCAACCCGGCGCCGGCGACCAGCCCGATGCTGGGCGGTTTCTCCCTCTCCTTCATCAACAGGCAGAACGCCGCGAAGGCGAAGCCGGCCGAGATCACGTGCGAGAAGAACTCCGCGGCGAAGGTCATCACCACCGTCGCCAGGCCGAGGGTGATCGCGGCGCCGGTCCCGTAACCCGGCTGGAAGCGATCGGCGGCCCAGCGCACGGCGAGCAGCAGCAGAATCCCCGGAATCACCGCGGCGAGCAGGGTGAGAGCCCAGATCAGCGGCGTCAGCTCCTTGATCGACGCCTGGACGCGTTCGCCGCGCTCGACGTCGTAGCCGAAGTTCTCAATGGGAATGACGCCGTCGTAGCCCCACTTCGGATGCGCCGTCTGGCCGACGTTGCTGGCGGCGGCACGGGCGAGCTTGTCGCCGCCGAGGTCCTCCATCGCCTGGTAGAGGGGCGTGGAGATCGCGGCCATGCCGGGACTCTTGACGGAGTAGAAGTGCCCGTCGACCCAGGCCTTGTCATTGGTGTTCCAGTGCCACTGGTCGATCTGCGCCTGGCCCTTTGAGAAAGCCTGCACCTGATCGAAGTGCGCGAGCTGAGCCCAGCCCACCTGGTGCATGACGAGTCCCCAGGCCACGCCGAGGGTGACGATTGCGGCCACGCCCGGGTGAGCGCGGAGCGCTTGGCTTAGCTGCTTCAGGCGCCTCATGAAGGCGGCGATTGTACGCGGCAAAGGGCCATGGTCCACGGGGTGGGGCTCCTGACATCGACTACCTCGAAGCGGCGGGTGAGAAACCGCACGAAGTCACGCCTCGACCAGTGATTCAGGTGTCCTGGAGTGTTGCCGAGATCGCCGACGTAGGAGAGCCGCGCCAGGTTGAGCGCTCGCCAGAGCGGCTCGCGGGGGACGCTCGCGATCAGCCAGGGCCTGGCCAGGCCGGCGAGGACGTCGAGGGCCCGGTCGGGGTCCTGGAGATGCTCGAGCACCTCGCAGCAGAGGATCAGCTCCGCTGCGTGGCGGCCGGGGTCGAGATCCTCGACCGGGATCGCCTCGAAGTCGATCTCGACGCCGGCGGCTCCGGCGCGCTCGCGTGCCTCCACGAGGACCTGCGGGAAGGCGTCTGTGCCTCGCATGCGGATTCCGCGTCCGGCGAGCCGGATCGCGAGCTCTCCCTCGCCGCAGCCGACCTCATGCGCGTCGGTGGCGCCGGTCCACTCGACCAGCTCGTCGAGCTGGGAGGTGAAGCCGGCCATCAGCCGGCGCTCGGCCGGATTCGAGGTGCCGTACTTGTCGTAGACGTTGCCGCCGCGCTCGGCGGCCTCGAGGCTCACAATCACTGGCCGACGGAGGTCTCGACGGTCTCTACGGTCAGCCGCCGCGGCGGTTGGCGGTCGCCGCGCTCGTAGTTCGACGGCGGAACGCCGGCCTCGAGCTCGAGGCGCCTGACCCGCTCGTAGACGCGCTGCTGGATCGCCCGCTGCCCTGCGAGGGCGTCGCCGATGATCCCTAGGGCGAACATTTGGACCGCCGCCAGCATCAGGACGGCGCCGAAGATCAGGGACTGGATGTGACCGCTGCGATCCCCGTTGACGATCCAGTCGAACAGCCACGGCGACCAAGCCGCAAGAGCCAGGACCCCGAAGATGACCGTGAGCAACGTGAACACGCGGAGCGGCTCGTACAGCGTGTAGGCGCGGAAGATCGCGTAGGCGTTGCGCCGCACGTACGCGGAGGTCGAGCCGGCGAGGCGGGATTCGCGCTCGGTCTCGTTCGGCGAGATCGCCACGTCCTCGATTGCCACGGACATCCTGCCCGCCTGGATCAGGCTCTCGAGCGTGTACGTGTACCGGGAGACGACGATCAGCTGGAGGGCCGCCTCCCGGTTGTAGGCGCGGAAGCCGGAGGTCGTGTCGAGCACCCGCGTCCCCGACGCGCGCCGGACCACCCAGCTGCCGAGCTTCTGCAGCAGCTTCTTCGTGGGGGAGAAGTGATCGACCGTCTGCACCTGGCGGTCGCCGACCACCATGTCGGCGCGGTGGGCCGTGATCGGCTCGATCAGGCGCGGGATGTCGGAGGCGCTGTACTGGCCGTCGGCATCGGTGTTGACGATCACGTCGGCGCCGAGCTTGAGCGCCGCGTCGAGCCCGGCCTGGAACGCGGTGGCGAGCCCGCGGTGGCTGGCCAGCCGGACCAGGTGGTCGACGCCGAGCCGGCGCGCCACCTCCGTCGTGCCGTCGGTGGAGCCGTCGTCGATCACCAGCCACTCGACCTGGTCGAAGCCGGGCACCTCGCGCGGCAGCTCCGAAAGCACCTGCGGGAGCGATTCCTCCTCGTTCAAACAGGGGATCTGGATGACGAGCTTCACCCGGCTGATCGTAGGGTTTGTTCGGAGATGACGCGGTTCCTCCGTATCGCCGTGCTCGCGCTGTGCCTGGGCGCCATTTGGTCGTCTCCGGCGATGGGTTTGAGCGTGTCCGGGAACCACCTGCTCGACGCCTCGGGGCAGCCGATCCGCCTGCTCGGAGTGAGCCGCAGCGGCTCCGAATACGCCTGCGCAGAGGGCTTCGGCTTCTTCGACGGGCCGACGAGCGCGCGCAGCATCCGCGCGATGAAGAGGTGGGGGATCAACGCGGTGCGCCTGCCGCTCAATCCCGACTGCTGGCTTGGGATCGATGGCGTGAAGCCGACCCTCGGGGGTGAGTCCTACCGGGCCGCGATTGACGGCTTCGTCGCCCGCCTGAACGCGGCCGGCCTCTACGTGGTGATCGACGAGCACGTCGCGGCGCCCGCGGGCCAGAAGGCGCTGGGGATCATCCCGATGCCGGACGCGGAATCCTCACCGGCGTTCTGGACCTCGGTCGCTACCCATTTCGCGGCGAACCGCTCGCTCGTCTTCGACCTCTACAACGAGCCCCACGACGTCGACTGGGATTGCTGGTTGGCCGGTTGTGCGATTCCCGCCGGCGGGCGGTTCAGCGAGCGCCACGGCGCGTACGTCGCCGCGGGGATGCAGCAGCTGGTGGACGCCGTGCGCTCAACCGGCGCGACGCAGCCGCTGATGCTCGGCGGGGTGGACTACGCGCGGGATCTCTCGGGCTGGCTCGCGCACGAACCCGTCGATCCGCTCGGGCAGCTGGTCGCCTCCGAGCACAACTACGGCCACCATCTGGCGCCGTGCCTGCGCCGATGCAAGGGCGCGATCGACGCGACGGCGGCCCAGGTGCCCGTGGTCGTCGGTGAGCTCGGGCAGACCGATTGCCGTCACGACTACATCGACAAGTGGATGCGCTGGGCGGACCGACTCGGCATCTCCTACATCGGCTGGGCCTGGGACGCCAAGGGCGGCTGGACCTGCCACGCCGGACCAAGCTTGATCGAGAACTACCGCGGCAAGCCGACGGGCTTCGGGATCGGGTTCCGGGACCACCTGCTCAAGCTGAGGCGCCATGCTCGCCGTTGAGCGGCTGGGCGAGGGTCCACCCGTCCTCTTCATCCACGGGGACATCGTCGGACCCGAGCTGACCTGGCGGAAGCAGCGCGAGCTCGCCGAGCGCTGGAGCCTCGCGATCCCCAGCCGGCCGGGATTCGGCGAGACGCCGTCGATCGAGCGGAACGACTTCGAGGTGGAGGCCCCGATGTTCGCCGAGCTGCTCGGGGACGGAGCGCACCTCGTCGGCCACTCCTATGGCGGCGTGATCGCCCTGCTCGTGGCGGCGCTGCGGCCGGAGGCCGTGCGGTCCCTGACGGTCTCGGAGCCGGGCTGCCTGCGGGTCGCGGCGGGCGATCCGGCGGTCGACGAGATGATCTCCAACGGGGAGCTGCTTTTCGCCCACGCCCCGGACATACCGTCGGAGGAATTCCTGCGGATGTTCCGCGGCGGGGCCGGCTCGGCGTACGGGACGCCGGAGGATCTGCCTGAGGAGCTGCTGCACGGAGTCGAGCTGCTGAAGCGCGAGAGGCCCTCCTGGGAGGCGGACATCCCGCTGGAGACCCTCGCCGCCGCGGCCTTTCCGGCGCTGATCCTCTCGGGCGGTCACTCGCCGGCCTTCGAGGCGGTCTCCGACGCGCTGGCCGATGCCCTCTCGGCCGAGCGGGAGATGATTCGCGGGCGCGGACACACCGTGCCCTCGACCGGCGCTCCCTACAACGACCGCCTCGAGGCGTTCATGCGCGCCGCGGAGCCCGCCTAGCCGCGCATTGCTTTACGGAATTGACACTCCGCGGGACCACCTCCTTAACCGGTCGGCGCCCGCGGATTCCTAGATTGACTTCGAGCTGCGAACCGCACCGGCTCTCTCGATACCTGCGCCCTGGCGGGCTGACGGGTTCACAGCGGGGCCCGGGCTCCTCGCCCGGGCCCCGCCCTCTCCTTCGGGCCACGGACTGAAGATGGGCGATTTCTGCGGATGCGCCCGGTATTTCCATGTCCTACTGTCAGCCGGTCCGGTTCTCGACTCGACCTCGCAGTCAGCAGGTGCTTGATGGACGCTCCGCCACCCTTCAGTCGGAGGCAGCGCAAGAGGGTTCTGCGCTTCGCGATCCTCGGCAACGGCCTGCCACTCGCGGTCGCGACGGCAACCAATTTCTCGTCTCACCACACGGTGTTCTTCATCGGCGCGGTGGGCGCCCTGCTCGCCCCGATCGGGGTGACGGTGTTCTCGCGCGAGCGCAGCCCGATCGGGTTCTACGCCGCCGCCCTCGGCGGATTGCCGGCACTGACGATGATGCAGGCCTACAGCGGCGGGGTGGCCTCCGGCTACTCCGTCCTGATGATGATGGCCATGATCTGGTTCGGGATCCAGACGAGCGATCGCGAGCTGGGCGCGGGATTGGGGATTCTGGCCGCCTGCTGCTACCTGCCGATGTTGATCTTCGGCCCGCCTGCGTATCCGGTGAGCTGGGGGAACGCGACACTCCTCATGCTCGTGGGTGCGACCGTTGCTCTCACCCTGCGCGCGTTGACCCGCGAGACCCAGAAGCTCAGCGAGCGGCTGCTCCGGGATGCCACGGTCGATGATCTGACCGGCCTGCTCAACCGCCGGGGATGGCGGATGACCGCCGAACGTGAGCTCGCCCGCGCCACCCGGGAGGGGACCCAGGTGGGCCTGCTGCTCCTTGACCTTGATGGCCTGAAGGAGATCAACGACACGCGCGGCCACGACGAGGGTGACCGCGTCCTCGTCGAGACTGCCGACCGGATGCGGACGGCGCTCCGAGCCGGGGACGTGCTGGCAAGGCTGGGCGGAGATGAGTTCGGCGCGCTGCTGATGGACACCTCCGATGGCCAGGCCCAGGCGGCCGTCGACCGGCTCAAGCAGATCACGCCGGAGCTCGGCAGCTTCTCCGCCGGTATTGCAGCTTGGGAGGGCACTCAATCGCTCGACGAGCTGCTGCGGCGCGCGGACGTCGCGCTCTACACCGCGAAGAAGACCGACGGGGGAAGTCGGGTGGAGACCGCTCCGCCGACGCTCGAGCCCTCGGAGGCGCTCCAGGCCTCGGACTGATGGGGGGAATGCGCTCGTTCGATGCGCAGCGCGTGGGCGAGCTCGAGTGCGATGCCTGGGTGACCTACTACCGGCACGAGTGGAGCCGGTTCCTGCGAGCCGCGTTCGCTCTCACTCGAGAGAGCTTCGGGCTCTCCTGGCCGAACTCCCTGCGTGGCGGCTGGTGGATTCTGCGCGCCAACCAGCTCTGGGCGCCCGTTCCCGACAACGACCTGGATGGCGCGCGACGGAACATGGAGCGCTTCTACCGGATGGTTGCCGCCGCGGAGGGAGAGGACTTCGACCCGGCCGAGGCCGCGCGGCGCGAGGTTGAGTGGTGGCGCGCCCACCGCGAGCTCCAGTACGCCCATGGCGGGGCCGACGAGAGCCCCCTGGTCGACGCGCTGGCCGGGCTCTACTCCTACGTCTACTCGGTCCCGGAGGAGTCCGTCGCGTTGGCGGCGCACGAGCGCGCCCGCGCGATGGTCCACTCCGACCACTGGGTAGACGAGGGCTGCGATCGGGAGAGCCCGCTGATAGCCGAGGAGCGGGAGGCCCTGGTTCGCTCCTACGAGTCCTTGCTCGCGGCGGTGCGGACCGACGAGGCGATAAGTCGCGAGTAGAGGCCGATTCCCTTCTCGGTCAGGTGGATGCCGTCGGTGGTGATGCCACCATGCGAGGAAGCGACCGCGTGCCAGTCGACGAGCTCCGCCTGTCCCCAGTCCCGGGCCGCATCGGAGAGGACCGAGTTGACCTCGCCCTGCCAGCTCCGCGGCACCTCCACGTTGACAAGGAAGACGTGCGGGACCCCGCGCAGGGCGTCGTGGAGCTTGGTCAGGTCGTCTGAGTACACCGGCCCGTTGTTGCCGAGTTGCAGGACCACGTAGTCAGGGAGCTTCCCGCCCTGCCCGTAATCGTGGAGCAGGTCGATGATCTCATCGGGCTGGCGGCCGACTGCGGCGTTCAGGGTGAGCCCGCCGCCCAGCAGTCGCGCCAGGCCCGAGCGGGCGTCGACCATCACCGAGTCCCCGAGCGCGAGCACCGGCAGCGGTTGCTTGCCGGTGTGCTTGGCGGGCAGGGGCGAGGGAACCTTCGCCGAACGGCCGTCCGATGGCGAGATCGAGACCGCCTTCGGCGTGATCTGAGCTGAGGCGACCTGCAGCTGGCCGTGGTGGCCCCGCGGGACGATCCCGCTCCAGCCCACGACCAGCACCACAGCGGTGACCCCGACCGCGATCCCGACCCGGCCGATGCGCAGCCAGTCCGGGCGTTGCCAGTTGGTGGAGCGGCGGAACGGCTGCTCCACGTAGCGGTAGGACAGATCAGCGAGCGCCAGCGTCAGGCCGAGCTGGAGCGCGAACAGGACGGGCCCGTGCAGCGGCACGTCGATCCCCGGCCGGGTCAGCTCCAGAACCGGCCAGTGCCAGAGATAGAAGCTGTAGCTCCGCAGCCCGAGCCAGCGCATCCCCGGATTCCCGAGCGTGCGGCCGATGGACGCGGCGGGGTGCGCGAGCGCGGCGATCAGCATGGCGGTCCAGATAGAGAGCAGCAGGAAGCCGCCGTGGTAGAGCCCGATGTCGTAGTCGTGGATCGTCATGAAGGTGAGCACGACCATCGACAGGCCGACAGCTCCCATCACGTTCAGGGCGACGGGCGCCAGCGACCCGGTCGTCGGCTTCAACCGCTCCGGGTGCCAGAAGAAGGCCAGCGCCACGCCGATCAGCAGCGGCGTCGCCCGCGTGTCGGTCCCGTAGAAGACGCGGTTCGGGTTCCCGGGGTCGAAGAGGATCGCCATCAGCAGGCTCGAGGCGATCGCACCGGCGATCACCCCGATCACCAGGCGCTTGTGCCCGAACCGCGTCATGCACGCTGCGAACACGAGCGGCCAGAGCAGGTAGAACTGCTCCTCGACTGCCAGCGACCAGAGGTGCCGGAAGAGCGACGGCCGCGCGAACTCCTCGAAGTAGGACTGGTGGCTGAGGATCAGATCCCAGTTCGTCACGTAGGCCATGGACGCCAGCGCCTGCCCGCGCAGCGTCGAGATCTGCCCGAAGTCGAAGAACGCGCCGGCCACCATGACCACTGCGATCAGCACCCCGACCGCCGGCAGCAGCCGCCGGGCCCGTCGCAGCCAGAAGGCGACCAGATCGACGCGCCCCTCCTTGCGGAACTCGCTGAGCAGCAGCGAGGTGATCAGGTAGCCGCTGATGACGAAGAAGACATCGACGCCGAGGAACCCGCCCGGAAGCCAGCCCTCGCCGTTGTGGAAGTGGTAGACGAAGACCGCGAGCACCGCGATGGCCCTCAGGCCATCCAGGCCGGGCATGTAGGGCAGGCGCTTGCTGCTGGGTGTCACCGGGCTTCCTCCAGGCGAATGGAAGCACCAGGGGCCCGGCTTGACCAGCCCCGGCAGGGCACTTGCACCGAAGCGCCCCGACCAGGATTCGAACCTGGGGCCTACTCCTTAGGAGGGAGTCGCTCTATCCAGCTGAGCTATCGGGGCTCGGCGCCATTGAAGCACCGCATCAGGTCAGCGGGACCTCCACCGCCGCGTTCAGGTTCGGGTAGTACTCCTTCACCTTGTCGGCGCCGTACTTGTCGCCGAAGACCTGGGCGACGTGGTCGACTGCACCGATGTCCTCGGTCGGTTCCGCCTCGCCCTGATACTCGGCGCCGTCGGCCCGCAGGCCAACGGTCGGCGTTTTCTCAATGTTCCGGTACCAACCGCTATCGGTGCCTCCTACCGGGAGCAGGAGGACTTTGTCTCCCTCGATCACGAACCAGATCGGCCGCGTGCTCTCATTGCCGGAGCTGCGGCCGGTCACAGTGAGCTCCACCTCGCGGGCATCCTGCAGTGCGTTCTTCAGGTCTTCGCCAGCCATATCGCGTCCTCCTGTGAGCTATCTGGGCCTGATCCTAGTGTGCCGTAACGCCTGTCTCGTCCGGCGGACTGGCTGCAATGCCTGCCTTCGACAACCTCCTGATAGTCGTCACGGTCGCCTTCGCGGCGCCGCTCGTACTCGGGTTCTTCCCGAGCGTGAAGCTGCCCTCGGTGGTGCTGGAGATCACCGCCGGGATCGTGATCGGCCCGTCGGTGCTCGGGATCGTGCACGTCGACGAGGCTGTGTCGGTGATGTCCCTGCTCGGGCTCGCGTTCCTGCTCTTCCTGGCCGGTCTGGAGATCGATTTCAGGAGGCTTCGCGGACCGGTGCTGCGCGTCACCGCGATGGCGTTCATCGTCTCGTTCGGGATCGCCCTGCTGGTCGCGCTGGGGCTCAAGGCGACGGGATTGATCGAGACGCCGCTGCTGATCGCGATCATCCTCTGCGCGACTTCACTCGGGGTGCTGATCCCGGTGCTGAAGGACTCCGGTGAAATCTCCTCGACCTTCGGCCAGCTGATTGTGGCGGCGGGGACGATCGCCGACTTCGGCGCGGTGATCCTGCTCTCGATCTTCTTCTCCGGGGAGGGAGGGATCGGCTCGACGCTGTTCCTGATCGGGAGCCTGGTGCTGCTCGCGGTCGTCGTCTTCATCGCCGTGAAGACGGCGGAGCGCTCCAGCCTCTTGCGCCAGGACCTGGTCCGCCTTCAGGACACGACCGCGCAGATCCGAGTCCGCGGCGCGGTGGTGCTGCTGGTCGGTTTCGCCGCGATCGCCGATTCGCTCGGTCTGGAGTCGATCCTGGGGGCGTTCATCGCCGGCGCGATCCTCTCCCTGCTCGACAAGGACGAGGCGATGACGCATCCGGAGTTCCGCCGGAAGCTCGAGGCCGTGGGCTTCGGGATCTTCATCCCCGTCTTCTTCGTCACCAGCGGCGTCAACTACGACGTGAACGCGCTCTTCTCCAGCGCCTCCAACGTGCTCATGGTCCCGATCTTCCTTGCGGCGCTGGTCGCGGCCCGCGGTCTGCCGGCACTGATGTACCGCCGGATGCTGGATGGGCGAAAGATCGCCATCGCCGGCCTGATGCAGGCGACCTCGCTGCCGTTCATCGTCGCCGCCGTGGCGATCGGCGAGGACCTCGACCTGATCGATGCCGCGGAGGGGGCGGCGCTGATCGGCGCGGGCCTGCTCTCGGTGCTGCTCTTCCCGGTGATCGGCCTCGGGGTGTTGAAGGGCGCGAGCGGCAAGAAGCCCCCGTCGGACGCCGAGAAATCCGACATCTTGATGGCCATGTAGCACCGGCTGGGGCTCGTCTAGGCTCAAGCGGTGCTTCGACTGCTACGGCCCGTCATCCTCGCGTCGATCCTGGGATCGCTGCTCGTTGGAGTCCTCGGATCGACGGCGGCGGCGCAGCCGCAGTCCACTGCGCCTTGCGACATCGGTGCAGGGCCGGGATTTCGCTGCGGCCGGATCACCGTACCGGCCGTTCGGGCGGACCCGAGCCTGGGGGACCAGTCGATCTTCTTCGCGGTCCTTCCACGCGAAAAGGCGGCGAAGCCACCGGTCGGGACAATCGTCGCGGTCGAGGGAGGACCGGGCTACGCGAGCACCAATTTCGACTCCGCGAAGTCGTACAAGGCGGTCTTCGGGCCGCTGCTGCGACGCCGCGACCTGGTCCTGATCGACCAGCGCGGCACCGGTCACTCGCAGGCGGTCAACTGTCCGCAGCTGCAGCGCGGGATGGTGCCGGAGGTGGTCGCGACCGCTGACTGTGCGAACCAGCTCGGCGCTCGGTACCAGGGGTTCACCTCCGCCGAGTCCGCCGCCGACATTGAGGCCGTCCGCACGGCACTCGGCCTGGGGCCGATCACGCTCTATGGGGACTCGTACGGAACGCTGTTGGCGCAGGCGTACTCGGTCCGCTACCCGGCGAGCCTGCGCTCGGTGGTGCTCTCGTCGGCCTACCCGGCTGACGATCCGTTCTGGCAGACGATCTACCCGGCGGCAATGAGGGCGCTGAAGCTGAGCTGCGCCCGGAGCGCGCCCTGCCGGGAGCGCGCGAGGTCTCTCTGCGGTGGGAAGCGGCTGCGCTGCTCATGGAACGGCGAGCAGCGCTTCCGCCACGCGCTCGCCCGGATCCAGCGCACCGGCGGCCCGCTCAACGGCACGCTCGAGTACCTGCTCGAGGCCGGGACCTGGTCGCCGAATTCCTACCTTGCGCTGAACCGGGCGGTCACCGAGTACCTGGCGGGCCAGCCCGACCGACTTGATCACATTGCCCGCGAGGGGCGGCCGGGCGACGGGGACTTCCACTACTTCTCGACCGGGATGGGCGACGCGGTCGAGTGCAACGACTACCCGGTGGTGTGGGACCGCAACACAGCAGGCTTCGCCCAGCGCACGGCGCAACTCGATCAGGCGATTGCCGCGTTCCCTCGCCGCCGGCTCTGGGCTCCTCTGACCGTGGCCCAGTGGATGACGCTGCCGTCCACCGGCTTCACGGGCTGCCTCTCCTGGCCGCCACCCACGGCGTCGATGGAGCCTCCCGTGCCGAGCGGCGCGACGCAGCCCGCCGGACTGCCGGTCCTGGTGCTCTCCGGCGAGTTCGACGACATCACCACGGCGACCGAGGCCCGCGCGGTGGCGCACCGATACCCCTCAGCGCGCCTCCGCATCGTCCCCAACCGCGGGCACGTCTCGGATCTCTACTACCCCCACCGCTCGCCGGCGGTCCGCTGGATTCGGCGCTTCGTAGGCGCCAACTAGAAGCTATTCCGGCTCGTCGTAGAGGCTCTCGGCGGCGAGCTCCTGACCCTGCTCGCTCCAGATCTTGACCTCGAGGTAGAGCTCGTCGGGGAAGCCCTTGACGGCGTCGACCGCGATCAGGGTGAAGCGCTCGTCCGTGACCGGGGTCTGGTCGATGACCTCGGCACCGAGCTCGGCGGTGGCCGCCTTGGCGCCACGGACCAGCGGCGTCCCCCAGACGATCGTGACGTCGCCGCGGCGATCGGACTCGCCGCGCCAGGCGCCGATCACCTCCTCGTTCAGGTCGATCATCCAGTCGGGGTTGTCGTCAGCGGTGACGTCGGTGAAGTCGGCGGTGGCCTTGAATTCACCGGCCTCGCCTTCCCCAGAGCGCACGAAGGAGACCACGCCGAAGTACTCGCTGGGCGTCTGCGCGCCCTCCACTGGCGCGACTCCCGGCACGTAGACGCGCCCACCCCAGCCCCGCTCGGGGAACCAGGTGACCTCGCCGGGCGGGCCGCCCGCCTCGGAGATGTGCGGCTCGCAGGCCTTGGCGAACTCGTCGCGCAGCCGAGCCCCCCAGCGCCCATAGGGCAGCCCTTCGGCACTGGCGTTGGCCATGAAACGGGGGATTGGTCGGCGGACCGGCGGCACGGCAGCGGACCCTACCCGAGCGCTTCGCGCAGCTCGGCCGCGGCCCGCTCCGGCGGGAAGACGTTGAGCTCGACCCCGGTCGACATCTCGAAGCCGGCGCGGATCCCGATGCGCGGCGCGATGTCCAGGTGCCAGTGAAACTCCTCGGCACCCCGCGGCGCGGTCAGCGTCCAGGCGTTGAGCTGCGGCACCTGGCCGAAGCGGGCCTCCAGCGCGCGCAGCGCGGTGCGAAGCATGCCTACGCCGACCTCGCCGTCGGACTCGAAGCTCGGCGCGGGGTGCCGCGGGACGATTCGCAGCTCGAAGGGCGAGCGCGAGGCCCAGGGGCAGATCAGGAGGGCGTCGTCGTCGATCGCCACCAGTCGCTCGCGGCGGCGCACCTCCTCCGAGGCGATCTGGTCGAGCAGGTCGCCGCCCATCGTGTGCTGGTTGTAGGAGATGAACCGCTCACGCTCGCGCGCCACCTGGGCCGGGACGAAGCCCAGGGCGTACAGCTGGACGTGGCTGTGCTCGAGCGACGCGCCGGCCTCCTTGCCCTCATTGAGGATCAGCTGCACGTACGCGGCCCTCCCGGAGTGCGCCCTCATCCGCTCGCGCCAGCCGGCCACGACGACGGACAGCTCGGAGTCGTCGAGCTGCCCCAGCGAGGTGTGGTGCTGTGGGGAGTTGACGATCACCTCGTGGAAGCCTGTGGCGACGGTGGCCTTGAAGAGGTCCGGCTCACGCCCGCGAGAGGCGGCGCGCAGCGGATCGCCGGCCGCGGTCATGCCCTCGTCGGCCTCGATCTCGCCTCCCTCCTCGGTCTGCGCCAGCGCCGGGTAGAGGTTGGGGACGGCCCGGACCCTCCATCCCGGGCTGTCCGGCGCTCCGCCGCCCGGCCGGTCCGCCCAGGTCTCCGGCGGAGTGCGGTCCTCACGGCCCTCGTCGAACGGGCACTTCTCCCGGGCCTCGCTGTTCTCCTCAGCCTGCGCCCCACCGAAGTCGAAGGGGCGATCGGCCCGCGCCGGCGAGAGGATCGTCCGCAGCCCCGTCAGCTGGTCGAGCCGGATCTCGGGTTTGGGCTTCTCCTCGGCCATCAGAGCGCCTTGGTCATCCGGATGTGCTCGATGTCAGCGTCCATGAACGTCTCGCCCTCGGGCTCATAGCCACGCGACCCGTAGAAGTCCTGGGCATGGAGCTGGGAATTGAGGACCATCGTGGTCGCGCCGGCGGTTCGTCCCTCTCCCTCGCACCACTCGAGCAGCCGGCCGCCAACCCCCAGCTTGCGGGAGCTCGCGTCGACGACCATCCGCTCGAGCTTGCAGATCCCGGCTTCCGGGTATCGCAACCGACAGGTTGCGACGATTCCGGACTCGTCCAGCGCGACGACCTGAGTCGCTTCGTCGTCGAGCCCATCCACCTCGAGCTCAGGGTCGACCCCCTGCTCGTCGCAGAAGACGCGGATCCGCAGGTCCCTCGCCGCTTGCACCTCCGCGGCGTTGCGCGCCTTGCGGACGGTGACGGTCAACCGGCAGTCGGCGCTCAGGTCCCTGACTTCTTGGTCAGCGCCTGGAAGGCGTCGATGAACTCGATCGGCAGCGGGAAGACGATCGTCGTGTTCTGGTTGACGCCCATCTCGAGCAGCGTCTGCAGGTAGCGCAGCTGGAGGGTCGCCGGGTTCTTGGAGATGATGTCCGCGGCCTGAGCCAGCTTCTCGGCGGCCTGGTACTCACCCTCGGCGTTGATGATCTTCGCGCGCCGCTCTCGCTCGGCCTCCGCCTGGCGCGCCATCGCCCGCTGCATCTGCTCGGGGATCTCGACGTCCTTGATCTCGACGGTGCTGACCTTGATGCCCCATGGCTCGGTCTGCTCGTCGATGATCTTCTGCAGGTCCTCGTTGAGCCGCTCGCGCTCGGCGAGCAGCTGGTCGAGGTCGGCCTTGCCCAGCACCGACCGAAGCGTGGTCTGTGCGATCTGGGAGGTGGCGAGCAGGAAGTTCTCGACCTCGACGATCGACTTGTTCGGGTCGATCACCCTGAAGTAGGCGACCGCGTTGACGCGCGCGGGCACGTTGTCGCGCGTGATCACCTCCTGGGGCGGGATGTTGAGCGTGACGGTCCGCAGGTCGACCCGGACCATCCTGTCGATCACCGGGACCAGCAGGATCAGGCCGGGCCCCTTCTGGGCGATCAGCCGACCGAGCCGGAAGATCACGCCGCGCTCGTACTCCCGCAGGACCCGGACCGCGGAGCCGAGGAAGATCAGGATGAAGAAGACGACTACAACGAGGACGCCGATTGCTACCGCCATGCCTCAGGCTCCTTTTTCGACGCTTGCCGGGTCTGCGGCGGGCTCGACCTCCAGAGTCAGGCCGTCCACCGACTTGATGACTACTCTATTGCCTGGCCCTATCGGGCCATCGCCGATCGTGCGCGCCCGCCAGAGCGCGCCTGCGGTGAACACCTGACCCTCGGGATCGAGCGGCTCGCGCACCTCCGCGGTTGCGCCGATCAGCTCCTCCGATCCCGTCCGCACCGGCTCGTCGCGGTGGGCGGCGATCGCCTTGCGAGAGGCGAAGACGATGAAGCCGGCGAGAATGACTCCGGCGATGACGATCGCCGCGACCGGAAGGTCGTGTCCGGCATCGCGCCAGGCGAAGCCGGCTCCCACCAGCGCAGCGACGCCGAGCAGCCCCGCGATGGTCGTCGGCGCATGCGCCTCAGCAATGAACAGAAGGAGCGCCACGGCCAGCAGCGCGACGGCGAGTCCGGTCATGAATCCATTATCCGCCCATCACGGCATAGCGCTGAATATCCGCGGCTAACTGATCCTCGTTGCGGTACTGGCCCTGATGGGTGTAGACGGCATTCCCGTCCTTGTCGTAGAAGATGGTCGCCGGATAGCCGACCGCATGCAGCTGCTCGCGAATCGACTTGTCGGGGTCGCTGTAGGACGGATAGGGGACCGGCAGCTCTCCGAGGAAGGTCTCGGCCGAGCCGCTTGAATCGTCCGAGTCCACACCGAGGAAGGCGATGTCCTTGGCGTGCTTGGACGCCTGCGACTGCAGGAACGGGAACTCGAAGCGGCAGGGACCACACCAGGAGGCCCAGTCGTTGACCACGATCGGCGTGCCCCGCAGCGAGTCGATCCGCTGATCGAACGCGTCCTTGCCGCCGTCCAGCAACTGATTGGCCTGGCCGCGGATCGACGCCAGCTGCGGCGGGGCCCCGGTGAGCGGCTCGGTGGCCTGCTGGAGGGAGAGGCGGGAGTCGGGATTGCCGTTGTTGGCGCCGCAGCCGGCGATGAGGAAGCCCGCCACGAGCAGGGCGGCCAGGGGGAGTTTGAGCGTCGAAACGATGCGTTTCACTGTGACTGCATACGGGTTGTCGATCAAGAGTGCTTTAATTCCTACCGGTCCATCAAGTTCCTGGACCCAGGGAGAGCCCGGAGCGGACAGCCGTATCTCGGGTGTCTTCCGTGATCAGGCCACATGCGCCTCGCCATCCTTTCGATTGGCGGGGAGCGGCGGATCAGAGAGCCTCAGATGGCTGAAGAGACCAAGCCGGCCGCCAAAGCGGCAAAGGCGCCTACGAGCGCCGACATCGAGCGTGCACGAGAGTTCGCGCGCGAGCCGTTCCTGCTCGAGGGCGAGAAGCCCAAGGACCTGGCCGCCGGAACTCCGCGGCGCCGTGCGCTCGATGCGGCCCTCGCGGAGATCGACGAGGGCCTCGAGTCCCCGTCGATGGAGTGGCGCCGCGACTTCTCCCTCATGCTGGGGCTGGAGCGCCTTCTCTCCGAGGACGAGCCGCATCTCGCCGACGGCGCCGAGCTCTCGGCCCATCAGGTCGACGCCCTCTCCGGGACGCTCGCCGCGCTGATCGCCGACGTCCAGGAGCGCCTCAACGGCCACGCTTGGGCCGGCAACGGGAATGGCGCCGCGGCCGTCGCCACCGCCAAGGAGGAGGTGCCCTCAGACAACGGCGCCGGCACCGACACCGCCGAGGAGGCTATCGAGGAGGAGGTCACCGAGGAGGAGGCCACCGAGGAGGAGGAGGCCGAGGACTGGGTCGAGGAGGAGGACGAGGACGTCGTCGAGGAGGCCCCGGAGGATCCGGGCGCCGACCGGCGGTTCTGGTTCGAGCACGCCACTGGATCCGGCAAGACGGTCGCCGCCGTCGGCTTCATCGAGGCGTCGCGCACCGGCGGCATCCTGATCCTTACCCACCGGCGCAACCTGGTCGACCAGTTCATCGGCGAGATCTCCGACCGCGGCTACAAGGACCGTCTCTCGCCGCCGCTGCTCGACGGCGCAGACCACCCCTACGGCCCGGTCACCGTCGAGACCTACCAGTGGTTCGTGCGCAACGCGGGCCGGATCTCCGACGCGTACTCGATCGTCATCTGCGACGAGGCGCACACCGCGCTCGGCGAGAAGACCAGCGGCTGCATCCGCGCCTGGGTCGGCCCCGTCTTCATCGGCATGACCGCCACCGGCGCGCTGATTGCCCGTCACGTCGCCGACCTCTTCCCGACTCAGACCTCCCGCTTCGACCTGGCCCAGGCCGCGCGCCGCGGCGTGATCGCGCCTCTGCGCTGCGTCCGGATCCCCCCAGGCCCCGGCGTGAGGACGATCGCCAAGGTGCCGCTCCGCAAGGGTGAGGTCGACCAGGACTTCGACCAGGAGGAGCTGGCCAAGCTCCTCGACCAGGCACCCTTCAACGTCGCGATCGCGGACCTCTACCGCTCCCGCTTCCGGAGGGTGCCGGGCGTCGTCTACACGGCGGGCGTCAAGCACGCCAAGAACGTGGCGAAGGCCTTCCAGGACGTGGGGATCAACGCCCGAGCGGTCTCCGGCGAGACGCCGAAGCGCGAGCTCGCTGAGATCCTCGCCGGGTTCGAGCGAGGCGATGTGGACGTGCTCTGCAACGCGATGCTGCTCGCCGAGGGCTGGAACTCCCCCCGCGCCACCATCTGCATGCATCTGGCGCCGACCGCCTCCCGTCGCGTCTACCAGCAGCGGGTCGGCCGAGTGACGCGCCGGAATCCAGGCAAGGAGGCAGGCCTGGTTATCGACCTCGTCCACCCGGCCACCACCCACGACGAGACGATCGTCACCCTGCACAGCCTGCTCGACCGCGACGTCTACCGCGGCGGCGCGATCGTCGTCGGGCCCGTGCGGCGAGGCCGAGGCCGCCGGGTTCGCGTCGAGAAGCGCGTGGTACCCGTCTCCGATCAGTCGGAGAAGCGCCTGCGCGTGCTGGAGCGAGAGCTCTGGCGGATCGCCGTCGAGAACCTCAACCACTCCGAGCAGCACGTCTGGGCCGCCCTGGCGGGCGCGCGGGTCAGCCCGTCGGGCTGGCGGCGCGCCAAGGCGATGCTCCAGAACGATCAGACCAAGGAGCTCCGCCGCCGCTTCCTGCTCACCTGCGTCCAGCGCAACCGCAACCAGCAGCTGAGACTGAAGGCGCTGGTCGAGATCGCCGCGCTCCGCGACCCCGATGCCTTCGACGACGCGATCGACACGATCGGAACCTGGACCCGCGACGATCGCCGCGCAGGGACGAAGGTCATGCTGGAGGCGCTCGCCGAGCGCCGGATCGGCCGCCGTGACCAGGCTCAGGCCTGGGTCTGGCGCCTCGCCGACTACACACGCGATTTGCACGAGGAGTACGCGGTGCAGCGCTGGCCGGAGACCAAGCGCCTGCTCGGCCTGTTGGTCAACTCATCGGGCCGCGCTCACGGCCGCAATGCCCGCCGTCTGGTTCACGGCGCCCGCAACCAGGACCGCCGCCTCGCGGCGGCTCTGCTCGCCGCCGGCGTCGCCCACACGCCGGAGGGCGAGGAGGTTCTGCGCGGGGCGCGGATGCGCGCCGCCAGGAAGCCCTCGGCCGTCGCCCGCGAGCTGCTCCGGAACTTCCCGAAGTCCGGGGGCAAGCGGCGGCGCCGCAAGCGCAAGGGCGGTTCGAAGGGCGGAGGTGCGGCCAAGAAGAATGGCAGCGCGGCCGAGACCAACGGCCGGACGGATGAGCCCGACATCGAGGAGCTCGAGGTCGACGACGCCGAGAACGGTTCGGTGGCCGAGGCCGACGACGAGCTCGAGGCCGCCGAGGCCGCCGACGACTCGTAGCCGGTGACTCGGGAGGGGCCTTTCTGGGACGTGATGGAGGGCCGGGCGGATCCACCGCCCGCCGCGGAGTTGCTGGGCTGGAAGCTGATCGAAGTCGATCCGGACGAGGGGACGATCGAGGTCTCCTTCACGGCGACCGAGCAGTTCCTGAATCCCGCCGGCACCGTCCAGGGTGGCTTCCTCGCGGCGATGCTCGACGACACCCTCGGTCCCGCCCTGGTCGCCACGCTCGGCGACGGCGAGTGGGCGCCGACCACGGACCTGCACGTTCAGTTCATGAAGCCCGCGAAGCCGGGAGAGCTGCGCGGCAGCGGGCGAATCGTGCGCCGCGGCAAGGACGTCGCCTTCCTGGCCGGGGAGCTGCGGAGCTCAGAAGGAGAGCTGGTGGCGACCGCAACCGCGACCGCCGCCATCCGGCGGAGTTAGCTCTCCAGGGCGAGATGGACCTCGCCCGCCCCCAGTGAGACCCGCTCCTCGCCGGCCTTCTCGACCACGAGGTGCCCTCGTTCGTCGATCTCCTCGGCCACGCCCTCCCCGCCGTCCCAGGAGATCCGCCTGCCACAGAGCGCGTCCCTGGGGCGGTAGGCGCTCAGCACCTCGTCGTCACCCGCCTCGAGCCAGCGGCCGAGGGTCTCGTTGAGAGCGGTCAGGGCTCGGCGGATGCCCGGAGCGCCGCCGGGAGGCAGCCCCTGCTCCGCCTCGGTCGGGAGGAGCGAGATCGCCGTCTCACGCAACTCCGGCGGGAACTGATCGTCCGTGATCGCCACGTTCATACCCACGCCGACGACCGCCCAGCCCTCGTCCGGTCGGGCCTCCACCAGGACGCCCGAGACCTTGCGCTCGTCGATCCAGATGTCGTTCGGCCACTTCACCTGACAGCGGACGGGCGCGATGGCCTCGGCCGCCTCGCAGACGGCCAGGGGTACCGCGAGCGGCAGGAGGGGAGAGTCGTCCGCGGTGAACGGCCGGACGATCGCCGAGTAGAGGAGGCAGGAGCCCGGCGGCGCGAACCAGGCATTGCCCCGCCGGCCCCGCCCGGCCGTCTGCTCGTCCGCGGTGATCACCAGACTGCCCGCCGCCCCAGCCATGGCGAGCTCCTTGGCCCGCTCATTGGTCGAGTCGGTGATGCGGAAGTGCCGATGTGGGGAGCCCAGCTCCACGTTCACTTGAGCGGCCGGAGCGTGACCTCGCCGTCGGGCTCCAGGTTCATCAGCCCGGCGGCGCTGCCGCCGCTGACCGCGAGCGCCAGGGCGCCCGAGGAGTCCTCCAGGAGAAGGATCTCGGCTGGGTCCACGTCGGCGAAGGTGCGAGCCCAGACTGCCTCGAAGCGGCCGTCGGGAGCTCGGATCTCGAGAGCGTCTCCCGGCCGAATCGGCCCTTCGGCGAGCATCGAGGCGTCCAGGTCGAGGCTGACGTTCCCGTAGCCGTCCCGGTGGATGGCGTGAGCCACCACCTCCGTCTCCGAGATTCGCGGCGACGGCAGGTCGAGCAATGCGAGGGACGCCGGGTCGATCGACTCGCCGGCCTCCTCAAGCCGCGCTCCGAGGGATAGATGCGCGGCGACCGGCGCGAACAGGTCGCGGCCGTGGAAGGTGGCCGAGACCGGCTCCAGGCGGAACGCGGAGCGCGAGAGCTCCACAGCGTCGAGCGCGCCGCCGAGCCGGTCCAACGCCCGAGAGAGCAGTCCGTTGTCGGGGCCGACCAGCAGCCGGTCCTCCGCTACCGCGACTGCGACCGCGCGGCGGGCGGACCCGACCCCTGGATCGACCACGGCGAGGTGCACCCCGGGCGGGCACGAGGGCAACGCATTGGCAAGAGCAATCGCCCCCTGGCGTATGTCCTGGCGCGCGATCCCGTGGGTGAGATCGATCAGGGGCGCGCCGGGGGCGATCTGGGAGATCACCGCCCGGCACACCCCTGCGAATTCGTCCTCGTACCCGTAGTCGGAGAGGAAGGTGATCGGCCGCGGCGTAGGCACGGCCGGATCCTATGCCTCGCTACTTCTTGCGCTTCTTCTTCGCCTTCTTCTTCGCCTTCTTCGTCGCCGGCGATGATGGTCCCCGGGCTGTTCGCGGCGAGCTGCGTCGTGGTCGCCCCCGCAGCGCCGCCGGTGGTCACTGAGCAGTTCGCGTTACAGGTGACGCTGATCGTGAAGGCGGACGTGTTCGGGAAGGTCGTGCAGCCCAAGTTGAGGACATGGATGTCAGGTCCGCTCGGGCTCTTCAGCCGGAGCTGGAGATCCTGGCCCACCGCCTCCTCCGAAGCTGGGCATCACGCTGGTCAGCTGGACCGACTGAACCGGCGTGCGGCCCGGCGGCACGAACACTTGCGATGGAACTCCCGACTGGCCGGTGTTGTTGGGCACCCCGAAGGTCGCTGTGCTCGGGTAGTTGGCGGTGCCAGCGAACGCGCTTCCCGCCACGGTAAGAGCTCCGATCGCGGCGATGCCGGCGGCGATCAGCAGCTTTGTCGTAGGAATACGGCCTCTGTCGAGCGGTTGCTGGACGCGGCGTGCAACCGGCCTAGCCGTCGTTGGCCACTGCGTCCAGCAGGGCATTCACGAGCCCGTCGATGTCGTGCCTCTCGGTCTCAACGTCTACGGAGAGTCCCGCTTCGCGGATTGCCTGGCTCGTGATCGGGCCGATGGAGACGATCTTTGCGCCCTCGGGAATGCCATTCGGGCTCGCCTCCAGGAAGTTCCGCACGGTCGAGGACGAGGTGAAGGTGATGAAGTCGGCGTCGCGGGCCCGTTCGAGCTCGTCGGGATCGGGCGTCTCCGCCACCGTCTCGTAGAGCGCCACCTCGTCGACCTGGGCTCCGCGCTTGCGGAGTGCGTCCGGCAGGAGCTCCCTGGCCTCAGCCGCCCGCGCGATCAGGACCGGCTTGCCGTTGAGGTCGAGCTTGTTGAGCTCCTCGACGAGCTGCTCGGCGACGAATCGCTCGGGGACTATGTCGGCCATGATCCCGCCGGCGGCGAGGGCGGCCTCGGTCCCGGAGCCGATCGCCGCAACGCCGGCGTTCGCCAGCGCGCGTGAGTCGCGGCCCTGGGCGGCCATCGCCTCGAAGAGCAGGCGGGCGCCGTTGGGGCTCGTGATGCAGACCAGCGCGTAGGTGTGGAGGCTCTCCACGGCGTCGCGGACCTCCTTCGAGTCGATCCGCGGCTCGATTCGGATCGCCGGAAGCTCCACCGGCTCCGCGCCGAGCGCGTCCAATTGGCGTGCCAGCTCGCTGGCCTGAGCGCGGGCGCGGGTGACGATGACCTTCTTGCCGTGCAGCGGACGGCGCTCGAGCCAGGCGATGCGCTCGCGGCGCGCCGCCACCGAGCCGACGACGGTGACCGACGGCGGGCGGATCCCCGCCTTCTCGGCTGCCGCGGCGATGCCGTCGAGGGTCGAGCTCACCGTGCGCTGTCCGGGGAGGGTGCCCCGCTCCACGACGGCCGCGGGCTCGGACGCGTCCCGCCCGGCGGCGATCAGCGCCTCGGCGATGCGCGGCAGGGCCTTGACTCCCATGTAGAAGACGAGCGTGCCGGGGAACTTCGCGAGGGCCTCGTAGTCCAGCGCGGAGTCCTCCTTCTCCGGGTCCTCGTGGCCGGTGACGAAGGCGACCGCCGATGCGTCGTCTCGATGCGTGACGGGGATGCCGGCATAGGCGGGAGCGGCGACGCCTGCGGTGATCCCGGGGACGACCTCGAATGGAATCCCGGCGTCGGCCAGCGCCTCGGCCTCCTCGCCGCCGCGGCCGAAGACGAACGGGTCCCCGCCCTTCAGGCGGACGACCAGCTTGCCCTCCCTCGCCCTCTCGATCAGCAGCTCGGCGATCCCCTCCTGCGGCACGCTGGCAGAACCGGGGTCCTTGCCGACGTAGATCAGCTCGGCGTCGGCACCGGCGACGGCCAGCGAGTCGCGCGGGATCAGGCGATCGTGGACGATCACGTCGGCGGCGACGATCAGCTCGAGCGAGCGGGTCGTCATCAGCCCCGGGTCGCCCGGCCCGGCGCCGACGAGGTAGACGATGCCCGGGCCGGCGTTCATGCGACCGCCATCTTCTCGGCGCGGGCCAGGATGTCGGCGGCGCCCGCCGACTTCATCCGCTCGGCCAGCGCGCTCCCGAGCGCTTCCGGCTCGGAGGCGTCCATCTCGAGCTCGTCCCGTAGCCACTCGCTGCCGTCGGGCAGGCCGCAGAAGGCCCGCAAGCGCATCAGCCCGCCGTGCTCGAGCGTCGCGTTGGCGCCGAGCGGGGTGTTGCAGCTGGCGTTCAGCGCGGCCGTGAGGGCGCGCTCGGCGCTCACGGTCCCGAGAACACCACGATCGGTGATTGACTCTGCGGCGGTGACGGGGCGATCCTCCGAGTGCTTTGCCTCGATCGCGACGATGCCCTGTCCCGGGGCGGGCAGCATCTCGTCGAGCTCGATCGGGAAGGAGATCTCGGCTCCGAGGCCGAGACGGCGAAGCCCCGCGGCGGCGAGGACGAGACCGTCGAACTCCCCTCTCCGTCTGCGCAGCTTCGCGAGCCGGGTGTCGACGTTGCCCCGCACCTCGGCCACGTCGAGATCGGGCCTGCGAGCCAGGATCTGGGCCCTCCGCCGTAGGCTCGAGGTTCCGATCCGGGAGCCCTCCGGGACCTCGCCGAAGGAGGAGACGCTGCCGATGTAGGCGTCCCTCGGGTCCTCCCGCGGCAGCACCCCGGCAATCTCCAGGCCGTCGGGAAGGTCAGTGGGCAGGTCCTTGGCCGAGTGGACGCCGAGATCCACCTCGCCGTCGAGGAGCGCCCGCTCGATCTCCTTGACGAAGCGCGCCTTGTCGCCGACGTCGGCATCGGCCGTCTTGATGGTCACGATCTCCGCGTCGCCAATGGCCTTGACGACCAGCTTGGCTTGCGCGAGAGCCAGCGCACTGCCGCGCGTGCCGAGCCGAAGCGGGCGCTCACTCATCGCCGTCTCAGCTGCGTTCGCTGCGGCGTCGCCTCTCGTCGAGCGAGGCGACGTCGGCGCCGTCTGTGGCGTCCGGCTCGGTGCCGGCGTCCAGTCCGAAGAGCTCGCGGAGGGCGCTCACCTGGAGGTAGGCGTCCTCATGGTCGGCGATCCCCTTGATCCGGACGGTGGGCTCGTGCAGCAGGCGATTGGCGATCGCCCGCGCCATCTGCTCGATCCGCTCGCGATCGGTGGCCGAGAGGCTCTCCCAGCGGGTCGCGTTCTCGGCGAGCACCTGGGCGACGATGGAGTCCGCGCGCTCCCGCAGGGCGGCCACGGTGGGCATGACCTCCTGGGCTCCCAGCCAGCGTTCGAAACGGGCCAGCTCGGCGTCCAGGATGCCGCTCGCGCGGCGAGCCTCGGCCTCACGGCCGGAGGCGTTCTGCTCGACGATCGCCTGCACCTCGTCGACGTCGTAGAGGCTGACGCTTTCGATCTCGCGGCACGCCGGGTCGACGTCTCGGGGGACGGCGAGGTCGATCAACAGCAGCGGGCGGCCGGTCCGCTCGCCCATGATCAGCGCGAGCTCCGAGCGCTCGATCAGGTGATGCGGCGAGTTGGTCGCCGAGACGACGATGTCGGCTCCGGCCAGCTGGGCCGGGAGGTCGTCGATGCGGACGGCCCTCCCCTCAAATCTCTGGGCGAGCGAGATCGCGCGGTTGTAGCCGCGGTTGGCGATGAAGACGGCGTCCGAGCCGCGCGCGGCGAGGGCGCGCGCCGTCAGCTCGGAGGTCTCGCCGGCGCCGATCAGGAGAACGCGCCGCTTGGAGAGATCGCCGAGGTTCCGCTGGGCGAGCTCGACGGCGACCGACGGGATCGAGACTCCCTTCTGACCGACGGCGGTCTCGGTGCGGGCCCGCTTGCCCGCCGCGAGGGCTCCGCGGAACATCCGGTTGAGGATCGGCCCCGGGGCGCCCTCGACGAGGGCGAGCTCGTAGGCTCTCTTCACCTGGCCCTGGATCTCGGCCTCGCCGACGATCATCGAGTCGAGCCCGGAGGTGACGCGGTAGAGGTGGCGGGCGGCCTCAGCGCCTCGCAGGGAGTAGAGCGGGCCGAGCAGCTCGGTCGGGCGAATCCCCGCCTCGCGCGCCAGCACACCGAGTCCGGCGGTCTCGGCCTCGACCGAGTCGGTGGCGACCAGGTAGATCTCGGTCCGGTTGCAGGTGGAGAGAGCCACAGCCTCTGAGATCGGCTCCTCCGAGACGAGCGCGTTCAGCACGCCGGCGGCGCGGCCCTCGGTCAGGGCCAGCTGCTCGCGGAGCGCGAGCGGAGCCGTCTTGTGGGAGACGCCTATTGCGAGCAGGCCGCTCATCCGCGGTCTCCCTGGCGCACGGCCTCTATCTCTTCCTCACGGCCGCGGACGGGGCCGACGTTTCGGTCGGTGCCCCGGCCCTGCGAGCGATCCGCGAGATCGGCGAGCGAGTTGACCTCGCGCTGGATGCGCTGGAGCTTCGCCGCCATGATCGCGACGTAGATCAGCAGCAGGAGGATGAAGACGACATAGGCCGCGCCGACATAGCCGCCGTTCTCGATCGCCAGCGGCATCACGCTGGCGCCTCCAGGGCACGCCGGATCCGCTTCAGGTTCCCCGAGGTCGACTTGGCGACGAGCTCGAACCAGACCAGGGTGGCCCAGAGAAGCGCCATGCCGACGAGGCAGATGAGGAAGGCGACGAGCATGTCCCCGGGCAGCCCGCCGGAGGACGAGAAGGTCCGCGGGTGGATGTAGGGCTGCGCCAGCCGGACGGCGAGGAAGTTGAGGGGGACGAATGCGCCGGCCGTGATCGCGAAGACCGAGGCGTAGCGGGCCTGGCGATCGCGGTCCTCGATCGCGTACCGAAGCGGGTAGTAGGTCGCGTAGAGCAGGAACACGATCAGGAAGCTGACCAGCGTGGGCTCCCGCCACTCCCACCAGACGCCCCACTGGCTCTTCGCCCAGATCGCGCCGGTGAGCAGCACGGCCAGGCCGAAGATCACCGAGATGTGGATCGAGACGTAGGAGCGGGCGTCGTACTTCGGATCGTCGGTCCGCAGATGCTGGATCGCGAAGATCGCGGCGACGATGAAGCCGAGCAGGGAGATCGTCGCCAGCGGAACGTGCAGGTAGAAGATCTTCTGGGCGAATCCCTCAGTCGCGTCCTCCGGCGCCCAGAGGAAGGCCAGCGCGTAGCCCGCGCCCATCACCACGACGGTCGCGATCGCGAGGCGGCGGAGCGTTATCTGCATGAAAGCCCTGGCCATGTCGATCGTCAGTCCTCGAGCAGGAAGTCGAAGGTCGCGTAACCCACCAAGAGGAAGATCAGATCGTAAAGGCCGAGCAATGCCAGCCATGTCCCGAAGCGCCCATAGTCGGCTCCGCCCGACGCCAGCAGGTGCTCTCCGGCGCCGGCCGCCGCGATCACGAGCGGGATCAGCAGCGGCAGCAGGATCAGCGGCGCCAGCAGGTCCCTGGCACTCGACATCGTCGCGATCGTCGAGATCACAGTGCCCGTCGCGGCCAGCCCGATGTCGGTGAGGAGCAGCACGAGGGCGAACGGCAGCAGCCCCGAGGCCGAGTCCAGGAAGAAGAGGGCGAAGATCGGGACGGCGATCAGCTCCAGCAACACCAGGTAGATCACCAGCGCGCTGGCCTTCGCCGCGAAGAGGATGGTGCGGTCGATCGGGGCCAGGCGGATCAGGTCGAAGCCGCCCTCCTCGCGCTCGGCGACGAAGAGGCGGTTGATCGCGAGCAGCGCGGCGAACAGCAGGGTCGGCACCAGGACGCCGGCCGCGAGCTCGCCGTCGAGGCTGGTGCGGTCGAGGCCGAACCGGAAGATGACGAAGGCACTGACGGCGAACAGCGCCATCGCCGGCAGCGAGCGCAGTGTTCGCAGTTCGACCCTCAGGTCCTTTCGCAGGAGCGCGCCGAAGGGGCTCACGGCAGCTCCAGCACTACGTCGGCCCCTGCCGTCGCAGCCTCTCGGTCATGGCTGACGACCACCCGGCTCGGGCCGTTGCCCGGGCCGATCAGCGGCTCGACCAGCAGGCGGGCTTCGGAATCCAGGTGGGCGTCGGGCTCGTCGAGGAGGAGCAGGTCGGGCTCGTGCAGCACCGCCCGGGAGATGTCGACCCGCTGCTTCATGCCCGCGGACAGCTCCGCCACGCGGTCATCGACGCGCATCGACATCCCGACGGCCTCGAGCAGCCGCTCGATCCGCGGCTCGGACGCCGCCGGATCGAGCCTGTTCAACGCCGCCGCCAGGCGGAGGTTCTCGCGTGCGCTCAGGTCGCGGTAGAGAAGAGGCGCGTGACCGAGGTAGCCGACCCGCCCGCGGAGCCAGTGCGTCTCCTTCGGCAGGGAACAGCCCAGGACGACCGCCTCGCCGCCGCTCGGCCGCAGGAGCCCGGCGAGGATCCTCAGCAGCGTCGACTTGCCCGATCCGTTGGGCCCGAGCACAGCGAGGCTCTCTCCGGGCTCGAGGCGGGCGTTGATCCCGGGCAGGGCCGTGCGGTCGCCGAAGTCGCGCCGCAGGCCGCGCAGGTCGATCGCGGGCTCGCCCACGCCCGTGGTTGGGCTGCTCTCGACGGCCACGGTCCGCTCCATGCGAGCAAAGCTAGAGCTTCAGGCAGTACCCGTATGCCGTCAGGCTTGCGCTGGGGCCGAACTGGTTCATCGCCGAGGCGGTCCAGCCGCCGGACCCGGTGAAGGTGCCGTTCGTGAACAGCATTGAACCGGTGGGCGAGGTGCTGAACCCGCCGAAGACGACGTGGCCGGTCGGGCAGGAGGGGGTCAACGCCGTGCCGAATTGGCCGGTTCCGACGGTGGTCGATCCGGAAACCTCCGTGAGCAGCGGCTTCTTGCTGTGCCAGCAGTAGGCGATCGCCGTCAGCTCGCCACCGAAGCCGCCGAATGCACTCCCGGTGACGCTCCACGACTTGTCGGAGATCGCCCGCGACTCGTTGATGTAGTCGCCTCCCCGCGCGACGAAGTCGGTGCGCTGGAAGCCGCCGCCGAAGAGATGCCGTCTTCCCGGACAGGTGGCGACCGCGGTCTTGGTCTGGCCGGCGTTCACGTAGACGGTCGTGTGGGGAGGGGTGACGTGCTTCTGCTTGCGGGCGCATGCGGCCTGGAGCTTCACGCTGCGCGGGGTGGTGCTGCCGGGCGTTGGATCGAACAGCACGACCGTGCTGTGGTAACCGTGCTGCACGCCCAGGCGCTCGTATGAGTGCGGGTAGATGCCCTCGCCGTCCGAGTCGGGAAGCGGTGAACTCGTCATCCCGCCGCCGAGAGGGACCAGGCGGCCGGGGCACTTGACCGTGAGGCGCCGCTTCTCGTTCGCGCCGCTGAGCTTGAAGCTCTTGTGGGTGTAGGTGACGGACTTGGCGGAGGCGCTGTCCGCTCCGGCTGCGGCAGCGAGAAGCGCACAGCAGGCGAGCAGCAGAACGAGCGCGACGCCCGCGTGCGCCCTGCTCACCCCTGTGATCGCCGAAACCATGCTCACCTGTAACCCATCGGCAGCGCGAAAGTCACGCTCAAGCCCCGACGGCTAGGAGCTCCTGCTATCTGCCCTTGTGCATGGTGCGCCGAGTGACCTCGATCAGTGGGCGGAAGCCCTCGCGCAGGGCCTTCAGGCGGTTGCCGTTGCGGCTGTAGAGCAGCTGCGCGGAGGAGCGAATCGCGTCGGCCAGCTTGCGGTCATACGGCTGCCACCACATGTCCCTGGTCCAGCCGGGCTCCCAGGCGAGCTGCTTGATGTTGACGCACTCGTAGAAGCCGAACTTGGAGTGCGAGCGGCCCAGGCCGGAGTCCTTGACGCCGCCCCAGGCGCACTGGCAGGCGCCGTGGGAGAAGGAGTGGTCATTCGTCCAGACCATCCCGGACTCGATCTGATGGGCAATGCGCTCGCCCTTGGCGCGGTCCTTGGTCCAGACCGAGGCGCCGAGGCCGAACTGCGAGTCGTTGGCGAGCGTGACTGCCTCCTCCTCGGAGCCCACCTTCATGACCGGCAGCACCGGGCCGAAGATCTCCTCGTTCATGATCCGCATGTCGTGCGTGACGTCCGTCAGCACGACCGGCGCGATGAAGCTGCCCTTCATGCCCTTGATCTTGGTCGGGCCGCCGGTGAGCTTGGTGGCGCCGTTCTTCACAGCGTCGTCGACCAGGTCCGCGACGATCGCTGCCTGGTCGTCGGAGACCATCGGGCCGATCTCCGTGGTCCACTCGCGCGGGTCGCCGACGGTGAGGCGCTCGGTCTCGCGGACGACTCCGTCCAGGAACCGGTCGGCGACATCCTCCATGACGTAGACGCGCTCGATCCCCGAGCAGGTCTGTCCGGCGTTCGCAAAGCCGCCCCAGACCGCGCCGGAGACCGCATTCGCGAGGTCCGCGTCGGCGCAGACGATCTGCGGGTCCTTGCCCCCGAGCTCGAGCACGGAGCCCTTCATCCGCTTGGCGCACTCGACACCGACCTTCTTGCCGACCTCGACGGAGCCGGTGAAGAAGATCTTCCCCGCCGTTGATTTGACGAGCGCGTCGCCGATCCGGCCGCCGCCGTGGACGGTGCGGATCAGGCCCTCGGGCAGGCCGGCCTTCTCGAAGGTCTCCCGGATCCGGTCGCCGATCAGCGGGGTGAGGCTGGCGGGCTTGAGCACGACGCCGTTGCCGCACATCAGTGCGATTGCGACCTCGCCGAAGGGGATCGACCAGGGGTAGTTCCAGGGCGCGATCACTCCGACCACGCCGATCGGCTCGTAGCTGAACTTGGCGCTCTTCGACTTCAGGATGACCGGCATCGAGAGCTTCTCGTCCGAGAGGATGCTCGGGCCGTTGTCGGCGATCCACTTGAGCGAGTCGACGGTGGGGAGGAGCTCCATCGTGTAGCTCTCCACCCGCGGCTTGCCCTGCTCGCTGGTGAGCAGCTCCGCGATCTCGTCGAGCTCCGAGAGCAGCACGTCGACGGCGCGGCGCATGTAGCGGGCGCGGTCCTCGAGAGAGAGGGCCGCCCAGAAAGGCTGCACCTCGGCGACGTCGTCCACGATTCCCTGGACCTTCGCCGGGGTGATCGTCTCGACCGTGCCAATCAGCTGGCCGGTGGCTGGATTGAAGGATTCGAGCGCGGGCTTCGGCTTGGACTTGGCCTTGCTTCGCTTCGCGGAGGACTTGGTGCTCTTGTTGCCGTTCGTGCTCGACTTCCGGCTGGCGCCGGTCTTTCGGGTGCGGCTCGCCTCCATCGCTGCGTCCTCTCGTCGCTTGCGCTCGTCTCGGGCGATTCTACGCGGAGGATCGCCCGGGTCAGTCGCCCGAGCTCGCGTCGGCGGATAGCCTCTGAGCGTGCGCTTCCCAATCGCTCTGGTCGCCCTCTGCGGTCACGCTTCTCGTCGGTTGCGGGAGTGGATGACGGGCCGTCGACCGACCGGACAGGCACTGGCCATGCGCAATCGGGCAGCCAGGGACCCAGCGGGGAGTTGAGAGCAGACGGCATCGGAGCTGTGGAGGTAGGAGCACCAACCGCGCAGGTCGAAGAGGCCTTTGGAACACCCGATCGTCAGCGAGCAGCTGCCCGGGCTGCGAGCTCGACGGGCCCAACGCCACGCCGACCCTTCAGTGGAGCGTGGAATCTCGACTGACGGCGCCGTTGACGGTCAGCTTCGACGCAGCCGAGTGGGAAACTCATCGAGCTACAGGAGCACTAGCCCATCGCTGCCAACGGCACGCGGGCGTGCGGATCGGCGACGGCTTCGACACGTTGAGCGAGAGCTACGGCGGCGATCGCTGAAGCCACTCGCAGCTGGGCGCGCAAGTCGGACTTCGCACGCTCAGGCGTTTGGTACGCCGGCAAGCCAGGGCACCGCTTGGATCCTCTTCACCGTGGCCGGGGGGACCGATCAAGACCATCCAGGGCGGCAAAGTCCAGATCTGCGAGTAGCTCCCCGTTTTTACGCAGCGACCTCCCGCCGAGGCCGCTCCTCCCCTGTCCCTTGCCGTGTCTGAAAGAAGTGAAGGCCGGGAGCAATCCCCGGGCTCCCGGCCTTCGTTGTCCACTCCCCGGCTACTTACGCGCCGGCTCCGGCGAACCGCACGATTGCCAGAGCGTCAGACAGGGCTCAAAACACGGACTTCTGGAAAAGGTTGCGCAGCGAAAAGCCGGTGATTTGGCTTAACGTCGCGCTAATCCTTCGAGAAGCGGCGGCGCAACCGATCGACGCGCTCGCGGAGCTCCCCTTCGAAGCCGCGGTCGGTCGGCTCGTAGAAGCGCTGGTCGCGAACGGCGTCCGGCGCCAATGGCTGGTCGGTGATCCCACCGGGCTCATCGTGTGGGTAGCGGTAGCCCTCGCCGCGGCCGAGCTCCTTGGCGCCGGGGTAGTGGGTGTCCTGAAGGTACGGCGGCGGCTCGGCGGCTCCGTGCTCGCGGACATGGGCCGAGGCGCGGCCGATAGCCGTCGTCGACGCGTTCGACTTGGGCGCCAGCGCGAGGTAGGCGGCGGCCTGAGCCAGGTTGAGAGCGCACTCGGGCAGGCCCACGCGGTCGACCGCCTGGCCCGCGGCGTTGGCGATCACCAGTGCCTGGGGATCCGCGTTGCCGATGTCCTCGGAAGCGAAGATCACCATCCGGCGGGCGATGAAGCGGGGGTCCTCGCCCCCCTCGAGCATGACCGCGAGGTAGTAGATGGAGGCGTCCACGTCCGAGCCGCGCGTCGCCTTGATCCAGGCCGAGATGTAGTCGTAGTGCTTGTCGCCCTCGCGGTCGTAGAGCAGGGCCTTGCGCTGGAGCGCGTCCTCGACCGCCTCGACGTCGATCTCGGTTGCTCCGGCCTGTCGTGTGGCCTCCGCCGCCCGCTCGAGGGCAGCCAGCGCGACGCGGCCGTCGCCTCCCGCCTTTGTCGTCAGGACGGACAGCGCGCCGTCCGAGATCCCGGGCGGATCGGGGATGCCGCGCTCGTCGCCGAGCGCCCGGAGCACGAGCTCCTCGATCTCCTCCGCGCTCAGGGGCCGGAATTCGTAGATCTGCGAGCGGGACAGCAGCGCCGAGTTGACCTCGAAGTAGGGGTTCTCGGTGGTGGCCCCGATCAGGGTGACCAGTCCCTCTTCGACCGCGGGCAGGAGCGCGTCCTGCTGGGCCTTGTTGAAGCGGTGGATCTCGTCGAGGAAGAAGATCGTCGGACGTCCCGCGGCACGGCGCTCGCGGGCCCGCGCGATCACCTCGCGCACCTCGGGACGCCCCGCGTTGACCGCGGAGAGCTCCTCGAAGGCGCCCTTCGCGCGCGCGGCGATGATCCGCGCCACGGTGGTCTTGCCGCTCCCCGGCGGGCCGTAGAAGATCGCGCTGTGAGGCTCGCCGGACTCGATCGCCATCCGCAGCGCTGAGCCCGGCTCGAGCAGGTGCGTCTGCCCGGAGAGCTCACCGAGGTCCCGGGGGCGCATCCGGGCCGCGAGCGGAGCGTCGTCCGGCGATATCCCCGCGCGCGAGCTCGACTCGGGGCTGGTTTCGAAGAGTTGGTCGCCGGTGTCCGCCATGCTGCCGCAGTATGAACCGCCCCACCGCGCCGCTCGGGACGATCGCGAGGGAGTGGCTGCGGATCGGGTTGATCGGGTTCGGCGGGCCTCCGGCGCACGTCACGCTGCTGCGAGAGCTCGTCGTCGCCAAGCACGGCTGGATGGACGGCCGCGCCTTCGAGGACGCCAACGCCGCCTGCTCTTTGCTTCCCGGTCCCTCCTCGACCCAGCTCTCGATCTTCTGCGCCTACCGGGTCGGCGGGCCGATGGGAGCGGTGATCGGGGGGCTCGGGTTCGTCGTCCCGGCGGTCGTGATGGTGATCGCCCTGTCGGTTCTCTTCCTCTCCTCGGCGCCGCCGGACTGGGTGCGCGGCGCGGGCGCCGGGGCCGGGGCGGCCGTCGCAGCGGTCGCGGTGCGCGCCGGAAGCGAACTGGTGGGGCCTAGCTACCGGCATGCGATGGAGGGACACGGGCACCGGGTGCGCTGGGCGGCCTACATGCTCGCCGGGGTCGCGGCGGCGATCGCGATCGGCCCCTACCTTGTCCTGGTCCTGGTCGCCTGCGGGCTGCTCGAAATCGCGCGGCGCTGGCGCCCCGAGGACGCCGGCGTCTGGTGGCCCCTGCCGGTTGCTGCGATCTCTTCGGGAGGGATCGGCGCCCTGGCCTGGACGGCCTTCAAGGTTGGAGCCCTCTCGTTCGGAGGGGGATTCGTGATCATTCCGCTGATGCAGCAGGACGCGGTCCACGTCTACCACTGGATGACGGACGCGCAGTTCCTGAACGCCGTCGCGCTCGGGCAGGTCACTCCGGGGCCGGTCGTCGCGACCGTGGCCGCCGTCGGCTACGCCGCCCACGGCATCGGCGGCGCGCTGCTGGCCGCGGCCGTCGCGTTCAGCCCGAGCTTCTCGTTCATCCTGCTCGGCGGCGGCCGCTTCGAGCGAATCCGTGAGAACGACCGCGCTCGCGCGTTCCTCGACGGGGCGGGGCCGGTGGCGATCGGAGCGATCCTCGGCTCGGCGGTGACCCTCGCGGGCGGCATCGACGAGACCTGGCAGATCCCGGTGCTCGCGGCCGCCGCGGTGACGCTGCTGGTCGCTCGCCGCGGAGTGGTCGAGACTTTGATTGCGTCCGGCGGGGTGGGCGCGGCGATCGCCTTGGCCGGGGGTCCGTTGCCCTAGGCTGAGCATCGATGGAGGAGAGCACCGCAACGGCCGTGCCCCAGGGCCTCGGTCCTCGGGCGGTCGACCTGCTCGGCCGGCTGATCCAGGCGAACACGGTCAACCCGCCCGGCAACGAGGGCCCCGTTCAGGACTTCCTGCAGGAGACGTTGACCGGCGCCGGCTTCGAGTGCGAGCAGCTATCCGCCGAGCCGGGACGGCCGAACTTGGTCGCGCGGCTCCGCGGAGCCGCCGACGGCCCGACCCTCACCTTCCTCGGTCACGTCGACACCGTTCGCGCCGACCCGGACGAGTGGACCTTCGACCCCTGGGCCGGCGACGTCGCCGACGGCTGGGTCCGCGGGCGCGGGGCGCTCGACATGAAGGGCCAGGTCGCGGCGGAGGTCGCGGCCGCGGCCTCGCTGGCGGAGTCCGGTTGGCGGCCGTCCTCCGGCGAGCTCAAGCTCGTGATCACCGCGGACGAGGAGGTCGGCGGTGGCCTGGGAGCGATGTGGCTCTGCAGCGAGCAGGCCGATGCGGTGCGCAGCGACTTCGTCGTCAACGAGGGCGGAGGCCAGGCGGTCGAATTCGGAGGCCGCCGCCTCTACACGCTTAGCGTCGGGGAGAAGGGGATCTTCCGGATGAAGCTGCGGACGCACGGTGAGGCCGGACACGCGTCCCTGCCGCGCATCGGCGACAACGCCCTGCTCAAGCTCGCCACTTATCTCGCCGCCCTGTCCGAGCAGCCGCCGCCCGAGCCGACCGACGTCGGCGAGGCGCTGCTCGAGGCGCTCTTCGGGGAGGTCTTCCCGGGCGAGGAGGGTGTGCGCGCCGGGCTGGAGCGGCTGCGCGCCGAGGCGCCGCTGCTCGCCGACTACCTGGTCGAGCCGATGCTGGGAGTGACGCTCACCCCGACGAAGGCCCAGGCCGGCAAGAAGGCGAACGTCATCCCCTCGGAAGCGGAGGCGCTGATCGACTGCCGCGTGCCACCCGGCCAGGGGAAGGACGACGCGCTCCGCCAGCTCGAGGCGCTGATCGGCGAGGGCGACTACGAGGTCGAGTTCAGCGAGGCCGTCGTCGGCAACAGCTCGCCGATGGACTCCCAGCTCGCCGACGCGATCCGGGGCTGGCTCGCGGACGCCGACCCGGGCGCGGAGATCGCGCCGACCGTCATGCCGGGATTCAGCGACAGCAATCCGTTCCGCACCGCGTTCCCGGACGCCGTCGTCTACGGCTTCTGCCCGCATCGCGACATCGACCTGCTCGGATCCGCCCCGCTGATCCACGGCGCGGATGAGCGAGTGCCCGTCTCCGATGTCGAGCTGTCCGCGCGCTTCTTCTACGAGTTGCCGCAGAGGTTGCTCGGATGAGCGAGACGAACGGCAACCAGGCCCCCGCGCCGGAGGAGGAGAGGTACGTGCTCCGGCTCGGCGGCATGGCTCTCCGCAACGGCCTGCTGATCCACGGCCCGACCTCCTGGGCCGCCGCGGCGCGCGACCAGAACGGCGAGATCCAGATCGCCTCGGGCCCCAAGCCGGCGCTGGCGCCGGACCTCGCGGTGCGCGTGCCACTGCTCCGCGGCCCGCTGCGGCTCGCCGAGGCCTTCCTGCTGATCCCGACGGTGCGGATGAAGCTGCGCTCCGCCCGGCTTCCGTTCGAGGACGTCCGGGTGATCGCAGCGATGTTCATCGCCTCGAGCGCCAGCCGTGCCCTGCGCCGCAAGAAGGCGAGCGCGACCGGCGAGCTCGTCCAGGCCGCGCTGGGCCTGGCCCCGGCGATGGTGGCTCTCAGCGATCGCAATCTCGCCGCGTACCACGGTGCCGAGCACAAGGCGATCGGCGCATACGAGGCCGGCTCCGATGATCCCGCGTCCGCCACCAAGGAACACGAGCGCTGCGGCTCCAATCTGGTCGCGCCGATGCTGGTGCTCTCGGCGGCCGGGCAGCTGTTGCTCGAGCGCGCCATGGAGAACCCCGGTCCCGTGGCCCGCGCGGCGGTGGGGGTGGCGAGCGCATCCGTGGCCGCAGAGATGTTCGCCTGGAGTGAGCGCAACCCCGAGAGCGCCGCCGCCCGCGCCTTCCACCGGCCCGGTCATGAGATTCAGCGCCTGATCGCAACCAAGGAGCCGACGCCCGAGCAGCTCGAGGTCAGCGTCGCGGCGCTGCGCGAGATCCTCCGCGTCGAGCAGGAGGCGGAGGGCGCGTCCAGCGCCGGAGATCCGCTGCCCGCTACGTAGACTGCACCGCCCGTGCTCGGCCGGATCGATCACATCGGCGTCGCCACCGACGACCTCGAGGGGGCCCTCGCTCTCTATGAGAAGACGCTCGGCATGCCGCTTGCGCACCGCGAGACGGTGGAGTCCCAGGGCGTCGAGGCGGCGCTGCTCGACGTCGGCGACGGGCACGTCGAGCTGCTGCGGCCCCTCGGCCCTGAGACGCCGGTGGGCAAGTACCTGGAGAAGCGCGGCCCGGGACTGCACCACGTCGCCTACGCCGTCGACGACATCGACGACGTTCTCCGGCAGCTCAAGGACGCGGGAGTCGAGCTGATCGACTCAGAAGCTAGAGTTGGGATTCGCAACTCTCGTGTTGCGTTTCTGCACCCGCGCTCCACCGGCGGCGTGCTGACAGAAATCGTCGAACCGGCCAAGGAGCATTGATGACATCGGCAGAGCGAGTTTCGATTGGGTTCTCGGGAGGACAGGTCGTCGAGGTGAGGATCGACGACGGCAAGCTCAAGGACCTGCGCAAGGCGCTGGAGAAGGCGGACGGCTGGCTCGACCTCGATGCCGAGGAGGGCATGGTCTCGATCGACCTGACGCAGGTCGTCTTCATCCGCAGCGCCACCACGCCGTCGAAGATCGGCTTCGGCGGCTAGCTCAGCCGGCTTCGGCGAGGGCGGCCCAGAGCCGCTCCTCGGCGTCCAGGACCTTCGCGGCCTCGGAAGCGAGTGCCGTCCAGTGGGCTGGATCGGCCTCATCCGGCTCGCTGGCCGTTCGGGATGCGATCGCCAGGCTGCTCCAATCGTCCGAGGTCTCCTTCGCGAGCGCGGCCTCCTCGTAGCCGGCCTCCTCCAGGAAGCGCGAGTACATCTTGCGGAAGTTGCCACCGCCCGTGCCTCGCCGTTCGATCACCTGGTAGAGGAAGCGGGCGCACCACTGCCAGTCCTCGGCGGCCTCAGGCCAATCGCCTACCTCGGCCGCGAACCTCCGCATCGCCGGCAGTCCCTCGAAGTCCCCCAGCGGCGGCTCCAGCATCTGGCTCGCCGCCCGCGCGATCGCCTTGGGCGCGTGTGCGAGCAGGTCGGCGCGGCTGAGCTCCGTGCCCTCCGGCAGGTCGACGACGTGGCCCTCGAGCGGGAAGATCGGCCGCTGGGAGTGACGGGCCTCCTTCAGGCTCTCCAGCGAGGTGGTCTGCAGGTCCTCGAAGGCGGTGTCGGAGAGCCAGGCGAGCTCCTCGTCGTATCCCGCCAGGACCACGGCGTGCCCCGGGAAGTGCGCCGAGCGGCCGTAGTGGTCGAGGTAGTAGAGATCGGTGAGGAGCAGGGCCGGGCGGCCCGCGTCGACGTCCGCCTTCGCCATCTCCCAGGAGGCGTCGGGATCCTCGTCGGTCCGGAGTCGCAACGCCACCTCCGTGAGCTCCAGGAAGTTCTCCTCGAGGCGAGCCGCGCGCCCATTGGTGAACCGGCTCGGCGAGCTCTCGTCGAGGACCACGTAGTAGAAGCAGGCGCCGGCGCCGAGGCCGAAGGCCATCTCCTCGGAGATCTCGACTCCGTGGAAGGCCAGCAGGTTGCGCAGCGCGGTCGAGCCGCAGTGGTTCCCCGGCACGTGCCGGTAGCCGGGGACCATCACCCTGTTCGCCGTCTCAGCCATCCGTCTGAGTCTGACGCAGCTTCAGGTACCCGGCGCGCTCCTCGAAGCTCTTGCGCATCTCGGAGGTCAGCTCGTCGAGGAACTCCTCGCGGTAGGTGGAGTCGGTGAAGATCGCGATCGAGAAATAGAAGCCCGAGAAGGCCGCGAGGCCGAGCGCGACGCGGAGGAGCTCGCTGGTCAGCTCGAGCCGCTCGCCGAAGAGGTTGAAGTGGATGAGGACGTTGCCCGGGTCGCCGAGCCACTGCGTCCGCATCGAGTCGTCGACCGCGAGGACTCCGAAGACGGTGAGGAAGACGCCGATCACCAGGCTGACCAGCAGCACCTGGACCGCCTGGCTGACGAACATCACCAGACCGACGTTGAAGAGCTGCCGCCGCCGGAGCGGAGGAGCGTCGGCGCTGACCTCGTCCTCCAGTTGCACCGCCTCCCGTGGCAGGCGGACGGCGAGAAACGCGGTCCCGAGGACCGCGAATAGAGCGATGATCGTCGCGTACACGCCCTGCGTCGGGTTGGTGAACATCTCCCAGAGCTCCTGGGTCGGGAAGGAGAGGAGCACGAAGATCGCCAGCAGAGGAACCGCGCGGGCGAGCAGGGTGAGCGCCGAGCGCAGCTGCCTGACGATCCGGGAGATCACCCAGCGGAGGATCGAGACGAACCCGAGGCCGACCACGCCGTAGATCAGACAGAGCAGGAGCAGGTTCGCGACGGCCGTCACAAGGGCGCTGCGGAACTGCCCCCCGACGCTGAAGATCAGCGGCAGGAACGCGGGCACGAGCACGAACCGGGCCAGCTCGGTCTTCCCGAGGCGCCGCGGAATGGCCGAGAAGGGCCGCCCCCTCACCCGGTTGAGCACCGCGATCGCCACCAGCAGGATCGCCAGGCCGCCCGCGACCGCGAGCACGTTCTGCCACCAGCTCCAGTCGAGGTTCCCCGCGCCCAGCATCTCTCCCAGGAACACCAATCCGAGCAGCGGCGCAGCGCGGTTCCAGATGTCCTCGGCCGCGGAGACGTCCTCGCTGAAGAGCGGCAACCCGGCCTCGCGGAAGTCCTCCTCGTATGTCTGCAGCCGCTCGGCGTCCGAGGTCCCCATCAAACGGGTCACGCTATCGCGTGCCCTCGCATCGACCTATTCTGCGCCGGTGCTCCAGCGCCTCGACAGCCGCGTCCTCTACGCCATGCGCACCCGCTTCCACAGTCCCGCCGCCGAGACGGTCGGCAAGGCGCTGGGCAAGATCGGGGAGTACGGCGCCGTCTGGCTGGTGATCGGGATCGTGATGGCGTTCGTCGATTCCGACAACGGCGAGGACTGGGTCGTCGCCGGGCTGCTCGGCCCGATCGCCATCGGCCTGAACTTCGCGGTCAAGATCGCCGTCCGCCGGCAGCGGCCGGTGCTGGAGGGGCTGCCGCCCCTCGGCGGCGCGCCGAGCTCCCTCAGCTTCCCCTCGGCCCACGCCACCTCCTCGTTCGCCTGCGCCACGGCGATGACTCGCATCGCCCCCGAGGCGGCCCTCCTCTTCATCCTCGCGGGGGCGATCGCCGTCTGCCGGCCGTACCTCGGCATGCACTACCCCTCCGACGTGATCGCCGGCGCGATCCTCGGCACGGCTCTCGGACTGGTCGTCCCCCTCTGATGAAGATCGGCATCGTGGGGATGCCCAACGCGGGCAAGTCGACCCTGTTCAACGCGCTCACCGCCGCCGGCGCCGAGACCGGCGACTACCCGTTCACGACGGTGGAGCCGAACGTCGCCGTCGTCGGGGTCCCGGACGACCGGCTCGACCGAATCGCGGCGATGCTCGGCGCCTCCGAGGTCGTCCACGAGACGATCGATTTCCACGACATCGCCGGCCTCGTCAAGGGCGCCTCCCAGGGGGAGGGGCTGGGCAATCAGTTCCTGGCGTCGATCCGCGAGACGGACGCGATCTGTCACGTGATTCGCGCCCACGGCTCGAGCGCGGTGGCGCACCCCGAAGGCCGGGTGGACCCTGTGGCCGACGCCGAGCTGATCGAGACGGAGCTGCTCGCAGCCGACCTGGAGAGCGCGGAGCGCCGTCTCGAGCGGGTCACCAAGCAGGCCCGCTCGGGCGAGAAGCCGGTGGTGGCGGAGCGCGACTGGCTGGAGCGGGTGGTCGAGGCCCTCGGGTCCGGCCGGCCGGCTCGCGAGGTGGCGGTGCCGGAGGCGGCCCCCGACGCGATGCGCCACCTCTTCCCGCTGACCGGGAAGCCGACGCTGTACGTCGTCAACGTCGATGAGGGCGAGACCGAGGCGCCCCCCGACCTCCTCGCCCACGCCGCGCAGATGGACGCCGGGGTCGTCGTGATCTCCGCCCGGGTGGAGTCGGAGCTGCGCGAGCTCGATGAGGCCGAGGCCGCGGAGATGCGCTCCGAGCTCGGGATCGAGGGCTCGGGGTTGGAGCGCCTGATCCGCGCCGCCTTCGAGCTGCTCGAGCTGGAGAGCTTCTTCACGGCGGACACCGACAAGCCGGCCCAGGCGCACACGCTCCATCGCGGCGGGACGGCCTGGGACGCGGCCGGCCGTGTCCACGGCGACATCCAGAAGTCCTTCATCCGGGCCGAGGTGATCGGCTGGGACGAGCTGCTCGACGCCGGCGGCTATGCGGCCGCCCGCGAGCGCGGCACGCTGCGGACCGAGGGCCGCGACTACGTCGTCGCGGACGGCGACGTGATCCACATCCGGACCTGATTGCCCGGATAGGCTGCCCGGGCTGAAAACTTTCGACCCGGGGAGGTCTCTATGCGGTTCGTCCGAAGCAGGCTCACCTTCGCCAACGTGGTCGCTCTGCTGGCGCTCTTCGTCGCACTCGGCGGCAGCGCCTACGCGTTCCATCTGGGCAAAAACGCAGTCAAGACCAAGAACATCAAGAACGGTGCGGTCAACGAGGCAAAGCTGGCGAACGGTGCCGTGACGGAGACAAAGCTGGCGACGGGCGCGGTCACGGCCTCCAAGCTCGCCGCGGGAGCGGTCAAGACGCCGTCGGTGGTCGTGCGGTCGGCCTCCAAGCCGCTGAACGACGGCAGCAACGCGATCCCGGAGGCGGACTGCCAGCCCGGAGAGGTGGCCGTGGGCGGCGGCGGGCTGACCGCGAATCAAACGTCGGACATCCAGTTCATGAGTCTGCGCCCAGTGCTGGCCGGCGGCGCGAACGCGGGGGACGGCGCTACTCCCACGGCCTTTCAGGCCAATTTCGTCAACAACGCCGGGGGCACCGGCGGCACGACAGCGTTCGCGTACGCCCTTTGCATGAGCATGAAATAGCAGCACTACAGTGCCCGCATGACCGCTCCGCGCCCGACCGGCGAACGGCTCTGCCTGATCCACGGCAACAGCCTGCCCGAGGGAGCCGACCCGGTTGAGGGCGAGCGCGTCGAGCTGGACGTCGGCGGTGCGTTGCCGGTCGAGGCGACCGACGGCGGTGACATCGTCGGCATCCCCAGGCATGGCTTCGATCGCTCGATCCCAGCCCACCTGGTCGACCACCGCGCCAACATCCGCGCGGCCTGCGAGCTCGGGTGCAACAGGGTGTTGGCGCTGGCCTCGGTGGGGAGCCTCGACAAGGACCTGAAGGTGGGGATGCTGATCTGCCCCGAGGACTTCTACGCGCCCGAGATCGCGCCCAGCTTCTATCGCGATCCCCGGGGTCACTCCGTGCCCGGATTCGATCCAGATTGGCGGCAGATCGTGATCAGCGCCTGGGGATCGCTGACCAAGACGGAGCTCGAGGATGGCGGCGTCTACGCGCAGACGATCGGGCCGCGGTTCGAGACGCCCGCCGAGGTGAAGGCACTGACTCGGCTCGCCGACATGGTTGGGATGACGATCGCGGGTGAGGCGGTTCTCGCGGGTGAGGCTGCCCTCGCGTACGCGGCCGTCTGCACGGTCGACAACATGGCGAACGGAATCGAGGACAAACGACTGACCATCGACGAGTACAGGCGCGGCCGCGACCGCACCGCGAAGACGCTCGCAGCGGACCTCGAGTTCGTCCTCCCGGCGCTTGCCAAGGGCCTCCCGGGCAGTTGAGCCTTGCAGTCACCGGCGCGATGCTGGACGGGCAGGTCGTCGGGCTGCGCGCCGAGAACGGCCTGATCGCGGAGCTCGGCCCGGACGTCGGGGCCAGGCCCGACGACGAGACGGTCGACGCGACCGGATTCCTCCTCTGCCCGCCGATGGTGAACGGCCACACCCACGCCGCGATGACCCTCTTCCGCGGCTTCGGCGACGACATGCCACTGATGGAGTGGCTCAAGACCAGGATTTGGCCCGCGGAGGCGAAGCTCGAGCCCGAGGACGTCTATTGGGGCACCCGGCTCGCCTGCGTCGAGATGATCCGCGCCGGCACCACGAAGTTCGTCGACATGTACTGGCACGGCCCGGAGGTTGCGGCGGCGGTCCGGGACTCGGGAATCCGCGCCGTGGTCAGCAGCGTGATCATCGACCAGCTCGACGCCGCGAAGGGCGAGGCGCTTCGGCCGGAGGTGATCGAAGTGCTCGATCGCCTCGGCGAGGCCGGACCGCTGGTCCAGCCCAGCCTCGGGCCGCACGCGATCTACACGGTCAGTAAGGAGACCCTGCGCTGGATCGCCGAGCTCGCCGCCGAGCGGGAGCTCCCACTCCACATCCACCTCTCCGAGACCGAGCGGGAGGTGGCTGACTGCGTCGACGCGCATGGGAAGCGGCCGGCCGCATACCTCGACGAGCTCGGCTTCCTCGGTGCCCGAACCGTGCTCGCCCACGGCGTCTGGCTGGACGATTCCGAGCTCGAATTGATCGCCGAGCGCGGCGCTACCGTCGTCGCGAATCCCGCAGCCAACATGAAGCTCGCCGTCGGCGGGGTCCTTCCATATCCGGAGGCCGCGAGGGCGAGCGTACCGCTCGGGCTCGGCACCGACGGCGTCTCCTCGAACTCGAACCTCGACTCGTTCGAGGAGGTGAAGCTGTTCGCTCTGAGCCAGAAGCACGCGAGCGGAGATCCATCCGTGCTGCCTGCAGCCGAGGCTCTGGCGATCGCCCGCGGCCGCCGCTCACAGATGCTGGGCGGTACGCCGATCGAGGCGGGCGCGCCGGCCGACTTCCTGCTCCTGCGTGCCTCGGACCCCGAGCTCTCGGCCGGCGATCTCGACGCCGATCTCGTCTACGCGGCGGGCGGCTCGGTCGTCGACACCACGATCGTGGCCGGCGAGGTCCTGATGCGCAGCCGCCGGGTCGCGGACGCCGACGAGGCCGTGGCGGAGGTCGGCGCGCGAGCCCGAAGGCTCACCGGCCTATAGCGTCCCGGCGATGAGAACCGAGGCGCGTTTCCCGGAGATCCCCGAGAAGGCCGGCCATTACGAGAGCTTCTACCTGAAGCTCGTCCAGCCCGGCGGCGGTCGCGCGGCATGGATCCGCCACACCGTCCACAAGCGGCCGGGGGAGGAGGCAACCTGCGCGATCTGGTTCGTCCTCTTCGACTCCTCGGCCGCGGGCCCACGCGCGACCAAGCGGCAGTTCGGCGCCGGCGAGCTGAGCTCTGGGCCCGACACCTACATCCGGATAGCCGACGCCTCTCTCACGGACGGGCGCGTCGTCGGCCGGGTCGAGACTCCGGCCCTCGAGGCGAAGTGGGACCTGAGCTTCGCGGACAGCCACGAGCCTTTCCACCACCTCCCCCGCGAATTCCTCTATCGCGCGAAGCTGCCGAAGACGAAGTTCCTCAGCCCCTATCCGGACGCTGTCTTCAACGGCGAGATCGAGCTCGCGGGCGAGCGAATCGACGTCACGGACTGGCGCGGGATGATCGGCCACAACTGGGGCGCCGAGCACGCCGAGCGCTGGGTCTGGATCCAGGGCTCGGGCTTCGAGGGCCGCTCGCCGGAGGACTACTTCGACATGGCGGTCGGCCGGATCAAGGTCGCGGGCCGCACGACGCCCTGGGTCGGCAACGCGATGATGTTCCTCGACGGGAAGCCACATCGGCTCGGTGGCTTCGGCCATGTGCCGAGCACGGAGGTGGAGGAGTCGCCCACGGGCGCGCGGTTCGAGCTCAAGGGAAAGGGCGTGAAGGTGACCGGCAACGTCAGGGCCGCCGCCAAGGACTTCGTCGCCTGGATCTACGCCGATCCGGTCGGCCCCGAGCACAACACGCTCAACTGCTCGATCTCGGATCTGGAGCTCGACGTGGAGCTGGATGGAGGCCCGGCCGAGCGCCTGACCGTGAAGGGCGCGGCCGCATATGAGTTCGGGACCCGGGACAAGGACCACGGAATCCCGGTCCAGCCGTATCCGGACGGGTGACCGGACGCCCTAGGCGAGGGCGTCGTACTCGTCGTCCGTGAGCTCGATCTCGAGCGCGGCGAGGTTTTCCCGCATGTGCTCGATCGAGAGCGTGCCCGGGATCGGCAGCATCGCCGGCGAGCGGTGTAGCAGCCAGGCGAGCGCGATCTGCTCGGGCGAGGCGTCGTGGCTCCTCGCGATCTCCGCGAGCGCGGACGGCGCGTCGCCCTTCACGGGGTAATACGGGACGAATGTGATCCCGTTCTCCTCGCAGTAGTCGACCACGTCGTCGTGGCCGCGCTCGCCGATGTTGAAGTGGTTCTGCACCGCCGCGATCGGGACGATCTCCCTGGCGGCCTCGACCTGCTCGACGGTCACGGCCGAGATTCCGATCTCCCTGATCTTGCCGGCGTCGCGGTACTCCGCCATCACGCTGAGGCTGTCCGCGAGGGGAGTCTCCGAGTCCACTCGGTGCAGGTAGTAGAGGTCGATCGTCTCGGTACGCAGGCTCTCGAGGCTCTGCTCGATCTGAGCTCGAAGCGCCGCCGGACTGCCGCTCCCGGTGTAACCGCCCTTGGTGGCGGCGACGAGCCCCTCGGGCTTCGGCGTGACCGCCTCCCCGATCGCCCGCTCGCTGTCACCTCCCGTATAGACGTGCGCGGTGTCGATCATGCCGAGGCCCGCGTCGACCGCCTCGCGCAGGAACGCGTGGTTCTCCGGCGTCGAGGTGAGCCGGTTGGTCCCGAGGCCGATCCTGGCGACCTCCTTGCCCGCGAGCTCCATGGGCAAGTTCTACTTCTTCTTGAAGAACGCCCAGGTGTCGGGCAGCCCCAGCGCGCTCGCGAGCTGTGGGCCGTTGACCGTGGTGGTGCCGCGGCTGCCGACTAGGTTCGCGTGCACGATCCGCGGCGAGGCGCCGCGCTGCGTGACGACGATCTTGCGGAGCTTTCCCTTCAGCCCGAGGCCGCTGAGCGCCGAGCTCATCCGCCCGAGTGAGTACTTTCGCTTCCAATGCTCATAGGGGGATCGGGCGTCGGCCTCGTAGGGGTCGTCGACGCCGCGCAGGTAGGGAATGGCGGGCTGGCCGAAGCCGAGCGAGGAGAACTCGTTGTTCTCGGTGTGTCCGCCCGACGTTGAGAAGAAGAAGGTCTGGGCGACCTTGCCGTTGTAGAGGACGACCTGCAGGTGGGTTGCGCTCACCGCCTGGTCGGTCTTGGCGGTCTCCGCGCCGGCGCCGCCGTAGGCCTGGCTGCGGGTGTCGTCGAAGACGTCGAAGGTGCCGCCGTGCGACGTCGAGATCACGTACGAGCGGGCGGCGACGGCCTGTGCCTTCAGCGCCTCGATCGGCCACGAGGAAGGCGACTCCTTGGCGACCACGCCGCGCACGTAGTCCTCGATGTCCAGGGCGTTGATGGCGTCGAGCCCGCCGGATGAGGCCCGCACCTCGAGCGAGCCGCGGTAGGACCCCTTGCCGGCCACCACCACCGTGGGCGCGCCGGCCGCCGACATGAGCGCGCCGCAGCGGGCGATAACCCGTCTCTTCTTGGAGCGCAGCACCACGTGGCTGCCCTTGCGCTTCGCCACGTAGGTCTTCCTGGGCTTGATGCCGACCCCGCAGGCCGAGCTGGCGCCGCGAAAGGCGACGCTCCGAGCGGAGTCGCGAAGCAGGACGCGAACCGTCCTGTCGGTCGTCGTTCCGATCTCGGTGCCCGTGTAGTAGTGGGTCAGGATCTGGTCGAAGCCGAAGCCGTGCTTGGCATAGCCGTAGGCGCCGTACTGGCTCATGCCGACGCCGTGGCCGAAGCCGGCGCCCTTGACGACCCAGACCTTGGCCGCCGCCGTCCCCGGCAGCGCGAGCGTGCACGCGAGCACGGCGGCGACTTTGATCCCCCGGACCATTCCCCCTGAATAACGGGTAGCGCGGCGGGAAGTTGCGCTTTGCCTTGCGAGCTAGGCTTGGATGGAGCGAAGGAGAGGACAGAAGGAGAGACATGGCGACCGAGACGATTCAGGCCACAGATCACAAGCTCTACGTCGCCGGTGAATGGATCGAGACCGGCGAGTGGTCCGACGTAAAGGCTCCGTACGACGAGATCCTGATCGGGCGGGTACCGAAGGGCGACGCGGCCCTCGTCGAGAAGGCCACCTCCGCGGCCGCCGACGCCTTCGCCAAGGGAGAGTTCCCGGCCTACGAGCGCGCCGCCTTCCTCGACCGTGCCGCCGAATTGGTCCGCGAGCGCGAGGACGACCTCACCATGACCATCGCCGCCGAGGCGGGCAAGCCGGTGAAGACCGCTCGCGTCGAGGCGCAGCGCTGCGTCGGGACCCTGCAGTTCTCCGCTGTCGCCGCGCGCACCCTCACCGGGCACACCGTCCCGATGGAGGCCGGCGCCGCGGGCGAGGGCAAGCTCGGCATGGTGATCCGCGTCCCCTACGGCGTCGTCGGCGCGATCAGCCCCTTCAACTTCCCTCTCAACCTGGTCGCCCACAAGCTTGGGCCGGCGATAGCCGCGGGCAACGCGATCGTGTTGAAGCCCGCCGGCCAGACGCCGATCTCCTCGATCAAGCTGGCCGAGGTCTTCTACGACGCCGGCCTGCCGGAGAACTGGCTGCAGGTCGTCTGCGGTCCGGGCTCCGAGGTCGGCAACGCGATCGTCGAGGACGACAGGATCGGTGCGATCACATTCACCGGGTCCGCGCAGGTCGGCTGGGGCATCCGCTCGAAGGCGCCTCACAAGAAATGCAACCTGGAGCTCGGCTCCAACGCGCCCCTCATCGTCAACGACGACGGCGATTGGGAGACCGCCGCCGACAAGGCCAAGCTCCACGCCTTCTCCCACGCCGGCCAGAGCTGCATCTCGGTGCAGCGGATCCTCCTGCACGAGTCGATCGCCGATCAGTTCACCGAGCGCTTCGTGAAGAACGTCGAGTCGCTGGTCACCGGCGACCCGATGGACGAGAACACCGACGTCGGCCCGGTGATCTCCCCCGGCGACCGCGACCGGGTCAAGGAGTGGATCGACGAGGCCGCGGCCAAGGGCGGCGAGATCCTCACCGGCGGCGAGCTGGTCGACGAGGACCGTTGCCTCGCCCCGACGGTGATCAGGAACGAGCCGAAGGAGTGCCACACCTGGAAGGACGAGATCTTCGGTCCTGTGGCGACCATCCACACCTTCAAGACCTTCGACGAGGCCCTGGAGATGGCGAACGACTCGCGCTATGGCCTGCAGGCGGGCGTCTTCACCCGGGACGTCGGCAACGCCAAGAAGGCCGGCGAGACGCTCGAGTTCGGCGGCGTTCTGATCAACGAGGTGCCGACCTTCCGCACCGACCAGATGCCCTACGGCGGCGTCAAGGACTCAGGCAACACGCGTGAGGGACCGCACTACGCAGTGCGGGAGCTGACCGAGGAGCGCCTGGTCACCATCCAGGGCTGAACGCATGGCCAACTTTCCATATCGCCACGCCTGAGTGGCGTAGCCTTCAATGCGATGTCAGGGGGACTGACAGCGGGGAGAGGGATCCTCCCTGCAGCACTGGCGATCGGAGCGCTGATGGCGGCGCCCGCGTGCGCCGACGCGGTCAGCTTCTTCAGAGGAGACGTGCCGGTGGGCACGCAGCCGACCTCGGTCGCGGTCGGCAACTTCAACGGCGGCGCCCCCGACCTCGCCGTCGCGAACGAGGGCTCGGACAGCGTCTCGATCCTGCTGGGCAACGGCTTCGGCCAGTTCACCGCCGGCACGCCCGTCCCAGTCGGCGACGCTCCCAGCTCGGTCGTCACCGGATTGTTCAACAACGATGTGTTCACCGACCTGGCCGTCGCCAGCGTCGGGAATGACAACATCGCGATCCGGCTCGGCGATGGCAGCGGTGGCTTCAGCGGGACGGGCGCCGTTTCGACGGGAGCCACTTCAGATCCGCGCGCAATCGCAGCGGGCGACTTCAACAACGACGGCAAGACCGATCTGGTCTCCGCGAACCAGGGCTCCAGCACGGTCTCGATCCACCTCGGTGATGGGACGGGCGACTTTGCGCCGGACACGACGCCGTGCATCGGGCTTTGTAATGCGGCCGAGAACCCGGTGGCGATCGCGGTGGGCAAGTTCGAGGACATTCCCGCAGGCACGATCGACACGACGCTCGATGTCGTCATCGCCAGCCAGACCGACGATCAGGTGCTCGTCCTGTTTGGGGACGGCACCGGGGAGATCGACGGGTCGGGAACGACATACACCCCGGCCTTGAGCATGACCGACCCGAATCCGAGTGGCCTGGCCATCGGGAGCTTGAATCCGGCATTCAACTCCGAAGCCGGATCTGCTCGTCGCCAACGAGAACCCCGACCAGGTCTTCCCCGGCTTCGGCATCGTCGGCGGGGGTGGCTTCTCATACGGCGGGGTCCTGGCGACCGGCGCCGACCCTGTCGCGGTGGCCTTCGGTGACCTGGACGGCGACGGAGACTCGGACGGCATCAGCGCGGACAGGGGAGGCAATAGCGCGACGTCGATCCTCTCGGATGGGGGCGGTGGGACCGAAGTCGACACCTCACCCCCGTCGGGCTCTCGCCGAGGGCGCTCGCAACCGGCGCGTTCGATGCCGACGCCAGGGACGACGTCGCTGTGGCGAACTACGACTCGAACTCCGTGTCGGTCCTGACCTCGCTGACGCCGGGCACGCCGCCCGCCGCGACGCCGCCCGCCGCGACGCCGCCCGCCGCGACGCCGCCCGCGCCGACGCCGACCAGGCCGAAGAAGAAGTGCAAGAAGAAGCACCGCGGCGCGGCCGCGGCCAAGAAGAAGTGCAAGAGGAAGAAGAAGAAGCGCTGAGTTGGCTCAGTCGTGCGGGCGCGCCATCTTGCGATGGTCGAGCGCCTCGTCGAGGATGTCTTCCGAGACCCCCATCTCCTTTGCCACCTCTCGAATCGAGCGGTTCGAGGCGGCCGCCTCCTTGACGATCTCGCCGGCCTTGTCGTAGCCGATGTGCGGGTTGAGGGCGGTCGCGACGATCAGGTTGGCCTCACGGTGGCGCTCGAGCATCTCCTCGTTCGGCTCGATCCCGCCGACGCACTTCTCGTCCAGATGGCGCGCCGCGGCCGCCAGCAGCTTGATCGAGTCGAGCAGGTTGCGCGCGATCAGGGGCACCCGGACGTTGAGCTCGAACTGGCCCTGGCTCCCGCCCATCGCGATCGCGGCGTCATTGCCGATCACCTGGTCGGCGACCTGGATCACGACCTCGGGGATCACCGGGTTGACCTTGCCGGGCATGATCGACGAGCCCTTCTGGAGCTCGGGCAGGCGCAGCTCGGCCAGGCCGGCGCGCGGGCCGGAGCCCATCAGCGCCAGGTCGTTGCCGATCTTCAGCATCGATACGGCGACCGTTTTGAGCGCGCCGGAGAGCTCGACCAGGGCGTCCCGGTTCGCCTGGGCCTCGAAGGGGTCTGCGGGCTCGGAGATGTCGAGGCCCGGTGTCGGCGCTGAGCTGCTCGCGGACCTTGGCGGCGAACTCGGGATGGGTATTGAGCCCGGTGCCGGTCGCCGTCCCGCCGAGCGGGATCTGGCCGACGCGACCGAGGGTCGAGCGAACGCGCTCGGCCCCGAGCCGGATCTGCGCGGCATAGCCGGCGAACTCCTGGCCGAGGGTCACCGGCACGGCGTCCATCAGGTGGGTGCGGCCGGTCTTGACGAGGTCGGCGAACTCGTCTGCCTTGCGCTCGAGCGCCGCGCGGAGCTCGTCCAGCGCCGGCAGCAGGTCGGAGTGGACCTCGCCCAGCGCCGCTAGGTGCACGGCGGAGGGGAAGACGTCGTTCGAGGACTGTCCCATGTTGACGTGGTCGTTCGGGTGGGCCTCGTCGCCGGCGAGCTCGGCGATCACCTCGTTCGCGTTCATGTTCGAGGAGGTCCCGGAGCCGGTCTGGAAGACGTCGATCGGGAACTGGTCGTCGTGCTCGCCGCTGGCGACCTCGTCTCCCGCCTTGGCGATCTTCTCCGCGAGGTCGGAATCGAGCTTGCCGAGCTCGGCATTCGCGCGGGCGGCGGCGGCCTTGAGGCGGCCCAGCCAGTGGATCACGGGCGCCGGGACCGGCTGGCCCGAGATCCGGAAGTTCTCGACGGCTTTCGTGGTCTCGCCTCCCCAGAGTTGGTCGGCGGTCTTGGCTTCCATCACCACCCAGGCTATCTAGCCGGTGGCGTGTCCGGCGGCATAGCCACGACCGAACGCACGCTCGAAGCTCGCGGGCAGGGGGCCTCCCGTCTCGCTGAATCGCGCCGCCGAGTTGAGCCGCCTGACCAGGTCAGTGTGGATCGCGTCGGCTCCCTTGGAGGCGGCGCCGATCAGATAGCCGAGCTGGAGCGTCGCGGGCTCCGATCCCGGCCCGCGCCTCGCGCGTTCAGCTTGGTCGCGGCGACGATCATCTCCTGCCCGATGTTCGCCAGCTGCCCGGCGTCCTGCTCGGGCACGAGGCAGTCGGAGATCGGGGTCGTTCCCGCCAGGCGGACCTCGGCCGGGGCTCGCTCGAGCGCCTGCAGGTACGCCTGATTGGGCACCAGGCACGCCGCGGGGGCAAGGTCGTTCTTCTTCGCCCCGCACCCGGCGATGGCGACGATGGCGACCGCCACGAGGGCGATGGACGAGCGGCGGGGCATGCCCTGATCCTACGTCCGCCGCGGCCCATAACTTGATCCCCGTGACCGACGAGGCGACGCCCATTCGCCCCATCGATCCGCTCGCGCATCGCGCCTTGGAGGCGCTGGTGCGGGCGCAGGCGAACCTCACCCGCCGCCTCGCAGCGGATCTCGAGAGGATCGGCGTATCGGCGACCGGCTTCACGATGCTGGTCCTCCTGACCAGCGCCGGAGGCCGGCTCGAGCTGCGCACGATGCGCCGCCGCCTGGGAGCGTCCAAGGCGACGGCCACCGAGGTGCTCGACACGCTCGAGAACCGTGGCTTCGTCACCCGCAGCCGGCTGGAGAGCGACCGCCGCGCCGTCGCCGTCGGCCTCACCGAGGCCGGCTACAACCTCGTCACCCACGCCTTCCCCGCCCACGCCGAGCGCGTCCGCGAGGCATTCGGCGTTCTCGACGAGACCGAGAAGCGCCAGCTTGCGGACCTCTGCCGCAAGCTGGACCGCGCCGCCTAGCTAGACCAGAGCTCGGCGAGCTGGGCAGGCGTCAGGCCGGAAAGTCGCAGGCAGTCCCGGGTCATGTGGGCCTGGTCGGCGTAACCGAGGTCGGCCGCGACCCGGGCGAGGTCGCTCTCCCCGGCGGCGATGGCTCCGGCCTGAGCGACCAGGCGCCGGAAGCGCAGGACCCGGTCGAGCGTCTTCGGCCCGTAGCCGACGGAGCGGTGGAAGCGCCGCCGCAGCTGGCGGTCGCTGATCCCCAGGGATTCGGCCAGCTGGTCGACTCGGCTGCCGGGGAAGCCAAGCCGGCGCGTCGCCGCGAGCACAAGTGGATCGGGACCACCGGCCTCGATCCGAGAGCCGATCGCCTCCTCGAGCATGCCGAACGCCTCGTCGTCACCGCCGCTCTCCCCGATCCGCTCGGCGAGCTCCCTTGCATCCGAGCCGAGCAGCTCCTCCAGCTTGACGTGGACGTCGAGCACTTCGCTCGCGGGCATGCCGAGCACGGCGCCGGCGATCCCGGGCCGCAGCCTCAGTCCGAGGATCCTCTCCCCGGCGGCGACTCGGGTGGGCCTGGCGCTTCGATCGAGGCCGGCGACGATCAGCTCCCCCTCGCGCCAGAGCAGGTCCACGCATCCGTCGGGAGGACCAGGACCGAACCGCTCGACTCCTCTTCCGGGGTCTGCCGCACCCAGCGGCAGGCGACCAGCGAGTAAACGTCACCCGACGGAGCGACCTCGCGGTATGCCGCCATCCCTCCAACTTAGAGAACGTCCGAAATGTTCAAGGCAGGGCCGCGAGCGCCGCCTAGGGTCGGCCCACATCGCAACTCGGAAGGGAGTCGACATGGAACAGAGAGTCAGCCTGATCACCCTCGGAACCTCGGACCTCGACCGCGCTCGGGGCTTCTACGAAGCGCTCGGCTGGAAGACGGGAGCCGAACTTGCCGACGACGTCGCCTTCTTCCAGGCGGGCGGCATCGTCGTCTCGCTCTGGGATCGCGCCAAGCTCGCCGAGGACAGCGCCGTCAAGGAAGGGACCGGTTGGGGCGGCATCGCCCTCGCGTACAACACCCGCTCGAACGAGGAGGTCGACGAGGTGATCGAGGAGGCGCGGGCCGCCGGCGCGACGATCGGCCGCGAGCCGGGCGACACCTTCTATGGCGGCTACTCGGGCATCTTCATCGACCCCGACGGCTACCCGTGGGAGGTCGCCCACAACCCGCGCTGGACCATCGAGGAGGACGGCTCGGTGACGCTGCCCAAGGACTGACTGCGAGAATCCGGTCCGTGGCCGGATTCCGAGCAGTCGACCCCAAGCAGTCCTTCCCGGCGCTCGAGGAGCGGATCCTCGAGCGCTGGCGCGAGCGCGACGTCTTCGCTCGCTCGTTCGCGGATCGCGAGGGGGCTCCGCTGTGGAGCTTCTACGAGGGTCCGCCGACGGCGAACGGCAAGCCAGGCTCACACCACGTCCTCGCCCGGGTCTTCAAGGACATCTATCCGCGCTTCAAGACCATGACCGGCCACCAGGTGCCGCGGAAGGCCGGCTGGGACTGCCACGGACTGCCGGTCGAGCTCGAGGTGGAGCGCGAGCTCGGCATCACCTCCAAGGAGGAGATCGAGGAGTTCGGGATCGCCGAGTTCAACGCGCGCTGCCGCGAATCGGTCTTCCGCTACGTCGAGGACTGGAACCGCCTGACCGAGCGCATCGGCTTCTGGCTCGACCTCGACGACCCGTACGTGACGATGACCAACGACTACATCGAGTCGGTCTGGTGGGCGCTGCGCCGCATGTGGGACGACGGCCGCCTCTACGAGGACTACAAGGTCGTCCCCTACTGCCCGCGGGACGGCACCGCGCTCTCCTCTCACGAGGTCGCTCTCGGCTACCACGACGTCGAGGATCCGGCCGTCTACGTGAAGCTCCCGGTCCGGAATGCGGAGTCGCCACTCGAGGCCGGGGACCAGCTGCTCGTCTGGACGACCACCCCCTGGACGCTGATCACCAACGCCGCTGTCGCGGCCGGTCCGGAGATCGAGTACGTCCGGGCGCGAGCCGGCGACGAGGTCTTCGTGCTCGCCCGTGATCGCCTCGAGCACGCGCTCGGCGAGGACGCCGAGGTGCTCGACAGCTTCCCGGGCGAGGCGCTCGCCGGCGCCTCCTATGAGCCGCCGTTCGACTACATCACCGACTACGGGCCCAAGCGGACACACCGTCCTGCTCGCCGACTTCGTCACCACCGACGAGGGCACCGGCATCGTCCACACCGCGATCGCCTTCGGCGAGGACGACTTCAAGCTCGGGGAGCAGTACGGGATCACGCTCCAGAACCCGGTCGACCTGCGCGGCCGCTTCGACGAGCGGATCACCGACTTCTCCGGCCAGTTCGTCAAGGACGCCGACCCGGCGATCGTCGAGGCGCTCGAGGAGAGGGGAAAGCTCCTACGCGCGGAGGCCTACCTGCACTCCTATCCGCATTGCTGGCGCTGCGACACGCCGCTCCTCTACTACGCCAAGGCGAGCTGGTACGTGAAGACCACCGAGGTCCGCGACCGGATGCTGGCCGCCAACGAGGAGATCGGCTGGCACCCCGAGCACATCAAGCACGGGCGCTTCGGCAAGTGGCTGGAGGGGAACGTCGACTGGGCCCTGTCGCGCGACCGCTACTGGGGCACGCCGCTGCCGATCTGGGAGTGCGACCAGAGCGACTGCGACGAGCGCTTCTGCGCCGGGTCGATCGCCGAGCTGCGGGAGAAGGGCGCCGAGGTCCCGGACGACCTCCACCGCCCCTACATCGACGAGGCCAGCTACCCCTGCGAGCGGGAGGGTTGCGACGGCACGATGCGCCGCGTCGCCTCGGTGATCGACACCTGGTTCGACTCGGGCTCGATGCCCTGGGCGCAGTACCACTACCCCTTCGAGAACGAGGAGACTCTTCGAGGAGCGCTTCCCCGCCGACTTCATCTGCGAGGCGATCGACCAGACCCGCGGCTGGTTCTACACGCTGCTCGCCGAGTCGGTCCTGCTCCTCGACACATCGAGCTACCGCAACGTCGTCTGCCTGGGCCTGATCCTCGACCCCGAGGGCCAGAAGATGTCGAAGAGCCGCGGCAACGTCGTCGAGCCCTGGGACGTCATCGAGCAAGCACGGGGCGGACGCCTTCCGCTGGTACTACTTCGCCTCCCAGCAGCCGTGGGCCGGGCTACCGCTTCTCGCGTCGACACGGTCGGCGACGCGGTCCGGCACTTCCTGCTCACCCTCTGGAACACCTACTCGTTCTGGGTGCTCTACGCGAACGCCGAGGGCTTCGAGCCGGAGGCGCTTGGGCAGGCGTGGAACTCGGGCAAGCGGGGCGAGGGATCGTCCGGCGAGCTCGACCGCTGGGCGCTCTCCCGCCTGCAGCGCACCATCGCCGAGGTGCGCGAGCAGATGGACAGCTTCGACTGCACAACGCGCGGCGCGGCGTGATCGCCGACTACAGCGAGGAGCTCTCCAACTGGTACGTGCGCCTCAGCCGCCGGCGCTTCTGGGACGGCGACGAGACCGCCTTCGCCACGCTCCGCCACTGCCTGATCACCCTGGCGACGCTGCTGGCGCCCTTCACGCCCTTCCTCGCCGATGAGATCTACACCAACCTCGCCGTCGGGAGCGACGAGGAGGGCTTCGGGGACTGCCCGGACTCGGTCCACCTCTGCGACTTACCCGGAGGTCGACGAGGCCCTGATCGACCCGCAGCTCGAGGCGGGGATGGAGGCGGTCCGCCGCACCGTCGAGCTCGGGCGCGCCGCCCGCGCTCAGGCGAAGGTGAAGCTCCGCCAGCCGCTGCGCAAGGCAGTGGTGGTCGCCTCCGACGCGGAGCGCGCGTCGATCGAGCGGCTCGCCGAGGTCGTCGCCTCCGAGCTCAACGTGAAGGAGCTCGACTTCGTCGAGAGCGAGGCCGAGCTCGTCTCCTACCGCGTGAAGCCCAATTACCGCTCGCTCGGGCCGCGCTTCGGGAAGAACATGCCCCAGGTCGCGGCGGCGGTGGAGGCTCTGGAGGCCGCGGCGGTCGCGGATGCGTTCGAGCGAGGCGAGGAGGTCGGCATCCAGGTCGACGGCAAGGACCACACCCTGAGCACCGACGACGTCAGCCTCGTGATGGAGCAGCTCGAGGGCTACCAGGTGGAGGCGGAGGCCGGCCATGCCGTCGCCCTGGAGCTGGACCTGGACGACGAGCTCCTCCGCGAGGGCCTTGCTCGCGAGGTAGTTCGCGCCGTCCAGGAGGCGCGCAAGCAGGCGGGCCTGGAGGTCTCCGACCGGATCGCGCTCGCGCTCGGCGGCGATGAGGAGCTGCTCGCGGCGGCCCGCGAGCACGAGGCCTACATCGCCGGGGAGACCCTGGCGACGTCGGTCGACTACGGGGCCGACGGAGCCGGCGAGAAGGCGACGATCGAGGGCCGCGAGCTCCGGATCGCGGTCAGCAAGGCCTAGTGCCGGCCGCTGTCATCTTCGACATGGACGGAGTGCTGGTCGACTCGGAGGCGGTCTGGGACGACGTCCGCAAGCTGTTTGTCGAGGAGAAGGGCGGCACCTGGCGAGAGGAGGCGCAGCGGGACATGATGGGGATGAGCTCGGTCGAGTGGTCCCGCTACGTCCGGGACCGGCTGGGGGTCGACATGGACCCCGAGGAGATCTCGCAGGAGGTCGCGGACCGGGTCGCGGACACCTACCGGGAGAAACTGCCGCTGCTGCCGGGCGCCGTGGAGGCGGTCAGGTCGCTGGCTGATGAGTGGCCGCTCGGCCTCGCCTCGTCGTCGAACAGACACGTGATCGATCTGGTTCTCGAGCTGGCGAGGATCTCTGACGATTTTCAGGCGACGGTGTCCTCGGAGGAGGTCGGAGCAGGCAAGCCGGCGCCGGACGTCTATCTCGAAACCGCGAAGAGGCTGGGCGTCGGTCCTGCGGCCTGCGTGGCGATCGAGGACTCGACCAACGGCATCCGTTCCGCCCACGCTGCGGGCATGGCCGTGATCGCGGTGCCCAATCAAGACTTCCCGCCCGAATCCGAGGCGCTCGAATTGGCAGACGTGACGCTCAAATCGCTCACTGAGGTCACGCCTTTGCTGGTGCGACGGCTCCGCTAAGCCGCCGACTAGAGTCCCCGCATGGAGCTCGGGGGCGATACAAAAGCGGTCCTCCTCGCTGCGGGGTTGATTTTCCTGGGTGCGCTCGTGCTCGGCGTCTGGAAGTACCGGCAGATGGCGGCGAACCCCCAGGGTCTCGCCCATCCATACGTCGACGTCGCCCACCGCGCGGCTCTTCTCTACTCGTTCGCCACCCTCTTGATCGCGGTGTTCGTCGAGCTATCCGGCTGGAGCACCGCGGTCAACCTGATCGCCGCCTTCGCGGTGATCGCGTTCTTCGTCGGCGCGATCTCGGGGTACGTCTACAACGGGATCACGCGCGACACCGACAACCGTTTCCGCGAGGGCGACGGGCTGCCCGGCCTCCATGCATTCATGTGGGCGCTGATCGTGGTCGAGATCGCGGGCTTCAGCGTGCTGCTCGCCGGTTTCGTCAGCGAGCAGATCCTCTAGCCGACGACGGCCTCCGATTCGATCTCCACCTTCCAGCGCGGGTCGAGCAGGCCGGCGACTATGACCATCGCGGCGGCGGGCCGGACCTCGGCGAAGACCGATGCGTGCGCTCGGCCGACAGCCTCGGAATCGCCGGCATCGGTGATGAACATCCTCGTGCGGACGACGTCCTCGAACCCGGCGCCGGCCTGGCGCAGGGCCTCGCCGATGATCTCGAGGCAGCGAAGTGCCTGCTTCTCCGGATCTGGATCGCAGGAGCCGTCGGGCCAGATCGGGGCGGTCCCGGAGACGATCACCCGGTCCCCGATTCGTACGGCCCGCGAGAAGCCGACGGTCGCCTCGAACGGCGACCCGGAGGGGATCCGCTGACGATCGGCGGCCACGCGGCCATCCTAGGCCCGCGTGACCGCCGGCTTCGTTCCTATCCCGTCGTCTTTCGCCGGTAGAGCCGCATCGTCAGCGGGATCACAACCGCGAGGCCGGCGACGCACCAGATCACCGATGCCAGCACCGGATGCGCGAGCGGCCAGACGGCGTCACTCGGTACGGCTGTCGGGTTGCCGAACAGGGTCCGCACCGCCGCCGCCATCGCGCTGATCGGATTCCACTCCGCGACCTGCCGCAGCCCGTCGGGAAGGGTCCCGGTGCCGACGAAGGCGCTCGAGATGAAGGTGAGAGGAAAGATGACGATGAACGCCAGTCCCATCACCGCGTCGGGCGAGCGCACCGCGATACCGAGCATGGTGCCGAGCCAGATCGCCAAAGCGGCGAGCAGGAGGAGCAGCCCGTAGCCCGCGATCGCGCTGGCGACGCTCGCGCTGATGCTCCAACCGACGATCAGGCCGCTGACCGTCATGATCACGATCGCCAGCAGCATCGCCGAGAACTCCGCCGTCATGAGGCCAAACAGGTAGGCGGAACGGGACATCGGCAGCGAGCGAAAACGCTCGAGGACGCCCTCCTTGAGGTCCGTCGCGATCGAGATCGCCGGTCCGATCATTCCGAAGAAGATGGTCTGGACCAGGATCCCGCCGACCAGGAACTCCCTGTAGCTGCCGCCGGCGATATGGATCGCGCCTCCGAAGACGAAGGCGAACAAGAGCACGAACATCAGCGGCTGGGCGGTGACGTCGAGCAGCTTCTCCGGTGTCTGCCGGATGTGAGCCGCGCTTCGCCTTGCGACGGCCAGCGTGTCGGAGATGAACCAGCGCACACGCGTATGAATTCCGGAATCGACTGTGATCGTTGTGTCGCCCATCACGCTGCCACCTCCTCGAGCTCGTGCTCATCGGTTGGGTTCGGCTCGACCCGCTTTGTGCCGGTCAGGGTGAGGAAGACGTCGTCGAGAGTCGGCTCACGGCGGTGGACGTCCGCCGCGTCGATCCCCTCCTGATCCAGGGCTCGGATCACCTCGATGAGACGCGTTCCGCGCTGCACCGGTGCGGTGACCAGCAACTCATCGGCGTCGCTGTCCACATGTCCGTCGGCGAAGCGAGCTAGAGCGTTCGCCGCGGGAGCGATCTCCTGCGCCCCGGAGACGTTGATCACCACTCGCTCCCCGCCGACCCTGGACTTGAGCTCCGCGGGCGATCCCTCTTCGATGACGCGCCCTCGATCGAGGACGACGATGGAATCCGCCAGCTGATCGGCCTCATCCAAGTACTGCGTGGTGAGCAGCAACGTCGTCCCGCCGCCCACCAACTCGCGGAGCAGACCCCACAGGTCGACCCGGGCTTCGGGGTCGAGCCCCGTCGTCGGCTCATCGAGGAAGAGGACGGGTGGATCTGCGACCAGGCTCGCCGCCAGGTCGAGCCGGCGCCGCATCCCGCCCGAAAACGTCTTCACCAGGCGGTCGCCCACGTCGGCGAGGCCAAGCCGCTCGAGCAGCTCGTCCGCCCGGCTTCGCACCTCCGCCTTCGGGAGGTGGTAGAGGCGGCCGACCATCTCGAGGTTCGCGCGGGCGGTCAACAGGTCGTCGACCGTCGCGGACTGGCCCGCCACGCCGATGCGCTCACGCACCCGCGCGCCCTCGGTCGCCACGTCGTAGCCGGCCACACGGGCCTCGCCCGAGGTCGGCTCCGCCAGCGTGGTGAGGATCCGGATCGCGGTTGTCTTGCCGGCGCCGTTGTGGCCCAGCAGGCCGAGCACTGACCCGGCGGGAACTGCGAAGTCGACGTCGCGGAGGGCCCAGAGCTCGTCGTATTGCTTGCTCAGCCCCTTGGCGACGATTGCGTTTGTGTCTTTCATGTCGTACCTCGTACGTTGTCGTCGTACAATGTACGGACACCGTAGCAGTACGCTGTACGAAATGTCGTCTCGTCCCGAAAGATCCCGAACCAGGCAGGTCCGCCCAAGGGTTGACCCCCGCTCTCGTCCGAAGCGCAAGCCGCCGGAGGAGGTGATCTGGATGCGCGAGGAGCCCGGCACCCGGAGGGCCGGCCTCTCTCGCGAGCAGATCGGCGCGACGGCGCTGAGGATCGCTGACGCTGAGGGCTTCGACGAGCTCTCGATGCGCCGGATCGCCCGAGAGCTCGGGGCCGGGACGATGAGCCTCTACCACTACGTTCGCAGCAAGGATGAGCTGCTCGCCTTGATGTGGGACACCGTGGGACGGGAGCTCATCGTTCCCGAGGACGAGCTGTCGGGGGATTGGCGTGCCTCGCTTTCAGTGATCGCGCGGGCGACCCGCAGGGCCTTCAAGAACCACCCCTGGATCTTCGAGGCGATGGGCGAGCCGGCGCAATCCGGGCCGAACGGGCTGAAGCATTTCGAGCAGTCACTGGCGGCGGTCAGCGAGCTGAGGGTCCCCCCAAGAGAGCGCCTTGAACTGGTGGGTCTTGTGGACGACTACGTCTTCGGGTTCGCCCTGCGGGAGATTCTCCAGGAGTCCTACGACGCCCAGGGCGACCCGAACATGGCCGAGTCGGGCATGGCCTTCTTCGAGTCCCAGCTCGCCACCGGGGAGTACCCGAACGTCAGCAAGCTGTTCCGCGGTGACCTGCGCGAGGCCATGGAGCGCGTGATGGAGACCTTCTCAGGGGAAAAGGCGAACGACCGTCGCTTCGAGCGCGGCCTGAAGATCCTGTTCGACGGCTTCGAGAAGAAGCCCGGCTAAGCGAGCACTGGCTCGAGCTCGGACTCGAGCCGCGCCTTCGGCCGGGCGCCGACCAGGCGGGTGGCGACGTCGCCGCCCTTGAAGACGATCATCGTCGGGATCGAGAGGACTTCGTACTTCGCCGCCGTCTGCGGGTTCTCGTCCGTGTTGAGGCTGACGATCTTGAGGTCATCCCGCTCGGAGTCGATCTCCTCGAGCACGGGGTGGACCACTCGGCACGGACCGCACCAGGGAGCCCAGAAGTCGACGAGCACTGCACCCTCGGCGTCGAGCACGTCGGACTGGAAGGTCGCGTCGGTCACATCGTTGAGCTTGCCCGGCACTTTGGTCTCCTAGATCGGGGTTGACGGTTGCCTGTTCAGTCTAGCCAGCCAGTCGAGCGTTACTTCAGAAACTGAAGTAAGCCTACCAGCGGCGTAGACGCATGGCGGGGACTCGCCACATCGCCTCCGCGACGATCGCCCTGCTCATCTTCGATGTTCCGTTGGCCCGGTCCTTGAACACGATCGGGACCTCCACGACGCGAAACCCCGCCTTGATCGCGCGGTAGGTCGTCTCCACCTGGAACGCGTAGCCCCTGGCCTCGATCGTGTCCAGCTTGATGGTCTCCAGCACGATCCGGCGGAAGCACTTGAAGCCGCCGGTCAGGTCCTTGACCGGAAGCCCCAGCGCCGCGCGCGCGTAGGCGCTCCCCCCGCGGCTGATGAACCGCCTAACGGGCCCCCAATCCGTAATCCCGCCCCCTGGGACGTAGCGGCTCCCGATCGCGAGATCCGCGCGCTCGGTCGCCTCGATCAGGGCCGGCAGATAGCTGGGATCGTGCGAGAAGTCGGCGTCCATCTCGACGATCCGGTGGGCGCCGCCATCGAGCGCCACCCGGAAGCCCGCCAGGTAGGCGGGCCCAAGGCCCTCCTTCTCGGCGCGGTGCAGCACCGCGACGGAGTCGTTCTCCTCCGCCAACCGGTCGGCGATCTCCCCGGTGCCGTCAGGGGAGTTGTCGTCGACGATCAGCATGCGCCGCGATGCGGGCAGCTGCTCGAGGACCGCGGCGACGATCCGCTCGAGGTTTTCGGCCTCGTTGTAGGTCGGGAGGATGACCCAGACGTCCGGCGCCTGGGGAGGGCCTTCGGGCACGGGCTAAGGCTAGTTAGCGTCGCCCCATCGAGGAATTGCGGCGAGGACCGCCTTTGTCTGCCCAATAGGTTGTCTGTTATGCGCAACGCCGAGATAGCCGCGGCCCTCCGCGAGCTCGGGATCCTCTACGAGCTGGACGGCGCCGACCGCTTCAGGGTGCTCGCCTATAGAGAGGCCGCCAGGACAATTGCCGACAGCCCCGTCTCGATGGAGCAGCTGGCGGAGGAAGGACGCCTCACCGAGCTTCCGAACGTGGGCAAGACCCTGGCGGAGAAGATCGTGACCCTGATTGAAACGGGGAGCATTCCCTCCGCGGACAAGCTCAAGGCGAAGTTCCCGGCCACGCTCGTTGAGGTGACCCGCGTGCCGGGACTTGGGGCGAAGACAGCTCGCCGGATCTACGACGAGGTCGGGGTCGAGAACCTGACCCAGCTGAAGGAGGCGGCCGAGCAGGGGAAGATCGCGGGCATACGGGGACTCGGGCCCAAGACCGAGGAGAACATCCTCGCCTCGCTCGAGGGTGTCACCGAGGACGGGATCGGCGAGCGCCTGCTGCTCTCCAGCGTCCTCCCGATCGCCGAGGAGATCCGCTCGGACCTGCTGGAGCTGGGCGTCGCGAACCGGATCGAGATTGCCGGTTCCGCTCGCCGCTGGGCCGAGACCTGCAAGGACCTCGATCTGATCGCGACGACCGACAAGCCGGCGGAGCTTGCGGAGGCGCTGGCGACCCACGGACTCTCAGCCGAGACCCGCCGAGGCGGCGACGCGGCGGCTAGCGTGCTGACTCACTCCGGCCTCAAGGTCGACCTGCGGATCGGCGCGGAGGAGGAGTTCGGCGACCTGCTCCAGCACTTCACGGGCTCGGCGGCCCACAACGTTCAGCTGCGGGAGCGGGCTCAGGCCCGCGGGCTGTCGGTCAGCGAGTACGGGGTCGCCGAGGTGGAGGGGAAGAAGGTTCACAAGTTCGCCGACGAGGCCGGCGTCTACAAGCTTCTCGGTCTGCCGTACATCGAGCCGGAGCTTCGCGAGGGCCGGGGCGAGATCGAGGCGGGGGATACGGGCGAGCTGCCCGAGCTCGTCACGGTTGAGGACATCCGGGGCGACCTCCACTGCCACACCACGCTCTCGGACGGTCGCCAGTCGCTCGAGGAGATGGCGGAGACAGCCCGGAAGCGCGGCTACGCGTATCTGGCGGTCACGGACCACTCGGCGAGCCACGGCTTCGGCAACGACGTCACGCCCAGACAGCTCGCCAAGCGGATCGAGGAGATCCGGGCCTGGAACGAGTCGGCGCCCCGCGGCTTCCGGCTACTGGCGGGATCGGAGGTGAACATCGGGACCAAGGGCGAGCCCGACTATCCGGACGAGCTCCTGGCTGAGCTCGACTGGGTGATCTGCAGCGTGCACACCTCCTTCAACATCTCCGCCGCTGCGATGACGGAGCGAGTCATCGCGGCCATGGAGCATCCCCTCGTCGATTGCATCGGGCACCTCACCGGCCGCCTGCTGCTGCGCCGCGAGCCGTACGGCATCGACATCGAGAGGATCGCGGAGGCCGCCGTCCGGACGGGCACGATGCTCGAGATCAACGGCAACCCCAACCGCCGCGACCTCAACGAGGGCCACGCGAAGCTCGCGGCCGAGGCCGGGGCCTGGATCGTCTGCAACACCGACGCCCACGGCACGGACACCCTCTCCAACATGAAGTATTCGGTCGCGACCGCCCGCCGAGCCTGGCTGAGCGCGAAGCAGATCGCCAATACCCGTACCTGGCGCTCGTTCGCCCCGCTCAGGAAGCGAGCCCGGAAGGGGGCTTAACGGGGCTGGTTGAGCCTGGCGCGCGGAGCGGGCAGCTTGGCGCTGGCCGGTGCGCGCATCCCGTCCAGCATGACCTCGAGGAAGCGCTCCCAGTTCATCGCCGACATGCTGCCGTCGGCGGCGCCGGTGACCGCGCTGAGGGCGCAGATCATCGTCGGAATGTCCTCGACCATCAGGTCCTTCCGCATCTCGCCCGCCTTCTGGGCCTTGCGCATCAGCTTCTCGCTGAGATCGACCAGTCCGGACTTCGCGGCGGCGGCCTCGCCGGCCAGTGGCCGCGAGGCGAGCACCTCGGAGAGACCGCGGTCGTCCGCCTGAAGCTTCGCCGAGAAGCGCATCAACTCGCAGAACGCCTCCCATGGATCGTCACGCTCGAGGGCCTTGGCCGTCTCCTCCGCCAGCAGCTCGAAGCGAGCGGCGATGAGAGCGTCGAGAAGCGCCTCCTTGTTCGGGAAGTGCCGGTAGACGGTCCCGACCCCGACGCCGGCGGCCTTGGCGATGTCGTCCATCTGACAGATGAAGCCCTGCTCGGCAAACGCCAGGCGAGCGGCTTCGAGCACGGCCTCGCGGTTGCGACGCGCATCGGCGCGGAGAACGCGCTCAGCTTCGGGCTTCTTGTCTGTGACGGTTGTCATCGGAATGCAAACGGAACTGTGATTCCGTATAGTCCTAAGCGAAAGCGGAACTCAGGTTCCGGATGGAGCATACCTCACCTGTCCATCTGAGCGAATTCCATTCGTAGTGAGAGTGAAAGAGCACCAACACCCCGAGTTGCGAAAGGAGTCAGGGGGATGACCACAGCCCAGGAATATCTTGAGAAGCGCTGGACCGCGTTGATTCTGCTCTGCGTCGCGCAGTTCATCGTGGTTCTCGACGCATCCATCGTCAACGTCGCGCTGCCGAGCATCGGTAAGGGGCTCGGCTTTTCGGAGGAGAACCTCCCGTGGGTCGTGAACGCCTATGTCATCGCCTTCGGCGGCTTCCTGCTGCTCGGGGGACGGGCGGCCGACCTGCTCGGCAGACGCCGGGTCTTCATGACCGGTCTGCTCGTGGTCGGCGTCGCCTCACTTCTCGCCGGATTCGCGGCGACTCAGGGCCAGCTGATCGCCGCCCGAGCCGCTCAGGGACTGGGCGCAGCGATCGTCTCGCCGGCGGCGCTCTCGATCGTGACCGGCCTGTTCCAGGACGGCGCGGAGCGCAACAAGGCTCTGGGCGCCTGGGGCGCCGTCGCGGGATCGGCCGGCGCGGCCGGCGTCCTGCTCGGCGGCATCCTCACTGACGGCCTCGGGTGGGAGTGGGTTCTGTGGGTGAACGTGCCCGTGGCGCTGATCGCTCTCGCGTTCACGCCGGGCCTGATTCCCGAGAGCCGCTCTGAGTCGGAGACACGCCACTTCGATGCGGCCGGCGCGGTCAGCATCACCGCGGGCCTCTCGGTGCTCGCCTACGCCCTTCTCGACGCGAGCAACTCCGGCTGGGGCTCCACCAAGATCGTCGGCCTGCTCGCCCTCGCGGTCGGCATGATTGGTGCGTTCGTGGTGATCGAGCAGCGCTCCAAGGCGCCGCTGGTCCCGTTCCGGATCTTCCGGCTCAGGACCCTGACCGGGGCGAACGTGGTCGGCATCCTGCTCGGTGCCTCCCTGTTCTCGATGTTCTATTTCATCTCCCTGTACATGCAGCAGGTGCTGGGCTACAGCCCGATCCACGCTGGGCTCTCGTACCTGCCACTGGCGGTGACGATCATCCTCGCGGCCGGCATCGGCGGCCAGCTCGTCACCCGGTTCGGCTTTAAGCCGATTCTCGCGGCGGGGATGTTCTCGGTCTCCGCGGGGCTGCTGTGGTTCAGCCAGGTGTCGGTCGGCGGTGGCTTCCTGACGGACATCCTGGGGGCATCGCTGCTCGCGGCAATCGGCCTCGGGTTCGGCTTCGTCACCTCGACGATCGCCGCTGTGTCCGGCGTCGACCAGCACGAGCAGGGTCTGGCCAGCGGCCTGATCAACACCTCGCAGCAGATCGGCGGGGCGCTCGGACTCGCGGTCCTGTCCACCATCGCCACCACGCGCACGGACGCCGTGATGGCGACCGGGCAATCGTCCGTTGTGAACGGACTGACCGAGGGATTCCAGAGCGCCTTTCTCGGCGGAGCGGTGATCGCGGCGCTGGGCTTCGTCGCCACGCTGGTCCTGATCCGGACCCGCGACAGCAAAGCGCACGTCGAGATGTCGAACGCTGAGGCGGCGCAGGCTGAGGCCGCTCCCACTGCCGCTTAAGCCGCGGCGGGCGGCGGTGGCGGCGGGCTCCCCGGCGGGGGTCTGCCGCGCCGCAGTCCGGGGGTTCGCACCAGCTTGACCGGCTCCAGCGCCGATCCCGGCTCGACGTAGAAGCGGACGCCGTCCCGCTCTTCGATCGCGGCCACGGCGCCCTCCCTCGAGCGGAGCGTCAGCGCCGCGCCGAGCGCAAAGCCCGTGCCGACTGCGGCGACTCCCGAGTAGACCAGCCCCAGCCCGCCCGCGACCCCCGCGAACGCTGCAAGCGGCCAAAGCCGCGCGAGTGCGGCGCGCGTGGGGTTGCCGAGCTCCGGAAGGGCGGTCGCCATGCGGGCCTCGGTCAGCGCGGGGCGCATCGCCTCGGCCGCCCGCGCCGGGCGCCCCAGGACGATGCCGCCGACGAGGGCGGCGATCCACCAAGCCGCCGCGACGTAGAGGGTCAGCGTGTCCTGCGATGCGTCCGTCGAGATCACTGTTATGGCCGCCAGCGCTGTGGCCGCCCCGGCGGCAAGCAGGACCGTTGTGCGCAGCAGGTCGCAGAAGGCCATGGACCGGCGACCCTAGTCCGCCAGGGCCTCGAGCACACGGACGAAGCCGTCCGGGCCATCGACCGTCAGGTCAGCCTCGCGCGAGACCTCGGGCGGCGATTCGTCGGAAGCGACCGCGATGCAGGCGACCGCTTGGAGATCGCCGTCGTCGCGCAGGATCCGCAGGCCGGCGAAGGCATCGATGTCCGTTCGGTCATCGCCTCCGTAGACAGCGTTTTCCACGGGGCTGGGGGCGAGCAGGGCGGCGACGGCGATGCCCTTGTTGACGGCGACATTGGGCCTGATCTCGAGGACCTTGCGCCCACGGTGTGGAACCAGGCCCTGCCACTCCGCCTCGCTGGAGATCTCGTGGGCGAGCGACTCGGCCGCGCCCTCGTTGTCCGCGCCGCGCCAGTGCAGGCCGACGATCGCTCCCTTGTCCTCGGTCGTGATGCCGACGCGGTCCAGCTCGGAGCGATCGAGCCCCTCGACGAACGCGGGCGCGTCATCCTCGTGGCCGTCGAGCGAGGGATCGGGCCGCACCTCCTCATCGCCCGGCAGCAGCAGCTCGAAGCCGTGATTCCCGGAGTAGGCCAGCTCGTCCAGCCCGACGATGCGGCGCGCGTCCAGCGCTCGCCGGCCGCTGAGACAGCCAACCAGGGCGTAGCGTCGCGCGAGGTCACGGAGCAACTCGCGGGTCGGCTCCGGCACCGCCGCGTCCTCAGGCCGCAGGACGATCGGCGCGATCGTGCCGTCGACGTCCGTGAGGATCGCCGAGCGGCCCGGATTCGCGGTGAGCGGCGCGAGCAACCGCCCGAGCCCGTCCTCCTGTGCCTCCGCGTCTGGCATCGCCGTAGTATCGCCCGCCATGCCTGCCTCTAGGACTCTGAAGCTGGCGGCCATCGGCACTGTCGGTGGTGCGTTCAGCGGCCTGCTCGGAGTCGGGGGCGGCAGCGTGATCGTTCCCCTTCTGATCGTCTGGCTCGGCTACGGCGCGAGGGAGGCCACCGGGACGAGCATGATGGCGATTGCCGTCATCGCCAGCGTGGCAGTGATCCTCCAGGCGCTCTACGGCAACGTCGACCCGCCCAACGCGGCTCTGATCGGGCTACCCGCCATCGCCGGGGCCGTGGCTGGGACCGCGCTGCAACAGCGCATCCCGGAGCGCTCGATCTCACTGCTCTTCGCCGGCCTGCTGGTGGTTGTCGCCGTAAAGCTGGTGGTTGCGCCGTGAGCGCGATCCTCGCCGCAATCACGGGCTTCATGGGAGGGATGGTCGGCGGCCTGCTCGGCGTGGGCGGGGGCATCCTCTTCGTGCCGGCGCTGGTGATCTTCATGGACGAGACACAGGTCCGGGCCGAGGCGACCTCCCTGCTGGCGATCGTCCCGGTCGCACTGGTGGCCGTCTGGCGCCAGCTGGGATACGGGAACGTCCGGGTGCGAGAGGGGCTGATCATCGGGGCACTCTCGCCGCTAGGCGTGCTGATCGGGGTGGTCACCTCCAACACGATCCCCGAGCGGGCCCTGGAGCTCACCTTCGCAGGCCTCGCCCTGCTGATCGCCGCCCAGCTGGTGATTCGCGCCGTCCGGCAGCCGGATCAGCCAGCCGAGTAATCGCTGCATTCTGGGGTATTTTCCGCGCCCAGAACGGGTGCAAGACTTCGGGTGCAGGCGACGTCGGGATCAGGAGAGTGACCGGCCGAACCGGCTGAGCATCGCCCTCGGGGGAGGGGCGGAACCGATGCGATGCCAGCGCAGACCGACATGAACCGGGCCCCCGGCGGTGTGAGCCCCGCCGCCCTCGCCGAGCGCCTCGGGAGAGCCGTCGGTGAGGGGATGAACGGAAAGGTGCAGCGCAACGGCAACGGCGCCATCGCCGTTCCGAGCGCACGCGACGTGGCGCTGGACGCCTGCCGGGCGATTCTCGCGGAGGCGGGCGCTGACACTGCGGAGCACTCCGACGACGTCGTCCTGATCACGGAGGCGATCGGCGAGCGGATGGGCTTCTCCGGGACCGCTGCCCAGGACCTCCTCGTCGCCGCTCAGCTTCACGACATCGGCAAGGTCTGGGTGCCGAGCGCGATTCTCGAGAAGGCGGGACCGCTCACCGACCAGGAATGGGCCGTGATGCGCCGTCACACGCTCGTCGGCGAGGAGATCCTGAGCACGGTCGACGAGCTCGCGGAGGTGGGCCGCCTCGTCCGGCATTCTCACGAGCGCTGGGACGGAGCGGGGTACCCGGACGGTCTAGAGAAAGAGGAAACCCCGCTCGGCAGCCGGATCATCTTCTGCGCCGACGCCTTCCACGCGATTCGCTCCGACCGCCCGTACCGAGCGGGTCGCTCCGCCAAGGAGGCGGTAGCGGAGATCGAGCATTGCGCGGGAACCCAATTCGACCCCACCGTCGCCGATGCTCTCGTCGACGTGGTTCGGGAGCGAGGCCGCCCCCCCCTGGGCGGTGGAGGCTCCTCTCGCCTATTCGCGCTGTTCATGTGCCTCGTCGTGGGGGGCGCCGGGACGGCCCTCGCGCGCTCTGACCTCTTCAAGGAGCCGAGCCCGCCGCCGAATGCCTCGATTCCGGCGCCACCGCCGGGATGTGGGACCGCCGCGTGCCCCACGGTCGCCGCTCCGGTTGGCGGGCTCGCTGCGGTCGGCGGTACCGGGTTCCTACTCGGTCCGCGCCCCCTGCATCCGGGGCTGCCCGGGAGACCGCATGGAGGGGTGGTGGGTGGGAATGCGAGCGCTGTGGGTGGGAAGGAGAACAACGGCCAGAGCGGCGACGCGAAGAACGACCACCCCTCGAACGGCAACGGCAGAGCCCTGGGGCATTCCGAGTCCCATCCGACCGGCCAGTCCTCTGGATCGCACAGCGCCGCGGCGCCGAGCTCTTCGTCCTCCACCCACGGCGGCTCAAGCGGCGGTTCCGGCGGCACCCATCATGCGAGCAACGCCAGCAGCGGCCGTCACTCGAGCGGCAGCCGGGGAGCTCCGGCGGCTCGCGCGGAAGTGGATCAAGCGGCGACGGCGCCTCCCACGGCAACTCCGGCGGCTCAGGCAACGCCGGCGCGCCGGGCAACTCCGGCAACGCGGGCGGATCCAGCGGATCGCACGGCAAGTAGCGCTACTGGAGCCCGTGCTCCAGCGCGCCCTTGACCCCGGCGTCGAGGGCATTCAGCCGGTAAAGGGCAAGAGCCTCCGGCGTCCCGAAACCCCGCCCGCCTGCCCCCGAGCGGTTCCCGTCGGCGCCGTGGTGTGAGAGGACGCAGTGGAGCAGCGCGGCGCGGCGCTCGGGCGGGAGCTCGCCGGCGGCGGAGCCCACGATCTCCGCCCCTAGGGCGAGATGGCCGATCAGCCGCCCCTCCTCGGTGATGCCGAACTCGGCGCCGTAGCTGAACTCCCGGGTCTTGCCGACGTCGTGGAGGAGCGCGGCCGCCATCAGCACGTCCGAGTTGAGTCGCGGGTGAAGCTGGCAGACCTCACCGACCAGCGTGCCGACGGCGACGGTGTGCTCCATCAGCCCGCCGACATAGGCGTGGTGCCCGGCCCGGGTGCAGGGAGCACGCCGGAACTCGGCGGCCACCGGCTCCGTGAACAGGACGCGCTCGACCACCCCACGGAGCGGCTCATCGTGAACCTCGCGCGTCAGATGCTCGAGGAAGCCCTCCAGCTCCGCCGCGTCCCGGTACGCGGCGGGTAGGAACTCGGACGGATCCAGCTCGGCGCCGCCGACCGGCTGGATGTCGTCGACCTCGGCGACCAGCTCCCCGCGGAAGCGCTCGACCTTGCCCGAGACACGGATGGCGTCGCCGCGCTCGAACCGGCCGGCGAAGCGGTCGACCTCCCGGAACACCCTGGCCGGGATTGATCCGCTGCGGTCACGCAGCTCGATCGACAGGTAGATCGATCCGTTGCGGGCGGAGAGGCGGTCCTTCCGCACGCACGCATAGACGCCCTGAAAGCGCTGCCCCGGACGAAGCTCGGCGACCTGGGGGACTGTGGCTGCGGCTTCCATTCTCTGAGTGTCCAAACTCGGCCGGACAGGAGTGGGCCAACCGGGGTGTCCGCGAGCCCTAACTCGCTAGTCTCGGCCGATGGACGCGCTCGCCTGGGAGGCCGAGCCTCCGCAGCTTCGATCCCCGGTCCTCGTATGTGCTTTTGCGGGCTGGAACGACGCGGCGGGCTCGGCAACGACAGCACTGACGACCGCCGCGGAGTCCCTGGACGCCGAGGTGATCGCCCAGGTCGACCCGGAGGATTTCTTCGACTTCCAGGCCAACCGGCCGACGATCCGGATGACCGAGGGCCAGAGTCGCGAGATCGAGTGGCCCGGCAACGTCCTGCTGGCCGCCACTCCCCCGGGCGCCGAGCGCGACCTCGTTCTGCTGGCCGGCACCGAGCCGAACCTCCGTTGGCGGACCTTCGCCGACGGGATCGCGGACGCCGCCGAGATCCTCGGCATCGAGATGGTGGTCACCCTTGGGGCCCTGATCGCCGACGTCGCCCACACCCTGCCCGTGCCGATCACCGGCCTCGCCTCGGACGAGGAGCTGGTGGACCGCCTCGACCTTGCGCGCTCGAACTACGAGGGCCCGACGGGCGTCGTCGGTGTCCTTCACGATGCCTGCCGCCGCCGCGGCATTCCCTCGGCCAGTCTCTGGGCCGCGGTCCCGCACTACGTCGCCGCCGTGCCCAACCCGAAGGCGGCGCTTGCGCTGCTGCGCCGGCTCGAGGGCCTCGTCGGCGTCGCGGTCGAAGCCTCGGGCCTCGAGGAGGAATCCGATTCATACGAGAGCCAGGTGAGCCGAGCCGTCGCGGCGAATCCGGAGATCGAGGAGCTAGTTCAGCGCCTGGAGGCCGAGCAGGTGGACCGCCTGGATGTCGAGGACGACGTCCCGTCGGGCGAGTCACTCGCCCGGGACTTCGAGCGCTACCTCCGCCAGCAGGGCGGCGGACCGGAGACCTAGGCGAGCAGTCGCTGGATCAGGCGCCTCAGTTGGGGCCTGAATTCCGCCGCCGCCTGGGCGGGATCGTCCTCCCGCGCCAGCACGCGCTCCCCGAGGCCGTCGAGCGTGGCGACGACCAGGCTCGCGTCGGCCGCCGGATCGGTGCTGCCCAGCTTCTCCATTGCGCCGGCAACCGCCAACTGGACGGCGTCACACCAGGCCGTTGCCGGCTCGCGCAGCTCCGGCCGCCGTCCGGCTTCGAGCCAGAGCTCGTACTCGGCGACGTAGGCGTCGCGATCCTCGATCTCGAAGACCAGCTGGTCCAGAAGCATGTCGGCCAGGCCCCTCGGGCTGCCCGCCTTCCGGAGCTCATTTCCAAGCTCGACGTGGCGATCCGCCTCCTTGCGGGCCACATGCTCGAGCGCTTGGCCCAGCAGGTCGTCGCGCGAGTCGAAGTAGTAGGTCGTCGAGCCGAGCGGCACGCCGGCTTCCTCGGCGACGGCGCGATGGGTCACCGCCTCGCGGCCTGAGCGGCCGATTACGCGCAGCGTCGCCTCGAGGATCTGCTCCCGGCGCCCTTGGGCAGTTTCGGTGGCCACCACCATGAGGCTAATTGGCGCCGGACAGGTTGAGCCCGACGACGCCGCCGATGACCAGCACGATGCTCGCCAGCTTGAGTGCGTTGACCGTCTCGCCCATCGCCGCCATGCCGATGATCGCGATGGCCGCAGTGCCTACTCCGGCCCAGACCGCGTAGGCCAGGCTGATTTCGAGGCCCTTGAGAGCCAGCGCCGTCAACCAGAGCGACAGCACGTACATGACGATCACCAGGAGCGACGGAGCCGGTTTGGTGAAGCCGTCGGTGTTGCGCAGGAATACGGTGCCGACCACCTCGGTGGCGATTGCAGCTGAGAGATACATCCAGGCCAACATGATGTGTACAAATGTACCACAAACCTGTACAAATGTACGTGTCATGCGAGGGTGCTCCGCAGGAGCAACCCGTTTGATGTCTACGCTTCGGAGGCCGGGCAGATCAGTCGGAAGTCGCACCAGGAGCAGATCTCCGGCGAAGGGCGCGGCTCGAAGTCCTGGCCGAGGATCCCCTCGCCGACCTCGAGGACCACCCCCTCGACTCGCTCCAGGTCGTCCGCCGACCCGCCGACCGCGACCTTTTCGTCGGCGAGCACGTACCAGTAGCTCCCCGCCGCGCCCTCGAGCCGCCAGGCCTCGCGGGCGGCAAGCCGGTAGATCGCGAGCTGCACGTCCGACTCGAGCTCCCGCACCGGCTTCGGGTCCCCGGTCTTGTAGTCGATCAGCTCGTAGCCGCCGCTTGGCAGCTGGTCGACGCGGTCCACCCGCCCCCGCAGGTGGTGTGGGCCGATCCGGAAGTCGAACTTCCGCTCGACCCACCGGGGATGCGACCCGCTCGCCACCTCGCGGGCGTGGTAGCGGTGGAGCGCTTCGATCGCCTTCTCCCGGAACTGGAGCTCGTCGTCCGACTCGCCGAAGCCCGATCGCCGCCAGGCCGTTGCGAACAGGCCCATCAGCTGCTGGAGGCTGCCCGCCTCCGCCTCAGTCTCCGTAGCGGCGGCCTGCTGGCCGTGGAACCGCTCCAGGACCTGGTGGATGACGATCCCGAATCGCTGGTTGATCGTCGTCTCCTGCGGAATGCCGAAGACGCGCGCGAACTTGTATTTCAGGGGGCAGGTTCGGTAGAGCGTGATGTCGGTCGCCGAGAGCGCCAAGCCCTCGCCGCGGCGGGGCAGGAAGGCCTCCAGCGACGGCTCGTCCCGCTGCTCGATCAGCTCCCGCCGCCGCTTCGCGGCGCCCTCCTCGTCGAGCAGATAGGCATCGAGCCCGGAGTCGTGCAGAGCGCTGCGCTGCTCAGTGGATATCGCGTGATCGAGCAGGTCGTTGATCGCCGCAAGCGAGTCGGCGACGGGCTCCTCCGCGGAACCCTGGATCAGGCCCGCCAGCTTGACCAGCTCGAGGAAGCGAGCGACCGCGCGGGTCACGTCGACGTAGGTGTCGAGTCGCGGCTCCCGTAGCTTGCCGCCGGCTCGCCAGGCCTCCTCGAGGACCTCGTCCTGGATCATCCGGTATGTCGCCTGCAGACCCTCCGCAGGCCCGAAGAGCTCCTCGCCCTGCTCCTGCTCGCTCGCGTCGAGCACGGCGCGGGCGTCCTCATACAGAGGTGACGGGCGAGCGCTGCCAGCCTCAGTCCCCGCGGGCCGGGAGAGCACGAGCTCGTCGCTCGCGCGTGTCATCGCCACGTAGAGCAGGCGACGCTGCTCGTCCTCGTGGGATGGGCCGCCGGCGCCGACGCCGGCCGGCACGATCGGCGGCCCGGCGGGCTCGGCACCGGGCACCGCCCCCGCGTGGAGCCCGACGACATAGACGCGCGAGAACTCGAGGCCCTTGGTGCGCTCCAGCGCCATCACGCGGACGGCGTCCGCAGTCGGCTCGCTGGGCTCGTCGACCGGCGGCACCCCCGCCTCGGAGACCGCGACGAGGTAGCGGACAAAGTCGCGGTTCGAGCCGGTCGGCTCTCGGCGGGTCCACGCAGCGGCGAGCTCGCCGAGACGGGAGAGGTTGCGGAGCCGCTCTGCGGCCTCCGGATGTGCCGCGAACAGCCGGTGGCGGCGGAACCCGATCCGCTCGATCAGCCGGCGAACGAAGACGTCGGCGCGCATCTCGCCCATGGCCCTCGCGGCTGCGCGGTGCAGCTGGAGGAACTCGCGGATCCGGTCCCGGGCCTCGGGCGGGATCTGCGGGCTCTCGAGCGAGGCCTCGAGGGCCGAAACCATGTCGAGCTTGCGCCGGCGGGCGATCGTCGTGCAGCGCGCCAGGTCGACGGATCTGAGCTCGACGGGTGGCCGGCTGAGCGCGCGGATGGTGGCAGCGGCGTCAGTCGGATCGGCCAGCAGGCGCAGCCACGCGATCACGTCGCGGACCTCGGGCCGCTGGAAGAAGGCGCCCGGCCCCGTGACTCGATAAGGCACGCGCCGCTCCTCGAGCGCCGCGGCGATCCCGCGCGCCCGGCCGCCACCACTGGGCACGGCCACGCAGATGTCCCCCATCTTCACGTCGCCCGCCGCCAGCGCCGTCTCGATGTCGCGGGCGACGGCCTGTGCCTCGGCCCGCTCGTTGGTCCCGCACCAGAAGCGCACCCGGGTCGGGGGCCCGGCGGCACGGCGATCCACGCCGGCGTCGCGCTCGGACTGGGCGACGACCGCGTGTGCGGCGTCGAGCAGATCCCCTCCATACCGCCAGCTCGGCTTCAGCGTCACCTCGCCCGGCGAGAACGCCTGGCGCGCCCAGGCGGAGGCGGCCCCGCAGGGCGCCCGCGCCTGCTCGTCGTCGCAGGAGAGGACCGTCGTCTCGGCCTTTCGCGCCAGCGCCTCGATCATCGATCGCTCGGCCGGGCAGGCGTCCTCGGCCTCATCGACCATCAGGTCGGGGAAGCGCGCGGAGACGCTCTCGGCGAGAGCCGGCCGCTCGTCCAGCAGCCGGGTCAGCTCGATCACCGCGTCGATGTCGTCCATCCCACCTGCGGCGCGCAGCAGCGAGTCGTGCATCAGGTAGAGCTCGGCGAACTCCCGCTCCCTCGCGGCGGAGTCCCGCTCCGAGGCCGAGCCGCCGGCCTGCTCTTCGGACCAGCGGCGGAATCTCTCCGCGGTCACCCCCGCGGACTTGAGGGCGTCGATCCGGTCGACGATCCGCGCGAGGAGGCCCGCGGGGTTGCCGCGGATCTCATGGCGGCGAAGCGGCAGCTCATCGATCCGGTCGAGCAGCATCGCCAGGCGCTCGGCCGGGCTCAGGGACTCGAAGAAGGGATCCAGCTTCGCCTCGGTCGCATGCTCACGGAGGATCCGCGCGGCTGCGGCGGGGTGGGTGTGGACGACGAGCTCCTCGTAAGGGGTCTCGATCGTCTCCTCGGCCCTCTCAGAGATACGGTCGACGGCGGCTGCAGAGCGTGAGAGGACGAGCGGCCGCCGGCCCTCGCTGACCAGCCGCGCGAGCCGCCGCGCCAGGGCCTCGGTGCGGCCACTGCCGGCGGCCCCGAGAACGAGCAGCGAACCCTGGTCGTGGGCGACCACGGCCTGCTGCTGCTCGGTCAGCTCGATCTCCTCCCTTTCGGTCTCCTCGATCATTCGATTTCAGGCTAACCCACGCATCCGCCACCTCCGGCCGCGCTTCCGCTGGCCGCGTGAAAACCATCGCTAACCTGGCGCGCGTGGCCGGTCCGAGCGACGACGAGTGGATTGCCGCCTGCCGCCGGGCCGTTGAGGCTCAGAAGCGGGTCTTCGAGGAGCACCGGGGGATCGAGGCTCGCACCAAGTACGAGGGCGTCGGCGAGGGTGGGGACAACACCCTGGTCATCGACCGGCTCTGCGAGGACGCGATCTTCGCTGAGCTCGAGGTTCTCCACCGGGCGGGGCACGCGTTCACAGCCGTCTCCGAGGAGCGCGGTTCGGTCGGCTTCGGCGACTCCCCGATTCGCGTGGTCATCGATCCGATCGACGGCTCGCTCAACGCCCGGCGGACGATTCCCCTGCACAGCGTCAGCATCGCCGTCGCGGATGGCGATTCGATGGCCGACGTGAGCCTCGGCTATGTCTACGAGTTCGGCGCGGGCGAGGAGTTCGTCGCCATGCGCGGCCGAGGCGCGCAGCTCGACGGCGAGCAGATCCAGGCACCGGCCGGAGACGAACTCGAGCTCGTCGCGCTCGAAGCCTCGAAGCCCGAGAGGGTGGTGAAGGCAGCGGAGGTCCTTCGCGACCGCGCCTACCGGCTCCGCTCGCCCGGATCGATCGCCGTGGATCTCTGTTACGTGGCATGCGGCCGCTTCGACGGCATGATCACGACCCGTAGTTGCCGCTCTGTGGACGCTGCCGCGGGCCAGCTGATCGCGAGGGAGGCCGGCGCCACGGTGGACTTCGGAGGCGACGGCCTCGACGATGCCCCGCTGGACCTGGCCGCGCGCTACGACCTCGCGGCCGCGCGCACGGCGACGGACCTCAGCGTCCTGCGCGAGGCTCAGGAGGCCGTCTATGCCTGAGGGCATGGTCGACTGGAACATGGCCGAGCGGGTTGCCCGTGCCCTCTCGGGAACCGGACCCAGGTGGGACGGCACGGAGGACGAGTTGCGCACCGAATCCGATCGCGCCGCCGAGCTGGTCCGTCGCTACACGGGCCTGAAGCCGAAGGGAGGCGTGCCCCCGGCCGAGCTCGTTGACCGCGACGAGTGGGCCGAGGTCAACCTCGAGACCTTTCGCAATCTGTCCACCCGGGTCGAGCAGCACCTCGAGGATCGGATGAGCAGCAACGGCAGCGAGGGAAAGGGCCTGCAACGGACCATCGTCCGGGCTGCCACCGGGGCCGAGATCGGGCTCGCGGTCGGCTACCTTTCGCAGCGTGTCGTCGGCCAGTACGACGTCGCCCTGATCGGTCCCGCTCGGGCGCCGAGGCTGCTCTTCGTCGGTCCCAACCTGTCGGCGGCGCGAGCGCGACTCGACGTCGACCGCGACCTGTTCCTGCGCTGGATCGCACTCCACGAGACCACGCACGCCGTTCACTTCGCCGCCGTTCCCTGGCTCCGCGATCACATCGGCGCGATCGCCGAGGAGCTGTTCGAGAAGGCGGCGATCGAGGTGAAGCCCGGGGAGCTCCTGGGCAAGCTTGCTCGGACGAACCCGCGCGAGCTGGTCCGCTCGGCGACCAATGGCGAGCTTGCGACCCTGCTCTGGCCAGAGCCGCAGAGGCGCCTCGTGGACCGGCTGACGGCGACGATGACGCTGGTCGAGGGCTACGCGGAGCACGTCATGGACGCGGTGGGGGACCAGCTCGACCCCGCCTATACCGATCTGCGCCGGGCGCTCGACAGCGATCGGGAGCGCCGTGGCCTGCTCGATTCCATCGTCTCCAAGGTCCTCGGCCTCGACATGAAGCTGGCGCAGTACCGCCGCGGCAAGGCGTTCGCCGACGAGGTGGTCCGCGCGCACGGCATCCGCACTCTCAACCGCGCCTGGAGCGAGCCGGATGCCCTGCCCAGACCCGACGAGCTGGACAGCCCAGCCGAGTGGGTCGACCGAGTCGGCGTTGCACGCGAGCACCGTTTCCTCTCACTGTTTCGCTGACTGTCGAGTTGGGAGACGGTGTAACCGACCACCCCCGGTCGGTTAAGAACATGTGTTCGCAAAACATGTGTTCGGTGCTAAGCTCCGAACATACTTAGAGCTAATAAGACCGACGTAAGCAAGCCGAAGGGATTGACTGCCGAGATGGCCAGCAAGAGCAAGAAGACCGAAGAGCAGACGACCGAAGTCACCACCAACGGCCGCAAGCCCTCCGAGCAGGCGCTGCAGGCCGTCGACGTCGCCGTCGGCGCCGTTCCGACCGTCGCCGAGGCCGTTCGCACCACCGCCGAGACCTGGACCAACTCGGAGACCCGTTCGCAGGAGATCGAGACGCTGCAGAAGCGCGTCCAGAGCTTCCGCGACGCGGAGACCCGGAACACCGAGCTCGAGTCGCTCCGCGACCGCCTCGGCTCCGAGCTCCAGAAGGCCGAGACAAAGGGCGGCGACGTCCGCCGTCAGGTCACCGACCAGCTGATCGGCCAGGCCCGCAAGGCGCGCGAGCGCGTCGAGCCCGTCTACCGCGACCGGGTTGAGCCCGTCGTCAAGGAGCGGGTCGAGCCCGTGTACCGCGAGCGCGTCGAGCCGGTCGTCAAGGAGCGCGTGGAGCCCATCTACCGCGACCGCGTCGAGCCGGCTGTGAAGAAGGTGCGCGAGCGCATCTAGTCGCTTAGCCGGGCCGCCCTCGAGAGGTGGCGCGCCCGGAGAAGCCTGCTGGTATATGCGGTCGCGGTTTTTGTGGCGGCCGTGGATGTTGGTCCAGCGGGAAGCAGCAACCTCTCCTCCCTCGAAAACCGGGCCCCAGTGGCCCGGTTTTCACGTTCCGGGGCGGAGCCGCGGCCCGGCCCCGCCTACAATGGGCCACCTTGCCGACCAAGGACCAGATCACCGAGAAGCTCGCCCGAGTCATCGACCCGGAGCTGCGACGTTCGATCGTCGAGCTCGGCATGGTGCGCTCGATCGACATCCACGACGACGGGCGCGTCGACGTGGTCGTCTCGCTGACCACGCCCGGCTGCCCGATTCGCTCGCACTTCCAGAACGCCGTGGTGCAGCACGTCTCGGAACTCGAGGGAGTCAACACCGTTCAGGTCGGCTTCGACGTCTTATCTGACAGCGAGAAGTCCGGGCTCCAGCAGAAGCTGGGCCGGCCCAAGCTCCCCGAGGGCGCCCTCGCCCAGGTCAAGAACGTGATTTGCGTCGCCTCCGGCAAGGGCGGCGTCGGCAAGTCGACGATGACCGCCAACCTCGCGGCTGCCCTCGTCGCCGAGGGGCACAAGGCCGGGGCGCTCGATTGCGATGTCTACGGTTACTCGATCCCGCGGATGCTGGGCGTCAACCAGAAGCCCGACGTCTCGCCCGAGCGCAAGATCATCCCGCCGGTATCTCCGTCGGGCCCCAAGGTGATGTCGATCGGCTTCTTCGTCGAGGAGAATGCCGCCGTCGTCTGGCGAGGCCCGATGCTCCACAAGGCGATCCAGCAGTTCCTGGAGGACGTCGCCTGGGAGGAGCTCGACTACCTTCTGCTCGACCTGCCGCCGGGCACCGGAGACGTCTCCATGACGCTCGCGCAGTTGCTTCCGCAGGCGAAGATCGCAATCGTGACGACGCCGCAGCCGGCGGCACAGAGCGTGGCTCGTCGGGCCGCCGAGATGGCCGCCAAGGTCGACCTCGAGGTGCTCGGGGTGATCGAGAACATGTCCGCCTTCACGGGCCCCGACGGTGAGCGTGTGGCGATCTTCGGCGAGGGCGGCGGGCAGCTCCTCGCCGACGAGCTCGACGTGCCGCTGCTCGCCAAGGTTCCGCTCTCGAGTGAGCTACGTGAGCACGCGGATGACGGGAAGCCCCTGGTAGTCGAGGACCCCGATGCGCCGGCCTCCCAGATGATTCGCGAGGCAGCGCGCGGGATCGTCGCGGCGACGCCGACCGAGCTTCCCCTCCTTCAGGGGGCGCAGTCCGCTCCGGCAGAGACGCAGCCGAACGGGGGCGGGATCAGCGGCACTGAGCTGCCGATGGTCCAGTAGGGCGAATGACCACCCGCTGGCGGGCGACCGCCGCGGCCCTCCTCTGCGCACTCCATCTCGCCGTCTTCGTCCCGACGATCGGGGACTGGTCGTCGGTCTTGATCAACGACTTCGCGCCGCAGGCGCAGGCGATCAAGGACGGCGATCTGCCTTATCGGGACCAGGGGATCGAGTACCCGCCTCTCTCCGTCCCCGTCCTGATCGCCCCGATCTACATCGACGACAGCACCCAGGGCTTCGTTGACGGCTTCATGTGGGAGATGCTGGCGTTCGACCTCGGGATGATCGTGCTGATCGCGCTGGCTCTCCCCGGTGACAACAGGCGAGTTCTCTCCGCGCTCGGGATCTACACGGTCGGGGTGGTGATCCTCTCCGACGTAGTCCTCGACAACTCGCTGATCGACATCGGGCCGCTGATCCTCAACCGCTTCGATCTTGTGCCGGCGATCTTGGTGCTGGCGGCGGTGCTGGCGCGCGATCGAGCGAAGTCCGCGACCTGGTCGGTGCTCCTTTCTCTGGGGGTGGCGGTGAAGGCCTTCCCCCTGTTCCTCTACCCGGTACTCCTCCGAGGAGAGCGGAACCCGCGGCGGGTGGTGATCGCCGGGGCGATTCCGCTGTTGCTGTGCGCAGCGGCGGTACTGATCATGGGCGACGAGTTCGGCTCCGCGATCACCTACCACACGCAGCGCGCGCTCCAGGTGGAGAGCCTCGCCGCCAGCCCGTTCGAGGTGGCGCATGTCTTCGGCAGCTCCGGGATCACGACTGGCGTCGGCCACGGCGGATTCGAGATTCAGGCCTCCGGCGTAACCGCGGCGCGCTGGATCTCCGTGATCATCGGCGCGGCCGGATATGTGTGGCTCGTGGCGGCCGGCTGGCGGTCGAAGGTGTCGAACCTCAAACTCGTCGCCGCTCTGCTCACGATGCTGGTCGTCTTCGCTCCGGTCCTCTCGCCCCAGTTCCTGCTCTGGATCCTGCCCGTGTCGGCATGCGCCTACGGGCTCGGGAAGGAGAACCTGGTGCTACTGGTGGCGATCCTCTTCACCCAGATCGGGCTGCAGAACTACGACGGCGTCGATGCCCTCAGCGGCGGCTTCGTCTGGCCGGTTGCCGCCAGGAACCTCTACCTGCTGGTCTACCTATGGCTGGTCGCTGCGCCGATCCTGCGCGAGGGCCGGACTCCGGCCGAGGCGCCTCGCGCCGAGGCTTACGCCGGCGCCCGTTAGGGGCCTACGGGCCTCGGCCGCTCCCTGGCGCGCCGCAGCTGAGCGCGGGCCCGCGTACGGCCGGCGCGATCAGCATGCCGAAGAACGAGGCGATTTAGAGGTCGAGCCAGTGCTCGAGGGTTGATCTGCGTCGCGATGATCACCGCGGCTGAGAGCGCCGAGATCTCCACCAGCGTGCGCTTCCGCTGGGCCAGGACGAGGGCCGAGGCGAACGGGGCCGCGCCGATCAGCAGGAGAGTCTGAAGCGGCTGCAGCCTGCTCACCTGGGTCGATCGCCGGACCGAGGAGCAGGAGCGCAGATGCGGACATCGGCGGTCATCCGCCATGCCGACGATCTGACGCCCTTGGCGATGTATTCCGTCTTGCACAGCGTTCCGGTGGTCGAGGCGTCCGACGTGTCGTTGTCCCCACCGCCAGCGCCACCGCAACCTGCCGCCAGCAGTCCGGTCAGAAAGAGCCGAACAGCGAGTGTTCCGAGCCGCCGCACGCCCGCGCGGCAGCCGATCGTCGGGCGGCGCTAGTGGTGGTAGCCGAAGTGGGCGACCCAGATCGCCACTCCGCTGTAGCCCTTGAACTGGCCCCTGACCAGGCTGATCCCGACGTCATCGAAGCTCCGGGTGAGCAGCACCGACCTGTGTTCGGGGGAGTTGAGCCAGGCGCTCATCGCGCCGCGGACGGTTGCCGCATCGCCGTTTCCGAGCTCGAGGTTCTCGCCGGCTCCGTAGGTGCCACGGAGGAATCCGACCCGCTTGAACCAGTAGAATGCGTCCCTGCCGCAGGCGTCGTGGTTGAAGTCCTGGCAACGCCTGATGTCCCTGGCCTTTCTCGCGGACGAGGAGCGGAGATGCTTGGAGACATGGAGGCCCGACAGCCCCTTCTGGGCTCGCGCCCACCGGTGCATGCAGACCATCGTCTGTTCCTGGGCGACTGCCGGTGCAGAGGCATCCGACTGTCCCGGGCAGGCCGATTCGGGGGCCAGAAGCGAGTCCCATGGGCCCGAGGCGCTTGCCGCCGCCGGGACGAAGAGCAGCATGCTCGCCAGCGCGCCGAGGACGATGTTCCGCAGTGCCTTCATCACTGCCGGAATCGGCGTCTGCGCTGACCACCCCAATTCTTGGGGCCGACCTAGCCGGATGTACCAGTACTAAGTACGGATCGCCGTGATTCTCGGCTAGGCGCTCAAGCGTCGCTGACCTTCCGGGCCCCGGCGGGCCCGGAGGTTGCTAGGCGTTCTGCTTGTAGTAGTCGAGGTTGATCTGCGTGTACTTGGACCACTCTTCGGGGAGCTGGTCCTCGGCGAAGCAAGCGTCGACGGGGCAGGCCTCGACGCACGCGTCGCAGTCGATGCACTCATCGGGGTCGATGAAGAGCTGCTTGACGTTGTCGTAGTCGGGCTCGTCCGGAGTCGGGTGGATGCAGTCGACGGGGCAGACCTCTACGCAGGAGTTGTCCTTCTCGCCGATGCACGGCTCTGCGATGACGTATGCCACAGGCGTCTATTCCTTTCCCAAGTCTTGGTTGCGATTGCGGCGCCCATCGGGCGCCGCTGGACGCGACATTCTAGGCAAGCCGAGGCCTGGGCGCGTGGCTGTGGCCGGTGGCTACAGTGGCCCAGTGATCCTGCTCACGGGAGCGACGGGCGTCGTCGGCGGCGAGCTGCTGCCGGAACTGCTCGAAGGCGGCCACGAGGTCCGTGTCCTCGTCCGGGATCCGCGAAAGCTCGGGGAGCACAGGGTCGACGTCCAGATCACGCTCGGCGACCTGCGCGACCCGCTCTCGATCCGCCACGCAATGCGTGGCGTCGACACGGTCGTTCACCTCGCCGCGACCATCCGGGATCAGCCGGGAGGGACGATCGAGGAGGTCAACGGGCTGGCGACCGTGCGCCTCCTGAGGCACGCGGAGCGCGCCGGCGTGAAGCGGTTCGTCTTCTTCTCGGCGATCGGAGCCACCCCGTTTCAGCGGACGAGGTTCTTCCGGTCCAAGGCGATCGCCGAGCGGGCCGTGCGTGAGTCAGCAATCGACGCGACTGTCTTCGCTCCCTCGATCATCTACCGGCCAGGCGACCCCTGGGTCAGGCTGCTGCAGCGGCTGGCGCTGCTGCCGGCCGTTCCCGTGTCCGGAGCCGGGGGCGCGCGCTATCAGCCGATCTGGGCCCGGGACGTGGCCCGCTGTGTCGCCTCCTCGCTCAACGGGAAGCCGCCCGCCGAATCGAACGGGCGCTTCGAGCTTGCCGGGCCCGAGGTCCTCACCTACGACGACATCGTCGAGCGCGTTCTCGAGGCAACCGGCCGGGCCAAGCCTCTGCTGCACGTTCCGATCCCCTTCGTCCGGAGGGGGCTGAGAGCGCTGGAGCTGGTCGTCGGGCCGTCGGTGTTCGCGACCTGGGAGGAGGCGGAGCTGATGGAGGTTCCGATGACCAGCGCGCGCGGGACCGAGGATGCAGAGGCGCTCGGCGTCGAGCCCCGGCCTATGGGCAGCGTCCTCGGGACCGAGGGCTAGCGGCTCCGCGCCCAGTCGATCGCCAGCGCGGCGAGTCCGCCGGCGAGCTCCAGGATGCCGCCGACCAGGGAGACGGTCCGAATCGCGTCGAGGCTCCCCTCGGAGGGATCGTCCGGGAGGTCGAGCCCCGAGAGCAGGTGGTGATAGAGCCAGCGGTAGAGGTCCTCCGGGACCTGTGCGAAGTGGAGGGCAAAGGTGATCGCGGACCCGGCGATCAGCAGCAGCCCGGCGGTGCGGAGCCTCGTCACGGCTCCAGAAAAGCAAGAGGCCCGGCTGATGCCGGGCCTCTCGAACACTTGAACACACTCGCCTGTTGCGGCAAGCGTAGTCCTTACATCATCCCGCCCATGTCGGGCATGCCACCACCGGGCATGGCGCCGGCGCCGTCCTTCTCGGGCGGCTCGGCCACGATGGCCTCGGTGGTGAGGATGTTCTTCGCGATCGACGCGGCGTTCTGAAGCGCCGAGCGCGTGACCATCGTCGGGTCGATGACGCCAGCGGCGATCAGGTCGCCGTACTCGCCATCGGATGCGTTCAGGCCCTCGCCCGGCTTCAGGCCGCGGACCTTCTCCACCACGACGGAGGCCTCGAAGCCCGAGTTCTCGGCAATCTGCCGGACCGGTGCCTCGAGCGAGCGCTGGATGATCGAAGCGCCAGTCCGCTCGTCGTCGTCCTTGTAGGAGTCGAGCTTGATCGCGGCCTGGGCGTTCAGCAGCGCTACGCCGCCACCCGGGACGATGCCCTCCTCGAGCGCCGCACGAGTCGCCTGAAGGGCGTCCTCGACGCGGTGCTTCTTCTCCTTCATCTCGGTCTCGGTGGCCGCGCCGACCTTGACGACCGCGACGCCGCCGGCCAGCTTGGCCAGCCGCTCCTGCAGCTTCTCGCGGTCGAAGTCGGAGTCGGTCGTCTCGACCTCGGACTTGATCTGCTTGATGCGGCCTTTGATCTGCTCGGAGTCGCCGGCACCGTCGATGATCGTGGTGTTGTCCTTGCCCACGACGACGCGACGCGCCTTGCCGAGCTGGTCGAGCTGGGTGTTCTCCAGCTTCAGGCCCATCTCCTCGGTGATCACCTCGCCGCCGGTGAGGATGCCGATGTCCTCGAGCATCCGCTTGCGGCGGTCACCGAACCCGGGTGCCTTGACGGCCACGCCGGTGAAGGTGCCGCGGAGCTTGTTCACCACCAGGGTGGCGAGGGTCTCGCCCTCGACGTCCTCGGCGATGATCAGCAGCGACTTGCCACCCTGCATCACCTGCTCCAGAACCGGCAGGATGTCGCGCACCGAGCCGATCTTCTGGTTGGCGATCAGGATGTAGGCGTCATCGAGCACGGCCTCCATGCGGTCCTGGTCGGTGACCATGTAGGGCGAGATGTAGCCCTTGTCGAACTGCATGCCCTCGGTGAACTCCAGCTCCATGCCGAAGGTCTGACCTTCCTCGACGTTCACCACGCCGTCCTTGCCCACCTTGTCGATGGCGTCGGCGATGATGTTGCCGATCTCGTCGTCGGCGGCCGAGATGGCCGCGACTCGGGCGATCTGCTCCTTGCCCGCGATGTCCTTCGACTGCTTCTCGCGGAGGTCGTCGACCACCTGATTGACGGCCTTCTCGATGCCGCTGCGCAGCCCGAGCGGATTCGCTCCGGCCGCAACGTTCTTGAGGCCGTGGCGGACGATCGTCTGGGCGAGCAGGGTCGCCGTGGTGGTGCCGTCACCGGCCACGTCGTTGGTGGCGGTCGCCACCTCGCGGACCAGCTGGGCGCCCTGGTTCTCGAAGACGTCCTCGACCTCGATCTCTCGGGCGATGGTGACGCCGTCGTTGGTGATGGTGGGCGCTCCGAACTTCTTGTCGAGGACGACGTAACGACCCTTCGGACCGAGCGTCACCTTGACCGCATTGGCCACGGCGTCGACCCCGTCCTGCAGGGCGCCACGCGCTTCCTCGTCGTACTTCAGCTCCTTGTGAGCCATATGTGTGCTTCCTCCTTCCTAAGTCCTGGGACTAGCCGACCTTCGCGAGCACATCGGCCTCGCGGAGGACGAGCAGCTCGTCGCCGTCGACAGTGATTTCGGTGCCTCCGTACTTGGAGTAGAGGACCTCATCGCCCTCACTCACGTCGAGGGGGCGGCGTGAGCCGTCCTCCTTGACCTCTCCGTCGCCGACAGCGAGCACCTTGCCCTTCTGCGGCTTCTCCTTCGCTGTATCGGGAAGGACGAGCCCGCTTGCGGTCGTCTCTTCCTCCTCGACTGCCTGAACGATCAGGCGGTCGCCTAGCGGCTTCAGCTTCATCGGCGTTCCTCCTAGCCGGATAAGGGTTTTTGGCACTCTCGATAGGAGAGTGCCAGCCAGCCGCCTGATTGTAGCCAGACGGAAGCTCCGGCTAGCCGATGGCGAGCAGCGGCGCGCCGAGCAGGCTCGCCAGGCCCTTGCCGCCGTTCCGCATCACGTAGTCGTGATTGACGGCGAAGATCCGCCGCGCCAACGGGGCGAGCAGGTTCATCCACGCCCTGGTCGTTCGCACGTTCCACTCATACAGGGCGGCGGTCACGCCATCCTGCTCGAACAGGCGCCAGCGCCCGACGCCGGTGAGCTCACCGCTCGCCTCCCCCTCCAGCAAGTACGGGCGCTCGACCTTGGTCGTGCGGACGAAGAATTCGAGCTTGTACGGCAGCTTCGACCTCCAGACATAGCGCCCGTACTGCCCGACGCCCGATTCGTCTCCCTCCTCGAGCTTCTCCGCCTCGAGCACGCCGTGCCACCAATTCGGCCAGCGCTCGGACTCGTAGATCGCGTCCCAGACGCGCTCGCGCGGGGCCTCGAGCAGCCAGGTGGTGAGAAATCGATATTCAGCCATTGGCGCGCGGCGCGCGGGCGCCACCCGCGCGAGCGGCGTCAGTTGCGGGATGGCGTTTCTCCGTTGCCAAATTGCGTCGAGGGTCTTTCGACGATTTGCGAGAAACGGATCACGGTCACTGTGTCGTCCTCGCCGACCGGGCGGGTGTAGATCGTCTCGAGGAAGTCCACGGTCTCCTCGCGCCGTCGGAATTCCGGGTTGTCGTGCTCGATGTCGCGCGGGGAGAGCTCGTCGACACGCTTGACCTCGACGTCGTCGATGACGGCGGCGAAGATCTTCTCGCGGGCCTGATGGCGGTAGCCGATCGTGATCCAGACGACCTGCCCGCGCTTGTATTTGCGGGACTTGTCCCCCAGCCGGATCGTGGCCGTCTTGCGTCCGCTGCGCAGCTGGTCCACGAAGACCGGCGAGTAGAAGTTGAGCACGTAGAGGGCCGAATTCACGCAGCGAGCCTACCTACCTGCTGGGCTCAGGCGGGCTGAAGCCCTCGGCACCGATCAGCGGCACGAACCGGCAGGGGCCGATCGTCTCCTGGCGCAGCTCACCGTCCTCGCGGATGAAGGCGACCAGGAGGTCGGCCGAGCCGGTGGCGATCGGCACGACCAGCCGCCCGTCGGGGGCGAGCTCGGCGAGCAGGCTGCGCGGGGCCTCCGGGGTGGCGGCGTGTATGGCGATCCCGTCGTATGGGGCCCCCTCGGGGTATCCGCGGCTGCCGTCTCCGACGATCACCTCGACGTCGTCGATCCCCAGATCCTCCAGATTGCGCCGAGCGGTCACACCCAGATCGGGCACCCGCTCGATGCTGATCACGCTGTCCGCGAGCTTCGCCAGGACCGCGGCCGAGTAGCCGGATCCGGTCCCGATCTCGAGGACCGCCTCATCCCCCGTAAGACGAAGCGCCTGGCAGATGGCGGCGACCACCCAGGGCTGAGAGATGGTCTGCTCGTGCCCGATCGGCAACGCGGAATCGTTGTAGGCGCTGTCGCGAACCTGGTCGGGGACGAAGTGCTCGCGCGGCACCTCCGCCATTGCGGCCAGCACCCTCTCGTCGTCGATTCCGCGACGGCGCAGCTGGCGCTCCACCATGCGGGTGCGCTGTTCGCTGAAGCTATTCGGCTTCGCCATCGGGTCGCGGCTAGAAGATGTAAGCATCGAGCCGCTCCGGCTCGATCACCGTCACGCGGCCGCGGCCCACCTGCACGACCCCCGCTCGCTCGAGCGTCGCGAGGAACCGGCTGACGCTCTCGCGGGAGGTGCCCGCCATCTGCGCGAGGTCGGACTGGCGCAGGCGGATCGTCACTCCGTCGCGGACCAGTGGCGTGACCGCTTCCTCGGCCAGGAGCTGGTTGAGCACTCCGGCGACGCGGCTGGGCACGGTCTGGAACGACTGGCGCGCGATCCGCTCGTTCGCCTCGCGGAGGCGGCGCGTGAGCGCCACGATCAGCTTCTCCGCCATCTCAGGGTGCTCGCGGATGAGTGTGCGCATGTCCGTCGCCGGCAGGGCGAGGAGCTCGGTGCTCTCAGCGGCCTCCACGCTCGCCGAGCGCCGCTCGCCGTCAAGCATGGCGAGCTCGCCGAAGATCGCCCCCGGGCCGAGCGTCGCCAGCGTGATCACCCGGCCGTCCGAGTGCTGGCGGATGACGCGGCAGCTGCCCTGGTTGACGATGTAGCAAGCGTCGCCCGGGTCGCCCTCGTGAAAGACCCGTGTGTCGGCCGGGTAGCTGCGCGGGATGGCGACCTGGGCAACACGGTCCAGCTCCTGCGGCGAGAGCTCCGAGAAAAGGGGCACGCGGCCGAGGAGGTCGAGTATTCCTTGTCTTGCCCCGTTCTCCATCCCATGGGGATTATCCCTGCTCATCCGGCCATGGCGAAAAGTACGGAGGACAGGCACAAATCTCGCCGCTAGCCTTGATCGTCACGAGGGCGCCGAGGCGCTGTCGGCGGTCCTCAGACGCGAGCAGGCTGGCAGCTAGGACACCAGTAGGTCGTCCGCGCCGTCTCGCCCTGGGCCTGGGAGAGGATCTTGGTGCCGCAGACCGGACAGGGCATCCCGGCGCGGCGGTAGACCTGCTTCGGCTGGCGGGCGGTCTCGACGGCCTCGAGCATGAGGCCTCGGGTCGCGTCGAGAACGGTCACGAGCTCCTCGTCGCTGATGGCGCCGGTTGGGGTGCGTGGGTCGATCCCGGCGGCGAAGCAGCCCTCCGAGCGGAAGATGTTGCCGATGCCGGCAACCAGCCTCTGGCCGAGCAGCGCGTCGCCGAGTTTCAGGTCCGGCCCGGCTGAGCGGATCCGCGCGGCCACCAACCGCGGATCGAAGTCGTTGGCCAGCACGTCGGGTCCGAGCCGCGCCAGGCGCGGGTCCCGGTCCAGCTGCACCTCGCGGACGATCCGCATCTTGGAACCCCCGAAGTTGACGGCCTCCGCTCCGCCGCCGGCAAGCGCGATCCACGCGTCTCGAGCGGGTCCGCGCCATCGCCCGCCGTCCTCATAGAGATGCCAGCTGCCGCGCATGCCGAGGTGGCTGTGCAGCGCCAGCCCGCCGTCGAAGTGGAGGATCAGGTGCTTGCCCCGGCTTTCTGCGCGCTCGAGCGTCCGCCCGTCGAGCTCGGACGCGGGCATCCCGTCGGGGCGCCGCTGCCCGGGAGTGCGGACGGAGAGGGCCTCGCCGCCGAGTCGCGCGCCGAGCCGGCGCGCGATCCGGAGGATCGTGTCGCCCTCGGCCATCTACGCAACGAGCTTGCGCGGCTGCCGCCGGAAGCCCGCCTCGATCAGCGCCGCCTCCAGGCCCGAGCCGATCACCGGCTCGCCGTCGACGCGCTCAACCGCCAGCTTCTCGATCTGACCGGCCTGCGCGGCCTCGGCGAGGGCACCCAGGGCCTCGATGAACTCTCCGTCGGCCAGCTTCTGCAGGCGCAGGATTCCCTTGCCGCCGCGCTCGACATAGAGCAGCGGCTCGCCGTCGCGAAGCATCACGTAGGCCCCCGCCGTTCGGGCGGCCCGGCGCTGACCCTCGAGCTTGGGCCAGGAGAGCGTGGCTCCGTATGGATTCGCCGGATCGGTCGCCGCAAGCACCTGGAGCTCGCCATCGGTACGAGGCATGCTCCGGAGCCGCTCGACTGCTCCCGGCAGCGCGAACTGAGCGCCGCCGAGGCCCTCCACGAAGTAGCCGCGGCGCGCCGTCCCGAGCAGCTCGAGGTTCTGCAGCTCGCCGTAGATGGATGCGAAGCCGCCCGGAATCCCCTCGGCGATTGCCGTCTCGCGGGTGACGATCCCGTGGCGCTCAAGCAGCAGCTCGGCGAGCGCGCGCGTCCGCGGACCGGCCGAGGGCGCTCCCTCGAACAGCGGTTCGCTCAGGGACCAGCGGCCGATCACCGTGCCGGCGGCGGCGGCGCGTCGCCTGGCGAAGCGGCGCCCACCACGGTCGGAGCGCTGAGCGGCGCGGAGGCGGGGAGCGCGCAGCGGCGCAAAGGCGTCATTGGTCACCTCGCCCGACCAGGTCAGGTCCCAGAGAGCCTCGTGGAGCTCCTCGGCCGATCCCTCCAGCTCGAGCAGGTCGAGCCAGAAGCACGGTCCCAGCGAAAGGCGCTCCCGGATCGCGTCGTGGATCTCTCCCTCCGGACGGTCGAGCTTCGCGTTGCCGGGCGGCGGCCCGGCGAGCCTGACGTCCTCGCGGAAGTAGAGGGCGACCTTGCCGTCGTTGCGGCCGAGCGATCCGGCGCCGACCCAGACGAGCTCGCCGCTGGTGCAGAGCTCATCGAGCCAGGTCGGGCTGTAGGACCCGAGCCGCCTGGGCAGCACGTCCCGCTCCCAGGTCTTCGGGGTTAGCGCCACTCCCTGCAGCGAGATGAGGGCCTCGCGCAGCCGATCGGGGCCGGCGCCGGAGCGGCTGTGCGCGTCCACGTTCTGCCAGCTCGGCAGGAAACGGGCCAGCTCCCGCTGGTCGGTCGCCTCCACCTCCTTTCGCAGCCGGGCGAGGCTCGCGCGCCGGAGGCGGCGGAGGACGTCGGACTCGCACCACTCGCGCGAGGTGCCGCCGGGGAGCAGCTCCCCGCGGACCACGTCTCCGGATCGCTCCAGCTCCTTCAGGGCGGAGCTCGGATCCACGCCATAGCGGTCGGCCAACTGCCGGGTCGGGAACGGAACGTGGGAGGCGGCATAGCGCCGGACCAGGGAGACGAGCGCGTCCTCGACCGGCTCCAGGAAGCTCTCCGGCAATCCCGCCGGCGGCGGGACCCCGAGCGCGTCGCGGTAGAGCCCGGCATCCTCGGCGGCGATGTAGCGCTCCTCGCCGGCGATCCGGACCACGGCCGCGCGGCGCTCCTTGACCAGCTTTTCGAGCATCGAGGCCGCGGAGTAGCCCTCCTCAGTCCGCTTTTCGCACTCCTCCGCCGTCAGGTCGCCGAGCCGGCGGAGGATGGTCTGGAGGCCGTCGCGATCCTTGGCCAGACCCGCCTCGGTGAGCTGCTGGAGCTGCCGCTCCACCTCCTCCAGCGCCTCCGGATCGATCAGCTCACGCAGCTCCTCCTGGCCGAGCAGCTCGGCTAGGAGGTCGCGGTCGAGGGCGAGAGCGGCCGCGCGTCGCTCCGCGTTCGGAGTGTCGCCCTCGTACATGTAGGTGGCGACGTAGTCAAAGAGCAGCGAGGAGGCAAAGGGCGAGGCGGTCGGCGTCTCGACCTCGACCATCGTGATCTTGCGCGAGTGGAGGTCGCGAAGCAGATCCTTGAGGGAGGGGAGGTCGAGGACGTCGCGCATCACCTCGCGGTAGGTCTCGAGGATCACCGGGAAGCGGGGGAAGTCCCGGGCGACCTCGAGCAGGCTCTGGGACTTGAGCCGCTGCTGCCAGAGCGGCGTGCGCTTGCCGGGCCAGGCCCGCGGGATCAGCAGCGAGCGCGACGCGTTCTCGCGGAAGCGCGCGCCGAACAAGGCTGATCCCGACAGCTCCCGAATCACGAGGTCTTCGAGCTCGTCCGGCTCGATCATCACCAGGTCGCCAGGGGGCGGCTCGTCTGCGTCGGGCAGGTGGATGACGATCCCGTCGTCGGACCAGATCGCGTCCGCCTCGAGGTCCTTGTCGTCGCGTATCTTGGCCGCGAGCGCCAGTCCCCATGCAGCGTGGACGCGCCCACCGAATGGCGAGAGGACGCAGAGTCGCCAGTCGCCGATCTCGTCCCGGAAGCGCTCGATCACGATCGCCTCGTCGGAGGGGACGACTCGTGTGGCCGCCTGCTGTTCGGTCAGGTAGTTGACGAGGTTCTGCGCGGCGAGCTTGTCGAGGTCGTTCTCCTTGGCGAGCTTCTTCGGATCGGCATTGACCGCCTCGCGGCTGAAGGCACCGATCGCCCTCCCGAGCTCTGCTGGGCGCCCGATGCCGTCGCCGCGCCAGAAGGGGACGGCGCCGGGAGTGCCCGGCGCCGGGGTGACGATCACCCGGTCGCGGGTGATCTCCTCGATCCGCCAGGTGCTGGCCCCGAGCAGGAACGTCTGGCCGGGCCGCGCCTCGTAGACCATCTCCTCGTCGAGCTCGCCGACCCGGCGGCCATCGGGCAGGTGGACCCCGTAGAGGCCGCGGTCGGGGATCGTGCCAGCGTTGGCCACCGCCAATTGCCGAGCTCCCGGACGCCCGCGCATGGTGCCCAGGGTGCGATCCCAGACGATCCTGGGCCGCAGCTCGGCGAAGCGCTCGGACGGATAGCGTCCGTCGAGCATGTCGAGCACGTTCTCGAGCTGCTCGCGGGAGAGCTCGGCGAACGGCTGGGCGGAGCGAACGAGCTTTTCGACCTCGTCGATCTCCCACTCGTCCAGCGCGGCCATCGAGACGAGGTGCTGGGCGAGTACGTCGAGGGGGTTCTGCGGGATGACCGTCTCCTCGATCTCGCCGGTCCGCATCCGGCGAGCGACGACGGCGCACTCGAGCAGGTCGGCGCGGAACTTGGGGAAGATCCGGCCCTTCGAGACCTCGCCGAGTGTGTGTCCGGCGCGGCCGACGCGCTGCAGGCCGCGGGTGACTGACTTCGGCGATTCCACCTGGATGACCAGGTCCACGGCGCCCATGTCGATGCCGAGCTCCAGGGAAGAGGTGGCGACGAGGCAGGGGAGCTCGCCCGACTTGAGCAGCTCCTCGACCAGGGCGCGCTCCTCGTGGGAGAGGGAGCCGTGGTGGGCCCGGGCGATCTCGGGTGGCGCCTTGTCACCGTTCTTGGAGTTGCCCCCGTGCTCGGTGGCCGGCAGCTCCTCCTCGATCTCGTCGTTGTGCATCTCGTTGAGTCGCTTGGCGATCCGCTCCGCTGCGCGGCGGTTGTTGACGAAGACGATGGTCGAGCTGTGCTCGCGCACCAGCCGCAGGAGCTCGGGATAGATCGCCGGCCAGATCGAGCGGGTGTTGGTCGCCGGATCGAGCGAGGCCTCGATGGGGCCGGGGTCGATCCTTTCGGGTGAGTGCTTTTGATCGGGATGCGGCGTCCTGCCCGTGTCGGCGCCATCCTGCCGCTTGTTGTCGAGCGGGCTCGGCTCCATCATGTCCTCGACCGGGACGACGATCTCGAGGTCGAGCTGCTTGGGCTCGGAGGCATCGACGATCTCGCACTCGCGTCCCGCGCCCACGAGGAAGTCTCCGATCCGCTCCAGCGGCCGCTGGGTCGCCGAGAGCCCGATGCGCTGGACCGGGTTCTCGCCCAGGTGGTCGAGCCGTTCCAGTGTCAGCGCAAGATGCGAGCCCCGCTTCGAAGGTGCGACGGCGTGGATCTCGTCGACGATCACGGCCTCGACCCCTCCGAGGATCTCCCGGGCGCCCGAGCTGATCATCAGGTAGAGCGACTCCGGCGTGGTGATCAGGATGTCCGGCGGCTCCCGGCGCATCTTGCGGCGCTCGGACTGAGGCGTGTCCCCGGTGCGCAACGCGACCGAGACCGGCGCCCCGATTCCCTGCAATGGAGCCCTCAGGTTGCGCTCGATGTCGTAGGAGAGGGCCTTGAGCGGAGAGACGTAGACGATTCGGACGCCCGAGCCGAGTCGTTCGGGCTCACGCGCGAGGCTGTCGATCCCCCAGAGGAACGAGGCCAGGGTCTTGCCAGAGCCGGTCGGGGCGCAGATCAGCGTGTGCGCGCCCGAGGCGATCGCGGGCCAGCCGGCCGCCTGGGCGGGCGTGGCGGCCTCGAACGACGCCTCGAACCACTTCCTGACCGGCTCGGAGAAGGGCTCCAGGGGTGACTTTGGGGTCGTGGACGTACTCATGCCGAACCTACTGACCTTACCGATCGACCCACCCGGGCTCGAACCGATATGAAGTCCCCGTGGCGCACGTCGTTCTCTTCCACCACGCCCAGGGTCTGCGACCCGACGTGCTGGCCTGGGGCGATTCGCTGCGCGACGCCGGGCATGAGGTGGAGGCGCCGGACCTCTACGAGGGCCGGACCTTCGACCTGCTCGAGGATGGGATTGCGCATCGCGACGAACTCGGTGTCCCGACGCTGATGGCCCGCGCAGCGGCCTTCCTGGAGGGAGCACCGGACGAGCTGGTCTACGCCGGATTCTCCATGGGCGCCTCGACCGCGCACTACTTCGGAGTGATGAGGCCGGGGGCCCTAGCTCTCCTGCTGATGCACGGGACCGCACCCGCCGCCAGCCTCGGCGAGGCGCCCTGGCCCAGTGGTGTCCCGGGGCAACTCCACAAGAAGGCCGAGGATTCTCTGACGGACGAGGCCGGGCCGGCCGCGGCCGAGGAATCGGCCCGATCCGCCGGCGCGCAGTTCGACGTCTTCACCTACCCGGGCGAGGGTCACCTCTTCGCCGACCCGAACGGGCCGGACTACGACGCCGAGGCAGCCGGGCTCATGCTGGAGAGGGAGTTGGCCCTACTCGAGAGCCTCTGAGAGGCACCAGGTCGGGTTCTCGAGCTAGGAGCGGCCCTCGGCGCCGGCCGGCGCGACCCGCTCGACGTCCAGCCGCGGGAGTATCCGCTCCAGCCAGTCGGGGATCCACCAGTTCCGCTTGCCAAGTAGCTGCATCACCGCAGGCACGAGCACCATCCGGACGATCGTTGCGTCCAGGAAGATCGCGGAGGCCAACCCGATCCCGAACAGCTTGAGGAAGACCTGGCTCGAGGTCACGAAGGCGAGGAAGACGACCACCATGATCGCGGCGGCCGCCGTGATCACCCGGGCGGTCTTCGCGAGGCCCTCCGCCACAGCCCGCCGCGTGTCCCCGTCCTTCAGGTACTCCTCCCGGATCCGCGAGATCAGGAAGACCTCGTAGTCCATCGAGAGGCCGAAGAGGATCGCGAACATCATCACCGGCATGAAGGGCGCGACCGGGACCTCGTGGTCGATGCCGATCAGGTTGCTGAAGCCACCGCCCTTGGCCGCGAGGGTCATCACCCCGTAGGCGGCGGAGACCGAAAGCAGGTTCATCACTCCCGCCTTCAACGAGATGAACGGCGAGTGAAATGCGACCAGCAGAAGCAGGAAGGAGAGGCCGACCACCCCGGCGATGAAGAGCGGCATGCGGTCCGTCATGTAGGTGCTCTGGTCCTCGAGCGCCGCCGTGACGCCTCCGATCTTGACGTCGATCCCAGAGCTGCCCACGGCGTTCGGGACGGTGTCGTCGCGCAGCCGCTTGACGAGATCGGAGGTCGCCTCGTCCTGGGGTGAGCTCTTGGGCACGACGGTGATCAGGGCGGCGTCACCGGCGGAGTTGAGCCTGATCGGAGAGACGAACGCCACGTCCGAATCGGAGCGGATCTGATTCGCGAGATTGTCCATCGCCGGCTTCTGAGACGGGCTCGACAGCGTGGCGGCAACGACCACCGGCCCGTTCGTGCCCGGGCCGAAGCCCTCGGCGGTCAGGTCGTAGCCCTGGCGGGTCATCGAGCCGGGCGGGTCGTTGCCGGCGTCGGGGAATCCGAGCCGCATGCCGAGGGCGGGCGCGGCGAGCGCGAGCAGCACCGCCGTAGCCGCGATGGCGGCCAGCCAGGGACGCTTCTGGACCCCGTGGGCCCAGCGCAGGGCTGGGGATTCCTTGCCCGCATCGGTCATCAACCTGCTCCGCCTGCCAAGCAGCGGGATGCGCAGGCGGTCGACCCTCGGGCCGAGGTAGGAAAGCAGCGCCGGCAGCAGAGTGATCGAGGCGAGCATCATCACGAGGACCGCGATGGCCGCGGAGAGCGCCACGCCGTACATGTAGGAGAGCCCCGTGAGGAAGAGGCCCAGCACCGCGATCACCACGGTGGAGCCGGCGATGATCACGCTTCGGCCGGCGGTGGTGACCGCCTCCACCACCGCGTCGTGACGGTCCTTGCCATCCCCCAATGCCGACCGGAAGCGGGTGAGGACGAGCAGGGAGTAGTCGATGCCGACGCCGATTCCGATCAGGCCCGAGACCGCGGTGGTCCAATCGGGGACGTCGATCACGTTGGCCAGCAGCGGGATCAGGCCGCCTGACGAGATCCCAAGACCGATGAGTGCGATCGCCAGCGGCAGACCGGCCGCCACCACCGAGCCGAAGGCGATCAGCAGCACGATCGCGGCGCCGAAGAAACCGACTCCCTCCGGGCTTGACTGCTCCTCCGCCCGATTGATGGGATCGCCGCCCAGCTTGATCTCCAGGCCGTTGCCGTCGTGGGACTGGGCCGCGTCGATCAGCTGCGTGCCCTCGTCCTTGGTGACGTCCCAGCCCGGCACCGTCAGGGGAAGGTTCGTCGTACCGATCTGACCGTTTTGAGAAACGCGGATCTGGGTGTGACCGGCGATGTTCTTGACCTTCTCCGCGTCAGCGAGGAACTGGTTGACGCGGCGCTGGACCGCGGGACTCCGGGCGCCGGCCGGGTCCTTCCAGGTGACGGTCACCTCCTGACCGGAGTAGCCACCGAAGCGCTGCTCCGTGATGTCGCTGGCCGCCTTCGAATCCGAGCCCGGGGTGTTGTAGTTGGCGTTGAACTCGCCCTTGAGGGCGCCGCCGACCCCGATGATCACGATCGCGGCGACGATCCAGCCGACGACCATCCGGCCCCGGCGGCGATAGGCGATGTCGGCGAGACGGGTTAGGCGACGCGTCATCGTTGCGTTCTAGCAAGACGCCCTCGCCGGCGTCTTCTTCAAACGTGCTCTCTACTTCAGGGCCTTGCCGTATTGCTTCTCGTAGTAGGAGCGGTAGTCGCCGGAGCGAATCGGCGCCCACCAGTCCTCGTTCTCGCGGTACCAGTGGACGGTCCGCTCGATGCCCTCGTCGAAGCCGACCGCCGCCTTCCAGCCGAGCTGCTCGAGGCGGGCCGCGGAGAGGGAGTAGCGGCGATCGTGGCCGGGGCGGTCCTTCACGTACTCGATCAAGGACTCGTCGCGATCGGTGAGGGCGAGGATTCGCTTGATGACCTCGATGTTGGGAAGCTCGTCGGGGCCGCCGACGTTGTAGATGTTGCCCGGCTCGCCGCTCTCGAGAACCGCGTCGACCGCGGTGCAGCAATCCTCGACGTAGAGCCAGTTGCGGATCTGCATGCCGTCGCCGTAGACGGGGAGCGGGTCGCCGGCGAGGGCGTTCAGGATGCAGAGCGGGATCAGCTTCTCGGGGTACTGGTACGGGCCGTAGTTGTTCGAGGCCCGCATGATCAGCGCCTCGGCGCCGTAGGTGCGCGCGAAGGCCCAGACCATCAGGTCGCCCCCGGCTTTGGAGGCGGAGTATGGGGAGGAGGGGGCCAGTGGCGACTCCTCGGTGGCCGAGCCCATGTCGAAGTCGCCGTAGACCTCGTCGGTGGAGAACTGCAGGTAACGGACCCCGGCGTCCCGCGCCGCCTCGAGCAGGACGAAGGTGCCGAAGACGTCGGTGATGATGAAGTCGCCCGGGGCCTCGATCGAGCGGTCCACGTGCGTCTCCGCCGCGAAGTTGACCACCGCGTCCACGCCTTCGACCGCAGCCCGGGCAGCGTCGCGGTCGGCGATGTCGGCCTCGATGAGCTCGAACCGGTCCTCGGGGAGTCCGGCGAGGTTCTCGCGGCGGCCCGCGTAGGTCAGCTTGTCGAGGACGCGAACGGAGTCCCCCGGATTGCTCTCGAGGCGGAGCCTCACGTAATTCGAGCCGATGAAGCCGGCGCCGCCGGTGACCAGGAGCTTCATGCGGCGTCCTGCCCCTCGTCCCCGGAGTCCCCGGTGGGCACCTCGTTCTCGCCGGTGATCTCCTCGCCGTCGGCCTCGCGCTCCTCGCGCTCGCGGCGGGTCCAGTCGAGCATGGGCTGGCGGCGTGAGGAGCTCGAGCGTTGCTTCTTCGGCGCCTCCTCCTCGACGTGTCCCCGCCGTGCGAGGTAGTCGGAGAGACCGCGTTGCCAGGGAGGCAGGTCTATCGGCGTGGTGCGCCGGCTGATCAGGACGGAGTTGGCCGGGCGCTTCGCGGGTCGCTCCATCATGTCGGTCGTCGTCGCCATCACGCGAGTCACCACCTCGCTCTGCCGGAAGATCTCCAGCGCGAACTCGTACCAGGAGCAGCTGCCCTCGCCGGCCATGTGATGGATGCCGTATGCGCCGGTGTCGATCAGCCGGAGCAGGCCGACCGCCAGGTGGCCGGTGTAGGTGGGGCAGCCGACCTGGTCGTGGACGACCACGACCGGGCCGCCGCCCTGGCCAAGCCGCAGCATCGTCTCGACGAAATTCCCACCGTGCGGTCCGAAGAGCCACGATGTGCGGACGATGAAGCTCCGCCCGTTGACGAGCGACGTCGCCCGCTCCCCCGCGAGCTTCGTGCGCCCATAGGCGTTGATGGGGTCGGGATCGTCGGATTCCCCATATGGGCCCCCCGTGCCGTTGAAGACGTAGTCGGTCGAGGGGAGGATGACCTGGGCGCCGACCTTGGCCGCGGCGTCCGCGACGAAGCCGGCTCCCTGGGCGTTGATCACGGAGGCGTCGTGCTCGGATTCCTCCGCGCCGTCGACGTTGGTCCACGCCGCACAGTTGATGACGGCCCCGGGCCGCTCGCGCGTGATCAGCCGCTCCACACGGGCCGGATCCGTGACGTCGAGGTCGTCGTGTGTCATCGCCACCACCTGGTGGCGCATGTCCTCGGCGACCCTCACCACGTCGTGGCCGAGCATTCCCCCGGCTCCTGTGACAAGGACCTTCACGGGATCGAGATGTCCGCGTTGTCGCCGACGAGGAAGCGCAGGGTCTTGGGCATGCCCTCGCTACGGCTCAGGCTGACGTTCTTGCCCAGCAGGCTCGCCTCCATGCGGGCGTGCAGGTCCCTGATGCTGGATCCGGCGAGGACGATGGAGTGCTCGACCTCAGAGCCGGTGATCACCACGTTGCGGTCGATCGCGGTGTACGGACCGATGTACGAGTCCGAGATCTGGGCGCCGGCGCCGATGATGGCGGGGCCGCGGACGACGGTTCGCTCGAGCTTCGCTCCCTCCTCGATCACGACCCGCCCTTCGACGCGCGAGGCGTCGTCGAGGTCGCCGTCGATGCGCCGCTCGATGTCCTCCAGCACGAGCCGGTTGGCCTCCAGCATGTCCTCGAGCTTCCCGGTGTCCTTCCACCAGCCCTTGACGATGTGGGGCTCGACCCGGCGGTCGGACTCGATCAGCCTGTCGATCGCGTCGGTGATCTCAAGCTCGCCGCGGGCGGATGGCTCGATCGCGTGTGCGGCCTCGAAGATCGAGGGAGTGAACATGTAGACACCGACCAGCGCGAGGTCGCTCGGCGGGTCCTTCGGCTTCTCCACCAGGCGGACGACGCGGTCGCCGTTGAGCTCCGCCACGCCGTAGGAGGAGGGGTCCTCGACCTGGGTGAGCAGGATCAGCGCGTCAGGCTCGGAGCGCCGGAACGTCTCCGCGAGCTCGACGATTCCGTCGCGCAGCAGGTTGTCGCCGAGGTACATGACGAAGGGGCTCTGCCCCAGAAACTCCTCCGCGGTGAGCAGGGCGTGGGCCAGGCCGAGCGGCGCCTCCTGCTCGATGTAGGTGATCGAGGCGCCGAAGGCGGAGCCGTCGCCGGCCGCCTGCCTGATCTCCTCGCCGGTCTCGGGCGCGATGATGATGCCGATCTCGGTGATTCCGGCCTCGACCAGCGCTTCGATCCCGTAGAAGAGGACGGGCTTGTTGGCCACGGGGACGAGCTGCTTGGCCGACGTATGGGTGATCGGGCGCAGTCGCGTGCCCGCTCCTCCCGAGAGGATCAGCCCTTTCAGGTTCTCCATCGCGCGGGGGAGGCTAAACGAGGGGCCCAAAAAACCGAGCAGGACCCCTGACGATCCAGGTCAGTGAGGCTTCGACGGGTTCTTGTGATTGCTGAACTCGCAGTGGCGCCCTCTCGGATCGATCGCATCCTTGCGGAGGACATCGCCGCCCCCATCCCCGCAGGAAATGAAGGCGTCCCTGATCCCGTCGAGCGTCTGCAGGTTGTCGCGCCCGCGTCCGCCCTTGTAGACGTCGGCTCCCCCACGGCCCCGGAGGGAGTCCCTGCCGTTGTTGCCCTTCAGGATGTCGTTGCCATTTCCTCCGATCAGCGTGTCGTTGCCGCGGCCGCCGATCATCAGGGCGCCGATGCCCACCGTCTCGGCAACCTTGACGGTGTCATCGCGATCGCGGACGTCGATGATGATGCTGCTCACGAAGTTCTGCCTGCACATGCCGACGCCGTTGATCAGCTCGCAGGGACCGCCGGTGATCGAGATCGGGTTGGCGTCGAGGTCGGTGAACGTGTATGTCCCAACGGTGCCCCCGAGCAGGCTGCCCGTCCCGACCTGCACGTCGTTCAATTCGCCCTGGTCGGCGGTGTAGATGAGGACTCCGCCGCCGCTGAACAGGCTCGACGCCTGCGCGGTCCCCGCGCCCAGCAGCATCGTCCCCGCAATCGTCAAAGCCAGTGCGATCCTTCGCATCGGATTCCCCGTTTCGTTATTGGCGTCCAGGCCGGCGAGGATTCTCCCACTTTCCAGGGGAAAAGATCCTCGAAATTGGGTGGTGCAAGCCGCCACCCAGTTTTTGCGGACGATTAGTAGATGCCGCCGAGCTTCCGGTGGTCCCAGGTTGCGACCCGCTTCGGATGGAAGTGGATCGCGACGCGCTTCGGCGCCTGCGCCTGCAGGGCGGCGGCCGCGTCACCCTCGACGGAGTCGATGCCATCGGAGTAGCGGACGGTCAGGTCCTTCGCGAAGTCGACTATTCGGTCGACGTCCCTGATCAGCTCGGCCTCTGCCTCGATCTGAACGCCGCGGAGCTCCCCGTACTCGACCCCGGTCTCGATCAGAAGCGTCGCCCGCGGGTCGCGCTCCAGGTTCTTGACCTTCTGCGACTTGGCGTAGGTCCAGATCCAGATCGCGCCGTCGCGCGGCACGTACCAGAGGGGCATCGAGTGCGGCCAGCCACGCGGGCCGAACGAGGAGACGATGACGATGCGCTCGGCATCGATCAGCTCCGCGAGCTCCTCGTCGGTGAGCTTTATCTGGTCACGGCGGGAGGGCATCAGGAACCCGGCGAAAGGATCAGCGTCTCGAAGGGGGCCTCGCCGGACATGGGCTGGGTCGCGCCCACCGACCAGCGGGGCTGAAGGTCGTCGTAGTGGGAGCTCCAGGCGTGGCCCGACTGCCCGGTGAAGGCCTGCCACTGCGACCGCTCCGGAGAGGCAGGATCGGCGAGCATCCGCCAGCTTGGCGCCCAGATCGCGTGGTAGGGGTCGTTCGGGTCGTAGGCGATCTGGGCGACGGTCTCCTGCCCGCCGCCCGGGTGGAGGGTGCGGTTGAAGATCCGCTCGGTGACCGAATGGATGCCTCCGAGCGCGTGAGGGAACTGGAGCGCGTGGACCCTGCCCCACTGCCAGGTCTCCGGATCGGGGCCGAAACGCTCCTCCAGGTCGTCGAGCGCGCCACGCAGGGCCTCGAGCACCAGCTCGTCCCAGGAACCGCCGATCAGCTCATCGTCGCCCTCGTCCCAGAGGGCGAGCAGGTGCGAGTGCCATCGCCAGGGTGAGGTGACGTGTGCGATGAAGCCGTTGTCGGCGCGATCGAGGTAGCGGTCGGCGAGGTCGCGGTCGCCGATCGCCGCCCGCGTGAACTCCCGCGCCAGTCGCAGCAGGAACGCTTGGTAGATCGTGCCGGCGATCGTCTCCGGGCTCAGCCTGCGGTCCCAGCTCTTCAACCGTTCGAGCGCCCGGATCTCGCGCTGGCTGGTCGGCACCAGCCGGGCCAGGCGATGGACGACCTGGTCGCCGGGGATCGAGTAGAGGTCCGTCTGCATCCGGCGAAAGCTCTCGAGGTCGTGCTCCTCGGTCTCCTCGATCAGCTGCTCGATGCGCGCGGCGCGGTAGCCGTCGAGCCAGTCGCTCGTGATGTGTTGGGGGTAGGAGTCGTCGACCACCCGGTTGTTCGCCGTGACGATGAATCCCTCGTCGGGGTCGACCAGCTCCGGCAGCTCGTCGTAGGGGATCCAGCCGTCCCACTCGAACTCGCCCGTCCAACCCGGCTTCGGGAGATCGGGGCAATCGCCCTTCCGCTTCGGGACCCGGCCCATCATCTTGTAGCCAATCGATCCGTGCCGGTCGGCCCACACCAGGTTCGAGACCGGCATCGTGACGGTGCCGAGCATCTCCACCAGCTCCGGACCGCTGGTCGGCTCGAGCACGCCGACGTGGGCGTGCGAGATGGAGGGCTCGTCAAGCGCGGCCCAGCGCAGGGCGAGGGGCTGCTCGTCGTCCGCGCCGAGGGCCTGATTGACGATCGGGCCGTGGTGGGTGAGGCGCACCTCGTGCCGCTCGGGCTGGTCCTGCCCCCGGATTGAGATCAGCTCCTCGACGATCTCGAGCGGTCGCTGCTCGCCCCGGAACTCGTAGCTCTCTCCCTCGATGCGCTCGACGAAGAGGTCCTCCACGTCGGCCATGACATTGGTGAAGGAGAAGGCGACATCGTTGTTCTGGCCGAGCGAGATGCCCGGCAGGCCGGGGATCGACGCGCCCCGGCACCAGCGCCCGTCGAGCTCCAATCCGATCTCGTACCAGACGCCCGGCATGCCGCTGGGCAGATGCGGGTCACCGGCGAGCAGCGCTCCCCCGGTGGCCGAGCGGCTCGGGCTCACCGCCCAGTTGTTGGAGCCGCTGGCGGCAGCGGCGAGGCCGATCTGGTTGCGGACCCGGCCGATCTGCTCCGCGAGCCCGAGGCCGTCGCCGTCGAAGCCATGTCCGGGCCGGAGCACGACCGGGTTGCCCTTCGGATATGTGGGATCGATCTTGGCGGCGCGCTCCTCGCCAAGCTCCCGGACCAGGTCCGCCCGCAGCAGCTCGCGCTCCCAGTTGGTGGAGAGGCCGAAGGAGAGGAGCTTGCCCCCGGCGAGCATGTCGGCGGGCCGCCACGGCTCGAAATCGAGGCGCAGGACCTGGAGCTCCGGAGGCGGCGCGGAAGCGGTCCGCACCGCTTCGTTGACCCCCGCGCAGTACGCGTCGAGGAGCTGCCGCAGATCGCCGTCGAGCTCGGCCTCCTCCCGGAGCGCGACGCGGCGCAGCCCGAGGGTTCGCATGAGCCGGTCGACCGGCATCCCGGCCCGCCCGGCGATCTCGGAGACACGACCCGAGCAGATGCGACGCTGGATGTCGATCTGCCAAAGCCGGTCCTGGCCGTGGCAAAAGCCCTGGCCGAACCAGAGGTCCACGGCCGATTGCGCCCGGACGGTGGGCATTCCCCAGCGGTCCCGTGCGATCTCCACCCGGCCTTCGACGCCTCGCACTGCCACGTCGCCCTTGGTCCGGGGCAGAGGCTGTCGAAAGAGCCGCCACCAGATGCCGGCGGCGGTCGCGCCAAAGAGCGCGCCGCCGATCCCCATCCCCTTGGCTCCGTTGCGAAGCAGCCGCCCACCATCTATGCCCATGGAAGGTTCATACCAGGCTTCACAGCACGGGTTGCGCCTGCGGCGCACCCTCGCATCAGGCGGTCAGTCGGTCAGATCGTCGGGCAGGCGACCCTCGTCCGCGAGCTTCTCGAGGTGCGCCTCCATGGCGATGCCCGCGGGCATGCGGAGCTCCTTGGGGACGTCGTCCCAGACGCCGGCGAGCAAGCCCGCCTTGGAGCGCTCCCCCCGCTCCAGCGCGGCGACGAGCCGGTCCTCCCGTTGCTGCCGGTGGGCCAGGTACTCGGCGATCTTCGCCTCCGGGTCATGGATCTCAGGTCCATGACCGGGATAGAGCACGGTCAGATCGAGATTCTCGAGCTTGCGCAGGGACTTCATGTAGTCCGCGAGGGAGCCGCCGAATTCACGCGGCCCGACGATCGTCGATCCCTGTCCCAGGATCAGATCCCCGCAGAAGCAGGCAAGCCCGTCGCCATCGAGCGCCAGGAAGCAGAGATGCTCCGCCGCGTGACCGGGCGTGGCCAGCGCGGTGAGCCCCGCGACCGTCTCGCCGTCGGCTGGCCTCGCGGGTTCGATCCCCAGCGGCTCGACGCCGGCGAGGTGATCGGCGTCGTCGTGGGTGAGGAGGACCGTGCCGATGCCGCCCCGATGCTCGGCAGCAGCGCGGATCGCCGCGATGTGCCCGGCGTCGGCAGGGCCCGGGTCGATCACGGTCGCCGGGTCTCGGCCCACGAGGTAGGTGTTCGTTCCCTCGAGGGTCATCGGACTCGGGTTTGGCGCCAGCAGGCGTTCGGCGTCGATCGGCACGGACTGCATTCTGCCTTCTTGACATGTGACTAAATGGTCACGTATAGTCCATGCCATGGATGAGGTGTTCAAGGCGCTGGCCGATCCGACTCGCCGCGAGTTGCTCGACGAGCTGTTCGCGCGCGACGGGCAGACCCTGAGTGCCCTCGAGGAGCGACTCCCGATGACGCGCTTCGGCGTGATGAAGCACCTGCGGGTGCTGGAGGAGGCGAACCTCGTGGTCACGCGCAGGCGCGGCCGGGAGAAGCTCCATTTCCTGAATCCCGTCCCGATCCGGCTCGCCTACGAGCGCTGGGTCAGCAAGTACGCGGAGCCCTGGGTCTCCGGACTCACCGGGCTCAAACGAGAACTCGAGGAGGAAGACGTTGCCTGAGGAATTCGATGTTCCCCATCGGATCGCGCTCGTTCCCGATTCCGACGGAAACAGCGGGACGGCCGTGTTCGAGATCTACATCAAGACGACACCGGAGCGCCTGTGGGAGGCGATCACCGACCCCGAGATGCGACCGAAGTACAGCTTCGGGGTCGCCACCACGTCCGACTGGACGGAGGGTTCCATCTACAGCTCCGGCGTCCCAGGCGTCATCGACATCGCCGAGGGCGAGAACGTCGAGGTCGACCCGCCCAACCGGCTGGTGCAGACCATGACGGCGCTGTGGAGCGACGAGGTGAAGTCCGTAGGCCCCTCGCGGGTGACCTGGGAAATCCGCAAGGTCGGCGACTCCTGCCAGCTCACCGTGATCCACGACCAGCTTCCGATCGACGCCAGCGGCGAGCTCTACGGCGGCTGGCCGATGATCCTCTCGGGCCTGAAGACCCTGCTCGAGACGGGGGAGCATCTGACGACGCCCGGATCGCTGCGGTACGTGCGGGCGGGCTGAGCGATGGGCGAGCTGACCGTTGTCGAGAGCCTGACCCTCGACGGAGTGATGCAGGCTCCAGGCCGCCCCAACGAGGACACGCGCGGCGGCTTCGAGCACGGCGGCTGGGGTGTCCCGTACGCCGACGAGGTGATGGGGCGTGCGATGGGAGAGCGGATGGGAGGAGCCGGGGCGATCCTCCTCGGCCGGCTGACCTATGAGGATCTGTTCGGCTACTGGCCGAAGCAGAAGGACAACCAGTACACGGAGACGCTCAACCGCACCCGGAAGTACGTCGCCTCGAAGACGCTGAGCGAGCCGTTGCCCTGGGAGAACTCCCGCCTGATCGAGGGCGACCCCGCCGAGGCGGTCGGCGAGCTCAAGCGTGACGAGGAGCACCTCACCGTCATCGGTAGTGGAGAGCTCGTTCGCTCGCTCATGGGCCGCGACCTGATCGACGAGTTCCTCCTGCTCATCTACCCGCTGGTGCTTGGCTCAGGGCGGCGTCTCTTCCCAGAAGGGGCATTCGCCCGCCTGGAGCTCACCGATTCGCTGACCACGACCACGGGCGTGGTCATCGGCACCTATCGGACCGCGGAGGCGGGATGACCGAGGCGAAGCGGATCCTGATGGAGGGGATCGGCCTGGGGGAGTCGCCCCGCTGGCACGCGGGCCGGCTCCACTTCTCGGACTGGGTCGCACACGAGGTGATCGCGCTGGACCCGGACGGAACGCACGAGGTCGCGGCCCAAGTCGACGCCTTCCCGTTCTCGATCGACTGGCTCCCGGACGGACCCATGCTGATTACCGCCGGCCGGCAGCTGTTGCGGATGGAGGCCGACGGGTCGCTGGTCACCCACCGCGATCTCAGCGATCTTTCCGAGCACGGGTGGAACGAGATCGTGGTCGACGGAGTCGGAAACACGTACGTGAACGGCGCGGGGTTCGACCTGTTGGGAGGGGACGAGTTCGCTCCCGGCATCGTGGCGTTGCTGAGGCCCGACGGCTCGGCGGAAGTGGTCGCCGAGGACGTCGCGTTCCCAAACGGGATGGCGATCACGCCCGACGGTTCGACACTGATCGTCGCGGACTCATATGCGAAGGAGCTGATCGGGTTCGACCTCGCAGCCGAAGGGAGACTGGCCGGCCGTAGAACGTGGGCGGATCTCGGGCAGGGAGTCCCGGACGGGATCTGCATCGACGCCGATGGTGCCGTCTGGTACGCCGACGTGCCCAACAGCAGATGCGTCAGGGTCCGTGAGGGCGGCGAGGTGATGCAGACGATCGAGCTCGACCGAGGCTGCTTTGCGTGCATGCTGGGCGGGGCCGACGGCCGGACCCTGTTCATGGCGGCACAGGAATGGAACGGCCCGGAGGACATCTTCGACGAGCCCAGGACGGGGCAGGTGCTGGCGATCGAGGCACCCGCCCCGCGCGCGGGTCGCCCATGACGAATATGAAAGGCTGAGGGCATGGCAACCAACGGACAACTGCTCAACGGTGTCGACTTCATCGCGTTCCCGACCAAGGACGCCGAGGCCGCGAAGAAGTTCTACGGCGAGATCCTCGGCCTGCCGTTCGGGAAGCAGTGGGGCGAGATGCCCGCTTACGAGTTCGAGACCGGGGCCGTGACGATCGCCCTGATGCAGGTCGACGCCTTCAACATCGACTTCAGCCCCAATACCACGCCGCTCGAGTTCCACGTCGACGACTTCGACGCCGCCAAGGCCGAGCTCGAATCACGCGGAGTGGAGTTCGTCACTGACGTGATCGACAGCGGGGTCTGCAAGCAGGCGATCTTCCAGGACCCCGACGGCAACGTGCTGGCGATCCACCATCGCTACGCGACGGGTACGGCCTCGCAGGAGGACATGGACGCCGCCACGGAAGCGGCTGCCGGCACTGCCTAGGCAGCCTCGACCGCACTGGCGCCCAGATTCGGGCCTCCGCGCGAATACTGCGGTTGATCCCGTCTCGTGCCTGACCCAGAATCCCAGGGGTGGGCAGGACCTATCGAGGGGGACAAGCGAGGAGCGTCCGGTTCATCCTGGCCGGGGCCATTGGCGTGATCGCGGCAGTGCTCTGCATAGGTTCGGCGTCCGCGGTACAGCGGTCCGGCAATGCTCGGAGCCTCTATGTCCTCAAGGCGGAGGGCGGCCGGCTGCACACCCTGGGCGGGCAGCGTCGCGCGTTCAAGCTGGTCCTAAACGACCCGGTCGGCGACGTCAAGAGGACCAGGGCCTTCATCCGCGATTGGAAGCACAAGGGCTTCCATCGCCATCCGCCCACGGCGGCGATGGTCATCGCGAACGCTCCGGAGGACCGCGACGTGCAGATCGTCGAGCTGCGCCACCCGCGTTTGCTCGAGGGAGGCGATGTCGCATTCCGGGCACGGCCTGCCAAGGCCGGCAGCGGCGGCGCCCTACGGCACTTCCAGGCGATGGCCGATCCTCATGTGCCGCACCGGTTCGGAGGGGTCAGCCTGTTCGTCGACCCGACCCACTTGGTCAATCTGAACCTGACCTTCCAGAACCTCCCGCCAACCGTCGCCGGAAAGAGGTTCACGGCGACCCTCAGCAACGCCACGTTCGCCACCCCCGGCGAGGAGGGGTTCACCGTGGTCGCGAGCGATGGGGTCCACGTGGAGCTCCGGAACGAGCAGATCCTCATCGAGAGCGGCGGGTTCAGCGCGGCCAATGGGGGGCTCGGGTTCAGCGTGATCACCCGGGATCCATTCATCGCCGGTTCGGTGACGAGCCTGCCCGCCGGAATGTCCGGAAAATTCATCGCGGGCCCGGATGTCCTGGTCCCGTTCAAGCCAGGCCCCTTCCAGTTCAGGTACTAGCGAGCTAGGCGGCCTTGACGGCAGTCGCGCCGGCGTCCACGCGGAGCTCGTGGGCGATCGCCTCACGCGCGCTCTCCGGCTCCAGGACGACGAATTCGCCGGCGCCCTTGAGGATCTCGCGGAGCAGCCAGTCGGTGCTCCCGTAGGGAACTTCGATCACGAGTGCCTCGTCAGCGAGCTCCTCGATCACGGTGTGCTCCTCGCGCGCCCAGCGCGCCCGCTCGGGTGAGACCCAAACCCGGGCCACGTCGGCGGCCGGGACGTGCTCACCGGAGAGCCAGCCGCCCTCGATCGCGGCGATGTCCTCGACCTCGGGACGCGGCTCGAACCGCTCCTTCAGGACCTCTGCTTCCTTGATCCGGTCGAGGCGGAAGTGGCGGACGTCCTCGCGGCGGCGGTCGTAGGAGGCGACGTACCAGCCCTCGGGGCCGTTGGCGAGCGTGTAGGGCTCGATCTCGCGCTTCGTGAACTCGTCCTCGTTCTCCTTGTAGTACTGGATCGAGAGGACCCGCTGTCCCTCGATCGCCTTGTTCACCTTGCGCGCGACGTCCGAGTCGTCGCCGCCCGATGCGGCGATCTCCAGACCCTCCTCCGAGGGATCGTGGCCGAGCGCGGCCACGATCTTCTTTCGGGCGCTCACCAGTCCGCTCTGCGGCAGGTGGTCGCCGAACAGGTCGATCGCGGCGACCAGGGCCTTGGCCTCGAGCGGCAGCAGTCGCGCGGGCTTGGCGAAGTTGTCGCCGTAGGGCTCCGCGTCGACCTCGATCTCGTCACCCTGCAGCTCGGCGTAGAGGACGTAGGTGCCGCCGCCGAAGTTGACGACATTGAGCAGGTCGATGTCCTCGCGGAGCTCCTCCTCGCTGACGTGCAGCCGCTCCACCACGTCGGCCGTTGAGAGCCGGGCATCACCCTTCGAGGACTCGATCAGCATCCCGGCAAGCGTCACCAGGCGGGCGAAGCGCTCCGGGCGAATCGAGGAGTCCGACCGGCCGTTCGATCGCGCGCTGCGAGGCCGAGGCGGGACCGTCCGGACGGACCTGGCCGGCTCGAAGTCGTCGCTGTGGCGCTCGGAAAGAAGATCGAGCCTCTCGGCGACCTCCTCGGCAAGCTCGGGAGGATCGAGGACAGTCGCGTTCTGGCGCCAGTGCAGGACCCAGGCCACCATCTGGCGGCTCGACGCGTACTCCGTCTCGAAGATCCGCCCCTTGCCGGGCGAGCCGTCGCCGCGGCCGGGGTTGCGGAAGTCGCCATAGGCGCCGAAGTCCCTCTCGACGAGCCAGGCGATCCGTTCCTTGATGAAGATCTTGGCCGTCCCCTTGATCTCGCCGAGCTGCCATTCGGCCTTGCGGGCGTAGTCGCGGCGCTCGAAGTCCTCTGGCGGGGAGAAGTCGTGCTCTGCCTTCGACGCGTAGGAGACCTTGCCCTTGATCCGGGAGAGGCGGAAGACCCGGATCGCGTCCCGCTCGTGGGAGCGGCCGATCAAATAGAACTGGCCGCCGCGATAGACCAGGTGGTACGGGTCCACCTTGCGCCTCTCCTGCGAATCGCGCTCGATCGTGTAGTAGGTGAACTCGATCGTCTTGCGGCGGGAGATCGCCGTCTCGATCTTCGAGAGGCGCTGGGAGACCTCGGCGCCGTCGGCCTTGGCGGTCATCCGCACCTCGACCGAGGACTGCTCGGGGGCCGTCAGCGGGCTCGGCCGGCCCCAGGAGACCTGCTGCAGCGCGAGCCGCAGCGGCTCCGCGTAGGCGAACTCGCCGTCGAGCAGCTGGAGGGCGGTCTGCAGTGCGGCCAGCTCGTCGTCGCCGAACTCGATCTCGGGCAGGTAGTAGTTCTCGGGTGGCAGGGAGTAGAGCTCGGACTCGTAGCCCTGGAGGCTCTCGCCCGGCTTCTCGACCTGGAGCGTGATGCCCAGGCTCTCGAGCTCCGCGCGGTCGGCGTAGAAGCGGCGCGCGAAGGCGTCGTCGTTCATGTCGCTGTACCCCTCCACCTCACGCTTGATCTCGAGCGCCGAGGTCGGCCTGCCCTGAGCCATGAGGTAAGAGATCAGCGAGAGCTGGCGGATCAGCTTCTCGGTGTCCTTGGCCATCGCGAAGCAGCATAGACCCGGCCTCGTGCCCCCAATCCGCGGTGATTACGGATCAGGAATCGATTTGCGCAATTTGCGCGGCTGTGTTTGGGCGGGAAAAGTGCCGATGCCCGGGCCTGATCGCGCCGCTAGATTGCCCGCGTGGACTTTCTGGGGAACATGGGCCTGCGGCTCGTTGGCCTGCTCGCCACCGTGGGGATCCTGGCGACTCTCTACTTCTTCGCCATCAAACCCGCGACCGACACCGCGAACAACGCGATCGACTCGTTCTCCAAGCCACTTCGGCAAGCCGAGAAGCAGGCTGCGCTGGCCCAGCAGCAGCTTCAGCACAGCGCGACCTCAGGCGGAGCCGGTTCCCGGACCGACTTGAACCAGCTCAACAAGCTTCAGAAATGCATTCAGAAGGCCCACCAGGACGTGAGCCGGCTGGAGCGCTGCACCCGGCGATTCGCGCCCTAGAGCCCGGTTACTCGGCCGCTTCCTCCGTGATCCGATTGGCCACGGCCGCCGCCGCCGTACAGATCTCGTCGAGCTCGCTCGCCTTGCCCCGGTAGCGGTTGACGTTGACGCAGAGCATGCCGTTCTCGACCTCGAAGGCGAAGCCCTCGGGCGAGCCCTCGGCGAGGAAGTCGACGAAGCTCGGTTCGAAGAGCTGGCGCAGCCAGTTCGCATCGCATCGCCTGTCCGCGAAGATCTCGCACTTCCGGTCGAGCACCTCGCTCTCCAGCTCGACGCGCTCCGTGGAGCGGAAGACGTCCTCGGCCCCATCCAGGAACCGGAACCCCGAGCGGCGCTGGACGAACAGGCCCGGCAGCCTGGTCTCCATCCCCGGCAGGGCGCTGAGGACGACCGTGAAGTGGTGAATCTCCTTGGCCTGTGAGCCGGTGCCGCCCGAGCTCCGCTCCTCGTAGCTGAACAGCGCCAGCTCGCCGTTGAGCCCGCCGGGCAGGCTCCCGCTGAAGCTCTCGTCGATGCGGCGCGTGTCACCTCGGCGGAGCAGCGGAGTGGCGGCCGGCACCGCCGAGTCGTGCTGCCAGCTGAGGCCGCGCTGCTGCGCATAGGCGGCATAGAAGGCCTTGTGGGCGCGGTTGTAGGCGACCCCGAGGACGGTCAGGAACCAGAAGAGGGCAGCGGCGGCGGCCGCGGCGGCGCCGACGGCCCCTCCGGCGGCGATCGCCCCCGCGATTCCGGCGGCGCCGGCGAAGATCACGAGCGTGATCAGGGCGATCGGGCTCGCCATGACCTGACGCAGCGCCTTGCCGGTCTGGATCTCCACCCGGCAAAGCTATATAGGCTCCGGGTGCGATGCCTTTACGGGAGGCGTTGAGGGCGTTTCTTGCGGCCTTTGTATTGCTGCTGCTTCAGCCTGCCGCCTGCGGAGCCGTGACGCTGCCGGCGCTGCCCACGAACGACCTGCAGAACCTCCTCTCGCTGACGGGCTACCCGACGCCGGCTCAGGTCCCCGTGCAGCAGAACCCGGAGCCGGCGCTCGAGCCGGCGCCGCGGGCGGAGTGCGGCCCGGACTCCCGTCCCTTGGACGGCGAGCAGGGCCGCGTGCCCGCCGCCGCAATCGACTCGCCCGAGGCCGCCGATGGCTGGACCTGCAACGCGACCGAGGTCGGCCACTTCCGCACTCCGGGCGGCTTCCGCGTCTGGCGCTACACGGATCCGGCCGGGCACACCTGCGCCTTCTACGACACCTCCCTGGTCTCGCCCCTGAATGTCGTCAGGGTCGCCGCCGGCCCGTCGCTCGGCGTGGCGGTCCTCGACATGTCCGATCCCGCCCACCCAGTGCAGACGGACACCCTGACCGCGTTGCCGATGCTGGCGCCCCACGAGTCGCTGAACCTGAACTCCAAGCGGGGCCTGCTCGCGGCGAACCTCGGCAACGGCGCGACGCTTCCCGGCTTGATGGCGATCTACGACGTCAGCCGGGACTGCCGGCATCCGATCCTCCAGTCAACCGTGCGCGCCGCGCGGTTCGGCCACGAGAGCGGCTTCTCGCCGGACGGCAACACGTACTGGATCAGTGGCGGGGAGGGGATCGCCGCTGTGGACGTCAGCGATCCTCGGCACCCGCGCACCCTCTGGGACGGCAACGTCTTCGCCCATGGACTGAACGTCTCTGACGACGGCAAGACGCTCTACGACTCCGATCCGATCGACGGCAAGCTGACGCAGCTCGACGTGAGCCAGATCCAGAACCGGGCGCCCGACCCGCAGGTGAAGGAGATCAGCAGCCTCACCTGGGGCACGGTCTCGGTTCCGCAGAACTCGATCCCGATCCGCATCGGCGGCCACCCCTACCTGATCGAGTTCGACGAGTTCGGGTTCCGATTCAACCCGGTGACCGTCGAGGATCAGGTGGGAGCGGCGCGGATCATCGACAACGCGGATCCGCTGCACCCCCGCGTGGTTTCAAACATCCGCCTGGAGGTCAACCAGCGGGATGCGCATCAGGCGGCCGACGGCGATCCCTCGCCGCTGCCGACGTCTGCCTTCACCTACTCGGCCCACTACTGCGCCGTCCCGCGTGAGGACGACCCGGGGATCGTCGCCTGCTCGTTCATCAACTCCGGGCTGCGCGTCTTCAACATCGAGGACCCGCTCCATCCCCGCGAGGTCGCCTACTTCGTCTCACCGCCGAAGGAGGGGACGATCGGCGGGGTGGGCGCCGGCGACTTCGCACTGTCGCAGCCGGCATTCGACCCCGCACGGCACGAGGTCTGGTACACGGACGCGACCTCGGGCTTCTACGCGCTGCGACTGGACAACGGCGCCTGGCCAGATCCGAACGGACCGCCGCCGCCCGCCAGCAGTGCCGCGGCTGAGGCGAAGCCGGTCAAGCTCACCACCCCGGCGCCGGCCGAGGCAAGCACCATCGACGTCTCGACCCCGGCTCACCAGCTGTTGGGCTTCTGCCAGCTCCTGCTGAAGCCGACTACGCCTTGAAGCTCGAGATCGCCCGCTCGAGGGTGGGCGAGTAGCGGCTCCACAATTCGGGCGGGGTCGCGCCGACGATCACCGTTGTCGCCTTCGCTGCGCTGACGATGCAGGCGATCTCGCGGTAGTGGTGGCCCGTCTCGGTGGTGTATTCGTCCTTCACGCACGAGCCGGTCCCGTTGCGGAACGGCAGACCGGTGGCCGAAGCGATCGGGACCAGAGCGCGATCACCCTCCTCGACGTTGTGCCCGGGCCTGAAGCTCGCCCAGTTGTCGAGACTCTCCTCACCCTGCTTGGGAGTGATGTTCAGGTAGCCGGCGATGCCGTCACGGCCGCGCAGGGCGGCCGTGACGGTGCTCGGATCCGTTCGCGTCAGGCTCCAGCCGGCGGGATAGGCAAGCGTCGCGTCGCCGGACGGCAGGTCCTTGCGGTGCCAGCCCGAGGGGACCTGCTCCGGGTGCACCCAGGTGAAAGCCGCCGGATTCGCCGGAGCGGGAGGATCCGAGACCTCCTCCTCGCCGCCCGAAGATCCGCAGGCGGCGAGTGTCGCTGCGCCCGCGAGCGCGAGCGCAGCGACAAGAGCCCTATGCCGGCGAATCGGCCTAGATCCTGCCGTCGCCGTCGCTGGGCCCACCGTTGTTGTCCGCATCGTGGTCCCCGCCGTTGTGCTGCGGGATCCCGTGGTGGTGGTGATGGTGGTGATGTCCCGCGAACGCCATTCCGGCCCCGCCGATTGCGAGGGCCAACGCTGCGATCCCGGCGACGATCCACCTGCCTGTCCTGGTCAACATCGAGTCATCCCTTCTCGGTTTGAGTGCTCCGCCGTACTACGCGCGGGAGCCGAGTAGGGATGGCTTCGCCATCAAGTCGCGGCCACAAGCGGCCGCCCCGCTTAAGTCGCTACGGGCTTCGCCTTCCGCTCCGAAGTGGAGCGGCCTGGTGGCCGCTACGCCGCGCGCGAGCCGAAGAAGGCGGAACCGTCGATGCCGCGGTCGAAGCGGGACCAGCTCTCCCCGTCCGCGAGCTCCTTCTCGAGGCGATCGAAGCTCCCCAGCTTGCCCCCGAGGTTGTCGATCGCATGCACGAGCGTCGCCTCCCGGGTGGCGGGGACGACCGGCGAGCCGTGCTCCAGCTGACCGTGGTGCGAGAGGATGATGTGGAGGATCGCCTGGGCGAGGTGGGGATCGAAGCCCTCGATGCGCTCGATCTCGCGGCGAACCTTGTAATAGCCGCGCGGGATCTCCCCCTCTAGCCGGCCGGCGTCCGTCAGCTCGATCGCGAGCGGATCGTCGTTGTAGGCCTCGGTCTTGCCGATGTCGTGCAGGATGGCGCCGGTCACGGCGATCTCGCGGTCGAGTCCGGGGAAGAAGTTGGCGGCCGCGCTGACGGCCTGCGCGACCGAGAGGCTGTGCTCGAGGAGCCCACCGGCATATGCCTGGTGGTAGTGCTTGGCGGCGGGGGCCTCGCGGAAGCGGGCCCACGACTCGGTCTCCGCACCGAAGAACCGGTCGAGCAGCGCCCGCAGCGAGCTGTTCTGGACCGTGTCGATCAGGGCGCGGAGGTCGGTCTCGAGCAGCTCAATCGAGCGTGCCGGACCCTCCGTCAGCTGCTCGGCGTCGTACTCGCCTGGGCCCGCGGGCTTGACCGCCGCGAGCTTGATCTGCCGGCCGAACTGGGGGTGGATGGAGAAGCTGCCCCTGACCAGGACGATCGATCCGGGCGCGCAGGCCTCGAAGAGCTCGGCGACGCCGTCCCAGGCGATCGCGGGGACGGTGCCGGTCTTGTCTGCCAGCACGACTCTCAGGAAGTGCTCGCCATTCCGCTTCTGGCGGCGGTCGCGCTCGCGCACGACGAAGGCTCCCGTGACCTGGTCGCCGTCCGACATCTCCCGCAGCAGGCGCGTCGGGCCGGCCGCGGGCGGCTCGGGGGCGTTGCCGTTCTCGAAGAGGGTCTCGGCCATCGGATAACTGAAATTAGAGAGGGCTGCGGACGCGACAGAACTCCTAGATGACCGACTTGGTAACGAGAATGACCCCAATGGCTGACGACGGCAGGCGAAAGAAGGGCGTCGAGGCCGAGCGCGAGCCGAACTTCCTCCTGGCGCCATTCGAGCGGCGCTTCCTCCCCTGGGCCGCCAAGCGCCTGCCCCGCTGGGTGCTCCCGGACGACATGACCGCAATCGGGGTGCTCGCCGCCCTCGGGGTCTGCGCGGCCTACCAGCTCTCCAATGACGGCACGGGCTGGCTCTGGGTCGCGAGTGGGCTGCTGATCCTGCAGTGGGTCGGGGACAGCCTCGACGGGACGCTCGCCCGCGTCCGCGGCATCCAGCGGCCGAAGTACGGCTACTACCTGGATCACATGGTCGATGCGATCGCGACGGCGGCGATCGGCCTGGGCCTCGGGCTCTCGCCCTTCATGCTGCTCTCGATGGGGCGCTGATCGTGGTCGGCTATCTGATCCTCTCGATCAACGTCTATCTCGAGAGCATGGCCTTCGGCCGCTTCCGCCTCGGCTACGGGCTGCTCGGCCCGACGGAGATCCGGGTGGTCCTGATCCTGCTGAATACAGCGCTCGCCCTCAGCCTGGGCCTCGATTTCCGCCTGCTGAAGCTCAACCTGACCGTCTTCGACGTGATCGGGCTGGGCATCGTCGCCCTCATGCTCACCCTGCTCACGGTGCGCGTGTTCGGCAACCTGCGAGAGCTCGCCGAGGAGGAGCCATCAGCCCCGCGGAGGTAGGCACCGACGAGGTCCGCGTTTCGCCGATTGAGCTCTTCTTCGACCTCGTCTTCGTCTTCACGATCACGCAGCTGACAGCCGTCCTGGCCCACAGGCCGGACGGCGAGAGCATCGGCCAGATCGTCCTCATGCTGACCGCGATCTGGTGGATGTACGCCGCGTTCGCCTGGCTGACCAATGCGGTGCCGCCGGTCCGAACGTCCCTGCGGCTGCCGCTCATGGCGGGGATGGCGGCCTTCTTCGTGATCTCGCTGACGATCCCGACCGCGTTCGACGGTGACGGCATCGTCTTCGCCTGTGCCTACATCGCCGTGATCGCGATCCACACGGTCCTCTACATGCAGTCGGCGCGCTGGAGCGTCGCCGGCGTCTGGAGCTTTGCCCGGATGAACCTGATCGCCGCGGCGCTGATCCTGGCCGCCACGATCATCGGCGGGGCCTGGGAGTACGTGCTCTGGTCCCTCGCCGTCTCGACCTTCGTGATCACCCCGTGGCTGGTTCCCGAGGAGGCCGGCTGGATTCAGCCCTCTCACTTCGTCGAGCGCCACGGCCTGGTGGTGATGGTGGCGCTCGGGGAGTCGGTGGTCGCGGTCGGGATCGGCGCCTCCGGGCTAGAGATCACCGGGGAGATGCTCGCCGTGGCCGTGCTCGGACTGGTCGTGAGCGCGGAGCTCTGGTGGGTCTACTTCGGCGGGGACGACGTTGAGGCCGAGGGGGCCCTGCGCCGCATGACCCCGACGAGGCGCGAGTTCTACGCCGCGAACGTCGCCTACTACTGGGCCCACCTGCTGCTCCTGCTCGGGATCATCTGCGACGCCGCGGCGCTCGAGCGGGCGATCGGGCATCCCTTCGACACACTCGACTTCCCGCGCGCCCTGGCGCTCGGCGGTGGGACGGCGCTCTTCCTCATCGGTCACGCGTTCTTCCGGCGAACCCTCAAGTTGCCCTGGCGCCCATGGCGCGCGCTGGCCGCCGTGATCGCGCTGGCGACGATCCCGCTGGGCACCGAGGTGTCCGCGCTGGCCCAGCTCGGAGCCCTGGCGGGCGGCGTCGGGATCTGCCTGGCTCTCGAGGGCGCGCCCGCGGAGGCCCAAGGGATCCGTCCGGCCTAGCCGAGCGCCCAGGCCGACCGGCTTCGTCGCCGGTCACGCCCAGCTTGGTCCTGAACCGCCCCAGGGGCACGTCCCTACCTGGACAGGGCCTCGCGGGCGAACTCGATGTCCGCGCGCATCTCCCTGGCGCCGCCCGGCGTCTCGACCACGACCGGCGGACCGGCCGCCTTGATCATCTGGCGCAGGACATCGGAGCCGATCTCGCCCTTGCCGAGGCCGGCGTGGCGGTCGGCGCCGGTCCCGGCGGGATCTCGCGAGTCGTTCGCGTGGAGCAGGTCGATCCTGCCGACGATCTTCCGGACGCGCTCCACCGCGTCCGAGAGCTCCTCGCCGGCGGCGTGTGCATGGCAGGTGTCGAAGCAGAAGCCGATCTCCACGTCCGTCTTCGACTTCGAGACCCCGTCCCAGAGCCGCGCCAGTGCGTCGAACTTCCGGGCAACTGCGTTCTTGCCGCCCGCCGTGTTCTCGAGGTAGACCGGGACCTCGGAGGTGAGCATCTCCAGCGTCCGCAGCCAGCGGCCGACGCCCTCGGCGACGTCGTCATCCGCATGCCCCCCGTGGACGATCACCGCGGCGGCCCCGACCTCCGCTGCCGCGTCGCAGGTCTGTTGGAGAATCTTGCGCGAGCCGTAGCGGACGTTGTTGCGCGGCGAGCAGACGTTGATCAGGTACGGGGCGTGGACGTAGACCGGCCGCTTCGACTTACGGAGCTCCTCCGCGTCCTTACGGGGCGGCGGCTTCTTCCAGCCCTGGGGATCCGAGAGAAAGATCTGCACGCAGTCCGCGCCGATCTCCTCGGCCTCCTTCAGGGGTTTCTCCGGAGCGACGTGCGCTCCGACCATTACTTGAAGCTGATGACCTGCTGGATGCCGCTCGGCCGGTTCGTATAGCGCATCGTGATCAGCGGCAGCGGGCTGAAGTGGATCTCCTCGTCCGTCGCGCTGGCGCGCCAGGCCGCGGGATTCGGGCCCTGCTGGGCCGCAAGCTGATTCCCGGCAGCCTGGATCGCGGTCCAGACCTGCGAGCGGCAGAGGTTGAGATGACCCTTGCCGCAGTAGGTCAGGTTGAACTCGTCGGGCAGGCGCCCCTTCTTCTTGGAGAGCAGGGCGCGGATATCGCGGTCGAAGTACTGGTACCAGCCGTCGTACTGGCCACCCGGCGGAGCATCGAATCGCCCGGCGAGGCCGTTGAGCTGACCCAGGAGCGGTCCCTGACCGAGCCGCGTCGCCAGCTCGTTGTTGACGATGTTCGGATAGGCGGAGTCCATGATCTCCGCGCCTGGGTCGTCGATCAGCCCGTCATTGTTCAGGTCGAGGCGATTGCCGCCGTTCTGACGCCAGCGGTTCATCAGATCGAGCATCTGAGCGGCGAGTGTCGAGGGTGCCTTGCTGCCTCTGAGCAGCCGGTTGAGCAACGGCAGCATCACGATCGCTCGGACGTCCTGGGTCGCAGCTGCGTTCATCGCCGAGGTGATCGACGCCGGCGACCAGCGTCCCTTCTTCTTCAGCCGCTTGAGGTTGAAGGTGAGCATGTTGACGCGGCCGACCGATCCGTTGCGCATCCACTCGTCGTCCGCCGCGCCGAAGCCGCGGGCGGCGCCGTTGTTCCAGTTGGTCATGTAGCCCTGCTTGTTGTCCTTGCCGTGCATGTGGGCCATCGGCTTGAGGAAGCCTCGCCACTCGAACTTGCCGGTTCCCTTGGCGGGCAGCCCCGGATCGACGTCTGCCGGGCGAATCGGGTCGCGGCCGCTCGTGTACTCGGCGATGTGCTTGCGGTCGATGTAGAACGAGTTGAACGTCTGCGGGGTCAGGGAAGCCGCCTTGAAGAAGGTCTGCGGGCTCTTGACCTGGCCGTCGGAGAGGCGCCGGAAGAAGAGCTGGTCGAGCACGTCCTTGCCGTAGCTCGAGCGCTTCTGCGAGATCGCGACCACCCGGCCGCGGACTCTGGCGTAGCCCTGGATCGGCCCGTGGACCGTGGTGAGGAAGTTGACCGGATCCCCGTTCAGGGTCCCGGCGTCGAAGTGCCCCATGTCGCGGCACTTGCCCTTGTACAGGTACTTCGTGGTGCTGCCGCCGCAGAGCGTCTCCGCGTATTGATCGATGATGTCGCTGCTCGCAGAGGTGAGCGTGGTGGAGAAGTTCTTGGTGCGGCCGATGAGCAGGTAGCCCGGGAAGGGAGCTGAGGTGGCACCGCGCCAGTGGAGTCCGGGGGCGTGCATGTCCATCTCGAGGACCAGGCCCGGGAAGAAATAGCTGATCTGGGGGCCGCCGACCAGGATGGGGTGGCCGGTGGTCGAGTGGCGCCCGGTGACCATGAGCTCGTTGCTGGCCTGCACGGGCTTGGTGGCGTAGCGGCGGGCGATGCTCGCGGGCACGGCGGGCGTCGCGGTGAAGCTGTCGTTGTCGAGCACCACGCTGCCGGGATGCTTCGCCGGGATGTGCCCGTACGGGAAAGTCCCTTGGATCGACGTGACGCTGCGCGGGTTCTTGAACTGCCGGAAGTCGTTGAAGGCCTGGAAGCCCCTGCCCCGACCCAGCTGCTGCTGGAGGCCGTTCAGGAACTCGGAATCGCGGGCCTCTCGCCCGCCTCCCTGGCCCAGGAACTGGCCCTTGAGGGCGTTCACCGCGTAGACGTCGTTGCGGGTCCAGGGGGCGTTCGGCGAGTTGATGGAGGCCAGGTAGGCGTTGATCCCGGCGACGAAGCTGTCGATGTCCCGAAGGACGGCCTTGCCCTCCTTGCCGGCGCGCTGCAACTGCCGCGTCTGCTGGGCGACGACGGCCTCCGTCTGGGGGCTCGGCTTGAAGTTCTGCAGTCCGGCGGTGAGGCCGATGGCGCTGAGCCCGGGTGCGTCGATGGCCGCGACGCGCGAGTTGTAGCGAGCCTGCTCGAGCAGAAGTCCCCGGTCCTCGGCGCTCACCCACCCCGCCGTCTCGACGCCGCCGGGGTGTGTCGAGGCGTAGATGTGCGGAACGTTGAAGCGATCGCGCAGGAGCGTGACCCCGGGGAACGGGACCTGCTCCTGAGTCGTCGGTCCGTCGGTGTCGACGCTGAGCTTCTCGGACTTGTAGTCCGTGAACAGCTCGTTGGAGCTGATGCGATCGAAGAGCGGAGTCAGCGCGTTGTACATCTCCGCCTGGGCGCTGGCCCCGGCCGCGGGGCCGCCGTACTGGCCCGAGGGCAGGATGTTGCGGGCGATGATCGTCGGGTCCGACTTGGTCTGCGCCGACGCAGCCGGCACCAGTGCCAGAAGTGACGACGCCGTTACCGCAACCGGAATCCACAACCTCAACGTCCCGCGCATTTCCTCTCCTCTCTCCCGCACTCTTCCCGAGCGCGGACCGGACGCTACTAGATTCAGTTAAAGGAGATGAGGCTAAGGCGCGCAGGTTGGCGTGCCCTGAGCGCGCTCCTGCCGGTACTGGGTGTACTTGCCCGCGATCGCCTCCTGGGGCACGCCGCGGAGACGGAGCAGGAAGTCGTTGAACATCAGCGACTGTTGCCGGAGCAGCCTGAAGTCGATCGACTTCAATCCGTACCCGGGGTCGAAGAGGATCCAGGGCGAGGTGATGAAGCCGACGCTCGGGATCAGATGCTGCTCGTAGGGTGTGGCCTCGCCGCCGAAGCTGCAGTAGGGCGGCACGTGGGAGTTGTCGGCCAGTGCCGTTCCCTTCATCAGCAGCGAGCGCCGGACGTCGCGGGCCTGAATCAGCTGCTTGAGGGTGTCAACCAGGAAGTCGCTCTCGGATACGAACGTGGTCGAGAGCTCCGTCGTGTTGGTTCGCAACCTCTCCAAGGGAGTCGCCCGCTTCAGCCTCCGGGCGGACGGCGGGAAGCCAGTCGACTGGGCCGTCGTCCGCCGCTGACCGCGGCGTAGTAGTGGCGAGGGCCAGAATCGAACTGGCGACACCACGATTTTCAGTCGTGTGCTCTACCAACTGAGCTACCTCGCCGGGGCGCAAAGGCTAGACGACCGACTAGCGTCCGAGCTGTGATCAGGAGCATCGTCGCGGTCGTCGCAGCGGTCCTCGTCGCCGCTTCGATTTCCGGAGCGACCGAGCAGTCGCCCACTCCGATCGAGACCGCGCTCCCTGGGCCTCACTTCGGCGCGGTCACCGCCGGGCCTTTCTCGACGAAGAGCGTCGAGCGGCGGATTCGCCCGCTCGGTCATGACGCACCGAAGTGGGCGCAGCGGCTTTACCGGCACTCGATCCGCGTCCTGGTCGACCTCACCGATCCCAGAAGCGGCGCGATGATCGCCGGCGAGCGCGATGGCTGGGATTACGTCTGGCCGCGGGACGCCGGCACCGGAGCGATGGCGCTCGCGGCGTCGGGGCTGCGGCCGGAGGCGCGGCGGGTCGCCGAGTTCCTGGCGGGACTCGATCTGGATCGGGCGGCGCGGTTCTACCCCGACGGGTCGCGAGTGCCGGGACGAACTGCGGCTGGGGATGGGGAGGGCTGGATCGCGGCGGCGGATCGAGCAGCCTGGCGAGGATCGGAGGGGTCCGTGCGCGTTGGTGGTCGTTTATCGACCACAGATCCGCACGGACCCCTCGACTGGCGGGATCGGCAGGACTACGGCGAGAACGTGACCGGCGATCTGCTCGGCAACGCGATCGCCGGGCGCGCCCCCGCCGCGGAGATCAAGAGGAGCTTTCTGACGCAGCGGGGGCTCGTGCGTGAAAACGGCGATGGCGCATTGGACTCCGCCGCCGCCTGGGCCGTCACCGCCTTCCCCAGCCGGGGTCTACGCGGAGCGGTCAGGCAAACGCTCCTCACCCTCTCCAGCGAGTCGACCCCCTACGGCATCCCGCCGATCGAGGGCTGGACGCCGGGGGAGGTCTGGACCGCCCCGACGGCCTGGTCGGCCTGGGCCCTGGCCGACATCGGTGAGACCCGCGCCGCAGATCGCCTGCTCGCGGAGCTCCACCGGGCGGAGACCCCCCACGGGACGCTGCCGGAGCGAGTCGACGCCCGCACCGGCGTGCCGACCTCGACGACGCCGCTCGCCTGGTCGCACGCCTTCGCGATCCTTGCGCTGCGGGCGCGCTATCCGAGCTAGCTGCCGGGGCTCCCTGCCGCAGAGAGGGCGGCGTTGACTGCGTCCTCCGGATCGGCGGCCTCGACGATGCCGAGGTCGGTGCCGGCCGGGTTGCGAAGCGTCCAGCTCTGGATCGCCACCACCGACCGCCCGAGCTTGCGCGCGTGGGCGATCTCGGAGAGCGTGCCCCACTCGCCCCCGATCGCGATGATGGCGTCGCCTGATGCGACGACTGCCAGGTTCCTTGCCTCGCCGATGCCGGTGGCGACGGCGTAGTCGACGTAGGGGTTGGCATCAGCCGGCGAGAGCGTGGGGAGGATCCCGACGACCGAGCCGCCCGCTTCCGAGGCTCCCTTCGAAGCCGCCTCCATCACCCCGGTCCGCCCGCCGCAAACGAGGACCGCGCCGGCCTCTGCGATCCCGCGCCCGACGGCCTCGGCGTCCCGGAGGATCTCGGGCTCCCCCTCGGCGCCCCCGATCACCGAGATCTGGACCCGCTTCGTCAAGAGGCCTTCGCCTTCCCCTCCCTGAGCATCCGGCCCATCAACTCGAGCGCGCCGCCCTTGTGGAGATGCTCGTTCAGGTTCCCGCACTTCGGGCTCTGCACGCATGACGGACAGCCGTCGTCGCACGGGCATTCTCGGATCAGCCTGTCCGCGTCTCCGACGAGCCGCTCGAACAGCTCGAAGCCCCGCCGGGTGATGCCGATTCCGCCGGGATGCCCGTCGTAGATGAAGATCGTCGGCGAGCCGGTCTGATGGTGGATGTTGGTGGAGAGGCCGCCGATGTCCCAGCGGTCGCACATCGAGATCAGCGGCAGCACCGCGATCTGGCCGTGCTCCGATGCGTGCAGCGCGCCGAGCAGGACCTCGCTCGGCAGCGCGGCGGCCATTCGGTCGCCGATCACGTACCAGAGCGCCTGGGTGACGAAGTCCTGCTCCGGCAGGTCGAGCGAGACGATGTCGATCACCTTGTTGTCGCCGAGCCGCTTGCGCTGGTAGGCGATCACCTGCTCGGAGACCGAGACGGTCCCGAAGCTGAGCTCGACGCCGAGGGCGTGCCGCTGCGTCTCGATGCCCTCCACGTAGACCTCGGTCTCCTTCTTCACCTGCGTGTAGTAGTCGCCGTCGAAGGGCTTCACCATCGCGCGCCGCGAGCCGACGTCCAGCTCGGCGACCTCATAGGAGCGGCCGAGGTGGAGGTAGATCGCTCCTGGGTGGATAGTGGAGAAGGCCCGTCCCGCCTCGACGTTGCCGATCATCTCGCCCGAGGTGGAGTCGACGACGGCAACGCTGTCGACAGAGGAGGAGCGCAGCGCGATCCGGCCGGCGACGAAGTCCCCGGTCCGGGTCAGGTAGCGCTCGCCCCGGCCGCGCCGCAGCTCGCCGGCCGTGACGAGTTGCTCCGCCCGGTCGCGCCATCCCTCGCCGAAGATCCCATCGTCGTCGGGACCGAGGGGCGCCTCGTAGGAGGCCGCGAGCAGGTGCTGAAGCTGGATCTGCTCGGAGCGGTGATCGAGGATCGCCGCCTCGACCGGCCGCTCGAGGAACTCGTCCGGGTGGCGACAGAAGAACTGGTCCAGAGCGTCCTCTCCGGCCACATAGACCGCCAGCCCGCGGCGACGGCGTCCTGCGCGTCCCCACATCTGCCGGAGGCTGGCGACGGTGCCCGGGAAGTTCACGCAGATCGCCGCGTCGAGCTCGCCGACGTCGATTCCCAGCTCGAGGGCGTCCGTGGCCGCGACGGCGAGCAGGTCTCCGGAGGAGAGCTGCGCCTCGATCTCCCGCCGCTGCTGCGGCGTGTATCCGGCCCGGTAGGGCGCGATGCGGTCGGCGAGCGCCCCCTGCCCGCGTCTCGCCAGCTCGTCGGACGCGAAGCGGTTGATCAGCTCGATCCCTCGCCGGCTGCGCATGAAGCAGATCGTCCGCACACCGCGCGTGACCAGCTCGACCAGCAGGTCGGCCGCCTCGGAGACGGGCGAGCGCCGCGTCATCGTGTGTTGCTCGATCACCGGCGGGTTCCACATCGCGATCTCCCGGCCGGCGCGCGGCGCCCCGTCGTCGTCGAGCAGCTCGAACGGCACGCCCGTCAGCCGCTCGGCGAGCTCGCCCGGATTGGCGATCGTCGCCGAGGCGAGGATGAATCGCGGCTCGGCGCCGTAGATCCGAGCCACACGCCTCAGCCGCCGCAGTACGTTCGCAACGTGCGAGCCGAAGACCCCGCGGTAGGTGTGGGCCTCGTCGACCACGATCCAGCCCAGGTTCGCCAGGAAGTCCCCCCAGCGCTTGTGGTGGGGGAGGACCCCGACGTTGAGCATGTCGGGATTCGTCAGGACGAGGTTGGCCCTCCGGCGGATTCCCGGGCGGTCCTCACGGGGCGTGTCGCCGTCGTAGATCGCCTCGCGCAGGCCGGGTGGGCGCAGTTCGCCCAGCTTGCGGGCCTGGTCCTGGGCCAGCGCCTTGGTCGGATAGAGGTAGAACGCCCGGCGCAGCGGCTCCTGCGCGATGCCGTCGAGCACCGGCAGGTTGAACGACAGCGACTTCCCGGAGGCGGTGCCGCTGGTCAGGATCAGGTTCGTCCGCTGTGCGGTCTCGAACGCCTCGGCTTGATGTGAGTAGAGCGATTCGATCCCGGCCCCCGCGAGCGCTTCCGCCAATCCAGGGTCAAGAGAGGCGGGAAGCCCGGTGAGCTTCGCCATCGTCGCCGGCTCAGAGGACTCTGCGACGACGCGGCCGTCGTCGCGGGCCGGTCCAAGCGCCGGCTCCCAGGCGCCGCCCGCCACAGCCGTGCCGCTAGCCAACCGGAGCCCCCCTGGGAGCGTCGATCGCCACGGCGACGCGCATGGCCTGCAGCGCGCTGGCGTCATGAAGCCGGAGAAGATCGGCCCCGGCGACGACGGCCAGGGTGGTTGCGGCGGCGGTCGCCCACTCGCGTTCGGCTGCGGGCGCCCGCTCCTCCCACGAATCCGCCAGCATGGCTCCCAGGAAGTCCTTGCGAGAGAGCGATATGTAGAGCGGCCGCCCGAGCTCCCTGAGTTCTGGGAGCCTGCGGATGATCTCCAGGTCGTCGGCCACGGACAGGTCGAAGTCCAGCCCGGGGTCGAGCGCGATCTGCTCTTCGGCGACCCCGCTCGCCGTCGCGGTGCGTAGCCGCTCGGAGAACCAATCCCGCAGGTGGTCGACCGGATCGGGGTAGCGCGGTACGGGCCGCTCCTCCCGTGGCGGCCCCTCGATGTGCATGATCACCAGGCCGCAGCCCGATTCCGCCGCGAGCTCGAGCATCTCATCGGAGCCGCCCCCTATGTCGTTGATCGCGACGGCCCCCGCTGCGAGTGCCGCGCGGGCCACCTCCGGCGAGAAGGTGTCCGCGGAGAGCGGAAGGTCAGTTCGCCCGGCCAGGCCCTCGATCGCGGGAACCAGCTTCGCCGCCTCCCCCCGCGCCGGCACCGGTGGCCCGCTTCGCGCAGCCACCGCCCCCACGTCGAGCATCTCGAAGCCCGCCTCGGCGAGGGCAAGACCATCCTCGATCGCTCGATCCGGGGTCCCGCTGCGAGCGCCCTCGAACATCGAGTCGTCAGTGACGTTGACGATCCCGACACCGAGCGGTTCCTGGAGGTCCAGCGCCCGGTCCTTCAGTTGCCACGAAGCCACGACCCCTATTAAACGGGTTGCTCCTACGGAGCACCCTCGCGTAGACCCCAATACGGTTGCGCCGTGGCCCTCCACTGCGTCTACACCGACCTCGACGGGACCCTGCTCGGGCGCTGGGGATCCCTCTTCCGCGACTCGGAGGGCGAGTTCTCGATGCTCCAGGCCCGCGCGCTCGAGGCCTGCCATCGCGCCGACGTCGAGGTGGTGATCAAGTCCGGCCGCCGCGAGGGCTCGGTGCTGGAGGACGCGAAGCTGATCGGCTCGCGCTCGTACATCGCCGAGGTCGGCTGCATGGTCGTGATCGACGGCGAGAAGACCCTGCTGATCGGCGACGCCGAGGTGGAGGAGGGCAAGACCCTCGCGGAGACCATGGTCGACCGCCGGATCCCCCACGAGCTCTTCGAGCACTTCGGCGGGCGAATCGAGTGGCACAGCCCCTGGCATCGCCAGCGGGAGCTTTCGCTGCTCTTCAAGGGGAAGGTCGACACGGACGAGGCCAACCGGCTGCTTGCCGAGCGGGGCCACGCGGGCCTGAAGCTGATCGACAACGGCGCGATCTTCGCTCCGATGGACGGCATCGAGGGGCCGGCGCACGCCTACCACCTTCTGCCCGAGGCGGCGAGCAAGGCCAACGCCGTCGTCTTCCACATGCGAGCCCGCGGTTACGCGCCCGAGGACTGCATCGCGATCGGCGACTCAGTCGAGGACCTGTCCGTTGCCGAGGTGGTCGGCCGCTTCTTCGTCCCCGCAAACGGCCCGGAGCGCGACCCCGCACTGCGCGAGGCGATCGCGGGCCGGCCAAACGTCACGGTTACCGAGGGCCGCATGGGCGACGGCGTCTACGAAGCCGTGATATCCACCCTGGCCGGAGCATGATGCGCAGCGTCCACGTCACACGCACGATCCCCGCGCCGCCCGAGGCCGTCTTCGACGTTCTGGCGGACCACGCGAACTACGACCGGTTTCGCCCGATCCACGGCTCCGAGCTGATTCGCCAGGGCGATCCGGCGCCGAACGGCGTCGGCGCTCTGCGCCGCATCAAGGTCCGCCCCCTCGTCTTCGAGGAGGAGATCACGGCCTACGAGCGCCCTACCCGCCTCGACTACCTGATCGTCAAGCTCAACGTCCCGTTCAAGCACGACGGCGGCTCGATCACCCTCACCCCCGATGGTGACGCCACGCGCGTCGACTGGCGCTCGAGCTTCTCGGTCCCCACCCCCGTGGTGGGTGGAGCGCAGGAGCTCATCTGGCAGCCGGTGCTCGCGCGCGGGTTTCGCCGGACGCTCGAGGACGTGGAGACGATCCTGCGGGGCGCATAACCTCGGCGTCATGAGCGATCCGCTCGACCGCGAGGCGCTCGAGGAGAGGGTCCGGCGCGGATATGAGGTCTTCATCTCCGAGGGAGAGGCCCCCTGGCTCGAGGAATTCACCATGCCCGACTTCGTCTGGGACGTCGAGCCGCTCGGGCTGGGGGAATACCGCGGGCGTGAGGCGTACCAGCGCTTCTACGCTGACTGGGTCAGCTCCTATGACACCTGGTCGCTCGAGGTGGAGGTGCAGGAGGTCGCCGGCGAGGGGGTGACGGTGACCGGCCTCCTGCAGACAGGCACCCCGCGCGATACCGACCAGCGGGTCGAGTTCCGGTGGGGCCAGCTCACCCTCTGGGAGGGCGATCGCATCAGCCGAATCGTCAACTTCCCGACCGTCGAGGAGGCGCGGAACAGAGCGGCCGAGATGAGCGCCGGCTAGCTAGCCGCCGCCGTTGCCGGAGAACCCGGTCTTACGCTGCTCCAGCTCCCGCTGCTCGATCACCCGGTCGATCAGGCCGTACTCCGCCGCCTCGGCCGCCTTGAAGAAGCGGTCGCGCTCCATGTCCTCGTGGACCTGCTTCTTCGACTTGCCCGTGTGCTTCGCGTAGATCGCGTCGAGGCGATCGCGGAGGTCCAGGGTCTCGCGGGCGTGGATCTCGATGTCGGCGGCGACGCCCTCGAAGCCGCCGCTCGGCTGATGGATCAGGATCCGCGAGTTCGGCAGGGCCATGCGCTTGCCCTTCGCGCCGCCGGCCAGCAGCAGGGCGCCCATCGACATCGCGATGCCGTAACAGATAGTCCGCACGTCGGGCTTGACGAACTGCATCGCGTCGTAGATCGCCATGCCCGAGTAGACGACTCCGCCCGGGGAGTTGATGTAGAGGGAGATCTCCTTGTCGGGGTCCTCCGACTCGAGGTGGATGATCTGCGCGACGATCAGGTTCGCGACCTGGTCGTCGATCGCGGAGCCGAGGAAGATGACCCGCTCGCTGAGCAGCCGGGAGTAGATGTCGAAGGAGCGCTCGCCGCGGGCGCTCTGCTCAACCACCATCGGGACCATCGGCATCTCGAGACCTCCAACGTTTGAGCAACCTTTTGGTTGCGGGAACTACGGTACCATAGGCAACCATGGAGTTGCGAGATGAGAAGGCGCCCTGGGTCGAGAGGGACACTCTTGTGGAGGCAAGCCCCGAGGAGGTCTGGGAAGCCCTGACCGACGAGGACCGCCTCGAGGAGTGGCTGGCCCCCGACGTCGAGCTGGACCCTGTCGAAGGCGGCGAGATCGCCGTCCGGGACGGCGACGACCAACGCACAGGAACCGTCGAGACCGTGGAGGAAGGCGAGAGGTTCGCCTTCACCTGGTCCCGCCCCGGCGAGGGGGAGAGCTTCGTCGAGTTCACGATCGAGGCGCTGCCCGGCGGCTCCCGGGTCACCGTCGTTGAGACTCCATTGCATTCGGCGGCCACAAACACCGCCGCCGGGTCTACCGCGATGGCGGCCGGCGGCTGGAGCTCGCGCCTGGCGCGCCTGGGCCACGCCATGAAATTCGCGCCGGTCGCTTGAGGGCCCCCGCGCACCGACACGTCGATGCGGTCTTCGACGCGCTCGCCGACCCGACGCGCCGGCGGGTGGTGGAGACGCTTGCCCGCGGCGGCACCGTGACGGCCAGCGGCCTCGCGGCTCAGCTGCCGATGACGCGCCAGGCCGTGTCCAAGCATCTCTCCGCCCTGCACGGTGCCGAGCTCGTCAGCGCCTCGAAGATGGGGCGGGAGACGCACTACAAGCTTCGCCCCCAGCCCCTCGACGAGGCGGCCCACTGGATTCAGATGGTGAGCGCGGAATGGGACGACCGGCTGGAAGCACTGCGACGTTCGCTGGAGAAACGGAGAAGTCGGTCCCAGTAGGCTGGACCCATGGCTCAAGCCACGGTCGCGGAGGAGGAGTACCTGCAGACGATGTTCTGGCTCGAGGAGGCCGGTCTGCCGATCAACGGCGCCAATATTGCCCGCGCGATGCAGCTTTCCCCGCCCACGGTGCACGAGATGATCGGCCGCCTGGAGGGCGATGGCTACGTGGAGCGGGCCGACGACAAGTCGCTGACCTTCACCGAGCGAGGTCGCGGCGAGGCCCAGGCGATCGTCCGCCGCCACCGGCTGATTGAGCGTTTCCTGACGGACGTGCTCGGGATCCCCTGGGATGAGGTGCACGAGGAGGCAGAGCGCCTCGAGCACGCGATGTCGCCGGTGCTGGAGGAGCGGATGCTCGCTGCCATCGGCGACGCGAAGACCTGCCCTCACGGCCACCCGATCGTTGAGGGCGCTCGCGAGGAGGGCGTCCTGCTGGCGGACGTGGAGCCCGGGGCTGAGGTGGTCATTCTGCGCTTCGAGAACGAGGCGGAGGAGATCCTCCATTACCTGAAGCGCACCGGCATCAACCCGGGTCTGAAGGGCACGATCGAGAGCTCCGACGGCGACGAGGTCGTCGTCGCCTCCGAGGAGGGCAAGCACCCGGTGTCGAAGAGCGTCGCCGAGACCGTCTCGGTCCGGGCGGACCCGGCCCCGGCGCCGCGACCTCCGCTGCCCGAGCAGCTGGTCATCAGCTCGGACCGCTACGGGCGGTAGCACTCCTCGCATCTTTACGAGCTGTTAGCCCGAGCTTCAGGAACGGGCCGGAGACTTCTTGCTACATTCCGGCTACATTAGTCGAGTAAATCACTCAATAAACGGGGGAAAGAGGATGGAAGCGAGCACACGAACTTTGATCACCGACCGCAATATCGCGGAGCGCAGATTGGTCTCGATCGCCAGAGCGATCGAGGCGCACCGCAACGAGCAGAAGCGGAAGCCATACCCGACCCGCGCCGAGGACCTCAACCTCTATCGGCGCGCGCAGGAGATCCTGGGCGAACGCGTCTAGGTGGCCGCGGGCGCGCCCTCGCGCGTCCGCTCGAGGGCGCGCGCCAGCCGCTCGACGCCTTCAGGTACCTCGTCGGCGGGCACCGGCGCGAAGGAGAGCCGCAGGCTGTTGGTCCCGCCCTCGAGCATGAAATCGGGACCAGCGACGAAGGTGACGCCCTCCTCCTTGGCCTGGGCGAGCAGGACCTTTGTGTCGACGTCGTCCTTGAGATCAAGCCATAGGAAGTAGCCGCCCGCCGGCACGACGAACTCGGCCTCCGGGATGTGCTCGTGGAGAGCCTCGACCAGCGCGTCCCTGCGGTCGCGCAGGGCCGCATTCACCACCCTCAGGTTCTCGTCCAGCCCGCCGGAGCGGCAGAGCTCGAAGACGATCGATTCAGCCAGCATGTTGGGCGAGATGTAGGTCTCGTTTGCCTTCTTCGCGAGCGTCGCGATCCGCTCGGTCGGGCCGACGAGGTAGCCGACCCTCACCCCCGGGCTGACGGACTTGGAGAACGACGACGCGTGAAGGACGCGATCCGCGCTGTCCAGGTCGAGCATCGTCGATCCCTGGGCCTCGTCGAAGTAGATCAGGCGGTAGGGGTCGTCCTCGAACAGCGTGAAGCCGGCGTCGGCCGCGAGCTGCGTGAGCGCCTCCCGCTTCTCCATCGAGAGGGTGCAGCCGGCGGGGTTGTGGAAGTTGGGGATGACGTGGACCAGCTTCACCTCGCCCTGGGCGGTGGCGGACTCGATCTCCGAGACCTCGACGCCGTCCGAGGAGAGCGACGCGCCGGAGATGTCGGCCCCCGCCTGCTGCAGCAGCAGCAGCGTCCGGTCGTAGGTCGGCTGCTCGACGACGACGCGGTCGCCGTCCGAGACCAGATGGCGGAACAGGAGCGCCGCTCCCTCCATGGAGCCGTTCGTGACCATGACCTGCTCCGGCTGGACGCCGTGGAGCTCAGCGATCCACTCGCAAAGCCCCGGATGGCCGCGCCCCGTGCCGTAGCTGAGCGCCTTCTCCCAGTCCGATTCGAGGGCATGCGCGGCGGCCTCGCGCACGGCGTCGTGCGGGAGGATGTCGGCGCTCGGCGCGCCACGAGCGAAGCTGATCGTCCGTTCGGCCACTGGCGCATCGAGTATACGAACGGTGCGATACTCCGCCCCTGCGGGGGATGAAGGCCGTCATCCCAGGTGCTGATCACCTTGGAGCTATGGATGCCCTCCCAAACCGGGGGAGGGTAATCCGCAGCGCCCGACGCGTTGGCAATACTGTTGACCGATGCCCGCGTCGCTCGAGTTGGTCAAGATCGCGCTGCAGGCCTACAGCAATGGTGACTGCGAGATCGCCCTCGCCCTCGCCGATCCCCTCATTCGCTGGGACGAGCGGGCCTCCCGGACCGACGGCGACCTGGTTTGGAAGCACGAGGACGTCCAGCGCGCGATGCGCCGCTACCTCGACAGCTGGGAGACCTACCGCTTCGACGTGGAGGACATCGCCGAGGTCGGGCCCGGCAAGGTGGTTGTGATCTGCCGGGAGCAGGGCGAGCCCAAGGGGGGCGTCACGGTCGATCGCCGCTTCGGCGGGCTCTGGGTCGTGGAACAGGGAAAGATCGTCTCCTGGGTGACCTACCTGACGCCCAAGGAGGCAATCCGCGCGGCGAAGGAGCTGCTGGGCGGCAAGCTCGAGCAGGATCAGGTCAAGAGGACGACCGGCCCGGCTGCAGCCCCGGCGCCGCCCGAACAGGCACCCGCACCAGAGCCGGCGCCCGCCGCGGAGCCGGCTCCGCCCGTCGAGCAGTCAGGGACCGAGCGCCCCCGCAAGAAGGCGCTGACCAAGAGCGAGGAGCAGAAGCGGGCCGCGCGTGCCCGCGCGAAGCTCCGCCGCCGCGCGTCGCGCCAGACGGCTTAGCCGGAGGCCTTCGCCCCGATTGTCTCGGCGGCGAGCTGGGCGGTCTCGGTCGGGCTCTTGCCGACGCGGATGCCCTGGGCCTCGAGGGCCTGCTTCTTGGCCTCGGCGGTGCCCGAGGAGCCGGAGATGATCGCCCCGGCGTGACCCATCTGCTTGCCGGGCGGAGCGGTGAAACCGGCGATGTAGGCGACGACGGGCTTCGTGACGTTCTCGGCGATGAACTCGGCCGCGCGCTCCTCCGCATCGCCGCCGATCTCGCCGACCATGACGATCAGCTCGGTCTCGTCATCTGCCTCGAATAGGCGAAGAATGTCGATGAAGTCGGAGCCGACGATGGGGTCGCCGCCGATGCCGACGATCGAGGAGTTGCCAAGGCCGGCCTGCTTCAGCTCGTTGCCGATCTGGTAGGTCAGCGTTCCCGACTTGGAGACCACGCCGATCGAGCCCTGCTCGAAGAACTGGGCCGGGATGATCCCCACGTTCGCCTCGCCGGGGCTGAGGACGCCGGGGCAGTTGGGCCCGATCAGGCGGACGCCCGCGTCGCGGGCCTTCCAGTAGGTGGTGAGCATGTCGTGCACCGGAATGTGCTCGGTGATCGCGATCACCGTGCCGATGCCGGCGTCGATCGCCTCGTTGATCGCCGCGGAGGCGAAGCGCGCGGGCACGAAGATCATCGAGGTGTTCGCACCCTGCTCGTCGACGGCCTCCTTGATCGTGTCGAAGATCGGGACGCCCTCGACGTCCTGGCCGCCCTTCTTCGGGGTGACGCCGGCGACCAAGTCGGTGCCGTAGTCCCGGTTGCGCATCCCGTGGAAGGTCCCCTCGCGGCCGGTCAGGCCTGAGATGACGAGCTTCGTGTCGTTGCCGACGATGATGCTCATGCGGTCCCCGCCAGCTCGACAACCTTCTCGGCGGCGCCCAGCATCGTCTTCTCGACGTGGAGGTCGGGAAGGTCGGCATCGGCCAGCAGGCCGAGGCCCTCCTCGGAGTTCGTCCCGTCGAGCCGGACGACAAACGGAACCTTCAGGTCGATCTGGCCCGAGGCCTCGATGATCCCCTTGGCGATCTCGTCGCACCGGGTGATGCCGCCGAAGATGTTGAAGAGGATCGCGCGAACCTTCTCGTCGGAGGTGATCACGGTGAGCGCGTCGACGATGGCCTCGGCCTTTGAGCCGCCACCGGCGTCGAGGAAGTTCGCGGGCTCGCCGCCGGCCTGTGCGACGACGTCGAGCGTCGACATGCAGAGCCCGGCGCCGTTGCCGAGGATGCCGATGTCGCCGTCGAGCTTCACGTAGGTGAGCCCCTTCTCCTTCGCCATCCTCTCCTGGGGATCCTCGATGAAGCCCTCCTCGAGGTCGGCGAGGTCCTCATGCCGGAAGAGCGCCGAGTTGTCGATGGTCACCTTCGCGTCGAGGGCGATCACATCGCCTGACTTGGTGACGACGAGAGGGTTGACCTCGATCAGCGTCGCGTCGGACTCGTTGAAGGCCGTGTGGAGCTCCACCAGCGCTTCCGCAGTCTTCGCCCGATATTCCTCCGGAACGCCCGCGTCGGCGACCAGTGCCGATGCCTGCGCTTCACCGAAGCCCTCCGAGGGCTCGACGTGGCGGCGGACCAGCGCGTCGGGATCCTTCTCGGCGATCTCCTCGACGTTCATGCCGCCCATCGTCGAGAGCATCGCCAGCAGCTTCTTTGCGGAGCGGTCGAGGATGATCGAGGCGTAGTACTCGGCCTCGATCTCCGAGGCGCCCTCGACCCAGACCTGGTGGACGGTGAAGGGCCCCTCGCCGCGCGGCCCGCGGATGTCCATGCCGAGAATCGCGTCGGCGTGCTGCTCGGCCTCGGCCTTGTCGGCGGCGACCTTGATGCCGCCCGCCTTGCCGCGCCCGCCGATCTGCACCTGGGCCTTGATCACGCACGGATAGCCGATCTCCTCGGCCGCCGCGACGGCGTCCTCCACGGTGTCAGCGACCCGGCCCTCGGGAACGGGGACCCCGTGACCGGCGAACAGCTGCTTTCCCTGATACTCGAGCAGATCCAAGGCCGCGAGAGGGTACATGAGCGACTGTCAGGCGCGCTGAGGGGGTCGGCAGCGGCCGAAACGACCAAGTTGCAATACTCCCGCGGCTCTATGGCCCTTCCAAAGCTGAAAGACATCAAGTGGGTGACCACCGATTGCTACGGCACCCTGATCGACTGGGAGAAGGGGATCATGGACGCCTTCAAGCGGGAGGCCGACCGGGATGGCCTGACGATCGACGGCCCGGCTTTCCTGCAGAGCTTCTTCGAGAAGCAGGCCCAGATCATGTCCGGCTCCTACGAGCTCTACGCCGAGGTGCTGCGCCGAGCCGCGGTGCAGGCCGCCGAGGAGATCGACTGGACGATCGAGCCCTCGCGGGCGCAGTTCCTCCCTGACAGCGTGGCGTCGTGGCCCCCTTTTCGCGAGGCAAACGCCGCGCTTGACCGCCTCCGGGACCGGTACGAGATCGGGATCATCTCCAACGTCGACGACAAGCTGCTGGGAATCTCGCGCCGCCACCTGCGCACCGACCTCGACCTGGTCGTCACCGCGCAGCAGGTCCGCAGCTATAAGCCCGACAACACCCACCTACGCGAGTGCGCTCGCCGCATCGGCGGCAAGAAGGGCTGGGTCCACATCGCCTCGGGCTACGAGACGGACGTCGGCCCGGCGCTGAAGCTGAACGTGCCGACCATCTGGGTGAACCGCCACGGCGAGAAGCTCGACGGCCGCAAGGCTCCCGATGCAACGGTGAAGAACATCCGCGAAGCCGCGGCGAAGCTCGGCGCGAAGTAGCGCTCTACTCGATCTTCGCCAGCAGATCGCCGGAGTTCACCGCGGCACCCTCCTTGGCGGCGAGCTGGGTGATCTTGCCCGACTTGTGGGCCGTGATCTCGTTCTCCATCTTCATCGCCTCGATCACGCAGACCAGATCGCCCTCGGAGACCTCCTGGCCCTCCTCGACCGGGACCTTGAAGACGTTGCCCTGGAGGGGCGAGACGAGATCGTCCCCGGAGGCGGAGCCGCCACTGCCGCCGGAGCGTTCGCGACGTGCGGGCTTCTTCAGAGCGGTGCCTCCTGCGGCTGTCGCGGCCGCCCCAACGGCCTCCCCGATCACCTTGACGTCGAAGAGCTTGCCCCCGACTTCGACCTGGTAGCTGCGCTCGGCCTTGCCGTCGGCGGCTGCCTCGTCGCCCGCCGGGGCCGGAGCGGCCTCGGGCGCCAGTGACTTCAGCCATTTCGGATCCTCGGTCAGGTCACGGCACGTCTCGCCCTTCGCCCACTGCTTGGTGGCGAGGAGCGTTTGGTGGAAGGGGATGAGAGTGGTCAGGCCCCCGATCTCGTACTCGCCCAGTGCCCGCAGCATCCGCGCCGTGGCCTTCTCGCGGTCGAGGTCCCAGACGATCAGCTTGGCGAACATCGGGTCGTACATCGGTGTGACCTCGGAGCCCGCCTCGACGCCCGAGTCCACCCGGACACCGGGTCCCGCCGGCTCGCGGTAGGTGGTGATGCGGCCGGGTGCTGGGGCGAACTTCTTGTGTGCCGCCTCGGCGTTGATCCGGCACTCGATCGCGTGCCCGCGCAGCTCGACCTCCTCCTGGGAGATTGAAAGCTCCTCGCCGGCGGCGACCCGGACCTGCTCCCGCACGATGTCGAAGCCCGTGACCATTTCGGTGACGCAGTGCTCGACCTGGACGCGTGTGTTCATCTCCAGGAAGAAGTAGTCGTCGCCGACCTGCAGGCCTTCGACGGTACCCGCGGAGCGGTAGCCGACCGCGGCGGCGGCGTCCGTGGCGATCTTGCCGATCCTCTCCCGCATCTCCTCGTCGACCTGAGGGCCGGGCGCCTCCTCGATCAGCTTCTGATGCCGGCGCTGGATCGAGCAGTCGCGCTCGCCGAGGTGGATCACGTTGCCCTTGGCGTCCGCCAGCACCTGGACTTCCACGTGGCGGGGATCCTCCAGGTAGCGCTCGAGATAGACGGTCGGGTCGCTGAAGAACTTCTCGCCCTCGCGGGAGGCGCCCTCGAAGGCGTCCTCGATCTCGTCCTCGGACATCGCGACGCGGAAGCCCTTCCCTCCGCCGCCGCCGGCCGCCTTGCAGGCGATCGGGTAGCCGATCTCATTGGCCTGCTTCTTGGCCGCGGCGACGTCCTTCACCGGCGCAGTGCCGCCCGGCACGATCGGAACGCCCGCCTTCTGCATGATCTGCCGCGCCTCGGTCTTGGAGCCCATCGCCTCGATCGCCTTCGGGGGCGGCCCGATCCAGGTGAGCTTCGCCTTCTCGACCGCCGCCGCAAACGGGGCGTTCTCGGCCAGAAAGCCGTAGCCGGGATGGATCGCCTCGGCGCCCGAGGTCGAGGCGACCTCGAGGATCTTCTTCACGTTCAGATAGCTCTCGGCCGGAACCGCCGGACCGAGCAGGAAGGCCTCGTCGGCCTCGCGCACGTGAGGGGCGTCGCGCTCGATCTCCGAATAGACGGCGACCGAGCCGATCCCCATCTCACGCAGGGCGCGGGCGACGCGGATGGAGATCTCGCCGCGGTTTGCGATCAGGACTTTCTCGAACACGGCGGGAGAGTATTGCGGGAAAGGCGCGGTCTCGGCGTTGCGGAGAAATGTGGTTGCGCGAGAGCCACGAACACGACAAGGTGCGCGGATGTGACCGACTGCACGAGGCGGCTATCGACCCGGGAGCCAGGCTGCTGCGAATCAGATACGGACGGCCGATCCCGCCGGCGCTGACCTCAACCAGTCCGGCTTCACCGGCCAACGACAACGCTCCTCGGGTCATTGGCGCCGCACAGTTCGCGCCCATGGTCAGCGTCTACACCGATTCCGACTGCCACAACCTGGTCGCCACGGGGACATCGGGTGAGCTGAGCACGAGCGGCATTCCGGTGCCGGTGCCCGACAACAGCTCGATCAACCTTTACGCGAGGGACAGCGTAGGCAGCCAGAACTCCGGATGCTCTTCGCAGCCTCTCAACTATCTCGAGAGCAATCCCCCGCTGGTAGGCACGCGAAGCACATCAAACTGAAGGCCCTCCGACGCAGGTGCGCGACGAAGTTCCGGGGCAAGGCGCGCAAAGAGTGCTTCCGCCGCGCGAAGCGAAAGGCGCGAATGAACTAGTCCCTGACGGTGGTGGCGGCCGATCTCGCCCGTCCCCGGGCCTGGGCAGCGAGCGCGGCCTCGACCGCTTGATGTCGCTCGATGTCGTCGCCCTGCGCGGCTACGAGAGCGGCGCGCTGCAGCCACTCCTGCTCCTCGGGGTCCTGTTCGACCTCCTTGCGGAGCGCGATCTGGACGGCGAACAGTGCACCGATGGCGAGAGCCGCAGCGGCGACGACCCACGGCACCAGGTCGGTGTTCGCCTTGTTCATGATCGTGATGCCGGCACCGATCAGCACGATGCCGAGGGCGTAGCGAAGGGCGCCCTGGGGCCACTTCACGGAGAGGTTCGATCCGAGGATCACGCCCGGCACGGAGCCGACGATGATGTTGGCTGCCAGGCCGAAGTCGACGTTGCCACCGATGATGTGCGCGACGGACGCCGCCCAGAGAAGGATCGCGGCGTGGACCACGTCGGTGCCGACGACCCGCTGAGGCTTGAGCCGGTAGACGGCGATCAGCATGATCCCGATCAGCGTTCCGCTGCCGGCGGAGCTGAGGCCGATGATGAAACCCGTGGTGGCGCCGATCGCGACTGCCGCGACCTTGTGGCGGGTGTGCATCTCGAAGCTGTCGCGCTCCTCGATCTTGTTGGCGAGGAAGAGGCTCCGGAGGAGGGTGGCGGCGCCGACCACCAGCAGGCAGCCGGCCAGGATCGCGAAGACGGTCTCGTCGAGGTTGTCGCCGAGCTGGCGCTTGAGGTAGTCGAGGAACCAGACGCCCGCCAGAGCGGACGGGACGCTGCCCGCCGCCATCCAGTAGACGAGCGGCATGTAGACGGTCTTCAGCTTCAGGTGCCGCCAGGTACCGGCGGTCTTGGTGACCGCCGCGTAGAAGATGTCGGTGCCGATGGCCGTGGTCGGCTGGATTCCGAACACGAGCACGAGGAGCGGCGTCATCAGGGAGCCGCCGCCCATCCCGGTCATGCCGACCAGGAAGCCCACGCCGAGTCCGAAGAAGATGATTGCTGGATCCATTTGTCTGTCAGGGGAGACGGCGATTGGATGAAACCGCTTCCCCACCTTGTTCCCTTTCTTGACCGAAAGGGTCCTAAAGGAAGGCGGCACCATAGCGGACGGCACCTTTTCCCCCTAATAGCTGGGGTTTCTAGTGCGAGATGGTGCAAGCGGGCTTCGCCATCAGATCGCGGCCACAAGCGGCCGCCCCTCATAAGTCGCTACGGGCTTCGCCGTCCGCTCCGAAGTGGAGCGGCCGGGTGGCCGCTAACGCGTTATGCGAGCGCCATCGTCCTCGGTGAGCTCGAGGACGTCGGCGGGGATCTTGCCGTCGCGGAGGTCGGCGATCGTCACGTGCTCCAGCACGCGCCGCAGCGAGGCTCGGACGGCGATCCAGACTTCGCTGAGCTGCTCGGCGTTGCCCGGATACTTGGTCTGCTCCGGCGCCTGGTCCTGGATGTTGGCCAGCGGTCCCTCGACCGCGCGGATTACGTTCGCCAGAGTGATCGCCTCCGGAGGCTGAGCGAGCCAGTAGCCGCCGCGGGCGCCGCGCCGCGCCCGCACCAGGCGCGCGTGCTTCAGCTCGAGCAGGATGTGCTCGAGGAACTGAAGCGGGATGCCCTGCGCCTCGGCCAGCTTCTCGCCCTTGACGGGCTCGTCGCCGGCCGCTGCCATTTCGACCGCGGCTCGGACGGCGTAATCGGCTTTGGCGGAGATCCTCATATGCTCACCCGCCGATGATGGACCTTCAGAGCCATTCGACGTACTCCGACGGAGAGCTGCCGCCCGCCGAGGTGGTGGCGGCCGCCGTGGAGGGCGGCGTCACGACGCTGGCTCTCACCGACCACGACGCCGTCGACGGTGTGGCGGAGGCGAGCGAGGCAGCGAGCGCGGCGGGCATCGTGCTTGTCCCGGCGGCGGAGATGTCGTGTGTGCACGGCTCGATCGATGACATGCACATGCTGGGCTACTGGGTGGACACGACTGCGATGGCTCCCGCCTGCGAGCGGGCACAGCGCGAGCGCGTCACCCGCGCCCAGGAGATCGTCGAGCGCCTCAACGCCCAGGGAGTCCCCGTCAGCTTCGAGGACGCGATCGCCCAGGCGGGAGAGGCCTCCTCGGTCGGCCGCCCGCACATCGCCAAGGCCGCCGGCGTCAAGCCGGACGGGATGAGCGCGTTCTTCGAGGAGTGGCTGATCCCCGGCGCGAAGGCCTTTGTGTCCCGGAGCTGGCCGGACGCGGCGGAGGCGACCGAGATCATCCACGGGGCTGGCGGCTCGACCGTCCTCGCCCATCCGTTCTGGGACATGGACGATCCCAACGAGGTTGCCGCGCTGATCGACGACCTCGACCTGGACGGGGTCGAGTGCTTCTACCCGGCCCACGACCGGGCGCAGACGAAGTTCCTGCTGGACGTCTGCAGGGATCGAGGGCTTGCGGCGACCGCTTCGTCTGACTTTCACGGCCCCAACCACAAGATGTTCGACTCCTTCTTGAGCTATCCGACTTACGAGCTCGGGGAACCCGAGCTCCCTCCCAGGCGCGACTCCGCCTAGGCGGGCTGCGCGGCCGGGATCAGCTGCCGCTCCTCGAGCAGCGTGAGGATCTTCGCCGCGTCCTCCTCGGCGGAGTCGTGCTCGGTGTCGAGGGTGAGCTCGGGGCTCAGCGGGGGCTCATAGGGGTCCGAGACGCCCGTGAACTCCTTGATCTCGCCCTTGAACGCCTTCTCATAGAGGCCCTTGACGTCGCGCTCGGCGCAGACCTCGACCGACGCCTTGACGAAGACCTCGATGAAGCGCTCGCCCATCATCTCGCGCGCCTCGTCGCGGATCTCGCGATAGGGGGAGATGGCGGCGGTGATCACCGGGACTCCGTTGCGGGAGAGCAGATCGGCCACGAAGGCGATCCGCCGGATGTTGGTGTCGCGGTCCTCCTTGGAGAAACCGAGTCCCTTGGAGAGGTTCTCGCGGACAACGTCGCCGTCGAGCACCTCGACACGCGACCCGCGGTCGCGCAGCTCGCGCTCCACGATGTGGGAGATGGTCGTCTTGCCCGCGCCCGAAAGCCCGGTGAACCAGAGGGTGAAGCCCTTCTCGTCAGCCATTTGACTGCTGCTCCTTTGCGTATTCGTCGATCAAGATCTGAGCCACCTCGGGGCGGCTGAACTCCTGCGGCGGCTTTTCGCCCTTGCCGAGCATCTCCCGCACCTTGGTGCCGCTCAGGAAGACGTGGTCCTCCTGGCCGTGCGGGCAGGTCTTGCCCGACGCCATGCCCTCGCACTTGTTGCACCAGAACGTGTGCTCGAAGAAGAGGGGCTGGATGCCGAGCTTGTCGATGTCGATTTCGTCGAAGATCTTCTGCGCGTCGTAGGTGCCGTAGTAGTCGCCGACGCCCGCGTGGTCGCGGCCCACGATGAAGTGGGTGCAGCCATAGTTCCGGCGCGCGATCGCGTGCAGGACGGCCTCGCGGGGACCCGCGTAGTGCATCTTCGAGGGGAAGACGTTGAGGATCACACGGTCGTTGGGGTAGTAGTCCTCCATCAGGACCTCGTAGCAGCGCATCCGCGTCTCGGCGGGGATGTCGCCGGCCTTGGTCTTGCCGATCAGGGGGTGGATCATCAGGCCATCGGTGATCTCCAGGGCCGTCTTGGTGACGTGCTCGTGGGCGCGGTGAATCGGGTTGCGGGTCTGGAAAGCGACGATCCGCTTCCAGCCACGGTCGGCGAAGGCCTTCTTCGATTCGGCGGGCGAGAGGTAGCGCTTGGTGAAGGCTTCCTCGTGATCGGGGAGCTCGTCGACCTCGTAGGTCCCGGCGATGCAGCGGGCGCCCTCCTCGAAGATGGCGGCGACGCCGGGATGCTCCTTGTCGGAGGTGCCGTAGACCTTCTCGGCCTCGGCGTCCAGGTCGCGCTCGAAGACCTCGGTCACGTTGAGGCGGCCGAGGGCCTTGCCCTCATCCGAGGAGATCTCCACGGTGTCGCCCTCGGAGACATCGAGCTCGGTGGCGAGGGTGATCGGGATGGGCCAGTACTCGCCGTTGGTGAGCGTCATCGATTCGACGACGCTTTTCCAGTCCTCCGAGCCCAGCGGGCCGGTGAGGGGGGCGAAGCCGCCGTTGCCGATCATCTCGAAGTCGGCGGTCTGGCGGTCGGTGAGCTGAAGCTTGAGAGCAGTCTGTGTCATGGCGTCCTTGAGTGGATAAAGGTGATCGGTTCAGTCAGGAAGAGCGGGGCAGGGTAGCGAACTACCCGTGAAGCCCGCACTCGGTCTTGTCGAGACCGGCCCAGCGCCCGGCGCGGTCGTCCTCGCCGGCCCCGGGCTTCTTGGTGCAGTGGGTGCAGCCGATCGAGGGATAGCCCTGATCGTGCAGCGGGTTGTAGGGGATCTCGTGCTCGAGGATGTAGGACCAGACCTCCTTCTCGGACCAGTCCGCGAGCGGATTGAGCTTCCAGAGGCCGAATCGCTTGTCCCAGCCGAACTTCGGGGCGCCGGCCCTGGTCTGTGAGTCCGAGCGGCGGATGCCGGAGACCCAGAGATCGACGGCGGCGAGGGCCGAGCGCATCGGCTCGACCTTGCGGATCCCGCAGCAGGCGTCCGGATCGCGGCTCCAGAGCTCGTCCCCGTAGAGCCCCTTTTGCTGCTCGAGGGTGATCGAGCTGTAGCGGTGGAAGTTGATGCCGTAGCGCTCCTCTAGCCGGTCCTTGGTGTCGTAGGTCTCCGGGAAGAGGACGTCGGTGTCGAGGTAGAAGAAGCGGGCGTCCGGGTTGATCGAGTGCGCCAGGTGGACGGTCACCGAGCTCGTCTTCTGGAACGAGCAGGCGATGTACATGCGCTGGCCGAAGGTGTCGAGTGCCCAGCGGAGCGCCTCCTCGGCGCTGGCGCCCTCCAGGTTGGCGGCGACCGCCTCGGGGTCGAAGCCGAGTCGGTCGAGCTCCGCCCCGGGAACGGCGGCGTGTTCGGTTGCGGGAGCCGCCATCTAGACCGCGCACTCCCCCTCGCCGCGCTCGACCTTGTACGGCTCGGAGCGGTTCCAGTCGATGAAGAAGAGGAGGTTGTCGGCGTTGAACTCGACCGGCAGCTTCAGGTCGGAGATCAGCTCCTCGAACTGGTCGAAGCCCGTGCGGTCGACGAAGGAGTTGAAGTCCTCGCCCTCGTTGCGCTTCTCCTCGTAGTTGCGGATCCAGCGCTCGACGGCCTCGGGCACGCGCTTCGCGGGGAGGCGGGCCTTCAGCCGGTGGCCGAAGACGACGTCACCGCCCTCGAAGTTGCCGGCGATGTGCGGGATGTAGGCGGGGATGGTGTGCTCGCCGACCTTGATGGAGGCCCCATAGAAGCCGATCGTCGCGATGTGGTGCTGGGAGCACCCGTTGGGGCAGCCGCTCATCTTGATGTGGATCTGCTTGGTGAGCGGATCCGTGATCTCCATCTCCTCGAGCCGCTGCTGGAGCTCGGCGTTCAGTCCCATCGAGGCCGTGATGCCGAGCTTGCAGCTGTCGGTGCCGGGGCAGCTGACAACGTCGGTGATGCTGAATGCGCCGGAGTCCCCGAGGCCCAGATCCTTGAGGCTGGTCCAGAGGTCGTAGAGCGACTCGGGCCGGACCCAGCGCAACACCAGGTTCTGCTGGACGGTGGTGCGGGCGAAGCCGCCGGTGAAGTCACGCATGATCTGGGCGAGTCCGCGAAATTGTTCCGGCGTCAGGTCGCCACGGGTCACCTTGACCGTGGCGGTGACGAAGCCGTCCTGGCGCTGGGGCGCCACGTTCGCCTCGACCCAGGCGTCGAACTCGGACTTGTCGCCGTTTGGCGTGCCGTAGCTCTCCGGGACGGCAGGGGCGTCGGTCTCCTCCTCATGGACATACAGAAGGTGACTGATGGTGAAGTCGCGCTCGTTGACCCAGTCGCCTTGCAGCTCCTCGTCGACCAGCTCGCGGAACGCGTCCATGCCGATCTTGTCGACCAGCACCTTGATCCGGGCGCGCATGCGATTCTCTCGCAGCCACTCCTGGCGGTCGAAGATGCGCAGCGCCGCCTCCGTCCACTTCAGGTAGTCGCCGTTGTCGAGCTCGACGAACTCGTTCAGCGTCGGGGCGATCCGCGGCTGGATCGAGGTGCCGCCGCCGATCCGGATCTCGACGCCCTTGACCTGTTCGCCGTCGACCTCCTTGACCTTGGGGATGAAGCCGACGTCGTGGATGCCGGTGATGGCGCGGTCGGCGTCTGAGGCGGTGAAGGCGGTCTTCACCTTCCGCGGCATGAGCTGTGTGGTCGGGTGACGCACGAAGTAGCGGGTGTAGGCGGCCGCATAGGGGGTGATGTCGAAGGGCTCGTCGTCCGCGACGCCGGCCCATGGGTCGCCGGTGACGTTGCGGATCGTGTTCCCGCATCCCTCGCGCGAGGAGAGGCCCGCCGAGCTGATCTGGCGGATCAGCTCCGCCATGTCGGCCAGCGGGATGTGATGGATCTGGATGTTCTGACGGGTCGTGATGTGGCCCTTGTTGAGCGGCGCGAATTGCTCGACCACGTCGGCGAATGTCTCCATCTGCTCGGGGTTGACGCCGCCGAACGGAAGCTTGATGCGGCACATCTGCACGTCAGGCTGGCGCTGGCCGTAAACGCCCTGCTTGAGGCGGAAGCCGATGAACTGCTCCTCGGTCTGCTCGGCCCTGAGAAAGCTGGCGGCCTCGGTGTCGAAGTCGTCGAACTCCCGCTCGAGGATCGGGATCACGTGCCCCGGGACATTGTCGTAGACCTCGGGGTTCTCGAGCGACCCGAGCTTGCCCTTGCCCTTCTGCTTCTTGTCGGGCTCCTGCTTGAGGGTGGAGGGGTCGGCCAGCTTCTTGGCGGGCACCGGGGTGCCGTTGCCTGACTTGGCACCCTTGGTGGGTGCGGATACGGGCTCCATGGCCGCCCAATCTAGCAAACCTGATCGAGTTTCAGGTGATTAGCCGGGAGCGTGATGCTTCCTGATCAGCTTCAGCTTGCCGATCGTCGTCCCCGCGTCGCCCGCGATCGGGGCGAAGGTGACCTGGGGCGAGACCCAAGCGCTTCCCTTCTTCTTCAGTCTCTTCAGCTTCTTGTGCCGCGCCTTCACCGAAATCAGGATCTCGCCCGGTGCGTCGATTGACCCCGGACCGCTGCCCACGACGCCGACGCCGGAATACTTCAGCGTTCCCGCGTTTGGCACCTCGATCCGGACGCTCGCGGTGCCCTTTCTCTTGTTGCGCCGGATGGCGCCGAAGCTCACCGTGTTGGTTGGCTGGATGATGGCCTGGACCTCCGTTTCGGCGTCGGCCCCGACCGTCGCGTTCCGCGTGCCGCCGTCGGCCAGAGGAGGAAGCGTCCACGACCCCTGGGTCGCTGCGAGTACTCCTGTGGCGACGATCTCAGCGCCGTTGGCGTTGACGCCGATCGCGTCGCCGATCCCGATCGGCAGGTTGGTGCCGAACTGCCCCTGGACACCACCGACGACCGGAACCGAGCTGCTGGTGCCGGCGCCGGTGAGGCTCAGTCCGCCGTTCGGATGTAGGACTCTGAGGCTGATCAGCGCCGCGGCGGATCCGGCAGCCCTGTAGAGCCAGGCGGACACTCTTCCGTTGACCGGCGACACCAGGCCCTGGGCGGCCCGCTTCGAGGCGGGCAGGGCGAGGTTCGTAGCGGTGCAGTCCACAGCACTGCAGACGCCCGCGCTGTCGGGCTGCGAGATCAGGTTGCTCCCGACCCTGACCTCGGCGCTCGCCGGCGCGGCAGGGATCAGCGAAATGGCGGCGAGCGCCGCCAGAAGGAGTGCCCTCCATGGCATCCCCGGATCGTATGCCGTACATGCCGCCACGTCACGGTTTGGTGCGCATCGCGCCCCGGCTTCGCGTATAGATCGAGGCGTGACCGAGATTCCCGTCATCTCCGGGCAGGCGGTGCTCGATGCGATCGATCCGAAGACCGCGATCGAGAGGACCCGTCACGCGTTCGAGCGCTACGGGCACGGCGATTGGGAGATGCCGGCGAAGGTCTATCTCGACAGCTCGCCATACGGAGATTTCAGGGCGATGCCGGCCAGGGGGGATGGGCTCGCGCTGCTCAAATGGGTGACCTCCTTCCCGGGAAACAGCGCCAGGGGCCTGCCGGTGGTCCGGGGCGAGGTCCTGCTCTCGGATGCCGAGACCGGTGAGGAGCTGGCGGTGATCGAGTGCTCGTCGGTGACGTCTCTGCGGACGGGCGCCGCATCGGCGGTGTCCGCCCAGGTCCTGGCCCTCGACGATGCGAGCTCGGTCGGGATCGTCGGCTGCGGCGTCAACGGCGCCTGGTCCGCACGCTGCCTGGCGGCCGCCGGCTATGGAGACGGGGTCTGCGCCGATGTACGCCCCGAGGCCGCCGAAGCGCTCGCCGGGGAGCTCGGCTGGAGAGTGGGCAAACGGGCGGAGGCGGCGGCGCAGGACGTCGTCGTGACCGTGACGCCTGGAACGGAGCCCGTCATCCTCGCGAGAGAGCTCACGCCCGGGCAGCACATCGCCGTGCTCGGTGCCGATGCGCACGGGAAGCAGGAGGTTGAGCTCGATGTGATCGGGCACTGCACCATCTTCTGCGACGAGTGGGAGCAGGCGAGGGCCGGCGGCGAGCTGGCGAATGGTGTGGAGGCCGGGGTCCTCTCCCGCGAGAGCGTGACGCAGCTCGGCGACGTCCTCAACGGCGAGTCCACCTGGACCCGCTCCGACGGCGAGATCACCCTCTTCGACTCAACCGGCCTGGCGATCCAGGACCTGGCGATCTGCCAGGCGGTCTACGAGCGCTGGCGCGAGGGCGGCGTCGAAGCGACGGTGGTCACCCTCTGAGCGAGAGACGCCACCGCTCGCTTGTGCTTCTTCTTGTGCTTCTTCTTGCACTTCTTGGCCACCGCCGCTCGCTTGTGCTTCTTCTTGTGCTTCTTCTTGCACTTCTTCTTTTTCTTGCGCGGCGGCGGAGCGCCATTGGCAGGTGGGGGTGGCTGCGGGCCGCCCTCCGTCAGCGCGACGTTGTCCAGATCGTAGGTCTCGTTGGTCCGGTCGATCGGGCCAACGTCCGCGATCACGGCGATCCCGTCGCTGTCGGCGATCAGGCTCTTGAACTCGTTTTTGTCGGGAGGGCTGCAGGCGCCGCCCAGGTAGGGGCAGACGGCCCAATTCGCCGTCTCATCGAGCTCGATCGAGAGGTGGTGCCAGCCGGTGCCGGTGGACTCCGCGATCAACCCGTCGAGGTAGCTGTCTCCCGACGGAAGCAGCAGCAATTCGGCACCGAATGCAGGATCGACGCTCGAGCGCAGGTCAAAGGAGCCGGTGCCGCCGTAGTTGGCGCCCAGCTTCTCGACGAAGGGGCTGTAGAAGGTGAGGAGCTCGCAGGGATCGGCGGGGCAGGCTGAGTCCGGACCCGTGTCCCTGGCAGTGAGGCGCCCGCCCGGATTGCCGCCGGACGGCTGGAATCCCGCCGGCGGGAAGGGTCCGTTCGCCGGATCCTGGGCCTGCAGCCAGCCCTGGTTGTTGCCGCTGAACGTGTACTCGAGCGTCGTCGCGCCGGCCGTGGCCGCCATCGTCAGCGTCGCCACCGCTGCCAGCAGCACAAGCGCGCCTATCGTCCTGACCGGTCCCTTCGTGCGGGTCCATCCGCACATCGCTCAGCCCCCTGGTCGGTTGTCAGCGCAGGGTAGGCCGGGCGAGCGGGCGAATCAACCTGGGCGTCCGTCCAGGGTCAAGAGGCGGCGGGCGCCGCCCTGCCGCCGCCCGCCGCCACCTCTCCTCCCAAGCCTCAGTCGACGTCCGAGCCCTCGACCAGGAACGCGACCCGGACGTGGGCGCGCCACTCGTCGAGGTTCTCCCCGCGCAGCCCGGTGGAGACGACGTCGATCGCGCGGATGTTCCGAAGCGAGCCCTGCGCCTGCTTCAGCGCCTGCTGTGCGGCGTCATCCGAAGACTTCTTGGAGCTTCCGACCAACTCAAGGATCTTTACGACGGCCACGAGCCCTCCTCTTTCGTCCGCGATGGTTTGCGCCGTGTGTTCTATTGCACAAGCGCCTCGCAGGCAAGCCCGCCTCAGGCTCCGGGGGCGATTCCCCAGCCGGTGCCGAGACCCGCGTGGACGCCGACCCCTTCGCTGAGGGCGGTCTGCTGCCAGCGGCTGACCTCGGCGGGACGGGGCGCCGGGGCCGTCTCCCAGAGGAAGCGCTCGAGCGCGGCCGCGATCGCCGCCGCCTCATCGGGCTGGGCCATGGCGGACTGAATCTCGATCTTCGGACGGGGAGGGCTCTGCTTGCCGTTGCGTGCCACTAGAGCGGGATGTTGCCGTGCTTGCGCTTCGGGCCCTCGACGCGCTTGGTCTGCAGGGTGCGCAGGGCGCGGATCAGCTTGGGGCGTGTCTGGTGTGGCTCGATCACGTCGTCGATGTAGCCGCGCTCGGCCGCCGAGTAGGGGTTGGCGAAGTGGGCCTTGTAGTCGTCGATCAGCTTCGAGCGGCGCTCGTCCGGGGTCGGCGACTTGGCCAGGTCGCGGCGGTAGATGATGTTGACCGCGCCCTCCGGGCCCATCACAGCCACCTCAGCGGTCGGCCAGGCGAAGTTGAAGTCGGCCAGCATGTGCTTTGAGTTCATGACGTCGTAGGCGCCGCCGTAGGCCTTGCGGGTGACCACCGTCAGCTTCGGGACGGTCGCCTCGGTGAAGGCGTAGAGCAGCTTCGCGCCGTGGCGGATGATCCCGCCCCACTCCTGCGAGGTGCCGGGCAGGAAGCCGGGGACGTCGGTGAAGGTGAGCAGGGGCACGTTGAAGGCGTCGCAGGTGCGGACGAAGCGGGCGGCCTTCTCGGAGGCCTCGATGTCGAGCACTCCGGCGAGGAAGGCCGGCTGGTTGCCGACGATGCCGACCGGGTGGCCGTCCAGGCGGGAGAAGCCGCAGATGATGTTCTTGGCGAAGTGCTCGTGGACCTCGAAGAAGTCGCCGTCGTCCACGATCCGCGCGACCACCTCGCGCATGTCGTAGGGCTTCTGGGGATCGTCGGGGACGAGCGTGTCGAGCTCCGGGTCCTCCCGGTCTGGGTCGTCCGTGGGCTCGACCCGCGGCGGCAGCTCGAGGTTGTTGAGCGGCAGGAAGCTCATCAGGTAGCGCACGTCCTCCAGGCACTGCTCCTCGTCGTCCGCGGCGAAGTGCGCGACGCCGGACTTGGAGTTGTGGCTCATCGCGCCGCCGAGCTCCTCGAACTCGACCTCCTCGCCGGTGACCGTCTTGATCACCTCGGGGCCGGTGATGAACATGTGCGACGTCTCCTTGACCATGAAGATGAAGTCGGTCATGGCGGGGGAATAGACCGCGCCTCCGGCGCACGGGCCCATGATCAGGCTGATCTGCGGGATCACGCCGGAGCACTGCACGTTGCGCACGAAGACGTCCCCGTAGGCGCCGAGCGAGACGACGCCCTCCTGGATCCGGGCGCCGCCGGAGTCGTTGATCCCGATGACCGGCGCCCCGACCTTCGCGGCCAGGTCCATGACCTTGACCATCTTCTCCGCCATCACCTCGCCGAGCGAGCCGCCGAAGACGGTGAAGTCCTGGCTGAAGACGAAGACCGTGCGGCCGTCGATCGTCCCGTAGCCGGTCACCACCGCGTCGCCGTAGGGGCGGCGCTTGTCCATCTCGAACTCGTGCGTGCGGTGGCGGACGAAGGTGTCGAGCTCTTCGAAGGAGCCCGGGTCGAGGAGCTTCTCGATCCGCTCGCGGGCGGTCAGCTTGCCCTTGGCGTGCTGCTTCTCGACCGCCTCCTCGGAGCCGGCGTGGATAGCCTCCTCGCGCAGCTCACGGAGGTAGGCGAGCTTCTCCTCATGGGTGACCGGGTTCTTCTCTCGCATCGCCGGGCGATTCTAGGGCCGAGGGCGATTCCCTCTCTTCTTGGCCCTCTTCTTCAGGATGACGGTGCTCGTCTGGCTTGATGTCACGCCGCCGTTCGGCGTGAATTGGATGGTGACCGCCAGCCGCACCTTGCGCTTGCGCTTCAGCTTCTTCTTGGCTTTGCCGGTCGCAGCGATCAGCAGCTCCACGTCGCCTGGCCCCCCGACCGTGCGCTGGATCGAGCCGTCTGGGCGCGCACGTTCCGCCCGGACGCGGACAGCTCGCCAGGTCCAGGGACCGAGACCGTAAGCGTGATGGTCCCTCTCTTCTTGCTTTTCGCCGCCTTGCCGATCGTGAACCGGTTGTCCGGTTGGGCGATGGTGCTCGGCTCCACCGTCGCCGCGACATTGATAACCGCGTTAATCGACTCGGTGAAGGAGCTCGGAACCCGTCGGCCAACGCGCCGGGGTGGTAGTAGAAGTTGAACCCGGTCGTCGGCGAGCCCAGGAAGCACCCGTTCGGGGCGGGGCGGTGGCGTTTCCTGCGCTTACGCCGATGATGTCGCCGGGCTGAACGGGTATGTCGACGGGGAAGGTGTTGAGCGCGTTCGGCGTCATCGGCCGTGGCCCGTCATGGCCGATGACCATGTAGGTGCTCGGGTCGGCGACCTTGCGGACCACGATGAAGCCGACGGTTCCGATCGGGTTGGAATTGGCCCGGTGGCTCCACGATGTGACCCTCGCGTTTCCGGGAGGGACGACGTAGGTGTCTCCCGGTGGGGCGTTCTTCTGGAAGTGAGAAAGTTCGCGGCCGAGCAGGCGCCGCCGGTTCCGACCCGGCCGATCGACGCGGCGTCCGCGGGGACTGGAGGTACCGCGACGATCAGTGCCGCGAAAGCGGCCAGCAGACCGATGCGCGCGCGCGAGGCCATTAGAAGAACGCCCCGCCGCGGTACTCGCCGAAGACGTCGCGCATCGCGTTGCAGACGTCGCCGATCGAGCCGCCGGCTCGCAGCGCCTCCTTGATCGGCGGCAGCAGGTTGCCCTCGCCCTGGGCGACGTCGCGGAGGGACTGGAGGCGCTCGTCGAGGACCTTCTGGTCGCGCGCCTCCTTGAACTTCGCCAGGCGGGCCAGCTGGCGCTTCTCGGCCTCCGGGTCGACCTTGAGGATGTCGACGTCGTCGACGACGTCGGTGACGTACTTGTTGACGCCGACGATGATGTCCTGGCCGGTGCGGTAGCGCTCGTGGTAGCTGGCCGCCGACTCCTCGATCTCGCGCTGCATGAATTCGAGCGCGTTGACCGAGCCTCCCAGGTCCTCGACCTTCTGCATCAGCTCCCAGGAGCGCTCTTCGATCTCATCGGTGAGGTTCTCGATGAAGTAGGAGCCGGCGAAGGGATCGACGGTGTCGGCGACGCCGGACTCGTGCGCGAGGACCTGCTGGGTGCGGAGCGCGATCCGGGCCGAGCGCTCTGTAGGCAGCGCCAGCGCCTCGTCGAAGCCGTTGGTATGGAGGGACTGGGTCCCGCCGGCGACCGCCGCGAAGCCCTGCAGGGCCACCCGGATGATGTTCACCTCGGGCTGCTGGGCCTGGAGGGTGACGCCGCCGGTCTGGGTGTGGAAGCGGATCATCTGCGCCTTCTCCTCGGTGGCGCCGAACCGCTTTTTCATGATGTTCGCCCACATCCGGCGGACCGCCCGGAACTTGGCGATCTCCTGGAAGACGTTGTTGTGGCCGTTGAAGAAGAAGGCAAGCCGCTGGCCGAACTTGTTGACGTCGAGGCCCGCGGCGATTCCACCCTCGACGTAGGCGATCGCGTTGGCGAGCGTGAATGCGACCTCCTGGACAGCCGAGCACCCCTTCTCGCGGATGTGGTACCCGCTGATGGAGATCGTGTTCCACTTCGGGACGTTCTCGTTGCAGTAGGCGAAGATGTCGGTGGTGAGCCGCATCGTCGGCTCGGGCGGGTAGATGTAGTTGCCGCGGGAGATGTACTCCTTCAGCACGTCGTTCTGGACCGTGCCGCGCAGCTCCTTCGACGGCACGCCCTGCTCCTCGCCGACCAGCTCGTAGAGAAGCAGCAGGATCGCGGCCGGAGCGTTGATCGTCATCGAGGTCGAGACGTCGGCCAGCGAGATCTGGTCGAAGCAGATCCGCATGTCCTCGATCGTGTCGATCGGGACGCCGGTGCGGCCGACCTCGCCCTGGCAGAGCGGGTCGTCCGAGTCGCGGCCGAGCTGGGTCGGCAGGTCGAAGGCCATCGAGAGGCCGGTCGAGCCGTGCTCGGTCAGGTATCGGTAGCGCTCGTTGGTGTCCTCGGGGCTGGCGAACCCGGCGTACTGGCGCATGGTCCAGAGCCGGTCGCGGTACATGCCCTTGTGGATGCCGCGCGTGAAGGGGTACTCGCCCGGCTCGCCGAGCCGCTCCTGGAGCCCGGGCTTGACGTCGTCCTCCTCGTAGAGGCGCCTGATGTCGATGCCGGAGTCGGTGATCACCCGGTCCTCGCGCTCCTCCTCGGGGAGCACGGGGGCGATGTAGCGATGGAGGTCCTCGTCGAGGGCCGCCTTCTGCTCGGCCTCGGGCGCCTCGTCCTTTGGCCGGGTGGCCATGGGGCAAGGATAGATAGGGCGGTCGGGGATAGCGCTACGGAGCGACCACGGCCTGGGATTCGACCCGCTCCACCAGCACGTCGAGCTGAACGTGCGCGAACTGCCCGTAAGCGGGGGGTGGGTCGAGCTGGTCGATGTAGTCCGCCACCCAGAAGCCGAGCTCACCTCGTAGTAGCTGCGCGCACTGCAGCTCGGACAGCGGCCGGAAGGACGACTCATTCAGCTCGGCGATCGCCGTGTCGACGTGCGCGAGGACCGGCTCGAGCCGCTCCGCGTCCCACTCCGACCAATCACCTTCGCGCAGCCCGTATGAGGTGCCGTCGCTGTGGGCGACGAAGCCGCTGTCGGCGAGCTCCCGGGCTCGCTTTGTCTCGGCCCGACACGCCGTCTTCGATCCCCTGAAGCTCCCCAGGTCGTCATAGAGGTCAGGGCGAAGCCGCAACGCATGCCGCTTCACGATCCGTGCGGACTTGTAGCCACGCAGGTGCTGCTCGAAGCGCTTCTTCGGGCTGCGCGCGCTGGACCCCACGTACACCCATGGGATGCGTGGATCGCGCCTGCGCCCCGCGGCACGGTCCAGCTCGATCACATAGACGCGCTTCTCAGAAGCCAAGGAAGCCGAAACGCTTTTTCTTCTTCGGCTCCGGCGCGGGGGGCTCGGGCTCCGGCTCGGGTTCGGGCTCCGGCTCGGGTTCGGGCTCAGACGCCTCAGGCGCGGGCATCACGATCGGCTCGGCCTTCTCCTCCGGCTCCTGCGCCTCGCCCATGCCCTCGAACGGGCGCTTGGTCGGGGTCGCCAGCTCGTCGATCACGGCGTCGAGCCAGCCCTCGAGCTTGGTCGGCTCGTCGCCGTTCTCGGCGGTGACGCTGACGTTCGTCCCCCAGCCCTTCTCGGCCAGCTCGACCTCGATCCAGGCGTCATCCGACGCCCTCCAGGCGAGTTTCGACTCCTCCTCGCGCTCGTAGACGGTGACGTCGGCTGCGTGCCCGACCAGGGCGGACATCAGGCCCTGCATGCGCCCGGGGTGATCGAGCTGCTCCCAGACCTCGGGCGGCGACTTGACCAGCGTGCGGCTTGCAGTCTTCATGGTGCGGGCATTCGTCCGTGGCGGCGTGGCTCCTGCCGCATACCTCAAATGGGCGAATCCGCCCGTTCAGGCCAGGAACGCCTCGATCGCGGCCGCCGCGCGAGGGCCCGCCTTCCCGTCCCAGAGCGGGATCTCGGGCGCCTTATCGGGCACGTCCTCCGCCAGCCGGCGCTCGGCGGCCTCCCGCAGGACGTCGGGATCGACCCCGATCAGTTCGTTGGTGCCCTGCTCGACCGTGATCGGCCGCTCCGTGGTCGTGCGGTAGGTGAGGCAGGGAGTGCCGAGCGCGCTCGTCTCCTCCTGTACGCCGCCGGAGTCGGTGATCACCAGGCGCGCCTCGGCCTCCAGGCCGATGAAGTCGTCGTAGTCCATCGGCGGGGTCAGGATCACCTTGCCCCAGCCGGCGCCCGACCCCGCGAGCCGCTCCCGGGTGCGGGGATGGACGGGGAAGATCACCGGGATCGAATCGGCGATTCCCGAGAGGACCTCCATGGTCGGCCCGAGCCTCTCCGGATCGTCCACCAGTGCCGGCCGGTGCAGGGTGACGAGCACGAACTCGCGGCTCTTCACCGCGTTGCGGCCGAGGACCGCCGGGCGGTTCACGTCCTCCATCAGGCGGAAGAGGCTGTCGATCATCATGTTCCCCACGAGCTGGACGCCGTCGCTCGTGATCCCCTCGGCGGCAAGGTTCTCGACTGCGTCCGCCGAGGTGCAGAGCAGGACGTCGGAGATGCGATCGGTGAGGACGCGGTTCACCTCCTCGGGCATGTCCCAGTCGCCGGAGCGGAGGCCGGACTCGATGTGGGCGACAGAGACGTGGAGCTTGGTCGCGGCGAGCGCGGCCGCAAGGGTGGAGTTGACGTCGCCGGCGACCAGGACGAGGTCGGCGGGATGCTCCGTCAGGTCGGCTTCGACGCCGGTCAGTACGGCAGCAGTCTGCTCGGCGTGCGTCCCGGAGCCGACCCCGAGGTTGGCGTCCGGCTCGCGCATCCCCAGCCTCTCGATGAAGCCGCCGGACAGCGCCCGGTCGTAGTGCTGGCCGGTGTGCAGGAGCCGAACCGAGACGTCGTCCGAGCTCTCCAGGGCGGCGATCACCGGAGCCGATTTGACGAAGTTGGGTCGCGCCCCCACCACGGCGAGCACCGAGGAAGTCACAGCGGAGGAACCTAGCGGCTGGATCGGCTTCGGTAGTGTCCGGGCTCGATGGCCGGCAACGAAAGTGGCGCTGTGGTGGTCACCGGGGCTTCCACGGGGATCGGACGCGCCACCGCGCTCCTCCTCGACAAGAAGGGCTACCGCGTGTTCGCGGGCGTCCGCAAGCAGGCGGACGGCAAGTCGCTCGCCGACGAGGCTTCGGACCGGCTCACCCCGATCACGATCGACGTGACCAAGGACCGCTCGATCAAGGCGGCCAGGGACAAGGTCCAGCGCGCGGTCGGCAAGGACGGCCTCGTCGGGCTGGTCAACAACGCCGGTGTCGGCGGCGGCGGACCGATCGAGTTCATGCCGCTGGACAGCTTCCGCGACACGCTCGAGGTGAACCTCGTCGGGCAGATCGCCGTGACCCAGGCGTTCATGTCACAGATCCGCAAGGCGAAGGGAACGGTCGTCTTCATCGCCTCGATCGGCGGCCGCATCGCCACCCCATTCCTCTCTCCATATAACGCCAGCAAGTTCGGCATCGAAGCGCTCGGCGAGTCGCTTCGAGCCGAGGTCAAGCCCTGGGGCATCGACGTGACCGTGGTCGAGCCGGGCTCGATCGACACGGCGATCTGGGCAAAGGGCGCCGACACGGCGAACGACCAGCTCAAGGGCCTCTCGCCCGCGGCTCGGCGGCTCTACGGCAAGCAGCTGACTCGTTTCGGCGAGGTCCTTGGGGAGACGGCCGATCGGGGCATCCACCCCGACAAGGTCGCCAAGGTGATCCTCAAGGCGATCCGCTTGGACAAGCCGAAGCACCGCTACCTGGTCGGGACGGACGCCAAGGTCGCGGCCCGGCTCAAGGGCACTCTCCCGGAGCGGACGTTCTCGAAGATGGTCGCTCGGCAGACCAAGATGCCGACCGACGTGCCGGCGAAGTAGCTAGACCCGCAGGCCCTCGAGCATCTCCATCAGAGGGAGTTCGGCGGCCCGACGCGCCGCCTCGCGGTCCTTGGCGGTCGCGATCAAGAGCGCTGCCTCGATCAGCGCGGCGAGGATGAGGTGCGCCGTCGCCTCCGGGTCCGTGCGCCGGATCTCACCGGCTTCGATCGCGGCCTCGACCGCGCCGCGCATCGCCGCCAGGCCGAGATCCTGGATGCCCTCGCGCCAGGCCTCCCATCCGAGGACTGTCCTGCTCTGGAGCAGGCCGATCCGCTGTAGCTCACGGTTGGTCGCGGCCTCGTCGAGGTAGGCGTGGCCGCCCGCAATGAGAGCTTCGAAGGGCGTCTCGGCTCCCGCGGCCGACGCCGCCAGCCGCTCCATCAGGCGCCGCTCGGAATCGCGCCAGACCTCCCGGTACAGCTCCAGCTTGCTCGGGAAGTGGTGGTAGAGGGCCCCGCGACTGACGCCGGCCCGTTCGAGCACATCCGCGGTGCTGACCTCCCCGTAGTCCCTCTCGATGAAGAGCCGGCGCGCGGCGGCCAGGACGGCCTCGCGCGCCCCCTCGCTTGGGCGCCCACGCTTCCCGGTGTCCGCGCTCATCGCCATTTCATGTACATTAACCGACAGACAGTCGGTAATTACGAGAGGAGAGCCATGAACACGTATGTGATCCGCAGGGAGAAGGCCTGGGCGTCACCCGAGGAGCTCGAGGCGACCGCCGAGCGCTCGAAGCAGGTGGCCGACGACGACTTCCCCAACGACATTGCCTGGATCCGCAGCTACGTCATCAAGGAGGACGGTGGCACCCTCGGCACGGTCTGCATCTACCAGGCGACCGACATCGACGCCGTGCGCGACCACGCCAAGCGCGTCGACATGCCCGCTGACGAGGTGCTCGAGGTCGCCGACACGGTGATCATCCGGCCCGACCCGGAGCCCGCAGCAGCGAGCTAGAGCCACTCCTTGACCCGGCCCGGGGTGGCCGTGCCGGAGAAATCGCCGTCGTCGATGATCCGCTCGGCCGCCTCGATCAGGCCGTCCGTCGCCGCCCAGGTCAGTCCGCCGCCGACGCTGACGCGCTGGGCGCCCGCCTCGGCGATCTCGGCGAAGGTGAGCCCGAGCCGGCTGAAGGCGAGGACGTTGACCGGCTTCGAGACCGAGTCGCAGACGGTCTTGATGTCCTCCACCTTGAGCAGGCCGGGCGCGTAGAGCACGTCAGCGCCCGCGTCCGCGAAGGCGCGTAGCCGCGCAATGGTGTCGTCGAGATCCGGGTTGCCCCGAAGGTGGTTCTCGGCGCGCGCCGTCAGCGTGAAGGGGAAGTCGAACGCACCGGCTGCCTGGGCCGCGGCGGCGATCCGCTCGACGGCAGGTTCGAGCGCGTAGAGCTCTTCGTCGTCGCGGTCGAAGTCCTCGATCGAGCCGCCCACAGCCCCCGCCTCGCCGGCCTTGGTGATCGCCCGCGCGGCATCGGCCGCGGTGGGCCCGTAGCCGTTCTCCAGGTCGACAGAGACGGGCAGGTCGGTCGCCTCATTGACCACGTGGACATGCGCCGCGATCTCCTCGAGAGTCACCGAGCCGTCGGGCCGTCCGAGGGTGAAGGCGAATCCGCTGCTGGTTGTGGCGAGCGCCTTGAAGCCGAGCCCCGCCAGGATCTTGGCCGAGCCGGCGTCCCAGGGATTTGGGATGACGAAGGGCTCCCCCATATGGAGGGTGCGAAAGGCCTCTCCCTTCTCCTGCTGGCTCAGGCTCACACTCACTTCATACCAAGCCGGAATCTTCGTCCAGCCCGGCGGTTACGACCGGTCTGGCGCTTACGGTCGGCCTGCAAACCGTTCGAAAGGGGGATGGACCCCGGATGCAACGACGCTGGATGCTTGCCGGCCTCGCCCTGGTGGCGATCATTGCCGTCGCGGTGCCCGCCCTCGCCGGGGACTCCGGCGGCAAGAAGCGGCAGCTCTTCGACGTGAGCCAGATCGCGACGGCCTCGAGGATCAAGGCCCATCACGCGCTCGGAGTGGCGCGGAAAGCAAGGAAGCGCGCAAACCGCGCGCTGAGGCTCGCGCGACAGGGCGCCGAGACCGGCGGCGCCCCGGCATTCGCCGAGGTGAGCGGCACCGTAACCACCAGCAGCGAGTCGGACTACGTCTCGCTGGGCGGACCATCGGTGAGCGTCTCGATCGCCCAGGCCGCCGGAGCGCCAAGCGGCACCGCCCTGATCGAAGTTGCCGCACAGGCGCACATCGACGATGACGCCGGCGCGGTCGCGCTCTATCAAGACGGCTCGCCGATGCCCGGCCAGAGCGACGTCTGCGACCAGATCGCCGGGACGCCCGGGCCGGCGTTGTTCACCTCGACCGACGGTCTCTCAGGCACCTGGAGCACCCCGGCGTCGATCGCCATCACGGGCAACTGCGGCAGCACGGGTCCCGCGGCGCCGGTGATGTTCGTGACGACGCCCGGGAAGCACACCTATGAGCTCCGCTACGCCTTCTGCGACTGCTCGGGCAGCGACGCGAGCTTCTCGCAGCGCCGCCTCTGGGTGACGCCGCTCGGCTAGGTCTTGCTCAGCCGCTCGAGCTGCGCCCGGGTGATCTCGTTCGTGGTGCGGAGGATCTCGTTGAAGCTGTCCAGCTGCTCGCCGCTGAAGCGCTCGAGGGCGGTCGCCCACTCGGCGGCAACCGGTCCCCAGATCCGCTCGGCGCGCGCGTAGAACGCCTTCGTCACCTCGACCTTGACCCGGCGGCGGTCGGCCGGGTCCGAGACCCGGCGTGCGAATCCCTTCTTCTCCAGCCGGTCGATCACGCCGGTCACTGCGCCCGTCGTCAGGCCGGACTGGGCGGCCAGCTCCCCCGCCGTGACGCCGCCTGCGTTCTCGATGATGTTCAGGCAGTGCAGGTCGGTTTCGTTCACCCCGAGCCGCTGCGCCGCCAGGTTGTCGAAGGCGTCGTCCAGGTTGCCGCTGACCCGGAACTCCCGGATCAGCTCGCCGATCTGCTCGCTCTTCTTGCCTTTTCGGGTCACTCTGATAGTCTCTTAGTTACTAAGATATTCACTAACTAAGTAACTCAGTCTACAAGGAGATCCCGATGGCAATCGATATGAAGCTCGAGCTGATCCAGGTCCCGGTCTCGGACATCGACCGGGCCAAGGCTTTCTACGTCGACCAGGTCGGCTTCAACGACGATCACGACCACCAGTTCAGCGAGGAGATCCGCTTCGTCCAGCTCACGCCGCGCGGATCGGGCTGTTCCATCTCCTTCACCACCGGTGCCCACGAGATGAAGCCGGGAAGCCTGGACGGTCTGCAGCTCGTCGTCGAGGACGCCCACGCTGCTCACGACGAGCTCGCGGAGCGCGGTGTGGAGGTCAGCGACGTAACCGACATGCCGTGGGGCCGCTTCGTCTTCTTCAGCGATCCCGACGGCAACAAGTGGAGCGTCCAGCAGGTCGACTATCCCGGCCGGCCACTGCCGTAGCCCTGCAAGTGGGGGCGGTTGCTAGCGCCGCTTCTTCTTCTTCGTCTTCTTCTTCTTGCACTTCTTGGCGACGGACGCGGAACGCTTGTGCTTCTTCTTGCACTTCTTCTTCGGAGTCGAAGTCGGGGTCGGTGTGGACGCCGGTGGGGCCGGTGGAACGTCGGCGATGTTCACCCGGAATCCTCCGATCCCGTCGTAGTAGGCATCCCCGGTCCATGGCGACGCCCCATCGGCGTCCCGCACGTCTCGTTCCACGAAAAAGCCGCTTGGGTCCGTCGAGAGGGCGTTGTTCGCGAGGACGGTGGCGCCTGGATCGTTCGGATCGGTGGCGAACGCTCCGCCAGGGTTTCCGAACCGGATCAGCAGGCCGCCTCCGGAGAAGTTGAACGGCGCGATCGCGGTGAAGGTGAGCTCGTAGTCTCCAAAAGTCGCGTTGCCCCTCGGATTCGCGGGGGTCTGCGTGTTGGGGACGATCTGAGTGAAGGGCGTTGCGTTCTGATTTCCGCCATTGGTCGTCGCGGGCGCCAGGGCGATCTCAAGCTGGATGTCGACATCGTTCTGCGCTGAGAGATCGAACGCGACGGTGTCGCCCGGCTTCAGGCCGAAGGCCGGGACGTTTTTGTAGACCCAGACCATGTAGGCGTCCCAGCTCTGCGACTCGCCAAATGGGGACGTATAGGGGGTCATTGTCGGCGACGTTGGCGTCACCGTCACGGTCGAGGCCGCCTGAGCGGATCCGGCGGCGGCCAACCCGATCGCCAGCGTGAGAGTGGCCGCCAGCGCAAGGCGGATCTTCCTTCCCCTATCCCCTAGAGCGTCCCGCACGAGGGTGCGAGTGTACGGACGTCAGGCGACACCTTCCTACCTCTATTTCGCCTCTCGACGGACGTTCAGCCGGGCTGGCCGACGAGCCGCTCGACGCCGGCCTCGTCGATGGTCTTCTTCAGCCCGTCCTGCAGGCCGACCTGCGGCTCCCAGGCGAGCAGGTCCTTGGCGCGGGTGATGTCGGGCTGGCGGATCTTCGGGTCGTCGACCGGGAGCGGCTCGTGGATGATCTCCGAGCGCGATCCCGTCACCTCGATCACGGTCTCGGCGAGCTGGAGCAGGGTGTACTCGTCCTGATTGCCGATGTTCACCGGGAGGTGCACGTCGGACTCCGCCAGCGCGACGAGGCCGCGGATCTGATCGTCGACGTAACAGAAGCTCCGCGTCTGGCTGCCGTCGCCGAAGACGGTCAGCGGCTTGTCCTGGAGCGCCTGGCGCAGGAAGGTCGGGATGGCGCGGCCGTCGTGGGCGCGCATCCGGGGCCCGTAGGTGTTGAAGGTCCGCGAGATGCAGGTGTTCACTCCCTGCTGGCGGTGGTAGGCCATCGTCATCGCCTCGGCGTAGCGCTTGGCCTCGTCGTAGACGCCGCGCGGGCCGATCGGGTTGACGTTGCCCCAGTAGTCCTCGGGCTGGGGATGGATCTCGGGATCGCCGTAGACCTCGGAGGTCGAGGCGACGAGAACTCGCGCCCGCTTGAACTTCGCAACGCCGAGCATGTGGTGGGTCCCGTAGGAGCCGACCTTGAGCGTGTGCAGCGGCAGCCGCGCGTAGTCGATCGGGCTGGCCGGCGAGGCAAGGTGGTAGATGAAGTCGACCGGCTCCTCGATCTCCACGTGCTCGGTGATGTCGTGGTTCCGGAAGGAGAAGGCCTCGTCCCGGATGTGGTCGATGTTCTCGAGCGACCCCGTGTCCAGGTTGTCGATGCAGATGACGCGGTGCCCGCGCGCGAGCAGAAACTCGCACAGGTGCGAGCCCAGAAAGCCTGCTCCTCCGGTGACGACGGTCGTGGGCATCAGGTGGGCGAATATAGCTGCGGATCCGCGCGGCGGCGGCAGATGGGTCGCAGCTAGGGCGCGGCGGGCGGCGGGGGAACCTCTGCGACCGCGTTGCCCTGTGCGATGCCGATCAGGTGTCTGCTCTCACCATGGCGGCGGACCGCCGTGTCCACCGTGGCGCTGACCAGCAGGGGCTCGCCGTTGGTGAACGAGACGTGCTCGGTCTTGAGGGACTTCAGGTTCAGGACGTCGTAGGCGGCTGGCATCACGAAGGTGAGGGTTGCCCGTCCTTTGCCGCTGGTCCGGAACCGACGCGTTCCGGCCGCCCGCTTCGGGAACGCGGGAATGCAGAAGGCTGTCCTGGCGTTCTGGCACCTCGTGTCGTTGGCGTACACGCCCATCCTCACCTTCAGCTTGGGCGGCAGGCCCTTGATGACCACGGTCTCGGGCTGACCCACGGTCATGACCCCGTCGCTTCGGAGCTTGCCGGTCTGGAAGATCTCCTCGTCGGCGGCTGCGAGCGAGGCGACGCCGAGCGCGGTCAACGAGACCGCCGCAGCGATCCATCGTCTTCTCCCCGATCCCACGGACATGACTATCTCACCGGGGGCGGCGGAGGGCCAGAGGCTACGACTGCTGCCGCTGCACGCCCGCCCGTGCGAACCCGAAGCTCTCGCGGTTCACTCTCCTAGTCCTCGAGGCCCCCTCGACGTTGATGTGGATCCGCTGCTGGTCGGCGAAGGTGACCGGGGTGCGGACCTTCGGGTTGAAGGGGTCGGTCTCCAGGTTGTAGGTGTCGGGCATGACGAAGGTGAGCAGCGCCCGGCCCTTCTTGTCGGCCTTGAACGGCGGTGACCCGGTGGCGGGCACGGCCGGCGCCGCATCGCAGAAGTAGAGCTCGCCGCACTGAATCGTGGTCGGGGGCGCCTCGATGAAGATGGCGATCCGCGCCTTCGGCGCCATCCGCGTGATCGAGATGGTCTCGGGCTGGCCGGGGGTGACGAAGCCGTCGGAGCCGACCTTCGCCTTGAGGAAGACGAACTTCGTCTTGCCCTTGGCGGAGAGGTCGGAGACGGGCTTGCTCGCGAGACCGGTTGCGGGCAGCATCAGGGCGCACGCCGTCAGGGCCAGTGCGGCGCCAGCAGTCTGAGTAGCCCTCCCGTCGGACACGCGATTGACTATCGCAGGGCAAGGTCGGCACGGCAAGCGACGGCATACCCAGATTGCGGGCACGTCGATCCCTCAAAATGCAGCAATCTCAGGGTCTATCTCCGCGAGCTGCGAGTGCGAGCCCATGACCACCTGGGTGAGTAGTGAAACCGCTGCTTTGCATGGAATGTCATGAGGGTCCCGCTCCTCTGAACTGAAAAGGGGCCTCCGCCGCGCTCACTAGAACCGCGGTTGGCACTGCAGTCAGCGAGGAGAGGAGACCCGGCATGAACTATGTCGGAATCGATTGGGCCTATGGCCGCGCGGCTTTCTGCGCGGTCGCAGAGAGCGGAGTGATCTCGGCCGAGGGGCTGATCCCGGCCAACGAGGATGGGCTTGCCCGGCTGGTCTTAGAGCAGGGCACCGAGGTGAGAGCCGCGGTGGAGATGATGAGCGGCGCCGTCTGGGTCCGCGACCGGCTCGAGGCCTCGGGCTGGAAGGTCCAGGTTGCCCACGCCCGCAAGGTCAGAGACGTCGCCCCGCTCGCCTGCAAGACCGACAAGGTCGACGCCCGGGTGCTGGCCGAGCTCTGCCGGCGCGACCTGGTCCCGGAGCTCTGGATTCCCTCGATCGCAGACCGGGCCCTGCGCGAGCGCCTGCGCCGGCGGGCCCACCTGGTCAAGACCCGCACCTCGGCCCGCAACCGGATCTTCGGCCTGCTCACCCAGTTCGGCCTGCGGATCTCCCACGCCCGGCTGCGGAAGCCCGGCGCGATCGAGCTGCTTGCGAGCCGCGGGGTGCCCGAGGTCTGGCGGGACTCGATCGCGGAGCTGCTCGAGCTGGCCGCAGAGATGGACCGCCGGATCGACCCGATCGACCGCGACCTGGGCCCGATCGCAAGATCGGACGAGCGCGCTCGGCTGCTGGCGACGATGCCCGGGGTCGGCCCGCTCTTGAGCCTCACCTTCGCCGCCGAGATCGGCGAGGTGGCGCGTTTTGCTTCACCCGCCAAGCTGATCGGCTACGCGGGTCTTGCTCCCAGGGTGAGCCAGTCGGGCGAGCGCTCGGCGATCGGGGCGCTCTCGAAGGCCGGCTCGCGGACCCTTCGCTGGGCGGCGGTCGAGGCCGCCAACCAGGCCTGGCGGCCGAGCAATCCTTGGCATGGCCACTACCGGCGGATCTCAGAGCGCCACGGCAAGAACCCGGCGAAGTCGGCGGTCGCCCGCAAGCTCTTGATCGCGGCCTGGCACATGCTCTCGCGCCGCGAGCCCTTCAAAGAACCTGCCTCGGCTAACTCCGGCTGCTTTCTGACCGCCTGACGGTCCCGCATGGAATTGAGCGGCCGAGGCAGCTCCCAGGAACGATCTGCGCCCCGAGCGCCGAAAGAGAAATGAGCACACCTCATCCACCAGCTGGGAGCGGCACGAGGACACCTACGGCGGCGGGGCGATCGCCCCCTTGACAGCTGGGTCTTCTTCAAAGAGAA
>CAWFXE010000003.1:0-339337 GCA_963819715.1 uncultured Solirubrobacterales bacterium
GCCCCAGCCCGGAGGCAGGACGAAGAGCGCCAGGGCGATCGCTCCGACCAGCAGCATCGGCCGATGCTAGGACCTACCTCCAGGCGCGCACGTAGTCGATCTCCGTCCTTGCCGGCAGGGGCGTCGTCGCCGGATCGAATGCGTTGTCACCCACTCCCAGAGCCTGGGTCAGGACGATGAAGAACGGCTCATCGAAGGGGCTGCGGCGCGGTCAGCGGCCACGCCGGATTCCAGTAGTCGATCAGGCAGGTCCGTCCGTCGTAGATGACCTTGATGCTGGTCGGCGTCCACTCGAGCGCGTAGGTGTGGAACGACGACGGGTCCGAGATCAGGCAGTTCGTGTTCGTCACGTTCGGGTCGGTGCCGGCGGAGTTGTAGTGGATGTACGGCACCGCCCGATCGGGATAGGCGGAGAACAGCTCCGCGACATCGATCTCTCCCGAGGCCGGGTACATCCCGTAGTGCACGAGTTGACGGGCCAGAGCCAGAGCGAGGTCTGCAGGCCCTTCACCGCGGCGTCGGAAATCCTGGCGCGAACCTCGAAGCGACCGTAGGTCTGGCTGAACCGGCCGGCCGTGGAGACCATGCCGCTCGTGTATTGGGTGGTGAAGTTGCTGAGCGTCTGACCACAGCTGAACGGCGCCGGCTCCTCCCGGGCCGTCAGCCTCAGGCTGCCGCCCGAGACCGAGACGTTGTTCGGGCTGTCGACGAAGCAGGCCGTCAGGCCGTTCAGGTACCCGCTCGTGTCGGTGCGCTGCGGGATCCACCTGCTGCCGTCGAGGCTCGTCCCGTTGAAGTCGTCGGCGAAGCTGCACTGCCAGAAGCCGCCGCTGCTCTTGCGGATCAGGGTCCTGCCGCAGCTGGGTTTGCCGGACGCCGCCGCCTCGGCGGTCGAACCCGACGAGATCGCCACGAGCGCTCCAACCCCAACGAGCGATGCCAATACCAACGCGACAACGATCCCCCTGCGACGCATCAGAACCCCCTAGTCGGCCGAATGAGTCCCGGGACCCTACCCGGGACTGAACCGGACCAAACAAGTCAACAAAGAAGACTCGCAAAGAGGCACCACTGCCGCTGGCGGCGCGTGAATTCCTGGGACGATGACCCTCGTTATCCGCCGGCAAGGAGGCTGTAATGGAGATACACCCAGGTGTGTTCGTTTCCAGCATCGCCACGGATGAGTGGCAAGCCGATCCCGAGATCGGAGGAGGCGCCGAGGAACACGTGCTCTTCGATACCGGACCCATGCGAGCGGGGTTATCGCGGTTCACGGAGGACGCCGATCAACAGCCGCCGGACTGGGCGCTGCCCGCGACGCAGGTGCTCCTCGTTCTCGAAGGCGCGGCGCGGATCGAAATCGAGGAGGGGCCCGTGTTGGAGCTGAAGATCGGCGACATGGCGTGCCTGCCAAAGGGAGCGGTGACGACCTGGCATCTCACCCTCCCCTTCAAGGAGATGTGGGTGCTCGCCGGGTGAAGCTCGACGATCTCGTCGTCGAGCTTCACCCTCCCACTGCCGCGCACGACCGCGTACGCCCCCTCACTGCATCCGTGCGTGTGACCGTACGGAACGCGAAAGCCGGGCGGCACGCGCTGGTGGCTCAGGCCGGATGCTCGAGCTGACTGGCGGGGACTTCCCGAGAGGCGCCTACCGGAATCGAACCGGTGTAAACGGCTTTGCAGGCCGCTGCGTAGCCACTCCGCCAAGGCGCCGAGAGGGAAGCAAGCCTAGCGGCGGGTTCCGCCTCATTCCTGGCCGCAGGTCTTGAATCGATGCGCCCGGGCTGCGTTCCGGAGCTTGGTGGTGGCCAGGCCGATTCGCAGCTGGAGCGCGTGGATCTGAGGCGCGTTGAGGTCGTCGTAGGCCCTTGCCCATTCCCTGATCTCGTCGGCCTTTGCACGGACGAGTCCCAGAATCGAGCCCACCGTGTTGGCGTTCGCGGGCGCCGGTTCCAGGGCCCCCAACTCGTCGGCCTCGGCATCGAGGGTTCTCGGCCTGCTTTCGTAGAAGCCCGGCGGCACAGTGGGCCTTGACCTTCGAGTCCAGAGAACCAAGCTCGATCGTCTGGCTCTCGAGGTCCTCAGTCCGCGACCGGTGGTTCTTGCAGGTCACGTCCGCCAGGGCGACGAAGTCCTGCCTGGGAGCCGGCTGCTCGTCGGAGCCACCGCCGCAGCCGGAGACGGCGATCGCGATCAGGAGCGCGAGCACGACAGGGCTTCGCACGCACTGAAACTAGCTGGCGGATGCCGTTGGACGAAAATCGCCCGGCGGGGCTTCCATGCCGGCGCCGGGGCGAATGAGTCGAGGCAAGCGGCTGATGGGATTCGAACCCACGACCTTCTGCATGGCAAGCAGACGCTCTAGCCAGCTGAGCTACAGCCGCACGGGGCGAGAAGTATAGGCACGGCCCTGGGCGTGACCCACCTGGGGTCCTTATCCCCATTTTTGGGTATGGTCCGCAGAGTCCGGGGGTAACCACGAAGAGGGGGATCCAATGCACCGAAAGACTCTGAGCGCGGTCATCGCGGCGGCCGCGATCTCCGTTCTTGCCATCGCTCCTTCGGCGGCTTCGGCATGGGCGCCGGCGAGCTCCGCGACCATCCATCCGGGAGTCCAGGTCTTCACCGCGGGAGCGCAGTGCACATCGAACTTCGTCTTCCAGGACGCATCGAACACGTACCTCGGACAGGCGGCGCATTGCTCGGGCACCGGGTCGAGCACGGACACCGACGGCTGCACCTCGGGGTCGCTCCCGATCGGCACGCCGGTGGACGTGACGGGGGCCGGCCATCCGGGAACGCTCGTCTACAACTCGTGGCTCACCATGCAGTCGAAGGGTGAGGCGGACGCCGACACCTGCGCGTTCAACGACCTCGCCCTGATCAAGCTCGATCCGGCGGACGTGGCGAACGTCAATCCGTCGGTTCCGGCCCTCGGCGGGCCGACGGGCGTCGGGACCTGGGGCAACACCGGCTCCACGGTCTTCACCTACGGCAACTCCGAGCTCCGGGGCGGAATCACGGCGCTCAGCCCGAAGCAGGGCCTCGTCGTCCAGAACACCGGTGGCGGCTGGAGCCATGACGTCTACACGATCACCCCGGGAATCCCGGGCGACTCCGGCAGCGGGTTCATGGATTCGAGCGGAGGAGCGATAGGCGTCCTCAGCACGGTGCAGCTCGCGCCGCTCGCTCTCTCCAACGGCGTCGGCGACCTCCCCAGAGAGCTCGCCTACATGCGGGCCAACGAGCCGGCGTTCACGGGCGTCAACCTGGTGCCCGGGACCGAGCCGTTCACCGGCGACGTGGTTCGCGCCGTCCTGAAGGGGGTCGGCATCGGCCTCTAGCGAGGCTAGGAAGCGTCCAGAGCGTCGTTCAAGAGCTCGTCCGCGCGAGCATTGTCGTCGCGCCCGACGTGCCTGACCGACCAGCTGGGAAGCTCGCGTAGGGCATCCCTGGCCTTGGTGTGGAGCGGCCGCAGATGCGGCTGCTTCACCTTCCAGTTTCCCTTCACCTGCTCGACGATCAGCTTGGAATCACCGACGAATTCCGCCTCGTCGGCGCCGAGCTCTTTGGCCAGCGCGATCCCGAGCAGCAGCGCGCGGTATTCGGCCACGTTGTTTGTGGCCTCGCCGATCGTCTCGCTGCGCTCGGCGAGTACCTCACCCGAGGGATCGGCGGCGACGGCGGCGATCGCGGCGGGCCCGGGGTTCCCCCTGGAGCCGCCGTCGACATTCACAACGATCTTCAGGCCCGGACTTCCTCTCCGGATTTGGCCTCGGAGATGACCTTCTGGGCGAGGTGCGAGGGGATCTCCTCGTGGCGGGCGAAGTCCATGGTGTAGTCGCCGCGGCCCCCGGTGATCTGGCGCAGATCGCGGGCGTAGTCGAGCACCTCGGCCATCGGCACCTCGGCCTTGATCTCCGTCACCGATCCCTTCGCCTCCATGCCGAGCGGGCGGCCGCGGCGCGAGTTCAGGTCCCCGACCACGTCGCCCACCACGTCCTCGGGAACGCTCACGGCGAGCAGCATGATCGGCTCGAGCAGCACCGGGTCGGCGTTCTCCATGGCGTCCTTGAAGGCCATCGAGCCCGCCACCTTGAAGGCGTTCTCCGATGAGTCGACCCGGTGGTACTGGCCGTCGAAGAGGCGGACCTGGAGGTCCTTGACGGGGTAGCCGGCGAGGACACCGTGCTGCATAGCCTCGGCGACGCCCTTCTCGACCGCGGGAATGAAGCCCTTGGGGATCGCGCCGCCCTTGATCTCGTCGACGAACTCGAAGCCCGTGCCCGCCTCGGTCGGGGCGATCTCGATGTGGCAGTCGCCGAACTGGCCGCGCCCGCCCGTTTGCTTCTTGTAGCGACCGTGGGCCTTGGCGGACTTGCGGACCGCCTCCAGGTATGGAACCCGCGGCGGGTGCAGCTCGATCTCAGCGCCGAAGCGGCTCTTCATCCGCTCGGTGATGACCTCGACGTGAATCTGGGTGAGCCCGGCGATGATCTGCTCTCCCGTCTGCTGGTCGCGGTGGACGTCGAGGGTCGGGTCCTCCTCCTCGAGGCGGCGGATCGCAGAGGCCGCCTTGTCGTCGTCGCCCTTGGTCTTCGCCTCGAAGGCGAAGGCCATGACCGGAGCGGGCAGATCGAGGGGCGGCACGGAGATCCTCTTGTCCTTCTCGGTGAGGACGTCCCCGGCGCGCGTCTCCTTCAGCTTCGCGACCGCGCCGATGTCGCCCGCGCCGAGCTCGTCGGTCTGCTCGTGCTCCTTGCCGCGCGGGATCAGGATCTGGCCGATCCGCTCCTTGGCGCGCTGGGTGACATTGCTGACCTGGGAGTCGCCCCTGAGCACGCCGGAGTAGACGCGGAAGAGGTTGAGACGGCCCGCATAGGGGTCGGCGAGGGTCTTGAACACGTAGGCGACCAGCTCGCCCTCCTCGTCGGGAACGATCTCGATCTCCTCGCCGTCGGCGTCGAGCGCGGTGACGGGCCCGCGCATCGCCGGCGAGGGCAGGTCCTCGACCAGAGCCTCCAGCAGCCGGGTCGTGCCGAGGTTCTTGGTGGCGACTCCACAGGTGACCGGGAAGATCTTGCCGTCGGTGACGCCGCGCTTCAGCACGGTGACGATCTCGTCGTGGTCGATCTCCTCGCCCTCGAGATAGCGCTCCATGAGCTCATCCGAGTTCTCGGCAACCTCGTCCATCAGCTTCTCTCGGTACTCCTGGGCCTGGGCGGCGAGCTCCTCGGGGATGTCCTGCGGCTCCGGCGCGCCCCGGTGCTCGCCGGTCGCGACGAACGCCTTCATGTCGATCAGGTCGATGACACCGCGGATCTCGTGCTCGGAGCCGATCGGGATCTCCGTCGCGACGACGTGGTTACCGAAGGCGTTCTGGAGCGACTCCAGGGCGCGGAAGAAGTCGGCCCGCTCGCGATCGAGCATGTTGACGAAGACAAGCCGCGCCAGGCCCTCCCGGTCCGCGCGCTGCCAGAGGCGGTCGGTGTGGACCTCCACTCCCATCACTGCGTTGACGACCACGACCGCGGCGTCCGCAACGCGCAGCGAGGCGATCGTGTCCGCGACGAAGCTCGGCTCGCCCGGGGTGTCGATCAGGTTGATCTTGCGCCCGTCGTGGTCGAACGAGGAGACGGTGGCGCCGATCGACATCTCGCGCTCCTGCTCGTCGGGCTCGTAGTCGGAGGTCGTCGTCCCGTCCTCCACGCGGCCGAGCCGGTTGACGACTCCGGCCTCGAACAGCAGCGCCTCGTGCAGCGAGGTCTTGCCGCTGCCGCGGTGGCCGATCAGCGCGACGTTCCGAATCCGGTCGGCGGCCTTGTGAGACATGCCCGCGGACCCTATGTGAACGTCAGGCCCGGTTCAACCAGTTGACTTCAAACGCGAGCGCAGGCGCAGAACGGCCTTGGAGTGGAGCTGGGAGACCCGCGACTCGGTGACGCCGAGCACCTCACCAATCTCTCGCAGCGTGAGGTTCTCGAAGTAGTAGAGAGCGACGACCAGCGTCTCGCGCTCGGGCAGGTCCTGAATCGCCTCGCCGAGGCGGTCCTTGACCTCGCTGGTGTCGAGCGCGGCCTGTGGATCGGGCGCGTTCTCGTCCTCGATCGTGTCCAGGAGAGAGACCTTGTCACCGGATGAATCAGGCGTCATCCAGAGCTCCTCCAGGGCGAGTATGGATGAGTTGGAGATCTGAAGCAATGCGTCCTGGAGCTCCTCCTCGTCCATTCCCATCTTCTCCGCGAGCTCGGCGTCGGTCGGGGGGCGGCCCAGCTCATGCTCGAGCTTGGAGTTGGCCTGCTCGATCTCGCGGGCGCGCGAGCGGACGGAGCGAGGCACCCAGTCGAGCGAGCGCAGCTCATCGATGATCGCTCCCCGGATGCGCTGCATCGCGAAGGTCTCGAACCGGATCTGCCGGCGGGGCTCGAAGCGCTCCATGGCCTCGACCAAACCGATCATGCCGTAGGAGATCAGGTCGGCCTGGTCGACGTGCGAGGGCAGGCGGGCGCCGGTGCGGCCGGCGACGAACTTGACCAGGGGCGAATAGGCGACCACGAGCCTCTCCCGTGCGCCTGCGTCTCCCCCCTCCTTGTACCTGCGCCAGAGCTCCTTGAGCTCGAACGCTTTTACGTCGGCCTCCATACGCCTTTCACCTGCACGTGCGCGCTTTCCTCAAGCGCGAGGATGGCTTCGAGCGTACTGGCTTTGCAGCCAGGATGGCTCGACTTGGGTGTAAACCTGCGTCGTCGAGAGGCTGGCGTGTCCGAGGAGCTCCTGGATGCTCCGCAGATCCGCACCGCCCTCGAGCAGATGGGTCGCGAACGAATGCCTGAGCGCGTGAGGCGAAACCCCGCCCGCGATCGCCGCCTCGCGGACCCAGCGCTCCAACCGCCGACGCACGTCGGAGGGGTGCAGCCGCCGCCCGCTCTTTGAGACCAGAAGCGCGTTCTCATCGCCCGTACCAACCAAAGCGCGCCGCCCCCGCTCCAGGTAACCGGTGAGCGCCGCCTGCGCAGGTTCCCCCATCGGCACGAGGCGCGTCTTGCCGCCCTTGCCCTCGACCCGGAGCCGCTCTCCGTCGAAGTCGGGCGATTCGGTGTTGAGGTTGACCACCTCCTCGGCCCGGAGGCCGCAGGAGTAGGCGAGCTCCAGCATCGCCCGGTCGCGCCTCTCGAGTGGAGTCCTCGTCGGGATGCCATTGAGCAGAGTCTGCATCTCCTCGCGGCTGAGAACGCGAGGGAGCTTGCGGTCCTGCTTCGGGGTCGCGACGAGATCCGCGGGGTTCGCGCTCACCTCGTCGGCCCGGACAAGGGCCCCGTAGAAGGCGCGGATCGCGGCCAGCTTGCGGGCGACGCCCGCCTTGGAGATTCCCCGCTCCGAGAGCACCGCGGCGAAGCGGCGCAGGTCGCGGTGGTCGAGCGAGCCCGGGTCGCGGTCGATCGCGTCCGCCCAGGCCGCCAGCTGCCCGACGTCGTTCGAGTAGGCCCTGCGTGTCGCCTCCGCGGCCGAGCGCGCCGCGAGGTCGCGGTCGAACAGCGCCAGAGCCTTCCTCCAGGCTGCGCTCAGCGTCACTTCCGGGGCCGCGGCACCCATGTACATAGCTTCGCTCCGGGGCTCAGGACCCCTTCGGCACCAGATCGCGGCTGCAAGCGGCCGCCCCACTTAAGTCGCTTCGGGCTTCGCCCTTCGCTCCAAAGGAGAGCAGCCTGGCAGCCGCTACTGGATATAGATCGGGTCGCCGACCTCGACGCGGTCGTACAGGTCGATCACGTCGGGAATCGCCATCCGCACGCAACCGTGCGAGAACGCGTGGCCCAGCGACGAGACCTCATCGGTGCCGTGGATGCCGGCCCCATCGAAGATCCCGATCCAGCGCGCCTTGAGGGGGTCGCCCGGGCCTGGGGGAATCACCTGGCCGGCGAGGTCACCAGCCCAGGCGGAGTTGGGCACGTGCCAGGAGGGATCGACCTGCTTGTCCTGCGCGTGATAGAGGCCGGCAGGCGTCTCGAGACCCTGTTGGCCGACGGCCACCGTGTAGCTCTTCTGGAGCTTCAGGTGGTGGTAGAAGCGCAGCGTGAAGCTCGAGCGGTCGATGTAGATGTAGCGCGGATAGGCCTTCGCCAGGTCCTTCTTGTTGACGTCCGGCTTGGTGGTCTCGACCACGGCGGGAATCGTCGCGTCGCGACCGGGCGAGCGGGCGGCGTGGTTGATCGCCGCCGTCATCTGACCCTCGTCAACGGACTGGCCCGGCTGGCCGGCCTCCTGCTGCAGCCTGCCGCCGCTCGGTACGACGCTGGCGTTGACGGGATCCTGATCGAGCTTGTCCGCCAGCTCATGAACGAAGTTCTTGACGGCCGACTTGTCGTACCCGACGCGCGGCTGAAGGTTCACGTCGACATCACCGCCGGTCGCGTAGCGCGAAACGCGGTCGAGGATGCTGCCTTGGCGGCTGTGGTCGATTGCCTCCTGCACCATGCCGTCGACGTCCGCGTGCTCATGCAGCGCCTTGGGACTCAGTGTGTAGTCCTCGCCGTTGTAGCTGACGACCACCGGCTGCCTCAGCGGAGCAACGACCTCCTTCTCGATGACCTTCCGGGCGGAGTCCGCATCACGGCCGCCGACGTCGACGCCGCCGACCTTCACACCCGAGGCGATGTGGTCCTTCTGAGCGTCGTCATATGCCCAGACACCGACGGCGAGCAGCAGGCCCATGGTGATCAGGGCCACCAGGGCGATCAGGACCTTCTGGTGCATTTTCAGTCTTGCGCGCATTCCCTCGCCGTAGATCAGCGTTCCCCTGCGGAGGAATTCTACGTTTCAGGTCCGCTGGGTCCTTGTCGGATTACGTTTCGCAACGGTCGTTGCGGGCAAGCGCTCCGACCTTCGGCAGCACGGTAGAGCAGTCGCGCTGGCCTTAGGATCCGCGTCGCCATGTCACCCGAGGCCCTCCCCGTCTGATGCGGACCAAAGATCAGGTCCGCCGGGATGTGTGGAAGGCCATGGACCGCGAGGGGGTCTCTCGCTTCCCCGGCGCGGAGGGCCGGATCCCCAACTTCGCCGGGGCCAAGCTCGCCGCCGAGAAGCTGGCCGGGCATCGCCTCTGGAAACGCGCCCAGGTGATCAAGGTCAATCCCGACTCGCCCCAGACGCATGCACGGCGAGCCGCGCTGGAGGAGGGCAAGACGCTGATCATGGCCGTCCCGAGGCTCCGGGACCCGCACCCGTTCCGCCTGCTCGAGCCGCGGAGGCTCTCGGCCAAGCAGGTCCGGGAGGCCGCGACCATCAAGGGCGCCATGAGACATGGGCGCGTGGTCGCCGAGGAGGACCTGCCCGACATCGACTTCGTCCTCTGCGGATCGGTGGCGGTCAACCTGAGCGGCGCCCGGATCGGCAAGGGCGGCGGCTTCTCCGACCTCGAGTATGGCCTGCTGATACACGCCGGCAAGATCGACGACCACACCACGATCGCCACGACGGTCCACCCGATCCAGATCCTGCGCGAGCACCTGCAGTCCACCGCGCACGATCTGCCGGTCGACCTGGTCGCCACCCCGCGCGCGGTGATCGAGCTGGAGCGCCAGTACCCGCGGCCACGCGGAATCCTCTGGGATCACCTGCAACCGCCGCAGATCCGCGAGATCCCGATCCTCGAGAGAATGGGATACGCATGAGCGCTCGCGAGACGCACGTGGCCCAGGCCGACCAGCGGGTGCTGAGCGACGGCGTGGACGACCACCCCGTCCGGGAGGAGCTTCGGCGGATCGCGTCTGACACCGCGTACGCCCTGAAGCTGGCGCGGGGAAAAGTGGAGCTCCCAACCCCCACCCCCGCCGACGGCCCGGATCCGTACGGGAACCCCGATCCCGAGTGGCTGCGAATCGACTGGAGTGAGCACCGACACGAGATCGACGTCGTCGGGGCCAGGGTCAACTACGTCGAGATGGGCGAGGGCCCGCCGCTCCTCTTCGTCCACGGGCTCTCGGGTGCCTGGCAGAACTTCCTCGAGAACATCCCCTACTTCGCGCGGACCCATCGCGTCATCGCGGTGGACCTGCCGGGCTTCGGCTCCAGCCCGATGCCCCCCTGGCAGATCTCGATCCCAGCCTACGGCCGCTTCCTGCGTGACTTCTGCGAGCGGCTCGGCATCGGTCGATGCTCGCTCGTCGGCAATTCGATGGGCGGGTTCATCGCCACCGAGGTCGCGATCACCGAGCCGGAGCGGGTGGACGACCTGGTGCTGATCTCCGCCGCCGGGGTCACCTGGGCCAGGGCTCGGCACGAAGCCGCCGAGATGGTCGCCCGGGTCGGGCGCGCCGCCACGCCGGTTTTGATGCGCTTCCAGATGCAGGGGATCAGGCGGCCGGGGCTGCGCCGCGCCTACTTCCAGGGCGTCTTCTACGACCCGAACAGCCTGCGCCGCGAGATGCTGTGGGAGAACGTCGTGCCCGCGCTCCAGAGCCCCGGCTACTACGACGCGCTGACCACTCTCTGGGGCTACGACATCCGCCACCGCCTGGAGGAGATAGGAGTCCCGACGCTGATCGTCTGGGGCCGCAACGACCGCGTGGTGCCGGTCCCGGCGGCCTTCTCCTACAAGAAGCGGATCGGCGACAACGCGGAGCTCGTCATCTTCGACCGCTGCGGCCACACCCCGCAGATCGAGCGGCCGGTGCGCTTCAACCGGATGCTCGAGGACTTCCTGGTCCGCCAGGGCGACCTGGATTAGATCTCCGGCGCGGGGTCGCCGCCAGCTAGGCTCGTTCTGTGCGGAGCACCGAGGTCCTGAGCCAGGCGCAGCTCGATCTCCTCGCCGAACACGGCGAGGAGCGGACTGCCGACGCCGGTGACGTCCTCTTCGAGATCGGTGACAAGGGCTATTCCTTCATGGCCATCCGCGAGGGGGAGATCGCGATCCGGACGGACTCCGGTCACGAGCTGATCCGGCACGGTCCCTCCGGATTCGTCGGCGAGCTCAATCTGCTGACCGGCCAGACCGTCTTCCTCAGAGCCATCGTGACCGAGCCGATGCGCTACATCGCGGTCGATCGAATGGAGCTGCGAGGGCTGCTCTTCGACAACCCGGATCTCGCCGATCTCCTTCTCCCCGCTTTCGTCGCTCGCCGCGAGCTGCTCCAGTCCGAGGACGGTGTCGGGATCGAGGTGATCGGGCCGCGTTCCTCCGAGCGGACCCGCGGGATCGCCGAGTGGCTGAGGAGCGCCCGCATCCCCTATGTGTGGCGCGACCCCGAGCACCACCAGCATGCCGGCGACAGCGAGGCGAAGGGTCTGATCGAATCGCTCGGACCGGAGCGACTGCCGCTCGTTCGCGTCCCGGGAGGCCTCGAGCTCGAGGCTCCCAGCAACGGCGAGCTCTCGCGTGCGCTCGGGATCGGCCTGGAACTGGCTGAGCGCGAGGAGGTGGACCTTCTGATCGTCGGCGGCGGGCCATCCGGGCTGGCCGCGGCGGTGTATGGCTCGTCGGAGGCGCTCGACACGCTCGTGCTGGAGCGCACGGTGCTCGGGGGGCAGGCGGGCTTCTCGAGGCGAATCGAGAACTATCTCGGCTTTCCGGGGGGAATCGGCGGAGGCGAGCTCACCAGCCGAGCGGTAACTCAGGCGCGCAAGTTCGGCGCCAGGACCGCGACCCCTTACACCGCCGCATCCCTCGAGCCCGATGGCGACCGGCACCTGGTGCGTGTCGAGGACGGCAACGAGATCGCCGCGCGCGCAGTGGTGATCTCAACCGGCGCCGAGTACCGGCGCCTTCCCTGCGAGCACCTTCCCGAGTACGAGGGGATCAGCGTCTTCTACGCCGCCGGACCGCCGGAGGCGAGGCGGTGCGGGGGAAGCCGCGTCGGGGTGGTCGGCGGTGGCAACTCCGCCGCGCAGGCCGCGATCTGGCTCGCTCGAGGGGGTGCCCTTGTGACGCTGCTCCACCGACGGGCCGACCTGAGCGAGACGATGTCCGACTACCTCATCCGCGACCTCGATCGGTACGGCGTCCAGGTGCGCGATCGGAGCGAGATCGCGGAGCTTCACGGAATGGACGGCGAGCTGGAAGAGGTCACGCTCAAGGACGGTGACCGGCTTCCCTTCTCGAACCTGTTCCTGTTCCTCGGCGCCGACCCGTGTACGGACTGGCTCGGCGAGGGAATCGCTCGCGACGAGCATGGATTCCTCCTGACCGGGTCTGATGCGCGCAGCGCGACGCCACTGGAGACGAGCGTCCCCGGCGTCTACGCGGTCGGGGACGTACGCTCGGGATCCGCGAAGCGTGTCGCCACCGCGGTCGGTGAGGGCGCGATGGTGGTGCGCCTCGTGCACGAGCGGCTCGGGCGGCCGTCGCCGGTGAATGTCCGCGAGCCGGCCGAGGACGCGCCGGCGGTCAGCTAGTGACCGCGCCCTGGGAGGCGCTGGACACGGCCGCCGCATACTTCGCCATCACTCCGCGCTTGTAGCGCGGCTCCGGCGATTCATATGCCTCCACCCTCTTCGCGATCTCCTCGTCGGAGAGGTCGACATCGAGGCGCCGGGCGTCGATGTCCAGGGTGATCACGTCGCCGTCCTGGACGGCCGCAATCGGGCCGCCGCGAATCGCCTCCGGGGCGACGTGGCCGGCCATCAGGCCGTGCGTGGCTCCGGAGAAGCGGCCGTCGGTGAGGAGCGCGACCTGGTCGCCGATGCCCTCGCCGACCAAAGCCGCCGTCACCTGGAGCATCTCCCGCATACCCGGACCGCCCGAGGGACCCTCGTTGCGGATCACGACGACGTCGCCGGGCCTGATGCCCTGCTCTTCGACCACGGCGAAGCACTCCTCCTCGGAGCCGAAGACGCGCGCCGGACCGGTGTGCTTCCTTCGCTCCTCGCCGGCGACCTTGACCACGCACCCCTCCGGGGCGAGGTTGCCGCGCAGAATCACCAAGCCGCCGGTCGGCTTCAACGGATCGTCCAGAGGGCGAACCACCTGCTGGGCCGGGGTCTCCTGGGTCGCGTCAGACTCCTCGCCGATCGTCTTCCCCGTGACCGTGATGCACTCGCGGTGGAGCACGCCGGCCTCGTCCAGGCGCTTGGCGAGGACGCCGACGCCGCCGGCCTCGTAGAGGTCCTTGGCGACGAAGCGGCCGCCGGGCTTCAGGTCGCCGAGCAGCGGCGTCCTCTCGGAGATGCGGTCGAAATCGTCGATGGTCAGCTCGATGCCGGCCTCGTTGGCTACGGCGAGCAGGTGAAGCACGCCATTGGTCGAGCCGCCGGACGTCGCGACCGTGGCGATCGCGTTCTCGATCGAGTCCTTGGTGATGATCTGAGATGGACGCAAGTCTTCGGCGAGGACCTTCATGACCAGCTCGCCGGTCTCGCGGGCGACCTGCTCTCGCGCGCCCGCGACCGCCGGCACCATCCCCGAGCCCATCGGGGTGATCCCCATGACCTCGAAGGCGCAGGCCATCGTGTTCGCGGTGAACTGGGCGCCGCAGGCGCCGGCGCCCGGGCTGGCGCAGCCCTCGAGCTCGTAGAGATCGTCGTCCGACATCTCGCCGGTAGCGTGCTTGCCGATCGCCTCGAAGACGTCCTGGATCGTCACGTCCTGGTCGTGCCAGCGGCCGGGCAAGATCGAGCCGCCGTAGAGCATCACCGAGGGGATGTCGAGACGGGTGAGCGCCATGACGCAGCCGGGGATCGTCTTGTCGCAGCCGGAGAGGGCGATGACCGCGTCGAACTGGTACCCGCGGGCCGTGAGCTCGATCGAGTCAGCGATCACCTCGCGGCTGACCAGAGAGGTCTTCATGCCCTCGGTGCCCATCGTGATGCCGTCGGAGATCGCGATCGAGTTGAACTCGAGCGGCGTGCCGCCTGCGGCGCGGACGCCCTCCTTGACGTGCTCGGCGAGCCCGCGGAGGTGGAAGTTGCAGGGCATCGCCTCGATCCAGGTGTTGGCGATGCCGACGGTCGGCCGGCGGAGGTCGTCGTCGCCAAAGCCGATGCCCTTCATATAGGCGCGCGCGAAGGCGCGCTCGGGGCCGTCGAAGACGGCGGAGCTGCGAGGCCGAAGACCATTGGTGGTGGATGGCTTCGCCATTAACGGGTTGCTCCTCGGCGCCGCCTGCGGAGCACCCTCGCGTCTACCTCTGCCATGCCCTCAACGCTGACAGATCGCGGCGGACCATCGCCGGGTCGAGCTGGCGGCCCAGTGGATGGACGTTGGCGGTGCCGATCAGCTCGTGCTCGTCGGCTCGGAGCGCCATCCATTTGGCGAGCACGTCGTCAGCGTCGGGGAGCCTCTCCCCCGCCTCGGGCTCGGAGCCGTCGCGGAAGCGGATGCAGTACTCGGTGAGCAGCTCTCCGCTGGCGGCGTCGTAGGCGACGAGCGGGCGGTGCGGGTAGATCAGGTAGCCGTACTCACCCATCTCCATCGCGAGCAGGCCGAAGCGCTCGTACATCTCGAGAGCGCCGGCCCCGGCCGTGGAGCGCAGCAGCTCGCGTGCTCTTTGCTCGGCGCGGCGGTCTCGCGCCGAGTTGCGCACATAGCGGCGTCGCATCAGCCGCCGGCCGCCTGGGGAAAGAAGATGACTCGCTCGGCGGAGATCGGGACCTCAGAGAAGTCCCGGACCATCGTCGCCTCGCGGGTGCCACCCGGCCCCTCGTGCGGCACGGCGGCCCACATGCCGAGCTCCAGCTGGCGGCGGAACTCAGCGATCAGGCGCTCCTCGTCCTCCGCGACCTCGGGATCGCCCTCGGCCAGCAGGACATCGCCCTTCCCCGGAGTCATGCGAAGCAGCTTCATGAGTCGATTATGCCCAGTACGTCGACCGGCCCGGCTCCAGAGCCGATATCGCGCAGACCGTTCGCCACCGCCTCTGCGGCCACCTGGCGCGCCGTGCGGGCGGCTTGGAGCGGCGTATCCCCGAGCGCCAGGCGCGCCGCCAGCGCTGAGGAGTGGGTGCAGCCCGAGCCGTGCGAGGCGCCGTCCGGGTGGCGCGGCCCCTCGATCTCCTCCAGCGTCTCACCGTCGAAGAAGCGGTCCGCGCCGTCGAGGTGCCCGCCGGTGACGATCGCGACCTTCGGACCCAGCGTGTGGACAGCGCGAACGAGCTCCTCGGGTGATGCGTCCTCACTCAGGCCGGTGAGTTCCCGGGCCTCCGCTGCGTTGGGCGTGACGACTGTGGCGCGAGGGACGATTCGCTCCACGAGGGCCCGCCGGGCCTCCGGCTTCAGCAACACCGCGCCGCTCTCCGCGACCATCACCGGATCGAGCACGACCGGCGCGTCCCCGACCAGGTCGAGGGCCTCGTAAACCGCCTCGATGGTCGGCTGATCGAAGAGCATGCCGATCTTCACCGCGTCGACTCCCATATCCGAAGCTACGGCCCGGACCTGGTCAAGGATGAACTGGCGCGGCAGCGTCTCGACCGAGACCACCTCGTGGGTGTTCTGGGCGGTGAGCGCGACGATCGCGGAGGTGCCGTGCACACCGCAGTGGGCGAACGCCTTCAGGTCCGCCTGGATCCCGGCGCCGCCGCCGGAGTCGGAGGTCGCGATCGTCATCGCCACCGGTATTCGCCGCTGCTCGCTCACGCGGCTAAGGCTAGTGACGGTCGCTACGCGGGCTCGGCCGCGCGCAGCGCCGTGCGCTCGTAGCGGCCGGACGGGTCAGTGCGCAGGTATCCGCTGAGCTCGAGCCGGACGAGGGCGGCCGCCAGCGGACCCGGCCCGAGAGCCGAGGCCCGCGCCAGCGCGTCGGCGGTGTTCGCCCCGCGCTCCACGAGATCGAGCACCGCCGCGAGCTCGGGCTCCAGGCTCGCGCCCGAGCCACGTCCCCGGGCACCTCGCTCGGCCCCGACCCCGATCATCGCGTCGAGCACGTCCTCGCCGCCGCGGATCAGCGAAGCCCCGTCGCGAAGCAGCGCGTTCGTGCCTTCCGCTGGCGAGGAGCCGACCCGCCCGGGGACGGCCCCCACCTCCCGGCTCAGCTCCTGCGCCATTTCGGCGGTGATCAGCGATCCCGACCGCTCGCGCGCCTCGACGACCACCGTCATCTGGCTGAGCGCGGCCATGATCCGGTTGCGGGCCGGAAAGGTCCAGCGCCGAGCCCTCGTGCCCGGCGGCAGTTCGGCGATCACCAGGCCCTTCTCCACGATTTCCTCGTAGAGACGCGTATGGCGAGGCGGATAGGGCACGTCCACCCCGCACCCGAGGACGGCGAGCGTCTGCCCGCCCGCATCGAGCGCGCCGCGATGCGCGTAAGAGTCGATGCCGAGCGCCATCCCGCTGACCACGGTGAGCCCGGCTGACGCGATTTCCCGGCCGAGATCCGTGGCCAGCTCGCGGCCGTAGCTGCTGGCCCGGCGAGAGCCGACGATCGTGACCATCTCCGCCGCCGGCAGGCCCCTCAGCAGATCGGGATCGCCTCTGCCGAAGAGGACAGCAGGCGGATCGCCGAGCGCACCGAGCGATTCCGGATAGAGCGGATCGTGGCGGCAGACCGACCACGCGCGTGCGCCGCTGACCGCGGCTCGCAACCTCTGCGGGTCTCTCTGAGCGGCGCGCTGGAGGAACTCATCGGCCTGCGCACGCGCCATTGCTCTGGCCAGCTCGTCATCCGGGAGGGCGAGCAGCTCGTGGGCCCGCGTGCCGGGCGCGTCCTCGACGGCCGTGTCGATATGCCCCGCGAGCGAGCCGATCAGCCACGCCCGCCTCAGGCAGTCCGCGCAGGCGCCTGGTTCCGCCGTCACTGTTCGGGCCGCCTGCGCCTGTCGATCGCCTCCAGGACGTGATCCGGGCTGATGCGATCCTCGCCCTCCAGGTCGGCGATCGTGCGCGCAAGCCGCAGGCAGCGATCCCATCCCCGGGCGCTGAGGCCGAGCTGGCGGTGTCCGCCGTCCAGGACGCTCCTCGCCGGCGGGTCGAGATCGCAGTGCCGGCGCAGCTCACTCGGGGTCATGTCCGCATTCGCCCGCCCCGGCCCCAGGCGCTCCTCCTGCGCGACTCGCGCGGCCAGCACTCTCGCCCTCACCGCGGCGGAGTCCTCGCTGGACTTCTCGGCCAGCTCCTCCGGCGGCGGGGGATCGACCCTGAAGGTGATGTCGATCCGGTCGGCGAGAGCGCCGCTGAGCTTGGCCACGTACCGGGTGACGGCACCCGGATGACACTCGCACTCGCCGGAGTCGGGGCCGTTGCCGCATGGGCAGGGGTTGGACGCCGCGACCAGCATGAAGCGGCAGGGCAGCGAGATCGTACCGGTGGTCCGCGTGATGGTCACCGCCCCCTCCTCGAGAGGAACCCGCAGCGCCTCCAGCGCATCCCGCCGGAACTCCCCCAGCTCGTCGAGAAAGAGAACGCCGCGATGAGCCCGCGTCACCTCGCCCGGGCGGGGCGGCGAGCCGCCCCCGACCAGGGCCCTTCCCGAGACGGTGTGGTGCGGCGCCCTGAAGGGACGGCGCAGACGCGGCCCGCCGTTCTCGCCGCAGACGCCCGCGATCCTGGTGACCTCGATCACCTCGTTGCGGCTCAGCGGCGGGAGCAGGGAGGGCAGCCTGTTCAGCGCCAGCGTCTTGCCTCCGCCCGGCGGGCCGATAAGGAGGATGCTGTGTGCCCCCGCGGCCGCGACCTCGAGGCAGCGGCGCAGGGCCGGATGGCCTCGCAGGTCCTCCAGGTCCGGCAGATCGTCATCGGGGATCTCGGGCGGCGATGCCGGCGGGACCGGTTCGACCGATCCCTCCGCCAGCTCGCGCAGCTTGGTGACGTGGTCCACCGGCATCACCTCGAGCCCAGCGACGAGCGCCGCCTGCGCAGCATCTCCGGGAGCCACCGCGACCCCTCTCATCCCCCACTCGCGCGCCCCTTCGGCCATGGCCAGCGCGCCGGGGACCGGCCGGATCGCTCCGTCGAGCGCCAGCTCGCCCGCCAGCGCGTAGCGGTCGAGCACCGTCCGCGGGAGCTGCCCGGAGGCGACCAGAACCGCGGCGGCGATCGCGAGATCGAAGCCGGGACCGGCCTTGCGGAGATCGGCCGGCGCGAGGTTGGCGGTAATCCGGTGCTGCGGATACTTGAAGCCCGAGTTGACGAGGGCGGAGCGGACCCGCTCACGCGACTCCCGCACGGCGGCGTCGGGTAGGCCGACGATCGTGAAGGAGGGAAGGCCGCCGCCGATGTCGACCTCGACGTGCACGGGCTCCGCGGCGACGCCGATCAGGGCGAAGGTCCGTGCGAGCGCGAACATGGCCTGACCGTACTGCCCGCCAAATCGCGCCTGGCGCGCCGAACGTCACGATCGCGTCACGCCCTGCGCGCGTCCCGCTCGCCCGCCGGCCGGAGGATTCGTCGATGACCTACGCCAGGCTGAGGCTGGGACGGCGTGCCGAGGATCTCGTCGCAAGGCGATTGGAGAGCGCCGGCTGGCGGCTCGTGGGCCGGAACGTCCGGCTTTCCTCCGGCGAGCTCGACATCGTCGCGCTCGACGGATCCACCCTGGTCTTCGTCGAGGTGAAGGCCGGCAGCGCCGGGGCGGCCGTTGGACCCGAGCGCCCCGCCCACATGGTCGGCCGCCGCAAGCAGCTCAAGCTCCGCCGCCTGGCCCGCGAGTGGATCGCTGAGGGACGCGGCCCTTCAGGCGTCGCGGGCTATCGCTTCGACGTCGTCGGCGTCAGCTTCGGCCTGGATGGCCTCGCGGATGTCGATCACATCCGCCAGGCCTTCTGAACCCGGCGGCTCCTCGAACTCCCCGACCCCGGAGGTCAGATCGAGTTGCGAGTAGGCGACCGACGCGAACGAGCGACGGTGGAGCGGGCAGATGCCGTTCCGGATGATCGCCTCGCGGTGCTCGGGCGTCGAGTAGCCGACGTTCCCCTCGAAGCTCCACTCCGGATAGAGCGGTGCGACGCGGCGCATGTAGCGATCGCGCGTCACCTTGGCGATCACCGAGGCGGCGGCGATCGCGGCGCTGCGGGCGTCGCCGTCGATCACCCGCTCGTGGTCGAGCTTACAGGCATGGAGCCGGAAGCCGTCCACCAGCCGGGTTGAGTCGACCTGCGCGATCGCGTGCATACAGTCGGTCAGGGCGGCCATGTTCGAGACGTGCAGGCCGTTGCGGTCGATGCAGCGGGGCGAGCGGACGGCGACCGAGACGTGGACGGCCGCCCGAATCACGGCCGGATAGAGCTGCTCACGCTCCTCCTCGCTCTTCTGCTTCGAGTCGTCGAGCCGCGCCAGTGCGAGTCGCTCCGAGCGGCCGATCCGCTCAAGGTCGATGAGGACACCGGCGGCGAGCAACGGGCCGGCGAGCGATCCGCGGCCGGCCTCGTCGACGCCGGCGACGAAGCGGCGGCCAAAGGAGCGGTCGAAGCGGAACAGCCTGGCCGAGGTTCTCTTACGACGCTTCGCCATATAGCCGCGGCCACGAGCGGCCGCCCTCCATAAGTCGCTCCGGGCCTCGCCCTTCGCTCCTGAGTACAGCGGCCTGGTGGCCGCTAAAAGATGCCGATCCGGTCGGGAGGCCAGTAGGTGGCGAAGGCCTCTCCGATGATCCAGTCTCGGGGGACGGGTCCCCAGAAGCGGCTGTCGTCGGACGACCCACGGTTGTCGCCCATCATGAAGTAATGGTCGGGCGGGATGGTGATGGGTTTGGGCAAATTGCAGGCTCCGCCCGGCGTGCAGGGGTTGATGAAGTCCTCTTGAGCGACCTTGCCGTTGACGACGGGATGTCCGTTCTCGACGCTCAGCGTGTCGCCCGGGCCGGCGACGATCCGCTTGATGAAGTTGACGCTCGCCTCCTGAGGGGTCGGCTCATCGCAGGCCGCGCCGCTTGAGCCGCCGGCGCCGGTCCGCGGGTCGCCGCACTCTCCGCCCACGCCGCCCCCGTTGGCCCCCTCCGGCGGGTGGAAGACGACGATGTCCCCGATCTGCGGGTCCTTGAAGTGGTAGAGGAAGCGGTTGACCAGCACGCGCTGACCGACGTCGAGAGTCGGCTCCATCGACTCCGATGGGATCTGGTACGGCTTGACGATGAACGCCTGAATCCCGAGCGCGAGCCCGAGAGCGAGCGCGACGATGACGACGAGCTCGAGGAGCGCGCCCTGGGTGCTGTGGGGTCTCGGGAGCTTCAGTCTTCTGCCTTTTCGGGGGCGGCGTCGGCCGTCGCGTCTGGCTCCGGCTCCTGATTCGCCTCCGCCTCTTCCCCATCAGCATCCGCTGCCGGCTCCGCCTCGCCCGCGGACTCCTCCTCGACGGGCTCGACCAGCTCGGCCTCGGCCTCGCTGACCGCGACGCCCTCGGCGTCGACGGCCTCGGCCTCCTCCTCGGCCACCAGCACGTCGTCCTCGATCCCCCAGCGGCGCTCGGCCACTCGGGCGCTCTTGCCGACCTTGTCCCGCAGGTAGTAGAGCTTGGCGCGGCGGACGTCGCCGCGAGCCGCCACCTCGAGCTTCTCGATCTTCGGGGAGTGCAGCGGGAAGGTTCGCTCGACACCGACGCCGAACGACTGCTTCCGCACGGTGAAGGTCTCGCGCACGCCGCTGCCCTGGCGCTTGATGACGATGCCCTCGAAGACCTGGGTCCGCTTGCGGCTTCCCTCGATGACCTGGAAGTGAACGCGAACGCGATCGCCGGCTCCAAACCTGGGCCGCTGCTTCAGGTCACGCTTCTCGAGGCTGTCGATGACGGTGCTCATCAGGGAGAGGATGATCGGCTGCGAACTTAAAAAAAGCACGAGCCCGGGGGCGCGCGCCGCGACGCGGAAGGTTAGCGGAGAAGAGCTACTCCGCCCGCCTCTTCGATTGCTCCATGCGCCACTCCTTCACACGGGCGTGATTGCCCGAGACCAGGACGTCGGGAACGTCCCAGCCGCGATAGGTCGCCGGCCGCGTGTAGTGCGGGTATTCGGGAGCTCCCTCGAGCGCCGCGCTGTAGGACTCCTCGACCGCGCTCTCAGCGTCGCCCAGCGCGCCGGGCAGCTTTCGCAGCACCGAGTCGGCGATCACCATCGCCGGGAGCTCTCCCCCGGCGAGCACGTAGCGGCCGATCGAGACCGCCTCGTCCGCGAGGTGCTCCACCACGCGCTCGTCGAAGCCCTCGTAGCGGCCGCAGAGCAGGGCGACGTGCGGTTCGGCTGCGAGCTCCGCCGCCAGAGCCTCGTCGAGCAGCCGGCCCGACGGCGCCAGGGCGATCTTGCGGACCGCGTCGCGACTGGAGCCGTAGGCGGTCTCGAGCGCGGCATCGACGACGTCCACCCGCATTACCATCCCGGCGCCGCCGCCGTAGGGCGCGTCGTCGACCTGGCCGGCGCCGAGGGGCGTGGTGTCGCGGTAGTTGCGGAAGGTCAGCTGGTTGTCGCGCGCGAGCGCGTTCGAGACGTGGCGCTGGCGCAGGAACCATTCGAAGTGCTCCGGGAAGAGCGTGAACACGTCGATGCGCACGGCCGGCCCTCAGTCCAGGATGTCGACGACCACGCGCTTGTCCTCGCGGGTCGCCGCTGCCTTCATCACAGAGCGCAGCGCGTTGGCGACGCGACCGCCGCGGCCGATCACCCGGCCGAGATCGTCATCGGCCACCTCGACCTCCAGCAGGACCTCGCCGTCGATCTCCTCGACCTCGGTCACCTGAACCTGGTCCGGATGCTCGACCAGCGACCTCGTGAGGAAGTCGAGCAGCTCGCGCACCGGCTAGCTACCGGCCGACTCGATGCCCTTGGTGCGGAGGAGGGTGGCCACCGTCCTGGTCGGCCGCGCGCCCTTCTCCAGCCAGTGCTTGGCGCGATCCTCGTCGATCACGATCAGGGAGGGATCGGGCTGGGGGTTGTACTGGCCGATCGTCTCGATCGTGCGGCCGTCCCGCGGCGAGCGCTGGTCGGCGACGACAACCCTCCAGATCGGGTTCTTCTTGGACCCGACCCTGCGAAGTCTGATTCTCACGGACATGCGGCGGCGGAGGTTAGAGGACGCCCGTGCTCAACGCATGCCCCGCATGAGCTGCTGCGGGTCGGGCATCTTGCCCTCTGACATCTGCTTCATCAGCTTGTTCATCTGGCCGAACTGCTTGACCAGGCGGTTGACTGCCTGGACCGTCGTCCCGGAACCCGTCGCGATGCGCTTGCGGCGAGAGCCGTTGATCTCCGCCGGGTGCGCGCGCTCGTAGGGCGTCATCGACTGGATGATCGCCTCGAGCCGGTCGAGCTCTCGCTCGTCGACCTGGCCCATCCCCTGCATCGCCTTCCCCATCCCCGGCACCATCTTCATCAGGTTGCCGAGGGGCCCCATGCTGCGGACCTGCTTCATCTGCTTCAGGAAGTCGTCGAGGGTGAACTGCTGCTTGCGGATCTTGCGCTCCAGGTCCGCCGCCTCGTCCGCGTCGAACTCGTCCTGCGTCTTCTCGATCAGCGACATGACATCGCCCATGCCGAGAATGCGCCCGGCCATCCGGTCGGGGTGGAAGCGCTCGAGCTCGTCGAGCTTCTCCCCCGTCGAGCCGTACATGATCGGCTTGCCCGTCACCGCGCGAACCGAGAGCGCGGCGCCGCCGCGCGCGTCGCCATCGAGCTTCGTGATCACGACGCCGTCGAAGTCGGCGACCTCGGCGAAGCTCTCCGCGACGTTGACCGCGTCCTGCCCGGTCATCGCGTCGACGACCAGGAGGACGTCGTGCGGCTTCACCACCTTCCGCACCTCGGCCAGCTCGTCCATCAGGTCCTGGTCAACGTGCAGGCGACCGGCGGTATCGACGATCAGGACGTCGCGGTTCTCCTGAACCGCCTGCTCGCGCGCCCACTTCGCGACCTTGACGGCGTCCTTCTCTCCCGGCTGGGAGTAGACGTGAGCCTTGGCCTGCGCGCCGAGCTTTTCGAGCTGCTCGACGGCAGCCGGCCGCTGCAGGTCGCAGGCGGCCAGGGCGACGTCCTTGTTCTGCTTGCCCAGGAGCTTGGCCAGCTTGGCGCAGGCGGTCGTCTTGCCCGAACCCTGCAGGCCGCTCATCAGGATCACGGTCGGCCCGTTCGGCGCGAAGACGAGGTCGCGGCCCGAGCCGCCCATCAGCGCGGTGAGCTCGTCGTTGACGGCCTTGACCACGGTCTGGCCGGGGTTGAGCGCCTCCGAGACCTCCTCGCCGGCGAGGCGCTCCTTCAGCGCCGCCGTGAAGTCCTTGACGACCTTGAAGTTGACGTCGGCCTCGAGCAGGGCGAGACGGACCTCGCGGAGGGCCTTGTCCACGTCGTCGCTGTAGAGCTTGCCCCTGGACCGAACGTCGGAGAGGACGCCCTGCAGGCGCTCTGAAAGCTGGTCGAACATCGCGGTCCAGCTTAGAGAGGCGCCTTTGCCAAGGCGGACAAAGCAAATCGCCAGATTTGACCAAACCCAAGGACCGGTGCGGCCGTAGGAGAGAACAAAGTCAGGGAGATCCCAGGGGGATGGCTGAGCGCCGGGGCTCGGTTGTCGGAGGGCTTCTCCGCGCAACCGAGCCCGGCGCACAGCCGGCCTGGAAAGAGAGGAAGACATGCGAAAGCTCGTTCGAGGGCTGATGCCCAGCCCTGCGCTGATCGTCGCCTGCCTGGCGTTGTTCGTCGCGATGGGAGGCGTCGGCTACGCGGCGCTCAAGGGGAAGGACAAGAGGAAGGTCAGGATGATCGCCGACCAGGAGATCGCAAAGCAGGCCCCGGGCCTCAAGGTCTCAAACGCGACCAACGCCAACAGCGCCAACAGCGCGAACAGCGCGAACAGCGCCAACAGCGCCAACAGCGCCAACAGCGCCAACAAGCTGGATGGCTCCCCAGCCTCGGACTTCCAGCGCTTCTGTGCCGCGGGCGGCATAAAGGGGACAGTGGTCGTCAACACAACTGGCGCGAGCAACACCAACTTCACCGACGTGCCGGGCTTCAACTGCTTCCGGCCGGGCAACACGACCAGCTCTGTGCAGATCGAGCGGCTGGCCCAGGGGCAGTACTTCGTCCGGTTCGTGGGCAACTCAGGCCCGAACGCGTCGGGGTCGGCCGTCACCTCAATGGTCGGCGCTGATGGGTACGTCAACTACGACCTGGCGAACCCGTCCCCGGTCCCTGGTGAGAACGTGTTCATCGCAATCGTCCACAACGCGGCAGGAAACGTGGTGGACAACCGCACGTTCTCGCTGGTCGCGTACTAGGGGCAGCGGTCGAGGCGCGCGGTCAGCGGGTCGGCCCCGCGGCCGCGCGCGTCGGCGTTCGCGCGGCACTTCCGGCGGTGTCTGGACGTGTGGGCGCGGGCCGCGCGGTACCCGAGCAGATACGGCGTCGGGTCGACCGGAGTGCCGAAATGGCGAACCTCGAAGTGGAGGTGAGGGCCGGTCGAGTGACCGGTCGAACCGACGTAGCCGATCGTCTGGCCGCCCTGGACGGATTGGCCGACGGAGACCGCAATCCGCGACTGGTGCGCGTACCAGCTCTCGAAACCGAGGCGGTGGCTGATCACGACGAGATTGCCGTAGCCGCCGGTGTTGAAACCGGCGAAGGAGACGACCCCCACCCCGCCTGCATGGATTGGAGTCCCCATCGGCTCGGGGAAGTCGAGGCCCGTGTGCCAGCGGCCGGGCGGAATAAAGCCGAAACCGTCGCCGACCGCCCCGGGGACCGGCCGGAAGAAGCGCACCGGGCTGGTCGGCGACCCGGTGGTGATCACCGGCCCGTTGCGGAGGGCGCTCACCGTCGACGGCCCCGCCACTCCGTCGACCCCGATGTGAGCCGCCTCCTGATAGCGGCGCACGGCGCTCCGCGTCTGGGGGCCGAAGCCGCCATCGAACCCGCCGGGCTCGAACCCGCGCTCGTGGAGGAGGAACTGGAGGGCGGCGACGTCCCAGCCGCTCTTCCCATCCCCCAACGGGCGATCCCCGAGATTCGGCTTTCCCCTCCGGCCCATGGCCGCCCGCGTCTGGGGACCGGCGATCCCATCCACCGTCAGGCCGTGCTGGGACTGGAAGGTCCGGACGGCGCGCTGGGTCCACGGGCCGCTGATCCCGTCGACCGGGTGGGGGTAGAGCCCGAGCCCGCTAATCGCGACCTGGAGCGCCGCGACGTCGGCGCTCGCCGCGCTCGCGGTTGCAGGCACGGCAAGGAGTCCCCCTATGACCGCCGCCAGCGCGACGAGCCACCTTGTGCCTCCCGATGGCACGCAACCAGCTTTCCCCGATCCGCGGATTCAGCTGCGAGGGCCGTTGCACCCCCGGTAACACCGGTCTACTCGTAGACGTAGATCGGGTCCCCCAGCGAGATCCAGTTGTAGATGAAGACGGAGAAGACCTCGGGGTTGCGAACGCAGCCGTGGCTCGCCGGGTAGGTGGGCACCGTGTAGTAGCCGTGCGTCGCGTAGTTGCCGGAGTAGTAGACGGAGTAGTACATGCCCTTCTGGTTGTAGCCCGGGGACTTCTCGTAGAAGCTGTACGTCCCGGTCGGCGTGCCGAAGGCCCCGGTGGAGACGTGGAAGACGTCGGTCGGCTTGCCGTCCTCGATCAGCGCCATGACCTGGCGCGAGAGGTCCACCTCCACATAGCGGCCGTCCTGATCGTGGACGGGCTCGAAGGCGCCGCGCCCGCGCAGCAGCATCTCGAAGAGCGACCGGTCGTAGTCCTCGGTGCGCGGCAGGTCGTTGACCTTCCGCATCGCCAGGACCGCGAGGCCGGTGCTCTCGTCGAAGTGGTCCGAGATGCCCCCCATGTGGTACCCGGCATCCGCCAGCAGCCGGTTGAAGAGACGGGCCTCGCGGCCGGTTCGCAGCACGCGAGGCGCCTGCACCTCGAGGGCCAGCGGAGTCGAGGAGTCGGTGTTGTGGAACGCCTGCGCGACGTAGTCGCAGCATCCCTTCAGCCGAATCCGGGTGTGGAAGCGGCCGGTCTCCGAGCTCACCGGGACCGTGCGCGCCGCCGCCACGCGGCCCGCCCGCCGGACCGTCACCGTGACCGTCTGGTTCGTCCACGGGAGCTGCACCTTCCCGGCGAGGACGACGCGGCCGAGGATGCTGGGGGTGCTCCCCTTCTTCAGGGCGAGCGTCGTGCCGGCGAACAGTGTCTGCGGGCTGAGGTCCGCCCCGGAGGCGGCACTCGCCGGCCCCGGCAGCGCGAGAGCGCCGGCGCAGAGCGCGGAGGCGAGCAGTGCAAAGCGTCCCCTAGAGGCTCCCTCTCGGTCTCCCACCGGCGCCAGTGATACCAGCCGGACCGGGCGACCCGCGGTCGCCGCGTTGCTAGGGCTCCAGCAGCGCCCGCGCGAACTCCTCGGCGTCGAAGGGCCGCAGGTCCTCCAACGATTCGCCGATCCCGATCAGCTTCACCGGGATGCCGAGCTCGGAGGCGATCGCCAGGGCCACCCCACCCTTCGCGCTGCCGTCCAGCTTGGTCAGGACCGCGCCGGTCACCTCGACCGACTTGGCGAACTCCTGGGCCTGGCGGACGCCGTTCTGCCCGGTCGTGGCGTCGATCACGACGAGGGTCTCGTGGGGTGCCTCGGGGATCTGCTTGGTGATCACCCGCCGGACCTTGGCGAGCTCCTCCATCAGGTTGCCGTGGGTGTGCAGCCGTCCCGCCGTGTCACAGATCACCACGTCCGCGCTGCGCGCCTGCGCGGCGGCGACCCCATCGAAGACGACGGCGCCGGGATCACCGCCCGCTGTGCCGCGGACGATCTGCGTCCCCGCGCGGTCCGCCCACTCCTGCAGCTGGTTGACGGCGGCGGCCCGGTAGGTGTCGGCGGCCGCGACGATCACGTCGAGGGCGAGCTCCTTCTGCAGGTGCCAGGCGACCTTGCCGATCGTCGTCGTCTTGCCGGTGCCGTTCACGCCGACCACCATCAGGACCGAGGGGCGGTCGGGCAGATGGATCTTCGCGGCATCGGCCCCGCCCGGCGAAGCGGTCTCCGCCAGCAGCGCGATCAGTCGCTCGCGCAGAGCCTCGCCTCCCGAGAGCTCGCCGGCCTCCACCTCGTCCTCCAGATTCCGGACGACGGCGGCCGTGGTCGGCGCGCCGACGTCGGCGAGGATCAGGGCCTCCTCGATGTGCTCCCAGGTGGAGTCGTCGATCCGCTCGCTGAAGCTCGAGGAGAGCTCGGCGGTGAGCGCCTGCCGGCTGCGCGTCAGCCCCTCGCGCAGCCGCCGAAGGACACCCGCCCGCTCTTCCTCGACCGCCGCCGCCGGCACCTCACGGTCGCCCAAATCGAACGCCTCTTGCCAGGTGCCGGCCACGGCGGCGGAGGGTACCGGCCTCCCTCCACCCCCCCCATGGCGGGCCGACCGCCTATCCGTAGAAGACGATGAAGAAGCCGGCATCGGCGGTCGCCGTGCCGTTGGGCATCAACACGTAGGCCTGGGCGTCCGGGGTGCAGACACTCGGGACCTGATCCCCGAACTGCGGCCCAAACGTCCCGGCCGAGTCGTCGTAGTCGGTCGTCACCGCGGCACCCTTGAACGAGAAGCCCATGGACCTGAAGCAATAGAGGCCGTCGACGGAGCCGTCCTTGGTCACATTGGACTGGGCGATGTTCTTCGACCGGGCCGGGTCTACCGTTCCGTCGGAGCCGATGTGCGCGAAGGCGACCGGGTTCGCGCTGTTCGCCGTGTTCGCGCTGTTCGCGGTGTTCGCGGTGTTCGCGCTGTCCGCGTGTCCTGCGTTGGCGGCGTTGTCCGCCTTGGCGGCGTTGTCCGCCTTGGCGACGGAGAGACCCGGTGCCCGAGCCGCGATTCGTGCGTCGGCCACCGACGTCGCGATGCTCCTCACCTGCTTGGCCGTCAGGCTCTTCTTCTTCTTCTTCGAACCGGTCGCGATGGGATTCGCAATCGCGACCCCGGCGGCGGCGGCCACCAGGGCCAGCACCGCGAGGACCAGCGCGGGCGAGGGACGAAACGCCTTGGTCGAGGGCACCTTGGCCTCCTTGCCTAGTAGAGGACGACGTGGAAGGGGTGGTCCTTGCCGGTGGCGCTCGCGACCTCCATGACGTAGACGATGAAGTCACCCGGGCCGCTCTTCAGCACGCTGACGTTGTCGCTGAAGGGAATGCCCCCGGCGCCGGTGTCCGATGTCCCGATCGCGGTGAACGATGGGTTGCCCAGCCAGCGAACCTCGTACCAGCCCGTGTTGATGCGCTTCGCCTGTACGGCCTGGCCGCTGCAGTTGTAACCGTTCAACCCCAGGTCCGTGAAGGTCGAGGGAAACGCGGCGTTCGCGACGACGGTCGCGAGGCCCTTCGCCTGACCCGTGGTCGTGTTGCAGTCGCTCCGCGTGTATCCCGACGGGGGGATCCCGCCCAGGGCCGCCGCCTCGGCGGCCGTCTGCGCGCTGTCCGCGTGACCGACGGAAAGCTTCTTCGCCCGCTTGGTGATCTGGCCGTTCGCCACCTTCCTGATCACCTTCTTGTCCTTGTGGTTGAGGGCCACCGCGTAGGAGCCGCCCCCGACGGCGACGACGAGAGCCAAGATCGAGATCACCAGCGAAGCTGACGGCCGCCTGCCTCCGAACACTGACCGCATCTGAGCCAACTTTCTTTCCTCCTTTCGAGCACGTAGTCGCCCGGTCGATTCTCCGGTTCCTCAGGCGGTTCTTCATCGGGGAGGCACCCCAATCTTTTTCCGCCCGCCGGTACCCTGGGGCGACCAGAGGAGGAGGGAAGTGAACGGGACGACTCTTAGGGGGGAGACGCAGGGCGGAGGCGTCGTCCCAGCACTGGTCGAGAGGGGCCGGGAGCTTGCGACGATTGCCGGGGTGCTCGATCGGGCGGTGGCGGGTTCCGGCGGTGCGCTGTTGATCCAGGGCGAGGCCGGGGTCGGCAAGACCAGGCTGATCTCGGAGGCCCGGGTCGCCGCCGAGTCCCGCGGGATGCTCTGCCTTCAGGCTCGTGCGGCGGAGCTCGAGCGTCCGTTCGCCTTCGGGGTGGTTCGGCAGCTGCTCGAGCCGGAGCTGCGTGACCCCGAAGCTTCGGCTCGCACCCTCACGGGGGCGGCAGCCGTTGTCGGGCCTCTTCTCGGTGATCGCCGGTCAGACGCCTCGCTTCCCCCTCAAGACCTCGACTCCGCCCTCCTGCACGGCATCTATTGGGCGCTGGTCCACATCTCCGAGCACCAGCCGACGGCTTTGCTGATCGACGACCTGCAGTGGGCGGACCAGCCGTCGATCCGTGCGCTCGAGTACGTCTCCGGGCGCGCCGGGGAGCATGCGCTCAACCTGATCCTCGCTTCACGGGGAGAATCCGCTCGGCAGGCCGGCAGCTTCTCCAAGCTCCCCACGGAATCGCTAATCCGGCCGCGCCTCCTCACTGAGGAGGGGTCGGGCCGAGTGCTCGAGGACTTGCTGGGGCAGTCGAGCCACGAGTTCTCCGCGACCGCGCACCGCGTCACGGGCGGCAACCCTTTCCTGCTGCGGGAGATCGCGCTTGCCACCGCCAGGGCGCATATCCCCGCGGACAGGCAGGGCGCCGAGCGAATCGCAGAGCTGGGGCCTGCCTCCGTCGCGAGCTGGACGCTGGCGCGACTTGCCCGGCTGGACGAGCGGTCAAGGCGGATCGCGACGTCGCTCGCGGTCCTCGAGCGGGCCGAGGTGCAGGTCGTTGCCGCGCACTCGGGCCTCGACCCCGCGATCGCCGCCGAGGGCGCCGACGAGCTTGCGGAACTCGGCCTGGTCGAGCGTGAGCTGCCGCTGCGCTTCTCGCATCCGATCATCAGAAGCGCCCTTTACGACCGCCTCGCGCCCGCGGCGCGCGAGCGCGGCCACATGCTCGCCGCGATGGTGCTGCACGAGAGGGGGCTTCCGGCTGAGCAGGTCGCATCCCACCTGCTGCAGACCGAACCCCGGGGCGAGGCGTGGGCGACGGACGAGCTGCGGGCGGCTGCGCGGGCAGCACGGGCGCGTGGCGGCGCGGAGGAGGCGATCGCCTTCCTGAGCCGTGCGCTCGCGGAGGGGATCCACTCCGGTGATCCGTCGCTGTTGCTCGAGCTGGGACTGGCCGAGCTGGCGGCGAGCAATACGGACGCCCTCGAGCATCTGGAGGCGGCCTCCGAAGGCGACCCGCCACCGGAGCTTCAGGGGACGATCCACGGAGCCCTGGCACAGAGCCGGTACCTGGCGGGCGACACGCTGGGCGCGTTCGAGGCGGTTCGGGCGGCGCTGGAGGCAATACCAGCGGGCACCGGCGGGGCGATCGAGGCGGAGCTGCTCTTCAGCTACGGCATCGCGGGCCGGCCCCGTGCAGAGCTGATGTCGGAGGTGAGGCGGCGACTTGGCGTCCCCCGCCTGGGCGGCCAGGGCGAGATGACGGCGGCCGAGGTGGTGAGGCGGCACCTGCTCGCCCTGGACGCCTACCTCCGCGGCGACCGCGAGCGGGCGGTGGCGGCGGTGAGCTGGGCTGCGGACCGCATGTCCGACCCGGAGCTGGCCGACGCGCTCCCCTCCCTGACGGGGACGGGTCCCGCATTCGTCCTGGCCGGCGTCGACGCCCATGCGGACGCCGAACGGCTGATCGCGGCGAGCCTGCAGCGGGCTCGTCGCCGCGGAAGCAGGCTGGAGACCGCGGAGGCCCTGCACGACCGAGTCTGGTCGCGGTGGCGGCGTGGCGACCTGATCGGCGGGCTGGCCGACGCGGAGACCATCTTCTCCATGACCGAGGGCGCCTGGGAGGTCGCGAAGCTTCCCCTGCGAATCGCGTACGCCTGCATGAAGGTCGATCGCGGCGAGCTCGACGCGGCGGAGCGACAGCTGACCCTGCCCCCGCAGCTGGAGTCGGCCGCGCCGGGGACGTGGGGCTGGGGATGGCTTCCACTCGGAAGGGCCCAGCTGGCGGGAGCCCGCCGCGACTGGGAGACTGCGCTCGCGATGGCCCTGGCCGCGGGCGAGCGGCTGCTGGCGATCGAGGCGCCCAGCCCGGGGTATTGCTGGTGGCGAACCCTGGCCGCTCAGGCCGCCGGTGAGCTCGGCCAGGCCGCACGGGCGACCGAGCTCGCGACCGAGCAGCTCGAGATCGGTCGCCAGATCGGTTCGCCGCGAGCAATCGGGCTGGGCCTCGCGACGCTCGGGATCGTCACCGGCGGCGATCGGGGCGTCGAGATGCTCCGCGAATCGCTCGAGCCGCTCGAGACCGCGAAGGCCGAGCTCGAGCGCGCCCGGGCGCTGCTCGCGCTGGGCATGTCCCTCCGCCGTGGGCGCCACGCCCGGGACGCACGGGAGCCGCTGCGCTCGGCGCTGGATCTCAGCAAGCGGCTGGGAGCCGCCCCGCTTGCCGAGGTCGCGCTCACCGAGCTTCGCGCCGCGGGCGGCAGGCCTCGCCGCGAGCGCAGCAGCGGCCTGGATTCACTCACTCCGCGGGAGCGCCAGGTCGCAGAGCTCGCCGCCTCGGGGCTTGCGAACCCCGAGATCGCGGAGCAGCTGTTCGTGACCAGGAAGACCGTCGAGGCCCACCTGGGCGCGATCTACCGCAAGCTCGACGTCTCCTCTCGCGAGCAGCTCTCCGGGCTCGGGCTCTGAAGGCCGGCGCTCAGGCGGCTTCGGCTGCCGTGTCCGCTGCCTCGGGCTGGCCGGGGATCGTCTCCAGCTCATCCCGCGGCAGCTTGCGCGAGACCACCTTGGTGATCCCGTCGCCGCCCATGCTGACGCCGTAGAGGATGTCCGCGGCGTCCATCGTGCGCTTCTGGTGGGTGACGACGATGAACTGGGAGCGCTCCGCAAAGCGGCGGACCAGGCGCAGGAAGCGGTCGATGTTGATGTCGTCGAGCGCGGCCTCGACCTCGTCCAAGATGTAGAAGGGGCACGGGCGGGCCATCAGGACGGCGAAGACGAACGCGAGCGCCACCAGCGACTTCTCGCCGCCGGAGAGCAAGGAGAGGCGCCGCGTCGACTTGCCGGCCGGGGTGACCTCGATCTCCACTCCGCCGTCGTCGTCGGGCGGCAGGATCTCCTCGTCGGGATCGGCCGGGCCCTCCTCCTCGCCCTCGGGAGCCTGACCGGCGAAGGGGCGGGGGCCGACGTCCACCCGGCGGAGCCTGCCCTTGCCGCCGGGGAAGAGCTCGGCCACCATCTCCTCGAAGCCTCGGGCGGTCGCCTCGAAGGTCTCCTCGAACGCGGCGGCGATCTCGCGGTCGGTGCGGCGAATCAGCGCACGGAGCTCCGTGATCGCCTTCTCAAGGTCCTTGCGCTGCTCGGCGAGCTCGGTGACGTGGTCGCGGGCCTCCTCGTACTCGCGCTCGGCGAGTGGGTTGACGGGACCTATCTGCTCGCGGTTGCGGTCGAGGCGAGCGAGCTTCGCCTGGATCGCCTCGCGGTCCTCGTCTCCGAGGGCCTCTGCGGTGGCGCTCAGCTCCTCGCCGAGGGCGGTCCCGAGGCGCTGAAGCTCTGTGGTGCTCTCGTCCCGGTGGCCGCGCAGCTGGGTGGCCTCGACCTCGGCGACGGTCATCGCTTCGCTCGCCTCGCGGAGCTCGCTCTGCAGCCCGAACTCCTGCTGGGAGCACTCGCGCAGCTCGTCGGCGACGTCTCCCCCTTCCTCGCCCTCCACCTCAGCGAGCTTGGCCGCTCGAGCCTCGAGCCTCTCGGCGACCCTGCGGAGCGCGTCGCGCGCCCGCCCCAGGGCCGGGAGCGTCTCCTGCTCGAGGGCGATCCGGCGCTCGAGCTCCTCGCGGTCGGCCAGGCGCTTCTGGCGGGCCCGCTCGGCGCCCTCCGCGTGACGGCGCTCGGCGGCCAGCTCCGCCTCGAGCTTGGCGCGCTGGATCGCCGTTCCCGATCCCTCGCCGCCTCGTTCGGCGTGCCGCTCCGCCAGCCAGCCCGTGCGGCTTGCATCCTCCGCGGCCTGGTCGAGCTCGCGGCGGGCGTCGCGAATCGCCTTCTGTGATTCCTCCTCATGGGCGCGGGCCTCCGTCAGGGCCGTCTCGGCGCGCTCCAGGTCGCGCTTCGTCCGCTCCTCGGTCTGCTCTCGCTGGGCGAGGCGCGAGGCGAGATCCTCGCGTTCGGAGCGCGCGGCGAGCGCGGGGTCGGTGCCCTCGCGCGGAAGGCGGCGGATCTCGCCGGCAGCCGCGTCGAAGCATTCGCCGTCGACGGTGACGGCGACGCCGGCGAAGCCGTCGGCGATCTCGTCGAGGTCGTCGACCAGCCAGGCGTCGGCGAGCAGGCGCTCGGTGATCGGCGCGGCGGCGTCACGCGCCTCGATCAGGTCGATTAGCCGGCGGGCGCCCTCCTTTGGGGCGGACGAAGTCCGGTTGCCGGGCCCGGAGGAGATCAGCGTGCGGGCGGCGCCCTCGGCGCCGGCGAGCCGCTCCCGTCCCTCGTCGACCGAGCCGACGATCGAGGCCCTGAGCCGCTCGCCGAGGACGGCCGAGACGGCGCGCTCCAGCCCGGACCCGGCCTCGATCATTCCGGCCAGCGCCTCGTGCTCGCCCTCCACGGCAGCGGCCGCCAGCTTCGCCTCCACCGCGGCGAGCTCGCCCGCCAGCGCGGCGCGGCGCTCGGACGCCTTCTGGGCCTCCGCCCGCGCCATCTCGTGCATCTGGGTCGCCCGGCGCAGAACGGCCCCGATTTCCTCCTCCGCCTGCTCGAGCGGCTCCAACACGGCTCTTGCGGCCGCCCGGCGGCGCTCGGCCTCCTCGGCCTGCTCACGAAGGCGCTGCCCCTCCTCGGAGGAGTCCTCGCCTAGCTTGGCGAGCTCGGCCTCGATCTCGGCGACGCGCGCGGCGCCCGCCGAATCCTCTGGCTCCTCGTCGAGAGCCTCGAGCCGGAGCTGGCGCTCCCCCAGGGCACCGCGCAGGTCTCGCTCAGCCAGGTCGAGGGATTCGGCGCGGGCACCAACACGCTCGGTGGCGGCGCGAGCCTCGGCCAGTGCCTCGCCCTGCCGCCGGCGGCCCTCCTCGCCCTCAGCGATCCGCTCCTCGATCGCCGTACGGCGGGCCCGCACCTCCTCGAAGCGCTTCTCGACGGAGTCGCGGGTCGTACGCACCTCGGCGAGCTTCGCCTCGGCCGCGGTCAGCTGCTCCTGCTGGGCGCGGAGGTCGTCGGCGACGATCTGAGCGCGAAGCTCGTTGGATTGGCGCAGCAGCTTGGCCGTCCGCTCGGCCGCCTCGGCCTGGCGCTTCAGCGGACGCAGGCGAGAGCGCGCCTCGCGCTCGACGTCCGTCGCGCGATCGAGGTTGTCGCGGGTCCGATCGAGCTTGAGCTGGGCGCTGTGGCGGCGCTTGCGATGCTTGCCGAGACCAGCGGCCTCCTCGATCAGCAGGCGGCGGTCGCGCGGCTTGGAGCTGACGATCGCCTCGACCTTGCCCTGGCTGATCACGGAGTGGGCCTCGCGGCCCATGTTCGTATCCGACAGCGCCTCGACGACATCCGTGAGGCGACAGCGGGCGCCGTTCAGCCGGTATTCGCCGTCGCCGTTGCGCTCAATCCGCCGGGAGATCGAGATCTCGGAGAACTCGCTGGCCGCGCGGCCCTCGGAGTTGTCGATGACGACCTCGACCTCGGCGAAGCGCCTAGGCGACTGCCCACTGCCGCCGGCGAAGATCACGTCGCGCATCTGATGGCCACGGACCGCCGAGGGGCTCTGCTCCCCGAGTGCCCAGAGCACGGCGTCGGTGATGTTGGACTTGCCCGAGCCGTTCGGGCCCACGATCACGCTGACGCCCGGCGAGAAGGTCAGCCGGGTGCGGTCGGGGAAGGACTTGAAGCCCTTCAGGTTGATCGCCTTCAGATACATCTCTCTCGCAAGGGTCGCAGTAAGGAAGTGGAAGCGTCGCGCCTAGCCCGGACGAATCCCGGATCTCAGGCGCGGAGCCGCTCCAGGGCGCGTCGCGCGGCGGCCTGCTCGGCCTCCTTCTTGCTGCGGCCGGAGCCAACGCCGAGCTCGTCCCCCCCGACGGTGGCCCGGATCTCGAAGCGGCGGTCGTGTGGCGGGCCGTCCTCGCTGGCGATCTCGTAGTCGACGGTGTCCCCGTTGCGCGCGAGGCGCTCCTGGAGCTCCGACTTGAAGTCCATTCGCTCGCGAGTCGCCTGCTCGATCTCGTCGGCGAACGCCTCGATCACGGCCTCCGACGTCCGCTCGTAGCCGTTCGCCATGTATGCGGCGCCGATCACCGCCTCGCAGACCGAGGCCAGGGTGCGCTCGGAGGCGAGCAGCGTGTCGACGGGCAGACCATCCCCCTCGTCGGGGGCCTCCTCGGCAAGCAGCTCAGGAAGTCCGATCTCGCGGGCGACCTCGGCGCAGGCGCGGCCGCTGACCGCCTGATTCAGGATCTTGGTGAGCTCGCCGATGTCGGCGTCGGGGTGTCCCTCGAACAGGAGCGTTGCGACCGAGAGGCCGAGGACGCTGTCGCCGAGGAATGCGAGGCGGCCATAGGACTCCGTTCGCTTCTCGACCCAAGATGAATGGGAGAGTGCCTGCCGGCGCAGCTCTTCGGGGGTGTCCGCGAACAGCTCCGCCAGCGGGGCGGTGCTTGATGTCATCGGCTCAGCTCCTCGCCTCCTCCCGGTTGCCTAGGCGGCCGGGACGCGCGCGCAGACGAAATCAACGGCGTCGCCGACGGTCTCGATCTCGGCCGCCTCCTCCTCGCTCACCCGGATCTCGTAGCGATCCTCGAGCTCCATGACGAGCTCGTAGAGGTCGAGCGAGTCGGCGTCGAGATCCTCGCGGAACCTGGTCTCGGGCTGGATCTTCTCCGGCGCCACCTCGAGCTCAGTGCTCAGGTGGTTCCGGACCAGCGTCATCACCTCTTCGCGTTCCATGCGTTCTGATTATCGCGTATCTCTAGGCGGTCTCGGAAGGCGCTTCCCGTAGGGAATCCCGTGTGGCGCCTGCCGCGGTCAGAAGCTCGGTCGTGCGTTCGACCGAGCGCTCGCGGACGGCGCGGTCCGCCAGTCTCACCGCGTTGGCGATCCCCTCTGGCGTCGAGCTGCCATGCGCCACAACCGCGACCCCTCGGAGACCCAACAGGATCGCGCCGCCGACGGAGTTCGGGTCCATGCTGCCGCGGAGGCCGCCCAACGCGGGGCGCAGCAGCAGCCCGCCCGCGGCCGCCAGCGGGCCGGAGCGGGCGGCGGCGCGGACGGCGTCGGCGACCGCGCGCGCCGTTCCTTCGAGAGTCTTCAGCGTGACGTTGCCGGTGAAGCCGTCGGTGACGATCACGTCGGCCTCGCCCGAGAGGAGGTCGCGACCCTCGAGGTTGCCGATGAAGCGAATGCCCTCCGCCCCCGTCAGCGCCTCATGCGCCTCGACCACGTCGGCGCGCCCCTTCTTCTGCTCCTCGCCGACGGAGAGCAGGGCCACCCGCGGGTCCTCCACTCCCAGCACCGCGCGGCAGAAAGCCGACCCGAGGAAGGCGAACTGGATCAGGTGCTGCGGGCGGACGTCGGTGTTGGCTCCCGCGTCGAGGAAGACGGGTGGCGGGCCATCCCTGCCCGGCACCGGGATCTGGACCGCGAGAGCCGGCCGATGGACGCCCTGAGCGCGCTTCAGCGCGAACAGGGCGGCGGTCATCGTCGCTCCCGTGGAGCCGGCGCTCACCAGCGCGCTGCAGCGACCCTCCGCCACCGCGGCCGCACCGCGGACGATCGATGCCTGTGGGGTGGAGCGCACGGCGGCGACGGGCTCGGCCTCGTTGCCGATCCAGTCGGTGGTCGGCTCGATCTCGACGCCCTCGGGAGCCTCCAGCGAGCCGGGGCCGAAGATTCGAACCGGAATGCCGTCAGCGGCTGCGAGCCGGGCCCCCTCGACCACGACTTCGGGGCCGGCGTCAGTCCCATAGCCATCCAGGGCGACGGGCTCGGGCATGTGCGGCTAGTCCTGGGGCGAGGGCTGTTCTGCCGGCGCCGCCTCGGGCGCGTCGTGGCGGATCACCTCGCGACCGGCGTACGTACCGCAGGTCGGGCAGACCCGGTGCGGCAGGCGCGGGCTGTGGCAGCGCGGGCACTCGTTCAGCCGCGGCGTCTTGGCCTTGTGCTGGGCGCGCCGCTTGTCGCGTCGCGTCCTCGACTGTCGTTTCTTGGGGACCGCCATCGGCGGCGGATGGTAGCGGCCGGACGGCTACCTCTTCTTGCGCTTCCTTCACTTCTTCTTCGGCGTGGCTGGGGGGGTCGGGGAGTTGAGCGTGGCGGCGAGGTTGACGCGCGAGCTCGGGCTCAGAAACCCGGCCCAATCGTTGGTCGCCGCGCCCGCCGACGAGCGAAACAAGCCGATCCGGATTCCCAGGGTCGCCCCTGACCACCGAAAGCGCATCTCCCCTCCTCCCAGAGCGGTTGTCCCGGGCCAGGCTACGGCGATCCGGCTACTCGTCCAGCTTCAGCTCGCGCAGCTTCGCCATCCGCGGATCGCCGCCTGTCTCGTGGCGGTGAGCCTCCGGATCCGAGTCGTTGAGCGACTCGCCGCAGACCGCGCAGAGCCCGGCGCAGTCCGGGCGGCAGAGCGGTTGCTCGGGCAAAGCAAGCACGACGGCATCGTTTGCCCAGCGGCCGACGTCCAGGTTCCCGTCGGTGACATAGGGACTGCGGAGCTCCTCATCGCGACTCGGGGGCTGGTCCACCTCACGAGCGTCGATTCGGATCTCGGTGGCGGCCGGCTCGAGGCAGCGCACGCACGGCCCGGTCAGCTCGGTCGCGAAGCGAAGGCGAAGCGCGTACCCGCTGCTGGTGCGCGAGACGTCCAGCCGGGCCTCACTACCACCTCCCGCCGGCGCGTAGTCCTGGCCGCCGAGCTCGATGGGGCCGAGTGCGACCTCGAGATCGAGCACACGGGCCTGTCCCGAGGACAGCGCCAGGCGCTCCAGATCGACGAATCCGCCTTCCGCATACACTCGCCTCGAGGGTACCGAGACACCATGTGCGCGCAATTCCAATGGAACCCGGAGACGTACCTCGAGGAGATCCGCGAGGAGATTCCTCGCTACGACGAGCTCCAGCGAGCCACGATCGAGGCGATTCCATTCGCCCCCGACCGGGTGCTCGAGCTCGGAATGGGCACCGGCGAGACGACTCGGGTGCTTCTCGAGGCCTATCCGGACGCCTGGGTGATCGGCCTCGACTCGGACTCGAACATGGTCTACCGGCTGCGCGAGGAGTACGACGACGTCCAGCTCGCCCGCATGGAGGATCCGCTTCCGGACGGTCCCTGGGACCTGGTGATCTCGGTGCTCTCCGTGCACCACCTCCAGGACGACGCGAAGCGGATGCTGTTCCGCCGCGTCCGCGAGCACTCGCGAGCGCTGGTGATCGGCGACGTGGTCAAGGCGGATCCCCAGGTGACCCCGATCGAGCCGGGCTTCGACTTCCCCGACACCGCCGACGAGCTGGCCGAGTGGTGCGGCGGCGAGATCACCTGGACGGCGGATGATCTGGCCGTTGTCCGGGCCACCTACGACTGATGAAGGGAGTGCGATGACCCACCACAACCCGGAGAAGCCGGGACCGCCGCCCTCGGCCGACGAGGGCGTCGTCCTGTACGAGAAGCGCGACCGGATCGCCTACGTGACGATCAACCGGCCCGAGGCGAAGAACGCGGTCAGCCCCGAGGTCCACCGCGCGATGATCGCCGCGTGGGCCGACTTCGCAGTGGACGACTCCGTGGACGTGGCCATCCTCACGGGCGCCGGCGACGCCTTCTGCGCGGGCGCCGACCTCAAGGAGTACATCCCCCCGATCGTCGTCGACGGCGACGCGACCGACATCCGCGAGATCGTCGAGCTTGGGCTGAACGGCTTCACCCGCGGCCAGCACCGCATCTACAAGCCGATCATCGGGGCGATCAACGGCTGGGCGCTCGCCGGCGGCCTCGAGACGGCTCTCGCCTGCGATATCCGAATCGCCTCCGAGCGGGCGATGTTCGGCTCGTTCGAGGCCCGCCGCGGCTTCCATCACGGCGACGGCGGCATCGTCCGCCTGGTCAACACCTGCGGCACCGGCATCGCGCTGGAGATGCTGCTCACCGCGGAGCCAATCGACGCACAGCGGGCGCTGCAGTGCAACCTCGTCTCGAAGGTGGTTCCTCACGAGCGGCTGATGGCGGAGGCGGAGACCGTGGCGCAGCAGATCCTCCGCAACTCCCCGCGCGCCGTGCGCTCCGCCAAGCAGACGATCCTCGACACCGTCGGCAAGACGCTCGACGAGCAGCTACGGAACGAGGCATGGAACGCATACAGCTGCGCGGACCCGAAGGAGACGACCGAGCTGCTGGAGCGCTTCTACGAGAAGAAGGACGCCGGGCGAGCCGGGACTCACGAAACCGAGCTATGAAGCGGGCACTCGTCACCGGCGCAGCCGCGGGGATCGGCGCCGCCATCGCCGAGCGCCTGACGGCCGACGGCCTCGAGGTGATGACGCTCGACGTCGCCGAGGGGTGTGACCTCCAGATCGATCTGGTCGGCGACGAGATGCCCGACCTCGGGTTCGTCGACGTCTGCGTCTCGAATGCGGCGATCACGGACACGATCGCCCCGGCACACCGGATGACCCCTGATCAATGGTCCCGCGACATCGACGTGAACCTGACCGGCGCCTTCCGGGCCGTTCAGGCCTGCCTTCCTGGAATGCGGGAACGGGACTGGGGCCGGATCGTGGTCATCTCCTCCGGCGCGGCCGTTGACGGCCTTTCCGGTCAGATCGCGTATTCGGCCTCCAAGGCCGGCCTGCTCGGGATGGTGAAGACGCTCGCCGTGGAGGGGGTCGGCCGAGGGATCACGGCCAACGCCGTCCTGCCGGGGATGGTCGCCACCGAGAAGGTGATGGCCATGCCCGACGCGATACTCGACCGGCTTCGGGAGGTGCTCCCGTCCGGGCGAATGGCGGAGCCATCCGAGGTGGCCGCACTGGTCTCCTTCCTGGCCTCGGAGGACGCCGGCTACATCACGGGACAGACGATCGGCATCGATGGCGGAGCCGGACTCAACACGTTCACCCTGGGCTCGCCGGAACGCGCCTGAAATGAGAACAGCCCCCTCCGAAAGGGGGCTGTTCCGCTCGGCCGTGTCCAGCCGGGCAACGCCGGAGCGCTACTTGCTGTCAGCCGCGCTTCGTGTTCAGCTTGCTGTACGTGCAGAGCACGCGCAGCTCGACCGCTAGCTCGACGTTCGAGTCGTTGTCGAACTCGAACAGCCAGGCGTTCGTGCCCTGTGGGCCGTCGGTCTTCTGGCTGAGCGGCTGCATGTTCCTGGTGGAGTCTGGCGGCCGCGTGTCGATCACTCCTCCGCCGATCGCCACGCCGGCGCCCAGCTTCGAACTCGACGGGCAGGTGACCGTGAAGTCCGAAACGCCGTTGTTGGTCGTCTGCGGAAGAAGCTTGACGGCCTGGACCACTAGTTGGGTGGCCCCGCCGAACCGCGTCCTCAGCGTCTCCTGCTTGCTGCTCTGTGCGATCGCGAACGAACTGCCGCCCACGGCGACAACGACCGCGATCAGCCCGAGGACGAGCCCCGGCGAAAGGTGCCTCTTGAGACGTCGCATCATGTTGATCTCCCTGTGGGTTGCTTCCTCTGGGTCGCAGGTGCGTCGGTGCCCAATTGCGACTTACACCTTTCAACCCGATCCTTGGCGAGAGTTGCGCTCGATCTCGACTCGCACAAGCACCGAGCCCTTCGAGTCACGCCGCAGGACCCGGACGCCGGCTTCGGGCGGAGCGCTGCTCAACCCGAGCTTCGCTCGAGCCCGTAGCGCTCCCAGTGGCGCTCGGGAATGTCGGCCGGGTCCTTGTACCAATGCCAGACGCACGGATCGCGGTCGAAGTCCTTCGGGGGCTCGGACGGGTAGACCGGGTAACCGATCCAGTTGATCGGCCCGAGCTCGTTCATGAAGGCGCAGTGGGTGCAGTAGAGCGGGAAGCCCTTGCGGCCATAGCTCCAGTCATGCGCCTCGTCGGTGACGCCCCAGCCATCGGGCCCGTAGCGGCCGTTTCGCCACAGCCTCTGGCCGGAGCCGCAGGGGTTCATCGTGAAGGTGAGCTTCTCCTCGTCCTCGGAGATCTCGAAGGCGCCGGGATTGGGACCCACTCCGCCGGTCGAATGCCCGCGCCATGTGGCCGCCAGTGCTTGGGCGATCGTCTTGCGGTCGGCGGCATCGATCTTCTCCACGCTCTCCTTCCAGCTTCGCTCCAGGCTCCACTCCCAAGCCTCACGAACGCCCTCGTCGCCGAGCTTCTCCTTGACGAACGAGATCAGGCCGGCCATCCCGTCGACCAGCATGTCGTGCATGAACTGGGATTCGTGCTTCTCCCGCTCACACAGCCCCTTGGCCATCTCCGGATCCCCGCCATCTATGGCCTCGATCGCGACATCCATGGTCGGCCGGGTCATCTCATCCAGCTCCTCGTCGCTGAACCAGCGCTCGGGCACGGCATCTCCTCTCCTCGACTGAAGTCGGAGCCTATTCGCCGTCGTAGCCGGGACGGGCGATCTCCAGCTTGCGCCGGACGTGCTCCTCCAGCCGTGGGGCGAGCTCATCGATGCGGTCGTCGAGCTCGCCGGCGCGCAGCCGCCGGGAGAGCTCCGCGGCCGCCGCGTGGACGTCGTCGGCCGGCTCCCCGAGGAGCTCCACGAACAGCGCGAGGTCCTCGCGATCCGGCTCCTCCCCCGCCCTGAGCTCGCGCGCCACGACGGCGCACACGTTGGCCGCGACGAGGACCTTGAAGCGCTGTTCGCGGAGCACCTCGGGGCGCAGCTCGCCGAACAGGTACTCCGCGACGGAGTCGAGCAGCTCCGGGGCTGTGGGCCGGTTCTGGGTCATGAGATCAGCTGCAGAAGATCCCACTCCGGCTCGCAGATGCGGCGCCCGAGCGAGGCCAGCTCGTGGCTGCGGCGGACGCCGCTCAGGTGGTCATGCGCCTGGCGGGCGCAGATGATCGCCCACTTGACGTTGCCGAAGGCCTCCCAGTAGCGCACGCGGTCGCGGTCGACCGGCTCGCCGCCGGCCGCCTCGTACGCCTCAATGAATTCGTCGAGCCGGCCGACGCCCGCCACGGGCAGCTCGTCGTTGCCGAAGCGCCAGGAGCGGATGCAGAGCCAGCCGATGTCCTCGGCCGGGTCGCCGAGGTGCGCCAGCTCCCAGTCGATCACCGCCGCCAACCCGTCCTCGTCGACGATGAAGTTGCCCAGGCGGAAGTCTCCGTGAACGAGGCGCGGCTCCGCCGGCTCGGGTGCATTCGCCCGCAACCACCGAAGGCCGAGCTCGACCGCGGGCAGAGGCTCGCCGATCTCGTCGAGCTGTCGCTCCCACTCCTCGATCTGTGCGAGGGCAGGATCGCCGGCGCTCGCCGGCAGCAACCCGTCGAGGCCGGAGGGATCGATCGCGTGGATTCGGGCGAGCGCCTCCCCGAGCTGCGTCGTCAGCCGCGCGCGGGCCTGCTCGAACTCCGGCTTCCGCAGGATGCGCGGGGCGACCGAAGTCCCCGCCACGAACGACATCAGCATCCCCGGCGTCCCGAATCGGGCCCCGTCCGGCTCCAGGGCGAGCGGCGCGGGGACCGGGACCCCGGCAGCTGCCGCTTGCTCGATGAGGCCGAACTCCTCGCCGATCGGCACGAGGGAGACGGACCCCTTCGGGTCGCGTCGGAGGACCCAGCTGCCGTGCTCGCCTTCGATCAACCACGTCTCGCGCGAGGCGCCGCCGGGGATCGGGGCGATTTCGATCTCCCCCGGGTCGAGTCCCTTCTCGGCCAGGACTGTGACAACGCCGGCGGCCAGCTCCTCGTTCATGAGGTCGGAGCCTAGATGTACGGTGGGCGGCCCAGACGGAGGAGGAGACCGATGTCCGAGGAGAACCTTTCCCGGCGCGCCTTGCTGACACGCGCCGGCGCTGTGGGCGCGGCCGCGCTCGTTCCGGCGGCTGCGGTAGATGCGATCGCAGCTCAGAGCACCGGGCGCAAGGCCCCCCACCCGGCCACACCCAAAGCCGCGCTCCACCTGCTGCAGGGCGGCAACAAGCGCTACCGGGCGAACAAGCTCCAGCTGCGCGACTACTCGCCGGTCGGCGAACGCCGCGCGCAGGACCAGAAGCCCTTCGCCGCGATCCTCACCTGCTCGGACTCGAGGATCTCGCCATCGCTGATCTTCGACGTCGAGCGGGGCAATCTGTTCGTCGCCAAGATCGCCGGCAACAGCGTCGACACGGGAACCCTCGGCAGCGTTGAGTACGGGGTCGCGGTCCTCGGGGTGAAGCTGATCATGGTGCTCGGCCACAGCGACTGCGGTGCCGTCAAGTCCGCGATCAGCGTCGCGGATGGGACGAAGACCTATCCGCCGTCGAAGTACGGGGCGATCGGCCCCGTTGTTGACGCGATCGTGCCGACCGTGGAGGCGATACCCGCGGGCCAGCGCACGCTCGACGCATGCATCTCTGCCAACGCCAGCAACCAGGCCGCCGACCTCGCCAATAGGGATCCGATCATCAAGCCCGCGGTCCTTGCGGGCACCCTGTGGGTCATCCCAGCCGTTTGCAATGTCGCGAGCGGCCGGGTGCGGCTGGTGGCTCCGCCTGTCGTGCCGAGCGGCTGACGGGGAGCCGGCGTCTTCTTCTTCGATCTCAGCAGTCTCGAGCTGGCGGTATCGCTCGCGGTCATCGTCCTCGGGGCCACGGCGCTCGGCGCTTTCTTGGGACGCCGCGTGCGCCACCTCTCCGAAACCCTCAGCGAGCCGTTCGGAGTCCTGCAGGCCGCGCTGCTCGGCGTCGTAGGGCTGATTCTCGCCTTCGGCCTCTCGCTCGCCGTTTCCCGCTACGAGGATCGGCGGGCGGCGATCGTGGACGAGGCGAACGCGATCGGGACGACCTATCTGCGCGCACAGACCCTGAACGAGCCTGAGCGCAACCGCTCGCTCAGACTTCTCGTCTCCTATACCGAGAGCGCCATCCGCCTGTCCGATTACGTGCCCGGCAGCAGCCAGGAGACAGACGCCGCGGCGACCGAGGATCGGATCCAGCGCGGGCTCTGGGTCCTGAACGCTCAGGCCCTCGCCGGCGCGCCCGTGGCGAGCGCGCCTCGGCTCTACGAGGAATCGCTCAACACGATGATCGACGCTCAGGGGACCCGTATCGCGGCCCTCAACAACCGGGTCCCAGACGCGGTCCTGTTGCTCGAGGTTTTCGGCGCGGCGCTCGCTCTGGGGCTGCTCGCCGCCTACCTCGCGATCGTCGGCCGCGGCGTCGTCGCCGTCTTCCTCGCGGCCGTCCTCGTGACGATGCTGCTCTACGTCACCTGCGATCTCGATCGTCCGACGCGCGGGCCGATCCGCGTTCCGGACACCACGCTCAGGACCCAGCTGGCGTCGATGCGCCTGCCACCGGCCGCCGGCGCCCCGGTCAGCCCAGCTGACTAGCCGATTTCGGAGGGCTCGCGCTCGCGGCCCTGGAGCCGGTCGCGGCCTCGCTGCACTGCCTGCAGGAACTTCTGGAGATTGACCTCGAGCGTCGAGAGGATGTCGTCGGCGTAGTCCTCGGCGCCGAGGCGGATCTCCCGCTCGCGCTCCCGGGCCTCCTCGACGATCTCCTCGGCGGCGCGTTCGGCCTGGCGAGTGATCTCCTCGTTCGCGACGAGGCGGGCCTGCTGCTCGCGGGCCTCCTTGACGATCCGCTCGGCCTCGCGCTTCGCCTCGGCGAGCATCTCCTGGCGCTCCTTGACGATCCAGCGGGCCTGCTTGATCTCCTCAGGGATCGTGGCGCGCATCTGGTCGAGGAGGTCGTAGATCTCCTCGCGGTCGACGCGCACCTGATCCGTGAGCGGCACGGGCCGCGCGTTGTGGACCAGATCGTCGAGCTTGTCGATGAGTACTAGAACGTCCATTTGCAGTCGCTAAAGCTTACGCATCGGCCCACCTGGCGGGCCGCGGGTTGCGTTTCTTCACCGAATTGCAAGCTCCTGCCCGGAACTCACGCACGAAGATCTAGCGAGCGAGCCTTTCCGCAAGCGCTTTTGCAACCGGTGCCGGCACCAGATCGCCGACGTCGCCCCCGAATGTCGCGATCTCCTTGACCCCTGTGGAGGACAGGAAGCTGAAGTGCGCGGAGGCGAAGATGTACATGGACTCGATGTCCGCGGCGAGCTTCCGATTGAGCTGATTCATCTCGAACTCGTACTCGAAGTCCGAGATCGCGCGCAGGCCCTTGATGATCGCGGTCGCCCCGTTCTCGCGGGCGAACTCCACGAGCAGGTTGGACATGATCCCCACCTCGACATTGGCGAGATCCGCCGTCGCCTCCTCGATGAACGCCTTTCGCTCCTCCGCTGTGAACAGCGTCTTCTCCTTGCGGACGGGGTTGTTCACGACTCCCACCACGACCTTGTCGAAGACGTTCGCCGTGCGGGTGATCACGTCGAGGTGGCCGTTGGTCACCGGGTCGTAGCTGCCCGGGCAGATCGCGGTGCGGGGCTGATCAGCGCTCATTGCGATGGATTCTGACCATCGTGTCGCCGTAGGTCCGCTCGGTGAGCAGCGACAGCTCGACTTGAAGGGGATTGTCGGGTGAGGACTCGATCATCACTCTGCCTGACTCTGCCAGCGCGCCTCGAATCAGCGGGTCGAGGTCGGCCGCGAGGCGGTCGGCGAGTCTATACGGCGGGTCGCAGAGGATCAGATCGTAGGCGCCCTCCTCCGCCCGGCGGAGGAAGCGCGCGGCGTCGGCCCTGACGGTCTCGGCGCGATCCGTCAGCTCGAGTGCTTCCAGATTGCGCCGGGCCGCCCGCGGATGTGTGTCCACAAGCGTTGCTTCGGCCGCGCCCCGGGAGAGCGCTTCGATCGCCAAGGCGCCGGTGCCGCAGAAGAGGTCGAGGACGCGGGCGCCCGACACGTCGCCGAGCATCGAGAAGATCGCCTCGCGCACCCTCTCCGTCGTGGGACGGAGCTTCGGCCCCTTCGGCGCCTGGATGCGGCGGCCGCCGAGTTCCCCGCCCGTGATCCTCAGCTCAGGCATCTAGGCCGCGAGTTGCTCGACCCGCTCGTCGCCGAAGCGCCGGCGCGCCTCGTCCAGCAGCGGTCCGATGCCGGGCGCCTCGAGCGAGCCGAAGCGATCGCGCAGCTCCAGCACTCGCCGGCGCGCCTCGAGCAGAAGAGCGGTGTCCTCCGGGAGCGTGGCGGCGCGGAACCGAGGCAGGCCGTGCTGCCGGGTCCCGAGGATCTCCCCCTCCCCGCGGATCGTCAGATCGACCTCGGCCAGGGCGAAGCCGTCGCCTTCCCCGGCGATCGCCTCCAGCCTCGCCTTTGCCGCCTCCGACTCGGGATCGCCGAAGAGGATGCAGAAAGACTCGCGGTCGCCGCGCCCGACCCGGCCCCGGAGCTGATGGAGCTGGGAAAGGCCGAAGCGCTCCGCGCCCTCGACCAGCATCACCGTCGCGTTCGGAACGTCTATGCCGACCTCGATCACGGTCGTCGCCACGAGCACGTGGGCCTCTCCCGAGACGAACGCGTCCATGGCGCGCGACTTCTCCTCCGAGGACATCTGGCCGTGCAGCAGCGCGACCCTGAAGTCGCGGAGCTCGGTCTTGGCGAGCCGCCGCGCCTCCGCCTCGGCGGCCTTTGATGCGAGGGCGCGCGAATGCGCGACCCGTTTAGTGGGGGACTCCGATTCGCTGACCAGCGGGCAGACGACGAAGGCCTGGCGCCCCTCGCGAAGGCGCTCGCGGATGAACTCGTATGCCGCGGCGCGATGCTCCTCGTCGACGACGCGGGTTCGGATCGGCCGGCGTCCCTTGGGCAGCTCGCGCAGCGCCGTCGTGTCCAGGTCGCCGTAGGCGGTCAGCGACAGGGTTCGCGGTATCGGCGTCGCCGTCATGTGCAGGACGTGCGGCAGGCGCTTGCCGGGTCCCTTGGCGTCGAGGGCGGCGCGCTGGCGCACGCCGAAGCGGTGCTGCTCGTCGACGACTGCGACCGCGAGCGAGGAGAACTCGACCGCGTCCTGGATCAGGGCGTGGGTGCCGACCACGAGCTGGGGCCGGCCTGAGGCCAGGGAGTCGAGCAGCTCGCGCCTCGTTGCCGGAGGGGTCGCGGAGGTGAGGAGCGTCGCCGTCGTGACGTCGGAAGCGCGCAGCGACTCGAGCGTCCGGAAATGCTGCTCGGCGAGAGTCTCCGTCGGCGCCATCAGGGCGGCCTGGTGCCCCGCCTCGATCGCGCGCAGCATCGCGTAGAGGGCGAGGACGGTCTTTCCGGAGCCGACCTCCCCCATCAACAGCCGCTGCATGGGCTGGCCCTGAGCGAGATCGGAATCGAGCTCCCCCAGCGCGCGGCTCTGATCGCCGGTGAGCTCGAAGGGCAGCGATTCGAGCCAGGCCGCGAGCTCTTCGCCCGCCGCCGGGAGCTCGATCCCCCTGGCGCCGGAGACGCGCCGGCCTCGGCGCGAGACAAGCGCGGCCTGGTAGAGGAAGAGCTCTTCGAAGGCGAGTCGCTCGCGGGCTGCCTCCGCCTGGTGCTCGTCCACGGGGAAGTGGGAGGCGACGATCGCCTCGGGGGAACTCGCCATGCGCAGCTCTCGTCGCAGCCGCCCGGGGATCGGCTCGACCGCATGGCAGGCGAGCGGCGCCGCCTGCCAGACCCACTCGCGGATCTTCTGCGGCCTGATCCGCTCGCTGGCAGGATGCACGGGCACGATCCCGGTGGTGTGCAGGCCGGCCGCGTCGCCCGCGCCGTCGAGGAACTCGTGCTCGGAGACGTTGAAGCCGCGCTTCTCGAGCTTGCCGTGGAGGAGCAGCCTGGTTCCAGGCTGGAGCCGGTCCGCGAGCCAGGCCCGGTTGAACCAGACGGCCTTGAGCTTGCCGCTCGGATCGGAGACGTCGGCTTCGAGGATCGTCAGGCGGCGGCGGGGTCGGTCGGAGCTTGGCGCCCTTGACCTCGACCTCCACCGTGGCCTCCTCCCCCAGCCGCAGGTCACCGAGTTCCACCGGGTTCGCCCGGTCGCGGTAGCTGTGAGGAATGTGCCGCAGGAGATCGCCGAGGCTCTCGATTCCCATCTCGGCGGCGGCGGCGGAGAGCTTGGGGCCCGCGCCCCTCAGCTTCGTGATCGGCGCGTCGAGAATCGACGGCCGGGGCATGCTCTTCAGCGGAGCCTCCAGCATGTCCGCAGGCCCCAGGATCTCGCCGGTCCCGAACGCGCGGGGAACATAGGCGGCGTCCGGCCCGGGACCGCGCTCGAGGGCAGCTTCCATCGCGAACAGAGGCTAGGCGTAACGTTGGATGGGACCTCCGAGACCACCGAACGTGAAGACGCAGAGAGCGAAAGAGAATGTCTGGGACTACCGGCGGCCACCGCGGGTCGAGCCCGTCGACCGGCATGTCCGAATCGTCCTCGGCGGCGAGACCGTCGCCGAGAGCGACCGCGCCCTCCGGGTGCTGGAGACCGCCAGCCCTCCCACGATCTACATACCGCGCGAGGACATCCGCGACGGCGTGCTGATCGACGCCGAGGGTGTCCACACCGAATGCGAATGGAAGGGAACGGCGTCCTACGTGCACGCCGAGGCGGGTGGCAGGCGCGCGCAGCGGGTGGCCTGGTTCTACCCGGACCCCAAGGAGGGTTTCGAGCAGCTTCGTGACCACCTCGCCTTCTACCCCCGCCGCGTGGACGCCGCCTACCTCGACGACGAGGAGGTAACGCCGCAGCCCGGCGCCTACTACGGCGGCTGGATCACCGAGGAGATCGAGGGCCCGTTCAAGGGCGAGCCAGGCTCCGAGGGCTGGTGAGCTAGACCGCGGCGGATTCGCCTCGGTGACGCCGCCAGGTCTCGGAGATCCAGTCCACCGCAGGGTGCCCCTTCACCGATTCCTGGAACTCGGATCTGGGCCGCTCGGGGAGCTCGTATTGGAACTCGGGGGGCCAGGCCAGCACGTAGAGAAGCGCCGCGGCCGTCAGGTCGGCGACGCTGAAGCGCTCTCCGACCAGATGGTCGCGACCGTTGCGCTCGGATTCGATCCGGTCGAGGGCGCTGACCAAACTCGCTTTGCTGCGCTCGAATGACTCCTGGTCGAAGCCATAGCGCCGCACCACGTACTGCCACGCGACCGGGAGCATTGCCCGCTGCTGGATCCGCGCCGCGGCGCCGTGGTCGGTCGCCAGGAAAGCGGCCATGAACGCTCGCTCCTTGCGCCCCTCCCAGAAGCCGACTCGGCGCATGTCGTGGCCGACCTCATCGGTGAAGAACGCGGAGATCTCGAGCGCTCGGCGACGCTCACTGGGATCGGACGGATAGAGGGCGGGCTCGGGCTGCCGGGTCTCGAGCGCGTCGATGATCCGGGTGGAGTCGACGATCCGTTGGCCGTCCAGGTCGACGACGGGCAGAGTGCCGTCGCCGCTTGAGAATGCCATCGCCCGCGGGCCGCCGGGCAGCAACGAGTGGCGCTCGTGACGGATCCCCTTGAAGTCCAGCGCCCAGCGGGCCTTCTCGTTGTAGTTGGAGAAGCTGTACTGCCAGAGGACGGGCAGCTCGTTGTTCACGTCACTCCGCCGCCAGCAGCCACCAGTAGTGCGGCTGCCCCCCGTGGTGGAGCTCCAGCTCGACGCCCTTGGGCGCATGGCCCTCGAGATCCCCCAACGCAATCGGTGCTCCCTCGCCACCGACCACGGTGAGGATCTCCGCCCCATCGGCGAGGCGGGACATGGTCTCGTCCAGCGTCGAGCCGGCCCCGCCCCAGGCAACGATCTCGTCCTCCACGAAGCCGACCGCGTCGCCCTTCACGAACCGCCCCTTGGCGTCGTCCCGCGCCGCCGGCGCCACCGATCCTGCCCGAATCCCGGTCAGTGAGGAGCTCAGCCGCTCTCCGTTCTCCTCGAGCGAGGCAGTCGGATCGAGCTCCACCAGGGCGGCGAGGCCCGCCTGCTGCGAGGTGCAGTCGACCACCCGCGCCTGCTTGTCGGAGAGCTCCGCGGCCCGCTCGGCCGCCATCACGACGTTCGGGTTGTTCGGGAAGACCAGGACCTCCTCCGCCGGGACCTCATGGATGGCGGCCAGCAGGTCGTAGATCGACGGATTGAACGTTTCCCCGCCGTCGACGACGAATGCGCCGAGCCCTTCGTAGAGCTCCCGCATCCCGCGGCCCGCCACGACCGCGACCGCGGCGCAGCGACCCGCCTGGAGCCGAGCGCTGCGCTCGGCGATCTGCTCGCGCATGTCGGCGACGTCGAGCTGCGTCACCTCTCCGGACTCGGCGAATAGGGCGACGGCCGCCTCGGGCTCATCAGTGTGCACGTGGACCTTCAGCGTGGCCTCGTCGCCGACGACGAGCACCGAGTCGCCGAGCTCCTCCAGCATCGGCACGAACCCTCGGCTGTCGAGGCCCGATCCGGTGACGATGAAGTTGGTGCAGTAGCCGTAGCGGCTGGACTCGTGATGCGGCCGCGTGTTGGGCGCCGGGGCGTAGTGAGGTACCTCCGGCAACGCGTCGACGTCGCCGCGCAGTCCCGCGACGACTCCGGCCAGGATCACGACGATGCCGTGGGCTCCCGCATCGACGACCCCAGACTCGCGCAGCACCTCCAGCTGCTCGGGGGTGCGGGCGACCGCCCGCTCTCCGTCGCGAACAGCGGCGTCCAGGAGCTCGGCCAGCAGAGCGTCCTGCTCGGCCGGGCTGGCGTCCGGTGAGAGACGGATCTCCTGCATGTGGGCAAGGCGCCGGGAGATCGAGTGAGCGATCTCGCGGAAGACCGTGAGCATCGTGCCCTCGGCGGGCTCGCGCACCGATTCGTACGCGGCGTCGGCCGCGCGCGCGAACGCCGCCGAGACGAGCATCGGATCGACCAGCTCACCAGGCCGGCTGGCGAGTTCCTCCGCCGCGCCGCGAACGATCTGGCTGAGGATCACGCCGGAGTTGCCGCGTGCGCCCATCAGCGCGGCTCGCGCGAGGGCATTGACGAGCTCGGTGCGCCCGATGTCGTCGACGAGCTGACCGTCGATCCGGTCGAGCTCGTCGCTGACGGCGCGGAGGGTGAGGGCCATGTTGTCTCCCGTGTCGCCGTCGGCGACCGGGAAGACGTTGAGGTCGTTGACCTCCTTGCGCCGCTCCTCAAGATGGGCGGCTGCCGCGCTGACCACGCGCCGGAAACGCTCTATAGAGGGATCAGCCATACGGGGAGCGAGCCGAAGCCTAGACCCCCCAAAAGGGCTACGTCAGGCGGCCTTCGTGACCTTGTTTGACTTGAGGCATCTGGCGCAGACGTACACGCGCGCCGTGCCTCCGCCCGGCTCCTGAATCCGCACCTTCTGCAGGTTCGGATTGAAGCGCCGCCGGGTGGCGACCATCGAGTGGCTCCGCGAGTTACCGAACGCGGGGCGCTTGCCGCAGCTGTGACAAACCTTGGCCATCGGACGCAGCATGGTAGCGATGGGACAGCGCATGCACGGAACCCGACCGGCACACAGCACGGGCATTCTTTGACACGCTCCTTACGACGTGTCTCGTCAAGGCAAGGGCATTGAGAGCACGCGGACGGGCGCAGTAGCTGCCGGCCAGGAGATCGCGGATCTCCTCGGCGACATGATCTCGGCGCACGCGCCGGACGGCACCTTTCGCTACGTCTCGGCCGCCTCGAGGGACCTGCTCGGGTACGAGCCGGAAGAGCTGATCGGAACCTCCGGCCGCGATCACATCCACCCCGAGGATGCCGAGAAGGTCTCGATGGCTCATCAGAGCGCGCTGGGCAGCGCTCCGCTCACCATCGCCTACAGGTTCCGCCGCAAGGACAGCCAGTACGTCTGGGTGGAGACGATCACGAACGTCGTGGCCGAGGAGGGAACCGGCGAGGTCAAGGAGATCGTCTGCTCCACCAGAGCTCTGGCCCACCGCCGCGACATCGAGCACCTGACGACCGACGAGTACCAACAGGCGATGGGGCGCATCCAGAAGGTCCTCGACGAAGAGGCGATCACGCCGGTCTATCAGCCCATATTCGACCTCACGGACCACAGGGTGATCGCGTGCGAAGCCCTTGCCAGGTTCCCCATCTACCCCGAACGCAGGCCGGATCGCTGGTTCTCCGAGGCGTGGGAGATCGGCCTGGGAGTTCAGCTGGAGCTGCTCGCCGTCCGGGCCGCCGCCGCCGCGCTCCCCAAGCTCCCGGACGGGATCCGCCTGACGATCAACGCCTCGCCGCCAACCGTGGCCTCCGACGCCTTCCTGCCCGCCGTCGGCTCCGCGGACCGCGTGACGGTCGAGCTCACCGAGCATCTTCAGATCCGCGACTACGGGAGCTTCGCGGACGCGATCCTCCCCATGCGCCAAGCGGGCGGCCAGATCGCGATCGACGACTTCGGCGCGGGCTACGCCAGCCTCCGGCACATCCTCCGGCTGCGACCCGAGTGGATCAAGCTCGACATCAGCCTGACCGAGCGGATCGGCGAGGACCCGGTCGCGCACGCCATGGCGTCGGCGCTCGCCTCGTTTGGTGAGGAGGTCGGGCTCCGGCTGATCGCCGAGGGAATAGAGACCGATGAGGAGCTCGAGGCGCTCACGGACCTGGGCTTCCGCTACGGGCAGGGCTTCTACTTCGGCGTGCCCGAGCCGCTCGACGAAATGCTCGCGCGAATCGGCTAGCGCTTCTTCTTCCTCTTCTTCTTGCAGCTCTTCTTTGCACTCGCCCCGCGGTGCTTCTTCTTCTTCTTCTTCGTCTTCTTGCACTTCTTCTGCGGGGTAGCCGTGGTAGCCGTGGTAGCCGTGGTCGCCGGCGTGGCGGCTGCGGCGGGATCGCCGAGCAGTCGCGTGACGGCGTAGTCGGTCGTGCCGCCCGCGGGGCCGGTCTCCCCGACGAGGACGATCTTGCCGTCCGGTTGCAGCGCCATCCCGTGGACGACGTCGATCCCCGTGAAGTTGACCGTCGACTTCCCCCCGATACCGAAGCTCGGATCGAGGGCGCCGTTCGGCATCAGCCTCGCGACGGCGAACCCGTCGCCGTCGGTGCCGGCGACCAGGATCTTGCCGTCGGGTTGCAGCGCCATCGCATTGGCGACGTCGTTCCCGCCGAAGTCAATTGCGACCTGACCGTTGCCGTTTGGGCCGAAGCTCGGATCGTAGGATCCGCCGGTCCCGACCCGTCCAACGCCGAAGTTCCCACCACCGGGACCAGCAACCAGGATCTTGCCGTCGGGTTGGACAGCCATCGCGTTGGCGCCCTGCGGCAGTTCGCCGGGTCCGCTCTCTGAGCGGCCGGCGTTGCCGAAGCCCGCCGTCGGTGCGCCGGTCGAATCCAGGCTCACGATCGCGAACCTCGAATCCGTAGATCCGGCGGCGATGATGTTCGACCCCGACAGCGCCACCGAGGTCGCGCCATCAACCCCGCCCGTGAAGTCCACCCGCTTTCGGCCATTGAGATCGAAGCTGTTGTCGAACACTCCCGTCGACGTGACTCGCGCCAGGGCAAACTGGTTGTCGCTGAAGCCGGCCGTGACGACGCTCCCGTCGGGCTGCCGAACCAGGTCATTGGCGAAGTCTGTCCCCACACCATTGCCGTCGACGCCGGCAAAATCGAAAGACGGATGACCGGTGCCACCGAACGAAGTGTCGTAGCCCCCCGTCGTCGTCAGGCGGTCAACGATGACGTTCGCGCCCATTGACCCGGTGGTGCCGGCGAGGAGCAGCTTCCCGTCGGGTTGAAGCGCGAGCCCACTGGCGCCGTGTTCCGGGTCGTCGGCGAAGGAGAACACCGCGCCCCCGGGCCCGGGCGTGCCGCTGGGCGGCAGGCCGAGGACGACCCACCCAAAGTCCTTGACCGTGGGCGCGTCGAACACGAAGGTCGATCCGCCTATCAGGATCTCGCCGTCGGGCCGGATGACCACGTCCCTGGCTACGTCCGTGCTGGAGACCCCGGTGTCGATCTGGAAATTCTGAGTGAACTTGCCGTTGGTCGAGAACGAGGTGTCCAGATCACCCGCGGCGGCGGATGCCCAGGCAGCCGTCAGGAGGTAGAGCGCAATCGCGATAGCCGCGGTACAGGCATACGGCCAGGCTCGTTGCCGCCGACGGATGGCTACCGCGCTCGATTCATTGCGCCGAGCGTACTCGGCTCCGAGCCAGCGGCCGTGTCAGTCCAAGAGTTCGCGCGCGAGCAGCGACATCCGCATCGCCACCACCGCCGCCCCGCGACCCTGGTCGCGCTTGCCGCCGCCGGATCGAGCGAGCGCCTGATCCATGTTCTCCGCGGTGATCACGCCGAAGGCGCAGGGGACGCCGGCGTCGAGCTGAACGCGCTGCGTGCCCGCCGCGACCTCGTTGCAGACGTGGTCGTAGTGGCTCGTCTCGCCCCTGATGACCACCCCGAGACAGGCGACGCCGGCGAACCGCCCCGAGTCGGCGCAGAGCTTGGCAGCGAACGGGAGCTCGAAGGAGCCGGGCACGCGGTATGTGTGGACCGATGCCTCGCTGACCTCCCCGAGATCGAAGCCCTCGGCCGCTCCGTTCAGGAGCCGCTCGGCGATGTCCTCGTAGAAGGTCGCGACGCAGACGGCGAACTCCATGCGAGAGAGCGCCTCGCGCTCCTCGTCGCTGAAGTGCTCGAAGGAGCTCTGCTCAGTCACCGGGCGGGTAGTCCGTGGAGCCGGCTTCCTCGCGGCGGTTCTCCTCGTCCTTGCGGTGCTCCTCGTAGAGCAGCTGCTCGTCCAGCGGCAGGCCCTGGTGATGAAGCGCGTGTCCCATCTTGTCGCGCTTGGCGTTCAGGTAGGCCTCGTTGTGCGGGTTGGGCACGGCCTGGATCGGCACCTGGTCGGTGACGGAGAGCCCGTAGCCCTCGAGTCCGAGGATCTTCTTCGGGTTGTTGGTGAGGATGCGGATGCTCGACAGCCCCAGGTCGACCAGGATCTGGGCGCCGATGCCGTAATCGCGCAGGTCGGCAGGCAGGCCGAGCTTGAGGTTGGCGTCGACCGTGTCGAGGCCCTCCTCCTGGAGCTTGTAGGCGCGCAGCTTGTTGAGCAGGCCGATGCCGCGGCCCTCCTGGGATAGGTAGAGCAGCACGCCCCTCCCCTCCTGCTCGATCGTCGCCAGCGCCGCTTCCAGCTGCTCGCCGCAGTCGCAGCGCAGCGAGTGGAAGACGTCGCCGGTGAGGCACTCGGAGTGCACGCGGACGAGCACGTCCTCCTGGCCGGCGACCTCCCCCTTGACCATCGCGACGTGGTGCTTGTCGTCTATCAGCGAGCGATAGCCGACGGCGCTGAACTCGCCGAACTTGGTCGGCAGCTTGGTTGCGACGATCCGCTCGACCAGCTTCTCGGTCCGCCGCCGGTAGGCGATCAGGTCAGCGACGGTGATCATCTTCAGGTCGTGCGTCTCGCAATAGCCGACCAGGTCCGGGATCCGGGCCATCGTCCCGTCCTCGTTCATGATCTCGCAGATCACGCCCGCCGGGATGAGGCCGGCCATGCGGGCCAGATCCACGGCGCCCTCGGTGTGGCCGGTGCGTTCCAGGACGCCGCCCTCCTTCGCCTTCAGCGGGAAGACGTGGCCGGGCTGGACCAGGTCATCCGGGCCCGAGTGCGGGTCGATCGCGACCTGGATCGTGCGCGCGCGGTCCGCGGCCGAGATCCCGGTGGTGACGCCCTCCCGGGCCTCGACCGAGACGGTGAAGGCGGTCTCGAGCGGCGCCTCGTTCTTGGCGGCCATCAGGTTCAGGCCGAGCTCCTGGCAGCGCTCGTCGGTGAGGGCGAGGCAGATGAGGCCACGGCCGTGGGTCGCCATGAAGTTGACCGCCTCGGGCGTCGCGAACTGCGCCGCCATGACCAGGTCGCCCTCGTTCTCGCGGCCCTCGTCGTCGCAGACGACGATCATCCGGCCGCGGCGAATGTCTTCGATCGCCTCCTCGATGGTGGCGAAGGGCGAGTCGGTCCTGGTCTCGGTCTGTTCGGTGCTCTCTGCCATTCAGTGCTCCTTGGTCGTTAAGGGTGACAGCTGCCGCTGGACGTACCGGGCGAGGACGTCGCATTCGACGTTGAGACGGTCACCCGGCGTTGCCGTGCCCAGGGTGGTGCGCTCCAGTGTCTCTGGGATCAGGGAGACCTCCAGGACGGATCCCGTCAGGTCCGCGATCGTCAGGCTGACCCCCTCGATCGCAATCGAGCCACGCTCGACGACGTAGGGCAGGAGCTCGTCCGGGAGCTCCAGCCGCACGCGTTTGGCGAAGCCATCGGCGGAGACGTCCGTGACCGCCGCGGTCCCGTCGACGTGGCCTTGGACGACGTGGCCGCCCAGGCGATCGGCGGCTCGGAGAGGAAGCTCGAGGTTGACACGCGAGGATGCCTCCAGGCTGCCCAGCGTGGTCAGCGACAGGGTCTGATGCATGACGTCGGCCTCGAAGGCGCTGTCTCCGGCCGCGGTGGCGGTCAGGCAGGCGCCGTTGACCGCGACGGAGTCGCCCTCGGAAAGCTCGGAGGCGAGCTCGGCGGCGATCCGCAGCCGGGCACCTTCGTCGGTTCGATCGACCGAATCGACCTGCCCAAGCTCAGTGACGATCCCGGTGAACATCAGGCGCTCACCATTCCCGAAGCCTCGCGCGGACGAGCATGTCCTCGCCCACCTGCTCGTAGCTCGTCGCCAGCGGCCGCACCCCGTCGGCGATGCGGGCTGCGCCCTCGCCCTCGAGGACGGCGCGGGCCTGGGCGGCACCCACCAGCACCGGCGCGATGAAGAGGCGCATCTCGTCCACCTCGCCCGCGTCGAAGAGCGCGCCGGCGAAGGTCGGGCCGCCCTCGACGAATAGGTCCTGGATGCTCCTCCGCCCCAGCTCCGCGAGGCCCGCCTCGACACGGTCGCGGTCGGTGCGGCCGGGCGCCACGATCACCTCGGCGCCCGCGTTCTCCAGCGCGTCGCGCCTGGCCGATGGCGCCTCCGGCGCGCAGACGACGATCAGCGGCGCCTCCTCGATGGAGCCGACGAGGGCCGAATCGACCGGGAGGCGGGCGCCTGAGTCGAAGACGACGCGGGCCGGCTGGCTGGCGGCGCCCTGGATCCGGGCGGTCAGGAGGGGGTCGTCGGCGAGCGCGGTGCCGATGCCGATCGCCACCGCGTCGCACTCGGCCCGCCAGCGGTGGACGAGCTCGCGGCTCTCCACGCTCGAGATCCAGCGCGAGTCCCCGGTCGGCGATGCGACCCGGCCGTCGAGCGACATCGCCGCCTTGTAGGTCACCAGCGGGCGACCGGTCCGGGCGCGCTTGCGGAAGGGCTGGTTGAGGAGCCGAGCGGCGCTCGCCTCGGGCCCGCCGGCGAGCTCGACCTCGACCCCGCCGTCGCGGAGCATCCCCGGCCCGCGGCCCGACGCCTTCTCGGTCGGGTCCTCGGAGGCGTAAACGACCCGCGAGATACCGGCCTCCAGGATCGCCTCGGTGCAGGGCGGCTGGCGGCCCTCATGAGCGCAGGGCTCGAGCGTCACGTAGATGGCCGAGCCGGCGGGGTCCTCACCGCGACCGCGGGCGTCCTCGATCGCCGCCCGCTCGGCATGGAGCTCGCCGAGCTTGGCGTGGAATCCCTCGCCGATCACCGCGCCGTCGCGGACGATCACCGCGCCGACGAGCGGATTCGGGCTGACCCGCCCGCGACCGCCCTCGGCGAGGTCGAGGGCGCGCCTCAGATAGGAAGCTTCCTGTTCGGTGCTGACCGCGGCGATGCTCGCCTCCTTCGGGTCGAGCTCGACTGATTGACTGGTCAGTCAGCCAGTGATTGTACGGCAGTAGTCTCCTCCGTCATGCCGAGAGTGGGGCGACGGGTGCAGGCGACGGACGAGGCGCGCAGCTACGGGCGGCGGGCCAGCCTGCTCTCGATCGGCGTCGGCATCACGGGCCTGATCACCTACCTGTACTTCGCGATCGCCTCGCACGAGCTCTCGCGCGAGCAGTACGGGCAGGTGGCGGTGCTGTGGGCGTCGGTCTTCGTCGTCGTCTCGGTGCTGCAGCGCCCCGTCGAGCAGCTCCTCTCGCGCACGGTCTCCGAGAACCTCGCCCATGGCACCCCGATCGGGCACACGGTCCGGGTGGCGGCGACCATCCAGGTCTCGGTCGCCGTGGTGTTCGACGTCATCGCCCTCGCGCTTCGCGACCCGATCCAGAACAACCTGCTGCACGGCAACTCGACCCTCTACTGGATCGGGGTCGCGTCGGTGACGGCCTACGGGGCGAGCTACTTCGCCCGAGGCTTCCTGGCGGGCAGCCACCGGCTGACGATCTATGCCCTGCTGATCATGAGCGAATCGGTGGCCCGCACCGCGTTCCCCGCGGCGGTGGCCCTGGGAATCGCTTCAGGCCAAACAGCAGTGGCAATGGGAATAGTCGCCGCCCCCACCCTGTCGCTGATCGTCGTCCCATTCGCCTTCCTGCGGAGATTCGGCGGTGCAGCGAACGCAGGGGCGGACGTCGGTGATGCCTCCGAAGGAACTCCCGGCGAAAGCCGGCCGGAGGAGGCATCGCCGACGGCCGCCCCGCCGGGCGACGCCACCTCGGACGAATTCACGCTCGCCCGAGGCGGACGTTTCGCGGGCGGCGTCTTCCTAATCATGCTCAGCGAGCAGACGTTCATGAACGCCGGGATCATCCTGACCAACGCGTCCGCGGGGGCGGCCGCGGCGGGCTACATCTTCAACATCCTGATGATCGCCCGGGCCCCGCTTCAGCTCTTTCAGGCCGTCCAGACGAGCCTTCTCCCCCACCTCACGCGGCTGGGCTCGGAGGGCGACGAGGAGGACTTCCGCGACTCAATCCGCGTCACGATCCTGGCGATCGCGGGCTTCTCCGCGATCGTCGCCCTGGCGATGCTGGTCGCAGGTCCGCAGATCATGCAGATCGCTTTCGGCAACAAGCACGACTATCAGAGGCTGGGCCTGGTGATCGTCAGCGTCGGTATGGGCCTTTATCTGTCCGCGGCCACGCTCAACCAGGCCGCGCTGGCGAAGGGGCAGATCCGGCGAGCTTCGATCTGCTGGCTCAGCTCCGCGGTTCTGTTCGTCGTCTGGGTCGTGGTTCCGGTGGTCTCGAACGTAGTCCACCGCGTCGAGTACGGCTACCTGGGCGCCGCCACGTTGCTGTGCGCGCTGCTCTACTGGCTCTACCGCCAGCCGCTGGAGCCGAAGGAGACGCGGATCGAGCCGGGCTCGACCGAGGAACTGGAGCTGCAGCTCGCCTCTGGCGACGAGGCGGGTTAGCGGCCACCAGGCCGCTCCACTTTGGAGCGGAGGGCGAAGCCCGCAGCGAATTACGCGGGGCGGCCGCTTGTGGCCGCGATCTGATGGCAAAGCCGACAAACCACCCCCGCTAGCGTTAGTGCCCGTGGCCTCCGACTACGCGATCAAGAACTTCGAGGACATCGAGCCCACCGGGTCCGATGGCCTCGACGGCCGTCTCTCCCGGAAGTTCCTCGACTCCACCGAGCTCGGCGTGAGTCGCTGGCGCTACGAGCCGGGCAGGCAGACGGCCGGCCATCGCCACCAGGTCCAGGAGGAGATCTACACGGTGATCAGCGGCTCGGGTCGGATCAAGTTGAACGACGAGATCATCGAGATCAAGCAGTGGGACGTGATCCGGGTCGCGCCGAATACGACGCGCGGCTTCGAAGCGGGCCCCGACGGCCTCGAGATCATCGCCGCCGGAGGCAGCAAGCCCGACGCCGGAGACGGCGAGCTGGTCGAAGGGCACTGGGACTAGCCGAGGTCCCCGAGCACTGATCCGGCCGCTTGGGCGGGGCCCGGGACGAACATCGCCTCGAGCTTGCGCAGGGCCTCCACGGTTCCCATGGCCACCAGGACATCGCCGGCGCGCAGCACCGTGTCGGAGGGAGGCTGGGGATGCACCTTGCCGTCGGTGTTGCGGAGCGCCGCGATCGTCGTCGTTCCCCGGACCTGACCGATTGACTTTCCCTCGGCCTCGCAACCCTCGCTGACGTCGATCTCCTCCATCCTGTACTCGGGGGCGACGTCGACGACGCCGGTGACCTGCGGCTGGAGAGCGAGGCGGGCCATCTCGGCGCCGCTCGATTTGTAGGGCGAGATCACTCTGTCGGCGCCCGCGCGGCGCAGCTTCTTCTCGGAGTCCTCGACGCTCGCGCGGGCGACGACGGTGATGTCCGAGCGCAGCTCGCGGGCGGTCAGGCAGGTGAAGATGTTCTCCGCGTCGGAATCGACGCACGCGAGGACCGACACCGCGCGCTCGATCCCAGCCGCCCTCAGCATCTCGTCGTCAGAGGGACGGCCCTGCAGGAACGGAGCTCCCATCTGATCCGCGATGTGCTTGTTCTCGTCGAGGCTGTCGATGATCACGAAGTCGTCGCCTCCGGCCTGGAGGTCGCGGGCGACCTGGCGGCCGACTCGGCCGAAGCCGCAAATCAGATGGTGGCCTTTGAGGTCTTCGATCTTCTTCAGCGTGCGGCGCTCCTCGAGAATCTCTCCCAGGTGCCCGGCGACGAAGAACTCAGTCACCGTCACCAGCGCGTAGAAGAGCGTACCCACGCCCAGGACGATCAGCAGGACCTTGGTGATCTGGCCCGGCAGGTCGGGCGGGGTGGGATCCGATCCCACCGTCGCCACCGTGTCCAGGGTGAAGAGGAATCCCTTCCAGACGGAGACGTCCTCGGTCAGCGAGTAGGCGATGCTCCCGGCGAGCTGGACAACAAAGATCAGGACGATCAGCGCAGCGAGCCGCCGCAGGAAAGGCTCGAGCTCGCCTCGCACTTGGCTACGCAGCGCCCGCGGCCTCCGCGATCGCGGTGTACGCGGCGGCGGGGTCATCGGCGCCGAAGACGGCCGAGCCCGCAACGAACAGGCTCGCGCCGGCGGCCGCGACGCCGCCCGCCGTCCCCGGGTCGATGCCGCCGTCGACCTCGATGGCCCCCGCTCCGACCACCTCGCTCAGCCGTCTGACCTTGTCGGGCGAGTCGGCGATGAAGGGCTGTCCGCCCCAGCCGGGGTTGACGGTCATGCAGAGGAAGACGTCCGCGTCGTTGACCAACTCGCTCACAGCCGATACCGGCGTGCCCGGGTTGATCGCGAGGCCCGCGAGACAGCCGAGGTCGCGGATCGCGTTGAGGGTGCGGTTGATGTGCGCTGTGGCCTCCGCGTGGAAGGTGATGTTGTCAGCGCCCGCCTTGGCGAACTCCTCGATGTGGCGGTCGGGCTCCTCGATCATCAGGTGGACGTCGATCGCGCCGCCGGCGTCGTGGACGAGATCGGCGATGGAGCCCGCGACGAGCGGGCCGATGGTGATGGGCGGCACGAAGTGGCCGTCCATCACGTCGACGTGGATGATCCGCGCGCCGGCGGCCATCACCTCTTCGACCTGGGCGCCGAGCCGCGAGAAGTCCGAGGAGAGGATCGACGGGGCCACCCGCTTCGAGGCGAAGAGGTCGCGGCGATCCGTCGAAGCGGTATCGGTGGCGGCTTCCAAGGTCAGATCGAGCGAAGCATCGAGTGCCCGCAAGCCTGGCACTTCATGTCCTCGGTGCGGGTCAGCCGACTGATGGTCCCGTGCTCGCCGCAGTTGGGGCACTGCGAGACGAGCTCGAAGCGCCGCAGGCAGTAGACGCAGACGAAGCGCCCGGGAAGCTGCGCGGGGCGCAGCCAGGGCTCACCGCAGCCCGGGCAATTCGGGCGCTGCAGGGAATCCCCTGCAGGCTCGGGGGCGCCAGCCTCCTCGCCCAAGCCACTGTCGACTCGTTCGGCCATGTGACGAGGGTATCGAGCGTTACAGAGCCCTACCTGGAGCAGGGTGCCCACGCAGGAAATCGGCCGCGCTCATCGGCTTCTTTCCTGGCGGCTGGACCACGTCGAGCCTGAGTCCGCCGTCGGCGGAGCCGACGACGAGCCCCTCCTCGCCCGCCTCGATCATCCCGGCCGCCGGGCCGCCCCGAACAGCGCTCGCCTCGCGGACGCCGAGTCGCTCACCGCCCTCGAGCTCCAGATAGACGCCGAGGTGCGGCGTCAACGCGCGGACGGTCCGCTCGAGCTCGACGGCCGATAGCGAGGGAAGCAAGTGTCGTTCGTCGGCCGAGACCTTCTCCGCGTAGGTCGCCTCGTCGTCATTCTGGTCGGTGAACTCGAGCCGCCCGGCTGCCAAGTCATCCAGGGCCCGCACGAGGAGCTCGCCGCCAACCTTCGCGAGCTTCGCCGAAAGTGAGGCGTAGTCGTCGCCGGGCGAGATCGGGAGTTCCTGGACCAGAGCCACCGGCCCCGAGTCCAGGCCGGCGGTCACCCGCATGATGGTGACGCCCGTAGTCTCGTCCCCGGCCAGCAGCGTCCGCTCGATCGGCGCGGCGCCGCGCCAGCGCGGGATCAGGGACGGATGGACGTTGAGCATGGTCCACTCGCTCAGCAACGGCTCCTTGATCAATTGACCGAAGGCGCAGACCACGATCGCTTCGGGCTTGGCCGCGCGGATGGCCTCGATCGACCCTGGCGAATTGACGTCGGGCGTCTGGTGTAAATCGAGCCCGAGGGCACTGGCAGCGTCCGCGGCTGGCGGCGGCGTCAGGTGGCGGCCGCGCCCCCTGCGGCTGTCCGGCGGTGTCACGACGAGCACCGGCTTGTGCCGGCTGTCGGCGAGGCGCCGGAGCACCGTCGCCGCGAACTCACTGGTGCCGAGGTAGGCGGTTCTCAAGCCTCGCTTGACTCGGCTTCGTCCTCCGCCTCGTCGTCCTCGCTGTCCGGCGCGTAGGTGCCTCCCTCGCGCAGCGCCCGAAGGGCACCCTTGCGCTGGTCGCGCTCGGTGCGGTCGATCATCAGGACGCCGTCGAGGTGGTCGACCTCGTGCTGGATCACCCGCGCCTCGAGGCCCGAAGCCTCGAGCGAGAACGGCTCGCCGTGGACGTCGACGCCCCTTGCCCTGACGTGGAGCGGCCGCTCGACGTCAACGATCACACCCGGCAGGCTGAGGCAGCCCTCCTCAGCCGTGGCGAGATCGTTCTCCGAGCGCCACTCGATCTCCGGGTTGATGAGCACCGTCGGCTCAGCCTCCGAGCCGACCTGGAAGACGAGCATCCGGCGAAGGGCGCCGAGCTGCGTGGCCGCGAGCCCGACACCGATTGCGTCTCGCATCAGCCCGATCATCCGGTCTGCCTCGGCGGCGAGATCGTCGTCGAACTCAGTCACGAGCGAGGCGGCGGACCGGAGCACCGGAGCCCCGAACTTGACGACCTCGGACAGCGCCGCGGATCGACGCTCTATCGCCTCTTGATCGATGCCCTCGGGCTCGGAGGCCTCGGTCGCGAGCTCGTCGTCGCGCTCCTCGACGGGCGTGGGTGTGGTCTCGTCGCTCACGTCTTCGAGTCTAGTCCGGCCATACTCGATTCGCAGGCGACCCTCGGCACAACTTCGGCAATGAAGGACGGTGTTCGCAGGCATCACGGCACACCTGAGCCTCAGGATCGCCGCCCAGGACCTTCGGCGGCTGCTCAGCGGGTAGCGCCTACTGAGGATCCACGTCCACGGAGATGGCGACTTCGCGCAGCGCGCGGTCGCGCACCGCTGTGCGGACCGCGTCGCGCACGGCCTCCACGGCGTGATGGCGCTCCTCCGACTTCACCAGGAGCCGGCGCCGGTGCTTGCCGCGGAGCCGGAAGAGCGGCGCGGGACCGAGCAGGTCATCGGAGACTCCGAGCCGGTCGGCGACGAGCTCGTGGATCTTCCCGGCCGAGATCTCAACGCGCTGCTCGTCCTCGCTCGCCAGCCCGACCTCGATCAGGTGCGAGAAGGGCGGATAGCGCAGGGCGCGTCGCCGCTCGATCTCCTCGGCGAGGAAGCCGGCGGCATCGTGCGTGGCGGCGTGGCGGATGCTGGGGGCTCCGGTCTGCGAGCGCCTGGACCAGCACTCGGCCCCCGGCGTCACCCCGGCCGCTGCGGCCGGCGAGCTGGGTGATCAGAGCGAAGGTGCGCTCCTCGGAGCGGAAGTCGGGGAGCCTCAGCGCGCCGTCGGCGTCGAGCACGACGCTCAGCGTGACGTCGGGGAAGTCGTGGCCCTTGGCGACCATCTGGGTGCCGACCAGGACGCCGGAGTCGGCCGCCTCGAAGCGGCGCAGGACATCCGCGTGGCCCGCGCCGGCGGCGCTGTCCGAGTCGAGCCGGAAGACCTCGAGCGGCGCCAGCAGGTCGTTGAGCTCGGCCTCGACCCGCTGCGTGCCGGACCCGACGCGGGCGATCGTCACCGAGGAGCACTCGGGGCAAGCCTCCGGCATCGGCTCGGAGTGGCCGCAGTGGTGACACCGCAGCCCGCCGTCCCGGTGGAGGATCAGGGAGACGTCGCAGTTCGGACACTCCCAGGCGTGGCCGCAGGACCGGCAGGTGAGATGCGTCGACCAGCCTCGCCGGTTGATCAGGAGGATCGCCTTGCCGCCCTTCGCTGGCGACATCCCCGAAGGCCTCGCGGGTGCGCGGGTGGAGCGGGCCCGGCACGCCGCCGCGCATGTCCACGATCTCGACCGGCGGCAGCGGCCGCCCGTCCACCCGGCTCGGCAGCTCCAGCCGCTCCAGCTCCTCCCAGCTCTCCGGCCGCGGCGTCGCGGTGCCGCAGAGCAGGACCGCGCCGGATTCGGCCGCCCGGCGGCGCGCGACGTCCCGCGCGTCGTAGCGCGGGTCGCTCTCCTGCTTGTAGGAGGAATCGTGCTCCTCGTCGATCACGATCAGACCCGGGTCGGCGATCGGAGCGAAGACAGCCGAGCGGGGACCTACGCAGATCCGCGCCTCGCCCGACCGCAGCCGCCGCCACTCGTCGTAGCGCGCGCCGGCCGGCATCTTCGAATGAAGCAGCGCCACCGAATCGCCGAACCGCCGCCGGAAGCGATCCATCGTCTGCGGGGTGAGCGCGATCTCGGGGACGAGGACGATCGCGCCTCTCCCCCGTGCCAGCGCCTCGCGAGCCGCCTCCAGGTAGATCTCGGTCTTGCCCGAGCCGGTCACGCCGTGGAGCAGGAAGGAGCCCGCGTTCTCCGCCTCCCCCTCAGCAGGCAGGGAGCCGATCACCCTTTGCAGAACCGCCCGCTGATCTCCGGTCAGCTCGATGCCCTCCCGGACCGCTCCGACCCCCGGCGATTCGTGACGCCGGCGGCGCTCGACCTCGCGGGTTGAGACCAGCCCTCGCGACTCGAGGCGCCGGAGCGTCGCGCGATCGGAGCCGGCCGTGGCCGCCAGGCGGCGCGCCGAGCTGCGGACCGGAGGCCAGCGCCCGAAGCACGGCCTTCTGGCGCAGGCCGAGCCGCTCGCCGCCCTCCACCGCCTCGATGCCCTCGGGCGTCGCCTCGACCTCCAGCTCGACCAGCGGGCGAACCCTGCGCGCCTCGGCGCCGGTGCCCACGCCCGGCGGGAGCACGAGACCCAGGCCGCGAGCCGTGGTCGAGCAGTACTCCTCTCCCACCCAGCGTCCGAGCTCGACCAGCTCGGGCGGGACGCCGGCCTCGAGAGCCTCCAGCGGCTCGGCGAGCCGCCCGTCCGGCAGGTCGCTGCGATCGGCGAGCCCCACGACGACGCCCACCACCTTGCGCCGGCCGAAGGGGACGACAAGCACGGACCCGACTCCGACGTGTTCCATCGCCTCCGGCAGGCGGTAGTCGAACGGCCCGGAGACGCTCCGGGTGGTCAGCAGCGGTTCGACCTTGGCGATCGGCATCGGGATGCACCCTAGGCTCGGTCGCGGACGGCCGGTAGTCTCCCGGCAGTGGACCTGCAGTCCGGGGAGAAGGTGATCTACCAGGGGCACCCGTCCTGGCGGGCGATCCTCGGCTTCTATCTCAAGGGCGCGCTGGTGGGCGCCGCCGCCGGAGTCCTGGCCGCGCTGATCAAGACAACCGGTCTGGGCGTCGCCACCTTCGTGATCGTCCTAGCGGTGACGATCCTGGTCGGTTTCATCAAGCGGGTCGCGACCGTCTACACGATCACCGACCGCCGGCTCAACATCAAGATCGGGATCGTCTCGCGCAAGGTTCAGGAGACCCGTCTGCAGCGCGTTCAGAACGTGAACTTCAACCAGGGCGTCTACGAGCGGCTCATGCAGATCGGCGACGTCGAGTTCACGACCGCAGGGACGGACGAGTCGAACTTCGTCTTCGCGGGAGTCGCCCAGCCGGAGCAGGTCGTCCAGAACGTCGAACGCGCGACGCCGATCCTCTCCGGCCTCCAGGGCGAGGCCGAGCCGAACTAAGCCGGCGCTTCGGCCTTCGTGCCCAGGCCCGCGGCCTCGCGCAGCGTCTCCGCGCGATCCGTCCGCTCCCAGGTGAAGTCGGCGTCCTCGCGGCCGAAGTGGCCGTAGGCCGCCGTCTTCTGGAAGATCGGCCGGTGCAGGTCCAGGTAGCGCCGGAACGCCGCCGGGCGCAGGTCGAAGTTCTCCTCGACCAGGCGACCGATCTCGGAGTCCGAGATCTTGCCCGTGCCGAAGGTCTGCGCCATCACCGAGACCGGGTGCGCGACGCCGATCGCGTATGCGACCTGGACCTCACAGCGCTCCGCGAGGCCTGCGGCGACCACGTTCTTCGCCACGTAGCGGGCGGCGTAGGCGGCTGAGCGGTCGACCTTGGACGGGTCCTTGCCCGAGAAGGCGCCGCCGCCGTGACGCGCTGCGCCACCGTAGGTGTCGACGATGATCTTCCGGCCGGTGAGGCCGGCGTCGCCGACGGGGCCGCCGATCACGAACTTGCCGGTCGGGTTGACCAGGAAGTTCTCAAGCAGCTCCTTCTCCGTGTAGAGCTCCTTGTACTCGGTGTGCAGCACCGGCTCGAGCACGTGCTCCCAGAGGTCGTTCCGGATCATCTGCTCGCCCGCCTCCTCGCGATGCTGCGTGGAGATCAGGACCTTGGAGATCTCGACCGGCCTGTCGTTCTCGTAGCGGACGGTGACCTGGGTCTTGCCGTCCGGACCGAGGTAGGGGACCACTGACGCCTTGCGGACCTCGGCGAGCTGGCGGGCCAGCTGGTGCGCGATCTGAATCGGCATCGGCATCAGCGCCTTCGTCTCGCGGCTCGCGTAGCCGAACATCATTCCCTGGTCGCCGGCGCCGGCCGAGTCGAGCTCGTCAGCGGAGTCGCCCTCGCGCTGCTCGAGGCCCTTGTCCACGCCCTGGGCGATGTCCGGGGACTGCTCGTCGATCGCGGTGAGCACGGCGCAGGCCTTGTGGTCGAAGCCGTAGCGCGGATCGTCGTAGCCGATCTTGCGGATCGTCTCGCGGGCGATCGAGGGAATGTCGACGTAGGTGTCCGTCGTGATCTCGCCGGAGACGACCACGAGCCCGGTGTTGACCAGGCACTCGCAGGCCACTCTGCCGGTGGGGTCCTCGGTCATCACGGCGTCGAGGACGCCGTCGGAGATCTGGTCGCAGACCTTGTCCGGATGGCCCTCGGTGACCGACTCGGAGGTGAACAGGAACTCGTTCTCTGAAAGCTTTTGCATAGTCCTATCTCAGTGGTTGATGGCCAGGAAGAGCTCGGATCGAAGCTCCTCGTCGCTCCCCCTCACGGCTAGGCCGAGAGATTGAACGTGCGAGATGTCTTCGCTGAGCGAGGCAAAGAGTGGATCCTCCGCCAGGCCGGCCTGCTGGGCCAACCCAAGGACCTCATCGAGGTTGAGAAAGACTAGCGCCGAGACGCGGTCCGGGAGCCGGCCCGTCGCCGCCTCATAGGCGCCCGTCCCAGCGAGATCGTCGCCACTCGAGCGGACCTGCGAGATGCCCTCAGGCTGCGTGGAGATCACCAGCTTGCCGTCGAAGATCGCGTAGGAGAGATCGACGGTCGGGCGAGATCTGGACCGAGTGGACGGCGACCCCGTCGATCTCCCTCGATTGAAACTGCGGCACCTGCGGCCCGCCGGTCCCCACGGCGCGCAGAATCGGCTGCTGGAGCGAGGCCAGCGCGTCGCCCGCCTTCTCCTCGTCGACGCCGTCGACGATCAGGCTCGCGTAGGGAGCGGTGTCGGTCGGCTCCGCCACCAGCGCGGCCTGGCCGCCGAGCGCGGGCAGCAGGTCCTTGAGCGGATCGACGCCCGCCTGCTGCTGGAGGTTCTGCGCCAGCGGCCGCAGCGATCCGGCCAGGCCCTGGGCGCCCGCCCCGGCCGTCGCCAGCGCCTTGTTCAGCGCCGGCCCCAGGTCGCCCACCCCGATATAGCCGAGCGCGCGCGGGCCGGCCTCGTCGGCGAGCGCCGGCTCGAACTGCGGCAGGCTCGCGAAGACCGTCGGGCTCCTCGCCTCGAGCTTCGGGTCGAGGTCGCTGACCAGATTCACCTCCACCCCGTCGTCGCGGGCCCGCAGCGAGACGGCCATGCCGGTGGTCGCGCCGTAGTCGACGAAGGTGTTGAGCTGGGTGGCCGTGCCGGGACGGCCGGCGAGCATACGACTGACGCCGAGGCGCGAGAGATAGAGCTCGGCGAGCCGGACGTCCGGGAGGTCGGCGCGGGCGGCGTCCTGCCCGGAGCCCTCCAGCCGCGGGGCCTGCCCGGCCTTGGACATCAGCGCGGCGCGCACAGCGGCCTCGCCGCCGAAGAGGAGCTGATCGCCCGAGCGGGCGGTGGCGAAGCCGTTCGGGTAGACGCTGAGCGAGGCGTCCCCGACGCTCGACGGCGTCCCCTTCCCCCCGGCGGACAGGCTGTTGAGGAACCCGTCGGCCTTCGCGTCGTCGCCGACTCCGACGATGTAGGCCTCGGCCGTGCGTCTTCTTCGGCCCCGGCACCCCGACCAGGGCGATGTCGTCCTTGGCCCAGGGCAGGACCTCGTGCGCGAAGTCCACCGGCCGCCCGCCGGGCGTCGCGAGGGCGCTCGTGTCGCTCTGTAAGACAGCGGCGAAGTTCGGGAGCTCGTCGCCGAGGTCCTGGGCGAGGTCCCACTGGTGGCTGTCGCTGTTGACGGTGAAGTGCGCGTAGAGCTCGGCGTCCCGGGGCACGTAGGCGATCGTGCCGTTGGACGGCGCGCACTCCTTCGCGGCGGAGATCTGGCACGGGACCCCGGGCACCGGCAGGAACTTGAGAATCAGATAGAGGACGAGCACGCCGGCGACGGCGAAGATCTGCATGCGGGTCGCCCCTGAGCGCTTTGACCACCAGTACGCGACCGCGCTCGCAGCCTGCTTCGTCCAGCGCCAGGCGACCTGCGCCTTCTCCCGCAGCCAGTAGCCGACAGCGCGCATCCGCGTGACGGACCGGAACCGGAGATCGTCCGTTGCCTTCGGCACCTTCGACCTTCGGGACGCTCGAGCGCGAGAGCTTGGGCTTCGGGAGGCTCGGCCTGGGCAGGCTGACGCGGCGGCGAAACCGCGCGCGCTTGCGCTTCTTCCCCTCCTCGCTCTTGTCGCCGGCCTCGCCGAGGGCCTTCTTGCCCTCGGAGTCACCGGGTTCGTCGGCGCTCACGAACCGCCGGTTATACCCGGCCCGCGCGCTGCTCGCTCCGGTTCCTTCTTCCCCTTCTTCGGCACGTAATCGATGATCAACGGAACGCCCTGCAGCGAGTAGGCATCTCGCAACCTGTTCTCGAGATGGAACGCCCAGTCCCTGATGATCAGCCGCCGGTCGTTCACCTGGATGGCGAAGCGCGGCGGTCGCCTGCCGACCTGCGCCGCGTAGTAGAGGCGGAGCCTGCGACCGTGTCGCTGCGGCGGCGGACGGTCCCCGACGACGGTGGCGATGAACTTGTTGAGTTCCGGAGTTGAGATCCGCTCCGCGGATCTCTCCGCGAGCACGATCGCCTGGCGCAGGACCGCGCCGATGCCACGGCCGGTCTGCGCCGAGCAGGTCAGGACCGGCGGGCGCAACCGGTTCTTCTGCCTGACCCGGGCACTGGCATCGTCCAGGTCGGTGCGGGAGACGTCCCACTTGTTGAGCGCGAGCACGGATGCGCAACCGGAGCGCATCGCCAGCTCGGCGACGCGGAGGTCCTCGGAGGTGACTCCCTCAGTGGCGTCGCAGACCACGATGGCGGCGTCGGCGCGCTCAGCGGCGCGCTCGGAGCGCAGCTGCGCGTAGTAGTCGACCGTCCCCGCGACCTTGCCGTGGCGGCGCAGGCCCGCGGTGTCGACCAGCACGATGCGCTGGCCGCTGACCTCCGCCTCCGTATCGACGGGGTCCCGGGTGGTCCCCGCCTTCTCGCTGACGATCACCCGATCGGAGCCGAGCAGCGCGTTGAGCAACGAGGACTTGCCGACGTTCGGACGCCCCAGGATCGCGATGCGCGGCGGCGGCTCCTCGTCGTCGTCCACGCCCTCCACCGCGTGGCGGCGAAGCTCGTCCACCAGGCGATCGAGCAGGTCGCCGGTGCCGAGGCCGTGGCTCGCGGAGACGGGCAGCGGCTCTCCGAGACCGAGGGAGTTGAGCTCCGCGCCGATCGACTCGTCCTCGACCCGGTCGACCTTGTTGGCCGCGACGATGACCGGGCGTCCAGAACGGCGAAGGAGGTCCGCCAGCTCGGCGTCACCCGGCCCGAGGCCCGTGCGGGCATCGACGACGAGGAGGACGACGCCCGCCTCCTCGATCGCCGCTTGCGCCTGGGCCTGAACCGAGCGGGCCAGGTCGGCCGAATCGGCGAGGTCCACGCCGCCGGTGTCGATCAGATCGAAGTTGAAGCCGTTCCACTCGCACTCGAGGGCGCGGCGGTCGCGGGTCACGCCCGGCTCGGCGTCGGTGACCGCCTCGCGGCCGCCCGCGAGCCGGTTGACCAGCGTGCTCTTGCCCGGCGTTCGGGAAACCGACCACGGCCACCGCCGGGCGCCGGCGGAGCATCTGGGCGGGGGCCCCGGCCTCCATCAGGCGATCCCCCGCTCGCGGGCGAGGCCGCGATCCGTTCCACGACCTCATCGGGCGTGAGATCTGTGGTGTCGACCTCGACCGAGTCGTCGGCGGCGCGAAGGGCGCCGTGCTCGCGCCCGCGATCGCGGCTGTCTCGGTCCTCGATCGCCTCCCGGACCTCCTCGACCGACGCGCCGGTCTCGGCGGCGCGCCGACGGGCGCGCTCCTCCTCGCTCGCGGTCAGGAAGACCTTCAGGGGCGAGTCCGGGCTGACCACCGTGCCGATGTCCCGTCCCTCGGCGACGTAGTTGCCGGCGGCGATCAGCTCCCGCTGGCGCTTCACCATCGCCCGCCGCACCTGCGGGTGCACCGAGACCTTCGAGGACGCGACCGTCGACCTCGGGGGTGCGGATCTTCCCCTCGACGGGCCTGCCGTCGAGCTGAATCGTGTCCCCCTCGAAGCCGATGGCGAGATCCCAGGCCATCTCGCCGAGGCGCTCGCCATCACCGAGATCCAAGCGCCGGTCGAGCGCGGCGAGTGCCACACAGCGGTACATGGCCCCTGAGTCGAGGTAGGTGAAGCCGAGCGCCCTGGCAACGCCGCGGGCCACAGTTGATTTGCCGGCTCCGGCCGGGCCGTCGATGGCGATCACCATGCAGCGCAGCCTAGGGTTTCCCTGCACAGCACGCCGCCGTCGTTTCGCGAGGCGAGTGGATATAGAGTGCCGCGTGCCGATGGAGAGCTGGAACCTCAACGAACTGGACCGGTCGAGCCGCACGCAGCCTCAGGTGCTCGACTCGGAGTCCGAAGGGCAGGGCGATCGTCATCAATCTGCCCAAGGGCGAGCAGCTCCAGGAGCATCAGGTGCACGAGCGCGCCTGGGTTCTGGTCGATCGACGGGATGATCGGGATCACGACACCCGACGGCGGCAACGCCGAGGGCTCGATCGGCCTGCTCGCGATCTTCGACCCGGCGGAGCGTCACGAGGTGACTGCCCTCGAGGACTCCCGCATTCTGCTGGTGCTCTCTCCCTGGCCGGGCGACGGGCACCCCTCCCAGCGGAACTCGGCGAGTAGCGCGCGCACGTCGCGCTCGAAGCGCGGGTAACTGACCCCGACGGCCTCGAAGCCGCCGACCTCCACGCCCTCCCGCGAAGCCAGCCCGGCGATCGCTCCGACCATCGCCAGCCGGTGGTCGCCGCGGGAGTCGAGCCTCCCTCCCCGCAGGCCGTCCGGTTCCCCGGACGGCGAATCCGTCGGGGCGCGCCTCGATGTCCGCCCCGAGTCGCCGTCAGGCCCTCGACGATTCCGCTGATCCGGTCGGACTCCTTCGCCCTGAGCTCCTCGGCGCCCGAGAGCACCGTCTCGCCCTCGGCGAAGCAGCCGAGCAGAGCGAGCAGCGGGAGCTCGTCGATCGCGGCGGGGACGTCCGCGGCCGTCACCTCGGCGCCGCGAAGCTGCGGGCTGCGCACGCGCAGGGTCGCGATGGGCTCAGGGCCGGGCTCGCGGATCTCGTACGGCACCGTCGGCAGATCACGGGTCGGCCTTCGGCGCTCCCTCGAATCAGGTGCCGCCGCCCATCTCCACGCCCATCCGGGCGAGGATCGAGAGCAGGCCGATCCGATTGCGGTTGATGCCCACCTCGCGCAGGCCGATGTCGCTGCCGGGCAGCAGCGAGCGGCCCGCGATGAAGAAGGCGGCCGACGAGAAGTCTCCCGGGACCGGCACGTCGTCCGGCCTCCAGGCGCTCCGCGGGAGAGACGATCAGGGCGCTCTCCTCGCGCCGGATAGAGGCGCCCATCGCGGCCAGCATCCGCTCGGTGTGATCGCGCGTCCAGATCGGCTCGTGGATCGCGGTCTCGCCCTCGGCCAGCAGCCCGGCGATCAGCAGGCACGATTTCACCTGGGCGCTCGCGACCGGCATCTCGTAGTCGATGCCGTGCAGGTGCGATCCGCGTACGGCGAGCGGCGGCAGGCGGCCGTCACGGCACTCGACGTCGGCGCCCATCTGCGCGAGCGGGTCGGCGATGCGGTCGACCGGGCGACGGCGAATCGAGTCGTCGCCGTCGAACGTCCACTCGCCCTCGGGCTGGCCCGGCGAGCCATCCCGGCATGATCCGGAGCAGCGTGCCGGCGTTGCCGACGTCGATCTCCGCCGAGCGCGCGCCTCTCGAGCCCGACGCCCTCGATCTCCACGAAGAGCCCACCGTGGTCGTCCGGCCTCTCCTTCGCGGACCTCTGCGCCGACGGCCGCGACGGCCCGAAGGGTCGACTGCGTGTCCTCGGAGTCGAGGTAGCCCGTGATCCGGGTCGGCCCGTCGGCCATCGCCCCGACCAGCGCCGCCCGGTGGGTGACCGACTTGTCCGGAGGTGGGCGCAGCTCCCCGCGAAGGGCCCGGCGGGGTCGAAGCGGGTCATTCGGCCCGGGAGACGTCGTGGCCGAGGTCGCGGACGAGCTGCTCGGCGCGCGCGGTCTCATCGTCGCCGGCGATGTAAAGCGAGATCGCGCCCGAGGTCATGTCGGCGGTCGGATACAGAGCCATGTCCTCGATGTTGACGCCGGCGCGGCCGAGCTCCAGAGCGACCTCGGCGACGATGCCCGGCCGGTTCGGGACGCGCACGCGCAGCTCATGGAGCGGCCCGCCGGCGATCTCGGTCTCGATCAGCTCGCGGCGGCGCGCACCCGCCTGCTCGTGCCAGGCGATCACGGCTTCGGTGTCGCCGGAGCGGATCAGGTCCGCGGCCTCGCCGAGGCGCGCGACCGCGGCGTCGATCTCGGAGGCGACCGCCTCGCGGTTCCCGGCGAAGATGTCGCCCCAGATCGCCGGGTTCGCGCCCGCCACCCGGGTGGCGTCGCGGAAGCTCGGGCCGACCTCGGGCAGATGCTCGGCCTCCTCGCTGAGGGCGGTCGCGGCCTGCGTGACCAGGACGTTGGCGACCACGTGAGGCAGGTGGCTGATCGTCGCCATCAGGCGGTCGTGGGTCTCGGCCTCGATCGCCTGCGGGCGCGCGCCGATATCGGCGATCGCCCGCTGCACGCGGTCGTAGAGGATCCCGCCCGTCTTGGAGCGTCGGCGTCAGATACCAGCGAGCTCCCTCGAAGAGGTCAGCGTGCGCGTTCTCGACGCCGGCGGTCTCCGCGCCCGCCAACGGATGTCCGCCGATGAAACGGCTGTCCGAACCCAGAGATGCGATCACGTCCCGCTTCACGGACCCGACGTCGGTGACGGCGCAGTTCTCGCCGGACGCGGCGAGCGCCTCGGCGACCAGACCCGGGAGGGCCAGTACCGGCGCAGCGCAGAAGACCAGTTCGGCGCCCTCGACGGCCTCAGCAAGCGATGGGTCGGCGCCGAGTCGATTGCGCCGAGATCAATTGCTCGATCGGCGTTGGTCCGGTCGGGATCGAACCCGGCGACCTCCGCGCCGAGTCTGGCGCGAGCCGCGAGCCCGATCGATCCTCCGATCAGCCCCACGCCGAGGACGGCGATCCTCATGGCCTAAGACTGTGCTTCGCGACGCTTTTGCACGGCCGAGGCGAGCCGGTCCAGGGTCAGCACGGTGGTGTCCCAGTCCATGCAGGCGTCGGTGATCGACTGGCCGTAGATCAGGTCACCGTCGGGGGCGAGGTCCTGGCGTCCGGCGACCAGGAACGACTCCATCATCACACCGACGATCGCGCCGTTGCCACCCGCGATCTGGTCGGCGATCTCGCTGACGACCTGCGGCTGGCGCTCGTGATCCTTGCCGCTGTTGTCGTGCGAGGCGTCGATGATGATCCGCTCCTGCACGCCCGCGTCGCCGAGCTGGGCCAGAGCACCCTCGACGCTGCCGGGGTCGTAGTTCGGGGCCCCCTTCCCGCCGCGCAGGATCACGTGGCAGTCCGGGTTTCCCTCCGTGTAGAGGATCGCCGGGGTGCCGCTGACGTCGACGCCGGCGAAGGCGTGCGGCCCTGCCGCTGCCCGGACGGCGTCGACGGCCAGCTTGACGCTGCCCGCGGTGCCGTTCTTGAAGCCGACCGGCATCGAGAGGCCGGAGGCGAGCTGTCGGTGGATCTGGCTCTCGGTCGTGCGGGCGCCGATCGCTCCCCACGCGACCACGTCGGAGATGTACTGCGGTGTGATCGGGTCGAGGAACTCGCAGCCCACGGCCAGGCCGAGGTCCGTGACATCGAGCAGCAGGCGACGGGCCGTGTGGAGGCCGAAGTTGACGTCCCGCGAGTCGTCCAGATGGGGGTCGTTGATCAGGCCCTTCCAGCCGGTCGTGGTGCGCGGCTTCTCGAAGTAGGTGCGCATGGCGATGCAGAGCTCGCCCTTCAGGTCCTGTGCGCGGGCGCTCAGTCGCCGGGCGTAGTCCATCGCCGCCTCGGGGTCATGGACGCTGCACGGGCCGACCACGACGAGCAGGCGGTCGTCGTCGCGGTCAAGAACCGACTTGACCTCGTTGCGATGGCCGAGCACGGCGTCCTCGCTCTCGCCGCCGAGCGGGAGGTCCTCGAGGATCTCGGCGGGCGATACCAGCTCGACGACGCGCTCGATCCGCTGGTCGCGGACGCGGTCAGACTGCTGTCGAGGTAGCTCCTTCATTTCGAAATTCATGCTGCTGGTCCCCTCTTTCTACTGGTCTGGCGACGGTCCTTGCGGGTTCGGATCATGCAGCTGGGCAAAGCGTCGAAGCGGAAACGGCGTCCGGCCGGGTGGATCCATCTGCGTCGGCGGCTTGGGCAGCCGCGGGCCGGACGCCTAGGTAAATCGCCAGAAGTAGAAATAGGCGCGCGAAGGGCCGCGTGGCGGCTCGAGGGCGGAGCGGTGTGCGTGCCGTGCTTCATCTGGCGGACATTGAAGCAGACGCACAGTGCGATGTCGAAGGATTCAGCCCGCGATCTCGCGCATGGCGGCGAGGAAGCGCTCGTTCTCGGCGCGCGTGCCGTAGCTGACGCGCAGGCAGCCGGGGCCGCCGAGCGCAGTTCCCGGCCGGACCGCGACGCCCGGCTTGGCGAGGTGCTCGACCACCTCACCCTCATCGAGGTCTCCCAGCTCTATCCAGGCGAAGTTCGTCTGGGAGTCGGCGGTGGCGAAGCCCAGCTCGCGCAGCTCCTCCTCGACGAAGACGCGCTCGACCAGGTTCTTCTCGACGCGGTCGGCGACGTCGTCCTGGTGGCGGATCGCCTCGGCCGCGGCGGCCTGGGCGAGCGCGTTGACGCTGAAGGGCTGGCGAACGGCGTCCACGGCGGCGCGGAACTGCGGCGAGCAGAGCGCATAGCCGACGCGATGCCCGGCGAGCCCATGGGACTTGCTGAAGGTGCGCAGCAGGACGACATTGGGGTGCTTCGACTAGCAGATCGACCGTCTCGTCCGGGTCGTCGTTGGTCTGGTACTCGACGTATGCCTCGTCGACGATGATCGTCGTCCGCGAGGGAACGCTCTCCACGAAGGCGGCAATCCGCTCCGCCGGGAGGTGCGTACCGGTCGGGTTGTTCGGGTTGCAGACGATCAGCAGCTGCGTCGCGGCCGTGACCTCGCCCAGCATCGCGTCGAGGTCGTGGACGTAGTCCGTCCGCGAGCGGGACCCGGATCTCTCGCGCGCCGGAGAGCGCGGGCAGGTGCGGGTAGATCGAGAAGGATGGCCAGGCGTAGAGGATCTCGTCGCCGGGCTCGCAGAGGGCGAGCGATGCGGCCAGCAGGATCTCGCAGGAGCCGTTGGAGACCGCGATGCGAGCGGGATCGGTGTCGTGGTGGTCCGCAATGCGCGCGGCGGAGCGCCCGAGCCTCCGCGTCCGGGTAGCGGTTGGCGTCGGCCGCGGCCCGCGCTACGGCATCCACGACCGCGGGGTGCGGAGGAAACGGGGACTCGTTCGACGCGAGCTTGACCGCATCCGCGGTCTCCGCCTTCGCCTTGGCGTCGTCGAGCGACGTGCCCGGCTCGTAGTGCGGGATCCGCGAGAGCTTTTCGGAGAAGGTGACGGTCATCGAGGCTTCACATTGTTACGGGACGGCGGAATCGGACGGCGGGCTCACCGGTACGCGGATGGACCTTCTCGGCGCCGTCCGCGCGCCAGCCGTGCCGCTCGTAGAACCCGATCGCGCGGTCGTTCTCCTTGAAGGTCCAGAGCACAGCCTCCTCGTAGGGAAGGCCGGCCAGGCGTTCGAGGGCAGCCAGCATGAGGGCGTTGCCCACCCCCTGTCGCCAGCGATCCGGGTCGACGTACATCGCGACCAGCTCGGCGGCGTCGGGGCCCATATCCGCCTCCCTGGAGGGCGCGGCCACGTAGCAGTAGCCGGCGAACTCCCGATCGACCTCCCCGACGTAGGTGAAGGCATCGCCGACCGGACGCTTCAGGCCGACACCCACCTCGTGACGCCAGCGCTCGACGGGCAGGTCGGCCAGCTTGTCCGGAGCCACTATGTCGCTGTAGCCGCTGCGCCAGCCCGCAACCGTGACCGCGACGATCGCCTCGGTGTCGTCCGGCGTCGCCTCGCGGATGACCAGGGCTACTGCGCCGCCTTCAGGTCGGAGCGAAGCTCCTGAGCCTCGCCGAGGTACGCATGCGTCGGAGTGTGGTCCGCGGGCGCGTAGTAATGCAGCAGCACGCGGATTACCGAGCGCATCGCGTTCGGCACGTCGATCTCCCGGGCGCAGAGCAGCGGGACTCCGTCGAGGCCGAGCTTGCGCGCGGCGACCGCCGGGAACTCCGCGTTCAGGTCGTGGGTCGAGGTGAAGATGCAGCTCACCATCTGGTCCGGCGAGAGATCGTTGCGAGAGATCAGCTCGCGCATCAGCTCCTCGGTCGCCGAGACGATGGTGTCAGGGTTGTTGCTGGGCGCCTTCGTGGCCCCGCGCACAGCCCAAAGCCTCTGGTCGTCGCTCATGGGGCGGAATCTTCCCAGAGCGCGGCGATCTCCCCCTCCTCGAGCCTTCGCGCCTCCCCCTGGCGGAGCCCTCCGAGCTCAAGGGAGCCGATCCGGATGCGCCGCAGGCCCTCGACCTCGTTCCCCACCGCCTCGGCCATTCGACGGACCTGCCGTTTTCGCCCCTCATGGAGCGTCAGCTCGAGCTCACGCTCGCCGCGGCGGCCAACCTCGGCGGGTGCCGTCGGGCCGTCCTCGAGCGTCACGCCCCGGCGCAGCCGGTCGAGGTCCGCATCCGATGGCGGCCGCGTGAGCCGGACGCGGTAAGTCTTGGAGACCTCATAGCGAGGATGGGTCAGCCGGTTGGCGAGCTCACCGTCGTTGGTGAGCAGGATCAGCCCGGTCGAATCCGCGTCGAGGCGGCCGACCGGATAGAGGCGGCGCTCGGAGGTGACCAGCTCGGTGACGGCCCGGCGCTTGCCGGGTTCGCTTGCCGTCGAGACCACTCCGGCGGGCTTGTTGAGCGCCCAGACCTCCCGCGGCTCCGGCGCGATCTCTTCGCCGTTGACCCGAACGTCCGAACCTTCGTCGACGTCGCGGGCCGGGTCGGTCACCACCTCGCCGCCTACCTGCACCCTCCCGGCGGCGATCAGCTCCTCGGCCACGCGGCGGGATGCGACGCCGGCGTGAGCGAGGTACTTCGCGAGCCTCACCTCGGGCTCAGCAGCTGCCGAGCTTGGTCAGGTCGGAGCGGTAGATCTGCATGTCCGCATGGTTCCAGTCGCCGTGGGTCTGTCCCTGGAACCGCGGGTCGAGCTCCTTGTAGAACGGCGATGAGAGGCTCTCGTTGTGGCCGATCACCTGGTTGACCGGGATGCCGAAGCGGCACCGCAGCCACTGGGTGAATCGGAGAGAACCGTTGAGCTGCTCCGGCCGGTTCAGGATGTCCTGGTCGGAGAAGCCGACGTGCTCGATGCCGATGGCGGTCCAGTTGAGCCCGACCGTGTGGCGGCAGCGGATCGTCGGCGGGACGAACTTGTAGATCCCGCCCGAGGTTCCGACGGCGTAGTGCGAGCAGACGTTGGGCAGCTCGTGGAACTCCACATCGGGCCGGTCGGTGCGGAAGGTGTTGAAGATCGAGCTGATGCTGCCCGCCGCCGCGTAGTGGATGACGATCACCTTCGGGTTGTTCAACCGCCATTTGTGCTGGCCGTAGTGGCGCTTCGAGTAGGCGGCCATCTCCCGCTTCCGCTTCTTCGGATACGGGATCAGCATCTTGTGGATACGGGGCTTGCCGGCCGAAGGCGTCGCGGCCGGCGGCTGCGCCCCGGCGCCGGAACCGGCGCTCGCGCCGATCGTGGCGGCGAAGGCGACCATCGCGATGACGATCCGGCTCACCTCAGCGGCCCTCCGCGACGGTCAACGCCGCCCTGGCCTGCCGATCCGATGAGGCGACGCTGATCTTGCCCGGTGGCATCTCCACGACGAAAGCGGCGCTGCCCGGAAACGTGTTCATCTCCCAGGTGATCGCCGTGCCGCGCAGTCCCTTGCCCCTGCAGCTCGTCCGCATGCCGACCAGCTTTGCGTACTCCGCGGCGATCGGCGGTCTGCCGCGGCATGCGAGCACCGCGCCCCACGGCTGGTGGTACCAGATCGAGATATCGGGCTGGATCCGCCGGATGAACGCCATCACGGCCCTCGTCTCCGGCTCCGAGGCCGGTCGGGGGCCCGGGTAGTAGCCGCTTGAGTGTGGGACGTCGCCTCGCCATCGGTAGGGGTAGTTCCGGTTCAGGTCCACGCCGTGCGCGTTCTTGCGCGTGTGTGCCCTGAGTCCGTCCGGATTAACCGTCTGGATCGCCCAGAGTTGCGTCCCCGCGAGCGCTGAGGGGTCCTGCGCCGCCCGTTGCCTGATGCCGCGGACGATCCGCAGGCCGGCGCGCTCGTCGCCGTGGATGACGCCGACCACGAGTGCGACCCTGGCTCCCGCCGGGTCACCGATCTGAACCGCGGTGATGGACCGCCTCTGGACCGATCTGCCGACGAGGTCGCCCCGTGACGCTGCGTTCGCCATGGCTCCAAGCGCAACCGCAGCCAGTGCGACGCCGGCGGCGATCCAGGGGCGCCTCTTCACTCGACCCGCTGCTCACCCGCCTTGAGCAGCCGCTCGCGCAACTCGCGCTCGTCCTCCGGCGTCGGATCGAACTGCGCGGGATCGGGCAGCGCATCGAGGCCCGAGAGACCGAAGAGCTTCTCGAACAGCGGCGTCGTCCCGTAGGTGACGGCTCCGAACTGGGTCCGGCCCTTCTCTTCGATCAGCCCACGCTCGGTCAAGCTGGACACCGCGGAATCCGAGGAGACGCCGCGGATCCGAGCCACCTCCGGCCTGGAGACGGGCTGCAGGTAGGCGGCGATTGCGAGCACCTCAGCCTGCGCCTGGGTGAGCGGCGGCGTCCGGGGCTTGGCGAGCAGACGGCGGGCGGCGTCCTCGGCCTCGGGCACCGCTGCGAGGGCATATCCCCCCGCGACGCGCCGGAGCTGAACGCCTCTGCCGTCCTCCTTCAGGCGCCCCTCGAGCTCGTCCAGCGCCTCCGCGACCGCGTCCTCATCCACCTCGATCGCCCCGGCCAGCTCTGCCGCCGAGACGGGGTCCGGGGAGAGGAAGAGCAGCGCCTCGATCGTCTGCCCCAATCCGTCGGCGCTCACTGCGCGTGCACCTCGATCCGGCCGAAGGTCTCGGTCTGCGTCCAGGTCGCCTCGCCGCGCCGGTAGAGCTCGAGTAGGGCGAACAGGGTGACCGCCTGCGTGAAGCGGTCCTCCTTGCCGAAGGCCTCGTCGAAGTCGAGCGTCTTGCGCGAGCGCAGCAGGTCCCTGACGACCCCGAGCCGGCGCTGGAGCGTCACCGTGGTCCGGATGTGGCGGGTGTCCGGAGGCGGCGGAATCGTGAGCAGGTCGCCGAGGGCGACGCCCACCCGGTCGGGCTCGTATACCTTCGTCGCCGCCTCGAGGGCGGCGCGCCGGAGCTCGGCCGGGAGCGGCGCCGACCGGTACATGACGCCCCCCTCGCGCTCCAGCCGCTCCGTCAGCATCGTCGCGGCCTCGCTGTAGCGGCGGTACTCGAGCATCCGGGCAAGCAGCTCGTCGGCCGCCTCCTGCGGGCCGAGCTCCTCGGGGCCCTCCTCGCTCGGCAGCAGCAGGCGGGACTTGAGCTCACAAAGCGCAGCGATCAGGACGAGGAACTCAGTGACCGCCTCGAGGTCGAGATCGATCTCGCCCGCCTCTCCCATGTGGTCGATGTAGGCGACGACGATCTCGCCGAGCGGCACCTCAGCCAGCGAGATCTCCTCCCGCAGCAGCACCGCGAGCAGCAGGTCGAATGGGCCCTGGAAGACATCGAGGTCCAGGTCGAGCTCGGAGACCGCGGTCACGGCGCGAACCTTAGAGAGCGGGGCGGCCAGCGAGACGCTTTCACTTGGGTGTTACGACGAATCTCTCGGCTTGTTGAATCAACCTCAGTTTTGGAGAGGGCCGACGCCGATCGCCGAACGAACCTCGGCGAGCGTTCCAGACGCGATCGCTCGCGCTTTCTCCGCACCTGCCTCGAGAGCTGCTTCCAGGGCCGCCTCGTCCGGGCGCAGCTCCTCATAGCGTTCGCGCACCGGCGCCAGATAGGCGACGACGGCCTCCGCGACCGCGGTTTTGAAGGCGCCGTAGCCCGAGCCCTCGAACTCCTTCTCGACCTCCTCTTCGGTGATGCCGCGGGCGACGGCGAGGATCGCGATCAGGTTGGCGATCCCCTGCTTGCCGTCGCCCCGCTTCACTTCGGAGCCGGAGTCGGTCACCGCGCTCTTGATCTTCTTCGTGATCGTCTTCGGGTCGTCCAGCACCAGGACGGTCCCGGCCTCGGTGCCGCCCGTCGTCGACATCTTGTTGGCCGGCTCCTGCAGATCCATGATCCGGGCGCCGACCTCGGGGATCCGGGAGTCGGGCACCAATAGGACGTCGCCGAAGCGCTCGTTGAAGCGCCGCGCGATCTCGCGCATCAGCTCCACGTGCTGGAGCTGGTCGTGCCCGACGGGAACCTCCTGGCCGCGGTAGGCGAGGACGTCGGCCGCCATCAGGACGGGATAGAAGAAGAGCCCGGCCGAGACCAGCTCCCTCTGCTTCGCGGACTTGTCCTTGAACTGGGTCATCCGGTTGAGGTCGCCGTGGGAGGTCACGGCCGCCAGGTACCAGGTGAGCTCGGTGTGCTCCCGGACGTCGGACTGGCGGAAGAGGATGCAGCGGTCGGGATCGAGGCCGGCGGCGAGCAGGATGGCGGTCGTGTCGTAGACGCTCTCGCGGAGGCCCGCCGGGTCCCAGGGAACGGTCAGGGCGTGCAGGTCGACGATGCAGTACATCGCCGGATCGCCGCGATCCTGGCCCTCGACGTATTGGCGGATGGCCCCGATGTAGTTGCCGAGGTGCTTCGAGCCGGTCGGCTGGATGCCGCTGAAGATTCGCATGGGCGCGGGACTATAGGAAGCGGTCAGACTGCCTGGCCGGTCCAGGGACCGAGCCCTCCGAAGCGCTCGGGCGTCGTCCTGATCACGTAGCCGGGAGGCGGGTCCTCCATCGGCGGGAACTTGACGTCCGGGCCTAGGTAGACGTGTGCGAGCCGCTGGAGCAACTCGGGAGCGCCCCCCTCCTGCACACGCGCAAGGCCGCGGATGACGATGTACTCGCGGAGCCCAAGCTGATCGTTGTCGTCTGCCCCCTCTATGGAGATGACGACCCGTGGGTCTCGCTCCACGTTCTTCACCTTCTGGTTGCGCGGCAGGTGGCCGCTGACGATCTCGTCGCCGTCGAGCCCAACCCAGATGCAGGTCACCTGGGGGCTGCCGTCGGGATTGATCGTGACCATGTGGGCCAGCCGGCCCGACTCCAGCAATACCCGCGCCTCGGGGGGAAGGTCCATCGCTGCAGCCTATGCGGGTTCCGCCACTGGCTCCTGCTCCGTCTCCCGGCGATCTCCTCCGTCGAGATGATCCGGGCAGTGAGCGCACTCTCCGGCAGTGGCGGCTCCGGGCGCGTCGTACTCGGTCTCCCGGCGCGGATTGCGAAGCCCGATCCCCGCGATCACTCCGCCGACGATCATCAGGATTCCACCCGCGCCGATCCCAAGGTGGAACGACTGGGTGGAGGCGTCGGTGACGGCGTCATCGACGGTGGCGGCCTCGGTCACCGCAAGATCAGCGGTGTCCGCGGCGCCAAGGGGCTTGTCCTTGGCCTTGGAGACGGCCTTCTGAGCCTGCGGGGAGAGCTGCGTTCCCGAGAGGTTGTCGTCGATGGTCGAGGTGAAGCTCCCCGCGATCAGGGCACCGAGGACCGCTATCGCCAGCAGCCCCGCCACCCGCGAGACGCCGTTGTTGATCCCGGAGGCGACCCCCACCTGGTGTTCGGGAACGGAGTTGAGGGCGGTCGCGGTCAGTGGGGCGACTGTCGCCGAAAGCCCGAGGCCGAACACGATGATCGCCGGCAGGACCTCCGTCACGTAATTCGGGTCGGAGCCGACGCGCATCATCAACAGCAGCCCGATCCCACCCACGATGGGGCCGGCTGACATCGGCACTCGCGGCCCGATCGCGGTGGAGAGCTTGCCGAATCTGGGCGAGAGCGCGAAGAGGATGAGGGACACCGGCGTGGTCGCGAGACCGGCCTCGATCGCCGTGTAGCCAGCGGTCTGCTGGAGGAACAGGGTGATGAAGAAGAACGCCCCGATCAGTCCCGAATAGACGACCAGCGTCTCGATGTTGGTGATCGTGAAGTTCCGGACCTTGAAGAGGCTGAGGTCGAGCATCGCGTGGCGGTAGCGTGACTCCCAGAACACGAAGAAGGCGAAGATCGCGATGCCGGCGATCATGGAGCCGTAGACGATCGGGTCGCCCCAGCCGTGGGTCGGCTGCTGGATCAGCGCCATCACCGGAAGGCCCAGGCCGACCGCGGAGGAGAGGATCCCGAGCCAGTCGATGTGACGGTCGGCGTCGGGGTTGACGCTCTCGCGGACGCAGCGGTGCGCGATCAGCATCGTCGCGACGATCAACGGCACGTTCACCCAGAAGATCGCGCGCCAGGAGAGCGCCTCGACCAGGGCACCGCCGCCCGCCGGCCCGATCACCGTGGCGATCCCCGTCCAGGCCGTCCAGGTGCCGACCGCCCGGCCGCGCTCCGCGCCTTCGAAGGTGGCAGCGAGGATCGCGAGCGATCCGGGCACGAGCAGGGCACCCGCGAAACCCTGCAGGGCCCGCGCCATGATCAGGATCTCCGTCGTCGGGGCAATCGCGCAGAGGATCGAGGTGCCGCCGAACAGGCCCAGTCCGAGAATGAAGATCCGGCGGCGCCCGAACTGGTCGCCCAGCGAGCCGCCGACCAGCAGGAGCGCCACGAGGGCGAGTAGGTATGCCTCCACGACCCATTGCTGGTCGGCGAGCCCGGCGCCCAGATCGTCGCTGAGCGCCGGCAGCGCGACGTTGACAACGGTCGCGTCTAGGAAGACGACCGTCGAACCCAGGATCGTCGCGATGACGGTCCACCGATTCCGCGCCGAATCAGACAAGACCGATCGAGTCTACGGCGGCGGCCCCGCCGGCTGCGGCTCCGGCGGCTCGCGCAGCTGATGCGCCGGGGTGAAGAAATTGCGCCGGGCCAGGGTGATCGCCATCAGGGCGGCAATGGAGACCGCGCCGAGCAGCACGTAGAGCAGGATCAGCTGGAGCCGCACGGCGTCCTTCGGATCGGCGCCGGCCAGCAGCATCCCGACCATCGTGCCGGGGAAGAAGATCAGGCCCGTGGTCTTGGTCGAGTCGACCAGGGTGATCATCCCGGACCGCAGGCTCCGCTGGACCAGCGGGGTCACTGCCTGGGTTGAGGTCGCGCCGAGGGCGAGGGTCGCCTCGATCTTCCGCGACTGATCGTGGACGTCCTCGCCGAGCCGATTGAGGGCGACCGCGGCGGCTGTCATCGAATTGCCGATCACCATGCCGCCGACGGGGACCATGTAGCGCGGGGTCGGGTCGAAGATCCCGAGGGCGACGACCAGGCCGAGCGTTGCGGCGGCGGCGACCGCGAGAGAGATCAACAGGGGCCAGAAGGCATTCGGCACGAGGCCGGCCCGGTGGCGCGCCGTGAACGCGCCGAAGACGACCATCACCGTGATCAGGGCGACGACCAGCAGCGCGGAATCCTCGTCGAAGATCAGCGTGATCACGTACCCGATCGCCGTCAGCTGGATCAGGGACCGCACCACGGCGATCCCGATGTCCTCCTCCAGGCCGGCGTGCCAGGCCCGCGAAGCGATCGCTGCGATCGCAACGAGCGCGAGCGCCGCGGCCACCTCTCCGACGGTGACGTGGATCGAGGAGGTGGCGACGATCACGACGCGTCCTCCGCCGCGACGATCGCCGGTTCCACCTCTTCGTCGAGCACCTCATCGATCGGGCCCTGCGCGGTCGCCCTGCCGCCCTCGATCCGGACCACGTAGTCGGCCAGGCGGCGCGCCTGCTCCATATCGTGGGTCACGACGACGATCGAGATCGACGTGCGCGCGCGGAGTCCGCGGAGAGTGGACTCGACGGCGTCCCGAGCCACTTGGTCGAGCGCCGAGGTGGGCTCATCCAACAGCAGTACGCGAGGGTCGAGCGCGATCGCCCGCGCCAGCATCACCCGCTGCTGCTCGCCGACGGAGAGCTTGGAGGAATCGCGATCCTCGAACGCGGGGTCGAGCCCGGCGAGCTCGAGGCAGCTGCGCGCGTCGAAGCTGTGCCCGGCCAGCCTAGGCCCGTAGGCGACGTTGTCATGGACGGTGCCGTCGATGAGCGCGGGCAGCTGCGGCACCAGGCTGACCTCCCGGCGCAGCTCGAGCGGGTCGCGCTCCCGGACGTCTTTGCCCTCGTAGATGACGCGGCCCATGTCCGGATCCGCGAGCCGGTTCAGCAGGCGCAGGAGCGTCGACTTGCCGCTGCCCGAGGGCCCGACGATCGAGCTGGCGCCGACCGGCAGCCGGGCGTCGAGGCCGCGAAGCACCAGCTTCCCCGCCCGCGAGTAGCTGACGTCCTCGAGCTCGAACAGCATCGCTCGATTATCCGACCGTGGCCTAAATCCGCCCGCACGAACCGTGGCGCCTAGTGCCGCGGCTTCCTCTTCAGCTTCAGCTTCAGAGGGATCGTCTGCGTGCTTGGGCTGCCGCCCGTCGGCGTGTAGACGAACCTGACCGTGGTCTTCAGCTTGCCCTTCTTGCGCAGGATCCTGCGTCCAGCGCTCGAGGCGGTCAGGGCGAACGTCACGGGGCCCGCATTGGCCGGGGTGATGGTGTCGCGGGTGAGCAGCGGCTTCGAGTTCTTCTTCCTCCTCTTCTTCTTGTTCTTCGCGGGCACAGCGAAACGGTTGTCATTGATCGCCCCAGCGTCGAGCCTGCCGGGGTTGGGAACCGTGACGACGACGTCGGCTCTGCCCTTCTTGCCAACCGTCGGTGCGCCCACCGTGAAGGAATTGGACGGATTGATCTGGGCGTTGTAGAGGAGCTCGCTGTCGGCGAAGCCCCCGATGGCAGCGACCGGAGGTCCCCCGACCGGGACCGAGCTGGTCGACTGGAACTGATAGGCCGCACCCGGGGTGATCGCCCGCTCCACGCCAAGGGTGGCCCGGATCGCAACGATGTCGCCGGCCGCGACGGGGATGCCCCCCTTGAGCGGATAGGTGCCTGCGCCCGCTCCGAACAGGTTGTCCGGGCCGGTGGCAACCACCTGAATGGAGCCGTCTGCGAGGCGGTGGACTATCCGCAGGTTGACGTCGCCGGACGACATGCTGCCCTGCTTGAGGTGGCCGCCGGTCACGGTGCCGTTGACCGGCGAGAGAGTGCTTCCCGCCGCCGGCAAGACCGCGAAGGCGGTGATGTCCCCGCCGATCGCGCTGCCCGGGGCGAGGGGCGCGGTGAGGCTGCTGCCGACGGTGATCGTGGCATGGGCGGACGGAGCCATGAACGCAACACCGGCAACTGCCACTACAGCGATCCAAGCCCCCTTGTCCCTCATCGGGCGGATGGTATCCCTTCGACCGTGAGCCGCAAAGAGCGCTTCCCCCAGCGGATCCACCCCATGCTCGCCAAGCCGGGCACGGTTCCGGAGTCCAACTGTGAGGAATGGGCATATGAGATCAAGTGGGACGGGATCCGCGCGCTGGGCTATGCCCGGCGTGGCAAGTGGTCGATGCTGAGTCGCCGGCTGGAGGACGTCACCGCCCGCTACCCGGAGCTCGAGGGGATCGCGAAGGACCTCTCCGCTCATGCCGCAGTCGTGGACGGGGAGGTCGTCACGCTCGACGAGGACGGGCGCCCGCGGTTCCAGCTGATCCAGAGTCGAATGGGCCTGACCTCGCCGGCGGCGGTCAAGGCGAAGATGGCCCGTCAGCCCGTCGACTACGTGATCTTCGACCTGCTCCACCTCGACGGGGAGTGCGTCAGGGACCTTCCCTACACCCAGAGGCGCGAGCTGCTCGAGGGCCTGGGGCTCGATGGGCCTCGCTGGCGCGTCCCGGGGTATCGCCACAGCGGCGGCGCCGACCTGCTCGAGGCCGCCCGGCGTCAGGGGCTCGAGGGAATCGTCTCCAAGCGCGCCGAAAGTCCCTACCGGCCGGGGAAGCGCACCGGAGAGTGGATCAAGACCCGGGTCTGGCGACGGCAGGAGTTCGTGATCGGCGGCTACATCCCCGGTGAGGGCAGCCGTGCGAAGCGGGTCGGGTCGGTCCTGGTCGGCTACTACGACAAGCGGCGCTCCGAGCTCCGCAAGGGGCGGCGCCAGACGCTGCATTTCGCCGGAGGCGTCGGCTCCGGGCTGAAGGAGAGCGACCTCGCCCTCCTGACCAAGGAGCTGCGCAAGCGCGAGCGACCCGACACCCCGTTCGAGGTCGGCGCGCCCACCGGCCCCAAGGCCCGCTTCGCCGTCTGGTGCGAGCCCGAGCTGGTCTGCGAGGTCTCCTGGACCGAGTGGACGGACCAGCGAACACTCCGCCAGCCGGCCTTCAAGGGCATGCGCGACGACAAGGACCCGCGCGAGGTCGTGAATGAGCTCCAGACCGATGAATTTGGCGCGAAGGGCGGGTCATAACCGGTGTGAGACGCAAGAGAGCGCCCGATTGCCGGCGCCTGCCCAGGGGTAATCTCCGCAATGTCGAAGGATTCGGATCGAGGTGATTGAGCGTGGCTAGGGCCATATGGAGTGGATCGATCAGCTTCGGGCTGCTGAACGTGCCCGTGAAGCTCTACAGCGCGGTCTCCAAGCAGACCGTGCGCTTCCGTGAGCTTCGCGAGGGCGACGGCTCGCGCGTGAAGCACAAGCGAGTGGCCGAGTCCGATGGCAAGGAGGTCCCCTACGAGAAGATCGTCAAGGGCTACGAGTACGCCCCGGACCAGTACGTCGTGCTGACCAAGGACGAGCTCTCCGACCTCGAGCCGCAGCGGAGCCGCGCGATCGAGATCCAGGACTTCGTTGACCTCGACGACATCGACCCCATCTACTTCGAGCAGCCGTACTACCTCGGTCCCGACAAGGGCGCCGAGCGCGCCTACGCCCTGCTCGTCCAGGCGATGAAGGACGCGCGCAAGGTCGCCGTGGCGCGATTCGTGCTCCGCAACAAGGAGCACCTCGCGGCGATCCGTCCGATGGACGACGTCCTCACGCTGACCACCATGCGATTCGCCGACGAGGTCACCTCGCCCAAGGACCTCGACGAGGTCTTCGAGGAAGCCAAGCCGAAGAAGCCCGAGCAGAAGGAGCTCGAGATGGCGACGCAGCTGATCGAGTCCCTGACCAGCGACTTCAAGCCCAATAGCTATCGCGACGAGTACCGCGAGGAGCTCCTTGACCTGCTGGAGCGGAAGGCCGCCGGCAAGGACGTCGTCAGCGCGCCGTCGGAGGAGCCCAAGCCGACCAAGGCGCCGGACCTGATGGCCGCCCTCGAGGAGAGCCTCGCCGCGGTCAAGGGCGAGGAGGCCGCGTCCGATGGCAAGGCCGCCAAGCCGAGGACGAAGCCCAAGGCAAAGGCCAAGCCCAAGGCGAAGTCCAAGAGCTCGAGCAGCGGTCGCAAGACCACGCGTAAGAAGGCGAAGGCATAGCCAAGGGCAGTGAAGTGACGATTGGTCGGCGGAAGCTCAAGCTGACCAACCTGGACAAGGTCCTCTACCCGAAGACCGAGACCACCAAGGCCGAGGTCATCGACTACTACGCGCGCGTCGCGGACGCGATGCTGCCGCATCTCCGCGACCGGCCGCTGACGCTCCGCCGCTTCCCGGAGGGTGTCGGCAAGCCCCAGACTTCGTTCTTCGAGAAGAACTGCCCGAAGCACCGGCCGGAGTGGGTGAAGACCACGCCGATATACGTGGACCGCAGGGCCGGCGAGATCGACTTCTGCATGTGCCAGGACCTCCCCACGCTGACCTGGATGGCTCAGCTGGCCGCGCTGGAGCTGCACCCGTCGCTGTCGAAGGCCAGGCGCATGGAGCAGCCGACCGTGCTCGCCTTCGATCTCGACCCGGGCGCGCCGGCCGGCCTCGTCGAATGCTGCAAGGTGGCGCTCCGCCTCCGGGAGCTCTTCGGCGAGTTCGGCCTCGAGGGCTTCCCGAAGGTCTCCGGCGGCAAGGGCCTGCAGGTCTACTTCCCACTCAACACCAAGGTCACCTACGAGCAGACGAGCCCGTTCGCCAAGGCAGTCGCTCAATTGCTCGAGAACCAGACGCCGAAGGAGGTCGTCTCGAAGATGGCCAAGGTGGACCGCCGCGGCAAGGTCTTCGTCGACTGGAGCCAGAACCATCAGAAGAAGACGACGATCGCGGTCTACTCGCTGCGCGCCCGGGAGCATCCGACCGCTTCGCTGCCACTGCACTGGAGCGAAGTCGAGCGAGCGGCCAGGGGAAAGAAGGCCGCGGAGAAGCTTCGGTTCGAGATCCCGGCGGCGATCAAGCGGGTCGAGAAGGAGGGCGACCTGTTCGAGCCGGTGCTGAAGGTTCGGCAGAAGCTGCCGGACCTGGGAGTGCTCGAGGCCGAGTAACCCACCGTTTGACCTCCGGGCGCCGTGCAAGGGTGCGCGGCGTGCGCCCGCGTCCGGGCGCGGCAACCACAAGGAGGGATTGATGTCTCAGCTCAAGAGAGGCGCGGGCCGTTGGCTGATTCCGAGCGTCCTCGCCGCCGTGCTGGCGGCCGTCCTGCTGATCACGCCCGTGATCGCCGGGACGAAGGGGGTCACGGCCAAGAAGGTGAACAAGACGATCGCCAAGAAGACGAACGTGACGGTGCTGACGATCGCCGGTGCGCCGAACCTGAGCACGGCGCAGACCGTGCTGGGCACCCTGAGCCTCAGCCAGGGGGCCTACGACGTGACCAGCACGTTCGACGTGCGGCAGAACGCGGCCGGCGCCAGCATCCAGTGCGTCCTGCGCCTGAACGGCGTTGGCCAGGATCAGTCCGACACCTTCGTCGGCACGGGCACGATCTCGGACCAGAGCAGCGTTGCGATGGAGGTCGCCGGCCAGGCGAAGGCGGCCACGACCGCGCAGCTCCTCTGCTCGTCGACCCAGGCGGCGAACGTCAACCATGCGGAGATCACGGCGCTGAAGGTCCCTGGAGTGAAGATCTTCCGGGGCTAGAGCGGCTGTCTGACGATGGGGTTGCGATTCGCCGCAACCTCGTCGAGACGACGGACCGGGGTCGTGTAGGGCGCGCCCTGCGCGATCCCGGGATCGTCGCCAGCCTCGCCGAGGATCGAGTCGATCGCCTCGGCGAAGGCGTCGAGCGTCTCTCTCGTCTCGGTCTCGGTCGGCTCCACCATCAGGGCCTCGTCGACCAGCAGCGGGAAGTAGACGGTCGGCGGGTGCATGCCGTGGTCCAGCAGGCGCTTGGCGATGTCCAGCGTCTTGATCCCGAGCTCCTTCTTGGCGGGAGCGCCCGAGAGGACGAACTCGTGCATCGGGCGCTGCTCGAACGCGACCGGGGCGTACTTGCCCGCCTTCCCCTCGCTCAGCTTCGCGAGCAGGTAGTTGGCGTTCAGCACCGCCGTCTCCGAGGCTTCTTGGAGGCCGTCGCCGCCGAGGCTGAGGATGTAGGCGTAGGAGCGGACGAAGACGCCGAAGTTGCCCTGGAAACCGCGCAGGCGTCCGATCGACTTGGGCCGGTCGAAGTCCAGGTCGAACGAGGGCTCTCCCCCGTTCTGCGGCTCGCGTCGGATGACCTGGGGACGCGGCAGGAACGGCTCGATCCTGTCCGAGCAGGCGATCGGACCCGCGCCGGGGCCACCGCCGCCATGAGGCTGCGAGAAGGACTTGTGCAAGTTGACGTGGACGATGTCGAAGCCCATGTCGCCCGGCCGCGAGCGGCCCATGATCGCGTTCAGGTTGGCGCCGTCGTAGTAGAGGGTCCCGCCGGCCTCGTGGACGATCGAGGCGATCTCCTCGATGTTCTCGTCGAAGAGTCCCAGCGTGTTCGGGTTGGTGAGCATCAGGCAGGCCGTGTCGTCCCCGGCCTTGGAGCGCAGGTCGTCGAGGTCGATGCCCCCGTTCTCATTGGAGGCGAGCTTCACCACCTCGTACCCGGCCATCGTCACGGTGGCGGGGTTGGTGCCGTGCGCGGTGTCCGGGGTGAGAACCTTGGTGCGGTCCTCGCCGCGGTCCGCGTGGTAGGCGCGGGTGAGCAGCAGCCCGGCGAGTTCGCCGTGCGAGCCGGCGGAAGGCTGCAGGCTGACGTGAGGCAGCCCGCAGATCTCCGACAGCGACTGCTGGAGCAGCCACATCAGCTCGAGGGCGCCCTGTGCCCGCCTCGGCTCCTGGGCCGGGTGCAGCCGTGCGTGGCCGGGCAGCGCAGCCACCCGCTCGTTGAGGCGGGGGTTGTGCTTCATCGTGCAGGAGCCGAGCGGGTAGAAGCCCGTGTCGAGGTCGAAGTTCCGCCGCGAGATCCGGTTGTAGTGCCGGAGGATCTCCGGCTCCGAGATCTCCGGGAGCTCCGCCGACTTCTCCCTCAGGAGGTTCTTCGGGATGAGCTCGTCGAGCGGCCGCTCGTCGACGCCCGGCTCGGGCAATGCGGCCGCTCGCCTGCCCTCTACGGAGCGCTCGTAGATCGTCGTGGCGCGGTCGCGCTGCATCGGGGTCTCCGTGATCTCTGGACCCAGCGGATTGCTCATGACACCGCCCCCTCCGCCACCCGTGACCCCTTCAGGCCGGCGACGGCGCTTCCGAGCACCTCGGCGAGCCGGTCGATGTCCGCCCTGCTGCGGCGCTCGGTGATCGCGACGAGCAGGCCGTTCTCGTGCTCGGGGTAGTCGCGGCCCAGCGGATAGCCCGCGCCGATGCCCTCGGCGGCGCAGCGGTCGAGAACCTCCTGCACGGGGGCGTCGACGGCCACCGCGAACTCGCGGACCACAGGAGCGTCGTGCACGAGCTCCACGCCGTCGATCTGCGCGAGGCGCTCCCGCGCGTACGCCGTGCGGCGGACCAGCAGCTCACCCAGCTCGACGAAGCCCCGCTTGCCCAGCCAGGCCAGGTGGATCATCCCGGCCAGCGCGTTGAGCGCCTGGGCCGTGCAGATGTTGTGGGTCGCCTTCTCCCGGCGGATGTGCTGCTCGCGGGTCTGGAGGGTGAGCACGAAGCCGCGGCGACCGTCGACGTCGGTGGTCTCGCCCGCGATCCGGCCGGGCATGCGGCGAATGTGCTCCTCGGTCGCGCAGAAGAAGCCGAACGAGGGACCGCCGTAGTCGAGCCGGTTGCCGAGCGGCTGTCCCTCGCCGACCGCGATGTCCGCCCCGCATTCGCCCGGAGGCTTGAGGATCGAGAGCGCGATCGGGTCACATGCGACGACCACGAGGGCGCCATGCTCCTTCGCCGTAGCGCCGAGCGCCTCGATGTCCTCGACTGCCCCCAGGAAGTTCGGTTGCTGCAGGAAGACGGCGGCGGTCTCGTCGTCGATCGCCTCGGCTAGAGCGGCCGCGTCGGTCTGGCCGCCGTCCACCGGGACCTCGAGCAGCTCGCTCCCATAACCCGCCCCGTAGGTGACGAGCGATTCGCGACTGTGGGGATGGACGCCGCGCGAGGCGACGAGCTTCTTCCGCCCGGTCGCGCCGATCGCGAGGTAGGCGGCGGAGGCAACGGCGGACGGCCCCTCGTACAGCGCCGCGTTGGAGACGGGCAGGCCGGTGAGCTCCGACATCGCCGTCTGGAACTCGAACATCACCTGCAGGCCGCCCTGGGAGATCTCGGGCTGATAGGGCGTGTAGGGCGTCAGGAACTCGGAGCGGCCGATGATGGCGTCAACAAGCGCCGGCACGTAGTGGTCGTACATCCCCGCGCCGAGAAAGCTCGTCTCGGCCTCGGCGTGCGCGTTCCGCGCTGCGAGCCCGGCGAGCCGGTCGTACACCTCGGTCTCGGGCTTGCCGTCCGGCAGCTCGAGCGTGCGCCCGAACCGAACGGCCTCGGGGATGACGTCGAAGAGCTCGTCGATCGACGAGACGCCGATCGTCTCGAGCATCTCCTGGCGGTCCCGATCGGTTGCGGAGGTGTAGCGGCTCACCGCAGACAATCGTAGTGAGAGGCGCAGCCGGCCCCCGGAGCGCCTCCGCGCCCTGGGGGCCATGCCGGCCTCGAATCAGTGCCGCGGGTGCCTCCGCTGACCCGTTTCGGGATCGAGGAACAGCCGGCCATCACGCCGCTCATGGCCGAACGAGAACATCCCGTTGAGGGAGCCCGCGCTGGCGTCGAACGACTGGTTGCCGATCCGACCGGTCCCCCAGTTGTCCTCGATGAAGCGCAGGACCGATGTCTGGTCAGTGACCGAGTGATCGACGTAGTTCCGCCGCGCGAACGGCGAGATCACCAGGAGCGGCTGGCGCGGGCCGTAGCCGCAGCGGTCCTGGTGGGCGCCCGGCTGGGTGGTGCCGCAGAGCCCCGCCCCGAACAGGGCGTCGTTCACCGGGTCGCTGGACGGGTTGACGATCGGGCTCATCTGATGGTCGTACCAGCCGTCGGAGTCGTCGTAGAGGATCACCACGGCGGTGTTCTTCCAGCTGTCCATCACCTGGAGCCGGTTGATCGTGTCCACCAGGAAGTGCTGCTCATCCAGCGGATCCGAGTAGCCGGCGTGGCCGTCCTGGTAGGCGGCGGCCTTCAGGAAACTCACCGCGGGCAGGCGGCCGGACTTCGCGGCCTGCCAGAACGCCGGCAGGTCGTACTGGTGGTTAGCCCGATCGGTCCTGCCGATCATCGAGGGTGAGCTCGGCGGCAGATGCTGCGGGTTCGCCGTTGAGCTGTAGTACTGGAACGGCTCGTGGTGCGGGATGTAGTCCGCGCTCGTCCCGCCCCCGATGTTGGCGTGACTGCCGTGGCAGTCGTCGAAGCCGCCCTCGAACCACCCCCACGTGACCCCTTTCGCGTTGAGGAGATCGCCGACGTTCCGGTTGTTCGGGTCGGTCGACATCGTGTTGTCGCGCGTGTCGCAGATGTCCCCGGACGGCTGCGGATCACCGATCACTGTCCCGTTCGAGGTGACCGCGGAACTGGTCTGTGCGAACCCATGAGTCTGGCCGCTGATCAGATTGATCGCGCCCGGTGACGACGGTCCGAAGACCGTGTCGTAGGAGTTGTCGCTCATCGCGAAGTGCTGCGCGTAGTTCCACAGTCCCGTCACGGTGTTGCCGTCGTAGTAGTCCATGACCAGGCCCGGCTTGCCGATGTCCGGCGGCGGGCAGGACTCTCGCTGGGTGAACTCGACGAACCTGTCCATCAGGCCGCCGTCGAACGCCTGCTGCTCCAGCTTGTAGCCGTGACCCTGATCGCAGGTGAGCGCCTCGGAGCGACCGAGTCGCTCGGGGTTCGCCGCGTTCGGGTTGCTGGCCAACAGGCCTCCGGTCAGACCGTTGACGTTCGGCGTCCGGCGGGCCGGCACGAAGCGGGGCTCGCCCGGCGGGTTCGTGGCGTTCGGGTAGGTCCCGAAGTAGTGATCGAAGGAGACGTTCTCCTGGAAGACCACGACCAGGTGCTTGATTGGCGTCGCGGCGCCGTGCTCCGACCTGCGGGCCGAGCGCGGGTGCCCCGGCGACCCCATGGCGATGCTCGTCACGGTCAAAGCCGCCAGGAGCCCGAAGGCGACCGACATCGATCTGCGATGCATGAGCCCTCCTGATTCGAGTTGACTGGAGTGGCCCCGTATCGGCGTTTTCTCCCGCCTCCCCGGCTTCTCCCGGCCGCAGGTGATTCTGCGATGTGGCCGACCGGCGGGGGTTGCCGAGGCGTGAACGGCTAGCTGGGTTCCTCGTTGGGCTCCTGGGCGCGATAGGTGACCACCTCGACACGCTCCAGGGTGACCATCCCCTCCGCCACCATCTCGTCGATCCTGGGCATGATCGCCTCGATCCGCTCAGCTGTGTCAGCGACCTCGATGACGATCGGGAGATCCTCGGAGAGGCGCAGGATGCGGGCGGTGTGCAGGTGTGAGGTCGCGCCGAACCCCTCGATGCCGCGCAGCACCGTCGCCCCGGCCATCCCCTCCTCCCGGAGCATCTCCACGATCGCCTGGTAGAGCGGCTTGTGCCCGTGCTTGTCGGACTCGCCGATGAAGATGCGCAGCAGCTTGCCCTCGCCCTCCAGCTTCACAGCGTCCTCCCGAGCGCCAGGCCGAGAGCAGCAGCAAGTAGACCGAGAGCCAACATCCCGACAGAGTTCATCAGAGCGAGGCCGATCACCCCGTCCTCAGCCAGCTTGACGCTCTCGTAGGTGTAGGTCGAGAACGTCGTGAACGAGCCCAGGTAGCCGATGCCGAGCGCGACTCGCCAATCCGAGCTCAGAATGAGGCGCTCGGTGGTCAGGGCCACGACGACTCCGAGGGCGAACGCGCCGAGCAGGTTCACTGCGAACGTGCCCCATGGGAATTGGCCGTGGGTCAGATCGCTGACCCAGCCATCGAGCGCGTAGCGGCTGACCGCCCCCGCGGCGCCGAAGATCGCGATCAACGCGTATGTCACTGAGGACCTCCTGGTGTCGTCGACATCGGGGTAGAGGCCATCAGCGGCGCTGACCGCGGTTAGGAGCGAGCCTCATCGCTCGGGGCGGCAGGATAGAGGAGCCCTTCAGTCGCGGTCGTGCTTTCGCGTCGCCCGCCAGACCGAGACCACGAGCAGCACCGCCACGGCAACCGGCATCACGATCCAGGCTGCACCTCCGCCGCCGACCAGCGCCGTCAGCCCCAGCGCGGCCACCACGCCCGCGGCCGTCATCCAGTCGTCGCCCGCGATGAACTCCCAGATCCCGACGACCGCGTCCTGGGCCCGCCTCACGTCGCGAGCACCTCACCCTCGGGCGCGGGCCGGCGGAAGGCCCGGACCAGCAGCAGCGAGAAGACGAGCACCGCCGGGACGATGACGAGCAGCGCGGCATCGCCCCCCGGCCAGTCGGCGCCCGCGCCCTCGGATCCCCAGAAGATCCCGAACGAGGTCAGCATCACGCCGACGCTGAACTTCATGGCGTTCTCCGGCGCTCGCGCCAACGGAGCTCGGATGGCGACTCCGGCGGCCGCCACCAGCAGGACCGCCGCAGTCGCGGCCACCGCCGCCAGGCCGATCCGGTGCTGGTTCCCCCCGAAGGTCAGCGCGATGAAGACGACCTCCAGTCCCTCGAGCAGCACAGCCTTGAACGCGATCGTGAAGGAGTAGCCATCGAAGACGTCGTCGGGTGCGCCCGCTGCCGACGCGGCGGCGGCCTCCTCGCGGAAGATCTCGTCCTCGTCGTGCAGCGCCTTGATCCCGGCACCCCGCAGGATCGCCTTGCGCAGCCACTGCAGGCCGAAGACCAGCAGCAGGCCGCCGACGACGAGGCGCAGCGTGTCGAACGGGAGTGAGGTCAACCGGGGGCCGAGGATTGCGGTGGTCGCCGCGAGGGCGATCACGGCGGCGGCAGAGCCACTCAGCGCGGAGCGCCAGCTGCGGGTCGTGCCCACCGCGAGCACGATCGTCAGTGCCTCGATCGCCTCCACCGTGCAGGCGAGGAGGACCGAAACTGCGAGCCCTAGCTCCTGGCCGCTCACGGGGACGGCCTCATGGGCGTCAGGCTAGTCGGAGTCCTCGAGGAGCTTCTTGTAGGCGCCGACGTCCATCAGGGAATCGGCCTCTGAGGGGTCCGAGAGCTTCACCTTGATCATCCAGCCCTCCCCGTAGGGGTCCTGGTTGATCTTCTCCGGGTTCTCCGCCAACGCCGAGTTCACTTCGGTCACCTCGCCCGAGAGCGGCGCATAGACGTCGGAGACCGCCTTGACGGACTCGACCTCGGCATAGGCCTCATCCTTCTTCACTTCCTTGCCGGCATCCGGCGGCTCGTAGAAGACGACCTCGCCAAGGGCGTCCTGCGCGTACCAGGTCACACCGAAGGTGGCGGTGTCGCCCTCGATGCGCGCCCAGTCGTGCTCTGGGTGGTAGCGGAGATCTTCGGGATAGCTCTCGTCGGCCATCGGTCGCTGAAACCTATCCGTCCTTGGAATAGAGCGGTCGCTCGCGGATCTCGGCGGCGCGCCGCCTGCCGCGGACGTCGATCTCGATCGCGGTCCCGGGCTCGGCCAGATCGCTGCGGACGTACCCCATTCCGATGCCGACATCGAGGGATGGCGAGAGGGTCCCGCTCGTCACCACCCCGACCTCATCGTCATCGGAGACGATCGGGTTGCCCTGCCGGGGAATCCCGGCGCCGGTGACCACGAAGGGCTCGAGCACCTCCTTCGGGCCCTCCTCGCGCACCTTCCGGCACGCCTCCGCACCGATGAACCCGGTTTCCTCCTTGACGCACCATCCGAGCCCCGCCTCGATCGGGGTGTGCTGGTCCGTCAGGTCGTTGCCGTAGAGGCAGTAGTTGACCTCGAGGCGGAGGGTGTCCCGGGCCCCCAGTCCCGCCGGTCCGGCGCCACCGCCGATCAGGGCGTCCCAGACCGTCGTGGCGTCCTCGGGCGCCATCAGCAGCTCGACCCCGTCCTCACCGGTGTAACCCGTCCCGCAGACGAGATTCGGCGCGCCGGCGACAGGCAGCTCCGCGGTCTTGAAGCGGGGCGGGAGCTCGCCTTCGGTAAGGCGCTGGACGATCTGGCGCGCCTCCGGCCCCTGTACCGCGAGCATCGCGTAGGCGTCGATCCTGTCGCGCACCTCGGCGTCCGCGAACTCGACCGCGTGCGCCTCGAACCACTCGAGGTCGCGCTCGTGGTTCGCCGCGTTGGTCACGGTCAGGTAGCGGTCCTCCCCGAGGCGGTAGGTGAAGAGGTCGTCGAGCACTCCGCCGTCCTCGCGGCAGAGGCACGAGTACTGAGCTCCCCCGATGGCGATCTTTGAGACGTCGTTGGAGAGCAGCCGCTGGAGCAGCTCGGCCGCCTGAGGGCCCTGCGTCTCGATCTCGCCCATGTGGGAGACGTCGAAGACGCCGCAGCCGTTGCGCACCCTCAGGTGCTCCGCCTTGATCCCGTCGTACTCGACGGGCATCTCCCAGCCGGCGAACGGCACCAGCTTGGCGCCGGCCGCGACGTGGGCCTCGTACAGAGGCGTTCTCTTCAGCGTCCCTGCTTCCACGTGCGGGACGATACTGCCGGGTATGGCGATCCCAGAAGAGGAGCTGCTTGAACGGCTGCGCGCCGGATACGAGGCCTTCAACCGACGGGGACTACGACGCCGCGACCGCGTGGGTGCACCCGGACGTGGTCTTCATCACCCTCAGCCCCGGCCGAACCGAGCTGCGGGGTGCCGAGACACTGCGCGCCTGGATGGAACCCGACGCCTTCGAGTCGCAGGTGAGCGAGCCCGCGGTGGTCGAGATCAGCGGCAGCCAGGTGCTGATTCGCCAAATGACGCGGGCGCGTGGGGCCGGCAGCGGCATCGAGCTGGAGACCGCGTCGTGGGCCGTCTGGTCCTTCGACGACGAGGGCCGCGTGATCCGAATGGAGAACTTCAGTGAACAGGAAGAGGAACTCGCGCGTCGCGCTCTGCCCGCTCCTTGATGCCGAGCAGCATCTTGCCTTCCGAGGCCCGCTCATGCGGCCAAGCTACCGCTGCGGATCGGCGGCTACTTGAGGAAGTCGGGGACGTCGATGTCGGACTCGGAGATTCGCAGGTCGCCCATCGTGTCGCTCCGGCCGCCGCGGACCGGCGTGGGACGGCGCTGCTCCGCCGCTCGCGCGGTGAACTCCGGCGCGCGGGCGATCATCTCGAAACCCTCGAATCCGGTGGCGATCACGGTGACGCGGACCTCCTCGTGCATCGAGGAGTCCACGACAGCTCCGAAGACGATGTTGGCGTTCGCGTCGGCAGCCTGGATGCACATCCGCGCGGCCTCGTTGACCTCGAAGAGGCCGAGGTCCTCGCCGCCGGTGACGTTGAGAAGCATGCCCTTGGCGCCGTCGATCTGCTCCTCGATCAGCGGGGAGGTGATGGCCGCCTTGGCGGCCTCGACGGCGCGGTTCTCGCCGGTCCCGGTGCCGACGCCCATCAGAGCCGACCCGGCCTGGTGCATGACCAAGCGGACATCGGCGAAGTCGAGGTTGATCAGGCCCGGGATCGTGATCAGGTCGGTGATGCCCTGGACGCCCTGCCTGAGGATGTCGTCGGCCTCGCGGAAGGCTTCAAGGATGGTCGTCCGGCGCTCGACGATCTGCAGCAGCTTCTCGTTCGGCACGGTGATCAGCGTGTCGACCTCCCTGCGGAGACGGTCGATCCCCTCCTCGGCCTGGGCCATGCGCTTCTTGCCCTCGAACTCGAAGGGCTTGGTGACCGCGCCGACGGTGAGTGCGCCGATCTCCTGCTTGGCGATCTCGGCGATCACGGGGGCCGCGCCGGTACCGGTGCCGCCACCCTCGCCGCAGGTGATGAAGATCATGTCGGCGCCCTTCAGCGCGTCCTTGATCTCGTCCCGTGACTCGGCCGCCGCGCCGGCGCCGACCTCGGGATTCGCGCCCGCGCCGAGGCCCTTGGTGAGGTTGTGGCCGATGCCGATCTTGACGTCGGCGTCACAGGCCTGCAGGGCCTGCGCATCGGTGTTCACCGCGACGAACTCCACGCCGCGGAGACCCGCGTCGACCATCCGGCTGACGGCATTTGAACCGCCTCCACCGACTCCGACGACCTTGATTACGGCCAGATATGACGTTTCCATGGTTGGTCCTGCTCCGAGCCCCTCGCCGCTGTTCGGCTGCGGGGCAGTACTGATTTACGGACAGGGTACGCGGTTTCCTGCCTCGCGCAAGCCTGCAGTCTCAAGTCTCCCTTGAGGGTTCCCGTGGGGTGAGTCTACTGTCGAGGTCGAGGTCTAGAGTTGGTTGAGACCCCGAAAAATCCCTGTAAATCCCGCACTTCTCCAACGACCCTCCGGAGCTCGGTGATGGCGGTTGCCGGGCACCTCGAAGGGCGCAAATCGGCGTGCATGCCTCGTTGCAGGCGCTCTCAGCCGCCCGAAACGGGCCGGTCCGGGACGCTGACATCGAGATAGGACGGCGAGCCATGCGCGTCCCCGGAGAGCACGGCGACGGCCGCCTCCCACTTGTCCCGGGCGCGCGAGCCGTCGCCGAAGCGGATCTCGGGCCCGTTGTTCAGGTCGACCACCACCCCGCCGACGTCCTCGTCCCAGGTCGAGGAGGTGATGCGGTTCTTCAGCGGCTCCGGGGTCGCTCCGAGGATCGCGGCCTGGGCGCCGGAATCCTCGTCGAGGCGTGGGCCGTGCGGGACGGCTCCCTCGATGCGCGGCAGGGCCTTGGCGTCGAAGTCGGCCCCTGGGAGCAGGTAGCCATCGGCCGAGACCGCCGTCTCCTGACCGTCGATCCGGACGAAGGCGACCGGCAGTCGCTCGGTGATCGTCACCTCGAGGCCGTGCGGGAAGCTCGTGCTCGCTCCGACCGACGCCACGGTCGGGAAGCGGGCGACGGCGTCCCGGAGCTCGCCGTCCTTGATGTGAAGGGTGGTCATGTCGCCGGCCACCCGCTGGACCGCCGACTGGATCTGCCGCTCGTTGGTGGTCGCTCCCTTGATCGTGACGTCGTGGATCGCGAACCAGGAGAGGTCGCGGAACCAGAACATGTAGAGGCCGTACAGGGCGACCAGGAGCAACGCGGCCGCAATCGCTCGGCGTCGAAGGAGCGCGCCCTTCTTCGCGGTCGCCCGGGGCCTGACCCGAGTCCGCACGACGGGTCGCCGCGAGTTCAGTGCGCGAGTTGCCATGCCTTCCGATTCACCGCTCGAGGCTCCAATCCTCCGGCCATTTCACGTCCCCCAGGACCTGCACCTCGGGCACCAGCGTCACCCCGAACCGGTCGTGCACCTGGCGGCGCGCCTCGGCCATCACCTCGAGGATTTCGGTGGTGGTGGCGCCGCCGGTGTTCTCGACGAAGTTCGCGTGTTTCGGCGAGAGCCGCGCTCCGCCGACCTGCAGGCCACGACAGCCGGCCGCGTCGAGGAGCTGGCCGGCGGAACGGCCCTCCGCGCGAGGGTCGTCGGGATTCACGAAGGTCGACCCGAACGTCTTGATTCCAGAGGGCTGCGCCTCCTTTCTCCTGCGCCGCATGTCCGCCATGGTGGCCTTGACATCGGCCGGATTCCCGACGGAGAGGGAGAAGGTCGCGAGGGCGACGACGTCGCGGTCGCCGAGGTTGGAGCTGCGGTAGCGGAAGCCAAGGTTCTCGGGGCGGCGCTCGTCGGACCCGTCCGGCGTGCAGACCGTGACCCGATCGAGGACGCGTCCGAGCTCTCCCCCATAGGCGTTCGCATTCATCCGCACCGCACCGCCGACGGTGCCGGGGATGTTGACGCCGAACTCGAGGCCGGTCAGACCCCATCCGGCCGCCTTGGCCGCCGCCGAGGGCAGCCGGGCTCCGCCGCCGCAGACGACCCGCGCGCCATCGCGCTCGACCCGGGTCAGGCCACCGGCGAGCTTGAGCACGAGGCCGCGGAAGCCGTCGTCGGCGACCAGCAGGTTCGAGCCGGATCCCACGACTCCGACGGGAAGGCCCTCGTCCTGGGCCCAGGCGAGGAGCTCGATCACCTCGTCCTCGGTCTCCGGGCGGGCGAAGTAGTCGGCCGAGCCCCCGGCCCGGACAGTTGTCAGCCGAGACAGCGCGTAATCGCGCTCAATGCCATCCGGGGTGCTCATCGACCCTCCACCAGCGCCTCGGCCAGGCGGTAGACGTCGCCCGCCCCGATCGTGATCAGCACGTCCCCCTCTCCGATGCGGGGCCTCAGGGCCTGCGCGGCGAGATCGGCCGTCGGCAGCCACCAGACGGGCCTGCCCCCGGCGTGATCGGCGGTGGCGCTCGCGACCATCATCCCGCTCACTCCCTCGAGCTCGCCGACCGGCTCCTCCCGGGCCGGATAGACGTCGAGGACCGCAACCTCGTCCGCGGCGGCCAGGGCGGCGCCGAACTCCGTGGCGAGAGCCTTGGTCCGGGAGTAGAGGTGCGGCTGGAAGGCGACGATCAGGCGCCGGGGATCGAGGTCCCTGGCGGCATCGAGCGTCGCCGCCACCTCGGTCGGATGATGGGCGTAGTCGTCGTAGATGCGCGCCCCGTCCGCCTCACCCTTGAGCTCTAGGCGACGGGCCACCCCCGGGAAGTCCCCGAGCGCTTGCGCGCACGCCTCCACGTCGGCCGACGCAAGCGACAGGCCCGCGAGGGCCGCGAGGGCATTGGCGACGTTGTGGCGGCCGGGAACCCGCAGTTCGACCTCGGCGTCGACGCCTGCGCCTCGCGCGCGGAAGCGAGTGCCACCGCCCGGCTCCGCGCGAATCTCGCTCGCCAGCAACTCCGGGGCGGGACCCCGTGGAGTCTGGCCATCCGAATCTTCCAACGCGAAGCGGACAACGCGCTGTGCCTCCTTCCCGGGCAGCTTGACGTCGGCCCCCGCCACCAGCCCGGTCGCGGGAGCGGCGAAAGCCGCGAACGCTTCCGAGAGCTCGGCGAGGGAGCCCCAGCGGGAGTGATGGTCGAGCTCCAGGTTGGTGATCACCGCCACCTCGGGCCGGAGCTTGAGGAAGCTCGCGTCACTCTCATCGGCCTCAGCCACAACCCAGTCTCCCTCGCCCCAGCCTGCGTTGGTGGGCTCTCCATCCGCTGCGGAGCCCGGCAGCTCGCCACCGAGGAAGAACGCCGGATCAGCGCCCGACGCGCGCAGGGCCCAGATGCACATCGCCGCTGTCGTGGTCTTGCCGTGGGTGCCGGCGATCGCCAGCAGGCGGCGCTGCGAACAGAGCTCGGCCAGCAGCTCGCCGCGGTGGATCACGCTCTGGCCTCGCTCTCGGGCGCGAAGCAGCTCCGGGTTGTCATCCGGGACCGCCGTGGAGACGACCACGTCGGCGCCTGCGGGCACCTGGTCGGCGTCGTGGCCGATGTGCGGCTCGATTCCCGCGGCGCGCAGCCGCTCTGTATAGGAGGACTCGGCGCGGTCGGAGCCGGTCACCTCGGCGCCGAGCTGCCTGCAGACGAGTGCGAGCCCGCTCATGCCCGCGCCGCCGATGGCGATGAAGTGGAGTCTGCGCCCGTCCAACTCAGTCACCGGCCGCCCCCAGCACCTCGCGCGCGATTCGCTTGGCCGCATCGGGCTTGGCCAGCCGGCGCGCGGCGAGGCTCATCTCGCGGAGCCGGTCCTCGTCGCGCAGCAGCTCCGCGATGGTGGCGCTCAGGCGCTCGGCGGTCAGCTCGCCGTCCGGGATCACGACGGCGGCGCCGCCGTCCGCCATCCAGCGGGCATTGATCGTCTGGTGGTCCGCGGTCGCATGGGGATAGGGGATCAGAATGGCGGGGCGGCCCGCGGCGGCGACCTCCATCACTGAGCCGCCGGCGCGGCCGACGACAAGGTCCGCGGCCGCGAGCACATCTCCCAGGTCGGGCTCGTACTGAAGCAGCGTGTAGCGCTCGGGACGCCCCTCGTCGTCCCAGCGGCGGCGGAGCTCCGGGTAATCGCGGCGGCCGACGACGTGGATGACCCATGGCTGGCCGACGTGATCTCCGGGGAGGCGCGGGAACGCATCGAACGCGGCGAAATTGATCGAGCGGGCCCCGAGGCTCCCGCCGACGACGGTGACGCAATCCGCCGGCTCCGGGATGCCGAAGCGGCGGCGCGCGACGGTCGGGTCGGCATCGAGGACCGCTCGCGGGACCGGCCTGCCCGTCACCACGTAGGGGCCGCCGTCGCGGCCGGGGATCGGGAAGGCGAGGCAGATGAGCGCGGCGCGGCGGGCCAGCATGCGGTTGGCGAGCCCGAGGTGGCTGTCCGCCTCGGTCAGGACCAAGGGAAGGCCGATGCGGACGGCCGCGAGGCCGGCGGGGCCCGCGACGTAGCCACCGCCCCCGAGCACGGCGTTGGCCTTCCTGTCCTCCAGGAGCTTTCGGGCGGCGCCGACCCCGCCGACCGCCTGCCAGACGGCGCGAGCAGCCTTCAATGGGTTTCGCCGGTCGAGGCCGCTGAGGCGCAGGAAGTCGATCTCGTACCCGGCGGCGGGAACGAGATCCGCCTCGGCGCGCTCGCGCGTGCCGAGGAAGCTGACCTCGGCGCCCTCAGCCCGAAGCGCGTCGGCGACGGCGATCGCCGGTACGACGTGCCCCGCCGTGCCGCCGGCCGCTATTACGACTCGTGCCACTTGCTGAGCGCTTTCTTCTTGTTTTGGTTCCGCCCTCGACCACGCGGAGTCTCGCAGGGCCCGCGGCCGTCGAGCGGCCGGAGCCACCGCGGGCGGACGCCTGGGCGGGTCTGCGGGCAACGTTGAGGATCAGACCCGCCGCGGCGAGCGTGATCACGAGACTGGTCCCTCCATACGAGACGAATGGCAGTGGTACTCCCGTCAGCGGCGCGAGCCCGAGCACCGCGAAGAGGTTGAGGGCCGCCTGGGCAAGGATCAGGGAGGTGAGCCCGGCGGCGAGCAGCTTGCTGAATCGATCGCGCGCCCGGTGCGCGGCGCGTAAGCCCGCGTAGCCGAAGATCCCGAAGAGGCCGATCAGTACGAACATCCCGGCAAGGCCGAGCTCCTCGCCGATCACCGCGGCGATCATGTCAGTGTGGGCCTCCGGCAGGTAGGAGGCCTTCTGGACGCTCTGACCGAGCCCGACGCCGAACATACCGCCCGAGCCGACGGCGATGGTCGCCTGCTTCGCCTGGAATCCCGAGCCGCCCGGATCGCTGTCCGGGTGAAGGAAGCCGGTGAGACGGGCCTCCTGGTAGGGGTGCATCACGACCATCACCACCGCGAGCAGGGCGATCAGGGCGCCCACCGGCGCCAGGGTTCGCGGCTTGACGCCCGCGAGGAAGAGGACGCAGCAGACTGCGAAGGAAACGACGATCGCCGTGCCCAGGTCGGGCTCCTTCGCGATCAGCAGGACAGAGAGGCCGACGATCAGCAGGTACGGTCCCAGCCCACTCAGCGTCCGGGCCCGCTTCGGCTCCGTCGAGAGCAGGTAAGCGCCGTAGAGGACGATGGCGATCTTGGCCAGCTCGGAGGGCTGGAACTGGACCAGGCCGCCTCCCACCCAGCGCTGCGCGCCGTTGACGGTGGTCCCGACGCCCGGCAGCAGCACCGCGAAAAGCAGGAATAGGGAGCCGGCCAGGATCAGCGGCGTCATCACCTTGGCCGCGGCGACGCCGCGAACCGATGCGACGCGCATGACCAGCAGGCCGATGGCTCCGAAGATCACCGTGCGCTCGAGGTAGTAGAAGCCGCTGCCGCCGCTGTTCAACACCGAGCGCGCCGAGCTGGCGCTGAAGACCATCACCGCGCCGAAGGCGAGCAGGCAGAGGGTCGCCGTCAGCAGCAGGGAGTATTCGAGCGGCGGTGGCGCCGGCTTGCGCTTCGCCTGCGCGCTCATGCGAGGGCCTCCACGAGCTCGCGGAAGCGGTCGCCACGCGCCTCGAAGTCCTTGAAGGCGTCGAAGCTCGCCGCGGCCGGGGAGAGCAGGACGATCTCTCCGGGCTTCGCGACGGCGCCAGCGGCCTCCACGGCTCGCTCGAGGGTGCCGAGCTCGAAGATCTCGACGCCGGCCGGAGCGAGCTCGGCCGCCATCCGCTCCGCCCCCTCGCCGATCAGGTAGACGCCGACGCAGCGCTCGCGGACCGCCTCGGCCAGCGGCGCGAAGCTCTCCTGCTTGGGGCGGCCGCCCGCGATCAGGCGCACGCCGCCGTGGAAGGCCCTGATGCCCGCCACGGCCGAGGCCACGTTGGTCGCCTTCGAGTCGTTGACGTAGAGGGCGCCATCGAGCTCTCTGACCGGCTCGAGGCGGTGAGGAACGCCTTTGAAGGTCCGCAGGCCCTCCGCCACAGCGTCACGCGGCAGCCCGGATGCGAGGGCCGCTGCGGCGGCGGCCATGGCGTTCTCCACGTTGTGCGCGCCGAGGAGCTGGAGCTCGTCGGCGCGGAGCAGCGGCTCGTCCGCGGCGAAGATGACTCCGTCGCGCATGCTGAGCTCGCAGTCAGGGTCCGCGGACTCCCCCTCCACCGGGCAGAACCGGATCCGCCGGGCGCAACCCCCGAGATCGCGACCGCGGAGCTCGGGGGTGTCGCCGTTGTAGACCGCGGCGTCGTCGTTGCCCTGGTTGGCGAAGATCCGCAGCTTCGCCTCGAGGTAGTTCTCGAGAGTTCCGTGGCGGTCGAGGTGGTCCGGGGCCAGGTTGATGAAGACCGCGCATTCCGGACCGAAGTAGTTCGTGTCCTCGAGCTGGAAGCTGGACGCCTCACAGACGACGGTCGCGTCGGGGTCGATCGCGCCGACCAGCGACGCGAGCGGCGTGCCGACGTTGCCGGCGACGGCCACCGGGCGGCCGGCGGTCCGGTGGAGGTGGCCGACCAGCTCGGTCGTCGTGGTCTTCCCGTTCGTGCCCGTGACGGCGCAGAAGGCGTTCGGGATCAGCCGCCAAGCGAGCTCGAGCTCGCCGGTGACCGCGATGCCGCGCTCCCGCGCCGCCGCGATGACGGGCGCGTCCTGGGGCACGCCGGGGCTCTTCACCACGGTTCGGGCAGGATCGAGTTGCCGTGTTCCTTCCACGCCCAAACTGACTTCGACGCCCGCCTGTCCCAGCCCTGCCGCCTCCTCGGGCGAGCCCGAATCGACCCCGATCACGGTCTCGCCACGCTCGGCGAGCACGCTCGCGATGGCCGCGCCGGAGCGCGCCAGACCGACCACCAGAAAAGGCCCTTCAGGCAGCGGAGGACGAGGCTTCTCGCCTGAGTTCACATAACTACGTTCGACCCCGGGCGCTCACTCCCTTCGTGCCTAGCGGCCACCAGGCCGCTCCACCTTGGAGCGAAGGGCGAAGCCCGTAGCGACTTATGTGGGGCGGCCGCTCGTGGCCGCGATCTGATGGCGAAGCCCGAGTAGCGCGGTCTCGCTTATACGGGCAGCTTCTGCGCGTGCTTGCGGCACTTCTTGCGCGCCTTCTTGGAGGCCTTCTTCTTCTTCTTCATCTTGCACTTCTTGAGCGCCGCGGCGCGCTGGCCCGTGTCCCCGGCGGAAGCCGGCTCGAGAGTCGCGCTCAGATCGGCCCGGACGCTCGGCGGCCCCGCCGTGGGAAAGGCGTGGGGTACACCGAGCGCGGGGTCACCGCCACTGAAGTAGTGGAAGTGGTCCGCGGCATTGCTGGTGGGGAACCCACAGATGTAGCCCCAGTCGCCGATCACCTGGCCGGCCTTCACGGAGAGCTGCGTGGAGAAGGTCTGCACCCCGGCCGCGGTGAAGGTGCCCGGATCGCTCTTCGCGACCACGTTGTAGGTCGTGCCCGGTACCGGCTGCAGGACCAGAAGCTTGACCTGATGGGATCCAGCATCGCTCGCTGCCGAAAACGATGTGATCACTCCGTCGACGGGAACGGTGTAGGCCGGAGCGCTACCGCCGGCGTCCTGCACCTGGCCGAAGTTGTCACTGCATGTCCCGGGGGACCCGGTCTGCCCAAGGGCGGTTGCGGCCTGAGCTGAAGCACCGACCGACGCTAAGAGCGCCGCGCTGCACACGAGACTCGCAGTCGACGCGGCCAGCCATCTAGAGCGCGTAACGAGCCCGCGGCTAGTCATGAAGGTCCTCTTTCCTCGTTCCCCAGCCCCCTCGGCGGGAAGGAGCCTAGTGCAAGTGCGCCGGCGGCCGCTACGACCCGATCGACTGCTGGTAGAGCGTGAAGCCGATCCCGGAGCAGACGGCGGCGATGATCCAGAAGCGGAGCATGATCTTCGTCTCCGACCAGGCCATCAGCTCGAAGTGATGGTGGACCGGGGCCATCAGCAGGACGCGGCGGCGGAACGTCTTGAACGCGAAGACCTGGAGAGCGACCGAGAGGGCCTCGATGACGAAGATGCCGCCCGTGACGATCAGCAGGATCTCCGTCTGAGTCATCACCGCCATGGCGCCGATGGCGCCGCCCAGGCCGAGCGAGCCCGTGTCACCCATGAAGATCGAGGCGGGGAAGGCGTTGAACCAGAGGAAGCCGATGCAGCCGCCCACCAGGCAGGCGGCGAGCAGCGAGAGGTCGTGCTCCCCGGTGGTGATGAAGGTGATGGCCGTATAGGCGAGCAGGACGATCGCGCAGCAGCCGGCGGCCAGGCCGTCCAGGCCGTCGGTGAGATTGACCGCGTTGCTCGACCCGGCTATCACCAGGAAGATCACGAGCGGATAGACGGCATCCGGGATGTCGAGGGATGCGTGGGAGATGCGCAGTTCGAGGCTCGAATCGAGGCCGACAGAGTGGTGGGCGACGTACCAGAGCCCGAGCGCCAGGAGCAGCTGGAAGAACAGCTTGTAGCGAGCCGACAACCCGAGAGACCGGCGCCGGGTGATCTTCAGGTAGTCGTCGGCGAAGCCGATCAGGGCGCACCCGATCGCCACGCCGAAGACCGCCAGGCTCGCCGTGCTGCGATCAGACAGGACGAGGTACGGGATCGCGACAGCCGTGACGATCAGCAGGCCGCCCATCGTCGGCGTGCCCGCCTTCTCGTGGTGCTCCTCGGGCCCCTCCTCCCGGATCTGCTGGCCGAACTCCCTGACCCGCAGGTACTCGATGAACTTCGGGCCCAGGAAGATGCAGCTCAGCATCGTGCCCATGCCCGCGATGAGAATCTCGCCGAGCACCTAGCTCACCTTGAGCTTCTCGGCCACGCGCTCCAGGCCGACCGCGCGTGAGCCCTTCACCAGAACCGCGTCGCCCGGGCCGAGTGCCTCGGCGAGGGCGTCCGCCGCAGCGTCGGCGTCGGCGACGTGCTGGTCCGGCTCATATGCCGCGGCCATCTCGCCGACGCCGATGATCAGCTCGACCCCCTTCTCGCGCGCGTGCTCGCCGATCTCGCGGTGGTAGTCGGCCGCGTCCGGACCGAGTTCGCGCATCTCGCCGAGCACGGCGATCCGGCGGCCGCCCGCCTCGACCGTGGCGAGGTGGTCCAGCGCCGCCCGCATGGAGATCGGGTTGGCGTTGTAGGAGTCGTTGATCAGGATGGCGTTCCCCGGGAGCTCCACCAGCTCCCCACGGAGGCGCGAGAAGACTATCCCGGGCGCCCGATCGGCCATCTCGCGCAGTGGGAATCCGAGCGCGAGGCCCGCCGCGACCGCCGCCAGGGCGTTATCGAGATTGTGCGCTTCGACGAACGGGAACTTGAAGGCCTCCTCCCCCTCAGGCGTCTTGACCAGCGCGTCGGTCTCCCCCGCCTCGGCCAGGACCCAGGTCGCCTCGACGTCGCCGCCAGCGCCGAAGCGGAGGAGCTTCGTGGCACGCTCGAGGTGGGGATCCAACGCGCCGGGCTCCGCCGGGACGACCGCCGTGCCGCCCTCACGCAGCCCATCGATGATCTCCGCCTTGGCGGCCGCGATCGCCTCGACCGACCCCAGCAGCTCGACGTGCACGGGCCCGACGTTGGTGATCACGGCGACGTCCGGTGCGGCGATCGCGCAGAGCTCCGCGATCTGGCCCGGGCCGCGCATTCCCATCTCCAGGACCAGCACCTCGGTCTCCTCGGGGGCGGCGAGCACCGCCAGCGGCAGGCCGATCTCGGTGTTGTAGTTCTCCGGGCTCGCCTGCACCTGAGCAGGCAGCAGCGTGCGGCAGATGTCCTTGACGGAGGTCTTGCCCGTCGATCCCGTAATCCCGACGACGAGCGCATCCAGCTCGCTTCTCCAGGCTCGTGCCAGCGACTGCAGCGAGGCGAGTGGGTCCTTCGCGCCGAGGATCCATCCCGCGCCGTCGAGCGCCGCGCCCGCCTTGCGCTGCGCGGCCAGCTCGCGACCCCACTGCGTGCCGACGAGGATTCCCCAAGCCCTGTCTCGCAGAGCAGCCGCCCCGAACTCGCCCCCGTCGGCGTGGTCCCCGCGCAGGCCGACGAACAGGTCGCCCTCGCTGACCTCCCGCGAGTCGATCACGGCTCGGGTGGGACCACCCTCGTCGCCTCGCGCCAGGACCTCGGCCCCCGCCAGGGAGGCGAGACGGTCGCCGTCGAGGGAGATCAAGTTGCGGCGCTCGCCTTGCTCAGGTTCCGCAGCTCATCCCGGGCCACCTCGCGGTCGTCGAACGGGATCTTCCGCCCGTTCTCGAACTCCTGCCCCTGCTCGTGCCCCTTGCCGGCGATCACGACCAGGTCGCCCTGCTGCGCCCGCCCGAGCGCCATTGCGATCGCGGCGCGACGGTCAGCGTCAACCAGCACCTCGGCATGTGGGTTCTGCGGAATCCCGGCTCTGATCTGATCGATGATCGCAACGGGATCCTCGGAGCGCGGGTTGTCGGACGTCACCGTGGCGACGTCGGAGAGCTCCGCCCCCGCCCTGCCCATCAGCGGCCGCTTCTCGGTGTCGCGGTCGCCGCCGCACCCGAAGACCGAGATCAGCTTGCCGCCGGTCAGCCGTCGCGCGGCTCCCAGGACGTTCTCCAGGGAGTCCGGCGTGTGGGCGTAGTCGACGATCACGCCGAACGGCTGGCCCTCGTCGATCGACTCGAACCGCCCCGGCACCTGCTCGGCAGACGCCAGCGCCCGCGCCGACTTCCCCAGGTCGAGTCCAAGCGCGTAGGCCACGGCGAGAGCGGCCAGGGCATTCGAGACATTGAAGTCGCCCGGAAGCGGTGTCTGCACGTCGAGCTCGCCATCCGGGGACATGCAGAGGAAGCGCGAGCCGCTGGGATCGAAGGTGACGCCGCGCGCGCTCAGATCCGCCGCGCCGCCCGCCGCCGAGTACGTGATGCAGTCTCCGCCGTCGCCGGTGGAGAGCTCCTGCGCCAGCCGCTGGCCGTAGGGATCGTCGAGGTTGACGACGGAGATGCCGCCCTCGAGCTCGATCAGCGGAGCGCCGCCCTCCCCCATGAAGAGGATCCGCTTGGCCGCGAAGTAGTCCTCCATGTCGTCGTGGAAGTCGAGGTGATCCTGGCTCAGGTTCGTGAAGACCTTGACAGCGAAGTCGATCGCGTCGGCTCGGTGCAGGACGAGCGCGTGCGAGGAGACCTCCATCGCGCAGGCGTCGTCCCCCGCTTCGAGCATGCGGGCGAAGGTCCGCTGCAGGTCGATCGCCTCGGGAGTCGTCCGCTCCACCTCCTCGATCTGGCCGCCGACCATCTGGCGCACGGTGCCGAGCAGGCCGCACTGCTTGCCGGCCGACTCGAGCAGATGCCGCACCAGAAAGGCCGTAGTCGTCTTGCCATTTGTCCCGGTGATGCCGATGACGGTCAGCTCTGAGGTGGGGTCCTCGTTGAAGGCCGCGGCGACCGGCGCCATCGCCGCCCGGGCGTCCTCCACCTGAGCCTGGGGCACGTCGAGCTCCAGCGGGCGCTCCACCACCAGGGCCCCGGCCCCGGCCTCGACCGCGGCCGCCGCGAAGTCGTGGCCGTCCGTCTTCTCCCCCGCGAAGCAGAAGAACAGGGTCCCGCCGCTCACCCGACGGCTGTCGTAGGCGAGGTCGAGGACCTCCACCGTCGGGTCCCCGCGCACCTCTGCGGCGACGCCAGCGGCTCTGAGCAGCTCACCGAGCTCCATCCCGACGCGATTCTAGGAGCGAGCGGCCCGTTGGCCGGATCAGTTGGGCGAAATGCCCAGATAGGGCAGCGCGAACTCCGCGATCTGGCCGAAGACCGGTGCGGCGACCAGGCCGCCGACGTGGACGTACTGCGGTTCGTCGACCACCACGGCGACGAGCAGCTTGGGATGGGCGGCCGGGGCGAAGCCGACGAATGAGGCCACGTAGCGGCTGTCGGAGTAGGTGCCGTTCTCGACCTTCTGGGCGGTGCCCGTCTTGCCCGCCAGCGTGTAGCCGGGGACGCTCACCTCTGAGGCGGTGCCGCCCGGCGCGAGCACCCCCTTCAGCATCTGGCGCAGCTGGGCCGCCGTCCGCGAGGTGATCACCCGGTGCGGGTCGGTCGCGTGATCGACCGGCTGGCCACCGACCTGCTCGACAAGGGTGGGGCGGCGCAGGATGCCGCCGTCGGCGATCGCGGAGTAGGCCGTGGCCATCTGCATCGGGGTCACCGAGAGGCCCTGGCCGATCGGCAGGTTGCCCATCGTCGAGCCGGAGTAGTCGTCGAGCGCCGGGACGATCCCGCGCTCCTCGCCCGGGTAGCCGACCCCGGTCGGGCGGCCGAAGCCGAAGCGGTTGATCCACGCCGAGAAGCGGCTGGCGCCCTCCTTCAGCCCGATCGTCACCGCGCCCACGTTGGAGGACTCGGCCAGGATCTGCGCGGTGGTGAGCGTCACCGGCGGCCGGGCCTCGGCCTCGCCGATGGTCCGGTCGTAGACGTGGATCTCCGAGGGCAGGTAGAAGCTCGAGCTCGGGGTCACCACGTGGTCCTCGAGAGCCGAGGCGACGGTGAAGGCCTTGAAGGTGGAGCCCGGCTCGTAGGTGAATCCGGTGGAGCGGTTCTCCAGCTCATCCGAGGTCGCGTTCGAGAGGTCCTCCGGGTCAAAGCCGGGGGTGTTCGCCATCGCGAGCACCTCGCCCGTGTTGGGGTTCATGACGACCGCGGTCCCGCCCTTCGCGTCGTAGTGGTGCACAGCCTCGTTGAGCGCCTCCTCGGTCTTGCCCTGGATGGCGGCGTCGAGCGTCGTCTGGACGTCGTCCCCGACGCTCGCCGGCTTGACGGTCTCCATGCGAAGCGGCCGCCCGACCGCGTCGTGGACGACATCCTCCTCGCCGTTGGCTCCCCCGAGCACGCTGTTCTCGGAGTGCTCGAGGCCGGTCAGGCCCTGGTTGTCCGTGCCGACTGCCCCGATCACCTGCGAGGCGAGCTCGCCCTGCGGGTAGAGCCGCTTGCTGGTCGGGACGGTCGATATTCCGGTGATGCCCAGGTCCTTGACCTCGGCGGCGACGTTCGGGTCGACCTTCCTCGCCAGGTAGGCGAAGCCGGAGTTGCGGTCGGAGAGCGCGTCGAGCAGGTCGGAGGTCGGCTCACCGAGGACCTGGTGGAGCTTCAGCGCCGTTTGCCCCGGGTCCTTCACCTGGTACGGCGTCGCGACCACGTCCGCAGCATCCTCAGAGGCGGCGAGAACCTTGCCGTTGCGGTCGAGCACCCTGCCGCGCTCGCCCGGGATGGTCACCGTGGTGACCTGCTGGCTGTGCGCCTCGGCGCGGAGGGTGCCTCCCTTCACGCCCTGGAGCCAGAACGAGCGGACGAACGCGACGGCGAAGAGGAGGAAGAAGATGCAGAAGAGCAGCCCGAGGCGGCGATCTATCAGTCGCATCGCCAGGCGTCCTTAGAGACCGACGCCTCCGGTGGAGCTCCCGGAGGAGCCGGATGAAGAGCTGGTGCCGCTCGAGGAGCCGCTGGTGGAGGTCGAGCTCGTCCCGCTCGTGCTCGGCGCCGGCGTGGGCGCCACCGTCGTCGTCTGCGGCGTGCTCGAGCTGGTGCTCACAGGCGCGTACGAGGTGCCGGGGGCCGGATAGCTCGAGGGCAGGCTCGGGGCCGCCAGGAAGCCGTCGGTGCCCAGGAGGTGGGCCAGGCGCTCGGCGCTGCCGTCACTCCCGTTCAGGTAGCTGATCTGGTTCGGGTTCGGGTTGGCCATCCCGAGGCGGGCGGCCTCGTTCTCCACTCGGCTGGCGGAGAGGCGCTCGTCGATCTGCGCGTGCAATCCGGAGATCTCGGTCTTGAGCTCGTCGATCTGCAGCGAGCGCCCGCCCGAGCCGGCGGTGAGGCTGAGGCTCGCGACGTTCAGGGCGACGATCCCCACCAGCAGCGCGCCGAGCACGGCGATCCAGCCGCGGCCGCGGGTGAGCCGCATGATCAGGCTCGAGTCGGAGAAATCGCGGACGGCGCCCGCGCTGCGGACGGCGGCCTGCGGGAAGAGTGCGGCGCCGGCGACGGCGGGACGGACCAGCCGGGCGGCGGGAGCCTGGCGGGGGCGCGGCCTGCGCTTGGGCGCGGGACGCGGCCTGCGCCGAGGCGCCGGTCGCGTCGCCGGCGCCGCGCGTGCGGTTGCGGCCTCCATCAGCCGGCCTCCTCCGCCTCGCGGATCTTGAGCGCGGCGCGCAGGTGAGCCGACGATGCTCGCGGATTCCGCTCGATCTCATCGGGACCTGGCGCGATCGCGCGCTTGGTGAGCAGCTCGGCCTCGGGCTCGCGGCCGCAGACGCAGATGGGGAGCTCCGGCGGGCAGATGCAGCCGCGCGCCCGGTCGGCGAGGAAGCGCTTCACGCGCCGGTCCTCGAGCGAGTGGAAGGAGATCCCCCCGAGACGCCCGCCGGTCGGCAGGATCGCCCAAGCGAGGGGCAGGGCGTGGTCGAGGGCGTCGAGCTCGCCGTTGACGGCGATGCGGATCGCCTGGAAGGTGCGCTTGGCGGGGTGCCCGCGGCCGAACCGCTCCGACGGCGGGATCGCGGACTTGATGGCGGCGACGAGCTGCGCCGTCGTGTCGATCGGCCTGCGCTTGACGATTTCGCGAGCGATCGACCCGGCCCGGCGCTCCTCGCCGAGCTCGCGGATCACGTTCGCCAGGCGGTCCTGGGGCCAGTCGTTGACGACGGTGGTGGCCGAGAGACTCTGCGTCGGGTCCATCCGCATGTCCAGTGGTGCGTCATAGGAGTAGGAGAAGCCCCGCTCCCAGGCGTCGACCTGCATCGATGACATGCCGAGGTCGAAGAGGATCCCGTCAGGGCGGACGCCCTCGGAGCGCAACCCCTCGAGCGCGGCGACGAAGTCGGCGCGCAGGAACCGGGTGCGCGACGGCGCAACGGTCGCGAATTCGCTCCAGCGCTCCTCCGAGGCGGGGTCGCGGTCCACGGCGATCAGCTCGCCCTCGGCGCCGATGCGCTCGGAGATCAGGCGGGCGTGCCCGCCGCCGCCGAAGGTGCAGTCAACGAAGGTCTCCCCCGGCTTGGGGTCGAGGACATCGATCAGCTCTGTGGCGAGAACGGGCTCGTGTTCCTGTGGCACATAGGAAAGGTTCGCTGAACGGGCCAGCGATCCCACTATCTGATGCGTTGCCGTGGCCATCTCAGCCTCCTTCGCTCTCGGAGAGGTTCTCCGCGACGTCCGAAACCTCTGCATCCATTTCCTTCTCGTAGGCGGCCCAGCGCTCGACGCTCCAGATCTCGAACCAGTCGTCGGAGCCGACGACCACGCAGGGGCCCTCCCCCAGGCCAGCGTGCTCGATCAGCTTCTTGGGCAGGCGGATGCGCCCGGCGGAGTCCAGGGAGTCGTCGAAGGCCCCGCCGTGGAAGTGGCGGCGGAGCATGCGGCCGCGCTTGCCGAGCGGGTTGGTCTCGCCCAGGAAGGTCTTCGTGAAGTTCTCGTAGCCGCCGGGCGCGAACACCCAGACGGAGGGGTCGAGCCCTTTGGCGAGAACGACTCCATCAGCCAGCGCCGCGCGGAACCTCGAAGGGACCGTGAGGCGGTCCTTCGCATCGAGATTGTGCTCGTACTGACCGAGAAACGACAAAGTGGGTCCCTCTCCGGAGGCTGTTGGTCTGTTCGGAGCGGGCCGGGGTGGTGAGGTGGGAGGAGCCTCATCACCCCGGCCCTATTGACCAACTCTGTTTGCCACGCTAACCCACTCTGTCCCACTTTGCAACACAGATTGGGCAGCGGCATTTCAGCCGATCCGTCGGACGGAATTGCTAGCCGCGTCCGGACAGGCCTGAATTCCGCATTCCAATGCGGTTTGCGGGGCCGTTGCATCAACCACCTTGGGCCCCGATCGGGGTCCTCTCCTGCAAGCCCGGTTGCAGCAAAGAGGATCCCCGCCGGAGATCCCCCACTTTGCCCCCCGCCGTCTAGGTGAGCTGCCAGACGCCGAGGACGTTGCCCGCGGGATCGCCGAAGACGGCGACCGTCAGGTTGCCCTCGGGGTAGGCCGGTGTGATCACCGCGCCGCCGTTGGCGACGATCCGCTCGAGCGTGTCCTCGACGCTCTCGGCGTAGACGTAGGGCCGGATCCCCGACCTGCCCGACACCTCCATCTCCGGGTCGATGTGCCCGATCACGTGTCCGGTGCCGTCCTCGAAGCTGGGGTCATCTCGGTCGACGTCCACCTTCCAGCCGAAGACGGCCTCATAGAACACCGCGGTCTTCTTGGCGTCTTCCGCGGGAATCCGCAGGTAGGAGATCCCCGCGGGCCGTGCCACTCCGGAGGAGACTCCGTCGCTCATCGGCGCATTGTTCCGCAGCCGTCTCACGCGCGGCTAAGCGTGGGCGTTCAAGCGGTGATGACGACCCGAAGGAGGACCAGATGGACTTCGAGCAGCGATACCGGGTGATGGAGGCGAGGGATGAGGCCTACGCCGGCGAGTTCTTCGCCGGGGTCACCTCAACGGGGATCTACTGCCGGCCCGGGTGTACGGCGAGGACCCCGAAGCGCGAGAACGTCCGCTTCTACCTCACCGCCGAGGCGGCCCGCAGCGACGGCTTCCGCGCATGTCTGCGCTGCCACCCCGACGAGGTCGCCTAGAAGCCGGCCATGAAGCGATCGATGTTCGCGAGCAGGCCGGCCGCGATCATCAGCAGAACCGAGGGGACGAGCAGGAGCGCGACCGCGAGCTGGATCTTCGGCGCGGCGCGCGCAGCGTGCTCCTCGATGCGGCGCCGCTGCACGCCCCGCAAGGCCGTCGCCTGCTCGCGGAGCTGATCGGCCAGCGGCGAGCCGTACCGGCGCGATCGCTCGATCACGCCGCACATCGCCGAGACCTCTCGGACCGGAGCGCGGCGGCGGAGTGACTCGAGCGCCTCGCTCTGCGGCAGTCCGCAGGAGCTATCGGCCGAGAGCATCGCCAGCTCGCGAGCCAGCGGCCCCTCCCCCGCGCCGAGCTCGCTCAGTCCCGCCATCGGGCTGCGCCCGGCGGCGGTGCCGACGGCGAGCAGGTCGAGGGCGTCGGGCAATCCCGGCGCGGAGCGCGCGAAGCCGCTGGCGGGCCCGATGCTCGAGCCAGGCGTCGGGACCGAGGAACCCGGCGGCTGGCAGGCCGATCGCGACGATCCAGGCGAGGCGGCTCGGCGAAGCCGGGGCAAGGACCATTGCCCACAGCAGCCCGGCGAGCGCACCCCCGAGCTTGGCCGCGAGCAGCCCCTGCGGAGAGATCATGTCGGCGAGGCCCGCACGGGCCAGCCGGGCCGAGAGACCGAGCCGCTCATCGGCGGCTTCGAGCAATGACCAGGTCAGCGGCGACCGCGCTGGGGGGTCGTTTTCCGCGGGACCGTCCGGCCTGCTGCCCGCCGGAAGCATCTGTCCGATCGCCCCGACCGCGAGGATCAGCGCACCGACCGCCAGCACCAGGGCCGCGATCACTCCGCCGGCCTCCCGAGTCTGCGGATCAGTGCGAACCCGAGGACCTGGAGTCCCCCGGCCGCCACGAGCATCGCCGCCGACGCCGGCTCGGAGAGCACGCGCGAGACGAACCCCGGCTGAAGCAGCTCCGCGAAGAGCGCCGCCCCGGCCGGCAGGGCCACGACGAGGAGGCCGGTGAAGCGCGCCTGGGTGGTTGCGGCACGAGCCTCGTCCGCGACCCGGTCGCGATCCGCCGCCGCGCTCGCCAGTCGCCGCATCAGCGCGGCAACATCCCCTCCGGCGACCTGTTGACTGAGCAGCGCGGTGGCGAGGGAGTCGACCCGGTCCGAGCGCAGGCGGACCCGCATCGCGGCGAGCGCATCCGCAGTGGAGGACCCCAACTCCAGGTCGGCGGCCACCCGCGCCAGCTCGGCCGAGGACGGGCCCTCGAGCGAACCGGCCGCGGCTGCCAGGGCGCCCCGGACGGAGTGGCCGCCGGAGATCGCATCGGCGATCGCCGCCGCCACGTCGGGGACCGAGCGTTCGACCGCGCGCCGGTAGCGCTCCCTACGGGCTGCGACCAGCGTTCCGACCGACCACGGCCCGGCCGCCGTGGCGACCGCGAGCGGCCCTGGGCCTGCGATGAGGATCGCCGTCGCGGCGATCGCGCCGCTCCCGAGCATGGCCAGCCGCCTCTGCTCGTCGGCGCTCGGCGCGTAGCCCTCCCGCGAGGCCCGCCGCAGGGGCGCGATCGACGCGCGAAGCCAGCCCGCCGCTCCCGGCGCCGAGACCAGGGCCTCACGGACGGCGATCGCCGCCAACCCGCCAGCGAGGGCTGTCAGCGCGATCAGCGCCTCGCCGCCCACGGGCGCCTCTCCGTCTCGTCACCCAGCCTGTACAGCTCCCTGACGCCGACCGATCCCGCGGTTCGCACAACCTCGGCCACCTCCACGACGCGGCGGGATCCGTCGCTCAGCCGCGCAAGATGAACGACGAGATCTAGCCCGCGCCCGAGCTGCTCACGGATCGCCTCATGCGGCAGCCCAACGCCGGCCATCAGCGCGAGGGTCTCGATCCGGCGCAACGCGTCCTCCGGTGAGTTCGCGTGGACGGTCGAAAGCGCGCCCTCGTGGCCGGTGTTGAGCGCCATCAGCAGATCGAGCGCCTCCCCTCCCCGCACCTCTCCGATCACGATCCGGTCGGGCCGCATCCGCAGCGCCCCTCGCAGGAGGTCGCGAATCGTGACCTTGCCGCGGCCCTCGACGTTCGCCGGGCGGCTCTCGAGCCGGACGACGTGGGGCTGCCGCAGTCGCAGCTCCGCGGCGTCCTCGATAGTGATCACCCGCTCGTCGGGATCGACGAACGCAGAGAGCGCGTTCAACAAGGTCGTCTTGCCCGATCCCGTTCCTCCGCTGACCAGAATGCTGCGGCGCGCGCCGACGGCGGCGGCCAGCTCGTCGTGGAGCTCCTCGGTGATCGTGCCGAGATCGACCATTTCCGTGGGACCGGGCCGCACTGCCGAGAAGCGCCGGATCGACATCGAGGGACCGTCGACCGCAAGCGGCGGGAATCACCACGTGGACCCGCGAGCCGTCCTCGGAGCCGCGCGTCGACCATCGGGCTGAGCTCGTCCACCCGGCGCCCAAGCGGCGTCAGGATCCGCTCGATCGCGTCGCGCAGCGCCTGCTCCGAGGGAAATGCCACCTCGGTTTCGCTCGATCCGCCCGGCCCGCTCGACGTAGACGCGCTCGTGTCCGTTGACCATCACCTCCTCGACCGCCGGGTCGGCGAGCAGTTCCTCCAGCGGCCCGAGGCCGACCGCCTCCCGGAGGATCAGCTCGCAGAGCCGGTCGCGCGTCGGGGCTTCGAGGATCGCCGCGTCCTCGTCCACGAGCTCGCGGACCGCCACGGGCAGCGATCCCATCGCGGTGCCGCCGGAGGCCGCCTGAGCCCGTCGGCGCTCCACCAGGCGGCGCCGCAACTCGGCGGCGAGCTCGTCCAGGTGCCTGCGGCGGACACGTGCGTCCACCTGGCGATAAGGCTTCCGAGCGGCCTACTCGCCCCCGTGCTCTCAGTAGCCTGAGCCGAGGTGGCCGAGATCGAGGTCAAGCAGGCAGACGTCACGGAGCTCGACGTCGACGCGATCGCGAATGCAGCGAACACCGAGCTGCGACACGGAGGCGGCGTGGCCGCGGCCATTTCGCGAGCCGGTGGCCCGGCGATCCAGGCCGAGAGCGACGAGCGCGCTCCGATCGGGCTCGGCGAGGCCGTGGAGACGACCGCGGGCGACATGCCCTGCCGCTGGGTGATCCACGCGGCGACGATGGAGCCCGGCGGCCCGACTTCCGCCGAGGCCATCCGCAGCGCCACCGCGAGCACGCTCGCCAAGGCTGAGGAACTGGGTGCAAGGAGCCTGGCCCTGGTCGCCTTCGGCACCGGCGTCGGCGGCTTCCCGATCGAGGAGGCCGCCCGGATCGAGGTCGAGGAGGTGCGGCGGCACTTTGACTCCGACACCGGGCTCGAACGCGTGATCTTCGCCGTGCGCGGCGACGAGGCCGAGTCCGCCTTCATCGCCGCGATTATTTAGGCGCGCCGCGGGAGTCTCAGATGTCAACGATGGCTTTCGCACCCCCAGCACGCCACCTGCTGCGCGCCAGGGACCTCGCCGACGCCCGCTACTCCGAGCGGCTCAGCGTCGGCGACATGGCCGAAGCCGCCGGGCTCTCCAAGGCCCACTTCAGCCGCGAGTTCCGCCGGGCGTTCGGCGAGACCCCGCACCACTACCTGCTGACCAGGAGGCTCGAGCGGGCGGCGGCGCTGCTGCGAATGACCGACTGGAGCGTCGCCGAAGTGTGCGTCGAGGTGGGGCTGCAGAGCATCGGCTCCTTCACGACGAGCTTCAGGCGCGCGTACGGGCAGACGCCCACGGAGTACCGCGCGAGCCAGCCGCCGGCGACCGCGTTCGCCAAGGTGCCCAGCTGCGTACTCCGGACCTATCTGCGGCCCCAGACAGCACGTTTCAAGAAGACAGGGGACTGAGTCGCATCTAGCTTGATCCTCGTCACCCACAACGGAAGGAGACGAAGATGATTCGCGTTTCGAACGGGCAGGTCTGGGTCCACGACCAGGACGAGGCCCTCGAGTTCTGGACCAAGAAGATCGGCTGGGAGGTCCGCTCCGACATCACGATGGAGGAGCTCGGCGGCTTCCGCTGGCTGACCGTTGGGGCGCCGGGCCAGGACTTCTCGCTCGCCCTGATGGCCATCCCCGGTCCGCCGGTGATGGACGAGGCGACCAAGAAGCAGGTCGAGGACCTGATGTCGAAGGGCGTCGCCGGAGCCGTCTTCCTGACCGCCGACGACGTTCAGGCGGAATACGAGGAGCTCAAGGAGCGCGGCGTCGAGTTCACCGAGGCGCCGGCCGAGCAGCCGTACGGGCTCGACTCCGAGTTTCGCGATCCCTCGGGGAACAAGTACCGGCTCGGCAAGCCGACGGTCTCCTCAGGTCCACGGCAGCAGGCGGATCTCGCGTCCGGCGCTCTGCGCGCCGATCAGCGAGAGCGCCTGCTGCTCGGTGACCGCGAGGGTCGCGGACCAACCCTCTCCCGGGCTGGCAGGGCTCTGTAGAGCCAGCAGCTTCACCCCGGTTGCCGCAATGCGCGCGCTGGCGGAACGCCCGAGCCCGGCCTGACGGGCGACGACCACGTCGACCCGGCTGCCCTCGGGCGAGGCGCTCCCGATCGTGAGCGCCTCGGCACCGGCCACGCTCACCTCGACCGGACGCAGGCCCTGACCGACGCCCGGAGCGCGCGGCACATCGGCATGCGGAACGACGAGCTGGGCGTCGAGAACGTAGGACCCTGACGGGATGACGGCTCCCGGCGCACGACCAAGTGCATCGGCCGGATGCAACAGGGCCCCCGGCGGGACGAAGCTCGCCGGAACCCGTCGCACCGCCAGCGCCGAGGCCACCCGCTCCGGGGCGATCGGCTGACCGGCGGGCAGCTCGGCGGTCGACACCACCACCGCCCGCAGCGGGCCGTAGCGAGCCTCGACGCGGGACCGATAGCGCCCGGCCACTATCGCGGCGAGCAGCGCGCAGACCAACGCCGCGAGCAGGAAGAGGAGCGCGCGGGTCCGGCGGCTCACGCCGCCAGCGCGAATCCCGGCTCGGCCAGCGGCAGCTCCAGCGCCGCGACGCAGCCGCTGCCCGTCTCGCAGAGCGCAAAGCGGCCGCGATGAGCGCTCGCCACCTGCGAGACGATCTCGGTCCCGTGACCGCGACGCGGGTCGCGGGCCGCCGCATCGGCCCGATCTCGCGCGCCGTTCGCGACGGTGATCCGGATTCGGCCCGCGACCTTGGCGGCGGTCACGACGATGGGAGGCCCGCCGTGCTCGAGCGCGTTCGCGAGGAGGTTGTCGAACGCCTGGGCCATCCGCCCCGCATCGCCCTCGACCGGAGCCGGACCCGCGTCCCAGTAGACGCGGATCCCACCGGTCCGCGCGGCCACCGGCCGCCAGCGCTCGAGTGCCGCGAGAGCCACCTCTCGGCAGGAGAAGCGCCGGGGCTGCCGCGCCGGTGCCTCCCCGTTGACGGCGCCGTCCAGGTCCTGCAGCGCGCTGGCCGCCACCTCGAGCAGGCCACGGCGGCTCGCGGCGCGTGGCGAGGCCGCCGGCTGGCCTGATCCCTCCTCCATCAGCACGAGCGCCTGCAGCGGCCGGCGCAGTTCATGCAGCGCCCTGTTGAGCGCCCGCTTGTGAGCCGGCGTGATCACGAGTCGAGCAGCCGGTAGCCGACGCCCCAGCAGTTGAAGACGTAGCGCGCGCCCTCCGGGTCGAGCTTGCGACGCAGGCGGCTCGCGTGGGAGTCGAGCGTCCGCGTGCGGCCCTTCGAGCGAAAGCCCCAGACGTCCCGCAGCAGCTCGTCCTTGGTGAAGACCCGGCGGGGCTCGGCGGCGAGCGCCCGCAGCAGCGCGAACTCCTTGTTCGCCAGCTCTACTCGCCGATCGCCGACGCTGACGCGGCGGGTTGCCGGGTCGACGGTCAGGTCGCCGAGCCGGATCGGACCCCGGCGCGCGCCGGACGCGCCGCCGCAGCACCGCCGCCACCCGCGCGAGCAGCTCCGGGTAGTGGAAGGGCTTCGGCAGGTAGTCGTCGGCGCCCGCCTCGAAGCCACGGAGGCGATCCGCCTCGCTGGTGCGTCCGGAGAGGACGAGGACCGGCAGGTCGGGGTCGAAGCGCTCGCCCGCCGCGCGGATCTCGCGGAGGACGTCGATCCCCGGCGCGTCCGGCAGCCCCAGGTCGAGCAGCATCAGGTCGGGCTGGTTGTAGCCGCAGAGCCGAAGCGCGTCGGAGGCGCTCGGGGCCGGCAGCGCCCGGTAGCGATCGGCGGTCAGGTGGTCGCAGAGGAGCTCGCGGGTCGGATCGTCGTCCTCGCAGACGACCACCGTGGCGATCTCGTCGACCCGGGGAAGCACGGTCAGATGAGGCAACTGGGGTGGAAGTTCGCCCCCGCGCCGCGCTCTCAATCATCATCGCCGTCCTGGGGCCGCTCAACGCGGGCAGCGAGCGCTCGGTCGGGCGAACGCCCCGACACGTCGGGACGGATGATCCTGGGGCCCGTGTTGAGCAGCAACTCGCGGCCATTCGGCGCGGCGTCAAGGATCGTGTCCAGCTTGTGCTCGATGTGGTGCACCGGACTGAGACGAGGGGGGACGCCGCCGGTTGCGACCACCGCCTTCGGGATGGCGGGCGAATAGCTGATCTCAGCGTCTGGATGACAAGCAGGCGCCGCCCACCCGCTGTTTGAGCTAACGCAGGAGCGCCGTCGCCGCCGGGATCAACGGCGCACGCCGGCCGTGAACCGTCTCGATGATCTCTCCGGCGTCGATCCCCTCCAAATACAGGTAGTCCGGATAGGTCGCCGGCGAGCGTCGTCGGCCGGCGGCGTCAAGGGTTGTGTTCATGCTCACGGATCCTCCTTCTCGTGAATCAAAGGGGGCGCGAGGGGACGAGCTAAGTTGCGTCTCCTCCGCTCGCAGAGGAGGAGTCGTTCCGTGGAGCGTCCGACAGCAGCCCCAGGGCGTGGGCCAGCGCCGGCTCGATCGCGGGCGCGGTCTGGTCGATGCTCATCGGGCTACCCGGGAAGTTCACGATCAGGGCGCGGCCTCGCGTCCCGGCGACCGCGCGGGAGAGCATCCAGGCGTCGGTGTGCGGCCGGGACGCGGCGCGCAGCGCCTCGGCTATTCCCGGCGCCTCGCGCTCGATCACCTCGCGCGTCGCCTCGGGAGTGACATCGCTAGGAGCAAGGCCGGTGCCGCCGGTCGTCAGGACGAGGTCGCAGCCGACGTCGTCGACCCAGTGGCGCAGGCTGCTCGCGATCGTTTGCGCCTCATCGGGGATCAGCTCGCTGCCGGCGAGCGTTCCGCCAAGCCGCTCCACGACCGCCTCGAGGCGCGGGCCGCTCTCGTCGGCGCCGCCCTTTCGGGCTCGCGAGGTGCTGATCGTGATGACAGCGGCCCGCGTCACGCGTCGCCGTCCCAGCCCGGGTCCTGGCCCTCGGGAACCGCCTTCAGCGGCGCCGAGTCCGACGCCGCTCCCGGCCGGTGCCAATCGTGGCGCCCGCCGACCTTGGAGAGCAGGCGGACGCGACCGATCTCGATGCCGCGCTCCAGGCCCTTGGTCATGTCGTAGATCGTCAGGGCGGCGATCGCCGCGGCGGTCATCGCCTCCATCTCCACCCCGGTGCGATCGGCGGTACTCGCCGAGGCGAGGATCGTGATGAGCCCGGCCGGGTCCAGGGCGAAGTCCAGATCGACGTCGGTCAGTGGCAGCGTGTGGGCCAGCGGGATCAGCTCGTCCGTTCGCTTCGCGGCCTGGATCCCGGCGATCCTGGCCGTGGCGAGCACGTCGCCCTTCTTCGAGTCGCCGCGCGCGACCGCCCGCGCCGTTCCCGGCGACATCCGGACCTCAGCCTGGGCGCTCGCCCGACGCTCGGTCACGGCCTTCGTCGAGACGTCGACCATGCGCGCGGACCCTGTGCCGTCCAGGTGGCTGAGCCGGTTTGTCGCGGCCTCACCGACCGGCGCCGGGCCGACCTCGGTCTTCCAGATCGGCGCCTGAGCCTTGATCTCGTCGATAGCCTCCCGCGCGCCTGCGTAGGCCTCGGCTCTATGCGCCGCGGAGACCGCGACGATCACACTCGGCTCGCTCATCGGGACGACTCCGATCCGGTGCTCGGCGGCGGCCGCCTCCAGGCCGTGGCGGTCGATACAGGCCGCGAGGATCGCGCCGATCCTTGCCTCAGCCATCTCGCGGTAGGCCTCGTACTCGAGCGCCTCGACCTCGCGAGGCGTGCCGGCGAAGATCACCGTCGCTCCGGCCTCCGGGCGGGAGACCAGCCGAACCAGGCCGGCTAGCGAGAGCGGCTCGTCTGTGACGCGAGCGTGTGGGAGGGGGCCGGGTCGGGGCCCCGGGCCGGCGCCGCCGCTGACCGGCGGGATCACCGCCAGCTCGTCCCCTTGGGCGAGGACGGCATCCCCGTCCGCGTACTCGCCGTTCACGGCGACGCGCAGCGGCATCCGCTCGACCAGCTCGGCGACGCCCGCGCGGGCGGCGAGCGCGTCGAGTGCGTCAGCAGCGCTGGCGCCGTCGGGGAGCTCCAGCTCGAGGGAATCCGCGCCGGCCGTGCGGCGAAGGATCGCGAAGAGGCGAACCGTGACCCTCATGGCCCGGCCTCGAGCGAAGCTCGTGGCAGCAGCTCGATCTGGACTCGGTCGCCCGGCGCGAGCGAGTCGGCGTCCGCCGGGATCAGGGCCAGGCAGTCGGCCCCGAGCATCGAGGTGAGGACGTGGGAGCCCTGCTCACCGGTCGGGTGCACGTGCCAGCCGTCGTCCGCGAGCCGCAGCCGGCAGCGAACGGCATGGGCGCGGCCTGGCAGCTTGGCATAGGGCTCGTCGAGGACCGCGGTGGCCCGGTGGCGGGTCCCGGAGACACCGGCGAGCCCGAGCAGCGCGGGCCGGACGAAGAGAACAAAGGTGACGATCGCGGAGACCGGGTTCCCCGGCAGCCCGAACGCGAGCCCGCGCTCGCCGACGCCGAACCAGGTCGGCTTCCCGGGCCGCAGCCCAACGCCCCAGAAGCGCTTGCTCGCTCCCAGCTCGGCGAGCGCGGCTCGCACATGGTCGTGTTTACCGACCGAGACGCCGCCGCAGATGACCGCCACGTCAGCCCGCAGCGCGGACTCGACCGCGTCGCGGATCTCGGCGGGGCGGTCCGCCGCGTGGGCGACCGAGGTGACCTCCGCCCCCGCCAGACGCACGAGGGCGGGCATCGAGTACGCGCTCGAGTCCCGGATCTCCCCCGGTGCGAGGGCTTCCCCCGCCTCGCGAAGCTCGTCCCCGGTGGTGAGCACCGCCGCGGTCGGGCGACGCCGGCAGGCGATCTCCGGACGCCCGAGCGAGGCGAGAACCCCAAGCTCGGCCGGGCCAAGCGGGGTCCCGGGCTCCAGCACCGCGTCGCCTCGCCGAATGTCGTCGCCGGCCTGGCGCAGCCTCTCCCCCGGCTCGGCCGCCACCACGACCTCGATCTCGTCACCGTTCGCCCGCGTGTCCTCGAGCCGGACCACGGCGTCGGCTCCCTCCGGGACCGTCGCCCCGGTGGAGATTGCAATCGCCTCGCCTGGCCGAAGCCGCCGGGAGCTCGGCGATCCCGCCCGGGACTCGCCGGCGAGGGTCAGGCGCGCGGGCGACCCGGGCGCCGCTGAGTCGGTGTCGCCGGAGCGGACCGCGTAGCCGTCCATGGAGGAGTTGTCGAACGGCGGCACGTCGTCCGCGGAGACCGCGGGCTCCGCCAGGACGCGGCCGAGGGCTTCGCGCAGCGGAACCGTCTGCGGAGGCAGGGGCCGGACCTCGGCGAGGACGGCCTCCCGGGCCTCCTCCACTCCGATCAGCTGCGGGCGGGCTGGAGGATCAGCCACCGTGGTCCTCATGATCCGGGAATGGGCCGGGCAGGCCGCCCAGCGCGCGGTGGGTGAGCCACCGCAGAGCGAGGGCTGCGACGCCGGCGCCAAAGCCGATCGCCAGGTTGCCCGACACGAGGGTCACCAGGCCGACTCCGGCGGCGATGACCCGGTCGTCCAGTCGCTCGAGCCGGGAGGCGAGCAGACCGTGCTGGATCGCGACGAACAGCAGCATCCCGGCGAGGGCCCCTGGAGCGAGCCGGGTGAGGATCTCGGGGAGCGCCGAGCCGAAGACGAGCCCGAGCGCGAGCAACAGGGAGCCCGCGAACAGGGTTGAGGCGGCGGTGCGCGCGCCCAACCGGTAGTGGGCGGTGGCCCCGCCCGCGCCGTGGCACACGGGGAGCCCGGCGATCAGCCCGGCCACGACGTCGTTGAGCGCGATCGAGCCGGCGATCGCCTTCGGGGTCACGCGCCGGGCGCGCTCGCCGAAGTAGCCGCGCTCAGCGTCCACCGTCGCCACCACGGAGTTGCCGAAGGTGAGTGGGATCTGCGCCAGGACGAGCGCCGTCAGGGCGGTGCCGAAGGACGGGCCGTCGGGGAGCGAGACGCCGACGTGCTGGGGACCGAGGTGCAGTCCGGTCGGCAGGCCCGAGACGGCGAGGCCGACGATTGCCCCCGCTCCGAGCACCACCAGCCCACCGGGCAGCCGCCCGCCCTCCCGCCAGACGAAGAGCATGGCGCAGCCGAGGACGGCCATCGCGAGCGCGAGCGCCGGATCGATCGCGGGCAGCCCCGCCCAGTTCCCCTTCTCCGCGAGCTCGATCGCCGCCTTGGCAAGGAGCAGCGCGACGCTCGCCTGGATCCCGCGCACCAGGACGACGGGGAAGCGCTCGGCCAGCCAGCCGGCGGCGCCGGTCGCTGAGAGCAGCAGCATCGCGGCGGCCATCAGCAGGGCCCCGGCCGCCAGGACCTCGGCGTGGAGCTGGAGCGCGATCGCCGCCGCCGCGAATGCCTTCAGGGGTTGGACCGGCACCGGCACACGGAAGTAGAGGGCGGTACCGATGTAGGCCAGGCCGACGCCGGCGAAGACCGCGGTCGCGTTGAGCCCGTTGATCGTGATCAGAGCGATCGCGATCGGAATCAGCAGCCCCACGTCGCCGAGGCCGCCGGCGATCTCGTTGCGGCTCCAGCGCATCCCCGGCTCGCCCGCTCGCACCATCTATCCCCCGATCGCGCTCATCGTTCGCGGCGGCTGGCGGAACCCGGGCTCCCCCACTCGGTGCTTGAGCTCCTTGCGCCAGACGGCGTCCCGGATGATCTCCTCGAGCTCGTCGTTGCCCGCCCCGCGGCGAAGCGGCCCGCGCAGGTCGGTCTCGTGGATGGAGAAGAGGCAGGTCCGCAGCTTGCCGTCGGAGGTGAGCCGAATCCGGTTGCAGTCCGCGCAGAACGGCTCGGAGACTGGATTGATGAAGCCGATTTCGCCCTTGCCATCCGCGAACCGGAACACCCGGGCGGTCGCCGAGGGCTCGCGAGGGAGCTCCTCGAGCGGATGGACACGGTGGATCATCCGGCGCACCTCCTCGCCGCTGAGGAGGACGTCGGGTGTCCAGGCACGGTCGCCATCCAGTGGCATGAACTCGATGAAGCGCACCTGGAACTCGCTCGATCGCGCGAACTCCGCGAACCGCAGCGCCTCGTCCTCGGTGAAGTCGCGCATCGCGACGGCGTTCACCTTCACAGGAGCAACCTGTGGATGGCGGGCGATCGCCCACAGCCCGCGCATCACCCTCGGGAGGGCATCCCGACGGGTGATCTGGAAGAAGCGGTCACGCTGGAGCGAGTCGATCGAGACGTTCACCCGCTGAATCCCTGCGGCCACCAGCGCGTCGGCATCGCGCTCCAGCAGGTACCCGTTGGTGGTCAGCGAGAGATCGTCCAGACGGGGTATCGCGGCCAGCGCCGCGGCCAGCTCCGGGAACCGGGGGCGGACGAGCGGCTCGCCGCCGGTGAGCCTGATCGAGCCGATCCCGAGGGAGACGAACAGTCGCGCGAGGCGCTCGATCTCCTCGAACCCGAGGACCTCCGACCGCGCCAGCCAGGGCAGGCCCTCGGCGGGCATGCAGTACTGGCAGCGGAAGTTGCAGCGATCGGTGACGGAGAGACGCAGGTCGTCGATTCGCCGGCCGTGCCCGTCCTCGAGCGGCTCCATCAGCCGGTCGGGCCGAAGCGCTCGGTCCGGACCTCGTGAGGCTCGAAACCCGCAGCGAGCAGCAGTTCGGAGGTGGTCTCCACGAAGCCGTTCGATCCACAGACGAAGCCCACGCCCGAGTCGATCCCGGTTTCCGCGATCAGCTCCGAGTCGACATGTCCGCGATGGCCGCGCCAGTCCTCCGGTGGCTCGCGCGTGAAGGTGAGCAGGGCGTCATCTCCCAGCTCGCCCGCGTAGATCACGTCCTCCGCAGCGCGGACCGAGTAGACCAGCCGCATCGGGAGGTCCGGCATGGTCCGCCGGCGGTGGCGGAGCATCGCCATCAGCGGCACGACACCCGAGCCACCGCCGACCAGCAACACAGGCATCTCCCCGCGCCAGACGAAGTACGAGCTGAAGGGCCCGCGGACCTCGACCTGATCTCCCTCCACCAGCACGTCGTGAAAGTACGGCGAGACCTCGCCGTCCGCGAGCCGGTCGATGGTCAGCTCAACCTCGCCCTCGTCGAGCGGAGAGGAGGCAATCGAATACGAGCGCTCGGCGTGGTAGCCGTCAGCCGCCGTGAGGCGAACATCGTAGTGCTGGCCTGGAAGGTGCGGCATCCACATCGGTACCTCGATGCGAAACGACTTCACCCGCGGCGTCTCGGGCTTGATCGACTTGACGACGCCGATCTGCCAGCGGCCCGGGGCGCGCTGCTCCACGGACGTCAGCTCCGCCGTCAGTCGGTCCAATACCGCTGCTCTTTCCAGGGGTCGCCCCGGTTGTGATAGCCGTTGGTCTCCCAGAAGCCCGGCTCGTCGTGATCCATGACCCGCAGCCCCCGTACCCACTTGGCGCTCTTCCAGAAGTAGAGCTGAGGGACGAGCAGGCGCGCGGGCCCGCCATGCTCCCGGGGTAGCGGCTCGGCCTCGTGCTCGGTCACAACCCATGCCTTCCCGTCTGTGAGATCCTCGATCGACAGGTTGGTCGTGTAGCCGCCGTATGAGTAGACCATCGCGTACGCGTCCAGCGGCTCGGCCTCTTCGAGAAGGGTGTCGAGGGAGACCCCCCCGAAGGTGGTGCCGAGCTTCGACCACTTGGTGACACAGTGGATGTCGCAGGGGATCCGCTCGAAGGGGAGCTTCCCGAACTCCTCCCACGTCCACTCGCGCTCCTGGCCGACCATACCGTCGATCCGGAAGCTCCACTCGTCCGTCGGAACGTCGGGTGTCGGGCCGGCAGTAAGGACGGGAAAACCGGTCTCCGAATACTGGCCCGGGGGGAGCCGGTCCGCCAGCTCGTCGGGGGTCTGGCGCCGGCGGGTGAAGCCCCTTGAGATGAACCCGGTCAACGGCCCATAGCTTACGCTCGACGCGCACGCGGTTCAGAGGGACTCGCTCACCCATCGGTCACATTCGAGCAGCCAAACCCGCCTGCATCGCGGATTTCGGCGATCCGTTACCGAATCGTCAGAACCGCGCACCTCCACCAGCTGCCGGCTCGGCGCGCCGCAGTACGCGGGCCATGTCCCTGAACGCCCGGGCGGTGCCCCGGGCCGTGCCGGTCACCTTCGAGCGACCTTCTCTGGGCAGATAGCTGACCGGAACCTCCCCGACTCGCCAGCCCGCGGCGGCCGCCAGGATGACCATCTCCAGGGGCCAGCCGAAGCGCCGGTCGCGGATCCCCAGCGATCGCAGCCGGTCGGTGGGGACGGACCTCATCGGCCCGAGGTCGTGCAGATCCAGGTCCGTGCGGCGGCGGATCTCGGCCGCCAGCCCCCGGTTCGCCAGCCTCGCGTGCAGGGGCCATGCCCCCGGAACGGCCACCCGGCGGCCGAGCATCAGCTCCGCCTCGCCGGCGATCACCGGATCGGCGACGGTGGGCAGCTCACCCGGATCGAGCGAGCCGTCGCAGTCCATGAAGCAGACGACCTCGGCGTCGGCCGCATCCAGCCCCGCCGCGCAGGCCGCGCCGAACCCGCGCCGCGGCTCGCTCACAACCCTCGCGCCGAGGCGCCGGGCAATCGCCGCCGAGCCGTCGGTCGAGCCGTTGTCGACCACGATCGGCTCATAGCCGTCCGGAACGGCCGCCAGCACCCCTGGCAAGGCTTCGGCTTCGTCCAGCACCGGCAGGATCAGGTCGGGCACGTGCGCTACCCGGGATCGCCCGCGCCGACCGATCGCGCCGCTCGCCCCAGTCGCACGGCGTAAATCAGCGCCGAGATAAGGAAGAGCCCTCCGGTTATCAGCAGCCAGCGGCCGAGGAAGACGTTCTCATCGAGGCCCGACTTGAGCCGGTAGTTGTGCGCGCTCAGCCGGAGGATGAGAGGGAACCAGGCCGCCAGGGCGAACCCGGAGAGGATCGCGGGCACGCGGAGGTGGTTGATCAGCGGCACCCTGCGCTCGGCCGTCGGCCCGCGGCGCGGGCCGACCAGGGATCGGTGGGCGATCAGGTTGAGGCCCGAGTAGAGCGGAAAGGAGACCAGGTCGTGGGCGACGATCGCGCCCCCGAGCCAGATGAAGGTGTTGAGGGCGTCGGAGCCCTCGGCAATCCGGACCGCGCCATAGAGCGCGAAGCTCATGGTCACGATCACCGCCAGCAGGTGGAGCTCGGAGGAGCCGTAGAGCTCGCGCAGCCGGCGCACCTCAGGCGTCCCTGAAGGTCATCGAGGAGACCCACTTCGTGTTGTGGACTCCAGGGGCGCCGGGAACGATGACCCGCGCGGGATAGCCGTGGTCCATCGACAGGTCGGCTCCGTTCACCTTCAGCGCCAGCAGCGATCGGCCGTCCGCGATCTGCCCGGAGCTGAGGATTGCGTGGTTGAAGCCACCGCCGCGCTGCAGGGACTGCACCTCGACCACGCCTCCCTCCGGCGCCCCGGCCAGCGCGGCCAGGTCCCTGAGCCGGACACCGGTCCAGTGCTGGGTCGTGGACCAGCCCTCGACGCAGCCGATCGTGAGCTCGTGCGTGCAGTGGGGCATGCCCATCAGCTCCGCCCTGGAGAGCTCGACCGGCCTGGATCCCCGCAGGACGAGCCGCCAGCCGGGCCCGGTCTGGGAGGCGGAGACCCCGGCCGCCTGCGCGGTTTTGTTGATCTGGAAGTCGTTCGGGCCGTCGCCGAGCTTCTGGCCGCGCGGGGCCAGCAGGGCGAGGCCGCGGAGCGGCCCGCCTACCACCTGGCCGGCGGCCATCACGCCGAGCCCCGCCGATCCGGCGGCGACCGTGCCGAGGAGCGCCCGGCGCGAAAGAGTCGGAGCCGCCGGGCTGGCGGGGGCCGTCGAGCCCTCGCGAGCGGGCTCCGCCTCCGTATTGGCGAGGTCCTCACGCAGCGGCCGCACCACCCCCCGCTCTCGGAACGCCCGGCGGACCACGGGCAGCTTCAGCGTCACATGAAGGGCGAGAGCGCCGAGGAAGATGAATGCCCCGTAGTAGTGGGCCGGGACAAAGCTGAACGACCATGGGTAGTAGAGCTGGATGTTCAGCAGCCCGGTGAAGAAGACGAAGATGCTGCCACCGACCAGGAAGGCCAGGCTGGCTCTCTCCAGGCTGTGGGCGATGCTGCGGACCGGCGGCCACTCGAACAGCTTCGGCATCGCCGACCACAGCTTCGCCATCAGCAGGGGGATTCCGGCCACACCGCTGATCACGTGCAGGCCCTGGGTGAAGGCGTAGATCCACGACGGCGAGGTGGGCCAGCTGAAGAAGTAGAAGTCGAAGCCGATCCCGCCGCCGGGCAGCTGCGAGTTGTCGCCCAGCCCGGGGTCGTATGCGGCCTGGGAGAGGAACCCCGTGACCGCGCAGATCACGATCAGCGGCAGCAGCGCGGAGCCAAGGATCGAGGCGAGCCAGGGCCCGCGCAGCGGACTACGCCAGAATTCCCGTCGGAACGGTCCGGAGGGCGGGCGATCCATCATCGGGGGACTCCGCTCCCGGGGAGCCGGATCCGCTCCAGCGAGTTGGAGGTGCGCCCCGCAACGAAGGCGCTCCCGGAGCCCGGATCGACGGCGACCGAATTGGGCTGTCTCACTGTCGGGTAGGAGGCGATCCGAGTCAGCCTCTTGCCGCTCACCCGCAGCACCGCGACTCGGTTCCGGGCGGTCAGCGTGACCCAGACCAGGTCGCGGCGCGGATCGAAGGCGAGGCCGTAGGGCGTCCCGGGCAGGGGGGTCCGCCCCACCAGCTCGGGACGCGGCCCCAGCCGGTACAGCAGCAGAGCGTTGCCCTCGGTGTCGGCCACCAGCACCTCGTCGCCCAGTGCGATCGCGTGCGTCGGCCCCTCGCCGGCGTCCACCTCGCCCATCAGGCGCAGCGTGCGGGCGTCGTAGGCGGCGAGCACCCGCTCGCGAACCGCGACGAGCGCCACGTAGCGGTTCGCGACCGCGGCTATCCCTCCCGGCTGCTGCGGAGCGTCGAGCGTCTTGATCACCCGGTTGCCCCCAACGACGCTCACCGAGTCGCCGAACTCGTCCGAGACGAACACTCGCCCGGCCGCCTCCACGGCGTCGTGAGGGTGCTCGCCGACCGCGACGGCGGAATCCCGTTTCCCCTCGGGCGAGAGTGTGACCAACTCGTCGGCGTTCTCCGCGGGCACGAGCAGCTCACCTCCCGGCGACATGCCCAGGTGCCTCGGCGCGGAGGGCAGGGACACGAGGCGGACCGTCCTGCCGGTCGCCGGATCGATCGCCGCCAGGCGCCCGGGCTCGCGCAGCCCGGCGAACAGCAGCCGGCTCGCCGGGTCGAAGGCCAGGCCCTCGGGCATGCCGGCCAACGGGAACACCGCTCCGGCGGGCCGCTCGGTGGGCACCGGGGAGTGGGCCGGCTCCGCCGCCGGTGGCGGGCCGCCGCCGCATCCCGCCGCCGCCCAGGCCAGCGTCAGGGCGATCGCGCCGACCGAGATCCGTCGCGCCCATTGCAAGGGCTAACCCGTCAGCGGCTGGTAGGCGCCTTGATCGGCGGCCCCGGCGCGAGGAATGCTGAAGCGCACCCGCGTCCCCCGCTGGGACTCGGCGAGCCAGATGCGGCCGCCGTGCGACTCGACGATGGCCCGCGAGATCGCCAGGCCGAGCCCGGCGCCCTCCGTCGTCCGTGAGGCGTCCTCCCCGGCCCGGTAGGAGGGCTCGAACACAAGGTCTCGCTCGTGAACCGGAATTCCGTCGCCGGTGTCCGCGACCTCCACCTCGACGCGGTTCTCGAGCGCCTCGGCACGGACCGCGATGCTGCCGTCGGCGGGGGTATGGCGGATCGCGTTCTGGATCAGGTTGAAGAGGACCCGCTGCAGCTTCTCCGGGTTGGCCCGCGCCGGCTCGAGGTCCCCGGGGACATCCGCGAACACCGTGACACCGGCGGCGTCGGCCTGCACCCGCATCGCGGTGACCGTCTCCGCAACGAGCTCCGAGAGCTCGACCTGAGAGACCGACCACTCGATGTCCCCCGCCTCAAGCCGGGAAAGCTCGAAGAGGTCGTCGATCAGCGCCCCGAGCGCGGAGACGTGGGTGCGCATCGTCATCAGGTAGGCGCGGCGGCTCTCCTCGTCCACCACGCCGTCCTCGATCGCCTCGGTCAGGACCCTGAGCGATGTCACCGGCGTACGCAGGTCGTGCGACACGGCGGAGACAAGGTCGCGCCGGGCGCGCTCGGCCGTGTCGAGCCGGAGGATCATCGCGTCGGCGGCGTCGGCGAGCTCGCCGATCTCGTCGCGCGAACCGTTCGACACCCGCAGATCCCGATCCCCCGCCCCGACCGCGACCAGCGCGTCTCGCACCGCCTCGATGTCGGCGAGCACCTCCGCCAGCATCAGCTGGGAGGCGCGGATGCCGATCGCCGCGGAGAAGGCGACCGCCAGCATGATCAGGACCGCATCCTCGGCGGAGACGAACATCAACAGGGAGAAGGCGACGACGATCGCCAGCAGCTGGCCGACGGTGATCCCGAGCATCGCGACGAGCTGGCGTGGCAGAGGCCCGATCCGTCCCCGGTTCCTGACCGCCAGCTCGGCACCGGCCAGGCCCGCGGCACCCAGAACTCCGAGCATGATCGCCGTCTCGGCCGCGGGCTTCAGACCCAGGCCGGCGGCGACGACGACGAACGCCACCGCCGCCCCGGCCGCTATGACGATTGCCGATCCCCTCATGCCGCGAACCGGTAGCCCACTCCCCAAACCGTCTCGATGAAGCGTGGCGCCCCCGGATCCGGCTCGATCTTGGCGCGCAGCCTGCGGATGTGCACCGTGACGGTCGAGGTGTCGGTGTAGAAGGCGTACTGCCAGACCGCGTCCATCAGCTGGGACCGGGAGAAGGTCTGGGCGGGATGCCGGGCCAGGAAGAGGAGCAACTCGAACTCGCGGTGAGTCAGCGAGACGTCCTCGCCGTCGACGAGTACGCGCCTTGACGAGGGATCGATCTCGATCCCGTCGAATCTGACCGGCTCACTCCGGCTTGTGGACGTATCGAGCCGGCGCCGCACGGCGTCCACGCGAGCCACCAGCTCGGCCGGGGAGAACGGCTTGCAGACGTAGTCGTCCGCCCCGAGGCGCAGACCGGTGACCCGGTCGGTCTCCTCGCCCTTCGCGGTCAGCAGGATCACCGCGAGGTCGTCGTGCTCGGCGGAGCGCAGGCGATGCATCACCTCGAGCCCGTCCATCCCGGGCATCAGCAGATCGAGGATCACGATGTCGGGCCGGTCTCTCTCCGCGAGCGAGATTGCCTCGCTTCCGTCCCGGGCGGAGCGGGTCCGGTAGCCAGCGCGGCGCACGTAGTTCGCGACGACCTCGCGGATCGTCGTCTCGTCGTCCACCACCAGCACCGACCCGCGGCAATGCCCGTCGTCGGTCATCTCGGCAGATTCTTCCAGCGCCCGGCCGTTGTTCCGCGCTGCGCCCATCTTGTTCATGGACTGTTCAGATCCGCGTTCATTACAGAACGCTGAACGGTCGCCCCAACCAGCGCTCGCGCGGGACCCCAGAGGCTAGGGTCGGCGCGTGGACGGACCGATCCTGGTCACCGGCGGCGCGGGCTTCGTCGGCTCACATCTCGTAGACGAGCTCGTCGCGCGGGGCCGCGAGGTGCGCGTACTCGATTCGCTCGACCCGGCGGTGCACGCCGGCAGCCCGGACTACCTGAATCCAGGCGTTGAGCTGATCGAGGGCGACCTGCGCGACCGCGAGGTCGTCGCGACAGCGGTGCGGGGAGTCGCAGCCGTCTCCCACCAGGGCGCCATGGTCGGGCTGGAGTCGAGCTTCGCCGACGCGCCGGCCTACGTCGGCGCCAACGACCTGGGCACCGCCGTACTGCTCGGCCGCTTGGCCGAGAGTGGTTTCCGCGGCGCGCTCGTCCTGGCCTCCAGCATGGTCATCTACGGCGAGGGCGGCTACGAGTGTCCCGCGCACGGGCCCGTCCGACCGCTCCCGCGCACGGCCGAGGACCTGGCCGCCGGGCACTTCGAGCCGAGCTGCCCCTCCTGCGGGCGATCCCTACTCCCCCGAGCACTACCGGAATCGGCGGCGCCCGATCCGCGAAGCGTCTACGCGGCCACCAAGCTCTGCCAGGAGCAGCTTTGCGCGATCTTCGCCCGCGAGCGGTCCCTCCGCCACGTGGCGCTGCGCTACCACAACGTCTACGGGCCGCGGATGCCCCGCGACACACCCTACGCCGGGGTCGCCAGCATCTTCCTCAGCTCGCTGGCCGCAGGGCGCCCGCCGGAGGTCTTCGAGGACGGCGCTCAGCTCCGTGACTTCGTCCACGTGCGGGACGTCGCTCGCGCCAATGCGATCGCCCTGCTCGACGCCACGGAGGTGAGCGGCGCCTTCAACGTCGCCAGCGGGCGGCCGTGCAGCGTCGGCGAGATGGCGCAGGCGCTGGCCGTGGCGAAAGGCCCCGGTGCCCCCGAGCCGCGAGTCACCGGGGAGTTCCGGATCGGGGATGTGCGACACGTGTTCGCCGACGCATCGCGCGCCGCGTCAGAGCTCGGATTCCGCGCCCAGGTGGACTTCGGCGACGGGATGCGCGAGCTCGCGAACGCGCCCCTTCGCGAGCCGACGCGCCGCTCACCAAATCGTGTTGAAGAGCAGCTCGACGGCGATCGCCTGGAGCGCGAGCAGAGCAAGCACGAGGCGGAGCCGAGCCGCGGGCTGTGACCGCGCCGCCGCCAGGCACGCAAGCGGCACCATGAAGAGCCAGATCCGCTCGGTCTCCGCCTTGGTGTAAGCGAGGAGAGCAGAGGCGGCGATCACCAGGGCCAGCGCGACCGCGGTCGGCTCGCCCCGACCGAGCGAGCGGAGAAACTGCCAGGCGATCGGGATTCCCATGGCGACCAGGAAGGCCGCCGGCGACCCGAACAACCAGAAGAGGTAGGGCCTCCGGCCCCCAATCCCCGCGTAGTAGTTCTCGTGCATGGCGCGGAGCGTGGCCACGGGATCAAAGCCGGTCGCAGCATGGAGCGCCAGGTAGAAGCCCGCCATCGCGACGCCGCAGCCGACGGCCAGCAGCAGCGCTCGGCGCCAGCCCGAGCGGCGCTCGGTGAGCACCACTGCCCAGGCACCGACCGCGAGCAGGGCCCATGAGAAGAACGACGCGACCGCCAGCAGCAGAGCCCCCGCGACCCGCACCGCTCGCCCACCGGCCATCAGAGCAGCGGCCGCGCCGAGCCCCAGCGTGGCGAAGAGAGCGTCGGCCGAGGTGGCCCCGTAGAGCAGCGCCGCCGGAGAGAAGACGAAGAGGATCGCCGCCGTGCGTGCGGCCGCCTCTCCTAGCAACCCCCGCCCGAGGACGTAGAGCATCGGCGTCGCGAGGACCCCGACGCCGATCGTCAACGCCGCCATGCCCGGCGGTGTATGGATCCCGAGCGCGTGCAGGGTGAGTAGCAGTCCCGGCGGGTGCCCGCTGGGATGGGTCGGCAGCGAAGGGGCGATCCGGTCGAAGTTCGAGAGGAAGTGCCCCGTCCCATCCTGAAGCGCGGCCAGCCCGGGAAGATACTCGTGCCGGCCCTCCCCCGTTCCTTGGTGGATGACGAAGACCTCGTACCAGTCCGACGGTCCGGCGCGGCCCAGGTTGAGGGCGAGGCGCAACGCGGCACTGAGGCCGGCGAGGGCCGCGCCAAAACCGACCGGGCTGAGCCTGGACGCGTGAAGCACGGGACCGAGCAGCACCGCGGCGCCCAGCGTCACGCCAGCGATGATCGCGTAAGGCGAGATCCGAGGCTGCCAGTCCAGGATGAAAGGCGGCAGATCGGTGCCGAGGAAGCCGCCAGCCGCCCTGAACACGAGCCCGAACGCAACCGTGGCGCCGACCGCCGCGGAGAGCGCCCATGCCACGCGGCGCTCCCGAGCCTCAGGGAGCGGGTTCGTCCGGTACATCGAGTTGGGCGAACCACCGGTTTCGAGCCGACCAGACGTCGGAGGCCTCGAGCCCGGCGGCCCGCGAGAGCCGGTCGACCTCGTCGATGCTCACCCAGGCCCACGGGAACCAATCGCTGACCTGGTCGCGGGTTTCGATCCGCAGGCGGACCTCGCGGCTGATCGCCTGGGGAGGCTCGAACTCCGCCAGTACCGAACCCCCAGGACGAAGGAGCGTCCCCAGGCGCCGGAGCAACCTGATCGGATCGCCATCGATTCCGACGTTGCCGTCGAGCAGCAGCGCGCTCCCCCAGCTTCCGGCGTTGGGCACCGGGTCGAAGACGGACTGCTTCAGCACGCGACCGCCGCGTGCCCGAGCAAGCGCGACGGCGCGGGGCGCTATGTCGAGTCCCAGCGCGGGGATCCCCAGCCGCGCGAGGCCTGCCAGGAGCCGTCCGGGCCCGCAACCTACGTCCAGCACTGGAGGCTTGGCGCGCCCGAGCAACGCGAGCTCCTCCACCGGGGCCCGGGCCAGCCATCGCCGGAGCGGCAGCCGGCGGCGGGTCCCGTCCTCCGCCACGGCGCGGTATGGAGCCGTTCGTGACTCGCTGGCCGCATCGGCGAGCCCGCGCCCGTAGACCTCGAGGGCGGGCGCGCTCACGCTGCGGCTGCCGCCGGAATGGACAGGGACCGAAAGACGGCTTCGAAGTGGGTTCCCGGCGCGGTGTCCGCGACGGCCTGGGCGTCCTCGAACTCGTCGACGTCCCGAAGCAGCGGAAGCATCCGCACCCTCAACCTCAGTGCCCGCAGGCGCTCGAGCTGCGCCTCCCCGGTCTCGGGCACGCTCATCGGCACTCCGAGAAAGACACGAGGATCCGGCCTCTGCAGGCCGATCGCCCAGTAGCCGCCGTCCGCGGCCGGACCGAACACCGCGTCGGTCCCCGGAGCGGCGAGGGTTTGGAGGGCGCGGCCCAGCAGCCTTGACGTCACCTGTGGCGTGTCCATGCCGATCAGGACGGTGGGACCTCCGGCGTCATCGAACGCCGCCGCGAGGCGTCCGTCGAACGTCCCGCCTCTCTGCGCAATCGTCTCGAACGCCGGGTGGGCCCACCCGCCGGGATCGCCGTCGAGGATCAACAGCCGGCGGTCGCAGCGGGTTGCAGCGACCGCTGCGAACGTGTCGCGGAGCGCGGCCTCCGCCAGCGCCGCCGCCTCTCCTGGTGTGCACGGCGGACAGAGCCGCGTCTTGACCCTGCCCGACAACGGCGCCTTGGCGATCACGGCGAGAGCACCCTGCATGGGCGGCATTCTTGTGGGGCAAAGATTGCGGGGGTCTTACAGGCGCTGTCCCCCTGGGGCGATGAGCAGTGTGGGTTCCGCTGGTCGCGCATTGGGGCGCGAGCTGGCCGGGCTTCGAGACCGACATGGTTGTTCTGAAACGATCGGACCCGATTGGACCCGTCGCGGGTTTGCACGCGCCGTCCCTAAGGGCCGAAACCCCCGCATTAGAGGGGGTTTCCGCTAATCGGGGCGACTGGATTCGAACCAGCGACCCTCTCGCCCCCATCGAAATGCGCTATTAGGTTGCGAGGGTTCCTTCTAGATCGGTCTCCGCATTCCCATGCGGTTCTACGTGGTCTGAGTCGTCCTCGGCTTCGTGCACATTGTGTCCTCGAATGTGCCCTCGGCGTCGGTGTCAGCTTGTCTCTCGCTCGAAGCCCGAGTGCTGGACGCTGATCAGCACGTCCTTCTGCTCACCGGCGTGGAGGACGCACTGGTAGTCAGCCGGCAGATCGCACGCGACATGCATGACGTGCCCGAAGGGCTCGCAGTGCGGGCGGTGGGACAGCTTGCCGTGCAGCAGGCGGACACGCACGCAGTCGTTCGTCGGGACCTCGCGCAGCACGAGGTAATTGCGGGGAGCGATCACGTTGTCGATCGGAGCCCCGTCCGCGATGTAGGAGATCTCCAGGTTGTGGCTGGTCTGGTTGTGCACCTGAACGATCTCGGTCCCCCGCGCTCCCGCCGATCCAACGACCAACAGGAAGGCGGCAAGTCCGATGAGCGCGATCCGTCGCATCTGGGCGTATCGGCGGCCGGTCGCCCACCCTTGACCCGCGACACATGAGGTTGCCGTTCAGAAGTGCAGCCGCCCAGGGGCTACGATCGGCCGCGATGCGAGGGGGGTCAAGGTGGAGCGCCCGCAGCGCGTTGGTCTTGCCCGTGATCGCAGCCGCGATTGCGTTGCTTGTCGTGGGCGGGATCGCCGGCGCCGCCAAGAAGCCGAGAAAGCCCCCCCGCGGTCCCTACCCCTCGCTCGGCAAGTGCCCGGTCTTCCCCAAGACGAAGGTCGCCGCCGGGATGCCATCTCTTCCGAATGAGTCCGCCTGGCGCCAGGACATCTCCAACGCGCCGGTCGATCCCAACTCCGCCGGATACATGGCCTACATCGCGGCCAACGGAGGCGACCAGCTGATCCCCTACTTCGGCTCGGAGCGACGCCAGGGTTTCCCTTACGCGGTTGTCGGCAGGCATCAGCGCCGCTACCGGGTGCACTGGATCGGCCGCGCAGTCCCGCGGGGTCCGCGTGCCCCGATCCCGGCCCGAGCACTGGTGGAGGCCGGGCAGCTTGACGACGGTGATCGCCACGTGATCGCCATCGACCGCCACCGCTGCAGGCTCTTCGAGCTCTTCCGGAGCTTCTTCCGCGCTGGCCACCATCCCCACTGGGACTCTGACGGCGGCGCGATCTGGAACCTGAGAAAGCGTGCGCCGCGCCCGGGTGGCCAGGGAGCGGCTGACGGCTCCGGACTGCCCATGTTCGCCGGCCTGGTCCGCTATGACGAGGTCCGCCGGGGGGTGATCCGCCACGCCTTCCGGGTCAGCATGACGGGGACGCAGGAGGCCCGCTTACTCCCGGCACGGGACTGCGCCAGCCAGATACGAGATCCCAATGCGCCCCCCATGGGACTGCGCCTGCGCCTGCGGGCCGGCTACAACCTCTCCGGGATCGGCGGTCAGGCGCGGGTGATCGCCGAGGCGCTCAAGCACTACGGCCTGATCGTGGCCGACAACGGCGAGAACTGGTTCTTCTCGGGCACCTCCGATCGCCGCTGGAACAACGAGGACCTGAGCCAGCTGACGAAGATTCCCGGCAGCGCGTTCGAGGCCGTGCAATCGGCCGCCGCGGTCCAAGCCTGCTAGCCGGGCCTAGAGGTGGAGCCGGCGCCGCTCGAGGTGGTGCTCCGGGTGCTCCTCGGGCTGCGGATGCTCATCCCCGCTTCGCCGCACCAGCGCCCAGGTGAGCACCGCGCCCACCGCGACCAGGCCGACCAGGGCCCAGGTCGAGTCGGCAAGCGCGGTGGCGAAGGCGCCGGCGGCGTCGCCGGGATGCTGGTCGAGCTGATCGTTCTGGATGCTCTGGAAGATCGCCGAGACGACGGCGAGCGACACGGCGCCCGCGGTCACCCGCACCATCGCCAGGACACCGGCCGCGATGCCCGCCTTCGCGCGCGGCATCGCCAGCATCGCCGCCGTCGACATCGGCGCGTAGACGAGGCCGAGCGAGATGCCGAAGAGGAGATAGCCGGGCAGGAGCGCGCCGAAGGAGCTGTCGGCGTCGATCCGGGTCAGCAGCGCCAGGCCGACCGCCCCGCAGACCATGCCGAACGTCATCAGGACGCGGGGGCCGAAGCGCTCTATCAGGGGACCGCAGAACGGGGAGATGAAGACCATCGGCGCCGTGATCGGCAGGACGAGGACGCCGGCCGCGACCGGGCCGTGGTGCAGGACCTCCTGCAGGTACTGCGGCTGGTAGAAGATCACCGCCCAGTAGGCGCCCACCAGCGCGAACGCCGCGGCCGAGGCCCCCAGGTACGGGCGATTGCGGAAGAGGCTGAAGTCGACGATCGGCGAGCTGACCCGGTGCTCGATCGCCCAGAAGGCCACGAGCAGGAGCGCGCCCACCGCCAGCAGGCCGAGCGTCTTGCCGGATCCCCAGCCCCAGTCGTCCGAGCGCACCAGGGCGAAGACGAACAACAGCAGCCCGGGGGTCAGGGTCGCCAGGCCCGGATAGTCGACCTTGGGCGCCGAGGTCTCGTCGCGGGACTCGTGCGCCGCCCATCGGGTGATCGCGATCCCGGTCGCGCAGATCGGCAGGTTGATCCAGAAGATCAGCCGCCAGTCGACCTCGATCAAAGCCCCGCCGACGAGGGGGCCGATCGCGAGCGCCAGCGCCGAGACCGCCGCCCAGATGCCGAGCGCCTGTCCCTGCTGCTCCACCGGGAACGCGTGGCTGACGATCGCCAGCGAGAGCGAGAGCATCGCCGCGCCGCCGGCACCCTGAACGGCACGCGCAGCGACCAGGACGGTGTCATCCGAGGCGACCGCGGCGAGCACCGAGCCCGCCCCGAACACCGCCATCCCGATCAGGAAGATGAGTCGCCGCCCGTAGATGTCGCCGAGCCGCCCGGCGGTCACCACCAGCACGGCTAGGACCAGCAGGTAGCCGTTCAGAACCCACTGGACGTTGTCGGCCGAGGCGTGGAGGTCCTTCTCGATCGTCGGCAGCGCCAGCGCGACGACCGTCGAGTCGAGCATCAGGATGAAGAGGCCCAGGCAGGTGCCGACGAGCACCCACCACCGCCGCCTGGTTTCGGCAGCCGAGGTCACGCTAAGGAGAGGGCAGCTCGAGCACGGCCATCGCGCCCGGGCAGCGTATGACGCGCCACGGCGGCACCGAGCGGCGCAGGTCGATCACCCGCCCCTCGGCGTCCAGGAAGAGGACGTCGATCGCGAAGCGCATGCCGAAGGTGTGGACGCTGCTACAGCGCGGGATCAGCAGGCCGGGGCCGGCCGCACCGCGGCCGAGGAGGGCGAGACCGAGCAGGCGGCTGGGCAGCGTCGTGGCCACCGGAACCTCGTGGCCGAGCATCGCCGTGCGCTCGAGCCGTCGAAAGCGGGCGGGTGTCCTCACCCTCACATAAGGTTCCGCGCGCATGGAGTACGCGGCACAGCCACCGGTCGCCGTAGCCAAACCGGACTCGACCTTCCTGCAGAGGGTCTTCCTCTGGATGTTCGTAGGGCTCGCGATCACCGGCGGCACCGCCGCGGCGATCGGCTCGTCGGACAGCCTGCTCACGAAGATCACCCAGACCCCGGGGATCGTCATCGGCGTGGTGGTCGCGCAGCTCGCGCTGGTCCTGCTGCTGGTCTTCCTGCTCCCCAAGATCTCCGTCGGGCTCGCGACCTTCCTCTTCCTGCTCTACTCGGCGACGGTCGGCGTCACCTTCGCCTTCCTCTTCGAGCTCTACACGACGCAGTCGATCTTCACGGCCTTCCTGATCACGGCCGGCATGTTCGGCGCGCTGGCCGTCTGGGGCGCCGCCACCCACATCGACCTCTCGAAGGTCGGCGCGATCGCCTTCATGGCCCTGATCGGGCTGATCCTGGCGACGATCGTGAACATCTTCTGGGCCAACTCGACGCTCTACTGGATCACCACGTACGCCGGGGTCGGGATCTTCGCCGCTCTCACCGCCTACGACATGCAGAAGCTGGCGCAGATCAACAAGCAGGGACTGACCGGCGAGGCCGAGGGACGCGCGGCGATCATGGGCGCCCTCGCGCTGTACCTCGACTTCATCAACCTCTTCCTCTTCCTGCTGAGGATCTTCGGCCAGTCACGCTAGGCGCATCTCCAAGGACGGGTTGAGCTCGATTCTGGCCACCGGAATGCCGAGCCGCCGCCGGTCACTCGATCCGGCCTTGGATGGGACCAGCGGACGGGAGATGAAGACCAGCCCCGTCGCGGCGGCCACCCGGCCAAGCGCAGGGGAGAGCCGGATCTCGAAACTCTCCTCATCACCGGTGATCGCCTCGCGCGGAACTTGCCGACCCGCGCAGTAGATCCCATGGAGGTAGTCGAGCGGGCGGCCGCGGCGCCCGCCGGTCTCTACCCGAATGAGCGCCGCACCGGGGGGTGGCGAGATGCGCAGCAGAGCGACCGGCTCCGTCCATCTGAAGCGATCCTCCGGCTTGCCCTCCGCACGGTACGCGCCGATCAGCGCGCCATTGAGCCCCTCGTCGGCGAGGGAGCCGGGATGGCGCACGGGCTCCGGCAAGTGATTCGGTTGGGCCCCGAGCTCGAGACCGACCGCGCCCACATTGTGCTCGTGGCTGGCGATCAGGCTCCGCCACCTTGTCTCGAACGGAATTCGGTGGGACTCGGCAACCGTCTGATGCCAGCGGGCGACCGCCCGCTCCCAGGCGAGCCGCGGCCGGGGGCCGGCAGCGCTCGCGGGCAAGCGAGGCGCCATCTCTCGACTCAGCCAGGTCGCCTCGCGCGGGCTTTGCCTGATCGCGGTCGCCAGCGCGGCCACCATCGACCTGGCGATCTCCGGCCGGTATTCGAGACGACGATGCCAGAAGGCTGGCTGGGGGAAATAGCGCTCGTACCGCTCGCCGTGCCTCGCGCGTGCCACACATTCGCCACGGGCGTAACTGCAGGCATGCTCGAGCGCTTCGGCCAGCTCGTCCTCGATCACATGAGTGACGACCGCCCCCTCCAGGTGCCCCACTCGCGCCCCGATCTCGTCGAGGCGGGCCGACATGAAAAAGGGCGCGAACAACTCCATCTCCGGTTCGAGGCCATCTGCGCGCTCGTAGACAGCGGCACGAATCGCGAATCCCGCCGCCCCGAGGCGGTGCCAGTCTTCGAACTCCCAGGCGTCAAAGGCGCGCTCGAACCAGCGCTCGATCAGCTCGGCTTCGGGCGTTTGGGCGCGTTGCCGATGGACGAACGACGCGGCATCGAGCTCCCGATCCGCCGCGAACGCGTCGGCGACGGTCGTTAGACACTCGGGATCCGCCAGGACGTGCGCCTCGGTGACAACGAGCAACGGGGCACTCGCTCCTTGTGCGGCCGCCTTATACAGCCCGAACAACGACGGGTCAGTGGCCGGCACGAGCGCGTCCTGCGGCGCCAGCTGCTCGGCCAACCGCCTCTCGGCGTCAGGGTATTCACCCCCGGCACCGACGACCACCTGATAGCGCTCCCGCGCGAGGGTCTGCCCCTGGGTCCAGGTCCGGAGATGATCGGCGATGTCACCGCGCGGATTCTCGAGCGGCACCACTACGGCCAGCTCAGGGACTGGTGGTGCAGCCGTCTCGCCGGTCGTCGTCATCTGCTCGCCCGCCTCAATCGCCGGAGCGCTCCCAATGGACCCTCGAGGGACATCTCCACCCGCTCCTCGATTTCCTTTACCCGCCGTTGCGCGAGGGCTGTCTCCCGCCTCAGCTCGGCCCCCTCGCGATTGCGGAGCTCCAGCTCGGCCCGCAGGAGCTTCGCCTCGTGCTCGAATCCGAGCGCACGCGCGTCCGATTGCCATTGCACCCTGGTCAGACGGGCAAGCTCGTCCAGCGGCGCCGCCGCGGACTCGGCGCGCGGTGCCAGCCGCGCGAAGATCTCGACGAGAGCCTCCGCGTGCGGGCGCGCGCCGTGGTGGGCAACCGCGAGGTCGCGGTTGGCGGGGCCCATCCCTGACCTGTAGCTGACCATGTCCTCTCTCAGGCGATCCGCGTCGGCTTGGCCGTGATCCGCCCGACCGTCAAAGTTGTCCGCCTCGAGGGACTCGTAGCCGTCGGCGGTCATCCAGCCATCGCAACCGTTGTGATCGAAGATGTAGGCGGCGCGCCCACACGCCATCGCCTCGACGATCACCCTGGACTTGCCGACGACGATCTCGCAGTCGTTCATCTCCACCTCGGGCGAGCTGGCGAACCCGCCGCCCTGGAGACCGCGCTGGATGACCTCGATCCGCGCGTCGGAGAATGCCTCCCGGATCAACTCCAATCGATCTCCCGACGTGTAATTGCCGAGCATGAGCGCGCGTCTCGGGCGCTTGGCGAGGGGCCCTCTGGGCGAGAATCGACGGAGGTCGACTGGCTGGCGCAGCCTGACAACCTCCGGCGAATGGGCGAGTGAGTGCGCGTATCGCGCGGCGCGATCGTGAAGCGCCACGGTCACGCTCGTCACTCCTGAAAGCTGCGGAACCGTCCAACGGTCGTGGTCCGGCGCGTGCAGGCAGAAAGCCTGTGGCACCTCGCGGTAACGCTCAGCGAGTACGTAGGCACTCGGCGTATCCTGGGCGTAGATGGCGTCGCATCGGTCGGGAAGATCACCCGCCTCGGTGACGATCCGCAGGCCGCGGCGGTCAGCAACCTCCGCCATCGGGCCGGTCTCACCCGCGAAGACGGTGACGTCATGGCCCATTCGCTCGAGCTGCTCGGCCACGGTCACGAGATAGGTGCCGACCCCTCCTATCGTCGTCAACTCCAAGGTGCTGAGAACGAGATTCACGGACGCTCCTCACTGGCCGAGAGTGCATCACCCTACCGCCGCTGTTCCCTACTTCAGTGCCGCCCTGGACGAGATGGAGCGCCCTGTAGCTTCAATCAATGGCCGAAGCGGGGGATCCACCCACGCTGTACGAATGGGCCGGCGGGCGCCAGGCTTTCGCGCGGCTGATCGGCGCTTTCTACGACCGGGTGGAGGGTGACGAGCTGATCTCGCCCCTCTTCCCCGGCGGCGTCAGCGAGGAGCACCGCCACAACGTCACGCTCTGGTGGATCGAGGTCTTCGGGGGGCCGGCGGACTACACCGAGCGGCTCGGTGGCTACCACCGGATGGTCAGCAAGCACCACGACCTCGGCATCACGCCCGAGCAGCGCCTCCGCTTCGCGACCCTGATGAGCATGGCGGCCGACGACGCCGGCCTGCCCGACGACCCCGAGTTCCGCTCGGCGTTCATGGGCTATGTCGAGTGGGGCACCCGCCTCGCGCTGCACAACTCGCAGCCCGGTGCCGACGACGTCCCGCAGGAGGCCCCGACGCCTCGCTGGGGCTGGGGAGTCGCCCCGCCCTACCAGCCGTGAACGGCGTCGAGAAGGGGCCCGATGGGAAGCCGCGCTGCCCCTGGGCGCTGAGCACGCCGGACTACATCGACTACCACGACTTCGAGTGGGGACGACCGCTCCACGGCGAGGTGGAGATCTTCGAGCGCCTGACGCTGGAGGCGTTCCAGTCCGGGCTCTCCTGGCTGACGATCCTGCGCAAGCGCGAGAACTTCCGTCAGGCGTTCGACAGCTTCGACATCGACAAGGTCGCGGGATACGCGGCGAAGGACATGACGAGCCTGATGGCGGATGCCGGGATCGTCCGCAACCGAAAGAAGATCGAGGCGGCGATCACCAACGCCGGAGCCATCAGGGAGCTCCACGCGAACGGCGAGACGCTCGACGAGCTGATCTGGGCTTTGCCCCCGACCCCGACTCGCGCCCGGCACCCAAGAGGCTCTCCGACCTCGAGCCGACGACGCCGGAGTCGAAGGCGATGGCCAAGGAGCTCAAACGGCGCGGCTTCGTCTTCGTCGGACCGACGACCGCCTACGCCACGATGCAGGCGATCGGCATGGTCAACGACCACCTCGCCGACTGCGCATTTCGCTAACACACGTCGACACCCACCGCGGGTTCCCTTTTGCTGCAACCGCTCGTTCAGCGCCGACGAATCAGTGGCGGCGAGCACCCTCATCCGCAAAGATGCACCAACGCCGTGGACGAGACCGCACGCAGAGGAAATTACGAATCGGGCGCCGATTACGTGCTCGAGTACGGAGAGCTCCGGTTCTCCTTCAACGAGCGCGACTTCGCCCAGCGGGTGGAGCAGGCGGCGGTCAAGCTCGACTTCGTCCGCCAGGGACTCGATGAGCACGAGCTGGAGGACCTGCTCGAGCTCGCCGTCAACGGTGAGATCCGCGAGCCCTGCTCCCCCCTCGGCGGCCACGTCAACGAGAATTGGGACGAGCTCGTCGGCCCGTCCAACAAGAGCCTCGTGCACTGGCTTCGCCGCCTCGTCTTCCGCGGCGCCTGGCTCGACCAGCGCGTCAAGGAGGGTGAGCTCGACATCGTCTTCGACGAGTCGACGCAGACCTTCGGATACGTCCAGCCTGATCGCGACTCGGAGCTGATCGAGCTCTCCGAGGAGCCTTCCTGGGGCACCGTCGCCTACGGCGGCCGCGACCGCGCGTAGCGGTCATCCCGTTCCACACCCAGGTGTGGTTACAAGCGCCGCTTTGCATGGAAAGCGGCGGTCTGCCGATCTAGTCCCTTGGCCATGAGCGCCCGAGCCTTTAGGTCGATTGGCATCTTGGTTGGCCTGGTAGTGGTCGGCGTCCTCCTCTACGTGATCGTCGCAGCGATCCAAGCGGGCAATTCAGCTGGCACTGGCAACCTGACCAACGAGGCCCAACTGCGCAAGGCACTCGACACGATGCCCTACCCGTACACGCTCCGACGAACTCGGTACGCCGGGGTCGATCAGGCCTACGTGGGGCGGGCCACCGCATCTTGGTCGTCAATCGATTTCTCGGTCTCAATCTGTGACCAGGGGAGCAGCGGCTGTCCACCGCCCGACCTTCCGCACCCCCACGGTCTCGACTCAGGGATTGGATATGGACACGTCTCTGTTCGGACGAACCCGAGCAGCGCTGGAATACCGGGCCAAAAGAGCGGCATCGGACTGACCGTCGCCGTGGACGACGCGATCTGCCACGCCACGGGTCAGGACGAGTACGGCTGCGAGTAGTCGAACCGCCCCTTTGGACGAGAAGCAGCGGGTTGACGCGCCGAGGGTCGCGTTGGTTAGATCATCCCAATGCACGCTCATCGAGCGGTAATCGGATACGTCACCACTGCACTCTTCGCAGTTCTCTCCTTCGCCATTGCAATCTGGGCGGATGGCGAGCCCGGTCGTTCGATCGGCTTTGCAGTCTTTGGTGCCGCCGCGATCCTGGCCCTGTCTTGGACGGCTTTCTCAACCGCTAAGACGGCGAATGGTTGGCGACTTGCTGGGGGCGCGATTCTCGCGATCGCCACTGCTCTGGTCTTGCTTGTCGTGCTGCTGACCGGCTTCGCTGCCGTGGAATGCCAGAGCTACCACGACTGTCTCTTCCGATAACCGCTTTGGACGAGCGGCGGTTTGCAGGCCCGCAGGGGTAAGTAGGCGACCAGGCCCCTGAGACCGAGGGACCTCGCGCTTGAGGCGAAAACCGAGCGACCGGCTCGCGCCGAGGCGTTCGTAGTAGCCCTCGGTCCGGGTACCGATGTCGAGCGGCAGGCCCCCGGCCCCACTTGAGGCCTTCACGCAGCAGTCTGAAGCCGATTCCGTGGGCGAAAAACCCCGAGTCGTTAACGACTCTTCCGTGGCTCAGCCGAGTTCCTGGGCGAGGCCGATTAGAAGTCCTTCGGGCCCCCGGATGTAGCAGAGCCTGTACATGTCTTCGTACTGAACCACTTCGTCGACGAGCTCCGCGCCGTGTTCGCGGAGCCGATCGAGCGTATCGTCGATGTCGTCAACGGCGAACATGACACGCAGGTAGCCCAGAGCGTTGACGGGAGCGTTCCGGTGGTCAGCGGCAACAGGCGGCGTGACGAATCGCGAAAGCTCGAGTCGGCTTTGGCCATCCGGGGTGCGCATCATGGCGATCTCGACTTGCTGGCCGTGCAGTCCCGTAACACGCCCCGACCACTCTCCGTCTACCGTCGCCTGTCCTTCGAGCTCGAGCCCGAGCTCGCGAAAGAACTCGATTGCAGCCGCCAAATCGTCAACGACGACGCCTACGTTGTCCATGCGGAGTGCCATATGCCGAAACCTACAGCGGTCGCCTATGGGGCTCGAAATGACACGTCCTCCGAGATGTGCACTTAGGACGAGAACAAGCGCTCCTCGTCCAAAGCGGCGGTCTTACTCGTGACGCTCCCGCCAACTCAGCTCCTGCATTCACGCGGTTGCGGAAGCGAGCGCCGCACAACCAAGACGCGTGCCCGTCATTTCCCGGAGGCAGGGGCGGGCTTGGAACTACGCTCCCTCCGTGGAACCGGAACCGTGCTTGCATAGCCATCTTTTCGTTCCGATTCTCAACTGAGGCTCGACGAAAGGAACAGGCATGTTCAAGATCGGATGGAAGCAGGGTCAGGCGACCGTCATCGCTCGCGAGACTCACGAGGGCCAGTACCGCAGGGGGATCAACGTCTACGCCTCCACCGGTCTTTATCACCACGTCTACGACTACATCGCCGATGTCGAGCCCGACGACGGGAGCCCGGCCTTCCGCGCGAAGTTCATCGAGATGTTCCAGTCCGATGTGGAGCGTCGGCCGCTCCCCGGGGAGAAGGCTCAGGTGAAGTTCAACCCCAAGACCCAGGAGACCTCGTTCGACCGCGATGCCCTTTGGAAGGAAGCCAAGGCTGAGAAGCAGGCCGGTAGCGAGAAATTCGATTCGATAGCCGAGGCGCCCGTGGGGACCCCTACCGGTAAGCCGGGGCTGGCCGGGGAAGTGGCCCAGCAGATCGAGGAGAAACTGCGCGAAGAAGGGAAGTAACGCAGCTCCCTCGGGGAGCGCCAACCCCCTCACTGCTCCAATGCGCGAAGACCGACAGCTCACGGCGCTGACCCATGCGAGGGGAGAGCGCGACCAGTTCGGCAAGGTCTTACTGATACTTGAGGTGCTCGGCCACGATGCGGTCGACGGCGTCGGGATCGTCCGGGGTGATTGTCGGGACGATCCGTCGACCGAGATCGATCTCGAGCGCCACTTCCTTGTGCGGTCGTCCAGGGTCAAGGTTCCACCAGTGCTTGAAATCACCTGAGCCCCAGATGCGCCATCTGCCCCGAACTCTTCTCAGTGGGCGCCTCCTCACCGATCGGATCGAGTCATAAGGGATCCTCCTACTTCCCCACGGGTAGTAGCGGCGAATGATGAGTGCCGTGTCGTCGCAGGCGATCCTGCCGTCGTCGTAAGACATGCTCACAGTATTCACCGACTCGGTTCCGCTCTGCGCGAGAAGCGAGCGCCAAATTCCGAAGCATCGCTTCCCATGCAAAGCGCTCCTCTTGAAATCACACCTCTATGGGTGGCGGGCGCACAACCATCAGGCCGCGACCTGACGGCAAGGGCCGTCAGCCGGTCACCCAGTCGGGCTTCCCCGTCTTCGGCACCTCGCCGGCGATTCGCGACATGACGCCGTAGAAGCGCGGCAGCTCCGGGTAGACGATCGCCTTGCCGGTCGTGATCAGGCCGACCGAGATCGCCCGCTCCGGATCGGCCCAGCCCATGATGTTGATCAGCCCGAGGTGGCCGAAGGCGAGGTCCGTGTCGCGGCCGTAGAGGCTCACGTAGTCGGCGCCCAGCATGAGGCCGTAGGAAAAGCGAGTCGGGAAGACCAGCGAGAAGTCGATCTCGAGATGGGACTGCTCGGTGAGCGCCCGCCGGATCGTCCTCGGCTCCATCACCCGCACGCCGTCGAGCTCCCCTCCCTGCCTGAAGATCTCGAAGAAGCGCGAGAGCTCATTCGCCGTCGTGACCACGTTGGCGGAGGGCACCAGCGCCGTCAGGAAGCGCGGGTCGTTCGAGAGCTCGACGATGTCGCCGAGCGGCGCGCCCAGCACCCGCTTGACGAGCGTGGAGAGCGGCGGGAGCAGCGGCGGCCCGGTCACGTAGGAGGGTGCGACGGCATCCACGTCCTCGGGCGCGACGCCGTAGTTGCCCCACCTGAAGCCCAGCGGGTCAAGGATCTCCTCCGTGAGGACCTCCCGAACGGTCTTGCCGGTCACCCTCCGGACGATCTCGCCGAGAATGTACCCGCCCGAGACAGCGTGGTAGGCGAGCAGGCGGCCCGGCCGGACGCTCGGCTTCTCCTCGCAGATCAGCCTGACCGTGCGGTCCCAGTCATTTATCGAATCGAGATCGAGGGTCTCCTCGGGCATGGACGCGACTCCGGCCCGGTGCGCCAGGACATGGGCGATCGTGGTGCTCTCCTTCCCCTTCTGCGCGTACTCGGGTATGTACTCGCTGACCAGGTCGCCGATGTGGAGCTGGCGCCGCTCGTCGAGCAGGTGGACGACCATCGCGGTGACTGCCTTCGACGCCGAGTAGATGCAGGCCGGGGTGCCCGGCGTCATCGGGACCTTCGGGGCGTCCTCCGAGTCGCCCGGGCCGTTGCCGCGCGCGTGCCCGATGGCGCGGTCGAGGACCACTTTGCCCTCGCGGCGCAGGCAGAGCTGCAGGCCCGGGTGGACCCCGCTGCGGTAGAGGTCGACCGCCGCCTCCCAGATGTGCTCCACCGTCTCCCGGTCGAGTCCGGCCGCGGCCGGCTGGGTCTCGTCCCCCCTCGTCGTCACGGCCTCCAGGTCGTCGGGGAGGTGGACGCGATGGAAAACGTCGGGGACGCCCGGCAGACGCGGCAGGTGCAGGACGTCCCCCAGGTGTGGACGTCGAGGTGCCAACTACAGCCGGCTGAGCAGCTCCGCGTTGCTCGCCGTGGCGACGATTTGATCCGAGAGCGCCTGGGCCGCCTGCTCGGGGTCCATCTCGGCCAATTCCGCGCGGAGCTTGCGGACGTTCTCCAGCTCGTCGGCGTCACGCAGCTCGTCCTCGCCCGAGGCGCGACTGTCGGCCGGGACCAGCGCGGGGACGATGCCCTTCGCCGCCAGGCCGGCGTCCAGCCGGAGGAGCAGGTTCTCGGTCGTCTCCAGCGCCTCGCGGACCTCGGCGCCCCGGTCGTCTGAGTCGAGCACGGTCGCGATCACGGTGAGCGAGCCGCTGCCCTCCTCGCTGAGCTCCCGGCCGGCGCCGAAGATGCGCTTGACCCTGGCCGAGTCCCGGTAGCCCAGGGCCAGCCGGCTGAGGGAATCGATCAGGACGACCACGTCCTCCCCGGACTCGGCGAGCCGCTTGGCGTGCCCCATCGCCAGCTCGGCCGCGCGGATCTGGTCGCGCGGCTCCTGGTCGGCGGTCGCCGCGAAGATCTCGGCCTGCGGGAGGGCGCGCTCCCACCGGGGTACCTCCTCGGGGCGCTCGTCGGCGAGCAGGACGCAGAGGTGCGCCCCGGTCTCGGCGATCGCGGCGCCGAGGGCGCGCAGGAGCGTGGTGCGGCCCGAGCGCGGCTGGGCGAGGACCAGCACCCGCTGCCCGAACGCCAGAGGGCCCAGCAGGTCGACCGCCCGAACGAGCGGATCGCCCGCGGCGTCTGGTGCGAGCAGGCGCCGATGCGGCGGCGCTGCGGTCAGGTCCTCGAAGTCCTTTCGCTCCCCCTCTGGCGATTGCCCGTTGACCGACTCGATCCTGATCAGCGCGCGATGTCGCTCTCCACGGCGTGGTTGCCGGGCGGGTCCTCTCACCTCGTCACCCGGCCGCAGCTCGCAGCGACGGATCTGGGAGGCGGAGACGTATACGTCGCCCTCCGCCTCGCTCAGGCCACTCAGCCGCAGGAAGCCGTAGCCCTGGGGCATGCGATCGAGCACCCCCGTCACCTCCTCGGATTCGACCTCATCAGAAGCCTCCTCCTCGGGTGAGGCAACCTCCTTGACCGTCTCCTCGCTTGCGCTGGGTGTCTCCTCGGTGGCGCCAGCCTCCCCGAGGGCCTCGATCAGCTCGTCGCGCGTGAGCATGCGGTAGCGCTCCACGCCCTGCTCGCGCGCCCGCCGGTGCAGGTCGGCGAGATGTTCGTCCTTGAGCGCCATCAACGCGCGCATGCTAGTGGCCTCGATGCGGCGACCACGCCGTTAGGTGGCGAGCGCCCTCGGATCGAGCCCCTCGGCCCCGGCCACGCCGCCCCACGCCTCGGCCTCCTCGGAGACACGAGATCCGCTCCAGCCGAGCTCGTCTCCGAGGACGGCGGCGACAGCCGCGACGCGCTCCCCGTCGCGGAGCTCGGGCTCGACGACCAACCCGAGGCGAGTCCGGCGGAGAAGCACGTCGGCGACGGAGCGCGCCTGCTCGCGCCTCGCGGCGATCACGACCTCGGCCATCAGGTCGGGGTGCCCGGGGACGATGGGCTCCGCCAGCTCCGGGCGCTCCTCGCAGAGGTCGAGGACAGCCCGGGCCGCGTGACCGTATCGAAAGGCGAGCTGGTCGGTCGCGCCGTAAGGAAGCTCGACTTCGGTCTCCAGATCGTTGCTCCGAGCGGACATCCCGAGCGGGATGTCGTCCGTCCGACACTCGGCCTCGCGACCCTCGCGGTGCACGATCCGGTCGACCACCTGGGCGGCCATCCTCCGGAAGGTGGTCAGCTTGCCGCCGGTGATGGTGAGCATCCCCGACGAGGTCTCGTACAGCTCGGCCTTGCGGGAGATGTCGACGGACTTCTTCGGATCGCCGGAGGCGATCAGCGGCCGGACGCCCGCGTAGGCGCCGGTCAGGTCCCCGGGCCCGATGGTCGTCCCGAAGTAGGCGTTGAGGGCCTCGAGCAGGTAGGTGACGTCGTCCCCGCCGGGCGGCACGTGGTCGATCTCGCCCTCGTAGTCGTTGTCCGTCGTCCCCACCAGGACCCGCCCGTACCAGGGCAGGGCGAAGATCGTCCGGTCCGCCCCGGCGGGCACGATGCAGGCGGCGGTGCCGATCTCGAGGTCGTCCGTCGAGAGCGTCACGTGGGAGCCGCGGCTCGGGCGGATCTTCGGGACGTCCTCCTCTGTGAGCAGCTCGCCCGGGCGGATCTGGTCGGCCCAGACCCCGGTCGCGTTGACCACGGTGTCCGCGCGGACCTCGAAGCGCTGCCCGGTCTCCGCCTCGGTGCAGGCGACGCCGGCGGCCCGCCCCTTCTCCTCCAGGACTCCGGTCACCTCCGCCCCGTTCAGGATCACCGCGCCGAATCGTTCCGCCTCCCCCAGCACGGTCAGCACGAGCCGCGCGTCGTCCGTCTGGCAGTCGTAGAAGAGATACGCCGAGCTCGGGTTCATCGGCTCCAGCGCCGGGATCAGCTCGGACGCCTCCTCGCCGGAGATGGTGCGGTGACGGTCCGGGGACCAGTACTCGGCCTCTTCCCCGTGCTCGCTGCGCTGGCTGCGACCTCGTCCGATGCGCGAGGTCGCCATCACGTCGTACATGTTGAGCCCGATCCCGATCGCCCGGTTCCTGCGCTCCCCGCCCAGGGCGGGAACCAGGAACGGCGTTGGGTAGACGAGGTGCGGCGCGAGCCTGACCAGCAGCTGGCGCTCGAGCAGCGCCTCACGCACCAGACCGAGGTCGAAGTTCTGCAGGTATCGCAGACCGCCGTGGACCATCTTCGAGGAGCGGCTCGAGGTGCCCTGGGCGAAGTCGCCGCGCTCGACCAGCGCGACGGAATAGCCGCGGGAGGCCGCATCGAGCGCGACCCCTGCTCCGGTGATCCCGCCCCCGACGACCACCACGTCGAACGGGTGCTCCTGCATCGCCTGCAGCGCGTCGTTGCGGGAGATCACCGGATCACTCCAGGAACTCGATCACCTGATCGGCGGGCAGCCGCTCCGGCGGCTTCTGCTCCTGGACGGGCGTGCCGAGATGAAGCAGGCCGACGAACGCCTCATCCTCGGGAATGCCCACGGCCGCCCGTCCCTCCGGCGTTCGCAGCACCTCCGGCGTCCGCCAGTAGGTGGCGAGGCCGCGGTTATGGCCGGCCAGCAACACGATGTAGGCGGCGCAGGCGGCGGCGTGCAGGTCCTCCTCGTCCTGAATCGGGTCTCCGGTCAGCACGGAGGAAACGACCACGAGCGTCGGGGCGCGATCGAGCTTCGAGGCCGACACCGGGCCTGCGGCCTCCTTCAGGCGCTCCAGCGCCTCGGGCCCGATCACGCGAAAGCGCCATGGGTTCGTCAGGTTGTGGTTGGGCGCCCAGCGGGCGAGTTCGAGGATCTCCTCGAGCAGCGCGCGGTCGACCGGCACGGGCCGGTAGGCCTTGTGGGTGCGCCGCGTGCGGATCGCCTCCTCGACATCCATAGGAGAAACCTAGCTTGCGGACTACTGAGGGAGGCGGCGCCGGTAGTGGAGCCAACCCGCCCAGACCGCGATGGCGCCGAGCGCGACGATTCCCAGGACGATCACCCAGTCCGGGATGCCCCCTCCCCCGCCGCCGGACTCGGTCGAAGAGGCCGGCTCGGGCGCGATGGGCTGTCTCTGCCCGGAAATCGAAGTCGCGGGTGAGGCCTCCGCCGGAGCCGTGCCGGCTGGCTTCTTCTTGCCGCCCGCATCGCCCGCGGGCACACCCACCGCGCCGCCACCACCGGAGGAGGCGCCGGCGGTCACCTTCGACACCGTCCTCGGCACCGGATTGAGAGGGAATGACGTGTTGTCGACCGCCATCAGCGCCTGGCCCGTCACCCACACCGGGGTCTGGTCGCTCGTCTGCGAGTAGCGGTAGTGGCCATCGCCGACCTGCGTCGAGGACAGGTAGCTCAGAGGGGTGCCGCCGCTTCGCACCGAGGCCGGTGAGACACCGGCCGCGAGCAGTCCCTGGGCGGCCCAGGCCGTCGATTGGGAGTTGACGGGGCCGCTCGAGAGCGCGAAGCCGCCGCCGGAGCGCTGCACGCCGCGCAGGTAGGTGACTCCCCGCCGGAGGCCCCCGCCTCCCCCGGCCGCAGCCAGCGCCTGGAGGACGGCGCCGGTGCTGTCCGCGTCGCTCGCCGAGCCGGCCGCGAATCCCCAGCCGCCATCGTCGTTCTGATTGCGACGGAGCCAGCCGGCGGAGCGGGAGTTGCCCGAGCTCGCTCCCGCGGCCTTGAGGGCGAGGATCCCGAATGCAGTGGGATTGACCTGCCCGCCCCAGGAGCCATCGCCGCCGCGGCGCGCCAGCAGGCGGCTGACCAGGTCGTGGCCCTGGAAATGCCGCGGGTCGAGCCCGGCGCCATGGAGAAGCAGGACCGTTCGCTCGATGTCGCCGGTGGTGCTGATCTGGCCGACGGTCCCCGCGAGGTAGCTGATCGGCGTCGCGTCGCCGCTGTCGACGTCGAGCGGGTTGACGCCAGCCGCCTCCAGGCCCAGGCCCGCCCAGCCCGTCATCGCGGGGCTCGACGCCTCGCCCTTCCCGAATCCGAATCCACCGTCGCCGTTCTGCGCGCCCCGCAGCCAGGAGACGGCGGCCGAGGAGCCGCCGGACGCATGGGCCCGCGGACCGCCGAGCACCGAGGGGACAGCGATCAGCAGGGCTATGAGAAGACAGGCGGCGCCGGCTATCGCTCCCCTCGCCCGGGGACCCGAGCTCGCAACCCGGCGCCAGGCGAACTCGAAGCGCCGCCGGTAGCGGAGCAGCATCCGCACCATCGCCGGCCCCGCCACCAGTGCGAGCGCCGCGTTGCCGGCGGCGTGGGCGATGTTGAAGGGCAGCCCTCGGGCCGAGAGCGCCAGGAACCTGTCGAGGGACTGCTCGCCGCCGTAGGTGACCATCAGGGAGAGGTCGAGCAGGGCGCCGTAGGCGAAACCGGCGAAGGCGCAGAAGACAGCCAGTCCGACCCGCCCGACCCCCCTCCCGGTGACCATCGCGAGACCCGCGCCGAGCAGCCCGGTCATGCCCCAGCCGGCCATCTGCCAGGGGGTCCAGGGGCCCTGTCCCAGCCAGAAATTCGAGACCAGTCCCGTGAGCGCCCCGACCGCGAAGCCCGGCGCCCCGCCGAGGGCATAACCCGAGATCAGCGCGATGTCGGTGCTCGGAACGACGTTCGGGATCGGGGAGAACGCCACCCGCGCAGCCACCGAGATCGCCGCCAGGGCAGCGACGAGCGCGACGATCTGCGACGGCGGGCGCGAGCGCTCGTACCAGACGAATCCACCGAGGAGGGTCAGCCCGAGCACCGCGAACACGCCCACCTGCCAACTCATCCCGCCGTCTCCTCCCCGGCCCGCGAGGCGCCGCTCCCATGGGCCGACGACCGGAGCGCCGAAATCCCCTGCTCGACGGTGATGGCGGCGCCGTCGAGGACGCGGGCGACCTCGCTGGAGAAGTACCAGCCGCCCGAGAGCAGTTCGGCGGCCGAGCCGTCCGCGGCGACCTCGCCACGGGCGAGCAGGATCACCCGGTCCGCGAAGCCCGCCGCGAACTCGACGTCGTGCGTGGCGATCATCACCGCCGTTCCGCCCGCGGCCAGGTTCCGCCCGAGCTCGGACAGCTCTCCCTTGCGGCCGCGATCCATGCCGCGGGTCGGCTCGTCGAGCAGCAGCAGGCCCGGCATCCCGTCCCGAGCCGCCTCTCGCCCGGCGATCACGATCGCCAGTGCAAGACGCTGGCGCTCGCCCCCGGAGAGATCTCGCGGATCGGCGTCCAGATGGTCCTCCAAACCGAACCGCCGAAGGGCCGAGTCCCCTTCCTGACCCTGAACCTCATCCCGCACCCGCTCGTGGACGAAGAGATCTCCGGGACGCTGCGGGAGCAGGGCCACACCGGAGGGGCACTCGATGCGGCCGTGCTGCCGATCGATCAGCCCAGCCGCGGCGCGCAGCAGCGTGCTCTTGCCGGCGCCGTTGCTCCCCATCAGCGCCACCCGCTCCCCCGGCTCCAAGTCGATGTCGACGCCCCTCAGGGCCTCCGTTCGCTCCTCGCCCTCGCCGAGCTCGACCCAGAGGTCGCGGCAGGCGAAAGCGACGGGATCACCCCGACGCCGCCTGGGCCTCGCCGGCGGGATCGCCCCCGGGGTCGGACCCCACGAAAGACCTGAGCCCATGAGGGTTCTGCGGGCCTCGCGCACGCTCGCCGCCGGGGGCAGGTCGAGGCCGTCGAGAAGGCGGGAGGCCGGAGTGGTCAGCGTCTCGTCCCGCTCGAGCGCCCAGTAGAGGAAGTCCGTGGGCGACCCGTCGAACGCGAGGGCCCCGTGATCCAGGGCGATCACGCGGTCGGCTGCCGAGAGACAGCGCTCCAGTCGATGTTCGCCGAGGAGCACCGCTACGGCCCACTCCTCGTTGAGCCGCCGAAGCAGGGAGATCAGCTCATCCCCCGCCACCGGATCGAGCTGGGAGGTGGGCTCGTCCAGCAGGACCAGCCGCGGCCGGGTGGCGAGAGCGGCCGCCAGCGCGACCCGCTGCAGCTCTCCGCCGGAGAGCGTGTCCGTCGCCCGCTCAAGCAACCCGTCGATTGCCAACGCCAGGGCGACCTCCTCGACCGCCCTTCCCCGGGCCTCCGGCGGTATCCCGCGCAGCTCGAGTGGCAACTCGATCTCCGCCCGGACGGTGGTGCTCACCACCTGCGTCTCCGGCTCCTGGGCCACGAGCCCGACGGCCTCGGCGAGCTCGGCGGGTCCGTGAAAGCGGACGTCCATTCCCGCGACCTCCAGCTCGCCGTCGAGGATCCCGCCGTGGAAGTGCGGCACGAGCCCGCACCCGGCGCGCAGCAGGGTCGACTTGCCGGAGCCCGAGCGGCCGGCGAGGACGACGAACTCGCCTGGCTCGACCACCAGATTGATGCCGGCGAGCGCGGGGGCGTCCGCGCCCGGATAGCGGTACGTGAGGTCATGGAAGCGCAGGATCGGCTCAGCCACGCGCGCGCCACCTCCTCACCCCGAAGGGAGCCAGGGCAAGCGCGACGACGATCCCGCAGAGCGCGAGCGTCGCGGGACCGGCGTCCAGCTTCACGCCCGGAAAGGCCTCGAACCTGCCGATGCCCGCGAAGGCGGCCGCCGAGGTGAAGGCCAGGATCGCGATGCCGGATGCGGCTACGGGCATAGAGTCCCGCGAAGGCTCCGCCCGCGGGCGCGTCCGTGCGGAGAGAGAATGACCGCGCAGCTCCAGGGTGGCGGCGACGTCAACGGCTCGATCGAGTGAGCTCTCGACCACCCGCCGGGCCAGCACTCCCCTCCCCACCGGCGTCGCGGCCGGGCCCCGCAGCTCCGTCGCCTCTCGCAGCCGCGCTCCGTCGCTCAGCGCGAGGGGAACCATCCGCGTGACGAGGCCGGCGGTCATCGCCGATCGCCTCGCGACCGGCCGCAGCGCCCGCAGCACGCGGTCCGGGTCGACGCAGGCCGAGTAGACGGCGAAGACGATCACGGCGACCATCACCCGCAGGCCCAGCACCGCCCCCTCGACGACCGATTCGAGCGTGATGTCGGTATTCCCGACCACGGGCAGGTCCCAGCCGCGGACCAGCACGGTGTCGCCGCGATGGTTGACGAGCAGGTTGACCAGAAGCATCAGGGCGAACAGCGAGACACCGAGCTTCAGCGAGGCCCTCACCGCCCGCCGGGCGCCCGCCGCTAGGCCCGCCAGCACAGCCCCTATGCCCGCCGCAAGCAGAACGAGAGGGTTGGGATAGACGAACGCGATCGCGGCCAGGGCGCCCAGGTAGATGCCGGCGGCCCCCGGGGAGGCGCGATGGAGCGGGCTGCGCCCCGGTGTATAGGCAAGAGGCGATCTCACTGTACGGGCACCCCGATCGGGCCCGCGCCGGGCTGGGTCGCCACGGCGTAGTGGTTCCGCAGCGCGGGACCGAGCAGGCTCGCCGCTGCCGCGACGCCCTTCTCGTCGGTTCCCGTCACCACCCAGGTCGGAGGTCCATCGCCCTCGCGCATGGCTGCAATCAGCCCGCCGCCCTTGCCAACGCTTCCGGCGGGCTGACCCTGCTGGTTTAGCAGTTCGAGCAGGGGCTTCTTCGTTCCGACGAACTGGGCGAAGACGCCGCTCTCGCTGGGTGAGTTGGCCAGCAGATGGGCAACCGGGTCGACCCGTAAGCGATTCCACTGCCCCACCACCACTCGGATCCCCTCTATCCGGGTGACCGTTTGACTGAAGTCACCGTTGCCGCTTTGACTCACGACGTCTGGAGGAGTGCTGGTCACGCCGGCGGAATGGAGCCCAGCCTCAACCGCTCCGCAGATTGAAGCTCTGTCCTCGCAGTCCACGGTGGTAGTCCACCGGTTGCCTTCGAACCCGCGCACGAACGGCTCCGGCCAGGAGCCCACGACGGCCGGCACGCGCATCGCCGCGGTCCAGTCGCGGTAGTCCCACCAGACCCGGTCTCCGCCGGAAAGGTCGTACTGGGCCGAGCCGATCGGCGACTCGATCCCGTTCACGTAGAAGAACCAGTCGCTCGCGCGCCCGCCGCTCTGCGTTCCGCTGAGGCCGTCGATGGACTGGACGAATCCACCGCCGTAGCGGGTGGAGACGTCGGCATTGCGGTCGAGGACGCGGAAGACCGTGTCGGACTCGTGGATCGAGTCCTCCTTCTGAACGAGGACCTTGCCGCCGTAGTCGCGACTCACCGTCAGGGAGACGTCGCCCTCGTCCTTTCCGGGCCCGAGCCCGCAGCCGGCGGCCGCCATGGCGACCAGCGCCAGGGCGACCGCCAGGATGCGGACGAGCTTCACTTCCGCTTGCCCTTCCCCTTGTGCTTGTGGTGCTTGTGGTGCTTCTGCTTCTTGCCGTTGCGGATGCGACGCTCGCAGTTCTTGGCGAACTTGTCGCGCTTGTCGCCCTTGACCAGGTCGACTCCCCCACCGCAGTTGACGCGGTCCACGCCACCGCCGCGCACGTCGACGATGTCCTTGCCGGCCAACGCCCGGATTCTGTCGTTGCCGGCACGGGCCTTGATCACGTCATCCCCGTACGTCCCGAGGATGTCGTCGGGCTCGTGGCTGCCGACGATCAGCTGGCCGCGCGCGGCCGTGCAGCCGCTAAGGACCCGCGCGACGCACACCGTGAGCGTCGGGCTCGGCGCGTCGTTGTAGTCCTTGGTCGCGGCGAGGGTGTGCACTCCCTCGGAGCTGAACGTCACCGTGGCGTTGCCGGCCGCATCGGCCGCAACGGGCGCATCGCCGCCGCTGACCACCGCGCCCGATCCCGGACCAAGGGTGCCGTCTCCCGCGTAGGAGCCGATGTGAACGGCGATCGGCGTACCGGGAGTGGTGCGCGCGGGCGCGTCGATCGACAGCTCCTCATCCGCCGAGAAGTCCGACGGCGAGCGATAGAAGACCAGCTGGTCTCCGGGCTTGATGAACGTCTGGTCCGCGCCGGCCGTGTTCCCGATGTGGTCCATCTTCAGGAACCAGAAGCCGGGAGGCGTCGGGGCGCCGATGTTGCAGATCGTCAGCGCCCCGAACGACGCGTAGTCGGCGTCCGAGATACGGAACGGCTGCATGGACGACGTCGCGTCGGCAGCCTCCTGCGCCGCGCTCAGCATGTTGGGCGCCGACTGGGTGTACGTCTGCCCGCTGCTCTGCTTCGGCGGCGGGGTCGGGTCGATGCAATCGTCCCCAGCGTAGGTTTTCACGGTCGCCGCGGACGGCGCGTACTGGCGGAGATTCGCCAGCTGGGCGCCGCCGTCGGTGACGACGTGGATGTCGACGGGCACGCTGGCGCCGGCGCTCGCCGAGCCGAACGCCGCAAGGGCGATCAGCGACGCCAGCGCCGCAATCGAGACAGTGATTCGCATTTGTGAGCCACCCCTTCCTCGAGGGTCGTATTGGCTGGCCGGGGACAGGTCTCCTGGCTTCCGGGCTCCCGAGGCGCCTTCCCAGGGAGTCGACGACTCCCCAGTGGCTCTATGCCTTGGTCAGATCACCCGGTCACAGTGGCGGGACCGCGCCGGTTTCACACCGGACTTCCCTTGACCACCGACCGTTATGGACGATGCATCGTACCCCTCGATGCGGGTGCAACGAAGAGAGGCGGCCCGAAGGCCGCCTCTCGTGCGCAACTCCAGCTGGAAGACGTCCTACTTCTTCTTCTTGGACTTCTTCTGCTTGCACTTCTGGGTCGTCGACGCGGTGGTCTGAGAACCGTCGAGGAAGTGCGTGGTCTCCGTGTTGACCCACTTCTTCTTCTTGCAGCGGGCCATCACGTAGTAGACGGGCCGCGTCTTCTTCTTGCCGTTGATCTTGACCTTCTTCTTGCCCGACTTGACCTTGTTGATGGTCGTGTCGAAATGCGTGATCGCCGTGCCCGTGTTCGGGATCGCGACGGTCAGCGTGTTGCTCCCGGTGTTAAGGACACCGGTGAGAACCGGATCCAGGGCATCGTTGTTGACGCTCGTGTGCAACAGGATGGTCGGCTGACCACCTGAGGGCTGGCCGTTGAAGGCCGTCACGACCGCGTTCAGGGCGCCACCGTTGATCTTGGCGCTGCCCTGGCCAACGATGCTGCCGCCGCAGGCCGACTTGGCGGTTGCGACCGGCTTGTTGTTGACCGACGCCAGCGGACACTGGGGAATGTTCCCCGGAGTGAACTTGATGTCCTTGGTGAAGGTAAGGACAGTCGTGCTGGCCACCGGCGTGAATCCACCGCTGTAGTTGGTGTCAACCACGTTGGTGAACGCTCCCACAGGACCAAAGACCTTCTTGTCCTGCTTGGGCGGCGACGTCGTCACCGAGTACGTCTGTCCGGTGACGGCCGCGGAGGCGGTACCGGAGACGATCAACGCCCCGATCACGCCCAGCAGCGCGCCCATCAGATACTTGCGCTTACGCATACCACTCCTTTTCCGTAGAGCAATCTCCCTGACGGCTACCCAACTACAGGACCGCCAGCCCTTGGATTTGCCTATCTGTCGCTGAACCTAACACAGGAAATCGTGCGTAGTTGTGCGGTTTTTCCGCATGAAACCTGGCGACCCGAAAACCCGGTAGAGGCCTAGGGATTCGCGTAGACGTGCGTGTAGTCGGTCGACTCGGACACCTGACCCAGCGAGGGCTGCGACGGCTGCTTCGTGCACGCGGGCGCCGGCAGGCCGACCGAGGTGTTCTGGTTGTTGAACGCGAACTGCTTGATCTCGTCGAGGATCTGCTGCGGCGTGTCGAAGGTCGCGCGGTTGCTGAAGAAGGGGTTGCCCGTATAGGTGAGGTCCGGCAGGAACGAGACGGTCGCGCCGGGCGGGCTCGCGCAGGAGCGAGTGTCGAAGGACTGGAGCCCGTTGATGACGTTCAGTGCGCTGCCGGGCGCCGGATAGGCGTTGGTTCGCGAGTAGGAGAGCTTGTGGGAGTTGAAGGGAGCCAGGCCCTCTGGGTAGAGGGGCGCGGAGCTGCGGATGTAGTGCGCGGTGGTGTTGGTCTCGGTGTTCCCCACGCCCTGGGTCGTCGAGGTGAAGTTGCCGAGGAGGCCCGTGATCTCACTCTGGTAGCGGCCGATCTCGGCCACGATCGGGGTGATCTGCTGCGTGAATGGGTGGAGCTCGGTGAGCAGCGGCGGCAGGTCGGAGTTGAGGAGGTTCTGCAGAGCCGGCAGGCCGGTGACCCCGCGCTTCTCGGTCTTGCGCAGGCCGACGAAGAATCCCTTGAAGTCGGGCGCGACCTTGGCGATCGGCTTCAGGTCCTTGCTCAGGGCCCGAGCGGACGGATGGAGTTGCGTGATCAGCGGGTTGGCGTTCTGCGAGAAGCTGTCCAGGCGGTTGAGCGTCAGCCTCGATTCGTCCAGGAAGGTCGGCAGCGCGCGGAAGGCCGCCTCGAGGTCCTGGTTGCGGACTGCGGTCGTGTGGAAGACGATCCCCGAGTTCCGGATCAGGCCCTGGAGCTGACCCTGGCGCTCGCTGAGGGCGCCAAAGACCTCGCCGGTGTTGCGGACGAGCTGCGAGACCGCCCCCTGCTGGGTGTCGAGCACGCGCAGGACCTTGTTCGCGTCCTCGGCGAACGGCGCCAGGTTCGCGATCGCGGCTGAGAGGTCGGCGCCACGCCCGTAGCTGGCTATCGCCAGCTGCTGCATCCAGGTCTGGAAAGCCGCACGCGTCTTCGCGTCGAAGGTCCTGAAGATCTCATCGAGCTGCACCGAGGGCTCCACCTGCGCCCTGGGCAGGCTGCCGCCCTCCGGCAACTTCGGTCCGCTCCGGTCGCCCTGCGTCAGCTCCACGTAGGTCTCGCCGAGCAGCGTCTTCTGCCGCAGCATCGCGCGGGTGTCGGCCGGGATCGGCGCGTACGGCGAGTCGATCTCGAGCGTGGCCACCGCCAGATCCCTGTTGGGCCCGGAGTTGGCCAGGTTGATCGCCTTCACCTTGCCGACGGAGACGTTGTGTATCCGCACATCGGACTCCTGCGCCAGCTGGGTGGCCTCGTTGAATGGCACCTCGATCCGGTAGCCCTCCGGCTTCAGCGGCACGGGTCCGCCGAACGTGGCCCAGAGGAAGAGCAGCAGGCCGAAGCACGAGAAGGCGAAAGCAACGGCGACCGCGATCTGACCGACTGTAGGTGCGCGCTGTCCCATCAGCTGCACCCGGGGATGTTGGTTGTGCGGGGCTGGCCGGTGAGCTGGTAGAGCAGCCGCAGATACGGCTCGGCCAGGAGTGTTTGCTCGGCCGTGAATGCCGTCGAGCAGCTCTCCAGCACCAGACCGCGGCGGATCGGCCCGTAGGCGTCCTGGAGCAGGTAGTTCGTGGTCAGGTCGTGGTTGAGCCACGGCACGTAGAAGAGGAAGCCCTCTTCCGTGCCGGGCGGGTTGTAGGCGAGGGCGTTGAGGCCCGTGTTGAGCCTGGTGAATCCGGTCTTCAGGCCCGGCGTCGCGACGCCCAGCCCCTGCGAGATCTGGGCGACGTGCGTGACCGGGCTCGCCACCTGCTGGGTGAAGGGCCGGATCTGGTTTTGGATCGGTCCGGCGGTCTGCTGGAAGAACGGCCGCAGCGAGCGCAGCGCCGGGGCGGTCGCCCTGGCGCCGGGGAGAAGCTTCTTCAGGGCCGGGCCCTCCACCAGGGCGAACTGGTTCGCCGACTTCAGGGCACCCTTGGTCTCCTTGAGCGTCCCCGGCAGCTCGCGCAGGGCGCTTCGGATCGACGCCTCCTCCTTGGCGAAGGAGGCGAGCACGGCGTCGGAGGAGTCAACGAAGTTGACCAGATCCTGGTCGCGGTTTCCGAGCTCGGTGGAGAGCAGCTGGAAGTTGTGGATCGAGTTGGCGATGTTCTGGCGCCTCGTGACCAGTGCGCCGGAGATTCGCGAGATGTCGCGGGCGAACGGATCGAGTCGCCGGAGCGCGTTGGAGAGCTCGACATCGCGGCCCTTGGCCGGATCGAGGGCCTCAGCCCCGTTCGCGAGCAAGAGCTTCAGGAACTGCTGGGTGTCGGCGTCGAGCGAGGCGAGGACCTCGTCCGGGTTGACCTGGGGCTGGGTGGAGGCGAGCGGGACGGTCGCGTTCTCCTGGATCTCCGGCGATGCCTGGGTGCCCGGATCGACCTCGACGACCATGTCGTTCAGGCCTGTCTTCGGCCGCAACAGCAGCGAGGCGTTGTCGTGGATCAGCGATGAGTACTTGTTGTCGATTGACATGCTGACCACAGCGTGTCCGTCCTCGAGCTTCACGCCGGAGACCTCACCGACCTTGATCCCGGCGATGTCCACCGACTGGCCCTGCCCCGGGGTGACGGCCTGCGCGGTGGAGAAGTTGGCATCCAGGTGGAAGAAGTCGTTCCCCAGGACCGGCACCCAGCTGGGCAGGTTCGCCCGCTGGTTGACCAGGATGACGGTGACCGCGAACACGCCGGCGAGGATCAGCGCGCCGATGGCCAGGACGTCGCGGAGGTGTGCTCTCAGGGCGCGTCTCATGGATAGGCCTGCGGGTCGGCGGGCCCCTGTGCGGCGGCGGGCCCGTTGAGGTCGGGGATGTCGTTGTTCTGGCAGGCGACATCGGTGCGGAACGCCGGCTCGGAGGGCGTTACCGGCCTGGTGCCGATCGGTGGCGTGGCGGAGCCGCCCCAGAGAGCTTCCTTCTGGGGGCCGCCCCCGGGGATCGTGGCGCGCAGGTTCGGCACCGGGCCGCCGGCTGGGACCGGGCCGCCGCCGGAGAAGAAGCGGAGCGAGGGACCGTTGCCGTCGAAGACCTGGCTCTCCCCCGCGAGCCCAGCGGCGCCGTAGCCGAACTCATCGCGGTTCGGCACGCCGGTGGTGAAGTTGTAACCCACGCCCGAATCGCTGAGCGGCACGTCGCCCGTCGGCAACAGGACGTTGTCCACGCAGCCGCTGGTCAGGCCGATCTGCGAGAAGAGCCCGCGGCCGTCCGCCGCGGCCTTGCCCGCGCCCGGCCCGGCGGCACGCAGCTGGGTGGCGATGTAGCCGAGCTCGTTCTTGCTGAGCAGGCCCGCGGTCTGGTCGAGCCACGGCTGCGAGGCGGCGATCGTCGCCGGGAGCTCCTTCACGCCGGGGGTCAGGTCGAGGGCGAAGGCCCGCAGGTACGGGAGCGTCGAGTTGGTGTGGCGCAGGGCCGGCTCGGCGACGGCGAGCGTCGGGCCGAGCAGCTTGATCGAGCGCTGGAGGTTGCCGGACTCGGAGGCGAGCGCCCCGGCGAGGGTGTTGAAGTTGCTGACCAGGCCCTGCAGCTGGGATTCGTGGCCGGTCAGCGACCCGAAGACCTTGGCCTGCGCGGCGATCAGGTTCGAGAGGTCATTCTGCTGCGTGCCGAGGAGCGCCTCGTTGACGATCGCGGTGTCGCGCGCGGCCGTTGCCCCGTAGTCGAAGGACTTGTTGATGGCCTCGGCGGCGGTCAGCCCCTGGACCTCCGGGTCCTGGGTGGCGTCGTCAGCCGCCGTCGGCTTGTGGACGAGGGATTGGCCGTATCCAGCGAGCAGCTTCTGCAGGTTGGCCCGGTCGGGCGCCTGGAGCGAGGTGAGGATCTGATCGAGCTGGACGGCGGTTGAGGTCTGGGTGACCGGGATCGTGTCGCCGCTGGAGAGCGAGTGGGCGCTGGGGCTGCCCGGGTGGACGTCGACGAAGAAGTTGCCCTCGAGGAAGATGCGCGGCCGGATCTCGACCTGGGCGTCCGAGTGAATCGGCTGCCCGTTGTCGTCGACGGTGAAGGTGACGTCCGCGTAGTTGCTCTCGCAGGTACCGGTGAGGCCGTTCTCGCAGACGCTCCTGACGCTCTCGACCTTGCCGACGTTGACGCCGGCGATCCGAACCGGCGAGTCCTTGCGGATGTTCGCCGCGTTCTTGAAGACCGCGTGCAGCTCGAAATGGCTCTGGAACGGGATCGCCTTCGTCCAGGCGAGGTAGGTGCCGATGATGACGAGCACGATCAGGATCAGCGCGTTGCGCACCCGGTGCGGCGGGTTGCCCTTGCGGTAGACGCGCTCGTCGTAGTCCTTGCCTTCGACCTTCACGGGCGGCTTGTTCGGGCGCTCGTCGGGGGTCACTTGGCGCCCTTCTTCTTCTTCTTGGACTTCTTCTTGGAGGTCTGCTGGAGGATCTGGCCCTGGGTGGTGATCCCCTGGTTGCCCGGGATGTTCCCGATGGTGGTCCCCGGCGCGTAGCCCTCCTTGCCCGCCTCACACTCGCGCGGCTGCCCCGGCGATGCGGTGTTCGGGTACGGGTTGTAGTGCAGGAAGTTGACCGCGCTCGAACCGCCGCCGTTGGACGGGGCGGCGCTCGGGCCGGCCTCGCTGCCCGGCTCCAGCGCCGGCTGGAGGACGATGAAGCGCTGGGCGGTGCCGATGCCGTCGCCGAAGCTGAGGAAGTTGGAGACGTTCCGGAAGAGGAGCGTCGCGTAGTTGCAGACCGACTGTGCGGGCGTGACGAACGCGAGCGGCGGGCCCAGCACGTTGTTGAAGTTGGTCAGATCGTTGATGCCGGTGCGGGCGCTGGCGTTGTTATTCAGGTTCAGGATCGCCTGGGCGGTCGGATCGAGCTGCGCGTTGAAGGCCGGCGCCAGGGCGAGGGCCTTGACGCCCTCGACGATGCTCTGGCCCAGCGGCTTCTGCACGGGCGCGATCGCGTGGAACCCTGGCCGCAGCTCGCTGAAGAGCTTGGCCGTGTTCGAGATGAACGGCCGGATCGTCGGCAGCGTGGCGATCGCCGTGTCCTCGGCGGCCGGCGAGCGCGAGATGGACTCCTGGATGAACGGCCGCGAGACCCGCGCGAATGCCGCGAAGGTCGTGTCCAGGTCGACGAAGAGCTGCCCCTGGATCTGGGCCACGGGGGCGACCTCGGCCGCGGTGGCGGAGAGCGAGGAGACGAAGTTGCCGAGGCCGGTGTTGGGGTCGGCCAAGTTCCGCATCACCGGGGTGAGCACCTGGACGAGCGGCTTGAGCTGGCCGATTGCCTCGTTCAGGTCTCCCCCGCGCCCGGCCAGCGCGTTGCCGAACTCGAGCAGGTTCTGCTGGATGGCGACCCGGGTCGGGTCGTCGAACATGTTGAAGACCTGATCGATCTCGACGGGCTCGGGCCGGGCCGCGGAGAGCGGGACCGTCGCACCGGGCTTGAAGCCCTGGCTGGAGTTGCCGCGGTTGATCTCCAGGTACTTCAGCCCGAGCGCCGACTTCGACCGGACAACCAGCGTCGAGTTCTCGGGCAGCGGGTCGATGTCCTGGTTGAGCTCCATGTTGACCTTCGCCACGTCGGTGGTGCACTGGCGGGTCGGGTCGTTCGGGCAGGGCGCGTTGTCGACCGTCACCGGCTCGACCGTCTTGATCTGGCCGACCCGGATGCCGCCGATCCGCACTTCGTTGCCGGGCACGAGGGTGTCGGCGTTCGGGAGCTCGGCGGAGAGCTTGTAGGTGGGGACAAACGGCAGGCCGTTGTTCGCCTGGTACGAGAGGAAGACCGCCACGACCACGACGAGCACGGTCACGGCCCCGACGAGCGTCGGGCTGGCTGCCAGGCTTCCGGCGCGCCCGCCCCTCATGCCCCGCCTCCGAGCAGGAACTGGAGGAACATCTGCGCCTCGCGCATCGAGACGGTCTGGGTGTCAGTCCCCTGTTGCTTGTTCTCCTGATCGGCGTCCGGCGTCGTCGTCGTTGTGCCCAAGCCGGGGCTGGAGTCGTCCGGCGTGGTCGGGGTGGTCGACGTCCCGCCCGGCACGAGCGGCAGCAGATCCTGCAGGTTTGGCACGTTGACCTGCGGCAGCGGCGAGGCCGAGTGGATCTTCGCCTTCGCCTTGCGGGACTTCGACTTCTTGCCCTTCTTCGCCTTGGTGGAGCTGGTGGGCGCGGAGTTCGGGAAGAACGCGTCGCAGCCGGCCTGCGGGGTGGCCGCCAGCTCGACGCAGCTGGTCAGCTGGAGGTTGGAGCGGAGGAAATGGCCGTACGCGTCGAAGCCATTGGACGCGCCGACCGAGTTGTAGATGAAGCTCATCAGGTACTGGAAGCCCTGCGTCTTGGTGAATGTGTCGAGCAGGGCCGAGAAGTTGTTGCCAACCCGCGGCGAGGACTGGGCCGTGGCGGCGAGATCGGTGAGCAGGCCGTCGGAGGCGGCGAGCTTCGGCCCGGCGCTCTGCGCGGCCGTGCCGAGCGACTGGAGCGCGGGGATCCCGAGCTGCGCGAACTTCGGCAGGTTGACCGTCGCCTTGCTGAGGCCGGGGGCGGCGGTGTTCAGGTCGGTGAAGAGCGGAGTCCCCTGGTCGGCGAAGTCCTTCAGCTTCGAGCTGGTCAGGCGGACCTGGCGGAGCGTGGCCGGGAACTTCCGGAGGCTCTCCTCGAGGTCGGCGCTGCGCTCGGCGGTCGCCTGACCCGAGACGGCGGCATTGCGGAAGAAGCTGGTGATGTGGGTGCGCTCGCGGGCCAGCGGCTCGAGCACCGTGTCGCCGTTGCTCGCCAGGCTGGCGAGCTGCTGGTTCTGCTGGGCGAGGATCGCCAGCACGCGGTCGGTCTCGCGCAGCGCGGGGTTGGCCCTGTCGATCACCGCGCCGAGGTCCTGTCCCCGACCGGCGAGCGCCGCACCGAGGCTGTTCAGGATCAGCCTGAAGCGGTCGTTGTACGGCAGCCGCTGGATGTTCTGGATCAGGTCCAGGTCGACCGTGGTGCCGTTGTTCTCCAGCGGCAACAGGTACTGGCCGGCGCCGGGCTGCCCGTCCGGGATCTGCTGGAGCGGAGGCGGCGGCTGAGTGCCCGGTGCCCGCGGCTGGGTCGGGGTGCAGTCGATGTACTTCTCGCCGATCAGCGACTGCGGGCGGATCGTGCAGCTCGCGTCCTGGCGGAAGTCCTTGAAGCCGGAGTCCTCGATCTCCATCACGACCACCGCCTTGCCGGGGACGGCGTGCGGCCCACCCTCGTCGCTGACGATCTCGTCGGCGCTCGAGACGTCCACCGACTTCACGGTGCCGACGGTCGCGCCGGCGACCCGGACCTGCTCGCCCGGCACGACGAACGAGCCGTTGTCAAAGATTCCCCGCACCTCATAGGTGCCGCTGGTGCCGTTGGAGCCGATCGCGGGTAGCGCGATCAGCAGCGCGGCTAGGAGCAGTCCGCCGACTATCAGGCCGATTCGCCTCATGGTCCGGGCACCACCTGGCTCGAGTTGCACTGCGCCGGGCTGGAGGGGGCCCCATTCGGGGGACCGAGGAAGACGCCGGCCGGGGACGGGTTCGCAAACGGATTGCTGCCGAGGACGGTCGGCGTCGAGGCGCCAGGGCAGCGGCGGAAGAGCGCGTAGTTCGGCCCGCCAAAGGCTCCGTAGGGGACGAAGAGGTTGGCGGAGTTGGCCGGCGTGTAGTTGAAGTTGGTGGGACCACCGGTGGCGTCGAAGACGCCGGTCCCGACCGGCGTGACCCGCGCGTAGTGGCCGTCGGCGTCGTAGTAGCCCGAGACCGCGTCGAGGTGCGCGATGGCGGCGGTCAGGTCGGGCGTGTAGGGCCGCAGGAACTGGAGAGTCGGCTGCGAGTCCTGCATCGCCTTGACCGTGATCGGGATCGCCTCGGCGGCTCGATTCTCGAGGGCGGCGAGGTCGCCCGTGGCGTCGGCGAGGTCATTTGACTTGCCCTTCAGGTTGACCGCGCGATTCAGGTCCCTGAAGACCGGCACCGATCGCGACACCACCGGGTGGAGCTGCCGGAGGAACGGAGCGAGGTTCTTGGTGGCGGGCTTCGAGGCGTTGACCAGGACGTCGAGGTCGTCGAGCGCGGGCCGGAGGTTGTGGAAGGTCGTGTTCGCCTGGCGGAGGGCACCCGGCAGCGAGACCAGCGCCTGGTCGAAGGAGCGGTTCTCGTTCGCGATCGCGCCGAGGGCCTCGTTCGCGTTCTGCGTCAGCGCGGAGAGATCGGTGCGGCGCTCCGCGACGGCGGAGACGACGCTGGCGCCGTTGACGATGAAGTTGGTCAGGTTCCCCTGGTCGCGGTCCAGCTCCTGCAGCAGGCGGTCGGTGGCGACCAGCGACGGGCTCAGGTACTTGTAGGTCTGGTTGGCCTCGGGGCCCTTGCCGGCGTAGACCGTCGCGGACCCCTGGATGATGTTCCGGAGGGCCTGGCGCTCGGGGCCGCGAAGGGTGTTGAAGAGCTGATCGAGGTCGACGGGGCTGGTGGTGTCGACCTCGGAGATGATCGCGTTGCTCGCGAGCTCCGGGTTGTTGTCCGGGCCGGGCTGGATCGAGATGTAGCGGTTGGCAATCCCGGAGAGGGAGGTCGCCCGGATGATCGCCGAGGTGCCCTCATGGAGCGGCCGGTCGACGGAGATGTCGACCTGCGCCTGGCCGTTGTCGGTCAGCTTGACCTCGTCGACGCTGCCGACCGGAGTGCCGCCGATCAGGACCTGGTTGCCCTTGACGAGCTGGCCGCCGGTCTCGAACAGCATGCGGTAGTGGTTCGAATTGTCGCCGCCCGAGAGAAGCAGCACGAGGATCGCGAGCACGATCAGCGCGAGCGCGCCGATCGCCGCCAGGCGAGCGAACCTGCCGCCCCCCCGTACGCGTCCTCCACCCCGCGGTGTGACCGTCCCGTCGCCGGGGCTCACATTCGCTCCACCCAGGAGCAGGCCCGTAATGAGCCATGAGCGTCCGTTCGGGTCCCTATGACGGTCCCATCTTCCAGCAGCTCCTCACCTGCTTCCCAGCAGCGTCGCTCTCCTGCCGCAATCCTGCAACTCCACAGGCGATCCTATCTCGGACCCCAGGCGTGGAATCGGTATTTGGCCGTACTTTCCGAGGTGTTAACGGGTGCTTAATCGCCCCGATTTCGACCCGATTCGGAGCTTCCCTTCCCCGCTCGAACAACGATTGCTAGGGAAGCGCCGTGTAATTCGCCAGGAACGAGCGCGCTGAGGCCGTGTCGAGCCGGTAGTCGACGTTCGTCGAGCGGCAGGGCGTGTCTCCGGTGATCGTGGTTCCCGCGACGATGTTGGTCTCGCTCGATCCGGCCCCGAGGAAGTTCGGGCCGCCCGAGTCTCCGTAGCAAGTGCCGCCGTTGCCGGTCGACGCGTTCTGCGAGATCCGCAGAAAGCTCGGCGTGACCGAGTTCAGCGTGCCGCTGGCGACGAAGCGGATGTCCGTGTAGGTGAAGGTCTTGCCGCCCTTGCCGCTGCTCACCGCCTGCGCCCCGTATCCGACCGAGGTGAACCGCTGGTTCTTGCCGAGTCCGGCAAGCGAATTGGCAGCGGGCAGGTTCGCGGGGGTGATCCCAACCGGGCTGTCGAGAACCACGACCGCGACGTCGTGCGGGTCGCCCTGCGCCTGGCTGAACAGTGGGTCCGCATGCCAGGTCCCGGAGAAGGTGGCGCCGCTCGGATAGACGTAGGAGGAGTCGAAGGTCACGTTGACCTCGCTCACACCCTCGTCGCAGTGGGCCGCGGTGAGGAAGACCGTCGGTGAGATCAACGTCCCGGAGCACTCGGCCCAGGTCCCGTCGGAGAAGGCCTGCTGCGCGAGCAGCGCCCCGACCTCCGGATGACCATTGCCGTCGGCCTGGCCGTTGGTGATGGCCGCGGCCGGCGCAGCGACGATCAGCGAGGCGACGAGAGATATTCCTGCGACGAGCTTCCGCATCTGAGTACCTCCATGAGTCCCGGTTGACAAGCTGGCCGCACCCTACAACTACTCGCCCAGGCCTGGTCTCCGTGGTCGATGCGGCGTCGCGGCTGAATGCCTCCGCGTCGAAGAGGAGGAAGAAGATCCGGCTGCTCAATGCGTCCTGGGCATAGGCTTCGCTCGCTCCGGTGGGCGGAGCCTGCGACTGCAAAAACCAGGAGAAGGAGGAGCAATGGGTCTGAGCGACTACAGGTATGGCGGCACGATCCCGGTGGAGGACATGGCCAGGGCGAAGAACTTCTACGAGGGCACGCTCGGCCTCTCGGGAGGCGAGGCGGTGCCCGATGGGGGCATCACCTACAGCTGCGGCGGGGGGAGCACCGTCCATGTCTTTCCGTCACCGGGCAACGCCGGAAAGACGCCGGCGACGCTCGGGGGCTGGAACGTCGAGGACATTGACTCGGTGGTCGATGAGTTGAGCTCGAACGGCGTCACCTTTGAGCAGGTCGATCAGGACCCGATACAGACCGACGAGAAGGGGATCGCCACGATCGGGGAATCGAAGACCGCCTGGTTCAAGGACCCCGATGGAAACACGCTGGGCCTGATCCAGGAGTAGGGGGTAACCGAGCGGCTCCGGGGAGCGTGCCCCAACGCGCGAGAACCGAGCGCACAGGCCGAACAGTGCCGCTTTCCATGCAAAGCGGCGTTTTTCCGGAAATGCAGTTTTCGGGACAAATTCGGGACAAACTCTCAGGTCGGCCCAATGACCTGAAATGAAAAAGCCCCGCTCACACGAGGCTTTCGAGAGGCACCGCTACCGGGATTCGAACCCGGGTTTCCGGACTGAGAATCCGGCGTCCTAGTCCCCTAGACGATAGCGGCGAGTTTTGGGACGGCCGTGAGTGTAGCCAGGCTCAGGCTAAGCTTCGACGGCCCCGCGGCTGTGGCGGAACTGGTAGACGCGCAGGCTTCAGGTGCCTGTGTCCTTCGGGACGTGGAGGTTCGACTCCTCTCAGCCGCATCGAGCGCTGCCCGCTCAAGCCGGCGACTTCAGGAGCGACTCGAGCGACTCCGGCGGGCCGAGGGCGTAGCCCTGGGCCTCGTCGATGCCGAGGCCCTCGAGCTGCTCGAGGGTCGGGACGCTCTCGACGCCCTGCGCGATCACCCGCTGGCCGGCGCGGTGCGCCTTGAGGACGGCTCCGCTCACCCGGCGGCGCTTGTCGCGGTCCTCGGCGAGGTTTTCGATGAAGGGCTGCCCGAGCTTCACGTAATCGATCGGAAAGCGGCGAAGCAGAAACGACTCGGGACCGCCCTCGACGAATCCATCCAGGGCGATCTGGCAACCGAGCTCGGAGACGGCGTTGACGAAGTCCCCGCCGGCGTCGAGGGCCTCGGTCAGCTGCGTCTCGCTGAGCTCCAGGACCACAGCGCCCGGGTCGGCCTCCGTCTCCTCGAGCCGGTGCCGGATCAGCTCGACCATCGCCGCATCGGTCGACCGCACGCTGAGATTGAGGTCCACCGGGATTCCGGTCGCGGCGACCTCGATCGCTCTCGAAACGACCCAGCGATCGATCTCCCGGATCGATCCGAACTCCTCCGCGACCATGACGAACTCCCCTGCCGGTATCAGCCGGCGGCGATCCACCATCCGCAGGAACAGCTCGTGACGCATCGTCGCGCCGCTGGCGACGTCGACGATGCGCTGGCCGTGCAGGACGAAGAGGTCCCTCTCCAAAGCCTCTTCGATCCTGCGCGACCAGTCCAGCGGGCGCACCGCCCCTCCACTCCCCGGCCCGGAATCCTGCCCAGAGAACATGTCCAAGGATCACCGCAGGCCCCGGTCACGCACAACGTGAGGAATTACTGGACGAACGCCGTGAAAACTACGGACCGTCGAGCCCTCAGGCGAGGTGACGCAGGGCCGATCGGGCGGCGTTGTAGCCGTTCATGCCGTGGGCGCCGGCGCCGGGAGGCGTCGCGGCCGAACAGATGTAGACGCCCCTGATCCCGGTGCTGTACGGATCGAGCGCGAACCGCGGCCGGAACAGGACCTGGAGCGGCGAATTCGCGCCGGTGATGATGTCGCCCCCTATGTAGTTCGCGTTGTAGGCCTCGAGAGCCGTCGGGTCCCGGACCGTGGTCTCGACGATCCGCTCGCGGAAGCCCGGAGCGAATCGCTCGATCTGTCTCAGGATCGATTCGGTCGCATTCCCCATGTACCCGCTCGGGACGTGGGCATAGACCCAGAGCGGATGCAGCTCGCCATTGGAGCGGCTCGGGTCCGCGAGGTACTGCTGGCCGACGAGGACGTACGGCCGCTCGGGCATCTCGCGGCGGTTGACCGCCCGCTCGGTCATCGCGATCTCCTCGAAGGTGCCTGCAACGTGGACGGTCCCCGCCCGGCGGCATGACTCGTTCGTCCACGGCACGCCTCCCTCGATGGCGAGGTCGAGCTTGAAAGCTCCCGGCCCGTGGCGGTAGCGGCGGTACGAGCGCGCGACTCTCCCGGGAAGGCGATCGCCCGCGATCTCCGCGACGCCCACCGGGGCGAGATCGAAGACCACCGCATCGACGCCGGTCAGGTCGGTCGCCGGGGTGACCCGCTGCCCGGTCTCGATCTTGCCGCCGTGCTCGCGCAGGACGGATGCGAGTGCATCCGTGATCGCGCGCGAGCCGCCCTTGGCGACCGGCCAGCCAAAGGCGTGGCAGGCATCGATCAGCGCGCAGCCGACCGAGGAGCTCATCGGCCGGTTCAGAGGGCTGAAGGCATGCGCCGCGACGCCGCCGAAGAGCGCCCTGGCCTGGGGAGTCTTGAACGCGCGGGCGAGGGCGGTGGCCGGGGCCGCCGCCGGGATGCCGAAGCGAGCGAGCCGGATTGGGTGCCTCGGCAGGTGGATGATCGGCGTGAGCACGTCGCCGAGCAGGTCCTCGAAGTGGGCCGAGGAGGACCCGAAGGCCCGACGCCACGCGGGCCCGTCCTCGCCCAGGCCGCGAGCCGTCTCGTCGATCGAACGGACCATCACCCCGGCGCTGCCGTCGTCCAGCGGATGGGCCAGATCGATCTCCGAGAAGAGCCACTCGAGGCCGTGCTTCTCGAGATCGAGCGAGTTGAGGAAGGGAGAGCCCGCCGCCATCGGATGGGTCGCCGAGCAGTCGTCGTGCAGCAGGCCGGGGACGGTGAGCTCGCTGGTCCGCGCGCCGCCGCCGATCCGGTCCTCGGCCTCCAGGACCGTCACCTCCACCCCGTTTCGCGCCAGCTCAACGGCAGCGGCGAGCCCGTTGGGGCCCGAGCCGACGACGATCGCGTCGCTCAAGCGACCGGGACTGGCTCTTCGCGGGCGACGCCGCCCCGGTCGAGCTCGACCGGGAGGTCGTAGCGCTCGTCGAGCCACGGCTGGCGCGTGATCATGTCGCTCACCGCCACGGAGCCCGCCGCGATCAGGCCGTCCACGGGGTCCCAGACCTGAAAGCGCTGACGGCCGCGGCCCCAGCCGGTCGGCTCGGACTCGAGCGCAAGCACCCGCACGTCTCCGGCGCCGAAGCCGCATCGCTCCTGGACCGCCTCGAGCAGCTGGCGGCCGTGGAAGTGGGCGTCGCCGAAGTTCCAGCCGTTGACGATGTTCGAGATCAGCTCGCCCTCGCGGACGTCGTAGTCCTCGACGTCGTCGACGGCCTGCGGCAGCAGGCCGTTGAGCGCTCGGCCGTGCGAGTGCATGGCGCGGAACGAGAGCCCCTTGTTGAGCAGGAACTCCGCGGTCTCGGGGTCGTAGATCTCGCCGACCTGCTTGACGATGATCTGCGCCGGCTTCTTCACCTGCGTGTCGAGCTTCTCCTCCGCCCCGCTCCCCTTGCGGAAGAGCCACTGGGTCGTCGCCCAATTGCCGGCGTAGTAGCGCATCGATGGCAGGAAGGAGATCTTCTCCGGGAAGAGGCCGCCGAGGATCGGCAACGCCAGGCAGGGAATCGCCAGGAAGGCGATCAGCAGCGGATCGTCGAGTGTCGATAGCGGCACGTCGCCGTTGTGCCCGAAGAGGAAGAGCAGCCCGAAGATCATGAAGAGGTTCCACTCGAGCGGCACGGCCAGCGGGAACATCGAGGTGATGTTCAGGTGGAAGAGGATCATCCCGATGATCGCGATCGTCCTGACGGTGTCGTTGTCAACGGTTATGAGGAGCAGCGGCCAGCCGAACTCCTGCACCGTGCCGAAGTGGGCGATGGCCGCGGCGAACCTCGACGGCCTCATGTCCTCGGGATAGTCACGCCACAGCTTTCGCTTCAGCGCCTGCGACCGGATCAGCGGCGCGTTGCTCATCATCGTCGAGACGACGAACGGGAAGTGGTGGTTGAGCTTCGAGGAGGCGGCGCCCCACCAGATGAAGAGGAAGACGAACTGCCAGGCGACGATCCACTGGTCCACCGGGAACAGCCCGATGGCGAGGATCGTCACGTAGATCTCCGGCCGGGCGCCCAGGAACGAGACCTTGTCGCGCAGCCCGAGCAGAGCGAGGAACGCGAAGAGGACGCCGAGGCCGGCCGGCGGCAGCTTGCCGGCCGAGCCCGCGGCGGAGTCGACGCCGGAGGCAGCGAGCAGGAAGACGGCCGACGCGAGCACCCCGGCGTAGAGCGCGACGTCGAGCGAAGGTGCGAGTGCGTCCCCTTGGTGAAGGGCACCCAGTCCGGCCAGGGCGGCAGTCGCACCGTGCCGGGCCGCAGCCAGTAGAGGACGCCCCCGATCGGCGGCACGAAGCGGAAGCTGAGCGGCATCGAGCCGGCGCCTAGGCCCAGGATCTCCCAGAGCAGCAGCCAGACCGCGAGCTTCTGGAAGACGATCGGCTGGGTCCACCAGTCGGAGAGGTTGCCGAGCGATCCGAGGCCCGGCGTCAGCGAGATGACGAAGAGCGCCCCGACGCTGAAGAGGATCAGCTTGAGGACGTAGATGAAGTAGACGAAGGTCGGCGACCCGAACCCGTTCAGCCCCCAGTCCTGCACCAGCGGCTTCAGCCGCGTCAGATGCGGCTTGGCCTTCCACTCCTCCAATTCGAACGGCGGGGGTGAGGGTTCGAGGAATCCCATCGCGTCCTCCCGGAACCCTAGACCCCATCGTGCCCGGAACCGTGAGGTCGCGGCCCAGCCTGTCTGACGCGATTGTGGTGAAACCACAATCTGAATAGGCTGGCGACGATGCGGGGACCGGCGATCCAGGGTCGGCAGCGCCAGGAGGAGATCCGGCGCGCCGTCGAGGCGCTCGGGCCTGACCCCCGCTGGCTCTCCGAGCTCGCATCGGTGATCACCGACGCGATCCACGCCGAGATGCCCGAGCTCGACGCCGACGACGAGCTCCGGCGCGGCACATACGCGAGCACCGAGGGCGTGCTCCGCACCTTCGTCGAGATGGTCCTCGCCGATCAGGCTCCCGAGGAGGCGGAGATGCCCCCCGCCGCGGTCGAGTACGCGCGCGAGTTCGTTCGGCGCGGTCTGCCACAGGACTCCCTGCTGCGGACCTACAGCGTCGGCCACGCCACCTTCTTCCGGCTCTGGGTGGAGCAGCTGCGCCAGGTGCTCGACGATCCCGTCGAGCTCACCCACGCCATCGAGGCCGGTGGGAGCTGGAGCTTCGCCTACATCGACAGGCTCAGCCGCGGGCTGATTCGGCGCTACGCGGACGAGCGCGACAGCTGGGTCCGCAGCGCGGCCGCACTTCGCCTCGACGTCACCGAGCAGCTGCTCGGGGACGGTCCGATCGACCTCGATCAGGCAGAGGCGGAGCTCGGGTACCGCCTGCGGCGCCCCCACCTCGCCTTCGTCGTCTGGGGCGCTCCCGACGACGAGCGCGCCCGGGACCTCGGCGCGATCGAGCGCGCGGCCTCGGAGGTCGCCGCGCTCCACCCATCGGGCCAGCCCCTGCTGGTCCCGTTCGGCTCGGACCTGGTCGCCGGCTGGATCGGGGGCCCTGGGCTGCCCGACGTGGCGACGCTGGAGGGAGCTCGCCTGGATGCAGGACGGGAGTCGAACCTGCGAGTCGCTTGCGGAACGCCGGCGGACGGCGTCGAGGGGTTTCGGCGCAGCCATCGCCAGGCGTGGCAGGCCCGGCGGGTCGCGCAGCTGCAGGGCGCACCGCGAGGCTCGGCGACGCTCTATGACCGTGTGGCCCTGACCGCCCTGGCCAGCGCCGACCTCGATCACGCCCGTGAGTTCGCCGGCGCGGAGCTCGGCCCCCTCGCCGGCGACGACGAGAGCACCCGCCGCCTCGCCCTGACTCTGATGGTCTACCTCGAGGAGCGCTCGAGCCCGAAGCGGGCCGCCAAGCGACTGGGCGTCCACGAAAACACCATCCCCAACCGGATCCGGGCTGCTCAGGCACTGCTCGATCGCCCGATCGACGAGCGCGTCCCAGAGCTCCTTGTCGCCCTGCGCCTCAGGTCCGCGGCGGTCGGGGCGGGCGGAGTCTCCACTTAGTCGCCGAGCCTCAGCCGCCGCCCTGCTTGATGCCGGCCGGGGGATCCTTGGCGTAGGTCCTGATCATCCCGTCGATCAGCTCGCGCTTCTCGGTGCCCGAGAGCCGAGCCCCGCCGTGGATCAGCTTGTACTGGAGCGGCGGCATCTCTCCGCCCTGAATCTGGTCGACCAGCTCGGAGATGTCCGGCTGGGGCTTGTCCCATTCCGAGAAGTTCAGATTGCCGCGGCCCTCGTCGACGTCGTTCTGGACGAGCCAGGAGGCCGGCGCGACGTTCGTGTACCAGGGCCACTTGGTCAGGTTGCTGTGGCAGTCCCCACACGCCTGGGTCGCGAGCTGCTCGGTGCGGGGGGTGTCCCAGCGGATCGCGCGGGTCACGGCCGGGTTTGCGTGGCTCCGCCCGTACGGGATCAGCTGGATCAAGAGGAATAGCGCGGGGACGGCGATCGCGACGTAGCGGAGGGCCTTTCTCCAGTCCATGCCCCGACGCTATCCGGCCATGGATAAGAGCAGGGTTAGAACTCGTGCACCGGGAGCGTCCGGAGGCCCGCAACTTCACGCGCCCGGCCTCGTTATGTTCGTTTGATGCCAACCCGGATGGCCAGGGCCGGATTGACTGCGGTGGGGCTCGCGCTCCTCTGCATGCTCGTCCTGCTCGCGCGGGGCGAGACCTCGAGCGCCGCGAGCTCAAAGCCCAACGTGATCATGTTCACCACGGACGACCAGACCGTCCGGGACATGGCCGTGATGCCGAAGACGCAGGCCCTGATCGGCAACGCCGGCGCCACCTTCCTGCACGCCTATGCGTCTGACCCGCTCTGCTGCCCGTCACGCGTCACCGTGCAGACCGGCGAGTACGCCCACAACACCGGCGTGCTCGGGAACACCCCGCCGCAGGGCGGATATCAGAGCTTCAACGACAAGAACGACCTGCCGATCTGGCTGCAGGCGGACGGCTACCGCACGATCCACATGGGCAAGATGCCGAACGGCTTCGGGGAGAGCAACGTCGGCGGTCCGGAGTACGTCCCTCCAGGCTGGGGCCCCTTCGCCGGCGGTACGGGAGCCGCGTCAAAGGGCGAGTTCTACGGCTTCGTGGGGCCGCCCTCGTCCTACACCGGCTTCAGCCTCGACGAGAACGGGACAGACGTCTCCTACACCGCCGACGACTATTCGACCGACGTCTATGGGGACCTCGCCGTTGAGCGAATCAACAACCACCTGACGCACTTCCCGGACAGCCCGCTGTACATGCAGGTCCAGTTCTTCGCGCCCCACGATCCAGCCACCCCGGCGCCGAAGTACGCCAATGCCTTTGCCACCGCCCCGCTCCCGATCGAGGCGAGCTTCAACGAGAAGAACGTCAAGGACAAACCGGGGTGGATCAGGCGAATCAAGCGGTTCGGGCCGGGCCTGATCGCCAAGATCCAGACCCGATACCAGCACCGCCTGGAGACCCTGCTCTCGGTCGACGACGCGGTCGAGAAGATCGTCAACGACCTGGAGTCGCGCGGGGTGCTCGGCAACACCTATCTGATCTTCACCTCGGATCAGGGCTTCATGCAGGGACAGCACCGGCTCCATCAGGGCAAATTCGTTCCCTACGAGCCGTCGGTCCAGGTTCCCCTCGAGATCCGCGGGCCCGGCGTTCCGGTGGGCTCGCAGCCAAGGGCCCTCGTCTGGAACGGGGACATCACCTCGACGATCCTGCAGATGACCGGCGCCAGGCCGAACCTCCCGCAGGACGGGCGGTCGATGCTGCCGTACGCGCAGGATCCTGCGAAGAAGTCGACCCGGCCGATCCTGTTCGAGACCGGCCCGCCGGGCACGACCTTCGAGCCGGGAACCGGAACGGCGGCCGCGGCGAGCAAGCGGAAGGTCAAGTTCAGCACCTACGTCAAGAACACCGACCTCGACCACACCGCGCAGCTCTCGCGCGCGATCCTCGCCCCCCGCTACCGGGCGATCCGAACAGGCCGCTACCTGCTGACGAAGTACTCGGACGGCGGGCGCGAGATGTACGACCTCTCCAAGGACCCGCTCGAGCTCAAGTCGGTCTACAAGGACCGGCACTACGCGCCGGTGAAGAAGTACCTGCTGAAGAGGCTCGCGAAGCTCGTGCACTGCCTGGGCCCAGCGTGCGACAAGGAGATCAAGAAACCGCCGAAGCCGCTGGCGAAGCTGAAGAAGCTCAAGAAGCTTCCCAAGTAGGGTCCGTCCCCAATGGGGACCGAGGAGACACCGCCTCCGCTTTTCGGCGACTACTACCGCGAGATCTACGCGAAAGGGATGCTCGCCGGTGAGCAGCCGGCGCTGCCGATGGCCTGGGCCGAGCTGGAGGACAAGGCGCGAGAGTCGCTCGACGAGCGTGCCGTCGCCTACATCTTCGGCGGCGCGGGATCCGAGGACACGATGCGGGCCAACCTGGAGGCATTCAGGCGCTGGCGCATCGTCCCGCGGGTGCTGAGGCAGGACCTGTCGGCCCGCGACCTCTCACTCGAGCTGCTCGGCAGCCGGATGCCGGCGCCAGTGATGCTCGCGCCGATCGGCGTGCAGACGCTGCTCCACGACGACGGCGAGCTCGCCACGGCTCGGGCGGCGGCCGGGCTCGGGCTGCCGCTGATCACAAGCACGGCGTCCGCCACGGCCATGGAGGAGATAGCCGAAGCCAACGGGGACGGTCCCCGCTGGTTCCAGCTCTACTGGCCGAATGACGACGAGATCGCCGCCAGCCTGGTCCGGCGGGCCGAGGCGGCGGGCTACTCGGCCCTGGTCCTGACCGTCGACAACTACGTGCCGGGGTGGAAGCCGCGCGATCTCCAGCAGGCTTACCTGCCCTTCCTGGAGGGGATCGGAATCGCGCAATATCTCTCGGACCCGGTGTTCCAGCAGGGCCTGGAGAAGGCGCCGGAAGAGGACATGGGCGCGGCGGTCGGCCATTTCCTCGGAATCTTCGCCAATCCCAATCTGACCTGGGAGCGGCTCGAATGGTTGCGCGGGGCCACCACGCTGCCGATCGTGCTCAAGGGCATCCTGCACCCCGATGATGCGCGCGAGGCGCGCGAGCGCGGCATCGACGGGATCGTTGTCTCCAACCACGGCGGACGCCAGATCGACGGCGCGATCGCCTCACTCGACGCTCTGCCGCCGATCATCGACGCCGTCGGCGAGGGGATGGCCGTGCTGCTCGACAGCGGCATCCGCTCCGGGGCCGATGTCGTTCAAGGCCATCGCGCTCGGCGCGGACGCCGTCCTGGTCGGGCGGCCGTATCTATGGGGGCTGGCGCTCGATGGGCAGAACGGGGTCGAGATCGTGCTGCGCTCGGTGCTGGCGGAGCTCGACCTGACGATGGCGCTTAGCGGTGCCGCCTCTCTGGCTGAGATCGACTCGGGTCTCCTGCGAACCGTCTAGCTGCTGAGCGGGAACTCGGGCGCCGCCGCGTGGATCGAGACGGTGCACCCCACCCCGTTTCGGATCTCGACCGCATCGCTGAGCATCCGGGTCAGCCAGATCCCGCGGCCTCCGATTCCGTCCGGGGGCGGAGCGAGCTGGCCTGCGAGCGCGTCCTTGATGCCGTCGCCGGCGTCGCTCACCTCGCAGATCAGCTCTCCATCTCCCTTCCAGATCCGCAGGCTGGCCGGTGGCCTGCCGTGGACGACGGCGTTGCTGGCGATCTCGTTGACCGCGAACACGAGCTCATCGGCTCGGGTTCCCGAGAGGCCCGCGACCATCGCCATCGCCGCAACCGTGCGGCGCACGCGACGCAGATCGGCGAGGTTGAAGTCGAGCACGACCGACGGCTCGCCCTGGGGTCGATGGACCCGTGTGTCAAGGGAGGTGCAGAAAGCTCGTGGGTTCTCGTAGGGCTCGCTTAGGCTCGATCCCAGCGGCCCGACGATCCCGGGATGCGTGTGACGGGCGTGCTCGATGATCTCCGGGGGCAGGACGCGGGAGTCATACGCGCAGATGAAGCTGGCCGGCATCTGCTCGAAGGCGAGATTGACAACCGATTCGTGGCGAGCCCAGTCGCGGATCTGCGCGTCATTGCCGAGTGCCCACGGCGGCTCAGCCAGCATCCGCACCCGTCCCGCGCCGATCCGCTCCGCTCCCCAGCGGGCGAGCTTCTCGCGAGTGCGCGCCGAGGTCTCGTACCACTCCTCGACCTTATGGACCGTCACGCCGTCAGGCTCTCCGCCGAGGGCGGTCCGCAGGTTCTCGGCGTTGGCCGGCTGGACCGCGACCAAGGTGGGTTCGCCAAGCTCCACCCGGCGTTCGATGAACGGCACGCAGACATCCAGGAACTCGGAATCGGACCCATAGATCAGGGCCGAATGGACCAACCCCTGCTCGGGAACGGACGCTTCCCCGCGGGACACCATTGCCTACCTCTACCCGGTCGATTCCGTATTGACTCCACGAATACGCGCTACACGGCCAGGTTGGATCACTTTTCGGCGAAATCGCTCGTCGTTCTTCGGGTAGCTCCCCGCTCCGATGGCGGCCGGTGCGGGTTGCAGAATCCAGAGATGGGCCGCGCCAAGACAAAGAGGGCGGCGATCGCCGCTGCGGCGCTCTGCCTGGCGGCGCTCTCCTTCCTGCCCGCGACCGCCGGCGCGGGCAGGAAGGCGATGGGCATCGACGTCTCGCGCTTCCAGGGGCCGATCGACTGGCCGACCGTCGCGACCTCCGGGGGAATCCGGTTCGCGTTCGTGCAGGCGAGCCGCGGCAGTGGCGCCGATTGCACCGTGAAGCCGGCCCAGTGCGGTGCCGACCCATACTTCGCATCGAACCGGGTGGCGGCCGAGTCGAACGGGATCAGGGTCGGGGCCTATCACCGCGCTTTCGCGGCCGGCGGCACCGCCGATCTCGCGCGAGCCGACGCGATCGCCGAAGCCGGCGTATTCATCGGGGCGGTCGGCTCGCTGCAGAGCGGCGAGCTGATCCCCGTGCTCGACGTCGAGACGCCGTTCAGCGGCATGACCGCGGCGTCGCTGCGGACCTGGATCCGCGTCTGGGTGAAGAAGGTGAAGAAGCGGCTCGGCCGCAAGCCGATGATCTACACGAACACGTCGAGCTGGGGCGCCACCGGCAACACGCTCGAGTTCGCGAAGGCGAAGTACCCGCTCTGGGTGGCCCAGTGGGGAGTCTCGAAGCCCTCGGTGCCGGCCTCCAACTGGGCCCGGCGCGGCTACTCGGTCTGGCAGTACTCCAGCTCCGGGAGCGTGCCGGGAATCTCAGGGCACGTCGATCAGGACCGGCTCGGCAAGGGACTCGCCAAGATCACGGTGCACTGACGCCGCTCGCGGCCGCGTCGTCCTCGCGGATCCGCACGCGGTTCCGCCCCGCGTCCTTGGCTTCGTAGAGCGCCTGATCGGCAGCGTGGACGAGAGCGTCTGGGGTGCGCAGGCGACCCGTGCCGAGCGCGGCTCCGACGGAGAGAGTGAGCTCGATCGAGACGTCGCCGACCCGGACCGGCTCCTCCGCGAGCGCCTCGCGCGCCCGCTCGGCCAGGGCGGCGACGCCGTCCCGGTCTATGTCGGGCGCCAGCACGGCGAACTCCTCGCCACCCCAGCGGGCGAGACAGTCCTCGGCGCGGAGAACGGATGCAATGCGATCGGTGACCGTTTGCAGCACGGCGTCACCCATCAGGTGCCCGTGTTCGTCGTTCACACGCTTGAAGTGATCGAGGTCCAGGAGGAGGACGGCGGGCACCTCGTCGGGTTCGGGATTGCTCAGCTCGCGTGCCAGGACCTCGCCGAAGTGGCGGCGGTTGAAGATGCCGGTGACAGGGTCCTCGCGCGAGAGCCGCTCGGCCTCGGCGCGGGCGCGCTCGAGCTCGCGGTTCGCCTGCTCCACGCGCTCCAGTGACGCGGCCAGCTCGTCCGAGCGCTTGGAGGCGAGATCGAGGGCGGCGTCACGGCGGCGCGCCAGGGTGCGGAGCATCAACGCGACCGTGAAGGTGAGCGCACCGCCGATGAGCAGGATCAGAAAAGGCAGGAGCGTCTCCGAGGTCGTCAGCGAGCCACCGGCCACGCTCACGGTCCAGGGCCGGCCCGGTGTGGCGACCGCGGTCTTGACGGCGTTGTCCAGGCCCGAGCCGATGCTCGCGAGGGGCGTCACCTGGTCGCGCAGCTGAAGGGGAGTCGGATTCGCCGTCACCGGCAGCGCCGCGGCCACCAGCTCCTGCGCGTCGATCAGGCCGACGATCGCGCTCTGTGACTCGGTGTGGGAGATCTCGCCGCTGTGCCGGTGGGACACCACCGGGACGCTCATATAGAAGCCCTCGTGGCCGTTGGCCAGCTTCACCGGCCGGGAGATGGCGTTCTGCTTCTGGAGCTCCGCGAGCCGCAGGGGGCCCGAGGCGACGGGCCGGCCGACCGCGTTGGCGAGGGCGGCGTCGCCCGCACTCGCCGGCGCGACCAGGATCGGGTGAGGTCCGATGTTGTGTGGGGGAACGAGCCCACCGCTCGGCGAGCGGCGCACCCATTCCACGCTGACGATCGAGTCCTCGTTGCGCCCGCGCACGTGCGCCCAGCGGGAGAACTCCGCCCGGTCGGCGTCGTCGTGGACGCCGACCATGTCCCCGATGTCCTCCAGGTAGTAGGCGCGCCGCCGGAGAGCGTCCGAGATGCTCTGCTGCGCGCCCTGAACCCGGTCGGTGCGGGTGGAGTGAAGGTTGTGCCGCGAGACGAAGTACGCGGCCAGGGCGCCGCCGACGGTCGCGAGGACCATTGCGATCACGATCCCTCGTTGAAGCGCCTTTGAGCTCACCTGGATTCCTTCGGCGGGCCGCCGCGGAAAGTTGAGGCATGAAGCGGCCTGGACGCGGGCGTGACCCAGTACTGACGAGGCCTTGAGACCGGCGGTCAGCCGTAGCGGTCCGGTCCCGCGCGCGCGAGCTTGATTCGAATCAGGACGCGCCGTTCGCGCTCCATGCGCGCGCGGTAGTCGTCCCAATCGGGGTTCTCGTCGGGGAAGCGCTTGTAATAGTCGATGAGAGGGTCCATTGCCTCCGGCAGAGAGAGCACCTCTGCGTCCCCCTCGACGAAGAGCCACTGCCCGAAGAACCCTTCCGTGAAAGCACAGACCTGGGCCCGCGGGTCGCGACGAAGATTCGCGACCTTGTAGGCGGTCTCCCGGCTGGAAATGATCGCGTTACCCGCGCCATCAACATTCACGAGAACAGGGCTCTGCTGCACGCGATCTCCAGTTGCCCGCGTCGCCAGCACGCCTCGATGATGTTCGCGAAGAAAAGCCCGGGCCTGGTCAAGCTCCACGATCGAGGACTCTAGTCGGGGCGACTGGATTTGAACCAGCGACCTTTCGGCCCCCAGCCGAATGCGCTACCAGACTGCGCCACGCCCCGTGACGCGGTCAATCCTAGACCAAGCGGGCGACGGGAATCGAACCCGTTCCTCGAGCTTGGAAGGCTCACGTGCAACCGTTAACACCTCGCCCGCGTGACGGGCGATTATAGGTTCGCCCGAGCGGCTTTCCTCAGGGCCCGCCGGGTTCTTTGCGAAACTCCCCGGCCGCGGGACGGTTCTAGAGGCAGGGTCGCCCGCCGCGCACTTCCGACGCATGCCGCTCCCCAGGCCAAGACCGCCGCATGCCCGCGCGTGGGCCACGCTCGCCGCGAGCGTCGTGCTGCTCTCGATCGTCGTCGCAGCGCTCGCGGCCCGCGATGCGCAGGGCGCCCCGGACCAGAAGAACGTCGTCTTCATCCTCACCGACGACATGACCACGAGCGAGCTCTCCGCGATGCCGAACGTGCAGTCGCTGATCGCGGCGCAGGGCACGAGCTTCAACGAGGCCTACATCTCCTTCCCGCTCTGCTGCCCGTCTCGCGCCACGATGATGAGCGGGCTGTACATGCACAACCACGGCGTGCACGGGAACTTCCCGCCGAACGGGAGCTGGCTGCGCTACATCCCGCACGAGTCCAATGACCTGGCGGTGTGGATGCATGACGAGGGCTACTACACGGTCCACATCGGCAAGTACATGAACGGCTACCCGGGAGGCACCCCCACGATCCCGGCGCCGCCGAGCGAGAGCTTGCCGGTGCCGGATGGCTGGGACGAGTGGTTCGGGAAGGTCTCCGAGGACGCCCTCTACTTCAACTACCAGCTGGTCGAGAGGACCGGACCCGGCGCCGTCCCGCAAATCACCTTCTACGGCGACCAGCCGAACGACTACCAGACCGATGTCTTCTCCGACCTGGCGGTCAACTTCGTCAACGACAAGGCGGTCGCCGATCAGCCGTTCTGGCTGAACCTCTGGTTCAACTCGCCGCACGGCCCGTTCGATCCCGCCCCACGGGACCTGAACCGGATGGCGGGCACTCCCCTGCCCAAGCTGCCGGGCTACAACGAGAAGAACATCACGGACAAGCCCAAGTGGCTACAGAAGCAGGCGGGAAAGCGGATCTCGAAGCGCCAGGCCAGGTTGATCGACAACGAGCGGCGGCGTCAGGAGGAGCAGCTGATCTCCGTGGACCAGTCCGTAGGGAAGCTCGTACAGAGCCTGAAGGACGAGGGAATCCTCGACGACACCTACATCATCTTCGCGTCCGACAACGGCTTCTTCCGCGGCGAGCACCGAATCGCGAGCGGGAAGTACCTGCCGTACGACCCGGCGTCGCGCGTGCCGCTGATCATCCGGGCCCGGGAATCCCGGCAGGCGGGGTCAGCGACGAGCTCGTCTGGAATGGGGACATCACCCAGACGATCCTGCAGATCGCGTCGGGGTCGCAGGACGATTCGCTCGACGGCCGCTCGCTGCTTCCATACGCCGAGAACCTGGGGCTTCGGACCACCCGCCCGATCCTTCTGGAGGGGGACACCGGCCCCGGCGGCACCGGCGAGGAGGCCTCCGTGTCGGCTCCAGCTCGGGCGCACGAGGCGCGAGTCGGCGTCGCTTGGCAAGAGGGGCGTCAAGAACCTCGAGCAGGAACCCGACGCGATCAAGTCCGCCACCAACAGCAACAGCGCTCCGGCGTACCGCTCGATTCGCACCCCGCGTTACGAGTACACGATCTACGCCAACGGGCAGACCGAGCTCTACGACATGCTCCGCGATCCGGCGCAGCTCAACTCCCTGGCGAGGAACCGGCGCTATCGCCACGTACGCAAGTGGCTGTATGACCGGCTCATCCCGCTGTCGAGCTGCGCTGGGGCGACGTGCCGCGTCGAGCTCGGCCCCGATCCGCTGCCGCTGCCGAAGAGCGCGGTCAAGCCGAAGAAGAAAAGGAAGAAGGGCCAGGGGGCGGAGCCGCCTCCGAAGACCTAGCGCTCAGGCGCCCGCGGTTACGATTCTCCGGCAAGGGGCACTGGCCAAACTGGCTAAGGCACCGGCCTCCAAAGTCGGCGATTCCAGGTTCGAGTCCTGGGTGCCCCGCTATTCGCTCGCGCGCGACTCCGGCCGGCGCTTCGCGACGGCCGTGCGAGTGGCGTCGCGGAGCTCCTGGATCGGCGTGCCCTTCTCGACGTATCCGTCCGCGCCGCGCTCCAGCGCGGGGCCGCCCATGCGGTCGGCCGAGAAGCCCGAGAGGACGATGATCGCCACGTCCGGGTCGCCCTTGCGGATCTCCGGGAATCGCCTCCAGGCCGTCCATGTCGGGCATCGAGAGGTCGAGCAGCACCGCCGCGGGCTGCGTCTCGGCGATCCCGTCGAGGGCGGTGCGGCCGTCGCCGGCCTCCCCCACGACCTCGAAGCCCGGGTCCTCCTCCATGCCGAACCGGATCAGCTCCCGCAGCTCGGGAACGTCATCGACCAGGAAGACCGAGATCGGCTGCCGTTCTGTCATGCATCCCCCAAAGCCGGTCGTCCTCAGCTAGAAGCATCGCTCCCCGCCACGGTCGCCGGCCTCTGACGTCTCAACTCGCCAGGGCCCAGAGCCACCTCGCTGTCCTCCTCGCCGAGCAGCTCGGTGATGATCGCTCGCGCCTTCTTCAGCGTCTCCTCGACCGCCTTCTTGCTCTTCTCGTCCTGCGCCCTGGTCGAGGGCGTACTTCGCCACCGAGAGGCCCTGCACGATGTTGTCGTTGATCTCGAGCGCCTGGCGCTCGCGCACCTTCATGTCCTCGAAGAGCTGGGCCCCGCGCAGCACGCTGCGCGTAGCTGCCGCGGAGGGACAGGTAGTAGAGGGCCACCCCGGCGCCGATGATGTCCCAGCCGACCGAGGGCCAGTGCCAGGAGGCGCGCAGGTCGAGCGCCTGCTGGTCGTGGATGCCGAAGGCTCGGGATCAGCATGTGGAAGGAGTGGGTGCCGTGGTGGACGCCGCAGGTCAGGAAGATCAGCCCGGTCGCGAGCCCCAGCTTGTTGGTCGTCAGCTGGTTGGTGCGAATCAGCCCGCCGAGGATGATGTAGGCGATCACCAGGTAGGCGATGCCGATCACCGCATTGGCGGCGGCTGAGATTTGCCAGGTCATCCAGACCTCCTTCGAGTCGACGCAGCGCTCCTGGCTGATGCCCGGATGGTCGGCCATTCTTCCAGAGGCCCATTGCGGAGCGCATCCGTAAAAAGCCACGGCGCCGAATCTAGAATCGGGGTGCCACGCGGGCGTGCCGGAACTGGCAGACGGGCCAGGTTTAGGTCCTGGTGCTCGAAAGAGCGTGGGGGTTCGAGTCCCTCCGCCCGCATAGACCGCGCCAGCATCGGTTGGGTGTAGCGCGCGTCCAGCCGAGCCCATAGACTTCCTCGCCATGGAAGCGGGAGCGATCCGTCCCGGATACGAGCTCTGGCGACCGAACAGGGAGAAGTCCGAGGCGAAGAGCGCGCGGGCTCTGGTCGTCTTCCTGCTGCTCGTCTCCGCCGGGCTCGCGCTGGTGATCACCGTCGGCGGCTGGTCGCGGCTCGAGGGCGGGAAGATCTTCGCGCTCCTCTACGTCGCGCTCTACGTCCTCTTCGCCTTCCTCGTGGCCCGCTGGAACCGCGGCGTCGCTGCCGGTCGCCTCGGCGCTGGCGATCATCCTCGCGATCTTCGCCGGCATCGCCGCGCCCGCCTGGTTCGACCGGGCCAAGGACGGGCTCACCAGCCCCGGCCCTGCCCGAGGAGCTGCTCGGCCTGCTCAGCTGCTGCTCGTGCCCGTGCAGGTGATCCTGATCGCGGTGGCGATGGTCGCCTTCAACCAGGAGTGGCACGTCGAGGAGGAACGACCTATCGGCGACGAGCTGCCGCCCGTGGATCCGCCCTCCCCGAAGGGCGCGGCCTCGAACAGCACGACCCGGAAGGCACGGCCGCGGAAGAGCACCTCAGGCCGCCGCGCCACGGGCCGCCGCACCACCGGGACGCAGCAAGAGCCGCGCCGCAACGCCGCCGCACGGCCGCGCACGCGCCGGCCTAAAAAAGCCTGAGCGGCGGCTCGATCAGCTCCGGCCCGTCGTGGCGGACGTCGTTGACGGCGTCCGAGACCTCGGTGACCTCAGCTCGTCGGTCGGGACAGCAGGGCCTGGAGCTCGGGCTCCCCGGCGCTCCGGGTCGAGCCACTGCCGGCTCTGCATCGCTGGTCGAGGATCACCGGCATCCGGTCGTGGATCGGGGCGACCACCTCGCCCGGCGGGCAGGTGACGATCGCGCAGGAGTGGACCGCCGAGCCGTCCTCGCGCCGCGCCTCGGCCCAGAGCCCGGCGAACGCGAAGGGCTCCGCTCGGGCCGGGTGATCCAGACCGGCTGCTTGCCGGTCTCCGTCGCGCGCCACTCGTAGAAGCCGTCGGCGACGATCAGGCAGCGGTGCGTGCTCGAACGCGTCCCGGAACGCCGGCGCCTCCGCGACCGTCTCCGCGCGCGCGTTGATCAGCAGCCGGCCGAAGCGAGTCCGGATCGGCGAAGTGCGGGATCAGCCCCCAGCGCAGGCGCCCGGCTCACGCTCGCCCTTCGCCGTTGAGCCTGATCGCGAGCACCGGGTCGGTCGGCGCGACGTTGTAGCGAGGCGGCTGCTCGATCTCCGCCGATCCTCGCCGAGGCCGAAGCGGAACCGCAGCAGCCGCGGATCGGGATCGGTGAGCGTGTAGCGCCCGCACATGGGCGAGCGTAGAGAAGGTGCCGGAGGTGGGAGTCGAACCCACACGTCCCGAAGGACACGGCATTTTGAGGCCGCGCGTCTGCCATTCCGCCACTCCGGCGCGGCTCGAACGATAGAACCGCACGCTCGCCGCGGACACGCCCAACGGCGATAATCCGCCGCCGGTGGACGCCGCAGGACGAATGGAGCTGATTCGCGAGCTCTGCTCCTTCGAGGGGCGGGGGCCCGGCACCGACGCCGAGCGCCGCGCGGCCAACATGCTCGCCGGCCGGCTTCGCGCGGATCGGGCGGCGCGGCCGAGATCGAGCCCTTCTTCGCCCATCCCGCAGTACGCCCTCGTCCACCTGGTCCACGCCGCGATCGGCGGTCGCCGGCAGCATCCTCGCGACCGTCCAGCCGGCGGTCGGCTTCGCCCTCGTCCTCTTCGCCGCCATCTCGACCTACCTCGACCTCAACACCCGCCTCTACCTGGTCCGCTCCCTGCTTCTTCCGCCGCGCCTCCCAGAACGTCGTCTCTCCCGGCAACCGCCCCGAGCGCCCCCGCCCGCCTGATCCTCATCGCCCACTACGACGCCGCCCGCACCGGCTACATCTTCTCCAAGGCGTCGAAGCGGATCCGCAAGCTGCCCGAGCGGGCCCGCATCGCCCTCGGGCCCTTCCGCCTCTTCTTCTGGCTCGGCCTGGCGCCCCTCCTCCCCATCCTCGGCGCCCGCATGGCCGGGCTCGACGCCGACCTGGCTCAATGCCCTCCAGGCGGTCCCCACCATCGTGCTGATCGTCGCCGCCTTCCTCCTGATCGACATCGCCCTCTCGGAGATCGTCCCCGGCGCCTACGACAACGCCTCGGGCGTGGCCGCCGTGCTCTCGGCCGCGGAGCGAGCTGATGGCCAGACCGCCGGAGAACCTCGACGTCTGGGTCGTCCTGGCCGGCGCCGAGGAGTCCTTCTGCGAGGGCATGCGGGCCTTCGTCAAGAGCCCACCGCAAGGAGCTCGACCGCGCGCGACCACGGCTTCGTCAACGTCGACTCGGTCTCATCCGGGGAGGTGGCCTACGAGATCAGCCAGGGCGCCGGTGATCAGCCTCCCCCACGACCGCCGAGCTGATCGAGCTCTGCGAGGCCCTGTCGGCCGCGGGCCAGAGCGCCCGGCCGATCCGGCATCCACTGCTCGACGACGCCCTGCCCGCCCGCGTCCGCCGCATGCGCGCGATCACGCTCCGCACCACCGACGGCGACGGCAACCTCGCGCCCTGGTACCACACCCACGACGACGTCCCCGAGCGAGTGGACTCCGAAACGCTCACCCGCGCCACCGAGTTCGTCGTCTCCCTCGCGCGGCTGCTCGACCGGGAGGCCGGCCGCACGACGGCGCCGCAGCCAGCCGCCGAGCGAACCACCGTGTAAAGATCGGCCCGTGGAGGAGAGCACCGTCGAAGCGGAGATTCTCTGGGCGCCGACGCCCGAGATGGTCGAACGCTCCCAGCTCACGCGCTACATCCGCTGGCTCGCGGACAACCGCGACCTCCACTTCGAGGACTACCACGCGCTCTGGCGCTGGTCGGTCACCGAGATCGAGGAGTTCTGGGGCACGCTCTGGGAGTACTTCGAGGTGATCTCCGACGGCCCGTACGAGGAGGTCCTCAAGGAGCGCGTCATGCCCGGCGCCCGCTGGTTCGTGGGCGCCAACCTGAACTACGCCGAGCACATCTTCCGCGGCAAGGACGAGCACGAGGTCGCCGTCGTCTATGCCTCGGAGCTCCGCGAGCTGAGCGAGCTCCGCTGGGGCGAGCTGCGCGAGCAGGTCGCCCAGGTGCGCGAGGGCCTCCAGTCCCTCGGCGTCTCGAAAGGCGACCGGGTCGTCGCCTACCTCCCCAACGGCCCCGAGGCCCTGATCGCCTTTCTCGCCACCGCCAGCCTGGGCGCCATCTGGTCGAGCTGCTCCCCGGACTTCGGCCCGGGCAGCATCGTCGACCGCTTCGCCCAGATCGAGCCGAAGGTGATGTTCGCGGTCGACGGCTATCGCTACGGCGGCAAGGACTTCGACCGCATGGAGGTCGTCGCCGAGGTGGCCGGGCAGATCCCGAGCCTGGAGCGGATCGTCGTCGTCCCGTACCTGAGCCAGTCTCCCGAGCTCTCAGTCATCGAGGAGCACAAGAAGACAGCCCCGCCGATGACCTGGGGACAGCTCACCGACCTCGGTTCCGGCGCCGAGCTCCACTTCGAGCGCGTCCCCTTCGACCATCCCCTGTGGGTCCTCTACTCCTCCGGAACCACCGGCCTCCCCAAGGCGATCGTCCAGGGCCATGGCGGGATCCTCATGGAGCAGCTGAAGAAGGGCCACCTCCACCTCGACGCCCAACCCGGCGACCGCCTCTTCTGGTTCACGACTACCGGCTGGATGATGTGGAACTTCCTGATCGGCGGGCTGCTCACCGACGCCTCAATCGTCCTCTATGACGGCAACCCCGCGTACCCCGACATGGGGGTGCTGTGGGACCTGGCCGAGCGCACCGGCGCGACCACCTTCGGCACGAGCGCCGCCTACATCGCCGCCTGCATGAAGGACGGCGTCCGCCCGGAGGAGGGCCGCGAGCTCTCCCGTCTTCGCTCCGTCGGCTCCACCGGCTCCCCCCTCTCGCCCGAGGGCTTCGACTGGATCTACGAGCACCTCGGCGCCGACACCTGGCTCTTTTCGACCAGCGGCGGCACCGACCTCTGCACCGCCTTCGTCGGCGGCGTCCCGATCCTCCCTGTCTACAAGGGCGAGCTCCAGGGCCGCGCCCTCGGCGCCAAGGTCGAGGCCTTCGACGACGGCGGCGACCCCGTCGTCGATCAAGTGGGTGAGCTTGTGATCACCGAGCCGATGCCATCGATGCCGGTCTTCTTCTGGGGCGACGATGACGGCTCCCGGTACCGCTCCAGTTACTTCGAGATGTATCCCGGCATCTGGCGCCACGGCGACTGGATCGAGATCACCTCGCGCAGCACGGCGATCATCTACGGCCGCTCCGACTCGACCATCAACCGCGGCGGAATCCGGATGGGCACGGCCGAGATCTACCGCGCGGTCGCGGAGGTGCCTGAGGTCCTCGAATCCCTCGTGGTCGACGTCCCCAGGCCGGGCACCGAGGGCTGGATGCCGCTGTTCGTCGTCCTGCGCGAGGGCGCCGAGCTGAACGACGAATTGACCGCAGAGATAAAGCGACTCATCCGCGAGCAGTGCTCCCCCCGCCACGTCCCCAATGAGATCTTCCAGATCAAGGAGGTCCCCCGGACGCTCAGCGGCAAGGTCCTCGAGGTGCCGGTGAAGCGGATCCTGATGGGCGAGGCACCCGAGAAGGCCGCCAGCCGGGACTCACTCGCGAATCCCGCGGCGCTCGACTACTTCACGGAGCTATCCGACAAGGTCTGATCCGGTCTGGACAGGGCTGCGTAGTTGAGGGGTGATGAGGGCCGAGGAGATCCCACTCCGCCAGAGCTGGAAGCAGGACCTCGCCCCTTACCTGATGATCGACCTCCGGCGAAGCCTCGGTCAGATCGCCGGCGTCGTTATCTCCTACCTCGCCATCTGGGTGCTGGCCGCCCTGATCCAGCCGAGCGCACCGGTCGCGATCGCGCTCGGCATGGTCGCGACCGTCTTCCTCATCCGCATGTACTCGCTCTTCCACGACCTCACGCACAACTCGCTGTTCGAATCGCGCCAGGCGAACAGCCGCTGGGGCCACCTGCTCGGCTATCTGCTCTTCACCCCCTACCGCTGGTGGCAGCGCCAGCACCGCATCCATCACGCCCACACGGGCGACCTCGATCACCGCGGCGTCGGCGAGATCAACACGATGACCGTCGCCGAGTACGAGCAGGCCTCTCCCCTTCGCAGGCTCGGCTACCGCATGTATCGCAATCCATTCCTGATGCTGCTGGTCGGCCCGAGCCTCGTCTTCCTCTTCGAGCGCCGCTTCCCGCAGCGCGGAATGACCCCCAGGATCCTGGCAAGCGTCGTGGCGACGAACCTCGCTCTCGTCGTCTGGGTCCTCGGCTGGAGCACGATCGTCGGCTGGGGCACCCTCGCGCTGATCCAGGGCACCACCCTGATCGCCGGTGGAGCGATCGCCGCCTGGATGCTCTACATCCAGCACCAGTACGAGGACACCTACTACCAAGCGCCGGGCGAGTGGCAATTCGAGCTCGCCGCGTTGCAGGGGAGCTCCCACCTCGAGCTGCCGCGGCCCCTCGCCTGGGCCGTGGGCAACGCGAACTTCCACCACGTCCACCATCTGAGCGCGAAGATCCCGAACTACAACCTCCGCGCCGCGCACACCTCGCACCCGATGTTCCGGCGAACGCCGGTGGTCACGCTCCGCAGCAGCATCCGGACCTTCCGCCTGAAGCTCTGGGACACAGAGAGCGAATCCCTCGTGCCGTTCCGCGGGCATCGCGCCCGCTCGACGGAGCTACGCGGGCGTGACTGGGTTGCGCCGGTCCGCGAAACGACGATCCTTGCTCGCGGCGAGCGCGAACCGCTGAATTAGCTCCTGACGCAGCGCGTCGGGCTCGATCACCGCGTCGACCACCAGCTCCGAGGCGAGATGGAGGATGTCGATGTCCTCGCTGTACTCCTCGCGCTTCTCCTTGACGAAGCGCTCGCGCTCGGCCGGGTCTGAGATCTCCTGGATCTGGTTGAAGAAGACCGCGTTGATGGCCGCCTCCGGACCCATGACGGCGATCTGCGCCTGCGGGAAGGCCAGACACGCGTCGGGCTCGAACGCCGGGCCGGCCATGGCGTACAGCCCGGCGCCGTAGGCCTTGCGCACGACCACCGAGAGCTTCGGGACCGTCGCCTCGGACACCGCGCTGATCATCTTGGCCCCGTGACGGATGATCCCCTGCCGCTCGACGTCCTTGCCGATCATGAAGCCGGGGACGTCGGCCAGGAAGAGCAGCGGGACGTTGAAGGCGTTGCAGGTCATGATGAACCGGGCCGCCTTGTCGGCCGAGTCGACGAAGAGCACGCCGCCCTTCACCTTCGGCTGGTTGGCGACGATCCCGATCACCCGCCCGTCCAGCCTCGCATACCCCACGACGACCTCCTTCGCCCAGCGGGCGTGCACCTCGAGGAACGAGCCGGCGTCGGTTGCGGCGTTGATCAGATCCTTGATGTCGAACGGGTCCTTCTCGTTGATGGGGACGATCTCCGAGACGCCCCTGGTCTCTCCGGGATCCGCCGGAGGCGCCGCCGGCGGCTCCTCGCGCCAGTTCGCCGGCATGTAGGAGAGGTAGCTGCGGGCCAGATCGACGGCCTCCTCATCGGACTCGCTGAGGAAGTGCCCGCATCCGGAGACGGAGGTGTGCATCCGCGCCCCTCCCATCTCCTCGAGCGTGACCTTCTCGCCGATCACCATCTCGGCCATCCGCGGGGAGCCGAGGTACATCGACGCGTTGCCGTCGCGCATGATCACGACGTCGCAGAAGGCGGGGATGTAGGCGCCGCCCGCGGCACTGGGGCCGAACAGCAGGCAGATCTGCGGCACCTGCCCTGAGAGCCGCACCTGATTGTGGAAGATGTGGCCGGCGCCGCGCCGCCCCGGGAACATGCGCACCTGCTCGGTGATGCGCGCGCCGGCGGAATCGACGAGATAGACGATCGGCACCTGGTTCTCGAGCGCACGCTCCTGGATCCGCAGGATCTTCTCGACCGTCTTCGGCCCCCACGAGCCGGCCTTCACGGCCGGATCGTTCGCCATCAGCGCGACGGGACGCCCTCCCACGGTCCCCATGCCGGTCACGACACCGTCGGCGCCGAGACCCTCCTGCTCCCAGTTGGCGAGCAGCCCGTCCTCGGCGAGCGAGTCCGCGTCGAGCAACCTCGCCACGCGCTCGCGCACCGGCAGCTTCTCCTGCTCCGCGACCTTCTTGCGGTGCCGCTCCGGGCCCCCTTCCAGCGCGGCGTCGAGGGCGGACCTGACGTCGCTCACGACCGCCTCTGGTAGCTCAGGTCCGAGCCTGCTGCTCGGACTCTGCGTCGATGATCTCGGTCTCTTCGGAGGGGGCCTCTTCCCCGCGACCCTCGAAGTCGTGCTCGGCATCCTCAGCGTCGTCGGCGTCCTCATCGTGCTCGGCGTCCCCTGCTTCCTCGCGCGCGAGAGGGTCGAGGTCATCCGGCTTGTCGAACGGGTCCTCTCCGGCCTGGGGCCGGTGCTCGGAGACGGCGCCGGTCAGCTTCGAGCTGAGCTCCTCGGTGTCGGCCAGGACGTCATTCCGTCGCCGCACGAGGTCCGCGATTACGGCCTCGATGTCCTCGCGCCGCTGGGTGCCCTCCTCGACGATCCGCCGCGCCTGTGCCTGGGCCGTTGCGATGGTCTCGCGCGCATCCTGCTCGGCCTGCTGGCGGGTGGCCGCAGCCTCCTCGTCGACGGTCTGCCGCGTCTGCTGCGAATAGGAATCCGCGGAGGTGCGGGTCTCGCCGGCGTACTTCTCGGCCTCCGTCCGGGTCTCCTCGGCCTGCATGCTGGCCGTGTTGACCGTGCCCCGCGCCTCCTCCTCGGCCTCGGCGCGGATCTGCTGGGCGCTCTCCTCCGCCTGGGCCAGAATCGCGCCGGTCCGCTGCCCGACCCGCTCCAGCTCGCGCTTGACGGTGTCGGATCGCGACTCGTCGCCCGCCCCCGTCTCGAGCCAGTCGGCCAGACGGGCCAGGAACTTCTCGACCTCGTGCTTGTCGTATCCCCGCCGTGACGACGGGAAGGTTGCATTGCGGATCCGGTCGAGGCTGGTCTGATCGACGGGCATACGTCCTGTTCCCTCCTTGAGCTGGCCTAGTCCCCGGCATCCACCGGGACGGGCTTGTCGCCGGAGTAATCGTAGAACCCCTTGCCCGACTTGCGGCCAAAGTCCCCTGCATCGACCATCTTCTTGAGCGTGTCGGGCGCGGCGAAGCGCTCCTCGCCGTAGGCGTCGACCATCACGTCGGCAATCGCGACGAGCGTGTCGAGCCCCACGAAGTCGGCGAGCGTGAGCGGGCCCATCGGGTGGGACGCCCCGGCCATCATCCCCGTGTCGATGTCCTGAATTGAGCCGACGCCCTGCTCGTTGGCGCGGATCGCATCGAGCATGTACGGGACGAGCAGCCGGTTGACGATGAAGCCTCGGTTGTCGCCCGCGGCGACAGTGGTCTTGCCGAGCGCCTCGCCGATCTCGAAGCCGAGGTCGACCGCATCGTCCGCCGAGTTCTCGGCCCGCACGACCTCCAGCAAGGGCATTACCTGAGGCGGATTGAAGAAGTGGAGCCCGATCATCCGCTCCGGCCGCTTTGTGGCATCAGCCTGCGTGGCGACCGCCAGCGAGGAGGTGTTGGTGGCGAGGTAGGCGTCGTCCTTGACGAGCTCATCGACCTCCTTCCACATCTCGAGCTTGCGATCGAGATCCTCGGTGATGGCCTCGATCACCAGGTCGCAATCGGCGAGGTCCGCATAGTCGAGCGTCGGCGTGATGCGCCCGCGAACCGCGTCGGCCTCGGACTGCTCCATCTTGCCCTTCTCGACCGCCCGGGCAAGCTGCTTCTCGATCTTCGCCATGCCCTTGTCGAGCGGCTCCTGATCGATCTCCCGGACAACCACGTCCCACCCCTGCTGCGCGCAGATCTGGGAGATCCCATGGCCCATGAGCCCACAGCCCAGGACGCCGACCTTGCTGATCGCCATATGTCTTTGCTCCCTCCCCGACTAAGTTTGAGTAATTGGCGGGCGGGAGCATACGGGCCGCAACCACCTAAGGTGTCGCGGGTTTCACATCCCGATGACCTGGGGCAAACGACACGGGGCCGGCGTCACTCTTGCTGCGTTCGCTGCGGCGCTGCTCGCCTGCGCGGGTCCAGCCGCCCCAGCCAGGGCCGCCAAGTGCTCGCACGCCTGCCAAGCGCATCGGGAGAAGCTCGCCAAGCTGCGCCGGCTCAACAAGCTGCAGAAGCGTCCGAACGTGATCGTCATCGACACGGACGACATGAACACCACGGACCTCTTCGTCATGCGCAGCACGCTCAGCCTGCTGGCGGCGCACGGCACGAGCTTCAAGAACAGCTACGTCTCCTATCCCCTCTGTTGCCCGTCCCGGGCGACCTTCCTGACGGGCCAGTACGCCCACAACCACGGCGTGCTGACGGACCAGCGCTACGGCGACCTCGACAGCTCGAACACACTCGCGGTCTGGCTGCGGCGGGCCAAGTACCGGACCGCGATGGTGGGCAAGTACCTGAACGGGTACGGCGACGCCCCATTCAGTCCGCGTGAGATCCCAAAGGGATGGAGTCAGTGGTACGGGCTCACCGGCGGCACCGAGCAGCATCGCTACGGCTTCAGGCTGAACGAGAACGGCAAGGTCCACCACTACAGCCGCAAGCCGAGCAACTACATCGACTACATCCTCAACTCGAAGATGAACGCCGTCCTCAAGCAGTGGGCGATCAGCCCGAAGCCCTTCTTCATCTACTACAACCCGAACAACCCGCACGGCGAGTCGGGCACGCCGGTCTGGTCCACCCGAGACCCGGAGCCGGCGCCGCAGTACCTGGGCATATTCGGCGACATCACTGCGCCTCACCCGCCGAACTTCGACGAGGCGAACGTCTCGGACAAGCCGGACCAGGTCAGGGAGATCCCGCATCTCTCCGACGGCCAACTGGCCGACATCGATCGCCGCTATCGAGGCCGCCTCGAGAGCCTGCTGTCCGTCGACGACGAGGTGAAGCGGATCTTCGGGCTGGTCCGGAAATACGGCGACAAGCGGAAGACATTCTTCGTCTTCACCTCGGACAACGGCCTCGAGCTGGGCTCACACCGGATCGAGTTCAAGAACTTCCTCTACGAGGAGGGTGAGCGCGTCCCACTGATCATTCGCGGCCCCGGCTTCCCGTCGGGCGTCACTCGCGACCAGCTCGTGGCGAACATCGACCTGGCGCCGACGATCACGGCGCTCACGCGCGCGCGGCCCGCCCGGGTGATGGACGGCATCCCGCTGCTTCCCCTGGCCCAGAGTGCGGCGAACGGCGCCAACCGCGACATCCTCTTCGAGAGCCCCGACATCGGCGCCTACGGGATCCGGCGGGGGCCGTGGAAGTACAACCTCTGGGACAACGGGGACGAGGAGCTCTACAACCTCGACAGCGACCCGTACGAGCTCACCAACCTGCTCTTCGGCCCCGGGGCGTCGAACTACACGGCGATCCGCGACACGCTCAACGCACGGCTGCAGCAGCTCCGCACCTGCAACGGAACGACCTGTCAGTAACTAGCCGGCGGCGGTTGCTTCTTCGAGCTTGCGCTTCATCCCGTCAGCGAGGGCGTGAACACCGCTCATCGGCCGGATGAAGACCTCCATCCGGTTGATGCGGCCCTCGTCGTCGAAGTGCAAGAAGTCGATGCCGTCGAGCTCCTTGTCTCCGACCCGCGCGCTGAAGGCGAGGGCCGCCGCATCGCCAGTCTCGACCTGGTCGGTGTAGCGGAAGTCCTCGAAGACCTGGGAGACGGCGTTGAGGAGCATGGCGACGGCGTCGCGCCCTTCGTAGGGCTTGAAGACCACCGGGCTGCGGAAGGCGACATCCTCGGTGAAGAGGTCGTCTATCGCCGAGAAGTCCTTGGATTCGGCCGCGGTGCGAAAGCGATCGCTGTGCATACCCGAACCCTACCGATGCCAGTCGACCGGGCCCGCCGTGAGCAGGTGGGCGCCCAGGGGCCGGCCGAGCACCTTCTGCGCCTCGGTCGAGGCCGCGATCAGCCTCGCCAGGTCCACCCCGGTCCCGACGTCCATCTCCTCAAGCATCGAGACCAGGTCCTCGGTCGAGATGTTCCCGGTCGATCCCGGAGGAATCGGGCAACCGCCGAGCTCACCGAACGAGCTTTCGAAGCTGTCGATGCCCTGCTCGAGCGCGGCCAGGACGTTGGCCAGCCCCTGACCCCGCGTGTTGTGGAAGTGGGCCGTGAGCTCAACGTCGCCGAGCCGCCCGCGAGCCTCGGCGAAGAACTCGCCGACCTGGCGCGGGTTCGCCATGCCGGTGGTATCGCCGAAGGCGATCTCCTCGCAGCCGAAGCCCTTGAGCTGACCTGCGATCTCGAGGACCCTCTCCGCCGGCACGTCACCCTCGTAGGGACAACCGAAGCTGGTCGAGATCACGCCCTCGCAGCGCAACCCGGCCTCCCGCGCGGCCCCGATCGTCCCCTCCAGGTCGGCGAGGGACTCGTCGACCGTCCTGTTCACGTTCTTGCGGTTATGCGTCTCGGACGCCGAGAGGAAGAAGTTCGCCTCCTGGAAGCGGTCGCGGAACTCGAGGGCGTTCTCGAGCCCCTTGCGGTTGGGGATCAGCACCGAATAGGCGACTCCATCGAGAGGCTCGAAGCGAGTGACCACCTCCGCGGCGTCGGCGAGCTGCGGGATGACGTCGGCGCGGACGAAGGATGTGAGCTCGATGCGCCCGAGACCGGTCTCGCCGAGCAGCCGGATCAGCCGCACCTTCTCCTCGGTGGAGATGACCTCGGGCTCGTTCTGGAACCCGTCGCGGGGCCCGACCTCGCGAATGCGGACCTTGCTCGGCAACTCCGTCGCCATCCGCTCAGCCTAGCCGCGAGAGAAAGCCCCGGAGGATCTCGCCGTACGCCTCCGGGTTCTCCTCCTGCGCGTGAGTCGCGCCGGGGAGCACCGCCCGCTCGGTGGTGGGCAACAGTTCCTCGAGGCGGTCGAGGACCCGCCGGAAGACCGGCCTGGTGTGCTCGCCCTCGAGGAGCAGCGCCGGGACCTGCACCCGCCGGACGTCCTCTTCCGGGAGGGGCGGAAAGCCCGCCCCGAGCAGCGAGGCCTTGAGCGCGCTCAGGTTCTCATCCGCCTGCCGCTGACGAGCCTCGGGCATTGCCTCCCAGCGGTCCTCGCCGAGGACGCCGCCGACGAACGCCTCCCGGGCGGCCTCGTCGTCGCCGCGGCGAAACGCCTTCTGCGCCGGGGAGATCACCTTCGCCCCGAATCCCACGATGGCCAACGCGGTCCGCGGCCGGCTCGCGAGCAGGCGCAGCAGCTCGGGCGGGCGCGGCGGCATGCTCACGAACAGGGTGATCGCCGGCGGCTCTCCGAGAACCAGGCTGCGAACGAGGTCCGGATGCCGCATCGCCGTCAGGAGCGCGATGAACCCTCCCCACGAGTTTCCCACCAGATACGCCGGTGCCGCGTCCACCCCGTCCAGGAATGCGGCGAGGTCCTCGACGTGACGGAGCATTTGGTTGTCGACCCCTGGCGGAATGTCCTCGTTCGGCCGGGCGTAGCGGCGGCTGTAGGCGATCGTCCGGTGGGAGTCCGCCAACGCGGGCGCGAGAGCGTCCCAGCAGCGCAGGTCGCTGAGATCGCCGTGGATGAACACGACCGGATCGCCGGCGCCGGACTCGCGATAGGCCAGGGCGGTTCCGTTGACCTCCGCGGTGCTCGTACCCTCGAAATCCGTCACTGCACCCCCTGGTGGCTGACCCTAGCCCTTCACCGAACCCACCTCGATCACCCGTCTCTCGTGGGTGCCGACGCCGATGGTGCGGTCACCTTCCTTGACTTCTACGTCGAAGCGCAGCTTCCGGTTTTCGACGATCTCGTTGAGCTTCGCGTAGACGGTGCAGGTCGAGCCCTCGGCGGCGGCTGCGACGTGCTTGATGCAGATCTCGAAGCCGACGGTCGCCCGGCCGTCCTCGAGATTTTCGTAGGCGAGACCGGCGCAGCAAGCCTCCATCATCCCGATCATCCCGGGCGTTGAGAGCACGCTGGCGCCGATCGTGCCGCCGACGTCGGTGATCAGCCGGTCCTCGACGACGAAGTCCATGTCCCGCTCCATCCCCGGCTCGAGAGTCAACCCACCATCCCCATCCCACCGGAGGCGCCGATGCACTCGCCGGTGACGTACGAGGAGTCGTCGGAAGCCAGGAAGGCGGCCACGGCCGCGATCTCCTCGGGCTGTCCGAGCCGCTTCAGCTGGGTGCCGGCCTTCATCGTCTCGATGATCTTGTGGCCGATCTCACCGAACTCCTTGGCCTGCATGAGCAGGGGCGTCTCGATCGGGCCGGGAGCGATGGCGTTCGCGGTGACCCCGAAGCGGGCTCCCTCGCGGGCCATCACCTTGGTGAAGGCGATCACGCCGCCCTTCGCCGCCGAGTAGACGGCCGAGCCCTTCGACCCGACGCGCCCGGCCTCGGAGGCGATGCTGACGATCCGGCCGTAGCCGGCCTCCTGCATGCCCGGCAGCGCAGCGTAGGTGCAGTTGAGCACTCCCCGCAGGTTCACCGCGATCACCTTCTCCCACTGTTCCGGCGTCGTCTGGGTGAAGAAACCGAACTCGTCGGTGCCGGCGTTGTTGACCAGGATGTCGATCGGCGGGCCGGCGCTCTCGACCGCCGCCTGCGCGGAACCTAGGTCGGTGACGTCCAACTCGATGGCCAGGCCTGAGATCTCACCGGCGACCTTCGTCGCGTCTTCCAGGTTGAGATCGCCGATCGTCACGTCGGCGCCCTCTGCGGCGAGCCGCCGGGCAATGGCGGCGCCGATACCGCTCGCCCCGCCGGTGACCAGCGCCTTCTTGCCCTCGAGCCGCATGCCCGGCAGCCTATCCGGGCCGCCCGGCACAAACAGCCCTCCTCCGCTTCGCGTCCGGGGGCTGTAGCTTGCTCGCCGGTGGCAGAGCCAATCCCGATCATCGGCGGTACCGGAGCGCTGGGCTACGGCCTGGCCGTGCGCTGGGCGCAGGTCGGTGAGCACGTCGTGATCGGGTCGCGCAAGCCCGAGCGAGCGGCCGAGGCGGCGGAGCGCGTCCGGTCGGCGGCCGAGGGCTCCGAGGTCGAGGGACTCGAGAACGGCGAGGCGGCCGCTCGCGGCCCGATCGTCTTCCTCACCGTCCCCTTCCGGGCCCAATCAGAGACCCTGACCAACCTCAAGGAGGCGCTCAGCCCGGGTCAGATCCTGGTCGACTGCACGGTTCCCACGGCCGCCTCGATCAGCGGCAAGGCCTCGCGGACAGTCGGCGTCTGGCAGGGCTCGGCGGCGCAGCAGGCCGAGGAGATGGTGCCCGAGGGCGTCACGGTGATCTCGGCGCTGCACACCGTCAGTGCCGCCGCACTCGCGGAGGATGAACCGGTCGAAGAGGACATCCTTATCTGCGGTGACAAGAAGGTCGACAAGGCTCGGGTCGCCGAGCTGGTGGAACGGATTCCCGGGCTGCGCGCCGTCAACGCCGGCCCTCTCGAGATGGCCCGGATCGTCGAGACGCTCACCCCAATGCTGATCGCCATCAACGTCCGCTACAAGACCCGCGCCGGAATCAGGATCACCGGCCTGCCGGAGGAAAGTCCCTGGAAATGAGGCAGGCGGTCGTCCTCGCCGGGGGCACCGGCGGAGCGAAGCTCGCCGCCGGGATGCAGGACGTCCTCGACGAGGGCCTCTCCGTCATTGCCAACAGCGCCGACGACATCGAGATCGCGGGCGTCGACGTCTCCCCCGACCCGGACCTGATCACCTACTGGCTCAGCGGAGAGATCGACGAGGAGCGCGGCTGGGGGATCAAGGAAGACACCTTCACCGTCTTCGACCGCCTGACCCGCCTGGGAACGCCCGACTGGTTCCGGCTCTCGGACCGCGACCTCGCCACCTGCCTCTACCGGAAGGAGTTCATCGCCGAGGGCGGTCGCCGCACGGACGCCCAGGCCCAGATCGCGCGCGCCCTGGGCGTTCGAGCCGTAGTGCTCCCGATGTGCGAGGAGCCGGTGCGGACACAGGTCAGAACCTCCGGCGGCTGGCGAGGCCTGCAGCAGTACCTGGTCGCCGAGCACGCCGAGGCTCCTGTGGAGGAGGTGCAGATCGAGGGACTCGAGAGCGCGAATCCGACACCTGAGGTGCTCGATGCGATTGGCGGCGCCGACGCCATCGTGATCGGCCCGTCGAACCCTGTCATCTCGATCGGGCCGATCGTCTCGATGGCCCCGGTGCGCGAGGCGATGGCCGCCTCGCCGGCCCCGGTCGTCGCGGTGAGCCCATATGTCGCGGGACAGGTGGTGAAGGGCCCGACCGACCTGTTCATGCGCGCGGTGGGCCGCCCATCGACCGCCGCGGGGGCCGCCTCTCTCTACGAGGGACTGCTCGACGGCATGATCTGCGATCCCGAGGACCCCGATCCGCCTCCGGAGGGAATCCGGGTGATGAGCTGCCCGACCTTCATGGAGGGTCCGGCGGGAAGGCGTGAGCTGGCAGAGCGAACTCTCGAGTTCGCCTCGATGCTTGCCGAGCAGGCCTAAATCCGCGGGAACTGGGTAGGCACCCGGCCTTACCCGCTAGCCTGACCCGTCCGTGGGGTCGGATTCCAACAACTTGCACACGACCGCGATCGTTCCGGTGAAGGGGCTCTCAGTTGCCAACGGGCGGCTGGACGGCACGCTGTCCGCGGACGAGCGGAACCGCCTGGCGGAAGCCCTCTTCCTCGACCTGATGCTGAAGCTGCCGCGCAGCCGCTGCATCGACGATGCGCTGATCGTCACTGCCGATGCATCGATCGCCCGCCAGGCGCGCTGGTACGGCCACAAGGTGCTGGTCCAGCGCTCCGACGACGGACATTCCGAGGCCGCCGCGGCCGGCGCCCGCGCGGCGATGGCCGAGGGCGCCCAGCGCGTCGCGATGCTTCCCGTGGACTGCCCCATGCTCGATACCGATGAGCTCGACTCCCACATCGGCCGTTCCCCCCGGACCGTCCTGATCATCCCCGACCGCCACGGCACGGGCACCAACGGCCTCGTCCTCGCGCCCCCCGAGGTTTTCCTGCCCGCGTTCGGGCCGGACAGCTGCGCCCGTCACGTGAGCCGGGCGCGGGCGTCGGGAATCAGCTTCGCTCTCGAGGAGGTCGACTCGATGGGAATCGACCTCGATACGCCCGAGGACTACGGCCTGCTGCGCGACCGGCTGCTGCTCGACCCACAGCCCGCGCCTCGAACGGCCAAGGTCCTCTGGGAGCTCGGCGAGCGCACCCAGTCGGCCGCAGCCTAGGAACTTCGCCGTTGCCCACTCGTGAGCTGCGGATCAGGCCTCTGACGGGTCTGCCCGAGCTGCACGACGGCGACGAGCTGGGGCGCCTGATCGCCGACGCCGCGGCTCCGGCGCCTGACGAGGTCGTGGTGATCTCGCAGAAGGCCGTCTCCAAGGTCGAGGGGCGGGTTCGGGCGCTGGCCGACGTCGAGCCCGGCGAGCGCGCTCGAGAGCTCGCCGGCCGCCTCGACAAGGACCCGGCGCTCGTCGAATTGGTACTCGAGGAGAGCGCGCGCGTGGTGCGCGCCGAGCGCGGCGTGCTGATCACCGAGACGAACGGCGGCTGGGTCTGCGCCAATGCCGGGATCGACTCGTCCAACCTCGCCGGCGGGCAGGTTTCTCTGCTCCCGGTCGACGGCGATGCCTCGGCCCGGCGGATTCGCCTCGAGATCGAGGCGGCCGCGGGCACCGCCCCCGCGGTCGTGATCGCCGACAGCTTCGGCCGGGCCTGGCGCGTCGGCCAGGCCGACATCGCCATCGGTTGCGCCGGGATCGAGCCCCTCGCGGACTGGCGAGGGAGGCGCGACAACCGGGGAGCCGAGCTCACAGCCACGCTGATCGCGGTCGTGGACGAGCTCGCCTCCGCGGCTGACCTGGCCCGGGACAAGGATTCCGGCGCTCCCGGGGCGATCATCGCCGGACTCGACGATCTGGTGATCGCCGGCGACGGTCCGGGCTCGGGGCAGCTCAGGCGGGCGGCCGACGAAGACCTGTTCCGGTAGACGGCTTCGCCATATAGCCGCGGCCACAGGCGGCCGCCCCGCATAAGGCGCTACGGGCGTCGCCCTCCGCTCCGATGAGGAGCGGCCTGGTGGCCGCTAGAGCGCCGGCGTGGCGTGCTTGGACTTGATCTCGTCCATCGAGGGCGGCGTGACGCCCTCGTAGGTGAATTCCGGCGGGGTATAGGCCTTGCCGGGCATGGCGCCCATGGCGATGATCCGCGCGGGCTCGTCGCCCGTGACCAGCTTTCGCTTCTCCGCCGCCCCAACCCGCGCGAAGACGCCGGGCTCGAGCTCCCATTCCTCCCCCCCGACCTGGAGGGTCGCCCGGCCCGAGACGACCGTATAGACCTCCTCCTGCTCGTCGTGGGTCTGGTCGTGCTCGGGGAAGTGCGAGAAGTTCGCCGGGAGGTCCATGACGGCCAGGCCGAACGAGCTCACACCCAACCCGGCTCGCGCACGCCTGAATCCGCCCCCGAAGATCGCCTCGAAGTCCTCGACGCGCTTGACAGTCACATCTGGCATTTCGGCTCCTCCTCGCTCCCCTTGGCCTCTGTTTTGAGAGGCTACCCGCCGATCTGCAGGACGGCGGAGCCTTCCACCCTACCGTGACGAATGTCATCCAACGCACGGTTGGCGTCGGAGAGCGGATATACCTTGATTCGCGTCTCGACCGGGATGCCCGCGGCGAGCGGCAGGAACTCGTCGCCGTCGCGGCGCGTCAGGTTCGCGACCGAGCGCATGGTGCGCTCGTGCCAGAGCAGCTCGTACGGGAAGGACGGGATGTCGCTCATGTGGATCCCGGCTGAGACCACGGTACCGCCGGGCGCCATGGCTCGGAGAGCCTCGACCATCAGATCCCCGACCGGCGCGAAGACGATCGCCGCGTCGAGATTCGAGGCGGCGGGATCGCCTACGGCCCCGGCCCACCCGGCGCCCAGCGAGCGCGCCAGTTCCTGGGTCTCCGTGTCCCCCTCGCGCGTCAGCGCGTAGACATGCCAGCCCTGGGCGACCGCGACCTGGCAGATGATGTGCGCGGACGACCCGAAGCCGTAGAGCCCGAGCCGCTCGCCCTTGCCCGCAAGCCGTAGGGAGCGGTAGCCGATCAGCCCCGCGCAGAGCAACGGGGCCATGTGGTCGTCCGGCACATCGCCGGGGATCGGGAAACAGAAGCGCTCGTCGGCCACAGCTCGTTCCGCGTAACCGCCGTCGAGGTCGTACCCGGTGAACTTCGCGTTCTCGCAAAGGTTCTCCCTGTCCGAGCGGCAGTAGCGGCAGGTCCCGTCGACCCAGCCGAGCCAGGGGACCCCGACGCGGTCTCCCTCGCTGAATCGCGTCGCGCCGTTGCCCGCGCCGATCACCCTGCCGACGATCTGATGGCCGAGCACCAGCGGGAGCTTCGGCTCGGCGAGCTCTCCGTCATAGATGTGGAGGTCCGTCCGGCAGACGCCACAGGTGGACACCTCGATCAGGATCTGGCCGTGAGCGGGCTCCGGATCAGGGAGCTCGCGCTCGACCAGTGGCTGCCCCTGTGCCTCGAGGACCATTGCGCGCATGAGCTGATTCTCTCGAATAGGATCACCGCAGCTGGGGATTCAGAGAGGAGGCTCCATGAACGACGATCGCTACGTTGAGTACGGCGCGGCGACCGGCATTGTGTTCGTGATCCTGACGTTGATCGGCTTCGCCGCGGTGATTCCGACGCCGCCTGACCTGAACGCCCCTTCCCAGGAGTGGGCGAGTTACTTCCTCAGCCATCACAGCGCAATCCGCGCCGGAGTGGTGATCCTGGCGGTCGCGTTCTTCTTCTACATCTGGTTCCTCGGGACGCTCACGAGCGTGCTGCGGATCGCCAGCGGCACGCCGAGGCTGCCGTCGATCGCGCTCATCGGCGGCGTCATCGGAGGCTCGTGCCTGCTGGTCGGCCTGGCCGCCGAAGCGGTCGCTGCGTATCGGCCGCAGGGCGTCGACCCGCTGATCACCCGGGCGCTGAATGACATCTTCGTGCTGGTCGGTGTCGCGGCGATCCCGGCATTCACCGCGTTCTTCGCGGCCACGGCGATCGTGCTCCTGCGGAGCGGCGCCTTCCCGGCCTGGCTCGGCTGGCTGACGGCCGCCGCGGCGGCGGTGCAGCCGCTCACGTTCGGAGCCCTCTTTACCAAGAGCGGGGCCTTTGCGGGCGACGGAGCGCTCGGGCTGTTCGTGCCGTTGATCGTCACCTTCGTGACGTTCTTCGCGCTCAGCGCGCTGATCACCTCGTGGGCGCGTAACGCGACGAAGACTGGGAACCCGACCCTCACCGATCGAATTCGCGGCGCCGTCACGGGCGCTGCGAGCGGCGCCGCCGCCGGGGCCCGAGAGGGCCGTTCGGGCTAGTAGGTCTCGACGATCTCGTAGAGCGTTGTCCGCTGGGCCGGGGTTCGGCCGGCCCGGCGGGCGGCGTCTATGAGCTGGCCGGGCTCCAGCTTCACCCCGTGGTGTGAGCCCGCCATCCGCGAAATGTTCTCCTCCATCAGGGTCCCGCCGAGGTCGTTGACCCCCCAGCGCAGGCTCTCGGTGGCGGCGTCGAGTCCCATCTTCACCCAGCTCGCCTGCAGGTTCGGAATGGTCTTGCCGAGGGCGAGGCGGAACGCGGCGGTGTGCTTCAGGTTGTCCTCGCTGGATATCTCCTCCACCCCATGGGTGCGTCCGAGGAGCGTGTTGAAGGGGATGAAGCTGAGCGGCACGAACTCCGTGATCCCTCCCGTCCGCACCTGCAGCTCGCGGACGATCCTCATGTGGCGCGCGAGCTCGCGCGGCTCCTCGATGTGGCCGAACATCACCGTCGAGGTGGAGCGCAGGCCGGCGCGGTGCGACGCCTCGATGATCTCGACCCAGCGCGCCACGGGCAGCTTGTTGGGCGAGATCCGCTGGCGCACGCCGTCGTCGAGCACCTCGGCCGCGGTTCCCGGAGTGGAGCCGAGCCCGCACTCGATCAGGTACTCGAACACCGAGTCGGGTGTGCGGCCGGAGCGCTCGCACATGTAGTGGACCTCCATCGGCGAGTAGGCGTGCAGGTGAATGTCCGGCGCGCATTCCTTCGCGAAGCGCAGCCAGCGGCCGTAGTCCTCGAGCGTGTAGTCCGAGTGGATGCCGCCCTGCATGCAGATCTCGGTCGCGCCGAAGTCGATCGCCTCCTGGACCCGCGCGGCGAAGTCCTCTTCCTCGACCAGATAGGCGTCCGGTGAGCGCTTCCCCTGGCCGAAGCCGCAGAAGGCACAGCCGACGACGCAGACGTTGGTGAAGTTGATGTTCCGGTTGACGACGAATGTGGCGACGTCCCCGGCGAGCTCGGCGCGCAGCTCATCCGCCGCCAGTCGCATCTCCTCGATCACCTCGGGCCGAGTCTCCGAGAAGAGGGCCGTCAGCTCCTCCTCGCTGAGCTCATCGCCGCGCCGGCCCTTCTCGATCGCGCGCGGGGCAACCTCGGGCGCGGGTGGCACCTCCTGGCGGCGGCCGGAGCCGCGCCTGGGGATGAAGCTCCAGTACTTGAGCTTCACGACGTCAAGAACTCCCTGCTCCATCCACTCGGGATCGAGGTACTGCGGGTATGCGCACAGTCGCTCGGTGAGCGCGTAGCCGCGCGGTGCGAGCTCCTTACGGACCTGGTGCGGGCTCGGGAAGGGCTCCTCGGGAGAGATGTGGTCGCCGTTGCTGGAGAGGCCGCCGAGGTCTGTGGCACCGGCATCGACGAGCTCGGGCCACCAGTCCGCGAGGTTGGGCGGCACCTGCACGCCGACATCCGGCATCAGCCGCTTCGACTCCGATATCAGCCGCTTGATGTCATCGACCGAGACGGGCATCGCCCAGTCAGGGAGGGGCAGCTCGGCGGACCCGTCATCCGCCCCCGCCCACCGCTTGCGCGACGCCTCGTCGGCGATGTCCGCGACCTCGGCGCCGTAGTAGCGGGGGTGTGGCACGAAGTTCTGGAGGATCACCTCCTGGATGTGGCCGTACTCGGCGTGCACCGCGGCGATCGCCTCGAGGGCGGCGACCCTCTCCTCCGGCGCCTCCCCGATGCCGATCAGGATCCCGGTGGTGAACGGGATCCGCAGCTCGCCCGCCAGTCGGATCGTCTCCAGGCGCTTCGCCGGGTGCTTGGTGGGCGAGCCCTGGTGCACGACCAGATCGGGATTGATCGACTCGAGCATCAGGCCCTGGGAGGCGGTCACCTCCCGCACCCGGCTCAGGTCCTCGCGCGAGAGGACGCCGAGGTTCGTGTGCGGCAGCAGACCCCGCTCGAGGCCCTTCTGGCAGGCCCAGACGACGTAGGAGGTGAAGTCCTCGTGGCCCCATTCCCGGAGGCGGGCCGCGACCTCGGGGTTCACCTCCGGCCGCTCGCCGGTGAGGACCAGCAGCTCCTTCGTGTTCCGGCGCACCGCCTCATCCAGCAGGCGCTCCACCTCATCCGGGTCGTGTACGTGCGCCTGATGCGTCGCGAAGGCGCAGTACTTGCAGTAGCACTGGCACGTTCTCGAGAGCGAGAGCGTGTAGTTGCGCGAGAAGGTCACCCTGCGCATAGCAGGGCAAACCTAGCGAACCGCTTGTGCCGGCAGACGGCGCCTAGCTGCCGGCGATGCCGCCCGGAGGGCTGGACGGCGGAGGACCGCCCGACCCGGAGGACTGGCGCAACGGCGGGGCTTCGCCCGCAGGCGGAGCGGGTCCGCGCGGTGCGACGGTGTCCGCCACCTCCTGCACGGGGCCGCTCGAGGGCTCGATGATGAACTTGTAGACGGCCGCGGCGAGCAGGCCTCCGACGAGCGGGCCGATGATGTAGGCCAGCGCGTCGGTGAAGTGATTGCCGACGAGGGCGGGGCCGAACCAGCGAGCAGGATTGAAAGAACCACCGGTGAGCGGGCCGAGCACCATGACGAGGAAGCCCAGCGCTCCGCCGTAAGCGAGCGCGGCCCAGCGGCGGATCTCCGGGTTGAGAGCCACTGCGAGAACGGTCAACACGAGGACGAAGGCGCCGATCGCCTCGACCATTCCACCCTGGAGGCCGCTCCCGAGCAAGGGACTGACCTTCGGCGTGCCGTAGTCGGAGGCGCGCCCCTCGTCCAGCAGGAACGCCTTGGTGAGCAGCGCGCCGAGCACGCCGCCGGAGAGCTGAGCCAGGATGTACACCAGTCCGTCGATCGGATCGATGCGCCGGATCGCGATAAAGGCGGTCGTCACCACCGGGTTGAAATGCCCGCCGCTGGCCACGCCGATGCTGATCACGAGCGCGAACAGAAGGAGAAAGTGCGTCAGGCCGACGACAGCGAAGTCGGAGCCGAATTGGGCGTTCTGTCCGGTGGACACGTAGAGCACCACCACGCTCGTGATGAAGAAGACCAGGAGCAGCGTCCCGACCAGCTCAGCGATATACGCCGCTAGACCTCGATCTTGCATCTCTCAGTGACCTCCTAGTAGGTGTCCGACCTGACAGCGGCGCGCAGTCTAACTGCATTTCCGGCCGAGCCGAGACCCCCGGGCAAACCTTTACCGAGGCCTTATGAAATAGGGTCGGCCGCGCATGAGACGGGTCGCCGCGCTGCTGGCGGCCGTTCTCCTCCTGGGAGCCCTCGCGGGCTGCGGAGGGGGCGGCGCTGAACCGGGCGCGCCGAAGGGCGCGACCCTGGTCCTCGACTTCACGCCGAACGCCGTTCACTCCGGCATCTACGCGGCGCAGGCGAACGGCGACTTCGAAGACGAGGGCATCGACCTCCATATCCAGGAGCCGTCCAGCACCGCGGACAGCGCCAAGCTGCTCGAGACGGGGCGAGCCGACTTCGCCGTCATGGACATCAACGACTTCGGAATCGCCCGCGAGCGGGGCCTGGACCTGGTTGCGATCGCCGCCATCATCCAGCGGCCGCTCGCCGCGGTGATCGCCCGCGACCCGAACGAGATCCGAACGCCCGCAGACCTGGCCGGCAAGACGATTGGCGTCACCGGTGTTCCCTCCGACGATGCCGTTCTCGACACGGTGTTGCGCTCCGGCGGCGTCGACCCCTCCGACGTCCACCGGGTGACGATCGGATTCAACGCGGTCGCCGACCTGGCGGCGGGCAAGGTGGAGGCAGCGACAGCCTTCTGGAACGCCGAGGGAGTCGCGCTCCAGCAGCGGGGCATCCCGATCCGCCAATTCCGGGTGGACGAGTTCGGAGCCCCGCGGTACCCGGAGCTCGTGGTGGCAACCACACGAAAGATCGGGCGCGACCACGAAATGCCCGCGTGCCATTTCAGCCGGGCGCTCATCGCCGGCTACCGAGTGCTTCAAGACCACCCGGACCGCGCCGTTCGCTCCCTTCTCGAGGAAAACCCGGATCTGGAACAGGACAGCCAGCAATCACAGATGGACGCGCTCGTCGACGGCGACGCGTTCTCTCAGCAGGCCGGCAAGGACATCGCACGATCGAACCTATTTAGGGGGCGAGTCTCGGCTTGGGCGAGCTGGGCCAAGGCGAACGGGCTGATCACGGACCCCGTCGCCCTCCGCGGGGGATTCCACAATCCCGTGGGCTGCTACTCGAGCGAAAGCGGCTAGGTCACCCGAGCGTCCGCTCCACGAGCTTCGGCAGCTCCCTCGCCATCCGGCTGCGCGGGACAGCCATCGTCAACCCAGCCCCCTCAGCCCGGTTCTTCATCTCCACGTCGACGTGGGAGTAGAAGCCGATCACCGGCACGCGCAACTCGCCGAGCTGCTCGGGAGGCACGGCGTCCAGGTCGGCCACGACCAGATCGATCCCGTCGAGCTCGTCAGGGACCTCTGAGTCCTGCTCGACCTCGTGACCGCTCGCCTCGAGCGACGTGCGTACGCGGCTTGCGAGCATCAGGTCCTGCACCAGGGCGGCGATCCGGGCCATCGTGTGCAGTTTGACGGAGCACCGCGTCATGCGTCCGTGCAGGACATTTGCCCGAAAATGAGGGATGTAGCCCCCGGACGTGCGTTCCGATACTTGCTGTCGTGGGGCGTTTTACGCATCCCCGAAGTTCCCACCGCCGGGTGGTGCCTTGGGCTGCCATCGGGTTCTCACTGGCCTGGGGAGCGGTGCTCGGCCTCGCGGTCTCGAGGAATGACTCCGGCATCGCCCTCTTCGGTGGCGCCGGGATGCTGCTGACCCTCGTCCTCACCGGGATCCTGTATCGCCAGCAGGCCGAGCTGCGAGACCTCGCGGAGACCGACACGCTCACCGGCCTGATCAACCACCGCGGCTTCCAGCAGGCTCTGCGGAGCGAGCTGCAGAAGGCGGCGGTGAGGCACGAGTCGGTGGCCCTCATGGCGCTCGACCTCGACGACTTCAAGGCGATCAACGAGCGGCACGGCCACCCCTTCGGCGACGGCGTCCTGGAGGGCGTCGCCGCTCAGCTCCGTAAGTCCGTGCGCCGGGGCGACATCGCGGCCCGCACAGGCGGAGAGGAGTTCGCCCTGATCATGCCCGGGACCGGCCCGGAGGCCGCGCAGGAGATAGCCGAGCGCGTCCGCACGGCGGTCGCGCACCTCTCCCCCGCGGGATCCGAGCTGAGCTGCTCGGCGGGCGTGGCCGTCTTCCCCGTGGACGCCGACAGCGCCGGATCGCTTCTCCAGCTCGCCGAGGGAGCCCTCTACTGGGCGAAGCGCTCGGGCAAGTCCAGAACCCGCCGCTTCGACCCGGATCACGTTCGCCTCAGCGGCGATGCACCCCAGCGCTCGGAGATCGAGCGGATCCTCTCCGAGCATGCGATCGAGCCGCTCTACCAGCCGGTCGCCTCGCTCACCACGGGACGCCTGATCGGCTACGAGGCCCTCGCCCGCTTCCCGGATGCACCGGAGCGCCCGCCTTCGACCTGGTTCGCCCAGGCGAACGCCTGCGGACTCGGCCCCGAGCTCGAGGCGGCCGCGATCCGCGCGGCGCTGGAGCCGATCGGTCGCCCGCCGGGGTCCCACCTTGCCGTCAACGTCAGCCCCTCGGCGCTCTCAACCGACGCGGTCAAGGGCGTCCTCCCCGACGATCTCTCCGATTTGGTCATCGAGCTCACGGAGCACGAGGTCTACGTCGGCGACAGCCTGCTCGCCAACTCACTGGCGCAGCTGCGCGAGCGCGGCGCCAGGATCGCGATCGACGACGCCGGCGCGGGCTACGCCGGACTCAAGCAGGTGATGTGGGTGCGTCCCGACATCGTCAAGCTCGACCTGGAGTTGACGCGCGCCATCCACTCGGACCCCGTCCGCATGGCCCTGGTCGAGTCCCTGGTTCGGTTCGCCCGCCGCGTGGGCGCCACCGTCTGCGCGGAGGGGATCGAGAGCCACGACGACATCGAGGTGCTCGCGAACCTGGACGTGCCGTGCGGCCAGGGCTACGCGATCGGCCGGCCGGCGCCCCCATGGAGCCAGGTCTCCCCGCCCGCCGCCGAGACCTGCCGCAACGCCCTCGCGAAGGCCCTGATCTCGACTCCGGGCGGCGACACTCCGACGATCTCCGCCGGCGACCGGCGGCTCGAACACCTCAGCGCTCGCCTCGCCAACGCACGGTCCCGGGTGGACCTGAACAGCGCCCTCGACCTGATCGCCGGCGAGCTCCATGCCGACAAGGTCGCCCTCTCTCAGTGGCACCCCGAAAGGGAGGTCGTCGAGACGCTGGCCGAGAGCGGCGAGCAGCCCGAAGAGGAGCTCTTCTCCATCAGGGACTTCCCGACCACCGCGCGGGTCCTGGAGCGCCAGGAGTCGGCGCAGGTGATGGTCGGCGATCCGCGGGCCGACAGCCACGAGGTCGAGCTGATGTTCTCGCTCGGCTACAGAAGTCTGCTGATCGTCCCGGTCGTGCAGCGCGGCGAGAGCCTCGGCATGGTCGAGGCGATGTGCCACGAGGAGCGGCCCTGGACCCGGACCGAGATGAATCGCGCGCGCATCGTCGCGAACCAGCTGGCCTCCGTCATCCAGACGTTCTTCCGGGTCCCGGACCCGGAGCGGTTCAGCTAGCTAGAGGCTGCGCCGGCGCAGGAAGTCGCGCCGGATGCTGTCGGGCCTGCCCCACCACTCCCTGATCTCCGCGCGGCCCTCCTGAGCGTCGCGGACCCGCAGTTCGCCTGTGATGCCCTCCCCGTCGAGCTTGGTCAGCGCCCCGTGGACCGTCTCGGCCGCGGCGGCGTGCCCGAACCGGTGGGCGACGTTGATGCGCCAATGCCAGTCGGCCCGCGAGTACGGCTGAGCGTTCACCAGGGAGAGCATCACCGCGGCGTCGACGTAGCGGCTCTCGTCGGCGATCCGCAGGTCGAGCTCCAGGTCCGTCCAGTCGTTCGGCAGGGTGTCGACGACCGCCTCGAAGTCCTGTGCCAGAGCCACGGCCGAAGCCTACCCGCCGGTCGGGTCCGCGACGCCGCCGAAGCGGCGTCGCAGCCGGCGGTGGCGGTGGCGGAAGATCGCGCGGAAGAGCGGGCGCATCGCGGATGCCGGCAGCGGCAGCCGGGGCTCCCAGACGATCGCGTCCGTGACCACTGCGCCCTCGTCGAGGGGCCGGATGGTGCGGATGTGCTCCCAATATCGCTGCGAGAGCATCTTCGAGCGCTCGACGAAGCCGCGGCCCTCTTCGATCTCCTCGAGATTGATCTCGTCGTAGTCGATCGGGATCCACCCGAGGAAGAGGACCCAGCTGCGGCCGATCGGCTTGCCGATCTCGACCGAGCTCAGGTCGAAGTCGCCCCCGGGAACCGTCATCCGCAGCCACGGCCGCAGCTCGTCGTTGACGCCCTCGGCGGTGACGACCCAGGTCCAGATCTCGTCGGGCGCCGCCTCGAGGTGCGTGGAGACCTCGATCCCCGCACGTCGGGCCACTAGCCGATGAAGACCTGCTCGAGCAGGAAGACATTGAGGGCGATGATCAGCCCCGAGAGGAGTGAGGCGACGGCGGTCAGCCAGCTGGGGTTGGCCAGCGAGCCCATCAGGTCGCGTCGGCGTGTGAGCATGACCAGGGGCACCAGGGCGAACGGGATCCCGAAGGAGAGCACCACCTGGCTCGCGACGAGGGCGTCGGTCGGGTCGAGGCCGATGGCCAGGACGATGAGTGCGGGCGTCAGGGTGATGGCACGGCGAACGAAGATCGGGATCCTGCGTCGGATGAACCCCTGCATCACGACCTGACCGGCCATCGTCCCCACCGAGGACGAGGCGTAGCCGGAGGCCAGCAGCGCGATTCCGAAGATCGTCGCCGCGCCCGGCGAGACCAGCTGCTTGAGGCCGTTGTAGGCGCCATCGATGCTGTCGATCCCGACGAGTCCGCTGTCGTGGAAGAGACCGGCCGCCATGATCATCATCGAGAGGTTCACCGCCCCGGCCAACGCCATCGCGATCACCACGTCAATTCGCTCGAAGCGGAGGATCTGGCGCTTCTCTCGCTCATCGCGCCCGACGATCCGCTTCTGAGTCAAGGCGGAGTGCAGGTAGATGACGTGCGGCATGACGGTCGCGCCGATGATCCCCGTGGCCAGCAGGATGCTCTCCGTGCCCGCGAACCCGGGCGTGAACATGTGCTTGACGACCTCGCCTCCGTCGGGATGCGACTCGAAGGTCTCGAAGGCGAAAGCGACCACGACCACGCCCACCATCGCGACGATCACCGCTTCGAGGCGGCGGAAGCCCTTCTGCTGCATCGCCAGGATCGCGAAGGCGCCGGCGCCGGCAAGAATGCCAGCCGGGAACAGGGGGATGCCGAAGAGCAGGTTGAGTCCCAGGGCGGCGCCGACCACCTCGGCGATGTCACACGCCGCCGCCACGACCTCCGCCTGGATCCAGAGCCCGATCGAGCTGCGCCGTGAGAACGTGTCGCGGCAGGCCTCCGCGAGGTTCTTCCCCGTTGCAATCCCGAGCTTGGCCGATTGCGTCTGCACGACCATCGCGATCAGGTTCGCCCCGAGCACCACCCAGAGCAGCAGATAGCCAAACTTGGCGCCGCCGGCGATGTTGGTGGCGAAGTTGCCCGGGTCGATGTAGGCGACGGCGGCGATGAACGCCGGGCCGAGGAACGGCCAGATGCGCGGCAGGCCGCGAGAGTGGCCGTCGAGAGAGCGCCGCGCGGCTCGGTTGACCGCCGCCTCGCCAGGAAGAACGTCCTCGGGCAGAACCTGCTCGTCGCCGCCGAGGCCGTCCCCTGGTGGGGGTGGCGCCGAGAGCTCGCCGGGGACGGGATCGACGAGCCCGACGTCCTCCTGCTCGACCGACAGCTCCTGCTCGCTCATCCGGCGGCGCCTTCCCGGCTCACCCTCATGCTCGCCGCGAGCTCTGGGCCAAGCGGATGGGTCCGCTTCCCGATCTCGACCAGCACGGGGCCGCCGAAGGGCTCCTTGCCCGTAACGGTGAGCCGCGCGCCGGGCTGGATCGAGCGCTCGGCGAGGTAGCGCAGCATCGAGGCGTCGCTGTCGGAGACCCGCGTGAAGGTTCCGCGCTCCCCCGGATCGAGATCGGTGAGCGGAACGGACTCGTCCGCGCTCACCGCCAAATCGCGATCGGGAATCGGGTCGCCGTGCGGGTCGAGCGCCGGCTCGCCGAGCTTCGCCGCGATCAGCTCCTCGAGCTCCTCGGAGATGTGGTGCTCGAGAACCTCCGCCTCCTCATGGACCCGGTCCCAGGGCATGCCGAGAACCTCCGCGAGGAAGAGCTCGATCAGCCGGTGATGGCGGATCGTCTCCAGAGCGATGCGCCGGCCCTCGGGGGTCAGTCGGGCCCCGTGGTAGGGCTCGTAGGAGACGACGCCCTCCTCCGCAAGCCGCTTCAGCATCCCCGACGCCGACGCCGGGGTGACGCCCAGGCGGTGCGCGATGTCCGTTGTCCGCACCCCGCCGGCGTCCTTCTCCTGGAGCTCGTAGATCGCCTTGGCGTAGTTCTCGGCCCCCTCGTTGGTCCGCCGTTTCGGATGCGCGTTGTGAGCCTGGACCGGCATCCGCGGTATTGAAGCACATACGAACTCAGAATTTAGGGGTAACTAACTTCTGGATGGCCCCGAGCCTTGGAAGCCGACCGACGGCGCGACCTACAATCGGCTCGTGACCGAGACGGCGACCCAGGTCGAGCTGGATGGGCAGTACCGCGCCCTGCGCGAAGAGGCCGGCTTTCTCACCAGGGACCGGACGGCGCTGTCGGTGAACGGCCCTGACGCAGCCGAGTACCTGCAGGGGCAACTCACCAACGACACCGAGGCGCTCGAGCCCGGGCGGGGTTGCTACGCGGCGCTGCTCGACCGGAAGGGTCACCTGACCTCCGACCTGCGCGTCCTTCGCCTGGAGGGCGGCGACTTCTTCTGCGACCTGGAGCCGGCTGCCGCCGAAACCGTGCTGAAGCACCTGCGGACGTACAGCATCGGCCGGGAGGTGGAGATCGCGGACGCCACGGACGAATGGGCGGTGATCTCGGTCATCGGCCCTCGCGCCGCCGACCTCTCGGGCTTCGAGGGCATCGGACCCGAGCACTCCCAGAGGTTCCGCCAGTGGGACGGCATCGACGTGCTCGGCGTGGCCACGGACGCGGGCGTCGACCTGATCGTGAAGGCCGAGGACGCGGAGAGCATCGAGGCTGCCCTCGAGACGGTGGGCGCCGTCCGGGTGGGCGACGAGGCGGCCGAGATCATTCGCATCGAGTCCGGCAGGCCGAGGTTCGCGCTGGACATGGGCGCCGAGCACATGCCCGCGGAAGCGGGCATCGTGGAGCGCGCCGTCAACTTCGAGAAGGGGTGCTACATCGGCCAGGAGCCGGTGGCCCGCCTCCACTACCGCGGCAAGCCGAACCGGACGCTTCGCGGATTGCGCCTCAGCGCCGCCGCCGCGCACGGCGAACCCCTACTCCTCGGCGAAAAGGAGGTCGGTGCGATCGGCACGGCCTGCCTCTCCCCCGCCCACGGCCCCATAGCGCTGGCGATCGTCAGGCGCGAGGCCGAGGTGGGCGAGAACCTCGCGGTGGGCGACGGCTCGACCACAGCTGAGGTCGTCGAGCTGCCTTTCGGCTAGATTCCTCGGCGCATGCTGCGGAGGAGGGGCAGAGCGCTGAGCTTGCCGGATTATCCGGCGGCGGTTTTTGTGGCCGCCGTTTGTGTGGTCGCGCTTGTCGCCGGTTGCGGCCGCAACGACTTCAACAACGACCCCCGGCCGCCGATTCCGGCCGAGGTCAGCGCGAAGTTCGCGACCGACGGCGTGGTTGTCTCACCCAAGGAGTTCGGCGCGGGTCTTGCCAACCTCACGGTCGCCAACCTGACCAACGACACCGGAAGGCTGGTGATCCGTGGTCCGGTGGACGCCACCTCCGACCCGATCTCGCCGGGCGACGCGGACACGATGAAGCTCCAGATGAAGACCGGAAGCTACGTGGCGAGCGTCGACGGCATCGCGGCGCGCGCGTTCAACTTCACCGTCGGGCCCGAGCGCCCGTCCGGTCAGAACGACCTGCTGCTGCCCTAGGGACTCAGCGAGAACGGGCCGCTCTTGACGGTCTGCTCCGGGTTGTCGTCGACCTGGATGCCAAGGGTTGCTCCCTTCGGCACGGTCGCCGTGCCGGTGATCGCACCGGTGCCGCCCTGGAGGTTGAACTGAACCCCGCCGGCGCTGGTGAGGTTCACCTCCTGGGGAAGGAAGAACCCGCCCCCGACATTGGGACCGACGACGTACGACGCCTCGTCCCCCGCATCGAGCACCAGGCTCCACGGGGAGTTGAACTTGACATCGGTCTTGGCCCCCGGGGGAGCCACATGTACGTCAATGGCCATCGAGTGGACGTCGCCGCCGCCGGAGGGATCGATGAAGAGATGGGCGTCCCCGAAGCTCGGCGGCGGATCGATGTCGTCGTCCGGCAGGCTGGTATAGGCCGGATCGCTCAGCTCGAAGATGGCCGTGTCGCCCGAGCGGCGCCCTGCCTATCGCCGATTTTGGCGAGGCGCCTGGGGTTCACCCACCAGGCGAGGCATCACGAGATTGAGCATCAACTCGAGGCGGGCGAAGCCGCCGACGTGCTCGGGAGACCCAAGCGTCTGCGTAACCCGGGCCGGGTCAACACGATGTAGGCCCGCGCCGCCGCCGCTGCGCCGCGGCAGTCTGCTGTTCTCGGACGCTTCCATGCTTCCTCTGTTGTCTCTTTCGTCCGCGGGTGCGCCGGCCATGATCGCCTAAATGGTGGTTGGACGGAATTTCCGGTGCGTCAAATTACGCCGCCCCGTCGAGTGCGTCGGCGATCAGGCTGTCCGCCCGCGCCAGGGCCGCCTTCGCCCCCTCCTCCATCACGCTCAGGGACGACTCGATGCTGTCGGCGTTCTTCCGCATGCCCGTGAGGGCCTGCCTGGCGGTCTTCAGCGACTCGAGCGCCCGCCGCGTCTCGTCGATCGCCTCCTTCATGGCAGGGGCGTCGAGCGAGAGGTCGTCCTGCCGCGCGGCCAGGGCGCGGGCCCGGGCGACGCCGTACGCGGCCTCCAGGATGTTGCGCTCGGGCTCTTCTCTGTCGACAGCGACGATCAGCTTGTTGCCCTCGTACTCGACCAGGCTCTGTGTCTTCGCGGGGACGTTCTCCTCGGAGGCGACGACGAGCACCGCGTAGTCCGCGCCGCGGTCGTCGATCGAGCCGTTCAGCACCTCCCAGGCCTTCGGACGGGTGAGCTGGCTGTCCTTGGGGTCGAAGGCGATCTTCGCGAGGCAGGGCCCGGCGCCGGCGCCGATCTCCACCAGCGTGTCGCCCTTCTTGCCGCGGGTCTCGGCCGCCAGGTCGCCGACGTGGTGCGCGATGTCGCCTCGCGCGGTGGCGATCTCATCGAGCAGCCCGTGAATCCGCTCCTCGAAGTCGCGGCCCTTCGCGGTGCCCCGAGACTGCTCGGCCTCGAGCTCCTCCTTCGCACCGAGACGCTCCCGGAGCGCGGTGAGCTCGGCGGTCATCGCCTCGATCCGCTCGCGATCCTGAGCGTGTTCGTGTTGCTGTGACTCCTGCGATCCCTTGACCGCCCGGACCACCGCCTCCTTGAAGTCGGAGAGCGGGTTCGCGCCGTCCTGCGCGGAGAACTGCTTGGCGAGCTGATCACGCTGGTGCTGCATCGCGGCGACGAGCAGCTCCTTGATCTGCTGCTGCACCGAGCCGCTGCGCTCGCTGTCGAAGCTGTCGGCGAGCCGCTCGACGAAGTCGCCCTGCCCTTCCTCGATCACGCCGCCCAGCCGGTCGGCGAGCGGCCCGATCTGGCGCTCGAGCTCGGCCTTCACGTAGTCGACGTTCGCCGCGGTCCCCTCGCTCTCGATCACGCGGGTGCCGATCTCGATCGCCCGCGTCACGGTCTCCGAGGGCTGGTGCCCCTCGCCGACCTGCTCCTGAATGACCCGCGCGGCCGCGGGGTCGTTGATCTCGAGCCGCTCGATCACCAGGCGGTCTCCGATTGCGCGCACCGCGCCATCGGAGCGATCGGCCTCGAGCGGCAGTTGGGGTTTCTCGGACGCTTCCATGGACCTTCGAACGTAGTCGGGGGTCCGGACGGGAACCTGACATGGGTGGGTTGACTACGATCCACGCGTCCAACGACCACCGACGCGGGAGTCACATTGGCCGTAGAGATCGCCGACGTATCCAAGCTCGATGTCCAGCCGGGCGAGCTGCCCGAGAAGATGGCCGCCTGGGTCATCCGCCCGGAGCGCGAGGGAGAGCCCAAGGACGCCTTCCAGGTGGAGGAGATCGAGGTGCCGGAGCCCGGCGCCTTCGAGGTGATCGTGCGCGTGATGGCCGCCGGGGTGAACTTCAACAACGTCTGGGCTGCACTCGGCAAGCCCGTGTCGGTCTTCGGCTACGGCGACCACGAGGAGTACGGCCACCACATCGGCGGCTCCGACGCCTCGGGGATCGTCTGGAAGGTCGGCGAGGGCGTCACCAAGTGGAAGCCCGGCGACGAGGTCGTGATCCACTGCAACCAGGCCTCCTACGAGGACGTCGAGGTCCACGGGCTCGACCCGCTCGCGGCGCCCAGCCAGATGATCTGGGGCTACGAGACGACCTGGGGCTCCTTCGCCCAGTTCACCAAGGTGCAGGCGCAGCAGCTGCTGCCGAAGCCGAGCAACCTCTCCTGGGCCGAGTCCTCGGCCTACGGGCTCACCTACTTCACCGCCTACAGGATGCTGATGGACCAATGCAAGCTCCAGGCTGGCCACAACGTCCTGATCTGGGGCGCCGCCGGGGGCCTCGGCGTCTTCGCGACCCAGCTGTGCAAGGCCGCCGGGGCGAACGCCGTTGGCGTCGTCTCCTCGGACGAGAAGGGCGAGCTGGTCAAGCGCCTCGGCGCGGTCGACTACATCAACCGCAACGAGTTCGCCGGCATGATGCGAAAGGGCGGCGAGACGCCGGACGAAGAGAAGGCGCGCTTCAAGGAATCACGCGGCTTCGCCAAGAAGGTGAAGGAGATCCTCGGCGACTCGCCCGACATCGTCTTCGAGCACGTCGGCCAGGCGACCTTCCCCACCTCCGTCTTCGTCGTCAAGCCGTTCGGGAAGGTGGTCATCTGCGGCGCCACCTCCGGCTACACGCTCGATTTCGACGTGCGCTACCTGTGGATGCGCCAGAAGCAGATCATCGGCTCGCACTTCGCGAACGCGTACGAGTGCATGCGCGCGAACCAGCTGATGGCCGAGGGCAAGATCCAGCCGGTGCTGTGGCGCGTGATGGGCTTCGAGGGAGTCGGCGAGGCGCATCAGTTGCTCCACGAGAACAAGCACCTCGGCAAGATCTCGATCCTCGTCGGAGCAACCAGCGAGGACGAGGGCAAGACTGAGGACGGCCCCGGCGCGATTCGCGCCGAGGTGGGCGCCTGATGGCGGACGCATCGCAGAACGGCGTGCTCGAGGTGGTCTACATCGAGTGGCACATCCACCCGTTTCGGGCGGATCGCTGGTACGAGATCTGGGAGCCCGCAGCTGCCCGGGCGATGGCGTTCGGCGCGAAGGGCTGGTCGCTGACCCGCAACGAGGAGGACCCGCTGCACTTCCGGCAGGCGTCAGTCTGGGACAAGCACGAGGACTGGGAGCGCTACTGGTACTCGGATGAGATCGCCGCGATGCGCGAAGAGGCGGTCAGCTACTACAACAAGCCGGTCCTCCCCGTCTGGCACACGCTGATCGCCGGCGAGTAGCTACTTAGCCGGCTTCCTCGTGTTCCTTCATTGCCTGCGATGAAGCCCGTCCGCCGGAACCTGCGCTTGGCCCTGCTCGCCGCCGCCGCGGCGTCGCTTCTCCTCGTCCCCGCAGCCGCCCAAGCGAGGGTGAGCGGCTCGCTGAGCGGCAGCCTCCTCACCGTCACCGGCAGCAAGGGCTCCGACCACATCACGGTCGCCTGCAGGAACGGCGCGGCAAAGGTGAACGGCAAGGATCCGCGGACGGGGGCAATCGCCTGCTCGAAGGTCTCCGAGGTCGACGTCGTCTCAGGGGCCGGCAACGATCGGGTCGATCTCTCCGGCGTCGGCCCCGACAACGGCTTTGGCCAGCGCGATCTGCCCGGCGGGTTCGGACACGGCACCGGCGCCGCGGCCGACCTCGGCGCGGGGAACGACCGCTACGCGGGCGGCGCCTCCGCGTTCAACCTGGTGCTGGCCGGTGCGGGAAACGACCGCCTGACCGGCGGGCGCGTCCGCGACAGCCTGCAGGGCGGCGGCGGTGACGACACCGTCGCGGCCGGCGCGGGGCGAGACATCCTGCTCGGCAACGCGGGCAACGACAAGCTCAACGGGGGCGCCGACGACGACCTCCTCAGCGGCAACGCCGGCGACGACCTGCTGATCGGCGGGGCGGGTGCGGACCTCCTCGGAGGCGGCGCGGGAATGGATCGCCTCTTCGGCGGTCCCGGCCCGGACCAGCTGATCGGCGGGGCGGGCAAGGACCGCCTCAACGGCGGTCCGGGCAACGACACCCAAGCCCAGGACTCCCCGAGCAAGAAGTAGAGAAGATGGGCGGGTGACCGCCGACCCGCTTTGCGCGCTGGTACCGGGCTGGGAACCGCCCACTCAGAGCGGAACGGGGCCCCTGGAAGGCCTGAGCCTCGTCGTCAAGGACGTGATCGACGTGGCCGGTGCTGTCACGGGGGGCGGCAATCCGGACTGGGCGGCGGCGCACGCGCCGGCCGCCCGGAGCGCACCGGCGGTCACCGCTCTGACGGACGCTGGAGCGAGGATGGCGCCAAAGGGACAGTGCGCCGAGTTCGCCTTCAGCCTGAGCGGGAACAACTCCCACTTCGGAATGCCGCGCAACGCCGCGGCTCCGGATCGCGATCCCGGCGGCTCGACGAGCGGCCCCGCGTCGGCGGTCTCGGGCGGTCTCTGCGAGCTCGGCCTGGGGACGGACACGCTCGGTTCGATCCGGGTTCCGGCGTCGTACTGCGGGATCTACGGCTTCCGCCCCACCCACGGCCGAATCCCTGTTGACGGAGTGATGCCACTCGCCCAGACATTCGACACGGTGGGCCTGCTCGCCGACGAGCCCGAGCGGCTGCAACGCGCCGCCGAGACCCTCCTCGGCGAGGCGATCGCCTCGGCGACCCCGCCGTCGCGGCTGCTGCTCTCCCCCATTCTGCTCTCAGCGGCCGAGCCCGATGTGGCCGACGCGACGCGCGCGGCGGCACGCGATCTGGCGGCTCGGCTGGGCGCCGAGCTCGCCGAGACTCGGGTTCTGGACGAATCCCCATCGCCCACCGACGGGATGGCCGCCTTCAACGTCCTTCAGGGCCTCCAGGTGTGGCGTAACTACGGTCAGTGGATCGAGAGCTCCGGTCCATCGCTGGGACCGGACATCGCCGCCCGCTTCGAGCGAGCCGCAGGGTTCAGCTCGGCGGACGGCGAGAAGGCCGCGCCCGTCGCGCAGGCGATCGCCGCGGCGGTGGCGCGACTCGGAGGTGGCGATGCCCTGGTTCTGCCCACCACCGGCACACCCGCGCCGGGTCGCGACGCCGGCGACGAGGAGAGGGAGCGCGCACGCGTATCCGCCGGGCAGCTGACCTCGATCGCGACCCTCGCCGGCTCTCCGGCGATCTCGATGCCGCTGCTCACCGTCGCCGGCCTGCCGGTGGGCATCAGCCTGGTCGGCCCTCCCGGAAGCGACTCGAGCCTGCTCGCCGCGACCTAGTCAGCCCACCAGTCGCGCTTGCCCTCGACGTCCTCGCGCCGACGGTCGCCGAGACTGGGCGCGCCGTCGAAGTTGGGACCGACGTGCTCCAGGTCCTCCTTGAGGTTCCTGTGCGTGAACGGCACGGCCGCGAGACCTAGTGCTGTTCGAGCGGCGCCATCGTGAGCCCCGCACCCTGCAGCTGCTCCCAGTAGAGCTCGGCGGGCTCCCTCGGCCCGGTCCAGACCGCGGCCTGGCCGCGGCTATGGATCGCGTCGGCGAACCGGTAGCCGCCGTCGAGGGAGACCCCCGGGATCACGCGCGAGAGCGTCCTGGCGACGTGATCGAAGGTGTTGTGGTCGTCGTTGAGGACGATCACGAGCCAGTTTCCGCCGACTCCTTCGCCGGGACGGGCCGATTTCGGGCGCTCCACCGTGGTTGTTGCCACGGGCCGGAAGGTAGAGGATCGAAACGGGGCGGCGGGGAAATTCCGTGCCCGAGAAAGTACGTCTAGAAGGGGTTCGGCACGAGGACGCTGACGTTGTCGAAAACACCCCTCACGCCCGTGCCCGCAGCGGATCCCTTGACCCCCGATGTGACGACCGACTGACGCCCGTTGGGCTGGTCGGGGGCGGCATCCGTGGTCGAGACGACGGTGTGGCCGTTGACGACCCCGATCACGCTTGTGCTGGTTCCACCGTAGGAAAAGGCCCGGATCGTGATCACGTTGGGCTTCGAGCCGAGCTTGATGAACTTGCCGGAGCCCGAGGCCGCGAGCTTCGGACCGTCAGCCCCCTGCGGGTCACGCAGGTACTGCCACTTGTGGGCGTTCGGGAGCACGCGCAGCGTGTAGCCCGCGGTGCTGCTGTAGCGCACGCCGACCCCCACGAACGACTTCTTCTGGAGCTTGCGAGTTCCACCGCCGACGGTGACTGTGGCATTCATGCCCAGGTCGGCGTATTGGTCGCTCGAATCCGCCACGACGGACGAACGGAAGGTGCAGGAACTGGTCTTGCGGCCGACGCCGATGGCCAGGGCCTGATTGCCGGACCACTTGCGCTTGCACCTGGTCCCTCCCACCTTCTGGAAGGCGTTGACGTCGTCCTGACTCTGGAACGTGTAGGTGGCAACCGGGATGGGCGCGGCATGGGCCGCCGCGACGCCGGCCACGAGGGCGGCGCCGGTGACGAGGAGGGCTGTGAGCTTGGTCTTCATGCCTGGGTGAGCCTAACCAGGAGGCGTCCGGGAGACTGCAAGAACACCCGTCAGGGCCAGACGGAGCGGTCCGTGCGCGCCGCCGGTTTCCGGGCACTTACCATTAGGGCCATGAGCGAGCACCGCCTACCCGAGCGGGACCGCCCCTGGGTGATTCGCACCTACTCCGGCCACTCCGACGCCCGGCGCTCCAACGAGCTCTACCGCAAGAACCTCGCCAAGGGACAGACCGGCCTCTCGATCGCCTTCGACCTGCCTACGCAGACCGGCTACGACCCCGACGCCGAGCTGGCGCGCGGCGAGGTCGGCAAGGTGGGCGTCTCGATCGCCCACAAGGGCGACATGCACGCTCTTCTCGACGGCATTCCTCTCGGCGAGATGAACACCTCGATGACGATCAACGCCACCGCCGCCTGGCTGCTCGCTCTCTACGCCACCGTCGCCGAGGAGAACGGCGTCGAGCGCGACGCCCTCGCCGGCACGACCCAGAACGACATCATCAAGGAGTACCTCTCCCGAGGCACCTACGCCTTCCCGCCCGGGCCCTCGATGCGCCTGATCGCCGACACGGTCGCCTTCACCGTGAATGAGATCCCGAAGTGGAATCCGATCAACGTCTGCAGCTACCACCTGCAGGAGGCCGGCGCGACGCCCATCCAGGAGATCGCCTACGCCCTCTCCACCGCCATGGCGGTGCTGGACGAGGTGAAGGCGCGCGGCCAGGTCTCCGACGGCGACTTCCCCAAGGTCTTCGGCCGCATCTCATTCTTCGTCAACGCCGGCGTCCGCTTCATCGAGGAGCACGCCAAGCTCCGAGCGATGGGCGAGATGTGGGAGTGGATCGGCCGCAACCGCTACGGCGTCACCGAGCCCAAGTTCCTGCGCCTTCGCTATGGCGTTCAGGTCAACTCGCTCGGCCTGACCGAGTCGCAGCCCGAGAACAACGTGCCGCGGATCGTGCTCGAAGCCCTCGCGGTGACGCTCGGCCGGGACGCCCGCGCCCGCGCCATCCAGCTCCCCGCGTGGAACGAGGCGCTCGGCCTTCCCCGGCCCTGGGATCAGCAGTGGAGCCTCCGCATCCAGCAGATCCTGGCCAACGAGACGGACCTGCTCGATTACCCAGACATCTTCGAGGGGTCGGTGGTGATGGAGGGGCTCGTCGCCGAGCTCGTCGAGGGCGCGAAGGCGGAGATGAAGCAGGTCGAGGACAGGGGCGGTGCCGTGGAGGCGGTCCCGTACATGAAGGCGCAGCTGGTCGAGTCGAACCGAGAGCGGATCGCCAAGATCGAGCGCGGCGAGATCACGGTGGTCGGCCAGAACAAGTTCACCGAAACCGAGGAGTCCCCCCTCATCACCGGTGAGGATGGCGGCATTCTCACGCCGGACCCGGAGGTCGAGCGCGAGCGGATCGCGGCGCTCGAGGAATGGAAGGCCAAGCGGGATGAGGGCGCCGTGGAAGCAGCTTTGACGAACCTCGCGGAGGTTGCCCGCGACGAGTCAGCGAACATACTTCCGGCGACAATGGAGGCGGCCAAGGCCGGCGTGACGACCGGGGAATGGGCCGGGACGCTGCGCGAGGTCTTCGGCGACTACCGCGCGCCCACGGGTGTCGGCGAGGCGGCGGCGGGCGGATCGGTCAACGGGGGCCTGCTCGCCGACGTCCGCGAGCGGGTCAAGAAGGTCTCCGAGGAGATCGGCCACCCGATCCGGATACTCGTCGGCAAGCCCGGCCTCGATGGCCACTCCAATGGCGCCGAGCAGATCGCCGTCCGCGCCCGCGACGTCGGCATGGAGGTCATCTACCAGGGCATCCGGCTCACGCCCGAGCAGATCGCCAAGTCGGCCGTCGAGGAGGACGTCGACGTGGTCGGCCTCTCGATCCTCTCCGGCTCCCATCGCGAGCTCGTTCCGCGCGTGGTCGAGCTGCTGCGAGCCGACGGCGCGGACATCCCGGTGGTCGTCGGCGGGATCATCCCCGCGGCCGACGCCGCGGAGATGAAGGAGGCAGGCGTCGACGGCGTCTACACGCCCAAGGACTTCGAGATCAACCGGATCATGGGCGAGATCGCGGATCTGGTGGCCGACCGCCACCGCGCCGTGCAGCCGGCTTGATGTCAGAGCCGGAGCTGAACGGCGACCGCAGCTCGTGGCTTCGCTGCTATCGCTGCTGGGCCCGGGACCTGGAGGTGCAGCTGCACTACGACGCGATCCTTCGCGTAGACCCGGAGACCGGAGAGCCGTCCGATCGCATCGACGAGGTACAGGAGGCGGTCGTCCAGTGCCTGCGCTGCCTGCACGACCAGCCGCACCTGACGATCCAGGAGGACCGCGTCGTACCGGTCGAGGATCGCTGGGAGCGGATGGTCGCCGGAACGCCCTGGGTCGCCTCCTGCACCGTCACCGTGGATCAGGATCAGGTCGAGACCTGCTCGGGCCCCGAGGCCACCGAGTCCCTCACCTACGGCTCCTTCGGCGAGCAGGGCACCCGCGAGTTCTTCACCCACGTCCGCTTCCACAAGCACGACGAGGAGCGGATCATCGTCCACCTGCTGGTCGAGCTCTACGCGCGCTCGGCCGAGGAGGCCACGGAGGTCCTCGAAGAGGCCTCGCGCGGCGTCCTCGAGATCACCTCGCTGGCGGAGGAGTCACGGCCCCCGGCCCATGCGCCGGACGAAGCGCACTAGCTAGCCCTCGGCGCCGGTCCTCTATCTGGATGGGTGCTTGTCCCAATGGGCCTAGGAGCTTCGGAATTGCATATTCAGCTCATGAATCGCCGATTCACTGGGTGCATCCCCTACTCCGAAACCGCTAGTCCCCTCGACGCAGACACCCCTAGTTGTCCCCAGGAGGGAAGAGAATCGGCGTCGGAGGCCTCAGGAGGGAATGGGTCGACATCGCCTCACAATCGAGCGGTGGAAATGGCAGAGCGAGCCTGACGATCCCGAGCGGTGGGAGCTCTTCTACAAGTCGCCCTACACCGAGCTGGTCGGCTCGCGGCTTCTTCGGCTCCGGCAGGGTCGCGGCCTCAGCCAGAGCCAGGTGCGGCACGGCGTCAGGCGCCCCCGGGGCGGGCCGTATTCGCAGAGCACCATCTCCCGGTTGGAGCGCGGATACGCCAACGCGCCGATCTACGTCTACGTTCACTTCGCCGAGGCGTTCGAGCTCGCGCCGGAGGTGCTGCTCGGTCCCGACGATGCGCTCAATCCCGTTCCCGAGGCCGAGATGACTCTGCTTCGGGTGCTGCGGCGGCTGTCAATCCGGCCGGACGAGGCGCTCGCCCGGATTGCCGCTAGCCCGGGTTCTTCCGCGGGACCAGAACCGCTCGCTTGAACTCGGCCACCAGCGTCCCATCCTGCTTGTAGACGCGGGTGTGGACCTTGACCACGCCGCGGTCCTTCTTCGATTCGGACGGACGGACCTCCAGGACCTCTGACTCGCAGAAGAGCGTGTCGCCGTGGAAGACGGGGGCCGGATGTTTGAGTTCCTCCGTCGCCAGGTTGGCGATCGCCTTGCCCGAGACGTCTGAGACCGACATGCCGAGCGCCAGCGAGTAGACGAGCGGGCCCACCACCACGTTCTGGCCCTGCTGCGACTGCGAGGCGTAGACGTCGTTCAGGTGCAGCGGGTGGTGGTTCATCGTGATCAGGCAGAAGAGGTGGTCGTCTGACTCCGTCACGGTCTTGGCAGGCCAGTGCTTGTAGACGGCTCCGACCTCGAACTCCTCCAGGTAGCGCCCGTACTCGTGCGCGCCCGATGCCTCTCGCTCGGCCTGGTCCGTCGTCAGCTGGTGGTTCTCGTCGCTCATCGTTTGACTGGGTCTCCTTGAGTAAGTTGGCGGCGCGGGATGGTAGTGGGGTCAGGAGATCGTTGCCTCAACCCCCTCGAACCGCGAGAGGTCCGCGACCTCGGCGTGGATCTTCGGGCGCAGCCGCTCGCGCTCCGACTTCGGCAGGTTGAGCTTGATCTCAAGCTTGCCGCCCTTTCGCGACGAGCGCCAACCGCCGACGACGATCCCGTCCTCGAGGATCACAGGGCGGATCCAGCCGCCGCCCCCCTCCTTGACATGCGTCGCGTGCTCGCTCGCGACCGAGAACGCCCGGTCCTTCCAGCCGAGCAGGTAGGTGTCGAAGTTGCCCAGCATCCGCACCTGGCCGGCGGGAGGCAGTCGCGCGAGGCCGCCGCGCGGCGCCAGCATCGTCTCGTCCCCCACGCGGACCTCCTCGATCTCCGTCGAGATCGACTCCAAGCCCGGCCCGCACGTCGCGGAGGGGCAGGCCGGCCCAGTAGGCGAAGTCCCGGTCGATCGCCGGCGCGAATGCCTGGATGTAGCGGCGGGCGAGCTCGGCGAGCGCCCGCTCGCGATCGAACGGAGGCTGCTTGCCGATCCAGTCCTCGCGGCGAACCAGGCAGGTGGTCGTTGCCGCGGTCGGGTCCAAGGCAGGCGATCCCGCGAGTGACCGCCGTGGCCGATGATGTGGAGCCTGGTGCGCTCGTTCAGCTCGAGCCCGCCGCCTCGACTCGCTCGCGCCGCCTCGCTGCGGGTCAGCGGCCCCTCGTCGGCGAGCGCCTCGCGCGATCACCCGCGAGCGCCTTGTCCTGCTTCGCCGCCGGCATCCCGAGCTGCTCCAGCCTCATGCCGCGACCAGCGCTCGATGTCCGGCTCGAACAGCGGCAGCCACCAGGCGGCGTCATCCGTGGGGATCAGGTGGATCGTCTTCCGCATCACCCAGGTGCGGAGCAGGGAGCGATCCTCGACGCGGGCGCGGGTCGACGTCGGCGGCGGTGAGCTTCCTGCTCCGCGAACGGAAGGTCTGCGGTCCGGCGTAGACGTCCTGTGCCTGAGCGCCCGCGATCGAGCGGGCGATCTCGGCCGGGTCCGTCGCGGAGGCCGGACGGTGGAGCAGCTGCGTCGCCGCTCGCCTTCTCGCCAGCGTCGTCAGTGGACTTTCTTGGTCCGCGCCCGCTGCTCGTGCCGCTCGATCACCTGCGCGATCAGCTTCTGGATGTTGCTGTCACCGCTGGCCTTGATGTGTCCGGCGTCATAGGCCTCGCGGTAGTCCTGCACCGTGCCCCTGCTCGGCCAGCCGGTTGAACTCCGATCGGGTGAACTCGACGGTGACACGGGCGTCCTCGGTCGAGGCGGACTTGCTGATCTGCGGGCCCGGGACCTCGACGCGGAACATCTGCACGTCCCCCCTGCCCCGCAGCTCCAGCTCGAAGACGAGCTTCAGCTGCGCGAGCGCCGGAACCTCGGCCTGGAAGCGCTCGATGGCGGTCGCGATCAGCTCTTGGGTCGATGCCATGTCACCAAGGTATTGGCTCGCGGTCGCGGAAGAAGCCTCCGGTCGGGCCGTCCTCTGAGAGCGTGGCCAGCCAGACGGCAGTGTCGGCACCCTCCTCGACCGATCGTGACGCGCCAGAGCCGCCCATGTCGGTGCGGACCCAGCCCGGGCACATCGCAGTTGATCTTGATGTCGTCCTCGTCCCAGGCAAGCGTCCTGGTCAGCGCGTTGAGCGCTGCCTTGGAGACTCGATAGGCGCCTCGCGCCGCCGTTCATGTCGGAGAGCTGACCCGGCGCCGCTCGAGACGTTCACGATCCGAGGCGCGTCGCTGCGGCGGAGCAGCGGCAGGAAGGCCTCGATCAGCCGCCAGGGCCCGAAGGTGTTGATCTCCAGAACGTCGCTGCGGCGCGGTCGATGTCGTAGTCGGCAGCCCCGACCGGATCGCCGTAGACGCCGGCGTTGTTGACCAGCGCGTCGAGGCGGCCGGGGTCGGAGCCGATCCACTCCAGGGCCGCGTAGATCTCATCCTCGTCGGTGACGTCGAGCTCCACGGCGAATCGATCCGTCGCCTCTCCTCGACATCGTCGGGGATCCCGTGCGCCGGCGAACACGACGAAGTCGTGATCCGCGGCGAGCTGGCGCGCGATCTCCGCGCCGATCCCCCGGTTCGCGCCGGTGACGAGAGCGACTGGATGGTCCACGGCGATACACTTCTGAGCGATGGGACGGTCTCGGGCGGCGACGGTTCTGGCGATGGCGCTCGTCGCCGCATCCGCGCTCGCGGCCTGCGGCGGAGGCGACAGCGGCCCGGGAGCCTCCGAGGAGGAGATCAACGGCGTGCTGAACACCTTCTTCACCACGCGCCGATCCATCACAGTGCGACCTGCTCACGCAGAAGGCGCTCCAGCAGATCGCCCCCAGCGTGGCACGGGCCGACGATCCGGCAGCGGCCTGCCGTGAGGAGGTAAAGGCCTCCGCGGGGCAGAACGCGAAGTCGATCAACGCCGATCTCAATGTCGACGGATCGAACGCCAAGGCGAGCGTCACGCCCGACGGCGGGATCTTCGCCGGCCTCTCGGTGGACGTCGCGCTGGTCGATGACGGCGGCTGGAAGATCGACGGCCTCGGCCCGTACCACCTCGTCGACCGCGATGCCTACCTGAGCGCGCTGGAGAGCGGCGCTGGACAGGGCCAGCTCGGGAACGGCGCGATCACTCCCACCGATGCACGGTGCATGGCGGATCAGATCAAGAAGAACGTCTCGGCGGACGAGCTCCAGAGGGACATCGACCAGAACGACAAGGACTTCTTCTACGACGCGATCAAGGACTGCATGGGCGGCGGCCAGGACTTCATCGCGATCACCGCCCTCGTCGAAAACCAGCTCGAGGCCGCCGGCGTATCCACCCGCAACGCCGAGTGCATCGCGGCCCTGACGCTGGCGGGCCCGAGGAACCTGACGGTCAAGCAATTCGCGGAGGACGACGAGCTGAAACAGAGGCTCGAGAAAACGCTCAGGAAGGGCGCGTTCCTCTGTAAGCCGGACAGCCCGCCCGGCGAGGGGCCCTAGATCTTGTTCCGCTCCAGCAGCTTCCGGCCGATCACCATCCGCTGTATCTCGGAGGTTCCCTCTCCGATCAGCAGCAGCGGCGCGTCCCGGTAGAGGCGCTCGATCTCGTACTCCTTGGAGTAGCCGTAGCCGCCGTGGATCCGGAAGGCGTCCTCGACGCACTCCTTGCCGGTCTCGGAGGCGATCAGCTTCGCCATCCCGGCCTCCAGGTCGGAGCGCTGGCCGGCGTCCTTCATCCGCGCCGCCTTGCGGGTGACGAGGCGGGCGGCCTCGATCTTGGTGGCCATGTCGGCGAGCTTGAACAGGATCGCCTGGTGCTGGGCGATCGGCTTGCCGAACGTCTTCCGCTCCTGTGCAGTACTTGAGGGCCAGCTCCAGCGCGCGCTGGGCGATGCCGACGCCGCGCGCCGCGACGTTGACGCGGCCGACCTCGAGCGCGTCCATCATCTGGGAGAAGCCCTTGCCGAGCCCAGCCTCCTCGCCGCCCAGGATCCGCTCCGGCGGGCACTTGTAGCCCGAGTAGACGAGCTCAGTGGACTCGACGCCCTTGTAGCCCATCTTCTTGATCTTCGGCGGGATCTCGAGGCCGGCGAAGTCGCCCTCGTTCTTCTCCTTCCAGGGCTCCTTCTCGGTGATGAAGCAGGTCATCCCCTTGTAGGGCGGGTCGGCCTTCGGGTCGTTCTTCATCAGCACGAAGACGACGCTGGAGCCGAGGCCGTTGGTGACCCACATCTTCTGGCCCTCGAGCACCCAGTTGCCGTCGTCGTCCTTGGCGGCCGTGGCCTTGATGCCCTGCACGTCGGAGCCGACCTCGGGCTCCGAGAGCGAGAAGGCGGCGCGGATCTCGCCGGTCGCCATCTTCGGCAGGAAGTACTGCTTCTGGTCGTCGGTGCCGAACTTCATCAGCAGGTAGGAGCCGATGAAGTGGGTGTTGACGACGCCGGAGATCGAGATCCAGCCGCGCGAGAGCTCCTCGACGATCATCGCGTAGGTCGTCAGGTCGAGGCCCATGCCGCCGTACTCCTCGGGGATGGTCACCCCGAACAGGCCGAGCTCCTTCATCTGCTCGACGATCGGCTCGGGGAACTTGTCCTCGTGGTCGTACTCCTCCGCGTTGGGGATGATCTCCTTGTCGACGAACTCGTGGACCATCTCGACGATGGCCTTCTGCTCGTCGGTCATCTCCTGGAAGTTGGTGCTCTCCTGCTGCTCGGTTGCGACGGCCATTGGCTCCTCTGAAGTCGTGTTTGCCGGAGCCAAGGATAGGACGACGCCCCGGGCCGGCGCGTTACCCTCGGCGACGGGTGAGCGACGCTGACGACACGAGCGCGATCCTGGATGAGGTCAGGAGCGAGCTGGACCTGGGGCCGGGGACCATCCTCGAGGGCCAGGAGATGATCGACCAGATCGAGGGGGTCCTGCGCGAGCGCGCCCACCCGGAATACGAGACCGTGATGGTCCCCAAGGAAGGCCCGACGCTGAACTATGCGGGCGTCGACGGCTTCCGCGAGGCGATCGACGATTGGCTCAGCCCGTGGGCCGAGTTCCGCTTCGAGATCGAAGAGCTGATCCCAATCGACGACATGATCGTGATGTTGGTGCGCCAGGTCGGGACGACCAAGCACGACGGGGTCGAGATCGCGACCGAGAGCGGAACGATCTGGTGGGTCGTCGACGGATCGATCCGGCGAGCGATCGTTCTACCTCGATCGCGATCACGCCCGCAAGGTCGCGGGCATCGTTTGACCTGCCGCGCCTCGCGCTGTACACCTTGTGACTGAACGCACGAGGGGTTGTCAGTTTGGCCTCAGCGGCCGATAGAGGGAGAGGATGGCTGATAGCGCCGACAACCGGGCGCGCCACGCTCGCCGACCGGCGGCAGGCTGATCCGACCGCTCCCCGCCTGGGCTTGGGTCCTCGTCGGGGTGACCCTCGCGGTCCTCGTGCTCGAGTGCCTGGTGGAGGCCGGCTCATTCGGGTCTGGCCCGAGAGCCCTGGACCTCGAGCCCGCCACATACCTCTCGCTGATGTGGGCCGCTGGGATCTTCGGGCTGGCGGGAGCGTGGGTCCGCCGGGATCTCGGAGGCTGGGGGATGATCGCCTTCGGACTGATCGCTTCGGCGATCGCGGACACGTACTTCCAGTTCTACGTCGATCCGGTTGATGGTCCCTATCCCTCGGTCGCCGACTTCCTCTACTTCCTCTCCTACGCCCTCGTCATCGTCGGATTGAGGAATCTGTGGCGTCGCACCCGGAGCGGCAGGACGCAGTTCTACGTCCTGCTCACCCCTCTGCTCGGCGCGGCGACCCTGTGGTGGTGGATCGCCCTCAATCCCGTCACGGGAACGCTGGAGGGCACAACCGCCGCTCGGCTGACGACGGTCGCCTATCCGGCCCTGGACCTGCTGCTGATCTGCTCCGTGCTCGTCGCTCTGGCGACCGTCGGGTGGCGGGCGGGCCGATCGCTGGCCCTGCTGGCCGCGGGTGCGGCGGTCTACGGCATCGCCGACTCCGTTTACGCGGCGCAGGTCGCCAGCCGGCTCCGTTCCCGACCTGACCCTGATCAACGTCCTGTGGCCGATCGCCTCGCTGCTGATGGCCATGGCCGCGTGGGTCCCCGACCGGCACGGCAGTCTCGGGTGAACCGAGCGAGAGCCGGCTCGAGCTCTTCTTCGCCCTCACCGCGATCGCGATCGCGGTGGTCGGTTCTCGTCTGGGATCACTACGAGCGGTTCAGCGGGGTCACGGTGGTACTTGCCCTCCTGACGCTCACGGCGGCGGCGATCAGGCTCGTCATGCTCTACCAGGAGGCCGTCAACGCCCGGCGCGCCGCAGTCGAGGCCGAAACCGAGCGAGGCCGGATCGAGACCCTGCATACCGCATCGGTCGCCGGCGCACTCGACGGGATAGTCACCGCCGATGCCGAAGGACGGGTTCTGGATTGGAACCGGGCCGCCGAGCGAATCTTCGGCTACACCCGCAATGAGGCGGTAGGCCAGAGAGTCGCGGACCTGATCGTGCCACCGGCCCAGCGGGAGGTTCACCAGAGTGCCCTCAGCCGCGTTGCGCATGGCGGCAAGCCCAACCTGACGGACCAGCGGCTCGAGATGGTGGGAATAGACGCGGACGGCAGGGAGATCCCGGTCGAGCTCGCGATCACAAGATCAGGCACCGACCCGGCCCGGTTCACCGCCTTTCTTCGCGACCTCACCGAAGCCAAGCGGCGCGACGAGGAGAGAGACCGGCTCGCCGATATGGTGCGCTCGGCCCAGGACGCGATGATCTCCGCGACCCTCGACGGAATCGTTCTCTCCTGGAATCCGGCAGCGGAGCGGATCTACGGATACCAGCCCGGAGAGATCGTCGGAACCGAGCTGAGACGCCTGGTACCGCCCGATCGCATTCACGAGCTGCGAAATGTCAGCGAGAGGGTCAACTCCGGAAAGTCGACAGCCCTCGAGACCAGCGGCCTCCGCAAGGACGGCGAGATCATCGACGTCGCGCTCCAGGTCTTCCCGGTCAGGGACCAAACCGGTCGCGTGATCGGGGCGTCGACGGTGACCCGCGACATCACCGACCGCCGGCGCCGCGAGCGCGAGCGCCGCCTCGATCGTGAGCGAATGGCATGGCACTCCCAGATCGAGGCTGCGCTCGAGCACGGTGGCTTCGAGTTCTTTACCCAGCCGATTCTCGACCTGAGCACGGGCGAGATCTCCCACCACGAGCTCCTCCTGCGCATGCAAATGGAGGGAGAGGCCGTCGTCCCGGGCACCTTCCTTCCCCACGCCGAGACTTCGCCGCTGATGAGGCGAATCGACAACTGGGCCATCCGCCGCGGGATCGAGCTGGCTGCCCAGCACCCAGTGGCGATCAACCTCTCCGCGACCAGCTTGGGCGAGCCCGGCACCGTGGCCGCGGTCGAGAAGGCGCTGAGCGACTTCGGCGCCGACCCGCAGGACGTCACCTTCGAGATCACCGAGACCGCGGCGGTCGAGGATCTCGAGGCGGCTCACTCCCTCGTGAAGGCCCTGATGGCGCTCGGTTGCGGAGTGGCACTCGACGACTTCGGGACGGGCTATGGGTCCTTCACCTACCTGATGAGGCTTCACGTCAGCTCGCTCAAGATCGACATGGAGTTCATCCGAGGCCTGACCCAGGACCCGGACGACCAGCGCGTGGTCCGGGCGATCGTCGCGGTCGCCCAGACCTTCGGCCTGACGACGGTCGCCGAGGGTGTCGAGACCAATGCGACCCTGGAGCTCCTGCACGGGCTGGGCGTCGACCAAGCTCAGGGCTATCTGATCGGCCGCCCGAGCCCGGTCTGGACGACCGACGCGGAGGTGCTCGAGCACCTGGCTGCTCCGGACGGGACATGAGCGAACGCGAGGAGATCGTCCGCGCCGCGATCGAGGCGTTCAACGCCGGCGACATGAAGGAGGTCGTCGAGTACGTCCACCCCGAGATGATCCTGAACCAGCTCCTGCCGGAGGTCGGCCTCGGATCGCACGAAAGCGTCACTGGGGTCTACCGCGGCCCGAATGAAGTGGAGAAAGCGCTCCGCGACGCGGTCGAATCGCTAGGCGGAATGCGGTTCGAGATCCGCTGGCTCGAGGAGGTCGGCGACGACGAGCTGCTCTACGAGTTCTCGCCCTGATCGGGCCGGAGCCCGAGCGATCGGCTCAGATCGCCTGGTATCTGAGCCGATTTCGCGACGGGCTAGTTCTCTCGACCACCGCCTTCAACACGGAGGCCATGGCGCGCGAGGCGATCGCGCGCGACGCCTGAGGGCCGTTACTCCTCGGCGAGGATCCCGTACAGCTTTCGGCGTGCGTCCTTGAGGATCTCCGCCGCCTTGGTCAGTTGCTCCTCGTTGTCGGCGCGGGCGAGTTGCTTCGCAGCTCCCATCAGCTTGAAGAGCTCCTTCCGGGCCTCGAATCGGGGCGAATTCTCGTCGCCCTCCTCCCAGGGCTGCTGGCCTTCGGTTCGTTCCGGCGCGGCTTCCTTGCCGGCCTCGGTCAGGGAGTAGACCTTGCGGCCATCGACCTCCTCGGCCGTGGCAAGTCCCTCGTCCTCGAGCAGCTGAAGCGTCGGGTAGATGGAGCCGGCGCTCGGGCGCCAGCGGCCGCCGGTTCGCTCCTCGAGCTCGGTGATGATCTCGTAGCCGTGCATGGAGCGGTCATCGAGCAGCGCCAGGATGGCGCTGCGGACATCGCCGCGGCGGACGCGATGACGTCCCCGGCCATGTCCTCGGCCGCCTCCGCGACTCATCTCGCGCCGCCCATATCCGTGGCGGCTTCTCTGTCTGTGCATTCGCGTTGTTCCTTTCGATCAATCATGAACTAACGCGATATATCGTAACAGGTCGTTTAAAGCTCCCAGGCGAAGCAGACCGAGCGCCAGCTCGGGCCCTCGCGCTCATAGAACCGGTGGGCGTCGGCGCGGGCGTCGGAGCTGTCGAGCTCGAGGTGAGTCGCACCACGGTCCCGCGCCCAGTTCTTGGCATGGTCGAGCAGGGCCTTTCCCACTCCCTGCGAGCGGTGCTCGGGACTGACCGCCAGGTCCTCGATCCAGCAACGGGGGCCGAAACGCACCGAGCTCAGGTCGAGGTATGCGGTACACAGGCCGAGCAGCTCGCCTCGATGCTCCGCGACGAGCACCGCCGCCTCCTGGTCCGCGATCGCCGCGGCGATCGCGGCCCGTGCACGCTCCGGGTCCCACCGAGGCGGCACGGACCCCGGCGGAGCGAAGAGCCACTCATACATTCCGAGCACCCTCTCGACCTCCTCCGGTACCGCCTCGCGGACCTTCGCCATGGCTCCAGGCTATCCCGCGGAGCCGCGGATCCCACCTTGTATGTAGCGTTCCTGGCATGCGAAATCCACGGAACTTCTTCAAGCCACTGGCGATCGGCGCGCCCGAGCCGCTCCGCGAGATCCCCGTCAAGCCCTCGCGGATGATCCATTTCTTCGACGCGTCCAACGAGAAGATGCGGGCGAAGGTGCCCGACATGGCCAAACAGGCGGACATCCTGCTGGGCAACCTCGAGGACGCAATCACGGTCGAGAACAAGGTCCCGGCGCGCAAGGGACTGATCGAGGTCGGCAAGGAGGTCGACTTCGGCGACACCCAGCTCTGGACCCGAGTGAACGCGCTGGAAAGCCCTTGGGTGCTCGACGACCTGACCGAGCTGGTCACCGAGATCGGGGACAAGCTCGAGGTGATCATGGTTCCCAAGGTCGAGGGGCCGTGGGACATCCACTACGTGGACCAGCTCCTCGCCCAGCTGGAGGCGAAGGCCAAGGTCGGGCGCCCGATCCTGATCCACGCGATCCTCGAGACGGCGCAGGGCGTCGTCAACCTCGAGGAGATCGCCGCGGCCAGCCCACGCATGCAGGGGATGAGCTTCGGGCCGGCCGACCTGGCGGCCTCGCGTCGGATGAAGACGACCCGCGTGGGCGGAGGCCACCCCGGCTATCGCGTGATGGAGGACCCGGACCCCGACAACCCCGATGCGGAGCGGGTCACCGCGCAACAGGACCTCTGGCATTACTCGATCGCGCGCATGGTCGACGCCTGCGCCTCGAACGACATCCTGCCCTTCTACGGGCCGTTCGGGGACATCAAGGACGTCGCCGGATGCGAGACGCAGTTCCGAGCTGCGTTCCTGATGGGCTGCGTCGGCGCCTGGTCACTGCACCCCGTGCAGATCGACATCGCGAAGAAGGTCTTCAGCCCGCCCCCGGATGAGGTGATCTTCGCCAAGAAGGTGATCGAGGCGATCCCGGACGGCGCCGGCGTCCACATGATCGACGGCAAGATGCAGGACGATGCAACCTGGAAGCAATGCAAGGTGATGGTGACGCTCGCCGAGATGCTCGCCAAGAAGGACCCGGACCTCGCCGAGGCCTACGGCATGAGCAACGGCAAGCCCGCCGAGGCGGAGAAGGCGGAGGCTTAGCCCCGCGCGTGGGCGAGTCCTTCCGGAACACCCTGCGGGTCCGATACAACGAGTGCGACCCGCAGGGCGTCGTCTTCAACGCCAACTACCTGACCTACTTCGACATCACCATGGGCGAGCTCTGGCGGGAGCTCGGCGGATACCAGGCCATGGTGGAGGCGGGCGTCGACATGGTCGTCGCCGAGGCGACGATCCGCTACCTGGCGCCACTGCGATTCGACGACGAGATGGAGGTCGTCGCCCGTGTCACCCGCCTCGGCGACACCTCCATGACGACCGAGATCGTGATCGAGGACGGCGGCGAGCCGGCCGCGGAGGGCGAGCTCAGGCACGTCTTCATCGAGACGGGCGGCGGGGCGAAGTCGCCCATCCCCGAGTCGATTCGCTCGGGCCTCGAGCGCTATCTCGTCTAAGCGAGCGCCGGCGCCTCGGGGAGGCGGTCGAGCGCGTCGCTCAGCTCGTCCTCGGAGAGCTCCAGATCCTCGAGCTCCCCGGCGAAGTAGGCCGTGTAGGCGGACATGTCGAAGTGCCCGTGGCCGGAGAGGTTGAAGAGGATCACCCGCTCCTCCCCCGCCTGCTTGGCGGCCTCGGCCTCGTCGAAGACAGCGCGGATCGCGTGGGCCGGCTCGGGCCCCGGGATGATCCCCTCGCAGCGGGCGAACCGCACGGCGGCTTCGAACGCCGCGGTTTGCTTGATCGCTGTCGCCTGCACCAAGCCCTCCCTGACCAGCGCGCTGAGGCTCGGCGCATCGCCGTGGTAGCGCAGGCCGCCGGCGTGGACCGGCGGCGGCACGAAGTCATGGCCGAGCGTGTACATCGGCATCAACGGCGTCATCCCGACGGTGTCGCCGAAGTCGTAGGCGTAGCGGCCGCGGGTGAGCGTCGGGCAGGCGGCCGGCTCGGCGCCGACGAAGCGTGTCTCCGTCCCCTCCCGCAGCCGCTGCCGCAGGAACGGATAGGCGATGCCCGCGAAGTTGGAGCCACCCCCGACGCAACCGATCACCACATCGGGCGCCTCCCCGGCCAACTCCATCTGCTTGATGCACTCCTGCCCGATCACGGTCTGGTGCAGGCAGACGTGGTTGAGCACCGAGCCCAGTGAGTAGTTCGTGTCGTCGGAGGAAGCGGCGACCTCGACGGCCTCCGAGATCGCGATACCCAGGCTGCCGGACTCGTTGGAGGCCTGCGAGCGGCCGGCCTCGGTCAGATCCGAGGGGCTGCGGTGCACCGTCCCGCCCCAGGTCTCGATCATCGCCTTGCGGTAGGGCTTCTGGTCATAGGAGATGCCGACCATGAAGACCTCGCACTCGAGGCCGAAGAGCTGGCAGGCGAGTGACATCGCCGAGCCCCACTGCCCAGCGCCGGTCTCGGTCGAGATCTTCTTGATCCCGGCTTCGCGGTTGTAGAAGGCCTGGGCAATGGCGGTGTTCGGCTTGTGCGAGCCGGCCGGAGAGACCCCCTCGTACTTGTAGTAGATGTGCGCCGGGGTATCGAGCTCCTGCTCCAGGCGGCGCGCCCGCAACAGGGGCGTCGGCCGCCAGAGCCTGTAGATGTCGCGGACCTCGTCCGGGATGGCGATCTCCGGCTCGGCGGAGACCTCCTGCTCGATCAGGCCCATAGCGAAGATCGGCGCCAGATCGTCGGGGCCCGCGGGCTCGCCGGTGGCCGGGCTGAGCGGCGGGGGCGGCGGGTCGCCCGGCAGATCGGCGAGCAGGTTCACCCAGCTTGCGGGGATCTCCTCCTCGGGGAGCTCGAACTTGACCTGCTCACCCATCGTGCCGCGATTCTATGCCTCAGGTCCATACAGGGCGTCCCCAGCGCCGACACGATGGATGGCGGCACCGGCAACACCTTCCGCGACAAGAACGACCCGGCGAGCGGCTGCAAGAAGTTGAAGAGGAGCGCCCGGAAGCGCAAGCGGGCTAGCCGAGGCGCTCCTTGAGCGCCTCGAGCTGCTGCTGCAGCGGGCCCGGCAGGCGGTCGCCGAAGCGCGCCAGGTGCTCCTCGACCTGCGGGAGCTGCGCCTTGATCGCCTCCGGATCGGCCTCGAGCAGGACCTTCATGTCGGCGGGGCCGATCGTGGTGCCCTCGATGTCGATCTGACCCTCGGCCGGGACGCGGCCGATGGCAGTGTCGACGGCCTCGCCCTCGTTCTCACAGCGCCTGAAGATCCACTCGAGCACCCGGATGTTGTCTCCGAAGCCGGGCCAGACGAAGTTGCCCTCAGCGTCCTTGCGGAACCAGTTGACGAGGAAGACCTTCGGCATCTTCGCCCCCTCGCGTTCGGCGACCTTGAGCCAGTGCCCGAAGTAGTCGGCCATGTTGTAGCCGCAGAACGGCAGCATCGCCATCGGGTCGAAGCGGAGCTCGCCGACCTTGCCGTCGGCGGCGGCGGTCTTCTCGACCGACATCGTGGCGCCGAGGAAGACCCCGTGCTCCCAGTCGAATGCCTCGGTCACCAGGGGCACGACCGTCGCGCGGCGCCCGCCGAAGAGGAAGGCGTCGATCGGGACACCGGCGGGGTCCTCCCACTCCTCCGCGATGCAGGGGCACTGCGACGCGGGCGTGGTGAACCTGGCGTTGGGGTGGGCGGCGGGATCGTCCGAGTTCGGCGTCCACTCGTTGCCCTTCCAGTCGATGGCGTGATCCGGCTGCTCGCCGGTCATGCCCTCCCACCAGACGTCGCCGTCGTCGGTGCGGGCGCAGTTGGTGAAGATGGTGTTCTTCTCGACGGTCTCCATCGCGTTCGGGTTGGTCTTGTGACCCGTCCCGGGGGCGACGCCGAAGAAGCCGGCCTCGGGGTTGACGGCGTACAGCCGCCCGTCCTCGCCGAACTTCATCCAGGCGATGTCGTCGCCGATCGTCTCCGCCGTCCAGCCCTCGAGCTTCGGGATCAGCATCGCCAGATTGGTCTTGCCGGAGGCCGACGGGAACGCGCCGCCCACGTACTTCACCACGCCCTCCGGGGAAGTCAGTTTGAGGATCAGCATGTGCTCGGCGAGCCAGCCCTGGTCGCGGGCCATCACCGAGGCGATCCGCAGCGCGAAGCACTTCTTGCCGAGCAGGGCGTTGCCGCCGTAGCCCGAGCCGAAGGACCAGATCTCGCGCGTCTCGGGGTAGTGAACGATGTACTTCGTGTCGTTGCAGGGCCAGGGGACGTCCTCCTGCCCCTCCTCCAGCGGCATCCCCACCGAGTGAACGCAGGGGACGAACTCGCCGTCCTCACCCAGCACCTCCAGCGCGGCGGCGCCCATCCGGGTCATGATCCGCATCGACGCGGCGACGTAGGCCGAATCGGTGAGCTGGACGCCGATGTGCGAGATCGGCGAGCCGATCGGGCCCATCGAAAAGGGCACCACGAAGAGGGTCCGGCCGCGCATGCAGCCGGCGAAGAGCTTGTCGAGGACGTCGCGCATCTCGGCCGGCTCGCGCCAATTGTTGGTCGGGCCGGCGTCCTCCTCCCTCTGGGAGCAGATGAAGGTTCGGTCCTCGACGCGCGCCACGTCGGAGGGGCTGGACCGGGCGAGGTAGGAGTTGGGCCGCTTGGCGTCGGAGAGCTTCTCGAAGGTTCCAGCGTCCACGAGGTGCTGGGCGAAGGAGTCGTACTCCTCCGCGGAGCCGTCACACCAGTGAATCGAGTCGGGCTGGGTCAACTCGGCGATCTCGTTGACCCAGGAAACGAGCTTGGCGTTCTTGGTGGGCGCCTCAGTAGCGGCGATTGCGTCACTCACTTGATGCGTTCAACTCCTTGGTCGATGGTCGATACCCCCTCCCTGCGAGGCGCGAGATGTTTTCACACCAAACGGCGCCACGGCGCGGTTGCTTTGGAGGGGCCCCGGACAATCGTAGGGGTTATGTGCCCTTCGGGCGTAAGGGAAGCCTAACCCGGTCTTGGAACCACCATCACGGGGCAGGCCGCGGCTCGGATCACGCGCGAGGAGACACTGCCGATCAGCAGGCGCATCACCGGTCCGAATCCCCGCGATCCGAGCACCAGCAGATCCACTCCCACCTCGGAGGCTTCGAGCAGCTTGTGGACCGGGTCGCCGTGCTCCAGGACCGGCAGCGCGCGCAGCTCTGGCGGCAGCTCCGCCACGGCGTCGTGCAGCCTCGACTGGAAGTCGGGCCCCGCCTCGGGGCCCGCCTGCGCAGCCGCGGCGGCTCCCATGGGCGGCACCGGAGTAGCCACTCCGATCACCTTCATCGACCCGCCGAACTTGAGGGAAAGCTTCGCCCCCTCCTCCAGGGCCGCTTGCGACTCCGCCATCCCGTCATAGCCAACGGCGAGGACGCGCAGCCGGTCCTGAGAGTGATCCTGCTCGGCGTATCCGTTCGGGGCGATCACGAGGCGGCAGCGGGCGCCGTGCAACAGGTGCTCGGCGACGCTGCCGGGGGCCACCGACCCGAACGCGGCGTGGTGCGTCGAGCCGAGCACGATCAGATCGGCCTCGCCGCGTTCGGCCAACGCCTGGAGGGTGTCAGCGGGCGAGCCCTTCTCCACGTGGACGACCTGGAGCTCGCCGCCGTCTCTGGCGGCGATGCGCTCACCGAGGACACGCGCGTCCTCTCCGCGCTCATTGTCCTCGTAGCCGACGACGACGTTCTCGTAGAGCGGCGCATCCGACATCGGCCGAAGAGCCTAGACGGAGGACGATGTCGATATCCGTCGACGCCGTTCGTCGTCTGGGTGAGATGACGGAAAAGGCTCTAAGCGGGAATGGCCTGAGAGGCGAGGACCGCGTCAAGCAGGCCCGGGAAACGGGCGTCGAGGTCCTCCCGGCGGAGCTCGGTCATCTTCGTCGTCCCGATGCGCTCCTGGTGGATCACTCCCGACTCGCGCAGCACGCGGTAGTGATGGGTCATCGTCGACTTGGCGACGCCGAGCTTGATCGATCCGCACGAACAGGCCTTCGGCGAGTCGGCCAGCTTGCGCACGATCTCGAGGCGCTGCGGGTCGCTCAGGGCGTGCAGCACGGCCGGCAGCTCGATCTCGCTTCTATCGGGGTGGAGGAGCTCCATGAGGGTCAGTCTAGCTTGTACGACATCCATCGAACTTCTTTGGTACGATGTTCATCGTACTATCAAACCTACCCGAAGGCAAGCACATGCCCGACACGCAGAACATCGAAACACCTGATCCGCCCGAGCGGCCTTACGAGGGTGACGTCCGGCTCACGAATTCGTCACGACGGGCGGCGGCCATCGAGGCGGCGTACATTCTGGAGGCAGTCCGCAAGTGAACCCCGTCACCGCAGCGAGGGGAATCGTGAGGCGTAACTCGAACGCATTGCTGCTGGTCGTCTGTCTGGGCCAGTTCATGGTGGTCCTCGACGTCTCGATCGTGAACGTCGCGTTGCCGTCGATCAAGGACGCACTGGGCTTCTCGACCAACGGGCTGCAGTGGGTCCTGAACGGCTACACCCTCACCTTCGCCGGCTTCCTGCTGCTCGGCGGGCGCGCGGCCGACCTCTTCGGCCGCCGCCGCATGTTCTACCTCGGCACGCTGATCTTCTCGGGAGCCTCGCTGCTCTGTGCGATCGCCCCGAGCGCGGAGACTCTGGTCGCCGCGCGAGCCCTCCAGGGCATCGGTGCCGCGATCCTCTCCCCCGCCACCCTGGCGATCATCACCACCTCCTTCGACGAGGGCGCGCCGCGTAACCGCGCGCTCGGCGCCTGGGGCGCCGTAGGAGCAATCGGCGCCACCGCTGGCGTGCTGCTCGGCGGCGTGCTGACCGAGGTCTTCAGCTGGCCCGCGATCTTCGTCATCAACATCCCCGTCGGCCTGGGGATCGTCCTGTTCAGCAGCCGCCTGATTCCCGAGGGCCGCAGCGAGTCCGAGAACCGGCACTTCGACCTTCCTGGCGCGATCCTGGTCACGCTCGGGATGACCGCGCTCACCTACGGGATCGTCACCACCGACCGGCTCGGCTGGGGCTCAGTCGGCGTGCTCGGCCCGGTCGCGGCTGGAGTCGCGCTGCTGGTGGCCTTCGGCCTCTATGAGAACAGCCTTGCCAGGCATCCGGACCGGACGGCGCTCATGCCCCTGAGCGTCTTCCGCTTGCGGAACCTGAGGGCCGCGAACCTGGTCATCTTCCTGCTGTACGGCGCGATCTTCGGCTTCTGGTTCTTCCAATCCCTCTACATGCAGGGCACACTCCACTACAGCGCTCTCGAGACCGGACTCGCCTTCGTTCCGATGACCGTTGCCGTCGGCACCGGCGCGACCCTCGCGCCGCGTCTCGCCAAGGTGATCGGTGCCCGCTGGGTGCTCGCCTTGGGAATGCTCTCCGCCGCGGTCGGCGAGTTCCTGCTGACGAGCGTCCACCCGGGCGGGACCTACCTCGCGAACGTCTTCCCAGGCGGAATGCTCGGCGCGCTTGGGCTCGGCCTCGCGCTCGTGCCCGCCACGATCGTCGCGGTGCAAGGCGTCCCGCGCGCCCTGAGCGGCCTGGCATCGGGAGTCCTCAACACGTCTCGCTTCATCGGGGCGGCCCTGGGCCTGGCCGTGCTCAGCACGCTCGCCGCCAACCACACCTCCTCGCAGATCGACTCCGGGACCGCGACCGCAAAGGCGCTCACCGACGGCTTCCAGCTCCAGTTCGGCGTTGGCGCGCTCTTCTGCCTGGTCGGCGCCGTCGCGGCCGTGGTCCTACTCCGCCCGCAACATGCGAGCGAGGCCGAGCCCGCCGGGATGCCCGAGGCCGAGCGCGCCTAGCCGGTCAGCGCCGCTTCTTCTTGCACTTCCGCTTGGCCGAGTGGGCCGAGCGATGATGCCGGCGCTTCTTCTTGCAACGCCGTCTCTGGGCGTTGCTCTTGCTCGTCGTGCCTGACGGTCCGGCGGTCCCCGGTCCCGATCCCGGAACTGTCCCGGTGCCGCCGAGGGATACGGTCGGCCCGGCGATCAGCCCGGTGATGTCGATCGTGCCGGTGTTCAGCGTGCCGGTCCGAGGACCCTCGGCGCTGGGCCTGAAGGTCACGTTGATCGTGCAGGCCGCGGCGAGGACGGTCAGCGAAGGCCCGAGTGGGCTCACGCAGTTGTCGGTGCTGGTGAAGTCGCCGGTTGCCGAGACCGCGACGAAGTAGGCGTCGGTGGCGAACCCCGGACAGGTGACGGTGACCGGGAGGGTGCACGACGAGGTCAGGGTGACGGGCGCGGAGGCGCTCGCGCTGCCCACCGGGACGCTGCCGAGGTCGAGGGCGGGCGATCCGACCGCGGCGGGTCGCGGACGCGCTCGCCGGCGCGACGAGCGCGATGGCGAGCGCAGCCCAGAGGAGAGCCGTGGCCCTTCTCATCGATTGTGCTTCTTGTGCTTCTTGTGCTTCTTGCACTTCTTCTTCTTGGCGGAGGAGGCGGAGCGCTTGTGCCCCTTCTTCTTCTTGCACTTCTTGCCGACGGTGGCGCTCGACCCCTGAACCCCGCTGCCGCTGAGGGCGACGGTGGGTCCGGCCGTCGGGACCAGCACGCCGACCGTGCCGGTGCTCAGCGTGCCGGTGCGAGCACCAGCAGCAGTGGGCCGGAACGCGACCCCGATCGTGCAGCTCGCGGGGGCTCCCAGCAGGCTCGGCGCGAGCGAGGCGGGGCAAGCCGTGGTCGCCACGAAGTCCCCGGTCGTCGCGATGCTCACGTTCACGGTGTCGGTTGGCAGCGAGAGACAGGTCACGACCACGCTGAGGCAGTTGGTCGTGAGCGTGGTGTTCTTCACCGGGCTCGTGGTTCCGACAGCCTGGCTGCCGAAGCTGAGGCTGGTCGGGTCAGTGGTGGCCGCGCCGGCCGTTGCCGGCAGCGCCAGCGCGCCGGCCGCGAGCGCCGACAGGGCGATGCTCCGGATCCTCCGATTCAAGATGGGCTCCTTCTCCTGTCCCCTGGCTGGACATGGGAAAAATCGACTAGGCAGTCGCCACGCTTGACCCCAGTAGTTGGGTGATTGGGCGCCGCGCCGCCGGGGCGCCCGGCTTTGTAGGGTTCCCGGCCGCCCCTCGGGGCAGCCAGCCATGCGCTTCTACGAATACGAAAGCCGCCGCATCGTCGAACGTGCCGGGATTCCGGTCACGGAATACGGCTTCTGCAAGACCGCCGACGAGGCCAAGGAGGCCGCCGAGCGGATCGGCGGGCCGACCGTGATCAAGAGCCAGGTCCTGACCGGCGGCCGCATGAAGGCGGGCGGCGTCAAGTTCGCGGACACGCCGGAGGAGGCCGCGTCCCACGCTGCCGACATCCTCGAGCTCGAGATCAACGGACACATGCCGGTCGGCGTCCTGGTCGACCCGAAGGCGGAGGTCGAGCAGGAGTACTACGCGGCGGTGCTCTGGGACGGCCGCGCCAAGTGCCCGATGATGCTCTTCTCGGACATGGGCGGCATCGACATCGAGGAGGTCGCCGAGAAGCACCCCGACCACGTCGGCCGCGGCCACCTCTCCAACCTCAACCCCGTTCCCGACTTTCGCGCCAAGGAGGTCGTCGCTGCTGCCGGTGGCCTGACCGGACGCGAGCTGACCCGCGCCACCCCCATCCTCGCCCGCCTCGCCCAGCTCCAGCGCGACTACGACATGACACTCGCCGAGATCAACCCGGTGGCGCGGCTCTCCGACGGCTCCTTCGTCGCCCTCGACGCCCACATGGAGATGGAGGACGAGGCCGTCGGCCGGCACCAGAAGATGCTCGAGCAGATCGGCGTCGAGCTCGATGAGCCGCGGGAGCTGTACGAGCCCTCCAAGTTCGAGCGCAACGTCAAGGCGATCGACGAGGCCGACCACCGCGGCGTGATCCAGGGCAAGGACCACGGCTTCACCGGCAACCTCGGCCTGGTGATCGGCGCGGGCGGCGGCTCGCTCACCCTCACGGACGCGGTCCGCAGCCAGGGCGGCAAGCCCGCCAATTACGCCGAGATCGGCGGCAACCCCTCCGTCGCCAAGTCCTGCGGCCTCGCCAAGGAGGTCCTGCAGAAGGAAGGCGTCGAGAAGATCGCGGTGATGATGTCGATCGTCTCCAACACCCGCGTCGACATCGTCGCCCGCGGCGTGATCAAGGCTTGCCTCGAGCTCGGCAAGGATCCCGCCGAGACGATCGCGGTATTCCGCATCCCGGGCGCCTGGGAGGAGGAGGGCTCGAAGATCCTCGGCAAGTACGGGATCGAGTTCCGCGACCGCTCGACCTCGATGTGGGAGGCGGCCGGAGAGGCCGTTACGAAGATCCAGGGATCGAGCATCCAGGGATGAGCATCCTGCTGAACAAGGACTTCACCTTCATCGTCCAGGGGATCACCGGGCGCGAAGCGGTCAACCTGACCAAGGAGTGCCTCGACTACGGCTCCAAGATCGTCGGAGGCGTCACCCCGGGCCGCAAGGGCCGTGACGTCCACGGCGTCCCCGTCTTCGACACGGTCAAGCAGGCGGTCGAGAACCACGGCTCGCAGATCGACGGCTCGGTCGTCACCGTCCCCCCCGCCTTCACAAAGGACGCCGTGTTCGAGGCGATCGAGAACGGGATCAAGCTGATCGTGATCGTCACGGAGCGCATCCCGCGCCGTGACGTCGCCCAGATGGTCGAGCTCGCCAACCTGCGGGGTGCGCGGATCATCGGTCCGAACTGCCTCGGAATCATCGCCCCGGGCGTCGGCAAGATGGGCGGCATCGGCGGCCCGGCCAAGGACGCCGCCAAGGCGTACGAGCCCGGTTCGATCGGCGTCATGTCCCGCTCCGGCGGCATGACCACGGAGATCTCCTCCACCCTGACCGCCGCCGGCCTCGGCGTCTCCACCGCGGTCTCGATCGGCGGCGACGCGATCATCGGCTCCACCTACGCCGAGCTCATGCCGTTGTTCGAGGCCGACGACCAGACCGAGGCGATCGTGATCTACACCGAACCCGGCGGCCGGATGGAGGCCGAGCTGGTCGATTGGCGAGAAGCAAATGACGCGAAGCTGCCGATCATCGCCTTCATGGCAGGCAAGTTCATGGACGACGAGGAGATGCAGGGCATGAGCTTCGGCCACGCCGGCACGATCGTCGAGGGCGCCGAGGACTCTGCCACCCAGAAGATCGCCAGGCTCGAGGCCGCCGGCATCCCGGTCGTGGAGCGGATCGACGAGATCCCCGACGCCGTCAAGGAGAAGCTGGGAGCGAAGGTCTGATGGCCCAGCATGAGAACAACACCGAATTGGAGAGCATCTTCATCGACGTCGAGATCGACGACGCGATTGCGAACGACGCCGAGGTGGCCGCCAAGCTCGAGGAGGTCTGCCCGGTCGACATCTTCGCCAATGACGACGGCAAGGTGAAGGTCGTCCGCGAGAACCTGGACGAGTGCGTGCTCTGCAACCTCTGCGTCGAGGCCGCGCCTCCGGGCGGTGTCGCCGTCAAGAAGCTCTACGACGGCACAGAGCTGCGGCGATAGCCATGACGAGCGCCGAAGAACTGGCGCGTACCGATTCCGAGACCGCTGCCCTCGCCGCGCTTCGCGACGCCACCGGCGAGTCCGGCGGCCCTATGGAGCGACATGGACTCCGTGTCTTCCTCATCGCCGACCGACTCGCCACTGCGCGCGAGCAGAAGGTCGACCGCGAGGTCCTGCTGATCGCCGGGCTGCTTCACGACGTCGGCCTGTACGACGCCGCGTCGCACGGCGGCGTGTACGTCAAGGAGGGCGCCGAGTTCACCGCCGAGATCCTTCGCAAGCAGGATTGGGACGAAGGCCGGATCCGGCTCTGCTTCGACGCGATCGAGCGGCATCACGAGCTCCGCTCACAGTGGGACCGCGGCGCCGAGGTCGAGCTGATCCGCCGCGCGGACCTCGTCGACGTCTCGGATGGCCTGATCCGCTTCGGCCTGAGCCGAGAATGGATCCGCGACCTCTTCAAGTCGGTCTCCAGGCAGGGCACCTACAGGACGATCGGATACGAGGTGGCACGAGTCCTCCGCCACCGCCCCCTGACGTTCCCGCAGATCTTCAGGCGCTAGCGCCGGAGTCTGAACTAGCTTGGGCGCCGTCCTATGCCGTGTGGGCGACGAAAGTCAACTCTCCCCAGCCGTCAATCCGCGATGATCCGTCCATGGAGGCCGCCGGGATTATGCCCACGCCGCTCCGAGCAGCCATGGAGGCACGAGATCACGCCGCGGTCGTGGACGCGTTCGCCGAGGACGTCCTGCTCCATTCGCCGATCTTCGAGAAGGACTTCACCGGCATCGATGAGATCAGCGACCTTTTCGCGGTTCTGCTCGAGGTCCTGACGCCGCTGGAGTACCTGGACGAGATCCCGGGCGACCCGCACATCCTCCACTTCCGCGGCGAGATCGACGGCACCGAGCTCGAGGGCATCGACCTGCTGCGTTTCGATGAGCAGGGCAAGATCAGGGAGATCACCGTCCTCTTCCGGCCGTTCCCCGGAGTCGCCGCCTTCCTCAGCACCACCGGGCCCAAGCTCGGGCGCCGGCGAGTCGGCGGCGGGCGGGCCGCCCTGCTCCGCGTCGCCAACGCGCCCCTGACCTTCTTCATGCGCCGGACCGCTGCGTCCGGCCCCGGGCTGCTCCGCCTGAAGAGCCGCCGTTCCTAGGCGCCACCCGGCACACTTGCCGGCGTGAACTTCATCGAAGACGTCATGGAGCGCTCCAAGGCCTCGCGCCTCGGGATCGTCGCGATCGATTCCGAGGACTTCCGCCGCGAGTGGCACTTCGGCGAGCTGATCGCGCGCAGCGCCGGGCTCTCCGGGGCGATGGCGGCCCGCGGCGTCCGCCGCGGCGACGTCGTGATGACGTTGGTCGGAAGCCGGATCGAGTGGGTTCTGACGATGCTCGCCTGCTTCAGGACCGGTGTGGTGGCCATGCCGTGCAATCCGCAGCTGCGCCAGAAGGATCTCGAGGTGCGGGTGAGCGCCGCGAATCCGGCGCTCTGCCTCGGGCAGGAGGAGCTGCTCGGGGAGCTGCCGGGCGGCGTGCCGGCGATGACCCTGGCGGAGGTCGCCGAGGCGCTCGACGAGGACGCGCCCCAGGAGAGGCCCGCTGAGATCGCGGATCTCGGTCCCGACGACCCCGCGGTGATCATCTTCACCTCGGGGACGACGGGAGATCCGAAGGGGGTCATCTACCCGCAGCGCTACCTCCTGGGCCAGCACCTCCAGGCAGAGCACTGGGTCGGTGCGCGCGAGGGCGAGCTGGCCTGGTGCACCGCCGCCCCGGGCTGGTCGAAGTCGACCCGCAACGCCTTCATCGCGCCGTGGCTCGCCGGCGCGGCGGCGCTGATCCACGACGCGCGGTTCGACCCGGAGGAGCGGCTCGACGTGATCGAGCGTGAGGGCGTCAACGTCCTCTGCCAGGCCCCCACGGAGTACCGGATCCTCGCCAAGCACGCCCACCTGCGGCAGATGCCGGCGCTGCGGCGGATGATCTCGGCCGGAGAGCCGCTCAATCCCGAGGTGATCCGCGTCTTCAGGGAGCATATGGGAACGGGCATCGGCGACGGCTACGGGCAGACGGAGACCGGCCCGGTGACCGGCATGCGGCCCGACGAGGACAATCCCGCCCGCGACGGCGCCATGGGCCGGCCGCTGCCCGGGATCGAGACCAGGGTGGTCGACGGCGAGCTCCAGGTGCGCCCGGAGACGGTCCCGACCTTCTTCAGCCACTACGTCGGCGAGCCGGCGTTCGAGGGCGAGTGGTGGGAGACCGGCGACCAGGTCACAGAAGACGAGGACGGCTACCTCTGGTTCGAGGGCCGGGACGACGACATCATCATCACGGCTGGGTACCGGGTCGGCCCGTTCGAGGTCGAATCCGCCCTCGTCTCGCACCCCGCCGTCGCCGAAGCCGCGGCGGTCCCGGCGCCGGACGAGGAGCGGGGCTCCGTCGTCCGGGCGATCGTCGTGCTGGCGAGCGGCGAGCCCTCCGAAGCGCTCGCGGGAGAGTTGCAGGAGCACGTCAAGAGCGTCACGGCGCCCTACAAGTACCCCCGCATCGTCGAGTTCGCCGACGAGCTGCCCAAGACCCCGAGCGGCAAGATCAGGCGCGCCGAGCTGCGATGAAGCGCGAGTGGGCCTCCTTCGCAGGCCTCTTCGTCGTCACGAATCTCGGACTGCTCGCAGTCGGCGCGACGCTCGCCGTTCTCCCCCACTACGTCAAGGACAACCTGAACGGCACCGACCTCGAGGTCGGAATCGTCACGGGCGCCTTCGCCTTCACCGGAATCGTCTGCCGGCCCATCGCCGGCAACATCGCCGACCGGCGCGGGCGCAGGCCGACGGTCGTCGTGGGCTGCCTGCTCGCGGCAACCGCCGGCTTCCTCTACTTCGTCCCGGCGGGCATCGTCGGGCTGATCATCGCGCGCTTCTTCCTCGGGGCAGGCGAGGGGACCGTCTTCACCGCGGGCTCGGCCTGGAACGTCGACATGGCGCCGGAGGAGACCCGCGGCCGGATGATCGGCCTCTACGGGCTCGCGATCTGGACGGGGTTGACGCTTGGGCCTCCCATCGGCGTACTGCTGCAGCACGCGGGCGGGTTTCACCTCGTCTGGGCCTTCGCCGCGGGCGCCCCGCTGCTCGGTGCCGCGATCGCGTCAAGGCTTCCCGAGGGCTACCGCGTCAGGGAGGACGTCGAGCACGGCCCGTTCATCTCGCGCGAGGCGCTCGGTCCCGGCGTCACCTTCTCGCTCTCCGTCTTCGGGTTCGCCGCGGTGTCGGCGTTCATCATCCTCAGCCTGGACGAGCGGGGGATCGGCCACGGGCCGGCCGTCTTCAGCGTCTTCGCGGCGACCGTTGTGCTGACGCGGCTCGTCGCCGGCGGACTTCCCGACCGGATCGGCGCGGCTCGCTGCGCCGTCGCCGCCGCGCTTGTGGAGACGGTAGGCCTGGTGCTCCTCGGCGCGGCGCAGGACCTGGAGGTCGTGATCCTCGGGGCGATCGGCATGGGCGCCGCGTTCTCGCTGCTCTTCCCCTCCCTCTCGCTCGTCGCGATCAACCGCGTGGGCCCGGACCGCAGAGGCGTCGCGATGGGCACCTTCACCGCCGCCTTCGATCTCGGGATGCTGATCGGCTCGCCGACGGTGGGGGCGGCGGCCGCGATCGGCGGCTACTCGGCCGCCTTCTACGTAGCCGCGTTGGCCTCTTTGGCGTGCGCGACGTTCGCACTTTCGATGTCGCGTCACCCTGAATTCGAGCCGCTCCCCGATACCCTGCGAGCCTGATGGCACAGCGAGGGACCGCGGCCGAATCGACCATCGACCGCAAGACGATCAACAAGCTCACGGAGGAGCAGATGTCGCGCTTCCGCGAGCACACGCCGACCTCGGCGGAGTACTTCGACCGCGCGCGCAAGGTGATGCCGGGTGGCGTCCCGTCCTCCTTCCAGCTGAACGACCCGTGGCCCGTCTACATCGACCGCGGCAAGGGCGCGCTGGTCTGGGACGTGGATGGGTCCGAGTACGTCGACTTCCACAACGGCTTCGGCGTGATGTGCGTCGGCCACGCCAACCCCGTGATCGGGGAGGCGGTCAAGGCGCGGCACGACGAGGGCACCCACTTCGCCGCGCCGACCAACGGCTCGATCGTCTCGGCCCAGAACCTGGTCGAGCGCTTCGGGCTGCCGATGTGGCGCTTCTCCAACTCCGGGACGGAGTCGACCATGTCGGCAATCCACCTGGCACGCGGCGCCACCGACCGCGACCTGATCATCAAGGTCGAGGGCTCCTACGACGGCCACCACGACGCCGTGATGGTCTCCTGCTACCCCGACCTCGACGAGCTCGGTCCGCGCGAGAGCCCGAACGCGATCCCCTTCGGCTCGGGCTATCCACAGGCGGTCGTCGACCTGACCGTCCCGGTCCCCTTCAACGACCCCGACATCCTCGAGGGCATCTTCAAGAAGCACGAGGGCAAGATCGCCGGAATGATCATCGAGCCGGCGATGATGAACATCAACATCATCCCGCCGAAGGAGGGCTACCTCGAGCGCGTCCGTGAGCTCTGCGACGAGCACGGCGCGAAGCTGATCTTCGACGAGGTCAAGACCGGCGCCACGGTCTCCTACGGCGGCGCAACCGAGCGCTTTGGCGTGAAGCCGGACATGATCTGCCTCGCCAAGGCGATCTGCGGCGGCTACCCCGGCGGTGCGATCGGCATGACTGAGGAGCTCGGCGAGGTCGTCGCCACCGACAAGGTCCACCAGATCGGGACGTTCAACGGCAACCCGCTGGTGATGGCGGCCGCCGAGGCCACGCTCACCAAGGTGCTCACTCCGGATGCGTACGAGAAGCTCGAGTCGACCAACGAGGCCCTGAAGGCCCGCTGCGACGAGGTGATCGAGAAGTACGGTCTCCCCGCGTACACCCAGGGTCTCGGCGCCAAGGGCTGCGTGATCTTCGCGCCGGAGCCGATCTACGAGTACCGGGACTACCTGACCAAGGTGAACGGCGAGCTCTCCACTCTCGCCTGGCTCTACCACATGAACCACGGCATCTTCATGACTCCCGGCGTCGAGGAGGAATGGACCCTCTCGATCGCCCACGAGCAGGAGCACATCGACCGCTACGTCGCCGCCTTCGAGGCGTTCGCCTCGGACGTCAGCGGCTCCTAGGCTGCCGCGCCGTTCAGCTCGAGGGCGCTGCGCGCCGCCTCGACGTCCTCGGTGACGATCACCAGCCGGACGCCGCTGAAGATCGTGTAGGCCACATCGATGCTCACACCGGCCTCCGCCAGGTCCCTCGCGATCTCCCCCATCGCCCCGGGCTTGTCGTGCAGGTCGACGATCACGGCCTCACGCTCGTCGGCCACCTCGATCCCGGCCTCCTCCAGAGCTCCCTTGGCGGTCTCCTCGTCCTGGACCAGGAGGTGAATGAATCCCTTGCCGTCCCCGACCATGGCGCAGAGGCCCTCGATGTTGACGCCCGCCTTGCCCGTCGCCTCGCCCAGCTCCGCGAGCTTCCCGGGGCGGTCCTCCATGATCACCGTCAGGTCCTTCATGGGTGCCTTTCGTCGAGTGACCGCATCATTTACATAGGGGGCGGCGATGTCAAACGGCGGACCGAGGGTAGCCTGAGGGAGATGCCGAACCGGCTCGCCGAAGAGACCAGCCCGTACCTCCTCCAGCACAAGGACAACCCCGTGGCCTGGCGGCCGTGGGGACCCGAGGCACTGCAAGAGGCAAAGGAGGACGACAGGCCGATCATGCTGTCGATCGGCTACTCCGCCTGCCACTGGTGCCATGTGATGGAGCGCGAGTCCTTCGAGGACGAGGAAACCGCCGCCCTCATCAACGAGTCGTTCGTCCCGATCAAGGTCGACCGCGAAGAGCGACCGGACGTCGATGACCTCTACATGGAGGCGGTCCAGGGAATGACCGGACAGGGAGGCTGGCCGCTGACTGTCTTCCTCGATTCCGACGCCGTGCCCTACTACGGCGGCACCTACTTCCCTCCCGAGCCGCGGCACGGCCTGCCGAGCTTCAGGCAGGTGCTGGAGGCGACCTCCGGCGCGTATGCCACCCAGCGCGAGGAGCTGCGCGAGGCATCAGCTCGGATCAGGGAGTCGCTGAGCAAGACCGGTCAGGTCGCACAGTCCGAGCAGCCGCTGGACGAAGCGCTCGTGGCGAGGGCGATCTCGGGCCTGCAGACGAACTTCGACAGGGCGAACGGCGGCTTCGGCGGCGCCCCGAAGTTCCCGCCCGCGAGCACCCTCGAGTTTCTGCTCAACCGCGGCGAGAGCCGGCCGGTGACGCTCACCCTCGACAAGATGATGCACGGAGGGATCTACGACCAGCTCGGGGGTGGCTTCGCGCGGTACTCGGTCGACCCCAGCTGGCAGGTGCCGCACTTCGAGAAGATGCTCTACGACAACGCGCTCCTCGCCCGCGTCTTTCTCCATGGCTGGCAGGTGATGGGCGAGGAGCGGTGGTTGAGGGTCTGCACCGAGACCCTGGACTGGGCTCTCCGGGAGATGTGCGGGCCCGAGGGCGGCTTCTATTCGGCGCTGGACGCCGACTCCGAGGGTGAGGAGGGCCGCTTCTACGTCTGGGACGAGGAGGAGATGCGCCAGGCGCTCGCCGAGGCCGGGATCGCCGCCGACGCCATCGAGCGGGTACTCGGCTACTGGGGCGTCAGCGCCACCGGCAACTTCGAGGGCAGGAACATCCTGCACGTCACACTGGGCGCGAGCGCCAAGCAGCCAGCCGAGCTCGCCGACGCCCGTACAGCTCTCTACGCCTGGCGTGACCGGCGCGTCCGCCCGGGGCTTGACGACAAGCGGCTGCTCTCCTGGAACGCGCTGATGATCTCCGCGCTCGCCGACGCGGGCGCGGCCCTCGGTCGCCAGGAGTACCTCGACGCCGCCTCGGCCTGCGCGCGTTTCATCTGGGAGTCGATGCGCGACTCTGAGGGCAGGCTCTTGCGGACCTGGAAGGGCGGCCAGGGGCGGCTCAACGCCTATCTCGAGGACCACGCTTATCTCGTGGAGGCCATGCTGCGCCTTTACGAGGCGACCCTCGAGGTCCGCTGGTTCGACGCGGCGCGCGAGACGGCCGACGCGATGATCGCCCGCTTCGCCGACGACGAGCGCGGGGGCTTCTTCACCACCTCCAGCGACCACGAGCAGCTCATCGCCCGGCGCAAGGACGTCGGCGATCACCCGATCCCGTCCGGCAACTCCTCGGCGGCGTACGGACTGCTGCGGCTGGCCGCCCTGACAGGGTTCGGCGACTACGAGGATCACGCGGTGGGCACCATGCGCGTGTTCGCCCCCGCCGCCCTCCAGCACCCGGAGGCGTTCGGGCATCTGCTGCAGGCCATCGACTTTCACCTTTCATCAGTCCGCGAGGTCGCCCTGATCGCCCCCGCGAACGGATCGGATGACCGTGCTGCCCTGAGGGAGCTCGCCGGCGTCGTGCGCTCGACGCACCGCCCGCACGTCGTCCTGGCAGGAGGCCCGGAGGGCAGCGAGCGACCCGAGCTCCTGCGGGAACGAGGGGCCGTCGAGAGTCGGCCCGCCGCCTACGTCTGCGAGCACTTCACCTGCCAGGCGCCTGTGACCGAGCCCGCCGAGCTGGCTGCGGCCCTGGGTCCTAGCGTCGCGTCGCGCCTATAGCGTCCCGGGGCGGATGTCGGCATCTGAGCAGATCGCGGTCGAGCGCTTCGGGTCGGGCCCGGCGGTTCTGTTCGTCCACGGCGAGGCCGGTCCCGAGCAGACCTGGGAGCGTCAGATGGAGCTCGCCGATCGCTGGTCGCTGATCGTCCCGACGAGACGACCCGCAAACGACCTGGAGGCCGACGCCGAGGACGTCGACAGGCTCCTCACGAAGCGAACGCATCTGGTGGGCTTCGGCTACGGCGGGGTGGTCGCCGCCCTCGCCTCGCAGGGCAACCCGGAGGCGGTCCGGTCGCTGACCCTGGTCGATGCGCCCTCGGAGATCACACGCGTTGCGGATCTCGACCTTGACGCCCTCGCCCGGGCCGGCATCCCGGTCATGGTGGTCTCCGGCGGAGGGGATGAGACGACCGAGACGACCAGCGACGCCGTCGCGAGCCGCCTGCGGGCCCGCCGGGAGATCGTTCAGGTCGAGGACGAGGTGGTGCCGCGCACGGCAGGCTTCAACGAAGTCCTGGAGGACTTCCTCAGAGGATCGGCAGGAACTGCTCGATTTCGTACGGCGTGACCTGCACCCGGTAGTCCTCCCACTCCGAGCGCTTGATCTCGATGAAGCGGTTAAAGGCGTGCTCGCCGAGGACGCGCAGGACCAGCTCTGACTCCGCGGCGATCTCGATCGCCTCCCCGAGCGTCTCGGGAAGCTGCTCGATCCCGCGGCGATGCCGCTCCTCCGGGGTCAGGTGGTAGAGGTTCTGCTCCATCGGCTCCGGCAACTCGTATCCGTGCTCGATCCCCTCGAGGCCGGCGTGGAGCATCCCGGCGAAGCAGAGGTAGGGGTTGCAGGCCGGATCCGGGCAGCGCAGCTCGGCGCGGGTCGCGTGCTCCTTGCCCGGGTGGTAGAGCGGGACCCGGATCAGAGCCGAGCGGTTGCGGCGTGACCAGGAGAGGTAGACCGGCGCCTCGTAGCCGGGGACCAGCCGCTTGTAGGAGTTGACCCACTGGGCGAAGAGCGGAGCGATCTCGCGGGCGTGCTTGAGCTGGCCGGCGATGAAGGCCTTGGCGACGTCGGAGAGGAAGTACTGGTCGTCGGGATCGAAGAAGGCGTTCTTGCCGTCCTTCGAGAGTGACTGGTGAACGTGCATCCCGGAGCCGTTCTCGCCCTGGAGCGGCTTGGGCATGAAGGTCGCGTGCCAGCCGTACTTCATCGCGTATTCCTTGACCGTGATCCGGTAGGTCATGCAGTCGTCGGACATTGCGAGCGCGCCCTTGTAGCGCATGTCCACCTCATGCTGGGAGGGGCCTACCTCGTGGTGGGTGTACTCGACGTGGATGCCGAGCTGCTCGAGCGCCAGGACGGTCTCGCGGCGGACGTCGGAGCCCGCGTCGAGCGTCGTCAGGTCGAAGTAGCCGCCCTCATCCAGGATCTCGGGGACACCGGTCTCCGGCTTGGCCGAGCGGAAATAGAAGTACTCGAGCTCCGGGCCGATGTTGTAATCGTTGAAGCCCATGTCCCTGGCCCGGTCGAGGGCGCGGCGCATGATCCAGCGCGGATCTCCCTCGTACGGATCCCCGCCCGGAACCTGGATGTCGCAGAACATCCGAGCCGTCCGGTTCTTCTCCTCCTCGCGCCAGGGGATCAGCTGGATGCTCGCCGGATCCGGCATGGCGATCATGTCCGATTCCTCGATCGGATTGAATCCGCTGATCGAGGAGCCGTCGAAGCCCATGCCGCCCTCGAAGGCATCCTCGAGCTCGGCGGCGTTGATGGAGAAGCTCTTCAGCTGACCGAGCAGGTCGGTGAACCAAAGACGGACGAAGCGGACGTCGTTCTGCTCGCAGAACGCCATCGCCTCCTTGGCATTGGTCGGGCCATCGGCCATGAGGCCGGACAAGTTACCGCCGTGTCACATCCGAGGCGCCCCGAGCGTCGTATGAGAAGACAAGAACGGACAAATGCCTGTACACTTACGCGACGTAAGTAACCGGCTAAAAGTAAAGTAAAGCCCTTGTGAAATGGCGGTATCCCAGGAAATGACTGTCAAAACAGAAGTAAGCCGCTTCCACATCCACGACGAGCTGACCGCACCGGACGCCACGGCTCCTCTGATCAAGAGCATCCAGACGGCCGGCGGACAGGTCTCCAAGTTCATCGGCGTGCTTGCCGAGTCGCCCGCTGCGCTGCGCGGCTACACGCGCCTCCGCACCGAGCTCCGTCAGAGCAAGTTGCCGAGGGCCACCCGCGAGCGGATCGGCCTGGCTGTGGCTGAGTGGCGCAACGACCCATACACCCTGACCCAATACGCCCGAACCGCGCGCGTCGCCGGACTCGGCCTCGATGAGGTCGCCCGGGCCCGCAACTTCACCTCCTCGGATGAGAAGGAGGCGGCGCTGCTGGCCCTGATCCGTGAGACGCTCGACCACTCCGAGCGGCCACCCCACCATCTGGTGGAGGAGGCCCGTGAGGCCGGCTGGTCGGACGAGGAGATCCTCGACGCGGTCGCCGAGACGGCCCTCGCAGAGTTCGAGAGCCTGTTCGCCTCCATTGCTGCGCTGCCGCAGGAGGGCGACCCCGCGGTACTTCGCGAGGTGGCTGCGTAGGTTTCGGCTTTCCCACCAGGTCGCCCAATCGGCGGCCTGGTGGCCGCTACGACGTTGGCGAGATCGTCGCGTCGACGCGGCCCGCGCCGACCGAGAGGAACCCAAGCCGCTTGGCGGCCTTCTTGGTCAGGTCCCAGGCGTAGCCCTTGTGGTACGGACCGCGATCGATCACCGTCGTGCTGACGCTGCGGCCGCCATAGCTCACCGTGACCTGCGTCCCACACGGCAGGGTCTTGTTGGCGACCCCGATCGTCTTCGGCGTCAGCTTCGTGCCGCAGGCGGTGGAACGACCCCACATGCGCTTTCCGCCGTACCAGGTCGCGCCCTGATGGACCGTGTAGCTGCCGGGGGCCGCCGAGGGAGTCGCAGTCGGCTCAGTGGTCGTCCCGCCGGGGACGCCGCCGGTCTGCGCGCCCGCGAGCGGCGCCGTAACCAGCAACGCGGCGGTACAGCCAAGTCCCGCAATAGCACGAATTGTTCGCTTGCTCGTCAAACCTTCCTCTTTCGTTGCTTACGGGGTTAGCTGACGGGCTCGCGCTGAAAGATCGCGCTACGCGGACCTGTGTCCGCGACTCGCCCCAACTTGTGGGTCCCCCGCTCTCCCTCCTTTTTCAGTGGAGAGAGACTCAGCGGAAGTGCGCGGCGCAGCCTAGCAAAGGTCTCCTCGTTATTCGCCACACCTATCGATCGACCGTTCAGGCACGAACCTTGGCGGCGAAAGGGATCGCCCACTCCATAAGCTGCGCGAGATGCCTGGCGCGCTGGTCACCGGAGCACGAGGAGGGATGGGCCTGGAGATCGCCAGGCGCCTCGTAGGCCGGGGATACGAGGTCGCGGTCACGGACGTCGACGAGGCCGGCACGAGCGCCGCCGCCGAACAGCTGGGCGAGCGGACCTGGCCCCTGGTCCTGGACGTGACCGACACGGCGGCGGTCAGCGCCGCCGGCGCTCAGGTGGCCGAGCGGAGCGGCTCCCTCGACGTTTGGGTGAACAACGCCGGGATCCTCTCCACCGGGCTGGCCTACGAGCAGCCCGTCGACGTCCACCGCAGGATGCTCGAGGTCAACGCCGTCGGGACGATGAACGGGACCCTGGCCGCGATCGAGCAGATGCGCCAGAGCGAGCGTGGACACATCATCAACCTGATCTCCCTGGCGGGGCTGGCGGCGGCAACCGGGATCGTGGGGTACTCCGCCAGCAAGCACGCGGCCATCGCCTTCAGCCTCGGCATCGCCGCCGACCTGCGGCGCGGTGGCCTCGGCGGCATCCACGTCTCCTGCGTCTGCCCCGACGGAGTCTGGACGCCGATGATCAACGACAAGCTCGATGACCCGAACGACGCGCTCTCATTCTCCGGCGTGATGCTGATGCCCGAAGACGTCGCCGAGAGAGCAGTTGCGCTGATCGACAAGCCGAAGCCCGTTCTGACGATCCCGAGCTGGCGCGGCGCATTCGCGCGGTTCTTCGATCGCCACCCCAAGCTGTCGCTTCGCCTCACCCCCCTCCTGATGCGCGACGCGCTTCGCCGCCAGCGGGCCTTCCGCAAGAAGGTGGAGTCGGGCAAGTGGCCGCCGAAGTCCTAGGCGGCCCCGGACGCGAAGCGGAGGAGCCGCCGCCTGATCGGGGACCGCATGAGCCCGGCGAGCGGGCCGGGCGGTTTCACACTGTGCGGGGGCCGATGGGGGTCTCCGGGTGGGTTCGCTATCCGGCCGCCTGGTGGCGGGCACGAAGCGGCAGGACGCCGGAGCGGCCCTGGATCGTGCCGGCGGCGGTCGGGTGGCTGCGTCGGCGGATCCGCTCGGATTGGTCGGTGCTCGAGCTCGGGTCAGGGCGGTCCACGGTCTGGTTCGCCAGGCGGGCCGGGAGCGTGCTCAGCTTCGAGGACAACGAGTATCTGGTATCCGCGGACGGCGGAGCGGCTCAAGGCCGCCGCGCTCTCCAATGTCGACCTGAGGTTGAGGGTAGTCGAGGATTTTCCGGGGGAGGTCAACTCCCTGCCCGAGTCGTCGTTCGACCTGGTTGTCGTCGACTTTCTCGAGGCTCCTTCGGTGACTCGGGTCGATGCCGTCAAACCAGCAATGAAGAAGTTGCGGCCCGGTGGGTACCTGCTGCTCGACGATTCCGATCGGCCCGGGTACGCGGGGGCGTTCGAGTTGCTCGCGGGGTGGCGATTCCGGCGCTTCACCGGCGTCAAGGACGAGTGGCCCGAGGCCTGCGAGACCGGAGTTTTTCGTCGACCGTCCTGATCAGAGTCGAGTGTGTCGACCTAGCTCAGGACAGTTGGCGCAAATAGAAGGGCCCCCTTGCGGGGGCCCTTCCTTAGCGAGCCTGTAAGCCGGATTCTGTCGGGGGCAGCCATCCATCTTGTGCGGCCCACCTGGACCTCGCCGGGCTGGGTCGACGGTCCTGCTTGGCCTTGCACCGGGCGGGGTTTGCCGTGCGCGCCGCGTCACCGCGGCGCCGGTGCGCTCTTACCGCACCCTTTCACCCTTGCCTGTGCGCGACTCACGTGTGGCCGCGCCATCGGCGGTCTGCTCTCTGTGGCACTTTCCCGCGGGTTTCCCCGGGTGAGCGTTACTCACCGCCCTTGCCCTTTGGTGTCCGGACTTTCCTCGAAGGCATTCACCTCCGCGACTGCCTAGCTCGCGAAACTCAAGGGTAGCCGTCAGGGGGGCGTCAGGTGAGCTGGGACCCACAGGTCTTGCAACCTGAGGCCACCAGCTCTCCGTGACACACCGGGCAATCCGCCCGGCTGCGAGCCGTCAGGGCCTCCCAGGCGCCGAGGATCTGAGCTTCAAGCGTCACCTCGGACGGCTCGAACAGGCGGGATTCGGCCTCGACCGCAAGGACGGTCATGCCACCCTCCTGAACATCCCGACGACGCGACCGAGAATGCGGGCGTCGCGGGTGCGAATCGGCTTCATGCTCTTGTTCTCCGGCTGTAGCCGGACCCGATCCTTCTCGCGGAAGAAGCGTTTGACGGTGGCCTCGTCCTCCAGCAGCGCCACCACGATCTCACCGTCGCGGGCGCGCTCCGCTGGGCGCACCACGACGAAGTCCCCGTCCAGGATGCCGGCGTCCTTCATGCTCTCGCCGCGGACGCGCAGGATGTAGTCGCCATCCTCGCCTCCGACGACGTCCGGGACCTCTAGGTACTCCTCGATGTTCTCCTCGGCCAGGATCGGCGTGCCGGCGGCGACCTGACCGACCAGGGGCAGCCCGGTCTGGCGAACGGCCTTCTTCGCCCGCTCCACCATCACCTCGAGCGCCCGCGGCTTCGACGGGTCCCGCTTCAGCACGCCCAGGGTCTCCAGCTTCGCGAGGTGCGCGTGCACCGTCGAGGAGGAATGCAGCCCAACGGCCTTGCCGATCTCCCGCACGGTGGGCGGGTAGCCGTGCTTGCCGAGGTAGGTGCCGATGAAGTCGAAGATCTCCTTCTGGCGTTTCGTCAGGTCCTTGACCAGGTCCACTCGGTCCTCCTCAGTGAGCTGCTTGATGTTGGGTGGGCGAACACATGTTCGTGAGAGTAGCGCCCCCCGCGGACGGTTGCAAGCAGTGTTCTGGGCCGAACCATTACCGGCACGACTATCATCGGCGACCCTCGCGGCTGTGGCGGAACTGGTAGACGCGCAAGGTTGAGGGCCTTGTGGCCCTAACGGGCCGTGGAGGTTCGACTCCTCTCAGCCGCATGCGAGAACCCGCTGGAAACGCGGGTTCTCAGCGTTCTCAGGCCGGCTCGGGGAGGAAGGAACGCAGTGACGCGATCAGTTCGTCCGGGGCCTCCTGCGGGATGAAGTGGCCCGAGCTGACCGGACCGCCGCGACCACCAAGAGCAATGCCAACGCCCGCCGCTGCATTCCGCCGAACACTAAGGCGCTGGCGTCCGCGACGGGGCATGGACGGAGAGCTTCTCAAGGAGCTGACGATTCCCGGAGCTCGTCGCCGCAGGCCTCGACATGATCGGCGTCTACCTACCCGGTGAGGCGGGTGAGCCAGACCGAGGAGAGGACGGGGACCTCCTCGGCGGAGTCGATTCCCCGGACTGAGCCCTCCAGGCCGATTCCGCTGGACGGGCCGCCTACGGTGTCGAGCAGCGGATCGGACGCCGCGGCGCGGAGGCCCGCCGGGTCGAGCGAATCCGCGACCTGGACGGTGCCCTCCTGGAGCAGACGGAGCCGCTGGCTCGGCTGCGGGGCGAGGACGAAGGTCACTCCGTCGAGCGAGGGCCCGAGGCCCATCGGGCTTCCCCACCAGCCCGCGAAGCGCGAGAGCATCTGACGGGCCGGACCGCTCGGCCCTATCTGGAAGGCGCCCGTGCCCGATCGGGCCACGTCACCCACGAAGCTCGCTCCCTGGCCGCTCTGCGGGTCGAGCGCGCGGGGAGAGACGATGCCGAGCCGCGGCGAGCTCAGACGGCTGACGAGGTCCGGCAGAGGCTCGTCGAGCAGGAAGCGGACCTCGTCCGGCCGCGGCGCATCGACCGCGAATAGGTGCGGGAGAAGCGTCCGGCCCACGGGGCTCGATTGCCACCGGCGGCTGTTGGCGAGCACCGCGGCCGCATTGAAGGGCGTGCCGTCCTGGAAGCGCACGCCCGATCGCAGCGTCACCGTCCAGGTGGTCCGGTCGCGCGACGGCCTCGCCTCGAGCGCCAGGCCCGCCTGGGGAGCGGCCCGGACGTAGGGGCCCGAGAGACGCTCGATCAGCGGCTCGTAGATCTGCCGGGTTACCGTCTGCTCGGCACGGGTGGCGGCGGCCAGCGGGTCGAGCGTCACCGGGAGCGCCGGCAGCGCGTAGGACAGCGTTCCTCCGCCGCCGGCCGGCGGCAGCCCGGTGCTCACGCGCGGACCGGAATCGCCCGATCCACCGCAGCCCGCCAGGAGGGCGAGAACCGCAGTCAGAGTGGCGGCGCGCAGCCGCATCGTCCCTAGAGCTTGAGAATGATGATCGCGTTCAGCGCCCAGAGGACCCCGAAGAAGATGGTCCACCGGGTCAGGTTCCGCTCGACCAGCGAGCCGCCTCCGAAGGAGCTGCCGCCACCGCCGATGCCGAACGCACCGGAGAGGCCGGCGTCCTTGCCGGAGTGCAGGAGCACCAGGAAGATCAGGATCACCGAGATGATGACCTCGACCACGCTGAGCACGGTTGCCATGCGCGGCAGTGTAGAGATCAGCCGCCGTCAGGAGGCGGGCTGGGCTTCAGCCGGTCCAGCTTCTTCAGGATGCCCACCGCCTCGGCGCGCAACTCCGCGTCGAGGCGCTTGAAGTCCTCGTCCGAGAGCTTGCCCGAGGCGTGGTCGGCCTCCGCGTCGCGGATCTGGCGGTACTTGGCCTCCTTGCGCGCCTCCAGGTCGGCGAGCTCCGCGGCGGCCCGGTCCTCCTCCCCGTGGTCGCTCGGGCGCCCGCGCAGGGGGGCGGTCACGAACCAGGCGACCAGCGTGACGATCGCGACGGCGAGGAGCAGCTCGAGCATGAACCGAAGGTACGGCCGAAGCGCCTAGGCCGGCGGACTCGCCGTCCCCAGCTCCTTGCCCAGCCGGGCGCGGTACGCCGCCTCCAGGCGGCGCCGCGACTCGAGCGCGGGCCAGGCCGCCATCAGCGCTCCGGCGACGGCGATCAGGGCCCCGATCCAGATCCAACCGACCAGCGGGTTGACGATCACGCGGAAATTGGCGGGCGGCGGGGACTGGAGATAGTGCTGGACGAGGGCGAGGATGGCTATCCCCTGGGCCTGGGTGGGAAGGCCGGCCAGCTCCTTGTTGCCGCGGATGATCGCCGGGTTGAGCGAGGACAGATCGGGCTGGAAGGCGGTCCAGAGGTCTCCCCCGGCCCCGGTCTTCAGGCCCACCTCGCTGGTCGACTCTCCCATGAAGTACTGGCCGATTGCGCCGGCGGTCGGGTCCTGCGTCGGGTAATAGTTGCGCGCCGGATTGAGCGTGGTGACGTGCTTGCCGTTGCGCGTGACGTCGAGCTGGGCGGCGAAGGAGATCCGCTCGTTCCGCGGGTCCGCCGTGATCTTCCGGTAGGCGATGTCGTAGTCGCCGACCTTCGCGCTCTGCCCGACCTGAAGACGGAGGTCGCGGTTGGTCTGGAAGCTCGATGAGGCAGCGATCCCGACCAGGGTGAGTGCGATCCCGGCGTGAACGATGTAGCCGCCGTAGCGGCGGCGGTTGCGCCCGACGGCTGTGGCGAGCGCCCGCGGATAGGCCTCGCCCGTGAGCGTGTGCCTGGTCGATCCAGCGCGCCAGAACTCGCCCAGCAGGGCGACCAGCGTGAAGGCGGCGAACGAGAAGACGAACAAGGCCCAGAGATGGCTGCCCGCGTCGCTCACCGCGAGCAGGACGACGACCGTCACCGCGGTCGCTATCCCCGGCCAGAGCAGCAGCCTGCGCGCGGCGCCGCCGCTGAGCCGGCCCCAGGCGAACAACGGACCGATTCCGGTGAAGAGGACGAGCAGCACTCCGATCGGCGTCACGTAGCGGTTGAACCAGGGCGCCGCCAGCGAATGCTTCTCGCCGGTGAAGAACTCGGAGATCAGGGGGAAGAAGGTCCCCCAGAAGATCACCAGCGCCAGGCCCACCAGCAGCAGGTTGTTGATGAAGAAGATCGATTCCCGCGACGCGAGCGACTCGATCCGGCGCTCCGGCTTGAGCTGATCGAGGCGCGTGAGGATCAGGGTCGTGGAGCCCACCGCGACCACTCCGATCAGCACCAGGAGCGGACCGCCGACCGTCGAGGCCCCGAAGGCGTGAATCGACTCCAGCACGCCGGAGCGCACCAGGAACGTCCCGAGCAGGCAGAGCACGAAGGTCGCCGAGATCAGGCTGACGTTCCAGACCTTCAGCATCCCCCGCTTCTCCTGGACCATCACCGAGTGCAGGAAGGCGGTGCCGACCAGCCACGGCATCAGCGCCGCGTTCTCGACCGGGTCCCAGCCCCAGTAGCCGCCCCAGCCGAGCTCCTCGTAGGACCAGCGAGAGCCGAGCAGCAGGCCGATGCCGAGGAAGGTCCAGGCGACCAGCGCGAAGTTGCGGGTGGTCCGGATCCAGCTCGCGTCGAGCTTGCGGGCGATCAGCGCCCCGATGCAGAAGGCGAACGGGATCGACCAGAGCACGTAGCCCGAGTAGAGCATCGGCGGGTGCACAGCCATGTACGGGTTGCGCAACAGCGGCGTCAGCCCCGCGCCCTCCTGCGGAGCGGGATCGAGGTGAGCGAAGGGCTGAGCCTTCCAGATCATCAGCCCGATGAAGAAGGAGCCGAGGCCGGCCAGGATGGCCGTCGCCCAGGGCACGATCTCGCGGTGGCGGCGCCGGGTGATGTAGAGGACGCCGCTCGAGGCCAGCGAGAGCACCCACGCCCAGAGCAGGAGCGAGCCCTCCTGGCTCGACCACATCGCGGTCAGCTTGTAGAAGGTCGGCGTGGTCGTCGAGGAGTGATCGGCGACCAACGCGAAGTGGAAGTCGTCGCGGAGGAAGGCGAGCTCGATCAGGATAACCGCGGTGGTGAGCAACCCAGCCATCGCGTACACCGCTCGCCTCGAGGAGTCGACCCAGCGCCGGTCTCCCGTGCGCCCGGCGTAGACCCCGGCGCCCACCGCGTAGAGCGCACACAGCAGGGCAGCGGCCAGCAATGCGGAGCCGAGGATCGTCAGCTGGACTGCCCCGGCGTCGTGGTCGTGAACTTCGACGGGCACTTCGTGATCAGGCTGTCCCGCTGCCCCACGAACGTCCCGTTCTCGAGCTTGCCGGTGACGATCACCTCGCGCCCGTCGCGGAAGGGATCGGGAACCGTGCCCGAATAGGCGACCGGGATCGGATGGGAGCCGTCGCGGTCGGAGATCCGGAAGTCGAGCTGGTCTCCCGAATGGTGGATCGAGCCGGGGACGACGTCGCCCGTGAGCTCGTAGGTGTCGCCCGAGTTGGAGGCGAGCAGCTGCGAGGGCTGCTTGGCCTCGGTCGACGCCGAGAACGACGTGTAGACCAGCCCGGAGGCCAGGAGGACGGCCGCCGACAGGGCGACGACCAGGCGAATCTTGCGCTTGCGCGATGGATCCACAGCTACTGCGGATTATCGCAACCGCTGCTTAAAGGCTCGTCCTCACACCCCGGTGGGCTCGGATTCGACCGTCGCCCCGGCGCCGTTCGCGGGCGCCGAGGGCTCACTGGCGGTCTCGGAGTCGACCGCCGTGTGGACTCGGTTCCGACCTGCCCTCTTGGCTGAATAGAGGGCGCGATCGGCCTTGCGAAGCAATTCCTCGCGGGTCCCGGAGTCCTCCGGGAAGGAGGCGACGCCGAAGCTCGCCGTGATCCCCTGCTGCACGTCAGGGATGCGCAGCTCCTCGATCGTGGACCGGAGCTTCTCCGCCACCAGGCGCGCGTCGTTCGTGTCGGTCCCGGGCAGCAGCACCATGAACTCCTCGCCGCCGTCGCGAGCGGCGAAGTCGTTCTCGCGGATCGCGTGTCCGACGGCCGAGCCGACCGCCGCGAGGACCTCGTCGCCCTTGGGGTGGCCGTGGGTGTCGTTGACCCGTTTGAAATGGTCGAGATCGAAGAGGACCAGCGCCAGCGGCTTCGAGGTGCGGGAGGCGTTCGCGACCATGTGCTTGAAGGTGTCGTCCGCGGAGCGCTTGTTGGGAAGGCCGGTGAGCTTGTCGCTGGAGGCCCGGCGCTCGGCGATGGCGAGGTTGCGGAGGTGAGCGACGACCGGCGCCGCCTCGGCGACGCTGTCGGAGACCGTCCGCTCCGTCGAGTCGGCGAACGACTTCTCCCTCCGCATCAGGACGGAGCCGATGACCTCGCCGCCGACGATGGCGGGTACGCACAGCGATCGCCCACCGATCTTGCCGCAGATGTCGCAGCGCAACAGATCGTCCTTGCCGGTGCCGCCCGTGGACGCCTTCGCGGTCCTGACGGCGAGACAGTCGTCGGGCTTTGCGCCTTCGACGGCATGACCGAGAGGGCTCTTCTCGTCGACCGGTGTGGTCGCCTCCAGTCGGTCCGCACTGTTGTTGCGATTGAACACTGAGACTTCGGTTCCAGGGACGGTACGTTCGAGATGGGCCTGCACGAGGCTGTACGCCTCGGGCTCCGTTCGAGCCGCCTGCAATCCCTCGCTGAACCGCCGGATGCGGCGCCGCCGGCGCTCGGCGCGCCTGGCGGCGAGGCCGAGGGCGATGATGAGCGCGCCCAGAGCGGCGATCGCGCCGAGTGAGACGACGCTCGTCTCAGTCTGGGCGCTGCGACGCTCATCGTCGATCACCCGCGAGAGGCGGGTATTCGCCGCGATCACCCGGTCGAAGGTCGCGATTCGCTGCTCCTGCTCCGCGACCGGTCCCGGGCGGCCGGTCGCCTGCCGCCGGTGCACCGCCTTCGCGTCGAGAGCCTGCTGGCGGCGAATGAGCCTCGCCATCTGGGCGGTCGCGCCCTTTTCCGCGCCGCTGTTGGTGATGTCCCTGAGCTGGGTGACTGTCCGTTCGACGCCGAGCTGAGCCCTCTCGTAGCGGCCGAGCGCTCGCGGATCGCCGGAGACGACGAAGGCTTCTGTGCCCGCCACGAGGCGGTGCATTGCGTCCTGCATCCGCTGGTTTGCCGTGTTCTCCCGGAACGACTCGTCGCCGGTGTGGCGCTGGGCCCGATCGGTGATGATCAGCGCGACCGCGATCGCCGCGACGATCCCGAAGAGCAGGAAGAGGTTTGAAGCACGGAACTTCATATATTCGGTATCGGCGTGCCTGGAGGCGCCGATAACCGTAGAAACCCGAAGGCGCCCTGCCGCGCTACCGCCAGACGCGCACGTAGTCGACGACGGTGGTCGCGGGCAGCGGCGTCGTGGCCGGATTGAACCGGTTGGTGCCGATGCCGAGCGCCTGCGTCAGGACGACGATGAAGGGCTGATCGAACGGGTTCCCCGCCGCCAGGGTGTCCGTCAGGCAGGGCTTGCCGTCGTAGATCACCTTCATCGTGCTCGGCGTCCACTCGAGCGCGTACGTGTGGAAGTCCTCGGGGTTCCCGATGACGCAGTTGTTGTTGGTGACGTTCGGGTCGGGCTGCAGGTAGTGGACGTAGGGAATGGCCCGGTCGGCGTACTGGGAATAGAGCTCAGCGATGTCGATCTCGCCTGACCCAGGCCATGAGCCGTACTTGCCGGCGTCGAGCGGCCACAGCCAGAACGAGGTCTGCAGCCCGCCCACCCTCGCCGAGGAGACCCTGGCCCTGATCTCGTAGCGACCGTACGCCTGGCTGAACCGGCCGGCGGCGGTCGACACCATTCCGCTGGTGTACTGGGTGTCGAAGACTCCGGTCGGGTCGTCGCAGGTGAAGGGAGAGGCCTCCCTGCGGGCCGTCAGCCGCAGCGCGCCGCCGGCAACGGAGATGTTGCCGGGGCTGTCGACGAAGCAGGCGGTCTTCCCGCTCGTATAGCCGGAGGTGTCGGTTCGCTGCGCGACCCACTTCGACGGGTCCACGGTGGTGCCGTTGAAATCGTCGGAGAAGCTGCACACCCAGTTGCTGGCCTCGGCGCTCTTCGCGGCCTTCCTCTTCCGCTTCTTCTTCTTCTTGGCGCTGCGCCTCTTGTGAGCCTGCTTCCTGTGCTTGCTCGCCTGCTTCCTGTGCTTGCGCGCCTGCTTCCTGTGCTTGCTCGCCTGCTTCTTCTTCTTCTTCGAAGACGGCGTGCTCGTGGGGCTCTGCTTGGGGCTCGGCTTGGGAATCGCCGACCCGCAGGTCGGCGCCGCCGCGGCCGCGGACGGCAGAGCCAGCGCGCCGGCGACGAGGCAGAGCGCCGCAGCGAGCAACCCCGCGGATCGGCGATATGAATTCGACGCCTCCACACAGACCGTGTCGGAGGCTCAGGCTCAGACCCCCAATCGCGTCCAGCGGATTTGGACTCCCGACCGTTGACAGGAGTCGGTAGTCACGCCTGAAGAAACTAGGATCGCTCGCTTGGAGCCGATCGAACCAGTGGCGATCCTCTGTGGAGGACGTGGGACCCGCCTGAGCGAGCGGACCGAATCGATCCCGAAGGCGCTGGTCGAGATCGGCGGACGGCCCATCCTGTGGCACGTGATCTCCATCTACAGCTCTCAGGGCTTCTCGAGCTTCCTGCTGCTGACCGGCTACAAGGGCGATCAGATCTCCAGCTGGATCGAGGCGACCGAGTGGCCGGAGGGAGTGGAGATCGAGTGCCTCGACACCGGCCTCGACACGCCGACCGGGGGACGGCTCAAGCTCGCGCAGGAGCACCTCGGCGATGCGGCGTTCTCGGCGACCTACGCGGACGGGGTGGCCGATGTGGACCTCTCGGCACTCGGCGAGTTCCATCGAGCCGGCGATGCGCTCGCGACCGTGACGGTGGTTCGCCCGCAGCTCCAGTTCGGTGTCGCGGATCTCGACAAGCACGGGTTCGTCCGCGCCTTCGACGAGAAGCCGCGCGTCGAGCGCTGGGTGAACGGGGGGTTCTTCTGCTTCGAGCCCAGCGTCTTCTCCTACCTCTCCGAGGACAGCGTCCTGGAGCGCGAGCCACTCGAGCGCCTGGCCGCCGACAGCGAGCTGCGCGCCTACCGGCACGAGGGCTTCTGGGACTGCATGGACACCTACAAGGACGCGATCCTGCTGAACGACCTGTGGAGCTCGGGCTCGCCGCCCTGGAAGGTCTGGACGGAGGAGGCCGCGCGGTGAGGGCGCTGGTGACCGGCGCCCGGGGGTTCGCCGCCTCCTGGCTGGCAGGGGCGCTGCTCGAAGCAGGGTCCGAGGTGACCTCGATCGACCGTGAGGGCGATGGTCCGAGCGGGCTCGACCTGCAGGGAATCGCGGCCGACGTCAACGACGTCTCCGGCGACCTCCGCGACCGCGCCCTTGTCGGCCGGGTGCTGGGCGAGGGCTCGATCGACTGCGTCTTTCACCTCGCGGCGCAGGCGATCGTCGGCGACGCCAATGCCTCCCCCGTCCCGACCTTCGAGACGAACGTCGAGGGGACCTGGGTCGTGCTCGAGGCGTGCCGCGAAGCGGGAACGGAACGGGTGATCGTGGCCTCCTCGGACAAGGCCTACGGGCCCCACTCCCAGCTTCCCTACACCGAGGACTCGGCGCTGCAGCCCGTCTTCCCCTACGACGTCTCCAAGGCCGCGGCCGATCTGATCGCCCGCAGCTACTCCCACACATACGGGCTCCCGGTGGCGGTCACCCGCTTCGCGAACCTCTATGGGGGCGGCGACCGAAACTTCTCTCGGCTGATCCCCGAGGCCGTCACCGCCGTGCTCGACGGGCGGCGCCCCGTGATTCGATCCGATGGCTCACCCGAGCGCGACTTCCTCTACGTCGAGGATGCCGCGGCCGCCTATCTGGCGGTCGCCGAGGCGCTCGCGTCGGGCGGCGCCGCCGGCGAGGCCTTCAACGCGGGCTGGGGCCGTCCCCACGCCGTGCGCGAGGTCGTCGAGCTGATCTGCGAGCTCGGCCCCGGCGCCGTGGAACCGGACTACCGGGGGGCCGGGAATCCGAGCGGCGAGATCGACCGGCAGTTCCTGGACTCGGCCAAGCTCAGGGAGCGCACCGGGTGGGCCCCGGAGGTGGATCTCAGCGAGGGGATCGGGAGGACCCTGGAGTGGTACTCCGCCCATCCCGAGGTGCGGCCCGTAGCCGCGTGAGCATCGACCCGGCCCGCACGAAGGCCCGCTCGGTCCTCGAACCTCGATCGGGAAGCAGCCCGAGGGCGCGCATGATCTCGGCGCCGTCGTAGTAGGAGGCCAGGTGGCGTATCCGCCCGTCGCCGTCCAGCGTCGCGACGTCGACGCCCGCGCTCTCCACGACCCGGCCGGTGGGCGCCAGGCCCTCGAAGACGCCGGTGTGGGTCATCCGAGAGCGCCACTCCCCCGCCGTGAAGTCTTCGCCGTGGGCGGCCCGCACCAGCTCGAACTCGAGGTCCCCGAAGCCGGCGTGCACGCGGGAGGCGTGGGCGGCGATCTCCTCCGGGCCGTGCAGGACCGCCCCGGCGCCGCGGTCCTCATAGACGGCGCCGTCTGCGAAGAAGGAAGCGATGCGCGCGGCGTCGCGATCGTTCCAGGCGGCGAGGTAGTCGCGCATCAGCGCCTCGCGTTCGCTCATCGGCCCGCCCTGTCCAGGGCGAACTTGACCACCCGAGAGAGCGGCCGGAACGGAAGGAAAAGACCCGTCACGCTCCCGCCGAACTCGGCGTAGTCGAGCTTGCGAAGCAGCTCGGCGGCCTCGGCGCGCTCTGCCTCGGTGAGCTTCGAAGGCCTCCCCCTCGACTTGCCCACCAGCTGCCGCAGCCGGGCCCGTTCGTCCGGGTCCAGCCTGCGCCAGTGGCGGTTCGCGATCCAGGCCGCCTCGAGGGCGGCGATCACCCAGAGCCGCTCGGCGAGCCAGCGGCTGCGACGAGCCGCGCGCCTGCCGATGCCGCCGATCAGTCCCATGCGTCCCCCAGGTCGTGGTTGGAAGCGGCGGACGGGTCTCGAACCCGCGACCTCGAGCTTGGGAAGCTCGCGCTCTACCAACTGAGCTACCGCCGCAGTCTGCGAGCATTCTAGGTCTCAGATGTTGGCGGGAAGGAAAGCGCGCTCCATCGCGGGCGCCGCGCTGGCGACGATCTCGGCCGCCGCAGCGCTGGCCGGGACGGCCAGCGCCGCGGTCCCCCGGGACTTCTTCGGCGTGGTGCCCTCCGGCGACGACTCAAGCGCGGAGACGCAGCGCATGGCCGCCAACGGCGTCGGCGCCGTCCGCCTGCTGCTCAACTGGAACCTGGTGGAGCCCCGCCAGGGAGTCCGCGACTGGACCTACTACGACGACTACGTCGGGCGGCTGGCCGCCTCCGGCATCCAGGCGCAGCCACTGCTGCTGGGAGAGCCGGCATGGATCCCGAGATTCCCGCGTCCGCCCGTCTACACCGCCGTCGGACGAAGCTCCTGGCGGAGCTTCGTCGCCGAGCTGGCCGCGCGCTACGGGCGCAACGGTGTCTTCTGGAAGCAGCATCCGACCCTCCCCTACCTGCCGATGGTGGACTGGGAGGTCTGGAACGAGCCCAACCTGTCGGGGTTCTGGGGCGCGAGGCCGAACCCCCGCCGGTACGTGCGCTTCCTCCGGCTCACCGGGGCCGGGGTCGGCAGCGCCGACCCCCAGGCCCGGATCGGCATCGGCGGCATCTTCCCGCCGCCACGGGCGAAGTTCGGCGTCTCTCTGAGGACCTTCATGCGGGGCGTCTACCGCGTACACGGCTCGCGCTCGGCCTTCGACGCCGTCTCCATCCACCCATACGCGTCACGGCCGAAGGGCGTGCTGGCGGCCTGCCGCGAGCTGCGCGGCATCATGAACCGGCACGGCGACCGGGGGACGCCGATGTGGGTCACCGAGGTCGGCTGGAGCACCGGCGGGACTCGCCTGGGCAAGAGCCCGTACAAGGCCACCGACGCCTCGCAGGCGAGGTTCCTGTCGCGCACCTACCGCAGGCTGATCGCAAGGCGGTTCCGCCTCGGCCTCGAGCGTGTGGTCTGGCACACCTGGCAGGACGCCCAGCCCGGTACACCTTGGACCCTGCACATGGGACTGATCCGCTTCGACGAGAGCGCCAAACCCTCGCTGGCGGCCTACGCCGGACTCCCGCGGTGAGCGTCAAGTCGGTCGTAGTGCTTGCGGCCGTTGTGGCCCTGCTCGGGCTGCTGACCTATGGGCTGCTCAGCAAGGGCGGCGACAGCCTCGCGATCGGCGACCGCGCTCCGGATCGCCAGATGACCACCCTCGACGGAACGGGCAACGGGCGGATCGCCGACTACCGGGGCCACTGGACGCTCGTCAACTTCTGGGCATCCTGGTGCGAGCCGTGCCGGTCCGAGGCTCCTGATCTGGAGAGCTTCTGGAAGGCCAACCGCGGCAGCGGGGCCGTCGTACTCGGGATCGACGTCGATGACGCCTCCGACGATGCCCGTTCCTTCGCCCGCGAGTTCGGCCTCACCTATCCGCTGCTCCGGCAGAGCGACGGCGATCAGATCAAGGAATCCTACGGGATGACTGGCCTGCCGGAGAACTTCCTGGTCGACCCGAGCGGCCAGATCCGTCTGATCCGAAGAGGACCGATCGACGCCGAGTACCTGCGCGCGAACGTGGAGCCCCTGATCCGGTCATGAGGGCGATCGCGCTCGCACTGTCGTTCATGGCCCTCGTGCCGGCCGCGGCGGCAGCCGCGACGGCCCAGACCACGCTGCCCGACGTCGAGGACGAGGTGATGTGCACGATCTGCGGCACGCTCCTCGCGGAGTCGGAGTCCCCCCAGGCCGACCGCGAGCGCGCCCTGATCCGCAAGCTGATCGCCCAGGGCGAGAGCAAGGACCAGATCAAGGACGCGCTGGTCGCCGAGTACGGCCCGCGCGTGCTCGCCACCCCGAGCGGGCACGGCTTCGACCTACTGGCGTGGATCGTGCCGGGGCTTGGCATCCTGCTGGTCGCGGGGGCGCTCGTGCTCGCGGCGCTGCGGCTTCGCCGCAGGGACCCGGGGGAGCGCCAGCCGCCACCCGATCTCGATCCCGACGATGCCGCCCGACTCCGTGACGACCTCTCGACCTACGAGCGCTGATCGCCGATGAAGCCGGTGGTCCGCTGGTTCGAGCGATTCGGCACGGTCGTGTCGTTCACCTGGAACCATCCCGCGAACCGGGGGCACCGGCTCACCCGCACGCTCTCGGCGATCCGCTTCCAGATTCTCGGCCGCCTCTTCGGGCGGCGAGCCCGCGCCACCCTGGGCGACCGCTCGGTCATCGAAGCCGACGCCCACGTCTACCACTCGGCGAGGGCGATGTACGCGAACCCCGTGGACTGGAACGAGATGCACGCCTGGAAGCGGGCGCTCGGGCCTGGCTCGCTCTTCGTCGACGTCGGCGCCAACGTCGGCCTCTACACGATCTGGTGCATCGAGGCTGGCGCCGAGGTGATCGCCCTCGAGCCGAGCCGGATCGCGCGAGAGAGGCTCTTCTCCAATCTCGAGCTCAACGGCTACAGCGCCGAGATCGTGCCCGCGGCGGTCGGCGAGGCCGAGGGCACACTGCGTCTCACCTCCCAGCTCGACAACCAGAACCACCTCGTCCTCTCCGGCGATTCCGCCGGTGTGGAGACGGAGGAGGTCCCCGTTCTCACCCTTGACGGGCTCGTCGGCGATCGGATGATCGACGGCCTGAAGGTCGACGTCGAGGGCGCCGAGCTGCTCGTGATGAAAGGCGCCGACGGGCTGTTGGCGGACCAGCGGATCAAGCTGATCCAGCTGGAGTGGAACGAGAGCTCGCTGCACCTGCTCGGGCAGGACAGGGCCCCGCTGGCGGAGCTGCTCACCTCGAACGGCTACTCGCTCTACACCGCCGATGAGCGGGGAGAGCTCGTGCCGCTCTCGGACTTCGGCTTCCGCGACGATGTCTTCGCCAGGCCGGGCTGAGGTAATCCGTCCCTCTTTCGACGCTTAGGAGCTGCCTCACGACCGCTGCTTCTCGTCCAAAGCGCTACTCCGCGAGCCTGGTTTCGGGCAGGCGGAACCCCCCTGAACATCCGTTTCAGCTCACCATTCGGCCTCGACCGAGCTCAGTGCTACTTCTTGCACTTCTTCTTCTTCTTCGAGAACTGGGCCTCTGACTTCTTGCCCCGCTTCTTCTTGCACTTCTTCTTGGCCGGCCCGCCGCACCCGGGTATCGGGCCAAGAGTGCGTTGCCCGGTTACGGAATATTCCCCTGTATCTCCTGTAGCGCCGGTGGGAAGAATCGACATTTTCCCGGTGAATGAAGGTTGATTGGGGGATAGGACAAAATTGAATATGTAAATCCCATTGCTCGTTTGGTCCTCTAGGTGCACGTTGGCGCCTTCGGCCTCACTCCCGTTGACCACCCCGCTGTACTTGCCGGGGTCCAAGACGTTGGGGGGGCTGGGGGTGGAAAGGATGCCCTGAGGAATGCCCCTGTTTGGGCCGGGACCACAACTTTCGTGGACTTCAATACGGCGGCTGGTATAGACGCGCCCCGGCTCACATGGAAATTCCCCGCTGCCGGAGGTGCACGTTGGGGTGATGTTCGCACCGATGAAAGTGGCGGGGAGGTGAGTCGTTGCGGCCTGAGCGGCAGCGGCCGGGAGCAGGGTCAGGGCGCCAAGCGCCAGTACGAGCTTGAGTCTCGTTGACATCAATTCCTCCGTTTGCGAGCAGCTTTGAGAGCTGCCTGATCCCCGTCTCCCATTTCCCCCAAGACCTGCGAAGTAGAACGCACACGGGGTGCGGGTGTCAATAGGCAGTTTCGAGGTTCCTGCTTTCTCTTTGAAGAAGACCCAGCTGTCAAGGGGGCGATCGCCCCGCCGCCGTAGGTGTCCTCGTGCCGCTCCCAGCTGGTGGATGAGGTGTGCTCATTTCTCTTTCGGCGCTCGGGGCGCAGATCGTTCCTGGGAGCTGCCTCGGCCGCTCAATTCCATGCGGGACCGTCAGGCGGTCAGAAAGCAGCCGGAGTTAGCCGAGGCAGGTTCTTTGAAGGGCTCGCGGCGCGAGAGCATGTGCCAGGCCGCGATCAAGAGCTTGCGGGCGACCGCCGACTTCGCCGGGTTCTTGCCGTGGCGCTCTGAGATCCGCCGGTAGTGGCCATGCCAAGGATTGCTCGGCCGCCAGGCCTGGTTGGCGGCCTCGACCGCCGCCCAGCGAAGGGTCCGCGAGCCGGCCTTCGAGAGCGCCCCGATCGCCGAGCGCTCGCCCGACTGGCTCACCCTGGGAGCAAGACCCGCGTAGCCGATCAGCTTGGCGGGTGAAGCAAAACGCGCCACCTCGCCGATCTCGGCGGCGAAGGTGAGGCTCAAGAGCGGGCCGACCCCGGGCATCGTCGCCAGCAGCCGAGCGCGCTCGTCCGATCTTGCGATCGGGCCCAGGTCGCGGTCGATCGGGTCGATCCGGCGGTCCATCTCTGCGGCCAGCTCGAGCAGCTCCGCGATCGAGTCCCGCCAGACCTCGGGCACCCCGCGGCTCGCAAGCAGCTCGATCGCGCCGGGCTTCCGCAGCCGGGCGTGGGAGATCCGCAGGCCGAACTGGGTGAGCAGGCCGAAGATCCGGTTGCGGGCCGAGGTGCGGGTCTTGACCAGGTGGGCCCGCCGGCGCAGGCGCTCGCGCAGGGCCCGGTCTGCGATCGAGGGAATCCAGAGCTCCGGGACCAGGTCGCGCCGGCAGAGCTCGGCCAGCACCCGGGCGTCGACCTTGTCGGTCTTGCAGGCGAGCGGGGCGACGTCTCTGACCTTGCGGGCGTGGGCAACCTGGACCTTCCAGCCCGAGGCCTCGAGCCGGTCGCGGACCCAGACGGCGCCGCTCATCATCTCCACCGCGGCTCTCACCTCGGTGCCCTGCTCTAAGACCAGCCGGGCAAGCCCATCCTCGTTGGCCGGGATCAGCCCCTCGGCCGAGATCACTCCGCTCTCTGCGACCGCGCAGAAAGCCGCGCGGCCATAGGCCCAATCGATTCCGACATAGTTCATGCCGGGTCTCCTCTCCTCGCTGACTGCAGTGCCAACCGCGGTTCTAGTGAGCGCGGCGGAGGCCCCTTTTCAGTTCAGAGGAGCGGGACCCTCATGACATTCCATGCAAAGCGGCGGTAGAAATCACACCCTTAAGCGACTAAGGGTCCGTACTGGTGACCTGGCCGAGCATGGCCCGCGTCTCTCGCGCCTGTCGCTCAGCGGTGTAGCGAGCGGCAAAGGAGCGGCCGCGTTCGAGCGCTTCTGCAGACGTTGCCCAGGCCGCCTGCACCGCGTCGGCCAGCGACGCCGCATCGGTTCCACTGACGACGGTCGCGTTGCCGCCGGTCACCTCGAGCAGGGCTTCGTCGTCGGAGATCACAACCGGGATACCGAGGCGCATCGCCTCGACCGCCGGCAGGCCAAAGCCCTCGAAGTCGGACGGGAAGACGATCAATCCCGCCGACGCGAAGCGCGCGTGGAACTGGTCGTCCTCCAGCCACGGCAGCGGGGTGACGATCCCGTCGAGGCCTGCAGCGCGGATGCGCTCCCCCACCGCTTTGCGCTCGGACGACGGCAACCCGACGAAGACGAGCGGCCGCGCCTCGCCGCGCCGCTGCAGAATCTCCCAGGCGTCGACCACGCGGTCAACCGCCTTGTTCGGGAAGTGGCCGAAGGCGAGCGCGTACGGCTCCTCGCCTGCGCCGTCGAGCCGCGGCCAGTCGTCGACCTGGTCGGCGGCGAGGTGGATGGCCTTGACGGGCTTCGAGCCCAGCCAAGGGCGGGAGCGCAGCAGATCCTGCTTGCTCCGCTCCGAGATGCAGATCACGCCGTCCGCCTGGCGATAGCCGATCCCGTAGGAGAGCTTGCGGAGCAGGCGGCGTCCGCGGCTGAACTGATCGGGAAGGAGCTCATGGCGCAGGTCGTACACCGTGATCACCTTCGGGCAGCCGACCGGCGTCACCGCGGTGGTCGGCAGCAGCCCGAGCATCGCGTCGGCGCCGATTTCCCGGCAGACCTTCCGCGCGGCGCGCGACTGCGTCGCAATCCGCCTCAGGAAGGCGGGGCGGCCAACCCGGAACCGATGGACCCGGACCGAATCCGGCACGTCCAGCTCAATCCCCTCGGCCAGGAGGAGGTGGATCTCGTCGTCCGTCTCCAACCGGTCCCAGCCGCGCAGCAGGCCCTCAAGCCCGACCGCGTAGCCGCCGAACGGAACGGCCGGGATGGCTTCGATGACGACGCGCACGCTAGGAAATGGGCGCCGGGTTCCCGGCGGAGAGGTGGCGAACGGCGCGCATGCGCGCCCTAAAGTACCTCAGGAAATGAGCCCCACGATCGACAGCGCGGCCCCCGCGCAGGAGCTGCCGCTCGTCCAGGCCGGGGTTCTGCCGGAGCGCTATGCGGAGCCGATGCAGCTCGAGCTGTTGCGCCGCGTCAAGCCCCTGCTGGTGCCCGACGTCGCGATCCTCGACGTCGGAGCCGGCAGGTATCCGACCCTCGCGGCCACCGACCGGCCCTCCGGCTGCCGCTACGTCGGCCTCGACATCGAGGCCACGGAGCTCGACGCGGCGGCGCCTGGCGCCTACGACGAGGGTGTGGTCGCGGACATCACGAACCCGCTCGACCGCGATGGCGAGTTCGACGTGATCGTCAGCTGGCAGGTCCTCGAGCACGTCTCGCCGCTCGAGGACGCCTTCGAGAACCTCCGCGAGTCACTCCGCCCCGGCGGGACCCTGCTCGCCCAGCTAACCGGGTCCAATGCCGCCTTCGCGCTCGGTGGGCGGCTGGTGCCGCCGAAGGCCCGCGTCTGGCTTGCCACTCATGTGCTCGGGCACCAGGAGGAGGAGAAGTTCGAGACTCGCTACGACCGCTCGAGCTACAAGACGCTCGAGGCGATGCTGAGCGACTGGTCGAAGGTGGAGATCGTCCCCTTCTACCGGGGCGCCCCGTACTTCGCCTTCTGGCGGCCCGTGCAGCGCGCCTACCTCGCCTACGAGTCGGCGATCGAGCGCCGCCGGCGCCGGAACCTCGCGACGCACTACCTCGTCATCGCCACCCGCTGAGAGCCGAGATGGCCGTCCGACTTCCAGCGCCGCTGCGCCCCGCCTGGCCCCTGGCCAAGGCGGCCTACACGCGGGGCACCCGTGCGATCGCTCCCATCAGCGGCCAGCTCAGCCGGCTGGCCGGCGGCAACCTGCCGCGGCGCTCCGTGAAGCTCGTCGACGAGTCCGTGGCCCAGAGCGGCGGGCGCATGTGGGTCGCCAGGCCAGAGGAGCACCTGGATCGCGAGGTGCCGGCGGGCGAGCCGGCTCGCCATCCCACATTCGTGGGTCAGGCGAGCGAGGTGGTCCCGAGGGTGTCGGTCGGAGAGATTCCGCGCGGCCGCGTGCTCGGGCCCCATCGGGCGGTCATCGACGGGGGCGGGGCGATGATCGAGGAGTACTGCATGTACTGGGGGACGAGCAGCTGGCGCGAGCACCCGATCTTCTGGCATCCGCTGACCGACGACCCGCTCGACGTGGAGGGCAGCCTCGGCGTGCTCGCCACCCGGGGGGATCACAGCAACTACCACTTCCTGCTCGACGTGCTGCCGCGCCTGGCGATCATGGAGACGCCCGGGGTGCCCGCTCCCGATCGCTGGTACGCGCCGCTGCAGCGCGGCTTCCAGCGCGAGATCCTGGAGCTGGCTGGGTTCCTGCCGGACGCGGAGGTGATCGACGCAGACCAGGTCGAGCACGTCCGTGCCGAGACGCTGATCGTCCCCGGGCTCCCCGACGCCGAGCTCCGCACACCGCCCTGGACCGTCCCCTTCATCCGCGAGCGGCTGCTGCCGTCGGACCTCGAGCGCGAGCCCGGCCGCCGGATCTACCTGACGCGCGGCCATGAGCGCCACAACCGCACGGTCACGAACGAGGATGAGGTGGTCGCGTTCCTCACCGAGCGCGGCTTCACAGTCGTCGACCCGGGTGCCCTGCCGATGGCCGAGCAGATCCGCACCTTCGCCGAGGCGGAGTGGATCGTCGCCCCGCACGGCGCGGCGCTCGCCAACCTGGCGTTCGCGAGCCCGGGCGCCTCGGTGATCGAGCTGTTCGCGCCCGACTACGTCCAGGGCTGCTACTGGAAGCTCGCCGACTGCGTCCCCGGGCTCGCCTATCGATATCTGGTCGGAGCCGGTGAGGGACCGCGCGGCGACGAGATGCAGGGCGTGATGAGCGACATCACGATCGACCTGGCCGCGCTCGAGAGGGCGCTCGATTCGCTTCCGGCCGAGCTGGCGCCGGCGGCCGCGAGGGCTCACCGATGAGGCCGTTGCACAGGGTCCTGCTCGCCGCGGCGGCGCTGGTGATCCTGGCGGGGATTGCAGGGTGCGGCAATGACGGAGCAAACATCGACTTCCCCAAGGCAAAGCTCGGGGGCGCGCGCGTCTCCTGGGGCGAGCCCGACGGGGGCCACCCCGCCGGCCTGGTGATGCTGATCCACGGCGGCGGCTGGCAGCCCAGCCCGTCCGGGTACGCGGAGCAGAAGGCGAACGCAAATTCCTTTCAGGACGAGGGTTACGCGACGGTGGCCGTCGGCTACGACGAGGGAGCCAGGGGCTTTCAGCAAGTTGTCGATGTCTACAAGGAGGCGCGCAGGCGATATCCCGACCTGCCGATCTGCGCCAGCGGACTCTCCGCGGGCGCGAACCTGTCCCTCATGCTCGCAGCGCGCGAGCCGGATCTCACCTGTGTCCTTGCCCTCTCGGCGCCAACCGACCTCACGACGATCGCCCAGCAGGATCCTGAGAAGGATGAGGCCTACAAGGCTGCCGTCAGGGCGTTCGGAAGCGGTCGTCTGCCGAGATTCAGTCCCGTCAAGTACGCGGATCGCATCAGGGCGAAGGTGTTCCTGGTCGCCGCCGAGAGCGATCCAATCGTCCCGGCGGCCCAGAGCCGAGAGCTTGCCGCGGTTCTCCCGAGCGCCCAGCTGCTGGTCCTACCGCCCGGATCGGTCCCCGCCGTCTGGGCCCATGGCGGCGGGGTGCAGCCGGAAGCGCAGGACGATGTGATCAGCCGCGACTTCGACTTTCTAGAACAGGCAACCCAGGGGAGCTGACGATCACGCGGCCTGATCCCGCATCTTGGTGCGGACGTAGTCGATGAACGCGTCGACGTCCTCGCTGGCGAGGTACGGCACAGCCTTGCGGATCTCATCCTCGGGCCAATCCCACCATTTGATCTCCAGCAGCGCCGCGATCTGCTCCTCGGTATGCCGGTACTTGATGATCTTGGCCGGATTGCCGCCGACTATCGCGTAGGGCGGGACATCCTTCGTGATCACCGCGCCGGTCGCGACGACCGCGCCGTCACCGATCGTCACGCCGCTGAGGACGTAGGCCCCGAACGCCACCCATGCGTCCGAGCCGATGACGATGTCGCCGCGCATCGCCGGGTTGCCGTCCTCGCCCGCACCGTCCATGCCCAGGTGGATGCGCAGCGGGTAGCTGGCGACGTGCTTGACCGCATGCTGGCCGCCGAGCAGATGCGTCCCGGCGACCGCGCTGTACTTGCCGATGATCAGCTTGGCGTCCTCGTAGGGAAAGGTCCAGACCGTTGGTACGCCGTAGGTCCCGACGCCGCGGACCACCTGTCCCTTCTTCTCGAGCCGCCGGAGGTTGGCCAGGTCGTTTCCCCACCATGCGTTTCGCAGCCGGTTCAGCTGGTATCGCGCCACCGCCCTCAGCCCGACGTGTTCCTCAGCCACTGCCTCTCCCCTCTGATCGGATCACTCCCACATCCCGCCCTTCTCGATGAATCGGCCGCGGAGTGACGAAGTGACGCCGGGAAGGCGGCGCTTGACGTTGTCGTACTCCTCCGGCCAGGCGCAGCGAACACCCTTCGCGAGATCCGATGCCATGAGCCGGCCCGCGAGCGGGAGCGCCCCGCGCCGCCAGCGCTCGTACTCGCCCGCCTCGGCGGGGACGAACGGGGACGGCACGCTGCCCGGTGCCGCCAGCGCGGCGACCCGGTACGCGTGGCGCATGCGCCGGGTGATCCGCCGTCCGCTGGTATCTGCGCCATATATGTAGGGCGGCTGGGGACCGACGTCTCGCTCCTTGTCGAGGACGACCGCGGCGTAGTGCTCGCACAGGGCGGAGAGCGCCTCGCTGTCCGTGCCCAGGCTCGAATGGTCAAACCCGTCCGGATGCGAAGTCCTGAACCGGGTCGAGAGCTCATCGGGGCGCCGCGGGTCGAAGGCGTGAAAGTGGAACAGGCGTAGGCGATCATCGGTGCCGGCGATGACGTAGCCGTCCTTGTCGCGGCCGATGGGACGCTCGTGCAGATTGGCGAGCCCGACGTTGTACCCGTGGTGGCGAAGAGCGCCGGCATCGAAGTACACGCTGCCCAGGTCGACCCACTTCTGATCGACGAACAGGCCGGCGATGGGATCGTGGAGGCACTCGGTGCTCAGGTGACCCCACCACCAGTCCAGGAAGTCGGCGGCCCGCCTGTCCACCGCGCAGAAGCCCAGGTTGTAGACCCCGACGTGGAGGAGGTGGCCATCCGAGAACTGGCTGTCCGCGGGAACCGGCTTGAGGTAGTGCGGCGTGAGCACGATGCCCGCCCCCTCGCTGAGCGCGGGACTGAGCTCCTCCATCGGAGAAACCACATAGGTGTCCGGGTCGAGGTAGGCGACCTGCTCGTGCTCGCGCAGCAGGGCGCGGAAGACGAGCGGCTTGATCGCGGTCGCGAATTCAACGAGGTCGTAGGACATCGCCAGCTCGAGCACCGTGCGCTCGTCCAGGTCGAGCATGCCGGGATGCATCCACCGGACGCCGGCGATCTCCGGGAGCTCGGCGTCATCCCTCAGGTCGGTGAGAAGGATCGTCAGCGGAGTGCCATCGCCGTGGCGGCGGAGGCTGTCGCTCAGCGCAAGCGCCGCCGGCAGGTAGTTGCGCGCCAGGATCGTGAAGTAGGCGGGCTGCGTCATGCCGTCCATAGCGGCCCGCAGTGAAGCAGGTGGGTTCCGAGTCTGCGGCACATCAACCGGCGGGCGGCGCTTCAAGGGCTCCTATCATCTCCCGCCCGCCGCATGTCCGATCACGCAATCAGCCACCGAATCGAGCCACACGCCCTGAGCGATCGGATTCGCGGCAAGCTCCTCTTCCTGCTCGCGTGGCCGTCGCTGCTGATCGCCATGCGCCGCCGGAAGGGGCGGACCGAGCTCTGGATAGGCGACTCCCACGCGATGTGTGTCAACCGCCGGGTGACCAACGGGATGTTCATGCGCGCGCCCGAAGGACGGCTGATCCTGCGCGACGGAGCCAGGCTGATGTACTCGATCGGGCGGAACGGCTACACGCCTCGTGTCCTGAGGGTCGCCCGGTTCGTGAACAGGTTCGGGAGACCCGGTGCGCTCGTCCCCATCTTTCTCGCAGGGGAGATCGACGTCCGAGTCCACCTCGCCGAGCGTCTCGACTCGCCGTTCGACTGGGTAGCGCGGTACGTCGAGCGCTGCATGGAGATAGCGCGGCTCCTCAAGGCCGACCGGGTTGGATTTTTCGTGACCACGCCTCCGGTCGACGTTCCGGAAGCCGACGTCTGGTTCCCGATCACGGGATCGATCGAGGAGCGCATCGAGGCCCACACGCGATTGCGCGAAGCCCTGACCGACTCCGTCGAGGCGGCGCAGGGCGCGGTCCTGGTCGACATGACCGACATGCTGGCCGGCCCATCGGGAGCGATGCCGGTGGAATTCACCTTCGATGGGGCTCACACGAACGATGAGGCCGTCGCGCGGATCCGAGGGCGGTTCCCCGACTACGGCCTGCTGGCCGAGGAGCCCCCCGAGCCTCAGGAGGCCTTGCGCCAGTAGGCGCCGAAGCCGTCGATCGTCGACGATCTCCTCGGTGATCCCGTGCTGGTCGCGGTAATCGTGGATCGCGCGCTGGCACTGCGCCACGAGATCGCCGTAGTCGTCGACGATGCAGAACCCGCCGGGCGAGAGCCTGGGGTAGAGGGCCTCGATCGCCTGCCAGGTGGACTCGTAGAGGTCGCCGTCGAGGCGCATCACCGAGAGCTGCTCGATCGGGGCCGTGGGCAGCGTGTCCTTGAACCAGCCGACCAGGAACTTCACGCGGTCGTCGAGCAGCCCGTAGCGCTCGAAGTTGTGCTTCACCTGCTCGACGCCGACCGCCAGACCGCTCTTCTTGTAGAAGGTGTCGCCGGCGTCGGCCGGGTAGCGGGTCGGGATCGGGCGCGGGCAGTCCCTCGAAGGAGTCGGCGCACCAGACGGTGCGCGTCGTCGTCGCCCCAGGCCCTGAGGACGCCGCGCATGAAGATCGTCGCCCCGCCGCGCCAGACACCGGTCTCGATCAGGTCGCCCGGGACGTCGTCGCGGATGCACCGTCTCGACGCAATGCTGGATGTTCTCCATGCGCTTGAGGCCGATCATCGAGTCCGCCCGGGCCGGCCAGTCGCGGCCGTTCGCGCGCAGCTCCGGGTCGTAGGGCTTCTTGTAGGCGACCTCGAAGCCGAAGCGCCCGACCAGGCGGCCGACCGAGTCCGCCGCCCGCTTCGCCAGCCTCTGCGAGCCGGAGGTCCGCACCCCGCCAAGGATCGAGTCGTTGTCCTCCGTGACGGCACCGGTCAGAGTCCGCTTGAGGAGGTCGAGATAGAGGCTTCGTGCCAGGTCCGGACTCGCTTCCACGGTCGACATCGCGGCGATGCTAGTGGGTGGGGAACCGGCGAGCGCCGATTGGGGGGCTGTGATACTGGCCCGCTGTGAGCAGCCCGCCAAGACGCTCCATCCGCAGGCAGCTGAGCGTGATCACGGTCGACCAGGCGGTCGCCGGCGGCTCCAACGTCCTGATCGCCGTGATCGCGGCACGGCTGCTGGACCCTGCCCTCTTCGGGCTCTTCGGGATCGTCTTCCTGCTCTACATGGTCGCCCAGGGGATCTCGCGGGCGCTTGTCAACGACCCGCTGCTCATCCACCCGGACGAGGCCGAGGACCGCAAGGGCGAGGTGATCGGAACGAGCTGCCTGCTCGGCCTGGGGCTCGGCGCCGCCGTGGCGCTCATCGGCGCCGCGGTGAGCCTCATCGACGCGAGCCTGGGCGGGGCGATCGCCGTTCTGGGCGCCTGCCTCCCGCTGCTCGCTCTCCAGGACCTCGGTCGTTATCTCGGGTTCGCCACCCAACGGCCGTCATCAGCCCTCGTGCTGGACGTGAGCTGGCTGCTGCTCCTCGTCGTGGCAGTGATCCCGCTATTCGTCACCGGCACGCACTCGCTGCCGTGGCTGATCGCAGCCTGGGGCGGATCGGGGGCCGTCGCCGGCCTGCTGATCTTCGTTCAGCACCGCGACCACGGCGTCCATCTCGGCCTCTCGTGGCTGCGCTACACGTGGAGCTTCTCCTGGCGGTACCTGATCTCGTACGTGTCGACCCAGAGTGGGGCGCTGGGCGCGGCGAGCAGCGTCGGGGCGATTGCCGGAGCCCGAGCGCTCGGCGGTCTGCAGGGCGCGCTGCTCCTCGTGCGCCCGTTCATGACGTTCCAGATCGCAATCACGGCCGCCAGCATCGGGCACGTGACCCGATCCCTCGAAGCTGGCGGCGCCATCATCCGGCGATACATCGAAAAGGTCTCGGTGCTGGCCACGGCGGCTGCTGCTGTGAACCTGATCGTCATCGTCCTCCTGCCCGACGGAGTGGGCCGGGCCATCCTCGGCGACTCGTGGGAGGTCGCGCAGCCGCTGCTCTTCGCGACCGGAGTGCAGATTCTCATTCTCGGTCTGCTCACCGGGCCGCGCGCGGGGCTGCTCGGTATGCGGGCCATCCGCAGGGTGATGGCGATCGACATCGTGACCACGGGCCTCGTCTTCGCCGCGAGCATCGTGGGCGCAGAAATCAACGGCGCCCTCGGGGCGATCTGGGCAGTCACGATCGTGCAGGCGGCGATGACCGCGGTGATCTGGGCGACTTTCCTGAGCCAGAGCCCTCAGGGTGACGCCGGCGTCGGCATTGCCACCGAGGCCCTGCCGCCGGAACCGGCGCCGTCGCCTCCGGCCATCTGACCGGAGGCCTAGCCGATCGGAACCTCTTCCATGTCGGGCTCGCGACGCTGGCGCTTGGCCGGCGCGGGCGCGGGCTCGGGCTCCGGCTCGGGGGCAGACGGTTGCTCGGCGCCCTCCTGCTCTCGGCCAGAGGCGCCGGCCACCAGCCCGAGCCCGAGCAAGAGCCCAACCGGCACGAAGATGTAGCGGTCCGCGATCTCGTTCTGCAGGAGGCCCGCGATCAGCCAGACCGCGAACGAGATCGTCAGCGCACCGACGAGCGGCGGGCTGCCCCGCGGCAGGCGCGGATCTCGGTAAAGGCGCAAGCCCGTCGTGAAGACGCCGGTTGAGTACAGGACCAGCGCGATGATCCCCAGCACGCCCGCCGTCTCCCAGAACTGCAGCGGCAGGGTGTGAGCGTCCGCAACCACCGTGAATCCCACGCCGGTGAACGGATGCGCCAGAGCGATCTCGAGCGACTCGTGGAACTGGTCGGAGCGCTGGCCGTTCGCGGCCCCGGAGTCGCCACCGCCGGCCAGCCGGTTGAAGCCCTCGGTGAGCGGATTGCCACTCGGGGCGACCAGCACAGTCAGCACGGCGCCGGTGAGGCCGATCACCACCAGACGGCTGCGGAGCTTCGGAACCAGCATCGCCGTCAAGCCGACGGCGACGAGAAGCGAGACCAGTCCAACCCGCGATCCCGAGACCAGCACGCCCATGATCAGGAAGCCCGATGCCGCGACCCCCGCGGCCCGGCCGAGGCCCCGCAGCTGAGCCGCCCGGAGGAGCGCGACGGGGAGCGCCATCGAGCAGGTGAGGGCGAAGGTGTTCGGGTGGATCGCCAGGCCCGCCGCGCGCCCCCCGACGTCGACGCCGGTGATGCTCGCGCCCAGCCCAGCTCCGGTGAAGCCGTCGACCGTCCCGATGAACGCGCTGATCGCGGCGGACAGGACCCAGAGGTTCGCGAGCAGGTTGACCCTGCGCCACGAAGAGGCGACCGCCCCGACCACGACGGGGACAACCACGAAGGCGAGCTCGAACCTCGCCATGGTGACCAGCGCGGGCCCGGGCGGGGTGAAGGACGGAGGCGGGTCGGGCGGCGGGTTGGGGACGAGGAAGAACTGGTTCAGCAGCTGCGAGGCGAGCAGGATCCCGGCCGCCCCGATCAGCCAGCCCGGGAGGGGCACCTTGATGGTGTCCTGCGACCAGCAGTAGGCGATCCCGATCGCCGCGGCGATCAGAAGGAGATCCGGCGGGGACGTCCCACCCGAGCGGAATCCGTTCCAGGTGATCGTCGCCACCGCCAGCCCGGTCAGGACCATCACGACGGGGTGCCAGGCGCGGGTCTCGCCGGCGCGTGAATGGAAGTTGATCAGGACCCCGGCCAGCCAGAGGCCGAGCGCGGCGACGACCAGCAGCAGCCCCGCCGGGGGGAGCAGCGCCCCAATCGCGCCGATCAGCAGCGCCCCGGCCGCGAGCGGGATCCACAAGCGCAGTCGATTCGCCTCCGTCATCGGCGCGAAGGGTAATGAGAATGACCGGCGCGCCACCCCAGTTGCCCTGTCTAGGATCCCGGGCCATGTCGAGGCAGGGAGGCCCCCGAGTTCAGCTCTGGAGCGCCAACTTCGCCCCCGAGCCCACCGGGATCGCCCCGGTCAGCACGGTCTTGGCGGACGAGCTAGCCGAGCGCGGCTGGGAGGTCGACGTGGTCGCCAACCACCCCCACTACCCCGATCCCCGCTGGGGAACGCGACGCTGGCCCTACCGGCAGCGGCGCGGCGACGTGCGGCTCCTCCGCCTCCCTCTGCTGATCGGACGGGAGACCGCAAAGCAGCGGCTGCTCCAGGAGATGAGCATCGTCTCGAGCTACCTGGCCGCGACCCCGATCCTCGGCCCCCCGCTCCTGGGAAAGCCGGACGTGCTGCTGGTCGTCTCCCCTCCCTTCCCGGCGCTGCTGGCGGCGGTGATCAACGGCCGGCTCCGCGGGCTCCCGTGGGTCTACTGGATGCACGACCTGCTGCCCGACGGCGCGGTGACGACCGGCCTGGTCGACGAGGACAGCACGATCATGCGGGCCTCGCGCTGGCTCGAGCGGACGGCCTACGAGCAACTGCGAGAGCGTCGCGGTGCTCTCACAGGCGTTCGCGGACAGCGTCCTCTCCAAGGGGGTGCCGCCGGAGAAGGTCGACCTGATCTACGACCCCGCGACGCGGCCCTTCCCAGACCTCAGCCCGGATGAGCTGGGCGGCCGAGACGGACGAGATCAAGATCCTCAGCATGGGCAACATCGGGCTCACCCAGGGCCTGACGCCGCTGGTCGCCGCCTGGGAGCGCTCGGACGAGATCGCCAAGCGCAACCTCAAGCTGGTGATCACCGGGCAACGGGGTCGCCGCGGACGACGCCAAGGCGGAGATCCGCTCCGACCGGGTCGAGTTCCTCGGCCTGGTCTCGGACGAGCGAGCTCGAGCAGGAGCTCCGCTCGGCGACGCTCGCCCTGGTGAGCCAGAGCTACACCGGCGCCGAGTTCAACCTGCCCTCGAAGATCATGAACTTCATGGCCTACGGCCTGCCGATCGTCGCCGCCGTCAACCCGGCCGGCGAGACAGCCCGGCTCGTGCGAGAAGGCCGACGCCGGCTGGGTCGCCGACAGCTCCGACCCCGATCTGTTCCCGCGCGCCGTGATCGTCGGCGCTGGACGACGCCGAGGAGCTGCGTCGCAAGGCCAAGGCGGCGCGAAGCTACGCGCGAGGAGAACTTCTCCACGGAGGCGTTCGCCGGCTCCTTCGACCGGCTGCTGCGCAGGGTGGCTCGGAACGGAGCCGGGGGCTAGGCCGCGACCCGCTCGGAGAGCTGGTCGTAGATCCAGGCGTAGGTCTGCGCCATCCCCTCCTGGAGGGTGACGCTCGGCTCCCAGCCCAGCGCGTCCCGGAGCTGCGTGTTGTCGCTGTTGCGGCCCCGCACGCCCTGCGGGGCGCTCAGGTCGTAGTTGCGCGAGACCTTGATCCCGGCGATCTCCTCGACGATGTCGATCAGCTGGTTGATCGTGACCAGCTCGGTCGAGCCGAGGTTGACCGGCGCGGTGTGGTCGGAGGCCATCAGCGCCTTCGTCCCGTGGACGCAGTCGGTGATGTAGGTGAAGCTCCGGGTCTGCTCGCCGTCGCCCCAGACCTCGATCTCGTGCTCGCCGCTCAGCTTCGCCTGCGCGACCTTGCGGCAGATCGCGGCGGGAGCCTTCTCGCGCCCGCCGTCCCAGGTGCCCTCCGGCCCGTAGACGTTGTGGTAGCGGACGACCCGCGTGCCGAGGCCGAAGTCCTCGGTGAAGTGCCGGCACATGCGCTCGGAGAAGAGCTTCTCCCAGCCGTAGCCGTCCTCGGGCTCCGCGGGATAGGCGTCCTCCTCGCGCAGCGGCTGAACCGCGGCGTCGGTCTGCTTCTCCGCCGCGTAGACGCACGCCGACGATGAGAAGAGGAAGCGCTCGACGTCGTTGTCGCGAGCGGCCTCGAGCAGGTGGGTGTTGATCAGGACGGAGAGCATGCAGAGCGCCTTGTTGAGCTCGATGAAGCCCATGCCCCCCATGTCGGCGGCGAGGTTGTAGACCTGGGCCACGTTCTCGGTCACCGCGAAGCAGTTCTCGCGGAGGCTCAGGTCGAGCTCGAAGTTCTCCGCTTCGTCGAAGCGCTGGTACCACTCATCCGCGGGCTTCTTGTCGACGGCCCGCACCGTCGCGCCCTCATCGAGCAGGTCTCGAACCAGGTGGCCCCCGATGAACCCACCCGCTCCCGTGACGAGAATCCGATCGCTCATGCTGCCGTCCCCTCCGCTGTCCTGGCCGATTCGGCCGTTGAGTAGTACCCGTAGTAGTCGTCGTCGCAGCCGCGCGTCAGCCCCGTGATCACCAGGCCCGTGGGCTTCTCGGGGAGGTGCTCCATGACCTGCTTCGCGCGAGAAGCCTGGTCGAGGGTCGTCTGCCGCAGTCGCACGCAGAGCAGCACCCCGTCCACCTGGGGCAGCACCTCGAGGGTGTCCCCGACGGGGAGCAGCGGCGCGCAGTCGATGACGACGAGGTCGTAGACCTTCCGAAGCTGGTCGAGGAAGTCCTTGAAGCGCTTCGAGGCGAGCATCTCGGTCGGCTGCAGGATGGTCCCGCCGGCGGGGATGACCGGGAGCTTCTCGGCGCCGCGTCCGTGCACCTCGATCGACCGCAGCACCTCCTGCGGGGTCGCCTCGCCGGCCAGGTAGTCGCTGAGGCCGGGCTCGGGGTCGAAGCCGAGGCGCGAGGCGTTCACAGGCCGGCGGAAGTCGCACTCGACCAGGATCGTCCGCTTGCCGACCAGCGCGCTGGCGTAGGCGTACCACGACGCGACAGTCGACTTCCCCTCCTCGGGGAGCGGGCTCGTCACGGCAATGACCTTGAGCTCCTCCTCCCGGCCGAGGAAGTCGACGTTCTTTCGCAGGATTCGAAATGCCTCGAGGTCCGCCTCTGAGACGAGGCCCGAGCTGCCGTTCTCGGACATGCCGGCCATGCCCAGGCTTTCCCTGCGTACGTAGCCGACCAGGGGCAGGCCGAGTCGCTTCTGGACCTCGTGCCCGTCGGTGGCCCGCCTGTCGAGGTTCTCCCGCAGGAAGGCGATGCCGATGCCGAGCATCAGCCCGAGGAACAGTGCGATCAGCGTGTCCCGGACCGGCTTGGGCGACGCCGGGCTGCTCGGGACCTCGGCGGGCTTCACGATCGTCGACCGGCTCGGCGACCGCGGCGAGAGCCTGGAAGCGGGCTCTGTTCTGAGCGCCCGCGACGCCACGGAAGGCGGCCGCCTTCTGCTTGTAGAAGTTCCGCGCGTCATCGCGGGTCAGCCTCTTGACCGAGGCGGCCAGCACGTTCGCCTCCCGGGCCGCCTTCTGCGCCGTGTCGGCGCTGACGACGATGGTCACCAGGTTGTTGTTGGCGTTGACCGTGACGGTGGTGTCACCGCGAAGTTCGTCCGCGGTGGGATCGCCGCCGAGCGACTTGCTGGCGGCCGCGAGCACGTCGTCCCTGGTCGCCCTCGCCGCGCCGGCGCCCGACACGTTCTGAGGGAAGAAGTCGATGCTGCCGCCTCCGCCGAGCAGGGCGGGGGCCTGAAGTCCGGGATCGGAGAACTGAAGATCGGTGCTCGCCTCGTAGGTCTTTGCCCGGACGAGAGACAGGGCGACCGCGATTGCGCCGGCGAGCAGGGTGACGAACAGGATCAGCTTGATCCGGCGTCGCAGCACGCCGAGGTAATCGCTCAGGTTTCGAGTTTCGCCAGATTCCATTCCTTGGGGCCCCCCGGGGGAAAGTGCGCGGTCACGATAGCGAGATCGATGGCGCGTCCCGCCGGTTGATTTCCTGCCGCGAATCGAGCCGGAAGTGTGACACCGGCGCCGCGAACCCGCGCTACTCTGGCCCACCGTGGCGGCCTCACCGAAAAAGAGCGAGCGGTCGGCGGATGAGTGGCTGATCAGCGATTCCGACGGCGTCGCGGACGATCGGGAGAGCCAGGGGGGCTCTTCGAGAGCCGAGACCAGGCAGTGGCTCGTCGAGACGGGGACCGGCGTGAACGGCGGGAAGTGGCCGGCGCCGGCGCCGGCACCGAGCGAGGCGTCGTTCGAGCTGCCCGATACCGCCGCCGCCGAACCCGAGCCGCCCGCCAAAGCACCCCGTAAGTCCTCCAAGGCGCCGGCCAAGGCCGATGCGGCGGCCGGGGAGCTGCGCGCGGAGAACCGCGAGCTCGCGAAGCGGATCCGGGAGCTTCAGGCCGAGCTGAGTGGGCAGTCGAAGAGACTTGAGAAGCTCGAATCGGACCTAGCGGTCGCGAAGAAGAAGGCCTCCGGCGCGAAGCGCAAGACAAAGGCCAAGCGGAGCAGGCGCAGGGCGGCCGGCGGGATGGACCCCATCGACGTGAACGAGGCCACCTTTGAGGATCTGCGCAGTCTCGGGCTCTCGGTGACCCAGTGCGCCCGCGTGATCGCCTATCGGGACACCCGTGGCGGCTACGAGTCGCTGGACGAGCTCGAGGACGTCCCAGGGCTCCCGCGGAAGACCGTCTCGAACCTCCGCTCCGAGCTCACGCTTTCGGCTTAGGTGCGTTCTCGGAGAGCAGCGCGTCGAGCTGCCTGAGGTACGGACCGGCCGGGAGCAGGTAGAGGCTGTGCGGCGCCAGTCGCCGGACTTCGCTGAGCTGCGCCTCCACCCCACGCCGGTCTCCGAGCCTGGCATCGATTCTCGCCAGGAGCAGACGGTCGCGCCAGTCATATGGATCTCGGTCGATCGCGGCCTCGACATCGCTCTTCGCCGCGGCCAGATCGCCGGCCCTCTCATAGGCGAGGCTCCGGGCCGCGTAGGGCGCGCTGGCCCACGGCTCGGCGTCGATGGCCTCGTCGGCGAGCTCGCGGGCGCGGTCGGGGTCGCCGGACACGAGCTCGTCCTGGCTGGCCCGGGTGCGCTCGGTCGAGACAAGGCCCGGGATCTGCGAGACGGCGGCGAAGAGCGCCAGGGCGACCAGGCCGCCGCGAATCCACGGACTGAGCGCCTGCTTGCCGAAGCGGTCGAAGCCGCCGGCCGCCGCCACGGAGATGCAGCCGATCGCGAGCGTGCCGATCGCCCCGAGCTCCCACATCCAGTCGACCCCCGCGTAGGCCAGGAAGACCACGAACGCCGCGATCAGCGCCGAGCCGACCGCGAGCTCGCGCCGTCGCCTCCATCTCATCCGCGCCTGGATCGCGGCCACCAGCAGTCCGCCGAGGGCCACCAGCAGGGCAAGGAGGCCCGGCAATCCGAGCTCGGCCGCCTGCTCGATGTAGAGGGTGTGGGCGTCGCGCACGAACTCGGTCTTGCCGTGCCTGCTCCAGTAGAGCTCGAACGAGCCGGGGCCGATCCCGTTGAGGGGGTGGGCCTCGAAAGCGTCCACCGCCTCGGTCCAGACGTCGTAGCGGGCGCTTCCGAGGCTCGTGAAGCGGACGGTCCCGCCACTCGAGGGAGGCGGCCTGTCGGTCTTGAATTTGTCCCAGGCTGTCCCGACCGGCCCATTGAGGGCGACCGCCAGGAGCAGCGCACCCACCACCCCGGCGCCCAGGGCAACACGGGCATGGGCGGGGTCCATTCGAACCCGGTCGAGGCCGGCTCTCTGGGTGACGGCCGCAACGGCGGCGCAGACGATGCCCACCGCGATCAGCGTCGCGGCCACCGCGCCGCCGCCGGCATCGCCGGCGGCGTGCGCGATCTCGTCGTGGCCGCGGACCACGAGGATCGCCACCGCGGCCCCACCGCCCGCCACGATCGAGTTCGCCAGGGCGGTCCAGCGATGCCGGCTGAGGGCGATGGCCGCGATCACGGCGATGACCACCGCCGCAGCGCCGAAGCGCGAGTAGCTGAGGTAGACGGTGACGGAGGCAACGGGGACGCTGGCGAGGGCGACGGCCCTGGTCTCGAGCCGTGACGCATTGGCGCTCAGGGCGAGCCCGATCGCGACCGCCATGGCTCCCCAGCACGACACCCCGTTCCAGTAGTAGAAGGGATAGCTCAGCCGATCGGCTCCGGTGCCGGACGTGAAGTGATCGGTGATCACGTGCGGGAAGAGCCGGGACGTCAGCTCGAAGAACGGCAGCGCGAGCGCCGCCGCGGCGAAGCCAATCGCCGCGCCCCGCCAGGTGTAACGGTTGAGCGCCAGGAAGGCGAGGGCGACGACACCGGAGTATTCGATGACCCGGGCGAGCTCCTCCGTCGTCCGCGCGTCGCTTTCGGTCCAGATGTGGGCGAGCAACGTCAGGACGGCGAGCGCGGCGAACCCGCCGACGGCAACCCAGGCGGCTGCCGTCAGCCGCGCCCTCGGCAGGATTCCCGCTCCCAATCCCAGTGCGATCGCGGCCCAGATCGTCAGCCCGACCTGGTGCCTGATGACGACGTCATAGCCCCCGCCGTTGAAGGCGAGCACGAGGACCAGGAAGGCGGAAATTGCGAATGCCGCGGCTCGCCTGGCGAGGAGCCGGCGCGGCGTCTCGCCCCGGCGCCTCGATGAGCGCCCGCGGCTGAGGCGTTCCCCCTCCGATTCGGCGGAGGGAGCTGCCGGCGCGCTCTCAGGCGTGGACAAGGGTTTGCCTACACAAAATAGTGGGGGGTCTCATACATAAAATTGTGTAGGATTTTCGGCTTAGTGATGGGCACTTGGAGAAGAGGTAAGGGGAAATTCGCTCCGATCCTGGCGATTGGAGCGGTCGTGATCCTAGTCGCGGCGCCGAATGCCTCCGGGCAGGCGGCTCTCGATCAATACCTGCCCAAGGGGAATCCCACAGGAGCAAACAAAGGCGGCGGCTCCCTTGACAGCCCAGTACCACCGCAGGGAACGGACGGAGGAGGCAAGAAGCTCGCCTCCTACGCCGGGCCCGGCACGGACAAGGGCGGAAAGCTGCCACTTACGGATTACCCGAGCACGCCGTTTCTCTGGATCGTGATCGCGATCCTCGTCGCGGCGGCACTCATCCGGATCGCTGTTGTCATCAAGAGACGTTGGGGGACGGCGCTGGGAACCAGCTAGGCGTCGCCGCTTCAACAGGGGATCGCCGGGCGTAAGGGACCCGGCGAGAACGGAATCGAAGAACGGGAGACGAAAGGAATTTCGGCAATGGATTCGGCTCAAAGCGGATCGGTCGCATCGATCGAACACGACGTTCCCACGAAGGTCCGGCTCAACCCCACCACCAGCAGGAGCGCCGCTGAGGCAGGTGGCGCAGCACTCTTACGGCGCCCCGGGCTCCCCGGCCGGACCGCTCCGGAACCCGCCGCCACGACGGCCGCGGCCCACGGGACGCTCGCAGCTGCCGCAAAACGCATCATCGACGTGGTCGGCGCGCTGCTGCTGATCGCGATCCTCCTGCCGTTCTTCGCGGTCACGGCGATCCTGATCAAGCTGGACTCCCCCGGCCCGGTCCTGTTCCGGCAGCGCCGGATCGGCCGTGGCGACAGGCCGTTCGGAATGCTCAAGTTCCGCACGATGGTCGACGGAGCGGACGAGCAGAAGGCGTTCCTGCGTCACCTGAACGAGGCTGCGGACGGCCTCTTCAAGATCGACGGCGATCCGCGCGTCACCCGCGTGGGACGGTGGCTGCGGATCACCTCACTCGACGAGCTGCCCCAGCTCATCCACGTCATCATCGGGAAGATGAGCCTCGTCGGCCCCAGGCCCCTGGTTCCCGAGGAGGACGCCCTGATCACGGGCGCCAACCGCCGCCGCCTCGACATGCGGCCTGGGATGACCGGCGTCTGGCAGGTCAACGGTGCTTCCTCGATCCCGATCCACCAGATGGTCGTGCTGGACCGCGGCTACCTCGAGGAATGGTCGCTGTGGCTCGACGCTCGCATCCTGCTGCAGACGGCGTCGCACGTGATGCTTCGGCGCGGTCTCTAGACGGCTTCGCCATCAGATCGCGGCCACACCGGCCGCTAGCTACATCGACTCTGGGGCTGAAATCCCCAGCAGCCCGAGCGTGCGCGCGATCGTCCGCTTCGTGAGCAGGCAGAGGCCGAGCCGCGCCTCCTCCACGCCCTCGCCCTCGGCCCCGACCACCTGGCAGTCGCGGTAGAACGCGTGGAAGTCGCGCGCCACCTCGGTTCCATAGGCGCAGAGGCGGTGCGGCGCGCGGCGCGCGGCGGCCTCGGCCACCTCGTCGGGGAGCTCGCAGAGCCGCTTGATCAGCGCCCGCTCTGAGGGCTCCGCCGGCAGGGCGGCGAAGTCCGCGGCGGCCCGCTCCTCCGCGCCCTCCCCGGCCTTGCGCAGGATGCTCGCGATGCGGGCGTGCGCGTACTGGACGTAGTAGACGGGGTTCTCGTTGGAGGTCTTGCGGGCCAGCTCCAGGTCGAGGTCGACCGTCGTGTCGTGGCTGCGCTGCAGCATGAAGTAGCGGGCCGCATCGGCGCCGATGTCGTCGATCAGCTCGTCGAGCGTGACGAACTCGCCCGAGCGCTTCGACATCTGCGCCCTCTCTCCGCCTTCGACCACGTGGACGAGCTGCATGATCGCCACCTCGAGGGCGTCCGGATCGTAGCCGAGCACGGCGAGTGCCGCTCGCAGCCGGTCCACATAGCCGTGGTGGTCGGCGCCCACCACGTCAATGAGGCGATCGGACCCTCGCTCGAGCTTGTCGTGGTGGTAGGCCATGTCCGACAGCAGGTACGTCGGATCGCCGTCCGAGCGGATCAGGACCCGGTCCTTGTCGTCCCCGAAGCTCGTCGTGCGCAGCCAGGTCGCTCCCTCGCTCTCGTAGACGTGACCGCCCTCCCGGGCCTCTTCCAGGGCCCGCTCCACCGCGCCGGATTCGTGCAGCGCGCGCTCCGAGGACCAGGTGTCAAAGACCACGCCGTAACGGCGCAGCGTCTCCTCGGCGGTGGCGAGGATCTGGGCGATCCCGCGGCGACCGACGGCCTCGAGATCGTCCGGGGCTAGGCCCTCCTGCTCGAGGCTCTTCGCGATCTCCACCACGTAGTCGCCCTCGTAGCCGTCTTCGGGGAGGGGGCCACCGGTCATCCGAGCGGAGATGGATGCGGCGAAGCGGTCGATCTGCCCGCCACGGTCGTTGACGTAGTACTCGCGCGTCACCGCGTGGCCTGCGAACTCCAGGATGCGCGCAATCGAGTCGCCCAGCGCCGCGCCCCTTCCCCCAGCCGCCGTGATCGGCCCGGTGGGGTTGGCCGAGACGAATTCGACGTTGATCCGCTCCTTCGTGTCTTGCGTGGGGACCGGCCGGCCGAGGTCGTCACCGGCGGCGGCCAGCTCACCCGCGGCGCGGCGGTACCAGTCCTCTGAGAGGAAGAGGTTGAGGAAGCCGGGACCGGCGACCTCGACCTTCTCGACGGTGCCCTCGAGGCTCCGGCCGAGCTCCTCGGCGAGCCTCTCCGCCGTGCCGCGCGGTTTCTCGCCGAGCGTGGGCGCGAGCAGCATCGCAGCGTTGGTCGAGTAGTCGCCGAACTCGGGCTTCGGCGGGCGCTCGAGAGTCGGCGTGGAGGATCCCGCCTCGGCGCCATCGCGCAGCGTCGCGGCGGCGGCCTCGACGGCGGAGCGGAGCTCTGCGACCGGATCGCTCATAGGGTTTGGAGCCTACGGCTTCGCCATATAGCCGCGGCCACGGGCGGCCGCCCCACCCAAGTCGCTCCGGGCTTCGCCCTCCGCTCCGAAGTGGAGCGGCCTGGTGGCCGCTACAGGTGGTACTTCTCCCCCGCCAGGATCTTCGTCGCGCGGAAGAGCTGCTCCAGCAGGACCACCCGCGCCAGCTGGTGGGCCATGGTCTGCGGACCGAGGGAGATGCGCTCGCCGGCGAGGGCCATCGTCCGCGCCGAGAGCCCCTCAGGCCCGCCGATCAGAAAGCAGAGGTCCTGGGCGTCGATCCGGCGCTCCGAGAGCCAGCTCGCCCAGGCCTTCGAGCTCAGCGCGTGCCCACCCCGGTCGAGGGCGATCACGTGCGAGCGGGTCGGGATCCTGCCCTCGATGTTGATCTCGTCGCGCACCTCGATCACGTCCACCGGCTGGTGGCGCTGGAGCATCTTGCGGTAGTGGGCATCGGCCTCGGCGAACGGCGCCTTCACCTTTCCCACCACCACAACCGTGACGTTCAAGGGCGCTCGCCCCGCTCCCAGGCCACGGCGGCTCCGATGCGGTCGACCGCCGGCGGGTGCGTCCCGAACAGGAAGCTGAACACCCCCGGCGGGTCGGGGTCCGCGAGGTTCCGGTCCGCGAGCTGCTCCTGGAGCTGGATCATCCCCCTCGGGTCGTTCGTCAGCTGGAGCGAGAACGTGTCCGCCCTCGCCTCGACCGCGCGGGAGAGCTGATTGCCGGCGATTCCGATGAAGAACGAGGTGACGGCGATCGCCAGGGCGAACGCGGGCAGATACGCCGGGGTGCCGGGCTCGGCGTCCTCGCGCCGGCCGATCGCCCCCGCCATGCCCGAGGCGAAGATCAGCGCGAGGGGCGTGACGATGGCGACGAATAGCAGGCCGCGCTGGATGTCACTTCCATGCACGTGGCCGAGCTCGTGCGCCACGACCGCGCGGCGCTCGCCGCTGTTCAGGTCGTTGATCAGCGTGTCGTAGAGGACCACCTGCTTCGAGGAGCCCAGTCCGTTGACGTAGGCGTTGATCGCCGTGGTCCGCTTGCTGGCGTCGATCTCGTAGACGTGGCCGACGTCGACGCCCGCCTTCTTGGCGAGCTCCAGGACGTCGCCCCGCGCCTGACCAGGTGGGAGCTCGTCGAACTTGTTGAACAGCGGCGCGATCACGACCGGCGCCAGCCAGGTCAGGATCGCCGCCCCGATCACCACCGCCGCGCTCCCCGGGATCCACCAGCGCGAACGGAAGCGGCGCATCAGCGAGAGGGCGAATGTCCCGACCAGCCCGGCGAGGATCGCCCCGATCGCGGCGCCCTTGCCCCAATCGCTGAACCAGCCACCGAGTGATTGCGTCGAGAGGCCGACGTCGACCGATCGCTCGTGCGCCCAGATCCCGAACGGCACGGTGACCACGGCGACTGCGATCGAGACTCCGGCGGCCGCCGCGGCCCCGCCCAGCACGGGCCGCGCACCGAGCCGCTCGAGCGTCCTGCGCGCCACGGCCGGGCGGCCGGTGGCGAGCAGCACCAGCACCGCTCCCTCCGCCAACAGGCCACCTACGAGGAGCAGGCGCTGCCCTGAGGCGTAGTCCCGTGCCTTGACCAGCTCTGCGTGGGAGAAGTAGGCGCCTTCGTCCACCTGGACGGGCTGCTCGATGTCCCGGGGACGCAGCAGCCAGGCCGCAGCCTCGGCGATGACCACGGCGGCAACGGCCGTGACGCCGATTCGCACCCATTTGGACGATGATCGGGCAGGCACCGGCCTACGATAAACGGCCCCCTTGGGAGGGCCTTAAGGGCAGATCGGGCGGAATCCCCGTGAAAGTCGCCATCCTGACCGACATCCACAGCAACCTGCCGGCCTTCGAGGCCGTCCTCTCGGCGATCGACGAGGCCGGCATCGAGCGCCGCTGGTGCCTCGGCGACGTCGTCGGCTACGGCGCCCAGCCCGACGAGTGCACCAAGCTGGTCTCGGAGCGTTGCGAGCTCAGCCTGGTCGGAAACCACGATCTGGCCGTGACGGGTGAGATCAGCACCGAGGTCTTCTCGGCCTCGGCGGCCGCCGCGGTCGAGTGGACGCGGGCGAACTGCCACGAGTCGACGATCGAGTTCCTCAAGGGGCAGAAGCCGGAGAACACCGAGCACGAGGTCGGCCTCTACCACGCGTCACCGCGCGACCCGGTCTGGGAGTACGTGCTGGCGGTCGATCAGGCCCGCGAGTGCATCGAGGAGCAGGCCTCCAGGGTGAGCTTCATCGGCCATTCGCACGTCGCCCTCTGGTTCTCCGACAGCGATGGACCCCCGGGCGCCGAAGGCGGCGGCCAGGCGGAGGACGGCAGGGAGATGGACCTCTCCGAGCATCGCTGGCTGCTCAACCCGGGCAGCGTGGGCCAGCCCCGTGACGGCGATCCGCGCGGGGCGTGGCTGGAGCTGGACACCGACGGGTGGAAGGCGACCTATCACCGCGTGCCCTACGACATCGACAAGGCGGCCGAGGCGATCAGGGAGGCCGGACTGCCCGAATTGCTCGCCGACCGCCTCTACGTGGGCCAATGATCCCGCCGAAGCGCGGGAAGAATGGCGTCGCGAGCGCCCCGGCTACCATCGCCGCGATGCCGAAGGCGCTGCGGCCGATATTGCTTGCCCTCCTCCTGGCGGGGATCTCCGCCGGCGTTCTGGGCTGCGGTGGGTCGAGCGGGCCGGACCCGTCCATCGCCCCCCAGGAGGCGGCGGTCCTGTCCTCCAAGATCGATGAGATCCAGGCGAACGTCCAGGTCGGCAGCTGCCTGGTAGCCGGCGCCAAGACCGACGAGCTGATCGCGGACATCCAGGAGCTTCCGTCGTCGGTCAACTCGGACGTCAAGACCGCCCTAGAGAACGGCGCCAACCAGCTGAAGATCCTGCTCGCCGATCCCAATCAGTGTCAGGGCCGCACGACCACCACGGAGACGACCACGAGCACGCCGTCCACCACGGAGTCGACGACGACCAAGACGCAGCCCACGACGACGACCGGCACTCAGACTCAGCCGACAACCACCACGAACACCTCGACGCAGGGGACGACGGTCGGCGGGGGCAACTCCGGCGGGATCGGGCCGGGAGGACTATGAGCCCGCGCAGCCCCAAGGGCGAGCTGATCTCCGACCGCTACCGGATCGAGGACCGCCTGGGCAGCGGAGGAATGTCGAGTGTCTTCCGCGCCACCGACACGATCTTGGAGCGCACCGTCGCGGTGAAGATCCTCGCCGAGCACCTCTCCGACGACGACCGCTTCGTCGCCCGCTTCCGCCGGGAGGCCCTCGCCGTCGCGAAGCTCGTGCACCCCAACATCGTCCAGGTCTACGACACGGGCAACGACGGCGGTCAGTACTACATCGTCATGGAGTACGTCCGGGGCCGCTCGGGCGCCCAGCTGCTGCAAGCCGAGGGCAAGCTCGACCCCGAGACGACCGTGGAAATCGGCGCGCAGGCCTGCGCGGGACTCGACTATGCCCACCGCCACGGGATCATCCACCGCGACGTCAAGCCCGGGAACCTGATGATCATCGGCGGGCCCACCGGCGGAGGCGACATGACCGTCAAACTGGCCGACTTCGGGATCGCGCGCGCGAGCGAGCAAACGCGAATCACCCAGGTCGGCTCGGTCGTCGGCACCGCCGCATACCTCGCGCCCGAGCAGGCCCGCGGCGACGAGGCGACCCCGTCCTCGGACGTGTACTCCCTGGGGGTGGTCCTCTACCAGTTCCTCACCGGCCGGCTTCCCTACGAGGGCGCCTCGCTCGCCGAGCTGGCGGTTCGCCAGCAATCCGAGCAGCCCCTCCACCCGAGCTCGTACAGCGAGGATGTCTCGGAGGCGATCGGGGACGCGGTGCTGGTCGCTCTCGAGTCCGACCAGTCCCGCCGCTTCGCGGCGGCCGGCGAGCTCGCCGACGCGCTGCGGCGCGGGCTGACCGGCGAGTCCCCCGCCCGCACCGCCCAGACCCGGGTTCTCGGCGGCGATGCGCCGACGGCGTCGACACGACACATGCCGCGCACGCGCACCCAGAGGCAGCGCCGGCCGGTCCAGCCGCGCCAGCGCCAGGCACCGCCGCCCAAGCGCCGCCGCGCGCCGCAGGTCGCCCGCAACCTGCTCGCCCTCATTGCGATCCTGCTGCTCGCCGCCGCGGTGGCCGCGCTCGTCGTCCTCGCGTCGAGTGGCGGCGGAGGAAAGATCAACCTGGATCAGGTCGTCAAGCAGAACGTGAACGACCAGATCGACGCCCTGAAGCAGGTCGTCGACGACAACACCAAGTAAGTCTCCCTCCGTGAAGGGTGTCGTCGCTCAGAAGCCCGCCTGCCGGCACTGCGGCACGACCCTCGAGCACTCGATCTCCAAGTGCCCCAAGTGCGGCCGCCGCTCGCTGCTGAACCTCTTTCTGCCGCGCCGAAGCAGGATGTAGACGGCTTCGCCATATAGCCGCGGCCACAAGCGGCCGCCCCACGTAAGTCGCTACGGGCTTCGCCCTCCGCTCCAAGGTGGAGCGGCCTGGTGGCCGCTCCGGAGAGACTAGGGAGTGCCTCCAGCTGCCCGCGCGAAGGCGAACCAGGAGGGCTTCGGCCTGCCCCTGAGGTTGATGAGCCCGGCTCGGTCGAGGAAGTAATCCTTGCCCTTGCGGGCGTTGTCGTAGTAGGTGAACCAGAGCGCGCTGGCGATGCCCAGGCTGCCGGCATTCCGGCTGAGCAGCCGGTAGGCCTTCGTCAGCTTCGCCGCCTGCTGTCTCGGCTTCGTTCGCAGCTCGGTGTACCGGATGCCTCTGCCACCGGTGAACCAGCCAAAGGCGGAGACGTAGATCGGCTTCGCCCCGTCGCCGTGCTGGCGCATGATCCTCCGCGCCACCCGCACCCAGTGGAGCACGCCCCTGGGCTGGACCGCATAGGGGTGGACACCGAGCCCGTCGAAGGCCGATGAGGCCCCGGGCACCCTGTACATCGCCCTCAGATACTTGGTCATCTTCATCGTGTTGTGGAGCGTGTGGTACGGGAAGAGCCCGCCGGTCACGACCTTTGCAGGGGGGTCCCCCGCCTTGAGAGCCGCCGAGGAGAGCTTCAAGAGGGTCACGTACTGCCTCGGGCTCGCCTTGCCCCCGATCGCGTCCCCGAGGTTCGGTTCGTTCCAGATCTCCCAGGTGGTGACCGGGTGCTTGGGGAGCTCCGGGTGCTCCGCCCAGAAGGTCCCGTTGGTCCCGTAGCGGCGGGCGTAGTCGGTCAGGAGCGTGCTCCACTCGCTCCGCTGGAAGGCCGTGTAGATCGGCGGTTTGTTGCGGTTGCGCGACATCCAGCGCGGCACCGCGAGGAGGTCCGGGAGGATCGTGATCCCGGCGCGGGCGGCGAACCCGAACAGCACGTCCGTGCCGTACCAGTCCCTCGCGCCCGGAGTCGGCTCGACGAACTTCCAGTCGACCTGGGCGCGGAATGTCCCGGCGCCGGCGGCCGCGACCTGGTCGAGCTCCGCCTCGCTGGGGAAGTGGGTGGCCACGACCCCGTAGAACGGGTTTGGCGTGACGGCCCTGGCGGCGGCCGGAGCGGCGACCAGCGCGATCAGCGCCACGCACGCGGCGATGAGTCCCCTCCGAGGCATCGAAAAAAGGTAGCCAGCGAGCTGGCTCAATGTCGCAGTTCCCCGGCCCCCTGCCAAGGCGTCGCGCCACTGAGAACGGCCTTGGAGAACGCATCGAGCTCGCCCGCCTCGATTGCCGCGCGCGCCCCCGAGACGACCGAATGCATGTACGTCAGGTTGTGGAGCGTCAGGAGGCGGGTGCCCGTCAGGTCCTTGCTCCGCGCCAGGTAGCGCAGGTAGGCGCGGGTGTGTCGCGAGCACGCCTCACAGGGACAGCCCTCCACAACGGGCGCATCGTCGCCGGCGTAGGTGGCCTTGGTCAGGTCGATCCTGAAGCGGCCGTCGGGATTGGGAGCCAGGGCTGTCCCGTGGCGGGCCAGCCGGGTCGGGATGGCGCAATCGAACAGGTCGATGCCCATCGCGATGCCGGCGAGCAGGTCGTCGATCTCCCCGATGCCGAGCAGGTGGCGAGGCGCCTCATCCGGCAGCAGCGGAACCGTGAAGCCGAGCACGCCGTGCATCTCCTCCTTCTCCCGCCCGAGGGTGCCGCCGATCGCGATCCCGTCGATGCCGGCCGCGGAGGTCCGCTCCGCCGACTCGCGGCGCAGGTCCTCGTGGACACCGCCCTGGACGATCCCGAAGACGGCCTGGCCGGCCGGACCCTCTCGCCCGTGCCACTCGAGGCAGCGATCGAGCCAGCGGTGGGTCCGCTCGGTGGAACGAGCTGTGTAGTCGCGGTCGGCGTGGGCCGGGGTGCACTCGTCGAACGTCAGCGCGATGTCAGAGCCGAGCGCCGCCTGGATCCCCATGGACTCCTCGGGGCCGAGAAAGCGATTGGAGCCATCGAGCAGCGACTGGAAGGCCACGCCCTCCTCGGAGATCTCGACCTTCGCCCCGCCCTGGACGCTTCCGCGCCGCCCCTTGATCTCGTCGGCGACGCCGCCGTGGGCGAGCGAGAAGACCTGAAAGCCGCCCGAGTCGGTGATCAGCGCCCGGTCCCAGGACATGAACCGATGCAGGCCACCGCGCTCGGCGATCAGCTGCTCACCCGGGGCCAGGTGGAGATGGAAGGTGTTGCCGAGCACCATCTCGTAGCCGAGCGCGGCCACCTCGGCCGAGGAGAGGCCGCGGACGCTGCCCTTGGTCGCCAGCGGCACGAAGGCGGGTGTCCTCACCGGCCCGTGCGCGAGCTGAATCACGCCCGCGCGGGCATCGCCGTCGCGCGACTGGATCTCGAACGTGAGCCTGGCCGGGTCGGATCGCACCGGCCAAGCCTAGGGTCACGCGAGGGTGCGCCGTCAGGCGCAACCCGTTTAGTGCTTAGTCCAGGACTTCGTCGAGGTACGCGGTGAGTGACTTGACGCGCCGCGGGGTGACGGGGCCCTGACGGGACGCCTCCCCGACGATCGTACGGGCGCCGCAGACGATCACCCTCGGGGTGTTCAGGCCCTGCAGAACGCGAGCCCCGACCACCTTGCGCCGAGCGAGCGCCGCCTCGATCGTCACGTTGGCGTGCGGAGTGTCGGCGAGCAGCTCGCGAATCGAGTCGACCTGCGCGAGCACCGGCTTGACCAGTGCCGAGCGGCGCTTCGCCGAGCTCCCCAGGACGTCTCGCTCGAGCTTCGAGCTGGAGCCGGTGTAGCCGCTGCTGTCGACGACCGTGACCCCGCTGGGACCGACGATCAGATGGCTGATCTCAGAGCCGTTCCCGGGGACGTGCCGGTGGTGGAGAACCGCCGCCTTCGATTCGTCGAGGTAGCGGTCGATACGGGCGGTCGGCTCGTCCTCGACCTTGCCGTTGGCTCCCAGAGACGGCAGCCGGTGGCGCAGCCCGCGGCGAACCGCTGCGCGACGGCTCGGAACTGCACGCGTACGCGTTGTGTTGGCTTCCACCGATATTCCCATCGGTCTCTCCCAGCTGCCCCTTGAACGTAACGGCCGGCACGGAGGTGTGCGCCAGTTCTCTAGGCGCGGAGGCTGGCGCCGGTCATCGCCTCCGGCTGCTGGATGCCGAGCAGGTCCAGAGCGGTCGGAGCGACGTCCGCGAGGATGCCGCCCTCCCTCAGTTCGATGCCCGGGACCGTGACGATCGCGGGGACCGGGTTGGTCGAATGCGCCGTATTGGGAGAGCCGTCCGGCTCGAGCATCTGCTCGCAGTTGCCGTGATCCGCGGTGATGATCAGCGAGCCGCCCTTCTTGTGGACCGCGGAGACGACCTCGCCCAGTCGGCGGTCGGCCTCCTCGCAGGCGGCCACCGCGGCGGGGATGACCCCGGTGTGGCCCACCATGTCGGGGTTGGCGAAGTTGATGATCCCGAAGCGGTAGCCGTCGGCGCTCCAGTGCTCCGTGAAGAGGCGGGCGGCCGCGGCGGCGCTCATCTCCGGCTTGTGGTCGTAAGTGGGGACGTCCCGAGGCGACTCCGCGAGGTACTGCTCCTCCCCGGGGAGCTCGCCCTCCTTGCCCCCGTCGAAGAAGTAGGTGACGTGGGCGTACTTCTCGGTCTCGGCGACGTGGAGCTGGCGGTCGCCCTGCTCGGAGATCACCTGGGCGAGCGTGGTCGCAGGCTCCTTCGGCGGGAAGGCGACCGGATACGGCCAGCCGTGGTGGTACTCGGTCATCGTCGTCACCTCGAACGGGTCCGCGCCGCCGCGGTCGAAGTCGGCGAAGCCCGGCTCGCCGAGCGCCCTGGTCATCTGGCGGGCTCGGTCGGGGCGGAAGTTGATGAAGATGAACGGCTCGTCGGCCTCGGCGCCGTCGTAGTCGCCGACCACTGTGGGCTCGATGAACTCGTCGGTGACGTCCTGGTCATATGAGGCCTTGATCGCCCCCACCGCCGACTCCGCGCGCGGGCCCTGGGCGTGGACGATCGCGTCGTAGGCCTTCTTCGTCCGGTCCCAGCGGCGGTCGCGGTCCATGCCCCAGTAGCGGCCGCCGACCGTCCCGACCCGGCCGGTGCGGCGCAGCCAGCGCTCTACCTCCTCGAGGTACCCGGCGCCGTTATGCGGCAGGGTGTCCCGTCCGTCAGTGAGAGCGTGGATCACCAGGTCGGTGACGCCCTCCTCCCCGGCCAGCTCGATGATCGCCTCGATGTGCTCCCACCCGGAGTGGACGCCGCCGTCGGATATCAGGCCTATCGCGTGCAGGCGCCCGCGGCGGGACTCGCGAGCGGCACCGCAGGCCGCGCGCAGGGCGTCCTTCTCGAAGAAGCTGCCGTCGGCGATCGAATCGTCGATGCGAGCGAGATCCTGCTTCACGACCGCGCCGGCGCCCAGGTTGAGGTGGCCGACTTCCGAGTTGCCCATCTGACCGTCGGGCAGCCCGACGTCTCGGCCCGAGGTGGACAGCGTCGTGTGCGGATAGGAGGCCCAGAGCTCGTCGAAGTTCGGGGTATTCGCCTGGGACACCGCGTTCCCGGGCCCGTCCGGTGCGAGCCCGAAGCCGTCGAGAACCACCAGCGCCAGCGAGGGCACCGGGAGGCTCGTCGGTCCTGGAGGCAGCGTCATGTCGCGGCTTCGACGATCGCGGCGAAGTCCGCGGGATCGAGGCTGGCGCCGCCGACGAGAGCTCCGTCCACGTCCGGGAGCGCGATCAGCTCGGCCGCGTTGCCGGGCTTCACCGAGCCGCCGTAGAGGATCCGGATCGCAGCGGCGGCGTCGCTCGAGCGGGACTCGATCAGGCCGCGGATCAGCCCGCACGCCTCCTGCGCCTGCTCGGGGGTGGCGGTCCGGCCCGTGCCGATCGCCCAGATCGGCTCGTAGGCGATCACGACGTCCCCGAGGCGGTCGTCGCCCACGTCCGCGAGGTCGGCCTCGATCTGGCGGGTGAGCACGCCCTCGGTCTCGTCGGAGTCGCGCTGGGACTCGTTCTCCCCAACGCAGAGGATCGGCTCGAGGCCCGCGCGCAGCGCCGCCGGGACCTTGCGGGCGAGCGCCTCGTCCGACTCGCCGAAGTACTGGCGCCGCTCGGAGTGGCCGAGGATGACTCCGTCGACGCCGATCTCGACGAGCATCGGCGCGGAGACCTCGCCGGTGAAGGCGCCCTCCGGCTCCTCGTGCATGTTCTGAGACGCAACCCGCGCGGGGCTCTCGGCGCAGCGCTCGATCGCGGCCTTCAGGGAGAGGAACGGCGGGCAGATCACGACCTCGGCGCCCGACTCGGGCACCCGCGGCAGGAAGTCGCCGAGAAAGCTCTCGGTCTCCGCGACCGTCTTGTGCATCTTCCAGTTGGCGGCCAGGATCGGCGTGCGCTCAGGCATCCTGGAGCGCCTCCACGCCGGGAAGATCTCGGCCCTCGACCAGCTCGAGCGAGGCGCCGCCGCCGGTGGAGATCCAGTCGACCGAGTCGGCCAGGCCGAATTTGTGCAGGGCTGCGACGGAGTCGCCGCCTCCGACGACTGTGTGTCCCGGCGCCGCGGCGACCGCCTCGGCGACGGCGCGCGTGCCGGCGTCGAAGGGCGGCACCTCGAATGCACCCATCGGCCCGTTCCAGAAGACGGTCCCGGCCTTGGCAATCCGCTTGGAAAAGGTGGCGGCGGTGTTGGCGCCGACGTCGAGGCCCATCCAGCCCTCGGGCACGTCGACTCCGTTCAGCTCCTGCGTCTCGGTCCCCGCGTCGAGCTCCTTGCCGAGGACCAGGTCCTCGGGCAGCTCGAGCAACGTCTCGCTCTTCTCCGCCTCGGCGAGCACGCGCTTGGCGGCCTCGACGCCCTCCTCCTCCACGAGCGAGTTCCCGGTGTCCCGGCCCTCGGCCGCAAAGAAGCTGAAGCACATCGCGCCGCCGATCAGGATCTCCTCGGCGAAGCCGAGGAAGCGGTCGATCACGCCGATCTTGTCTGTCACCTTGGCGCCGCCGAGGACGACGATCAGAGGGTGCTTGGGATCGTCCCGGACGGCGGTGAGCTGGCCGACCTCCTGCTCCAGCAGCAGGCCGGCGTAGCCGGGCAGGAGGCGCGCGACGCCCTCGGTCGTGGCGTGCGCCCGGTGCGCGGTACCGAAGGCGTCGTTGACGTAGACGTCGGCGAGCGCCGCGAGGGCCTCGGCCAGTTCGGGCTCGTTCTTCTTCTCCCCCTCCTCGAAGCGGCTGTTCTCGAGCAGCAGTACCTCGCCGGGTTGAAGGGCATCGGCCATCGCCTGGACATCGTCGCCGACCACCGCGGGGGCGAGCTTCACCTCCGTGCCGAGCAGCTCGCCGAGCCGCTTCGCCACGGGCGCCATCGAGAGGCTCGGGTCCGTTCCCTTCGGGCGGCCCAGATGCGACACGAGGACGATGCTCGCCCCGCGCTTGCGCAGCAGCTCGATGGTCGGCAGCGAGGCCCGAATCCGCGTGTCGTCGGCCACGACCATTTCGCCGCCTCCTCCGCTTCGCGTCCGGGTGCGGCCCCCGGCGTCCAGGGGCACGTTCAGGTCGGCGCGCAGCAGCACGCGCTTCCCCTCCACGTCAGCGTCCCGAACGCTCGCCTTGGCGAACGAGCGTGAGGCCTCTGCGTCAGGCACTTACCGCGGCCGGCTGCAGCACCTTCTCCGCCAGATCGATGCAGCGATTGGCGTAGCCCCACTCGTTGTCGTACCAGGAGAGGAGCTTGACGAAGGTCCCGTCGACCACCTTGGTCTGCTCTGCGTCGAAAACCGACGAGTGAGGATCCGTGACGATGTCCGTCGAGACGATCGGGTCCTCCGTGTACTTGAGGATCCCCGAGAACGGGCCCACCGCGGCCTCCTTCATCGCCGCATTGATCTCGTCCTCGCTGGTCGCCTTGGAGACGTCGCAGGTCAGATCGACCAGCGATCCGGTGATCACCGGCGCGCGGACCGAGATGCCGCTGAGCTTGCCCTCCAGATCCGGCAGGACGAGGCCGACCGCCTTGGCCGCCCCGGTGCTGGTCGGGATCAGGTTCATCGCCGCGGCGCGGGCGCGGCGCAGGTCCTTGTGGGGCATGTCCTGGAGGCGCTGGTCGGCCGTGTAGGCGTGGATCGTGGTCATCAGGCCGCGGTCGATGCCGACCATGTCGTGCAGCACCTTCGCCACCGGGGCCAGGCAGTTCGTGGTGCAGGAGGCGTTGGAGATGATGTTGTGCTTCTCCGGGTCGTAATCGTCGAAGTTGACGCCGAGCACGACGGTGATGTCCGGCTCCTTGGCGGGGGCGGAGATGATCACCTTCTTCGCTCCGGCCTCCAGGTGCTTGGCGGCGTCATCGCGGCCAGTGAAGAGCCCCGTCGACTCGATCACCACCTCGACCCCGAGGTCACCCCAGGGAAGCGCGGCGGGGTCCCTCTCGTTGAGGACCCTGAGCACCTTGCCGTCGACGCTGATGCCGTCATCCGAGAGCTCGATCTCACCCGGGAAGCGACCGAGAACGGTGTCGTACTTGAGCAGGTGGGCCATGGTCTCAGCGTCGACCAGGTCGTTGACGGCGACGAACTCGAGGTCCGATCCCGCCTCGAGGGCCGCGCGGAAGAGGTTCCGGCCGATGCGCCCGAAGCCGTTGATGCCCACCTTGACTGCCATTTGAAAGTCCTCCTAGACGGGGTTTGCTCTACTCAAATTATCGAGCCGCAGGCCGCGCCGTCCCCGTGCCGAGCACGGAGATTCCGTCAGCGTTCGTGTGAGACGCAGACCTCGACCAGGTAGCCGTCGGGGTCCGTCAGGCGGCAGGCGTACGTGCCCGGGCCGAATGAGGCCGCGCTGCCGGGCTCGGCGACCGGGTCTCCCCCGTTCGCGGAGCCGGACTCGAACGAGGCCTTGACGGCTGGGATGCTCTTCGCCGGGAACGAGATCAGGCCGTAGCCCGGACGCTGGGTGTCGGAGAGCTCGATGAAGAACTCCGCCTTGATCAGGCCCCAGCTCACCGAATTCGCGGGGGCCTCCTGACGGCGCCAGCCCAGGGGAGCCAGGATCGAGTCGTAGAACGCGCCACTGCGTTCGAGATCGGAGACTTTTGCGGCTGCGTAATTCAGCATGAGGATGCGATGGCGAAACGAGACGGTCCCTGCGCATCCACATTACAGGGGAGACCCGGGCGAGCGTCAGCGCCGCGGTTCCCAGCGGAAGAAGCGCACCGCGATGACGAGGCCTGCCAGGCCCCAGGCCGCGACCACGGCGAGGTGTCCCCACTCGAAGCCCGCGCCCGTGGTGTGCGGATCCCAGGTCGCGAACATCGCCTCGAAGAAGGGGCGGATGGGGAACACGGAAGCGAAGTTGAGGACTCCATTTGGCAGCTCGTCCTGGGGAATGAAGACACCTGACAGGAAGTAGAGCGGCAGCACCGTGGCGTTGGTTACGGCCGGGGCCGCCTCCGCCGTGGGGATGGCGGCGGCGAGGGCGAAGCCGAGGCAGGAGAAGGAGAAGGCGCCGACCGCCAGCGTGACGAGCATCGCGGGCAGCGTGCTGGTGGGGATCGCCACTCCGTAGAGCAGCGCCCCGAGCGCGCTGACCAGGACGACCATGATCACCGAGATGACCAGCGAGTTCCCCACCCGCCCCGCGACGAAGGCGGCGGGTGGCAGCGGCGTGCCCCGGACCCTCTTCAGCTGGCCCGCCTCGCGCTCCGCAGGCAGGTTGGTCGCGAGCTTCACGGTGGTCGCGGAGACCACGGCGAGCGTGAGGATCGCGGGCACGTAGTAGGTCGCCCCCTTGACGTCCAGATTGGAGATGTGGGTGTTCTTGAAGATCGTGGCCAGCAGGAAGAGGAAGAGCAGCGGCAGGAGCGCGGTGAAGAAGACGGCCGCGGGATTCCGCCAGAAGACCTTCTGGTCGAAGCGGAACTGGTGCAGGACGACGGCGACGCCAGTCATTCCGGGCGCTCCGCTCCGTCGGCACGCTCGGTCAGCTCCAGATAGATGTCCTCCAGGGTCGGCGCGCTGACGGTGAGGCCCGGCAGCCCGACGCCACGCTCCGCGGCCCAATTTGTGAGCTCGCGGAGGAGAGGGATCGGGTCGTCCGCGGTGAGGGACACCGCGCCGGCCTCGATCCGCGCACTCGTCCGCACGGCGAATGGCAGGTCCGGGGCGTGGACACCGGCGGGGAGGCGAAAGCTGATCTCCGTGCGGCCCTCCCCATCGCCCGCGAGCTCGTCCGGCGAGCCGGTGGCGACGATCCGACCCGCCGAGATGATCGCGACGCGGTCCGCCAGGACCTGCGCCTCCTCCATGTAGTGCGTGGTCAGGAAGACGGTCTTGCCGAGGTCGCGCAGACCGCCGATCACCTCCCAGGCCTGGCGGCGCGCCGATGGGTCGAACCCCGTCGTCGGCTCGTCGAGGAAGAGCAGCTCCGGGTCGCCGATCAGAGCCAGCGCGACGTCGAGGCGTCGTTGCTGTCCCCCGGAGAGCTTTGCGGTCCTCACGCTCGCCTTCTCGGCGAGCCCCACCAGGCTGACGACCTCGTCGACGTCCCTCGGGTTGGCGTAGTACCCGGCGTACTGCTCGATGGCCTCGCGGGGCGTCAGCTCCGGGACCAGCCGCGACTCCTGCAGTACGAAGCCGACCCGGTTTCGCCACCTGCGGTCCGCCTCCTGCGGGTCCACACCGAGCACGGTCACCTCGCCCCCGTTCCGGGCCCTGTAGCCCTCGAGGATCTCGACCGTGGTGGTCTTGCCGGCGCCGTTCGGCCCGAGGAAGGCGAAGATCTCTCCCGCGGCGACCTCGAGGTCGATGCCGCGCACCGCCTCGAACTCGTCGTAGGACTTGCGCAGCCCCTGAACGCTGATCACGGAGTCCGCCATCGCGCCGGGATGTTAGGGACGGCTAGCGCGCTGCCGGTCGCGGCTCAAGGTCCACGTCGCGGTGCACCAGGCGAAGCTTGACGTCCTCCCGCTTGCCGAGTTCGCGTGCGATCCGGTCGGCGACCGTCACCGAGCGATGTCGGCCTCCGGTGCAGCCGACGGCGATCGTCAGGTGCTGCTTGCCCTCGGCGACGTAGGCGGGAAGCAGGAAGTCGAGCAGCGGCATCAGCCGGCCGTAGAACTCACCTGCCTGGGTGCCGGACTCGACGTACTCGCGGACGGGCTCGTCGAGCCCGGTCAGGGGGCGCAGATCGTCGACGTAGTGGGGGTTCGGCAGGAAGCGGACGTCGAGCGTCAGGTCGGCATCGGAGGGCGGGCCGTTCTTGAAGCCGAAGGTGAGGATGGTCAGCGCGAGCTGGTTCTCCTGGGCATCGCGGCCGATCAGCTCGGTGGCGATGCGGCGACGCAGGGCGCCGCCGGTAAGCGAGGTGGTGTCGATGACGACGTCGGCTCGCTCGCGCAGCGGGGCGAGCAGCTCGCGCTCCTCGCGGATCCCATCGACGATGCGGCCGCTGCGCGCCAGCGGATGCCGGCGGCGGGTCTCCTTGTAGCGGTGCAGCAGCGCCTCCTCGTCGGCCTCGAGGAAGACGACCTTGAGGTCGAGGCCGCCGGTGGCCAGCTCGTCGAGGACGGCCTGCAGGTCCTCGAAGTAGCCGCCGCCGCGCACGTCGGTGACCACCGCGGCCTTCTGGACGCCGCTGCCCTCATGCCGGAAGAGCTCGCCGAGCCCGCTGATCATCTTCGGCGGCAGGTTGTCGACGCAGAAGAAGCCGCCGTCCTCGAAGGCCGCGATCGCCTCCGACTTGCCGGCGCCCGAGTATCCGGTGATCACCACGAGCTCGACCCGCTTGGTGCTGGGACCGGCACCGTCCCCATTGGTGGCGTCCGCTGTCATCCCCTAACCGGCTCTGTGCAGTTGCCTGTGGATCTCGCGAGCGAGCTTACCGGGCACCCCGGGCACCGCCTCGAGCTCCTCGCGGCTCGCCGCGAGCAGGCGGTCCGGGGACCCGAAATGGCGCAGCAGCGCGCGCTTTCGAGCCGGCCCGACGCCGCGAATCCCGTCGAGGGCCGAGGCCGTCATCGCCTTGTCGCGGCGGCTGCGATGGTGGGTGATCGCGAAGCGATGCGCCTCGTCGCGGACGCGCTGCAGGATCCGCAGGGCGTCGGAGCCCTTCTCGAGCAGGATCGGCTCGGAGCGACTCGGCGCGAAGACCTCCTCGATTCGCTTCGCGAGGCTGACGACGGCGACGCCTCTCTCGGTGAGCGGCTCGAGCGCCTTCATGCCCGCTGAGAGCTGCCCCCGGCCGCCGTCGATCACGATCAGGTCGGGGAGCGCCGCGAAGCTCGCGTCGCGGTCGGAGTCGTGCGGTGAGATGTCGGCCTGCTGCATGTAGCGCCCGAGCCTTCTCGTCAACACCTCCTGCATGGCTGCGAAGTCATCCGGCCCCCCACCATTGCCGCTGAACTCGCCGCGGATGTTGAACTTCCGGTAATCCGACTTCTTCGGCGCGCCGCCCTCGAATACGACCATCGAGGCGACCGTGTGCGTCTCGCCGAGATTCGAGATGTCGAAACCCTCGATCCGGACCGGCACCCGCTCGAGGGCGAGCTCCTCCTGCAGCGAGGCGAGCGTCTCCACGCGCTGCTGGCGCCGGTGCTCCCGCCGCAGCTTGTCCTGGGCGAGCGCGAGCTTTGCGTTCTTTAAGGCCAGCTCGCGCAGGCGGCGCAGGTCGCCGCGTGACGCCACCCGCACCTCGACCTGGGAATCGCGCTGGCTGCTCAGCGCCTCGGCGAGCACGCCGGTGCGCTCCCGGAGCTCGGGGCCGACGATCACCCGGCCGGGCACCGACGGAGCCGCGCCGTAGTACTGGAGCAGGAAGGTCTCGGCCACCTCGCCTGGGTCTCGATCGTCCCCAGCGGCCTCGTCCTCTCCCGCGAGGTAGAAGCCCTGGCGCTCGGCGAGCACGCCGTCGCGGACCTGGAAGACCTGCGCGTTCGCGTCGCTTCCCTCCACCGCCACCGCGATCAGGTCCGCACTGCCCAGCGAGCCCCCGGCCACCTGCTGGCGCTCCATCATCGAGCGCACGGCGTTGAGGCGGTCGCGGAACAGGGCCGCCCGCTCGAAGTCCTGGGCCTCGGAGGCCTCCTCCATCTTCGCCTCGAGGTCGTCTGCGATCTGCTTGTAGCGGCCGGAGAGGAAGCCGACGATCCGGTCGATGTTCCCTCGGTACTCCTCCTTGTCGATGTAGCCGACACAGGGCGCCTGGCAGCGCTTGATGTAGTAGTCGAGGCAGGGCACGCCGGACCGCCGGCCCGGCTCCGGCCCCTCGCAGGTCCGGTACTGGAAGAGCTTGCCGAGCAGGTCGAGGGTCTCGCGGACCCTCTTGGCGCTGGAGAACGGGCCGAAGTAGGCGCGGTTCGGGCGGTGCCGCTCGCGGGTGAAGTAGACGCGCGGGAACTCCTCGTCGAGGCTGACGCCGACGTACGGATACGACTTGTCGTCCCGCAGGCGGATGTTGAACCGCGGCCGGTACCGCTTGATGAAGGCCTGTTCGGCGAGCAGGGCCTCCGGCTCGTTCTCCGTGACCAGGAACTCGATCGACTCCGTGCGGTCGATCAGCTCCGCGGTGCCGCCCATACCCGCTCCGCGGCTCCCACCCTTGCCGGCGAAGTGCGACGCGACCCGCTTGCGGATCGAGTTCGCCTTTCCCACGTAGAGCGCCTCCCCAGCCCGGTTGCGGAAGACGTAGACGCCGGGAGCATTCGGAAGCTCCTTGCGCTGATCGGCCAACTTCTGGCTGCTCTTCGCCATAAAGGAGAGGGTAGGGTCCCGGCTCCCCGGCCCAGGAGGCTTGAGATGTCAGAGACCGCAGAGACCGGAGTCCCGTTGCTGACCAGCGATCCACCCGAGCTCGAGACGATCGAGATCGAGATCGACGGGTCCGTCGGCACGCTGACGCTCAACCGCCCCGACGCCCTCAACGCGATGAGCCCTGAGTTGATCGGCGAGCTCACCACGGCCGCCGCCTGGCTGGCCGATCGCGCTCCGATCCGCGCCCTGATCATCACCGGCGCCGGCCGCGCCTTCTGCTCGGGCGGGGACGTGAACTGGTTCAAGCGAGGCGTCACCGAGGAGGCCGTCGACCTCCCCTCCGAGGTCCGCCGGGGCGCGGAGGCCCTGCACAACGCGATCGTCGACATTCGCCGCATCCCCTATCCGGTGATCGCGGCCATCAACGGCCCGGCCGCCGGCGCGGGCATGTCCCTGGCCCTCTCCGCCGACATCCGGATCGCCTCCGAGGACGCCTTCCTGGCGATCGCATACGGCCGCATCGGCGCAGCCCCCGACGGCGGCATGACCTACTTCCTCCCGCGCGTCGTGGGGCCAGCGAAGGCGCTGGAGCTGGCGTTGAACGACCCGAACCTGGACGCCAACGCGGCGCTCGAGGCGGGCCTCGTCACCGAGGTCGTCCCGGCCGGCGAGCTGCTCTCCCGCTCCAAGGAGAAGGCGGAGAAGCTGGCCGCCAAGGCCCCCTACTACGTCCGGATGACCAAGAGCCTCCTGCACGAGTCGATCGAGCACTCGATCAACGACCACCTGCAGCTGGAGCGACACGGCATCGCCGACAGCATGGGCACGAACGACCTGCGGCGAGGCGTCACGGCGTTCTTCGCCGGGGAAGAGCCCACCTTCGAGGGCGATTAGCGGCGGCCAGGCCACTCCACCTTGGAGCGGAGGCCGCAGGCCGGAGCGACTTATTGTGGGGGCGGCCGCTTGCCGCCGCGATCAGATGCGTGCAATCCAAGCCCTCGATCCACCCGTACTAAGGTTCGCCCACCCTGGTGACGAGAGAAAGGTGTTCCGGATGAAGAGAGCTTCAGCAGTGCTGATCGTTGCGGCGCTGGCCGTTGTCGGCCTGGCGGCCTGCGGCAGCAGCAGCAACGACAACGCCACGACCGCGGCCTCGACCCCCCCGTCGACGACACCCGCCGCAGGTGGCGGAGCCGCCGGCGGCGCCTCGACGGTCGACATCTCGACCCCGTCCGGCGGCGACCTCGCCTTCGATCAGAAGGACGCCACGGCGAAGGCCGGCAGCGTGACGATCAACTTCGACAACAGGCAGGCCCTCTCACACGACGTCAAGGTCGAGGACTCTTCCGGCCAGGAGCTCGGCGGAACCGATCTCGTCTCGAGCGGGACGGCGAACGCGACGGTCGACCTGCAGCCCGGGACCTACACGTTCTTCTGCAGCGTGCCGGGCCACCGAGAGGCCGGCATGGAAGGCACCCTCACCGTCAAATAGTCCGTCAGCCGACCGCGCGACTCGCGCGGGTGGCGCCGAATTTCACTTCGACACGCGCGGGTTCGCGCGTGTCGATGAAAATTCGGCGACAGGACCCGCGCGCCCCGCGGCCGGTCTACTCGGGCAGGGCTCGGCCGACGGAGTCGGCCACGCAGGCGGGCTTGTCGTTGCCTTCCACCTCGACCTTGAAGCGCGTCACGATTTGGAACCAGCCGCCGCCCACTTCCTCGACCTCGACGACCTCGGCGGTGGCTCGGATTTTCGAGCCTGAGGGCACCGGGGCCGGGAAGCGGACCTTGTTCCAGCCGTAGTTGACGCCCAGCTTGAAGCCCGTTGACTTCATGAGCTCGATGCGCAGTCCGTCGATCAGGGACAGGGTCAGGTTGCCGTGGGCCACTGTCGTGCCGAAGGGGCTCTCGGTCTTCGCCCGCTCGACGTCCGTATGGATCCACTGGTGGTCGCCGGTTAGCTCCGCGAAGGTGTCGATGTCCTCCTGCGTCACCTCGCGCCACTCGCTGGGGCCGATCTCCTTCCCCTGCAGCGCCTTCAGCCCCTCGATGCCCTGGACCTCAACCGTCGACATGCCGCGCACCCTACCGTTCGCTCAGCGGCTATGAATAGGTGCTTGAGAGGCGAGGGCCACATGCTTCGGGCCGCGACCGCAACGGCCGGCCTGGTTCTGGCTGTCGGCCTGACCGCCTGCGGCGGGGGCGGAGGCGGCGGAGGCAACGGCCCGGGCTCCAAGGAGCTCAGCCTGGTGATCGGCAACTCGTTGCCACTGAGCGGGATGTCCAAGAACCTCGGCAAGTCCGGCCAGAAGGCATCGGATCTGGCCGTCGACCGGATCAAGCAGGCGATTGACGAGGCCGACGCCGACCACACGGTCCGCGCTGTCTCCGAGGATCAAGGGAGCGACCCCGAAACCGCGGCGGAATCCGCCAAGAGGCTCGTCGACGAGGGGGCCAGCTGCCTGACCGGTCCTTGGTCGTCCGACCTCATTGCCCAGACGGCTCAGGACGTCGTCATCCCCTCAAAGGTGCTGGAGATCGCGCCCGTGCCCACCGGCGCGGATGTCGCGGACCTCAATGATCATGACCTGGTCAACAGCACCGCCCTCCCCGAGTCGGTGGAAGGCTCGGCGCTCTCTGACGCGATCGACCAGGACCTGGGCGGGGCGGAGGGTCACAGCGTCAACCTCGCCACGAGCAACGACACCTACGGCAGCACTCTGAGCCAGGACTTCATGGAGGACTGGCAAGGCAACGGCGGGTCCCTGAGCGGGCTGATCGGACTCGCCCCGGTGTCCTCGACCACCTCGAGCACCTCGACCACCTCGAGCTTTTCCAGCGACTACTCGCAAGAGGCCCAGCAGATCACCACCGGCAGCCCCGACGCGATCGTCCTGATCGACGACCTGAACGACTTCACGCAGCTGGCGCCCGCGCTGTCCTCCAGCTACTCCTGGGATCCGAGCATCGCCTGGGGAAGCGACCAGCTCGTCTCCCCCGGTCTGCCCGACCAGGTCGGGTCCGACGCGATCGACGGAATGCGGGCGCTGGCCCCCGGCTCCCCGAAAGGCGAGGAGGCTTCATCGGCCTTCGTCGACGACTTCAAGTCGGCCGATCCGCAAGACGTCAAGCAGGCTCCGTACGCGGCCCAGGAGTTCGACGCCACGGTGCTGTGCTACCTGGCCGCCGTGGCGGCCGGCTCGACCAACGGGCAGCAAATGGCCGATCACCTGATCGACATCACCGCGCCAGGCGGCGAGGAGTTCACCTGGCAGCAGCTTCCCGACGCGATCCAGGCACTCGAGGACGGCAAGGACATCGACTACACGGGCGCCTCCGGGCCGGTTGACATGGACGTCCACGGCGACCCGACCGTGGGCGTCTTCGACGTCTACCAGTACAGCGGCGACGACATGAAGGTCGTCGGCGAGGTCCCGGTGGAGAAGCCCAACCCGGCCACGCCGTAGCCAGCGCCTCAGCCGCCATCGCGGCTACTGCAAGGTCAGTCCGCGCGTCAACCTCGTCTTGCCCTCGAGAACCGTCAACCGGGCGTGCTTCCGGGCATAGCTCCGGAGTTGCCTGGCCGCGGATCTGGTCGCCTTCAACTTGACGGTCGCGGTCTCGCCGGCCGTCGCCCTTCCGCTGCCGGTGGCAATCGTGACGGAGCCGACCTTGAGGACCAGCCTGAGCTTGCCGGCCCTCGCTGCCTCGACCTTGACGGCCCAGCCCCTCTTGAGCGCCGCGGCGGACAGGTGCTTGGGGAGCGCCACTGTGAGGGCCTTGGGCCGGGTGACGGACGGGGTCTGGCCCGATCCGGAAGGCGGCGCTCCGCCCGACGGCGGCGGCGCCTGCGGCGCGAGCGCGAGCTGGAGAAACGCGTCATTGGGGTGGCCGCCATCCTCCTCGTCGGGTTCGGATGCCCAGGGAGCGAGGAAGTGGGCGGACGCGTCGCCGCTGGCGGTGCCGTTGCGGACCGTGAACGAGACGTGATGGACAGCGCCCGACGACAGGCTGTCGGCGGAGCAGGAGATCGTGCCGGCGATCGGGGCGTCGCAGCCGGCGGGCGCGCCTTCGATCTGCGCGGCCGGATCGAGCACCTGCAACCCGAAGGTGTGTTCGTGCGGGTCGAGCGGCCCGTCGTTGACAAGGTCGAAGGAGTAGGTTCCGGCCTCGCCGGGCACGATTGAGCCCGTGTGGGCGAAGTTCTCGATTCCGGGGTCGCTCGGCGCGAATGCCGTGAACGTCACCGTCACGGTGACCGAGTCGGCGGCGGGATTGCCGACGCTGTTGTAGTGCGAGGCGATGAGGACGTCGTATCGCATCTGGCCAGGCACCAGGCCCGGGTTGACGATGACCTCATGGGGATCAAAGCTGTATGCCCAGCCGGGATTGGAGAATTCGGGATCCGAGTCGGGGACGATGCTGACGATCGCGGTTTCGGTGTTGGGCGTGTTGTCGGTGCAGAAGAGGATCTGGCTCATTTCGTTGAGGCTCGCGTCGTCAGGGTCGAGCGTGGTCGACGGCACCACGTCGATGTTCTGCCCTTCCGCGCACCCCATTTCCGCCCGAGCGTCGGGCACCGCGAAGCCGACGAACGCCAGCGCCAGCGCCAGCACACACGCGAGTGGCAACCGCAGGCTCATTCGGCCTCCAGCCGCGGCCAGCTAGCGGCGACGGCGGCGAGCTGGGCGGGGTCCTGAACGTAGAACTCGAACCAGCCGCAGGCGGCGCAGATCAGCGCCGCGGCCGGCGAAGCGCTGACGACGCTCGATGTCCGCAGGAAGACGTCGTTGCCGACGCCGACCACGTCGTCGCCGGTGTTCCAGCGCAGGAACCCGGGCGGCGCGACGTGGACGCTGGCGTCGCCACAGGCGGGACATGTTGCCCGCGAGGCAGGGATCCGCACCCCGGCCGCGGCGTCCGCCGCGCTTGGTCCGGCCCCTTGGGCTGCCAGTCCCTCGGCGGCCTTGCTCACCTTGTCGATCAGGCCCATCTGTCTTTCCTTCCCTCCGCTCTGCGGCGTCGGTTGACGGGCATCGCGGCGTCCATTCGGAATCGGGATCGCAGCGATGATCGGGGGGCGGGTGCGGCCTGTCAGTACCGGCCTGGTACCAACCTGGCGACCCGGCCCGTCAGGGGCCGTCGGGTCCGAGCATCCAGGAGACGAGTTGCTCGCTGGCCCGGCGGAGGCGGCGGAAGTAGGAGCTGCGGCTGAGGTACAGCTCCCGGGCGACCTGCTCGTGACTCGTTCCGGGCTCCAGGTAGCCGCGTTCGATCACGGTTCGCAGGAGCAGCTCTTCCGACGACGTGCCAAAGGCGTGGGCGACGGCGTTGACCAGCAGCAGACGGACCGATTCCGCCCGTGCCCGCGGATCGTCACCGGATCCGAGCGGGCTGCGAGCCAACAGTGACGGCCGGTGGAACCACCGCAGCGCGTCGCGAACATCATCCGGACCGGGCTCGCCGTAGCCGGGCAGCTCGAGACGGTCGATTCGGGCGAGAAGGCGCTCATGAAGGGCGACCCGGTCGCGGGCCGCCTCGAGATGGGGCGCCACCATGGCCAGCAGCGCCCGCTCGCGCTCGGAGAAGTCGCTGCCGGAGCGGTGGAGGGCGGCACAGGACCAACCGCCCGGCTCCCACGAGAAATGGACCGCCATCTCGTGGACCAGGCCGACCCGGAGGTAGCCGTCATTTCGCAGCTCGGTGCGCCGCCACTCGGCCGCCCCGATCAGGTCCGAGATCTTGACCGGGTGCGAGGTCGGGTGGCGGAGCTGGTGGGCGATCACGGGCTGTTGTCTCCAGAGCCGGCTCATCGCCTCCATCATCTGTGCGTCATAGATGGACGGATCGCTGCACTCAGCCCGCATGATCAACGACCCGTCCGGATGGCTGGGGGCCCGAACCTCGCCGAAGGTCACCGACTCGCCCCCGACGAAGCCGGGCAGGCCCCTGAACGCCTCTGAGAGCGCAGCGCGCTCGTCGCAGCCCGCCAGCGTTGCCGCGAAGTCAAGCGCCCGGCGGCGGTCGGCCGCGCTGATCCCAATCTTCCCCGGCATCTGCTCGGCGTCATGATGGCGCAATCGCCAATCCGCTTCAACGGGTAGCGGCGTGAGGTCGAGGCCCGAACGAGGCTGATCCGGCTAAGAGGGTGCTCCCAGGTCATGAGGCGCAGCGGAGGGCGGAAGTGCGATGGCGGCTCACGACACCAGCCTGACCTCGAGCGGCGGCGCGAACAGCACTCCCGCCCCGCCCCCCAGCGCCAGGATCCGCGCCACGTAGGCCGCGGTCTCGGGATATGGAGACGAGCAATGACAGGCGGCGACCGCTCCCGACCCCGCGTTGTACGCCGCCAGCGCCAGCGGCACGGAATGGAACTGGCGCAGCAGGTCCGACATCAGGTGGGCCTGCGCGTCGATCGCCGCCACCGGGTCGAACGGATCGCGCAGACCGTAGGAGTCCGCGGTCGACGGAATGAACTGGGCGATCCCGAGCGCCCCGGCCGGGGAGACGGCGTGCGGGTTGAAGCCGGACTCGGCCATCAGCTGGGCCGCCAGCAGGCCCGGCGAGACGTTCCAGCGCGACGCCGAGCGGAGGAGCGGGGCGCGGTAGGCGGCCGGGACGAAGCTCGGCAGGCCGGAGCTCCGCGCCAGGCCCTCCTCCTCGCCCGGCGAGCCGGAGGGAGAGATGAAGTTGCCCGCCTCCGAACAGGGTGGCGGACCCGCGACGTATCCGAAATGCCAGGCCTCCCACGAATAGCGCTTCAGGAAGCCGAACTTCGGCGCGTGCGCGGCCAGCCAGCCGTACGCCGAGGAGGGTCCGAGATCGAGCTCGGCGGCGCAGCGGTGCAGCGAGTGGCCCGGTGGCGCCACCCAGCGGGAATCGGGGTGTTGAGCGAACAGGCGCGCCTGCTCGGCGTCGGAGCGGAAACCCGACACGACCACCAGGTCGAGCCCGGCGTGCCGGGCCGCCTCGGCCATCCGGTCGTATGCCGTGGCGACGTCGGGCCGCATCCCCTCCCCGTCGCGGTAGACGAGCGGGCCCGAGTAGCCGCCGCCCTCGGCCTGGGACGGCATCCCGGACCACGATGAGGCGGGCACCGACGCCTCGGCGACCGCAGTGGCAACCACCCGAATCGGCCGGCGGTCGCTGAGCCGGCTCCCGCCGGGAAGCCGCTCGGGATCGACCTCCCCCACCACCGTCGCGCGTGCCCGCAGAGGCGTATAGGAAGACGCATCCGGAAAGGCGATCCGCAGGCGCGCCGGGTCGACCCGGTTGCGGTGAGCCGCCTCGAGCGCTGCCAGCCGGGCGCGGGAGAAGAAGTCCTCCTTGGAGAGATACCGCGGGTTCGGCGCTCCGTCCGGAAGCCTCGCCGGCGCCAGGAGCCTGGGGGTGTCGTCGCGCATGCTCCGAGCGGCGGAGAACGCCGCCAGATCCGCTGCCGTCTGCACCCGGCCCTTCCCGGTCGCGGCCCCGCCGATGGCCGCCAGCGCGAGCGCCCCGAGGATCAAAATGAGGCCGGCGCCGAGCATCGCCGGCAGGGCCTGCCCGCTCTGTCGGCGGAGCCCGAGTAGGCGGCGCGCGATTCCCCCGGCCATCTCGGAAACCCAGCCACCCGCTCGGACGCCCGCCTGAGCTCGCCGCGCCGCCAGCTGCCCGGGAGCGCGGGTCGCGACCCGGCAGGGAATACGCCGCCGCGCCAGCTCGTCGACGGCGAGCGCCGCCAGCGAGCGCTCTCCGGGAAGCGAGACGAGCACGCAACCGCCCGCGGGAGCGATGCCCTCAGCGTCGAGGGCGGGCACCCAGAGCCGACCCGGCAGGTGGATCACGGCGAGCTCCGCCCCCGATCCCGTCACGGCCGCCGACACCTCATCGATCGCGTCGGCGCCCTCAACCGCCACGTGGCAGATGCCTCCACGCGCCGAAGCCCCCCTGCCGGCGGACCGCAGCTGCCGTTCGACCTCTCGGGCGGCGGGTGAGGCAAACAGGGTCGGGCCGCGCCGGCGAGCGCCTTCGCCGACCTCGACGAGCACGGTCCCGGCGCCGGTCAGGGCAGCGGACTCGACGGCGATCGCCGCCGCCAGGCCCTGGCTCGGACCCCGGCCGGTCCCCGTGGCGAGGATCGCCGGGATCAACCGCCGCCCCGCGGCGACCTGGACCAGGCCTGCGAGCTGACCGACAGCGCGTCGGCGACGGCGGCCAGCGGCGCCGGGGGCCGCAGCTCCACCCTGACCCGACCGTCATCGGTGCTGACGTGCGAGCGGCCGCGAGCCCATTCCGGCAGCGCATCGACGGCGGCGCGCTTGGCGTCTCGCCCGGCCGTTCCGGCGAGGGCGCCAGCCTCGGCCGCTCCATCGGCAATCGTCAGCGAGTACCCGACCAGCAGCAGCTGCAGCCCGATCGCGGCGGCCAGGAGCAGCGCGGGCAGAGCCGCCAGCAGCTCCATCGAGGCCTGGCCGGCTCCCGCCCGCCTACCCGTCGCCATTCGAATCCAGGGTCGAGGCCGCCGAGACAGAGGGCATCGACGTGCCCGGGACGATCGATGGGACGCGGACCTTCACGCGGACACCGTCGCCCGCGCGAATCGCCGCATCCCCCCGCAGGGTGCCGGGCAGGGCATGCCGAGCCGCCGCTTCGCCGTCGGAGCCGACCTCCTCTGCGCGGGCGCCCGCCCGGGCGGCGTTGCCCGCCGACCAGAGCGCCCAGCCGACCACCACGGTCTGGGCGGCTATCACCAGGCAAACGGCCAGGGCGGGCAGAATCGCGACCAGCTCCACGGAGGCCTGTCCGCCTCCGCGCGTGTCTTCCGGTCCGGGCCACACATGCCGAAGCTAGGCCGGTCCGGATCACGCGATTCGCGCCGAGCGACGCGAATCAGTGACGAATCAGGAGTACGTCGTCTCGGAGCGCCAGATCGTGAAGATCAGGGCGATGCAGGCGGCCACCAGCGCGATCCAGAGGATGATCCCGCCCTCCCAGGAGCGGAAGTCGTCGTAGGCGACGACCAGCAGCGCGATCCCCCCGACCGCGCCGAACAGCCCGGCCTTGCGCGCATCCGTGAGCCCCGAGAGTGTCAGCTGCTGCTCGTTGTAGACCCGGTAGAGCAGCCAGGCGATGGCCGCGAGGAAGATCATCGAGAGCGCCGTCAGGACCGTCCGCGCTGCGTTGCCGCCACCGGGGAGGAAATCTACCCCCGCCGCGAGCGCGAGGATGATCGCGATGTTCCGGAGGTTCCGCTGCACCGCCGGCGATTCTAGGCTAGGCGCCTCGTCGAGTATTGCGATTGCAGGCGAACCGGCGATGTGAAAGGTTTGTCAACCCATTTCCTTCGAATTTGCGGAAATCCGGACGCTCCACATTGTGTTTCATCAACCCCGTCGTTAGCGTTTCGTTTGATGGCTGAAGTGTCGATCAGACCGCAACCAAGGACGGAGTCGGATCTGGCCCTCTCGGCGCTGCGTTTCGCCCGTCGCGTTCATCTCGGCCAGTACCGCAAGCAGACGGGCGAGCAGTTCGTCGAGCACCCGATCGCGGTCGCCGGCCTGCTCTCGGACGCCGGCTACGACGGGCCCCTGATCCCGGCCGCGTACCTGCACGACGTCGTGGAGAAGACGGACGTCAACCTGGACGAGATCCGTCAGCGCTTCGGCCCGAGCGTGGCAGCTCTGGTCGACTGCCTGAGCGAGGACCCGGACATCGACGGCTACAGCGACCGCAAGCGCGCCTTGCGCCGGGGCATCCTGGAATCCGGCGGAGACCCGGTCGTCGTCTACGCCGCGGACCGGGTGGCCAACATGCGCGACTGGCTCAAGATCCCGCCGGACGACCGTCCCGCCTGCGGGGAGCGCCTGGGGACCACACTCGAGGAGCGTCTCCAGCTCTGGACCGAGGATCTCGAGGAGATCCACGACCTCGACCCGCAAATGCCCTTCCTGAGCGAGATCGAGGCCGACCTGGGAGAGCTGAAGGCCGCCGTACCTACCCGGTAGTCGCGGGTAACAGCCAGTTCACATCCGGGTTTTCTCCGGATCCATCGCTCCGCCGGACGCACTATTCTGCGCGCTGCGCAGTATGCGGGCTACCGCTACCCGACGCTACACCCGACTCCCTGACCCCCGCCGACCACAGCCAATTCGCGATCGGCTTCGATCGTCGCGACCTGCCCAGGCTGCACGAGCTCTGGGATGGGATCGTGCTGTCCGAGCGCTGGTCGGAGGGGGAGCTGACCTCCCGCTTCGAATCGGCCTGGGCAGATCTGCACGGCCTCGGGTCGGTCGCCGCAGGCGGCTGGACCGGCGCTGCCCTGGCGGCGCTGGACTTCGCAGGCGTCGCGGGCAAGAAGGTCCTCTGCCCCTCCAACACCTTCATGGCGACGCCGCTCTCGATCATCCACTCGGGCGGCGAGCCGGTCTTCGTCGACTGCAACCGCGAGGACCTGTGCATGTCCTTTGAGGACTTCGAGCGCAAGGCCGAGGAGCACAGGCCGCGGGCCGCCGTGATCGTCCACATCGGCGGCCACATCGCCTTCGACGTCGAGCGGATCGCCGAGTACTGCCAAGAGCACGGCATCTTCCTGCTCGAGGATTGCGCCCATGCCCACGGCGCGAGCTGGAACGGCCGGCGGCCGGGCTCCTGGGGCGACGCGGGCGCCTACTCCTTCTACGCGACCAAGACGATCTCCACCGGAGAGGGTGGCATGCTCGTCTCGAACCGCGACGAGATCACCGAGCACGCGCGCGCCTTCCGCAACTACGGCAAGCCCGATCACCAAGTCGAGGGCCTCAACCTGCGGATGAGCGAGTTCACGGCGGCGATCGGCCTGCTGCAGACCGAGCGCCTCGAGCAGATCGTCGCCCGCAAGAACGAGATCGCCCGGGAGCAGCTCGACCCCGTCTACGAATCGCGGCTGGAGCTCCCGGACGGCATGACCTCCGGCCTCTACAAGTACGTCGTCTTCGAGGAGATCGAGCGCTCGACCGGCAAGGTCTACGAGGATCCCTGCCACCGGATCATGGGGACCGGCGACGAGCTTCCCAACACCGACTGGGTCTCGCAGAACCACTGGTGCGTGCCCCTCTACTACGCCCCCGCCGTCGAGGCGGAAAAGGCACTGGAGGAGACAGCGTGAGCAAGGTCCTGGTCACCGGCGGCTCCGGCTTCATCGGCTCGCACGTCGTCGACAAGATCTACGACGCCGGCTACGAGCCGCGGATCTACGATCTGCAGCCCTCGCCGCACCACGAGCCGGGCTCGGTCGACACGGTGATCGGCGACCTCTTCGACCATGACGTCCTCTCCGCCGCGATGGAAGACTGCGAGGCTGTCGTCCACCTGGCGGCCTACGCCGACGTCGGCATCGTCGCCAAGGAGCCGGTCCAGGCTGAGGAGTGCAACTCGCGAGGAACCCTGGCCGTCCTGGAAGCCGCCAAGGCGACCGGCACCCGCGTCATCTACGGCTCGACGATCTGGGTCTACGGCGCCTCCGGCGACGGCCTGATCGACGAGGATGCCCCGCTCGGCCTGCCGGACCATCTGTACACGGCCAGCAAGCTCGCCGGCGAGATGTACTGCACCTCCTACGCCGAGCTCTACGACGTGCCGTGCACGATCCTCCGCTTCGGCATTCCCTACGGCCCGCGCGCCCGGCCCGCCGCCGTGATCCCGATCTTCGTCTCGAAGGCGCTCAAGGGCGAGCCGCTGACGATCGCCGGTGACGGCCTGCAGACCCGCCGCTTCGTCTACGTCGAGGACCTCGCCGAGGGCATCGTCGCCGGCCTTCGAAAGGGTGCCGAGACCCGCGTCTACAACCTGGCCGGAGACGAGACCGTGACGATCCGCGAGCTCGCGGACATCGTCTCCGACCTGATCGACGACACCGAGATCGTGCACACCCCGGGCCGCAATGGCGACTTCGGGGGTGCGGTGATCTCGAACGAGCGCGCCGCCGAGGAGCTTGACTGGCGCGCCTCGACCCCGCTTCGCGAGGGCGTCCGCCGCTATCTCGCCTGGCTCGCGCCCGACCGCGCGCCCGCCCCGGAGGCTGAGCCCGCCCCGGTGTTCGCGGCGCCGCCCGAGCCTGCGACGCCAGTCTTCGCCCCCTCAGTCAAGGTGACCGAGCTACCCGGCTGGCCGAGCAGCCCTCCCTCGACCTGGCCCAGTGCCTGGATCGTGGCCCTCGCCTGCGCCGCGGGAACGCTGATTCCCTCGATGCTCGCCGCCCGCACCGACGACTTCGGATCCGGCCAGGTCGGCTACGTGGCAATCACCTGCCTGATCGCCATCCTCGCGAGCCTCAGCCTGCTCCCTCTGGGAGCGGGCGGCGTTCGGCCTGCCAGGGGCGGTGTCATCGCCGGCTGGCTCATCGCCGGCTTCGTGATCCTGGAGACCCTCCCCTGGACGCGCAACATCTTCAACCTGGGCATGCCCCACCGCGGCACGATCCTGCTCACGGCGATGGGGCTGGCGATCGCCCTGGTCGTGGCGACGGCCCTGACGCGCCTGCGCGACGACGGCGAAGCCGCCGCCGACACGGTTAGCTAGCTAGATCCGGACCGGCCGCAGCCCTGCCGACCTGATTCGCTCCACCACCAGCGGCAGTGCCGCGACGGTCCCGCGCCAGCAGCCCGGCTCGCTGTAATGGTCCGCGTCATGGAGGAGCAGCACCTCCCCCGCGTCCATGTCACGCGTCGCCTCGGCCGCGATTTCGGCGCCGGTGCGACCCGACCGCCAGTCGTGACCCCAGCGCGACCAGAGCAGTGAACGCAGCCCGCGGGCATTGACCTCGACCATCCCCGGGTAGCTGAAGATGCCGTAGGGCGGGCGGTAGAGCTCCGGCCGCAGGCCGATCGCGTCCTCGATCGCGGCGATCCCACGGTCCAGGTCGTCGGCGAACGTCCTTGGGGGGAGCCGGAGCATGTTGCGGTGGCGGTACCCGTGGACCGCGACGGTGTGCCCCGCGGCCACGATCTCGGCGGCCAGGACCGGGGCGCTCTCCACCTGCTCCCCGCAGAGGAAGAAGCTCGCCTTCGCGTCCGCGGCGGCCAGCGCTTCGAGCACGGCCGGCGTGCCCTCCGGGTGCGGCCCGTCGTCGAAGGTCAGGGCCACGCCCACGGAGTCGTCGATCCGGCGCGGCAGCCCGAGCGCGTCGGCGACCGCCGGCACGATCGGGGCGAGCGCCGGCGTCCACCAGGCAGCCGCCGCGGCGGCCGAGCCGATGAGGAGTCCCTTGCGGATGGCAGGATGGTGCCACTGATGAGGTATCACCAGTGAGTGGGGAGATCGGTCTCGGCTTCGCCCTGGCGCTGGCGGCCGCCTGCTGCTATGAGACCGGCTACGCGCTTCAGGCGATCGAGGCGCGCCGGGCGCCGGCCGACCGAGCCCTGAGGCCGTCGCTGATCGCCCACCTGCTCCGCCGCCCGCTCTGGGTCGGGGCGACCGCTCTCTCCCTGCTCGGCTGGCCGCTGCAGATCGTCGCCCTGGCCCACGCACCGCTGACACTGGTGCAGCCGACGCTGGCGCTCGGCCTGCTCCTTCTGCTCGTGCTGGGCGTTCGCATCCTCGGCGAGCACGTCGGCCCGAGGGAGATCGCGGCGGTCGTCCTCATCATCGCCTCGGTCGGCGTCTTCGCCTGGGCGGCCCCGCGCGAGACCGGCGAGGTGGAGCGCAGCGCCGGCCTGGTGGTCGCGCTCGCGCTTCTGGCGACCGTGACCATCGCCCCCTACGCCATCTCTCTGCTCAGTAAACGGCGCTTTCCGATGCTCCTGCTGGTCGCGAGCGCCGGCGCCGCCGACGGCATGGCTGCCTTCGTCGCCAAGATCGTGGCGCAGGATGCGACCGAGGGCGCGCTGCTCGCCGTGGCGGCGTGGGCGGCGCTCGTGGCCGCGGTTGTGATCGTCGGCGTGATCAGCGAATCGACCGCGTTGCAGCAGTTCGCGGCGACCCGGGTCGCGCCGACCGTGCTGGTCATGCAGATCGTCATCCCGGTGGTGCTGGCGCCACTCGTGGGAGGCGAGGGCTGGAGCAACACGCCGCTCGGCGGCGCCGTGCTGGTCGGAGCCCTGGTGACGGTGGCCCTAGGCGCCGGCCTCTTGGCGAGCTCCCCCGCGGTCGCCCAGCTCGCCGTCGGCGAGGCCACGGAGGCTGAGGACGGCTGACGCGGCGGTCGGGAGCCGGGCGAAGGACTCGTCCGGCTTACCGCTGGCGGCGAGGGCGCGAACCAGCGCCTCGCCCAGTTCCTCGCGCGACCCGGCCACCTCGGCCAGGCCGAAGCGCTCGAACGCCGCGTTGTTGACGCGGACGTGGCCGCGCCCCCAGCCGTAGGAGACGACGCCGCAGCCCTCCATCAGGGCCTCCAGCACCGTCAGCCCCGCCGTGGAGTGGACGAGCACGTCGGCTGCGGCGAACCAATCGGGCATCCGGTCGGTGAAGCCCTCGACCCGCACCCGCGGCTCGTCCGAGAAGTGCTCGGCCAGCTCGGACCGGAGCTGATCGTTTCGCCCGCAGAGACAGACCACCGTGGCGCCGGGAATCCCCAGCGCCTCCTCGGCCGCCCCCTCGAGATCACCGACCGCCCAGCCGCCGCCCGAGACGATCACGATCGGGCCCTCCGCCGGCAGCCTCAGCTCCTGCCGCGCGCCGGCCTGGGTGCGCGGCTCGTAGAAGCGCTCGTCAGTGAGCCCGCGGACGCAGCGCACGTCCGTTCCGGGAGCGATTTCGCGGACCTCCTCGGCGGACTCTGGATGGGTGATCAGGTGGAGGTCGACGCCGGGGTGGGCCCAGTAGCGCAGCGCGGCCAGGTCCGTGATCGCGGAGACCACGGGCATGCCGATCCTGCCCTTCTTCCGCAGATGGCCGAGCACCTCCGTCGTCCCGGGGTATGTGGAGACGACGATGTCGGGACCCCTCTCGAGCACGGCGCGACGAATCTTCCGGGATGCCAGCCACTGGGTCAGGTGGCCCGCGAACCAGCGCGTCGGGCGAACGTCGGTGATCAGGCGGTAGGAGAGATCGAACAACCGGCTCCCCCACTTGGAGTGAAAGCGCGAGGTGTCCATCACGAGCCGTCGGGTGATCCAACCGACGACGGCGAGCGAGTCGACGATCTCGATCTCCGTCCCCGGCGCCTCCAGCTCGATGCCCTCTGCGAGCACCCGCGCCGGGAGGTCGTGGCCCTCGCCGATCGACGCGCTGAAGATCAGGACCTTCAACGCGGGGGCAGCTGCTGCCTTCGCCGGATCGGCCCGAGGAACCAGAAGCCGATGAACGCGCTCGCCATCACGATCGAGGTGATCATCGCGGTCGTGGCCCCGAAGATGAAGTCGCTGATCAGCGCGAGCGCTCCGGTCATCGACACGGCGAGCAGCAGCAGTCCGATGAGCGCGAGCGTGTTGGAGATCGTGACGATGAACTCCTTCTGCTGGCGCCGGAAGAGGATGCGATGCCCCGCGGTGGGGGCGGCGAGCATCACGGTCGCCAAGGCCACGGTGATCAGGACGCCGAAGTACAGCTTCTCCTGGAAATCACTCAGATCGTCGAACCGCTGCGTGAACGGCACGGTGAGCAGGAAGGCGAACAACACCTGAACCCCGGGGAGTGCGACGCGCAGCTCCTGGAGCAAGTCGGAGAGGTTGCGGTCGGCCCGCTCCTCTTCGGTCTCTTCGCGGCCGCTTACGGTGCGCCGGCGCTCGCCTGAGCTGGTCCCCTCGTCCGGCATGGCTATTTGCTCGTCATCACGACGATGCCGAAGACGATGGCGGCGATCACCACTGCGCCAGCCAGTACCGCGAGCCCTCCCGCGACCGTGGCGAGCAGCGGGCGCTCGTCTCGAGCCATGTCCGCCGAGCGCGTCACTCCGAGGATCACGAGTGAGAAGGCGGCGGTGACTCCCACCCCCGCGATCAAGGAGGCGGCGACGGTCTCCAGCAGCTCCTTCGTTTCCAGGATGGTCGCGACCATTTGCCCGGCTACCCACCCGCAGCCAGTGGCTCCTGCCGGAGCCGGCGAGTGAACGCCGTGGCCCCCGCACCGATGCCCAGTAGCGCGACCACGATCGGTCCCGCGGCGCTGTCGCCGAAGAGATTGCAGAAACCGTAGGTCGCCGCTCCCATTGCCGCCGCCGCGGGCAGGGTGAGGAGCCAGGCGACCACGATATTCCCGGCGACGCCCCATCGAACGGCGGAGACCTTCTTGCCCGCTCCCGCCCCCATTACGCCCCCGTTGATGACGTGCGTCGTGGAGAGGGGAAATCCGAAATGTGAGGAGGCGAGAATCACAGCAGCCCCGGCACCCTGCGCCGAGAACCCCTGCGCCGAGTCCATCTTGATGATCCGCGTCCCGGTCGTGCGGATGATTCTCCAACCGCCGACGTACGTCCCGAGCGAGATTGCGCTGGCCGCGGAGATGATGACCCAGGTGGGGACATCGGCATCCGAGGGGAGCGTGCCGTTGGCGATCAGCGCCAGGGTGATCACCCCCATCGTCTTCTGGGCATCGTTGGTTCCGTGCGCCAGCGCCAGCATTCCGCCTGAGACGACCTGACCCAATCTGAACCCACGGTTCACCGGCCCGGGCCGCTCTCGGCCGAGGATGCCGTAGACGAGGTTGATCGCGATTAACCCGACGGTGAACGCGAGCACCGGTGCGATGACGGCAGGGATCAGCACCTTCCCGAAGAGGCCGTCCGCCAAGATGGCGCTGGCTCCGGCTGCCGCGAACGTCGATCCGACAACTCCCCCGATCAGCGCGTGCGATGAGCTCGACGGCAGGCCGAAATACCAGGTCGCGAGGTTCCAGACGATCGCCCCAACCAGTCCGGCGAAGACGACGGTGGGGGTGACCGCGTTCGCATCCACCACGCCCGTCGCGACCGTCGCGGCCACCGCGAGAGAGATGAAGGCGCCGGCGAAGTTGAAGATCGCCGCGTACGCAACCGCCACACGCGGCGGCATCGCATGCGTCGAAATCGACGTCGCCACGACGTTCGCCGTGTCGTGGAATCCGTTCGTGAAGTCGAAGACGAGCGCGGTGCCGACAACGATGACGAGGATTACGTCGTTGCTCACGCGTTCTTGATGACGATGCCCTCGACGATGGACGCCGATGTCTCGGTCGCGTCGATTGCGCGCTCCAGCCTCAGGAAGATGTCGCGCCAGCGAATGACGACCATCGGGTCGATCCCGTTCGAGAAGAGCGATGCGATCGCGTCCCGATAGATGCGGTCGCCGTCGTTCTCGAGACGGTGGATCTCAATCCAGTAGTGGTCGAGGTCCTTGAACCCGCGCAGGTGCTGGAGGAGCCCATAGAGCTGCTCGCAGGACTTGACCAGCACCTCGGCCAGCGCCTGCGCCTGATCCATCGGCGCCTCGATACTGTAGAGGCCCATGAAGTCCGCGACCTCCTCCATGTAGTCGACGATGTCGTCCATCTGGGTCGCCAGCGTGTGAATGTCCTCGCGGTCGATCGGCGTGACGAACGTCGTATTGAGCCGCTGGATGATGTCGTGGGTGATCCGGTCCCCCTCCTGCTCCGCTTTGAGAATGTCCGTCGAGAGACCCTCCTCATCCGGCCACTTCTGCAGCATGTCGCGCAGGAGCTTCGCTGTGCGAAGCGTGTTCTGGCCCCCTTCGGCGAACAGGTCGAAGAAGACGCGGTCCTTCGGGACTAGTGAGAACCGGGCCACGGGAGCGCCAAGCTAGCAGGAGGCCCAGAGAGCGGACCCGCCCGTCAGACTGCCTCGACTGCCGCCTCCTCGGCCCGGCGAACGTGGCGCTCCATCAGCTCTCCCTGCTCGCTTCGAGGCGGGTCGCCGTTGGTCGTCCGGCGGGACCAGGCGCCGTCCGTGCCGAGTTCCCAGGCGTTGACGTTGTCGGCGAACGCGCGGTCGAGGGCGTCGGTGAGCTGATCGCGGTTCGCCTGGTCGATCACCGGCGCGACCAGCTCGACGCGGTTGTAGAGATTCCGCGGCATCAGGTCGGCGGAGCCGATCAGGATCTGCGTCTCGCCGGGCCGCTCGAAGGAGTAGATCCGCGAATGCTCGAGGAAGCGGCCAACGATCGAGACGACCCGGATGTTCTCGGAGACCCCCTGGACTCCCGGTCGCAGCGCGCAGATCCCCCGGATGTTGAGGTCGACCTCCACCCCGGCCTGCGAGGCGCGGTAGAGCGCGCGGATACAGGGCGGATCGAGCAGCGAATTCATCTTCATCCGGATCCGCGCGGGGTTCTCCGGGGAGTGGGCCTCGATCGTCCGCTCGATCTCGCCGACGATCCCCTCCTTCAGGTTGAACGGAGCGACCAGCACCTTCCGATAGCCGCTCGGCCGTGCGTAGCCGGTCAGGTAGTTGAACATCTCGGCGATGTCGTCGCCGATCTCCTGGTTCGAGGTGAAGAGGCCGAAGTCGGTGTAGATCCTGGCGGTCTTCGGGTTGTAGTTGCCGGTCCCGATGTGGACGTAGTTGCGGACGCCGTCCCCCTCGCGGCGCGCGACCAGGATGCACTTGACGTGGGTCTTCAGCCCGGGGATGCCGTAGACGACGTGCACGCCTGCCTCCTCCAGCGCCCTCGCCCAGCGGATGTTGGCGCTCTCGTCGAAGCGCGCCTTGAGCTCTACCAGGCAGACCGCCTGCTTGCCGGCCTCCGAGGCCTCGATTAACCCCGGCACCAGCGGGGAGTCGGCGCTCGTCCGATAGACGGTCTGCTTGATCGCGAGGACGTTCGGGTCCTCGACGGCCTGGCGGACGAAGCGCTCGACCGAGCCTGCGAAGGAGTCGTACGGATGGTGGACGAGGATGTCGCCCTGCGCGCATGGCGCTGAAGACGTCCACCTCGCGCTGCGTGCGGCTGCCCTGCTGCAACGCCGCCGGAGTGACTCCCTGCCACGGCGGGTAGCGCAGCTCGCGGAAGCCCTGGACCGAGTAGATGTCAGTGAGATCGTCGAGCCCGAGCAGCCCGGGGCTCTCGTAGACCTGAACCGGATCGATCTCCATCGCCTCGACCAACTGGTCGCGCAGGCGCGGCTCCATCTCCGGGGCGATCTCGAGCCGGACCACCTCGCCGAAGCGCCGGCGGCGGACCTCCTCCTCCACAGCGAGAAGCAGGTCGTCCGCCTCATCGGAGACGTCGTAGTCCGTGTCGCGAGTGACACGGAACATGGACTGGTGGACGATCTCCATTCCCGGGAAGAGGTCGTCGAGGTTGGCGGCGATCACGTCCTCGAGTGGGACGAAGGTGAGGCCGTCGCCGATCGAGAGGAAGCGGCGCAGCAGCTCCTTCGGCACCTTGACCCGGGCGGCAACCTCCTCGTCCTTCTCCGGGTTGCGGAGCAGGACACCCCAGTTGAGCGAGAGGTTCGAGATGTACGGGAAGGGACGGCCTCGCCCGATCACCAGCGGCGTGAGTGCCGGGAAGACCTGGCTGGTGAAGAGGTGTTCCACCTCCTCCCGCTCCTCCGCATTCGCATCATCCAGGGAGATGATCCGGATGCCGTGCTCGGCGAGGGCCGGTCGGATCTCCTCGGCGAAGCAGCGGCAGAGGCGGTGGCGGAGCTCGATCGTCCGCTTGCGATTCAGCTCGATTACGTCGGCCGCCGCCATTGCGTCGGCGCCGCGGGCATCGATCTTCGACTCCACCTGGTCGTGGAGGCCGGCCACGCGGACCATGAAGAACTCGTCGAGGTTGTCCTCGTAGATCGCCGCGAAGTTGACGCGCTCGAGCAGCGGGACGCGCGGGTCCTCGGCGAGTTGCAGGACCCGGTCGTTGAAGTCGAGCCAGGAGAGCTCGCGGTTGAAGTAGAGGGATGGATCGGTGAGGTCGGGTTCGGAGCCGTTCGTCCGCACCCTTTCCGGCGTGATCGTGGCGCCGGCGTCAGCCGCAGATCCGCTCGACTCCGTGCTTTGCTGGGCGAGCTCGTCGGTCACGCACCCACCTTAGCGGTGGGAACTAAGCCGCTCTGACGAGCTTGATGCGGGGCTCTTCGACCGGCTCGGTGACCCGGTCGTAGCCGTCTGCAAGCTGGGCCATTGCCGCCTCCCAGGTCCGCGCCCGGGCCGCATCCATTGCCTGGCGCCCGAGCTTGGCCCTCCACGCCGGCGAGTCGGCCAGCTGCAGGATCGCCGCCGCGAGCATTCCCGGGTCGGCGTCGCAGAGCCGACCGGTCTCGCCATCGACGACGATCGAGGAGGGCCCGCCCTCATCCACCGCCACCGAGGGCAGCCCGCTCGCGCCGGCCTCGACCAGGACCTGGCCGAATGTGTCCGTCCGGCTGCAGAAGAGGAAGACGTCGGCGCTCGCGTACGCCCGTGGCAGGTCGTCTCCGCCGAGCCAGCCGAGGAAGGTCGCGCGGTCGCCGAGGCGCTCGCGGAGCATCTCCTCCTCGGGGCCGCCGCCGCCGAGCAGCAGGTGAAGCCTGGGATCGGCCTCGTGCGCGCGGATGAAGGAGTCGGCGAGGAGCTCGACGCCCTTCTCCTTGGTCTGCCTCCCTACATATAGGACCTTGATCTCACCCGGGTAAGCGCCGGCGTCGCGGAGGGCCGGATCAAAGCGCGAGGTGTCCACGCCTCGGCCCCAGCGCCCGATCGCCCCGCGCTCAATGCCGAGGCGAGCGAGCGAGTCGTCGCTCGCGGGGCTCGGCGAGAGCACACGCGCGCACTGACGGTAGAAGATGGAGAGAGCCATGTCGGCGCCCTTCTCCAGCTCGGGCGAGGCGGCGCGCAGGCCCGCGTAGACACCGAGCTCGGTGTGCCAGCTGCCCAGGACCGGCAGCTCCATGATCCGGGCGAGCAGGGTCGCCATCACGCCCGCTGGTCCGGGGGCGGTGACGTGAACGGCGTCGAAGTGGCCCTCGGCCAGAGCCTCGACCATGGCGGGCAGGCTCGGCATGCCGATCTCCAGGCCGGCGTAGAAGGGGATCTCGATCTCCGCCACGGCGGAGAGGCGGCGATCGACGTTGCGGTCCGTGCCGATCACGTCCACCTCGTAGCCGGGGACGCCTAGCTCGCGGATCCGCTCGATCGTGTGAGTTACGCCGTGGACGCCGCCGATCGCGTCGGCGATCAGGGCGACGCGCTTCGCGCCCTCTTGAGGATTGAGCTTGTCCTTCTCTCTCCCCAAAAAAGCGGCTGCCGGTGCATATGGGACGGCCGGGATGGCGGCGCGGAACAGTTGCCTGCCCGCATCCATTGCCGTGGCGGCCAGATCCTCGGAGCCACCGTTGCCCACGGTCTCGACGGTGGACTCGACGACCTCGCGCAGCCGCCGCTCGTGGACACGACGCGCCTTCCGCTCGAGCTCCGCGTGGCTGAACTCCTCGCTCTGCATGTGGTCGATCAGCGCCCGGCCGGGCTCGAGGCGGACGGCGTCCGTGAAGGCGATCAGCAGGGCGCGGGCGTCCTCGGGTCCGATCTCGCCGCCGTCCTCGCCGCGGCGAACGTTCCCCTCGCTCATTACCCGCTCCGCGATCTCGAGGATCGCGTCTGCACTCGGCTCGCAAACGACGTCATTCCCGTTGGATTCGGCGTCCTTGATCAGCAGGGCCCGGGTCGCGAGA
>CAWFXE010000004.1:0-6591 GCA_963819715.1 uncultured Solirubrobacterales bacterium
GATGTGTTCCAGCCCGGGTATGCGCCTCAGCCGACTCGTCCCAGCCTGCCTGGTGATCGCGATCGCAGCCGCGGCGATGGCGACCACGGCATTCGCCTACCAGCGCTACCGCTATCCGCTCAAGGGGCCGCACAACTACGGCAACCTCGACGTCACCGGCTTCGGCGCGAAGCGGGGCGACGGCTCCATTCACACAGGCCAGGACATCATCGCCAAGTGCGGCACGCCGATCGTGGCGGCCCACTCCGCGGTGGTGCGCTCCGCCGGCTACTCGACCGGTTACGGGAACTACGTCGTCCTGCACGGCGAGGGAACACGATTCGACTTCGTCTACGGCCACATGAAGGGCCGCGCGCGAGTTCGCGTCAACCGCAGGGTGCGGGCAGGGCAGCGCATCGGCTCCGTGGGGCACACGGGGACCGACAGCGGCGTCTGCCACCTGCACTTCGAAATGTGGAAGGGCCGCTGGTTCTCCGGCGGCAGCCGCACCGACCCCCTCCCCCACCTGCGCGTCTGGGACAAGCGCTCCGGTGGGCCGCTGCAGGAAGAGCCGGAGCCCCCGCCCGGCCAGTACTCCGCGAGCAAGCGGCTCTTCTATGACGGCGCGGGCTAGCCGCGCCCCGTCATTCCCACTCGATCGTGCCGGGTGGCTTCGAGGTGAGGTCCAGCGTGACGCGGTTGACGCCGCGGACCTCGTTGATGATCCGTGCCGACACTCGCTCCAGCAGGTCGTAGGGCAGCCTCGCCCAGTCCGCGGTCATCGCGTCGTCCGAGGTGACGGCGCGGATCACGATCGGGTGAGCGTAGGAGCGCTCGTCGCCCTGGACGCCGACCGAGCGGACGACGGGCAGCACGCAGAAGGACTGCCAGAGCTGGCGGTAGAGGCCGGCGGCGCGGATCTCCTCCTGGAGGATTGCGTCCGCCTCTCGGACGATGTCCAGGCGCTCGCGTGTGACCTCGCCGCCGACGACGCGGATCGCCAGGCCCGGGCCCGGGAAGGGCTGCCGCCAGACGAAGCGCTCGGGAAGCCCGAGCTCCGCAGCGACCGCCCTGACCTCGTCCTTGAACAGCATCCGCAGCGGCTCGACCAGCTCCATCTCCATCTCCTCGGGAAGGCCGCCCACGTTGTGGTGTGACTTGATGGTCGCCGCCGCGCGGCCGTCGCCACCCGACTCGATCACGTCGGAGTAGAGGGTGCCCTGGACCAGGAAGCGCGCGTCCTCGACCTTGCCCGCCTCCTCCTCGAAGACCCGGATGAACTCCTCGCCGATGATCTTGCGCTTGGTCTCCGGATCGTCGACGCCGGCGAGACGGTCGAGAAAACGGTCGGCGGCGTCGACGTGGACCAGCTGGATGCCGTGCTGCTCGCGGAAGGCCGTGACGACCTGCTCGGCCTCGTCCTTGCGCATCATCCCGTGGTCGACGAAGACGCAGGTGAGCCTGTCCCCGATCGCCCGGTGGACGAGGAGAGCGGCAGTCGCTGAGTCGACTCCGCCGGAGAGCCCGCAGATCGCGCGGGCATCGCCGACCTGGGCTCGGATCGTCTGGACCTGCTCCTCGATCAGCGAGGCTGGCGACCACTTCTCGCGGCAGCCTGCGACGTCGCGGAGGAACCGGGTGAGGATCTCGGTGCCGTAGGGCGTGTGGACGACCTCGGGGTGGAACTGGATGCCATACAGGCCGCGCTCGGTGTCCTCGACCGCGGCCACCGGGGACTCCGTGCTCGAGGCCAGAGCGGTGAAGCCGGGAGGCGCCTCGAAGACCGTGTCGCGATGGCTCATCCAGCACTGCTGCTCGGCGGGCAGCCCGTCGAGCAGGGTGCCGCCGCCATCGCGGAGCGTGAGCTGGCTGCGCCCGAACTCGCCGGCCGGGGCCTCCTCGACCCTGCCGCCCAGCTCGTGGACCATCAGCTGCATGCCGTAGCAGATGCCGAGAACCGGGATGCCGAGGTCGAGCAGCTCCTTGCGGAGGGCCGGCGCCCCATCGGCGTAGACGGAGGCGGGCCCGCCCGAGAGCACCAGGCCGCGCGGCCCGCGCTCGGTGATCCGCTCCAGCGGCGTGTCGTGCGGGAGCAGCTCGCTGAAGACGCCGCACTCGCGGATGCGCCTCGCGATCAGCTGCGAGTACTGCCCGCCGAAATCGAGGACGAGCACTTCCTCGGTCGCCTGCGCGGGAGCCTGCTTGTCGACCTCCCGCAGCTCCGGCTCGGCGCCGGGAACGCTGCGCTCGGGGACGTGGACCCGAGCCTGGGTGTCATCCGAAGCGGCGCTGGCCGCTTCAGTCATCGCTGACGGCGACCGCCGTTGCGACAGTGGCGCGCCCGTTCGAGCCCATCCCTACCGACTGCTCGCGCTGGAGCTGCTTGCCCTCCGACATCAGCGCCGGCGCGACCATCACCTCGGCCCGGTGGAACTCGGGGATGTCCGCGTAGCCGGTGGTCGCCATCGAGGTCCGCAGCGCGCCCATCAGGTTGAAGGTGCCGTCGTTGTCCTGGGCGGGCCCGAGCACGATCTCCTCGAGCGTGCCGTCCTGGTTGGTGGCCACCCGGGCACCGCGAGGTAGGGAGGGATGGAAGGTCGCCATCCCCCAGTGGAAGCCCCGGCCGGGGGCCTCCTTGGCCCGCGCCAGCGGAGAACCGATCATGACGGCGTCGGCGCCGACCGCGATCGCCTTGGAGACGTCGCCGCCGGTTCGCATGCCGCCGTCGGCGATCACGTTGCAGTAGTTGCCCGTCTCCATCATGTGCTGCCCGCGGGCGGCGGCCACGTCGGCGATGGCGGTGGCCTGGGGCACGCCGATGCCGAGCACACCGCGGGTCGTGCAGGCCGCGCCGGGTCCGACGCCGACCAGGACTCCGACCGCGCCGGTCCGCATCAGGTGGAGGCCGGTGTTGTAGGAGGCGCAGCCGCCGACGACGCAGGGCACGTCGAGATCGGCGATGAACTGCTTCAGGTTGAGCGGCTCCGTCTGGGTGGAGACGTGCTCAGCCGAGATCACGGTTCCCTGAATGACGAGGATGTCGAGGCCCGCCTCGAGAGCGGTCTCGTAGTGCTCGGTCACCTTCTGCGGCGTGAGGGAGCCGCAGGCCACCGCGCCGTTGGCCTTGATCTCCTCGATCCGCTGGGCGATCAGCTCGGCCTTGACCGGCTCCGCGTAGATCTCCTGCATGATCCGAGTGGCGACCTCCTTGGGCGCCGCCGCGATCTCGTCGAGCTTCTCGTCGGCGTTCTCGTAGCGGGACCAGATGCCCTCGAGGTTGAGGACGCCAAGGCCGCCGAGGTTGCCGATCAGGCCCGCGGTCTTCGGGCTGACGACCCCGTCCATCGCGGAGGCGAGCAGCGGCAGCTCGAAGCGGTACGGACCGAGGGTCCAGGTGATGTCGATGTCGTCGGGGTCGCGCGTCCGCCTGGAGGGGACGATCGCGATGTCATCGAAGCCGTATGCCCTGCGGCCCTTCTTGCCGCGGCCGATCTCTACTTCCATTGGCAGATCCTAAGTTCGTTCGCGGACGAAAAAACCCCGCGTCGCGGGGCCGGAAATGCGGTGATAGCGGCGTTTCGGAGGGTCCTTACCAACGCCCGGCCAAGGATAACAGCGGTCAACCCGGGCCCCGGGATCTAGACTGTCGCGGGGGCCTCGAGCTCGCGCGACTCGACTCCCGGGAGCAGCCGCTCGACCTCAGCCGGGTCGATGCTGCCCGCGCCGAAGTGCTGGGTGGACTCGGCGCCGCATGCAACCGCGAAGCGCAGGGACTCCTCGGGCGGGCGGCCGTCGTAGCGGGCGGCAACGAAGCCGGCGAGGAAGGCATCTCCGGAGCCGACGGTGGCGACCGGCTCGACCTGGGGGGCGGTGACCTCGTAGGCATGGCGCCGATCGTCGGCGTCCAGCAGCGATGCAACGCAGCCCTCGGGCCGGGTGATCACGGCATCGATTGCCCCGAGCTCGACGAGGCTGCGAAGGCCGAGCAGAGCGTCCTCGCGATCGTTGAACTCATGGCCGACGGCGCCCTCCGCCTCGCGCACGTTCGGCGTCACCGCGGCGGGCCCGGCACGCAGCGAGGCGACGAGCGGCTCGCCCTCTGTGTCGACGATCGTGTCGACCCCGATCTGCTTGAGCTCCTCGACGATCCGGGCGGAAAACGACGGCGGGACGGACGGCGGCAGGCTGCCCGCGATCGCGCAGATGCGAGCGCCGCGCGCCAGGTAGAGAAGTTTCTCCAGGAACCGGTCGAGCTCCTCGGCGCTGACGTCCGGGCCGCGCTCGTTGATCTCGGTCTGCTCGCCGGAGGTGGGATCGACAACGGCGAGATTCGTCCTCGACTCACCGGCGATCCAGGTGAAGTCCGTGAGGATCGACTCCTCGGCGAGGCGTTCCATCAGACGGGCCCCGGTCGGGCCGCCGGCGAGCCCGGTGGCGATCACCGGCCGGTCGAGCAGCTTCAGGGCGCGGGCGACGTTGACCCCCTTGCCGCCGGCGACGGTGCTCGCCTCGACGGCTCGGTGGCGATGGCCCTGCCGGAAGCTCGGAACCGCGACGGTGCGGTCGATGGCGGCGTTCAGGGTGACGGTCAGGATCATCCGGCGCCCCCCTCTCGCTCCGCTCTCTGGCGCCTCCTGCGCATTCTCTCCTCGTGCATCCTGCGCCTCTCCTCCGGGGTCCGCTGTTGGGGGGACTGCCGCCGATTCTCTCGAGCTCGCGGGGCGGCCGTCTCGGGCTGATTCGATCCGCGTCCTCGTCTCGTCAGCAGCAGTCCTAGGAGTATCACGATCGCGCCGAGCAGAAGTAGAACGATTGGATTCTTGGCGGCCGTGATCGCCTTGTCGAGGGTGGTGGCCGCACCAACCGAGCGGGACGCGACCAGTGGGCTGGCCGCCGCCGGCTTTCCGTCGACGGTGACCCTGACGCGGCCGAGCACCTGGCCCTCCTTCACGGCGCCGCTGAGCTCGTCGGGCGCGGTGACGCGAGTCGCAACGTGCTGGCCCTGTCGCACGTTGACCGGAAGGGCGTCTCTGGCGACCAGTGAGAGGTGATCGCTCCGGTAATCGAGCTTGGGATCGGCCAGCTCCTGTCCCTTTCGGACCGGCTGAACCGGGTGGTAGCGGGAAAAGCCGTACTGGAGGAGCTTCAGCGTGTCGGCGTCGCGGGTGGGCTCGTCGGGAGCGCCGAGCACCGCGGAGATCAGGGTCGTCGAGTCCTGGGTGCCCGAGCCGACCAGGACGTACCCCGCGCCGAGCGTGTGGCCGGTCTTGACCCCGTTGATCCACGGGACCTCGTTGAGCAGCGTGTCCCGGCTGGTCACCTGACGCGGGTGGTCCCCGCTGTTCAGCGTCGCGCTCGGGGTGTTGACGATCCTGGCGAACAGCCGATTGCGGAGGAGTATCGAGGCGAGCGTCACCAGGTCGTGGGCGCTCGAGTAGTTGTCCGGGTCGTCCAGCCCGATCGGGTTCGCATAGCTGGTGTCGGTCAGGCCGAGCCGCTGGGCCGCCTGGTTCATCGTCGTGACGAACTTGGGCACCGAGCCCGAGACCCCGACGGCCAGGGTCTGGGCGGCGTCGCTCGCGCTTGGCAGGAGCAGCCCGTAGAGCAGGTCCCGGACCCGCAGCCGCTCGCCGGGCCGAAGTCCGAGCTCGATCTCGGCGGAGGCGCTCGGGTGATAGGTCGGCGCCGCGATCATCTGGTTGGGCTTGAGCTTCTTGAGCGCGAGGTATGCCGTCATCAGCTTGGTCGTACTGGCGATCGGCAGACGCTTGTCGGGAGTGCTGCTGGCCAGGACGGAATCGTCGCGAGGGTCGATCAGGATCCACGCCTTGGCGTCGATCTTGGGGCCACTTGCTGCGCCGGCCGACGCGGGCAGGCCGACGAGCATGGTCGCGAGAGCGATGGCGATCGCCGCGCGAACGCGCCCCCTTCCCCGCCTGCCGTCGATTCCGAGCACCGTCAGCGCAACGCTATCCGCTGGCCCTCGAGCAGGGTCTGCGGATCGAGGTCCGGGTTGAGCGCCTGGAGCGTGCTCTCATCGATGCCGGTCTTCAGCGAGATCGCTCCCAGGGTGTCGCCGGAATGGACGATCCAGACGCCCTTGTGCAAGGCCCGCCGGCCGGCCTTGCTGATATGGGCCTTCTTATGCGAGTCACCGTTGTCCCCGCCGCCGCCTCCCCCGCTTGAGGTCGCCACGACAGCGACCACCAGGATGAGGGCCGCGATCAGGGCCAGCACGGCGAACGCGCGGACGAATTGATTCGGCTTGTAGTCCGGCATTCGAGGGTTCGACAGGGTACTGCCGGCTAACTACTGAGGCTCCAAACCGCCTCGCGGAGCTCCTCCGCAGCCGCGGCGGGATCGTCCGCCCCGGCGATGCTTCGCGCCGCAGCGACCAGCACGGATGCGGGGCGTCCTGGAGCCAGCGCCGGCCCGAGGTCCTCCGGCTTGCCGCCCTGGGCGCCGATTCCGGGAATCAGGAAGATTGAATCGGACATCAGCTCGCGGAGCCGGCCCAGGTGCTGGGGGGCGGTCGCGCCGACCACCGCACCGAGCCCGGACAGCCCGGACTCTCCAGCGAGCCGCGTGGCGCCCTCCGCCACCAGCGCGGCG
>CAWFXE010000005.1:0-24250 GCA_963819715.1 uncultured Solirubrobacterales bacterium
GACGAGACCTGTCAGGCAGAGGGCCGCCGCGCCCGCCCTGGCAATACGAGAGTGCACGGGCGCAGCGTAGGCCTTTCCGGCCTACCTCTTCAGTTTGAAGTTGTGGGCGATCGCGTCGCTGGCTCCGGTCGTCAGGTCCGTCGCCGTCATCGAGCTGACGATCTTGAAGGCGCCCGGCTTGTGCTTCATCGCCTTCAGCAGGGGACCATTCGGCTTCAAGAAGGGACCGCCCGGCACTCCAGCCTGCAGCGCACCGCTGAGATGGAAGGTCTGGTGGAACCCGTGGGCCTTGATCGTGGTCGTAGTGTCGACACCGCAGTTGGCCGAGCAGATGGCAAAGATGTTGATCCTCTTTGCGACCTTGAGCTTGCCGGTGCCGACGTAGTTGATCAGGGCGCCCGACTTGGTTGCGACGGGGCTCTTTGCGACGGCGATCGAGGCGGGCAGCAGCAGGGTTGCCGCGGCTGCGACCAGCATCGCGATCCTCCCGAGACGAGACATCCTGCTCATCGAATTCCTCCCTGTGTTCGCCTTCCGTGATCCGCGGGCCACCCTACCAAAGGCATTCCTGGCCTCTTCGGTCAGGCGGGCGCGAGCTTTGGGAACAGCGGGGCGAGCTCGCCCAGGGTCTGTCCTCCACCCCTGGAGCCGAAGTCGGCCAGCTCCCGGCCGGACTCGCCCATCGCCTCGAGCAGCCGCCCGGTCGTTTCCGGCATGTAGGCGTGCAGCAGCAGAGTCGTCACCCGGAGCCCCTCGGCGAGGCCGTAGAGGACGGCGTCGAGCCGTGTCGACGACGACTCGTCCTTGGCCAGCCCCCAGGGTTTCGTCTCCTCGACGTAGGCGTTGAGTCGGCGCACCAGCTTCCAGATCTCCTCGAGCGCCTGGGTCAGCTCAGCGTCGTCCAGCAGTGCCTGCACCCGGCGTGGCGCTTCCTCGAGGTCGCCGGCAAGGTCGCGCTCGGCCTCCGCATCGGGCACGATGCCGGCGCGGTAGCGGCCGATCATCGAGAGCACCCGGTTGGCGAGGTTCCCGTACTGGTCGGCGAGCTCGGTCTCGTAGCGCGACTCGAAGCCGGCAGGGGAGATCTGGCCGTCCTGGCCGAAGGACACCTCCCGGAAGCAATAAAAGCGCAGAGGGTCGGCGCCGAACTTGTCGACCACCTCATCCGGGTCGAGCACGTTGCCGAGCGACTTGGACATCTTGTGCCCTTCCATCAGCAGGAAGCCGTGAATGAACATCCGCTCCGGCAGCTCGATCTCGGCAGCCATCAGGAACGCGGGCCAATAGACCGCATGGAACTTGAGGATGTCCTTGGCGAGGATGTGGAAGGGCGGCCAGAACTCTGCGGTCACGTCCTTGCCCTCCACCCCGTAGCCGAGAGCCGTGTAGTAGTTGAGCAGCGCGTCGAACCAGACGTAGATCACCTGGTTCGGATCCCAGGGCACCGGCACCCCCCACTTCAACGTCGGCCGCGACAGCGAGACGTCCTGGAGGCCCTGCCTGATGAAGGAGAGCGCCTCGTTGCGGCGGAAGTCGGGCACGACGAACCCGGGTCGCTCGCGGTAGAGATGCTCGAGGCTCTCCTGGAAGGAGGACAGGCGGAAGAACCAGTTCCTCTGCTCCTCCCGGGTCAGCGGTATCTGGTGGATCGGGCAGGTGTTGTTCGGGCCGATCTCCGACTCGGTCTTGAAGTCGGCGCAGCGGGGGCAGTACCAGCCCTCGTACATCCCCTCGTAGACGTGGCCGTTGTCGTAGACACGCTGGACGATCTCCTGAACCCGCTTCATGTGGCCCTCGTCCGTGGTGCGGATGAAGAAGTCGTTGGAAGCGTTGATCTTGGCCGCCATCTCCCTGAAGCGGGGCGCGAGGCGGTCGCCGAGCTCTCGCGGTGTGACGCCCTCCGCCTCGGCCTGCTGCGCCACCGGCTCCCCGTGCTCGTCGGTCCCGGTGAGGAAGAAGACGTCCTCGCCCCGCTGGCGATGGTGCCGGGCGAGGATGTCAGCGGCGATCGTCGAATACGCGTGCCCGAGATGTGGCTCTCCGTTGACGTAGTAGATCGGCGTGGTGACGTAGAAGCTCACGGGCGCCTGAGCATAAACGCGCCCTGAGGGTGGACTACTTGATGACCTGGAGGTCCGGGTGAGTCGCCAGCAGCGTCTGGGTGAAGACGTAGTTGAACGCGAACACGCCCATGAAGGTGATCACCACCGCCTCGTTCACCGCGCGGCCCACCCCCTCGGCGCCTCCTGACGCGGTCATCCCCTTGTACGAGCAGACGATCGCGATGATCGCCCCGAAAAGCGTGCACTTGAGCACTGACCCCCACAGGTCTGTGACGGAGGCGTTGTTGAAGAGGGTCGCGAAGAAGCCCCCAAGCGGCTCGTTGTAGATCACCTCGGCGAGGACACCCCCCGCGATACCGAAGATCAGCGCGTAGACGTCGAGTAGGCCGGTGATCAGCATCAGCGCCAGAAAGCGGGGCACGACCAGGTTCTTGATCGGGCTGACGCCGAGCACCTGAAGCGCGTCGAGCTCCTCGCGGATCTTGCGCGAGCCGAGGTCGGCGGTGATCGCGGTGCCGGCGACGCCGGCGACCACCACGGCCGTGACGTTGGGAGCGAACTCTCTGATCGAGGCGAGCACGAAGAACCCGCCGAGGCGGTCGAGGGCGCCGAACAACGAGAGGAAGTTCGCCGCCTGCAGGCCCGGGGCGCCGAAGCAAACGACGAGCATCGAGATCGACATCGGGAACCAGCAGAGCTGGAGAGCGAAGAGGAACTGCCCGATGAACTCGCCGCCATAGGGGTACGGCGGCCTGATCGCCGAGACGATCGTTTTCGCGGTCAGGATCATCATGTCCCCCACCTGCTCGAAGAGGGACTTGGCGGGAAGGAAGGCCCGGTCGGCGACCGCGCGCACCATCTACGGGCACCCCGAGGAGATCTTCACCCGCCACCAGTCCATCAACGCCCCGACGGGGCCCCACCTCGGGCGGACGGCAACCCTCAGGCAACCGGGCTCCCCGAGATCAGCGCTGGACACCGACTCCCAACGGTGCGCTGACGGGTCCGCAAGAGCCTCCTCTCGCCAGCGCCGCGCCGCGTCGTGATGCTCGCTTCGCTTCTCCGCTCTGGCCTGTGCCCGCCTCAGCCGAGCAAGCAAATCGTCGCGGATGCTCTCGAGCTCATCTATTCCCGCGACTCTCGGAATCGCGCCCGCTGCCGTTTTGCTCTCTTGCGGATCCGTCTCGGGATATGCAGCCAGCAAGGCCTCGAATCTCGCTATCTGACCCCGAAGCGCGGCACGGGAAGAGCGCTCCACCCCCTCGGTCGTCGGGCTGGCGATGGCCTCCTCGTCGCTCGGCTCCGCGAACGGGCCTTCCGGGGTGCTGCCGGCGTAGAGGGCCCTGGCGAGCTCACGCGGGTCGATCCCGAGAGCGATCGAATCCCCCGCGACCTGCGCAGCCAACTGCTCCAGTGCCGGCGCAACGGAGGCGTAAGGACTCACGAAGGTGCCCAGCCCCTGCTGGGAGATGACCAGCCCATCTTCCTCGAGCCGCCGATAGACGCTGCGTACGGTGTTGACGTTGACCCCCGCTCCGGCGGCGAATTCACGAACGCCAGGCAGCCGCTCGTTGGCTGGCAGGCGGCCGCTGCGGATCAATGCCTGCAGGCGCCAAAAGAGATTCACACCGACCGGGAGATCATCCCCGTGGACGAGCCCTGGAACCCTCCGACCCGCTAGCTGTGCCATTGCACTAGCACACTACTACAGTGGCGCGCGGATTCGCTCACAGTGGAGCGGACGGTGGGCCGCTAGAGCAGCTTCTCCTGGCCCCTCGTCCCGGAGCGCCGCCGACGACGGGGTATCCCGGCGGCCTCAGTGAGCGCCGCCTCGACATCGGCGAGGATCGCCCGCTCGGATCGGGAGGCGACGATCGGCTCGGCCAGGTCGTCGACGTGGACGTAGGTCCGCCGCCCCTCGCCGCGATCCTTCGGATCGAGCGGGACCAGGGCGTAGATTCGGTCAGCCCGGGCGAACTTCCCGTACCCGAGTGAGACCATGCGTGCATCTCGCTTTGCCATCAGTTAGCTCCAGCTTAGACGGGGGAATTACACCGGACTTCGATGCGGTTTTGGACCGAGCACCGAGCCACGGCGATCGCCGTCATGGCCGGCTTCGTCGCCGTAGTCGGCGTGGGCGGCTGGCTCCTGCTGCGCTCCCCTAGCAGTTCGACCGAGTCGACCACCACGACCGCAATTCCCGCGGCCAAGCCATCCGCTTTGCAGACAACCGACTGGCCGACGTACGGCCTCGACGCGGCCCGCACCCGCTATCTCCCGAGCGACCGGGTGCAGCCCCCGTACAAGCTCGCCTGGAGCTATGACGCCCGTCACCTGATGGAGTACTCGCCGATCGTCGTCGCGGACACGCTCTATGGGATCGACAACAACGGCGAGGCGTTCGCGCTCAACACCGGCAACGGCAAGCCCCGCTGGCGCCGCGACGTCGCCACGTTGAACGCGTCGGCCCCGACCTACAGCCATGGCCGCCTGTACATCTCGAACCTCGATCCCGGCCAAGTGCAGGCGCTGAACGCCCGGAGCGGCAAGGTCCTCTGGCGGCATCCGTTCCCGGGCCGGACGGAGTCGAGCCCGCTGGTCGTCGGCAACGAGGTGATCGCGGGCTGTGAGTGCGGATCGGTCTTCGCGCTCGACGCCCGGTCGGGCAGGGAGCGCTGGAGCACGGCGGTGGGCGGCGCGGTCAAGGCGTCACCGGCCTATGACCGCGGGACGGTCTTCGTCGGCGACTACGGCGGCCAGATGACCGCGCTGCGGGCGGGCAGCGGGCGCGTGGTCTGGCAGGCGAGCGCCGGCAACAGCATCTACGGCACCGCGGCCGTAGCCTTCGGCCGGGTCTTCGCGGGCGACCTCGGCGGCGGCTTTCACGCCTGGGACGAGTCCAGCGGGAACTCCGACTGGAGCACCTCGACGGGCGGCTACGTCTACAGCGGCGCAACTGCTGCGAAGACACCCGATACCCCGCCGAGCGTCTACTTCGGCTCCTACGACGGCACCGTCTACGCGCTCAACGCGCGCACCGGCGCTACGCGGTGGACCGAATCCGCGTCGGGGCCGGTCTCGGGCGCGGGGAGCATGATCGGTGACGTCTTCTACTCCGGCGATCTGAAGACGACCCAGACCTGGGGATTCCGGGCCACCGACGGCAAGCCCGTCCTCAAGTCGCGCGACGGCGCCTACAACCCGGTGATCTCCGACGGCCGCCTCCTCTACATGACCGGCTACCGGGTGATCTACGCACTGCGGCCGGAGCACGGGCCGTCTGTCAGCGGCTTCGTCAAAAAGAGCCGGAACCTCGCCGGTTAGCGCCGCGGGTCGCGCCCGGTGATGCCCTTGTAGAGGTCGTTGGCGGGCACGCCGGTGAGCGCCGAGACGACGCTGGCCGCGGCCCGCGGGCGGGCCCCGGCGCGGATCAGGCCACGGAGCGCGTCGGTGGCGAAGCCGATGTCGGCCGTCCCCCGTTCCGCCGCCGGGCCGATCACGACCACGATCTCGCCGCGGGCCTCGTCCCGGAACCGGCGTGAGAGCTCGCCGAGGGTGCCGCGCGCGATCTCCTCGTGGAGCTTGGTGAGCTCGCGGCAGACGGCCGCCGGCCGGTCGGGGGCGAGTTGGGCGAGCGCCCGCAGCGACTCGGGAAGGCGCCGCGGGGACTCGAACGCGATCAGGGTCTCAGTCGACTGGAGGACTCGCTCGAGCTCCCCGGTCCGGCGCGGGAGAAAACCCTGGAAGCGGAAGCGGTGCGGCGGCAGCCCGGAGGCCACCAGTGCGGTGACGATCGAAGAGGGCCCCGGGAGCACCTCAATGTCGAGGTCGCGGTCGATGCAAGCCCGGATCAGGCGATAGCCGGGGTCGGAGATGGCGGGCGTGCCGGCATCGGAGACGAGCGTGACGTTGTCGCCCCGCTCGATCCGCTGTGCGAGCTCGCGGGCGCGCTCGGCCTCGTTCCCCTCGTGGTAGGAGACCAGCCGCATCGCCTGGATCTCGAGGCGCTCCAGGAGCAGTCCAGTCCTGCGCGTGTCCTCGCAGGCGATCACGTCGGCCTCATACAGCGCGCGCCGCGCCCGCAGCGTGATGTCCTCGAGATTCCCGATCGGAGTCGGGCAGACGGTGAGCTTGCCCGGCACGGCCTAGGACTCCTTGTCGAGCTCGATCAGCGCCATCGCCGCGGCCCCGATCATCCCCGCGTCCGGCCCCAGCTCGGCCAGCTTCACCAGGGTCTTGTTCATCGGGTCGAGCGCCCGCGAACGGAGCTCCTCCCGTGCCGGCTCGAGCATCAAGTCGCCCACCGCCGAGACGCCACCGCCGATCACGATCACGTCCGGATCGAAGATGTTGGCGAGGCTGGCCAGCGCGACGCCGAGGTGGCGGCCGGCGTCGGCCACCACCTCGCGGGCGGGCTCGTCGCCCTTGATGGCCAACTCGGTGACGGTCTTGCCGGCGATCGGCCCCTGTGCGAGCGCTCTGCCGAGCGCCGAGTCCGGCTCCCGCTCGGCGGCGGCAGTGCCCTCCCGCGCCAGTGCGGTGCCCGAGGCGTAGGTCTCGACGCAGCCATGGTTCGGGCAGTTCCCCTGGCACGGCAACCCGTCCTCCACGATCACGATGTGCCCCAGCTCGGCCGCTCCTCCGGTCGAGCCGCGATAGGTTTCACCGTCCAGGATCAGCCCACCACCGATGCCCGTCCCGATGGTCAGCATGACCACGTTTCGCGCCCCGCGACCGGCCCCGTACAGGTGCTCCGCAAGGGCGGCGAGGTTGGCGTCATTGTCGAGATAGACGGGAAGGCCGATCCTCTCCCGCATCAGATCGCGCAGCGGCACATCCGAGATCTCCAGGTTGACCGCCTGGATCGCCACGCCACGGTCGTGGTCGATGGTCGCCGGGATGCCGAGGCCGGCCGCCAGGGCGCCGGGGCGCGCCTGCTTCGCCTCCTGGAGCTCTCGGCCGAGCTCCTCGACCAACCGCTCCTCGCTCAGCCCCGTCGACGATTCCTTGCCCTCGTAGTGGGTGTGCTGCTCGGAGTCCACGACCCCGACGAGCATCTTGGTACCGCCCAGGTCGACGCCGATCGTCTCGCGGGCGGTCAACGGCAGGAAGGGTCCGGCGGCATGCGTAAGTATTGATATCCCATGTCTCCGGCAGGAGATGATCGGCCGCCCAAGCGGTCCGGGGGATCCGAGGGCGGAGGCAAGCCCGACGAGCCCAAGAAGCCCGGCGGGTCCGGGGCCTCAGGCGAGCGCGAAGGCGGGAAGAAGCCCGAGTACACGATCTACGGTCGCAGCGGGCGCAGTGCCCGTAGCGGTCAGAAGCGCTCGGCTCCGCGCGAGAAACCCGCGGCCGACAAGGCAGGAAAGCAGCCGAGGGATCCCGGCGAGAAGCCGCCCTACCGGGTCTATCGCTCCCGCCCCAGCCTGCGGGACCGGATCCGCAAGCCGAGCCTCGAAAGCATCCGGAGCGGCGGCGACCGGGGAGGCATCCGCGGCTTCTTCTCGAGGCTCACCGGCGGCAAGCGGCCCTGGCTGCGCTGGGTGCTCATCGCGATCGTCGGCTGGCTGCTGCTCAGCTTCATCAGCTTCGCGATCTCCGCCCAGATCCAGAAGGGCAAGCTCCCGCAGTCGGCCAAGGACGCGCTCAAGGGCGGGCCCGCGGTGCTGGCGGGACAGAACATCCTCATCCTGGGCGGCGACCGTCGCGGCAAGACCCAGCACAACGCCAACGGCAGCGAGGGCCAGGGGCCGCCGCGTGCCGACACGATCATGGTGCTGCACGCGTCGCTCACCTCGTTCCGCAAGCTCTCCATCCCCCGGGACAGCTACGCGGCGATCCCGAACTGCGGCGAGCAGAAGATCAACGCCTCCCTCGCCTGCAACACCCGCAGCACCAATGGGAACCCGGCCGAGACCATCAAGACCGTCGAGAACTTCCTCGGGATCGACGTCAACCACATCGTGATCGTCGATTTCGACGGTTTCGCCGACTTCATCAACACGCTCGGCGGGGTGACCATCGACGTGCCCGGCGATCCGAACAAGAAGAAGGGCGCCGTGGTCTGCGGCGACGTCGACGGTGGCAAGAAGCAGGGCGGCGTCTCCCTCAAGCTGCCGCCGGGCGAGGTCACCCTGGAGGGGGACAAGGCTCTCGCCTATGCCCGAATCAGACACAACAACTGCGATCCATCGGAGGACGACCGCGACCGCGCCGCCCGCCAGCAGCAGGTCCTCGACGGGATCAAGGGTCGGCTGACCAGCATCACCCGCTTTCCCTACAACTTCATCAAGGGCCCGTTCATCGGCTGGGACGCGCCCAAGGCCTTCATCAGCGATATGGGCGGGTTCACCCTCCCGCAAGTGGCGATCGCGGCGATCCTCGGCGGCAACGGATCGACGAACGTGCTCGGCGGCACCGGCGGCCATAGCCAGGCGAGCAGCGGACCTGGCGGCAGCCTGTTCATCCCGCAGGGCGCCTGCGAGGACGCGGTCAAGAAGCTGATCGGGGGCGATCCCCCGCACCGCCCGGCCTGCTCGCCGGGGTCCTGATCATCGAACTGGTTGTTCCGCGCTCGAGCATCGCACGGGCCGCGCCTGACGGCGCGCCCTCGCATCAACCCCCGATTACGAGCTGGTGGTCGCCTTGTCCGACCCGCTCGAATCGGACTTCTTCGAGCTCGACTCGGAGCCCGAGGAGTCCGAGGAGCCCGAGGAGTCCGAGTCGGAGCCGGAATCACCGGACGGGGACTCCCCGTCCTTGTTCGCACCGGCCTTGCCCTTGGCGGCATAGTCGGTCGAGTAGAAGCCGGATCCCTTGAAGTGGACCGCGACCGGATGGAAGACACGCTCGACCGGAGCGCCGCATACCTCGCAGGTCTCAGCGGGATCGTCGGACATGCTCTGGATCACCTCGAAGCTGTGACCGTTGAGGCAGCGGTACTCGTAGATCGGCATCGGAGGCAAGAGGGTAGTGGGCGGCGTCTCCGCGCACCGCACGCGAGCCGCCGACACCAGGTCGTGACCGCAGTGGCCGCCCATCAGACGTCGCCACGGGGCTTCGCCCTTCGCTCCAAGATGGAGCGGCCTGGCAGTCACTACTCTGGCGCCCATGGCCGAGGTGACCCTCGACGAGATCGTCGCGCTGTGCAAGCGGCGCGGCTTCATCCTTCCGGCATCGGAGATCTACGGCGGGTTCCGCAACACCTACGACTACGGGCACTACGGGGTCCTCCTCAAGAACAACGTCAAGAACGAGTGGTGGCGCGCGATGCTGCAGGAGCGCGACGACATCGTCGCGCTCGACTCGGCGATCATCCAGAACCCCAAGGTCTGGGAGGCCTCGGGCCACCTCGCGGGTTTCAGCGATCCCCTCGTTCAGTGCCTCGGCGAGTGCAAGAAGCGCTGGCGGGCGGACGATCTGCGCGATCAGCAGCTCGGCGCCGAGGACGCGGAGGGCGAGATCCGCTGTCCGGAGTGCGGGGGCGAGCTCTCCGAGCCGCGCCAGTTCAATCTGATGTTCGAGACGAACGTCGGTCCCGTTCAGGACGAGTCCCACAAGGCCTACCTGCGGCCCGAGACCGCCCAGGGGATCTTCATCAACTTCAAGAACGTGTTGCAGTTCTCGCGCAAGAAGCCACCCTTCGGCATCGCCCAGATCGGCAAGTCCTTCCGCAACGAGATCACCCCCGGCAACTTCATCTTCCGGACTCTCGAGTTCGAGCAGATGGAGATGGAGTTCTTCGTCCCTCCCGCCGACGCCCCCGAATGGCACGAGCGCTGGATGGAGGAGCGGATGCGCTGGTACACCGACCTGGGCATCCGGGCCGACCAGCTCCGCCTGCGCGCCCACGGCCCGGATGAGCTTTCGCACTACTCCAGCGCCACCTCCGATGTCGAGTACCTCTTCCCGATGGGCTGGTCCGAGCTCGAGGGGATCGCCAACCGCGGCGACTTCGACCTCACCCAGCACGCCAAGTTCTCCGGCGAAAAGCTCGAGTACGTCGACTCCGCCACCGGCGACCGCTACGTCCCGCACGTGATCGAGCCGGCGGCTGGGGTCGACCGCGCGATGCTCTCCTTCATGGTCGATGGCTACGACACCGAGGAGGTCGAGGGCCGCCAGCGCACGGTGCTGAGGCTCCACCCACGCCTTGCCCCGGTGAAGGTCGCCGTCCTACCGCTGGTCAACAAGGACGGTCAGCCCGAGAAGGCGCGCGAGATCTACGAGGAGCTGCGCGTGCTGATGCCGGCCGAGTACGACAGCGGCGGCTCGATCGGCAAGCGCTATCGCCGCCAGGACGAGATCGGCACCCCCTGGGGCATCACCGTCGATCACCAGACCATGGACGACGAGACCGTCACGCTCCGCGACCGCGACTCGCTCGACCAGTCGCGGGTTCCGATCTCCGCGGCGGCCGAGGAGCTCACCCGCCGCCTGGGCGAGCCCTGGACCTCGCCGAAGCTGGGCGCGGCGGCCTAGTCAGTCGTAGTTGGGCTTGTAGCCGCGTAGCCGCCCGACGGCGGCGAGCAGCGGCAGCGACGCCTTCTGCACCGCGACCGGCGGCGAGCCGGCCCAGGAGCGCCCATTCGTCGCCTTCGAGGTGACGAAGATCTGGAGCAGCGGCACCTCATCCTGGTCATTGGCCGTCCGCTCTCGGTGAGGTGGTGGACGTAGGCCTCCGCGTGTAGCGCTTGCCGACCTCGAGCACCCGGCCACCCTATCCGCCCGTTCCGGTACAAGCCAACCCCGTGAGCGCCCGACGCGGCATCGGCGTTTTCCTCCTCGCCGCGGCGATCACCGGCTGGAACTGCGGCAACGTCGGTCCGGTCGTCGGCTCGCTGACCCGCGCCTTCGACATCGGCCTGGGCGAGGTCGGATTGCTCTCGGGCACCTTCTTCTTCGCCGGTTCGGCCGTCGGCAGCCTGGTGGGAGCCGCTCTGGCGCGCCGGATCCGGGTCCTCTCGGGAATCTGGGCGAGCTGCCTGCTCTCGGTGGCAGGCAACCTGCTGTTTGCGGCGGGCGACAGCGTCGCGGTCCTGGCGGCCGGCCGCGTGCTCGCCGGCCTGGCCTTCGGACTGGCGGCCGTCTTCATCCCTACCTATGCCCGGGTGATCGGGGGCGTGAAAATGGTCGGGTTGTTCGGGGCAGGGCTCACGCTCGGCGTCGCCGCGGCCCTCTTGATCGGGAGCGTGCTGGAGGGGGCGGGCGTCGACTGGCGGGTGGCTTTCGTGATCACGGCCGCGCTCGCCGCAATCGCCCTGCCGATCCTGCCCAATGAGCCGATGCAGGTCCCGCGAGCGGCGTCCGAGGGCGAGGGGCTGGCCCGGGAGGCGCTCGGAAATCAGGCCTGGTGGCGGGTGCAGCTGCTCGGCATCGCCACTCTCAATCTCCCGTTGATCGTGGGGGCCTGGCTCGTGCACTACCTGATCACCGGCTACGGGGTTTCCGCGGCTCTCGCCGGCGCGATCTCATTCGCGCTCTTCGGGATCTCGGCCGTGGTGCGCGATGTCGCGGGGCGCATGACGGCCGCCGGGGCCGGCGCGTCGATGCTGGTGATCGTGGGCCTCGGCGTCGGCGCCGCGGGCCTGGTGCTGCTCGGCCAGGGCAGCTCGGCCGGTGTGGCGCTGGTCTCCGTGGCGTTGATGGGAGTAGGACTCTCCCTGCCGTATCCGCTCTATTACGACGAGGCGGAGCGAGTTCTGCCCGACCGCCCGGTCGGATCCCTCGGCCTGATGCAGGTCGGGGCGGGGCTCTTCCCGATCCCGGTGATCCCGCTGTTCGGGGCGGCGCTGGCGTCCGGGGATGCGGACCTGGCCTTCGCCGCGCTGGCGGCTTTCGCCCTCCTCACCCTGTTGCTCAACGCGCGTCCGCCGGTTCCGCCTGATGTCCCGGCTCCGGCGGGGTCACCAGGCGCGACCGCCGACGGCCGCCCGACATAAGTCGCTTCGGGCTTCGCCCTTCGCTCCTGAAGCGTGCGGCCTTGCGGCAGTCACCAGGCGCGACCGCCGACGGCCGCCCGACATAAGTCGCTTCGGGCTTCGCCCTTCGCTCCTGAAGCGTGCGGCCTTGCGGTCGCTAACCCTCCCAGCGCTGTCCCTGGCTGATTCGCTCCTGGCCGATCCAGGCGAAGTCCATCGCGGCCTGCACGACCTCCTCCTTCGGCACCTTCCGGTGCAGGTCCCACCAGTCCGCCAGTGACTGCATCGCGCCCACCATCTGCTGGGCGATCATCTCCACCATCTGCGGCAGCTTCGGGAAGTCGAGCCCCTTCCGCTCGGCCTCCTCGCTCATCAGCTGGGCGATCGCGGCGGCAACCTCGTCGCGCAGGCGGTCGAGCCGGACGGCGACGTCCGGGTCGCCCGCATTGCGGAACATGATCCGCCAGGCGCCGCGCCGCTCCTCGACGAAGCCGAAGAAGGCCTCGAGCCCGGCTCGCATCCGCGGCTCTCCCGGTTCGGCGCCCGCGACGGCCCCCGCGATCCGCTCGACGAGCTCGTGTACGTGCATCTCGAGCATCGCCACGTAGAGCTCGCGCTTGGACGAGAAGTGCTCATAGAGCAGGGCTTTGGAGACCCCGGCCCGGTCCGCGACCGAGTCGAGCGAGGTCTCGTGGTAGCCGGTGTCGGCGAACGCACTCCGGGCCGCGTCGAGAATCGCCGCGCGGCGATCGACGGCGCTCATCCGCGACCGCGTGCCCGGCTCCCTCTTTCTCTGTGTGATCGACGTCACAGTACTAACTGACTGGTCAGTCAGTTACTATAAGGCTTGATTCGGCGGCGGTGTGTTCGTAACCGCCGGATGCGAACCGGGAAGACGAGAGGACGGAGGCACCGATGTCGGTCGCACAGCAGAACATCGCCGGTCAGATCACCTATGACGATCTCTACCGCCGCTGGGAGGAGGGCAACTGGAAGGCGATGGAGCTCGACTTCACCCAGGACAAGCAGGCCTGGAAGTCCCTCTCGGAGATCCAGCGGCGCTCCGCCATGTGGGTCTACTCGATGTTCTTCTACGGCGAGGATGCGGTCGCCGACGGCCTCTCCCCCTACATCGAGGCGGCCCCCAAGGAGGAGCAGAAGTACTTCCTCGCCACCCAGCAGGTCGACGAGGCCCGCCACGCCGTCTTCTTCTACCGCTTCTTCAAGGAGGTCATCGGCATCGACGGGGACATTGCCACCGGCCTCGAGGCGACCCTGCCGGAGCTCGGCTGGGGCTACCGCAACGTCTTCGCGCGGCTCGAGCGGATGGTCGACGAGCTTCACACCGACCGTTCCCTCCCCAAGTTCGCCCAGGCGATCACGCTCTACCACATGGTCATCGAGGCGACGATGGCCCAGCCGACCCAGCACTTCATCGAGGACTTCTTCGTCAAAGAGGGCACGATGCCCGGGTTCAGCGCGGGGATGGAGAAGGTCTCGCGGGACGAGCAGCGCCACATCGGCTTCGGGGTCAAGGTCCTCTCGGAGCTGTTCGCCGAGTCCGACGAGTGCAAGGCCGCGGCCTCCGAGATCCTCAGGGAGGTCCTGCCGTACGTGACCGGGATCTTCGTGCCGCCCAACTGGGACGAGCGCTACACGACCGAGTACGGCTTCACCATCGCCGAGCTCTACGCCTGGGGCATGCGCTCGGTCGAGCAGAAGTGGCGGGCGACCGGATATCCACTCGCCGAGCACCCGCCCGGCATCTACCCATTCGACCCGGAGATGGGCTACGACGAGCGCGCCGAGCGGCAGATCAAGCTGCTCCGCGCCGGCGTGCTCGGTGCGCCCAACGGCAAGCCGCAGGCGAACCCCGAGGTCGAGGAGATCCTCTTCGACGTGATCGCGCGGTCCGCCCACACCGATGCCGTCGACCGCCCGGTGACGATCCAGTGGCGCTTCGAGGACGCTGAGCCCTGGCACGTGCGAATCGACAACGGCTCGACAAGCTCGGCTCCCGGCCTGGCTGAGAAGCCGGACGTCACCCTGCGGACGACCTGGGCGGACTGGATCGACGTCTCGGTGCGGGGCCAGGACGCCCGTCGCGCGATGCTGCGCCGCAAGATCAAGCCGCGCGGCTCGCTGCGACAGCTGGCACGGATGCCGAAGATCTTCCCGCCTCGGCCGTCGCCGATCGAATAGATCGGCGACGGTAGATTCGGCCGCGGTTTTTGTGGCGGCCGTTCATGGCGAAGCCGTCATTCGCCCAGCAATCGCTTCTTCTGCGCCTCGAACTCGGCGTCCGTGATCTTGCCGGCGTCGCGCTGCCGGTCCAGATGGGCGATCTGGTCTTGCGGATCCTGCTTGGGCGCCGAGATCCCACCGCCGAAGCCGCCCGCATTCGGGACGCGCATCATCTGCCCGAGGATGCCGGCGATCTTCTCCTGCAGCCCCGGCACGTTCGCCGCGTTGATCGTCTGACCCTTCTTGTCCGGATCGATGCCTGATTCCCGGAGGGCGTCCTGGACCTGCTCGCGAGCGCCCGATCCGCGCAGGTCGATGGTCTGCCTCGTCTCGGGGTTGGTCCAGCCGGACTCGCCCATCGAAACGCTCTGCCCGCTCCGCGACTCCGGCAGCGTTGACCCCTGCACGGCCGCGTCGAACTCCGGCGTGCCGGGCTCCGGAATCGCCCGCTCATCTTTTCTCCTCAGGAAGCCGAAAAGCCCCACGGGCCGACTGTACCGCTAGGCGCCTGGGTCGTCCTCCGGATCGGATGACCCGGAGCCGAGCTCGACGCCCACCAGGTTGGCGGGCCGACCGGGGAGATACATGGACGAGCCCGTCGCCAGGGCGACCTGCTTGCCCTCGGTGTTGGTGATCTCCGCGGCGCCGATCAGCAGCGTTCGGCCCCGGTGCAGAATGCGGGCCCTGGCCCTCAGGTCATTGCCATCTGGAAAGACGGGGCGGAGGTAGTTGACCTTGAGGTCGAGGGGCGCCACGGCGGTGTCGGCCGCCGCCGTGCTGAAGGCAGCCGACGTCATCGCGCTCTCGGCGAGCATCGCCGTGAATCCGCCCTGGATGGTCCCGGCCGACGTCGAGAGCCACTTGCTGCACGGGAGGACGACAACCGCCTCGCCCTCCGTGACCTCGACGGCTCTCAGGCCGGTCAGGTAGTGGATCGGCGGCCGGGGGAGGCGCCCGTCGATCACGTCCATCAGGATCTCGAGCCCGCTCCGCCGCTCGAACTCCTCCTGGGGGAGCACCTCACCCTCGAGCTCCCGCCGCAGGGGATCGTCGGCGGAGCTTCCCGGGACCGCCTGGTCGAGCGGCGGAGCGTCGGGGTCGGGCGGGTCGGGGATCGGGTCGACAGGCGGGAAGACGCTGCAGCGGGTCGTCCCGTGGGAGATCAGGCGATCGTCGTCGCCGAAAAGGAAAGCTTCCGAGATCCCCATGGTCCGTCCGCGGTGGATCAGCTGACCCGAGCCGGTCACAACCGCGCCCTCCCTGGGGACAACCGGATGCAGGAACGACATCGAGAGCTCGGCGGTCGTCATCCCCTGCCCCGCCTCGACGTCGGAGTGCACCACCGACCCCAGCGCGGCGTCGCCGATCACGGCGAGCATCCCGGCGGAGATCAAGCCGGATGAGTTGGCAAACCATGGCGAGGCCGGCATCGAGAAGGTCGAGTGCCCGCGGGACGCCTCGGTCAGGTCGAGCTCGGTGAGATAAGCCATCGGCGAGTACGGGATCAGACCGCGTCTCCCGGCGCCCATTCGCTCGACGCCGGGCAGGCCGAGGAACGAGCGGTCCGGGTATCCGCCCTTGGCGGGCTGCTGCCAGATCATTCCGCCGCTAGCCGGTCAGCAGATGGCGAGCCGCCTCCGTCCCAGCGGCGATCACGTCCTTGTGATCACGCTCCGGGTCTGAGAGCAGCTGCAACGCGATGCCGTCGGCGAGCGCGAAGAGCAGCGCGACGACGGCGTCGACCTCGAAGCGCGGCTGGATCACGCCCTCGGCCTGCTTGGCGCGCAGGATCTCGGCGACGTGAGCACGGGTGCGGTTGAAGAGCTCCCCGACCTCCCGCTGGATCTCTGGGTTGCGACGACCAGCGGTGAACAGGTCGAAGAGCAGGACCCAGAATCCCGGGTCGTTCTGGATCGAGTCCTCCAGGTCCGCAACGAGGATGGCGAGGAGCTCGTCGGCCGACGCAGCATTGCCGAGTGGCTCGTCCATCCGCGCGATCCGGTGCTCGGTGTCCCGCCTCACCACCTCGACCAGCAGGGCCTCCTTGGTGCCGAAGTAGTAGTGGAGCAACCCGCGGCTGACACCCGCCTCGCGGGCGACATGCTCGAAGGTGGAGCCCGAGATGCCGCGCCGAGCGACGCTCGAGCGCATCGCCTCGACGATCCGCCGCGCCTTCTCTCCGCTCAGTTCCCTGGTCTTGGTGGCTTCCACGGCCGGAACTCTAGGACTTTGGCTGGCTGGACAGCCTGCTCGAGGCGGCGCTAGCGCAGCTTCACGGGCGGGTTGTGGCCGGGGATGACGACGGCCGGATCGAGATCGCGGATCCGGCCCCACTGCCGCAGCAGCTCGTCGCGCTCCGGCCCGAAGTCCTCGGGCAGCTCCATCCTCTCGAAGTACTCGGGTAGCGGCCCGACGCAGTCGGAGGCGATCACCACCAACCCGTCGTCGGTGTCCACCAGCAGCGAGATCAGCCCGTCGCTGTGCCCGGGGGTGAGCATCCAGCGCAGGCCCGGCTCGATCTCGCCCTGATCCCCGTCGAGGACCTGCAGGTCTGCCATCTCAACCACCCCGGAGACCAGCTGGGCGTACGGCGCCTCCGTCTCGATCCGGTGGACGTAGGTCCGCCGCATCGGCCAGCCCGCCAGCCCCTCGGCGTGATCGAAATGCAGGTGCGTGAGGATCACGTCCCTGACGTCGTTGGGATCGACGCCGAGCTCCCCGAGGGCACCGATCACCGGCGCGCCCTGCATGATCAGCCCGGGGTCGACCAGGTAGTCGCGCTCGCCGCGGATCAGCAGCGTGTTGGGAAAGGCCACCATCCCGGTCGTCCTGCCCCCCTCCTGCAGCGACTTGTAGCGCTCGAAGCCATCGGCGGAGCTGTCGATAGTGGCCGCCTCGGCCTCGCCGTTCGAGACGGCGAAGACATAGCGCTGGGCCGGCACGAGTACATGGACGCTCGCCATCGCGCGCAGACTAGCCAGGGCGGATCAGCGGCGCTCGGCGGGGAGCTCCAGCGGCAGCTCGCCCGCGCGCTCGCGGAAGATCGCCTCGATCTGCTCGAGGTCGCGATCCTTGGTCTCCGGCACCAGCTTCCAGCAGAACCAGAGCGTGAAGACGCCGACGACCGCGTACGCCCAGAACGCGCCCGTCCGGCCGAGCAGGTTGATCAGCGGCAGGAAGGTCAGCGAGATCACGAAGTTCGAGGTCCAGTTCGCCATCGTGCCCACTCCGGCGGCCTTGCTCCGCACCTTCAGCGGATAGATCTCGGAGTTCATCAGCCAGAAGACCGGGCCGAGGCTGATCGCGAAGGCGCCCACATAGGCCATCAGGCTGATGATCGCGATCGCCGAGATCAACGTGGTCCCGGCGTTGCCGAGGAAGGACGCCCCGAGCACGGTCAGCGCGACCGCCATGCCGGTCACTCCGACCATCAGCAGCGGGCGGCGGCCCGCTCGGTCGATCAGCCGCAGGGCGACCAGCGTGGCGAGGATGTTGACCACCCCGACGCCCAGCGAGGCGACGATCGCCGCGGAGTTGCCGTTGATTCCAGTGAACTGGATGATCGTCGGCGCGTAGTAGATGACGGTGTTGATGCCGGTGACCTGCTGGAGGACGGCCAGACCGACCCCGACCAGCAGCGCCGCCCGCACGGCGGGCTCGAGCAGGTCCTTCCAGCCGCCGGGCTGTGACTCGATCGACCCCTTGATCTCCTCGAGCTCCCGGGTGATCGCCTCCTCGTCGTCCCGCCGGATCTTCTCGAGCACCTTCCGGGCCGCGTAGTCCTGGCCGACCATCACCAGCCAGCGCGGGCTCTGCGGCATCTGCAGCATCCCGATGCCGAGGGCCAGAGCCGGCAGGGCGCCGAAACCGAGCATCCAACGCCAGCCGTCGATGCCGGAGAACGCGAGCCCCACCAGGTACGCGACCAGGATCCCGACGGTGACGGAGAGCTGGAAGTAGCTGACCAGCCGGCCGCGCTCCTCTGGCGGGGCGACCTCGGATATGTAGACGGGGGCGTTCGCCGAGGCGAGACCGACCGCCACTCCGAGCAGCACGCGGGCGATCACCAGGACGGCCAGGCCAGGCGCGGCTGCGCTCGCCAGTGCCCCGATGATGAAGACGACTGCAGCGGAGACGATCGTGCGGCGTCGTCCGAGCGCGTCCGCCGCCTGGCCGGCGATGGCTGCGCCGAAGATCGCTCCAACCGGCACGGCGCTCACCACCATTCCCTGCTCGAAGCTGTCCAGATCCAGGTCGTGCTTGATGAAGAGCAGCGCGCTGGCGATGATCCCGGTGTCGTATCCGAAGAGGAGGCCGCCCAGCCCGGCGATCGCCGCCGTCATGACGACGTTGCGGTGGGCGCGCTTCTCGTCCGCGGGCACGGCCCCTGACGCCATCAGCGGACCGAGATTAATCCTCCCATCGGTCTACAACGAACGAGGGCGCCCGTGGGCGCCCTCGAAAAACACCGGTGATGCGCCGGGTCAGGCGCTCGGGACGGTCTCGGTGTCCGGTGCCGGGGTGGTGGTCGAGGTGTACTCGAACTCCTCCTCCGCGCCGAACAGCTTGTCGAGAACCGCGTTGCGCGCGTCCTCACTCAGAATGAGGATCAAGGCCGCGCCGAGGATGCCCACGAGCAGGGCCTTTCCAAGCCCGAACCGGCGGCGGGTGCTCCGTCCGCGCAGCTGCTGTGAAGCATCCCGAAGCGACTCGGCCGCCGTGCGCAGATCACGCTGAACCTTCTTGTCGTCCATCAGGGCCTTCGCGGGCCCCTTGCCGTTCGACATCCGCGCGTATGCGCCCTTCGCTGCCTCGAACGCAACGCGGATGTTCTCGCGGAGCTCGTCGTCCTCGATGAGCCGCCGCACATATGGGTTGGACGCAACCGACCGGGCAGCATCTCCGGCTTTCGCGCTTCTGCTTTGTGCCCCCATGGGTCTCCTCAGATCGTTTCCAGGGTGCAGGGGGAGACTACCCTCTCGGCGCTTTTCCATCCGCCTGCAGCGCCGTCTTCAGCACATCGCCGATGTCATCGGCGTACAGGAAGTCGAGGCCCTCCCGCTCATCCTCCGAGATCTCCTCGACATCCCCCTGGTTGCGGTCAGGCACGATCACCTGCTTGATCCCCGCCCGCTGGGCGGCGAGCGACTTCTCCTTCAGGCCTCCGATCGGCAGGACCTGGCCGGTCAGGGTGATCTCGCCGGTCATCGCCACGTCGTTTCGCACCGGCCGGTTGCTGATCAGCGAGGCGAGCGCGGTGGCCATCGCGACACCCGCTGACGGGCCGTCCTTGGGCACCGCGCCGGCGGGGACGTGGACGTGGATGTCGTGCTTGGCGAACCAGTCGTCCTCGAGGCCGGTCGCGAGGTCGTGCGCGTGCCGCCTCACCCAGGTGAGCGCGGCCTGCGCGGACTCCCGCATGACGTCGCCGAGCTGGCCGGTGATCGTCAGGTTCCCCGAGCCGGGGACAGCGGTGGCCTCGACGAAGAGGACCTCGCCGCCGACCGGCGTCCAGGCGAGACCGGTGGCGACCCCGGGGTCCTTGGTCCGGCGGCGAGTCTCGGAGAAGAAGCGGCGCTTGCCGAGCAGCTCGCGTGCCCGCTTGGCCGAGATTCGCAGTTTGCGCTCCGCCTTCCCCTCCGCGACCTGGCGGGCGACCTTGCGGCAGATCGTGCCGATCTCGCGCTCCAGGTTGCGGACCCCAGCCTCCCGGGTGTACTCCTCGATGATCGCCTTCAAGGCGGGCTCGGCGAACTCGATCTGCGATGCCCGGAGGCCATTGGCCGCGAGCTGGCGGGGCACCAGGTACCGCTTGGCGATGTGGAGCTTCTCCTCGACCGTGTAGCCGGCCAGCTGGATGACCTCCATCCGGTCCTGGAGCGGCAGCGGCACGGTGTCCAGGATGTTGGCCGTCGCGATGAAGAGGACCTCGGAGAGGTCGAACGGCAGGTCCAGGTAGTGGTCGCGGAAGGTGGAGTTCTGCGCCGGATCGAGCACCTCGAGCATGGCGCTGGAGGGATCGCCGCGGAAGTCCGCCCCCATCTTGTCGATCTCATCGATCATGAAGACGGGGTTCCTGGTGCCGGCGTCGCGGAGCGCGCGGAGGATCGTGCCGGGCAGCGCCCCGATGTAGGTGCGGCGGTGGCCGCGAATCTCGGCCTCGTCCCGGACGCCCCCCACCGAGATGCGCTCGAACTCACGTCCCAGGGCTTTGGCGATCGAGCGTCCGAGGCTCGTCTTGCCCACCCCGGGCGGGCCGACGAAGCAGAGGATCGGCCCCGGCGACTGCGGATTGAGCTTGCGAACCGCCAGGTACTCCAAGATGCGCTCCTTGACCTCCTCCAGGTCGTAGTGATCCTCGTCGAGGACCTTCCGCGCGTGGTCGATGTCGAGGTTGTCCTCGGTCTCCTTCGACCAGGGCAGGTCGACCAGCCACTCGAGATAGGTCCTGATCACGCCGTACTCGGCGGCGACCGGCGGGAGCTTCTCCAGGCGGGAGAGCTCGCGCTCGGCCGCTTTCTTCGCCTCCTCGGGAAGGCCCGCCTGCTCGATGCGCTCGCGGAGCTCGTTGATCTCCGCCTGCTGCTCGTCCTCCTCCCCGAGCTCCTCCTGGATCGCCTTCATCTGCTGGCGGAGGAAGTACTCGCGCTGGCCCTTGTCGATCTCGGACTCGACCTGGGACTGGATCTTCGAGCCGAGCTGGACGACCTCGAGCTCGCGCGTGAGGATCTCCGAGAGCCGCCGCAGGCGCTTGGTCACGTCGACGGTCTCCAGAAGCTCCTGCTTCTCCACCGTGGAGATGCGCAGCGCGCCGGCAATCAGGTGGGAGAGTGCGGAGGGCTCATCGAGGTTCGCAACCGCGAGCTGAAGCTCCTCGGGGAGGTACGGGATCGCCTCGATGATCTCGCTGAAGGTGCTCTGCACGTTCCGGGTCAGGGCCTCGAGCTCGGTGGAGGTCTCGAGCAGGTCCGGCAGCTCCTCGATCCGCGCAACCAGGTAGGGCTCCTCGCTGACGTAGTCGAGGATCCGTATCCGCACGCTCCCCTGGACCAGGATCCGCAGCGTCCCGTCGGGGATCTTCATCATCCGTGCGACCGTCCCGACCACGCCGACCCCGTAGAGGTCGTCGGGACCGGGGGTGTCGAGCTCCGGGTCCCTGGACGCCACCATCGCCAGCATCCGGTTGCCGGAGAGGACGTCGTTGACCAGGTTGATCGAGCGCTCCTGCCCCACGGCCAGCGGCGTGAGCGTGTCCGGATAGGTGACGGTCTCCCTCAGGGGGAGGATCGGGAGGACGTCGGGCAGTGGCTCGAGAGCGCGGGCCGCCTCCTCGACGTCCGGGAGCTCCACCACCTCCAGCTGCGGTGTCTCCACGTCGGCCACTGTCGGGTTCCCTTCCCGGTGGGGAAGCGCGCTACTCGGCGCGCTCGATCGGGACCTGGCGGGCGGCCTTTGGCAGGCGCGTGGGGAGCTCGACGCGGAGGATCCCGTCCTCGTAGGTGGCCTGGGCCTGATCGGCATTGACGTCGACGGAGAGCTCGACGACGCGCCGGAATGGGCCCGAGGGAAGCTCGACCTGCTGGTAGGTCCGGCCCTCGGTGTCGCGCACGGGGCGCTCGCCGCTGATCACCAGGGTGCGGCCGCGGACCTCGAGGTTCACCGCTTCGAGCTCGATGCCAGGCAGCTCCACCTTGACCACGGCCTTCTGCGGTGCGTCCTCACCGCAGTAGTAGACGTCGACCCGTGGCACGAAGGCCACAACCTGCCGCCGCTGCCGGTAGCCGGCCTGGTCCCAGAAGTCGCCGAGGAGCTCGTCCATCTCCCGGCGCATCCGGGCGAAGTCAGCGAACGGGTCGCGTTGGCTGGTCATCGAGGACACTGTAGCGCCGCCCCGACTTCGCCAGATCACATAACGGGTCGCGCTGGCGCGCGCCCTCGCATTAACTCCTCAGCTTCGCTTCCGAGCATGCAGGTTGGCGACGCGCACGCCGTGGCAACCCTCAGACGCTCGTACTCAGCGCCCTCCTGCGCGATCTCCACGCGGCCGCCGAATCCGATTCGGCCTGCTCGCGCGCCCATTCCTCACCGAGCTCGTCCGAGATGTGCGTGATCACGACGCGTTTCACGCCTGCGCGTTTGGCGTGCTCCCCGGCCTCCTCGGGGGTGAGATGGCCGCGGAGCCCGGTCCGCTCGGGGCGCGGCAGGGTCCCCTCGATGATCAGCAGGTCCGCGCCGCTGGCGACTTCCACGACTCGTCTCCCGGGCGGGTATCGGCGCTGTAGGCGATCTCACGGCTGCCCTCCGCCCCGATCCGCACCGCGAAGGTTTCGACGAAGTGGGGAACCGGGTGGAAGCTCGCGTGGACGTCGCCGACCTCGACCCGGTCCGCGGCCGAGTATTCCTCGAGGCTGGAAGCCGTTCTCGATCAGGTCGTCGTTCCCCCACGCTCCCACCACCCGGCGGAAGGTCTCTCCGGCGCCCGGGCGGAGCGATCAGCCGGGGCGGGCGGGATCGTCGGTGCCCTCCCAGGTGTGGACAGGGACGGGCTGCTGCCTGGGCGCGTAGATCAGGGCGTAGGAGTAGGGGACGAGGTCGAGGAAGTGATCGGCATGGAGGTGGGAGATGATGACCGCGTCCACCTCGGTGTAGTCGACGTGCTCACGGAGCTTGCCGAAGACCCCGTTGCCGCAGTCCAGCAGGACCGTGGTGGAGTCGGTCTCGATCAGGTATCCGCTGCAGGCTCCCCCGGCGTCCTGCCAGCAGGGCGACTTGCCGAGCACGGCGAACTCCAACGCCACAGCCCCATTGCCCCGGGGGGACTGTAACCGGGTTTGTGGGGGGCAGTGCCACTGGGCCGCTGCTGCATGCGGACGACGTGCGCCTAACGGCTGGGTTACCCCGATCCCTGATACAGGAGCGCGGGCTGCCGGGGCGGAACCAGGTCCTCTGGGTGTCGGGCCTGAAGGTGGGACAGGCGCGTCGAGCCCGAGTGCGCAGAGGCCGCGCCGGCGGAAGAAGCACTGCTCGCAAGTCACCGCAGCAGCACGTGCTCGACCCTCGGCCAAGATTTGCCCCGTCCCCCCTCGTCTGGATTTAGTGGCGGCGAGCCTGCCGCCAGGTGATGCTTCGCCCGGGCACTGACCCCGCGACTTGGCTCCATCATGCCATTTCCGCCGGGGTTTGTTTGGGGCGTTCCTGCAAATGGCGCGCTTCTTTTTTACCGGTTGGTCACGAGTTCCGCTCGCACCGCAAAGGTCGGACTCCAGATTTCCTCTCGCTAAGATCAGGCCCAATGGCGCACGAGCGGACATCCCAGCTCTCGGCCTCACCGCCCATGTTCGAGAGCAGGTTCCTCGACTTCTTCTCCCGCGTCCACCCCGCGGTGCCGGCGATCGTTTTCATCCCGATCGTCGTCGCGGGGACCGGGCTCGGTATTGACCGCGGGCTCGCGGTCGGACCACCGTCCTGCTCTTCGCGACCGGCGTCGCGATCTGGACCCTGACCGAGTACCGGCTGCACCGGCTCGTCTTCCACTGGCAGCCCAAGTTTCCCGGCGGTGACCGGGTCCACTTCATCATCCACGGCGTGCACCACGACCACCCGAACGACGCGATGCGGCTGGCGATGCCGCCGGCGGTCAGCATCCCCCTCGCCGCGCTTTTCTTCGGCCTCTACGTCCTGATCTTCGGGACGACCGACGCGCTCCCGGCCTTCTCCGGGTTCATCGCCGGGTACCTGACCTACGACTACACCCACTACCACCTCCACCACCACGTCCCGAGGACGAAGTTCGGGAAGAGGCTGCGCCAGCATCACATGCGCCACCACTTCCAGGACCATCGCTACGGCTTCGGCGTATCCTCCCCCTCTGGGACGCGATCATGGGGACGCTTCCGAGGCGGCGTCAGGGGGCGAATGCTGACACGGCTTCGCCATCAGATCGCGACCACGAGCGGCCGCCCGCTTAATTCAGCGGGTCGCGCTGCCGCGCGCCCTCCCGACCGCCGGCTAAGCCGGCGCTCC
>CAWFXE010000006.1:0-841232 GCA_963819715.1 uncultured Solirubrobacterales bacterium
CAGCGGTCTCGCCCGCTCAGCTCAGCCCTACCGCGGCTTCGCCCCCTCTGCCAGCTTCAGTCGCGTCCATACGTTCATGTTCACAACGACACCGATGATCTCGAGGATGCACTCCGCATCGAAGTGACTCGCCAGCCCGTCGTGGAAGCGCTGGAAGGCCCGGTCGGCATCCGTATCCGAGGCCCGGGTTAGGGCTTCGGTGTAGCGAAGAGCCGCCTGCTCTGCCTCGGAGTGCAGGTCTGTCTCCCACCACGCGGTCAGCGTGTCGATCTTCGCGCGCGGGATCCCAGCGTCACGGGCGGCCTCGTAATGGAGGTTGAGACAGTAGGTGCAGTTGTTGAGTTGTGATACTCGCAGTCGCAGGAGGTGCGCGAGGCCGTGGTCGATGCATAGCTCCGCTGTGTACCCGAACGCGTCTGCGCCCATGCGCGCGATACCGATCAGGGACTCGTTCTGCGTCGCGTCGGCGCGGTGGTTGGTGAACTCCGTCTCTTCGCCCATTTCGCCTTCCCTTCGGTTGTCATCGTCTTCCCGGCTCGGCATCATCCTCCCGCCCATGACTCAGGAGCGTGTCGTCGGTCAGACGCATGGCTGGAGCCGCGGGCGCGGCTCTCGCCCGCCGCGCCCGCGGCCCTTGCGTGCCGCGCCGGGTCCCGAACCCAAGTTCATCGCCACAGCCGGCGCGGCGGCAAGATCTTGGAAAACCGCCGGAAACTCCACTCGTCGGTCGAGATGTCGGGCGTAGGCCCGGCGGTCAGAACGGGATAGCCGGACTCCGAGTACTGGCCCGGGGGGAGCCGATCCGCGAGCTTCTCGGGAGTTCGGCGGCGACCGGTGAAGCCGCGTGAGACGAACCCGTTCAACGACCCCACCTTATGTCACGGAATAGCCTCGTTCAATTGGCGCGGAAGCTAACCGGGCTCGGCGAGGCGCGACGAATCGTGGCTGAGAGCTGCGCGCGGCTTCCCGCCAAGAGCGCCGTTGGGCCCGGCGAGGTCATCCGGCTGAGGTGTTCGGCCGTCGATCAGATAAGGCGGGAGACCCGTCGAGGTGTCGGCACCCGGCGTATGGTGCTGGCATGCACTCGATCGAGGGTCTCACGACCGCCGACCTCGTCGACGCGATGGGGCGCCTCCATCGGCATCGCTGTCACATCCTCGACCTCGTCAGCCCAACTCCCGGGCGAGTCCTGTTCGGCCCGGCGGTGACCATCTCCTACTTTCCAAGCTGCTCGGCTGCCCTAGATCCGGAGAGCTACAACCTTGCGAATCTCTTCTATGAGGCCGTCGGCCACGAGCCGGGGGGCAAGGTGGTGGTCCTGGCGAGCAACGGCTACGCCGACCCGTCCATGGGGGGCGGCACGAAGCTCTCGCGGTTGCAGGTCCACGGGTGCGCGGGCGTGATCACCGACGGTCGCCTGCGTGACTTCGACGAGCTCGCCCGCTATGACTTCGCCGCCTACTGCTCGGGCGAGGCGACGAAGTGGGGCGGAGGCGATGTGACGCCATTCCAGGCGAACGTGCCGGTCGTCCTCTCTGGCGTGGGAGTAATGCCGGGACAGTACGTTTTCGCCGACAGCTCCGGGGCCGTGGTGATCCCCGACGGGCAGATCGACGATGTCCTGGCCGGCGCTCGGGCGGTCAACGATGAGGACGCGCGAAACCAGGATGAGATCAGCCGCGAGCAATTGCCGGAATCCGAGCCGGCGCGAGGAGATCGATGATCGATGGGGCCGGATAGGCCGGTGGCGAGCTCTGTTTCCAGCGCGCTGATCCCGGTCGGAGAGGGCGATCACGTACTCGGCGCCGAAGAGCCCGACCTGACGCTGGTCGAGTACGGGGACTTCGGCTGTCCCTTCTGCTTCGCCGCCAGCCGGCCGGTGAAGTCGCTGTTGGAGCGCTACGACACCCTGAGGCTGGTCTGGCGCCACTTTCCGGATTCTGAGCTTCATCCCGGTGCCGATCTCGCCGCGGAGCTCTCCGAGCTCGCCGCGGCGAGCGGAGCGTTCTGGCGGGCCCATTCGCTGCTGCTGGCGGGCCACGAACGCTTCTCGCGGGAGGACCTGCTCTCCGCTGCCCGACGCCTCGATCTCGACCGGGCCGAAGCCGAGTCGGCCCTTCGCCAGCGCACTTATCGCGAGCGTGTCCTCGAGGATGTGGGGGGCGCCAGGACGGCTGGGGTTCACGCCACGCCCACCTTCTTCCTTGGCGGCGAGCGGCTGGAGGGCCACTGGAGCCAGCTCGCCCAGCTCGTTCCGGCGACTCTACGGAAGGAGCGGTAGGCCGGGCGCAGCTGGTGCGACTGCGGGTCTCACGACTCAACACTGCACCTAATGCCTCAACCTCCACTACGAAGGCCGCCCGCGACGCTCAGGAAGGGCTTGACTTTCATCCCAGCGACCCCCACCCGAGGGCCCGCCATACGATTTTCTGGGAAGGTTTCAGAGTCGATGGACACCAGCCAGCCCCCGAGCCACCCGCATGAGCAGGTCGTTCGCCGTGGGAGGATCTCCTGGCTGACGAAGCCGCCCCAAGGCGTGGCGCGCGTCACCGTAGAGAGCGGCGCCTTTGGAGCTACCGCCGTGTCGGTCCCGGAGGCCGATCCCATTCGCGGAGAGGCATCGCCGGGTGAGCTGCTGGCCATAACGCATGCGATGTGCATGGCCATTGTGCTCTCTCAGGGGCTAGCTGAGGGTGGCTCGTCGGCGAATGAGTTGATCGTCGAGGTGGAATGCACCTTCGCCGGGCCCGGACCCGAACGCGAGCTCGTCGGACTCGATCTGGAGGTGCGCGGTCGCGTCCCAGGACTCGACGAGGCGCGCTTCCGCGAAGCGGCCGATAATGCGCGCCCCCGCTACCTGCGCTTCATCGGCGCGCGGGATGACGTGCCAGGCAAGCTCGAGGCCGTCTTGGAAAGTTCGGGGCCTCTGGCGGGCTAGATCTTCGCCCCGTCAGGGGCGAAGCACGACCGCTCCGCCGGCGCTGCCCCCCGTTCCGGCCGCGAAGGCCTCGGCGGCCTCGTCGAACGAGAACGTCGCCGCGATCGAGACCTCGAGCTTCCCGGCGGCAAGCAGCTCGGCGAGCTCACCAAGCGCCGGGCCGTCGGGCTCCACGATCACGTCCGAGATCTCGATGCCCCGCTGCTCGTCCGGTGGGTCCTGGGTGATCGTCGCCAGGCGACCGCCGTCGCGCACGGCGCCGATCGCGTCGGCTGAGCCGTTAGGCACGGCGTTCGCGACGGCGCTCACGCCCAAACCGCCGCCAATCGCGCGCGCCTGCTCGGGCCAGTCGGAGTCGTGATAGTCGAGCACGTGAGCCGCACCCTGCTGGCGCAGGCGCTCATGGCTGGCCGGTCCTCCGGTCGCGATCACCTCGGCGCCGCGCGCCGCGGCCAGTCCGACGAGCAGCGTGCCGGTCACACCGCTCCCGTTCACGAGAACCAGGTCGTCAGCGCCCACCGCCAGGGCTCCGTCGATCACCTGCGTTGCGGTCAGGGCCGGAACGGGGAACGCTGCCGCGGCCTCCCACGACACGGCGCCAGGCTTCCGCGCGAGCAGCGCCGCCGGGGCGATCAGCAAGGGCGCCCAGGTTCCCTGATCCCGCAGCAGGAGGGGATGGCTGAGCACCTCATCGCCGGGCTCCCAATGTTCGACGGAATCTCCGATCGCCGTGATGACGCCGGCGGCCTCGACGCCGAGCGCCATCGGAGGGGCGCGGCCTACGTCCCAGTCACCGGTCCAGACGAACGCCTGGTAATTGCCGACGCCCGCGGCCCGGATTTCGATCAGGACCTCGTCGTCGGCGACGGGGCGCGGATCTGGAAGGTCGATAGGCCCGACGGCACCGCGGAACTCGCTGATGCCGGCGGCCCGCATCAAAGCGACGCTGTCCGAGCGTCGGCGTACTCGGCGATCGAGGGCCGGCGGATGAAATCTTCAAGACCCTCGACTGACATCGCCAGCCAGTATCCCACGGAGACCGCTGCTTTCCATGCAAAGCGGCGGTCCTTGAAATGCCAGATCGCGCGGGCCCCAGGACGCTTCCTCACTTGACCTGAAAGTCTTCCCCCCGTGACTCGTAGGGAGCAAGCCTTTCTCGTGGCGACTGCGGGGATCACTGTGTTGGCCGGCGTCCTTCGCTACTCCGATGCGGGTGCCGTGGTTGCGTTCGCCGCCGCCACGCTGGCCCTGGCGGGGCTCGCCTGGGTCGTCGCCCTCGCCACCGAGCAGGTCGGCCTTCGCTTCGGGCCGGCGGTCACCGGTTTCATGCAGTCGACGCTCGGCAACCTGCCCGAGTTCTTCATCGTCGTCTTTGCGCTCAGCTCGGGAGAGGTCGTCGTGGCCCAGACCTCCCTGATCGGATCGATCTTCGCCAACGCGCTGCTGGTTCTCGGTCTGGTGATCGTTGCGGGGACGCTCCGGGCCGACGACGGGTGCATGCGCTTCGGTCGGCGCCTGCCGCAGGACACCGCGACCCTCCTGTTCGTCTCCCTGTTCGTGATCGTGATCATCGGGCTCTCGATCGCCTCCTCCGACCAGGCGAGCCACCACATCGAGGGGCTCTCGAATGTGGGGGCGATCTCGCTGCTCGTCGTCTATGTGGCCTGGGCCTGGAGATATCTCGGCTCCGAGACCGCCACGATGGAGACGGGAACCGATGAGAGCAAGCCTCGGATCCCGTTCGCGCTCGCCGTGATCCTGCTCGCGGTTGCGGGCACGGGGGCCGCCTTCGTTTCGGACTGGTTCATCCACGCGCTCGACCCGGCGGTCGAGTCGCTCGGGATCTCCAAGGCCTTCGCGGGGCTGGTGATCGTCGCGATCGCGGGCAACGCGGTGGAGAACTTCACCGGGATCTTCCTCGCCGCCAAGGGCCAATCGGATCTGGCGATCTCGGTGGTGAAGAACTCGGTCTCCCAGGTCGCCGCCTTTCTCTTCCCGGCCCTGGTCCTCACTTCGCTGCTCTTCAGCACGCACCTGACGTTCGCGCTGGCACCGGTCTACATCGGCGCCCTGTTCCTGACCGCGATCGCGGTCTGGCAGATCACGGGCGATGGCGAGGCGCAGATGTTCGAGGGCCTGGCGCTGATCGCGATCTACGTGATGCTGGCGGCGTTCACGCTTTACGACTGATCGCGACTTCCGTGCGATTCAAGGCGCAACGGTCATCAGCGCCGGTGCTGGAGTGGTGGTTGTGCGGAGGGTTGAACTCTCGAGGCGAGAGGCACCACACAGGATGGTTTCGATCGACCGTTTGGTCGACTCCGGTTCGAGTCCGGCGCCCTCCGCGCCTAAACTCCAAGCACTGTGTGGTGCGCGGGACCAGGTCCCGTTTTCAACCTCGAACGGCCCGCTCCGGCGGGCCGTTCGCATCACGGGAGCTAGTGCGCCAGGTCCTCGGCCAGCGCCTCGATCACGCGCGGATCGAACTCCGTGCCCGCGGAGCGGCGGAGTTCGGCCAGCGCTTCGTCCTGGCTGAAGGCGTGCTGATCGACGCGCTCCGACGTGAGCACGACGTAGGCGACGCAGACGGCGAGGATGCGTGAGCCGAGCGGGATCTGGTCCCCGGCCAGGCCGTCCGGGTAGCCGCTGCCGTCGTAGTTCTCGTGGCCAGAGCGGACCAGGGCTGCGACCTGAGTGAGGGCGGGGGCCGAGGCGACGATCTCGGCGCCGGCGGCGGGGAGACCTCGGATCAGCTCGGACTGCGAGGCGGGGAGGCGGCTCTGCGCCTCCATCAGGTCGTCGGGGACGGAAAGCATGCCGATGTGCTGGAGGCGGGCGGCGAAGGTGAGGTCGTCGAGCTGCTCGCGGCTCACGCCGAGGAGGCGGCCGACCGAAATCGCGTGGAAGGCGACTGCGCGAAGGTGGGCGCCCATATCGGGGCGGCGGGCGTTGAGGATCGCCATCAGCGCGTCGTGGGCCTGGTGCTTCGCCGACTGGCGCTGGTGGCGCTTGTCGGCGGCGAGCCGCCGGCCGGCGAGCTGCAGGGCCCCATTCGGCTCAGAGGCGTCTTCGGGGAGGGTGACGACGCCGTGGGCCCGGCTGATCGCCATCTCGTCTGAGTCCTCGTCGCCGCCGCCCGCGACGAAGATCGCCATCGCGATCTCGCCGGGGTCGCGGTCGCCGACGGGGACGAGCGCGCAGAACTGGCCACCGTCGAGGCGATAGGCGCTGCCGCCGAGCCGGCCGACCACGTCGCGGAGCTCGTGGGAGAAGCTCTGGAGCAGCTGGTCGCTCGCCTGGAAGCCGAGGCGGTCGCGATACTCGGTGGCGCCCTCGAGCTCGAGCAGGACGAGCGTCTGCTCCGCCGGCGACTTGAGGCGCTCGCCGAAGTCGGTATGGAGCTGCAAGCGGTTGGGAAGCCCGGTCACGGCGTCGAGGCAGGCGCGGCGGTGGTTGTTCTGGACCAGCCAGGTGAAGACGGCGCCGAGCAGCGCCAGGCCGGTCCAGAAGGCGAGGTCGGTGACCTGCTCCTGGACGTGGTTGTAGATCAGGAGGGCGGCCGCGAGGGCGACGAACAGGGCGGGGCCGGCGATCGACCACTCGCGCTCGAAGGCGCGGGCCCGCGCCCAGGCGCGGCTCGCGCGCGAGGGCCTGTGGCTGCCGGGATGCCGAGAGCGATGCGCCCGTCCGGGCGCTCTCCTGAGTGTGTGGGCTTCCATTTGCTCCAACTATCGGCGGTTCGCGCGAGCAGGAAGGCCGATTGGACGAGTGACGCAGGCCCACGGCTGGACTTATTGGACGCGTCACGCCTGGGTGGTGGGTTCCCCCGGGAGCGGGCCTACGGGCGATTACGGACCCTCGTCCAGGAGGCGAAATGGACACCCCCCGTCCCTAGACACAACCGGGGATGAGGGGCACTCGACGAGCTCTCCCCGCAGGGTTGGCGGTCTCGTCGCCGGTTCTCGCCCGGGTCCTGAGTCTGTAGCTCCCGAGTGGCTCAGCTCGCGACGAGCCGGCCGACTGCGCCCATCAGCTCCTGCACCTGCTCCTCGCTCGCGCCCTTGCCGCCGCGCATGCAGTGGCGCACGTGGTCATCGACGAGCGCCAGCGCGATCTTGTTGAGGGCCGCCTGCGCCGCCTCGATCTGAGTGAGCACGTCGATGCAGTAGCGGTCCTCCTCCACCATCCGCTTGACGCCCCCGACCTGTCCCTCGACGCGGGCGAGGCGGGTGAGGAGCTCGTCCTTCGATGCCTTGTATCCGGGTGTCTTCGTGTCGGCCATGTTCGGAGTATACCCCTATGGGGTATAGTCGTCAACCATGGCTGACGTGATCTCGACGATGGGCGAGGGTTTCAAGCAGTCATTCCTAATGGCCTACGAGGTTTGGTGGGCTTTGGTCCTCGGCTTCGCGATCTCCGCGATCGTCCAAGCCTGGGTGCCGCGCGAGCGGATCGAGTCCGCGCTCTCGGGGAGCGGCTTCCGGCCGATCGCGAAGGCGACGGGCCTCGGCGCCGCCTCGTCATCCTGCTCCTACGCGGCGATCGCGATCGCGAAGACGCTCTTCCAGAAGGGCGCCTCCGCCGTCACCTCGCTCTCGTTCCAGTTCGCCTCCACCAACCTGGTCTGGGAGCTCGGGCTGGTGATCTGGATCCTGATCGGCTGGCAGTTCACGCTGGCGGAGTTCGTCGGAGGGATCGTGCTGATCGCGCTGATGGCGATCCTGCTGCGGAGGTTCGTCTCGCCCAAGCTGGAGGAGCAGGCCCGGGAGCACGCGAAGGGCGCGCAGGTGGGCCACATCCACCTCTCCTCGGAGAGCAAGGGGACCTGGAAGGAGAAGGCCACCTCGGTCGCGGCCTGGTCGGACGTCGCCCACAACTTCCGCGGCGACTGGAAGATGCTCTGGAAGGAGATCACGATCGGCTTCCTGCTCGCCGGCTTCATCGGACTGCTCGGCGACGACTTCTTCAACTTCCTCTTCATCGAGGACGCGCCGGCCGGGCTGAAGACACTCGAGAACGTGATCGCCGGGCCGATCATCGCCATGCTCAGTTTCGTCTGCTCCGTGGGCAACGCGCCCCTGGCGGCGGTGCTCTGGTCCGGCGGGATCGGCTTCGCCGGCGTGATCGCGTTCATCTTCGCCGACCTGATCGTCCTGCCAATCATCTTCGCCTACGCGAAGTACTACGGCTGGGCCTACGCGCTGCGGATCTCGGCCCTGATGTTCGTGACGATCGTGATCTCGGCCCTGTTGATCGACCTGCTCTTCGGAGCGTTGGGGCTGATCCCCGACACGCGCCCGACCCGCGGCGACATCTTCGGCTCGATCGAGCTCGACTACAAGCTGGTCCTGAACATCCTCGGCGTCGTCATATTCGCGGCCCTCTTCTATCTGACCGTCCGCCGCGGCGCGACGGATCCCGTCTGCGGGATGAAGGTGGATCGGGCCAGGGCGGTCACGCTCGAGCACGGCGGCCGCACTTACTGCTTCTGCTCGGACCACTGCCGCTCGCAGTTCGAGGCGGATCCGGGCGGGTACACGCGGAAAGCAGATGGAAGCTTCCAGCCAAACCCAGTCTCCTGACAGATCGGAGCTGAACGGGCTCGCGGTCGCGGCTACGAATCATTGTCTCACCGGCTGCGCGATCGGCGAGGTCGCCGGGATGGCGATCGCCACAGCCTTCGGATGGGGCAACACCGCGCAGTTGGTCCTGGCGATCGGCCTCGCCTACTTCTTCGGCTTCCTGCTCACCTCGCTGCCGCTGATCCGCGCCCGGCTCGCCCCGCGCACGGTCGTCTCGACTGCGCTTGCCGCCGACACCGTGTCCATCACGATCATGGAGCTGATCGACAACCTCACCGTGATCCTGATCCCGAGCGCTCTCGGTGCGGGCCTCGGCGACCCGCTCTTCTACGGCAGCATCGCCGCCGGGTTCGCGATCGCCTATCCGTTCGCATTCCTCGCCAACCGCTACCTGATCGCCCGCGGCCGCGGCCACGCGGTGATGCACCAGCACCATGCCCACTGAGTCGCGCGGATACCTGCCGGCGCTGCGCTTCCCCGCACTAACGCGGATTTACGACCCCGTCGTCGCGCTGACCACCAGGGAGGGACGCTTCAAGGAGCTGCTCGTGGAGCAGGTCGCACCGGCGCCGGGCCAGCGCATCCTCGACCTCGGCTGCGGCACGGGCACGCTCGCGATCCAGGTGAAGCTCCGCGAGCCCGGCGCGGAGATGGTCGGCCTGGACGCGGATCCCGAGATGCTCGGCCGGGCCGGCGAGAAGGCGGAGCGGGCGGGCGTCGAGCTGATCCTGACCGAGGGCTTCTCCAACGAGCTGCCCTTCGAGGACGCCGGCTTCGACCGGGTCCTCTCGACGCTCTTCTTCCACCACCTCGATCCGGAGCCGAAGCGCCAGACGGCGCGGGAGATCGCCCGGGTCCTGCGGAAGGGAGGCGAGTTGCACGTCGCCGACTGGGGCCGTCCGTCCGATCCCGTCATGAGGGCGGCGTTTCTCGGCATCCGCGCCCTCGACGGCTTCTCCAACACTGCCGACAACTACCGGGGCGCGCTGCCGGCGATCTTCGAGGCGGCCGGGCTCGAGGAGGCGTCGGAAACCGACCGGCTGCGCACCGCCTTGGGGACCCTCGCGCTCTATCGCGCCCGGCGCCCCGCCTGACGCCGTGCGTGGCTCAGTGTTCTCCACCGAGTCAGGATCGGCGGGCGGCCCCGATCCCCCCTGGCACGCCCGAGCCTAGCCTTGGTGCATGCACAGCATGGACACCGGCTGGTGGATCGTGATGATGACGACGATGGCCATCGCCTGGACCGCGTTGATCGTCGGTGTGGTCGTTCTGATCCGATGGGTGGATCACAATCAGCACGATCGCGGCCAGCATCCCTGAGCCGAACAACCCCCTTTAGGGATCCCCCGGTTGGGGCCGTCCCCGAGCAAGCAAAACGGCGCCCCCGAGCGCCGGGCCCGAACCGGGACGGGCCCGGCGCTCCGAGGCGCCGCTACAAGCGGTTACCCGCCCCCCCTTCATTCTTACCTACTCCAACGAGAAGGGCGGGTACTTGTCGGTGACCAGGATGAACATGTAGGCGATGACCCTGTTGTGCCAGCGGCCGACTCCGACCACGAAGTCGAACAGGGACTTCGGGTAGCGCCCGGTGAACAGAATCGCGAACCAGGAGATGAATACGCAGAAGATGGCCGCGATGTAGAGGAAGAACAACACGAAGTAGTGCGGGATCGCCAGGAACCATTTCACCAGTGGCATGCCCCGCGCCAAATCGGTCTCGGCGTTCGGATATTCGATCTCCAGATGCAGCGACTGCTGCTCGTCGGTCGACGGGTATTCGTCATTGAGCAGTACGAAGTAGATGCCGACCCGGTTCGCGAAGCGCAGGAGCTCTCGGTTCCAGTCGAACCACCAGCGCGGGTACTTCTTGCGAAACAGGATCATCAGCAACGGCGCCGCCACCAGCAAACCGCCCGCGAATGCAAACGTCGTGCCGCTGTTGCCGCTGTAGCTGCTGTAGGACCCGCCGGAAACCGTCTCCAGCACGATCGCGATCGGAATGATCGCGAAGAACCGGATGAAGGTGCTCAGCCGGTTGAGCTGGCGGTCCGGGTAGTCCACGTCATAGGTCAGGGGATACTTTTCATCCATATCTGTCTCCCTTGTCGGGTTGATGCTCCCGCGGAAAACGTACGCCTGCCATCGGACCGCGCCGCACGATCGCCATCATCTGAGGCATGACCCACAGGATCACCTGGCTGGACGTCTTCACCGAGCGGGCGCTGGAGGGCAACGGCCTGGCCGTGGTCGATGCCGCGGACGGGGTGAGCGAGGAGACCATGCTCGCCCTGGCGCAGGAAATGGGCCTCTCGGAGACCACCTTCGTGCAGTCGGCCGGCGCCGATGAGGCCGATTACCGCAACCGGATCTGGGACCCGCACGAGGAGCTTCCGTTCGCCGGGCATCCTTCGCTCGGCACGGCGGTGGCGGTGGCGCGCTGGCGCGGGCTCGATCAGGCGAGCTTCGTCCAGGAAACCCTGGCGGGACTCCAGCCGATCGACGTCGACAAGCGGAATGGGAGCTGGCGGGCGTCGATGCTGCAGAACGAGCCGGAGTTCGCCGAGGAGCTGGAGCGCGAGGCGGTGATGACCGCCGTCGGCCTGCGCGCCGAGGACGCGCATCCGGAGCTGCCTCCTCAGATCGTGTCGACGGGCATGCGGCATGTGATGGCCCCCGTTGCCGAGCACGAGGCCCTTGCCCGCGCGCTGCCCGACTACTCGACGATCTACGAGCTCTCGGAGCCCCACGGCTCGATGGTGATCTACCTCGTCTGGCTCGAAGCGGACGGGAAGACGGTCCGCGCGCGCTCCTTCACTCGCACGACCGAGATGGGCGAGGACCCGGCGACGGGATCAGCGGCCGGGCCGCTGGGCGCCTATCTGCATGAGCGGCTCGGTGCCGAGCGGCTGTCGATCCGCCAGGGGGAGGAGATGGGGCGGCCGAGCGTGCTCGAGGTCGAGATGGAGGACGGCCGCCCGCGGGTCTCCGGCGGCGTCGTCCCCGTGATCGACGGAGAGGTCAGCCTGTCGTAGCGCGGCCGCGCTTGCGGGCGAGGGCGCGAAGCCTGTCTCGGACCCGGCGGCGCTTCGTCTCCAGCTCGCGGCGCAGCGCGTCGATCTCGTCGCGTCGGCGCCGGACGAGCTCCAGCTGGCTCTCGATGTGCCCGAGCGACTGCTCGAGGACCTCGCGCTGGCGAACCGGGTCCTCGATCCCCTCCTGCCACTCCCGCCGCAGCGCCGCCCGGGCGGTCTCGGCGGCGGCCAGCTCTCCCAGCTCCTCCAGCGAGACGCCGAGCAGCTCTCGGAGCCGAAGCAGCTCTCGCAGGCGCTCGAGATCCTCCTCGCCGTAGGTCCGGTGCGCGCCCGGTTCGCGCGCATGCTCGGATGGGAGCAGCCCGATCTCCTCGTAGTAGCGGACCGTCCTCGGGGTGGTCCCCGTGAGCTTCGCCATGTCGCCGATCCGCAGGCGCCGCTGTTCGCTCATGCCGCGATCCGATCGGTGGCCGGGAGCGCGTCGGCGACCGGGTTCTTGACGTGGCGCGGCCGCAGCAGCGAGACGCCCGCGCCGACGAGCGAGGTGGCCGCCAGGACCCAGAGGGCGGTGTGCATGTTCGAGATGAATGCCTCGAGCTCTTGGGCCGGCAGGCCGGAGGCGAGGCCGGAGAAGATCTTGAACAGGACCTCCTTCGGCACGCCCGACGTGACGACCGCGATCACGAAGGCGATCGAGAGCACAGCGCCGGTGTTCTGAAGCATCATCCGGGCACCGGCGGCGATCCCGCGACGATTCGGCGGAACGGTGCCCATCATCGCCGCCGTGTTGGGCGAGTTGAACATCCCGGAGCCGATGCCGACCAGCCCGAGCCAGAGTGCCGTCTCCCAGTAGGGGCTGCTCTGCTCCAGCGTCGTCATCCCCGCCAGTGCGAAGGCCGAGACCAGCATGCCGAGCGCAGCGAGCGTGCGGGAGCCGCGGCGGTCGGCCCAGATCCCCGCCAGTGGGGAGGCGATGAGCATGCCGATCGCCATCGGCGAGAGCTTGATGCCGGCCGTGATCGGGTCGTCCCCCTGGACCCCCTGGAAGTAGAAGACGAAGATGAAGAGCAGGGCGAAGCGGGACAGGCCGTTGATGAAGGCGGCGCCCGTGGCGGCGGCGAACAGCCGGTTCTTGAAGATGCTCAGGTCGAGCATCGGAGCGGTGGCCCGGCTCTCGATCAGGACGAAGGCGGGCAGAAGCACCACCGCGACGGCCAGCGAGACGATCACGATCGGCTCGTTCCAGCCCGAGAGTCCGCCTTTGGAGACGCCGTAGACCAGACCGGTGAGGCCGGTCAGGAAGACGGTGGTGCCGAGGAGGTCGAGGCCCCGCTGCGTGTCCTGCTTGGCGAGCTCGTGAAGAACCAGCCCGCCCCAGACGGCCCCGGCGATCCCGAGTGGGATGTTGAACCAGAAGACCCAGTGCCAGGAGATCGAGACGAGCGCGCCGCCCAGCACTGGTCCGATCACCAGCCCGACGGCGGCGACCATGGTGTTTGTGCCCATCGCCAGCCCGAGCTGCTCCTTGGGAAAGGCGTCGGTGACGAGCGCGGCGGCGTTGGCGAACAGGAACGCGGCGCCGACTCCTTGGAAGATTCGCCAGAGAATCAACTCGGTGCCGCTGCCGGAGAACCCGGCGCCAAGGGAGGCGAGGGTGAAGAGCACGAAGCCGCCGACGTAGGCCTGCTTTCGGCCGAACAGGTCGGAGAGGCGGCCGGCCGTCAGGACCAGGACGGTCGAGCTGATCATGTAGGCGAGGATCACCCAGACGAGCTGGAGCAGGCTCGTGCCGAGGGATCGCTCCAGGTCGGGGAGGGCGATGATCAGCGTCCCGGAGTTGATCGTCGCCAGCAGCATGCCGAGACTCGTGCAGCTCAGGGCCCACCACTTGTAGTGGTGGTGATCGGCATGGACTCCAATTCTTACGTTCACGTAAGGATTAATATTAGCGCCGTGGATTCGACTCTCTGGCAGGCCGTCCTCTTCCTGCACCTGGTCGCGATGGCCTTCTTCCTCGGTGGCCAGCTGCTGCTCGCCGCGGCAGTGGTCCCCGCCCTGCGTGGCGAAGAGAACCGCGAACAGCTCCGGGCGGTCGCGCGCCGGTTCGGCTGGGGATCGCTGGTCGCACTGGGCGTCCTGATCGCCACCGGGGCCGCCATGGCGAGCCACCTCGACCTGTGGAGCGACGGCACCCTGCACGTGAAGCTGACGCTGGTCGCTGTGGCGCTGGTCCTGGTCGGCGTGCACCTGCGCTACCCGCGGGCCCACGTGCTGCAGGCGGCGGTCTTCCTCGTCACCCTCGCGATCGTCTGGGAGGCCGTACGGTTGTCGTCCTGATGGACCGCGACAGGCTCAGCCCCCGGATCCAGGCGGAGCGGCAGCGATTCGCCGAGCTGCACCCCCAGTCCCGCGAGCTCTTCGAGGAGGCACGGCGAAACCTGCTCGAGGGAGTCCCGATGAGCTGGATGTCGCGTTGGCGGGGCGGCTATCCGATTTTCGCGACAGAAGCCGCGGGAGCATCGATCACCGATGTGGACGGGATCACGTACGTCGACCTCTGCCTCGGCGACACGGGCGCGATGGCGGGCCACGCGCCGGCGGCGACGGCCGAGGCGGTCGCCGAGCGCTACGCAAAGGGGGCCACCCTGATGCTCCCGACCGGGGATTCGATCTGGGCCGCCGGGGAGCTCGCCCGCCGCTTTGGCCTGCCCAAGTGGCAGCTGACGCTCTCGGCGACCGACGCAAACCGCTTCGCGATCCGGATCGCGCGTCAGATCACCGGCCGGCGGCGCATTCTGGTCTTCAGCTACTGCTACCACGGCACCGTCGACGAGACCTTCATCGTCGTCGGCCCGGACGGCCGTCCGGTCTCGAGGGAGGGCAACGTCGGCCCGCCGGTTGATCCGACCGAGACCAGCGCGGTGGCGGAATTCAACGACGTCGATGCGCTCGAGCGGGTCCTGCGGGAGGAGGAGATCGCCTGCGTGATGACCGAGCCGGCGCTGACCAACATCGGAATCGTCCTGCCGGAGCCGGGGTTCCACGATGCGCTACGGGCGCTCACCACGGACACCGGGACGCTGCTCCTGATCGACGAGACCCACACGTTCAGCGCCGGGCCCGGCGGCTACACGGCTGCCCACGGCCTGATGCCGGACCTGTTCACCATCGGCAAGGCGATCGCGGGCGGAGTCCCGGCCGGGGCGTTCGGCATGAGCGAGGAGGTCGCGGAGCGTGTGGGCGGGCAGCTCGACGCCGACTACGAGGACACCGGTGGCGTCGGCGGCACCCTGGCGGGCAACGCGCTGTCAACCGCCGCGATCCGCGCCACCCTCGACCGGGTTCTGACACCGGCGGCGTTCGAGCGGATGATCGAGCTGGCCGGGCGCTTCACCGAGGGGGTCCAGAGCGTGATCGATGCCCACGACCTGCCCTGGCACGTCGTCCAGCTCGGCGCCCGGGCCGAATACGGCTTCCTGCCGGAGCCGCCGACGAGCGGAGGGCAGGCGGCGGCCGGCTCCGATCCGGCGCTCGAGGAGTACCTCCATCTCTTCCTGCTGAACCGCGGAGTGCTGATAACGCCGTTCCACAACATGGCGCTGATGTCCCCGGCGACCGAGGCGGCGGACGTCGATCGGCACACCGATGCGTTCGCGGAGGCCTGCGAATCGCTCGTAGCGGGCTGACGCGGGATACTCCAGGCAATGCATGACTGCGACGTCGTCATCGTCGGGGCCGGCCTCGCCGGGCTGACGGCGGCGCGCGAGCTGACCGGCGCCGGCCTCGACGTTCAGGTCCTCGAGGCCCGTGACCGCGTCGGCGGCAGGACGCTGAACCACTCGGTCGGAGAGCGTCCGGAGGATGTCGTCGAGCTCGGCGGTCAGTGGGTGGGACCGACCCAGCTGGAGGTCATGGCGCTGGCCGAGGAGCTGGAGCTGGAGACCTACCCCACATACACGGACGGGAAGAACCTCTTCGAGGCGAAGCTCGGGAAGGTGAAGAGCTACAGCGGCACCATCCCAATGCTCGGTCCTTTGGTGATGGCCGACTACGGCCGCGCCGACCTGCGGCTGAAGCGGCTGATCAAGAAGGTCTCGCCGGAGGCCCCGTGGGAGGCCTCGAGGGCCGAGGAGCTCGACGGGCAGACGTTCGAGACCTGGATCCGTGGCGCCACCCGCACCAGGACGGCCCGCGAGGCGATCGCGATGGCCTGCCACGCCGTCTTCGCCGTCGAGCCCTCCGAGATCTCCCTGCTCCACGTCCTCTTCTACGCGGCGTCGGCGGGGGGATGGGACGACCTGCTCGACACCGACGGCGGTGCCCAGCAGGACCGGATCGTCGGTGGGTCGCAGCTGATCTCGCTGCGGATGGCCGAGGAGCTCGGCGACCGGATCAGCCTCTCCACCCCGGTGCGCTCGATTCGCGTCGAGGGCGACGGCGTCGTCGCGGGCGAGGTGCGGGCGCGGCGGGTGATCGTCGCGGTGCCGCCGGCTCTCGCCGGGCGGATCAACTACGACCCGATCTTGCCGGGGGCGCGCGACCAGCTCACGCAGAGAATGCCGATGGGCTCGGTGATCAAGACCATGTCGATCTACGACGAGCCGTTCTGGCGCCGGGAGGGGCTTTCCGGGTCGGCGGTCAGCCTCCCCGGCCCGGCGCAGGTGATCTTCGACAACACGCCCCCAAATGGCGCGCCGGGCGTGCTGCTCGGCTTCCTGGAGGCCGATGATGCTCGTGTCCTCGGCCGGGTCAGCGAGACGCAGCGGCGCGAGGCGGTGACCGGTGGGCTCGCTCGCGTCTTCGGCCCGCGGGCCGCGAAGCCGAGCGGCTACGTCGAGAAGAACTGGACCGCCGAGCCCTACTCCCGCGGCTGCTACGCGGGGGTCTTCGGGCCGGGAGCCTGGACCTCCTTCGGCACCTCGCTGCGTGAGCCGATCGACCGGATCCACTGGGCGGGAACGGAGACCGCCACCCGCTGGATGGGGTACTTCGACGGCGCCGTCCAGTCCGGCAAGCGAGCGGCTGCCGAGGTCATGCGCTCCGAGGGCTCCGCCCTGGCCACTGCGGCCGGCGCGCGCGCCGCTCAGGCTTCCCGCGTAGTCCCCGGATGAACCTGATCGACGTCCGGCATCTCGGCCGAGAGCGGGTGATCGGCTGCTGGGAGCTCGACGGCGTGCTGATCGACCCCGGGCCGACCAGCTCGATGGAGAACCTGATCCAGGAGCTCGGCGGCGAGGAGCCGCGGGCGCTGCTCCTCACCCACATCCATCTCGATCACGCCGGGGCCACGGGCAACCTCGTGCGGCGCTGGCCCGAGTTGCCCGTCTACGTCCACGAGCGCGGCGCCCGCCACCTGGCCGATCCGGCCAAGCTGCTCGCAAGCGCGGAGCGGCTTTACGGCGATCAGATGCAGCGACTCTGGGGCGAGGTCGCCCCGGTCCCGGAGCGAAATCTCAACCCGCTGAGTGGGGGAGAGGAAGTGCTCGGCTTCAAGGTCGCCTACACACCTGGCCACGCCTCCCACCACGTCAGCTACTTCCATGCGCCGAGCCGCCGCGCCTTCGTCGGGGACATGGCCGCGGTCCGCATCCCCCCAAGCGACTTCATCATGCCGCCGACGCCTCCCCCGGACATCGACCTCGAACTCTGGGAGGACTCGATCGACCGGATTGGTGACTGGCAGCCCACCAGCCTCGGCCTGACCCACTTCGGAGTCATCAACGAGCCGGAGGCGCACCTCGGGCGTGTCCGTGAGCGTCTGCGGGAGCAGGGCGAGCTTGCGCGCGAGCTCTCCTCGGAGGAGTTCGAAGCTCGCATTCGCGAGCAGGTGACCGGTGAGGCCGATTCCGAGACGGCCGAGGCGCTGCTTCAGGCGGTGCCGCCCGAGCAGCAGTGGTGGGGGCTCGACCGCTACTGGAGCAAGCGAGGCGCACGCAGCTAGTACGGGATTCGCGGCCTTTCTACGGGAAATTGCGGATGCGCTGGGGTGGAGGGCGGACGATTGTGAACTCGTGTCCTTTCTGCGCTCGTACTTCGCCCGCAGAGACGATCCCTACGCGGGGGGCGATCTCGACAACGCCCAGCGGATCGGCTCGGTCCTCTTTGGCCTCCAAGTGGTCCTCGTCGGCGTCCTCCTTCCGCTCAGCCCGCCGACCCATGCGATCGGCGGGGCCGGCTGGATCGTCACGGCAGGCATCGTGGCCACCGGCGTCCTCGTCACCTATGGAATGCGCAAGAGACGCTTCGCCGGCTGGACCGCACTGCTCGCCTGTTCCTATGGCGCCGTCGCGGCTCTTGAGGTGATGCAGTGGCTCGGCGGTGGCATCGAGGCCCCCTACGAGCGAGCGATCCTCCTGCCGGTGTTCTTCGTCGCCGCGATCCATCCGCCGCGGAGGATCGCGGCCTTCATCGGCTTCGTCGCGCTGGCCCTGGTCGTGCCGTTCCTCTACGACGGCTGGGACGCTCAGGCGGCCGGCGCATCCCTGGCCATCCTCGTGATCTACATGGGGCTCTCGATCGGGGTCAACGTGCCCATGAGCGCGATTCGCGCCCAGCGTCTCGCGCACGCCCAGGACGAGGCCGCGGCGCGGGAGGAGGCACGCCACGATGCTCTCACCGGCCTGCGGAATCGCCGCGCCTTCGACGAGGTCCTCGCCGAGGAGGTCAAGCTCACCCGTCGCCTGGGGATTCCGCTGACGGTGGCGATGATCGACATCGTCAACTTCAAGCAGGTCAACGACCGCTGGGGCCCGGCCGAGGGCGATCGTTGCCTGCGGACCGTCGCCGAGGCGCTCCTCGATTCGCTCCGCGACCCGGATCAGGTCTTCCGGTGGGGAGGGGATGAGTTCGCCCTGATCCTCACCGGGACGGCCGCGGAGGACGCAGGCGCGGTGAGGGACAGGTTGTCGCTGATCGTCTCGTCCGCGTGCAGCAGGCCGGATGAGACGCCGATCGAGATCCGCTTCGCCGTCGCTCAGGCGCAGGAGGAAGAGGTGCCCGAGGAGATCGTCGAGATGGCCGGGCTGGCGATGACCGCCGCCAAGATGGACCGAAGCGTCTAGTCGTCCACCCAGGCGACGTCGTCGAGGTAGCAGTAGGTCCAGTTCTCGCGTGGCTCCAGGGAGCTGACGATCGGGTGGTCGCTGGCCGCGACGTGCGCGCTGGCGTGCTTGTTGGGGGAGGAATCGCAGCAGCCGACATGACCGCAGCTTCGGCATACCCGAAGGTGGACCCAGCGGCCGCCGATCGCGAGGCAGTCCTCACAGCCCTCGAACTCCGTCGGCTTCTCGACGGTGATGTGATCCAGGTGGCCCCAGTCCGGCACCCGGCCGAGACTACAGCCGGGCCTAGGCCGGGTCGGGCTCCGGCGTGGGCTCGAGCGGAGCCGCGGCGAATCGCGGCGCGTGGATTGCGATGGTCCGGTTGCGGCCGTGGCGCTTGGCCTCATAGAGCGCCCGATCGGCGCGGACGAGCAACTCGGCGCCTGACTCGACGCCGTCCCATTCGGCGATTCCGGCGGAAACCGTTTCCTCACTCGGGACGCAAGCCCGCAGGGTCTCGATCACGTCCTGAGCCTGGTGCGCATCGGTCGCGGTCAGCAGAACCGCGAACTCCTCGCCGCCGTGCCGGGCGATCAGATCGGTCGAGCGAAGCCGGGCGCGCCACATCGACGCCGCCTCCTTCAGGTGCAGGTCGCCGGCGGGGTGACCGTTCAGGTCGTTGAATTCCTTGAAGTGGTCGAGGTCCAGCAGGGCGGCGCAGACCGGCGCGCCGCTGCGGTTGGCGAGGGCGAGCTCCCGGTCCAGGGCCTCGTCCCAGGCACGGCGGTTGGGCAGGCCGGTGAGAGCGTCGGTGCGCGCCATCATCCCGAGCTGGGACTGGAGCCTCTCCCGCTGGCGGACGAGCTCGTTGATCGAGAGTCCGGCGATACCCGCAACGCCCATCCAGAAGGCCGCGGCCATCGGCTCGAGCGCTGGATAGTCCTGGAACGCCGGGGAGGGGATCGCGAGCGTGATGCCCAGGCCAAAGATTGAGACCAGCAGCTGCCCGCGCGTGCCGTAGAAGGCGAACCAGATCACCGGCAGCAGGACCACGGGCGTGTACGCGGCGGTGACGCTCTCGTGCGAGCTGCGCACCAGGGCGACCAATACAAACGTCAGCAGAGGCGGGATCGCCTGAGACCAGGTCGGCAGGCGCTCCCAGGGCAGGAGGAGGGCGCTTCCAACCATCACCGGGATCGTGGCGAGCGCGATCACGTCGCCGGTGCTCGGCCAGTCGGGGAGCAGGGGCAGGAAGACGCAGGCGAGCATCCCGGCGGTCACCCACGGCAGGCATCGCAGCCCCACGCCGTCCCCGTCGAACGGGCGACCGCGGGTCACATCGAGTCCCGCATCGCTCAACCTCTGAAGCGCCGTCCGCCCCTTGCTGCGCAGCACGGCGGCGAAGGTACCCGTGTATTGGGTGTCGCAACAAGGCCCTTTCTGGGTAGCCGGGCCGTCCACGCCTGCGATTAGTAGCCTCCGAGCGCTATGGCGAGCAGGACGCTTCTCATCATCGACATCCAGCGCGACTACTTCCCCGGCGGCGCCTACCCGCTGGTGGGGCCCGAGGCCGCGGCGGAGGCGGCGAGCAACGTGCTCGGCCGATTTCGCGAGGCCGGCGACCCGGTGATCCACATGAAGCACGTATGGGACGCGCCGGACGCGGAGTTCATGCGCGCGGGGACCGATGGCGTCGAGATCCATCCCGCCGTCGCGCCCGCCGACGGCGAGCCGGTGCTGGAGAAGGCGAACCCGAACTCATTCCTGGACACGGGCCTCGAAGAGGCGCTTCGCGAGCGCGGCACCGAAGACCTGGTGGTCGCCGGGATGATGAGCTCGATGTGCGTCGACGCGACCGTCAGGGCGGCGGCCGATCTGGGCTTCTCACCGACCGTGGTTCACGACGCCTGCGCGGCCCCGGACCTGGAGTTCAACGGGGTGGAAGTGCCGGGCGCGGCGGTCCACGCGGCTTTCATGGCCGCGCTCGCCGACGGATACGCCGAGTTGACGAGCGCCGCCGAGCTGGTCGAGTGACTTAGGCCGTCTGGGCGAGCCTGGCCTCGAGATCCGCTGCAAATGCCGAGAGCTCGGCGGGGCTGGTCGGTCTCCCGAGCAGGTAACCCTGGCCCTGGTAGCAGCCGAGCTCGGCCAGCCGCCCAGCCTGCTCGCGGGTTTCGATTCCCTCGGCGATCACGTCGAGGCCGAAGGAGCGGGCCATTCCGATGACCGCCGTGACGATGGCCTCGTCCTCCGTCTCCCCTCTGGCGAGATTGGCCACGAACGCCTGATCGATCTTGAGGGCGTCAATGGGAAATCGCTGGAGATGGCTGAGTGAGGAGAACCCGGTGCCGAAGTCATCCAGCAGCACCCTGAAGCCCATGGCCCAGAGCTGGGAGAGGGTGTCGATCGTCCCGCTGGAGTCAACGAGGAGGGCATGCTCGGTGATCTCGAGCGAGATGTCCCCGACCGCCGCCCCGCTCAGGGCGACCTCACGTCGCAGGTCCTGGGCGAAATTCGGCTGGGCCAGCTGCCTCATCGAGATGTTTACGTGGAGTGGCAGCAGTGAATGCGAGTTCGGCAGCGACCGCGCCTTCGCGGCGAGGCCACACGCTTCCGTCAGCACCCAGGAGCCGATCGACATGATCGCTCCGCTCTCCTCGGCGACCGGAATGAACTCCTTGGGCGAGACCGCCCCAAGTGTCGGGTGGTTCCAGCGAAGGAGTGCCTCAGAGCCGACGGGTCGCTCGTCGGGCAGGGTCACGATCGGCTGCGCCACGATGCTGAGCTCACCGCGGACGGGGGCATCTCGGAGCGAGCGCTCGATCTCGAGACGCCGCTCGATGCCCTCGCGAATCGCGTGGTCGAAGAGCTCGAGATCGCCGCGGCTGCGCTTCTTCGCCCGGCAGAGCGCCGCCTGCGCCCGCGCAATCAGCTGCTCCGCACTGTCCTCTCCCGAGCCCAGCGCGATGCCGATCGTCGCTGAGACCCGGTGCGGCGCTCCATTGACGACGAACGGACTGCGGAAGCCATCGAGCACTTGCCGGGCGAGCTCCCGTGCCTTGTCCTCGGTCGCGCCCGTGCAGACTGCTGCAAACTGGTCCGCGTTGAGGCGCCCGACCATGTCCTCCGGGCCGAGCGCGCTCCAGACTCGCCTGGATACGGACCGGAGCAGGTCATCGCCGGCGGCGTATCCGAAGGCATTGTTGATGCCCTCAAAGCCGTCGATGTCGAGCGCGATCAGCGCCACTCTCGCCTGGGCTCGACCGACCTCCGCCAGGTCCTTGCTGAGCCGCTCCGTCAGGTAGTGGCGATTCGGTCCCTGGGTGACGGGGTCAAAGAGAGCCTGGCGACTGGATTCCACCTCCGCGCGCCTGCGTTCGATGGCGTCTCCGAGGATGTGCGCTGTCGCCTCCACGAACGCTCCGTTGGGCCTACGAGGAGGCACAGGCTTCGCGGTCGACCCGACCAGTGCGCCCAACGGCCCGTTTGGACCAGGGATCACTGCGCCGATCGATTCCACCTCGCCACCTGCCAGCAGCCGGTCGGCTGCGTTGGTCAGCTCGCGCAACGCCTGCGCACTCGGTTCTCCGGCGGTAACGACGGTCGGCGCCACAGCTCCACAATGCGCGGCGGGCGTGACGATCGCGTCGGTCTATCTGGACACACTCGACCATCGCCTCGGCGGCGAGCTGAAACGGCTCCGGGAGCTCAGCGCCCGCGAGAGCGCGACGGCCAAGGGCGGCCACCTGCTCCATCATCATCAGGCGCTGGTCGAGATCGCGGGCCTCCGGCGGAAGAAGACCCTCGAGCCTCCGGCAAGAACGGACGCCGTTGCTCCCGGTTTCGGTTCCCAGCTCTCCTCGGTATCCCCCAGAGATCTCTGGAGGAGCAAGGCTTACACAAAACTGGGTAAAGCCCTGCGACATCGGTCCCAACTCAACAAATGTTGTCTCGCGGCACTACTGGGCAGGGCCCGGCGCGGGATGTCGCCGGGACCCTGCCCTTCTTTGCAGCGCCACCCGAGGAAGGATGGGCATCGAGTGCGCCGCTGAGAACAGCCGCTACTTGATATTCGGTAGACCCAGGATTGCTCTTGAGATCGCCTCCGGGCGGGACCCTGAAGCTGACGGCCCGCAAGGAAGCTGCCCCCTTCAACTGCACTAGCGCCTTCACGACGCAGTACACCAGCGGATCGGTAAGCACCGCCCAGGGGCGGTTCAGCCAGGCATATGGACGCTTCGAGATCCGCGCGAAGGTTCCGCCCGCCCAGGTGAAGGGATTGCAGAGCTCCCTCTGGCTCTGGCCGGATGACGCCTACCACTACGGGGCACCCCCGGCCTCGGGTGAGATCGACATCGCGGAGATGTTCTCTCAGTACCCCGATCGGGCGATCCCGTACGTCCACTACAACCCGCTGCTGCTCACCGACCCGCTCGCCACGAACAATCTGTGCTTCATCACGAACATCTCCGCCTTCCACACCTACACGCTGGTGTGGAGTGCGAGCAACATCGCGTCCTACTACGACGGCCAGCTCTGCCTGGTCGACTCCTGGGTCCCTGCGCTGCCGCTGCAGAAGCCGCAGCCGTTCGACCAGCCGTTCTTCGTCGCCCTGACCCAGGCCCTCGGCGTCGGCACCAACGATTTCAACCCCACGACCACGCCGCTGCCCGCGACGACCGAGGTCGACTACGTGCGGGTCTGGAAGTAGCCGCGCCAAGAAGAAGCGGAAGTAGGGCGTGGGACGGCTTCGCCATCAGATCGCGGCCACAAGCGGCCGCCCCGCAAACAGAACGGCCGGCTTTCGCCGGCCGTTCGAAGTAGTGCGGCCTGGTGGCCGCTAGCCGCAGCCCGTGTTGTTGCCGCAGCTCGAGCACGTGTAGCACGAGCCCGTGCGCTGCATCATCCCTCCGCACTGGTCGCAGGCCGGGCCCAGCTCGAGGTCCGCTCCGATCTTCGCCGGCACGACCGGCGGGGTGTCGGTGAGCGCCGCGGTCGCGGGCTTCGGCTCGGCCTCAGTGGATCCGTTCGAAGCCTTCGCCTCGCCGTTTGACCCGTTGCCGTTGCCATTGCCGCCGTTGGCCGGCGCCGCGGTGTCCTCGATGGGGAAGGCCTGCTGGGCATCCTTCTTGGCGCGGACCTCGTCGGTCATGATCCCGAGCGCCTCGAGGTAATCGGTGTCGTCGACGAAGCGGCTGGCGAGCCAGCGCATGATGTAGTCGGGCATCGACTTGGCGAACGGGATCTCCGTGTTGGTCGTGATCCCCTCCGGCTCGAAGCGGACGTAGCTGAACTTGTTGACGAACACCTCGAGCGGCACTCCGTACTGGAGGCCGATCGAGATCGCGGTGGCGAACGCGTTCATCAGGCCCTTGATCGTCGAGCCCTCCTTGCCGATGTCGGTGAGGAAGATCTCGCCGACCGAGCCGTCCGGGTACTTGCCGGCGGTGATGTAGCCCTCCTGCATCCCGATCCGGAACTTGTGCGTGATCGACTCGCGCTCCTGCGGCATGCGGGTGCGGGCCGGCGCCGGCGGGGCACCCTCGAGGTTCGTGGCCTCGGCGGGCTCGGACTTCTTCTCGCCGGCGTCGGTCTTCAGCGCCTGCGCGGTCTTGGAGCCGTCGCGGTAGATGGCGAGAGCCTTGAGGCCCTTGCGCCATCCGTCGCTGTACGCGTCCGCGATGTCGGAGATCGTCGCCGACTCCGGCAGGTTGACCGTCTTCGAGATCGCGCCCGAGAGGAACGGCTGGGCCGCGGCCATCATGTCGATGTGGCCGGTGTGCGAGATCGAGCGCTCGCCGACCGCCACGTCGAAGACCTCGAGGTGCTCGTCCTTCAGGCCCGGCGCCCCGATGATCGTGTTGTGCTCGTTGATGTGGGCGTCGATCTGCCCGATCTCGGACTCGTTGTAGCCGAGCGTCTCGAGCGCCAGGTTGACCGAGCCGTTGACGATCTTCATCTGGCCGCCGCCGACCAGCTCCTTGAACTTGACGAGCGAGAAGTCCGGCTCGATGCCGGTGGTATCGCAGTCCATCAGGAAGCTGATCGTTCCCGTCGGAGCGAGGACGGTCGCCTGGGCGTTGCGGTAGCCGTGCTGCTCTCCGAGCGCCACGGCCTCGTCCCATGACTCGCGGGCGGCGTGGAGCAACGGCTCCTCGACCAGCTCGTCTGTGATCTCGTACGCGGCCGCCTGGTGCATCCGCATCACCTGGTTGTGCGGCTCGCGGTTCACCTCGTAGCCGTCGTACGGGCCCATCGAGCCCGCGACCTGCGCCGACATCCGGTAGCCGCGCCCGGTCATCAGGGCTGTGATCGAGCCGGCCAGGGCGCGGCCCTCATCCGAGTCGTAGGGCATGCCCTCCGACATCAGCAGGGCGCCGAGGTTGGCGTAGCCGAGGCCGAGCTGGCGGAACGCCCTGGCGTTCTCCGTGATCTGCTCGGTCGGGTAGCTGGAGAAGCCGACCAGGATCTCCTGGGCGAGGAAGACGATGTCCACCGCGTGGGTGAAGTCGTCGACGTTGAAGGTCCCGTCCTCGTTGCGGAACTTCATCAGGTTGAGCGAGGCGAGATTGCAGGCCGAGTCGTCGATCGACATGTACTCGGAGCACGGATTCGACGCGGTGATCGGACCCGTGTTCGGGTCCGTGTGCCACCGATTGATCGTCGTGTCGTACTGGATGCCCGGGTCGGCGCACTGCCAGGCGGCGTCGGCGATCTGATCCATCAGCTCGCGCGCCTTCATCGTCTTGATCGGCGTGCCATCGGTGCGGGCGATCAGATCCCAGTCGTCGTCGTTCGCGACGGCCTCCATGAACTCGTCGGTGACGCGGACCGAGTTGTTGGCGTTCTGGAACTGGACGGAGGAGAACGCGTCTGAGTCCAGCCGCATGTCGAAGTCGGCGGCCTTCAGCGCGGCGGCTTTCTTCTCCTCGTCGGCCTTGCACCAGATGAACTTCTCGATGTCCGGGTGGTCGACGTCGAGCACGACCATCTTGGCCGCCCGGCGGGTGCCGCCGCCGGACTTGATCGCGCCGGCCCAGGAGTCGGCGCCTCGCATGAAGCTGACCGGGCCACTGGCGATGCCGCCCTTGGAGAGGTGCTCCATCGAGCCGCGGATCTTGGAGAGGTTGATGCCGGAGCCCGAGCCGCCCTTGAAGATGATCCCCTCCTTCGTGTTCCAGGAGAGGATGGAGTCCATGTCGTCCTCGACGGAGAGGATGAAGCAGGCCGACGCCTGCTCGGAGCCCGGGTCCTTCCAGCCGACGTTGAACCAGACCGGGCTGTTGAAGGCTGCCTTCTGGTTGACCAGGATCGAGGTCAGCTCGGCGTCGAAGGCCTCGGCGTCCTCATCTGTGGCGAAGTAGCCCTGCTCGCGGCCGACCTCGGCGATCCGGTCGGCGACGCGGCTGACCATCTGCTTGACGGAAGTCTCTCGCTCGGGGGAGTCGGGCTTGCCGCGGAAGTACTTCTGGGCGACGATGTTCGTTGCGTTCTGGGACCAGGTCTTCGGGAACTCGACGCCGCGCTGCTCGAAGGCGGGGCCTCCTTCAGCTTGGGGATCGCCGATGATCGCGTCCCGCGTCTCCCACTCGAGCTCCTCGTACGGATGCGTCCCCGGAGAGGTGAACCGGCGTTCGATGACGAGGCCCTTCTCGGTTGTAATTGCTGCCTTGGAAGTGGCCTTCGGCATCAGATTTCTCCTCTCACTCGGCTTTTGGGGTGAGCACCGGAGCATCCTCCGAGGTCCGGACAGAACCGAGGGGCCGCTAATTCGTTATTTGCGGGGATTTTCACGAAAGCTCCACAGCCCCCTCGGGCAGAGTTCCCGCAAACTGCAGATAGGCGCCATGGTCGATCCTGCGCAGGCCTTCGAGACAGAGCTCGGCGATCTCAGGGGCGCTCAGCTCGCCGCCCGCGTTGCGAATCTCCTCCTCGACACCATCAACGAGGAGGCCGAGCTTTCGGGGATCGAGCTTCCGCTTGTGGGTCGCGGCGTTGAGGCTGCGGAGGAGCTTGTCGCGATCGAACGGCTGGCGCTTGCCGTCGCGCTTGATCACCTCGAGGGTCTCCGGGACGGCCCGCTCGTAGGTGGTGAAGCGGTGGCCGCAGGAGCCGCACTCCCGGCGCCGGCGGACCGCGCCGTCTGGGACGCGGCGGGTCTCGAGAGTCTTCGTCGCGGCGTTGCAGCGGGGGCAGTTCACGGCCACCAAGTCTAGCGAAGCCTAGTGTTCAGCCAAAAGTCACAATGAAGAAGACACTAGATATAGTGTGTCATTCCCGGGACCCGGGTCTCCTACTCTCCATGCATGGCCGATTACTTCCTGGTCGAGAACGCCAAGGGCCCGGCCTACGATCACTCGAGGGGCCGCCGGGGGCAGGAGGGATGGGATCAGCACGCCGTCTTCATGGACGAGCTCGCCGAGGAGGGCTTCATCGTTCTCGGCGGTCCGATCGGCGAGGGAGAGGGCGAGAACACCCTGCTCGTGATCGAGGCCGATGACGAGGCGGCAGTTCGCGCTCGCCTCGGGCAGGATCCGTGGTCGGGGACCATCCTCACGATCGAGTCGATCCGCCCCTGGTCGATCTGGCTGCGGGCCTAGCCCAGTGCCCGCCACGCGGCGGTGTCCGTGCCCGGCACCGATGCGAAGCGGCCTGGCGGCGTCTACGTTCGACGGCGAATGCCAACTCGACAGCTTCCGGCCGCACATCCGCGCCGGGGGCGGCTCCCCGGCCGTCCCGGTCCACAGCCGTCCGGCCTGCGCCCGGCCGACGCCGGCGAGCCCGCGGACCCGCGCCGCTGGGCGATGCTGGCGGTGCTCTGCGTCGCAGTTCTGGTCGTCAACGTGGACAGCACGATCCTCAACGTCGCGCTGCCGACACTCGTGCGCCAGCTGCACGCGACCTCGAGCCAGCTGCAGTGGATCGTCGACATCTACGCGATGTTCTTTGCCGGGCTCCTGCTGGTGGGCGGCAGCCTCGCGGACCGCCTCGGCCGGAAACGGCTCTTCCTGATCGGCTTCACGGCGTTCGGACTTGGGTCTGTGGGAGCCGCCTTCTCCGGCTCAGTCGATGTGCTGATCGCATGGAGAGCCGTCATGGGTGCCGGAGCAGCGCTCACGATCCCGGCCGGCCTGTCGATCCTGGACAACGTCTTCCGCGACCCCGACGAGCGTGCCCGCGCGGTCGGGATCTGGGGAGGGTCGATGGGTGTCGGCCTGGCGATCGGGCCGCTGGCGGGCGGACTGTTGCTCGCCAGGTTCTGGTGGGGCTCGGTGTTCTTCGTCAACGTGCCGGTGCTGATCGCCGGCGGAATAGCCGCCGTGCGGCTGCTGCCGGAATCGAGGAATCGGGACGCCAAGCGACCCGATCCGGTGGGCGCTCTCCTCTCGATCGCGGGACTTGCGCTCGTCCTCTGGGCGATCATCGAGGCCCCGACCAAGGGATGGACCTCACCGGCGGTCATCGGCGTGGGCTGCGCGGGGCTCGCGGTGATCGGCGGCTTCGTGGCGTGGGAGGCCCGCAGCTCGCACCCGATGCTGAACCTCGCCTTCTTCCGCTCCCGCCGCTTCTCCGCGGCGGTCTCCGCGGTTGCGCTCGGTCTCTTCTCGCTGTTCGGCGCCGTCTTCATCCTGACCCAGTTCCTGCAGTTCGACCTCGGCTTCACACCGCTGGAGGCCGGCGTCCGGATCCTGCCCACGGCGGCGCTGCTGGCCGCCACGGCGCCGCTGTCCACGCTGATTGTGAGGCGCATCGGCAGCAAGTTGACCGCCTTCGCCGGGCTCGCTGCGATCACGGCCGGGCTCTGGCAGATCTCGGCGGCGTCGACAGTGACCGCGACCTATGGCGACGTCCTGCCGGGAATGCTGCTGCTCGGGATGGGCGCGGGACTGCTGATGCCCACCGCTGCCGACGCCGTGCTGGGGGCCGTTCCGCGCAGGGACGCGGGCGTGGGGTCCGCCACCTACGTCGTCTCGATTCAGGTCGGCGGCGCCCTCGGCGTCGCGGTGATCGGAAGCATGCTCTCCACGCGGTACGGCAGTCGGCTCACCGACGTGCTCGCCCCTCATCAGATTCCGCCCGGCGTCCTCGACACGATCACCGGGTCGCTCGGCGGGGCTCTCCGCGTTGCGACGGGCGTGGGCGGCCCGACCGGGTCCGCCCTGGCGGATGCGCCACGTACCGCCTTCATGAGCGGCACGCATACTGCGCTCGGCGCCGCCGCGATCGTTGCGGCGATCGGCGCGCTGATCGTGCTCGCCGCCCTGCCGTCCTCGCCCGACGGCGGCGGCGGGGACTAGCCGGTCGCAGCGAGCAGCTTCGCCAGCTTCTCCGGCGTGTCGGCCTGCGGCGAGGGGGTGTAGAGGACGAGTCGCTGTTCCGGGCTCTCCTGCGGCCGAAAGACTGCGTGCTCGAATACAAGCTTGCCGGCGGTCGGATGCCGCAGGATCTTGCGTCCAACGCCGCTCGTCGCGACCTCGTGCAGGTCCCACCAATCGCGGAACTCCGGGCTGCGCTCCTGCAGCGCCGAAATCAGCTCGTCGAAGTCCGGGTCGCCGATGTGGCGGGCGGCCTCTGAGCGGAAGCGCGCGACGATCCGACGCGCTCCCTCCTCCCAATCGGGATGGAGCTTGCGGCGGGCGGGATCGGTGAAGAGGCGCCAGAGCAGGTTCCGCTCTCCCTCCGGCATATCGGCCGGGTCGCCGAACACCGCGGAGTGCGCCCGGTTCCAGGCCAGGAAATCGAAGCGGCGGCCGGTCAGGCAACTCGGGCCATCGCCCAGGTTCTCGACCAACAGCTTGACCGTGGGGTGGACGGTCTCCTTCGGGGCCCGGCCGGGTGTGATCTCCTCGCCGCGCCCCAGCATCATCAGATGGGCGTGCTCGGCGGGCGTGAGCTCGAGGGCGCCGGAAATCGCATCGAGGACAGAAGCGGAGGCGCGCACGTCGCGGCCCTGCTCGAGCCACGTGTACCAGGTGGTGCCCACACCGGCGAGCTGGGAGACCTCCTCGCGGCGCAGGCCGGGGGTGCGGCGCCGACCTCCGCCGGGGAGCCCCACGTCCTCGGGCCGGAGCGCCTCGCGACGAGTGCGCAGGAAGTCGGCGAGCTCTGCGCGCCTGGGGGCTCCGTCGCCGTTCTCGGTGGTCTTGGGTGGTGCTTGTGATACCAGGATAAATCCCTCTCTTGTACCTGGATCAACATCGTCGCACACTGTCCGTCAGATGGCAAGCGAAACGACCCAGACCAACCTCACGGACCACAGGGGGTCCTCGTTGAATTCACAGATGAACGACACGCAACCCGTACCCAAGCCGGCCCGTCGCAGCCCCTGGCTGCTGCCGGTGCTCTTCGCCCCGGTCTTCATGGTGCTTCTCGACGTCTTCATCGTGAACGTCACCGCGCCGTCGCTGCGCGCCGACATCGGAGCCAGCGACTCCGATTTGCAATGGGTCGTCGCCGCCTACCTGCTCACCTACGCGCTCTCGCTGATCACAGGCGGGCGCCTCGGCGACGTCTTCGGCCGGCGGCGTCTGTTCAAGCTCGGCATCGCCGGCTTCACGGTCGCCTCCGGCCTCTGCGCCGCCGCCCCCGATCCGACGACCTTGATCATCGCGCGCCTGCTTCAGGGCTTCGGCGGTGCCGCGATGTGGCCGCAGGTCCTCTCCATCATCCAGGTCGAGTTCTCAGCGGCTGAGCGGCCGAAGGCGCTCGGGTTCCAGGGCCTCGTCCAGGGACTCGCCGCGATCTCCGGGCAGATCGTCGGCGGCGGGCTGATCGCCCTCGACCTCCTCGGACTCGGATGGCGCTCTGTCTTCCTGATCAACATCCCCGTCGGGATCATCGCCCTGCTCTCCGCCGACAAGCTGATCCCGGAGTCCCGCTCGGAGACCGCCCGCAGGCTCGACCTGGTCGGCGTCGTGCTGGCCACGGTCACACTCAGCCTGGTGATGATCCCGGCCGTCGAGGGCCGCGAGCTCGGCTGGCCGGCCTGGACATTCGCCTGCTTCGCGCGTGGCGCCGCTCGCCGCCATGCTCTTCGTCGCCGCAGAGCGGCAGATCACGGCGCGGGGCGGCTCCCCGTTGGTGGAGCTCCGCCTGTTCGAGACGCGCGGCTTCCGGATCGGCCTCATCTCGGCGACCAGCCTCTACTTCGCGATCTCATTCTTCTTCCTCCTCGGGATCTACCTGCAGGAGGGACTTGGTCTGAGCCCGCTCGAGTCCGGCCTCGCATTCACCCCAATGGCGGTCGGCTTCGTTGCCGCGTCGCTGACCGGCCCGCGCCTGGCTGACGGCCTCCGCGAGTACCTCCCGCAGATCGGGGCCACCATCGCCGCCCTCGGCCTGATCACCACCATCATCGCCGTCCAGGCGACCGGGAACGGCCCGGTCTCGGCCTGGCTGATCCTGGCGATGGTGCCGTTCGGCACCGGAATGGGCACTGCGATCCCGCCGCTCATCCACCTGGTCCTGCGGGCGGTGCCTCCCGCCGACGCGGGCGCGGCCTCCGGGACGATGGTCACGGCTCAGCAGATCGGCAACGCGCTGGGTGTGGCCGTCGTCGGGACCGTCTTCTTCTCCGAGCTCGGTTCCGGGACGAGCGCCGGATCGTTTGGCGATGCATTCACCGTCGCCATGGCGGTGCAGGCGGGGTTCGCGCTGACAGCAGCCGCGCTGGTCTCACGGGCGCGCCGGACTTCGACGGAGCGGGTCCCGGCGGGGATGCCCGCACGCGAGGGCGCCTAGCCGTTCAGGTACTTCGAGACGTTGCCCTCGGCGAGAGCGGTTTCACCGAGACTGGTGGCCTTCAGGCGGGCACCGGGCCCCCCGGGACCCATCTGAATGACCAGGCCGGCGTTCTCCAGCGCCTGGATCGCCTCCCGAGTTGGCTGCCGGAGCTGTGTGAGCAGCTTGGCGCCACCGGAGTGGGACCGCATCAGCCAGCTCAAGATCTGGAGGATGTTGATCTCGTTCCCCGGCCGGGCACCCTCGGGGCCGAATGCGGGCATGACCTCCGCCGCCAGTTCCGCGACCGGCAACGACTGCAACCGCTCCGCCTCGGCCTCCGCCGCCTGCTTCTGAGCGGCCTTCTCCTCCTTGTTCCCAAAGAGCGCCACGCGTGGGCGACACTAGCGCCCGCGACTGCTCCACGTGGCTATGGTTGGACGAGATGGCGTCCGACGAAACGCAGTCCGGCCCCGATCCGCTCGGGGCGGCGCGCGATGCAGCCGGGGCGGCCGGGGAGAGGCTCGGCAACGCCCGTGCAGAGGCCGGCGAGCGGTTCGGCGCGGCTCGCGACGCCGCCGGCAAGCAGGTCGCGGCTGCGCGCGAGCAGGCCGCATTGGCCGCCGCGGCCGCGGCCCACAAGCTCTCGCAGAAGCCGCGGCTGCGCGGCGTCTCTCATCAGTGGGCGTTCTTCGTCTCGCTGGGCGCCGGGGCTGCCCTGGTCCTCGCCGCCAGTGGCTCGACGGCTGTGATCGCGATGTCGATCTACGCCTTCTCCCTCTCGGCGATGCTCGGCACCAGCGCCCTCTATCACCGCGTCACCTGGACGCCTGAGGTCAGGCAGTGGATGCGCCGCCTCGACCACACGATGATCTTCGTCTTCATCGCCGGCACGTACACGCCCTTCGCCCTGCTCGTCATGCACGGGACGCTGGCCAATGTCGTTCTGATCGTTGTCTGGGCGACGGCGGTGGGCGGGCTGATCCTCAACCTGGTCTGGATCACCGCGCCCTATTGGGTCACCGCACTCATCTATGTCTGCACCGGCTGGGTGGCGGTCGTCAGCCTGCCGCAGCTCTGGGATGAGATCGGCCCCGTCGGCGTCGGGCTGATCGCCCTCGGCGGTGCGCTCTACTCGGCGGGCGCCGTCGTCTATGCGAAGCGCAAGCCGGATCCGCGGCCTCAGGTCTTCGGCTACCACGAGATCTTCCACGTGCTGGTGATCGCCGCGGCGGCCGTCCAGTACGTCGCCGTCGCGGCCTTCGCGCTGCCCCACGGCTAGACGCGGTTAGAGTGCGCGGCTCGTTTTGGCCGCCGTCGAAATCAGGGAGATCAGCAAGCGCTTCGGCTCCGTCCAGGCCGTTTCCGGACTCTCCTTCGAGGTTTCCGCCGGGAGGGTGACGGGATTCCTCGGCCCCAATGGCGCGGGCAAGAGCACGACCCTGAGGATGCTCCTCGGCCTCGTGCACGCGGACGGCGGGACGGCGACCTTCGGGGGCCGCAACTATGGAGAGCTCGAGGCCCCGAGCGCGGAGGTGGGCGCCGTGCTCGAGGACGCGAGCTTTCACCCCGGGCGGAGCGGGCGCAACCACCTTCGAATCCTCGCGGCAGCCGGTGGCCATCCGGCGCATCAGGTGGACCAGGTCCTCGACGACGTCGGTCTGAGCGATGCGGCCAACCGCCGCGTCCGCGGCTACTCGATGGGAATGCGGCAGCGACTCGCCATCGCCGCGGCCCTGCTCGGCGACCCCGAGGTCCTGATCCTCGACGAGCCGGCCAATGGCCTCGACCCGCCCGGGATCCGCTGGATCCGAAGCCTGCTGCGCGAGCAGGCCGAGCGTGGGCGGGCCGTGCTGGTCTCCAGTCACCTCCTGTCGGAGGTGGCGCAGAGCGTCGACGACGTCGTTGTCATCTCGCACGGCACCCTCCGGGCGAGCGGCACGCTGGAGAGTGTGCTGGGCTCGTCCGAGGGCCCGGTCACGAGAGTCCGCTCGGAAGACGACGGCAAGCTCGCCGCGGCACTGGAGCGGCAGGGCATGTCAACCGCCCGCGATCCCTCCGGAGGACTGACGGTCACGGGCTCCCCGACCGACGCCATCGGCCGGGTCGCGAACGACGAGCGGATCTCCCTTTCAGAGCTCACTCCGGTGTCGAGATCGCTGGAGGAGGCTTTCTTCGAGCTCACCGAGGGAGAGAGGGAATGAAGCGCCTGCTCCGCGCGGAGCTGATCAAGCTGCGGACGACGCGCACCTTCTACGCCCTGGCCGGCGTCGCGATCGTTATCTCGCTGCTGATCACGATCCTGATCGCCTCGACTGAGGAGCCGACCCAGGAGAGCGTCCTCACCGACGTCTTCCAGAACGACGCCAGCGCCCTCTTCATCATGATCCTGGCGATCGTCGGGATCAGCGGCGAATGGCGCCACCGGACGATCACCAGCTCGCTGCTAGCCGCGCCCGACCGGATCCGCTTCCTCGCGGCGAAGACGCTCGCGTTCGCCGCCGCCGGGACCTTGCTCTCAGTGGCGATTTCGATCTCGGTCGCGATCGTCGGCTTTGCGATTCTCGGCGCGCGGGATCTGCCGACGCCGCACCTCGGTGACCTGCTCGAGTTGATCGCGCGCAACGCAGGGGCCGCCGCACTGCTGGGCGCATTCGGGGTGGGAGTCGGCTCCCTGGTGCGGAACCAGCCGGTTGCGATCGTGGGGATCCTGATCGCAGCATTCGTCGTCGACCCGGTCCTCGGCCAGTTCGCGCCCAGAGTCGAAACGTTCAGTCCGACGAGCGCGCTTCCGAGCGCGATCCAGGGAATCGACCCTGGTGACGTGGGAATGGAGAAGGTCGACTTCCTCGCCGCCATCCCCGCCGTGGGCGTGATGCTCCTCTGGATCGGCGCGCTCTACGGGATGGGCGCTGCTCTGCTGGTGAAGCGCGACGTCGAGTAGCGGACGCGAAACTATGAAACGGTTTGGGCAACCGATTGAGGAGGGGATGGATGGCTGAGCTGACTGAGCAACAGGAGCAGGCGCGGAAGCTCTGGTCTTCGGGGAACTACGCGTCGGCCATGCACACGATCGCGACCGTGGGAACGCGGGCGGTCGAGGCGGCGGGGGTGACCGGTGACGACGTCGTCCTGGACGTCGCCTGCGGCAACGGCAACGCGACCATCCCGGCCGCGAAGACCGGCGCGAAGGTGACGGGGATCGACATCACTCCCTCGCTGCTCGAGGCCGGCAAGGCTGCGGCCGCCGAGGCCGGCGTCGACATCGAGTGGGTCGAGGGAGACGCCCAGAAGCTGCCCTTCGACGATGAGAGCTTCGACGTCGTGACCTCCGTTTTCGGCTGCATGTTCGTGCCGGACCAGCGCGCCGAGGCCCAGGAGATGGCCCGGGTGCTGAAGCCGGGCGGGCGAATGGCGGTCTGCGCCTGGACGCCAGAGGGGACCATCGGAGGGATGTTCATCACCATCGCAAAGCACCGGCCCCCGCCTCCCGAGGGCTTCCAGCCACCGATTCTCTGGGGCAACGAGGATCACGTACGCCAGCTCTTTGAGGGCACGGGCGTGGGCCTCGACATCGAGCGGACCGCGGTTGAGTTCCAGTCCGACTCGCTGGAGGAGTTCTTCGCTGAGATGGAGCGGGATCTCCCGCCGATGGTCTCCTCGAGGGCGCTGCTCGAGCCGGAGGGCAAGTACGAGGCCCTGCGGGACGACCTCCTGAAGCTCTACGCCGACAGCAACGAGGCGGACGACGGCAGCTGGCGCTCGTCCAACGAGTACCTGCTGATCAAGGGAGTGAAAAGCTAGGCGGAGGCGCCGAGGGCCGAGGCGAAGCGGTCCTTCGCTGCCTCGATCAGCCGCTGGACCTCGTCCTCCCGCCCCTGCTTGATCAGGTCGATCGGGTCAGGGTCGCCGTTGACGATCCCCTCGAAGAACTCCTTGCGGTCCTGGTATGTCGGGAGGGTGCCCTTGGCCCAGCCGCGATGGTCGTTGAGGATCACGGCCAGCCGGGCGTACGGCTCGCCGTAGGAGGCGGCGATCTCGCGCTTCATGCGCTTGGCGAGAGCGGGGGAGGCGCCTGCGGTCGAGATCGCGATCGCCAGCGGGCCCGACCGCTCGATCGCGGGCAGGATGAAGTTGCAGAGCGGCGGCACGTCCACCACGTTCACCAGCATCGCCCGGCGCTCGGAGCCCTCGGAGACCGAGATGTTCACGTCGGTGTCGTTGGTCGCGGCGATCGCGAGGAAGGCGCCGTCGAGGTCGCCATCGGCGAAGGTTCGCTGATCCCAGGTGATCGAGCCCTCCGCGGCGTACTCGGCGAGGTCGGGGATGATCTCGGGCGCCACGACGTGGACGTCGCCGTCGCAGAGCAGCAGCCCGTCGACCTTCTCGAGCGCGACGTCTCCTCCGCCGACGACCAGGCAGCGCCGGCCCTTGAGCTTCAGGCACGCCATGTAGAAGGGCGTCTCGAGCATGTCCCGCACGCAGGTCTGGTCGCAGATCCCGCGCTTGAACTGGCAGACGCACTCCTTGCCCTCGAAAGCCGCTGCTGGCATGGACGGGAGGTTAAAGGTGGTCAGCCCTCGGCAGCGAGCGTCTCTTCGAGGCCGGAATCGATGTTGCGCTTCGCCTCCCAGCCGAGTCGCTCGGCGGCGAGCTCGGTGTCGAGCACCGTTCGCTCGATCTCGCCGGGGCGGGCCGGGGCCAGCTCGGGCTCGAAGTCGTCCCGGCCGACTCCCGCGCCGACGCGTTCGGCCAGCTCCAGGACGTTCGTCTCGATCCCCGTGCCGACGTTGATCGGACCGGCCTCGCGGGTCCCCTCCATTGCGAGCAGGGCATCGACCACGTCCCCCACGTAGATGTAGTCGCGCGTCTGTTCGCCCGTCCCGTAGACGGTGGGACGCCCGCCATCGCGAGCCAGCCCGCAGAAGATCGCCACCACGCCCGCCTCGGTCGCCGGGTCCTGCCTGGGCCCGTAGACGTTTCCGAGCCGCACGGTCCCAGCCGGCAGCTCCCGGGTGCGCGCATAGAGGTCGAGGTAGCCCTCGGCGGCCAGCTTGCTCTGGCCGTAGATCGAGAATGGCTCGCAGGGGGCGCTCTCGGCGAAGGGCAGCTCGTCGGGGCGCTCCTCTCCCTCTCCATATATGGCGCCTCCGGTCGAGGTGAAGAGCAGCCTGGAGACCCCGGCGCGGGCCGCGGCCTCCAGGACGTTGACGGTGCCCACCACGTTGAGGCGGGCGTCGAAGCCGGGGTCCGCCATCGAGCGCCGAACGTCGATCTGGGCGGCGAGGTGGAAGACGCTCTCGGGCCCGAACGCTTCGATGGTGTCGAACACCGCCTGGGCGTCTGCCACGTCGAGCTCGGTCACGGTCGCGCCGGCGTCCAGGGCTCCCGCCAGGTTCTCCCGCTTGCCGCTGGAGAAGTCGTCGAGGACGAGCACCTCGTCTCCACGCGCGCCTAAAGCATCGACCACATGCGAGCCGATGAAGCCTGCGCCACCTGTCACCACGGATTTCACGGGAGAGAGCCTAGGGGCGCAAACCTAACGGAGCGGCTCGGGCCCCCTGCTACTCTCGCCGACCGCATCGGGCCGTTTCGCCCTATATGTAGGGGCATCCAGGGTCGCGGCTACCGTGAAGGGCCACACATGCGACTGATAGTCACAGAGAAGAACAACAGCGCGAAGAAGATCGCGGAGATCCTGAGCGGCGGGACCGCCAAGGAGGGCGCCTCCTACAAGACGCCCTTCTACGAGTGGACCGACGAGAACGGGGTCGATCAGATGACCATCGGCCTCAAGGGCCACGTCCTGCGGCCCTCGTTTCCCGAGTCCTACAACAACTGGCAGGAGACGAATCCCCGCGACCTGATCGACGCCGACCTGATCAAGGAGCCGACGGACAAGAACGTCGTCCGCGCCCTGAAGAAGGTGGCCGCCGACGCCAAGGACCTCGTGATCGCGACCGACTACGACCGCGAGGGCGAGCTGATCGGACTCGAGGCGCTGCAGGAGGTCGTCGAGGCGAACCCGGACCTGGCCACCGCCGAGGGCGTGCACGAGGACGGCACGCCGGTGAAGCGCGCCCGCTATTCCGCCCTCACCAAGGACGAGATCGAGCGCGCCTTCAACAACCTCGACGCGCTCTCGATGCCTTTGGCCAACGCCGGCGCCGCCCGCCAGGACATGGACCTGATTTGGGGCGCGACCCTGACGCGCTCGGTCTCGATGGCCACCCGGCGCTTCGGCTCCAACTTCCTCTCCGTCGGCCGGGTGCAGAGCCCGACGCTCGGCCTGATCGTGCAGCGCGAGCTCGAGCGGCGCGCGCACGAGCCCGTCCCGTTCTGGGAGGTCAGCGCGAGCTTCGCGCACCCGGACGGCAACTTCGTCGCCGAGCACACCACCGACAAGTTCTGGGAGGAGAAGGAGGCCAAGGCGGCGGTCGCCAACTCCAAGACGCCCGGGACGGTCAAGGAGATCACGGCTCGCAAGAACACGCGCAAGCCGCCGACTCCGCTCAACACCACCGCCTTCACCACCGACGCGTCCAGCCGCCTCGGCATCACGCCCTCCCGGGCGATGCGGATCGCCGAGGACCTGTACATGGACGGCTATGTCTCCTACCCGCGTACGGACAACACCGTCTATCCACCGTCTCTTGACACCAAGGAGCTGGTCAAGCAGCTGGTCGAGGTAGATGACTTCAAGGCCGCGGAGTTCCTGCTCGACGGGCGCGAGCTCGAAGCGACCCGCGGCAAGAAGGAGACCACCGACCACCCGCCGATCTACCCGACGCAGGCCGTCAACCCGGTTCGCCTGGAGGCGCGCTCGGAGGCCCATCGAAAGGTCTACGAGCTGATCGCCCGGCGCTTCCTCGCCACCTTCTCGCCGCCGATGATCAGCGAGGGGACCCGCGCCAACATCGAGACCGCGCAGGGGACGGACTCGGCCGAATCGGGCGAGACCTACTTCGTCCGCGGCTCCGTCGTCGTGGATCCGGGCTTCGCCGCGATCTACACGTACGCCCGCTCCGCCGACACCGAGATCCCGAAGCTCGAGGAGGGGCAGGAGCTCACCATCGAGAGCGTCGACCTGGAGGGCAAGGAGACGCCGCCGCCGCCCCGGATCAGCCAGGGCAAGCTGATCGAGATGATGGAGGAGCGCGGCCTGGGCACCAAGGCGACGCGCGCGGACATCATCCAGAAGCTCTACGACCGCGGCTACGTCTTCGCCAACCCGCCGGAGCCCTCGGAGACGGGAATCGCGATGTCGAAGGCGTTCGAGAACTACGTGCCGCGCATGGCGACGCCGGACATGACCGCCGAGATGGAGGCGGAGATGGACCAGATCGCCGCCGGCGAGATGACCAAGGACGACGTCCTGAAGGACAGCCGCGACATGCTCCGCTCGGCGTTCGACGAGATGGGCGACGACGTCAAGACCGAGGACGAGGACGCGAAGTGGCGCAAGTTCGCCCGCGAGGTCTGGGCGGGCATGGACCAGGACCGGATCCTGGGTCCCTGCGTCGTCTGCCGGGAAGCCGGCCGCAAGCAGGAGGACGGCACAGAGAACATGCTTCGCATCATCAAGGCGCGGAAGTCGGGTAAGCGCTTCGTCGGCTGCCAGGGCTGGGACGGCGACAACCCGGATTCGCCCGATTCCTGCGACGTCACCTTCCCGCTGCCCCAGCGGGTGCGGGGTCTCTACAAGATCGAGGAGATCTGCTCCGTCTGCGATCGCACGCCGCGCCTGCAGGTCGTGCCCTGGCGCGGCCGTCCCTGGAAGCTCTGCCTGAACGACGAGTGCCCCTCGATGGCCGAGATGAAGGCCCGCCGCGCCGAGCGCGAGGCGGCCAAGGCCGCGAAGGAGGCGGCCGAGGCCGCCGAGAAGGACGGCAAGGCCGCCGACGGCGAGGAGGCCGTCAAGGAGGCCGAGAAGATCGCCGGCCAGGCGTCAGCCACGAAGGTCAAGCGGGCGAAGAACGGCGCCAAGAAGAACGGCGCCAAGAAGAACGGCGCCAAGAAGGCCGCCGCCAAGTCGGGCAACGGCTCGAAGGCCAAGCCCCGCGCGAAGAGCTAGCCGGCCGCCTGGATCGAGCGGCCGCCCGTCGCAGCGCAACTGGCGACCGGATCCCCGCTCGGATCGGTCCTGCAGGTCCAGTGGCCGATCGTCGTGCCCGCCCCTTGCAGGGCCGAGAGCAGGACGTCGTGGGCCTCCGCGCAGGCGGCCGGGTCGCCGTCCTTCGCCGACGAGGTGACGTCGTAGGTCTGGCCGCTGTTGGCGCTGCCACTGCCGATGATCGGCTCGCACTTCTCGGTGCGGACGACCGGCTTGGCGGTCGCCGGGGCGGCGGCGGACGGGGTCGCCGGGACGGGGGCCGTGGCGGCCGGGATTGACACCGTCGGTGCGGTCGCCGGGGTGGGGTCCGCGACGGTGGAGTTGTTCTCGTCATCGCCTCCCGAGGCGATCAGCACGACCGCGACCACCACCGCGGCAATCAGGGCGGCGAAGGCGGCATAGCGACCCCAGGAGCGGCGCCGGCCGGGGCGCAGGCTCGGCGATGTCGCTTCCGCCTTTGCCTCCGCCGCCGTCTTCGAGTCGTTGTCGAGATCGGGGATCGCGGCCGCGACGGCCCTCGCCGCCGCCTTCGACCCGGACTTCGGGGCGGTCTTGCGGGCGGTCTTGGCGGGAGCCTTCCGGGCCGTCTTCGATGCGGACGCGGTCCGCTTCGCCGGAGCCTTCCGGGTCGCAGGTGAGGACTTCGACGCCGCGGAGGTCTTCCGGGCGGCGGGCTTCTTCTTGGCGGCGCCGGAGCGTGTCGAGCTCGACTTCGCGCGGCTGCTGGGCTTTTTCGGGGTAGCCATCGCTGCGGATTATTCAAAAGGGCCGCCGATCAAGCGCTGGTTCCCCTTTTGCGAGTCAAGGGCCGGTTAGCCTGGATCCGCGATGTTCATCTCTCTCGAGGGGATAGACGGCTCCGGCAAGACCACGCAGGCCAAGCTGCTGGCGAAGGCGCTCGGCGAAGGCGTCGTCCTCGTGCGGGAGCCGGGCGGCACCGAGACCGGCGAGCGAATCCGGCAGATCCTCAAGGACCCGGGCCTGGAGCTCGATCCGCTGGCCGAGCTGCTGCTCTTCTGCGCGGCGCGGGCCGAGCTGGTCGCCCAGGTCGTCCGACCGGCGCGCGATGCCGGCCGGGACGTCGTCTGCGACCGCTTCAGCGACTCGAGCGTCGCGTACCAGGGCGTCGCGCGCGGACTCGGGGCCGAACGGGTCGAGGAGATCTGCGACCTGGCCACCGGCGGCGTCTGGCCGGATCTGACGATCCTGCTCCGCATGGACCCTGACCGAGCGGCGAAGCGGATCGGCAGGCGCAAGGCCGACCGCTTCGAGGAGGAGGGAATCGAGCTCCAGCGCCTGGTCGCCGAGGGATACGACGAGGTGGCGCGACGCCATCCGGAGCGAGTCCGGGTGGTCGACGCGGTGGGCCATCGCGACTCCGTCCACGCCGCCGTCCTCGCAGAGGTTCGGGGTGTTGTTGTGCGAGAGCGCGCGTGAACGCGACCCGTTTCACAATGGAAGAGGCAACCAAGCACCAGCCGCGGGCCCGCGCCGCGCTGGCGGCAGCGCTCGCCTCGCCCGGCCACGCCTACATCTTCCGCGGCCCGAGGGGCGCCGGCAAGGCGGTGGCGGCGCGCGCCTTCGCCGCTGAGCTGCTCGCCGACGAGGCGCCTGACCCGGACGACGCCCGCCGCCGCGCCCTACTCGATCCATCGCCGCACCCAGACCTCGCCTGGCTGCGCCCGCCCGGCGCCCAGCACCTGGTCGAGGACGTCCGCGAGTCGGTGATCCGCGCCTCCAGCCTGAGCCCCGCCGAGGGCGGCCGCCGGGTCTTCGTCATCGAGGAGGCCGAGGACCTGCGCGACGAGAGCCAGAACGCGCTGCTGAAGACGCTCGAGGAGCCGGCGCCCTTCGCCCACCTGATCCTGATCTGCTCGGAGCCCGAGCAGCTCGCAGAGACGATCCTCTCCCGCTGCACCCCGGTCGAGTTCGGGCCGCTGGCGCCCGACGCCGTGCTCGAGGCACTCGGCGCGGGCGACGAGGCGGCCGCCGCGGCGCGGCTGAGCGGCGGCGACGTCGAGCTCGCAAAACTCCTCCTCTCGGACGGCGGGACGGCGCTGCGAGCGACCGCGGAGGCCGCCGCCCGGGCGGCACGCGCGGCGAGCCCACCTCCGGAGCCCTGGCGCGGGCTGCTCGCCGCCGCGAGCGAGGCGGGCCAGGAGGCCGGCGCGGCGGAGGAGAAGCGCCTGGCGGAGGAGGCCGAGGCGATGGCCAAGCGTGGCCGCAAGGGCAAGCTGACCCGCGAAGCGACCGAGCAGGTGAAGCGGACCGAGCGACGCGCGCGCACCCAGGCGCTGGATCTGGCCCTGGCGATCTGCGGCGCCTGGTTCAGGGATCTCTCCGCCGTCGCTTCCGGGGCCGACGAAGTCGTGCTGAACGACGACCGGCGAGCCGAGCTGACCGAGGACGCCGAGGGACTCGACCCGGCCCGGGCACGGGAGGCTGTCGAGTGGGTGCTCGACACCCGCCGGCGCCTGCGGGTCAACGTCTCGGAGGAGCTCGCCCTCGAGGCGCTCTGGCTGCGCCTCGCGGGGGCACTTGCACCACAAGTGTGAGCAACCCGTAACAATCTCCTGACCATGGCCAACGATGCGAGGGTGCCTGGAGGCGAAGCCGAGAGGCAACCCGTAATAGGGGGCGGCTCGAGGGGCGGGAAGAAGGGCCGCCGGATCCCGATGCGGCTCTGGCTCGGCGCCGCCTTCGCGCTCGTCTCGCTCATCACCGCTGCGTCGGTCTACGTCTCCGTCAACGACTCCTCCGGGACGACGCTGCAGAGCCAGTCCACCAACCTCGCGGTCGGCAGGACGGCGAGCCTTGCCGACACACTCGGAAAGGCCGACAAGCTGCACGCCGCGAACGTGCTCGCCGAAGCCAACACCGGGAACTTCGAGGCCTGGGCGGTCAACCGCCACGGCAACGCGCTGGCGCCCGGCCAGGACCTCGCCGCCCTCGCCGCCGTGCCGCAGGAACAAGAGGCTGTCCGGGTCGCTTTGGATAACCGCCGCTACAGGGCGAGCCTGCCGGGAAACATCACGGTCGCGGCCGTTCCGATCTTCGGCAAGAACAAGGTGCGCGGGGCCGCAGTGGTTCGCGCGGAGCCGCCGCCAGCTCTGACCAGGGCGTTCGACCAGCTGCGCGGCGACAGGCTGCGGGCGCTGTTGATCGCGATCGCGATCGGGGTGCTTGTCGGATTCCTGGTCGCAACGCTGATCGCGACCCGGGTCCGGAGGCTGGCGAGCGCCGCGGAGGAGATGGCCGCCGGCAACTTCGACGTGCCCCTGCGTCCGGGCGGCAGCGACGAGATCGGCGACCTCACCCGCTCGCTCGACTCCATGCGGGAGGAGCTCCGCAAGACGTTCACCCTGCTCGCCACCGAGCGCGACCGGCTCTCGGCGATCTTCGACGGCCTGAAGGAGGCCGTGATCGTGGTCGGCGAGGACGGCAGTGTCCGCTTCACCAACCCGGCCGCGGAGCGACTGGTTCGAGACGAGCAGCCGGCGGCGGCGTTGATCCCCGCGCTGCGGCGGGCGGCCGAGCGCGGTTCCGCCGAGATCCCCGTCCTCTTGATCGACGGCCGCGTCTACGGCGTACAGGCTCGTCGGGTCCCCGCCGAGCATGCCGTACTGCTCGTCGTCCGCGATCGCACGGACGAGCTGAAGCGCGAGGAGGCCGAGCGCGAGTTCGTATCAAACGCGGCACACGAGCTGCGCAACCCCCTCGCCGGGATCATGAGCGGGATCGAGGTGCTGCGCGGTGGCGCCAAGGATGACCCGGAGGCGCGGGACCGCTTCCTGACCCGGCTCGCGGTCGACGCCGAGCGGATGACCCGCCTGACCCAGTCGCTGCTGACGCTCGCACGGGTGGAGGCGGCCGGGGAGCGCGACGAGGCTCAGGTCGTCGACGTCTCCCTCGCGGCCGCTGAGGCTGCCGAGGCCGTGGTGGAGCCCGAGGGTGTCGAGCTGATCACGGCGATCGAGGCGGATCTGGTCGCGGAGGGCGACCCGGTGCTGCTGCGCCAGGTGATGATCGGGCTGCTCACCAACGCGTGTGCGCACACCCCTCCGCCCGGCACGGTTACCCTTCGCGCCTCGCGGGGGGAGGAGAAGACCGTGACTATCGAAGTCCAGGACACCGGGAAAGGCATTCCGCCCGAGGAGCAGGACCGCGTATTCGAACGCTTCTATAGGGGATCCGCCACTCACGAGACCGAGGGCTTCGGCCTTGGCCTCTCGATCGCGAAGCGGATGGTGGACGTGATGGGAGGCGAGATCGGGCTTCGCTCCGAGCCCGGCGAGGGCAGCACCTTCTGGGTGCGGCTGCGCGCCGCCAAGCCGACCCCGACCCCGGTCGCATGAGTCCGACTCCGCCCGTCACGAGTCGCATCCTCGTCGTCGACGACGAGGACTCCGTTCGCGAGTCCGTCGGCTACGCGCTCGAGCAGGAGGGCTTCGAGGTAACGCTGGCCTCGAACGGCGAAGAGGCGGAGGGTCAGATCACCGATGACCACTTCGACCTCCTGATCCTGGACATCATGATGCCCGGCAAGTCGGGCCTGGACATCTGCCGCGAGGTCCGCGCGCACAGCCCTGTGCCGATCATCCTGCTGACCGCCAAGGACGCCGAGGTGGACAAGGTCGTGGGGCTCGAGGTCGGCGCCGACGACTACGTCACGAAGCCGTTCTCGGTCCGCGAGCTGCTGGGGCGGGTGAGGGCACAGCTGCGCCGCCGCGAGCTCGATCGCTCCGCCGGGACCGAGGGAACAGCGATCGAGTCCGGGCCGGTCTCGATCGACCTGGCCCGGCACCTGGTCACGGTCCGCGGCGAGCCCATCAACCTGACGCGCTCGGAGTTCCAGGTCCTGCGCCTGCTGGCCGAGAACCCCGGGCAGGTCTTCTCGCGCAAGGAGATCATGGAGGAGCTCTGGCAGACCGAGTTCCGAGGCGACGTCCGCGCGTGCGACGTCCACATCTCCAACCTCCGCCAGAAGGTCGAGCGAGACCCGCAGAACCCCGAGCTGGTGCTGACCGTGCGCCGGGTCGGTTATCGCTTCGCCGAGGACGCGTCGTAGCGCTCGCCGCTGCGCGTCGGCCTCCAGCCCTTCCACTGCCAGAACGCGATCTCGCCGCCGTCGGGAGCCGTGATCACGCTGCGCCAGCCGGCCGGCCCCTCGGGGGGCTCGAGCACGACCGAGCCGCCGAGCTGCTCGGCAAGCTCGGTCGCCGAGGTCCCGGTCTTCAAGGCGTTTCAGAAGGAGATCGCGGATCGCTGCGAGGAGCCGCCGGCGTCTACGAGCGTCGACGTGATCGGCTCCTTTGGCTTCGGATGCTCGGGCGATCAGCGGTAGCCGCGCAGCAGCCGCCGCGTGACGCCCGCGATCGTCGCCGCCCCAAAGCCCAGGCTCGGGCTGCCGCGGGTCAGCACCGCGATCGAGATGTGGCGACCGCCGCTCTCCAGCAGGGCGGCCTGGTGCACCCGCCAGCCGTCGTCGTCCCGGAACCAACCGCCCTTGAAGTAGACGCGCCAACCGGGCGGGCGGCCGTGGGGGATCCCCCAGCGCTCGTAGGGCACGATCCGCCGCAGCAGGCCGAGGGCGTATTTGCGGTGACGGTGCGGGAGCAGGTGGCGTATGCGGGAGAAGAACGCAGCTTGGTCGCGGGCGGTGACCTGGCAGCCGCCCCAGACCGGATTCGGGATGAACCTGCGCATCCCGGCCCGCCGAGCGAGTCGGCGGAGCCCATCCGGGCCGACGCGGTCGTAGACCGCGCCGGCCGCGTCGTTGTCGGAGACGTGGATCATCGGGCCGAGCAGCCGCCGGTCGCCGCCGGGCAGGTGGCGGTGCCGGACGTCGCCGCGATCCAGGTAGGCGACGAGCAGCATCGCCTTCACCAGACTCGCCGAGGAGTACCGGACCCCCGACGGAAGCCGTGGGTTCGATGACGCTCGTCCACGACCGCGAACGAGGCGCTGCCCATGCGATGCCCGAGGAACCGGGTCGCGTCGCGAACCCGCTGGTGCCACGGGTAGGCGTGCGTCCCGGAGGGCGAGGCGAGGGCGGCCGGCGCGCCGACGGCGAAGGCCGCGATCAGGGCTAGAAGCTGAGGTGGTAGCCGCCGCGGTAGCGCGCGGGGCCGCCGACGATCTGATTCGGGGGCGAGTAGCTCTGAATCGGGGGAGGCGTGAGGTAGACGCCGGTGCCGCCAGAGCGCCCCTGCTGTGTCTGCTTCAGGGAGAGCTTGGCGTTCAGGTTCTGAGTCGAGTTCGGTGGCATTTCCCTTGTTCCCTCTTCGCCGTCTTGCATCGGCCACCTTCTCCGAATCCTTGAACGGATAAGACGGGGAAAACTCCTCGACCTGCGTGCGTAGTAGACCCGGATCAGAGATTGGCGAGCACCCCATCTGGGCGATGACCCCCCGTTCGGGGGGTGCCCGGGTGGATGCCGTGGCGTAACCGGTGCGAGGATGCAGGGGTAGCCCATGGACGTGAGCATCAAGGAAGACTCGCTCCGCTCCGAGGCTCTGGACGTCGTCGTCCAGCTGCTCTTCGAGCTGGACGAGAAACGGGAGCTCGAAGACTTCTACGATCGCATCTGCGAGGCCGTCTGCCTGCAGACCACGATGGAGCGGGCGATCATCTTCCTCTACGACGCGGAGCGCCGGCTGGTTCTGCCGGCCGGAAGCCACGGCGTCTACCGTGAGTTCATCGCCCACGGCTACGGCAGTCTCGAGGAGACCCCGATCGCGCAGCGAGCGCTCGCCGAGGACCGGGTGGTGGAGACCACCGATCTGGCGGCCGACGTCCCAGCCCGCTACCGCAACCTGCCCGGTGTCACCAAGCTCACCTGCACTCCGGTCGCGGCGGCCGGTCGCTGGCTCGGCGTGATCTTCGCCGACCGCGATGGCGAGCCGTTCGACCTCACCGATGCCGAGCGTCTGACGATGCGCGCGCTTGGGCGCACCGCCGCGCTCGCCAGCCACGTCCGCGAGGTGACCCGCCAGCTCGAGCGCAGCCAGAGGCTCTCGGAGCGGATCGCGCTCGCCCGCGAGGTCCACGAGCGCGTCACGCAGCGGCTCTTCGGCGTCTCGATGGCGTTGGGCTCGGACCGGCCGCTCGCCGACGATGATCGCGAGCGCTGCGTCGCCGAGATCGAGGCAGCACTCGGAGATCTGCGCGAGGCCCTGATCGGCTCCGCCGGGAGCTCGCTGATGGAGCTTCAGGAGGGCGGGCTGCGGGCCGAGCTCGAGCGGCTCGGACGCCAGTACAAACACCTGCCGCTGGTGGTGGATTGGCGCGAGGGGGTCGAGATTCCCGAGCGACTGGAGCCGCTCGCCGTCTCCATTCTCAACGAGACGCTGCGGAACGCCGAGAAGCACGCGACCCCGACCGAGGTCCGCGTGACGATCGAGTACCTCGGCGGGGCCTTCGCCATGGAGGTCCGGAACGATGGCCTGCGGGAGGCCGGCCCGGAGGCGGCCGGATCGCGGATGGGATTGCGGCTCGCCTCCTACGAGGCGCTGCAGCGTGGGGGAATGCTCGAGTACGGCCGGGAGGAGGACCGATGGCGGGTGCGCCTGGTGTTGCCGAGCAGCTGAACAGCGCGGAGAAGCTCCGCGTGCTCGTCGTCGACGATCACGCCGTCGTGCAGTGGGGCTTCCGGTTGCTCCTCGGGCGACAGCCATGGGTCGCGGACTGCGTCGTCGCCTCGACGCCGGAGGAGGCCGTCGAGCTCGCCGGGCGGGGCCGACCAGACGTTGCATTGGTCGATCTCTTCCTCGGCGAGCGCTCCGGCGCGGAGCTCTGCGAGGCGCTTCGCGAAGTCTCTCCGAAGACCCGCGTCCTCCTGATCTCGGGCGCCGGCTGGATCTCGCCCGAAACCGCCAAGGCGGCCGGCGCCGCGGGCTTCATTTCCAAGGACTGGAGCGCCGAGGAGGTCGCCAACGCGGTGCGCATGGTCGGCCGGGGAATGACGGTCTATGCACGGCAGGCCGACGGGCCGGCGACGCCCCTCTCCCCCGCGAGCGCGAGGTGCTGGAGCTGATCGGGGCCGGGGCAACCAATCGCGAGATCGCAGAGCGGCTCTTCCTCTCCCCGCACACGATCAAGGACCACACCACGGCGCTCTACCGGAAGCTCGGTGTTCGGAACCGGGCTGAGGCGACGCGGAAGGCCGAGCAGTTGGGCTTGACTCGCGGCGCAGCGTCGTCGGAGTTCTGACTTAAGAAGCGACGCTTCGCATGGAAAGGAGCGGCTTCGCCACTAGCTGTCCCTTCTCGCGCGGAACGGAAGCTGTCCACATCTCAGCGCGTCAGGGGCAGATAATGATCGGGATGGCCGAACCCTCCCGGCCAGTGCGGCCACAGGCGAAATTTCCTTCCCGGCCCGAGGTGGTCACCGCGGGCATCGGCTGGGTGCAGGAGGCCATCTACATCGCCGTCGGTGTCCTGCTCGCTACCGCGGGGATCCTCGTGATCGTGGGCACGGTCGACGGCGTCGTCACGGGCATAGACGACCACGACGACGCCGTACAGATCGGGCTCCTGGTACTCGACCGGGTCCTGCTCCTGTTGATCGTCGCCGAGCTCCTGCACACGCTGGCGCTGGTGCTCTACGAGGGGGAGGTCCACGCTGAGCCCTTCCTGTTGATCGGGCTGATCGCGGTCGTCCGGCGGGTCGTGGTGATAACGGCCAAGGTCGAGCAGATCCCTTCCGGTCAGGCACTCAACAACTTCCTGCTCGAGCTCGGGGTGCTCGCCGGGCTGGCGCTGGCCTTCGGCGCCGCGATCTACTTGCTGCGTCGAGGTGAGGCAGAGCCGGGATCCGCTCGTCCGGAGATTGTCGAACCCAGCGAGAGACGCTGACCATCGTCTTGCCATGCTCTGCGCTCCAATATTTCGGCCGACGGCGGCACACCTCCCTTCGCGAAAGCAGGAGCGCAGTCGGCTGCACAGGGATCAGTCGAAAAGCGCTGCTTTGGACGAGAAGCGGCAGTCTCAAGAACCGCGACGGCCCGCCGAAGCGGGCCGTTAGATGCGGCCGGGGAGCTACCCCGGGCCCGACAGCCAATCGTCCTCAAAGGTTGGCACGCCGGCGGGCGGCTTGCCAAGGGCGACCCCCGGCGCAACGGCGGAGGGCGGGGGACTCGAACCCCAGCGGAGAGCTACCCCGGCCGCCTCGATTGGCTATCGGGCGCGGCGCCTTGCCGCTTCACCCTCCGCCCAACAAGCCTGCTCGGCGGTAGCTGACCGAGGGAGCGATGAATGCAATGACTGTGTTCCACTTGATCCCCCGGGCGTCCCCCGGAACCCCCCCGAACGGGGGGCATGGGGCGCGCGGCCCTTCACCAGGCCCCGTCTCGCGGTTAGTCAGTAGGGAATGGACGCAAATTCAGCTTCAGCGGTCCTCTTTCCGGGTCAGGGGGTCGGGGATACGTCGAGCCGTGAGGCCGTCGCGGATCTCCGCCCGGACCTCCTCGGCCTCGCCGCCGAGCTGGTGGGCGAGGACCCGTTCGAGCGGATGGCGGAGGGGACGGCGTACGCCCAGCCCGCCGTCTACTGCGCCTCCATTGCCGGCTATGAGCGGCTCGGCCGCCCGGCCGCCCGATACTTCGCCGGCCATTCGCTTGGCGAGGTAGGCGCCCTCGCCGCGGCCGGCGCGATCGACGACGCCGACGGACTGCGCATCGTGGTGGCCCGTGGCAGGGTCATGGACGAGGTCGCCCGCGCGGGGGAGCTCGGCGGGATGCTCGCCGTCGGCTCGGACCGCGATGGCGCGCAGGCTCTCGCCGACGAGCACGGGCTGATCCTGGCGAACGAGAACTCGCCGCAGCAATTCGTGCTCTCTGGGCCGCTGGCGCGGATCGAGGAGGCTGAGGCCGCGGCGAAGGACTCCGGGGTGAAGGCCAAGAAGCTCGCGGTCGCCGGCGCCTTCCACACCGAGGCCATGGCTTCCGGCGTGGAGGCATTCCGCGCCGAGCTGGACGAGATCGAGTTCGGGGAGCCCGAGGCCCCGGTGGTCTCCTCGACCGCCGCGGACTTCTTTGGCGACGACGTGCGGGACGCGCTGGCCGCCTCGCTGGTCACCCCGATCCGCTGGACCGCCGTGCTGGCCAAGCTCGACAAGCTCGGGGTGACCCGCTACCTGGACGTCGGCCCGGGCAAGGTGCTGGCCGGCCTCGTCCGCCGCACGCTCGCCGGCACGGACATCGAGATCGTCACCAGCCGGGCGCCCGCCCATGCCTGAGCTCTCGCCGGGACAGCAGTGGGAGGTCGACTCGTCGCTGGTGGATCCCGAGGGACTGGTCGCCCGGGCGACCGGGGCGGCGACAAACGGTGCCAAGCAGACCACGGGCCCGGGAATCGCCGCCGTCGCGGCCTCCCTGCCCGAGCGCGTCGTGGAGAACGAGGAGCTCGCTCGCCCGCTGGGAGTCGACTCGGAGTGGATCTCCTCCCGGACCGGGATCCATCGCCGCCGCCGCGTCAACGGCGAGACGCAGGTCGATCTGGCGGCTGACGCCGGGTCGCGCGCCCTCGCGCTGGCCGGAGTGGATCCCACGGACATCGACCTTCTCCTGATCGCGACCTGTACCCCGGACCAGCTGCTGCCCCATGCGGCGCCGCTGGTCGCCGACCGAATGGGAGCCAGATCAGCGGGCGCCATGGACATCGGCGCCGCCTGTACTGGCTTCCTCTCGGCCCTCTCTCTGGCGGCGGCGCAGCTCGAGTCCGGACGGGCTCGGGCTGCGACTCGTCGTCGGCGCCGAGGTGCTCAGCGGGGTCACCGACTACACCGACAGGCGAACCGCCGGTCTCTTCGGCGATGGGGCCGGGGCCGCACTGCTCACCCTGGGCGGCCCCGGTCTGATCGGCCCGATCGTGCTGCACTCGGATGGCGCGCGGGGGGACCTGATCCGAGCGTCGAACGAGGAGCGGCTGGTGAGGATGGACGGCCGCGCCACCTTCCGCGCGGCGGTTGCAGCAATGAGCGACACGACGCAGCAGGTCGTCTCGGACGCCGGCCTGTCGATGGAGGAGATCGACCTCTTCGTCTACCACCAAGCCAACTCTCGGATCATCTCCGCCGTCGGCGAGCGGCTCGACCTGCCCCGCGACCGGGTGATCGACTGCCTCGCCGAGTATGGCAACACCTCCGCCGCGAGCATTCCGATCGCCCTCTCCGAGGCCGCATCCGCGGGTCTGCTCCAGAAGGGATCCCGGGTGCTGCTGTCCGCCTTCGGCGCCGGGCTGACCTGGGGCGCCGGGATCGTCGAGTGGGAGGGGACGGCGTGAGCGTGACGCAGACCGCGGCCGCCGCCGAGGACATCGCCGCGAAGCAACGTGTGGGTTGCGCGTTGGTCACCGGCGCGTCCCGCGGAATCGGCGCCGCCACCGCCAAGGCCCTGGCCGAGGACGGCTGGTCCGTCGCCGTCAACTACTCCCGGGACCGGGATGGCGCTGAGTCGATCGCTTCCTCGATCGAGGAGGACGGTGGCACCGCGCTGGCGGTCGGCGCCGATGTCGCCGACACCGCCGCGGCGGACGAGATGCTCGCGGAGGTCGCCGAGAAGCTCGGTCCTGTGCTGGTGCTCGTCAACAACGCCGGGATCACGGCCGACAACCTCTCGATGCGAATCAGCGACGAGGACTGGAGCCGCGTCCTCGACGTCAATCTGACCGCCGCCTTCCGCCTCACCCGCTCCGCGATCGGCCCGATGATGCGGCAGCGCTTCGGCCGGGTGATCAACGTCTCGTCCGTGTCCGGCCTGCGGGCCAATCCCGGCCAGGCCAACTACGCGGCCTCCAAGGCGGGATTGATCGCCTTCGGCCGTACGGTCGCGGTGGAGGTCGCCCGCCGCGGGGTGACCGTGAACGCCGTGGCGCCCGGCTTGATCGAGACCCATCTGACCCGCGACTTCACCTCCAATGGCGCCGAGGGGAACGGATCCAGCGGCCTGCTGGACGCGATCCCGGCCCGGCGGACCGGCACGCCGGACGAGGTCGCCGCCGCCATCCGCTTTCTCGCATCCGAGGAAGCCGCGTACGTGACCGGGGCGGTACTGCCCGTCGACGGCGGCATGTCCGCCTAATCAACCAACGAAGGAGGAACACAGATGACGACCGCAACGAAGGACCAGGTGCAGGAGAGGGTGATCTCGGCGCTCGTCGAGTTCGGTGAGGAGCCCGAGAACGTCAAGCCTGACTCGCGCTTCGAGGACCTGGACATCGACTCGCTCGACCTGGTCGAGCTCGCTCAGGTGATCGAGGACGAGTACGGCATCGAAGTCACCGATGCCGACATGGACAAGATCGCGACCGTTCAGGACGTCGTCGAGTTCGTGTCCGCGCGCCAGTCCTGATGCGCCGCGTTGCGATCACCGGGATCGGCGCCGTCACGCCTCTGGGCGTTGGCGCTCCCGCGCTCCACGAGCGCTGGGCCGCCGGCGAGTCCGGGATCGAGGACGGCCTCGCGCGGGCCTCGGAGTTCGAGGCGACCGACCACCTGACCCGGCGCCAGGTGCGTCGGACCGACCGCTTCACCCAGCTCGCGATGGTGGCCGCCGCCGAGGCGATCGCGCAGGCGGGGCTGGACGAGGCGCCATATGACCGCACCGAGATCGGCAGCGTGATCGGCACCGGCATCGGCGGCCTCTCGACGATCGAGTCCGAGCACAACGTTCTGCAGGAGAGCGGGCAGGGCAAGGTCTCGCCTCACTGCGTTCCGCAGATGATGGCCAACTCGGCCTCGGGCGCCCTCGCGATCGAGCACGATCTGCGCGGCCAGTGCTTCGGGACGGTCTCGGCCTGTGCCGCCGGCGCCCACGCCGTCGGCGCGGCGGCCCGGATGATCTCCTACGGCGACGCCGTCGCCTGCGTGACTGGCGGCGCGGAGTCCGCAATGACGCCGCTGGCCACGGCTGCCTTCGCGGAGATGGGCGCCACCTCGGAGTCCGGCATCTCCCGCCCCTTCGACCGCCGCCGCGACGGATTCGTCATGGGCGAGGGAGCAGGGGTGATGGTCCTCGAGGACGCCGAGACGGCAGAGCTGCGAGGCGCCCGGATCCTCGGGTATGTGACCGGGTACGGCGCCACCGCCGACGCCCACCACATGACCGCGCCGGAGCCGAGCGGCGACGGTGCGGCCCGCGCGATCCGCAAGGCCCTGGCCGACGCCGACATCGAATCCGGCGACATCGCCTACGTCAACGCGCACGGCACCTCGACGCCCCTCAACGATCGCTCCGAGACCGAGGCGCTGAAGAAAGCGCTCGGCGACGACGCGCTCCGTATTCCGACCTCGTCGACCAAGTCGGCGATCGGGCACCTGCTCGGCGCCGCCGGGGCCGTGGAGGCCGTGGAGACGCTGCAGGCGCTCCGCGCCAAGCAGGCCCCCCCGACGCTCAACTACGAGGAACCCGACGAGGGGCTCGACCTCGACTACGTCGCGGGGGAGGCGAAGGCGCTGCCGCTGAACGGCCATCCCGCGGTCGGGATCAGCAACTCGTTCGGATTCGGCGGCCACAACGTCGTCCTCTGCATCGAGGCTGCCGCGTGAACCTGATGCTCGCCGAGAAGGAGGCGACGAGCCCCGAGCGGCTGGCGCCGCTGGAGCGGCTTGAGGCGCTCTGCGATTCCGGATCGCTCGAGTTGGTCCGCACCCGGATCGCTTCTCGCTCTGACCGATCGGCGCCGGGCGACGGAGTGGTTGCGGGCGCCGGCAGCGTCGGCGGTCGGCCGGTCTACTGCTATGCGCAGGACCAGAGCTTCGCCGGCGGATCGCTCGGCACGGCGCAGGCCGAGACGATCGTGCGTGTCCTCGAGCTCGCCGGGCGGGCCGACGCCCCGGTCGTCGGCTTCGTCGCCTCCGGCGGCGCGCGGATCGACGAGGGCGCCGGGGCGCTCGGCGGTTATGGGGCGATCTTCCGCCAGCACGTCGCCCTCTCCGGCCGCGTGCCACAGATCAGCGTGATCACCGGGACCTCCGCCGGCGGCGGGGCCTACTCGCCGGCGCTGACCGACTTCGTCGTGATGACCGAGGAGGCCCGGCTCTTCCTCACCGGCCCCGGCGTGGTCGAGGAGGTGATGGGAGAGAGCGTGACGATGGACGAGCTCGGCGGCGCGCGAGTCCACTCCCGAAACGGCGTCTGCGACCTGGTCGCCCCCGACGACCGGGCCGCCGCCGAGCTGGTCCGCGACCTGCTCGGCCACCTGCCTCAGAGCTCCGCCTCGCCGCCCGATCCCGTCCTGCCCCAGGAACCGCTCGGCCGCGACCCGGGCACCGCCGTGCCGGCCAACCCGCGCAAGGTCTACGACGTCCGCTCGGTGATCCGCTGCATCGGCGACTCGAGCTCGATGCTGGAGCTCTCTCCGCGATGGGCCCGCAACATGGTCACGGCGCTGATCCGGCTGAACGGCCATCCCGTGGGCGTCGTCGCCAACCAACCCCACCACCTGGGCGGCGTGATCGACTCCGCGGCATCGGAGAAGGCAGCCGGCTTCATTCGCCGTTGCGATTCCTTCGGCCTGCCGCTCGTGGTCCTGGTCGACACGCCGGGCTTCCTGCCGGGGACGAAGCAGGAGGGGATGGGAGTGATCCGGCACGGCGCCGGGCTGCTGCACGCTTTCTCGGCCGCCCGGGTCCCGAAGGTGACGGTGGTCCTGCGCAAGGCCTACGGCGGCGGTTTCATCACGATGAACTCGCGCCAGCTCGGGGCGGACGTGGTGCTGGCCTGGCCCACGGCCGAGATCGGCGTCCTGGGCGCCCGCCAGGCCGTGGGGATCATGCACCGGCGCGCGATCGAAGGATCCGCGGATCCGGCAGCAGAGCACGCTCGCCTCGCCGAAGAGTACGCGGAGGGAAATCTCAGGGCCGACGTCGCCGCGGGCGCCGGAGACGTGGACGAGGTGATTGAGCCGGGGGAGACGCGGGCGCGCCTGATCTGGGCGCTCTCGGCTCTCGGCGGAGCCAACGGACGAAGGAGAACGGCATGACGACCGAGACGATCGACACGACGCGCGAGGGCACGCTCTGGCGCGAGGCCCCGCCCTACTTCGACGACCTGGAGATCGGCGACTCGATGGAGTCCTCGGGCCGGACGGTGACCGAGTACGACGTGGTCTCGTTCGCTGCGCTCACCGGCGACTGGCACCCGCAGCACGCGGACGCCGCCTGGGCGGAGGAGAGCCCATTCGGCCGCCGGATCGCGCACGGGATGCTCGTTCTCTCCTACGCGCTCGGCCTGCTCCCGATCGACCCCCGAGTGGTGCTCGCCCTGCGCTCGATCGACGGCGCGGTCTTGAAGCGGCCGGTCGGCCTGGGCGACACGATCCGAGTGCGTGCCCGGCTCGCCGACAAGCGCGAGCTCGGCGCCGAGACCGGGCTGGTCACCCTGGCGGTCCGGATCGTCAACCAGGCCGACGAGCTGGTGGCGCGCATGGAGATCGTCGTCCTCTGGCGCCGCGAGCTCGAGCGGGAGGAGGCCCAATCCTCCGCCGTCGACGAGCTCTCCCCGATCCAGGACGGCAGGCTGCTCGCCTGATGCTGGCCGGCAAGAGATTCCTGATCACGGGCGTCCTGACGAGGAAGAGCATCGCCTTCGCGGTGGCGCGCGAGGCGCAGCTCGCCGGGGCAGAGGTGCTGCTGACCGGCTTCGGCCGCACCCGGCGGATGACCGAGCGCGCTGCCGCGCGCCTTCCCGAGCCACCCGACGTGCTGGAGCTCGACATCAACTCCGAGGAGGACCTCGCCGGCCTGGCCGGAGACATCGACGATCGCTGGGGTGCCCTGGACGGAGCGCTGCACGCGATCGCCTTCGCCCCGGCGGACGCGATCGGTGGCCGCTTCATGGAGACGCCGCCGGAGAGCGCCCTCGAGGCCTTCCGCACGAGCGCCTACTCCTATCAGGCGCTGGCTCGCCATCTCGCGCCTCTGATGGAGGGAGGGGGCAGCGTCGTCGGCCTCGACTTCGACGCCACGGTCGCCTGGCCGTCCTACGACTGGATGGGCGTCGCCAAGGCGGCGCTCGAGTCGGTCAACCGCTACCTGGCACGCGAGCTGGGCCCGCACGGCATCCGATCGAACCTGATCTCTGCTGGCCCGATCTCCTCACCGGCGGCCGGCGGCATCGACGGCTTCGACCAGCTTGCAACGAGCTGGCCCGAGGCGGCCCCTCTCGGCTGGGACACCGAAGACCCAACCCCGGTCGCCCGCGCCGTCCTCTTCTTGCTCTCGGACTGGTCGGAGGCGATCAGCGGCGAGGTGATCCATGTGGACGGCGGGGCTCACGCCGTCGCCACTCAGAACGGGGTCAGCGTCCCTTCCAGTCTGGCTCTCGCTTCTCACTGAAAGCCGTCGCACCCTCGATCGCGTCCTCGGAGGTGAACACCGGGGCGACGATCTCACCCTGCTTGGCCCAGAAGGTCTCGTCGTCCCATGAGCCCTGCCGGTTCAGGATCGTCTTCGAGGCGGCCGTCGCGAGGGGCGCATTGGCAGCGACCTCGGCTGCCAGCTCCAGGGCAACGTCGAGCGACTTGCCGGGGTCCGCGAGGCGGTTGACCAGACCGAGCTCTGCGCCTCGCTCGGCTGTGATCGTCTCGCCGGTCAGCGCCAATTCCATTGCGATCGCGGCGGGGAGGCGTCGCGGCAGCTGGCGAAGCGCGCCTCCGGCGGCGACCAGGCCGCGCTTCGCCTCGGGGATGCCGAGCTTGGCCCCCTTGGCGGCGACGATCAGGTCGCAGGCCAGGGCGATCTCCAGTCCTCCTGCGACGGCGAAGCCCTCGATGGCCGCGATCAGCGGCTTATCGGCCGGCTTCTGGACGATCCCGGCGAATCCGCGGTCGCCGGTCCATGGCCGCTCGCCGCTGGCGAACGCCTTCAGGTCCATGCCCGAGCTGAAGCCCTTCCCCTCGCCGGCGATCACCCCGACGCTGAGCTCGTCCGTCGAGTCGAGCTCGTCGAGCACGTCGGCCATCGCCTCGGCCATCGCCAGGTTGACGGCGTTGCGGGCATCGGGCCGGTTCAGGGTGATCAGCAGGACACGGTCGCGCCGTTCGGTGAGCAGTGGCTGCTCGTTCACGGGGCGGGACCTTACAATCGCCCGTCAGCAGGCGCGCCCAGGTAGCTCAGTTGGCCAGAGCACTTCACTCGTAATGAAGGGGTCGCCGGTTCGAATCCGGCCCTGGGCTTCGATGCAGACCACTGAGTCAGACACGGTCGACAGCCTGGTCCTCGACCTGATCGAATGGATCGGCCCCGAGCCCCGCCCCTACGCCGAGGCGCTCGAGGCCTGGCGGACCTCCTGCCCCCGGTTTCCCATCTGGGAGGAGGCCACCGACCGGGGCTTGATCGCGCGCTCCCGCCCGCCGGGCGCCCCTGCGCTGATCGCCGTCACCCCGGCCGGCGCCGAGCACTTGCGCAGGAATCGCCCTTTCCATAGGCGGCCGGCGTTGTAGGGTCTCTCCGGAGGAGAGGTGCAGGTGAGAGGGAGCTCGAAGCTGGCAGTGGTGTCCGCCTCGCTCGTCGCGATCGGGGCGCCCGTACTGCTGCTGCCTGCCGGGGCGGGCGCGGGGAGCCACAAGCACCGCGGCGCCACGCGGATCAAGCCCCTGGGGACCACCCAGAACACCCTGCTGCGGCGCGGCCTGCGCGTCCGGCTGGCGAAGAACCACAAGAAGAGGCTGAAGGTCAAAGCCACCTCGACCACCTTCGACGACCCGACGCCGGCGCCGCTGACGAAGGTCGGCCGCGCCAGAGGGCGCCACAAGCGCATCGTCAAGCTGAAGCTCACCGCCGCCGGCAAGGCGGCCGTGGCGAGCTGCGAGGCGCGCGAGATCCGGGTCCGGGCGGGCAAGCGGCGGGCGACGGCCGCCCTGAAGCGGGACAGCGCCGCCTGCAGCCCGAAGCCGATCGACCTGAGCCGGGCGGCCGACTGCGACTTCATCGGCCACCAGCAGGGGCCGCTGTGCCTCCTGCCGTTCCCGGACGACTATTACGCGGTCCCCGACCCCTCGACTGCGACCGGCCGCAGGATCGACCTGCACGCGGGCGGGATGCCGAAGAACGCCTCCAGCGTCCCGATCGATCCCTCGGCCTACAACCTGAATGACGGCTTCAGCCCCGGGGCGGGGGTGGTCGTCCGGGTGCCCGGCCTGGACGACCCGGCGGCGCTGCAGCAGACGAACGCGGTCCCGATCAACCACCTGGGTCGCTTCTCCGAGCCCGACCAGCCGATCGTGGTGATCGACGCGACGACGGGCCAGCGCTGGCCGATCTGGGTGGAGATCGACTCCAACGCGAGCGGCCCGTCCACGACCGCGCTGGAGATCCACCCCGCGGTGGACTTCGCGTCGGGCCACCGCTACGTCGTGGCGATGCGCAACCTGAAGGACTCCGCGGGCCAGACGATCCCGGCCCCGGAGGGCTTCCGCTACTACCGCGACCAGCTCGCCTCGAGCCAGGACCCGATCAACGCTCAGAGGACGCGGTTCGAGTCGATCTTCAGCACCCTCAGGGGAGCGGGGATCAGGCGGTCGAACCTCTATCTGGCCTGGGACTTCACCGTCGGGACCGACGAGAACATCGCGGCCCGGGAGCTCCACATCCGCGACAACGCCCTGGCGACTCTGGGCGACACCAGCCCGGGGAACGGCACGTTGGACGGGAGCGCGCCGTCGTTCTCGGTCGGCACGGTCGATTCGAACCCCTCGACCGACATCGCCCGCCGGGTGCGCGGGACCTACACGGTCCCCTGCTACCTGTTCCCGAGCTGTGCGGCCGGCGGCTCGTTCCACCTGGGGTCCAACGGGCTGCCGATCCGCAACGGCGACTGGACCGCGAACTTCGACTGCATCATTCCCCACAGCGCGGTGGACGTCAGCCCCGCCCCCGGTCGCCCCGCGATCTACGGACACGGCCTCTTCGGCAGCGCCTCGGAGGTCTTCAACGCGGACATCCAGCAGCAGCTCGCCAACACCTACGACTTCGTCCTCTGCGCGACCGACGAGATCGGCATGTCGAACAGCGACCTCGCCAACACGGCGGGGATCCTCGCCGACCTCTCCAAATTCGCCCAGCTGGCCGACCGCCTCCAGCAGGGCCTGCTCGACGAGATCTTCCTCGGCCGGCTGATGGCCATGCCGGGCGGCTTCAGCAGCGACGTCGCCTTCCACGCGGACGGGAGCACACTCGGAAGCGATCCCGTGATCGACACCTCGAACCTCTACTACCAGGGCTCGAGCCAGGGCGGGATCATGGGCGGCGCCCTGACCGCTGTGGACCCCGACTTCACGCGGTCGGTACTCAACGTCCCGGCGATGAACTACTCGGTCCTGCTGCCGCGCTCGGTCGACTACGACTCCTTCGCCCTGATCTTGAACGGCGCCTACACCGACCCGCTCGAGCGGCCCCTGCTGCTCTCGCTGATCCAGATGCTCTGGGACCGCGGCGAGCCCGACGGCTACGCCCACCGCATGACGAGCAACCCCTTCCCCGGGAGCCCGGCGCACAAGGTGCTGATGAACATCGCGCTCGGAGACCACCAGGTGACCAACTTCCAGGCCGACGTCGAGGCCCGGACGATCGGAGCCGCCACGCACACGCCGATCCTCGACCCCGGGCGCTGGCCAGATCACGACATCCTCTGGAACGTCCCCGCAATCACCTCCTACCCGTTCGACGGCTCCGCCGCGATCTACGGAGACATCGGGCCGGTTCGCTCGAACCCGAGCCCGCCACCGGACACCATCGGTGTGCCCCCGCCCCCCTTCACCAACACGCCAAACCGAGGCGGGGAGGATCCGCACGGAGCGCCGCGGGGAGCGCCGCAAGCCCTCCAGTTGATCTCCGACTTCCTCCAGCCGAGCGGTGCGATCACGAACGTCTGTGGCGCAAGCCCCTGCTACGCCGGCGGCTACACGGGCCTGTAACCGGCAGCTCTTTGGATGAACCCGAGCCGGTCCGCGACTCGAGCGTAGATGCTCGCTCCGCGCAGTCCGCAGGGGAATACGCCCGAGCTGACGGCGCCGATCAGGCGGGGGCCATTCGGGGTGTCGGCGACGAGCGGGCCGCCGCTGTCGCCCTCGCAGGAGGTGGACCGGTAGGGCAGCCGGCTGTGGGTGCGGCGGATCCGCTTCCCCAGCGCGCAGATCATCGAGGCCTGCATGAAGCCGACCGACTTGACGTAGGAGCGGTCGCACTTGCGTGCGCGATAGACGCGCTCCTTCGTCGTCTTCAGCCGCCGGGCGACATTGAATCCCCAGGCGCTGCGGGTTCCCCAGCCTCCGGAGCGGACGATGCTGCCGGGCTTGGTCGCTGCCTTGGACTCGGCTCGGGTGGCGAGGACGATCGGCTCGGCGTCGGGCGGGCTCGCCAGGGTCAGAACCGCGAAGTCGTGTGAGTCCTTGTGCCCGTTGTATGCGGGGTCGACGTCGACGCCGGTTACCTTGATGCGGGGCGGCCGGCGCTTCGCCGTGATCCAGGCGCTGCCGGCCAGAACCGAGAGCCGCTTGCGCTTGCCCCTCTTTACGCAGTGTGCCGCGGTCAGCACCTTGGTCGGCGCGATCAGCGAGCCGCCGCAGATGAAGCGGCGCTTCTGGGTGAGCGCGACCGCGAACTGCCAGCCGGCGGCGTTGGCCTTGCCGCCGCCGACGATCCGAGGGGAGGAGCCAGCGGCGCCGGATGCAAGTACCAGGACGGTGCCGCAGAGCGCGAGGTATGCGGCGGTGATTGACGGCTTCGCCATCAGATCGCGGCCCCAAGCGGCCGCCCCACATAACCGCTCAGGGCTCCGCCCTTCGCTCATCAGAGGGCGGCCTGGTGGCCGCTAGGGCCCCGTATCGCTCGCGCATGAACTCGAGGGCGGCGCGCCGGTGGTCGTCGGCCGCCATCAACTCGGAATAGGTCAGCTCGGCGCCATTGAAGCCGGCCGCGTTCCAGAGCTCGCCGGAGACCTCCGCGGTCCAGGGGCCGACGTAGAAGTACGGCTCTTCATGGCCATCGTCGCCCGGAGAGGCGCCGAAGTTGGCGCGCTGTCCCGCCGCCTCGGATCCGAGCTCGATCGCGAGGTCGAAGTGCTCCGGCCAGAGCTGAACGATGGAGGGATCCCCCTCGGGCTCGTCGGCCCGGAGCTGCTCCAGCACCGAGCAGGCCAGTCCATAGAAATCGCCGAGCGCCGTGGCGGCGGCGATGTCGACGCCGGGAAGCGGTTCACGCGACTCCTCCTTGCCTCGCTGGCGGACGAGCTCGCCGTGCTCGACCCGGACCTGGCATTCCGCGCCGTCCTGCTCGAAGAAGGGTGTGCCGAAGCCGCCGCGGGTGTAGCGCAGCGCGATCTCGTTCTCCGGCATTCGCGCCGGGGCGACGACCGCCTCGGCGATCTTGTGGAGCGCGATCCGCGTCTCGGGGAACGACGCCGGCAGTGGCTCGAGCTGCTTCCAGGCGCCGAGCCAGCGATCGGCGCACCAGGGGGCCAGGTCCGGCTCCTCGCGGGCGATGTCGTCCCAGGTGAGATCGCCGCGGTTGTGGACCGGCGAGACGAGCTCGCGTCCCTCCGGCACCTCGCCCGGATCGACCGGGTCGTCGGCGAACGGAGGCTCCGAGATGGCCGGCGGCGACGGCTCGAGCACGCGCGCCTCGTAATCGCCGCCCAGCCTGTCCTCGGCCTCAGCCCTCGGATTCGCCATCAGCTCTGAACCCTAGACCGCTCGACCACGCGCTCTGGGTGTAACGCATCGCAATTTGACGTGACTCGTCGGCATGAAGATCAAGCTCCTCCCGATCGTCGTGGCCGCAGCCGCCGGTCTCGCCGCCTGTGGCTCCTCGACGTCGACCGCCAAGGACGACTCGGCTGCCTCCGCTGCTCCGGCCGCGACCGTCAGCGCCAAGGGCCCGAAGCTCCGGATCGTCGGCAGCGACTACGGGCAGATCCTCGCCAGCAGCCGGGGCAGGGCGCTCTACCTGTTCACCGCCGACACCGGGAAGGCCAGCAACTGCTCCGGCGACTGCGCCACCGCCTGGCCACCGTACATCGTCAAGCGCAAGCCGGTTGCGGGGTCCGGCGTCAAATCCGGCCTGATCGGCACCAGCAGGCGAAGCGACGGCAGACTGCAGGCCACCTACGCCGGCCACCCCGTCTACTTCTACGAGGGCGACAACGAGCCCGGCGAGGTGCTCTGCCAGGCGGTCAACGAGTTCGGCGGCTACTGGTACGTGGTCCGCAGCAACGGCAAGGCCGTGGCGCGGTCGACACGGGGCTAGGCTCCTCGTCCCAACCCGGGAGTAGTCCCGATGAGCGTAAGCATCGTCATACCGACGACCATGAAGCGCGAGACAGTGGCCCCTGTCACCGAGGCCGCGGTCACGGCCGTCTCCTCGATGGAGGACGGCGAGGTCATCCTCGTCCCCAACGGCGCCACAGGCGGGCGGCGGCCGCTGGACTTTCGGTCCCCGAGGTTGAGGGTGCTCGAGTGTCCAGTCCCAAGGCAGTCCGCGGCGCGCAACTTGGGCCTGAGCGAGGCCCGCAACGACGTCGTTCTCTTCACCGACGACGACTGCCTGATGACCCCCGAATGGCCCGCGGTTCTCGCGCAGCGGCTCCACGCGGGTGACGCCGCCGTCGCCACGCGCGTGGATACGCGTCATCGGGGCCCGGTGACCAGCTTTCTCGACTACCAGCGGATCTTCCACGCTCGCCCACTCGACGCATCGAGCGTCGAGTACGCCCTCGGTGCCAGCGTCGGGGTCCGCAGAGACCTCATCCCCACCAGGTTCGATACCGAGCTGGGCCCGGGCGACGATGTCCAGTTCGGCAGCTCGCTGCGGGATGCGGGATTCTCGATTGCCTATGTCACGGAGGCACCTCCGCTGATCCACCTGTTGCCGGAGGGGCTGGAGACCATCACCGCTCGCTTCGTCAGGTACGGGACCAGCAACGCGAACCTCTTCCTCGGCAAGAATCGCCCCGAGTTCTCAGTCCCACACGCCACCTCGCTGTACTCGTCGCTATGCCGCAATGCGCTCGCGGCGCCCCGCCGCTTCGAGGAGATCCCGGACCCCGCCCTGAGGGAGCTTTTCGCGACCTACGAGCTGATCTTGCTGGGCTGCTTCCTGGTCGGCTATCTCGGGAGGGCCGGGCAGATCCTCGGCAGGGAGATCCTCCGCACCGACCATGAGGCGCTGGCGACGGGCTGGCTCGAGATCGAGCGCCGCCTCGAGCCGGCATCTCCCCCGGATCGGGCGTGGGAGCCGCTTCCAGTCAGCGTCGAGCGCTGGTTTGCGCCGCGGGAGGGAAGGCGCCCGGCGCTGGCCGCCGTCGTCTCCGAGAATCTCAGGCGAAACGCGTGTCTGGCCGAGGAGGCTCGAGACGAACCAGAGCTCGACGCCTGGGCCGATCAAAGCGCGCGGCGTGCCGATGGTGTCTGGCACGGCGCGAACGAGATCTGGCTCGAGCTTCAGGAGGGCCGGCTGCCTGCGGAGATCGAGCGGGTGGCGTCGAGGCTCCGCGCCGCCGGAATCGCCTTCCGGGAGGGCGGCCAGATGATCGAGACGATCGCCCAGGGCACGCTCGAGCCGGCGGTCGCCGGCGGTTAGAGCCGCACGAGGTTCGACGCCTCGATGCCGCGGGTTACTCCGCGGAAGTCGATGACGAGCGCGGAGTCGTCCACAACGCGCTGGTAGTCGATCGTCGGGTGCGCGGTGACGATGCAGACCAGATCGGCCGTGGCGAGCGATTCGTTGAGATCGGCTGACGCGAGCTCGAGGTCCTGCAATTCGGGCACGTGCGGGTCGTGGTAGCCGACATCCGCGCCGAGATCCCCAAGGAGCCGGATGATCTTCAGCGCCGGTGACTCGCGGATGTCGCCGACGCCGGCCTTGTAGGAGACGCCCAGCAGGACGACCTTGGCGCCCTTGGTCGCCTTGCCCGCGTCGTTGAGCGCCCGCTCGATCCGGCGGACGCACCAGTGCGGCTGATTCTGGTTGATCTTCCCGGCCAGCTCGATGAACTCGGTGTAGAAGTCGTGTTCGCGCGCCTTGTAGGAGAGATAGAAGGGGTCGACAGGGAGGCAGTGGCCGCCCATTCCGGGTCCGGGGTCGAAGCGCATGAAGCCGAACGGCTTCGAGGCCGCCGCGTCGATCACCTCCCAGACGTCGATCCCGAGCCGCTCGCAGAGCATCGCCATCTCGTTGACGAGCGCGATGTTGACCGAGCGGAAGATGTTCTCGAGCAGCTTCGATAGCTCCGCGGCGTCTGGGTTGCTCACCTCGATCACCTTGTTGCAGACGAGCTTGTAGAGCTCGACCGCGCGCTTTGTCGAATCCTCGTCGACCCCTCCGACCACCTTGGGCGTGGTCCGGATCGTGAAGTCGGTGCGGCCCGGGTCGATTCGCTCGGGGGAGAATGCGAGGTAGAAGTCCTTGCCGGCGGAGAGCCCCGACTCCTCGAGGATCGGGCGCAGGCGCTCGCGGGTGGTCCCCGGGTAGGTGGTCGATTCGAGCACGACCAGCTGCCCCTTCTGGAGCACCGCGGCCAGCGAGGTCGCGGCGTCCACCATGTAGCTCAGGTCCGGCTCGCGGGAGTTGGTGAGCGGCGTCGGCACGCAGATGATCACCGCGTCGCACGCGCTCAGGTCCGGGTAGCGGCTGGTCGCGGTGAGGCGACCGTCGAGCGCGGCGAGGCGCTCGGAGGACACGTCCTCGATGTAGCTGCGGCCCTCGCCGAGGGCATCGACCTTGCGCGGGTCTGCGTCCAGGCCCACCACCTCGTGGCCCTCCTCGGCGAAGGCAACCGCGAGTGGAAGCCCGACGTACCCGAGCCCGACTACTCCGACTTTCATGCCCGGCATGGTAGGGAGGCGGCTACTTGCCCTTGGATGGGTTCTTGCCCTTGGACTTGCCGGCCGTCCTGACGGCGCTCCGCTGCGAGCCGCCGATCACGCGGTCGACGTAGAGCCCGCACGCTTGGGCCGTGGGAAGGGTCCTGAAGCCCGACGTGTTGACGGCGGTCAGGTTCCCGATCACCGCGGGAGCGTCCACCCCGATCAGCTTCTGGAATGCGTTTACGTCATCGGCCCGCACCGTGAAGGTGACCGGGCCGCCGTCGGTGGTGAGCTCCCCCGCCGGCCAGTAGGGACCCTGGTCGGGCCGGTACGGAATGGCGGCGTCGACACCCGCTGCGAGATGCTCGTCGAGGCCGGGGGCGCTCACGGTCACACCGGTGACCGGGCTGACGTACTGGAGCGAGATCGCCCAGGTTCCGCCCGGGAGCGTGATGGTCTGGCTCACCGACTGACCCGGCTCGGCCCGGTTGTCATGCCCGCCGTCGCCCTTCCAGTAGAGGCGCTTTCCGATCACCGGCCGCGGCTGCCAGACCTGGGCTTCGCCGCCTCCATCGCGGATCTTGCGGAACTTCCCCCTGTTGCAGCGGAAGATCCTGCCGGGACGGGCCTCCTCGGCGAGGATGGCGATGTTCGGTGTGCGGCCGGTGCGCCGCCAGAGCTTGTAGGAGGGGGTAATCCCCGCCAGAGTCCAGCCCGGTGGCGCCTGGCTCTGGTAGACGCCGCTCGTCGTCACCGCGTACGGGAAATCGTTCAGGACCTCGTCCGGCACGGAGTCGAAGTCGATCGGCAGCCGTTGCGCCTTCGCGTTGGACGTATCGACCTTGATCTCGGAGTTGAAGGCGGGGCTCGACACCTCGGCGCTGCGAAGCCCGTAGTCGGTGAAGCGGTCGCTGGTGAGGGCGAGCACCCTCTGACCGGACACCTGGTCCTGGAAGGCGCTCAGTTCCTGGAGGCGGTCATGCGGCGCCACGACCACGTCGCGCAGCGCGAGGAAGCTCGAATAGCCGGCGAGGGCGATGAAGACGACCGCGAAAATCCGCTTCGGCCAGCCGCCGCCCGGGGTGAGCAGCGCGACCACCACGAGCAGCATCACCACCGAGGCCGGCACCACCACCGCCTTGGCGAGGATGTAGAGGCCGCCGTCCAAGATGTACTTCGTGGCGAGCCAGATGACGATGCCCGAGATCGCCGCGGCCGGAACCGCGTAGTCGACTCGCCCGATCCACCAGACGAGGCCGATGATGAGGCCCGCCAGCCCGATCGCGCCGAAGATCCAGAAGTGCGTGACGTCGTGGGTGCCGAGCAGCCAGTCCCCGCTGGGCCAGACGCCCAGTGTCTCCAATGGGGAGACGACGTAGCGGAGCTTGCTGTCGGTGTCGGCGACGTTGCCGATCGACCCCGACTGGATGAAATCGATGATCTTCGGGAGCTGCGCAAGTCCGGCGAGGACGAGCAGGATCGCCGCCGGGATCACGATCCGCATCGAGCCGCGCACGACCTCGCGCACGCCCTCCGGTCCGCTCTCGGCTCGGATCTGGAGCAGACGGGCGATCACCCAGAGCCCGGCCGCGACGACGAGCCAGGCCACGCCCGGGAGGCTGTACACGGGGATCATCGCCGCGGTGATCAGCGCCAGGCCGATCACGATCGCGACGCGGCCCTCGGGTTCCCGCTCTATCTCCCGTAGGCCGAGGGCGAAGGCGATCAGGAACATCCCGGCGATCAGCTCTTTGAATCCGGCGATGCCGAGCACCGAGGCGGACAGGAAGGCGAACGCGACCAGCGCGGCCGCGAGCAGCCGGCGGCCGCCGGGCAGCTCCCGCAGGCCGCCCAGCGCGGTGATGCCCGTCAGCACGGGCACCGCGACCAGCAACCCGAGCCACCCCCAGAGCGGCTGGGTCCCGAGGACGCTGACCACCGTCGCGACCAGGCTGTGCGGGCCGAGCGGGTAGCCGTTGATCACGCTCTGCGGCGTCGGCCGGCTCTGGTCGACGAGGTAGTCGACGTCGACCAGGTGCATGGCCATGTCGTTGTTCTGGCCGACGCCGGGGATGCCGATGTGGCCGCTCGCGATGAAGGGGAAGGAGGCGAGCAGAATGCAGACGGCGCCGACCGGGATCGCGATCCCGACGCCCGGGCCCGTCACCGACTCCGAGCGCATCAGCAGGAAGACGATCGAGGCGACGACGAGGACCGCGCAGCAGAAGATGGAGACGGCCTGGTCGCCCGGCAGCTTGATCGCGACCGTGCAGACCAGGATCAGAGTGGCGAACCCGACTGCGCCCTCGAGGAACGACGCGTGCTTGCGCCCGAGCGCGAGCAGAATCGCCCGGCCGACCAGCAGGGACGCGAGCAGGATTATCCCTGCGGAGACGTAGGTTCCAGCGAAGGCGCCCACGAGAGGCGGAAAGGGTACTGGTCAGGCTCCGATCCGGTCCCGCGTCGATTTGCCCCGCTCACGCCCGAGCGTAAGGAACTGGTCGAGCGGATAGCTCCAGCGCAGTCCGCGCAGCACCGCCCAATCGGACCGCTGCCTGACCGCGTCGACCTGCTCGCGACGGGCGCGGATCTGAGCGCGATTCGCCCGCGCCCAGCGGTAGCTCCGCCACTTTGCCCGCAGGAACTTCGGCCCGCGGAGCAGGCAGTAGCCCCACGTCATCAGCTCGCTCAGGGCCAGCAGCGGCGAGATCGCCAGCCGCGTCCCGAGCCGCAGGTCGGCGAGGAGCATCCTCCGGCGGTTGCGCTCGAGCAGGAAGAGCTTGTGGGGGAACATCGACAGGTGGTAGTCGTGGACGACAGTGGAGGCCGGGACGCACCAGATCTCGCGGCCGGCGATCCGGAGCAGCCAGGAGAGCTCGACATCCTCGAAGTAGAGGAAGCCGCTCTCGTCCCAGCCGCCGAGGCGCTCGAGCAGCTCCCTGCGGATGACGAAGGCGGCCCCGTGAAGCCCGGTCACCTGGGAGGGCTCATCGCCGGCGATGGCCCGAGGCTTGCCGAGCCAGCGGTTGAAGCCGAGCCCGCTCTTGTTCAGGTTCTGGCCGGCGGCGTTGATCTTGCCCGGATCGGACTCGAGCAGGATCAGCGGGCAGGCGACTCCGGCGCCCGGCCTCTGGGAGAGCAGGGAGACGAGCGGATCGAGCCAGCCGGGGCTGACGACGACGTCCATGTTCAGCACCGCGACGTACTCGCCGCGGGCCTCGGGCAGCGCGACGTTCACCGCGCCCGCGTAGCCGCGGTTGGTCGAGGAGCGGAGCAGGCGGACAGAGTCGTGCTCGGAGGCGAGCCGTTCGGCCACCTCGGCGCTGTCGTCCGAGGACGCGTTGTCCACCACCAGGATCTCGACCTCGGTGCCACCGGTGTCCTCCAACAGCGCTCCGACACACTCCTCGAGCGCAGCGGCGCCGTTGTAGTTGACGACTACGACCGAGACCAGTTGGACGAGCCCTCTTCGGCGAGTCGGCTGATCCGGCCGCTGAAGATCGAGATGAAGAGCACGGCCGAGAGCATCTGCAGGCCGAGCACCAGGAAGCTGGTGGACAGGACCAGCGCCCGAGTGTCGGTGAAGGGGTTGTTCCCGGCCCACTGCACCGTCAGCTGGATCAGCTTGGCGAGAGATCCCGCCATCAGGAGCAGGCCGAGCACGCCGACGACCGTCCGGAAGCGTGTGGAGATCACGCGCAGCAGCCACCAGGGCGGGCGCTTGCCCGCCTCGACGCCGTAGAGGGCAGCCGCCACTCCGAAGATCGTCAGCTGGAAGGCGGCGAGAATGCCGAGCGCGGCGACGATGAAGCTGTTCTTGTCGAGCCCCAGGAAGAACCCCTCGACCGGGCCGTTCGACAGAACGATTGCGCCGGTGACGGCGACGGTCATCAGGGCGAGGCCCGGCACGATGAAGGTCAGCGTCGGGTTGTAGATCAGCAGCAGCACGATCACCCGGCCGAGGATCCGCAGGCCGTCCTTCCACGGGCTGAGCTTCTTCTCGCCGACCCGCGGGAGGTAGGAGATCGGGATCTCCGCCTCGCGCAGGCCGCGCGCCTTCGCCTTGATGCCGATCTCGGTCTCGATGTCGAAGCCGCGCGCCTCGGTGCCGAGCCTCTCCGCCTCTGAGCGGCGGATCGCGTACAGGCCCGTGAGCTGGTCGGCTCCCTCGAGGCCGTGGCTGATCGCGAGCAGCTTGTTGAAGAGCCAGTTGCCCACTCGGTTCACGACGGGCATCGACTCCGGCTCGGACTCCCGGATGCCGCGGACCAGGTCGTTCTCGTCGAGCAGGTCGACCATCTCCTTGATGGCCGGCACCGGGTAGGTCGCGTCGGCGTCCATGATCACCACGTTCTCGCCCTGGGCCTCGGCGATGCCGGTGCGGATCGCGACGCCCTTGCCGCTGTTGGACTTGTGCTTGATCAGCCGGACCGGATAGCTCTCGGCGACGTCGGCGGTGTCGTCCGTGGAGCCGTCGTCCACCACCAGGACCTCGTAGGTCTCGTCCAGGTACTGGCCGAGCTCATCGAGCACGTGCGGGAGCGCAGCGCCCTCGTTGTACGCGGGGAGGACCACGGTCGTGCGGACGACGCCGGCACTCGCCGCGCCCTCATCCGCCGTCTTCTTCGAAGCGGTAACCGCCATAGCGCCGCGAAGGATAGGAGCGCAGGGCCGCCCTTGCGGGCGGACTCAGCCCGTGGCCTCGCCGGCCGCCTCGCGCGCCTTGAGGATCTCCTCACGCTCGGTCAGGCGGTTGCGCCTGCGGACCTCGGCCTCGCGCTGGCGGCGCTCCTCGGTCAGGCCCTCAACGTGAAGCGGCGGCACGGGCACGGGGCTGCCGTGCTCGTCGACCGCGACCATCGTCAGGTAGGCGGTGCTCGTATGGCGAACCTCGCGGGTGAGGGCGTTCTCGGCCTCGACCCGCACCCCAACCTCCATGGACGTTCGCCAGGCGGCGTTGACGCTCGCGACGCAACGGAGAAGCTCGCCCACGTAGAGGGGCAGCGCGAAGGTCATGCGGTCCATCCCGGCGGTCACCACCCTGCAGCCGCTGTGCCGAATCGCAGCGATCCCGGCGACCTCGTCGCACATCCGCATCACCACGCCGCCGTGCACGAATCCGGCGGAGTTGGCGTCCTGAATGCTCATCCAACGGATCAGCTCGGACTCCGACCCCGCGACCGTGCGCGGGCCGCTGCGCTTGTCCTCGAGCCCCGGGATGCGGCGATCCTAGTGAGTGAGGTACGCCATACATTTTGTGAAGTTCGTTTGCCGCCGGCGCATATCGGCGCGGTACCCTCGCCGAATGGAACGGAGCACTTGGACAGACGGGCGTCTCGATGACCGATTCGACCACGTCGACCGACGGTTCGATCAGATGGATCGACGGTTCGATCGGCTTGAGAACGAGATGCGGGAAGGCTTCGCCAGTCTTCGAGCCGAGTTCACTGACGAAATGCACGGGCTGCGGGCCGAGTTCGGAAGCCTGCGCAACATGATGTTCCGCTCCTATGTTGCCCTCGCCGTTGCGTTGATCGCAGCGGTAGTCGTCCGCGGCGTCTAGCTTCCCTCCGGATGCCCCGCCACGGCGACATCACCGTCGTGATTCCCTGTTTCAACCACGGGCGGTACCTGCTCGAGTCGGTCGAGCGCGCGCTGGCGCAGGACGGCGGCCCGCCCAAGGTGATCGTCGTCGACGACGGCTCGACCGACGCCGAGACGAAGAGGGCACTCGACTCGCTGCCGAAGGGCGCCCAGCTGATCCGCCAGCAGAACGCGGGTGTCGCCGCGGCGCGCAACGCCGGATTCGAGAACTCCGACTCCGAGTTGCTGCTGATGGTCGACGCGGACGACCGCCTCACCGTCGACGCGCTCGATGTGCTTCGCCCGCCGCTTGAGGCCAATCCGGACGTCGGCTACTGCTACGGCCTGATGAAGCTGATCGGGGCCTGGTCCGGCGTCCTCCGCTTCCCGGACTTCGACCCCTACATCCTCCTGCACCGCTCTATTGCGGGCGCGCAGCTGGGTTTGGTGCGCCGCCGCTGCTGGGAGGACTCCGGCGGCTTCGACCCGGCGATCGACGGCTATGAGGACTGGGACTTCTGCCTGAGCGCGCTGGAGAAGGGCTGGCGCGGCCTCCAGATCGACCAGGTCACCCACGAGTACCGAAAGCACGAGCGCTCCGGGAACGAGGAGCATCGCCGCCGCTACCGCCACGTCTACCGGCAGCTCCGAGCGAAGCACGCCGACCTCTTCGCCCGCCGCCCCGAGTTCGCGAAGCAGACTCCGCTGGGCCCGCTGCAGCGCTTCACGTACCGGACGTATTTCGCCTGGCGCCCGATTCCGGCGCGGGTCGAGAAGGCGCTCTACAGCAAGGCCATCTTCCGGGAGCGGTCCGCCGCCGACTGACCGTCACGAACGATGCCTCCGTCTCGTCTCCCTGGTGAGAGCTACGAAGGAGGCGTTATGAACACCAACCGAAACTCGCCCAGCAACGCCGAGGTGATCGACGAGTTCTCGAAATGGGGCGTGGGCGCCGGGATCCTCGTCGTCGCGCTCGCACCGCTGGCAATCCCGTTCCTGGTGCTGACGCTCGCGGTACTGCTCATCATGGCGGTGCCTGCGATCCCGATCTTGCTGATCGCGGCCTTGGTCTACGTGCCGGTTCGGCTTGTCCGCGGCCTGGTGAGGCGACGGAAGTCGCTACGCAGCGGGAGCGCGGCAGAGGAAGAGGTGCTCGGCCGGGTCGAGTTCGCACCTATCCACCACCGACTCGTCAAATAGGTCCGCCGGCGTTCGGTCGTCGACCTCGAAGCCGGCTCCGCGGAGCCGGTCCGCCAGGTCCGCGCCGTAGATGCGGACGTGGTCCTGCTGGCCGAAGGCGACCATGCGATCGAGCGGAGAGGTGATCTGTGCGTCCTCGTAGGTGGGGACGCCGGGGCGGTAGGGGGTGAGCACCAGCGCCAGGCCTCCCGGTGCCAGCACCCGGCGCAGCTCCGACATCGCCGCCCTGTCGTCGGGGACGTGCTCGAGGACGTGGCTGCAGAGGATCAGGTCGAACGAGCCGTCGGGGAGATCCATGTCGGTGATGTCGAGCGCGAGGTCGGCGGGGGCGTAGAGATCGGCGGTCGTCCGCTCGATCTCCGGGAGGCGCGCGAAGACCGGGTCGAAGAGCGGTTCCGGTGCGAAGTGAAGGAGGCGTCGGCCAGGGAGCTGGCCGCGGCTGAGCAGCAGCGCGATCGCGCGGTGGCGGGGATGCGAGCGGCAGCGTGGGCAGATGCCGCCGAAGCCGGCGATCCGGCGCCGCGACATCCGCTTGAAGCGACCGTCGCAGCAGGGGCACTCGCGGCCCTCGCCGCGAAGCAGCCGGGCGCTCACGCGGCCGTTCAGATCGGCCGCCGCGTAGAGCACCCTCGCGAGCCGGTGGTGGCGAAGGACCCACTCGATTCCCTCGGCGAGCCAGACGGCCACACGGAGCCGCAGCGCCGGTCCCTCGAAGACGGGCCCCGCCTTGGGGGTGTCAGCCACGCGCGCCGATCCGCCGCAAGAGCTTCACGACTCCGCGGGGCTCCGGGTGCGGCCAGGAGGAGATCCGCGGCAGGATCGCCCGCCGGGTCCCCTCATAGCCGCGCATGATCCCCCGCTGCAGCGGGTTTCGAGCCCAGCCCAGCCGGATCTCCTTCGCCTCGTTGAGCTGAACCCAGACGTCCGTGGTCGTCTTGCTCTCCGGGTGGTAGCGGAAGTTGAGCACGGGCTCGGAGATCCTCTCGACGCGGGCACCGCGCAGGAGGCGCAGGTAGAAGTCGTAGTCGGCGGCGTCGACGTAGGTCTCGTTGAGCGACGGCGCCTGGTCAAGCAGCTCGCGCCGCCAGATGATCGTCGGGGTCGTCACGAACTGGCCGAAGTAGAGGTAGCGCCGCCAGCTGAACTTCGGTGGCACCAGCGTCCGGAAGATCTCGCCATCCTCGTCCACGTAGTTGACGCCGCCGAAGATCGCGCCCAGGCCCGGATCGCGATCGAAGCGCTCGAGCGCGCGGTCGACCGCCCCGGGGATGTAGGCGTCATCGGCGTTGACCCAGGCGAGCAGGTCCCCCTGCGCCATTCGCAGCCCCTTGTTGACCGCCTCCGTCTGCCCGCTGTCGGGCTCGGAGATCCAGGTCAGGTGCGGGTCCTCGCGGCCCTCGAGCAGCTCGGCGCTGCCGTCATCGGAGTTCCCGTCGACGACGATGTGCTCGTGAGGCGTCCGCAGCGCGGACACGCTGTCGAGCGTGTCGGGGAGGTAGCGCGCCATGTTGTACGCGGGGGTGATTACGGAGAGCACGGCGGGCGCAGGTTAGGCATCATTGCCGCCTCGTGGAGGTGGTGCCGACCCAACTAGAGGGCCCGATCCTGCTGGCGCCCAAGGTCTTTCGCGACCCGCGGGGGTTCTTTCTGGAGACCTATCGCCAGACGGTCCTCGCCGAGCTCGGCATCGACGACGAGTTCGTCCAGGACAACCACTCGCGATCTTCGAAGGGAATCGTGCGCGGGATGCACTACCAGCCCGGGATGGCCAAGCTCGTCCGCTGCCCGCGCGGTGAGATCGTCGACGTCCTGGTGGACATCAGGAAGGGCTCTCCGAGGTTCGGGCAGTGGGAGGCCTTCACCCTCAACGACGAGAACCTGCACCAGCTCTACTGCCCGGGCGGCTTCGCCCACGGCTTCTGCGTGACGAGCGAGGTGGCGGACGTGGTCTACAAGTGCTCGACCTACTACGACCCCGAAACCGAGAGCGGGATCTCGTATGCGGACCCCGCGATCGGCATCGAGTGGCCCGAGATCGACCTGATCCCCTCTGAGCGCGACGCGGGCGCCCCGTTGCTGGCGGACGTCCAGGACGGGCTCCCGTTTTCGTATGAGGTCTAGCCTGCAGGCGAAATGAACGAGCGACTCGGCAAGCGCGCCCTGATCACGGGCATCTCGGGCCAGGACGGCTCGTACCTGGCCGAGCTCCTGCTCGAAAAGGAATACGAGGTCCACGGCATCGTCCGGCGCTCTTCGAGCTTCAACACCCACCGGATCGACCACCTCTACCACGACCCGCACGAGCAGGGGGTCAGGCTCTTCACCCACTACGGGGACCTGACCGACTCGACGGCGCTGGTCAAGCTGCTCTACGAGCTCCAGCCCGACGAGATCTACCACCTGGGCGCGCAGAGCCACGTCCGCGTGTCGTTCGACATCCCGGAATACACCTTCGACGTCACGGGGGCCGGGACCGTGCGGCTGCTGGAGGCGGTTCGCGAGGCCGGAGTCAACCCACGCTTCTACCAGGCGTCCTCATCGGAGATGTTCGGCGCGGCGCCCCCGCCGCAGAACGAGGAGACGCCGTTCCACCCGCGCAGCCCGTATGGCGTGGCCAAGGTCGCTTCCTACTGGGCGACCGTCAACTACCGCGAGGCCTACGACATGTTCGCCACCAACGGGATCCTCTTCAACCACGAGTCCCCGCGCCGCGGCGAGACCTTCGTCACCCGCAAGATCACCCGCGCGGTGGCCAGGATCGCGGCCGGTCTTCAGGACAAGCTCTTCCTCGGGAATCTCGACGCCCAGCGCGACTGGGGATACGCGAAGGAGTACGTCGAGGCGATGTGGCTGATGCTCCAGGTCGACGAGCCCGACGACTTCGTGATCGCCACCGGCGAGACGCACACCGTGCGCGAGGCGGTCGAGATCGCCTTCGCCCGCGCCGGCCTCAACGCAGACGACCACGTCGAGATCGACCCGAAGTACTACCGGCCCTCCGAGGTCGACGTGCTGCTGGGCGACGCGAGCAAGGCGAAGGAGGCCCTCGGCTGGGAGCCCAAGACTCGCTTCAAGGAGCTGGTCGAGCTGATGGTCGACGCCGACGTCGCCGAGCTCGAGGACCAGATGGCGGGCAAGGTGACCCGCTACAGCCACGAGGGGGCGTAGCTCACCCCACATGAGTGAGGCCCGCGTCCTCCACGTCCTCCCGCACCGCGGAGGCGGAGGTGAGGCGTACATCGCGCAGCTGGCCTCGATGCGAGGGTTCGAGTTCGATCGCATCGAGCTCACCGGACGTCGCAATCCACTGGAGCTCGGGGCCGGATTGGCGCGCGCGATTCGGGCCGCCCGTCGCCATGACCTCGTTCACGTCCATGGGGATGCCGCAGCCCTGGCCTGCCTGCCGGCCATCGGAAAGCGCCCGACCGTCATCACGCTTCACGGCTCACATCTGTTGCGCCGGAGCTCTGGAACGCGCGGGCGCCTCGTCCGAGAGGGGAGCAGGCGTGCCTTCGCCAGCGCGGGGGCGGTCATCGCTGTGTCCGAGTCAGAGCTCGCCTTCGCCCGGTCGATCGCGCCGGCGGCCGCCGAGAAGATCACGCTGGTCCACAACGGTGTCCCGGAGGCGGCTCCGCCGACGGAGGGCGAGCGACGCGCGACGCGGGAGGCCCTCGGGGTCGAGCCGGATGCCTACGTTGCCCTGTTCGTCGGCGAGCTCAGCGAGCGCAAGCAGCCAGTGCAGTTCGCGGAGGGGATCGCTCGGGCGCGGCTCGAGCAGCCCCGGATCGTCGGCTTGGTTGTCGGCGACGGGCCTCTGCGCGGGCGGCTGGACCCGCTGGCGGGCGACGGGCTCATCCTGCTGGGCGAGCGGCGCGACGTCACGGATCTGCTGGCGGCCGCGGACTCCTTCGTGCTCCCGTCCCTCTGGGAGGGCCTCTCCTACGCGGTGCTCGAGGCGATGTCCCTCGGGCGGGCCGTCGTCGTCTCCGACGGCCCGGGCAACCCGGACGCGGCGGGTGAAGCCGGCCTGGTCTTCCCGGCGGGCGACGTCCAGGCGCTGGCGTCCTCGATCGCTCGCCTGGCACGCGAGCCGGAGCTGGATCGCTCGCTCGGAGAGGCGGCGGCGGCGCGGGCCCGGGAGAGGTTCTCGCTCTCCGGGATGATCGAGGCGACGGCCGAGGTGTACGAGCGGGCACTCAGCCGGAGGACGACTTGAGGATCGCGATCGTCTACGACTGCCTCTTCCCCAACACCGTCGGCGGCGCCGAGCGCTGGTACCGGAACCTGGCCGAGCGTCTCGAAGGCGAGCATCGCATCGTCTACCTGACGCGCCGCCAATGGGGCGACGAGGGGCCCGAGACCTCGTTCCCGACGCTCGCGGTCTCGCCTCGAAGCGAGCTCTACACCGCCTCCGGCCGCCGCCGCATCTGGCCACCGGTGCGCTTCGGGATCGGCGTCCTCTGGCACGTGCTCCGCCACGGCCGCCGCTACGACGCGATCCACATGGCGTCGTTCCCGTACTTCTCGCTGCTCGGCGCCTGGCTCGCCCTTCGCCTGAACCACTCGCATGCTCGGCTGATCGTCGATTGGCACGAGATCTGGAGCCGCTCCTACTGGCAGAGCTACCTCGGCCGAATCGGCGGCCGGATCGCCTACTGGATCCAAGCGCTCTGCCTGCGGCTTCCGGACCGCAGCTTCACGTTCTCCCGGCTCGCCGAGGCCCGTGTTCGCGAGCTGGGGCACCGGGCTCCGATCACCAGGTTGACCGGCGAGTACGCGGAGAACGAGGAGGAGCGCCGGGCTCTCCTCGCGTCCGAGAGGCCCGCCGCCCTGCCGCCGACGGCATTGGCGGCAGGGCGCCAGATCCCGGAGAAGCGGGTGCCCTCGATCCCCGCCGCGATCGCCGAGGCGGCGCGGGAGCTGCCCGAGCTGCGCTGCGTGATCCTCGGAGACGGGCCCGAGGCGGAGGCGACGCGCGCTGCGATACGCGATCTCGAGCTGGGGGAGCGGGTTGAGCTACGCGGCCGGGTGGACCACTCGGAGCTCATGCGGGTTCTCTCCCAGTCTGTGTGCCTGGTTCACCCCTCGATGCGTGAGGGCTACGGCTTGGTGGTGGTCGAGGCAGCCTCGCTCGGCACCCCCGCGGTCGTGGTGAGCGGGCCCGACAACGCCGCGACTGAGCTGGTCGAGGAGGGAGTGAGCGGCTTCGTCGTCGCCGACTCCAGCCCCACGAGCCTCGCGCGGGGGATTGCGTTGGCCGTCGGCGGCGGCGCAGCTCTGCGCGAGACTACGCTCGACTGGTACGAGCGCCATCGCCACGAGCTCTCGATCGACAGCTCGCTCGGAATCGTGCAGGCGTCCTACGGGGCGGAGGGCCCGCCCGGCTAGGGAGCTTGCCCGAGCCGCCGCCGCCGCGCCCGCTTCAGGGGCAGCGGTGTCAGATAGGAGACAGCGGGGAGAATCAGCCCCGTCGCGCCCGCGAGGGTCCCCCGGCGGCGCAGGGTGGCGGCCCGGATCGCGAGCGTCTCGCGGATCTGGGCGCGTTCCGCTCGCGCGGCGACGTTCGACCCGGTCATCCGCCTCACCGCGAGAACCTCGTCGAGTGTGAGGACGACGTGGGAGTCCGCGATGCGAAGCCAGAGATCGTGGTCCATCGCATAGCGGAGCCCTTCGTCGTATCCCCCGATGCTCAGCGCCACATCCCGCCGGAAGGCGGCACACGAGTTGGGGATCGGGTTGAAGCGCATCAGTGCCGCGTTCACCTCCCCGGTGGCGAAAGCGGTGCGGGGCTCCAGCTCGCTCCCGGAGCCGTCCACCTCGCGCATCTGCGCCCCGACCACCGCGACCTCGGGACGTGCGTCGAGCACCTCCAGCTCACGATCGAGGCGCTCCGGAAGAGACCAGTCGTCGGCGTCCTGTACGGCGACCGCGGGAGCCGCCGCCTCGGCGAGCCCCCGGTTGAGGCTCTTAGAGATGCCCATGTGGTGGAGCGGCAGATAGCGCAGCCGCGGATCGTTGATCTTCCTGACGATCTCGGGTGTCGAGTCGGTCGAGCCGTCGTCCACGACGATCAGCTCCAGGTCCTCGACCGTCTGCGAGAGGACGGACTCGATCGCCTGGGGGAGCGTGTCCGCGTTGTTCCAGCAGCCGATCAGCACGCTTACCCGCGGGGCGTCGGCCCTTCGCTCCGGCATGCGGCGGGATCCTAGCCACCCACCGGATCCGGGCCCGGGTACCCTCCTTGCCCCTTGGATCTCCCCCTGTTCGCAAATCGCGCGTCGCTTGAGCCGCTCCTGCCGGAGGTCGCGGAGCGTCAACGAGCCGTCCTGGACAGCGGCCGCTACATCCTCGGGCCGGAGGTCCAGGCGTTCGAGTCCGAATTCGCCGCCTACCTCGGGGCCGAGCATTGCATCGGCGTGGCCAACGGGACGGACGCTCTCTCGCTCGCCCTGCGCGCGCTCGGGGTGGGCCCGGGGGACGAGGTGGTCGTCCCGGCGTTCACCTTCTACGCGACCGCGGAGGCCGTCGCCGTGAACGGCGCCGTCCCGGTCTTCTGCGACGTCGACCCCGAGACCTGGTGCATGACCGCGGCGACGGCGGAGCCCGTGATCACCGACCGGACGAAGGCGCTCCTCCCCGTCCACATCTTCGGCAACCTCGCCCCGGTCCCGGAGCTGATGGATCTGGCCGCCTCTCGCGGCATCGGCGTGCTCGAGGACGCCGCGCAAGCGCATGGCGCCACGCTGGACGACCGGTTCGCGGGGACCATGGGGCACGCCGGGACCTTCAGCTTCTTCCCCGCCAAGAACCTCGGCGGATTCGGCGACGGGGGGGCCGTGACGACCAACGACCCGGAGGTGGCCGCGCTCGTCCGGCGGCTCCGCTTCCACGGGTCGGATGACAAGAGGACCTTCACCGAGGTCGGCTACAACTCCCGCCTCGACGACCTCCAGGCAGCCGGCCTACGCGTCCTTCTGCCCCACCTCGCCGAGTGGACCGAGGCCAGGCGCCGCGCGGCCTCCGCCTACGTGGACGCGGGATTGGGCGAGCTGGTGGGCGTCCAGCGCGAGCCGGACAGCGGACGGTCCTGCTGGCACCTCTTCGCGGTTGCGGCCCCGGAGCGAGACCGGCTCGCGGGCGCGCTGGGCGTGGCCGGGATCGGCGCACGCCCCTACTACGAGGTGCCGCTCTACCGCCAGCCCGCTCTCGAGCGCTGGGCCCCTCCGGAGCCGCTGGCCGAGACGGAGCGCATCTGCGCCGAGGTGCTCGCCCTGCCAATGGGGACCGCGCTTCCCGAGGGGGCGGCCGAGAGGGTCGTCGGGGCCGTGCGGGAGAGCCTCGTCCCGCAGCCCTAGGACCAACGCTCGAGCAGGTCCTCGTCCGGGACCTCCCGCAGCTCACGGGCTGGAACGCCGACCACGACCGTGCGCGCCGGGACGTCGGCGGTCACCACGGCACCGGCCGCCACGAACGCCTCCTCCCCGACCTCCACGCCCGGGCAGATCACCGCTCCGCCGCCGATCCGGCTGGCCCGCCGCAGGGTGGGGGCGTCGGGTGCCTCGCCGCGTGGATGCCGTCCCATCGTGTTGTCGTTGGTCAGCGTCACCCCCGGGCCGATGAAGACGTCGTCCTCGACGATGGTGCCGGCGGTGACGTAGCAGTTCGACTGCACCTTGACCCGGGCTCCAACTGTCACGTCGTTGTCGACCGCGGTGCCCCGGCCGACCACGGATTCGGCTCCGATCCGCGCGCGCTCGCGGACCTGCGCCTGGTCGCCGATCACGGCCGCGTCGCCGATCACCGCCCCGGCCAGCACGACGGCTCCCGCGCAGATCGCGGCGCCGTGGCCGATCACGGTGGCCGGGGGACTCTCGGAGCTCGCCGTCGACCGGCTGCCCAGCTTCACGTGCTTCCCGATCGCCGCCGCGTCCTGGATCGCGCAGCTGTTCCCGATCCTGGTCGCGGAGTGAATCACGACGTTGCCGCCGAGCTCGACGTCGGACCCGATCTCCACAGCCTCGCCGAGCAGCAGCCCGGGGGCGAGGTCGGAGGGCCGCAGGTCGCTCATTCCGGCCGGCAGTGCCCGGGCCTCAGGCCTGGGCGCCGCTCGTCAGCGTGGCGCCGACCGGCTGCGGAGCGCCACCGTTCTCCAGGGAGCTCTGGAGCGCCTCCAGCACCTGCACGACGCGGACGCCCGCGGCGCCGTCGGTGTGCGGCCGGGCGCCGGTTCGCACGCACTCGATGAAGTGCTCACATTCCAGTCGCAGCGGCTCGTGGTTTGGAACCGCGGGGCTCCAGACGGCGCCCGAGCGGGTGACGTACTCACCGTAGCTCTCAGCCGATGCGTCGAAGCCCTTGTCCCAGATGGTGAGCTTTCGCTCCGTCGCCATGTCGTCGAGGGTCGCCATCCGGTCGGAGCCGACGACGGTGAGCTTCCGCATCTTGTGGGGATCGAGCCAGGAGAGGTGGAGGTGGGCGGCGAGTCCATTGTCGAAGCGGATGTACGCGAACACGACGTCCTCCACGCCGTCGCGGACATACGCCTCGCCGCGGGCCGAGACCTCGCTCGGGTTGCCGTCGGCCAGCTCGAGCAGGACTGAGACGTCGTGCGCGCCGAGGCTCCACAGCGCGTTCTCGTCGGCGCGCAGCTTGCCGAGGTTGACCCGCTGCGAGTAGAGGTAGTAGACGTCTCCGAGCTCCCCGCCCGCGATGAGCTCGGCGAGTTGGCGAACGCCCGGGTGGTAACAGAGCAGGTGCCCGACCATGAGGACGAGGCCGCGCTCGTCCGCGACCTGGGCGACAGCCTCCGCGGACGCCGCATTCTGCGCGAGCGGTTTCTCGACGAAGCAGTGCTTGCCGGCCTCGATGGCGCGCCGGGCCAGATCGGCGTGGGTTGGGACCGGTGTCGTGATGGCAATGGCGTCCAGGTCCGGGTCCGCGAGCAGCTCCTCGAAGTCGCCGGTGAAGCGGGCGTCGGCGTAGGTGGCGCTCCAGCGGTCGCGGCTCGCCTCGTCGGCATCACAGCACCAGGCGAGCTCGCAGTCGGGAAGCGCGTTCAGGTTCCGAGCGATGTTTGGCCCCCAGTAGCCGAGGCCGGCTATCGCAACTCTGGTCGGCATGGCGCGGAGTGTAAGGCGGGGGCTCGAACATGGCCGGCTCCTGCCGGTCAGGACCTCGGCACCGCGGGGCGTGTATACAGCGGCGGTGCAGCTCACCTGTCCCTGCTGCGGCGCGGAGATGGATGCGGCGCCTGCCCTTACGGGCCCCGATCGGCTCCATAGGACCGCCGGGAGCTTCGCGGTGGCCGTTTGCGGCACCTGTGGAGCGGGCGTGACGCTACCGCGAGCCGACGCCGGGGAGCTCGCCCGCTTCTACCCGGAGCAGTACGGCCCGTACGACGCCGCGCGGACCGGACTCGTTGCGGGTATGTCGAGCCTGATTCAGAGCTGGCAGGGGAGGCGCGGGCTGGCATCGCCACCGTTGGCGCCGCTCGCGAGCCGGGAACCCGGCAGGGTGGTCGACGTAGGCTGCGGCCGCGGCGATCTGGCCGTCTACCTGACCGGCTGCGGCTGGCGGGTGACGGGCATCGAGCCGTCCGCATCCGGGTGCGAGGCCGCGCGGAGCAGAGGCATCGATGCCCGACAGGGCACGGTCGAGGAGGTTGAGCTCGAGCACGCGACTTACGACGCCGCGATCTTCAGGCACTCGCTCGAGCACGTCACCGGCCCGGTCGAAGCCCTGCGGCGCGTTCGCAAAGCGCTACGCCCCGGCGGGCTGGTGTTGATCTCCGTGCCCAACTTCGGCTGCTGGCAGCGAAGGCGCTTCGGCACCCGCTGGTACCACCTGGACCTCCCGCGTCATCGCGTCCACTTCACCCACGCTGGCCTGGAGCGCGCCCTCGAGCAAGCGGGATTCGAACCGGTGACGATCACGACCTCGACCAGCTCGGTTGGTCTGCCCGCCTCGATCCAGTACGCGCTCGCCGGGCGCTGCCTTTTTCCTGGAGGCCTATCGCTGCGGATCGCCGCCGGCCTGTGTGCTCTCGGTTGGCCGGTCTCCCGTCTCCTGGACGGGACTGGAGGCGGCGACGTACTCGACGCCGTCGCTCGGCGAGGCATCGACGGCTAGCGGCGACACGCGGCGAAGCGGCTCGAAGGTGGACTCCGGTCGCACGTACCCCCGGGCGACCGGCCAGGAGTAGCGATCGTCCCCGGATAGATCCACGTTCATGGTCGTGAAGGTATGGGCGCGTTCGACATAGTCGACCGTGTTGACGTGGGCTCGATGAATTCCCACGCCGAGGTTGAACTCGTGGGGGAGCAATGTCGCGGCGACCTCGGCCTCCACCTCGAACCAGCCCGGCTCCAGGTCGACCGACGGCCGGCCGCGGTCGATGCTCTGCGCGACTACCAGCAGGTCCCCCTCGGCGGTCGTGATCGCGATCTCGAAGCAGACACCCTGAACCGGCTCGCGGACCTCGTAGGTCGCCGTGACACGCATTGGCTCTCCGAGATGGAACCTGTCGGTTTGATTGCCGGCATCATCCCGCAGGACCACCTTGCGCAGGATGGCCTCCCCCGACCCCCCTCGCTCGGCCGTTTCGGGAATCAGCGCAACGCCGCCGCCTCTCTGCCCCTGGACCATGGACAGGTAGTGGTCCACCACCGCGTCGGGCTTGTCATCCATCGTCAGCCGACCCCCCTCGACCAGCAGCGCTCTCGAGCAGAGCCGCTGCACGGCGGAGAGGTTGTGGCTGACGAAGACCACGGCCCTGCCCGAGTTGGCGGTGTCGCGCATCTTGCCCAAGCACTTGCGCTGAAACTCGGCGTCGCCGACGGCGAGCACCTCATCCACCAGGAGAACGTCCGGATCCAGGTGCGCGGCGACCGCGAAGCCGAGGCGCACGTACATCCCGCTCGAGTAGCGCTTCACGGGGGTGTCGAGGAAGCGCTCGATGCCGGAGAACTCCACGATCTCGTCAAAGCGCCGCTCGATCTCGCGGCGCTTCATCCCGAGGATGGCCCCGTTGATGTAGACGTTCTCGCGCCCGGTCAGCTCGGGGTGGAAGCCCGTACCGACCTCGAGCAGTGTCGCGATTCGTCCCCGCAGTTCGATGCGGCCCTCGGTCGGCAGAGTGATCCGCGAGAGCAGCTTGAGCAGCGTGCTCTTGCCGGCCCCGTTGCGCCCCACGAGGCCCAGGGTCTCGCCGCGGTGAAGCTCGAAGGAGACCTCCCTCAGGGCCCAGATTCCATCGTTCTGACCGCCCGGTTTCCTCGGCCGCTTGAGCAGCTTGCCGAGCTGCTCGTAGAGCAGCTCGCCGGAGGTCGAGGCCGTCCCGAGCCGGTACCACTTGGCGATTTTCTGAGCGGAGATGGCGGGCGCGGGCACGGCTAGATCACGTCCGCGAAGCTGGTTTCCATCCTGCGGAAAAAGAGCCCGCCTGTGACCAGCAGGATTGCGCCGACGACGACGGGAACGATCAGGACGAGTCCCGGGAAGCCATAGCCCGAGAAGAGCACCCACCTGAAGCCCTCGAGCACGCCGACCGCGGGGTTCAGCGAGTAAAACGGTTTGACGGCCTCGGGGACCACGTCGAACGGGTAGGTGATCGGCGTGATGAAGAGCCCGAGCAGCAGCGCGAAGGGGACCACGTGCTGGACGTCGCGGTATCTGACGTGCAGCGCCGACAGCCAGAGCCCGGCCCCAACCGCCACCAACAGCGCCAGCAGGACGTCCACCGGCAGCAGGACGATGCGGATGCTCGGCTCGACCCCGTACACGAGCATCGCGCCGATCACGACCACGAAGGCGACCGCGAAGTCGACGAGCGGCGGGATCACGGACGCGAGAGGGATGATCACACGAGGGAAATAGACGCGCGAGATCAGCTCCGAGCTCCCCACCGTGCTTTCAGACGCGCTGGATATCGCCCCGGCGAAAAAGAGCCACATCACCATGCCCGAGACCGCGAAGACCGCATAGGGAATGCCGGGGGCCGATGGGATGTTGGCGTACTGGCCCAGGAAGAGGGCGAAGACCGCGGCAAGCAGCAGCGGTTGCAGGATGGCCCAGAACGCTCCTATCACCGACTGTCTGTAGCGGACGGAGATGTCGCGGCGGGCCAGCATGTAGAGCAGGTCGCGGTGGTGCCAGAGCTCGCGCAGGTCCGGGAACTGCAGGCCGACGGCGGGCTCGACGACTCGCACGGGGCCGTCCGCACCCGCGCGCGATGACTGGGTCTCGATGTCAGTGGCCGGTTCCAAGGCTCGTGAAAAGTAGCTGCCCGGGGTCTCACCGGAGGAAGCGCTCAGGGTACCGGGCACCCGATCAGGCGCTACCGTTCTGCGTCGCGCCTGAGCGCCCATCCCATGCCTGAGCTCGATAACTCCCGCATCCTCGTCATTGGCGGCGCCGGCTTCGTCGGCTCGCACATCGTCGACCTACTCCTGGAGGAGCCGGTTCGCGAGGTCGTCGTACTGGACAACTTCGTCCGGGGGACGCGAGAGAACCTGAGCGCGGCCGCAGCCGACGAGCGCGTCCGGATCGTCGATGGGAGCCTGCTCGACACCGACCTGCTCGCCGAGCTGATGGCGGGCACAGACTACGTCTTCCACCTGGCCGCCCTCTGGCTGTACGAGTGCGTGCACGAGCCTCGCTCGGCCGTGGAGGTGAACATCATCGGCACCTTCAACGTGATGGAGGCGGCTCAGACGGCCGGCGTGAAGAAGGTCGTCTACTCGTCCTCCGCCTCGGTCTACGGCGACGCGCTGGAGACGCCGATGACCGAGGAACACCCCTTCAACAACCGCACGACCTACGGCGCCACCAAGATCGCCGGCGAGCAGCTCTTCCGCGCCTTCAACGAGCAGCATGGGCTCAACTACGTCGGCCTGCGCTATATGAACGTCTACGGACCCCGGATGGACTACAAGGGGACCTATGTCAGCGTGATCATGAAGGTGCTCGACAAGATCGAGGCGGGGGAGGCCCCCCAGATCTTCGGCGATGGCTCCCAGGCCTACGACTTCGTCCACGTCGGCGATGTCGCCCGCGCCAACATCCTCGCGCTGAAGAGCGACGCGACCGACGTCAACCTGAACGTCGGCACGGGCGTGAAGACGACGATCAAGGAGCTGGTCGACTCCCTGCTCGAGCTCACCGGCTCCGACGTCGAGCCGGAATACCTGCCGCAAGAGGAGATGTTCGTCACCCACCGGGTCGGCAGCACCGAGCTCGCCGAGAAGCTGAGCGGGTTCCGGGCCGAGATTCCCTACCAGGACGGCCTGCGCTCAGTCGTCGAGTGGCGGGCGGGCGACAAGGCCGCAGCGGCGAGCGAGTAGCCGGCCGCAGCGCCGATGCCCCTGGAGGACATTCTCGCCTGCCCCGTCTGCCAGGGGGCGCTCGACGGGGTGCGGTGCACAGCCTGTGGGCGGACCTACGAGCGGATCGGTCACGTGCTGGACCTGACGCCTGTCCCGCCACCCGACCGCGAGGTGCGAAAGCGCTGGCCCCTCTGGGAGGAACTGCAGGCCAACGGCGAGTACGCCTACGAGTACGACCCGCCCAGCAGCCTCTCCGTCGGGGAGCGGGACGACGCCAGTGCTTTCGGCGCTTTCTCGGATCTCTCCGGGAGGGTGCTGGACGTCGGCTGCGGCCCGCAGCGGATGCCCTCATACGCGCTCGGATTCAATGGGGAGCTGTTCGGAATCGATCCACTGCTGGGTCAGCAGCCCCGCGACTTCGAGTTCGTCAAGGGGGTCGCCGAGTACCTACCGTTCCGCGACCAGAGCTTCGACCGGGTCCTGTTCGCGACCTCTATCGACCACGCCCTCTCCCCGCTGCAGAGCATCGCCGCCGCGGCCCGGGTGACCAAGTCGGGCGGCGTCGTCTCACTTTGGGTTGGGAAGACCACTCCGCCAACGAACCGGCCCGGCCGAATCGTGCAGGCGATGCGTCAATTGCGGGCGAGGAACTTCGACGGGTTCATGGGAGGGCTGCGGGAGGCGTTCAGCCGCAAGGCCACCAGTGCAGAGGTGGGGACCCACCGCGGCAACCTCAAGTTCGAGATTCCCAGAGGCGCCATCGATCCCTTTCACATCGCCCATCCGACTCCCCAGCAGGTGATCGATTGGCTAAGCGCCGCCGGGCTCGAGGTCGAGGCGATCGATGAGGAGGCGGTGGCCGGCAGCTGTCTGATCCGGGCGCGGAGCTAGCCGCTCGCCGGACGGACGCCCGCACACAGCCGCTCGGGCAAAGGCGCTCCCGTCCAGACATGGTCGATCAGCGCCTCCCACTCGCGACCGAGTGCGTCGATCGAGTGGAAGCGCCGTACGAAATCGCGGCCAGCCAGCCCGATCTCGCGCCGGCGCTCGGGATCCTGGGCGAGTGCCCGGAGCTCGTTCTTTAGCCGCTCGGGGTCGGCGTCAACGGCCGGGCAGGCTCGGAGGACCTCGGTCTCGAGCAACTCGGGCGGTAGGGTGCGTATGTTGTTGAGCACGGGCCGGCCGGCCGCCATGGCCTCGAGCGAGAACATCGCGTAGCCGGGTAAGAGGAACTGGTCGGCGGCGATGTCAGAAGCCGCGAGCATCTCCCTCACCTCCGAGTTGGGCCGCCCCTGGACCAGATTGAGCTCAATGGCGAGGCCCTCGCCACGCAGCTCGTCGACCGCCTCGATCAGGTACTCGCTGCCCTTGATGTGTCGGTGGTTCGGGGCGTGGAACACCGTCACCGGGTCACCACTGCCGTCGGCTTCAGAGTAGGTTGGCTCCTCGCCGAATTCGTCCATGTCGATCGCGAAGTGGTTCGGCAGCGTGGCGTCGAACCGTGGCACGAAGCCCGGCTGCTGGTGTCGCACGCAGAGGTTCGCCCAGCGCGAGGTGTGCAGCACCCAGCGCTTCGTCAGGTCGCTTCGGTCTCGGAGTGTTGGATAGTCGGTGAACAGTGGGCCCTCCAGATCACCCAGATGGCCCGAGACGGCGACGTCGCTTCCGTATGGGGAGACGACCAGCTTCTTGCCGGCCAGGCGGAGCAGTGGCGCCTCGAGCCACTTCAGGTGCGTGTGCCGCAGGAAGCCACCGTCGAAGAAGCGAATGAACACATCCCCCCTGCGGAGAGTCCAGGCGAAGAACTTATGGTCTACGAGCCGAACCGCGAGCAGACCGGTGCCCTCGAACCTGCTGCGATAGACGTCGAAGTCCTCCTTGACGTTGATCGGAAGGTGAACCGTGACGCAGGTCAGCGCCTCGAAGCCGCGCTTCCGCGTCCCCTTGGACCAGTACTTGAGCGAGATGATCGGGATCGGACCCCAGATCAGGCGTGGACGCTCGCCCCTGCCGCGCCGGCGGCTTGTCCCCACCCGCTCGACGAGGGCAAACGCGACCAGCCAAGGCAGGACACCCCAGTCCACGACCACATCGAGGATCCTGTTCGCAAGCGCTCGCGGCCCGTCGCTGGCGCGGGTCATCAGTCCCATAGCGGCGGGAGAATAGGGCTCGTCCGGCCTCGGCGATGCTGCTGTCCTGCAGGGCCATGAGCGCCCGCACTGCCCGCAGCCAGCGTGGTCTCCGCTAAACGCGAGCTTCTCCCGGCAGGTGCAGACCCAGCCGCCTGCAGCACGGCGCAGCGCGGCCCGAGCCAGAACCCCTCGCCGGCGCTGATCGTCCCGATCTCAGTGCACGCGGCGACTGCCCCGCGTCGGCCGAGGCTCGCTGAGTGGCCGACGTGCACGAGGTTGTCGGTGCGGGTCTCGTCGGCGATCACGGTGAAGCCGCCGAACATGCCGCGGTCGATGCAGGTCTGGGAGCCGACTTGCACGCGTCGTCGCCGATCCAGACCCCGCCGCAATGGGGAACCATCTCGCGGCAGCTGGCGATCACCCTCACCTCGAACCCGTCGCTGGCGACCGTGGCGTTCAGCTTGATCGTGACGCGGTTGCCGATCCGGACGCTTCCGTGAAGGCGCGTCGCTCGATGAGCGAGGCGCTGGCGAGACTCTCCGAGTTCGCCGTGATGGCGCTACTGGGAGCGACTAGGCGCCAGCGTCGCGGCCAGTCCTTCCGGCAGGGGGGCTCCGGACCAGGCATGTTCGATCAGGGCGTGCCACGCGTCCCCGCTTGCGTCAGGGGAGTGGAACCGCTCGACGAAGCGGCGGCCCTCCTCACCAAGTCGCGCCCTCTCATCGGCGTCGAGGACCAGGCGCCGCAGGTCATCGATCACATGCTCGGGGTCGGTGTCGACCACCGGACATGCCCGGACCTGCTCGGCTCCGCGCACGTCCTCGGGCACGCGGCTGAGGTTGGTCAACACAGGCTTCCCGGCGGCCATCCCTTCGATCGCGAACAGTGCGTAACCGATCAGGAGCTGGTCGGCGACGATGTCGCTCTTCAGCATCGTCTCGCGCACCTGGTCGTTGGGGACGCCCTCGAGGATCTCGAGCCGAACCGGCAACCCCTCTTGGCGCAGCTGCTCGATTGCGGCCTCGAAGTACTCGGTCCCCTTGATGTGACGGTGGTTGGGCGCGTGGAGGACGATCACCTCGTCATGATCGCCATCGTCCCGCGACACGGACTTGAGGGCGGCCGACCAGGTGTCGGCGTCGATGGTGACGTGGCTCGGCCAGATCACGTCACGGCGCGGCATGTAGCCCGGCTGGATGGTGTGGATCGTGAGGGTCGCCCAGCGCGCTGTGTAATCGACGTACCGCTTGAAGAGGGGGCCCAGGGCAGGGAGCTGGGGATAGTCCTCGAACAGCGGCCCCTCGATGTCGCCCAGGTATCCCTTGACCGCGATGTCGCCTCCGAACGCCACCACGATCAGCTTCTTGCCGGCGAGCCTGAGCAACGGGTACTCCAGCCACTTGAGCAGTTGGGATCGAAGGATCCCGAGGTCGAAGTTGACGAGGAACACGTCAGCGCGGCGCAGCGCCCAGGCGAAGATCCGGTAGTCGCGGAAGGCCTCAAGCTTGGCGGGGATGGGGAAGTCGTCGCGTAGGGCGTCGAAGTCGCTTCGCTTCGAGATTCGGGAGGGAGCGATCACGTAGGTCCGGGACTCATAGCCCCGGCGCTGCATCGCCTCCGAGTAGTACTTGATGCTGTGAATCGGGGTCGGGCCCCAGAGCAGCCTGGGGCTCTTCCCCTGCTGCCGCCGAAGGCCGGTGCGGAGTCGCTCCACCAGCGCCAGCCCGACGAGCAGCGGAATCGCGATCGCCGCCGCTGCCAGCGCCGTTCCTCCGTATCGCAGCCGGTCCAGCAGGCGCGGGCGTGCGCCGTTTCCGTCTTCAGCCGTCATCCAGTGAGGCGGCCACGATAGCGAGGCCCTCGTCGAACGAGACCGAGGGAGTGACACCGAGGTCCCGCTTCATCCGCGCGGTGTCCGCGATCAGATCGCCCGGAGAGTCGCGTCCGGAGTCGCGGAGTCTCGCCTCCCGCCCCAGCACCGCGGCCAGCCGCTGTGCGAGCTCCGAGATGCTGACCACCTCCTCGCCCGCGATGTTCACCGCTTCGCTCCGCTCGAGCTCGAGCGCGGCCTCGATCGCCGCCGCGGCGTCGCTCGCGTGGACCGGGTTGACGCGCATGCCGGGCATCCCGTCGATCGCGATCTCCTCCTCGGCGGCGATCTGCCCGGCGAGCCTGGTGACGAGCGCATGTCGGCCGCCGACTCCGTAGACGAAGAAGGGACGAAGGACGACACAGCTGAAGAACTCCTCGTAGGAGGCTGCCAGCAGCTCGCCGATCAGCTTCGAGCGAGGGTAGGTGGAGGTGGCCGCGATCTCACCCTCCTCGTCGATCGGCTCGCCGGCGGGCGCGTAGATCCCGCCGGAGGAGGCCAGCACGAACGATCGGACCCCCGAGCGGCGGGCGTGCTCGAGCAGCGCAAACGTGCTCTGAACGTTGACGGCGAAGACGTCCTCGGCGCCCTCGGGGAGCTCGCGATAGCGCTGCGATTGCGCCAGGTGGATCACTGCGTCGATCCGATCCGGGAGCCCCTCGAGGGGCTCCGCCAGGTCTGCGCTGACCCAGCTGACCCGATTGTCATCGGGCGGCCGGCGTGCGAGCGCCACCACCTCGTGCCGTGGCGTCAGGCGGTCGAGAACGTGTCGCCCGATCAGGCCGGTCCCGCCCGTCAGCAGGATCCTCACGCCGGGCGCTCTCCGCCGAGGAAGGTCCGGCACCAGTGCTCGAAGGTGAGCAGCGACCAGAGCAGCAGCCGCCGGTTCGCTCGCCCCTCCAGGTGATCCTCGACCAGCGGCCTCACCCCGGCGGGGTCCAGATAGTCGTAGATCGCCGCATCGCTCGAGAGCAGCGTGTCGCGGACGTAGTCGATGCTGTCCCCGCGGAACCAGCTCGAATCGGGTCCGGTGAAGCCCTGCTTGACCTGATCGGTGATCGAGCGCGGGACGTAGCGGTCGAGGACCTGGCGGAGGATCAGCTTCCCGTCGCGGGTGCGCTCGAAGTAACGCTGGGTCTTAGGCCCCGGCTCGTTCTCGTCGAGCGCGACGACCGCCCCCAGGTTCCGCAGCTTCAGCCTCGCCGGCAGTCGCTGCGCGAAGTCGACCAGGTCGTTGTCGAGGAAGGGCACACGGTTCTCGAGGCTGTGCGCCATGCTGAGCTTGTCCTCGACCACAAAGAGCCCGTGGAGGAAGGTCTTGGCCTCGAGGTAGAGGGAATGGTCGACGTATTCCTCCGGGCTCTCCGGGGCGCGTGAGTCCGGGAAGGTCTCGCGGAAGATGTCGATCGTCCGCACGTCCTTCACCTCGTCCCAGACTTCGGGCGCGAAGAACCGAGGCAACACGTCGTTCGGGACCAGGCGCGACCAGAAGCGGTAGTACTTCTCGACGTAGTGGCTGAAGTCGTCGTTGACGACGGCCCGGTAGTAGCGCCAGGGATACCCGCCGAAGAGCTCGTCCCCGCCGCTGCCGGTGAGCACGACCTTGACGAACTTGCTCGCCAGCCTGGCGACGTAGTAGTTCGGATAGCTCTGGCCGACCCTCGGATCCTCGAGGTGCCAGATCAGCTCGGGCAGGCAGCGCTCCATGTCGCCTGCCTTCAGCACCGCCTCGTAGTGCTCGGTCTGGAACTCGTAGGACATCGCCTCGGCCTTGGCCCGCTCGTCCACACCGGCCTCCAGGCCGTCATTCGAGGTCATGTCGAAGCCGACGGTGAAGGTGTTCAGGAAAGGCAGCGACCGAGCGGCCAGAGCGGTGATCCCGCCCGAGTCGATCCCTCCGCTGAGCTGCGCGCCGACCGGGACGTCCGAGACGAGCTGGCGGTGGACGGCCTGCTCGAAGAGCCGGTCCAGCTCCTCTTGGTACTCGGCGTCCGAAGCTCCGCTCTCGACCCCGGCGAACTCAAAGTCCCAGTAGCGGCGGGCCTTGAGCCCGCCGCCGTCCCCATTCGCGGAGACGGTGGCGCAGTGGCCCGCCGGCATCAGCTTCACGTCCTTGAAGAGCGTGCCGTCGGTGAAGATGTTCTGGAAAGTGAAGTACTCGAGCAGATGGGGCGCGCTCAGCTCCGCGCTCATCGCCGGATGTGCCAGCAGGCTCTTGACCTCGGATCCGAACAGGAGCAGCCGGCCGAGCTCGGCGTAGTAGAGCGGCTTCACTCCGTAGCGATCGCGCGCCAGGAAGAGCCGGCGCTCGGTCCGGTCCCAGATCGCGAAGGCGAACATGCCGTTGAAGCGGTCGAGGCAGGCCTCGCCCCATTGCTCGTACGCCGCCAGGACGACCTCGGTGTCCGTTTCCGACCGGAAGCTGACCCCGAGGTGCTCGAGCTCCGCCCGCAGCTCACGGAAGTTGTAGAGCTCGCCGTTGTAGGTGATCACGAGCCGGCCTGAGGCGCTCTGCATCGGTTGATGACCGGTGTCGCGCAGATCGAGGATCGCCAGCCTGCGGTTGCCGAGCCCGACGGGCCCTTCGGCGAGCTGCCCCTGATCGTCGGGTCCCCGGTGCGCGATCGCATCGGTCATACGGCGGAGAACGTCGAGCTCCGTCGCTCCACCTCCCCGGTCAAGGATCCCCGCTATTCCACACATGGGCGCGCGTTCATAGCAGCCTGGGGACCGGGACGAGCCCCTCGAGGTTCTCTCGCGCGATCTGCCGCGGGTCGTGCCGGCGCTCGACGAAGGAGCGGCCCTCGTCGGCTGCCCTGCGCATCCGGTCGGGGTTTCCGATCAGCTCGCGGAGGTCGTCGCGGAGCGTCTCGGGGGTGGTGCGGACGATCGGCAGCTCATCCCCGAACGGATTGTCGCCGGGTTTCTCGTCGCGAATGCGGCAGAGGACGGGACGACCCAGCGACATCGCCTCGACCGAGTACCCGCCGTACCAGCCAATGAGCAGCTGGTCGACGACCACGTGTGCACGCCGGGTTCGCTCGATCGCCTCTTCGCGCGGGACGCCTTCGATCAGATCGAGCCGAGCCGGCACGCCTTCGGTTCGCAGGGCCTCGACGGCCGCAATCAGCTCGCACGTCCCCTTCTGTGCACGGTCCGACGGCGCATGGGCAATCACCGTTTCGTCGCCGTCGGGCAGCGGACTGGCGTCCACCGAGAACGGGTCGAAGCTCGCATAGGGGCGGAACTCCGCGCCCGGCAGCCAGTTCCGAAGATCCGGGTTGAGATAGAAGACCCGGTCCGCGTACCGCAGCAGGGCCTCCCGGCGCTGTGCCTGGAAGCGCCGTTGCTCGGCCAGCCCCTCCTCGGTGTACTCGGCGGCGGGGTTTGCCTCGGGGGGTCGCGCGTCGTCGCCTTGGAAGGTGGCGAGGATGGCCTTCCCAGCCCGCTTCAGCATGGGCAGTTCCGTGTGGAGCTTGCCCCGCCGATCGAGCCAGTGGTGGATTGTCTGGCCGAAGTTGAAGTGGACGACGTCGTAGCGCAGCTCGCGCAGCGACTCGATCGCGCGGCGGAGCGTGACCGCATGGCCGCCGTGGCCGGCCAGACCGAGGTCGATGTCGGCCTCGTAGCCGAAGGGGTGCTCGCCGAGGACCAGCACCCTGCTCGCGAAGCCCAGCTCCCGCTCTGCCCGGGAGAGCCCGATCGGATTGCCCCCGATGTTCCAGGGCGCGTGCAGGATGCGGGCGGGCCTCACGGCGATCACGAGGGTACGCGACTCTGATCTACCCTCTCGCGGCCGTGGACGCCCCCGGACCGAAGCTGCGGATCTGCATGCTGCTCACAAATCCGTTTGTGAACGACTCCCGTGTGCTGCGGGAGGCCCAGGCCCTGGCCCGGGCGGGCCACGCGGTGCGCATCCTGGCGACCCGTGCCCCTGGGGTCCCCAACGCGGAGGAGCGCGACGGGTTTCGGATCCTTCGCGTGCGGGCGGAGCCTCGGTTAGCCGATCTCCTGCGCCGCGTCGCCTGGGCAATCCGCAGAGCCCGTCCGGACGCGGCACGGGACGCTGAGGCCCCCGAGCCGGGGGTCTTCGGGGATGACGCTTGGGTCGCCGCGGCTGGGGAGGGCACCGCCATCCATTTGCTGCTCAGGCGACCGCGGGCCGGCGCACTTCGGCTGGGCCTGAGGGCGTTCCTCGCCCTCCGCTGGTGGCGCTTCGCTCGCTCGGCTTGGGCCGCCATTCGCACAGAGCCCACCGATCTCTTTCTCGCTCATGATCTCGACACCCTGCCGATCGCGGCTCTCGCGAAGTCGCGGCTCGGAGGAAAGCTCATGTATGACTCGCATGAGCTCTACACCGACCAAACAATCACGCCCCCTCCCAGCGCCCTCTGGCGTTTCCGGTGGGGACTGATCGAGCGCTCGTTGATTCGAAGCGCGGACGGTGTGGTCACAGTCTGCGACGGAATTGCCGATGAGCTGGCGGAGCGCTATCGAATCGACCGGCCAGCCGTGGTGCGGAACATCCCCGAACTGGTTGACGGAACCAACTTTCATCCTGGGTTGCGCGAGCGACTGGGAATCGACCCGGCCATGCGAATCGCCCTCTACCTGGGCGGCATCCAGCTCAACCGGCCGCTGGAGCACTACATCGATGCGATTGGCCCACTTACTGACGTTGCGCTGGTCCTGATGGGGCCTGGCGATCCGGCCTACGTCGCGCATCTTCACGCCTACGCCGAGCAGCTCGGATATCAGAACCGCGTTCGCATCTCCGGTCCGGTAGCTCCGGAGCTGGTCGCCAGCGCGGCCAGGGACGCGGACGTCGGGCTCATCGTTCTGCGGGCCAAGTCCCTGAGCGAGTGGTACTGCCTACCCTCGAAGCTGTTCGAGTCGATTCAGGCGGAGGTTCCGGTTATCGCGAATGACTGGCCGGAATTGCGACGAGTGGTCAACGAGTATGGCGTGGGCGTGCTGTGCGATTCCGACGAACCGGCGGCCATCGAGGCCGCGATACGAGAGGTGCTGGACAATCGCGATGGGCATGAGCGGATGAGAGAAAACGCCCGTCGCGCCAGTGAAGAGCTCAACTGGCAGGTTGAGTCAGGGAGACTGCTCCAGGCCGTGGAGGCCTTGGGCTGATGGAGCGCAGGGCATATGAGCGCCTTAGGTGCCCGACCTGCCTCGGGTCCGTGGAAGTCGACGATTTTCTCAGCGAGGATCACGACGGCCGTGAATTCGTCGAATCGGGGGTTGTGCTCTGCGATGGCTGCATGGTCGCTTACCCGGTAGAGCGAGGAACCCCCGTGATGCTTCGCTTCCCGACGGCGCTTCACCACGGTTTCGCGAGGAATCACGCCGGGCGTCTCCGCAAGCTCGCGTCATACAAGTTGCCGGCAGGTCAACCGCGGACCGGCGAGGCATCGGTTCAGAAGGCGTTCACCGAGGAGTGGAACCTGACCAGGGACGACGAGCATTCGTTCATCTTCACCTTCGACCAGCTCGTCGAGCTGAACCGGCGCGTCTGGCTCGCGTGGATCGAGAAGCTCGACCCTGCGGACCGCCCCCGCAGCCTCCTGGACGTCGGCTGCGGTGCCGGGATGGAGACGATGGCCCTCCGTGAGGCAACCGGGGCGGAAGAGATCTTCGCCATCGACTTCAACCTCGCCGTGCTCGGGCGTCGACGTGAATACCGGTACGTGCCCGGCGTCAACTTCGTCATCGCCTCGCTCTTCGATCTTCCGTTCGAGTCGGAGTCGTTCGATCTTGTCTACTCGGAGGGCGTCCTTCACCACACCTACTCGACCGAGGGGGCGTTCAAGGCGATCGCCACGCAGGTCCGGCCCCCGGGGCACCTCTTCGTCTGGGTCTATGGACTCGAGGACCATTTGGGCAATCGGGGCGGGAGCCGCTTCTGGAAGCGGCGGATTCATCTCTGGGAATGGCTTTACCGGCCACCGGTTTCACGCTCGCCGATGTGGCTGCAGAACTTGGTCTTCAAGCTGATCACGCCGATCCGTCACCTCCGCTTCCGCCTGACCGGATACGGGAAGGATTGGACGATGGAGAACACCGAGCACAGCCTTCGGGACTGGCTCTCGCCCCGCTACGCACGTCGCCACGGTTTCAACGAGGTGATGGAGTGGTTCGACGAGAGCGGCTTCCGAGTCGTTGCGCACCAGAACCCCGGGGAGTACCGCAGGCTCTTCGGCAAGCCCCAATTCGGCGTCGGCATGACCGGCCAGCGCCTCCAGGCTCACGATTTGTCCTGATCGTCGCCTGGCGAGCCTTATCCCGCGCGCCACGGGAGCGTTCAGAGACTGGCGGCGACTTTGACCTGGCGGGCCAGACGCGTTCTCAGGAAGAAGCACAAGCTCGGCGTGACGGCATCGATCAGCTTTGCCCCCAAAGGAGGGTCACCCGTCGCGCAGACGTCTGCCCTGAAGCTGGCTGGGAAGAGGAAGCGCGCCCGAAGGCGTTGATCAAGCTGCCAGCGGATCCGCCAGATCCGAGAAGTGCTGCCTCAGCCAGAGCTTCGCGTTGATCGCCCGCCAGACCATGAACTCGGTCTCGGTCGAGCGGTCTGAGCCGTCGATCGCGGCGGCGAGGGCGCCGGAGTTGAGCCAGCGCTCCTCGTAATCCGTCCGGTTCGCCAGCAGGGCGTCGCGGTGGCGCTCGGCCAGGATCCAGGTGGCCCTGGGCTCGGCGCGGAAGCCGACCTTGTCGCGGCGGGAGCGGACCTCCTCGGGGATCACGCCCTTCATCGCCTCGCGCAGCAGGTACTTGGTCTCGACCCCGTTCACCTTGAGGTCGTCTGGAAGCTGGAAGGCGAACTCGACCACACGGTGGTCGAGGATCGGGACGCGGGCCTCGATCGAATGCGCCATCGAGTTGCGGTCCTCGTAGCGGAGCAGCGAGGGCAGGCTGACGGATTCGGTCTGGCCCTGGAGCAGGTCGTGAAGCGACTCCGGCGGATTCGGCCTGTACTCGGCGCGCACCCGCTCCTGCATCCGCGCCGACATCAGGCGGGCACCGGGTGGCAGCGGCACGTTGGCCCGGCGGCTGACCCCGCGGCGGGCGCGCTCCGGCAGGGAGCTCCAGATCACTCCCCGCGCCGGCAGCGGTCCGTGACCGAGGAGCGCCTTGTGCTTGCGGTGGAAGCGCGCGTAGCTCACCAGGCGGCGGTCGCGCAGCAGGTTCGAGGCGATCACCGGGAAGTAGCCGTGGTAGCCGCCGAGGATCTCGTCGGCGCCCTGGCCGTCCAGCATCACCTTCATCCCCTCACGGCGGGCCGCTTCGAAGACGAACCACTGCGCGGCGATGCTGGTCGAGCCGAAGGGCTCGTCCTGCTGGCGGACGATCTCGAGCAGCTTCTCGACGAAGCGATCGAGGTCGGTGTCGACGAAGAACATCCGCGCTCCCGTCTGCCGCGCCACCGACTCCATGTGGGCCCGCTCGGAGAACGCCTCGTCCTGAGGCAGATAGCCGAAGGCGCTGTGCGTGTAGCGGGGCACGTCCCCGGTCGCTCGCAGCTCCTCGGCGAGGCAGACGATGCTGGAGGAGTCGAGCCCGCCGCTCAGGCAGGTCCCGACCGGCACGTCGCTGCGGGCATGGACCCGGACGGCCTCCTCGAGCAGAGCCCGCAGCCGCTCGGCGGCTTCACCGCGGGGCTGCTGCCCGTCCTGGGACGGATAGGACCAGTATCGGGTCGGTCGTGCCTCGAGCGGATCGTCGATCGAGACCAGCAGGTTGTGGGCCGGCGGCAGCCTGGTGATTCCCTCGAAGAAGGTCTGCTCAGACGAGTCGACCACGCCGTCGAGCAGGAAACGGCGCATCACCGGCTCGTTGGGCTCGACCGTCAGGCCGCGGACCTCGAGCAGCGCCTTGATCTCGGAGGCGAAGAGCAATGCATCGCCGACCCTCGCCAGGAAGAGCGGCTTGATCCCGAATCGGTCCCGTGAGAGGAAGACGGCGTCGCGGGCGAGGTCGAGGATCGCGAGGGCCCACATGCCAACGAAGCGCTCGACGCAGGCCGGGCCCCACTGGCGGTAGGAGGCGAGCACCACCTCGGTGTCGCCGCTGGTGGCGAACGCGTGACCCAGCCCCTCCAGCTCCCGGCGCAGCTCGACATAGTTGTAGAGCTCGCCGTTGTATGCGATCGCGAGTCGCCCAGCGGAGTCGACCAGGGGCTGGTCGCTGCGCTCACTGAGGTCGATGATCGTCAGGCGGCGATGGGCGAAGCCGACCTGGGATCGGCTCTCGCGCCTCTCGGCCAGCCCGCTCCGGGAAAGCCTGGCCAATCCGCCCTCCGCCGGACCGAGCAGGTAGCCCTCGCCGTCCGGCCCCCGATGCTCGAGCGCGTCGCCCATCCGGACGAGCAGGAAGGGGTCGACGCCCCGCGGGGAGATCGCTCCGGCTATCCCGCACATCGTCGCTCCGAGACTACGTGCTCGATCAGGTTCGAGTATGCGTTCGCCGGCCCCGGATAGCGGTAACGCTCGAGGCCGCGCGGGGCGAAGTCTCGCTCGATCGCGCCGGAAGCGATGCCGGCCAGCGCGCCCCTGATTCCAGCGACATCGTCCGGCGCGACGACGACCCCCGTCTGGGTCTCCGTCACGATCCTGGCCGCCTCGTTGGCCCCTGCCAGCGCAACGATGGGTCTCCCGGCGGCGAGGTACTCGAACAGCTTCCCGGTCGCGATCGAGACGTCGTGCGAGGTGACCAGGAGCAGTGCCGACGCCCGCCTTTGCAGCGCCAATGCCTGCTCACGCGGAAGCGGCCCGAGCGTATTCACCACCGGTTCCAGGTCCGGGGCGCGCAGCGCGTCCCGCTCGGCCGGCGTCAGAGGCCCGGCGATTGTCAGGAGCAGGCGTCCCGCCAGCTCGGTGTCCTCGCGGACGATCGCGCGCAGCGCCTCGAACAGCCCCCGGTCGTCGTGGCCCCTGACTCCGCCCAGGCTGCCGGTGTAGACGAGGTTGACGCGGTCGGAGCTGAGCGGCGAGGGATCCGACGCCGCGATCTCCGGCTCGAGGTCCGGATCCCAGGCGTTGGGGATGGTGGCGGCCTTAACGCCCAGGCGGCGCCGAAGGTCGGCGCTGATCGGCTCCGTTGCGCAGACGACGGCGCCAGCCCGACGGGCGACCCTTCGCTCCAGGCGGGCGTCAAGGTCCCGCTGGGCGCCGGTTGGGAATTGCGGGCGGAGCTGCTCGAAAGTCCACCCATCGCGCAGGTCGGCGATCCACGCCGGGCGGCGGTTGCCGAGGCCCAGGCCGGCGAGATGTACCGAGTCCGGAGGCGAGCTGGTGATCACGCAGTCGAAGTCCCCATCGCGCACTAGCCGCCGTGCGGCGCGGGTGGCGAACGGGACCCAGCTCGCGGCGTAGGCGTCGGGGACTACGAGCCTCGTGAGGATTCCCGGAGCCGGTTTCTCGGTACCGCTCTCGGCGCCGCCCGCCTCCGCGAGGGGCGGGCGGCGGAGCAGCGTCCTCAGCAATCCCACCACGGCGAGGTCGCGGGTCCGCACCACTCCTTCGGAGGTGTCCGAGGGCAACGTCCCGAACGCGGACGTCGTGACCACTGTTGCCTCGTGCCCGAGCCGGCGGAGGTACTTGACAAGTGCCGTCCAGCGAGCCGCGCCCGCCCCCGGAAAGGGCGGCCAGTGATACGTGAGGACCAGCAGCTTGCGGCTCGGCATGGACGGGGACGGTAGATCTTCTACGCTCAGCGGCGATGAGCGAGCCCGGGAGAACCGCCCAGACTTTCGATGACAAGTGGCATCGCGGCCCGGATCTCGCCTTCGAACAGACGCTCGATCCCGGCGCCGACATCCATCAGTGGATCGTGACCCGCAACGGATGGGCCGACGCGGACGGCCTGGCCGCCTACCTCGCGGAGCGGGCCCGCATCCTCGACGCCGGCTGCGGCAACGGCCGGGTGACGGCCCTGCTGCAGCGCCACGCGCCGAAGGAGAGCGAGATCGTGGGCGTCGACCTGACAGCGGCCGACGTCGCCGCCGAGAACCTCGCCGACCTCCCCAATGTGACGATCCATGAGGGGAACCTGCTCGAGGACCTCTCCAGGTTGGGCAGCTTCGACTTCATCTACTGCCAGGAGGTGCTGCACCACACGGGCGATCCGGAGGGGGGCCTGCGGAACCTCGCGACGCTGCTGGCGCCGGGAGGCGAGATCGCGATCTACGTCTACAAGCGGAAGGCGCCCGTGCGCGAGTTCACCGACGACTACCTGCGCGAGCGCATCAGCGCGCTCGACTACGACGAGGCGATGAAGGTCTCAGGGGCCATCGCGGAGCTCGGGCGCTCGCTGGCGGGCCTGGACGCCGAGGTGGAGGTGCCGGAGATCGAGCTGCTCGGCATCGAATCAGGGACCTACGACGTGCAGCGGTTCGTCTACCACTTCTTCATGAAGTGCTTCTGGAGCGACGAGCTGGACGCGGAGGGAAACGCCGCGCTCAATTACGACTGGTACCACCCGCAGCTCTCGTCAAGGCACGAGCCGGATGAGGTGAGGGGCTGGTTCGCCGGCGCGGACCTGGAGCTCGTTCACGAGCACGTCGACGAGTACGGCATCACGATGCGCGGCCGCCGGCCGGCCTAGCTCGGCGAAGCTCGAACCCGAAGTAGAGGTAAGTCCGGAAGGGGACGACGTAGGACCAGGTCTGCTCGACCTCGAACCCCGGCGGAAAGAGCCGGTAGAGCTCCTCGGGCTGCCGCTTGGGTTCGCCCTCGTCCAGCCCGATCAGCGTGTTCTTCAGTGGGCCGATCGCGACCCCGTCGGTGAACACCATCCGGCCGGGCTCGACCTGCTCCTGAAGCCGGCCTATCAGCGCCGTCACCTGCTCGTCGCTCAGGTGATGGAAGACCGCGGAGGCCGTGACCACGTCCGCGCCCCGCCACCGCTCGAGCGGCGCCTCCAGGAAGTCTCCCTGGACGAATTCGTAGCCGGGGCGCGCGTAGCGCCGGCTCGCGTAGGCGAGGTCGGCCTCGTGCAGGTCGAGCCCGACGTAGCGGTCGGGGGTTAGGTGCTCCAGCAGCGGCGAGCGCCCCGAGCCGAGGTCCAGCAAGAAGTCATGGCGGCCCTCGCGGACGTCTCGGGCGAGCAGCTCCTCCCGCTTCATCCGCCACTCGCCGCTCGCGGCGAGCTGGCCGAGCCGGGTGATCAGAGGGCCCCGGTTCATCCGGAGAGATCCCTCCGCTTCCAGACGACCCAGCCGTCGCGCGTATAGACCGGCCGGTAGGCCGGGCGGTTCTGATCGAGCCATTGCCGCGCGAAGACCGGGTCGGGCCAGCCGAGCGCCGCCGGCGCGAAGACGACGTAGTCGACCCTGGGCGAGGGGTAACCGAGCAGGTGAATCTGTGAGCGCTCGCTCATGTGGGGCGCCTGCGAGGCGGGGACGGTTGCCGAGGCGTCACCCGGCACCTGCTCCATCGCTCGCTCCGCGGCCCTGTCGGTGGCACTCGCAGAGAGTGAGAACCCCGGCTCGACGAGCCTCCACATGGGGAAGCGATGGGCGAGCCCGATGTTGACCGCCAGCATCACGGCCGCGACCGCCGTCCCGGCGATCGGAAGCCATTGCTCTCGCTTCGCCCAGCCCAGGAGATTGTGAAAGCCGTCCGCCGCTCCCATCGCCAGCACTGGAGCGATCGGCAGCCAGTAGTGGAAGTCGGTTCCCCACTGGGCCGGGTAGCTCGAGAAGAGCTGCTGGGCGACGAGCGGGATGCAGAGGATGATCAGCCGGGACCCGAAGATCAGACCGAGAAACGGAACGGCCAGCAGGAGCAGGGTCTCCTGCTTGGTGTCGTTGTCGAAGAGGAGGCGGATGGGCAGGTCGGGGTGGGTGACGACGCCCTTCAGCGCTCCCGGCGCGTCGGGCCCGAGCGCGTCGTAGGTCCAGTGGGCGTAGGAGTGGCCGGCGAACGCCGGCAGCAGCACGTTGACGGCGAGGAAGTACCAGACCAGGCCGACCCCGATCGTGATCGCGCCCCGCCGCACCTCCCGCCCGCTGATCAGCCAGAGCCCGATGAAGACGGCAAGCACGGCCATGTTCTCCTTGACCAGCAGCAGGAGTCCCAGGGAGATGAAGTAGGCGGTCCACTCGCGCCGATCGGCGAACAGGATGCAGAGTGCGATCAGCAGCGGGGCGAAGGCGAGCTCGTGGAACTGGTAGCCCACCGCCGCGCTGATCCCCCAGAAGAGCGAGTAGGCCAGGGCGAGCAGATAGGCCCCGGGCCGCCCGAGCCGCGGCTGGGCGAAGAGAAAGACGGGCACGACGGACGCCGCTATCACAGCGCCTTGGACGATCAGGAGCATGCGCGCGTCCGACCAGAGCCAGTAGAGCGGGGTGACAACGATCAGGATCGGGGAGAAGTGGTCGCCGAGCATGCTCACCGGCGGGCTGATCGTGGTGATCTCGGGAGAGGTGAAGTGCGCGTAGTGCCAGACCGCCTGATCGGCGATGGCCAGGTCGAAGTCGGTCTGGAAGTGGTTGTGCTCCCAGATCGCGTAGAGCGAGTAGGCGACCGCCGCCACGAACGCGAGTGCGAACAGGAGCGGCTCCGTCCGGACGAGAGCCGGAACCCAGCGGCTCGCCCCCGTCCTTGCCGGCGCGGTGGGAGCAGCGGTGCCGATGCTGCGCGATTCCACGGGCGGCAGCGTACCCTCGCGCCTCATGGGCTTCGACCAGTACGTGGACTCCTACCGGGACGCCGTGGAGGAGTCGATCGGCTTTGCGGGCGGAGATGCCGCACGCTACGTGGGGGCGAAGGCGCGGATGCTCGTCGATCTCGCGGGCCGGCGGATCGGCCCGCCTGAGGGGTTGCACGCACTCGATGTCGGCTGCGGCCCGGGCGAGACCGACGCCTTCCTGGAGGGAAGCTTCGGCTCGCTGAGCGGCGTCGACCTCAGCAGCGGCATGGCCGAGCGGGCGGCGAGACGGAACCCGTGGGCCGGCTACTCCTCCTATGAGCCGGGGGAGCCCCTGCCCTACGAGGAGGCGTCATTCGATGTGAGTTTCGCCATCTGCGTCCTCCATCACGTTCCGCCGGCGGAGCGCCCGGCGTTCGTGGAGGAGATGAGGCGGGTTACCCGCCCGGGGGGGCTGGTGGCGATCTTCGAGCACAACCCTGCGAATCCCCTTACCCGCAAGGCCGTCCGCGACTGCCCGTTCGACGAGGACGCCGTCCTGCTCTCGAGGCGCGAGGCAAGGCGTCGGCTGGCCGACGCCGGGCTGGCCGAGGTAGAGGCCCCGTTCATCATCTTCTTCCCGCGCGAGGGGGATATCCGCTCGCGTTTGGAGCGTCGCCTCGGCTGGCTGCCACTGGGCGCGCAGTACTACGTTGCGAGCAGTCGAGATGCCTGAGCCCACCTACTCCATAGTCATTCCGCTCTTCAACGAGGAGGGCGTGCTGGCAGAGCTCTACGAGCGCCTCGCCGCGGCCACGGAGTCTCTGGACGGGCCCGCGGAGATCATCTTCGTCGACGACGGGAGTACCGACCGGTCCCGCGAGCTGGTGGAGGGGCTGCGTGGGGGCGACGAGCGGGTGAAGCTGCTCGTCCTGTCCCGCAACTTCGGCCACCAGCTGGCCATCACCGCGGGCCTCGACTTCGCCGTCGGAGACGCGGTCGTGATCATGGACGGCGACCTTCAGGACCCACCCGAGCTGGTGGCGGAGATGGCCGAGCGCTGGCGGGAGGGCTATGACGTGGTCTATGCGGTGCGCTCGGCGCGCCCAGGCGAGACGCGCTTCAAGCGCGGCACCGCAAACCTCTTCTACCGGCTGATCGCCAGGCTGACCGACGTGAAGATGCCGGTGGACGCGGGCGACTTCCGGCTGGTCGATCGCCGTGTCGCCGGGATCGTGGCCAACATGCGTGAGCCGGATCGCTACCTGCGTGGCCTGTTCGCCTGGGTCGGCTTCAAGCAGACCTCGGTGTCGTACGAGCGGGCGGCACGAGCGGCCGGTGAGAGCAAGTACTCGCTCATGCGCATGCTGCGCTTTGCCGCGGACGGGCTGCTCTCGTTCTCCACCGTGCCGCTCCGGCTCACGCTGGCGAGTGGATTTGCGATCGCCGGACTGGCCTTCGCCGCTGGAATCGCCGCCGCCGTGCTGAAGCTCGTAGGGGCTTTTGAGACGCCGGGCTGGGCGTCGCTGATCGTCGTCCTGAGCTTCTTCAGCGGGGTGCAGCTGATCGTCCTGGGGACGATCGGCCTCTACGTCGGCCGCATCTACGCGCAGGGTAAGGACAGGCCCCTCTACCTGGTCGACCGCGCCGTTGGCTTCGGCGAGACCCCGGCGTCCGCCGCCCCCGTCAGCCGTAGTAACGAGTCAGGGTGACGACCATCGCCAGCGCCGTGTGGGCGATGGCGAGCATCACGAGCAGCACACCGGCCGCCGGGCCGTAGCGTCGTCCGATCCCTCGCACCGCGAGAGCCAGGATCGCGGCGTAGAGCGCCAGCAGCGGGAAGAGGTAGCGGGCCTGCTCGAAGCCGGCGCTTGAGTCGGCTCGCACCGCGAAGCCGTTCCCGTTGACCAGGATCAGCAGCCCGAGCGTCATGGCGAGGTAGGTGGCCAGCTCGCCGACCCTCCCCCGGAGGACTTGACGACGGGAGTACAGCTCGCGTCCAGCGAGCACGGCGATGACCGCCGCGATCGCAAGGGCGATGTCGTAGGTCGCGGCGGGCAGCCGGTAGTCGAGCCAGCCGAAGTTTCCGATGAATCCGTCGAACCAGATGTGCCTCAGCGGATACTCGAGGAAGAACGACTGCATGGATGGCAGGCGCGGGAGGTAGAACTGCCAGCCGTAGCTGAGAGCGTCGCCGATCGTGCGGGACGGCGTGTGCGCGAGATTCACCTTTCCCGACGCTCCGATGGCTGAGCCGAGCGGATGTCCGCCGCTGCTGAAGAAGAGCCCACGGTCCCAGAGGATCGAGTTGAGCGCCATATAGACGACGGCGACCGCCGCGACGATCCCGGTGGCGAGGATCGCCCCCCGGATCGCCTCACGACGACCCGCGACGCCCGTCCTCCCCACGAGCACGAACAGGCCGATGGCGATGCCGGGCAGCAGCCCCAGCATGTTGATCTTGGCGACCAGTCCGATCGCGGCGCACGCTCCGATCCACACGCCGCGCTCGACGGTGAGCCCGCGCCGGAATGACGCCGCCAGCGCCCAGAAGACGCCGGCCGAGGCAGCAAACAGGAGGCTGTCGCTGTTCACCCCCGCCGAGATGAACCCGAACATCGGCTGAAAGGCGACCGCCAGCGCCCCGACGGTCCAGGCCCACGGCGTGGCGGGGACCAGCTCGCGGAGGAAGAGGAAGACGAACAGAACGGTCAAGGCGGCGAGCAGCGCCGAGAGCAGGCGCATCGCGTGGATGCGATCCGGGAGCGAGGATGACGGCGTGAGGTGGTAGACGGCCGCCTCGGCTGCGTAGTAGAGGGGCGGGTTGTTGGTCGCGCTGGTGAAGCCGCCCTCGCCGACGGGGACACCCTGGTGCTGGGCGAGGCGGTCGAATCGCTGCCGAGCGGTGGCCGTAGCAGGCGGCTCGTTCTGGGGCCGGTGGATCACTGACTTCCACTGGACCGCGTTGAGTAGTTGCCGTTCCTGCTGGGACATGGGCCGCTTTTGGTTGTCGCCGCTGGGGGGATTGCCGGTCTCGGCGAAATATTGCGCGTAAGCCACGTGCGCGGGCTCGTCGGGGACCTGGAAGAGGGGGATGATCAGAGACCACGCCGCGGCGGTGAGCAGGGCTACGAGAGAGCAGATCCACGCCGCTTTCGGGATCTGCCCGAGCCGTGCCCGCACCAGCCCTCGAGCATGCTGGCGAGCCCTGGAGTGCTCCTCGGTGGCCGGCCGTCGAAGCGGCGCCGTGGTGCTCATTCGGGGCGATCCTCAAGCCGGAAGACCAGCCACCAGAGAGCGAGCCCGGTCGCGACGGCCGCCAATGCCAGCGCGAGCCACAACGACCACCCGCCGAACCCGCCAGGCTGAGAGTTGTCGAAGCGGTCGGCGATCAGGTCCCTGCGCGCCAGCCAGGTCGACTTGTGGGGCCTGATGAAGACGACGCTCGCCGTGCGCCGAGTCTGCACCGCCGCATTCGCGTCGTGCGTGATGCGCTTTCTCTCCCCGGCCAGGACGATTCGTCCGCGTCCCCGATTGACGAGGCAGATCTGGGCTCGATCCGCCCGTCGAGTCAGGCGATTGAGCCCGATCGCGAGCGTCCCCGGATACACCTGCTTCTTGACGCCTTTGTCGAAGGGGCCGCTCTGGTCGCCGATCTTCACCCGCAGGGTTCCAGGGGGGTTGTGGACGCTGGCGGCGACCACTCGAACCCGCTTCGCCTTGGCCGGGATGCGGACCGGCGCCTGACAGTACGCGTCGTTCTTCCGGACCACGGGGCCTCCATAGAGGGGGGAGATTTTGTTCGAGCCCGCGATCATCGGGTGCATGCCCAGGACGTAGACCGAAACCGCGCCCACGATCAGCACAGCGCCCGCGATCGCCGCGGCGAGTCGCCTCGTCATCCCTACTGGGGACGCCGCAAGCCCAGGATGCTGAGCAGGAAGGAGGTGAAAAACACCTCGGCGCCGACTGTGACCAGTGTGGCCGAGAGGATGGCGAGCTGGCCCTCGGCCAGGCTGCCGAAGCCGCGATCGATCCAGATCCCGAGCATGACCCCCCCGAAGACCAATCCGGCGAACCGATGGCCCCACCCACCAGAAGCCCGTGCTCGAGCTTGATCCGCCTCCGCATCTTCCCGAACCAATCGTCCCTCTCGCCCATGAAGTAGACGCCGTACGCGCGCGCGCAGAGCCCGAGCGCCAGCACCTGGACTCCGAGAACCAGCAGCAGCGATCCGCCGATCTCCGCGTGGATGCCCCACTGCCGCCCGAAGAGCGTGATCTGGGTGAGCGTGATGAGCATGATCAGCGAGCCGAGCCCGGCCAGCACCATGCCCGGAAGCAGGAAGAGGTGCCTGGGGCTGTGGATCAGCAGGAAGCGAAGGTGCCGCCAGCCGTCGCTCCAGGTCGAGAGCTTCGACTCGCCCTCTCGGCGGTGGTACTCGATCGGGAACTGCCGGATGTCGAGGCCGGCCTTGGCCGCCCGGATCACCATCTCGGACGCCAGCTCCATTCCGGAGGTCCGCAGGTCGAGCTGGGGAAGCACGTCGCGGCGGATCGCGCGCATCCCGCAGTGGGCGTCCCGCACGTTGGTCCCGAAAAGCGTGTTGAGGAGGCCCGTCAGCACGGGGTTACCGACGTGCTGGTGGAGCCAGGGCATCGCCCCAGGCTGGATCCCCTCCATCCTGTTGCCGAGGACCAGGTCGCCACCGGCGTCGAGCTCGTCGACGAACTTGGGGAGCTCGGCTGCGTCGTAGGTCAGGTCAGCGTCGAGCATCACGATGTAGGCGCCGCGGGCAGCGGAGAGCCCGGCGAGGTAGGCATTCCCGTAGCCCCTCTTCGGCTCTTCGATCACGGTGGCGCCGGCCGACGCGGCAAGCTCGCCGCTGCCGTCGGTGGAGCCGTTGTCCACCACGATGATCTCCCCCGTGTAGCCGCCCGCGTCGAGAGCGCCCGCAGCCGCGCTGACGCATGCCTCGATGGACTCCGCCTCGTTCAGACACGGAATCACCACGGAGACGGCCACTGCCGTCGGTTCAGCCGCCGCGGGGGCGGCCACCGGTGGTGCCGTCGTGGTCCTCATCATCTGCCTCGGCGCGTCAGTCTAGGCGCCATCCGCCTCCTCAAACCCAAGTCTACGTATAGAAGTCCGGTCCTTCGAGCGACTTAACGAGCGGCCGGCGCCTCACCGGCTCCCTCGTACCCCGCCGCGACCTCGTCGATGCTGCCGCGCAGCCGAACGCGTCCGCTGTCCAGCCACATCCCGGTCGTGCAAACGCTCTTGACGAGATCGAGATCGTGGCTCATGAAGATGATCGTCCGGCCGTTGGCGTTGAGGCGGCCGAGCTCCTCCGCGCACTTGTCGCGAAAGCTGTCGTCAACCACTGACAGGACCTCGTCGAAGACATAGGTGTCGGCGGGGAAGCAGACGGCGGTCGCGAACGAGAGCCTGGCCTGCATGCCGGTCGAGTAGCGCTTGATCGGCGTGTCGAGGTGGCGCTCGACCCCGGCGAACTCGGCGATCCGGTCCATCTCGTCTCGGATCGCCCTGGCGCTGAGCCCGAGAATGGTTCCCAGCAACTCGACGTTCTCACGGCCGGTCAGCTCCGGGTGGAACCCGGCGCCCACCTCCAGCAGCGGGATGAGGCGCCCCCAGACTTCGACCTTGCCGGCATCCTGCATCGCGATCCCGGAGATCACCTGGGTGAGGGTCGACTTTCCCGATCCGTTGGTTCCGACGATCCCGAAGAACTCGCCTCGGTGCACCTCGAAGCTGACGTCCGAGAGGGCCCAGAATCGGTCCTGCTCGGTGCCGCGGTGGACGAGTGTGCTGAGCGTGTGCTGCAGGCTGAGCTCCTCACCCAGTCCGTAGCTCTTGCCCAGTCCCTCGCAGCGGACCGCCGGGTCGGCTCCGGGAGAGCCGCCGTTCCTCTCAGACATAGTCCGAGAAGCGGGTCTCCATCCGCCCGAACACATACCAGCCCAGCACCGCCACGACCAGGGTTGCGACAAGCGCCACCCCGACGGCGAAACCGTCTGGCGCGATCCCAAGCAGCGACCAGCGCCAGGCCTCGATCACCCCCGACACCGGGTTCAGGGCGAGCACCTTGGCGAAAGAGCCGGGAACAGCGCTCAGCGGGTAACCGACCGGCGTAAAGAAGATCCCGGCCTGCACCACCACCGGGGCGAGCGCGACCGCGTCGCGGAAGCGCCCGCCGATGGCGGTGACCAGCAGCGTGAACCCCCAACTCAGGACGACCAGCCAGACGATCAGAACGGGCATGGCGGCCACCTCGACCCCGAGGTGGCCGCTGATCGCCGCAGCGGCGAACGCCGCGACGAGCACCACCCCGAGCGGAGGAAGCACGGAGATCAGGGTTCCGGTGACGAAAGCGAGGCGCGGACAGGGACTGCGGCGGACCACCTGTTGGTTGGACTGCAGAACCTGCGGCGAGACGGTGATCGTCATCTGCACGTACGTCCAGACCGCCAGGCCCACCAAGGCGAAGACGACGTAGGGCACGTCGCCCGTATCCACGTTGGTCACCTTGGAAAAGGCGAGGGTGATGGCGAGCAGCATTCCGAGCGGCTGCAACACCAGCCAGAGCGGGCCGAGCGCGGACTGCTTGTACTTGATCTTGACGTCACGCCGGCCGAGCATCCAGCCGACGGGCAGGCTGGTCCAGACGTCGCGCAGGCGAACACGCCGGCGCACCGGCAGGGTTACGCGCACGGTCTCGTCGACCAGGCTCGCCTGGGCGGAGGCGCCGTAGGGCGAGACGGCAGCGGTCTGTGAGGGGCCCCGGGTCATCAGGAGGGCAATAGTCTAGGCCGGGATGCCGGAGGGCCGACTGGGCCATTGCAAGCTCCGCAAGCTCAGCGGTTCAGGGTGACGAGCTCCGCCTGCACCATCATCGCGACCAGCTCCTCGAAGTCGACCCGCGCCTCCCAGCCGAGTTTCTCCTTGGCTTTCGTCGGGTCGGCGACGACCTCCTCGATGTCCGCCGGGCGAACGAGGTCCGGGTCGATCCGGACGTAGTCCTCGCGCTTCAACTCGACGCAGGCGAACGCCGCGTCCACGAAGTCGTCGACCGAGTGGGCGACGCCGGTCCCGATCACGAAGTCGTCGGGGTCGTCGCGCTGGAGCATCATCCACATCGCCTCGACGTATTCCTCGGCGTAGCCCCAGTCACGGCGGGCCTCGAGGTTCCCGAGCACGAGCTCGTCGGCGAGGCCGAGCTTGATCTTCGCCACGCCCTCGCTGATCCGGCGAGTGACGAAGGAGGCGCCCCGCCTCGGCGACTCGTGGTTGAAGAGAATCCCCGAGCTGGTGTGCAGGCCGAAGCTCTCGCGGTAGTTGACGGTGATGAAGTGGCCGTAGGCCTTGGCCACCCCGTAGGGGCTGCGGGGGTAGAAGGGCGTGCCCTCGCTCTGGGGCGTCTCGCGGGCCCGCCCGAACATCTCCGAGGAGGATGCCTGGTAGAAGCGCGCCTCCGGGCAGGCCTCGCGGATTCCCTCGAGCAGTCGGGTGACGCCGACCGCGGTGTACTCCGCCGTGGCGACCGCCAGTCGCCACGACTCGGCGACAGAGGACATAGCGGCGAGGTTGTAGACCTCGTCGGGGGCCGACTGGCGAAGCACGTCGACCAGTGAACCCTCGTCGAGCAGGTCCCCCGGGTAGAGGGTGATCCGGTCCTTGATCGGCTCGAGCCGCTCGAATGGCCGGTCGGTGGATCCACGGACGAGGCCGTGCACCTCGTAGCCCTTCTCGAGCAGCAGCTCCGCGAGGTAACTGCCGTCCTGGCCGGTGATGCCGGTGATCAGGGCCCGCTTCACGGGACCGCCAGCTGCACCCGGTCGAAGGGCGCCTCGAGCGCACGCTCATAGCCCTCGAGAGTCCGCTGCGCCACCCGCTCCCAGGTGTAGAGCTCTACCCGGCGGCGGGACCTCTCGCGCAGCTCATCGAGCTTGCCGGGTGTCTCGAGCACCTCGCGGATGCTGCGGGCGATGTCCGCGGGGTCGGCGGGGTCGAAGGTTGCCTCGAGGTCGCCGAGCAGCTCCGGCATGGCGGAGACGTTGCTGGCCGCGACCGGCGCCCCGCAGGTCATCGCCTCCAGGATCGGCAGGCCCGCGCCCTCGTAGAGGGAGGGGAAGACGAAGAGCTCGCAGCTGCGGTAGAGCGCCGCCAGGTCGCGATCGGAGACGAACCCGGTCAGCACGAGGTTCCGCGACTCGATGCCGAGTCGGCGGGCGAAGATCCGCAGGCTGAATCGCAGGTGCGGCGCGAGGTTGCATGCGATCACCAGCTGGTGGGCGTCGCGCATCGGCGCGGGCAGCTCGGCATAGCCGCGGATCGCGCCCTCGAGGTTCTTGCGGTAGTCGACGCCGCCGACGTAGAGCAGGTAGCCGGGGCGGACCTTCGGCAGCGCCGAGCGCAGGATCGACTCGGCCTGCTCACGGTTCTCCACCAGTGAGGAGAAGCGGTCTGACACCCCTGAGTCGATCACCGTGATCCGTTCCTCCGGCACGTTCAGGTGCTCCATCGCGTCGTCGGCGGTCTGCTGGGAGATCGTGAGGATCTGCTGGGCGGAGCCGAGCAGGCCGAGGCGGGCGATCCAGGCGGTCGCCATGTAGCCCCAGTCGGCGTTGTAGTGCTCGCGCATGATCAGGGGGATCAGGTCGTAGAGCGTGACCACCAGCCGCGAGTGGCGGCTCCACGCCGGCCAGATCTCCTCCAGTCCCAGGTCGGCCTCGAAGGGCGACATCACGTGGTAGATCGGGGGCATCTCGCCGTCCGGTCCCCGTTCCTTGGTCTGCCAGGCGACCTTGCCCGAGTCCTGCAGCGGCTCCGCGGCGGGAGGGACGGAGAGGCTCGGGCTGAGCCCGACGGCCTCGAACGTCTCGGGAGCAAGGTCGATCAGAGCGCGGGTGTGCTCGGCGACGTACCACGCGATTCCCCGCTCCGCGTGGAGGAGGCTCTGGATCCCCCGGGCGTCGAGCCAGACCGACCCCGGCTTGAGCCCCATCAGCCGGGGCGGGCCGGGACCCGCTCGGCGTCCTCGACCGTGGGCCGCTCCCCGCGCTCGAGCAGCTCCCGCAGCGCGACCAGCTCCCGCTCGATCGCCGCGAGCCGCTGATCGAGCGCGCGGACCTCACTGCCCAGATGGGTCACCGCCTCGACGGAAGCCGACCCGAGCCGGTCGGTCTGGCGGTCGATGCGGCCGAGCCGGTCCCGGAAGGCGACCTGGTAGACGCTCGCGAAGATCCGCCTGACGGCGGTGAGCAGGGCGACCAGTCCGCGCTGGAGCAGGAGGAAGGGCCGCTTGTCCGAAGATCCGGTGTCCACGTCGCGAAAGGCCCTCGTCAGGCGGGAGCCGGCGCCGCCAGAAGGATACGGTCTTCCTCTGCAAGGCTCTGCCCGCCGATTCGCCGGTAGTGAGCGCGAAACAGGCGGGCGGTGTGGTCCCAGCTGAACTGCTCGCTGCGCCTGCGGCCACGCTCCGCGAGGTCGCGCCGGAGCCCCTCGTCGGTCCAGAGCCGCTCTGCGGCGTCGGCGATCTGATCGGTGATCTCGGGGTCGAAGAGCAGTCCGGCATCGCCGACGAGGTCGGACAGGCCGGTGGACGTGGATGACGCGACCGGCAGCCCCGCGGAGAACGCCTCGCAGACCGGGAGGCCCCAGCCCTCGAAGCGGCTCGGGAAGACGAGCGCGGTGGCGAGCTCGTAGAGGCCGCGGAGCTCCGGCGGGTCGAGGAAGCCCGGGAAGATCGTCGTGGCCTCGAGGCCGAGGTCGCGCGCGCGGTCTCGCACCCGGTCGAATTTCTCCGCCTCGGCGCCCGAGCAGACCAGCGGGATCGTCGTCCCGGTTCGCTCCCGCACCAGGGCGAGCGCCTCGATCACGCGCTCGTGGTTCTTGTGTGGCCATGGCTTCGCCGGGTAGAGAAGGAAGCCCTCGGGGAGCGAGAGGCGCGCGCGCAGCTGCTCGAGGTCGCCGGCGCTGGGCGCCGGGTACTCCAGCAGCACGGACGCGCCGGGCACGACCCAGACCTTGTCCTCGTCAAGGCCGTAGGTCTCGATGAAGTCACGGCGGCCCCACGACGTCATCGCAACGACGGCGGCCGCTCTCTCGCAGTGCGTCCTGTAGATCTTCTCCCGGCGCTCGTAGTGCCATCGGGAGAAGAGCTCCGGCAGGTGGACGTGCTGGAGGTCGTGCGGCTGGTAGAGGCTCGGGACGTCGGTGAGAAAGGCGTCCTGGAAGGGGAAGTGGATGACGTCCGCGCCCTCCTCCTCGACCGTGCCATCGGAGCCGCGCACCGAGTGACGGGGCCCGGTCACCGGCAGGCGCTCTCTGAGGGCCTGCCTCACCGCGCGCGCCCGGCGCCGGGTGTAGCCGAGCCGGGGATGCAACGTCCGGCACGGCCCGTCCAGATACGGAAGCAGCCACTCCTCGTGCTCGGGGTGGGTGAGGAAGAGGTACTCTTCCTCGCCGTCGGCGAGACGCGAGAGCCCGGACGCGACTCCGATCACGACCTGCTCGACCCCGCCGAATTGCCCGGCGCGCAGGCGCGCATCGATGCAGACCCTAAGCGGGCTCACCACGTCTCCGCTAAAAAGGCTCGCCTCGTGGCGGCCACCTCGCAACCGACCGTCTCGGTCGTCATCCCCAACTGGAACGGCGCAACTCCCCGCGACGGGATCACGTACCTCGAGATGATGCTCGGGACCCTCGCCGAGCAGACGTTCCGGGATTTCGATGTGACGGTCGTGGACAACGGCTCAACCGACGACTCGGTCGCTTTCCTGCGGCAGCGCTGGCCCGAGGCGCGGGTCGTCGCGCTCGCCGAGAACACGGGGTTCCCCACCGCGGTCAACCGTGGTGCGGAGGCCAGCGGAGGACGGTTCGTTGCGCTGCTCAACAACGACGTCGAGCTCTCGCCCGACTGGCTCGAGCTGCTCGTCGCGGAACTCGATGCTGATCCGGAGGTGGGGTTCGCCACCGGCAAGATCATGCGGCACCGCGATCGCGGGCTGATTGAACAGGCGGGTCATGATTTCTTCGTCTGCGGTCGATTCATGCCGATTGGCCTCGACCAGAGGGACCGCGGACAGTACGACCAACGGCACCCGACGGCGGTCGTCACCGCGACGGCAGCTCTCTACCGCCGCGAGGCGCTCGAGACGGTGGGCGGCTTCGACGAGGATTACTTCCTCTACTGCGAGGACGGAGACGTCTGTCTGCGGATGGTGCTCGCCGGGTACTCCGGCCTCTACGTGCCCGAGCCGAAGGCCTTCCACATCAGCGGGGGGACGGTCGGAGCGCAGTCCAATCTGCCTCGCTTCTACATGATCCGGAACGGGCTGATCACGGTCTTGAAGGACGTTCCGGCCTCGGTGCTGCTCCGGTTCCTGCCTCAGATCGCGGTCTACTACGGGCGGCAGATGATCATCTCGGGGATCGCGCGGGCCGCCGGAACCGTCCTGCGGGCGTACGCGTCCTTCCTCCGGGCGCTCCCGGCGACACTGCGAAAGCGGCGCGCGATCCAACGGGCCCGAAGGGTGAGCCCCGCAGCCTTCGTCTCCCAGGTGCGAACGGGATACCCCCCGCCGCTTTGAGAGGGTCGTGATGGACACCGCGGTTGCACTGATCCTCTTCCGGCGCCCGGACCTGACCGCGCAGGTCTTCGAGCGGATCCGGGAGGCGCGCCCGCCGAAGCTCTTCCTGATCGCCGACGGGCCCCGGCCCGGCAACGCGGAGGACCCGCGGCTGTGCGCGGAGGCCCGAGCCGCCGTCGAGCGGGTCGACTGGGACTGCGAGGTGGTCCGCGACTTCGCCGACGAGAACCTCGGCTTGAAGCGCAGGATCCCGAGCGGGCTCGATGGGGTCTTCGATCAGGTCGAGGAGGCGATCATCCTCGAGGACGACTGCCTGCCTCATCCGAGCTTCTTCCCCTACGCCGAGGAGCTCCTCGAGCGCTATCGCGACGACGAGCGGGTGGTCCACATCGCCGGCAGCCAGCTGCTCCGGCAGCCTCCGGCCGGGGCGAGCTACCACTTCTCCCGCTACGTGCACGTCTGGGGCTGGGCCGGCTGGCGACGGGCTTGGAATCTGTTCGACGTCGATCTGACCGACTGGCACGCGGACTCCGAGCCAGAGCGCGAGGCGCGGCTCCAGGAAATGTTTGAGGACGAGGACGAGCGGCGCTATTGGGGATTCGTCTGGAACGGCTCGCGGGAGATCGACAACTGGGACGCGCAGTGGAGCTACGCCGCCCTCAGCCGGGGGCTGCTCGCGGTGAATCCGAACCGCAACCTGATCTCGAACATCGGCTTCAGCTCCGACGCCACGAACGCGACCACCGATCCACTCGGAATCGCGCGCCGGCCGCTCCAGGGGATCGACTTCCCGCTCGAGCATCCTCAGGCCGTCGTCCGCGACGAGCGGGCGGACGGCCAGGCGTCGCGGTTCTTCAGGCTGCCCACGCCGCCTCTCTGGCTCCGGGCCGCCGGCCGCGTGCGGCGCATGATGCGCTTCTAGCTCGACCTTTCCCGGACGGCCTCGTTACTGTTCAGCGCGCTCGTTCTGCTCCAAACCGAGTCGCCAAAGCGCTCCGCCGGCAACGACGGCGTGTTGAGCAGGTGCGAGGCAACGAGATACCGATGAGCAGCGACAGAAAACGCAGATCAGCCGGCCTGGTCCGGTGGCTCTCCGCCGCGATGGCGGGCGGACTGCTGATGGCGCTCGCGCTGCCCGCGGGTGCCTCGGCGACGCGCGGCCTGACCACCGGCTTCGAGGATGGCGATCAGTTCCAGTCCGCGGTGTCGGCGGATCGGACCCTGTGGCTCGGCCGAGCCTCGGACGCCGGAGCCGGTGTCGTTCGCCTCGCCGTGATCTGGCCCGCGATATCCGCCGGCCCAACGCGCCCGGCGGATCCCACCAACCCCGGCAGCACCGCATACGACTTCTCCTCCGTCGACGGCGCGGTGCGCGACGCCGAAGCCCGTGGTCTGAAGGTGCTGCTGAGCGTCAACGGCGCGCCGGATTACGCCGAGGAGCCCGGCCGGCCATCGAATGTCCAGACGTTCAGCTGGAAGCCGATCCCCTCCGACGTCGCGGACTTCATGCAGGCTGTCGCGGCCCGCTACTCGGGCAGCTTCGATCCGGACGGCGCCGGGCCCGAGCCTCAGCTTCCCGCCGCACAGGCGGAGGAGATCTGGAACGAGGCCAACAGCTCGGACTGGATCACGCCGCAGTACGAGGGCAAGAATGCGGTGGGAGTCGAGCGCTACAGGCAGATGCTGAACGCCTCGTACAAGTCCATCAAGTCGGTCAATCCGAATATGCTCGTCCTCGCGGGGGGTACGGAGCCGTACGGCGACAAGCCCGGCGGCGCGCGCGTCCAGCCGGTCCTGTTCTGGCAGCAGCTCCTCTGCGTGCACCCGAAGAAGGGGAAGAAGGGGAAGAAGGGGAAGAAGGGGAAGAAGAAGCTTGTCCGGACGAACGGCTGCACTGCGCCGACGTTCGATGTCCTCTCCCATCATCCGATCGACAACACAGGCTCCGGCCCGCTCCACTCCGGGCCCATGGCGGGCGACGCTTCCACGCCCGATCTCGGCAAGATCGTGCAGGTTCTCCGCGGCGCCGAGAAGGCTAAGACTGTTTCGGGCCACCATCCGGTCTGGGTGACCGAGTTCTGGTGGGACTCGAAGCCGCCGAACCCGGTGGGGGCGCCGCTCCAGACGCAGGCTCGATGGATCGAGCAGTCGCTCTATCTGTTCTGGAAGGCCGGCGCGAGCACCGCGATCAACTTCCAGATCGAGGACTCGACCACCCGACCCGACGTACATGCCGGGTACCAGGCCGGCGTCTACTTCGGCGATGGCCGGCCGAAGCCATCCCTCACCGCCTTCCGCTTCCCGTTCGTGACCGAGCGGGTCAACAAGGCCACCCTGAGCGCGTGGGGCAAGGCCCCGGAAGCCGGGAAGCTGAAGATTCAGCGGCGGCAGGGATCGCGGTGGGTGACCGTCAGGAGCCTCTCGGCGAGCAAGGGCGGCACCTTCAGGGCGAAGCTCAAGCTGAGCGGCAAGCAGCGGCTCCGGGCCAGGGTCGGCGGCAGCCAGAGCCTGGTCTGGAAGCAGGCCGCGTCCGCAACCCGCGGGTCGAAGAGCGGCGGGCCCGGGACGGCACTGATCGTCCTGTTCGTGGCCGCCGGACTCGTGCTCGCCGGCGTGGGAAGCTCGAGACTTCGAAGGCGGCAGCTAACGAGGCAACGACGCCTGAGCGCCGCGCCCACCGCCTGAGTCCGGGACCGGCTCCAGCGACCAGCTGTGGTCCACGAGCACTGTGCGCTGACCGAGCTGCTCTCGGCCACTGCCGTAGAAGTCGCCCCCGGAAACAGTCAGATCCGAGGCTCGATGGACGATGTCCAGCATCTGGTGGTTGGCGTCCGCCCAGCAGTCGATGTAGTACTCCCCGGCGGGGAGCGGGCAGCGTTCGATGTGGCAGCGGATCGCGCCCCCTCCGGCGATCTCATGGAAGCGAGCGCCGGCGGTCTCGGTGTACATGTTCAGCATCGGCTTCGCGTCGGCTGGCGCGACAATGGCGACGCCGAAGTTGACACCCGCGAGCGGTTTGCCGTCCGCCGTCTCGTAGTCGATCACGATGTCGAGGTCCTTGCCCGTCACCGGGCTGTCGATCAAGGCGCCGTCGCGCTCGAGTCGCAGCTCGGTGAAGCGGAGCCTGCCGTCGCCGGCCCGGTTCTCGCGCTCCCCGAGCCTCCGTTGTGACTCCGAGAGCACGTCGCCGATGTAGGCGTCGATCACCTCCGAGACCGCTCCCGCCGCCATGATCTGGCCGCGCGAGAGCATGATGGCGCGGTCACAGAGCCCGCCTATCGCGGCCAGATTGTGGCTGATGAACACCACCGTGCGCCCCTCACCGGCCGCGGACTCCATCCGGCCCAGGCATTTCTCCTGGAAGGCGATGTCGCCTACGGACAAGACCTCGTCGACGATCAGAATCTCGGGCTGGAGGTGGGCGGCGACGGAGAAGGCCAGCCGCATCTTCATCCCGCTCGAGTATCGCTTGACCGGGGTGTCCAGGAAGGGCCCGATGTCGGCGAACTCGACGATCTCGTCGAAGCGACCAACGATCTCGTGGCGCTTCATGTTGAGGATCGCGCCGTTCAGGAATACGTTCTCCCGCCCGGTGAGCTCCGGGTGAAACCCGGTTCCGACCTCGAGCAGCGCGCCCACACGGCCGCGGAGGCGAACCTCTCCGACGGTCGGCGGAGTCACCCTGGCGAGGATCTTGAGCAGCGTGCTCTTGCCGGCGCCGTTGTGGCCGACGATGCCGAGGGTCTCGCCACGCCCGACCTCGAAGTCGATATCCCGCAGCGCCCAGAAGTCACGGGTGGGCGGGCGGCGACCGAACGACTTGACTCGGTCGGTGATCGATTCGGTGAGCCGCCCATACGGGCCGCCCCCGCCCAATTGGATCTCGAAGCGCTTTCCCAGCCCTCTCACCTCGATTGCGGGATCTCGGCTCATATGACGTCGGCGAAGTACCGCTGGGTGCGCTGGAAGTAGCTCAGCGAGACGATCACCAGGACAAGCGCGGAGGCCACGCTGATTCCCACGACCGCCAGGTTCGGGGCAGGGGTGGCGAAGATCGCCCAGCGGATCCCCTCGAGCACCGAGGACAACGGGTTGACGGCGTAGAGGTAGCGCCAGTTGCCGTGGATATACGCGGAGGCCGGGTAGACGACGGGAGTGAGGAAGAACAGCACCTGTACGACCATCGGCATGACCAGCTGGACGTCGCGGTACTTGACGTTGACCGCCGCGAACAGGGAGCTGATCGCAAACGTCGTGATCAGGCCGAGTGCGACGAACGCGGGCACCACCCAGACGTTGGATGAGATCGCCTCCCCATAGACCAAGCCCACGACGATGACGACGACGAAGGCGAGGACGAGGTCGATGACGAGGCTGAGTGCCTTGGCCAGCGGGATCGCGATCCGCGGGAAGTAGACCTTGGAGATCAGGTCGGCGTCGAGCACGAGGCTGCTGGCGCCCAGCATCACCGACTGGGAGAAGAAGAGCCAGGGCACGAGCCCGGCGACCATGAATACGGCCGGGGGCAGCCCCTCGGTGTCGGAGTTGATGAGGACGCCGAAGACGAGGGCGAAGATGAAGGCGAGAATCAGAGGCTGAAGGACCGCCCAGCTGACGCCGAAGAAGCTCTGCTTGTACCGGAGCTGGAGCTCGCGTTTGGTCAGGAAGTAGAGGAGGTCGCGGTACTCCCAGAGCTCACTGCCGCTCGGCCAGCCCAGGCGGCCAGGCGGCCGGATCACGGTCTCCGGCAGCGGCGCGGCGGGCGTTTCCACGGTATTCACCAGCCCAACCGTATCGGCGGTGCGCGGGTAGCCTGTGAGGAGTGACCCGCCCCGATCCCGTGTTCTGGCAGGGCAAGCGAGTTGTCGTGACCGGCGGCGCCGGCTTCCTCGGCAAGCCGACGACGGTCCTGCTCGAGGAGCTCGGGGCGGAGGTGAGCGTGATCCGGTCCGCCGATTGCGACCTGCGGGATCGCCAGGCGTGCTTTCGCGCTCTGGAGGGGGCCCAGGTCGTCGTTCATCTCGCCGCCAACGTGGGAGGCATCGGCTACAACCGCCGCAATCCGGGGCCGCTTGCCCACGACAACCTCGCGATGGGCCTGAACGTCTTTGAGGCGTGCCGGGAGTTGGAGGTGGAAAAGCTGGTTGCCGCCGCGTCGGTCTGCGCCTATCCCAAGTTCACGCCGGTGCCGTTCTCCGAGGACGACATCTGGGACGGCTACCCGGAGGAGTCGAATGCGCCCTACGGGCTGGCGAAGAAGATGCTGCTCGTCCTCAGCGACGCGTATCGGCGCCAGTACGGCCTCGACTCGTGCGCCCCGGTGGTGGCCAACCTCTACGGCCCGGGCGACAACTACGACCTGGAGGACTCGCACGTGATCGCGGCGATGGTCCACAAGTATGTGCTGGCGGCCGAGCGTGGCGACCCGGAGGTCGTCCTCTGGGGGACTGGCAAGCCCTCGCGGGAGTTCCTCTACGTCGACGATGCCGCCCGCGCCCTCGTCCTCTGCGCCGAGCGCCTCGAGGTTTCCGACCCGGTCAACATCGGCACGGGCAAGGAGACCAGTATCCGCGAGCTTGCCGAGACGATCTCGGATCTCGCCGGTTTCGAGGGAAAGACGGTCTGGGACGACTCCCGCCCCGACGGTCAGCCGAAGCGCTACCTCGACGTGTCCCGGGCGCGCGAGCTGATCGGCTTCGAGGCCGAGACTCCACTGGCCGACGGCCTGCGCCGGACGATCGAGTCGTTCCGCGCGGCGGATCTGGCCACGGCAGGGTCCTCGGCCTAGCCTGCCGGCGATGAAGCGGCTGGAGCGCCTGGCGGCGTCCGCCTGGTTCGCGTATGGCTCCATCCTGCTGATCCAGGCAAAGATCCTCTGGGGGATCTGGCAGCACCGCGATCTCAGCTCCGGCGATTCGAGCGAGTACTTCGCCAAGGCAAGCCATTGGACGCACGGGCTCCACCTCGATCCCCTTTGGTCGCCGCTGTACACGTTCTTCTGGGGCTCTCTGCGCTGGGTCTTCGACGATCCCTACACGACGACGATCCTGCACCGAGTCCTGATCGTCCTGGCGGCGACGCTGCTCGTCCTGGCGGTGCTGCGCCGGCTTCTCTCGCCGGGGATTGCATGGGTGCTGGCGGTCTGGTGGGCGGTTCTCCCCGTCAACTACGACTCGCTCTACGAGGTCCACCTCTTTGGGCTACTGCCCGAGCTCGCGGTGGTTCTGATCGCGCTGAGCTGGTCCGGTCTGCGAATGCGATCGGGCGTCTTCACGGTTCTGCTCGCGGCCGCCCTGCTCGTCCGCAACGAGGTGGTGATCGCTCTCGCCATCTGGACCGCCGCCTGGATCGCCTACGAGCTCCACGCTCGAGGCCGAGGGGAGGGGGCGGACCCGCACGGCCTGCTCGCGGCGGCCGCGATTCCGGTCCTGGCGGTCGGGGTGATCGCGGCGGCCGTGTTCGTCTCCTCGACCCACAAGGACGTGGCGAACGGCTTCGCCGAGAAGAGCGAGCTCAACCTCTGTCAGACCTACGCCTTCGGCTACCAGCAGCGTCACGACGACTTCGAAGGGTCCCCGTTCCTCGAGTGCGGGCGGTTGATGACGCGAGACTTCGGGGAGGCAAGCCCGTCGCTCACGGAGGCGATCGGCGCGAACCCCGGAGCGATGGCCACGCACTTCCTCTGGAACGCCCGCCTCGCTCCCTACGGGATCGAGCTCATGCTCTTCGACCGGATCTCGGCCGGCCAGGGGCGAGACCCGGATTACATCCCGGTCAAGGCGGGGTCGGCGGCGGCGCTGATCGGGTCCCTCCTCCTGGCCGCCTTCGTGCTCGCGGGGCTGGCGTTGCTCTGGCGCGAGAGACGGCGCTGGTGGGAGAGCTGGGTCGTTTCGCGAGCATGGGGTTGGGTGGCCCTGGGAGCATTGGGAGCGACGGCCGTCCTGGTGCTGCTCTGGCAGCGGCCCCGTCCGGAGTACCTGTTTGCGCTCTCCGTCCTGATTCTCGCGGTGGTGGGCATGTGTGCGATGGCGTTCGCGGACCGGTGGCCGGTCCTGAAGCGGACGGGAGCAGCGATTCCGCTCGCCGCCCTGCTCCTTCTCGCTCTCGTCCCGGCCCACTATGGCTCGAGGTACTCCACGCCGGGGATCGGCAGACCCGACAGGCCGCTCAAGGCGATGGTGGACCGGCTCTATCCGGTGCGCGGCGCGCTGCGCGGCGTGGATGCGAGGCTGCTCGCGACGTACGCCGTGGACGGCTGCAACTACGTGGGCGGCGACGAACCGTGCAATCCGGTCAGCTGGGACGCGGTGCTTCGTGGCGACTCCGCGGCCTCCGCGCGGGAGGCCCTCGAGCGGGAGCGCGTCGACTTCATCTACGTCGACGAGATGGATCTGAAGGATCCGACGATCGCCAACGCCATTCATTGGGCCCGGGCGGCGGGATGGACCAGGGCCGATTCATCGCGGCCGGCTGACGGCTGGCTGCTCCTCACGGCTCCGCCGGCGGCCGGATAGCGCCTTACGCAATTTCGCAGTTGCCATTTGGCGGGCGATCCGGCAGGATCCCCGCCAATTCGGATGCTCCGGGGGAGAAGGACATTCGCTCTACTGGCAACGGTCGCCTGCCTGCTCGGCGTCGGCGCCGGCTCGGCCCGCGCGGAGAACCTGGTGCTTCCCAACTGGCCGGAGCTGCTCCCCGCCAATCCGTACACCCCCGCGGGCACGGTGCCGCTCGGTTGGGATGTCTGCAAGAACGGCCAGCCCTCCTGCCCGCCGGCCGTCATCAACGAGATGTACTCCCGCTGGCAGCCGCTCGACGCGAGTTGCGACCACCGCGCGGTCTTCGCCCTCACCTATCTGCGCACGACGGAGGAGTTCGCCCGGACGATCCACGATGCACCCGGGACCTTCAGCGACCTCCCCTGGATCAGGCACGAGGACGCGGTCTTCGCGCAGCTCTACTTCAACGCGTATGACGACTACGCCGCCGGGCGCTCGGTGCCGCTCGCCTGGAAGATCGCGTTCGACAACGCCCGCAACCCGAACATGGAGGGCATGGGTGACCTCCTGCTCGGGATGAACGCCCACATCAACCGCGACCTGCCCTACACGCTCGCCCACGTCGGCCTGGTCAAGGGGGACGGCAGCTCGCGCAAGCTCGACCACGACAAGGTCAACCAGTTCCTCGACCGGGTGATCGATCCGCTCCAGGACGAGCTCGCGCAGCGCTACGACCCGATATTCACGATCATCGACGCCGAGCCCTCTCCCGCGGACGAGGTCGGGGCGCTGCAGGGCATCGGGCTATTGCGGGAGAACGCCTGGCGCAATGCCAAGGATCTTCTCGCCGCCCGGAACAACCCGCTCGCGCTGGCCCTGGTCAAGCAGAACATCGAGACCCAGGCGGCCGTCTTCGCGCTCGACATCGTGGCGGCGAGCACTGTGCCCGCCTACGGGCTCATCCGCGACCCATACTGCGCCGCGGCTCACTAGGGACCGGCGGCCACCCGGGCGGAAGCTCTGGGCCGGGATCGTTGGCGACGGGCTCGAGACCTACCGGCGAGAGGAGCGGGCTGCGCCGAGCACCGGGCTCGCTGTCCGTCGGCCGCCGCTTGGCGATCCGGTCGCGGGTCCGAATCGGTGGGCGCCAGCGCTCCGGCACGTGCTCGAGCAGGTCGCCCGCCCAGGTCAGCGCCGGGGTGATGACGTGATGCTTCAGTGGGCCGAGCACGTAGTGGATCGTTGGTTGCGTGATCCGCCACCTCACCCACCCCATCGGGTTCGTGGCACGGGAGAATCGCATCTGGAACCGCTCCCTGCGGGTCAGCTGAGGGGCGTAGATGTCGATGAAGCGGTGGATCTCGGGCCAGGAGTTGGTCATCTCAAATGTCTTCTGCTCGGGGTGCACCGACCGGACCGCGAGGAAATCGTCGGGCAGGAGGAGTGGCAGCTCCCCCCCGAATGCGAGCCGGATCATGAACTCGGCGTCGAAGGCGTAGTGCATATCGAGCCGGAACGGGCCGAAGCGCTCGAACAACTCCCGCCGCCAGAAGCTGGAGGGCTGCGGGACGTGCCACGGCACGAGCGCCCACCAGTAGCGGCCCCTCGGCCAGCCCTCGCAATAGGAAGGCGGCTTTGGCCGCCAGACACGCAGCCTTCTCGGTGGATCCCCCTCCTCGATGTCGAAAGCCCCACCCGCGAGCCAATTGTGGTCGCCGCGCTCCAGCGCCGTCGCCGCGCGCTCGAAGGCGCCGGGCAGGAAGTAGTCGTCGCTGTTGAGGTAGGCAACGAGCTCTCCTGATGTCCGCTCGAGGCCCTTGTTGATGGCGTGGGTCTGGCCGTCGTCAGGCTCGGAGACCCACCATGCGAGCCGATCCTCGTAGCTCTGGATGATCTCGACGGTCTCGTCCGTGGAGCCGCCGTCGACGATGACGTACTCGAGGTTCGGATAGCCCTGGTCCAGAACCGACCGGATGGTCCGCTCGATGAATCTCCCCTGATTGAAGGAGGGCGTGATGACCGTGAGCTTGGGCAGCACCGGCGGCGAGTATATGAATGCCCGCTGGGTCATCTCATCGGGAGAAGTGGGGCGCGCCTAGACTCGCGCAGCGTGTCAGGGAAGCCACGTATCTCAGTGCTGCTGCCCCTCCAGGACGAGCGGGAGTCCGGGGCCGAATGCGTGCGCGCCTGGACGACTCAATCAGCGGATCCCGCGAGCTTTGAGCTCCTGGCGCTGGCGCCCGGTGAGGATCCGGCTCTCGAGGCGTCGATCCGCCCCCTGTTGCGCGAGCATGACCGCTGGATCGTTGCTCCGGGCCTGGACGAGTACGAGCTCTTCAATTTCGGTGCCCGGGAGGGTTCCGGCGAGTTCGTGTTCGTGACCGAGGCGCACTGCGTGCCTGAGCGGGACTGCCTCAGGGCGATGCTCGAAGAGCTCGATCGAACCGGTGCGCCGGGGGTGCGCGGCACCAGCGTGCCCGAGTCCCAGGGTGATCTCGGGGCGCTCGAGCGCGACGCATTCGAGGATGCGCTCCGGGTCGAGGAGGAGCCTGGCCACTGGCGCAAGATCCTCATCCACAGCCTGGCGCTGCGGCGGGACCTCTACCTGCGGATGGGCGGCCTGCCGCCGGAGTACGGCGACTTCGCGCCGTGGCCGCTCGCAATTGCGCTGCACTCGGGGGGCGAGCGTCTGGTGTTCAGCCCGCGTCCCCGCGTCCACCACGTCTACGACGGCGATCTGGACCAGCTGCGCTCACACGTGCGGAGCTTCGGCCGGGGGGAAATGCGCTACCGCAGCGAGGCCAGCGCAGAGGTGGCCGGGCGTTTCCTCGATCCGGCAGTGGAGTGGGAGCAGCGGCTCGGGCACACTCGCGCGGGCGCCCGGCGGGCGCTGCGCGCGGCGCTCACGCTGCGCCACCGGGGGACCTTGGTCGAGGGGCTGCGGCACGCCGGGGTGGCCATCATCGGCCCCGGCCTTTCGATCGCACGCGCGCGGATGGGCGCGGCCAGGGCGGCCGCCCGGGCTCGGCGCTCTGACGATCGGGAGGGAGTTCGCAGCGGCTTTCAGGAATTCTGGCGCCTGACCAGCAGGTGGGGCCGGCTCGAGGGTTTGGCGCGGTCCGCGCTGGGAGAGGTTCCGGCTCCTCCACCGGCATCCAGGCTTGATCTGAGTTCGTCCATGGCGGGCCGCGCGATCGGTGTCTTCCATCTGGAGAGTGCCCCCGATGGCAGCGAGGTGCGCTGGACGGGGCCGCTCGCCACGATCAAGGTGAACGTTCCGGGGGGGCGAGCGGCGCGCGCCAGGATCGAGCTGCTTCCGATGGAGAGGCCCGAGGATGCGCCGGCGGCGAAGCCGCGTGTCGCTGTCGACAACCGGGTGGTTCCCACACAGGTCTCCGAAGAGGCGATCGAATTCGACGTCGGCGGCGGCGAGCATTGGATCTCGATCGCATGTCGACCCTTTCGCCCGCGCCGCCACGGCGTCGACGACCCGCGTGCGCTTGGTCTTCCGCTCCGCGGCATGAGCTTCGAGGGCTGCTGATCCGCCATGGCGGAGGTGCTGCGCGACCTCGCCTCGGAGATCACCTCGTGCACCCGCTGCCCGCGCCTGGTCGAGTGGCGGGAGCGGTGCGCCGTCGAGCCCCCGCGACGCTACCGGGGCGAGCGCTACTGGGCGAAGCCGCTGCCGGGGTTCGGCGACGCGAAGGCCGGGATCGCGGTCGTGGGATTGGCGCCGGCGGCCCACGGCGGGAATCGGACGGGGCGGGTCTTCACAGGGGACCGCTCGGGCGATTGGCTCTACGCCGCTCTGTATAGAGCGGGGCTGGCGAATCAGCCGGAGTCCGTCAGCCTCGATGACGGGCTGCGGCTGCGGGGCGCGTACGTCACTGCGGTGAACCGCTGCCCTCCGCCCAAGAACAGGCCGACGACCGAGGAGCGGGACAACTGCCTGCCGTATCTGGTCCGGGAGCTGCGGCTGCTCGCTTCCACGCGGGTGATCGTGGCTCTCGGCAACTACGCCTGGGCCGGTTCGCTGCTGGCGCTGGGCGAGCTGGGGGCGGTGGTGCCGAGGCCGAGGCCGCGCTTCGGCCATGGGGCCGAGGCGCGGGTCGGGGAGTGGACGATGGTCGGCTGCTTCCACCCGAGCCAGCAGAACACGTTCACGGGCAGGCTGACCGAGCCGATGTTGGATGAGGTCTTCGCCCGCGCCAGGGAGCTCGCCTCCGGCTGAGCCAGCGATACTTGCCACGTGTTCCAGCTCAATCTGCCCAATGCGCTGACGCTGATCCGGATCCTGCTGGTGCCGGTTGTGGTGGTCGCGCTGCTGGACGAGACCCCGAACGGCGATGCGATTGCCGCAGGGGTGTTCGCGCTGGCGGCGCTCACCGACACGCTGGATGGCTACATCGCGCGCAGCCGCGGGGCGATCACGACCTTCGGCAAGCTGATGGACCCGATCGCGGACAAGCTGCTGATTGCGGCGTCGCTGATCGCGCTGGTCTCTCTCGACCGGCTGGCGGCCTGGATCGCGATGGTGATCATCGCGCGGGAGTTCGCGGTGACCGGGCTGCGGATGGTCGCGGCGGAGCAGGGGGTTGTCATCCAGGCGAGCTGGATGGGCAAGGTGAAGACGATCCTCCAGGTGGCGGCGATCATCTGCCTGATCGCCGTTGACCCGGCCCCGCTTGGGGTCGACCTGCTGGTCTACGCCGCGGTCGCGGCGACCGTGATCAGCGGGGCCGATTACTTCTTCGGGTTCAAGCGGATGATCGAGTCATCACGCTCGGCCAAGAAGCCGGCTTAGGCCGCCGGGGCCTCGAGCCACTCACGCATGGTGGTGTGGTGGCGGGAATGGGTGCCGCTCTCCAGCTCGCCCACGATCTCGGAGAGCAGGCCGTAGCGCTCGGCCACCACGTTGTGGCGATGGATGGTCTCGAGGTTCTCCTGGCGGGCGTGGACGAAGGCGCCGTCGCGGAGCTCGGGGAAGGCGTCGGTGACCTGGCGGATCATCTCGCGGACGCAGTCCTCGACGAAGCGGGGGTTGGCGTGGGCCTTCTCGACGACCGCGCGCTCGTCGGCTCGCTTCATCAGCTCGTAGATCTCGGATGACATCGAGGACTCGACGATGCGGAGGAGGCAGCGGGCGTCGATGTCCACGCCGGAGTCCTCGGGCGTTCCGATGTAGAGGGTGCCGATGCCTCGCTGGTTGTGAGTGGCGAGGGGGACCGCGTCGACGATGCGGGCGATGTCCTCGGCGCTGAACCCCTCCTCCACCAGGCGCTCGCGGGCGCCATCCTCGACCAGGCCCTGGGCGCAGGGGCATGCGGTCATGCCCTGGGCCTCGACGCCTGTGAGGGTGCGCGTGCCGCGATCGGACGCGACCGCGGTGCCGAAGAGGGTGTAGAGCTCCTGGGTGGGGAGGCCGGAGACCGGGGCCGGGACGGTCTCGGGATAGCGGGCGGCGATCTTCACCTCCGCCCGGATGCCGCCCTGGCGCTCGCGGACCTGCTCGGCGATGTGCGCGGCCAGGCCTTCGGCGCGGAGCGCCTCGCTCAGGACGACCGTGTCGATTGCCTCGTTGACGACCTCCTCGAAGCGGGACATGTGGACGCCGGCCTGCTCGGGGTTGAGGTCTACGAAGCACTCGAGGTCCGCGTGGTACAGCGATTCGTCTCCGGCGCCTCCGCCCTCCACATCACGGGTTGCCCCTCGCTCCGCTCGGGGCACCCTCGCACCCGCGCAGACGCGAATGATCTTCTCGACGCCGACGACGCCGACGCGGGAGAGGCTGACGCGGGTGGCGGGGGCCTCGGCCTGGGCGTCGCGACTCGGTGGCGCGAGAGTTTGGAAGGGTTCGGCCATCGGGACAAGTATGGCGGGCCGGTGTCGCGGGCTCCGGAAATTGCCTCAAAAGTGGGTCAAATAACGGGACAGACCGCCCCTATACTCCCGCTCGCTTTTAGGGCTTGGCTCTCCTGTAGGGGAGAGGGCCGGGCAGTGCGGGAAGTACCGGGAGAAGGAGATATATGGCGTCTATCAGCGAGGCCGTCGTCGCCGAGGGTCCGCCCTTGGAGGGAAGCGAGGAGCTGCGCGGCCTAATTTCCACGGGGACGGAGCGGGGTTATCTGACGTTCGAGGAGATCGCCTCGACGCTCGAAGAGGTGGAGGTGACGAAGGAGCAGGTCTCCGAGCTGCACAGTCATCTCGTCGAGCAGGGAGTGGACGTGATCGCCGCCAATGGCGTCACGGCCTACAAGGAGAGCAAGGGGGAGGGCTCCAACGGGAACGGCAAGAAGCAGGAGCTGGATCTCACAGTGGAGCCGAGCCTCGACTGCCTGCGGCTTTATCTGCGATCGATCGGTTCCGTCGATCTGCTTACCAAGGAGCAGGAGGTGGAGCTGGCGAAGCGGATCGAACGTGGGGACGTCGCGGCGAAGCGGCACATGGTGGAGGCGAACCTGCGGCTGGTCGTGTCGATCGCGAAGTCTTATCTCGGGCGCGGCCTGAGCTTCCTCGATCTGATTCAGGAGGGGTCGCTCGGTCTGATCCGCGCCGTCGAGAAGTTTGACTATCGGCGGGGGTACAAGTTCTCCACCTACGCCACCTGGTGGATCCGCCAGGCTGTGACGCGCTCCCTGGCGGACAAGTCGCGGACGATCCGGATCCCGGTCCACATGGTCGAGAAGCTGAACCGGGTCGTGCACGTCGAGAGGAGCCTGGTCCAGCGGCTGGGGCGGGAGCCGGAGCCGGCGGAGATCGGCGCGGAGCTGGGTTGGTCCGCGCGCGACGTGCGAGAGGTTCTGCGCGTCAGTCAAATGCCGGTGTCGCTGGAGAAGCCGGTCGGCGACGAGGACGACTCGGAGCTGGGCGACTTCGTTGCTGATGACCAGTGCGAGTCGCCATTCGAGACCGCGTCCGACAACCTGCAAAGGGAGGACGTGGCCCGGGCGCTGGGCGCGCTGCCGCGCCGGGACCGAGAGGTGCTCGAGCTGCGCTATGGGCTGAACGGGCGCCAGCCGATGACCCTCGAGCAGGTCGGGGACGCGTTCGGGGTGACCCGCGAGCGAATCCGCCAGATCGAGAACAACACCCTGAAGCGGCTCAAGGTGATGCCCGAGTCGCAGTGCCTGCGCGGCCTGGGCTGAGCTTCCGAGACCGCGTTCGAGGGTAGGGCACTGGGGCCGGCCGGGCCGGACCCCGGCAGCTTTCACCGAGTTGCATCGGTTCCTGCCAAGGGTGCAGAAGACCAACCTCCGGCACACCGGGGGAGCGGCGTTCGGCCCGGGCCGGCTGTTGGCTTGTCACTACTTGGCTTCGCCCGGCAACCCAAGCTGATCGATGTGCTGCTCCATGTACTCCTCGATCCGGGTCAGGACGATTCTGCCGGTCCCATCGGACTCGACTCGGAATCGGTCTCCCGGCTCGATGGCGGACGCAGCCGCAACAGCGAGCGGAACGGTGACCTGATGGTTGGTGGACACCCGTGTCCGGCCAATCGCCGGCGACGCGTTGGCATCTCTGGAGTTTGATGGGGGAGGCAGGATTCGAACCTGCGAAGGCAGAGCCTGACGGTTTACAGCCGCCGTCCGTTGTCCACTTGGATACTCCCCCGGCCGCGACGATTCTAGAGCCGCTACGTCGTCGAAGACCAATTCGCGAATCGACGGAGCGCGGTCAATTTCGTACTCGACGTACTTCAGGCCACCAAGCTGTACTCCGCGCTGTCCCTCAATATCCGTGGACGGGATGAACCACCTGCGACCTGACGCGGTGAGCACGAACAGGTAGTCGATCTTCGCCGTATCGATGACCTTTGATACTCCGGTCCAGCTCTGGTTCCCGCCATTGGTCACCAGCGAAACGGGGTAGCGACGATGCCCATTCGGTGTTCGGATTTCCTGGGTGTTGTCGTCGGTTCAAGATCCGCTCCATGTATACGAACATACGTTCGTCTGCGTCATCTATGGCGCACGATCTGAAACGAATGCGTGGCAAGAGAGTCAGCAGACTCATGCCCACCCGGATAGCGTCCACCGCATGACCGACCTCGACGGACGAGTCATAGCCATCGCCGGAGCCGGCGGCGGCCTCGGCCCGGTCGTCGCCCAGCGCCTCGCCGGCGCCGGCGCCTCCCTCGCCCTCGCCGACCGCAGCCAGGAGATCGCGGACTCCGTCGCCAAGGACCTCGGCATTCCCGACGATCGCGTCGACCCCCAGGCCGTCGACCTTCTCGACGAAGCCGCAGCCAACGACTGGGCCGCCTCGAGCGAGAAGCGCTTCGGCCACATCGACGGCCTCATCCACCTCGTCGGCGGCTACCGCGGCGGCGACCCGATCCACTCCTTCGACCTGGCGGACTACGAGTTCCTCCACAACCTCCTCGTCCGCACCCTCCAGCTCGCAACCCGGGCCTTCCACCCGGCCCTCACCAAGTCCGCCCACGGCCGCTTCGTCCTCGTCTCCGCCGCCGCGGCTCAGAACCCGGAGGACACCAACGCGGCCTACGCCTCGGCCAAGGCCGCCGCAGAGGCCTGGACCCTCGCCCTCGCCGACTCCTTCGACGGCACCCCCGCCACCGCCAACATCATCGTCGTCAACGCCATCGAGACCCCCCAGATCCGCGAGCAGAGCCCCGACGAGGAGCGCCCGACCTTCACCCCGGCCGAGGATCTGGCCGAGGCCATCGCCTTCCTCTGCTCCGACTCGGCAGCCCGCATGAACGGCCAGCGGCTCTCGCTCCATCCCTGAATCGCCTCGCTACAGTCCGGTCCCCCCGCCCGGATAGCTCAGTTGGTAGAGCACTTCCATGGTAAGGAAGGGGTCGCCGGTTCAAGTCCGGCTCCGGGCTCTCTGGACGTGGCAGGAGGTGCCAGCAAATGGCTGACTCTTCACTGGTCATCCACGATGGCGAAGGGGCCGGCACCAAGAGTCTCGCGCCGCCACGCGCGCGTCATCCCGGACAGCGGAGGCGTGATCGTCGAAGACCGCGGCTGTCCACCGTGAACACCGCATCCCCGAGCCAGTGACTGGCTGACCAGCCAACTCGGTTACTCTCCCGCAGCCGTGGACTTCAAGCTGACCGACGAGCAGCGCGACTTCGTCGCCTCCATCCGCGACTTCTGCGAGCGAGAGTGCGGCACCCAGGAGAAGCGCGACCAGCTCACCAACCACCACGCAGAGCTCCATAACCAGGACCTCTACGGCCAGATGGCGGAACTCGGCTGGCTCGGCCTCACCATCCCCGAGGAGTACGGTGGCTCCGCCGGCACCATGCTCGACGCCTGTCTCTTCATGGAGGAGACCTCCCGCGGCATGGCCCCCATCGGCGGCTACGCCACCACCCTCATCGTCGCCGGCGCGACCAAGCGCTTCGGCACCGACGAGCAGAAGCAGCGCGTCCTCGGTGGCATCTCCAAGGGCTCCGTGGAGGCCATCGCGATGACCGAGCCCGAGTCCGGCTCCGACGTCGGCTCCCTCTCAACAGAGGCAATGCGGTCCAATGGTGGATGGGTTCTCAATGGTCAGAAAGTGTTCATCTCCAACGCGCACATCAGTGACCACGTCCTCGTGGTGTGCCGCACCACCAAGGGCGAGAACAAACATGAGGGCCTCTCCATGATCTTTGTCCCGAAAGACACGCCGGGAATGGAGATGCAGCCCATCGACACGATGGGCGGCCGCGAGACCAACACCGTCTACTTCAACGACTGCGAGGTCCCTGCCGAGCAGCTCCTCGGCGCCCAGGATCAGGGCTGGACCCAGCTCATGGCAGGCCTCAACACCGAGCGCCTCATCCTCGCCGCGACCATGCTCGGCATCGGCCAGCGCGCCTTCGACGACGCCCTCGCCTACGCCAAGGAGCGCAAGCAGTTCGGCCGTCCGATCGGCTCCTTCCAGGCGCTCCAGCACCGGTTCGCCGATCTCGCCACCGACCTCGAGGCCGCGCGCCTGATGACCTGGTGGGTCGCCTCCCTGAACGACGAGGACCCCGACCGCATGCTCCCCAAGGAGGCCTCGATGGTGAAGCTCTTCGTCACCGAGACCGCCCAGCGCGTCGCGCTCGAGGGGATGCAGATGATGGGCGGCTACGGCTACTCATCCGAGTACGACATGGAGCGCCTCGTCCGCGCCACCCTCGTCTCCACGATCTACGGCGGCACCTCTGAGATCCAGCGCGGCATCATCGCCAAGACGCTCGGGCTCTAGAACGACAACGGGCGCCCGCAGGCGCCCGTCGCTTCAACTCCTTCTGCCCGTTCCGGCTACGGCCCGGTGTACCCGTTCGAATAGCACGGCCTCGGGGTCGCCGCGGTGTTGCACTGGCTGATCGTCCCGGTGGGCGAGAGCCAGGTTGAATCGTGGGTCACACCGTCGAGCGAGCGCCGCGGGTACGAGTGCGGGTCGCATCCGTACGTGCTCAGCGGGTTCGGCGGCAGGTTGAACGTCGGCGCCGGAGCGGTCCCGTGCCGCGTGGCGGGCGTCTCGTCCGTGCAGGTCTGGTCAGGCGTCCCCGCGAAATCGAGCGGACCACCGTCGTAGTAGACCAGCGCTGCGTCCTCTCCGGGATCGTCTCCGAATGGGAAGGAGCCGATCGGCGTCAGGTCGAACATCGGAGTGCTCGACGACCAGTGCCGGCCCGCATCGAGCTCGGGAGTGTGGACCTGCGCGCCGATCGTCCGCGCCTCCACCTCGCCCGCCAGGTTCGAGACCTGATGGTCCCCGTACGCCAGCTGCAGCAGCACGTGATGCTCCGGCGTGTTCGGGAGCGGATCCGAGGTCATGTGCTGGGCGTAGCCGTTCGCCTCGCCGCGATCCCAGAGCAGCTGCATGAGCGACAGGATCAGCGGTCGCCTGTCGAGCCCCGGGTAGTTGAGCCAGAGGCCGACAAAGGGGTTGTCCAGGTACTCGCCGGAGTCCGAGCTCCGCGTCAGCAGGGTCGAGTAGTTCATCCCCGCCACGTTCAGCACCGACTGGGTCAGATCCGGCTCGAGCGCAGTTAGCGCCCCGCCCATGATCGCGCCCTGGCTGATGCCCTCCCAGTTGAGATGGCCCGGACCGGTCTGGAGCGCCGCCACCGCGGGGTTCCCGCCGACGCCATCCGGATCCAGCTGGAAGTTGACGTTGCTGTCGAAGCCGCTCGACATCACCATCGCGCGGCCGAGGTAGATCATGTTCACGAACCCCTGCTGCATCCGGTCGGTCAACTTGGAGAAGTTGCTCAGATCGCCGAGCGCCGAAATGACAGTGGCAGCGTCGTCCGAGGAGAACCCGGCCCAGTTGGTCGCGCACCAGGTCGTGTTGGCGATGTTCGCCTCGCTGTTCGTGAACTTGATCATGTCGGAGACCTGCGTGTAGTCCCCGAGCAGCCCGTGGCCGAAGATGCCGCTCTGCGTCGGGTCCACGGTCGTCCCGCCGGTCACCGCCGAGTCGGGGATCAGGCAGCGGAACCTGACGCCGGTCGTCGTCGAGTCCGGGTCGTCGGCCGTTCCGGTTCGGGTTGCGTTGACGTCCCCATTGGACTGGTAGTTGAACGTGCCGCCGGGATGACAGTTCCCGTTGTTCATGTAGCAGGGGACGTTGGTGAGCTCCCCGTCGACCTCGCGCAGCGTGTGCGACGGGATACCCGCGTCACCCGAGTTCAGGACGCTGGTGACGTGGAACGTCGGCGCGGTTCCGTCGAGTGCGCCGTCGCCGGGGGTGTTGTCACCGAGCTGATGCAGCGCATCGTCGCGAATCGCGAGCGCTCGCCCGGCGAGGCTGTGCTCGCTTGCAACGGTGAAGTCCCAGGCGAGGTAGAGGGTGTTCCGGGCAACCGGATCGGTTGCTCCGGCCAGCTGGGTGAACAGCTGCTCCACGTGCGGCCGGCGAGCCTCCACGGCGGGGTCGGAGCTGGCGATGTCGTCCCGGAAGACCCGGAAGGCCTCCGGCGCCGGCACCGCGTTGTTCGCGGCGTCCTTGATGTCGCGCAGTGCGACGATGTAGTGGTGCCCCTCGAGGAAGTTCTTGAGGGGACGGATGATCAGGTTGACGTCCGTCGTATCGCCGGGCTGGTAATGGTTGGGGTTGGCGTCGAGCTCCGCGTAGATCGGCCACCGGTCCCCGGTCGAGGTGTCGATGACCACGGCCGGGGCGTTCGTGCCCGCGTACTCGCCGGGATCGGTGATCGGCGCGAAGCCAGTGTTGTCGAAGGCCAGCTGGGTCTGGACAGCCGGGATCTTCACCGTGATGGCGCTGCCCGGGCTGAAGCCGTCGGCCCGATCGATGTCGGTCGGGTCGATCGGCACGCCGTTCTTGTTCGCGCGGCATCTGATCGGCCTGTAGGTCGAGTCGCCGACCCGTGGCAGTGGTCGCGTCCGCCTTCGTGAAGTAGTCGTTCGGGAACGGCTGCATGCAGATCGAGGGATCGAGCGGATCGCATTTCGGTGGCTTCGAGCGACTCGACGGCTGACAGGCGGCGAGGTCCTTCACGAGCGACTGCGTCGCGCCCCCTCTTCTTGCCCTTCTTCTTTGCTTCTTCTTCGCTTGGGGCTGCCGTTCTTCTTCTTCTTCGACTTGGCGCTGAACCGTGCCCGGAGGCCGTCGACCGAGCAGCTTCCAAGAGTCGCCTTGCCGGATGTGGAGAGGGGAACGTTGAGGGTGTGCTTGCCGCGCTTCACCTTCTTCGAGCCGGTGACGGGCGTGGGGTTCCCGCCCTGGAGCGCGTCGACGACGACGCGCCCGCCCGGGCTCTTGACGCGGACGCTGACGGATCCCGCGTTGAGGATGTCCTGCTGCTGTGAGCTGAGAACGGAGACCTTCACCCGGCCCTTGCCCTTCTTCTTGCCGTCGGCGATGCCGACCAGCAGCCCGCCGACCGATCAGGGCGACGCATCCGACGATCACAAGCGAGTCCCTTCGCCTCAAGACAATTCTCCTCTCACCTATTTCCGAGTCCCTCCCCGCCGCATCCGGCAGCGAGTCCACTCCCTGAGGCGGAAGGTTTATCAGGTCGCCCGCGGATCCGCATCCGGGTTCACCGCCCTCGCAGGCATCTCGCCAACTAGTCGGTAACTGCCGGCGCTCCCCGGATGATTTAGTACCCGCAGCGGAGGGACCCGCCCACCGGTGGAGGAGAGGAGAGCATCGGATGGATCTGCAGGCGTTCGAGGACTCCACGGCCCGACTTGGAGTCCCTGGAGGGCTCCCAGCGGCTGGGACGGCGCAGCTTCCTGATCGGCGCGCTGGCAACCGGCGCGGCGGTCACGGCGCCGGTCAACTACGCGGCCCTCGCCCGGAAGTCGCGGATCCCCGTCGCGAAGCACGCGAAGTTCGACCTCGGCGTCGCATCCGGCTTCCCGCGCCCCCGGGGCATCGAGCTCTGGACCCGTCTCGGCGAGATCAAGCGAACGTCCAAGCTGAGCGTCGTCGTCGCCAAGGACAGGAAGTTCAAGAACGTCGTGCTCGAGAAGGACGTCACCGCCCGCAAGGAGCGTGACTTCACCGCCCGCACGTTCGTCAAGGGCCTGAAACCCGATCACCGGTACTTCTACCGGTTCGTCACCAAGGATTCGAAGTCTCCCGTCGGCCGCTTCAAGACCGCCCCTCCGCTGAAGTCGAACAAGCCGATCAGGATCGCCTTCTACTCCTGCCAGCACTACGAGGCTGGCTTCTTCAACGCGCAACGCGCGATCGCCAACGAGCCCGACCTGGACCTCGTCCTCTGCCTCGGCGACTACATCTACGAGTACTCGGACAACCAGGGAGTCCGCCTCGACCGCACCGGCAACAACCACGACGGCGACACCCAGCTCCTCACCGAGTACTGGGAGAAGTACCGCCTCTACAAGTCCGACAAGGACCTGCAGGCGATGCACGCGGCTCATCCCTTCCTCTCGGTCTGGGACGACCACGAGGTGGAGGACAACTACGCCGACGGCCAGCCGAGCTCGAATCAGAACGATCCCTCCAAGACCCAGCTGAAGGACTACCCGCGCCGCGTCCCCTTCGCACAGCGCGAGGCCAACGGTCATCAGTCCTTCTTCAACTACATGCCGCGATCCCGCTTCAAGGGCGACCGCGACCGGGTCTACGAGGAGTACCGGCTCGGGAAGCTCGTCGACCTCCTGATGACCGACGAGCGGCAGTACCGCGACCGGCAGCCCTGCGACGACGAGCAGCTCGACCTGGCCGGGTGTCCCACGGCGGATGATCCCCGGACCATGCTCGGCGCCCGTCAGCTCGACTGGTTCAAGAGCCGCCTGGTGGGCGCGCCGACAACCTGGAAGGTCTGGGCGACCGAGCTGATGGTGATGGCGACTCGCGTCGCGCCCGGGGTACCGGCGCAGGTGGACGCCTGGGACGGCTACGGCTACGAGCGCAAGCAGATCCTCGACCACATCCTCGGCAACAATGTTCAAAACGTGGTGGCGCTCACCGGCGACATCCACACTTTCTTCGCCGGAACGGCCTACACCACAGGTGACCAGGCCACCGGTCGAGCGGCGTTCCCCGAGTTCGTGGGCGGCTCTGCCACCTCGCTTGGGCTTCCGGAGTCAACGAATCTGAGTCCCAGCACGCTGGCGCTGCTGGCCGCCGTCAACCCCCACATCAAGTTCTACGACTTCGTCAACCGCGGCTACGGGGTGATCGAGATCGGCCCGACCGAGGCGGTCTGCGAGCTGAAGAAGGTCGATGCCACGACAGCGGGAGCGGCAACGCCGACGACGATCGCGAAGTTCCGCGCCCCCCTCGGCGCCCGGATTCCGGAGCAGATCGCCTAGGACCGCAACTTCCCGGGCCGCTCGTGTTTTCACGGTCCGGCAACATCTGATTAGATGCCGCAGCCAGAGGAGAAGATGGGAGCCAGGAGGGCAACACGTCGAGGCAATCTGGCGATCGCGATCGCGATCGCCGCCATCGCCGTGCTCGTTCCGGCCTTCGCGCTCGCCCATGTCGAGCGCGCCTCTTATTGGCCTAACCCGGGACCCGACAAGCACGTCAAGCCGGCGGCCGGAGGAAAGGTGCCCGCCGTCCGCAAGCTCTCCAGCGCCCTGAACAAGAAGCTGACTGGCACCACACGCGTCGTCTGCCAGCAGGTCCCCAGCAAGAAGGTGCGGAAGCACGGCACCCGCAAGCAGCTCTCCAAGAACAAGTCGATCAGGGCGCTGAACAAGGACCTGAAGACGGCCAGGAAGTCCGGCTACGCGCTTCGAGCCTCCCAGCCGCCGATCCGGATCAGCAAGAGGAAGGCCAAGAACGTCCGGAAGGTCAACCTCAAATTGCTCAGGCTGTGCAAATACAAGAGCATCCAGGACGCAGTCAACGCTTCCGGTAACAACGACCGCGTCGAGATCATGCCCGGCCTCTACACCGAGCCGAAGTCGCGGGCCAAGCCCACCAATGACCCCGCCTGCAGCCAGTACAAGATCACCAACGACAAGAGCCAGGCCAACGCAGTCTCATACGCCTACCAGTTCAAGTGCCCGAACGACCAGAACCTGATCGCGGTCCTCGGGCGGGGGCTGACCAATACCCCGGTGCCAAACCCGCCGCTACTGGACCGGCACAACATTCCCGACGCGGGCAAATGCATTCGCTGCAACCTCCAGATCCAGGGCACCGGCATGTCGCCGGATGACGTCACGATCGATGCCGGCCGCGTCGAGTCCGGAGACGAGGGACCGATCGGAGCGGTCAAGGACGTCGGCATCCGCGCCGACCGGGCCGACGGCTTCGTCGTGGACAACCTCAAGGTCCGTCACGCCCGGGAGCACGACATCTACGTGATCGAGACCGACGGCTCGCACCTCGACCGGTTCAAGGTTCCCTACGCAGGCGAATACGGGGTCCTCACGTTCGTCGCGGACCATTCACTGATCGAGAACTGCGATGCCTGGGGCAGCGGGGATTCCGGTCTCTACCCAGGTGCCAGCGCGGATCTCGGTGAGGCCGTGCCGCCGAACCAGCGCCGCTACGGAACCGAGCTCCGCAATTGCGACATGCACCACAACACCCTGGGGTATTCCGGAACCGACGGCAACTCCGTCTGGCTGCACGACAACAACTTCTACGACAACTCGGAGGGCTTCTCGACCGACGTCTTCACCGCCCCTGGCCACCCCGGGTTCCCGCAGGACTCCGATCTGCTCGAGCACAACAACTTCTGGAACAACAACTTCAACACCTATCTGCCGCCGTGCGCGGACGGCCAGAAGCCCGGCCCGAACGGCCCGAACCAGGGTTGCTCGGATGTCGTCCCGACGGAGCCGGTTCCTGTCGGGACGGGGATGTGGATCGCAGGTGGCAACGCGAACGTGATCCGCAACAACCACTTCTGGGATAACTGGCGACGAGGCACGATGCTGTTCGCCGTTCCGGATCAGTTCGCATGCGGCGACGCCAAGAACCAGGTGCCCGGCTGCAATCCGACTCCGGGCGTATCGAACACCTCGTACCGCAACCGCTTCCACAACAACACAATGGGCGTGGCACCGAACGGGAGCGTTCAGCCGAACGGCGTGGACTTCTGGTGGGACCAGGGCGGCATCATCATCAGCCCGGCCAACAGCGGCAACTGCTGGTACGACAACACCGGCACCGACGGCACCGCCGGGAGCGTCACCACCGATCCGAATGGAGGCCTGCCTTCCGACTGCAACAACAGCCCACTGCCCGGCAACATCGTCCAGGCGACGGAGCTGCTGACCTGCAGCGAGATCGGCCAGGTCGGGTGCGACTGGTTCACCACGCCGCCGAAGCCTTAGCTTTTCGCGGTGAGGACCTTCCGGATTGTGGCAGTGACCGCGTTGGCCAGCGCGGCTCTGGCAGGCTGCGGCTCCGGCTCCTCGACCCAACCCCAGATCGACGTCGGTCCCAACGTCGGAGAGCCGATCGCGCTGGCCGACTGCAATGACTGGAATCAGGCCAACACCGAGCAGCGGCTCGGGACCATCAGCGACCTCAAGGACTTCGCGGGCGGTCCAGTCGTCGGCAACAACGCAAGCTCTCCGTCCGGGACCGGTGCCGTCCTCGACGACAAGAAGGCCTACGACCTGTTCGAGAACTACTGCAAGGAGCCCTTCGCCCGCGCCTTCAGGCTCTACAAGCTCTACGAGCGTGCGGCGGCCTTCGCCGGGTACCACCAATAGGGGAATGCGCGGATCAAGACCGCGCAAACTACGGGTTGACTTACCGAGGCCGGGTGGGAGGATGCCGCGGTCGTCGACGCGTCCCAGCGTCGACGTCGTCCGGTAAATCTGGTTTCGCCCGGCTGTGTGGCCGGAGGAGGACTCGATGTTCGGGAGGGCATGCCTATTCCCAAGGGCGCGACGTCCGCGTGCCCAAAACCGCAGTGCGGCTGACGGCTCTGTGCGTACACGCCGTGGCCGGGCTGTTCGCCACCTCGGCGTCCGCGAGCGCCGCGGTGGTCTACGACAACATTCCAACCCCGCTGCCGGCCAACCTGCCGAGTCAGCCGTTCCAGGCGCAGCAGACGGGCCAGTACGGCGGCCAGGTTTAGCTCGCCGGCACGCAGCGTCAAGACCCGACCATCACGGTGATGATGAGCAGTTGGACTTGTGAACGCGATCCGGCGGCCACCTGCACCACGACCCCGGCGCACGTTCTCGCATCCCATCACGTTGAATCTCTACGGGGTGCTTCCGAATGGTCAGCCGGGAAGCCTGATCGCGTCGGTGACGCGACGTTCAACATCCCGTTCCGGCCCAGCGAGTCAGCTGTCTGTGGGGATAGGCGGTGGAGCCCCGACGACACGGCCGCGAGCTGTGTCAGCGGTTTCGGCAACACCATCCAGTTCAACCTCGCGGGCCGGGGCGTCAGCCTGCCCGACCGGGTGATCATCGCTCTCGCCTACGACACGCAAAGCTACGGCGAGCATCCGATCGGGACGGACGGTCCGTACAACTCGCTCAACGTGGCGCTCTTCGGCGCGCCCACGGTGGGGTCACTGCCACGCCCGGACGACGGGTATTGGGACAGCCAGACCCCGGGCAATTATTGCGATGGCGGTACCGGGGGTGTCGGACCGTTCCGGCTCGATGCGGGCTGCTGGAACACCGGCGCGCCCGATTTCGTGCCGTATCAGCCGGCCGTCCGAGTGGATGCGACCACGACGACCGGGCCGCAGGGCCCGGCCGGCCCGGCAGGTTCGACGGGAGCCACTGGCGCGACCGGACCGTCGGGCGGAGTGCTCGGAGCGGTCGCGCACTCGAAGAAGTGCAAGAAGAAGAGCAAGAAGAAGAGCAAAAGAAGAGCAAGAAGAAGAGCAAGGCCGCCGCGGCCAAGAAGTGCAAGAAGAAGCACTAGTCCGGCCGTAAGCGAAGAATCAGCGACGCCGGGGTTCCCCAGCGGGCCCGGCGTCGCTATTCTTTTGGAGCTACCTCGGGCCTGGGGCCGGGGGTTTTTTTCTGTCCGGCCACGAAGGCCCAGCACCGACGAAGTTGAGGAGACATGGCCTCTGATGTTCGAATCGGCGTAACGCTCGCCTGTGAGGAGTGCAAGCGCCGCAACTACGAGACGAACAAGTCACGGCGCAACACGCCGGACCGGATCGAGATCCGGAAGTTCTGTCGTTGGTGCGGGCGGCACACTCCACATAAGGAGACGCGCTAAGCGTCGAGATGGCGAAGACGAGGGCACAACGCAAGGCCGAGCGGCGCCGTCGCCAGGAGGCCGAGCAGCGAGGCCAGCAGCCTGGCCGCAGCGACGCTGAGCGCGAGCAGGAGGGCCGCGCGCAGGAGGCGACCCGCGAGGGAGTCTCGGGCGAGGTCGCCGAGGCCGAGGCGATCATCGAGACCGGCGCGCACACCGAGGACTACGGAGAACACACCGTCGATCCAGAGGTGAAGGACGAGGTCGAGGGCCGCGGTTCGCCCGTTCCCGGAGTCGTTCCCGCCCCGGTGCAGCCCGAGACGGAGGTCGCGCCCCCCGCTCCATCGCGAGCGGACGTCGGGCGCACCGAGGATGGCGCAGCCGCCGAGCCGAAGGAGAGCCGGCGCGACCGCCGCCAGCGCGAGAAGGACGAGCGGCGGAAGGCTCGCGCCAAGGAACTTCAGAAGGGCCAGGCCGAGAAGGCCGAGAAGCGCCGCGGCCCGATCATCGGCTTCCTGCTTTCCTGTTGGGCCGAGCTCAAGCGGGTGCAGTGGCCGGACCGGGACACGTTGGTTCAGGCTTCGGCCGTGACTTTCATCTTCGTCGCGGTCATGGCGGCCTACCTGGGCGCCCTCGACGGCGCCTTCAACTGGCTCATCAAACAGATCATCTAAAGACGGGAATCAGACGATGTTTCGCTGGTACGTGATCAACACCTACTCGGGTCACGAGAACAAGGTCAAGCAGAACCTCGAGCACCGGGTCCACACCATGGGCCAGGAGCGCAACGTGCGCCAGGTCGTCGTTCCCACCGAGCAGATCTCGGAGATGAAGGACGGCCAGAAGATCCAGACCGAGAAGCGCACGATGCCCGGCTACGTCCTGGTCAACATGGAGATGACGGACGATGCCTGGGGCCTCGTCAAGAACACCCCCGGCGTGACGGGCTTCGTCGGCTCGCGCAACAAGCCGATCCCGCTCTCCAAGGTCGAGGTCGACCGCCTGCTCCATCGCGAGACCGCGGAGCGCCCGCGCACCCGCGCACAGTTCTCCATCGGAGAGTCCGTCAAGGTGATCTCCGGCCCACTCGCGGACTTCTCCGGCGAGATCGCCGAGATCAACGAGGACGCCGCCAAGCTCAAGGTCCTCGTCTCCATCTTCGGCCGCGAGACTCCGGTCGAGGTCAACTACGACCAGGTCAAGAAGATCTAACTTCCCACTCCATGGCCAAGAAGGTCCTCACCCAGATCAAGCTGCAGATCCCAGCCGGCGCCGCGAACCCCGCGCCGCCGGTCGGCCCTGCCCTCGGTCAGCACGGCGTCAACATCATGGAGTTCTGCAAGGCGTTCAACGCGCAGACCCAGCAGGACGCCGGCACGATCATTCCCGGTTGAGATCACGGTCTACGAGGACCGCTCCTTCGACTTCATCACCAAGACGCCGCCCGCCGCGGTTCTGATCAAGGAGATGGCCGGGATCGACAAGGGGTCGGGCGAGCCGCATTCGGAGAAGGTCGGCTCGATCACCGTCGACCAGGCCCGCCAGATCGCCGAGCGCAAGATGCCCGACCTGAATGCCAACGACCTCGACGCCGCGACGAAGATCATCGCCGGCACCGCCCGCTCGATGGGCGTCACGGTGGAGGGGCTCTACTGATGGCTCGCGGCAAGAGATATAGAGAGGCCTACGAGAAGATCGACCGGACTCAGGCGTATCCGCCGGCGGAAGCGATCCACCTGATCAAGGAGACCGCCGGCGCCAAGTTCGACGAGACGGTCGAGCTCCACATCCGGCTCGGGGTCAACGTCCGCCACGCGGAGGAGCAGCTGCGCGGGACCCTGGCCCTGCCGAAGGGCCTCGGCAAGAACGTCACGATCGCCGTCTTCGCCGAGGGGGATGCGGCCCGCCAGGCCACCGAGGCCGGCGCCGACTTCGTCGGCTCCGACGACCTCGCGGAGCGCGTCGAGGGCGGCTGGACCGACTTCGACGTCGCGATCGCGCACCCCTCACAGATGCCCAAGGTCGGCAAGCTCGGCCGTGTCCTCGGCCCCCAGGGCAAGATGCCGAACCCCAAGGTCGGGACCGTCACCGAGGACATCGCCAAGGCAGTCGACGAGGCCAAGGCCGGCAAGATCGAGTACCGCACCGACCGGCAGGCGATCGTCCACCTGGCGATCGGGAAGACCAGCTTCTCCGAGGAGGACCTGCTCGAGAACTACGCCGCGGTGATCGAGGAGATCATCCGCGCGAAGCCGGCCGCCGCCAAGGGCCGCTACATCCTCTCGATCACCGTGACCACCACCATGGGCCCCGGCATCCGCGTGGACTCCTCGCGGACTCGCCGCGGCGAGATCATGCTCGGCGCCGGAGCGACGGCCGACAGCGATGAGAATGGCGGCTCCGAGCACCGCCGGGCACGCCCGGAAGCGAAGCTGAGGACGGCCCGCAGAGGAAGGTGCGACCGCCTAACATCCCGCGCCGAACAACTGCCGCCCAAGACCGTCGGCGGGACACCAAGGGTCCAGAAGTCCGGCGCAGGTGAGCGAGAGTCACCGGTCCGCAAGACCGCCCGCTCTGGCCCGCCTGCGTGCGGGTCTTTTCATTGGGCGGAGCGGACGAACGAGAACGAAATGGACAGAGAGCAGAAGACAGCAGTGGTCGAGGAGCTCGCGACTGAGCTCAAGGACGCGACGGCGATCTTCGCGGTCGACTACCGCGGAATCAGCGTGCCGCAGGCGGCGGAGCTCCGCGCCGGCCTGCGCGACGCGGACACGCGCTTCCGCGATCGTCAAGAACCGGCTCACCCTGCGCGCCGCCGACGAGGCGGGAACCGACGGCCTCAAGGACTTCCTGAGCGGACCCACCGCCCTCGCCCTGGTCAAGGGCGACGCGGCCCTCGCCGCGAAGACGCTCAACCGCCTCGGCTCCGAATGGGAGCTGCTCGACTACAAGGGCGGGCTGATGGACGGGGAGGCGCTCGATCCGGACTCCTTCGTGGCGATCGCGCGCCTGCCCGGCCGCGAGATGCTCAACGCCCAGCTCGCCGGCATCGTCGCCAGCCCGCTGACCGGCCTGGTCCGCGGCCTCGGCTCGATGATCCAGGGCCTGGCCCTGCAGCTCGGCCAGATCGCCGAGCAGGGCCTGGTCACCGGCGAGGCGCCCGCAGCCCAGGAAGAGGCCCTCGCCGAGGAAGCCCCTGCGACCGAGGAAGCCCCTGCGACCGAGGAACCGCCGACCCCGAGCCCGCCGAGTCCCCGGAGGAGAGCTCCGAGGAGGAGGCCCCCGAGGGCGAGGACGCCGGCCAGGGCGAGGCCGAGCGAGACCACGGAGGGCGACGCCGACATCGGCGAGGAGACCCCGCAGAAGAGACTTCAGAAGACTCTGACGAGAACAAGGAGGACAGCGAGTAGATGGCCACCAAGGTCAGCACAGAAGACTGGATCGAGGAGCTCAAGGGCATCTCGGTGCTCGAGCTCTCCGAGCGCATCAAGGCGCTCGAGGAGGAGTTCGGCGTCTCCGCGACCGCCGTCGCCGCGCTGCCGCGCGCGGCCGGACCGGCCGGCGATGGCGCAGCGGTCGAGGAGGAGGCAGGGACGGTTGATCTCGTCCTGACCGGCTCCGGCGACAAGAAGATCGGCGTGATCAAGGTCGTGCGCGCCGCCACCGGACTCGGCCTCAAGGAGGCCAAGGCTCTCGTTGACGAGGCTCCCAAGCCCGTCAAGGAGGCGATCGAGCGCGAGGAGGCCGAGGGCCTGCTCAAGGAGATCGAAGAGGCCGGCGGCACCGCCGAGATCAAGTAGTTCGACGGCCCGAAACTGCTCCAAACCGCCCAGATTGGGAGTAAGATCCCGGCGCGTGCCCTTTCGGGGGCGTGTTAGCAACCCTTGACCAAACGGTTGCCGTGCGTTACTATGCACGGTTCGCGCGCCCGGTGAGCCCTGCTGCCTGATTTTTGCGCGGTCTCACAAGCCTTCTAATACTTTGAGGAGTCGCCGAGTTGGCCGGATCCAACGCTGTCGCCGCAACCCGTAGGAGCTTTTCTCGCCTTAAGAACCCACTCGAAGTCCCACACCTGATCGATATCCAGCGGAAGTCCTTCGCGGACCTGGTTGACCCGAAGGAAGGACTGCTGCGGGCGACGATCGACGACATCTCCCCGACGGAGGACTACACGGGGAACCTCGCGATCGTGTTCGGGGAGTTCGAGTTCGACGATCCACCCAACACGGTGGATGAGTGCCGCGAGAAGGACATGACCTACTCGCGTCCTCTGAACGTCAAGGTCGCGTTCCAGAACCGCGAGACCGGAGAGATCCGCGAGCAGACCGTCTTCATGGGCGATTTCCCGTGGATGACGGATCGAGGCACCTTCATCATCAACGGCACCGAGCGCGTGGTCGTCACGCAGCTTGTGCGTTCCCCCGGCGCCTATGTGATGGAGCCCAAGGACCGTGAGAAGCAGGTCTTCATCGCGAACCTGATGCCGGCCCGCGGCTCCTGGCTGGAGCTCGAGATCGACAAGAAGGGCCGCGTCTACGTCCGCATCGACCGCAAGCGCAAGCTGCCGGTCACCGTGCTGCTGCGCGCGATGGGCTACGTCGAGGACGAGAAGCTCCTCGAGATGTTCGACAACTCGGTCTACATCCGCCACACCATCGCGTCGGACACCGACGCGACCAGGGACGAGGAGGGTGCGCTGATCGAGCTCTTCAAGAAGCAGCGGCCCGGGCGAGCCGCCCTCGGTGGACGCCGCCAAGGCCCTGCTCGAGCAGCTCTTCTTCGACCCGAAGCGCTACGACCTGACCCGCGTCGGCCGCTACAAGCTGAACGCGCGCCTGGACCTGGACATCGATCTCGACACCCGGGTCCTGACCCACGACGACATCATCGCCCTGGTCAAGGAGCTCACCTCCATCCCGAAGATCCTCGGGGTGCCGGAGGAGATCGACGAGGAGAACCCGATCAAGGACTACGCCGCGGAGGCGATCACCTATCCCCGCGAGCCGATCCACGATCACCTCGACGAGTACGAGCACTTCGGCAACCGCCGCCTGCGCACCGTCGGGGAGCTGATCCAGGAGGCCTTCCGGATCGGGCTCTACCGGATGGAGCGCGTGGTGCGGGAGCGCCTCACCACCGAGGACGCCGACGCGATCACGCCTCAGACCATCATCAACATCCGGCCCGTCGTGGCGGCGCTGAAGGAGTTCTTCGGCTCCTCGCAGCTGTCCCAGTTCATGGACCAGACCAACTCGCTGGCCGGTCTGCGGCACCGGCGCCGTCTTTCGGCGCTCGGCGCCGGCGGCCTCACCCGCGAGCGCGCACCCATCGAGGTGCGCGACGTGCACGCCACCCACTACGGGCGCATGTGCCCGATCGAGACTCCCGAGGGCCCGAACATCGGGCTGATCGGCTCGCTCTCCTCATATGCGGAGATTTCCGAGCACGGCTTCGTCACGACCCCGTACCGGGTGGTCAAGGACGGCGTGGTCACCAACAAGGTGGTCCACCTCGACGCCACGCAGGAGGAGGACGAGACGATCGCCCAGGCGAACGCCGAGGTCGACCCGAACAGCGGCAAGCTCAAGGGCCAGTACGTGATCTGCCGCCGCCGCGACGACGAGGCGGTCGCCGTGGCGCCCAAGGAGGTGACGCTGATGGACGTCTCGCCGACCCAGATCTGGTCGGTGACGACGGCGCTGATCCCGTTCCTCGAGCACGACGACGCGAACCGCGCGCTGATGGGCTCGAACATGCAGGCCCAGGCGGTGCCGCTGCTCAAGCCGGAGCCGCCGCTGATCGGCACCGGGATGGAGCGGCGCGTCGCGGAGGACACGGGCGACGTCGTGATCGCCGAGAACGATGGCGAGGTCACCACGGTCGACGCCGAGCAGATCGTCGTCACCCACGGCTCGAAGAGGGACGAGTACCCCCTCCACAAGTTCATGCGCTCGAACCAGGGCACGATCATCCACCAGCGCCCGATCGTCTCGGTCGGCGACAAGGTCAAGGCCGGGGACGTCCTCTGCGACGGCTCCTCGACCGCCGGCGGCGAGATCGCCCTCGGCAAGAACTGCCTGGTCGCCTTCATGTCCTGGGAGGGCTACAACTTCGAGGACGCGATCATCATCTCCGAGCGCCTCGTCAAGCAGGACGAGCTCACCTCGATCCACATCGAGGAGTACGAGATCGACGCCCGCACGACGAAGCTCGGCGACGAGGAGATCACCCGCGACATCCCGAACCGCTCGGAGGAGAGCCTCAGGAACCTCGACGAGCGGGGGATCGTCCGGATCGGCGCCGAGGTCGCCGCCGGCGACCTGCTGGTCGGCAAGGTCACGCCGAAGGGCGAGACCGAGCTGACGGCCGAGGAGAAGCTGATCCGCGCCATCTTCAAGGAGAAGGCGCGCGAGGTCCGCGATACCTCGCTGAAGGTTCCGCACGGCGAGGGCGGCGTCGTCATCGACGTCCTCACCTTCAGCCGCGAGGCGGGCGACGACCTGCCGCCGGGCGTCAACGACCTGGTGCGCGTCTACGTCGCCATCAAGCGCAAGATCGCGGAGGGCGACAAGCTCGCCGGCCGCCACGGCAACAAGGGCGTGATCTCCAAGATCGTGCCCGAGGAGGACATGCCGTTCATGGAGGACGGCACGCCCATCGACGTGATCCTCAACCCGCTCGGGGTGCCGAGCCGAATGAACATCGGCCAGATCCTCGAGACGCATCTGGGCTGGGTCGCGGCCAACGGCTGGTACGACGACGGCTCGGCTTCGTACAAGGAGAGCCAGGGGAACGGCGGCGGCCGCGTCAACGTGGCGACGCCGGTCTTCGACGGCGCCACCGTCGAGGACGTCGACAACGCCCTGGTCAAGTGGCAGGACGAGAACTCCGAGCGAGGCATCGACCTCGGGATCGACAAGTCCGAGCGCGCCGGGTAACCGCGCCGAGGGCAAGGTCCAGCTCTACAACGGGCGGACCGGAGAGCCCTACAAGGGCAAGGTCACGATCGGCTACATGTACATCCTGAAGCTGCTGCACCTGGTCGACGACAAGATCCACGCACGGTCGACCGGCCCCTACTCCCTGGTCACCCAGCAGCCGCTGGGCGGCAAGGCGCAGTTCGGCGGCCAGCGCTTCGGCGAGATGGAGGTGTGGGCACTGGAGGCGTACGGCGCCGCCTACACCCTGCAGGAGATGCTCACGGTGAAGTCCGACGACACCGTCGGCCGCGTCAAGGCCTACGAGTCGATCGTCAAGGGCGAGAACATCCCCGAACCCTCGATTCCGGAGTCGTTCAAGGTCCTGCTCAAGGAGATCCAGTCGCTGGCGCTCGACGCCAACGTGGTCTCCGAGGAGGGCGACGGAGTGGAGATGGGCGAGGAGGAGGACGACCTCCTTCGCGCCGCCGAGGAACTCGGCATCGAGCTGTCCGGCGTGCGCGCGGACGGCGGGAACGGCGCCGGCGACAAGGACAAGGCCGCCGACGAGAAGGAAGAGCAGGTCGTCGCCGAGGGTGACGGCGGTACTGACGGTGACGCCGAGGAGGCAGCAAAGAAGTGATCGACATCAACAACTTTGACGCGATTGAGATCGGGCTTGCCTCGGGCAAGAAGATCCGGGGCTGGAGCTCCGGCGAGGTCACCAAGCCCGAGACCATCAACTACAGGACGCTGAAGCCGGAGAAGGACGGCCTCTTCTGCGAGCGCATCTTCGGTCCGACCAAGGACTGGGAGTGCTACTGCGGCAAGTACAAGAGGGTCCGCTACAAGGGCATCGTCTGCGAGCGCTGCGGCGTCGAGGTGACCCGCTCCAAGGTTCGCCGCGAGCGCATGGGTCACATCGACCTGGCCGCGCCGGTCTCGCACATCTGGTTCTTCAAGGGCGTTCCCATCGCGGATCGGCTACCTGATCGACATGGCTCCGAAGGAGCTCGAGAAGGTCCTCTACTTCGCCGCCTCGGTGATCACCTGGGTCGACGAGGAGGCCCGCTCGAAGGATCTCGGCAAGCTCGAGAAGGAAGTCGAGAAGCAGGCCGGCGAGTACGAGCGCGAGCGCGAGCAGCGCACGCAGGAGCTGAACGAGTCCCTGGTCCGCCGCCTCGCCTATCTGGGCGTCGCTCCCGACAAGGAGACCGAGGCGCCTCCGGCGGGCACCACCGACGGCTTCAACGAGGACGACGAGCTCTGGGCTGACAGCGTCACCAACGTGAAGCGGATGAAGGCCGAGGACCGCGACAAGATGGCCAAGGAGCTGAAGAAGACCTTCGACGCCGAGATCTCGGACACGGAGGCCTACCTCGACGAGGCCGCCGAGCGCCTGCGCGAGGTATTCAAGATCTTCTCGGAGATGAAGCCGAAGGACGTGATCAACGACGAGACCACGTTCCGCGAGCTCAAGGACCGCTTCGGTTCCCCGTTCGGCTGGGGCGAGTACTTCCGCGGCGGCATGGGCGCGGAGTCAGTCCGCGACCTGCTCGACCAGGTCGAGCTCGAGGACGAGGCCGAGCTGCTCGAGGAGACGATCAACACCTCCAAGGGCCAGAAGCAGGCCCGCGCTGTGAAGCGGCTCAAGGTCGTCGATGCCTTCCTCAAGTCAGCCAACAAGCCCGAGTGGATGGTCCTTGACGTGGTCCCGGTGATCCCGCCGGAGCTGCGGCCGATGGTCCAGCTCGACGGTGGCCGTTTCGCCACCTCGGACCTCAATGACCTCTACCGGCGCGTGATCAACCGGAACAACCGGCTGAAGAGGCTGCTCGACCTGGGCGCCCCCGAGATCATCGTCAACAACGAGAAGCGGATGCTGCAGGAGGCCGTCGACGCCCTGTTCGACAACGGGCGCCGTGGCCGTCCCGTCACCGGCCCGGGCAACCGGCCGCTGAAGTCGCTCTCGGACATGCTCAAGGGCAAGCAGGGCCGTTTCCGGCAGAACCTGCTCGGTAAGCGCGTCGACTACTCCGGCCGCTCGGTGATCGTGTCCGGCCCGAGCCTGCGGCTTCACCAGTGCGGGCTGCCCAAGCTGATGGCCCTGGAGCTGTTCAAGCCGTTCATCATGGCCCGCCTGGTCGAGCGCAAGCAGGTCCAGAACATCAAGGCGGCCAAGAAGATGGTCGACTCGATGATCCCGGAGGTCTGGGACGTGCTCGAGGAGGTCATCTACGAGCACCCCGTGCTCCTCAACCGCGCGCCGACGCTCCACCGCCTGGGCATCCAGGCGTTCGAGCCGGTGCTGGTCGAGGGCAAGGCGATCCAGGTCCACCCGCTTGTCTGCCACGCGTTCAACGCCGACTTCGACGGCGACCAGATGGCCGTGCACCTGCCGCTGTCGGCGGAGGCCCAGGCGGAGGCGCGCATCCTGATGCTCTCCTCCAACAACATCCTCTCTCCGGCGCACGGCGCACCGCTCGCCACGCCGACCCAGGACATGGTCCTGGGTCTCTACTACCTGACCTACGCAGGGGAGGACGTCGAGGAGCTCGACGCCTCGAAGCTCGACCAGAAGCCCCATCCGTTCAGGACTGCGCAGGAGGCCGAGCTCGCGTACGAGAACGGCATCGTCCAGCTGCACGATTGGGCGGAATACCGGCGGCCGGGTCACGAGCACTTCCTGACCACGGTCGGGCGGATCATCTACAACGACCGCGTCGAGCGGGCGATCGCCGAGGCCCTCGGGGACGAGTACGACCCCGAGAAGTACAAGTTCGTCAACGGCTCGCTGAAGAAGAAGGACGTCAACGCGATCGTCAGCGACCTGGTCGAGGCGTATGGGGCCCCTGCCGTCTCGCTGGTGCTCGACTCCTTCAAGGAGCTCGGCTTCCACTTCGCCAGCGAAGCGGGGATCACGATCTCCAAGAACGACGTCGTCGCGCCGCCCGACAAGGAGGAGATCCTCGAGCGCTACGAGTCGGAGACCGAGGAGATCATGGGCCAGTACGACGATGGCTACATCACCGCCGAGGAGCGCAAGGAGGCCGTGACCTCACGCTGGGATAGCGCGACCGAAGAGGTCGGGCAGGCGATGGAGGACAACCTCGACGAGCTCAACCCGATCTTCATGATGGCCAACTCGGGAGCCCGTGGCTCGTTCAAGCAGATCCGCCAGCTGGCCGGCATGCGAGGCCTGATGGCCAATCCGAAGGGCGAGATCATCGAGCGGCCGATCAAGGCCAACTTCATGGAGGGCCTCTCCGTCCTCGAGTACTTCATCTCGACGCACGGCGCCCGGAAGGGACTCGCCGACACGGCGCTCCGCACCGCGGACTCGGGCTACCTGACCCGTCGCCTGGTCGACGTCTCCCAGGACGTGATCGTGCGCCTGGAGGACTGCAAGACCAAGGACCACATCGAGATGCCGCTCTACCGCGACCCAGGTGAGCTCAACCCGAACCTGATCGGTCGCGTGGCCGCCAAGAAATTCACGACCAAGCGAGGCCGTGACCTGCTCAAGCGGAACCAGGAGATCGACTGGCCCGAGGTTCACGACATGGCCGAGGGCTTCAAGGACGACGAGGACGTCACAGTCCCCGTCCGCTCGGTGCTCAAGTGCGAGGCTGAGTCCGGGGTTTGCCGCCAGTGCTACGGAGTCATGCCCGCCACCGGCTTCCTGGTCGAGATCGGGGACGCCGTCGGCATCATCGCCGCGCAGTCGATCGGCGAGCCGGGCACCCAGTTGACGATGCGGACCTTCCATACGGGAGGTGTCGCCGGCCTGGACATCACCCAGGGTCTTCCGCGAGTCGTCGAGCTGTTCGAGGCGCGCAAGCCGAAGGGCCTGGCGAAGCTGGCCGAAGTGGCCGGCAAGGTCGCGGTCGAGGAAAGCGACAAGGCCGTCAAGGTCACGATCACCGACGACAAGGGCGAGGAATATGCGGAGTCCTTCCCGCCGCGGACCAACGTCCTGGTCGAGCAGGGCAAGCGCGTCGAGCGCGGCGACCAGCTCAACGAGGGGTCCCTGTATCCGGCCGAGATCCTCGAGATCAGGGGCCGCACCGACACCGAGGTCTACATCGTGGCCGAGGTGCAGCGCGTCTACCGGACTCAGGGCGTCGACATCAACGACAAGCACATCGAGCTGATCGTGCGCCAGATGCTGAAGAAGGTGCGCGTGGAGTCAAAGGGCTCGACCGAGCTGCTGCCCGGTCAGCTTGAGGACCGCCTGGTCTTTGACGCGATCAACGAGAAGTTCAAGGGCAAGAAGACGAAGACGCCGGCGAAGGCCGAGGAGGTCATCCTCGGGATCACCAAGGCGTCGCTCGCCACCGAGTCCTTCCTCTCGGCGGCCTCCTTCCAGGAGACCACCAAGGTGCTGACCGACGCTGCCCTCGAGGGCAAGCGGGATCGCCTGATGGGCCTGAAGGAGAACGTGATCATCGGGAAGCTGATCCCGGCGGCCACGGGGCTCAAGCACTACCGCTCGCTTCAGATCGAGCCGGTGGAGCCCGCCCAGCCTCCCGTCGAGGAATTCTCGGAGGAGGAGCTCGCCAAGGAGCTCGACCTCGCCGGGGACGGCGAGGGCGGTTCATCCTCGCTCGAGGGGTTCGGGCCTTCGTTCGCGGAGGAGCTCGAGGAGCTCGCTTCCGAGATCGAGACGCCTGAGGCTCCGGCCGAGGCTGCCGAGAAGTCCGAGTCCGAAAGCTCTTAGGGACTAAGCGCTAGGCGGGCGGGTCCTGTCGCGGAATTTCACCGGGGATCGAGGCATCTCACCCCGGCTGAAATTCCGCGCCACCCGCCCGACTTTCGCTTCGGCTGACGGACTTCTGACTCAGCTGGCGGATTGCACCAGGCCGACCAGGTGGCCTTCCGGATCGTTGAAGAGGCCGATCGTTAGGTCCTCCGTCATTGTTTCGGGGCCCATCACTTTCTTGCCGCCGAGCTTCTCGGCCTGATCGAGCGACGCGCCCACGTCAGGGACTTCGATGTAGAAGGTGACGTGGCCCTCGTAGCCCTCGGGGCCCACCCCGATGCCTCCGCCGATTCCGATTCCGTCGGCGTTGGTGTTGTCCTCTTGGGGCACCATCGCGTACGGCGGCACGCCCTCCTGGCCCGCCGCGGGTGCCTCCGCATAGCTCCAGCCGGCGACGTCGGAGTAGAAGCTCTTCAGCTTCTCGAAGTCCTTCCCAACCACCTCGAAATGCACCACGGGCTGTCCCATGTCGGTTCCCTCCTGTGTCGTCGTCGTTGTCGCTGCTAACTGCCCGCGGGGGAGTGCTCTCGCCGTTCGTGCGCCGCCGTGCCGGAGGCGAGCCTTGGCGCGATCGCCGGGGTCCTCGTGCGGCCTCCCGGCGGGCAGTCGGGCTTGGCCTGGGCGGAACCGCCGTGCGGTCCGCGGCGTGGGCCCTTCGGCTTCGTCGGGGTGCGTCTGAAGCGGCGGAAGCTGTGATCGTCGGCTTCCCCTGGCATGTCCTCCAGCTCGGGCTCGGCCTTGACGGCCCAGTAGATCAGCCACATGCCGTAGAGGACCGGGATCTTCAGGATCACGGCCAAGAAGATGATCGGCACCACCTCTCCCATCACGCCGAGTCTACCTCCGATCAGGCTGGCTGAAATCCATCCTTGGCCCAGGACTCGATCGTGTCGACGTGGAGGTCGAGGAGGCCGACATCCGACTCGGTCGGGACGAGCAGGGTGGGAGCCGGGCGCCGCTCTGCCCAGTCGTAACAGCTGCCGTCCAGGCTGTCGTCGATCCACGCCAGCGGACGCGAATCTGCGTACTCCTCGAGTGCTTCCAGCTTCCAATGGGCCGTGCCGAACCTGGCGCGTCCGTCGAAGGTCAGGTACGGAAGGGCCGGCATGCCGAGGATCCCGGGCAGGTGGTCGTTGGCCCGGTCCTCCCAGCCGCTCGCCCAGATCAGCTGGAAGCTCTTCGACAGCTGGTTCAGCCTCGGGCCGGTTTCGAGGGCGATGCAGTGGAGCGTCCCGTCGATCAGATGGAACTCGCCCGGAGCGTCAGCGCCGGCCCGGCCGGGCTCGACCGGCTGCTCGAATCCGAACAGGCTGATCACCCCGTCGATGTCGACGGCGAGGACGGGTCCATCGCTGGATCGGTTCTTGCGGAGCAGCGGCATCGGCGGGAAGCGTAGTTGGCTACCATCCCGCGCCGATGCCCAACACCAATCAGCTCGTCCGCAAGGGACGAACCCACAAGAAGAAGAAGATGTCGACGCCGGGCCTGAAGTCGGGCCAGGGTCGCAAGAAGCGCGTCGCTGCTCCGCAGCGGCGTGGCGTCTGCACCCGCGTCGCGACGGTGACGCCGAAGAAGCCGAACTCCGCGCTTCGGAAGATCGCCAGGGTTCGTCTCACGAACGGGCTCGAGGTGACGAGCTACATCCCGGGCGAGGGCCACAACCTGCAGGAGCACTCCGTGGTCCTGGTCAGGGGCGGCCGCGTCAAGGATCTGCCGGGCGTTCGCTACAAGGTCGTCCGCGGCGCCCTCGATGCCGCCGGCGTCTCGGATCGGAAGCAGGGCCGCTCGCTGTACGGAGTGAAGGCCTCCTAGGATGCCGCGCCGCAACCAGGCCACCATCCGGCTGCTCGAGCCCGACTCCGTCTACCGGAGCCGGATCGTCCAGCAGGTGATCAACAAGGTGATGACCGACGGCAAGAAGTCGGTCGCCGAGAAGATCACCTACGACGCCCTCGCCGTGGTCGGCGAGCGCAGCGGAAACAACCCGGTCGAGGAGCTCGAGGGCGCGATCAAGCAGCTCACCCCGGTGCTCGAGGTTCGCTCCCGCCGCGTCGGCGGCGCGACCTACCAGGTACCGGTCGAGGTGCCCGCGCGCCGGGCCCGCACCCTCGCGGTCCGCTGGCTGGTCGAGTTCGCTCGGGCTCGCGGTGAGAAGTCGATGGCCGAGCGCCTCGCCAACGAGATTCAGGATGCGTCCAAGCAGCAGGGCAACGCATGGAAGCGCAAGGACGACATCTACCGCATGGCTCAGGCCAACAAGGCATTCGCGCACTACCGCTGGTAACTGCTTAAGTCCGCCAGGGCGCTCTGTGGACCTGTTCATGTGGCCGCCTGGCTCTCTGCGCAACATTTAGTTTGACTGACGCCGTCCAGAGGCATATAGTGCCGCCGCTGTTCGTTTTTCGGTCTCGTCGGGTTGTTCGGGTGAGGTGACCGGAAGGAGGAGAGTTGCCATCGGGTAGGTTCGGCGATTTCCGTCTGACCTTTGTTGCACATGCGTTCTCCGCTCCTGGAGTGACCAGCGGCTTAGGTAGCTCCAGTGACATCGAACGGTGGCCGGGGTGAACTCCATGGCTGCTCGCGTGGTCGCTGTTGTCGCGGCGGTCCTGATCGTCGCGGCCGGCATCACGCTCTACGTCGACAAGCTGCTCCGCTCTCCGGCCCCGGAGGCAGCGGTTCGGTCGGGGCCGGGGCAGGCCGATCTGGTGTTGGGTACGACGCCGGCCATCGGGAAGCTTGGCGGCAATCCGAGCTGGGTCTCCTACCTCGTCCGGCAGAACGGCCAGTGGAAGCACACCACCGTGTTCAAGGTGCCGGCGCACTCACTGGTCCACGTGACGGTCTACAACTTCGACGGCCAGAGCGGCCTCCGGAACCCATTCCTCTCCCAGGTGCAGGGCACGGTGGGCGGCGTGATGCAGGTGAACGGCCATACGAAGACATCGATTTCGCCAGACGCCGCCTCCCACACGTTCACCGTGCCCCAGATGGGGATCGTCGTCCCGATACTCGGCCTGTCCGATGACGCGCCGAATCAATGTGAGGAGATGCCGTGCTCGCTCTCACAGGCGCACGAGACGGTCACCTTCGTGATGCGTACGGGGAAGAAGGGCCGTTACCACTGGCAGTGCTTCGTGCCCTGCGCGGCGGGGTTCCTCGACGGGTTCGGCGGGCCGATGCAGACGATCGGCTACATGGACGGCTTCGTGCAAGTGGTCTGAGCGGCGGCGATGCCCGAGCCCCCACACTTTCGCCGGATCCTGATCCTGTGGGCAGCGCTCAGCATCGTCGCTACGCCGCTGGTCATCTTCGTTTTCGCGCCGGGGGTGCCCCCTGGCAACGACAGCTCACAGGGGGCCGGACAGGTCACCGACAACACCGTCTTGCTCGGGGTGGTCACGCCGATCGTGGCGTTGCTCGTCGTCTTCTTCGCCTACACGCTGTTCGTCTTCCGCCACCGCGAGTCCGATTCCGAGGATGAGGAAGGCGAGGCGATCTACGGCAACGCCGGCATCCAGAACACCTGGCTTGCGGTGACCACGGTGGTCGTTCTCTTCCTGGCGACCTACGGGACGGTCCGGCTGTTCGACAACGGGTCGGGCGGTGGCCAGGGCGCGGATCCGGTCGCGAAGCAGAGTGGCAACAACATGCAGGTCCAGGTGATCGGCCAGCAGTGGGCGTTCACCTATCGCTGGCCCGGATACGGCGGAGTGGAGACGCCCCACCTGGTCCTGCCGGTCGACCAGAAGGTTGAGATGCACGTCACCTCGCTCGACGTCATTCATTCCTTCTGGGCCCACGATCTCGGGATCAAGGCCGACGCCAACCCGGGAGTCGACAACGTCGTCTACCTCGAGCCGAAGAAGACCGGGAGCTTCGTGATCCGCTGTGCCGAGCTCTGCGGGCTCTTCCACGGGCACATGTTCGACACCGGGCAGATCGTCAGCGACAGCGCCTTCCAGACCTGGATCCACGCCCAACAGCAGGCGTTCGCCGGGGCCAGCAGCGTCCTGCCGCCATACAGGACCGGCTACGGACCGCAACCAGGTAGGAGGGCGGGATGAACTCAGAGCAAACGGCGGGCACAAGGCTTCGCGGCCTACTCGGCTTCAACCTCCTCACCGGCCTGGTGCTGGGGGTCGTGGGCTTCTACGTCGGCTGGTGGCTGGGCCACCAGATCCACTACATCGGCATCGACTACTTCGCCGACACGAATCAGAACGACCTCGCCCTGATCCTCGGCTATATCGGCTTCGTGGTCGGCTTCATCGGGGGGCTGGGCTACCTCGCGTACCCGCTCAGGCGAATGGCCGGGCTGGATCCCTCCCACCACCAGAACGAGACGGGCGGCGTGGGCCGCTACTTCGGCCTCTGCACCGATCACAAGGTGATCGGGAAGCAGTACCTGATCGGGATCGGGCTCTTCTTCTTCATCGGTGGGCTGAACGCGATGCTGATCAGGGCCGAGCTGCTGCGACCGTCGCCGCAGCTCTTCGGCGCCGGCGGCTACCTGACGATCGTCGAGCATTCACGGCGCGATGATGATGGGGATCATGACCTCGGGCGTCCTGGGCCCGTTCGCCAACTACTTCGTTCCGCTCCAGATCGGGGCGAAGCGAATGGCCTTCCCCCGGATTGAGTCGCTGAGTTTCTGGCTGCTGATGGCGGCGGGGACGATCCTGGTCAGCACGGTCTTCTTCGGGGGGTTCCCAACCGGCTGGACCGGCTACGCGCCCCTGAGCGACGAGGCGAACTTCGGATACGACTCCTACATCTTCTTCTTCGCCCTGGTCGGGATCTCGATGACGCTGCTCGGGCTCAACCTGATCGCGACGATCGTGACGATGAGGGCGCCGGGCCTCAACTGGGCACGCCTGCCGATGTTCTGCTGGGGGGCGCTGACCACCTCCGCCCTGATGGTTCTCGCAGCACCGGTCCTGATCGCCGTTCTGCTGATGGTGGCCATGGACCGGACCGTGCAGACCTCGTTCTTCCTGGCGTACTCCGGAGGCAGTCAGTACTTATTCGAGAACCTCTTCTGGTTCTTCGGGCACCCCGAGGTGTACGTCCTCGCCCTGCCCGGGTTCGGGATCCTGCTCGAGATCCTTCCGGTCTTCTCGCGGAAGCCCCTCTGGGGCTACCGGCTGGCTGTCTCGGGGATGCTCGGCATCGCGCTGCTCAGCTTCTTCGTCTGGCAGCACCACCTGTTCGTCAGCGGGATCAACTCGGCGCTGCGGCCCTTCTACATGCTCTCCACCGAGATCATCTCGCTCCCGACCGGATTCATCTTCCTCTGCGGCATGGCGACGCTATGGAGGGCGCGAATCCGCTTCTCGGTGCCGATGCTGTTCTGCCTTGCGTGGTTCTTCAATTTCTTCATCGGAGGAGTCTCGGGGGTCTTCCTCTCGGATACGCCGAGTGACGTCAGCACTCACGGCAGCTTCTTCGTGATGGCCCACTTCCACTACACGATCATGGGCGGCCTGATCTTCACCTTCTTCGCCGCGATCTACTACTGGGTCCCGAAGATGTTCGGGGTGATTTTCAACGAGCGCTTAGCCAAGATCCATTTCTGGTCGATGTTCCTGGCCTTCAACGCGACCTTCGCGCCGCTCTTCGCCCTCGGCCTGATGGGGATGCCGCGGCGGGTGTCGACCTACGCCTCGAATCTCCAGGGGCTGAACATCTGGGTGTCGGTCTGCGCCTTCATCCTCGGCGTGTCGATGCTGGTCTTCCTCTTCAACGTCGTCTACTCGCTGGTCTTCGTCCGCAAGCCGGCCGAGGAGAACCCATGGCGCTCGAAGTCCCTCGAGTGGCAGACGCCGACGCCCGTTCCGCTCCACAACTTCGACGAGATACCGGTCATCGACAGCGATCCGTACGACTACGGGACGCCGCCTCCCGCTGCAGTGAGGCCCCGGGATCGACCAGCGGAGGCACCCGGGTAGTCATGGCCCGCTTCTTCAGCAGATCGAAGGACGAGGTGGAGCCGAGCGAGGAGGCGCCGGAGGTCTACGAGCGCAACCTCTGGATCGGAGCCCGCGTGATCGCCGGGACGACGATCATGTTCTTCGCCGCGTTCGTGTTCGCGTACTTCTACCTGCGCTCGCTCAACAACAACAACGCGTGGCACCCCGACGGGGTCGACGCGCCCCAGGCCTGGGGCGCCGTCATCGTCGCCCTCTTCGCGGCGAGCGCGGGGCTCTTCGCGATCGCGGCGCGGAACGCCGTCCGACGGGGGAGCTGGCTTGCCCCCGCGGGCCTCTCGCTGGCCCTGGGCCTGGCGGGTTGCGTCGTCCAGGTCTTCGAGTGGGCGCATCTGGACTTCGGACCGCAGAACGGCGGCTACGCGAGCGTCTTCATCGGCTGGACCGCCCTGTTCGTCGTCTTCGTCCTGATGGCCATGTTCTGGGTCGAGACGATGTTCGCCGAGGGGCTCCGGAAGCGGAACGACGCCGCGACCTTCGTGCCTGTCGGCATCGCCGACGCCGCCTTCTACTGGTCGGTGCTCGCTGCGATCGGCGTGATCAGCTGGGTCATCCTGTACCTGCTCTGAGCTCATGTCCGCCGTGACGACCCCCCTCGACTGGACCGGCGGTCCGGCTCTCGCCTGGGTCCTATCCGCCGGGTTGCTCTATTGGCTCGGGGGCCGCAAGCTGCCGACCGGGCGCTCGGACACATCCCGCCCGTGGCGGACCGTGGCGTTCATCGCGGGCCTCGCCACGATCCTGATCGCACTCGACTCACCTGTCGACGGGCTCGCCGACAAGCTGCTCTGGGTTCACATGCTGCAGCACATCCTGCTGCTGCTGGTGGCCCCTCCGCTGCTCGCGCTGGCGCGCCCTTGGAATCGCATGTGGCACGGGTTCGGGCTCGGCACTCGCCGGGAGCTGGCGGGCTGGCTCAGCTCGGGGCGCTGGTCTGCGCCTCTCCGAGCGGCCGCGAGGGTCCTGGCCGACCCGTTGCCGTCATGGCTGCTCTTCAACTTCGCTCTGATCGGCTGGCACGTGCCGATGGCCTATGACGCAACCCTGACGTCGCCGATCATCCACGCCTCCGAGCACCTGACCTTCTTCGCGACCGGGCTGCTGTTCTGGACCCGGGTGATTGACTCACCGCCGTGGCGTTCCCGCCTCAGCGAGACCGGTCGCGCCGTCTACGTCGGCTCTTCGATGGTGGTGAGCTGGCTGCTCGCGATCGTGCTGGCGGAAGCAAGCCACCCGATCTACTCGCCCTATGCCGACCTGGCGAACCGTCCGGGCGGTATCACCGCGCTCGCGGACCAGCAGTTCGCCGCCGGCGCGATGTGGGTTCTGGGCTCGATTCCCTTCACAATTGCCATTCTGTCCGTCGTATACCGCTGGTTGGAGCCGAAGCGCTCGGGCCAATCGTCCCCGACCAGTCGCCCGCTCGCCGAAAACCCATGATCTAGGAGGAACGATGCAGGGTTCACCACAACCACTCCTCGCGCTCTCCGTCGTCGGGCAGGGCGTCCTCACCTGGGCCATTCCGCTGGGCGTATTCCTTGCGGTGCTGCTCTGGTACATGCTCCTGCTGCGGCGCCGCCACCCTGAGTGAGCTTCGCTCGTCGGGCGGCGACGGTCCTCGTGTTGGCGGCGGCGATCGGAATCGGCGCCGGCCTCGGGATTCATGCTCTGACTCGCGGCGACGCATCGCCCCCGACCGGACCGGCCACGGACCTGATGGGGCAGGCGACCTGGGGACCTGGGGAGAGGCTCGCGCCCGACTTCGTGCTGCCGGACCAGGACGGCCGGCCCACCTCGCCGGCCGCGCTGCGAGGCCAGGACGTCCTGCTCACCTTCATAGGCTCGCGCTGCCTTCGCTCGTGCGTGAGGGAGGAACGCTCGCTGGCCACCTCGCTCAGGCTTCTGCCGCGCCCCGCCCGGCCGGCGATAGTCGCCGTCAGCCTCGACCCGAGCGCCCCTGCGCGTGATTCGATCGACGGGCCGCGCGGCGACTCGGATTCGGCGCGGCGCCAAGCTGGCAATGGGTGTTCGGTTCAAAGCGGCAGCTCGCGCCGGTGTGGCGCTTATACGGAATCGGAGCAAGCGCGTCCGCGGCGCATCGACGTCCACTCGCCTATCTGATCGACCGCACGGGGCACGAGCGCGCCGGGTTTCTCTATCCGTTTCCGCCCAATTGGCTCGCCCAGGACATCCGGACCCTCGCGACGGAGACCTGACCGATTCCCTCGTTACCTGCCCCTAAAGATGAGGTTCATAATTCAAGGATCAGATTTCGCGCGGCCCTTCCGATCGGCCTTCTCCTTCTGATCGCGGTCTCCATTGCAGGCTGCGGTGGCGGCAGTGCGTCGGGGTCGGGCACGGGCTCCGGGTCGACGACGGCCAGGTTCGCAGGAATCAGCGCCGTCCCCTCCAAGCCGGCGCCCCCGCTGGTTCTCAACGATTCTCTCGGTCATCGCGTCGACCTGAGCCAATACCGCGGCAAGGCAGTCCTCGTCACCTTCATCTACGACCACTGCCCGATACCTGCCCGTTGATCGTCGGCAATCTCCACACTGCGCAGGCGGAGCTCGGCTCGAAGGCCTCCGATCTGCAGATCATCGCCGTGTCGGTTGACCCCAGGGGCGACACGCCGAAAAGCGTCAAGGCGTTCCTCTCGGCACATCAGATGACCGGCCGGATGGAATACCTGATCGGGTCACGGCCGCAGTTGGAGAAGACCTGGAGCGACTGGAAAATCGGCGCCAAATCCTCCTCGAGCCGCGGCAATCCCGACGCCGTTGAACACTCCGCCTTGATCTACGGGATCAGCGGGAGCGGCAGGATGACCACCATTTATCCTTCGAATTTCAAGCCCAAGCAGATCGTGCACGACGTGCCGATCCTGGCATCGCAGTAGCGGGGGGTGTCCGGAGCGCGCCGCCGGCTACGTATCGGGTTGGTGGTGGTCGCCATCATCGCCGTGCTGATCGGCGTCGAGCTGGTCAGCGGAAGCTCTGACTCAGGGGTGGGCAGGCCGGCGCCGCAGCTGCCGACCAGTGTGCTCGTTCCTCCCGCGGTTCATCTCTCCACACTGCGTGGAAAGCCCGCGGCGATCAACTTCTGGGCGAGCTGGTGTGAGCCATGCCGTCGTGAGGCCCCCGAACTGGAGCGGCTCAGTCGCTCGCTTCACGGGAGCGCTGCGATCGTGGGCGTCGACTGGACCGACGGCCTCGAGTCGGCTCGCGCCTTCATCCGGCAGCACGATATGACCTATCCCAATCTGCGCGACGGAGACGGCCTGGTCGGGCAGAAGTACCGGCTCATCGGCCTGCCGACCACGTTCATCGTCGATTCGCACGGGACGATCACCGGGGTTATGCGAGGCCCGCAGACCGCCCAGAGCGTGCGCCAGGCGCTGCGGTCGGCGGGCTGATCCAGGTAGGCCTCTCTTAGAGAACTCACATCGAGTACTTAGTTTCGTCCAAGGTTCAGCGGGCAACCTGATCTCCAACGCCAAGTCGAACGAGAGGAGGCGATCAAGTTGGATATGTCACTGGTTGTAGGACTGAACGTGGTTCTGATCGCGGGCCTGCTCGTCCTGTTGACGGCCGCGATGGTGCTCCCGCACCGCCTGAGGGCGGAGCCTCGCGGGTCGCACGCTCCGCGAGCGCGAAGGTCGAGCCGACCCAAGCCCGTCAAGCGCACCGATCGGCGCACCGGACGCGGGCGGACCGAACCGGTTTACTCGCGCTCGTAGCGACAGCCGGCTGTCAGGCGATCGCGACGCTCAACGCCATCGAGGCGAAGAGCAGCGCGAGGTAGAGAAGCGAGAAGTGGAATACGCGTACGGCGCGCGCGGCGCTGGGGTGTCTCGCCAGCCCCAGCGCCAGCACGACGAATATGGAGTCGAGCACCAGAGCGGCCCCCAGGTATGACAGCCCGACCGTGTGCCAAAGAAATGGCAGGGTGGTGGCCGCGGTGAGCACGAGGGAGTAGGTGAGGATCCGCCGGGACGTCACGGCGTCGCCACTGACGACCGGCAGCATGGGTATGTCCGCGGCCTCGTACTCCCGCTTGATCAGCATGGCTAGAGCCCAGAAGTGCGGCGGCGTCCAGAAGAAGATGATCAGGAAGAGAAAGGCCGCCGGCACGGTCAGGTTGCCGGTCGCGGCCGCCCAACCGACCAGAGGTGGGACGGCGCCTGCCGCTCCGCCTATGACGATGTTCTGAACGGTGGATCGCTTCAGCCAGCGCGTGTAGACCAGCACGTAGAACAGGTTCCCGATCAGGGCCAGCGCCGCCGCCAGGACGTTGGTCAGGCTGGCGAGCAGAACGAAGGAGAACGCCGAGAGGACGAGCCCGAACTCGAGCGCCCGAGGAGCAGTCAGACGGCCGGCGACGATCGGGCGGCTTGCCGTGCGCTTCCCCATCAGCCCGTCGATGTCGCGGTCGAGATAGTGGTTCAGCGCGCTCGCTCCCGCACAGGCAAGCGCACCCCCGGCGAGCACGACGGCAAGCTTCCAGAGGTTCGGCACTCCCTGGGCTCCGACGAACATCCCCGCGGCCGCCGTGATCAGAAGCAGGATCATGATGCGTGGCTTGGTCAGGGTGACGTAGTCCCTCCAGGCGCCGGCAGGAACGTGCTCCCCTCGGAACGAGGCCGCAGTGGTGAGCCAGACCGCTGCCAGGGTCATGGCGGCGAAGGCGAGATGCAGAGCCGATGCCCAGCCCGCATGCCCGGACAGCCCCGAGACGATCCCGAAGGCGCTTCCCACGCCGAGCAGGCACAGGGCGGCTGCGGAGATGCGCAGCAGGTGACGGTGCGCGCCGATGGAGGCCAGCACGACAGCGGCCAGAGGTGGGACGGCAAGAATGCCGAGCGCCCGATGGGGAATCCCGAGATGAAGGGCGCCGCTGATCACCACCAGTGTCGTGACCGCGGCGGCCGCCAATGCCGCCAGTCGGAGCCAGGCACCCGGCGCCGTCTCGCGGTCGGGGGCGTCTCGCTCTCCCGAACGGACGGAAACGAGGCTCTGCTCCCGACCCATCTCGGCCTCCTTGACTGATCCTGAGCCTTGGCGAATGGCCGCCGGCGGCATCAAGTATCTCCCCCTCTCAGCGTCTTGTCAATCGTCGGCCTGGGCCGGGCTCATCGCTCGCGCCGGCCACCTGACCGCTCCAACGCGATGGGGCGGCGAGGGTGCGCGCGGCTCGCTCGGATCTCTCCCAAGGGTGGCTCCGGGGTGCTGAGCGGACCAGGCTGATCACCGGGGGGAGGACCGTGGTTGCCCCCGCCACCATCTCCTTCGTCCCCGTCGGCTCCGGGGTCCACATCGAAGCGCCGCGAGCAGAGGATCAGACCGATGAAGAGCGTGCTTCCGAGCACCGAAAGCAAGAAGACCGCCAGCGCTCCCTCCAGAGAGTCGCCAGGGAGAAAAGCCGCGAACGTACTCACTTCGATGAGAGTAGCGCTGCGCTCGCGCTCCAAGATCGAGTGGAGTCAGAGCAGGCGAGCGGGGTCAGCCACGGCGGCTGCGTTCCAACCGGGGCGTCGCCGGCTCCCCTGCGGCGCCATCGTGCGAGCGCCCGCCGTGCACCTCGCTTGTCGCAGACTTGCCCGGTTTCATCGTCGCGAGCGCCGCTCCACAGACGGTGAGCACGAGGGCGCCGACGAGCTCCAGCCAGAAGCCCGCGACGGGCTTGGCTTCAGCGTCGATGAAGGACTGGCGCGGGTCGTCGAGCGTGCCGACGTTGTTGACCTTCGGGAGGTCTCCGATGAGGAAGATGAGAAGCGCCACCACGCCGCAGACGGCGATCGCCAGGGCGGCCACCTGGCCGAGCTGCTCGCCCCGCGCAGCGATCGCGACGACGAGCAGGATCAGCGCGAAGACCGCGAGCACCAGCGTGGCGTAGCCGTGCTGGTCGGAGGCCTTGATCGCCTTCAACGCCTCGCCGCCCGGGGGAGTGAGATGGAAGATGTCGGTGAACTGCGAGACGCCGAGCATCGCCGCCGCCGCGGCGCAGGCGAGTACCAACAGCGTCTCCGTGCGGGGCAGATTCCTCATGACTCGGTCTGGAGGCCTGGCGAGATCCCGGCTCGCCATCCGCCTCTCCTCGCCGCGGTCACACCGCGAGAGTAGTGGGCGAGCAGCCCGCCGCTGAGAATGAGCACCCCGGAGCACGCGATCTCCGCCCAGAATCCCTGCAGCAGCTCCGCCTGTGAGCCGCTGAAGGCCAGGCCCGGCCGGCCGGCGTCGAGGCCCTGGGGAAGATCGATCGCCATGGCGACGGCGAGGCCGAGCAGCCCGCAGAGGGCCACGGCTCCGGCAAGTCGGGTGTCGCCTCGATATGCCCCGATGATCAGGACTACGGCTGCGACCGCCACGGGGATGAGCACCCACAGGTGCGCGCTGCCCGCGGTGTCGGTGCCCACCAGTGGGGCCGGGGCCTTCGAGCCGACCTCGCCCGCGTAGTTGGGGGCGTCGACCGCGACCCCGTGGTAGTCGAAGAACTGCGAGACGCCGAGGCCGACGGCGGCGGCGAGGCCGACGAAGGCGACGGTCGAGAGCGGTGTCACGTGCCGCTCCAGAGCTCTCGCCGTGGCAGCGGCAATCGCGCGCGTCCTCCCAGCCAGCCACTCCCCGGCGACCGCACCGAGCTCCGCGAGCAGCGCGATCAGCGCCGCGAACAGCTTGATCACCCACATCAGCCCCCCTGTTATGTAGGGCGCGATCCAGCCGGCGAAGCTCCGCACCGGGGCGAAGACCGCCCGCAGCTTCCGGGCCTCGCCGCGCCGCCTGCGGGCGAGCTCACGACCCTCTCGCCGGGTGCGTTCGGTGAGCTCCTTGACCCGGCTGGAAGGCTCCCTGCGACGGGCCGAGCTCATGCGTGATCCCTGCCTGAAAGCCAGCGGACCGCTGCTATCATCGTCCGTCGCTCAGGGGTGCCCCGAGAGGCCTTCGTGAGCGTTAACCGTTTCGATGGAGAACGGCGCGACATAGGAGAAGTTCGGGTCGAAGAGACGCTTTGCGCTCGGGCCCGTAAGGGCCTTTTTTCTGCGCGAATTCCGAACTGAGACTAGCCGTTCCGCACCTCCCTCACGCCAGTACGACCTGACAAGGAATCATGCCCCGCAGCTTTCCCCTCGAAAAGACTCGGAACATCGGAATCATGGCCCACATCGATGCGGGCAAGACGACGACGACCGAGCGCATCCTCTACTACACCGGCCGCACCCACAAGATGGGTGAGGTCCACGAGGGCGCTGCCGTCATGGACTGGATGGAGCAGGAGCAGGAGCGCGGCATCACGATCACCTCGGCCGCGACCGCGTGCGAGTGGGACGGCCACCGCATCAACATCCTCGACACGCCCGGCCACGTGGACTTCACGGTCGAGGTCGAGCGCAGCCTCCGCGTCCTCGACGGCGCGATCGCGCTGTTCGACTCCGTAGCCGGGGTCGAGCCGCAGTCCGAGACCGTCTGGCGCCAGGCCGACAAGTACTCGGTCCCGCGGATCGCCTACGTCAACAAGATGGACCGGACAGGGGCGGACTTCTTCAAGGCGGTCGAGACCATGCGCGACCGCCTCGGCGCGAACCCGCTGCCGATCCAGATCCCGATCGGCCAGGAGGCCGACTTCGTCGGCGTCGTCGACCTGATCGAGAACAAGGCCCTGGTATGGAAGGACGAGCTGGGCACCGAGTTCGAGTACACCGAGGTCCCCGAGGACCTCGTCGATCAGGCGCACGAGCATCGAACACACCTGATCGAGGCCTGCGCCGAGTACGACGACGAGCTGATGGAGGCCTACCTGAACGACGAGGAGATTCCGCACGCGCGGATCGCCAAGTCCCTCCACCGGGCCACGCTCGACATCAAGGTCACGCCGGTCCTGTGTGGTTCCTCATTCAAGAACAAGGGCGTTCAGCCCCTGCTCGACGCAATCGTCGAGCTGCTCCCCTCACCTCTCGAGGTGCCGGCGGTCAAAGGCCTCGAGCCGGCCAAGAAGGGGGAGAACGGCGACCAGACCGAGGCCGAGCGGCCCGCCCACGACAACGAGCCCTTCGCCGCCCTCGCCTTCAAGGTGATGGCCGATCCGTACGTCGGCAAGCTGACCTACTTCCGCGTCTACTCGGGCAAGCTCAGTGCCGGCAGCCGGGTGCTGAACGCCTCCGGCGGTCGCACCGAGCGCATCGGCCGCCTGCTGATGATGCACGCGAACAGCCGGGAGGAGGTCGAGGAGTGCTACGCGGGCGACATCCTCGCCGGCGTCGGCCTGAAGCAGACCTCAACCGGCGACACGCTCTGCGCACCGGACGCCCCGATCGAGCTCGAGCAGATCGAGTTCCCCGAGCCGGTGATCGCGGTCGCGATCGAGCCGAAGACGAAGGCCGACCAGGAGAAGCTCTCCGAGAGCCTCGCCAAGCTGGCCGAGGAGGACCCCACCTTCCAGATCACCTCCGACGAGGAAACCGCCCAGACCCTGATCCACGGGATGGGCGAGCTGCACCTCGAGGTGCTCGTCGACCGCCTGCTGCGCGAGTTCTCCGTCGAGGCGAACGTCGGCCGGCCTCAGGTCGCCTACCGGGAGACCATTCGCGACCGGGTCGAGAAGATCGTGTATCGCCACGTCCGGCAGACCGGCGGTAAGGGCCAGTTCGCTCACGTCGTCCTCAACGTGGAGCCTGCCCCCGGCGAGGGCTTCGACTTCATCAACGAGATCAAGGGCGGGAAGATCCCAACCGAGTTCATTCCGGCCGTGGAGCAGGGGATCGAGGAGGCGCTCGTCTCCGGCGTCAAGGCCGGCTACCCGATGGTCGACGTGCGAGCGGAGCTGGTGGACGGCTCCTTTCACGACGTCGACTCCTCGGAGATGGCCTTCAAGATCGCCGGTTCGATGGCACTCCAGGAGGCGGCTCGCAAGGCGAAGCCGGTGCTGCTCGAGCCCGTGATGTCCGTGGAGGTCGTCACTCCCGAGGAATTCCTCGGCGATGTGATCGGCGATCTCTCCAGGCGTCGCGGCAAGGTCCAGGGCCAGGAGCCGCGCGGCAACGCGCTTGCGGTCCATGCCTTCGTGCCGCTCGGGGAGATGTTCGGCTACGCCACCGACCTTCGATCCTCGACCCAGGGCCGTGCCAGCTACACGATGCAGTTCGAGCGCTACGAAGAGGTTCCGAAGAACATCGAGGAAGAGATCGTCGAGCACCGCTCGGGAGAGCCCGTGGGAGCCGGTGCGTAGCTATATTCCCCAGGTTGGTCAGCAGCCGAACCAATTTCCGCACTCACACTTAAAGACACCAACAAGACCCCCAAAGGAGCGAGATGTCCAAGGAGAAGTTCGATCGCGATAAGCCGCACGTGAACGTCGGCACCATCGGCCATGTCGATCACGGCAAGACCACGCTGACAGCCGCGATCACCAAGACGCTCGCCGATAAGGGCGGTACCGAGGTGAAGTCGTTCGAGGAGATCGACAACGCGCCCGAGGAGAAGGAGCGCGGGATCACAATCGCCACCTCGCACGTCGAGTACGAGACCGACAACCGGCACTACGCCCACGTCGACTGTCCCGGCCACGCGGACTACGTCAAGAACATGATCACGGGCGCCGCCCAGATGGACGGCGCGATCCTGGTGGTCTCGGCGCCCGATGGCCCGATGCCCCAGACGCGCGAGCACATCCTGCTGGCGCGCCAGGTGAACGTGCCGTACGTCGTCGTCTACCTGAACAAGGTGGACATGGTCGACGACGACGAGCTCCTCGAGCTCGTCGAGGAGGAGGTCCGCGACCTCCTGACCGAGTACGAGTTCCCCGGAGCCGACGTGCCGATCATCAAGGGATCGGCGCTGAAGGCGCTCGAGGGCGACGAGGAGGCCAAGCAGTCCATCATGGACCTGGCCGCCGCGCTCGACGAGTACATCCCGGAGCCGGAGCGCGACCTCGATAAGCCCTTCCTGATGCCGGTCGAGGACGTCTTCTCGATCACCGGCCGCGGCACCGTCGCGACCGGCCGCGTCGAGCAGGGCGTCGTCAACACCAGCGACGAGGTCGAGATCGTCGGCATCACCGACACGACCAAGACCGTGGTCACCGGTGTCGAGATGTTCCGCAAGATCCTCGACGAGGGCCGCGCCGGCGACAACATCGGCGCCCTTCTGCGAGGCACCAAGCGCGAGGAGATCCAGCGCGGGCAGGTGCTCTGCAAGCCCGGCTCGATCACGCCTCATACGAAGTACAAGGCGGAGGTCTACTGCCTGAAGAAGGAGGAGGGCGGTCGCCACACACCGTTCGTCTCCGGCTATCGGCCGCAGTTCTACTTCCGCACGACGGACGTCACCGGCGTCGTCAAGCTCCCCGAGGGCCGCGAGTTCGTGGCGCCCGGTGAGAACGCTGAGATGGAGGTCGAGTTGATCCAGCCGATCGCCATGGATCCCGGCCTCCGATTCGCCATCCGTGAGGGCGGGCGAACCGTCGGCTCGGGTGTCGTCACCGAGGTAATCGAATAGCTGCATGACGGGCCCCCTCGGGGGCCCGTTGTTAGTACGGCCCTCCCACCAGGGCAAAGGGCCCGGACAACTGCAAGACATACGACCCAGGGCGCGGCCCTAGATCCATTAGGGCGGCGCCCTAGCTGCGCGAAGAGAGCAGAAAACAAATTGGCCTCATTGACATCAGGAAAGATCAGAATCCGGCTCAAGGCGTACGACCACGACGCCATAGACCGGGCTGCCCAGGAGATCGTCGGGACCGCCGAGCGGACCGGCGCGACCGTCGCTGGGCCGATCCCGCTGCCGACCGACAAGCACGTCTACTGTGTGATCCGCTCTCCGTTCAAGGACAAGGACTCGCGCGAGCACTTCGAGATCCGCACCCACAAGCGGCTGATCGACATCCACCAGCCCACCCCGAAGACCGTCGACGAGCTGCAGCGTATGGAGACCCTCCCCGCGGGCGTCGACGTGGAGATTCGCCTTTAGATGACCGCCACCGCGACCATGCACACCCGGATGGCGCGCATGGCGCGTCGCAGCTCTGCGTCCTCGGTCGCTCGCGTGGCGATGCCACGCTTCGCTCCCTGCGTCCTTGATCTGCTTGACCATGCGCACCCCCGGGCGCACGTGGCCACGGAGGCGATCATCTGAGATGGCCGCGATCGTCGGCAAAAAGCTGGGCATGACCCGCGTCTTCCTGGAGGACGGCTCCGCGGTCCCCGTGACCGTGATCGAGGCGGCCCCGAACAAGGTCACCGCGATCCGCAAGGCCGACCGCGACGGCTACGACGCCGTCCAGCTCGCGGGGATCCCGGTCGCCGAGGACAGGGTGAGGAAGCCCGAGGCTGGCCATCTGAAGAAGGCCGGCGCCGTCGGGCTGAAGACCCTTGTCGAGTTCAGGGGTGTCGAGGTCGGAGGTCAGGCTGGCGGCGAATCCGATGGTGAGGGCGAGGCCGAGGAGGGCGCCGAGGGCTCCTCCGATGGCCCGAAGATCGGCGACGAGGTCACCGTCACGAGCTTCGAGCCGGGCCAGCAGGTGAAGATTTCCGCGGTATCCGTCGGCAAGGGCTTCCAGGGCACCGTCAAGCGCCACAACTTCGGACGCGGGCCAGTGACGCACGGCTCGCACAACGTCCGGGCTCCGGGGTCGATCGGCGCGAGCGCCGACCCCGCCCGCGTCTTCAAGGGCATGCGGATGCCGGGCCAGATGGGCTCGCGGCGCGTGACCCAGCGCGGCGCCAGCGTGGTCGAGGTCGACGCCGAGCGCAACCTGCTGTTGATCCGCGGTTCCGTGCCCGGCGGCAAGAACGCCACGGTGGAGGTGCGCAGCGATGGCTGAGTCCGCCACGCAAACGATCAAGGCCACGACCCTGGGCAAGCAGGCGAAGTCCGACCTGCCGAAGGAGATCTTCAGCGAGCCGTTCCACGAGGCGCTCGTGCACGAGGCCGCCCGCGCCGACCTGAACGCACGCCGCCGAGGCACGCACTCCAGCCTTACCCGGGGGGAGGTCGCCATGACCACCGCCAAGGCCTGGCGCCAGAAGGGCACGGGCCGTGCCCGCGCCGGCGCGCTGAGCGTGCCGCACCGCTACGGCGGTGGCGCCGCGTTCGGCCCGAAGCCTCGCCACTACACCGTCAAGGTCAACCGCAAGGCGCGGCGCAAGGCGCTGCGTGCCGCCCTCACGGTCCACGCGGAGCGGGACAGCGTCGCCGTCCTCGACGGGTCGACGTTCCCAGAGCCCGCCACCAAGCAGGCCGCCGACGCGCTGAAGAAGTGGGGCGCCGATGGGCCGACGTTGATCGTCGTCGGGTCCGAGGAGGAGGCCGTCGCCAAGAGCTTCCGCAACATCGAGGGGACGATCGTCGCCCTCGCGAGCGCCGCAGGGGTCGCCGACGTCCTCGGCGCCTCCTCGCTGGTGATCACCGAGGCCGCCCTCGAAGAGCTGAAGGGACGGGCCGCCTGATGGACCCGCGCCAGGTGATCATCCGCCCAGTCGTCTCGGAGAAGAGCTACGCGCTGATGGCCGAGGGCAAGTACACGTTCCGCGTTCACGACCGGGCGCACAAGCTTCAGATCGCCCATGCGGTCGAGGAGATCTTCGACGTCAACGTCAAGGCCGTTCGCACCTCGAAGGTGAAGTCCAAGCCGAAGCGGCGCGGGCTTCACTCGGGGCGTTCGCGCTCCTGGAAGAAGGCGATCGTGCAGCTCTCTCCCGGCGAGCGGATCGAGCTGTTCGAGGGCGCGGCGGTGGAGGGCTAACCCATGGCGAATCGCAAGACCAGACCGACCAGCCCGGGCCGCCGCTTCGGCACCTACCCGATGCGCGAGGAGCTCACGGGCGAGCAGCCGGCGAAGAGCCTCACCAAGGGCAAGAACTCGTCTGGCGGCCGCAACTCCAAGGGCCGCGTCACCGCGCGCCATCGCGGCGGCGGCGCCAAGCGCCGCTACCGGCAGATCGACTTCAAGCGCACCAAGGACGGGATCCCAGCGAAGGTGGCCTCGATCGAGTACGACCCGAACCGCTCGGCGAGCATCGCGCTGGTCAACTACGCAGACGGCGAGAAGCGCTACATCCTGGCGCCCCAGGGGCTCCGGGTCGGCGCCGAGGTCGTCTCGGGCGAGGGCGCAGACATCGCCCCCGGGAACTCGCTGCCGCTGGCGCGGATCCCGACCGGCACCGTCGTGCACAACGTCGAGCTGATCCCCGGTCAGGGCGGCAAGCTGGGCCGCTCCGCGGGCACCGCGATCCAGGTGGTCGCCAAGGAGGGCGCGATGGTCAGCCTCCGGCTCCCGTCGTCCGAGGTCCGCATGGTTCGCGGCGAGTGCCGCGCCACCGTGGGCACGATCTCGAACGCCGAGCATCAGAACGTGAAGATCGGCAAGGCCGGCCGCAACCGCCACAAGGGCAAGCGGCCGCAGAGCCGTGGCGTCGCCATGAACCCGGTCGACCATCCGCACGGCGGTGGCGAGGCCCACCACACCCCGGGTGGCCACCCGGTCACCCCGTGGGGCAAGCCGACGCTCGGCTACAGGACCCGCAAGAAGGGCAAGCGCTCGGACGCGCTGATCGTGCGCGGCCGCAGGCGAGGAAAGAGGAAGTAGAGACCTAATGGGACGCTCGACGAAGAAGGGCCCGTGGGCGGAGGAGCGGCTGATGAAGCGCGTCAACGCCATGAACGAGTCGGGCCAGAAGCAGATGCTCAAGACCTGGTCACGCCACTCGACGATCTTCCCGGAGATGGTCGGGCACACCATCGCGGTGCACGACGGCCGCAAGCACGTGCCCGTCTACATCTCGGAGTCGATGGTGGGACACAAGCTGGGCGAGTTCGCCCCCACCCGGACCTTCCGCGCCCACTCCGGCGCCGGTAGCGCCTCGGAGAGAGACTGATGGCCGAGGAGAAGAAGGACACCGAGCAGCAGAAGAAGCCGGCGGCGAAGAAGGCCACCGCGAAGAAGGCTGCCGCCAAGAAGCCGGCTGCCAAGAAGTCCGCGGCGAAGAAGCCGGCTGCGAAGAAGCCGGCTGCGAAGAAGGCGGCGGCGAAGAAGGCTGCTGCGAAGAAGGAGCCCGCAAAGACCAAGGCCAAGAAGGCTGCGAAGAAGGCTCCAGCGAAGAGGGACGCGTCCGAGCGCCCCGTCGTCAACGCGAGCGCTCGCTTCGTGCGTGTGGCGCCGCGAAAGGCGCGCCTGGTCGCCGATCAGGTTCGCGGCCTGCCGCTGGAGGACGCCCTTCCGCTGCTCCGGTTCTCGACTCGAGGCGCCGCCCAGAACATCCGCAAGCTGCTCGAGTCGGCGGCAGCCAATGCGGAGACGAACCACGATCTCGTCGCCGACGACCTGCTGATCAAGGACATCCACGTCGACGAGGGACCCACGCTGCGCCGCTACCGGCCGCGGGCGCTGGGACGGGCGACGCGGATCAACAAGCGAACCAGCCACATCGCCGTGGCGCTGACGCCGGAGGACTGAGGAACCGCATGGGACAGAAGATCAACCCAACGGGCTTCCGCGTCGGCTACATCCAGGACTGGAAGTCCAATTGGTACAACGAAAAGGAGTTCGCGGACTACCTGAACGAGGACCTGGTGATCCGCTCGCACATCGAGAACAAGCTCTCGCACGCGGGCCTCTCCAAGATCACGATCGTGAAGGGCCCCGGCGAGGTCGAGGTGGACATCTCGACGGCGCGCCCCGGCATCGTGATCGGCAAGTCCGGCACCGAGGTCGACGCGCTGCGCCGCGAGCTCCACAAGCTCACCGGCAAGCCGGTCAAGGTCAACATCAAGGAGATCAAGCGCCCGGAGCTCGACGCGAAGCTGGTTGCGCAGTCGATCGCCGAACAGCTCCAGAACCGCGTCGCCTTCCGCCGCGCGATGAAGCGCGCGCTGACCTCCGCCATGAGGTCAGGAGCAAAGGGCGTCAAGGTGCAGGTTTCCGGCCGGCTGGGCGGCGCCGAGATGGCGCGCACCGAGGGCTATAGCGACGGTCGCGTGCCGCTGCACACCCTGCGCGCCGACATCGACTACGGCTTCATCGAGGCGAAGACCACGACCGGCCGGATCGGGGTCAAGTGCTGGATCAACAAGGGCGAGGTCATGCCCGAGGGCTTCCGCTCCGACAAGTCCGACGAGGACGGGGAGGTCGTTAACCATGTTGATGCCGAAGCGGGTTCGCTATCGCAAGCAGATGCGCGGCCGGCGCCGCGGCTACTCCAAGGGGGGCACCACGGTGGCCTTCGGCGAGTACGGGCTCAAGGCCCTCGACCGCGGCTGGATCACCAACCGCCAGATCGAGGCCGCCCGCGTCGCGATGACGCGCAAGATCAAGCGTGGCGGGAAGGTCTGGATCAACGTCTTCCCAGACAAGCCGATCACCAAGAAGCCCCTCGAGACCCGCATGGGCTCGGGCAAGGGCAACCCCGAGGGCTGGGTCGCCGTCGTCAAGCCGGGCAAGGTCATGTTCGAGCTGGCCGGTGTCCCCGAGGACCTGGCGAAGGACGCGATGCGGCTCGCCGGGCACAAGCTTCCGATCAAGACCAAGTTCGTCCGCCGCGAGGGCATGGAGCAGCAGTCATGAAGGCCTCCGAGGCGCACAATCTCAAGGACGACGAATTGGTCGAGCAGATCCGCCAGACGCGCGAGGAGCAGTTTGCGCTGCGCCTCCAGCACGCCACCGGTGAGCTGGAGAACACCTCGCGAATCACGGCGGTCCGCAAGGACGTCGCGCGGCTGCTGACCGTGGCCAAGGAGCGCGGGATCGATCTCGAGCAGGAACTGAGGGTCTGATGGCAGACGAAGAGAAGAACGAGCAGTCAGAACAAGAAGAGACGAAGGCCGAGGAGACTCCGGCCGAGGAGCCCAAGGCCGAGGAGCCCAAGGCCGAGGAGGAGGCACCTGCTGAGGAGGAGGCTCCCGCTGAGGATGAGGCCCCAGCTGAGGAGGCGGCTGCCGCTGAGGAAGCCCCCGCCGAGGCCGCTTCGTCTGATGCTGCGCCCTCCGATGACGAGGGTGTCGACTGGAAGACCCGCCGCCGCCTGGAGCGTTCGCGCCAGACGGCCGAGGCTCGCCCGCAGCAGAGCCCGGAGGAGCGTGCCGCCGCCCGCGCCGAGGGGCGCAAGCAGGCCGGAAAGAAGCGCTCCTCCTATCGGACCAAGAGCCGTTCGAAGAAGACGGCGGGCACCGGCACCCCGCCCGCCGAGCCCGAGTCCGCCGGCCGCAAGACGCGACAGGGCCGCGTGACGTCCAGCAAGCCTGACAAGACGATTACCGTCGCCATCGAGGTCGCCAGGCGCCATCCGCAGTACGAGAAGATCGTGCGCCGCTCCCGCACTCTGCACGCGCACGACGCGCAGAACGAGGCGGGCGAGGGCGATTTGGTCCGGATCATCGAGACGCGGCCGATGTCGCGCACCAAGCGCTGGCGCCTGGTCGAGATCCTGGAGAAGGCGAAGTGATCCAGCAGGAATCCAGGCTCAGAGTCGCCGACAACTCCGGCGCCCGGGAGATCCTCTGCATCCGCGTCAAGGGCGGATCGGATCGCCGCTACGCGCGGATCGGCGACACGATCACCGCGACCGTGAAGCAGGCCACGCCGCGCGGCGGGGTACGCAAGGGCGAGGTCGTCCAGGCTGTCGTGGTCCGGACCCGCAAGCAGCTCGGGCGGGGCGATGGCACCTATATCTCGTTCGACGAGAACGCCGCTGTGCTGATCGACGACAACGGCGCGCCGCGGGGCACCCGCATCTTCGGCCCGGTCGCCCGCGAGCTGCGCGACAGGAACTTCATGCGAATCGTCTCCCTCGCCCCGGAGGTTCTCTGATGGGCAAGGCGATGAAGGTTCGGAGGGACGACGACGTGATCGTGATCGGCGGCAAGGAACGCGGCAAGCGAGGCAAGGTGATCCGGACCGACCCGAAGAAGGGCTACGTCTTCATCGAGCACCTCAACATGATCAAGCGCCACCAGCGCCCGCGCTCCGTCAAGGATGCCCAGAAGGGCGGCGAGGTCGGCGGGATCATCGAGCGCGAGGGCCCGATCCACGTCTCCAACGTGATGCTGCTCGACCCGGAGGACAACAAGCCCACCCGGGTCAAGATCGAGCGCGCCGACGGCAAGCGCAAGCGAGTCGCCGCGAGGACCGGAAGGGATCTGGACTAGTGGAAGCCGCCACCGAACAGGCAAAGCAGGCCGCGCCGCCGCCCCGGCTGCGCGAGACCTACGAGCAGGAGGTGAAGCCGGCGCTGACCAAGCGCTTCGCCTACTCGACGCCCATGGCCGTCCCGACGCTGGAGAAGATCACCCTGAACATGGGCCTGGGCGAGGCGAAGCAGAACACCCAGATGCTCGAGGCGGCCACCGAGCAGCTCGCCACCATCGCCGGACAGGCGCCCAGCGTGCGCCGGGCGAAGAAGTCCGTCGCCAACTTCAAGGTCCGCGAGGGCATGCCCGTCGGCCTGGCCGTGACGCTGCGCCGAGCCCGCATGTGGGAGTTCCTCGATCGCCTCAACGCGATCGCGATCCCACGGATCCGTGACTTCCGCGGCCTCAACGCCCGCTCGTTCGACGGTCGCGGCAACTACTCGATGGGGATCCGCGAGCAGATCATCTTCCCCGAGATCGACTACGACTCGATCGACGAAGTGCGCGGCCTCGACGTGACCATCACCACCACGGCCAAGACCGACGAGGAGGCCTTTGCGTTGCTCGACGGGCTCGGCATGCCGTTCGGCCAGGATGGTCGTCCCGGGCAGGCCGACGTCGAGGAGGAGGAAGAGGAGGAGCGCCGCAAGGAGGAGGCCCGCCAGCGGGCCGAGGCCGAGGCCGCTGCGCTCGAGCAGCTCAAGGAGGAGAACCCCGACGCCTACGCCAAGCCCGAGACGCCCGAGGAGGGCGAGGAAGGTGAGGAAGGCGCCGAGGGCGAGGGTGGCGGCGAGACCAAGGCCGAGGGCAGCGAGGGCGGCCACTCAGAAGAGACTTCAAGCAAGGAAGAGGAGTAAATGGCGAAGACCTCACAAAGGGTTCGGCAGCGCCGCGAGCCCAAGTTCCAGACCCGCGGGTACCACCGATGCCGCCGCTGCGGCCGGCCGCGCGCGTACTACCGCAAGTTCGGCCTCTGCCGGATCTGCCTGCGCGAGGCTGCCCACAACGGCTACGTGCCCGGAATGACCAAGTCCAGCTGGTGAGAAGAGGATTGACGAGTGCTCACTGATCCAGTCTCCGATTATCTGAACCGAATCCGCAACGGCCTGCTCGCCGACCACGAGGAGGTGGAGATCCCTGCCTCGAGGCTGAAGCGGGAGATGAGCCGCATCCTCAAGGAGCAGGGCTACATCACGGACTTCAACGTCGAGGCCGGTCGCGTCGGCGAGGTGATCAAGATCCGCCTGCGCTATACCGAGAACCGCGACCCAGTGATCAGCGGCATGGACCGCGTCTCCCGCCCGGGCCGGCGCCGCTACGTTCCCAAGGACGATGTGCCCCGCGTCTTCGGTGGAATGGGCACCACGATCATGTCGACCTCGAGCGGCGTCATGACGGGCCACGAGGCCAGGCAGAAGGGCGTCGGCGGAGAGGTCGTCGCGCACGTCTGGTGAGCAACTGATGAGCCGAATCGGAAGAAAGCCAATCGAGATCCCCGAGGGCGTCGAGATCGACGTCAAGCCCGGCGCTGTCAGCGTCAAGGGCCCCAAGGGCGAGCTCAACCAGCACGTCGACACCGACATGAAGGTGGCGATCGACGACGGCACCCTGACCGTCGAGCGGCCCACAGACCGCGGCGAGCACCGTGCCCTGCACGGGCTCACGCGCAGCCTGATCGCGAACATGGTCGAGGGTGTCACCGACGGATTCGAGAAGCGGCTGGAGATCCAGGGCGTCGGCTACCGCGCCAACCTCAAGGGCAAGAACCTGGAGATGGCGCTCGGCTACTCGCACCCAGTTGCGATCGATGCGCCGGACGGCATCGAGTTCGAGGTTCCGCAGCCGACGGAGGTCGTGGTCCGCGGGATCGACAAGCAGCTGGTCGGCGAGACCGCCGCGCGTATCCGCAAGACGCGGCCCCCCGAGCCCTACAAGGGCAAGGGCGTCCGCTACTCCGGCGAGCACGTCGCTCGCAAGGTCGGCAAGAGAGCCTGATGACCGTACTGACCAAGCCACAGAGGAGGATCCGCCGCCGCCGCCGCGTCCGAGCCAGGATCCGCGGCAGCGCCGAGCGCCCGCGCCTGTCCGTCTACCGCTCCAACCGGGGAGTCTTCGCCCAGCTCATCGACGACGACGCCGGCCGCACGGTCGCCGCCGCCTCCTGGACCGAGGATGAGCTCCGCAAGCTCGGCTCGATGGAGCAGGCCAAGCGCGCGGGACAGCTCCTCGCCGAGCGGGCCAAGGCAGCGGGCGTGGAGACCTGCGTCTTCGATCGTGGCGGCTACCAGTACCACGGACGCGTTGCGGCGATCGCCGAGGGCGCCCGCGAGGGAGGCCTGAAGTTCTGATGGCCGCCCAGACAAACCCGCTACCTTCGTCGGTCCGATGGCTGTAGAGAGCGTCAGTCCAAAGGGTCTCGACCTGCAGGAGCGGGTTATCGAGATCAACCGCGTCGCCAAGGTCGTCAAGGGCGGCCGGCGCTTCTCGTTCACCGCCCTGGTCGCGGTCGGCGACGAGGATTCCGTGGTCGGAATTGGCTACGGCAAGGCCCGCGAGGTCCCGCTGGCGATCCAGAAGGCCGTCGAGGACGCTCGCAAGAACCTGATCCGAGTGCCCAAGTACGGGCAGACCATCACCCACCGCGTGATCGGCCGCTTCGGCGCCGGCCACGTCGTCCTGCGCCCGGCCAGCCCCGGTACCGGCGTCATCGCCGGCGGCGGCGTGCGCGCCGTGCTCGAGCTCGGCGGCGTCCGCGACGTGCTCACCAAGAGCATCGGCACGCAGAACCCCATCAACCTGGTCAAGGCGACCATGTCGGGCCTCGAGAGCCTGCGCAGGCCGGAGGACGTCGCGAAGCTGCGCGGCATCTCAATCCGCGAGGTGCTCGGCGTCGGGAACGGCAAGGCCGCCGAGGCCGCGAAGGACGAGGAACCTGTGACTCCGGAGGCGGTTGCCGCCGAGACCCCACGAGCCGAACCGGCCGGGGAGGCTTCCTGATGGCCGACGTCGCCCTGAAGCAGGTCAGCTCGTCGAACGGCGCGTCACGCGTGCAGCGCGACACACTGCGCTCGCTCAAGCTCGGCGGCATCGGCAAGGAGGCGAAGCACGCCGATACCCCGCAGCTGCGGGGAATGATCCGCACAGTCAGTCACCTCGTTGAGGTTGAGAATGGCTGATGAGCGCAAGGATCAGGTTGGCCTCCACAGCCTGAAGCCGGCTCCCGGCTCGCGCCGTCCGCGGAAGCGGCTCGGACGCGGCAAGGGGACGGGCCACGGCAAGACCTCGGGTCGCGGACACAAGGGCGCGGGCGCCCGCTCCGGCAGCAAGCGCAAGGTCGCGTACGAGGGTGGGCAGAACCCGATCCACATGCGGATGCGCAAGCTGCGCGGCCCGCACAAGAAGATGTCAATGCCCTTCGAGAAGTTCCGGACGCGGACGCAGCCGGTGAACCTCGCCGACCTCGAGGCTCGCTTCAAGGCGAACGACGAGGTGACGCCGGAGTCGCTGCGCGAGGCGGGCCTCGCCAAGCGACGTGACCCGGTGAAGATCCTCGCCCGCGGTGAGATCTCAACCAAGCTGACCGTCAGGGCGCATGCCTTCAGCGCCACGGCCAAGGAGAAGATCGAGGCCGCGGGCGGGACCTGCGAACTTATCTAGATGCTCCAGACCGTCCTCAACGCCTTCACGGTCCAGGAGATCCGCAAGAAGCTGATCTTCACGGCCGGGATCCTCGCTCTCTACCGGCTCGGCGCCTACATCCCCTCGCCGGGAGTCGACGCCAAGGCGATCCAGGACGGCGTCAACGGCGTCGGGGGCTCGAACATCCTCGGCTTCCTCAACCTCTTCTCGGGCGGGAGCCTCTCGCGCCTGTCCCTGTTCGCCCTGGGGATCATGCCCTACATCACGGCATCGATCATCCTGCAGCTGCTGACGGTGGTGATGCCCGCGCTGGAGCGCCTCCAGAAGGAGGGTGAGGTCGGCCAGCAGAAGATCACCCAGTACACCCGCTACCTGACGGTCGTCCTGGCCTTCGCGCAGTCGCTCGGCTTCGTCTTCCTGTTCACCTCAAACGGCAGCAACATCATCGGCGAGCGCACGTTCCCGAAGGTCTTCCTCATCGTCGTCACCCTGACGGCCGGCTGCACGGTCCTGATGTGGATGGGCGAGCTGATCACCCAGCGGGGGATCGGCAACGGGATCTCGCTGATGATCTTCGCCTCGATCGTCTCGCGAATACCCGAGGGCATCACCAAGTGGTGGAACAACCCGGACCAGGTCTTCGTCGTGATGATGCCCTTCATCGCCCTGGCGGTGATCGTCGCGATCGTCTTCGTCCAGGAGGGCCAGCGCCGGATCCCGGTTCAGTACGCGAAACGCGTGGTGGGCCGGCGGATGACGTCGGGGGGCTCGACCTACTTACCGCTGCGCGTGAACATGGCCGGGGTGATCCCGGTGATCTTCGCCGCCTCGATCATGGCCTTCCCGCCGACCATCGGCCAGCTCATCAACACCCCCGCGGCGCTCGACTTCGCGGCGTTCTTCAGTCCGAACAGCTGGCACTACGTGGTCGGAGAGGTCTTCTTCATCATCATCTTCACCTACTTCTACACGGCGGTCACCTTCAACCCGGTGGACCAGGCCGACAACCTGAAGAAGTACGGCGGGTTCATTCCCGGCGTCAGACCAGGTCGACCTACCGCCGAATACCTGGACCGGATCCTGTCCAGGCTCACCTTCCCCGGCGCCCTCTATCTGGGCGCGGTCGCAGCGTTGCCGACAATCCTGATCAGCCAGACGTCGGCGAACTTCTTCTTCGGCGGGACCTCGATCCTGATCGTCGTCGGTGTGGCTCTCGACACTGTGAAGCAGCTCGAGGCCCAACTGATGATGCGGAACTACGAGGGCTTCCTGAAGTGACGCGCGCGACCGGGTGCCGGGCGTGCCCGAGCTGAACCTCATCCTCCTCGGCCCGCCCGGCAGCGGGAAGGGGACTCAAGGGGAGCGCCTCCAGGAGGACTTCCGCCTGCCGTACTACGCGACGGGTGACATCCTGCGCGCCGCCGTCAAGGAGGGGACCGACGTCGGCAAGCAGGCCAAGGAGTTCATGGACCGCGGCGACCTCGTGCCCGACGAGGTGATCATCGGCGTGATCGCGGAGCGGCTTCAGCAAGAGGAGGCGGCCGACGGCTTCATCCTCGACGGTTTCCCCCGCACCGTGCCGCAGGCCGAGGCGCTCGATGAGAAGATGAAGGAGCTGCGGCGCGAGATGACGGCCGCGGTCCTGATCGACGTCTCCGAGGAGGAGGTCGTGCGCCGGCTGGGCGGGCGCCGCACCTGCGAGGAGAACCCGAGCCACATCTACCACGTCGAGTTCGACCCCCCGAAGGAGGAGGGCGTCTGCGACATCGACGGCGCCAAGCTGATCGTCCGCGACGACGACAAGCCCGACGTGATCAAGAACCGGCTGGTGCAGTACAACGAGAAGACCAAGCCCCTGATCGAGTACTACGAGGAGCGTGGCATCCTCAACCACGTCGACGGCAGTGACTCGCCCGACGAGGTCGAGGAGCACATCCACGGCATCCTCGCCACGCTTCGTCGCGAGGAAGAGGAGGGGATGTGAGACCGACATGTATCGCGGCATGATCATCCGCAAGACCTCCGAGCAGATCGACGCGATGGCAGAGTCCGGCAAGATCCAGGCCCGCTGCCTGCGGATGCTGCGCTCCAAGGCGCGCCCCGGCGTCACCACCAAGGAGCTCGATGAGGCCGCGGAGAAGTACATCCGCTCGCAGGGTGCCGTGCCCTCCTTCAAGGGCTACCGTGGCTTTCCGGGCTCGATCTGCACGTCGCCGAACTCGATGGTCGTTCACGGCATCCCGGGTCCGTACGAGCTGCGCCGCGGCGACATCCTCTCGATCGACGTGGGCGTCACCTACGAGGGGTGGGTCGCGGACGCGGCGATCACGGTGCCGATCGGCGAGACGCCGGAGGGCGCCGAACCGCTTCTGACCACCACGAAGGACGCGCTCTTCGAGGGCATCGCCCAGGCGGTGAAGGGCAACCACCTGAGCGACCTCTCTCATGCCGTCCAGCAGCGGGTCGAGCGCGACAACCTCTCTGTGATCCGCACCCTCGTCGGGCACGGCATAGGGCGAGACATGCACGAGGACCCGCAGATCCCGAACTTCGGCGACCCGGGCAAGGGCCCGGAGCTCGAGATCGGCATGGTCCTGGCGATCGAGCCGATGGTGAACGCAGGCGGCGCCGACATCCGCATGGGCTCAGACGGCTGGGCCGTTTACTCGGCTGACGACTCGCTGGCGGCCCACTTCGAGTTCACGATCGCCATCACCGAGGACGGCCCGCGCGTCCTCACGCCGTGGCACCTGGACTGAGCATCTCCCAGGCACGACTCAGGCACGGACGCTGCTACCATTCCACAGGTCGGTTCACGCCTGCGTGACCGACGTTTTTCACGCCTGTAGGCCCGACTCCTGGGGCCCGCGGGCTCACTCCCAGCAAGATACGACCCCATGAAAGAAGGGGAATGAAGGTCCGAGCGTCTGTAAAGCCGATGTGTGAGAAGTGCAAGGTCATCCGCCGTGGCGGTGCCGTCTTGGTGATCTGTCCCAACCCCCGTCACAAGCAGAGGCAGGGCTAGATGGCGCGCATCGCGGGAGTCAACCTCCCCCTCAACAAGCGCGCTGAGATCGGCCTCACCTACGTCTTCGGCATCGGCCGCTCCGCGGCCAACGAGATCCTCAAGGAGACCGGGGTCGATCCGAACACCCAGGTCAAGGACCTGACCGAGGACGAGATCATCAAGCTTCGAGACGCGGTCGAGAACCGCGAGGTCGAGGGCGATCTCCGCCGGGAGCGTTCCCAGAACGTCAAGCGCCTGCAGGAGATCGGCTCCTACCGGGGCCTGCGCCACCGTCGCGGGCTCCCCGTGCGCGGCCAGCGCACCAAGACCAACGCGCGTGGCCGCAAGGGCCCGCGCCGGATGAGCGTTGCGGGCCGCAAGAAGGCCCCGCAGCCCAAGTGAGCTACGGAGGAATTCGCTAGATGCCACCAGCTCCGAAGAAGGGTCGCTCGCGCCGCAAGGTCCGCAAGAACGTCACCTACGGCCAGGCCCACATCAAGACTTCGTTCAACAACACCATCGTCACCCTCACCGATCCCGAGGGCAACGTGATCGCCTGGGAGTCCGCGGGTTCCGCCGGCTTCAAGGGCTCCCGCAAGTCGACTCCGTTTGCAGCCCAGGTGACCGCCGACGCGGCCGCCAAGAAGGGCATGGAGCACGGCCTCGAGAAGGTCGAGGTCTACGCCAAGGGAGCCGGCTCGGGCCGCGAGACAGCTATCCGCTCGCTGCAGGCCGCCGGTCTCGACGTGACGACGGTGAAGGACGTGACGCCGCAAGCCCACAACGGGTGCCGCCCCCGGAAGCGGAGGCGCGTCTAGATGGCTCGCGACACCGGAGCGCAGTGCAAGCAGTGCCGCCGCGAGGGACAGAAGCTGTTCCTCAAGGGATCCCGCTGCTTCACCGACAAGTGCGGCGTCGAGCGCCGCTCCTATCCGCCCGGCGAGCACGGCCGCGGCCGTATGCGCCAGTCCGAGTATCGCAACCAGCTGCGCGAGAAGCAGAAGGCCAAGCGGTACTACCAGGTGCTCGAGAAGCAGTTCGCGAGCTATTACGACAAGGCAAGCCGCCAGGAGGGCGTCACGGGCGAGAACCTGCTGCGCCTGCTCGAATGCCGCCTGGACAACGTCCTTGTCCGCCTCGGTTTCGCGGCGTCGCGCCGCCAGGCCCGCCAGCTGGTCAGCCACGGCCATTGGACCGTCAACGGCCGCCGTGTCGACATCCCCAGCTACCAGGTGAAGCCCGATGACGTGATCACGATCAAGCCGAACAGCGGCAGCACCGACGTCGTTCGGAACGCGACCGAGCTCACGTCTGGAGTGCCGGCCTGGCTGCAGGCGGACCACGACTCACTCAATGCCAAGGTGCTGAGGCTCCCTGAGAGGAGCGAGATCTCCGCGCCGGTCGAGGAACAGCTCATCGTCGAGCTGTACTCGAAGTAACCCCCCCAGAGAAGGAAGTAGATACCTGATGGAAGCCATGACCACCCTGCCAGATTTCCAAGTGCCCAAGATCGCGGGCGAGGATGCCGAGGAGAACAAGGGCACCTTCACCATCGAGCCGCTCGACAAGGGCTTCGGCTACACGTTCGGCAACAGCCTCCGCCGCGTGCTGCTGTCCTCCCTCGGCGGCGCCGCGATCACCAGCGTTCGCATCGAGGGCGTGGCTCACGAGTTCTCGACCATCCCGGGCTTGAAGGAAGACGTCACCGACCTGGTCCTCAACCTCAAGGACGTCGTCGTGCGCATGCACACCGACGCCGACGAGGTCGAGACGCCGCTGGTCGCCACCGGTCCCGGCGAGGTCAAGGCCAAGGACATCGACCTGCCCGCGGGCGTCGAGATCCTCAACCCGGAGGCGCCGATCGCCACTCTCGAGAAGAAGACCAAGCTCGAGATGTACCTGACGATCGGGCGCGGCCGCGGCTACTCGCCGGCGGACGAGAACAAGTCCGACGACAAGCCCATCGGCGTGATCCCGATCGACGCGATCTTCTCGCCGATCCGCCGTGCCGCCTATTCGGTCGATGCCGCCCGAGTCGGGCAGCGGACCGACTTCGACAAGCTCAGCCTCGAGGTCGAGACCGACGGCTCCATCGAGCCGGGCGCCGCGCTCCGCGAGGCCGCCGAGATCCTGATCAAGAGCCTGGCGATCTTCACGACCGCCGACCGCGTGGATGAGCTGCGGGGCGAGGGCGCGATCGCCGCTGCGGACGGCGGGGGAGGCGGCGGCGAGGCCGCAGCGGTCCCCGGCGCCGACGGGCTCGACGAGATCCTGATCGAGGAGCTCGAGCTGGGCGTCCGCTCCTACAACTGCCTGAAGCGCGCCGGCATTCAGACCGTCGGCGAGCTCGTGCGGAAGTCGGAGTCGGAGCTCAACGCGATCCCGAACTTCGGTCGCAAGTCGATCGAAGAGGTCCAGGAGACTCTCCGCGCACGCGGCCTCTCGCTGCGAGCCGACTAGGTTCCCTAGAGTTCCCGGCCGGAGCCAGGCGATGAGGCACAAGCGCAAGAGAGCAAAGCTGAGCCGGGATGCGGCTCACCGCAACTCGATGCTTCGCACGATGTCGAAGCAGCTGATCGAGCACGAGCGCATCCGGACCACTCAGCCGAAGGCGAAGGCGCTGAAGCCGGAGTTCGAGAAGCTGATCACGCTCGCCAAGCGGGGCGACCTTCACTCGCGCCGGCAGGCGCTCTCAGAGCTGCACAACGACAAGTTCGCCGTGCACAAGCTCTTCGAGGAGATCGCGCCCCGCTACGCGCAGCGGCCGGGCGGCTATACGCGGATCGTGAAGCTTGGCCCGCGCCGCAGCGACTCGGCCGAGATGGTCTTTCTCGAGCTGGTCTAGAAACTAGCGCCCGGTCTTGAAGCTCGAGCCCGAGCCGCGCCGGTTCGGGCCCAGCGCGAACATCAGCGCGAACGTGAAGAGCACTATTACGCCGAGGACGACCCACTGCGCCCAGTTCTCGATGGTCGAGAGCGCCACGACGCAGAGCGCGATTCCGACGATCAGCGCGATGACGCTGTAGATCGCGGAGCCCTTCTCCGATCCCCTGCGGATCCCCTCTCCGCCGGCGAGCAGGTCGCTCCGCTCGTACTGGGAGCGCTGCGTGATGTCCGTGTTCGCCATTCTCTCCTCCTCCGCTGTTCGGCCGAACCCTACGCTCCGGACCAGACCTGGACCGTGAACGTGGTCACAGCCATCATCCGCCCCGCCGGTGGGGGTTCACAGCGATCATGAACCCGATGACCGTCACGACGATCGCCCCGAGCACCACCCACTGAGACCAGTTGTCAATCGAGTCGACGGCGATCGCCGCGCCGATGATGCCGAGCACGATCACGATCACCTCGTAGACCTCCATGCCGACCTTGCTCGGGCCGCGGCCGAACAGCTCCTGACGCGCCTCCTCGTGGGAGATCGACGAAGGTTCGTCCGAGCCGGGCAAGGCCATCGCTGGGTAGTGTCGCGCACTTATGACGACTGTGCGAATGAATCTCGCCTATTTCGGTGCCCGGTTCGCCGGCTGGGCGACGCAGCCGGGCAAGCGGACCGTCCAGGGCGAGCTCGAGGCTCCGCTGGAGCGGATTCTGGGCGCGCCGACGCCGCTGACGGTCGCGGGGCGGACCGATGTGGGCGTGCACGCCTGGGAGCAGGTGGCGAGCTTCAACCTCCGCGGAGATCCGCCTGAAGAGCTGGGCAGGGCGCTCAACTCGGAGACGGGCCCTGACGTCACCGTCCTGAGCGCAGAGCCGGCGGCCGAGGGATTCGACGCGCGGCGGGACGCCGTCTCCCGCACCTACTGCTACCGCGTGTTCTCGGATCGGACGTCCAACCCGTTCGAGGCCGGCGTCTCGCTCTTCTGGCCGCACCGGGTCGATCGCGCCGCCCTCGCGACTTGCGCCGACGCACTGCGTGGGAGGCACGACTTCACCGCCTTCACGCCGACCCAGACCGAGCACGTCCGGTTCGAGCGCGACGTTCTCCGCGCTGAATGGCACGAGAAGCCCGCGGTCCTGGGGGCGGGCCAGGTGCTCGAGCTCTGGATCGAGGCCGACGCCTTCATGCGGAGCATGGTCCGGGTACTGGTGGGGACGATGCTTGAGGTCGCGGGTGGGAGGCGAACCATCGAAGACTTCCGGGCCCTGCTCAGGGGAGCGCCGCGCTACCGCGCGGGCGCTACCGCGCGGGCGCATGGTCTCCACCTTGCGAGCGTCCGGTATTGATCGGATTGCGGCATTTGCGCGTAGGAAGGAACGTGTTCGGGACCTTCGTCGTCACCAGCTGCAGCCTGGCCTGGGTCTACTTGCGTGATCGGCTGCGGCGAAGCCGTCAACCTAGAATCGTCGGTAGTGAGAGTCCTCATCACCAACGACGACGGGATCCAGGCGGCTGGGTTGAACGCACTGCGCGCCGAGCTCTGCAAGATCCCGGAGCTCGAAGTGCACGTGATCGCGCCCGACTCGAATCGGAGCGCGACCGCCCGCAGCATCACGACGCGCTCGCCCCTCTGGGTTGAGGAGATCCCGTTCGATGACGGCTCCAGCGGCTACGCGACCGACGGGACGCCCGTCGACTGCGTGCGATTCGCCGAGCTCGGCCTGGTGGGAGAGCGCCCCGAGCTGATCGTCTCGGGGATCAACCACGGTTCCAATCTCGGCGACGACATCACCTATTCGGGTACGGTGGCCGCCGCGCTCGAAGGGATCGTGCTCGGCATTCCCGCGATCGCGCTCTCGCAGCAGTCGGCTCCCGGCGGGTTGGACTACTACGCGCGCCGCGACTACGACTTCTCGGCATCAGCCGCGTTCTCCGCCGAGCTGGTCCGCCGCGTGGCCGAGGACCCGCTGCCCGCCGACACCCTGATCAACGTCAACTTCCCTCCCGGCGAGCCGAGCGGCGTCGAGGTGACGCACCTGGGCAAGCGGCTCTACAACGACGAGATGCAGCTCGTTGACGAGGACCCGGATAGCGGCCGGCTGAGATACAGGATCTACGGCTTCGAGCCGTCCTTCGAAGACGAGAAGGGGTCCGACCTCTCAGCGATCGCGCGGGACCGCGTCTCGGTGACGCCCGTCCACTTCGATCTCACCGATCGTCCCAGCCTGGACCGCCTCAAGGAATGGGATTTCGCCGGCATGCTCGCCAGGGCCGAGGCGGCGGTCGAAGAGTCCGAGACACCCTCCCAGCAGTGACGCCTGTAAAGGGGGCGAAGAAGCGGGCCGAGGAGCTGCGGGCTGAGATCGCCACACACGACCACCGCTACTACGTCCTCGACGACCCGACGATCTCGGACACCGACTACGACGACATGCTGCGCGAGCTGCGGGAGATCGAGGAGGCGAACCCGGATTTGGTCACCCCCGACTCGCCTACGCAGCGAGTCAGCGGCGCGCCGCTCGGCAAGTTCAAGCAGGTCACCCATCACGAGCCGATGCTCTCGCTCGCGAACGCCCGCAACGAGGACGAGCTCCGCGCCTGGGCGAAGCGCGTCGAGCGCCAGCTCGAGCGGCTCGACATCTCCGGGCGGGAGATTCGCTACGTCACCGAGCCCAAGGTTGATGGCCTGGCCATCTCGCTGACCTACGAGAACGGCGTCTTCACTCGGGGGGCGACGCGCGGCGACGGGCGCGTCGGCGAAGACGTCACCCAGAACCTGCGCACGATCAAGGCGATTCCGCTGAAGATCGAGGACGCGCCCGAGCTCGTCGAGGTTCGCGGCGAGATCTACCTGCCGATCGCCGGCTTCACGAAGGTGAACGAGCAGCGCGCCCAGGACGGCGAAGCGACGTTCGCCAACCCGAGGAACGCCGCCGCCGGCTCGCTGCGCCAGCTCGACTCGTCGATAACGGCCACAAGGCCACTCTCAATCTGGTGCTACGGCGTGGCCGCTCTCCAGGGCTGGGAGCCGGAGAGCCATTCGGGGTCGCTCGAGTGGCTGAGCGAGCGGGGTTTCAAGGTCAATAAGGACATCTCGATCCTCCACGGCGTCGACGAGGTCGCCGAGCGCTGCCGCTGGTGGGAGAACCGCCGCGACGCGCTCGACTTCGAGATCGACGGCGTGGTCGTCAAGGTCGACGACCGGGGCCTGCAGCGCGAGCTCGGCGTCGCCGGCCGCGAGCCTCGCTGGGCGGTGGCCTGGAAGTTCCCGCCGACTACCGCCACCACCAAGCTCAACAAGATCGTCTGGAACGTCGGGCGCACCGGGCACCTGCTCCCCTTCGCGATGCTCGAGCCGGTCCACGTCAGCGGCGTGACAGTGAGCACGGCCACCCTCCACAACGAGGAGGACCTGGAGCGCAAGGACGTCCGCGAGGGCGACGAGGTCGTGGTGATGCGGGCCGGCGACGTGATCCCGCAGGTTGTCTCTCCGATCATCCAGCGCCGCAAGAAGGGGACGCGCAGGCCGAAGCCCCCGAAGAAATGCCCGCTGTGCGGGACCCCGACGGTGAAGCCCGATGACGGCGTATTCACGATCTGCCCGAATCGCACCGGCTGCCCGGGCCAGCAGTTCCAGCACGTGAAGCACTTCCGGGGCGCGCTCGAGATCGAGGGGCTGGGGGAGAAGAACGCCTACCGCTTCCTGCAGGAAGGAGTGATCGCGGACGCCGCAGACATCTTCGATCTGACCGCGGAGCGGATTGCAGGGCTCGAGGGCTTCGGCCAGATCTCGGCGGAGAACCTGATCGAGGAGATCGAGAACGCGAAGAAGATGCCCTTCTCCCGGGTGCTCTACGCGCTCGGCATCCCGGGGATCGGCTTCGTCAACGCCGAGTCGCTGGCGGAGCACTTCGGCACCATGGACGCGCTGCTCGAGGCCGATCCAGAGGCGATCGTCCAAGCCGATGGCATCGGCCCTGTCCTGGCGGAGCAGATCTACGAGGAGCTCTCGGAGGAGCGCACCCGGAAGCTGATCGAGCGGCTGCGAAAGGCGGGGTTGCGGATGGAGCTGGACCCGTCAGAGCGTCGCAAGCAGGGCGGCCCACTGGACGGCAAGACGCTCGTGTTGACCGGGACGCTGGAGAACCTGAGCCGCGAGCAGGCAACGCGGCTGATCAAGCTGGCCGGGGGGAAGGTCGTCAACTCGGTCTCGAAGAAGACCGACTACGTCATCGCGGGCGACAGCCCTGGATCGAAGCTCGCCAAGGCGGACGAGGTCGGCATCGAGGTGATCGACGAGACCGGGCTGCAGAAGCTGGTCGGAGACGATGGGCCGAATAGGAAGGGCACGCCTCCGAGGGGCCGGGTCTAAGCAACCTCGTCCTGGTCGCTCGGTGCGGCATTATCAGCCGCCCTCCTCCTCAGATGGGATCCGGACCTGCCATGGTGTAGCGCCACTAGGGCCACGGACACCGACCCAACGGAATGGGCGCGAGGTCATGGGGCAATGGCTGCACAACCCGAGAGGGGCGACAATGCTCGAGCGCGCGACGCTCGCTGAAGGGCACGTCCACCTGATGCTCAGGACTGGGTCCGCGTTCGATGAGATCGAGGACTACATCAACGAGACCAAGCTGCCCGATCTCCAGAAGTCTGCGCTCTGGCTGATCGCCTGGTCGGGGCAAGAGGGCTCCGTGCAACGCCGGGTTGCGCACGAGGCCTTGGTCCTCGGCTAGACCTAGCGAGAGAAGCGTGCGATCAGGGCCGCCATGCGGTCCTGCACGATGTGGGCGCGGTTGACGTCCACTTTGTTCATCAGCAGTGAGAAGATCACAGCGTGGGCGGCGTCATCTCCGCCGCGGAAGCAGTAGCCCGAAAGGGCGCTGACCCGGGTGAGCGTGCCCGTCTTCAGATGGCAGTTGCCGGCCGCGGCCGTCCCCCTCATCCGGTTTGCGACCGTGCCGCTGCGCCCGGCCACGGCGAGGGAATCGACCCAGGCGTCGCGCAACCGCTCCTGAGCGAGCTGGTCGTCGGGTGACTTGGCGTTGACCTCGATCATCGAATCGAGGAGCTTCACGACCGAGGCGGGTGAGGCCTTGTTGCGCCTGGTGAGACCGGAGCCGTTCTCGCCCTTGAACTTCGCTCTCCGCTGCGCGGCGAATTGCTTGACGATCGCGATGCCACCGGGAGTGGAGCCGATGCCGTTGAACTGGGAGCCGACGTCCTTGAGCAGCATCTCCGCCAGGTAGTTGTTCGACGGTACGAGGGTGTCCTGGACGATTTCCGCAATGGTCGGAGAGGCATAGTCGGCGACCTGGAGTGCGCCGGGCGACACGGTCCCCGGAGTGACGCTGTTCCCGATCGAGACTCCATCCTTGCGGAGCGCGTCCTCGAAGCGCTGGGCGGCGGTCTTCGCGGGATCGCTGGGCGAGCCACTGTCGAACTGGAGGCCGGAGAGGTGGCCAACGCTCTCGAAGGTGATCCCGTGCTCGGGGACTCCCGTTTGGCCGTCGAGGAACGAGGCGTCGTAGCGGAGCGGGCCCTGCACGGTGGTCACACCGGCAGCGCGGACGCGGCCGGCCAGCTTGTCGAGGCCCGCCGTGGTCAGCGTCGGATCGCCGCCCCCGCGCAGATAGAGGCCCTGGCTGATCCCGTCGCTGATCGGGTCGCTCGACCACGCGGTCGTGTGCAGCCGGCCGTCGGGCCCGAAGCGGGATATCGCCGTCGAGGCGGTGAACAGCTTCGAGTTGGATGCGAGGATCCGCATGCGGCCGCCCTTGCGGGAGAACAGCACCCGGTGGCTGCTCGGGTCGAAGACGAAGGCGCTGCTCTTGCCGACCTTGCGGAAGAGCTTTGCTAACCCCCTGTTGAGCTTCTTGCGGGACACGGAGGCGTGCGCGGCAGCGGCGCCGTGGGCGATGGGCGTGCGGAACGCCCTGTCGGGCCCGTTCGGGCGCGCCTGAGCGGCGGCAGGCAGGACGAGCGCCGCCGCGAGCGCGATTGCAGTCACCCCTGTTCGCCTGCGCATGGACTCCATGAAACAGGGCAGGGACGACAAGGTTGCGGGCTGGTTGGCTGACCAGCCCGAGTCACTGCCATAATCCCCTTTCCCATGGGGAAAGTCGTCCAGTTCGACGGCCCCGACGGCAAGCGCGGCAGCAATTCGAAGGGGAGGAGGCGCCGCGGTCGGGGCGACAAGACTGCCTTGGTGCTCGGCGGCGGTGGGTTCACCGGCGGCGTGTACGAGATGGGCGCGCTGCGCGCGTTCGACCTGTTGGCCGTGAATCGCACGGTCAACGACTTCGACATCTACGTGGGCACGAGCGCCGGGGCCTTCGTGGCGAGCATGGTCGCCAACGGGGTCACGCCGGAGGAGATGTTCCGCGTCCTCGACAAGGCCCTGCCCTCGCCGATCGAGAACGCCTCCCTCCGCACCCTGCTGCGGCCGAACTACAAGGGCTTCGCCAACCGGCTCGCGCTGCTCCCGCTGCGCGCGGCGGCCACGGTGCGGCGCCTCGCAGGCAACATCGGCGAGATCTCGATGGTCGACATCGTCATGGGTCTCGCGGAGGGGCTGCCGACCGGGATCTACCACAACCGCGGGATCGAGCAGTACATGCGCAACGTGCTCGAGGACCCGGACCGCACGAACGACTTCCGCGAGCTCGAATCCGAGCTCCGCATCACCGCGACCGACCTCGACACCTGCGAGCGGATCGTCTTCGGCGAGGGAGAGTGGGACAACGTGCCGATCTCGCGCGCCGTCGCCGCCTCCGGCGCGCTGCCGATCGTCTACGAGCCGTACGAGCTCCGGGGCCGGCAGCTGGTCGACGGCGGCATCGTCTCCACGACCAACGTCGACGTGGCCGTTGAGGCCGGCGCCAAGTTCATCGTCGTGGTCAATCCGCTGGTCCCCTTCGTCAACGATTTCGAGGAGCGGATCCCCACGGTCTTCGGCTCCCGCGTTCGCCGCGTCGCCGACATGGGCATGCCGGCGATCGGCAACCAGGCGTTCCGCCTGATGGCTCACGCCCGGCTCCACCTCGCCGTCCAGTCGTGGAACGAGCGCTTCCCGGACGTCGACATCATCCTGATCGAGCCGGAGTTCAATGACGAGCTGATGTTCGGCACCTCGATCCTCGACTACTCGGCCCGGCTGGAGATAGCCAAGCACGGCTTCGAGTCAGTCACGGTGAGGCTGGCGCGCGACTACCAGCGCTACAAGGAGATCGCCGCGCGCCACGGGATCGAGATCTCGGCTCGCCGGGTCCAGCGCGTCCTCGACACGGTCGAGGAGGAGGAGAAGGGCATGTCCGCCTGGCGGCGGGTGCTGGAGCAGACGACGGGCGCTCTGCTGCGTCAGTCGGATGAGGCCGAGGAGGCTGCGGAGAGCTAGCGGCGATGGACGTCGCGCGCCGTCGCCTGGGTCGTTGGTTTGATCGATAGATAGTCCACGTCGACATGCGCAGGGCGAGTCACGACGTAGGCGATCGCGTCGGCGACATCCTCGGCGCTCAGCGGCGTCGTGCCCTCGTAGACCCTGTCAGCTCGTTCCCGGTCCCCTTCGAAGCGGACCAGCGAGAACTCGGTCTCGACCATGCCCGGAGCCACCTCGCTGACGCGGATGGGCTTGCCGAGCAGCTCGAGCCGGAGGGTGCGCGAGACGGCATTCGCCGCGTGCTTCGCAGCCGTGTAGCCGGCCCCGCCCGGGTAGACCTCGACGCCGGCCACTGAGCCGATCACGACGATGTGACCGTCGCCGCTCCGCTCGAGCGCGGGGAGGAGGGCCTTGGTCACCCGCATCACCCCGAGCACGTTCGTCTCGTACATCTGGCGCCAGTACTCCTCGTTCGCCTCGGCGACCGGCTCCAACCCGAGGGCGCCCCCGGCATTGTTGACCACCACCGAGACCTCGGGCAGGGCGTCCGCCAGCTGCGCGACAGAGTCTGGATCGGCGACGTCGAGCTGCAACGCGCGGCCGCCGACCTCGCGCGCCACCTCCTCGCAGCGCTCGACCCGCCGCGCCGCGGCGACGACCTCGAACCCCGCGGAGGCGAGCGACCGCACTGTCGCCTCGCCGATGCCGCTGCTCGCGCCGGTGATCAGCGCCACCCCGCTCGTCTCGCTCATCGATCAGACGCTATCGCGGCGTCACGAACCGGCGCCGTGGTGATAGGTTCCCGCCAGGACCAGGGAGGTCCTTTTAGGGAATGGAGAGAGGAGTGGCGTTGCTCGAGGGCCGAGGGATCGGTCGCCGCAGGTTTGTCTGGCTGACGTTCTGTGTCTGCCTGCTGGCAGGGCTCGCGGTGATGCCCGTGGCGCCGGCGATCGCGAAGAAGCACCGCAAGGCGGTCTCCCTCAAGTTCAAGGGCGCCCAGAGCGACAGCACCTTGCTCGCCTCGGGGCGCGTCAAGATCGTCGCCAAGTCGTCGAAGCCTCGAAAGCCGAAGCTCTCGGTAACGTCGTTCCAGGGCGGACCGGCCCTGACCGGCGTCAAGCGCGTGAAGATCCCCAAGGGCAGGCGGAAGGTGGTGCTCACCCTGAACACGAGCGGCCGAGAGGCCCTCGAGGGTTGCGCGGCGAGTCGCCTGACCGTCACGGCCACCAGCGGCGGCAAGAAGAAAAAGGGGAAGAAGAAAAAGGGCAAGAAGAAAAAGGGGAAGAAGAAAAAGGGGAAGAGCCGCCGCAAGAAGCCGCTTGGCCGCTCGAGTGCGTCGGTCGCGCAATCGGTGCCGCAGTGCGCCTCCCTGACGAACGCCGCGCGCTGCGAGACGATTGCGAGCCCCGGTACGAATTGCCTATTCCCCTGGCCCAGCGACCACTACACCGTGGCCGACGGGAGCGAGCCCACCGGCCGGCGGGTCAATCTGAGCCTTGACTCGACGCCCGCCAACGTCCACGGCGTCCACATCGATCCCGCCAGCATCAACCAGAGCGATGGCTTCAGTCCCGGTGAGAGCATCGTCACGAGGATCCCCGGGCTCGACAACCCGACCGCCTTCCAGAAGACCGGGGCCGTCCCGCTCACCGATATGGACCAGGCATTCGCACCGAACCAGCCGGTCGTGCTGATCGACGCTTCCACCGGGCAGCGTCAGCTGATCTGGTCGGAGCTCGACTCGAACGCGACCAGCCCGGAGAACACCGATCTGATCATCCGGCCTGGCCGGAACCTGATCGAGGGCCACCGCTACATCGTCGCGATGCGCGACCTGAAGGACTCCGCCGGCAACGTCATCCCCGCGCCGCCGGGCTTCGCCCTCTACCGCGACGGCGTCACGACCGACGTGCCCGCCATTGAGAGCCGCCGCGCACACTTCGACGAGATCCTCGGGACGCTCCAGCAGGCCGGCATCCCCAAGGCCAACCTCTACGACGCCTGGGACTTCACGGTCGCCAGCACCCCGAACATCACCGATCGAATGCTCTCGATCCGGAACAGGGGGCTGGCGGACCTCGGCGACAGCACTCCCGGCGACGGGAACATGCAGGGGAGCGCATCGGCCTTCACGGTGACCAGCGTCCTGACGAAGGATGACGGGACCAACCCGCTCAACAATGGCCATGAGGCCCAGAACGTGCGCGAGGTCACCGGCACCTACCAGGTGCCCTGCTTCCTGAGCACGGGTTGCAGCAACGGCAGCGGCGTGTACCTGCCGGGCGGTCATTTCAATCTCGACTCCAACGGAGTGCCGCAGCAGAACGGGACGATGACGGCGCGGTTCACCTGCAACATCCCGCTGTCGGCGGTCACCGAGACCAGCCCGGGATCCGGCGTCTGGGACGTCGATCACCAGGTGCGCCCCTCGATGTACGGGCACGGCCTGTTCGGCGACTACACCGAAGTGCACACGACAGACGTCAGGACACTGGGCAACGACCACGGAGTGCTGACCTGCGCCACGGACTTCACGGGAATGATGGAGGACGACGTCGGCGCTGCGGCAGCGGCGCTGCAGGACCTCTCGAAGTTCCAGTCCATCCCCGACGGACTGCAGCAGGGATTCCTCAACTTCATCTACCTGGGTCGGCTGCTGATGTACTCGGATGGGTTCTCCAGCGACCCGGCGTTCCAATTCAACGGCGGTCAGTCGGTCATCGACCACGGCTCGGGCCTCTATTACTACGGCAACAGCCAGGGCGGAATCGCGGGCGGCGCGCTCACCGCGGTCGAACCGGACATCACCCGGACCGTTCTCTACGTGCCCGGCATGAACTACTCGACCCTGCTCACCCGGAGCGTCGACTTCTCCGACTACGCGTCGATTCTGTACCCCTCCTACCCGAACGAGTCGGACCGTCCCCTGCTGCTCGCGATGATCCAGATGCCGTGGGATCGCGGCGAGCCCAACGGCTACGCGAACCACATGACCAGCAACCCGCTGCCGGGCACCCCTGCGCACCACGTGCTGATCGAGATGGCCTACGGAGACCATCAGGTGTCAAACATCACGACCGCGGTCGAGGCCAGGACCATCGGCGCGCCGCTCCGCTACCCGACGCTCGACCCGGGGCGGACTCCGGGGTTCGTCAACTTCTTCCCGGACATCCCGCCCCTGGGCGACCTCTCGGGGCCCGCCGCCGACGGCAACGGGTTCTTCGTCTGGGACATCGGGCCGAAGCGCTCCGGCGGGACGCTCGGCACCGACCCGGCGCCGATCACCAATACCGCACCGAACGATTCCTTCGGGGTCGACCCGCATGACACGGTGATCCGGCAGACGCCGGCGGTCCGCGAGCAGATTGCGAACTTCCTCAACCTGAACGGCGCGATCACCGATCCCTGCGGCCCCGACCCGTGCTACGCGGCGGGCTGGGCCGGCCCGCCCTGATCCAGGGCCTCAGCCCGCAGGGTCGGCGATCGCGGTGGCAGCGTCGCTGATCGCCTCGGGCGACCCGGCCTCGCTGACGGAGGCGATCCCTCGCCGACCGGCCGTCGCCGCATCCACGGCGCTCGAACCGGCGATCACATGCACCGAGCGCCGCGCGCCGCGGCCGCGCCTGGCGATCTGACCCACGAGCTTGCCCTCGAAGCTCTGCTCGTCGAGCCGCCCTTCGCCGGTGATCACGGCGTCAGCCTTTTCGAGGCGAGTGTCGAATCCGACCACGCCGAGCACGAACGCGGCGCCGGGCACCAGGTGCGCCCCGAAGGCCGCCCAGAGACCGCCCGAGAGGCCACCCGCGGCCCCGGTCATCGCCCTGCCCCTCGGGTCCCGCGGCAGAGCTCCGGCCTCGGCCACGAGTCTCGAGGTAAGTCTCTCCACCTGCTCCGCCGAGGCTCCCTTCTGCGCGGCGAAGACCTCGGCGGCGCGCTCGAACGGGACCGACGTGTCGCAGAGGACCTCAAGCTTCGCGCCCCGCAAACCGCCCGAGGCCTCGATCGCTTCGATCGCCCCGCGGCCGCCGTCCATCGTGGCTGTTCCCCCGGCCGCGATCAGGATGCGGTGCGCACCCGTCTCGACCGCCGCCGCGACGAGCTCTCCGGTCCCGGCGGTGCTCGCCGCTTCCGGGTCGCGTTCGCCTTCGGCGAGGAGATCGAAGCCGGAGGCCGCGGCCGCCTCGACGATCGCCGTGCGCGCCGTCGCGGACCAGGGCATATTCCGCATCGATCGGCCGCCCCAGCGGGTCGTGAGCGGGCGCAGAGAGACGCTCGCCGCCCATCGCGCTCATCAGCACCTCGGCCGTGCCCTCGCCGCCGTCGGCAGCAGGGCAGAGATCGGCCACGGCACCCGCCCTCTCGACCCCGCGGCCGATCGCCTCGGCGACCTGCTGCGCGCTCAGCGTCCCCTTGAACGAGTCCGGGACGACCAGGAACCTAGACGTAGAGGGCGTCGACGTCCTTCTCGAACTTGTCGGCGACGACGTTGCGCTTCACCTTCAGCGTCGGCGTCAGCTCGCCGGTCTCCTGGGAGAGGTCGTGGGGAAGGATCTCGAACTTCTTGACCTGCTCGACGCGGGCGAACTTCTCGTTGACCTGGTCGAGGTGGTGCTGGATGATCGCCCTCATCCCGTCGCTCTTTCGGAGCTCGGCGGGATCTGCGGGCCATCCCTTCTCCTCGCAGAGCTTGGCGCACTCCTCCATGTCGAGCGTGATCAGGGCCACCAGGTAGGGCCGCCTGTCGCCGATCACGACGCACTGGGAGACGTACTGGTTCTGCTTGATCTCCGCCTCGAGGTTGGCCGGGGTGATGTTCTTGCCGCCCGCGGTGATGATGATGTCCTTCTTGCGGCCGGTGATCGAGAGGTAGCCGTCATCATCGAGCTCGCCGATGTCCCCGGTGTGGAGCCAGCCGTCCTCGAGCGTCTCCCGGGTGGCCTCCTCGTTCTTGTAGTAGCCCTGGAAGATGTTGGGCCCGCGGACAAGGATCTCGCCGTCGTCGGCGATCTTGATCTCGCAGCCATTGAACGCGCGGCCGACCTTGCCGAACTTGAAGGCGTCGGGCCTTGCCACCGTCGCCGCGGTCGAAGTCTCGGTCATGCCCCAGCCCTCGAGGACGAGGATGCCGGCGGCGTCGAAGAAGCGCAGGATCTCCGGGTTGATGGGAGCGGCGCCCGTGACGCAGTTATTGATGTTGCCGCCGAACAGGGCGCGGATCTTGGAGAGCACCTGCTTGTCGGCGAAGTCGTACTGCTTCTGTAGCAGCCAGCCGATCGGCTTTCCGGCGCGCTCGCGCTCCCGGACCTTCTTGCCGACGCCGATCGCCCAATTGAAGATGACCTTCTTGATCCCGCCGGACTTCTCGATCTCGCCGGTGGCGGCCGTGTAGATCTTCTCGAAGATCCGTGGCACCGATGGGAAGTACTCCGGCTTCACCTCGGCGAGGTTCGGAATGATTTTCAATGGATCGCGCTCCCAGTAGGCGATGTTGCCGCCGAGGTCGAAGCTCAGGAACTGGATCAGCAGCGCGAATGAATGGGCCAGCGGCAGAAAGAGGTAGGTGGTGGTGTCGCTGTCAAGGACGCTCTCGTCGAGCGCCATCGTGACCATCGAGCGGTAATTGCCGTGGGAGATGACGCAGCCCTTGGGCGGGCCAGTTGTGCCCGACGTGTAGATGAACGTGCAGATGTCGTCCGGCGTCACCGACTGCCAGCGTCGTTCCCAATCGGAGTCCGACTGGCTCGATCCGGCCTCGATCAGCTCCTTCATCGAGATGGCGTCGCCACCGCTTCCCTCCATGCGGATGACCCGCTCCAGCTTCGGCACCCGATCGCGAATCTCGTCGATCTTGGCGAGCTGCTCGTCGTCTTCGACGATCACCACCTTCGCATCGGAGTTGTCCAGGACGTACTGACACTCCTCCGGCGAGTTGGTCTGGTAGATCGGGACCACCACCGCGCCGACGCTGAGCGCCGCGAAATCGAAGTAGGTCCACTCGGGCCGGGTGTTGGCGAGGATCGAGACCTTGTCGCCCTTCTCGATCCCGAGCTCGAGCAGGCCGAGCGCCAGCCGGCGGACGATCTCGCCGACCTCGCGGTACGTCTTCGAGACCCAGCTGCCGGACTCGTCCTTGTAGGTGACCGCCGAGAGGTCCGCGTGCCTCTGGGCGGCGAGCGGCATCAGGTCGGCGCAGGTCTTGCTGTTCGTGCTCGATTCGGCGGCGGACCCGGCGGCTGCAATCGTCGCGCTCTCCATGACGGAGAGTCTATTAGGACTGGCTACTCAGCCAGGGTCTAGGCAGTGGCTTGCTTGTTCTGCGTCTGGAACGCCCGCAGCGACGATTCGAAGAGTGTCTTGTCGATCCGTCCCTTGAGGATCGGGACATTCATCTGGATGCACGCAGACAGCACATCGCGCCGCTTCATGTGCATCTCGTCGGCAAGCTCCGTGGGCGTCAGGTGAACGGACATATAGGCCACTCCTCTCCTCGTGAACGCCGATCTAAAAGCCGGACCCATATATATCGCTTCAGGGCGACGTGTCAATCAATTTTCCGCAATTAGCGGGGGGATTGCACCCCTATATGGGGTTCGGAACGTCGATGAACTCGTGCTCGACACCGAAACGCTCAGCAACCAGCTCGCCGAGCCGGCGGATCCCGAATGTCTCCGTCGCGTAGTGGCCGCCGGCGAGAAAGTGGACGCCGTATTCTCGCGCCTCCGCCATCACGGGCTCGCTCGGTTCGCCGGTGATCAGGGCATCGAGGCCGAGCCGGCCGGCCTCGTGGATCGCGAACGACCCTCCGCCGGTGACGATGCCGACCGTGGAAATCCGCTCCGGCCCAGAGTCGAATACGAGAGGCTCCTGGCCGACCGCCTCGGCGAGCCTGCGGCGGAGCTCGCCCGGCTCGATCGGATCGCTGGCGCGGCCGATCGCGCCGACGGCGGATCCCTTGGCCATGCCGAAGGGGCGCTCGTCGGATGCAAGGCCGAGGAGGTCGCGGAGCAGTGCGTTGTTGCCGATGTCGGGGTGGGCATCGAGCGGCAGGTGATACGCGGCAAGCGATGTGTCGGTGCAGAGCAGCGCACGCAGCCTCGCCGCCATCGGCACGGAAAGCGCCTGGAGCTCGGATCCCCAGAGCAGTCCGTGGTGGGTGAGCACCAGCTGCGCGCCCGATTCGGTGGCCGACCGAAGCAGCTCCAGGTTCGCCGAGACGCCGGTTGCGACCCGCGTCACCTCCGAGGAGCCCGGGACCTGCAGCCCGTTCGGCCCGTAGTCCTCGAATGAGGCGACGTCGAGAAGGCCATCGCAGTAGGCGAGAATCTCCTCCAGAGCTGCCACTTATCCAGCCTAACTACCATCCGGCCATGAACCTGGGCGAGGCATCGGTTGAGCCGGGGACGGACCCCTTCATCCAGTCGCTGATGGAGACCGACCTCTATTCGATCGGCGCGTACTTCTGTGACCAGCACCCCCAACTCGTCGACGAGGTCGTCGAGCGCAGCGAGGCCATCGAGAGGCGCGGCCTGGAGAGCTGGGCGACGGAGACCGAGACCCCGGTCGAGGAGTGCTTTCGCACCCTCCTGACGGGCCTCGCCGTTCGCTACTACAAGGCCGTCGCCGGGTGAATGACGAAGCTCCGAGGAGGCGCCCGAGACTGGTCGGGCTGATCGCGCTGGCCGTCGTGCTCGGCCTGCTCGGGTTCGCCATCGTCAGCATCTCGATCGGCACTGGGACCGAGGAAGGGGGAGACATCCACATCACCGGTGCGGCGGAGATCCAGAGCCTGCTGGGCGGCATCGAGGAGAACGGCGCGCGGCTCGGTAAGCCCGGAGCCCCGGTGACGGTTCAGGTCTTCAACGACCTCCAGTGCGACCCGTGCTCCGACTGGAATCGCGACGTCGTGGTCCCGCTGATCCGCGGTCCGGTTCGCGACGGCGACCTGAAGCTGATCTACCACAACTTCCCCATGACAGAATCCGGCTTCTTCCTCGGCGCGTATGCCGCGGCCGCCGCCGCCAAGCAGGACTACGAATGGCAGTTCGCGGAGCTCTTCTTCGCCAACCAGAACGAGGCGAAGAAGCACGGCGCCGATCAGGAGTTCCTCAACAACATCGCGCGAGGGGTGGGGATCGCCAGCTTCAACGTGGAGCAATGGCAGCGCGACATGAACGACGACGACATCACCACGACCCTCGAGGACGACGAGAAGATCACGGCGGAACGCAGGTTCCCCGTTGGCCCTGCGGTCGTGGTCGGCGGCCCGAACGGGACGCGCCAGCTGGAGGAGTCGCCCTCGCTTGCCGAGGTCGAGTCCGCAATCGCAGAGGTCCGATGAGCCCTCTGCGTTGTTCTAGGGGCGTGTCCTCCCGTACCCGCCGACGAGGTCGAGCCTGGCTCTGCGCCGCAGCGCTCTCCCTGTGCGCGCTCGTGTCCGTGCCCGCGGCGGCGGACGCATCGGTGACGATCGGCCAGCTGACCCCGGCTGCGCCCTTTCCCTTCTGCGCGACCTCCGACCTCGACTACCTGGAGCCGAACGTCACCGGGGGCAACCTCTACGTGGCGAAGCAGGCGGGGACGATCACGTCGTGGACGACGGACTCGTCGGGACCGGGCGCCGCCTACACGTTCAAGATCTTTCGCCGGACCACGGATCCCGACTCGTTCCAGGTCATCTCCCATGCGACGAAGCACACCCTGGCGCTCGGCATGAACACGGTCCCCGTGGACATGCACGTCGAGTCCGGGGACATGATCGGCCTCCACGAGAGCGGGTCCGCGAACTCGTGCGCCTTCAACGTGCCCGGCGACAACGTGCTCAACCGCTCCGGCGACCTCGGCGATGGCGGCGCGGGAGTCTTCGTCCCGCAGAACGACCTCCGGCTGAACCTGTCAGCCGTCCTCGTCCCGGACAACACCTTCACCCTCGCTGTCACGAAGGAACGCAAGCGAGGCACGGCGACCGTTACCGCGACTCTCTCGAATCCCGGCATGGTGGCCATCGCCGCCAAGGGGATCAAGAAGCGGCGGTCGAAGAGCATCACGGTGGCCGGTCCGGTGACCTTCTCCGTCGTGACGGTCGGCAAGACCAGGAAGAAGCTCGAGCGCAAGGGCAGAATCGCGCTGCCCGTTCGCGTCTCGTTCCTCCCGAGCGGCGGGGATTCGTCGGTGCAGCAGATCAACCTGAAGCTGAGGAGGACACGGCCGCCGAATCCCAACTCGGCACGATGATCGGCCCTAGACTCGGCAGTCGATGAAGCGTCGCTTACTCGTTGCGGTGCTCTTCGTGCTTGCGTTGGTGGCTTCGCTGTTGATCGGCCGCGGAGGCACCAACCGGCAGGACGCCGAGGCCATCAAGGGGAAGCCCTGGACGGGCACCCACGGACGCACGCTGAGCGTCGGAAAGCTCGTCAGCGGCCGCTTCGAGCGGAAGCACGCGGCACCCGCCATTCCGGAAGGGAACCTCGAGGCCGAGGTCCGCCGGGACTCGGGGGAGGAGGCCGGCCAGGCGCCGGCCGAGGCGGGAGCAGTGCGGATCGGTCCCGACGTTCGCGAGAAGCCCGAACCAGGCGAGGAGGGAGGGCCGCCGAAGCGCGCGGGCCCCGCGATCGCGACCGAGCCCACGGGCGAGGAGGCAATCGCACCGAGCCAGGCCGTGACCGCGGGTACGAGCTTCCTGGGCGCGAAGCTGAGCGAGTCGAGCTTCGTGCCACCCGACTCCATGGGCGCGGTCGGCCCGAGCCAGGTTCTGGTCGACGTCAACGGCAGGATCAAGGTCTTCGACAAGACCGGGAGCCTGGGCGGCCTCAATCTCACCGACTCCCAGTTCTGGGCGCCGGTCCGAAACGGGGCCGAGCCGACGGATCCAGGAGTCGAGTACGACCGCCTGACCGGGCGCTGGATCGTCTCCGCGATCAACGTCGAGCAGACGAACAACCGGGTCATGCTCGCCGTCAGCAACGGGCCGACGATCACGAGCGCCAGCGACTTCACCTTCTTCTTCTTCAACGAGAGCACCCCGCCGCCGGCCGGCCCGGCGCGGTTCGCCGACTACCCGCAGCTGGGGGTCGACGCAAACGCGATCTACATCGGCGTCAACGAGTTCGCCTCCAGCAGCGGCTCGTTCATGGGGACGAGCGCCTACGTTATCCGCAAGTCGTCGGTGCTCAACGGCGGTCCGATCGTCGTCACCGCCTTCCGCAACCTCGTGTCGGGCGTTGGCCCCGGCCCGGATTCGCCTCAGCCCGCCACCGACATGAATCCCAGCGTCGACGCCGGCTACATCGTCGGCCCCGACAATCAGCTGCTCAGCCGGATCGACGTCAGGCGGATCTCCGATCCTGGGGGAACCCCGACGATCTCGGGCAACCTCGGCGTGACCGTGCCGACCACGGCCCAGCCGCTCAGCGTCCCGGCCCAGGGGACCACCGGGGGCCTGGACGCGCTCGACGATCGGCTGTACGAGGCGATGATCGGGACCGATCCCGACGACGGCACCGTCTCCATCTGGACCGCGCACACCATCCAGATGGACGCGACGGGAGTCGGGTCGCTCAGCGGCAACCGGGACGGCGCGCAGTGGTACCAGATAGGCAGTCTCGACTCGTCACCAAGCCTGCTGCAATCGGGGCGGGTCTTCGACGGCGCGCCCACGAACCCGGCCTTCTACTGGATGCCGTCCATTGCGCAGAACGGGCAGGGGCACGCCTCGATCAACATGAGCACCGCCGGTACGGGGCAGTTCGCCCAGGTCGCCTCCTCCGGCCGGCTCTTCGATGACCCGCTGAACACCACCGAGGCGCCGGTGGTCACCCAGAACAGCAACAAGACCTACAACGTCGGCACGGACCCGAAAAAGCGCTGGGGCGACTATTCCCAGACGGTCGTCGACCCGAGCGACAACATGACCTTCTGGACCTTCCAGGAGTACGCGAACGCCAACAACTCCTGGGGGGTACAGGTGATCCCACTCAAGGCACCGCTCCCGGCCACGCCCGCTACGGCCGACCCGGTGCCGGCCGGGAGCTGCTCGGTGGCCACCCAGATCACTGGAACCTCCACCGACGGCTCCGGATTCTTCGATCCCGGCTCGGACTTTCCCAGTCACATCCAGGCGACGGTGGGCGACGACGTCACGGTCAATCACGTCACCTATGACGACCCGACGCACGTCACGCTCGACCTCGACACCCGCGGCGCCGCCACCGGAACGAAGGACGTGACGATCACCAATCCGGACGGCCAGGAGGAGACGACTACGGACCTGCTCACAGTCGACACCGCGGGCACCGGCCCCACGCCGCCCTGCCTCACGGGCACCTCTCCCAACTCGCCGAGCAACAACCCTTCGCCGAAGATCCTCGGTGCGGCCGAGCCGGGCTCCACGGTCAACCTCTACACGGACCCCAACTGCACGGTGGGCCAGGAGGTCGGCACCGGAACGGCGGAGGAGTTCGCGGTGCCGGGGATCACGGCGACCCCTCCCGTTTCGGCCAACTCGACGACGGTCTTCTTCGCGACAGCGACCGTGGGCCCGGACGTCTCAGATTGCTCTTCCACGCTGACGACGGTGTCCGGCTCGGTGACCTACGTCGAGGACGAGACCCCACCCGACGCATCGGTCGACAGCGGCCCCACCGGCCTGACCAACGATTCGACGCCGTCCTTCACGTTCAGCGCGACGGACACCGCCCAACCGGTGACCTTCCAGTGCTCGATCGACACGGGCGCCCCGACCTTCGGGCCCTGCTCCGGTCCCGGAGACAGCGATACGCCCGCCGCTCCCCTCGCCGACGGCCCGCACACCTTCCACGTTCAGGCAACCGATGCCGCCGGCAACATGGCGACGGCGTCCCAATCGTTCGAGGTCGACTCGGTGCCGCCATCGGTCTCGATCGACTCGGGGCCGACCGGGACGACCGCCGACGCCTCGCCCACCTTCACCTTCAGCGGCACCGACGCCCATGGCCCGGTCACCTTCCTGTGCTCGATCGACTCCGGCACGGCGAGCTTCGGGCTCTGCTCGGGGCCGGGCAACGCGGACACCCCGTCGAGCCCGCTCGCTGACGGCGCGCACGTCTTCCGGGCTCGGGCCTCCGACGCCGCCGGCAATTCGGCCATCGCGACGCGCTCCTTCACCGTTCAGACCCCGAAGCCTCCGGCGCCGGAGACCAGCATCACCAAGGGCCCGAAGAAGAAGACCAGGAAGCGCCGGCCGAAGTTCAAGTTCACGTCGACCCAGGCCGGGTCGACCTTCCAGTGCAAGCTCGACAAGCGCCGCTTCGCGCCCTGCAGCTCGCCCTTCGTGTCTCCCAAGCTCAAGCTGGGCAAGCACAGGCTGAAGGTCCGGGCGATCGGGCCCACGGGGATGCCGGATCCAGCACCCGCGGTGAGGAAGTTCAAGGTGATCGCGAAAAATCGGGGCGCCCGGATTTGAACCGGGGACCTCACCGACCCGAACGGTGCGCGCTACCAGGCTGCGCCACGCCCCGAGGGGCAGAAGGATAGAGAGGGGCACACGACGAGGCGCGCCAGCGGATAGCGTTGCGGCGTGGCCGACAACGCAAAGGTGATCGAGCAGCTATACGACGCCCTCGATCGCCATGACGGGGAGTCGATGGCGAAGCTCTATGCGCCGGACGGCCGCTTCCACGATCCGGCCTTCGGCGAGCTCAGCGGAGCCGAGGCCGGGGACATGTGGCGCATGCTCACCGGGCGCTCCAAGGATCTGAAGGTCGAGCTCGCCGAGCACGAGGCGGATGGGGACGAGGGGACCGCCCACTGGATCGCGACCTACACCTTCAGCACCGGCCGGCACGTCGTCAACGACATCCACGCCAGGTTCCGCTTCCGCGACCGGAAGATCGTCGAGCACGACGATTCGTTCTCCTTCTCCCGCTGGGCCCGGCAGGCGCTCGGCCCCGCCGGGTACGTCCTCGGCCTGCCTCCCATGAACCTGCTGGTTCGTCGCAAGGCTCGTGGGGATCTCGCCGAGTTCCGCGGCGAGAGCTGATCAGTCCGAGCTCAGGTGGGGGAGCAGGAAGCGCACGCCGGCGATGGCCAGCAGCAATGCGCCGCCGCCGATCCACAGGATCGGGTCCTCCGCCGAGAAACCCTCGAGCTTGCTGCCGACGTAGGTGAAGTAGGCGGTGATCGGCGCGTAGCCGACCATCGTCGTCCAGACGAATCGCCACCTGGGGACCCGCGCCGCCCCGCACACGTAGCCCATCAGGCTGAAGGGCATGATCGGGATCAGCCTGACGGCCAGCAGAACGAGAACGCCCCCGCGGTGAATGATCCGCTCCATCCGCTGGAACCGTTCCTCCCCCGCGATCCGATAGAGCAGAGGACGCGCGGCGTGCTTCCCGACCGAGTATGAGGCGAGACCGGAGAGAGTCCAGGCGGTGAGCACGAGGGGAAATCCGACGCCGAAACCGAACACGTAGCCGACGGCCGCATCCAGGATCTCCGCGGGGTACCAGACGATCACGTGCACCAGCGCGAGCCAGATCACGAGCAGGGCGCCCGCGGCGTTCCCGTTCAGATCCTGCCGCACGGCGGCGGTGTCACCGTGGATGGCGTCGCTCATGGCGCCTCGCAGCGTCGGGATCGCTAACGCCACTCCGATGCCGATCAGGATCCCCGCCACCGTCACGGCGACGCCGGTCCAGGTTCCTCCGCCGGGCGGCCCGCGGTGCACGATCGTTAGATTAGAAGCCGCAGGCCACCGACCCCTAAGGAGGGCAGATGGCATTCGAAGTACCGGACCTTCCCTACGACTACAACGCGCTCGAGCCTCACATCGACGAGGAGACGATGCGCATCCATCACGACAAGCACCACCAGGCCTATGTGGACAAGGCCAATGCCGCCCTCGAGGGCACCGAATGGGCCGACAAGGACGTGAACGAGGTGCTCCAGAACCTCTCGAGCCTGGGAGACAAGGAGACCGCCGTCCGCAACAACGCCGGCGGGCATTCGAACCACTCCTTCTTCTGGGAGATCATGAGCCCCGACGGAGGCGGCGAGCCCGACGGCGACCTCGCCTCCGCGATCAACGAGGCGTTCGGGGATCTCGACTCCTTCAAGGAGGACTTCAAGAACGCGGGCATCGGCCAGTTCGGCTCAGGCTGGGCCTGGCTGATCCACGATGGCTCCGGCCTGGCGGTCGTCTCGACGGCCAACCAGGACTCGCCGGTCTCGGACGGGAACACGCCGATCATCGGCTGCGATGTCTGGGAGCACGCGTACTACCTGAAGTACCAGAACAAGCGCCCGGACTATCTGGACGCTTGGTGGAACGTCGTCAATTGGTCAAAGGCCGGCGAACACTTCTCGTCGGCAAGCGGTTAGGGACCTAGCGCCTGGCGCGCGGGTCCTGTCGCCATAGGAACCTCCCACGGGCGCTCAGTAATCGCGCCCGTGGGCCCCTCCTATGGCGCCACCCGCGCGAGTGGCGGTGTCGCCTCTTCCTTGGCCGGGACCGTCGCCATCGCGTGCTCCGCCAGCGCTGTGATCGTCAGGCTTGGGTTCACGCCTGGGTTGGCGGGGATTGCCGCACCGTCGCAGACCATCAGGTTCTCGTAGCCGTAGACGCGGTTGCTCGCGTCCACGACTCCGTGATCCGGGCTGTCGCCGATGACGGCGCCTCCGAGGATGTGGGCTGTCGTCGGGATGTTCAGCGCGGACTCGGTGAGCGCCGATTGCGCTGCGCCGCCCGTCCGCTTTGCGAACCACTCCGAGACTCGGGCGGCTGCCGGCAGGTAGGTCGGGTTCGGGCGCTCCGGATCCTGCTCCGTCCGGAGCCTGATGCCCCGGCCGAGAAGCCTCCGCTTCGGGACCAGACGCATCGCGGCGTCGGTGGTCTGCATGACGAGCAGGATGATCGTCCGGCGTGACCAGCCGAACGGCCAGAGCAGCCGGAGAGCGCGAAGGGGGTGCCGGAGCAGCGCCGCGATCCACTTGAGCGGCCGGGTGGCCCTGGTGCCGGGGCCGGTCGCGGCCGTGAACAGCCCGCTCATCGCATCGCCGCCGTGCCCGTAGGTGACGACCTCGACGTGCGTGTCGGGGTCCGGATAGATGCTCGAGGTGATGGCCACCGACTTGGCGAAGTCCCGGTCGTCGTTGGGGACGGTGACCGTCTGGACGGACTCCGAGTTGGTCCTGACGACGTGGCCCACCCGGTCGCTCAGGCGTGGGAGGGACCCGCGTTGCCGGCAATCGGCGAGGAGCTTGTTGGTTCCCAGCGGCCCTGCGGCGACCACGATGCCCCTGGCGGTCAGGTTCTCCGGTTGCCGGCGGCTGAGCCAGGCACCCGAACGGCGGCTCGTGATTGCGTAGCCCTCGCTGCCGTCAGCGGCGCCCAGGGGCCGGAAGTCGGTGACCATCCGCTCGGGGATCACGGTGACGCCGAGCTTCTCGGCGAACCAGAGGTAGTTCTTCACCAGTGTGTTCTTGGCCCCGTGGCGGCAGCCGATCATGCAGCTGCCGCAGCGAATGCAGCCGCTCCGCCGCGGGCCCTCGCCGCCGAAGTAAGGGTCTTCGACCTCCTGGCCGGGTTTGCCGAAGAAGGCGCCCACCCGGGTGGGCTTGAAGGTGTCGCCGACGCCGAGCTCCTCGCCGTATGCCCGCAGCAGCTCGTCGGCGGGCCCCACGCCCTCGTATGTGGTCACCCCGAGCATGCGCTCGGCGGTGTCGTAGTGGGGCCCGAGCTCACGCTCCCAGTCGGCCAGCTCTCCCCACTGCGGGTCCGTGAAGAAGCTCGGCCGGGCCCGGTAGAGCGTGTTCGCGTATCCGAGGCTGCCACCGCCGACCCCAGAGCCGGAGACGATGAAGACGTCCTTGAAGACGGTCATGCGGAAGATGCCGCGAAGCCCCAGCTTCGGCATCCAGAAGTAGCGGCGGAGGTTCCACGCGGACTTCGCGAAGTCCTCATCGCGATAGCGGCGGCCGCACTCCAGGACCGCGACCCGATAGCCCTTCTCCGCCAGCCGAAGCGCGGAGACCGATCCGCCGAAGCCGGACCCGATCACGATCCAATCGAAGTCGTACTTTTCTGACGCTGCGTCAGACACAATGTCGGACACTATGTCAGAAACGGTAGAATCGCCGGAATGCCGGCGAAGACTCGCTCGAGATCCACGCGGAAAAAGACTACCGGTGGGCCTCCAAGAGAGCGTCGGCGTAAGGCTCGCCAGCGGGTCATCACGGGCGCACTCCGGCTCTCCGAGAAGAGCTCGTTCAGAGATCTCACCATCGACGAGATCGCCCGCTCCGCGGACGTCTCGCGGCCGGCCTTCTACACGCACTTCTCCGACAAGGAGGAGCTGCTGCTGGCCGCCGTCGGTGAGGTCTCCGAGCAGCTCTACGAGATGGCGGACCGCTGGTGGCACGGGGTCGGTCCCCCGGCCGAGCGGGTGCGCCGGGCCATCGAGGGAGTCGTCTCCGTCTACGCCGCCGATGCGCGGCTGCTTCGCATCGCGGCCGAGGTCTCGACCTATGACGAGGAGGTCCGAGCCCTCTGGTTCGACATCGCCGAGCGCTTCATCCAGACGACCGAGGACCACATCCGATCCGAGCAGGATCTCGGCCTGATTCCCCGGACGCTGGAGCCGCGCTTGACCGCCGAGTCGCTGTTCTGGATGGCCGAGCGCTGCTGCTACATCTACCTGGGTCTCGATGATCGGACGCCGGCGCAGGTGGTCGGCGCGCTCGCCCCGGTCTGGATCGCTGCGCTCTATCCGGGTGTGATCCCGGCCGGCCAGCTGTCCCCTCGCTGACTCTTAACGTCATCTCAACGAGCGGCAGGCGTGTAAGCGGCGCATGCGTGGAATCCGACTGCCAGTATTAGGTAGACGGCCGTGCCTGGGCGGGGTACCCCGGAGCGGCCAACCGGTATCGACGGGTAGGTAGAGGATCCAGTTGCCAACAACGAGTGCTGTAGGGCGCGTTGCTGCGATCGCCGCGCTGGTCGGGGCTGTGGCCGTGGTTCTCCTGCTTGTGGTCGGCGGCGGGAGCACCTACACGGTCACGGCCGAGTTCGAGAACGCCTCGCAGCTGGTCACCGGCAACAACGTCAACGTCGCCGGCGTCCCCGTCGGCTCGGTCAAGCAGATCTCCCTCTCCGACGACGGCCAGGCACTGGTCAAGCTGGAGATCTCAGACTCCGCCTACACACCGCTGCCCGAGGGCACCCACGCGAGCGTCCGCTCGCGGTCGCTCTCGGGGATCGCCAACCGGTACGTCGACCTCGCCCTACCGACCGACAACACGACCCAGAAGATCGCCTCAGGTGGCGAGATCACCCAGCAGAACACCACCTCCGAGGTCGACCTCGACCAGCTCTTCAACACCCTCGACCGGCCCACCGTCAGTCACCTGCAGGAGGTGATCCGCGGCTTCGCCCGCGCGTACGACGGGGTCGGTGCCAAGGCAAACCGCGGCTTCTACTACCTGAACCCCTTCCTCTCAACCTCGCGGCGGGTCTTCTCGGAGCTCAATTCCGACCAGGCGAACCTCGAGGGCCTGGTGGTGGATGCCGCCGGCCTCACCTCCACGCTCGATCAGAAGAGCCCCGAGATCTCCTCCCTGGTGGCGAACCTGAACGGCTCGCTCGGCACGATCGGCTCCGAGCACGCTTCGCTCGCCTCCGCGGTGGCGCAGCTGCCCGACTTCATGCGCCAGTTCAACACCACCGCGGTCAACCTGCGCGCGGCGCTCGACGACGTCCAGCCCCTGGTCGACTACACCCGCCCGGTCGCCCGCAAGCTCCACCCCTTCGCCAAGCGCCTGCGGGGTTTCGCCCGCGACGCCGTCCCCACCGTCAAGGGCCTGAACCAGGTGATCAACTCGCCGGGGCAGAACAACGACCTGATCGAGCTCACCCGCCTGCAGGACCCGCTCGCCCAGATCGGCGTAGGGCCCATCGAGCGAAACGGGGCCTCTCGCCCCGGCGCCCTGCCGGCCTCGGCCGACTCCCTGCGCGACTCGCTGACCGCGCTCTCCACGCTCCGGGCCTACAGCCCAGAGCTCACGGGCTGGTTCGATGACTTCGGGCACTCCGGCTTCCCCGACGCCTTCGGCGGCATCGGCCGCATCTCGACCACCTTCAACGCCTTCAGCCTCGGGGCGCCGTCGGCCGGCGTTCCCTGCAACAGCCTCGTCGACATCCTCAACATCCCGTCCGGGAGCACCGTCTGCCAGGCCCTGGACCCGACCTCGCTCACGCAGAACCTCGGCATCAAGGACCTGCAGCGCTGCCCCGGCGCCAACGAGCGAGGCCTGACCAGTGACCAGCTGACCCAGGCCGGGACGGTCGACTGCGATCCGACCCAGACCCCGCTCGGACCATGAAGAGACTCGCGCTCATACTCGCCCTGCTCGCGGTGGTGCCGGCCTATCTGGTGACCGGCGCGGGGGCCTCGGACAGCCACACTTACCAGGCGGAGCTCTTCAACGCCTTCGGCCTCGTCAAGGGCTCGGAGCTCCGGGTGGCGGGCGCCAAGGCCGGGACGATCACCGACCTCGACATCACGCCGCAGAAGACGGCGCTGGTCAGCTTCGAGGTGGACGCCGGCTTCCCCGAGTTCAAGGCGGACGCGAGCTGCTCCTCGGCGCCCCAGTCGCTGATCGCTGAGTACTTCCTGGACTGCCAGCCCGGCACCTCGACCCAGCCCCTGAACGGACCGATCGCCGCTGCCCGCAACAAGACCACGGTCCAGCCGGACCTCGCGCAGAACACTCTGCGGGAGCCGTTCAAGGACCGGCTCACGCTCCTGATCAACGAGTTCGGGACGGCGCTCGACGGCAACGCCGAGAACCTGAACGCGGCGATCCGCTCCGGCGCGCCGGCCCTGCAGCAGCTCAAGCAGGTCCTGAACATCCTCGGCCAGCAGAACACGACGATCGCCGACCTCAACACCAACGCGGACGCGATCTTCGCCCAGCTCGCGAATCGCAAGGAGGACGTCGTCCACTTCATCGACAACGCCGGGCGCACCGCGACGATCTCGGCGGAGCGCTCGAACGACCTCGCGCAGAACTTCCATCTGCTCGACGACTTCCTAGCCCAGCTGAAGCCGACGATGTTCCAGCTCGGAAACCTGGCCGAGCAGCAGACCCCGCTGCTGACCGACCTCCACGCCGCGGCGCCCGGGCTCAACAAGCTGGCGACCAACCTTCCCGCGTTCAACAGCGGCACCGAGCAGTCCCTCACCTCGCTGGGTGGGGCGGCGCACGTCGGCAAGACCGCCCTCGCCAACAGCAAGGACGAGATCGCAGCACTCGACCAGGCCAGCACGAAGGCATACCCCGCCGCCGACCAGGTGGCTCAGTTCCTCGAGAGCGCCTCCGACCCGAAGAACGCGGCGGAGGAGGATGCCTGCGCCCGCTACGACCTCCGCGCGCAGCCCGGCGAGGCCGACCGGCGAGTCAAGCTGCTCGACCAGAAGTTGCAGGGTGACCCCACCTTCACCGGCCTGCACGGTGACCAGACCGTGTCGTGCAGGTGGGCGAACGGCGCCCCCTCCGGCACCGATCCGAGCGGCGGCAACCCGGGCTACACCGGGCTCGAGGGGCTCCTCAACTACGCCTACGTTCAGGCGAACTCGCTGAACCTCTACGACCAGCTCGGCCATGCGCTCGGCATCACCCTTCTCGAGGCGCCGGGCTTCCCGTCGAAGTGCGGCTATCAGACCGGTCCGGAGCTCCCTGCGAAGGGCGGAGGCAGCACCACCGACCCGAGGAACTTCGCCGAGTGCGCGGGCATCCTCGGGGACCGCCAGCCCGGAATCAACTACGCCCTGAAGCCGAGCGGGCTGTTCGGCAACCTGCCCCGCTACGACAACTCGGTATGCCCGGACGGCAGCACGGTCCCGCAGATCTGCGACCAGAACATCAGCACGCACACGGCCGCCGGCCTGAAGACCGCCTCCATCGCTCCGGGGCAGAGTCCGCGGCCGCAGCCGCAGACGGTGACGCCCGAACAGCAGAACCAGATCCAGAAGATCCTCAACGGCGTCGACCCGAACAAGGTCACCGGCGGCGCCAAGAAGAAGCTCCAGGACCTGCTGCCCGGAGTGAAGCTGCCCGACCTGCCCCAGCTGCCAGACCTCGGGCAGCTCCCGCAGAGCCTCGGCCTGGGTGGGACCAGCGGAAGCTCTGCGAGCCCCAACACCACCCAGGACCTCCTCAACTTCCTCTTGGGCCAATGAACGGACGCGCAAGAGTCGGATCCCTCGCAGCCTCGCCGACCATGGTCGGCGCGATCACGACGCTGATCGTGATCGTCGCCGTCTTCCTCGCCTACAACGCGAACAACGGGCTGCCCTTCGTCCCGACCTACAGGGTCTCCGCGGAGATCTGCGACGCCGCCCGGCTGGGTCCTAACAACGAGGTCCGGATCGGCGGTAACCGCGTGGGGGTCGTCGAGTCGATCGACACGGTTCAGGCGCCGCCGAACAGTGGCTGCGAGACCGCCGACGGCTCGAGCGCTTCGACAGTCGCCAAGCTCAATCTGAAGCTGGACAAGAGCGCCGACCCGCTTCCCTCGGACTCCACCATCCGCATTCGCTACCGTTCCTCATTCGGCCTCAAGTACCTGGAGATCGACCGCGGCACGAGCGAGACGGGCGAGCCCGCCGGCGGCTCCCTGCCGCTCGCCCAGTCGAGCTCGCAGGTCGAATTCGACGACGTCTACAACACCTTCGACACCGCCACCCGCGAGAACAGCCAACGCGTGCTGCAGGGCTTCGGCGACGCGTTCGCCGCCCGCGGCGCCTCGTTGAACCAGGCTGTCGGCGCACTCAACCCGCTCTTCGCGAACCTGAAGCCCGTCTCGACGGCCCTCGCGGATCCGGCCACCCAGCTCGTCCGCTTCTTCCCCGAGCTCGCCGACGCCGCCAGGATCGTCGCGCCGGTCGCGGTGGACAACGCGGAGCAGTTCACCAACGGCGCGATCGCCTTCGGTGCCATCTCTTCCGACCCGGCCGCGCTGCGCGACACGATCTCCGGTGGCCCGCCGGTGCTCGAGTCGGGAATCAGCTCGCTGCCGGTCCAGCGGCCGTTCCTGGCGGACTTCGCGGAGTTCTCGAGACTGCTCCGCCCGGGCGTAAGCGATCTGCGGGCGGCGCTGCCGGAGCTCAACCAGACCGTCCTTCTCGGATCGAGGGTCCTGCCGCGCACCGTGCAGACGAACAAGGACCTGGGCGACGTCATGTCCAGCCTGAACGACCTGGTCGCGGACCCGTCGACGCTGACCAGCCTCAACCGGCTCGGCGACACGTTCAACCTCGTCCAGGACGCCGGCCAGAAGATCGTCCCCGCCCAGACGGTCTGCAACTACTTCACCTACTGGACGACCTTCCTCACGAGCCACTTCGCGCTGCCCACACCGTTCGGCTACGCGGAGCGTGTCGTCGGGCCCTCGATCGTCGGCAGCACCTCGCCGAATGAGCTCCCGCGCAACCCGATGGACAACTACTCAGGCGGCCAGGGCGACGGGCGTCTCGGTGACCTCAATCTCACCGATGCGGGTGTCTTCGATCCGCTGAACAGCGCACCCGACGCACACGACGGCGTCCCGATCCTGCACGGCAACCCGTACGGGCCCACCGTCACCGACGGCAAGCCGAATTGTCAGTCAGGCCAGACCGGCTACCCGCTCGGTGAGGCGCTGATCCCCGGTCAGAGCCCGGACAACCCGACGTTCGGCCCCTCGAACGTCTCCAAGGCCGGTGGCGTGCCGCCGCTCGGGAAGACGGACATATTCCTCACCCAGGACGGCAAGCGCCTCTTCTGGGACTCAGCCAACAACCCCCCCGAGAACCCGTGAACCGCCCCAACCACAAGCCGCGCCTTTCCAATCCGCAGATCGGCCTGATCGCGGTCGTGCTGACGCTGTTCGGCTTCTACCTGGCGTTCACCAAGAGCATTCCGTTCGCCGGTCACGGCTACCAGCTCAAGGCAGTCGTCGCGGACGCGCAGAACATCCGGGCGAAGAGCCCGGTGCGGATCTCCGGCGTGGACGTCGGCCAGGTCGCCGACGTCCAGCACCTGACGAATGCGAACGGCCAGGGTGAGGACGCCGCCGTGGTCACCATGGACCTGAAGAACACGGCACTGCCGGTCCGCCAGGACGCGACCCTTCAGCTCCGCCCGCGCCTCTTCCTCGAGGGGAACCTCTTCGTCGACCTGCACCCCGGGAGCCCGAGCGCCCCCGAGCTCGACAGCGGCTCGGTCGTCCCGGAGACGCAGACCTCAAGCTCGGTCCAGTTCGACCAGGTCCTCACCTCGCTGCAGGCGCCGGTGCGTCAGGACCTCCAGATCTTCCTCAAGGAATTCGGCGGCGCACTCGACAAGTACGGCGGCGCCAAGGGCTTCCAGGAGTCCCTCCGGACCTCCCCGGCGGCGTTCGAGTACACGTCCCAGGTGAACCAGGCGCTGCTCGGTACCCAGCCCGGCGACCTCGCCGGATTCGTCTCGAACCTCGACGTCGTCGCCCGCGAGCTGAACGCGAACAGCAACGACCTCCAGGGCCTGATCACCAACTTCAACACGGTCAGTGGCGACTTCGCCGCCCACCAGGCCTCCCTGCGGGACGCGATCGTCGAGCTCCCGAAGGCGCTCGCCGTCGGCCGCCCGGCGCTGCTCAAGCTGAACCAGGACTTCCCGGCTCTGCGAGCCTTCGCGCGCGAGGCACTGCCCGGCGTGAAGTCCGCCAACCAGGCGCTCGACTACGCGAACCCATGGATCGGCCAGCTCCGCCAGCTGATCTCGCAGAGCGAGCTGCGCGGCCTGGTCGAGGACCTGCGGCCCACCGTCCCGGACCTGGCCGCCCTCAGCAACGACTCGCTGCCGTTCCTCGAGCAGGCCCGCGCACTCTCCTCCTGCTTCAACAACGTCGTCATCCCCTGGAGCAACACCCAGATCCCCAACAACGACAGCGATCCGCCGGCGGGCAAGGTCTACCAGGAGACCGCGTACGGGTTCACCGGCGTCGCGGGCGAGAGCCGCTCGGGCGACGCCAACGGCCAGGAGTTCCGGGTGCTCGGCGGCGGCTCCGCGAACTCGATCGGCCTGTTCTCCTCGCCCGACGTGTCGGCGCCGCTCACCGGTCTCGCGCCCTACGACTTCCTCGGCTCTCAGCCGGCGAAGGCCTCCTCCGCCAAGACGCCGTTCCGGCCCGACGTGCCGTGCGAGACCCAGGATCCCCCCGATCTGCACAGCGAGATCGGGCCCGCGCCGACCACCACCCCGAACGCCCACAGCGCGACGTATGAGCCGCCCGAGCTGAAGGCGCTGACCAGCCAGTACGCCGACATCCTCTCGAAGCTCGCCGACGCGAAGCAGATGAAGTCCGCGGGTCAGCAGGGGCAGGCCCAGCAGCTGATCACCAAGACGCTCCAGCAGTTCGCCGGCTGGACGAAGGACTGGACGGCCTATCAGCGCGCGAACGGGGTCAAGGCGTCCGTGCCGTCGCTGCCGGGGAAGGGGGCGAAGGGCTGATGCGCAAGGCGATCAGAGACCACCTCCGCGACTTCCTGGCAATTCTCGGCCTGTTGACCGTCGGCCTGCTCGCGACGTACATCATCGTCCAGAACCAGCGCCTGCGGATCCCGCTGCTCGAGGAGAAGCCCTTCGAGCTCAAGGCCGACATGTCGACCGCCCAGGCGGTCACGCCCGGCCAGGGCCAGACCGTTCGGGTGGCCGGCGTCCGCGTCGGCGACATCTCCGCGGTCGACTACGAGGACGGCCACGCGGTCGTGACCATGGACATCGACCGCAAGTTCCTCCCGGTCTACCGGAACGCCACGGTCCTGCTCCGCCCGAAGACCGGCCTGAAGGACATGTTCCTCGAGCTCGATCCGGGCACCGATACCGACCCCAACTCGAACGACGACGAGTACCAGAACGGCGACGAGATCCCGGTCGCCAACACGGCTCCGGACACGAACGTCGATCAGGTCCTCTCGGCCCTCGATGGCGACACGCGGGCGTACCTGCGGCTGCTTCTGACCCAGGGCGGCGAGGGACTGAACGGCCGCGGCAAGGACCTGGGCAAGCTGCTGGGCAGCCTCGGCCCGATCAACCGCGGCCTCGCCCGTCTCAACACCGAGGTCGCAAAGCGCAAGGCGAACCTCGCGACGCTGATCCACAACATGAACGTCCTCTGGGGCCGCGTCGGCGAGGACGGGCAGGGGATCGAGCAGCTCGTCACGGCGTCCAATCAGGCGCTTGGGGCGATCGCCAGCCAGTCGCCGGATGTCGAGCGGTCGGTCGGACTGCTCGGGCCGACTCTCCGGACGACCCGCGTCGCCCTCGCCAAGACGGATCAGCTGGCGACCATCCTCGGTCCGGCGGTCAACAGCCTGCGTCCGTTCGCGCGCAAGCTGAAGCCGGTCAACGACTCGCTCGGCAGCCTCGCCAAGAACACGTTCGATCCGGTCAAGCAGGAGATCCGCCCGTTCGTGATCAACGCTCGCCAGCCGGTGCGCAACCTGAGGCCGGCGGCGCAGAACCTGGTCCACGCGACCCCGCGCCTGACGACGGTGGGCTCGAAGCTCAACGAGCTCTTCAACATGGCGGCCTATAACCCGAACGGCGCCGAGTCCCCCGGCACCCCGGGCCGCGACGAGGGCTACCTGTACTGGCTGGGCTGGCTGGCCCACGTCGGCAACAGCACGTTCAGCTCGCAGGACGCGCACGGCGTCTACAGGCACATCTTCCTGGTCGCGACCTGCAACACGATCAAGGACATGACCCTGTCCAGCCCGCTCGCCCCGATCGCGACGGGCTTCAGCGGCCTCCTCGGGACGGTGTGCCCGCCATGAGCCGGACCAGCGGAGAGGTGATCTAGGTGCAGAAGCAGGCACCGTCCATCGGGCGCTTCATGATCGCGATCGGCTTCACGCTGTCGTGCTTCGGCCTGCTCCTCTTCCTCTGGGTCACCTTCGGCGGCCCGGTCCCGTTCAAGCCGGAGAGCTACCGGTTCACCGCCGACTTCCCCGAGGCGATCACGTTGGCGAAGGAGGCTGATGTCCGGGTCGGCGGCGTCTCGGTCGGCAAGGTCAAGGACATCGGCCTGGCGCCCGAGAGCGAGTGCCACACCGATCCGACCGTTTGCAACACCACGCAGGCGACGATCGAGATCCAGCCCCAATACGCGCCGATCTCGTCGGACGCCAGGGCGATCCTTCGCTCGAAGACCCTGCTCGGCGAGACCTACATCGAGCTCACGCCCGGCAGCCAGGTGCAGCCGGCAGCCGATACCAGCAACGTCCAGGCCCAGTCGAGCTCCATCGACATCGGCCAGATCTCGGGCGGCGATGCCCCGCAGGCCATTCCTGAGGGCGGCCACCTCGCCCAGACCCAGGTCGAGAACCAGACCCAGATCGACGAGATCTTCCAGGGCTTCGACAAGCCAACCCGTGAGGCGTTCCAATCCTGGATGCAGAACGCCGGCCTCGCCATCAACGGCCGCGGCCTCGACCTGAATGACGCCTTCGGCAACCTCGGCCCCTTTGCCTCCGACACCAGCGACGTGCTCGGCACGCTGCGCAGCCAGGAGCAGTCCCTGCGGACCCTCGTCCACGACACCGGCGACGTCTTCGCCGCCCTGACCGACCACGACCAGGCCCTGGCGGGGGCGATCGTCGGGGCCAACCGGACCTTCGGCGCGCTCGCCTCGCAGAGCCAGGCGCTGTCCGACACCTTCAAGATCTTCCCGACGTTCGAGAACGAAGGCCGACTCACGCTCAACCGGCTGAAGACCTTCGCTCAGGACGCCCAGCCCGTCTTCCATGACCTGAGGCCCGTCGCCCGCGACCTCAGCCCGACGCTCCGCGACGTGCGCAGGGTCACGCCGAAGGCCCACAAGCTCTTCCAGAACCTCGACCCGCTGATCAAGGCGTCGGCGACGGGACTGCCCTCGCTGAGCAGCTTCCTCCATGAGCTGCGGCCCGTGATGGACGGGCTGGATCCGTTCCTCGGCAACCTCAACCCGCTGGTGCGCTGGCTCGACTACCAGGCGCCGGTCGTGACGGACTTCCTCGGCAACATCCCGAGCGCGACCGAGGACTACCTCCCCGCCCAGGCGGGCCAGAGCGCGCCGCTCCATCTCTCGCGGCAGATGCTGATGCTCACCCCGGAGTCGCTGTCGATCTATCCGAACCGCCTGGCCAGCAACCGTGGCAACGGCTACCTGCAGCCGTTTGCCATCGGCAACGCGTACTCGAGCAGCCAGGCCGAGATCTTCCCGAACCACGATTGCAACAACACCTTCGGTGGACAGCCGGTCCTGAAGATCCCGCAGGGCAGCACTCCTGCGCCTGGTGGCGCTCCACAGTCCGAGAGCGGCCAGTTCCCCTTCTCCTCTGCAATCACCGCCACCTCACCGGCCTTCGTCGCCCCGAACTCGGATGTGGACGCGAACCCGCTGCCCCCCGGCGGGCCCTCAGCCTATGCGGCGTGCACGGTCGCGCCGGACTTCCCCTCCATCTTCGGCGGCGGGAAGATCCCCGAAGTTCTGCCTGACCAGTAACCGGGACCCCGGCCTGAATAGGATTCGTCTCCCACTCGGGAGGTGGAGACGTTGCCGTACTTCAAGGACGCGCAGGAGGTCTACGACACCATCGGGAAGCTGTTCGCCGACCTTGCGAAGGACCCCGAGCTCGGGCCCAAGTTCAGAGAGGCCAACACGATCCTCCAGTACGACTACAGCGAGCCCGATTCGAAGATCACACTCCGCCTCCAGAAGGGCGAGCCGGCTGACGTCGACTTCGGCGAGACCGAGATGGAGCCGGACGTCGTCATGAGCATGGAGGCCGATACCGCGCACCGCTTCTGGCTCGGCAAGGTGAACGTCACCACGGCCCTCGCCCGCGGCCAGATCAAGGCCAGCGGCCCGGTCGCAAAGATCCTCAAGCTCGTTCCCCTGACCAAGCCGGTCTACCCGCGCTACAAGGCCCAGCTCGAGGCCGAGGGTCGCGAGGACCTGGTCAACGTCGATTGAGCGGCAAGGCCGGCGCGGAGGAGTGGGCGGGGATCGTCTCCGGCCTGGCCACGGAGCGGAACCTCCGCTACGAGCCGGTCGGCGGCATCAATCCGAAGGAGGGGCCGGTCGCACTCTGTCCCGGAGGAACCAACCGGATCACCGGCGAGCTCAGCGACGGGTTCTTCGGCGCCTCCTGCGACGCCGACGAGCACGAGGAGGGCGGCTTCCTCAGCAAGTCGATGGTCCCCGGGGCCGTGCTGGTCAAGGCGCACATGCCGGATCTCGCCACGGTCGTCCCCGTCTTCGACGTGGAGTCGCTCGAGCGCTTCGAGGACGCACTCGATCGGCATTCCCGCCGCCGCGTCGCGTTCGAGAGCATCGACTTCAACAAGCGCTTCATCGCCACCGTGCCGAAGGACCACGACCCGATCGCGCTTCGCGAGCTCTTCAGCCCGGCCTTCATCGACTGGATCACCCGGATCCCCGTCGAAATCGACTTCGGCATCACCGAGCAGCAGCTCTTCTTTCACTGGCGGCTGCGCGAGCGCACCAAGGAGGAGTTGAAGGAATCGCTGCGCTCGGCCGGCGGCATCTTCGACCGCCTGCATCGGGAGATGGAGGAGAACAACCTCGACATCTACAGGCCCGGGCCCTGGAACGCGGGCCTCGAGCCTTTCCCTCCGAAGATCGGGTCCTAGTCGCGTTCCCGCATCCTGCGGCGGTAGGTCCGGTAGAAGCCCGGGCCCTTCTTGATGAAGTCCCGAAACCGGCTGAAGCGGCCGGGCGGCAGCTCGAAGCCGCCGACGATCCGCCGCGGAACCAGTTGCCAACTGTCCCCGGAGCGGGAGAGGTTTCCGCGGACCTGCATGTTGCGCTGCCAGGTGAAGTCAGGTGCGTGCTCGTGGACGGCGAAGCAGGCCCGGCCTTCGAGCAGCGGCAGGCCCGCCGGATCGGCGTCGATTGAGATCGTCTTGGCCGAGGAATCGGCGGCGAACGGGACGCGGACCGCGATCGGGAAGCCGTCCGGGCCCATCCAGCTGAGCACGCCCGTGTCGTGCTGCGCCAGAAAGTCCATTCGCTGGTCCCACGCGGGCGGTCCCTGCGGCGCCTCGCCATGCTCGGCAGGCGGCTCCTCGACGTGCCCCGAGCGGACCTCCTCGAGGTGGGCGTCGTGGACGGTCGGCTCCTCGGCAACGTTCCCGGTCGGCCAGACGAAGACGCGCTCGGGCCGCACCTTGATGTAGAGGCGCGCGTAGTACCAGTTGAACATCGGGCGCAGCGGCTTCGGCGGGTTCATCTTCTTCGTCGCGGGTAGCTTCTCCCCGGACTGGCGGAGGTAGCGCTCGGCGTTCGCCTTCAGGTCCTCGTCGTCGATCGTTGCCGTCCCCTGGACCAGGACCCTCACCCCGCTGTCGACACCGGATCCGGTCGGGTCTGAGAAGAGAAGCGAGACGCTGGGATGGGCCTTCGCGTCGTCGGCCTTCTTCGGATAGCCGAGCCCCGTGGTCACGTCGATCGTCGGCCCTCCCTGCTCGTAGTACGGGGTGACGGGCCAGGTGATCGGCTGCTTGGCGGCGTCGACCGTCGTGAGCTCGCAGGTGATGAAGCTCTCGAAGGCGTCACGGACCTCGGGCGGCAGGCTGCTGGTCATGGGCCGAGTTTTACCGCGAGCCAGGGCCGTGAGGGAGGCTGGTCAGGGAAGCTCGTCGGGAAGGACGATCCGCTGGTCCTCTCCCTCGCCCTCGACGCGCGGCTCGACGGGCTTGACGACGCGGCCGCGCGCCGCCTCCAGCGCCTCCTCGGCATTGGCGAACCCGATCAGCGACTCCAGGTGCTTGATCGTCGGGAAGACCAGCGGCAGCTCGCCGGCGTGATGCATGTCGAGCGCGCCCTTGGGCCCGAACCAGCCGGCGTCCACCGTCTCGGAGCCGTCGGGCTCGGGCGGGGAATGGGCTGGCGCCAGGGCCAGGTAGAAGCGGGTGTCGAAGCGGATCGGCACGACCTTCGGCGTGATCCAGCGCGAGTAGGCGACGAGCTCCCCGGCGGGCACCTCGATGCCGGCCTCCTCCGCCAGTTCCCGGACGGCGGCGGTCCGGTGGGCCTCCTCGCCATCCCCGTCGCCCGCGTCGACCGCCCCGCCGGGGAACACCCAGACCCCCGGCATGAACCGCGCCTCCGGATTGCGCTGGACCAGCAGGATCTCGAGACCACGCTCAGCGTGCTTGCCGCCACGGCGGAGCAGGATCACTGTGGCGGCGGGTCGCGGGAGGGTGGGTTCCACGTGAGGTCACCCTAGTCGTTACATTGCCGCTCCATGACTGCGGAGACCACCACCAAGCAGCTCTACATCTGCACCTCGTGCGGGTTCATCTACGACCCCGACGAGGGCGATCCCGACGGCGGGGTGCCACCGGGAACGGTGTTCGACGACATCCCCGACGACTGGTTCTGCCCGGTCTGCGGGGCGCGCAAGTCGGACTTCGAGCCCTACGAGGAGTAGCGCCGACGCCTCTGGCGGGCGGGTCCTGTCCCGATCAGCGTCAGCCGTCCAGCGCCCTCTCTCGCTGGCGGCGTCTCAGTTCGCGGGTCCCGAACCAGCCGAGGGCGATCAGCGCTGCGAGAGGGACGAGGACCGCGAGCGTGATCAGCGCGGCTCCGGCGATCGCCTCGAGCACGCCCACGGCGTCATCGGCGGCGTCGCCGATCGACCAGCTGCCGTCGCCCTGCGCGGTGATGTCGACGCTGACGGGCGTGTAGGCCACGCGCCCCTTGAGGCCGCGCAGGGCGGCGCGCGCCGCAGCCAGCTGATCGCGAGCGATGGCGAGCTGCTGCTTGATGGCCGCGGCCGCTGAGGCACTCGCGGCGTTGCTCAGGTCCTCGAGCAGCGAGTCGACCTTGGCCCGCGCGTCCTTGTAGGCCTTGCCGGCATCGACGTAGCTGCCGGTGACATTGGTGCTGCCCTGGTTGAGCAGCGTTACCCGCCCAAGATCGGAGAGGTCGGAGAGAGCGTCCTGCAGGTGCTGCGTCGGAATTCGCAGCTCGAATGACGCCCGGCCGTTGGACCCGCCGGTGTGCACGTTGGACGAGTCCACGATCCCGTCATAGCGATCGCTGACGTCGACGACGCCGCCGGCTGCATCCTGAATCTTGTCCGCGTCGGTGGCCAGGCCGACCTGCGCGGTGCGCTCCTGTATCTGCTCGCGCCCGTTGCGAGGGCGGGTATTCGCCGGCGGCACGGCAACGTCGGGCGATGACGCGCCCTGCAACGCGGCGGTACCACCAGTTCCAGAGGCGCTTCGGGATGTTCCGGCCGAGCCGATCGACGTCTGCTTTTCGAGAACACCCGAATCGCCGCCACCACCTCCTGAATTTGCGATGACGACCGCCACAACGGCAACCGATGCAAGTACCCCCACCGCGGGGAGGAGCCGTCCCCAGGTGAGCTCCCGCTTCCGCTCCACCTTTTGCTCGCCAGGGAAGCCGGCGGACGCCCGCCGGTCCAACTTGGCGGCGAAGTCCTCGTTCGGGGTTTCACGCAGCGCGTGAAGCCCTGCGCCGATCTGCTCGTCAGTCAGCCTCATCGATGGACCTCCTCAGCTTTTCGATCACCCGGTGCAGCCGGGTGCCGGCGTTCGTCTCGCTCGTTCGGGTCACCGTGGCGATTTCGGCGTTCGAGAGGCCGCCGAAGTACTTGAGCGCCACGAGCTCGCGCTCGCGGCCGTTCAGCGAGTCGAGGGCTTGCTGCAGCAGAGCCCGGTCGACAGCCGCATCTGCCGGATTCACGGCAGGCGCCGGCTCTGTCTCCGGGTCCGTGGCGATCCTCGACCTGTGCCGCAGCTCGTCGAGTGCTGCGTTCCGCGCGATCCCGAAGAGCCAGGCCCGCGGGGTGCCGCGTCCCCGGTCGAGTTGCCGCCGCTTGCGCCAGGCCCGCTCGAACGCCTGCGAGGTGACCTCCTCGGCAGCCGATCGGTCGCGCAGCAGCCCCGCCACGTAGGCGTAGAGGTCGTCGCGGCTCTCCCTGTAGAGCGCCTCGAAGGCGACGCGAGACTCATCGACCCTCCCGGTGGCTGTCGCGACAGCGGCAGTGCTCACACCGGTACTACGGCGCAGATCCCATTTCATCACCGGCAGTATCAGCACCGCGCGTAGCAATTGCGACGGGTGCCAGGAAAGCGGGCGTGGCCGTCGAAGACCAATGGTCGTGCTCTCCCTCGCCCTCGCCTTTCGCTCGCTGCGGCGTGCGGTCGCTGCAGTCATGCGTGACCCTGAGACCAGGGCGCTGCCCGTCGTCGCGGGCGCGCTGCTCCTGACGGGAACGATCTTCTACTGGCGAACCGAGGACTGAACCATCATCCAGGCGCTCTACTTCTCCGTCGTCACGCTCACGACGGTCGGCTATGGGGATCTCCACCCGACGAGCGCCGGGACGCAGATCTTCACGATCATCTACATCCTCACCGGACTCGGCGTCTTCGTTGCGCTGTTGGCCTCGGTCGCTGAGAAATACATCGAGTTGAAGTCCGAGGATGGCGGCGCGAGACAGCGCCTGCGTGATCGCCGCCTCGACCGGCCGGTCTAGGCCGCTTCGAGAAGCGCCGCGTCGAGGCGGCCCTTGGCGGCCGAGTCCAGCTCGGTGACCGGGTAGGCCGCGTGGATCGACTCGGCGACGACCTGGACCAGCCGGCGCAGGTCCCGCTTGGAGATGGAGAGCGGCGGCATCAGGATGATCACGTCGCCGAGCGGGCGAACGATCACGCCGCGGCGACGGGCCTCGAGGGTCACGCGGTGCCCGAGCCGGAGCTCCGGATCGTGCTCGCCCAGGTCGATTCCGACCATCAGGCCGCGCTGGCGAACCTCGGTCACCTCCCGCATTCGCCCGAGCTCGGAGAGCCAGCCTGACAGGAGCCTGATCTTGGGCTGGATCCGGACCAGGGTGCGCTCCCGCTTGAACAGCTCCAGCGAGGCGATCGCCGCCGCACATGCGAGCGGGTTGCCCGTGTAGGTGTGGCCGTGGAAGAAGGTCTTGTAATCGGAGGTGGCGCCGAGGAAGGCCTCGTAGATCCGCTCTGTCGCGAGGGTCGCCGCGAGCGGCATGTAGCCGCCGGTCAGGCCCTTGGCGACGCAGAGGAGGTCGGGCGAGACGCCCTCCTGCTCGCAGGCGAACATGGTTCCCGTGCGGCCGAAGCCGGTCGCGACCTCGTCGCAGATCAGCAGCACGCCGTGCTTGTCGCAGAGCCGCCGGACCGCCCGGAGGTATCCGGGCGGATGGGTGATCATCCCGGCCGCGCCCTGGACGAGAGGCTCGAGCACCACAGCCGCCACGTCCTCCTCGTGCATCGCGAGGAGCCGCTCCATCGCCTCGATGTCGCCGGGCGGAGCCTGATGGGCCTCGAATAGAAGCGGAGCGAAGGTCGAGTGGAACAGCGCCATCCCGCCGACCGAGACCGATCCGATCGTGTCGCCGTGGTAGGCGTCCTCGAGGCAGATGAACGAGGTCTTCCGGACGTGCTGGCCGCCGCAGTGCTGCTGGTACTGGAATGCCATCTTGAGCGCGACCTCGACGGCGGTCGACCCGGAGTCCGAGTAGAAGACGCGGTTCAGCCCGGGCGGAGCGATGCCGACCAGGCGACCGGCGAGCTCGGCGGCGCCGGGGTGGGAGAGGCCCAGCATCGTGGAATGGGCGACCCGATCGAGCTGGTCGCGGACGGCGCCGTCGATCGCCGGATGACGATGGCCGTGGACGTTGCACCACAGGGATGAGACGCCGTCCAGATACCGCCGCCCCTCGGTGTCGATGAGCTCGGTCCCCTCCGCGGACTCGATCATCAGCGGCTCCTCATCCACCCAGTCACGCTGCTGAGTGAACGGGTGCCAGAGGTGATCGTGATCGAGCCGGGCAGCTTTCTGCATTCGCGAGCCAACATATGCGCGAGGGCGGATGGACTTGTGCGGGCCAGGGAGCGCAACTGTGACCCTTGTCACGGATCGTTGCGGTTACGAAAAGGTTGCAAACGTGTAACCTTTTCTCTAGTGGAAGCAGCGATCAGACAACGAACCGGACGAGACATGGCACTGAAGCTCGGTGCCCTGATGCTCCGGTGCATGGGGGGCGCAGGGAGCGAGGTCTTCAAGATGATCGACGAGAGCGGCCTCACCTTCAGCCAGATGAAGGTGCTGGTCGAGCTCGAGTCGGCCGATGAGGACGCCCGCACCGTGACCGCCCTGTCGGAGGAGCTCGGCATCTCGACCGCCTCCGCCAGCCGCGCAGCGGAGGGGCTCGTGCGGAAGAAGCTCGCGACCCGGGTCGAGGATCCGGACGACAGGCGAGTCAGGCGTCTGGCGCTCTCCGCGAAGGGACACGACTTGGCCGACCGGATCATCTCCGCTCGGCTCGCGGGACTCGAGGACTTCACGGAGTCGCTCGACCGCGACGAACGAAAGAAGCTCGAGGCGGCACTCGACGCGCTACTGAAGCGCCCCGAGATCGCCGAGCTCTACGCGAACTACGAGAGGAAGGTCAGACGATGACCCGATACCGGCACCTGATCACCGACGACAACCGCAAATGGTGGACGCTCGGCGCGATGTGTTTCGCGCTGTTCATGGTGATGCTCGACAACACCGTCGTGAACGTCGCCCTGCCGTCCATCCAGCGCGACCTGCACGCGCAGATCTCCGGTCTCGAGTGGGTCATCAACGGCTACACGCTGACCTTCGCGGTCCTGATCGCAACCGGCGGTCGTCTCGGCGACATCTTCGGTCGCAGGCTGATGTTCATGACCGGCGTCATCATCTTCGCGCTCACCTCCGCCACGGCCGGGCTCGCCCAGGACCCCGCGATGCTGATCGGCAGCCGCGCGATTCAGGGCATCGGCGCCGCGCTGATGATGCCGGCCACCCTCTCGATCATCACCCACACCTTCCCGGCCGCCGAGCGGGGCAGGGCGATCGGAATCTGGGCCGGCGTATCGGCGCTCGCCCTCTCGATAGGCCCGGTGGTCGGCGGCGCCCTGACGGAGTACGTCAGCTGGCGAGCGATCTTCTTCATCAACCTCCCGGTCGCGGCCGGCGCCATCGCCGCCACGATCTTCGCCGTGCGCGAGTCGCGCGACGAGACGATCGACCGGCGGGTGGACTACCCGGGCATCGTTGCTCTGACAGCGAGCCTGACGGCGATCGTCCTGGCCCTGATCGAGGGCAACAGCTGGGGCTGGACGTCCACTCCGATCATCTCGCTGCTGGTCGGCGGGGCGCTCGGTCTGGCCGCTTTCGTCGCGATCGAGCTCCGCGTCTCGGCCCCGATGGTCGAGTTCGCTCTCTTCAAGACGCGCCAGTTCATCGGCTCCAACCTGGTCGCCTTCATCATCACCTTCGCCATGATGGGCACCTTCTTCTTCATGGCGCTCTACATGCAGGACATCCTGGGCTACAGCGCCCTCGAGGCCGGGGTGAGGTTCCTGCCGACGACGATCGTGATCGCGGTGATCGCGCCGATCTCCGGACGGCTTGCCGACCGGCTCGGGCCCGCGACGCCGATGAGCGCCGGACTGGCCGTGCTCGCCGTCTCGATGTTCCTGTTCGCCGGCATCAACACGGGCACGACGTACGCCGGGCTGGTCATCCCGTTCGTCCTGATGGGAGTCGGGATCGCCCTGACGATGTCGCCGATGTCCACCGCCGCGATGAACGCGGTGAGCGTGCAGAAGTCCGGGGTCGCCTCCGGCGTGCTGCAGATGTCGCGGATGATCGGCGCCTCCGTAGGAGTTGCCGCGACCGGCGCGATCTTCCAGTCGCAGCTCGGTTCGGGATTCGACCCGGCCACCCTGGCTACTGCGCCGGAGCAGGCGCGGGCAACATTCGTCGACGCTCTCTCCAGCGCGATGCTGCTGGCGGCGTTCGTGGTGGTCGCCGGCCTGGTCGTTGCGCTGACATTGGTTCGCGGCGCTCGTGCCAAGCGAGCCGACTCCCACGAGGCTGCGCAGGAGTCCGTCGAGGCGGTTCCCGAAGCCACCGTCGCCGAGGACATCGCCGCTGCCGCCTAGCTAGGCAGCTTCGCGGAGGCTGCTCGCGGCCCGCGGCGAGCCCACCTCGACTTCGAGGCCGGGCCAGGATTCCGGATTGGTGAGGTCGAGTCGCGGAAGCGTCTCGACCTCGACCGATCCCAAGCGGGCGATCGTCTCGAGGTTCGACTGTTCCATCGCCGACTGCTCGGAGGCCCACGGTGTGATGACCACCGCTGCCACCTCGAGTCCGGCCGTCCGGACCGCCTGGATCGTCAGGAGCGTGTGATTGATCGTGCCCAGCCCGGGTGAGGCGACGACCACAACCGGCAGTGCCAGGTCGTGAGCGAGATCCCGGACCAGGTAATCGGGCGTGAGCGGCACCAGGAAGCCCCCGACGCCCTCGCAGACGAGGAGGTCCGCATCCTCCGTGGCGGCCAGCGCGGCTCCGCGGAGCCGGTCCGGGTCGATCCGCCTCCCCGCCAGCTCCGCTGCGAGGTGAGGGGAAACGGGCGGTCCGAAGCGGTACGGGGCCACCTCCTCATCGCCCTGACCCGATCCCGCCGCGAGCCGGAGCAGGGCATGGTCGGGCAGCTCGGCCGCGCTCTCCCAGACCTCGGAGGCCAGCGGGTGGTCATCGAGACCGCTCACCGCGGGCTTGAAGACGGCGACCCGGTCGCCACGGGCGCGGGCGGAATGGGCGATTGCGCAGGCGGCGACCGTCTTGCCGACCTCGGTCCCGGTACCCGTGACGAACAGCCCGCGCATCAGGCCGCCTGGCTGAGAACCGGACCGGCGTGGCCGTCGAGCTCGCGGACGGCCCCGCCGATCAACCGGGCGGCGCGCCGCAGGTCGTCGATTCGGTGGGTGGCCATCACCGTGAGCCTCAGCCGGCAGGTCCCCGCGGGAACCGTTGGCGGGCGGATCGCCTGGGCGAAGACTCCCTCCTCGAGCAGCCGCTCGCAGAGCGCCATCGCGTCCTCGGCTTCGCCGATCACCAGCGGCACGATCTGGGTGTCGGCGCCGATCGGCTCGAGTCCCTCGGCTCGCAGGCCATCGCGCAGGGCCGCTGCGTTCGCCTGCAGCCGCTCGACTCGCTTGGGGCTCTCGACCAGCAGCTCGAGGGCGGCCGAGGCTGCCGCGACGGCCGGCGGGGGAGGAGCGGTGGAGAAGATGAACGGGCGGGCCGTGTTGATCAGGTAGTCGGTCATCTCCTGCGAGCCGCAGGCGTATGCCCCGTATCCGCCGAGCGCCTTGCCGAGGGTCCCGACGATCAGGTCGACCTCGCCGGTGAGGCCGGCCGCCGCGACCGATCCCCGGCCTCCCGGGCCGAGGCACCCGGTGGCGTGCGCCTCGTCGACCATCAGGCGGCAGCCGTGCCGCTCGGCGAGGCCGGCCAGCTCGGCGAGAGGGGCGATGTCACCGTCCATCGAAAAGACGCCGTCGGTGACGATCAGGGAGCCGCGACCGGCCGCGCGGCGGAGGCCCCACTCGAGATGCTCGGTGTCGCTGTGCCGGTAGACAAAGGTCTCTGCGCCGGCGAGGCGGCAGCCGTCGATGATGCTCGCGTGGTTGAGCTCGTCGGAGAAGACGACCTCACCTCGCCGCGCCAGCGCGGCGATTGCGCCGGTGTTGGCCAGGTAGCCCGAGCCGAAGAGCAGCGCCGCCTCGGTCCCCTCGAACTCGGCGAGCCGGGCCTCGAGGTCTGTGTGGATCGACATCGAGCCGGAGATGAGGCGGGAGGCGCCGGTGCTGGTCCCGAGGGCGAGCGCGGCGTCAGCGGCGGCCCGGCGCAGGCGGGGATGGTCGCCCAGGCCGAGGTAGTTGTTAGAGCAGAGCAGCAGCACGGGGCGGCCGTCGAGCATCACCTCCGGGCCCTGCGGCCCGTCGACCACGCGGAGCCTGCGCCGCAGCCCCTCGGACTCCAGCTCCTCCAGCCGCTGAGCTAGGTCGATCAATCGCCCCAGCCGGCCGGCTCGGGGTAAGCCGGGACCTTGCCCTTCTTCTTCACGACGCGAAGCTGGGTCGAGGGGTCCCAGAAGTTCGCGTCGGCCTGGCGGTCGATCAGCTCGTCGATCGGCGTCTCGGGCGTCTCTCCCTCGAGCCACCCCGAGCGGTTGTCGGGCCGCGGGTTCGCGCCGTTGTCCGGCTGCCTCGCCACGTTCAGGCCGAGCTCCTCGAACATCTCCCGGTCCTCGGCCGGCTCGACACCGAGGGTGGTGAGGAAGTTGCCCATCATCACCCCGTTCAGTCCGGCCTTGACGGCGAGCGGCGCCAGGTCCTGGAGGTTCTCGACGCGCCCCCCGCAGAGGCGGAAGAGGGCGTCGGGGAGGATCAGCCGGAAGATCGCGACCCACTTGACGACGTCCCACGGGTCCATCAGCTCGCGGTCGCCGAACTTGGTCCCGACGCGCGGATTGAGCAGGTTGATCGGCACCGAGTCGGGGTTCATCTCGGCAAGCTCGAAGGCCATCTCCACGCGCTGCTCGGGCGACTCCCCGAGGTTGAGGATGCCGCCTACGCAGGTCTCGAGACCCGCCTCCTTGACGGCCTCGATCGTCCGCACCCGGCCCTCGTAGCGGACCGTGGTGGAGACCTCCGGGTAGTACGACTTAGACGTCTCGACGTTGTGGTGAACCCGCTGGATGCCGGCGTCCTTGAGCTGCTTGGCGCGGTCGGTCGACATGTGGCCGATCGAAGCGCAGCGCTTCAGGTTGGTGTGCTCCGAGACGAGCCGGGCGCCCTCGAGGACCTTGGCGAAGTCGCGCTTGGATAGACCCTGGCCCTGGGTGACCATGCAGAAGCGATGGGCGCCCGCAGCCTCGGCCGCCTGCGCGTGCTCCAGGATCTGCTCGGGCTCCATCATCGCGTGCATCGGCGTGTCGGCCTCGGCGTAGCGCGACTGGGCGCAGAATCCGCAGTCCTCGGCGCAGCCGCCCGACTTCGCGTTGACCAGGGAGCACATGTCGGTCGAGTCACCGAAGCGGTCCTGGCGGACCTCCCAGGCGCGCTCGACGAGAGCGCCGATCTCCTCGTGGTCCGTCAGGGCGCCGAGCTCGAGCGCCTCGTCGAAGCTGATCAGTGGTGGCATCGGCGTCCTCCGTCGTGTTGGACGCCGAAATCTAGGAACGCGCCCGGACGCCTAGTCCCAGCTGAAGTCCTGGACGATCTCGGCGTCGCCCTTGGCCCGGGGGCTGAAGGCGAGGAGCACGAGGTCGTCGTCGCCGGCCTCGAAGGCGCGGATAACGGGAGGCGCGATCCGCACCGCGTCGAATGGGCCGACGTCCTCGATCTGGTCATCGAGCTTCACCCGGCCCTTGCCGGAGATGACGACGTAGATCTCCTCCATCTCGCCGTGCTTGTGGGCGAACGGCTGCCGTTGGCCCGCCTTCACCACCTGGTAGGAGATGCCGCTGGCCTGCGAGTCCAGGTCCTCGTGGGCGAAACGCGCCTCCAGGGAGTCGGAGACGCCGGCCTCGGCGGCGGCGTCGTCTACCTCGCGGAGGTTCTTGATCGTGAAGTCAGCCATCGCTGCTCGAGCCTATACCTTGCCCGAGTGCTCGGAAACCTCGCGGTAGCGGCGGTCTCGCTGGCCCTGACCGCCCCGGCGACGACCGGGATGACCGACGACCAGCTCGCGGGGGCGCGGGTCATCACCGGCTTCTCCGGGAATCACCCGACGAAGGCGCTCCGGCGGTTGATCTCCTCAGGTCAGATCGCGGGGGTGATCCTGTTCGACGGCAACGTGGGAGGCGCGCGCTCCGTGCGCCGCCTCACCTCGGAGCTCCAGGCGATCCCGCGGCCGTCCGCGATCCCGCTCCTGGTGACTGTCGACCAGGAGGGCGGTCTCGTCAGGCGGCTGCCGGGGCCACCGAAGCCCTCGGCGCAGGCGACGGGGGCGAGAGGCGCGGCGTTCGCCGAGCGTCTCGGTCGCGCGACCGGCGCGAGCCTCCACTCGATGGGGGTGAACGTCGATCTTGCTCCGGTCCTCGACCTGGGCCGCCCGGGCCGGGCGATCGAGAGTGAGGGGCGGACCTTCTCGCGCACTCCCGGGGCCGTCTCTCAGATCGGCACGGGGTTTGCGCGAGGGCTGGCGGCGGGCGGCGTCGCCGCGACCGCCAAGCACTTCCCGGGTCTCGGCGACGCTCGGGTCAACACCGACAACGCCGTGCAGAAGATCCGGCTCCCGGCGGCGAAGCTGAGAAACGCCGACGAGCGGCCCTTCGCCGCGTTCGCCCAAGCCGGCGGAGCGATGGTGATGCTGAGCACCGCGATCTATCCGGCGTTCTCCGGCAAGCCCGCGGCGCTCTCGCGGGCGGTCGCGACCGGCGAGCTTCGCGACCGGCTCGGCTTCCAGGGCGTCTCCATCAGCGACTCGCTCGGGTCGGTCTCGGCGAGATCCGTCGGCGGCCCTGCGAAGACGGCGCTGGCGGCCGCCAGGGCGGGCACGGACCTTGCCCTGTTCACCGATCTCGGCGATGCCGCGCGGGCTCAACGGGCGCTGGCCCGCGGGCTGGGCGATGGTTCGCTCAACCGGACGGAGTTCGAGGCGTCGGTGAGCCGCGTGCTGGCGCTGCGGTCGAGTTTGCAGCCCTAGGCAGCGTCGCGAAGAGCTTCTACCTCGCGCTCCTGCGCCAGGCGGTTGAGGCCACGCTCCTCCAGCTGCTTGACCTCGCTCGGCTTCAGCTCGAGTCGCCGCGAGGCTTCGCGCAGCGGCGTCGGCTCGTCTCCGTTGATGCCGTAGCGGAGCTGGATCACCTTGCGCTCGTCCTCGGGAAGGGATTCGACCGCGCTCCGCAGCGTGGCGTCGGCGAGGCTCAGCTGGACCTCCTCGGCGGGGCCCGTGCGCTCGTCCTGGATGAAGTCGCCGAGCGCTGACGCGTCCTCGTCGCCGACCGGCCGGTCGAGGCTGGTGACCACTCGGGTCAGGTCGCGGATCTCCTCGACCTGCGCGGGCTCGATCTCCGCCTCCTTGGCGATTTCCTCGGTGGTCGGATCCCGGCCGAGCTTGGTCGCGAGCTCGCGCTCGACGCGCATCACCTTGCGCTCGCGCTCGGCGACCTGGTTGGGCACGCGAATCGTGCGCTCCTTCGACTCCAGCGCCCGCTGGATCGCCTGCCGGATCCAGAAGGTCGCGTACGTCGAGAACTTGTAGCCCTTGCGCCAATCGAACTTCTCGCTGGCGCGAATCAGGCCGAGGATGCCCTCCTGGATCAGGTCGAGCAGGTTTAGGTCCTGGCGCATGTACCGGCGGGCGTTCGAGACGACCAGCCGTAGGTTCGAGTTGATGAGGCGCTCCTTGGCCTGCAGGTCGCCGCGCTCGATTGCCTGGGCGAGCTCGATCTCCTCCTCCTTGCTGAGCAGCGGGTACTTGCGCATCTCGTTGAAGAAGAGCTGGAGGGCGTCGGTGGTCTGCTCGGCGAGCTCGCCGTTCTTGTAGCCCGCGGGCTCCTCGGCCTGCTTTCCGCAGTCGTCCTCGATCGCGAGGCCGGCGGACTCGATCCGCTCGTGCACCGCCTGCTCCTCTTCGTCGGAGAGGTTCATCTCCTGGACCAACGAATCGACCTCCGAGAGATCGACGCAGTCCGCCGGGCGACCGCCCTCGATCAGGGCGGCAACGCGCTCCTCGACGCCTGGGTCGAGCTCAACTGCCGTGGGGTTCATTTCCTCAGCCATGGTTGCCCTCTATACAGGGTCCCAAACAGTGCCTCCGGGCGCGCCGAGGACCACCGCGCCCCTTCGGTAATGTGGCGCCCGTCCGGTCGAGGGGGACGCGGACCGAGAAAGTATTCACCGGCATGGAGGTCCGTTGAGAGGTCTGGCATCGATAGTCGCGGGTCGGCGCACGAAGTGGGTGATCCTCGTCGTCTGGATCTTCGCCGCGGGGGCGATGTCGCCGCTGGGCTCGAAGCTCTCGGACGTCACAACCGACAACACCGAGTCCTTCCTCCCGTCGAATGCCGAGTCGACCGAGGTCGTCCGGACGCTGGATCACCAGTTCCCGTCGAAGGAGACCTCGCTTGCCCTGGTCGTTTACCAGAACAAGGACAGGCTGACCCCCGCCGATTTCGCGCGGATCCGCTCCGACGCGCAGAAGATCGAGGCGGAGCCGGCCAAGATCCCGCTGGTCAAGAGCCAACCGCCGGTGCTGCCCGCCCTCGTCGGCCCCACGTCGAAGTTCGTCTCGGCGAATCATCAGGTCGCGTATGCGGTCTACACGCTCCCGACCGACTTCGACCACCTGCACGAATGGGGCAAGGCGATGCGCGACATCACGGACTCGAACACCGGCGACATGAACGTCTACGTCACCGGCGACGTCGGCTTCAACACGGACGCCCACGACGTCTTCAGCAACATCGACACCAAGCTCCTTCTGGCGACGAGCATCCTGGTCCTCGTCCTGCTCGGGGCGATCTACCGCTCCGTGCTCGTCGCGATTTCCCCGCTGATCGTCGTTTTCTTCGCGTACCAGTTCGCGACGGGACTGATCTACCTCTTCGCCAAGTCGGGCGCCACGGTTTCCTCCAACAGCACCGGGATCATCGTCGTCCTGATGTTCGGGGTGGGGACCGACTACTGCCTCTTATTGGTCTCGAGGTACAGAGAGGAGCTCCGCCGGCTCGAGGACAAGCACGACGCGATGCAGCGCGCGGTCAGGAGAGCCGGCCCGGCCATCCTGGCAAGCGGGCTCACTGTCACCCTGGCCATGCTCGTCCTCGCCCTTGCCGAGTCCGGCAACACCAAATCGCTTGGACCGGTCGCGGCGATTGGTGTCTTCTGCTCGATGCTTGCCGGTCTCACGCTGCTGCCTACACTGCTGACGATCTTCGGGCGCAGAGGCTTCTGGCCCAGGAAGCACATCGTCGACTACGACCCGGAGCACGCAGAGGTCATACACACGGGCCTCTGGCGTCGCTTCGGTGACAAGGTGCTGCATCGGCCCGGTCCCGCATTGGCGGTCACCGCGGGCATCTTCGTGCTCGGCTCGCTGGGTCTGATCGCATACAAGGTCGACTACTCGAGCACCACCTTCTTCAAGAAGTCCGTCGAGAGCGTGAACGGGTTCAAGGTGCTGAGCGAGGACTTCCCCGCCGGGACGCTTTCGCCGACGACCGTGCTGGTGGAGCGGCAGGGTGCCGCCCCGACTGACCAGGACATCGCCTTGGCCGCGGCCAAGCTGAAGACCGTCCGCGGGGTGGCGGCGGTGTTGCCCACCCGCCAGGTTTCGAACGACGGTCACATCAGGGTGGTCGACGTGATTCTCAAGGGGGACCCGAACGACATCTCGGCACTCGATCTCGTCCCCAAGATGCGTGAATCGGTTGCCAACCTGGCGCCCGGGGTGACGGCACTCGTGGGCGGCGGAACCGCGATCAACTACGACTACAACAAGGCGACCGAAAGGGACCTGAAGCTGATCGTCCCGCTCGCGCTGCTGGTGATGGCGATCATCCTCGGGATCCTGCTGCAGGCGATCGTCGCGCCGCTCGTGCTCCTGGCCAGCGTGGTGCTGTCCTTCGCCTGCACCCTGGGGATCTCCATCCTCTTCATCCGCTTCGTCGTGGGCGATGCCGGTTTCGACGCGTCGATCCCGACCTTCGCCTTCATCTTCCTGGTCGCCCTGGGGATCGACTACACGATCTTCCTGATGGCCCGCGTCCGCGAGGAGGCGCGCCATCACGGCACCCGCGAGGGGATGCTGCGTGCAATTGCCGCCACCGGTCCGGTCATCACCAGTGCCGGTGTCATCCTGGCGGGCACCTTCTCGGTGCTGATGACGCTGCCGGTCACCTTCACCTTCGACCTCGGATTCATGGTCGCGCTGGGCATCCTGCTCGACACCTTCATCGTGCGGACGATCATGGTCCCGGCGGCCGTCGAGCTGATCGGCGACAAGATCTGGTGGCCTTCGACCGCCGCGGGCGGGGATCGGATCCTGCACGAGGACACCGGCGAGCAGCCGCTGCCCGAACCCACCGAGGCCGGCTAGCGGCCTTTCCAGACCGGTTTTCGCTTCTCTGCGAAGGCCGCGATTCCCTCGCGGAAATCGTCGGAGCCGAAGCATGACTCGCGCAGCTCGATCAGCTCGCGCTCCTGCTCCGGCGTCAGGCGCGAGAACGAGTTGATGGTGTCGATCGCGTGCTTGTTGCCGCGCATGGAGAGCGGTGCGTTTCCCGCCACCTCCGCCGCGAGCTGGACCGCGGCGCTCTCGAGCTCCGCGTCGTCGACGATGTCATGGACCAGGCCGATGTGCTCGGCCCGCTCCGCTTCGAGGTTGCGGCCGGTCAGGAAGAGCTCCTTGGTGCGGGGCACGCCGATCGCGTCGATGAACCGCTGCAGCCCTGTGTGCCCGTAGATCAGGCCGAGCTTCGCCGGCGGCATGCCGAGTTTCGCTCCCCGGGCGCAGAGGCGAAGGTCGCAGGTGAGCGTCAATTCGAGGCCGCCGCCGAGAGCGTGGCCGTTGACCGCGGCGATCACCGGCCAGGGGTGGGCGGCGATCGCCTCCAGCGCCGCTTGGAACGGATGGGCGACGAGTGCCTCCGCGTCCCGTTCGAAGGTCTCGGAGGGGATCGCAGCAATGTCGTAGCCCGCCGAGAAGGCCTTGCCCGTGCCGGTGATCACCACGCAGCGCACATCGATGCCTCGGTCGAGCGACGGCATCGCCGCGGCGATGCCGTCGAGTAGCTCGTGGTCGAGCGCGTTGCGCGAGTCGGGCCGGTTGAGGGTGAGCCGCGCGACCGCCTCGGCAGGCTCGTCAAGGAGGAGCTTTCCTCCCGCCAGTTCCTCGGTCATGAATCTGAGGCTATTCGAGGACGACGAGGACGTCGCCTTCGGAGACCGACTGGCCCTCCTCGCAGCGGATCTCGGAGACCTTGCCCGGATCCTCCGCCTCGACCGGCATCTCCATCTTCATCGACTCGAGGATGACGACGGTGTCGCCCTCGTCGACCTGGTCGCCGACCTTGACCTCGATCTTCCAGACTGTGCCTGTGATGTGCGCCTCTACGTCACTCATTCTGCGCCGGGACGATAGTCGGCGGTGACGCTGGAACCCGCCCTCGTCGCGATCGTGGCGGCGCAGAATGAGGCCGAGCGGATCGGTGCGACTCTCGAGGCGCTGGCCGAGGCGCTCCCGGGAGCGCGTCTGATGGCCGCCGACGACGCCTCCACCGACGGCACTCAGGAGGAGGCCATGCGCCACGGAGCCTGGCTGATCGGCAGGCGCCGCCCACACGGCAAGGGAGGGAACGTGACCGCCGCGGCGGAGGCCGCGATCGGCGAGTTCCCCGGCGAGGCGACGGTCCTGCTCTGCGACGCGGACCTCGGGGCGAGCGCGGGGCGTCTGACCGCGCTCGTGGAAGCGATCGAGGGCGATGTGTGCGACCTGGCGGTGGGCCGCTTCGCCGAGCCGGACGGAGGAGGGTTCGGCTTCACCGTGGGCTACGCGCGCAGGGCGGTCGAGCGCCTCGCCGGGGCGCAGGTCCAGGCGCCGATCTCGGGCCAGCGTGCGATGCGCATCTCGACCCTGCGAGAGCTGACCCCCTTCGCCGCCGGCTGGGGCCTCGAGACGGGGATGACCATCGACGCCATCAGGGCCGGGTATCGGGTCGAGGAGATCGAGCTGCCGCTGAGCCACCGGACGACGAGCCGGACTCCGGCGGGTTTCCTGCACCGAGCGAGCCAGCTCCGGGACATCCGGCGGGCGGCTCGCGCCCGCGCCGGATAGCGTCCCGCCTGATGATCCTGGCAATCGACCAGGGGACCACGGGGACCACCTGCATCGTCTTCGACGAGGACGGGCGCGAGCGCGGCCGCGCCTACAGCGAGTTCGAGCAGTACTTCCCACAGCCCGGCTGGGTCGAGCACGATGCCGCCGAGATCTGGGAGATCACCCGCAAGGTCGCGGTCGGCGCGCTGGCGGACGCCGAGGTGAAGGGGTCCGACCTCGTGGGGATCGGGATCACGAACCAGCGCGAGACTGTGGTCGCCTGGGACCCGAGCACCGGAGAGCCGGTCCACCGCGCCCTCGTCTGGCAGGACCGCCGCACGGCGGCCCGCTGCGATGAGCTGCGCGAGCAGGGGAAGGAGGGGCTGATCCGCGAGCGCACCGGGTTGGTGATCGACCCCTACTTCTCCGGCACAAAGATCGAGTGGCTGATCCAGAACGCCGATCTCCCGGAGGGCGTCGCGTTCGGGACGATCGACTCCTGGCTCGCCTTCAAGCTCACCGGCCGCCACCTGATCGACTACTCGAACGCGTCGCGGACGATGCTCTTCGACATCCGCAAGCTCAGTTGGGACGGGGAGCTCTGCGACCTGCTCGGGGTGGATCCCTCCTCGCTGCCGGAGCCGGTTCCCTCATCCGAGGTCTACGGCACCACCTCGGTCTTCGGCGGCGAGGTGCCGGTGGCCGGTATCGCCGGAGACCAGCAGGCGGCGCTCTTCGGGCAGGCGTGCCAGCGGCCCGGGGAGACCAAGAACACCTACGGCACGGGCAGCTTCGTCCTGCTCAACACCGGGACCGAGGCGCCCGAGCCAGGAGAGGGATTGCTGGCCACGGTCGCCTGGGGTCTCGACGGCGAGGTCGCCTACGCTCTGGAGGCGGCGGTGTTCGTGACCGGGGCAGCGGTCCAATGGCTCCGGGACGGGCTCCGGATCATCACCCGGGCGGCGGAGACCGAGGACCTGGCCGCCTCGCTCACCTCGAACGACGACGTCTACTTCGTCCCCGCGCTGACCGGGCTGGGATCGCCGCACTGGGATCCATATGCGAGGGGGACGATCGTGGGACTGACGCGCGGGGCGACCCGCGCGCACCTCGCCCGGGCGGCGCTCGAGGCGATCGCCTACCAGACGGTTGACGCAGTCAGGGCGCAGGAGGCGGCGGCGGGGGAGACGATCCCCGCTTTGAAGGCGGACGGCGGGGCGGTCGCCAACTCCTGGCTCATGCAGTTCCAGGCCGACGTGCTCGGAGTGCCGGTGATCGTCCCGGAGGTGGCCGAGACGACCGCGCTCGGCGCCGCGTACCTGGCCGGGATCGCCACCGGCCTGTGGACCGCCGATCAGGTGCGGGAGATGTGGCGCGAGGCGGCCACCTATGAGCCCGCGATGGCCGAGGCCGGGCGCGAGCAGCTGCTGGGGCGCTGGCGGGAGGCGGTCGCCCGCGCGCGGGGGTGGGCGGCCGCCGGGTAGGCTGATCGGAGCGCGTAACCCACGCGTAATCAGCGGGTAGGAATCAGCAGGTGCGCCGTCTCAGACGGCGTTTTTTGTGAGCACAGGGTGGATGAGATGGCGAAGGTGAACCCCAAGGACATGAAGCCGCAGGTCTACAAGGACCCGCGTCCGGCTGAGATGTTCGAGCAGTACCACCGCAGCGCGCGGAAGGGCGTCGGCTGGATCTACGACTTCGCGCGGATGATCCTCACCATCCCGGTGATTCTCTTCTACCGGACGAGGGCGATCGGGGTGGAGAACGTGCCCGCGGCCGGCCCGGCGATCCTGGCGCCGAACCACTTCAGCCAGATGGACCACTTCTTCGCCGCGGTCTACCTGCCCCGCAAGGCCCAGTTCATGGCCAAGTCACAGCTCTTCAAGAACCCGGCGATCAAGTACATCTTCAAGCACGGGGGCGTCTTCCCGGTCAGGCGCGGCCACCACGACGAGGAGGCGTTCGTCACCGCGAACATCGTTCTCGACAACGGCGGCACCATGCTCATGTACGCCGAGGGCGGCCGATCCCGCAGCGGCGACCTCGCCGAGCCGAAGCGCGGCATCGGCAAGATCGCCCTGGAGTCGGGTGTCCCGGTCGTGCCGGTGGCGATTCACGGCTCGGCGCATGTGCGCGGCTGGAAGCGCCTGCAGTTTCCGAAGGTGACCATCCAGTACGGCGAGCCGGTCACGTTCCCGGTCAATGCGAATCCGAGCCGGGAGGAGCAGCAGCAGGTGGCAAACCAGATCTTCGATCGCGTCCGGGCGATGTACGTCGATCTCGAGGAACACGGCCGGCGCGACGTGCTCAAGCGGCTGCGCGAGGGCCTGCCGGCGGCGACGCCCGGGCCGAAGACCGCGCGCCGCTACTCCTCGTAACGGGGCTCCAGCTTCTCCCAGAACTCCGTGTCGTGCCCGGGGACGATGAGCGCGTACGGATAAGTGCGCCGATAGGCCTGCAGCTCCCGGAGGGAGCGGCGCCAGTTGTGCTCGTCGGCCATCATCGTCGGCTCCGCCTGGCCCTCGAACTGCTTCCAGTCGTAGGCGGCGTCCCCGACGATCACGAAGTCACGTCGCGGCAGCTTCAGGATCACCGAGGTATGGCCGGCGCTGTGCCCGGGCGTGTACGCGAGCCGGACGGAGCCGTCTCCGAAGAGATCGAAGGTGCGGCCGAATGGCCCGTATGACTCGACGAGATCCCCGTCGAAGTCGACCGTTGCGAACTCGAACGCGAAGTCGTAGTGGGAGGGGTGATAGCCGCGCAGCAGAGGCAGGCGTCCCGTCGTGGCTGCCTCCCACTCGGTCGCGCTGAGCACGAACCGTGCCTCGGGGAACACCTCGATCGCCGATGCATGGTCCTCGTGCAGGTGGGTGAGGACGACGACATCGATGTCCCCCGCATCGAGCCCGCGCTTGCGGAGCTGCGAGACGATGTCCTCGCCCTCGGCCACCCTGTAGTGGCGGCCGGAGAAGCGGCCGAGGTTGTCGCGCGGGTCCCGCACGACGGAGGGGTGGAGGCCCGTGTCGACGAGGATGTTCCCGGCGCTCGGGTGGCGCGCCAGGTAGGCGGGAACCGGGCGGGATTCCCACTCCTCCGGCTTCGAGCCGATGCCGAGGGATCGCAACCGGGCGACCGGCCCGCGCCCGGCCCGGTTGAAGAAGGTGGCGGGCCAGAGCGCATCGCCCGTATGCAGGGGCTCGATGATCAGGGCGGCTCCCTCGGTACGGCCGGGCAGTGGCGCCTCCAGGGGAGTCGGCTCCGCATTCACGGACATTGCAGCCAGCTTATGCTCACCGGCGATGAGCTCACGAATCTTCGCGCCCGGATTGCTGGACGGACAGGTCTGCGTGGTCTCGGGCGCCGGTACCGGCCTTGGCAAGGCGACGGCGCTCGAGTTGACCGCCCTGGGCGCCACCGTGGTCGGGTGCGGGCGCCGTGAGGAGCCTCTGCAGGGAATGGTCGACGAGGTTGCCGGCCGCGGCGGCAAGGCCGAGTTCGAGGCGCTCGACATCCGCGACGACGAGGCCGTGGACGGCTTCATGGACGGGATCGTCGAGCGGCACGGCCGCATCGACCTGCTGGTCAACAACGCCGGCGGTCAGTTCCTCAGCCCGGCCGAGGCGATCACCCCGAAGGGCTTCCGCACGGTGATCGAGCTCAACGTCCAGGGGACCTGGCAGATGACCCACGCCGCGGCGACCAAGGCGTTCATCCCCCAGGAGAGCGGCAAGGTGATCAGCATCACCGTCTCCCCGCACATGGGCTTCCCGGGGATGGTCCACACCGGCGCGGCGCGCGCGGCCGTCGAGAACATGATGCGGACGCTGTCCGTCGAGTGGGCCCGGTTCGGGATCCGCCTGCTCGCGGTCGCCATCGGCCAGTTCGACACCGAGACGCTCAGGACCAAGTACCCGAAGGCGATCGTGGACAACGTCGCCGGCACCGTCCCCCTGGGGCGGCTCGGGACCGAGGACGAGATGGCCTGGCTGATGGCCTATCTGGCCTCGCCGGCGGGCGACTTCTTCTCAGGCTCGGTGCTCACGCTCGACGGCGCGCGAGACAACTGGTTCGGTGCCTGGCCACCCGGAGGAGCAGCCGGCGACGGCGGCGAGCCGCTCGCGGAGGAGCGTAAGAAGGACTAGCCGCGTCTGCCGGCGGCGATTACGTAGAGGTGCCGGATCACGAGGCCCTCCTGGTCCTGGACGGCCTTGAGACCCGTTGCGGCGCCGCCGCCGGCCTCGACCTCGAGGGCAGCCAGGATCTCCTTCGCCGCAGGCTCGGCCGGCTGCCCCTGCTCGATCCAGCGCACCGCGTCGAGCGTCCGGCGCCGCTCCGAGGCGAGCTCGGCCGCGATGCCCGCCTCGACCATCAGGCCGATCAGCTCGTCGGTGCCGAGCGCTCGCGTGTGGCTCGGGTCGCGCAGGCGCTCGAGTCCATCCCGCCGGTCCGCGAAGCTGCCGTCCTCCGCGACCATGTCGATCACCGCGACGAGGCCGCCCGGCCTGCAGACCCGGGCCATCTCCCGGGCGGCGAGCCCGGGATCGTCCAGATGGTGAAACGCGAAGCGGCTGACGACGACGTCGAATTGGGCATCGGGGAATGGCAGCCGGGTGGCGTCGCCCTCGGTGAACAGCACGTTCCGCGCGTCGTCGTCGGCTGCCGATGCCGCCCCCGTGGCGAGCATCTCGGGCGTCAGGTCGACGATGACAGCGAAAGCCGCGCGCTCCGCGAGATGGCGGCCGAGCCGCCCGCTGCCGCCGGCGACGTCGAGCACCACGTCAGTCTCGGAGACCGGCACGTGCGCGCCGATCCAATCCAGGAGATCGCGATCTCGGAAGATTGATCCCGCGACCTCGAACGAGGCCGCCTGCTTCGCGAACTCACGCTTGGTGGTCGCGCGGTGTGTCGCTTCGGGTTCGCTCAGGAATACATCCCGGTGAACTGCCCCCCGGTGGCGTTGATCACCTGGCCGTGGATGAAGTTGGAGTATTCCGAACAGAGGAATGCGATCGGCCCGGCCGCGTCCGAGGGCTCCGCCGGGCGGCCGAGCGGGATGGTCATTCGCGCCATCTGACGCATCTGCTCCGGAATACCGAGCGACACTTCCTCGGTGCTCTCGCCGGCAGCCTCCATCGTCTCTCCCTTTTCCTTCGCCTGGGTGAGGCGGGTCTCGACGAAGCCGAAGGCGACCGCGTTGGAGTTGACCTTGAACTGGCCCCACTCCTTGGCGATGGTCTTCGTCAGGCCCGTAAGCCCAGCTTTGGCGGACGAGTAGTTGGCCTGGCCGGCGTTCCCCATCGTGCCCGAGATCGAGGTGATGTTGACGATCTTGCGGAAGACCTCCTGGCCGTCCGCGGCCTCCTTCTTGGCCGCCTCGCGCCAGGTCGGCGCGATGGCGCGGATCACGCGGAACGGCACGATCGTGTGGATGTCGAGCATCGCCTGGAACTGCTCGTCGGACATCTTGTGGACGACGCCGTCCCACGTGTAGCCGGCGTTGTTGACGACGGCATCGACCTGCCCGAAGGCGTCGAGTGCCGCCTTCACCAGCTGGTCCGGAACGTCTGGCTTGGTGAGGTCGCCCGCGAAGACGGCCGTCTCGCCATCGATCTCCTTCGCCGCCTCCTCGGCGACATCGCCGTCAAGGTCGTTGATCAACACCCTGGCGCCCTCTCGCACGAACAGCTCGGCGGTCGCCCTGCCGATGCCGCGCGCCGAGCCGGTGATGATCGCGCTCTTTCCGTCAAGGATTCCCAACTTCTTCGCCTCCTCGTGGTCTTTGGACGCGGGATTCTTACCCAAACCGGTATGTGGCGATCCCATGGGCGATGACATCGCCCTCGGGATCGGTGACTCTCACCTCGCAGAAGCTGAGGCGGCCGCCGCGCTTTGCCACCCGGGCCTCCGCTCGGAGGTCGACCCCGCTCGCGGCCGACGCGTAGTTGACCGACAGCGAGACCGTTGAGCCGGCGACGCTCTCCGGCACTTCATCTGTCGCCCATGCGGCCGCCATCGCCGCGGTGTCGATCAGGGCTCCGATCGCGCCGCCGTGGACGACGTCGCCGATCGTGGCCAGCTCCGGCTTGAACGGGAGCTCGAGAACGGCCTCGTCGGTGCCGAGGGAGACGACCCTGATTCCCAGTTCCTTCGCGTGCGGCGAGTTGGGGATGAACTGCTCGATGATCTGCCGCCGGCTCGGCTCCTCGTTCACATGGAGACTGTATGTGAATCAGAGGCCGAGGAGCGCCGGGCCAAGCGAGAAGACCGATCGGGGGTTGACCCCGTGCTCCTGCTCGAAGCGGTGCTGGAGGCGATCGTCGAAGAGCGACAGCAGCAGCTCTTCGCGGCTCGAGCCGAAGTCGCAGGCGGCGCGGTCGAGTGCCGCCAGGGACTGGTCCTGGAGGAAACCGGTGATGCCGCCGGTGTCGGGGAGGTTGCGGTCCTGGCAGGGGTCCCGGATCGGCACGGTCTCCTGCCCTTGGTCGGCGAAGACGATGCCGTAGCCGGCGAGGGCCGCGATCGACGCCACCGCGGCCGTCGCCAGCGCCGGCCGGGCGAGCGCGGCCCCGAACGCTCCAGAGAGCAGGATCAGCGCCGCCAGCAGCGCCAGCCCGGCGGTGACGATGAACGTGCTGCGGAAGGCTTCGCGGACTGCCCCCGTGACGACGTCATCGAGGCGCTCGCCGAGGCGGTTGAGCTCCGGCAAGTCCCCGGAGTCGACGTCGGAGCGGGCGCTCTTGACGGAATCCTGGAGCTGGCCGCGGGGATCGTCAGTGTTGAGGCTGCCGAACAGGTCGGGGGCGATCGCGATCTTGTCCTCCGGCGGCAGCTGAGCGTCGAGGACGGCCGCGGTGCCCTGTTCGCGGGCTGAGTCGATGGTCGAGGTGAGGTTCGATGAGATCAACGGGGCCAGCGCCGCCAGCGCGATGGCGATGCCGGCGGAACGGATCGCCAGCAGTCGCGCGACGTCGTGCCGGGTGCGCTCGGGCATCAGCTCGCCGGAGAGGGCCGGCAGCGCCATGCCCATTCCGGCGCCCGCGAGCACCTGCGGCACCACCGTCCACCAGGCGGAGGCCGCCGGAAGGAGCGCCAGGCAGCCGACACCGCCCGCGACCATGATGCAGCCGGCGATCGCACGGGTCTGCGGGCTCCCCCGCATCCGCGAGGAGAGGATTGCCGCGACGGGCAGGACGCTGACGGCGAGGGCAGCTGCAAGCGGCTCGATGCTCCAGCCCGAGACCAAGAGCAAGACGACCAGGAAGATCACCGCCGTGAGCGATGCGGAGAGCAGTCCCAGCGCGAGTGACTCCCTGAGCTGGAACGGCCCGGTCGGGCGGTCGGGATCGCGGCTGTCGTCGGGAACGACGCGCTCGCTGCGCGCGGCGACCAGCGCGACCACCATTCCCGGCAGTACGAGCGGCGCCTGGGCGAGGAAGATCGCTCGCCAGTCGAAGAGCTGGGTGAGCGCCCCGCCGAGCGCCGGACCAACGGCGATCCCGAAGACCGACGCGGCGACCCACATCCTCCGCCCGGGGCCGGGCCTGCCGGCGTTGAGGAGCTCGAAGGAGGCGACAAGCAGGGCGGCTCCGCCGAGGGCCTGGATGCCGCGCAGCCCGAGGAGCAGACCAAGCGAGTCGGAGGCTCCGCAGCCGAGCGAGGCCGCGCAGAAGAGGGCGAGGCCGGCCGCGCCGACGTGCGCGTCCCCATAGCGGCGGCAGAGCCAGGCGGCGGGAAGCAGCGCCAGGGCGAGCACGGCCGTGTAGACGCCCAGCACCAGGGCGACGCCCTCGACGGTCGCGTGCAGCTCGACCAGGATCGAGGGCAGGCCGAGGGTGACGATCGATGCGTCGGCCAGGGCAACGCCTGCCGCGAGGGCTATCGAGACGCGCCTCACGGGGCAAAGCTAGCGCGAGGGCCCCGCCGGCTCAGCGGCGGGGCCCAGGCGCGATTGGGGATCGGCGGAGGGAGAAGGTCCGCCGAGCTCTCAGCCCTCGGCCTCTCCGGTGGCGACCCTCCGGGGCAGGGAGGGCTTCACGCGGAGTAGCCGTGCGGGCCAAGTGGGGAGCCACCAGTTCCAGCGGCCCATCAGCGAGATCACGGCGGGCACGATCAGCGCCCTGATGATCGTCGCGTCGATCAGGATCCCGGCCGCCAGCCCGGTCGCGAACATCTTCACGCTGGTGTCCGGTCCCGACGCCATCGACATGAACGCCAGGAACAGGATCAGCGCCGCGCTGGTCACCAGCCTGCCGGTTCGCCCGATTCCCTGGACCACCGCGGTGTCCGTCGACCGGTGCGGTCGTACTCCTCCCGCATCCGGGAGAGGATGAACACCTCGTAGTCCATGGAGAGGCCGAACAGGAAGGCGAAGATGATCAGCGGCATCCACGACTGGATCGAGCCGGTCGCCTGGATGCCCCAGATCGCCTCGGAGCCATGTCCGTCCTGCCAGACCAGGACGAGCACGCCCCAGGCCGCAGCCACGCTGAGGATGTTCAGGATGATCGCCTTCAGCGGCAGCAGCAGCGAGCGGAATGCCCTCGCCAGCAGGATGAACGTCGTGATCGCGATCAGGGCGATCATCAGCGGGAAGCTGCCGTACACCGCGTCGATGAAGTCCTGGTTCGCGGCTGGACCGCCGCCCACCCGGACTCCGGCGCCGGCTGAATGAGCAGCATCACGGACGCCGCTGAGGGTGTCGTGCCCCTCCGGCGTCCCGCTGTCGGGGATCGGAATGGCCTCGACGATGTGGCTACCAGCACGGTTCCAGTCCGGACCGCTCGGCGCGACCGCGCCGTGGATGCCCTGGACCTTGTTCAGGTCAGAGGCGACCGTGGCGGGGTCGGTATTGCCCTCGACGAGGATCTCGTGCGGCAGGATCGAACCCTCGCCGATGCCGGCGCTCTCGAGCTGCTTCAGGCCCTGCTCCGCGGGACCGCTCTTGGCGATCGTGTTCGCATCGGACGCGCCGAGCTGGAGGTTCGTCGCAGCCAGTGCCAGCGCCAGGATCACGGCCAGGCCGGCGCCCGCGGCGAGCCAGCGCCGCCGCGAGACGGCCTGCGCCCAGCGGGTCCAGGCCCGGCTCGCCTTGTCGTCGGTGCGCCGGTGTGGCCAGTCGAGCTTCGCCCCGGCCTTCGCCAGGATCACCGGCAACAGCGTGATCGCCACCAGCGTCGAGACCAGCGGGATCAGCATGCCGCCGTATCCCATCGAGCGCAGGAACGGCAGCGGCAACGCGATCAGCGCCAACAGCCCGATGGCGACGGTGATGCCGCTGAAGACAACCGCGCGGCCCGCCGTCTCCATAGCTCGCTGCACCGCCTCGTCACCCGTATGGCCGTGAGTTCGCTCCTCCCGCCAGCGCGATACCACCAGCAGCGAGTAGTCGATCGCAACGCCCAGCCCGACTAGCGCCACCAGGAACTGCACGATCGGCGAGACGTCGGTGAACGTCGTCAGGCCGAGCAGCAGCAGGAACGTGGTCATGATCGAGCAGATCGCCATCCCGATCGGAACGATCGCCAGGAACGACGCGAAGACGAAGGCGAGCACGATCAGCGCGCCGAAGCCGCCGATCAGTGCCTCCAGCAGCACTCCTGGTCCGTCCCCGCCGCCGGTCGACTGCTGCAGCGCGTCGAAGCCGGTGACGTGCACCGGCGCTCCTGCCACGGTCATGCCGCCGACCGCCTTCTTGACGTCCGTCGCCGCGTTTGGGTTGTCGCCGAAAGCCGAGTCGGGGTCGGGCTTCGGGTAGACGATCGCGAAAGTCGTGTGGCCGTCGTCCGAGACGAAGGCCTTGTCCCCAGTTGAGGCGTACGACGCGACTCGGGAACCCGGAAGCGTCTTCGCGAGCTTGTCGTCGAGGTTCGTCAGGTCACGCTTCACCTGAGGAGAGTCGACCGATTGACCGTCGGGGATCTTGACCACCGGCAGCAGGGGTGAGGTGTCCCCGCCCGTGCCGTTGTACTTCGCGGCGATTGTCTCGTTCGTCTCCCACCCCTCCTTGTTGGGCACGGAGAACTTCTGGTCGAGCGCCCGGCTCGCGGGTCCTGCGGCCATGATCCCGGCGACCGTCAGCACGATCCACGAGATGACGACTGTTCGTTTGTGGGCAAGTACCCAGCGGGTGAGTGGTGCCACGAGGTCCCTCCTGTGTTTGGTCAGTTGCCTTGAAGACGTTTGCGAGGTCTGAGAATGGACCTCGCGCGTCCCGCCTTCTATTGGGGATGACCCTTATTCAGCCCGGAATTCATCTCTAGGTGTGTGACGGCTGACCAGGAGCTCTCGTGACACCGACCGTCCTCTTTAGACAGCAAGAATCGGTCCTTATCCCTACAACCCGAGCTGCTTGCCCAGGATCTCCTTCATGACCTCGTCAGTGCCGCCGCCGATCGGGCCCAGCCGGGCGTCGCGGTACGCGCGCTCGACCCCGTACTCCCGCATGTAGCCGTAGCCCCCGTGGATCTGGATCGCCTCGTCGGCCACGTCGCAGATCGCGCGCTGGGTGAAGAGCTTGGCCTGGGTCACCTCGCGGGTCGCGTCCCCGCCGGCGGCGAACTTGCGCAGGCAGGCGTAGGTGAGCGCCCGGGAGACCTCGATCTTCACCGACATCTCGGCGAACTTGTGGCGGATCGCCTGGAAGCGGCCGATCGGCCGGCCGAAGGCCTCGCGCTCCTTGGCGTAGGCGAGAGTCTGCTCGAAGACCTTCTGCATGCCGCCGACGGCCCCCAGCGCCATGGTCAGCCGCTCCCACTGGAAGTTGGCCATGATCAGCTTGAAGCCCTCATCCAGCTCTCCGAGGAGGTTCTCGTCGGGGACCTCGACGTCGCTGAAGGAGAGCTCGCCGGTGTCCGAGGCGTGCCAGCCCATCTTCTCCAGCTTCGAGACCACCTCGTAGCCGGGCATGCCCCGCTCGAGCACCAGGAAGGAGATGCCGTGGTGGCCTCCCTCATGAGTGGTCTTGACCGCGCAGACCAGGAAGTCGGCGCGCACGCCATTCGTGATGAAGGTCTTCGCGCCGTTGACGACGTAGCCGCCGTCGACCTTCTTGGCGGTGGTCCGCAGCGAGGCGACGTCGGAGCCGGCGCCGGGCTCGGTGATCCCAAGGGCGCCGACCAGCTCGCCCTTGATCCCGGGTACCAGCCAACGCTGCTTCTGCTCCTCGGTCCCGAACTTCCAGATCGGCGGCATCGCGATCTCGGCGTGGGCCCCCAGGCCGGCGGCGACGCCACCGCTGCCGCCCGAGCGGGAGAGCTCCTCGACCCAGACTGCGTCGTGGACGTAGTCGCCGCCCTGGCCGCCGTATTCGGTCTCGAACTTGAGCCCCAGGAAGCCGAGCTCGCCGCAGCGGTTGTAGAGCTCCCGCGGGAACTCGCGCGCCTCCTCCCACTCCTCGACGTGCGGCGCGATCTCCTTGGTGACGAAGCGCCGCACCGACTCGCGGAGCTCCTCGTGCTCCTCGGTGAAGGGCGGGAGGAGCGCTCGCTCCCCGCTGTCCTTGATCACGTCCACAGGCGGAGCCTAGACCGCCGTCAGGCCTTGGCGCGCTCCTCCATCAGGATCGCGAACGCGCCCAGTATCGAGACGTCGATCAGGATCAGGAGGACGCCGAGCCAGGCGACATCGCTGATGAACATGGTCGCGAAGACGATGTGGGTGACCACGGTGAGCACGCCGATCCAGAGAGCGATGCGGTTGCCCGCGAGGATGCCGCCCGCGGCCCCGAGCTGGACGAGCGAGACGATCAGCCATAGCCAGCCCGCGGGGCGAGCGTCGCCGACGAGCCAGCTCGCCGTAGTGATGAAGATGTCCGAGCCGGCCAGGACGGAGATCGCGTAGAAGAGGTTGAGCACCGCGATCAGTCCGACCCAGCTCGCGGCGCCGAGCAGGACCCCGATCCCCTCGAAATCCGGGCGCTCCGTGTAGACGAAGTTGTTTGGCGAAGTGCGGTTCACCGCGCCGGTGCCTTCCAGTCTTCCATCATCGTGTAGCCGCGGCCGGCGTGGTCGAATCCGAGCAGGTCCCCCTGCGGATTCTTCTTGCCGCCGTGGTGGTAGGCCCGGACCTCGGCGATCTTGCCGTCGCGCATCAGGAACCACTCGGTGCCGCGGTCGAGCCGCTTCTCGCCCGACTTGGGGTCGCGCCAGGTCATCGTCCACTCGATCACGGCCTCGTCACCCTGCTCGATCCCATGCTCGAGATACCACTGGCCGTCGATCATCTCGACGCCCATCTCGGAGTTCTGCCCGATCCGCTCGGCGCCCTCGTGAGGCCCGAGCCGCGTGTAGTAGTGGATGGCGTCCTCGGCGAAGTGGGAGGCGACGAGGTCGGCGTCGCCGGTGTTGAGCGCCTCGTAGTAGGAGCGGATGTGGTCGAGGTTGCTCATGGCCTCGTCGTTATACCGGCTTCGAAAATGTCGATCTGGGGTCGCGTGAGCCGTCGTTAGGGTGACTGCGGCGAGCTGCGCCGCTCAATCTGAGGAGGAACGGATGAGGTTCATGGTGTCGCTGATCACCGATGGGACTGGGATGGAGGGCATGACCCCAGAGCAGCGGAAGGAGGCGGGCGAGCGGATGATGGCGTTCATGACGGAGATCCGGGAGGCCGGCGTGCTCGCGGATCCCGGCGCGGCGCTCGGGCCGAGCTCCGGCGCCAGGACGCTTCGCCGCAAGAGCGGCAAGGTCGTGGTCACCGACGGCCCGTTCGCGGAGAGCAAGGAGCAGCTCGCCGGCTACATGGTGCTCGAGTGCGCGGACCTGGACGAGGCGTTCGGCTGGGCGGAGAAGCTTCCGCTCAGCGGCGGCGCGGTCGAGGTTCGCCCGATCGCCGATCGACCCGGGTAGTCGATCTGCCAGGTGCCCGTTCGTCGTTAGGGTGAATGCGGCGAGAGTCGCCGCTCTAAAACAGGAGGAAGAGATGAAGTACCTGCTCACGTTCGTCCGGGATCAGGACAGGATGTTCGAGGGAACCGATGAGGGGATGAAGGCGGCAATGGACGCCTGGAATGAGTTCAATCGCGAGGCGATCGAGGCCGGCGTGATGATCGCCAACGAGGCACTGGAGCTGCCGAAGACCGCCAAGACGCTCCGGGTCCACAACGACGGCCACACTGTCACCGACGGGCCCTTCGCGGAGACGAAGGAGCAGCTGGGCGGCTTCTGCCTGATCGAGGTTGAGAGCCTCGACGAGGCCATCGCCTGGGCGAAGAAGGTCCCGCTGCTTCCCGACAGCTCACTCGAGGTGCGGGCGGTCAGGGATCTGACGCCATATGGGTACGAGGGCGTGGGCCAGAGCCACGCGCAGGCCCGAGCCTAGAGCCCGTAGCTGCGCCCGATCACCTCGAGCATGACCTCGTCGGTGCCGGCGCCGATGCGGTTGAGGCGGGAGTCGCGGTAGGCGCGCTCGACCTCGTACTCCTTCATGTAGCCGTAGCCGCCGTGGATCTGGATGCAGTCGTCGGCGACCTCCTCGATGATCCGTGAGGCGTAGAGCTTCGCCTGGGTGATCTCGCGGACGGGGTACTCCCCGTTCGCGAATCGCCACGCGGTCGCGTAGACCATCTGCTTGGCGGCCTCGATCTTCACCGACATCTCGGCGAACTTGTGGCGGATCGCCTGGAAGCGGCCGATCGGCCGGCCGAACGCCTCGCGCTCCTTGGCGTACTCGAGGGTGCGGTCGAAGACACGCTCGGCCCCGGAGACGCAGCCGATCGCGGCGACCAGCCGCTCTCCCTGGAGCTCCCAGCTGATGTGGTAGAAGCCCTTGCCCTCCTGGCCGAGCAGGTTCTCCGCCGGGACGCGGACGTCCTGGAAGGAGAGCTCGCCGGTGTCGGAGGCGTGCATTCCCATCTTCTCCAGCTTGCGGGAGACGCTGAACCCCTCGACGTCCTTGCCGTCCTTGTCGCGGATGTCGACGATGAAAAGGGTGATCCCGTCGTGTCCGGCGTTCGGGTCCGTCTTGGTCACCAGGACGATGTAGTTGGCGCGCAGCCCGTTGGTGATGAAGGTCTTGGAGCCGTTGATCACGTACTCGTCGCCGTCGCGCTTGGCGGTGGTCCGGATGCCCGCAACGTCGGAGCCGGCACCCGGCTCGGTGATCCCGATCGAGCTGATCAGCTCACCCTTGATCGAGGGGACGAGGTAGCGCTGCTTCTGCTCCTCGGTGCCGAGCAGGTGGATCGGCGGCGTGGCCATGTCGGTGTGGACCGCCAACCCCATGTTGAGCCCGCCGCAGCCCGAGTAGCTCATCGCGTCGGCGCGAACCAGCGAATAGAAGTAGTCGCCGCCCTGGCCGCCGTACTCCTCCGGGTAGCAGAGGCCGACATAGCCGAGGTCCGCCGCCCGCTTCAGGATCTCGTCGGGCCAGAGGTTCTCCTCCCACTCGAACCGGTGCGGGGTGCATTCCTTCAGCACCCACGAGCGCATCGACTCGCGCAGCTCCTCGTGCTCCTCGGTGAAGATGAAGTGCTTGCGGGCGGCGCCATGGTCGGGCTTGATGACGGTGTCGGTCGCGGAGGCCACAGCTCTTGCTCCTTTGTCTCAGGGATTGGCGCGGCGCATCCGGGCGCGTCCGCAAAGTGAATAGTAGGACTTCCTACTTCCTACTGCAAGTCGCCTCGTGAAAGGATTTTCCCAGGATCGAGGTATCGGATTAATGCGGATGTTTCGCTACCCGATCCTCCATAGAGTTGTATGGACAAACGTACTAATTATCGAGTAGGCACGTTTTGGAATCTCCATTCGTATCCGGCACCCAAGGGGAAATCGATTCGACCGGTGTGACCTCCTCGGGAGGCCTGCCACCGGGACCTCGAGCGCCCGGCGCGGTTCAGACGCTGCGCTGGATGTACCGCCCGATCGATTTCATGGAGCAGTGCCGGCGCAAGTACGGGCCGATCTTCTCTCTCAGCCTCGGACCCGCCTCCAACGTCTTCGTGATCGCGGACCCGGGCGCAGCCAAGCAGGTACTGACCGCCGACCCCGAGTACTTCCGCGCCGGCGACACCAACGGGATCTTCAGGGACGTCGTCGGCAACCACTCCATCCTGGTGATGGATGGCCCGGAGCATCTTCACCACCGGCGCATCCTGCTGCCGGTAGTCGGGCGCCACGCCGAGCGCTACCGCGAGCTGATCGCCGGCATCGCCCGCCAGCGGGTGGCCACCTGGGAGCCCGACTCGGAGATTCGCCTGCTGGGAGAGATGGAGGCGATCTCCTTCGAGGTGATGATGCGGATCGCCATGGGGACCGACGGGACGAGCGATCGCGAGGCCAGGTTGCGCACGCTGATTCCGCAGATGATGGACCGCTGCGAGTCACCGTTCACGCTGATTCCCTGGTTCCGTCACGAGATGGGCGGGGTCTCGCCCTACGCCAGACTGATGCGGTTCATCGACGGGATCGACGAGATCCTCTACGAGACGATCGCCGATCGGCGCGCCGATCCGCTGACCGAGGTCCGTGACGATGCTCTCTCGCTGCTGGTCCGGGCGACGTACGAGGACGGCACTCCGCTCGAGGATCAGGTGGTCCGTGACGAGCTCCTGACGATGCTGATGGCCGGGTACGAAACCACCACCGCGGGCCTGACCTGGTCGTTCGAGCGGCTGCTGCGGTCCCCGGACAAGCTCGACCGGCTGATGGGCGAGATGGCGACCGGGGACCAGACCTATCTGATGGCCGTGGTCAAGGAGGCCCTCCGCCGCCGTCCCGTTATCCCCATCGCCGCGCGCAAGGCCCTGGTGCCGATCGAGTTGCTCGGCTACAGCCTGCCGGCGGGATCCGTTCTGATGGTGGCGATATATCTGATCCACAGCGACCCCGAGATCTACCCCGAGCCCAAGGAGTTCCGGCCGGAGCGCTTCCTCGAGGACGCTCCGAAGGGAACCGAGGGCGGGGCATGGATCCCGTTCGGCGGAGGAATCCGCCGCTGCCTCGGCGCGTCCCTCGCCCAGTACGAGATGGCCGTAGTGATCCGGACGGTGCTGGAGGAGGCCGAGCTCGAACTCGTTCAGGAGTCGGATGAGCCCGTCGCCCGCCGTCGCTTCACGCTCTCCCCAGGCAGGGAGGGACAGGCACGCGTGCGTCGAATCTCACCTGGTGTTAGGTCACCAGCCGGCTCACGGAGGTTCCACACTCCCAAGCCGATCAAGGTCAGTCAGGCCGAAATTACTGAGTAGCGCGCGATTCACCTAGCACTATTGGGGTGAATCGTTCGGGAGCGAAATTTCCTGATTAATGGGCACGAGAAGTGTCCATTTTGCGCCGATACTCTTAACCGCGATGGGCTTAATCGCAATGGGAGGAATGGTTCCGACGCTCGAAGAGGGCGAGCGAAGCAAGCGCCAAGATCGGCGCCTGCGCGCCAGCGAGCCGAAGAACCTGCTTTCGGGTCCCGCTGCCAAGCGGCCGATCGCCCTTGCCCAGGCCTACCTCGCCGCGGGTGCCGCCGTAACCGGCACGCTGGCCGTCCTCCTCCCGCATCCGGACTACTTCAACGTCACCAATCTGCTCCTGATCCAGGCTTCGGCGGCCGGCTGGGCGCTCTTCATGTTCCTCGGCGCCGGCCGGATCCCGATTTGGCTGCTCCGCCTGGGGCCGGCGCTCGCGACCGTGCTCACTACGGCGGCGGTGATCTCCAGCGGCAACAGCATCAGCGGCTACGCGCTGATGTACCTGTGGGTCGGTCTCTATGTCTTCTACTTCCCGCTCTCCAAGGTGGACGCCGCGCTCAATGTCCTGTGGGCCGGCCTCAATTACGGCTTCGCGATCCTGGTCACCCCCATCCCGACGGGTGGGGACCACACCGCGATCAGCCACTTCGTCATCACCACGGGCACGCTGATCACCGCCGCGACGCTGCTGACCTATCTGAGGTCGCGAGTCGAGCGTCTGCTGGGCAGGCTGACCGACGCCGCCCGCACCGATCCGCTCACCGGCCTGCCGAACCGGGTGGCGCTGCATGAGGCGGTCGAGCGAGAGATCGAGCGCGCCACGCCACACAACCGGCCGCTCAGCGTGGTGGTGATCGACCTGGATCGGTTCAACCGCGTCAACGAGCGGCACGGAATCGCGGCGGGCGACCGCGTCCTCTACAACGTCTCGAACCTCCTGGAGCAGCAGACCCGCCTGATGGACGTCGTGGCTCGGTCGGGAGGCGAGGAGTTCGCGATCCTGCTCCCGGAGATGGATCAGCACACGGCCTTCCTGTTCGCCGAGGACATCCTCAAGGAGATCCGAAAGAACTTCGTCAAGCCCCAGGTCGAGATCACAGCCTCGGCCGGGGTGGCGAGCTTCCCCGAGCACTCCCGTGACCTCGCCGGGTTGCTCTCCGCTGGTGATCAGTCATTGCGCGCTGCCAAGGCCCTCGGCCGTGACCGCGCCGTGATCTACAGCCCGGAGGTGACCAGCGTCCTAGGTTCAGTCACGGGCAGGCGCAACGTCGAGGCCCAGAGCCACCTGGCCACTGTCCTCAGCCTGGCTGAGGCGCTCGATCAGCGTGACTCGGGAACCGCCAGGCACAGCCAGACCGTTGCCCGGTTCTGCGAGATGATGGCGGTCGAGCTCGGCCTGGAAGAGGACCGAGTCGAGCGCATCAAGCTCGCCGGAGTCCTGCACGACATCGGCAAGATCGGCGTGCCGGATTCGATCCTCTGCAAGCCCGGGCCGCTCACGACTGAGGAGATGGACCAGATGAAGCGCCACCCGGAGCTCGGCGCACGAATCCTCTCCAGTCGCGATCTCGACGACGTGCGCGGGTGGATCCTGGCCCACCATGAGCGCCCGGACGGGACGGGCTACCCGAAGGGGCTCACCAAGGATGAGATCCCGGTCGAGTCGTCGATCCTCGCCGTCGCCGACGCCTATGAGGCGATGACCAGCGACCGGGTGTACCGGATGGCAATCGGTCCTGAGAAGGCTCGCGAGGAGCTCATTCGCTGGTCCGGCAAGCAGTTCTCGCGCCCCGTGGTGGAGGCTCTTCTCGCCGCGCTCGAACGCGAGAACGTTCGGGTCAGCTGACGCGCGGCCGTACGTAGCGGGTAAGCCATTTCGGCGCCCACCAGGCCCGCGCTCCGAGCAGGCGCAGGACAGCCGGAAACAGAAACGCGCGGACCACGGTCGCATCGACCAGCACGGCAACCGCCGCGCCCACGGCGACCTCCTTCACGTAGACCAGATGCGAGAAGGCGAACGCGCCCATCGCCACCGCGAAGAGCAGCGCCGCCGCTGTGATCGTTCGGCCGCTTACGGCCACGCCATCGGCGATGGCGACCTCCTCGTTGTCCGTCCTCTCCCGCGCAGCCTTGATCCTTTGCAGCAGGAACACGCCGTAGTCGGTTGACAGCCCGAAGACGACGGCGAACAGCAGAATCGGCATCGACGTATCCAGCCCACCTGGACTCACGTAATCGAGCGAGCCCTGTAGCCGCCCGTCCTGGAAGATCAGGACGAGTACCCCGAACGCGACGCTCACGGTGAGCGTGTTCATGATCAGCGCGACGATCGGGATCACCACCGACTCGCTCATGATGAACAGGACCGCCCCGGTCGAAACGAGGATGAAGATGAGGGCCAGCGGCAGATGGGAGCCGAGGCTGTGCCGCTCGTCGGTCAACTCGGCCGGCGGGCCGCCGACCAGAGCCCTGGAGCCCCACCTCGAGGACCTCACCGACTTGACGAGGTCGACCGCGGTGTCGGAGTCGCCGTCGACACCGAGCTGAGCGTCAACCCGGTAGACCCTGCGTCCGATGTGCCGCGGCGGGTCGGTCTGCACGACCGCCGCCTCGGAGTCGAGATGCCGCCGCACATTCGCCGCGGCCGCACGGGTTGGAAGCACCAGCACGACTCGATCAGCAGGGTCAAACGGAAACCCCGCGACGACCGCGTCATCCACCCGCCGGGCGCTCGCGTCCGCCGGGAGGATCTTTGCGTTCGCCTGGGTTAGCTGGACCCGCAGGAAGGGCAGGCCGGCCACGACCATCACCGTCGTCGCGATAAGCGTGACGGCCACGGGATAGCGGAGCACCACGCGCGCGAGCCTGTGCCAGCGGTGGGTGCTCGGAGACCCCTGGAACCGGCCCAGTGCGAGCGCGTTGACCCTCCTGCCCAGGAGTCCCAGCACCGCCGGCAGCAGGACCATGCAGACGAGCGCCGACGTCAGGGCCACGAGTGCGCCTCCTATTCCGATCGAGTAGAGAAAGCGCTGCGGGAAGACCCATAGGGCGATCAGAGACAGCGCGACGGTGATCCCGCTGAAAGCGATCATCGGCCCGATCGAAGCGGTGGTCTCCACCAGGGCCTTCTCGGTTGAGTCGGTCCTTTCGAGCTCCTCCCGGAACCGGGTGACGAGGAAGAGGCTGTAGTCGATCGCCAGGCCCAGGCCGAGCCCGGTGACGATGTTGATCGCGAACGCGTCGATGTCCATCACGGTCGTCAGGACGTTGAGCAGCAGCAGGCTGGTCAGGATGGACAGGCCGCCGACCACGACCGGCAGAAGGGCCGCGACCAGGCCTCGAAACACGAGCAGCGAGAGCAGCAGCAGGATCGGGAGCGCGTATAGCTCGATTCGACGCAGGTCGTCCTGGGTGATCTGGGTCAGCTCGTCGACCGTCACCGCGGTTCCGCCCACGACGACGCCGGGTGTGTTTGCGAACCGGTCCCGCACATCGGATCCGACCTTGCTCATGTCGCTGACGTCCGAGGAGATGAAAGCGACCACGAGGGCCTTCCGGCCGTCGGTCGACTCGAGCTCGGGGTCGACGCCCGGCGTGACGATGCGTCTGATGCCGGGCACCTCGCTGAGCCGGGCCGCGGCGGAGTGCGCGGCGGCCTGGATGTTGCCCGACTTTGGCTGGACCAGCAGCTCGATGTCGGGGACGGCGCGCGTGCCGGTGGTGTCCTCGATCGCGTTGTAGGCCTTCGAGCTCTGGGACGCCGGATCCTGGAATCCGAAGGGCTTGACGTTGTTGAAGACCGAGGCGCCTCCGAGCGCGCTGACGACGGCGACGAGTCCAGCGACGATCGTCAGCCCTCTCCTCCTGCGATACGCAAACTGCCCCAGCTTCCGCACTGATGCCGATCCTATGCGCGGTTCGAGTTGGCTGCCTACGGGGTTTTTCCGCAGTGGATGCCCGAATTTTGGACAGTAGGCAGTAAGACGTAGTACTTCCCATCATCCGCGACTTTCCACTAGGGTGCCTAGCCGATGGCCGACGAGCTGCTCTACGAGGTGAAGGACGGCGTCGCGACGGTGACGCTCAACCGGCCCGATCAGCGAAATGCGCTGAACGGTGAGCTGCTGGCGGCCTTGGTGGACGCGATGACGTCCGCAAGGGACGACGGCGCGGTGCGGGCCGTGGTGCTGACTGGCGCCGGCGACAAGGTCTTCTGCGCGGGCGCCGATCTCGGCGGGTTCGCCGCCGATGCGCCGCTGGTCGACAAACACTTCGCCTCCGACCTCTTCCTCGAGTTCTTCCGGCTGATGCCGCGGCTGGGAAAGCCCTCGCTCTGCGCCGCGAACGGCCACGTCCTGGCCGGCGGCATGGGGTTGGCCCTCTCCTGCGACCTGCTGATCGCGAAGGAGGGGGCGCGGTTCGGGACTCCCGAGATCAACGTGGGCGCCTTCCCCTACATGATCATGTCGATCATCTACCGCAACGTTCCGCGGAAGAAGGTCAACGAGATGATGCTGCTCGGCGAGCAGATCTCCGCGGAGCAGGCGGTGGAGTTCGGGCTCGCCAACAAGGTCGTGCCGGAGGGCGAGTTCCAGGCCGCGGTCGACGAGTGGGCCACGAAGCTCGCCTCGAAGAGCCCTGTGCTGATGCGGCTCGGTCACGACGCGATGTACCGACAGCAGGACATGGCGCTCGACGACGCGCTCGAGTTCCTGCGCTCACAGCTCTCGCTCACCTTCTCGACGGAGGACATCCAGGAGGGCGTCAAGGCGTTCTTCGAGAAGCGCGAGCCCGAATGGAAGGGACGTTGATGGCCGCGACCGACGAGACAAAGCACGAGGGCGAGGCGCCGGAGGCCCCCGACACCGTCGAGGCCGGCGAGGAGACCGGGATGAAGGCCCTCACCGAGGAGGTCCACGAGCGTCGGGCCAAGGCGAAGCTCGGCGGCGGCGAGGAGAAGATCGCGAAGCAGCACGAGCGGGGCAAGCTCACCGCCCGTGAGAGGATCGATCTGCTCTGCGACGCCGGCACTTTCGTGGAGATGGGAATCCACGGCCGCCCCCACTTCTCCCAGCGGAACATGGAGGGCCGCGAGGCGCCCGCCGATGGCGTGATCACCGGCTGGGGCGACGTCGACGGCCGGACCTGCTGCATCGCCGCCTACGACTTCACCGTGATGGCCGGCGCGATGGGGATGACCGGAGAGCTCAAGGTCGGCCGCCTGCGCGAGATGGCGCTCCGCAAGCGGATGCCGTTCATCTGGCTGCTCGACTCCGCCGGGGCGCGGATCCAGGAGGCGGCGGGCTCCCTGTTCGCCGGGTCTGGCCACCTCTTCCAGGAGGAGGTCGTGATGTCGGGAGTGATCCCGATGGTCGCGGCGATGCTTGGTCCGTGCGCGGCCGGCACGGCCTACATCCCGGCGCTCTCGGATTTCGTACCAATGGTTGTCGGTCAGGGGGCGATGGCTCTCGCCGGGCCACACCTGACCAAGGCCGTCACCGGCGAGGACATCTCGATGGAGGAGCTCGGCGGGGCCAAGGTCCACTGCCGGAAGTCAGGTGTCGGCGACCTCGAGGTGAAGGACGACGCGGAGTGCATCCAGGTCGTCAAGGACTACCTCTCCTACTTCCCGGCCAACTGCGAGGAGAAAGCACCTGTTCGAGAGGCGGAGGACCCCGAGGACCGCATGTCCGAGAAGCTCCTCGACATCGTCCCCGAGTCGCCGCGTCACCCGTACGACATGTACGACGTGATCTCGGAGATCGTCGACGACGGCGTCTACTTCGACATCAAGCCAAAGTTCGCGAAGACGATCATCACCTGCCTGGCCCGCTTCGGCGGCCAGCCGGTCGGCATCGTCGCGAGCCAGCCCAAGCAGCTTGGCGGGATCCTCGAGAACGACTCGGCCGACAAGGCGGCCCACTTCATCAACCTCTGCGACGCCTTCAACATCCCGCTGGTCTTCCTCCAGGACGTCCCGGGCTTCATGGTCGGCTCCAAGGTCGAGCACGCCGGGATCATCCGCCACGGGGCCAAGATGCTCTACGCCGTGTCGCGGGCGACGGTGCCGAAGGTGACCGTCATCGTCCGCAAGGCCTACGGCGCCGGCTACTACGTGATGAACGGCAAGGCCTACGAGCCCGACCTGATCGTCGCCTGGCCCTCCGCCGAGATCTCGGTGATGGGGGCGGAGGGGGCGGTCAACATCATCGGCCGCTCGGCGATCGAGGCATCCGATGACCCCGAGGGGACGAGGGAGAAGATGCTCGAGGCGGTTCGGGCCCAGATCGACCCCTACATCGCGGCCGGCAACGCGATGATCGACGACATCATCGACCCGCGCGAGACGCGGCCGACGATCATCCGCGGGCTGCGCATGGCCGCCGGCAAGCGCGTAGACCGGCCCTGGAAGAAGCACGGGGTGATGCCGGTATGAACGAGGCACCATTGGATGTCGCCCGCCGGGGCTATGAGTGCTGGGCGGCGGGCGACTTCGACGGGATGCTCGAGCTGACGACGCCCGACTTCGAGTTCGTCCCGGCCATCGCGGCCGCCGTCGAGGGCGGTTCGCTCAAGGGTCGCGACGCGGCCCGCCGTTTCTGGGCCGACCTGGACGAGACATGGGAAACCTTCCGGATCAGTGCCGATGATTTGCGCGAAGACGGCGGACGGGTGATGGGGATTGGACGGCTCACCGCCAAGGGCCGAAGCAGCGAGCTCGAGCTCGACCAACCGATCTACACGGTCCTCTGGTTCGAGGGCGATCGGATCGCGCGAATGCAGAGCTTCCTCGAGGAATCCGCAGCTCAAACCGCGTTCGAGGAGAGCACGCCAGTATGAGCGTGGCTCGCGTCAGCCTCGCCAACGAGAACGTGGCCTATGCGGGTGTGGTCAGCTTCGACGGCCAGGTGTTCGAGGCGCTCGGCTTCGCCGACACCACCGCTTACCGCATGCCGATCGAGCTGATCGACGAGGTGGACCTGAGCGACGACTACCTGAGCGTGTTGAGCAACCCTGCCAAGGGCGACTCATATGGCATTCAGCTGCCGATCAAGCCGAGCGACGACGAGATGGTCGAGCTGCGGGAGCTGGTTGCCGCCGTCCAATCCGCCATCGACGAAAGGGGAGGCGGATGAGCCGCTTCGAGGATCCGGTGATCATCAGCAACTCGATCTCCGGGGCGATCGCCAACCGCGATCAGTGCCCGGCGATCCCGTACACGCCGGAGGAGTACGCGGCGGAGGCGCGGCGCTCGGTGGACGAGGGCGCCTCGCAGATCCACATCCACGCGCGTGCGCCCGACGGCACACCGTCGTACGAGATTGAGGACTTCCAGGCGATCACCGAGGCGATCAGGGCCGAGGTCGACGACGTGATCATCAACTACTCGACCGGCGCGATCGGGGTGCCGATCGAGAAGCGGCTCGAGTACCTCCGCGCCCTGCGACCCGACGTCGCGGCTCTGAACATGAGCTCGATGAACTACGCGAAGTACTCGCGGCGCCGCAAGGACTTCGTCTTCAAGGCCGTTTTCGAGAACAGCTTCGACACGATCACAACTTTCCTCACCGAGATGAACGAGCTCGGGATCCAGCCCGAGCACGAGTGCTTCGACGCGGGCCACGTCGCCAACCTCGATCCCTATCTCGACATGGGACTGCTCGAGCCGCCGCTTCAGATCTCCCTCGTGATGGGCGTCAACGGCGGCATCCGGCCGAACGCGCGCAACGTCGCCTTCATGTCAGAACAGATCCCCGGAGGAGCGGACGGGCCCAACAACTGGCAGGTCATCGGTGTTTCGCGCGACCAGTGGAAGCTCCTCGCGGCCTCGCTCAACCTGGGCGGCAACGTCCGCGCCGGCCTCGAGGACAACCTCTATCTGCCGGACGGCGAGATGGCGAAGTCGAACGGCGAGCTGATCGCCAAGGCGCGTCAGATGGCCGAGGACGTCGGCCGCCGCGCGGCCACCGTCCAGGAGGCTCGCGAGCTGCTCGGTCCCCGCAAGAAGGAGGAGGCGAAGGCGTGAGCCGCCCGCTCGAGGACGTCAAGATCCTCGATCTCACCCGCCTGCTTCCGGGCGGCTTCTGCACCCTGCTGCTCGCCGACCTCGGCGCCGACGTGATCAAGGTCGAGGACACCGGCCAGGGCGACTACGTTCGCTGGGCCCCGCCCTACTACGGCGACGAGGAGCACACCCCGCTCGGCACGCGCTCGGCCATCTATCTCTCGCTCAACCGCAACAAGCGCTCCGTGCGGCTCGACCTCAAGCAGGAGGGTGGCAGGCAGGCGCTGCTCAAGCTGGCCGAGTCCGCCGACGTGCTGGTGGAGAGCTTCCGCCCGGGCGTGCTCGACAAGCTCGGCGTCGGCTTCGACGTGCTGAGCCAGGCGAACCCGGCCCTCGTCTACTGCCCGATCACCGGCTATGGCCAGGACGGGCCGAACCGCGACCGGGCGGGCCACGACATGAACTACCTCGGGCTGAACGGGATCCTCGGTCTCACCGGCGAGGCCGGCGGCCCGCCGATCCAGTCCGGCGCCCAGATCGCCGATCTCGGCGGTGGCGGCCTGATGGCCGCGGTCGGCATCCTCGCCGCTCTCCAAGAAGCCCGGCGGGGCGGTCAGGGCCAGATGGTCGACATCTCGATGACCGACGGCGCGCTCGCCTGGCTGGCGATGGAGGCGGGCCGCTACTTCGGCTCCGGCGAGGTGCCGGAGCGGGGCAACATCATGCTCTCCGGAGGAATCATCTGTTACCGGCCCTATGAAGCCTCGGACGGCTGGATCACCTGCGGCGCGCTCGAGCCGAAGTTCTGGGCCCGCTTCTGTACGGCCGTCGGCCGCGATGACCTGATCCAGCATCAATTTGAAAAGCCAGGTTCCGAGGCGCATAAGGCGGTCGCCGAGATCTTCAAGACCAAGACCCGCGCCGAGTGGAAGGCCTTCAACGACGAGCACGACGCGATGATCGAGCCGATTCTCGATCTCGACGAGGCGCTCGAGTCCGAGCTGGTGCGCGAGCGCGACATGGTGGTGAGCTACGAGCAGCCCGAGATGGGCGAGATCAAGCAGCTCGGCTTCCCGATCAAGCTCTCGCGCACGCCCGCCAGCATCGAACTGCCCGCGCCCGCGCTCGGGGAGCACACCGAGGAGCTGCTCGCCGAGGCTGGCTACTCGAAGGAGGAGATCCAGGCGCTGGAGGAATCGGGAGCGGCCAAGGGGCCCGACAGCGCTACGAAGCAGGAGCAGTTCCTGGCATGAGCGCGGCGAAGGCACAGACCAAGGAGGAGATGCTGCGGATGGGCGAGTTGGCGCAGGCCTCGGGGGTTTCCGCCGCCACGATCAAGCACTACCTGCGCGAGGGCCTTCTCCCCGAGCCGGTCAAGACCTCGCGCAACATGGCCTACTACCCGGCCGAGTTCGTCGACCGGATCAAGATGATCAAGCAGCTCCAGGAGGAGCGCTACATGCCGCTGCGCGTGATCAAGGACCTGCTCGAGGAGGATCCGGATCGCGCCAAGGCGTTGATCGAGCTGGGTGACAAGCTGCTCGAGCACGCGCTGGCGGGCGAGAGCGAGCGGGTCAGCGCCGCCGAGGTCCGGCACCGCTACGACGTGCCGAAGGACGTCCTCGACCGGCTCGCCGAGCTCGAGGTGTTGACGCCGGACAAAAACGGCTACTCGCCCAGCGACCTTCGCATCATCGAGGCGATCAGCCGTTTCCGCGCAGGCGGCTACGAGGAGCGGATCGGCTTCACCGTCTACGACACCCTGCGCTACAAGCAGGCAATGGGGGACCTGGTCAAGCAGGAGGTCGACGTCCTGATGGAGCGCCTCGCCGGCGAGATGGATCCCGACGAGGCCATGGCGCTGATCGAGGCCGGCAACCAGCCACTGAACGATCTGCTCGCCGCGATGCACACCAAGGCCCTGGTCGCCGAGTTGGAGGCACGACGCGGCGCCGAGCCCGACTCAAACGGCAGCGACAGCGACGAGAAGTAGCCCGCGATGGCGAAGCTCGCCGCCGCGATGCTGGTCGTCTTCGTGGTGCTCACGCTGTTCGTACGGGTGGCGATACAACTTCGGCGGACCGGCACCACAGGCCTGATCGGGCTGCGCAAGGGTGCCGGCCCGCTCGAGTACCTGAGCGGTCTCCTCTTCCTGGGCGGAATGGCGCTCGCGATCGTCTCGCTGCAGCTCGTCCTCAAGGACGATCTGGACCCGATCGACGGGCTCGACGTTGACGCGGTCCACGTGCTCGGCATCGTCCTCGCCGCGGTCGGAGGGCTCTCCGTCTTCGGCGCCCAGCTCGGGATGGGGGCGTCGTGGCGGATCGGCGTCAGCGAGGACCAGGGGACGGATCTGATCACGGGCGGCTGGTTCAGGCTCTGCCGCAACCCGATCTACACGGCGATGATCGTGGGATGGACCGGGTTCGCTCTGATGGTGCCGACCTGGCTTGCGTTCGCGGCGGTCGTGGTCATTGCGGTCGGCCTCGAGCTCCAGGTGCGGGTGGTCGAGGAGCCGTACCTCTTACGAACACATGGCAACGAATACAGGCGCTACGGGGCGCGGGTGGGCCGCTTCGTACCGGGCATCGGGCGCCTCAGTTAACTCAGCCGGCTTCGAGCAATCCCATTGCGTTGAGGGTCTTCCGCACTCCTTCATCGAGGGGTGTGATTTCCCAACCCAATTCGCGCTGGGCCTTCGAGGAGTCCGGGTGGGCCTGCCAGAGAATGTATTCGAGCTGGCCCTTGGGCAGCAGCGGGGGCCTGCGGGTCACCCGCGAAAGCCCGGCCCCCAACGACGCGACCGCCTTCGCGACCGGCACCGGCATCCTCGGCGGAACGCGACCCCGGCCTGCGATCCGCTTCGCGGTCTCGGCCAGCTCCCGGAAGTCGGCGTAGCCGTCGGCGAGGATGTAGCGCTCGCCGTCCTTGCCGACCTCAGCGGCCAGCAGGTGGCCGGCGGCGACCCCGTCGACGAACGCGTAGCCGGTGCCTCCGGGCGGCACCGCCGGCAGCCGCTTGCGGACCACGGGCTCGAAGACCTCGTTCTCGAACGATGGGGTGGCGGAAGGGGTCGGGCCGTACACGCCGGAGGGGTTGAGGATCACCACCTCCATGCCGTCGCGCTCCGCCAGCACCAGCTCCTCGGCGTGCTGCTTGGAGCGCTCGTACGCCGTCCCCTTGGGGTAATCGGCCAGCATCGTCTCGTCGAAGCGCTCTCCGGTGTCGGCGTGGAAGACGTCGTGGGTCGAGGTGTGGATGAAGCGGCGCACGCCGCCCCGCTTCGCCGCGCCGGCCAGCTGCCCGCTGCCGATGGCGTTCACCTGGTCGAAGATGGCCTCGTCCTTTACCCACTGCTCTGGCATTCCCATCGAGTTGAAGACGAGCTCACAGCCCTCCACGGCCGCAGCCAGGCTCTCCGGCTCGGTTACGTCGCCGCGCAGAGGCTCGATCCCCGCGGGGAGGACTGACGCGGCCCGCTTCGGATCGCGGACCAGCGCCCGGACCTGATCGCCCCGCTCCAGTAGGGCCGAGGAGATCGCATGTCCCACCTTCCCGGTCGCCCCGGTTACGAGAACCTGCATCAGCCCATCCTATGCGCGCAATTGCGCGCATAGGCGCTAGATTGACTGGTCAGTCAACCGGTATGCGAGGGTGCTCCGAGCTAAGCGAGGAGCAACCCGTTTAGTGGCGAAGCCGGACCTCGCCCCGGGAGAAGGAATGCGCGCCGCCGCCGTACAGCTCAACTCCACTGACGAATACGACCGCAACCTCGAGGTTGCCGAGCGCCTCGTTCGAGGGGCCGCCGCCGAGGGCGCGGAGCTGGTCGTGCTGCCCGAGAAGTGGACGGTGCTCGGCTCGCCCGACGCGATCCGCTCGTCCGCGGAGCCGCTCGACGGACCGGCGCTGAGCGCCGCCGCCGGCTGGGCTCGCGAGCTCGGGATCCACCTCGTCGCGGGGAGCGTTCCCGAGGTCGTCCTCGAGCAGGAGAAGCTCGCCAACACCTCCGTGCTGTTTGGCCCCGACGGGGAGCGGCACGCCGTCTACCGCAAGATCCACATGTTCGACGTGGAGGTCGGCGACGTCGAGTACCGCGAGTCGGCCATCGAGCAGGCGGGCGATCAACTCGCCGTCGGGGAGACCGACGGCGCACTGGTCGGGTTGACCATCTGTTACGACCTTCGCTTCCCCGAGCTCTACCGGATCCTCGCGCTGCGGGGCGCCCGCGTGATCACGGTCCCGGCCGCCTTCACGGAGCGCACCGGGCGCGACCACTGGGAGGTACTGATCCGGGCCAGGGCAATCGAAAACCAGGTCTTCATGATCGCGGCGGGCCAGATCGGGTTCGCCCCGCCCAACTACCGCAGCTATGGCCGCTCGATGATCGTCGACCCCTGGGGCGTGGTCATGGCGCAGGCCGCCGACACGGAGTGCTTCGTGTCGGCCGATCTCGATTTCACCATCCAGAACGAGATGCGAAGCAGCCTGCCCAGCCTCCGCCACCGCCGCCCGGACGCCTACCGCTGGCCCGGGGACGACGGTGGCGAGGCCGTCCACGCGTCCGTCGCCGAGCCCGCGACCCCGACGGGAGCTCCGTGATGGCCCAGTCGCCGGCTCCGGACAAGCGCCGCGCCATCCTCGACGCTGCGATCACCGTCTTCGCGCGGCAGGGTTTCCACAGCGCCCGCGTTTCCGACGTCGCGGCGGAGGCTGGCGTCGCCTACGGCCTCGTCTACCACTACTTCGACTCGAAGGAGCAGATGCTGAACGAGCTCTTCACCGAGCGGTGGGCGCTTCTGGTGGAGGCGAGCCGCGAGGTCAGGGGAAGCGACGCCCCGCCGCGCGAGAAGCTCGCCGGCGTCGCCAACTTCATCATCGAGTCCTACCGTCACGAGCCGGAGCTGATGAAGGTGATCATCGTCGAGGTCACCAGGGCGGCGAACTCGTTCGGCCGCACCCACCTGCCGGAGATCCGCCAGGCCTACGACCTGGTCGCGGAGATCGTCGCCGACGCCCAGGAGGCCGGCGAGTTCCGCGACGACGTCGACCCGAGCTTCGCAGCGATGGTCTTCTACGGGGCGATCGAGCAGCTCCTCACAGGCTGGATCTTCGGGTCGATCCCCTCGGCCGATGAGGACTACGAGCGCGCCAAGCGGCTGGTTGTCGAGACGATCTGCGACGGCCTGGAGCCGCGGCCGGTCGGCGACGCGGTGGCCGGCTAACCCCGTATGTGGGAAGGCCTGGCAAGGACTGAGCGGCAGGACCGGGTCCTGCACGGGTCCGCCAAGCTCGCCAACGTCCTGCTCGGCATCGTGCTGATGCCGCTGTGGCTCCTCGGTCAGCTCATCGGGGGCCGAGTGCGCGACTTCCTGATGGGCCTCGAGCGGCGCAGCAAGCGGCCGCTGCCGGTGCCCCCTGAGCGGGAGCGGACGATGGACGCGCTGATGGGCGACCTGCAGGCGATCCCCGAGCACCTGCGCCACTCCGACCTCGCCGAGCTCCGCAAGGGTTTCGCCGACATCTCGAACTTCGTCGTCGCTCAGCAGCGCGAGGGGGCCGTCCTCGGCTATCGCTATCCGGGCCAGTTCAAGGATCACATCGTCACCGGGGCCGACGGCGAGCGGATCGCGGCGTCGATCGCACTGCAGGAGGCGGCGCGCCCGTCCCTGATCGTCGTCCACGGGCTGTTCACGAACAGCCGCTTCGACTACGTCCGCCAGATCGCGGTCCGTGCGTTCTACGAGTGGGGCTTCAACGTGGCCGCCCTCGACCTGCGCAGCTTCGGCATGACCGAGCTGACCAGCCCGGCGCCCTCCACCGCGGGCTGGAAGGAAGGGTTCGACATCCTCGCCCTGGCGCGCTACATGAAGGAGCTCGGCGGCACCAGCGTCGGGGCGCTGGGGATATCGCTCGGCGGCAGCTCCGTCCTGAACGCGTCAGACCAGGAGGACACCGCGACCGCGCTGGACGGCGGCATCCTCGCGGTCTCCCCGCCCGCGGTGCCGAAGCTCGCCTGGGAGCGGCTCTCCGAGCCGGTCCCGAGGGGCCACCCCCGCTATCCGATCCACAAGGCCTTCGAGGCCGCTCTGGTCTCCCGCGTGCGCTCAGGGCGCTGGCCCCCAGAGGCGGAGGACATGCTGCGCGTCATGGAGTACGTCTCGGCGCCCTTTTACAAGGTCGATGCGGAGCAGATCTGGACCGAGTCGCGTGGCATCGACCACATTCCGAACGCCAAGGTGCCGCTGCTCGTCCTCCATCCCGAGGACGATGGGATCGTCAAGGTCGACCACGCCCGGATGCTGCGAGAGGCCGCCAAGGACAACGATCTGGTCCGGGTCTGGATCCTCCGGGCGGGATCGCACGGCCTGCTCGAAGCCGCCGACCCGCGCTGGACGCACGCCGTCTACCGTGCCTTCTTCGAGCGCTGGGGCACTTACGCCGAGCGAACCGTCCCGCAGGCCAACGGCCGAAGCGCCGAGTTGGTTTACTGAGCCCATGGACAGCGAAATCTTGAGGCGATTGATCTGGGCGGGCCTGCTGGCGGCCACCGGCGCGCTGGCGACCGTCGCCGCCCACCGGCTCTCCGAGGTCATCTGGCGGCGGGTCTTCAACGAGGAACCGCCCGAGTGACCGACGGCAGCCGAATCGCAGTCGACGCAGTCTCCTCCCGAGCACCCGGAGAACGAGCGCCCGGTCGAGGACATGACCGTGGGGGAGCTCGTCTTCGAGGTCTCCGATCAGGCGTCGGTCCTGATCCGCGAGGAGATCGAGCTCGCCAAGACCGAGGTCACGGAGAAGTTCAACAGCTTGCTGCGGGGCTCCGTTGCGGGCCTCGTCGCGGGCGTTTTCGCCCTGCTGGCCCTGGCGCTCGCGATGCACGGCTTCGCCTGGCTCCTCAACGATCTCGTCTTCAACAACCCCTGGGCCGGCTTCTTCGTAGAGGCTGGGATCTTCCTGCTGATCGGCATCGCCGGGGGCCTCTTCGCCTATCGGTCGTTCAAGCGCGCCGCCCCTCCGACGCCGGACATGGCGATCGAGGAGGCGAAGGAGATCAAGGCCGCTTTCGAGGGACAGAACGGACAGGAGGACGCACCATGAGCACCCCTACGGGTCAAAGCCTTCCCACTCGCGGCAACGGCCGCTGGACGCCTCCTCCTCCGGGAACCCGGTCCGCCGAGCAAATCCGCAGCGACATCGAGAAGCAGCGTCAGGAGTTCTCCCGCTCGGTGGACGCGCTCCGCAACCGGTGGGTGCAGGTGACGGACGTGCGCCGGCAGATCAGCGAGCACCGCACCGAGCTCGCCGTCGGGGCCGCCGTGGTCGGCTTCCTGATCGGCGGAGCGATCGCGCTCGGCCGGCGTCGGGGCTAGAGCCCCAGAACAGACTTCGGGACCCCGCCGATCCCGAGCAGGCCCGGCCCCACGTGCGCGCCGATCACGGGGCCGACCTCGGAGGTGAACACAGGGTCCGAGCCGAAGATCGGCTTGCAGGCCTCGACCAGGCGCTCAGCGTTCTCGGGGTCCTGCACGTGCTGCACGACCCAGCCATCGGCTCCGGCCTCGTGTCGCTGGCGCCCGTAGTCGACCATCCGCTCGAACGCCCGCGATCGGGTCCGGACGCGCTCGATCGGCGTGATCTCCTCCTCCAGCGTGAGGATCGGCTTGATCTTCAGCGTCGTGCCGATCCAGGCGCGCGCCGCGCCGATCCGGCCGCCCCGGCGCAGGTAGTCGAGCGTGTCGACCGCGAACCAGATCTTGAGCTCCTTGCGGGCGGCCTCAGCGCGCTCCAGCGCATCGGCGGCGCTCCCGCCGTTCTCGGCGGCATCGGCGGCCGCCAGCACCATCAGGCCCATCCCACCGCAGCCGGTGTGCGAGTCGAGCACCGCGATCCGCTCCCCGCCCTTGCCGTCGGCTGTCAGCCGCTCGCGTGCCTGCATCGCCGACTCGTAGGTGCCGGAGATCCCCGAGGAGAGGTGGATCGAGACGATCTCCCTGCCATCCGCGAGCAGCGGCTCGTAGACGGAGATGAAGTCGCCGACTGATGGCTGCGAGGTCGTCACGGTCTGGTCGGAGATCCGCAGCCGCTCATAGAAGGCGTGGAGGTCCGTGATGTCGGATTCGCGCTCCTGATCTCCCTCGAGCCCGACGTAGAGGCTCACCTCCTTGATGTCGTGCTTCGCGACGAGCTCAGGCGGCAGATATGAGGTCGTATCGGCGACGACCGCGGTCGAAGGCATTGGGGCGTTCTACCATGCGCGCCCAATGACGAAGACCCTCGTCACCGGCGCGACGGGCTTTGTCGGCCTCCATGTCGTCCGGCGAACTGGCTCGCCGAGGCGACGAGCTGAGGCTGCTGGTCCGCAAGGAGAGCAACACGAAGCCCCTCGAGGGCATCGAATACGAGCGCGCCGTCGGCGACATCACCGACCGCAAGGCGGTGCGCAAGGCGATGAAGGGAGTCGAGCGCGTCTTCCACGTGGCCGGCACCACCTCGATGCGGAGCCGCGCCCGGGACCGGGTCTTCGAGGTGAACGTCGAGGGCACGCGCAACGTGATGGAGGAGGCGCTCCGCGCCGGGCGTCGTCAAGGCCGTGCTCACCTCGAGCTCGAGCGCGGTCGGCGCCGCGAAGAAGGGCGAGACGATCGACGAGGACCAGCCCTTCACCGTCGGCCGGCTCGGCATCGCCTACATCAACTCGAAGCACGAGGCAGAGCTGGTCTCGATGCGGGCGGCGGCCAAGGGCCTGCCGGTCACGATCGTCAACCCATCGTTCGTGCTCGGGCCCGATGACCCCAACCCGAGCGGCACCTCGAACGCGCTGGTCCGCCGGCTCCTGCTGCGCCGCATCCCCGGCTACCTCGACGGCGCGATCAACATCGTCGACGTTCGCGACGTCGCCAAGGGCCATGTCCTCGCCGACGAGCGCGGGGAGGACGGCGAGCGCTACCTGCTCACCGGCCGCAACTTCACCCAGCAGCGCCTCTTCGCCGACCTCAGCCGGATCGCCGGCGTGCCGGCGCCCCCGCTGCGGATGCAGGGCCGCGTTGTCCTCGCCGGCGTCGAGATGATGGAGCTCGCCGGCCTGCGGCTGCCGACCTCGGCCGACGAGGTCCGCTCCGGCACGCCAGTGGTTCACCTATCGGAACGACAAGGCGCGCGAGCAGCTCGGCTGGGAGCCTCGCCCCCACGAGGAGACGCTCGAGGACACCGTCCGCTGGCAGCTCGAGGAGCTCGGCAAGCGAGCGAGGGGCACCGCGTCACCGATCTGGCCCTGCGCGGCACCGGCCGCGCGCTCAGCCTGCTTCCCTTCCAGTGATGAGCGAGCCACGCCGCGTCCTCTACCGCTGCGGCACCCCTACGAACTTGCTCTGCCCCTGCGGCGGGGTCGCCCGGCAAGCTGAAGAAGCCGGGCCTCGACTACCGAACCGAGCGAGTCAAGCGCCGGCGCTCGCAGCGCCCCGAGATCGTCGAGCTCACCAAGATGGCCTACGTGCCCGTGCTGGTCGACGAGCGAGGAGGTGGTCAGCGACTCGCGGCGGATCATCCAGTACCTGGATAGGCGCTACGGAGAGGAATCCGGGCAAAACCCTGAGGCGTCAGGGGGCACGCCGTCTACAATGCAGGTCGATGAGTGAGTCACTACAGCCCATCACGCTGACCGACAAGGCGGCGGGCAAGATCAAGGAGCTGCTCGGCGAGCAGGAGAATGGGTCCGAGCAGGCCCTTCGCGTCGCGGTTCGCGGCGGCGGTTGCTCCGGCTTCCAGTACGCTCTCGCCTTCGACGCGCCCAAGGAGGAGGACCATCGCTTCGAGAATCAGGGCGTGGCGGTCGTCGTCGACAAGACGAGCATGCAGTTCGTCTTCGGCTCCGAGGTCGACTGGGTCGACGGCCTCCAGGGCGCCGGCTTCGCGGTCAACAACCCGAACGTCGAAGCCGCCTGCGGCTGCGGCTCTTCCTTCCAGGTGAAGGAAGACACGGCCGAGCAGGCCGCCGCGGTCTAGCCGGAATCGCCTGCGCGCCTAGCGCTCGATCTGGATCGGCGGGCTCTGCTGCGGGTTGTCCGCGATGAACTCCTGCTTCGCGGAATCGCGGCCGCTCCGGCTGCTCGACGCCGAGTAGCGTCGCCAGCTCGCCGGACTCGTCCATCTCCTCGACGATGTCGGCAGCCGCCCACCAGCTCGCCGTTGACGTAGAGCTGGGGGAAGGTCTGCCAGTCGGAGATCTCGGCGGTCACCTCGCGCAGAGGCTGGAGCGCCGGGAGGACGTCGACCGCGCCGTACTCGACCCCGTAGGACTCGAGCACGTTGACGACCCGCATGGAGAAGCCGCACTGAGGCGCCTCCGGGTTGCCCTTCATGAAGAGAAGGACCTGGTTCTCCCGGATGAGCTCCTCGACCTTGTCTTTGAGAGAGGGTTCAGTCATCGACACTCACCATACAGAGCCGCTACTCCGGCACCGACGTCTTGATGGAGAGAGCGTGGATCGAGCCGTCGTCGAAGCGCGCTTGCACCGAGCGCTTCACCAGCTTGTGCTGCTCGATCCGGGAGAGGCCCTCGAACTGGCGGGCCGCGACGGTCGCCCGCAGGTGGTCCTGGGTGCCGGTCTCGTCGACGACCTCGACCTGCGCGCCGGGCAGGGAGGCCTCGATCATCAGGCGGACTTCATCGTTGGAGATCGCCATCGCCGGGGGATTCTAGGAGGCCGGCGAGCGCGCGCTCCACGACCTCGATGCGGCCGCGACCGCGGTGGTCGGCCGTGATGAAGGGGCTGCCGATGAAGAGCGAGAACGCGAGCAGGCACCGGGCCTCGGCCTCCTCCTCATCCGAGGAGATCGGAACGAAGAGCGAGCGCATGTAGTCCATGCGGCGGTTGTCGACGCGCTTGACGCGGCGGGCGACCGCCCGGTCGCGTCTCGCCCAGTCGCGGATCGCGAGCTCGGCCTTCAGCAGGCCCGGGCCGGAGGTCGCGATCGCGAACAGGCGGCGCAGGCGGGCCTCCGGGTCATCGCCCTCCTGATCGACGCGTTCGATCACCTCGTCGACCATCGTGCGCTCCCAGGTGTCCAGCATCTCCTCGAGCAGGGCGCCGCGGTCCGCGAACTGCCCGTAGAAGCCACCCTTGGTGACGCCGAGGGCCCGGGCGAGGGGCTCGATCCGGACGGCGTCAGGGCCGCCGGCGGCGAGGGCGTTGAGCCCTTCGTCGATCCAGCGCTCGCGGGGTGTCAGCGTCGGTGCAGCCACGGCAAATATACGCTACCGTATAGATCAGATGCGACTCCCGAACAGCGCTCACACATCCCAGCCCTGGCGTATCCACGAAATCGCCCCCGAGTTCCGGGTGGAGGACGTCTGGGCGCTCCCCACGCCGGGAGGCCCCGACGACTTCCACCTGCTGATCGAGCGGTTCGCGGCGGCTGAGACCTCCGAGAGCTCGTCTGTCGCAGTGCGCCTTCTGTTCGCGCTCCGCTGGAGGCTCGGCGAGCTGCTTGGCTGGGATGACGACGATGACGGGCTCGGCTCACGCGTTCCGACGTTGCGAGATCGTCTTCCGGATGACCTGCGTGGCGCCGACACGGGCCCGAAGCCGACCGGGCTGCCCTTCAGCCCGCTCTACCTGCTCCACGACGAGTGGGCGGCCGAGATCGCAAATCAGACCATGCACGGGGTGATGCACCTGAGCTGGGTCCCGGCGGGGTCCGGCTTCTACCGCGGCCAGATGGCCGTCTTGGTGAAGCCGAACGGCGTCAAGGGCGAGGCCTACATGGCCGCTATCAAGCCGTTCCGCCACCTGCTGGTCTACCCGAGGATGCTGCGGGACATCGAGCGGCGCTGGGATGAGGCCGGCGCGCCGACTCCGGCACACGTCTGATCGCTCAGGCGGCGGTCTTGGCCGTCTTGGACGCCTCGACCATCTCGTCCGTGCGGCAGAACTTGACGCGCGGGCGGCCGTGCGGCTTGCCCGCCTCGACCTCGGCGGCGTCGATCGCCTGCCAGCCCTCGAAGGTGACGTGATCGGGCTTCCGCTCATTGAGCAGGGCCTCGATTGAGCCGCGGTCGCCGGCCAGCTCGGCCTCGGGGACCTTGCCCCCCTCTACGTCAGAGAAGAGCTCGTCGACCGTCTCCTGCGCGTCCTTCTTGTTCGTCCCGATCACGCCGGAGGGGCCGCGCTTGATCCAGCCGACCGCGTAGAGGCCGGGGACCTGATTGCCGTCACCGTCGTGGACGCGCCCGACCTCGTTGTGGATCAGGCCGCGGCCCTCGTCGAACGGAATGCCCTCGATCGGGATGCCCTTGTAGCCGATCGAGCGCAGGACCATGCCGCACTCGATCGTCTCGCGCTCGCCGGTGTCGACGGCCTTGATCCGCCCGTCGTCACCGCGCTGCAGCTCGTTCTTGCCGACCACGATCCGCTCGACCTTGCCGTCGCCCTGGATCTCGATGGGGGAGCGGAGGAAGCGGAGGGCGATCTTCTGCGGCTTGCCCTCGGGGTCGCGTCCGGAGAAGTCCGTGAAGATCTCGACATTGCGGCGGTTGGTCGGATCGGCGTCGGCGGAGTCGAGCCACTCGCGGCTGATCTCGTCGAGCTCCATCTCACCGGCGTCGATGTCGATGTCGGCGTTCACCATCTCGCCGAGCTCGCGGACCTCTGGGTTGGTGAAGGCGGCCTGGGCCGGGCCACGGCGGCCGAGGACGAGGATCTCCTTGACATTGCTGCCCGAGAAGGCCTCGATCGCATGGTCCGCGGTGTCGGTCTCGGTGAGCTCCTCGCGGGTCAGGGCCAGCATCCGGGCGACGTCGGCCGCGACGTTCCCATTGCCGATCACAACGACGCGCTCGCAGGAGAGGTCGAACTCGTGATCGGCGAAGTCGGGGTGAGCGTTGTACCAGTTGACGAACTGGGTGGCCGGATGCGATCCGGGGAGGTCCTCGCCTGGGATGCCCAGCTGCCGGTCCGTCGCGGTTCCGTATGCGAATACGACCGCGTGGTAGCGCTCGCGGAGCTCGTCGACCGTGACGTCCTTGCCGACCTCGACGTTTCCGAAGAAGCGGAACTCCGGGCGGGCCGCGGTCTTCTCGTAGACGCGGATCACCGACTTGATCTTCGGGTGGTCCGGGGCGACGCCGAAGCGGACCAGGCCGAAGGGCGTCGGCAGCCGGTCGAACATGTCGACCTCGGCTGTCGCCCCCTCGTGTTTAAGGAGATGCTCAGCCATGTAGAACCCCGCCGGGCCGGACCCGACGATGGCGACGCGGAGCGGCTTTTCCTCTGTTCCGATCACAGCGAGCCGGAAAGGGTAGTCGCTGCGCTACGCAGGGGTGACGGCAGTGGCGGTTGTGCCGTCCAGGGCGTCCAGGGCGCGGCCAAGCGACATCGAAATGCAGGTGAAGATCGGGGTGTCGCGCAGGGTGTACGCGCTCGACTCGGTCGGACGCAGCTCCTGCACGAGGTCGAGGAACTCGCCGGGCTCGTCGCCCTCGAAGGAGACGACGAACTCCTGGTCGTCGAGGCCATAGGAGTAGGTCGTGTTGATCGTGATCTCCGGATGCCGGCGGCCGACCTCGATGTGGTTGGTCATGATCCGGCGGCGCTCCTCCAGCGGCAGGCCGTACCACTCGCGCTTCTTGTCGAGGGGATAGACGAAGAGGTACTTGCGGTCGGAGACGCAGATCTCCTGGCGGGATTCGCTGTCCGAGTACGGGGACGGCTTGGTCATCGCCAGGTAGGAGTACGGGGTGGACGCCCAGCGCGCGAGGCCGCTCTGGCTGAGGACGACGTGGAACGTGTGGATGTCCTCGAGCGTCGGGCTCTGGCTGAGCAGCAACAGGTCGGTGTCGCCGCGGGTGCCGACCGTCGAATACGCTCGCAGCGAGCGGTCCTCGGCGAAGTCCTCGCAGGCGGCCAGGAACTCGGCCTTGTCGGTCGCCCGCTCCTCGGGGGAACGCCTTCGCCAGGCGGGGTCGAGCTTGAAGAACGTGAACTTGACGAACGTGCGGTCGGCCACGAAACGAAGGTTAGTGGTGGCCGCGATCGCGGCCGGGGCGCTCACGTGCGGGTGGGTGACGCCGGCCGCCGGTGCGGTGCCGAGCGTCCGCGTGACCGTGCTCCCTCCCGGCACGACGATTCAGCAGCTGGCCGCAGCGGGGTACTCGACGGGCCTGATGAGTGCCGGCATCGGGAACGTTCCCGCCGACCAGACCTACCTCGACATCTCCCAGGGAAATCGGGTCGCCGATTCGCTCTACGACGGCGCGCTCTCGCCTTTCCCGGGGGTTGAGGAGGACGCGGCGGCGTGGCGCCGAATCCTCGACCGAGCGGAATCCGCACCCGCAGACATCGTTCCCGGACTGCTCGGCTCGGCTCTCCACGAGGGCGACATCGGCGACCGAGCGAATCCGTTCGTCGCCGACCCGGCGTTGATCGCGATCGACAACGCGGCTGCTCTGGCCCGAGTCTCGCCGGGTCCTGGCCTGACGGTGGGTGCGGATCTGCCCGACGCGGACGAGCCCGGAGGTGTTCCAGGACCGGTGCGCCGGGTTGGCCGGCTGCCGGGGAACGACCTCGCGATCGTCTTCGCGGAGCCGCCACCGGGCGAGAACCGCGCCCTGCCGATCGGCATCGCCGGGCGTGGCTTCGACGGCAACCTCACGTCGGATTCGACGCGCACCGATGGCTACGTCCTCTCCACGGACATCGCGCCGACGATCCTCCTGCGCTTCGGTCTCCCGATTCCCGGCCAGATGGACGGCGAGCCGATCCGCTCGGAGGGGAGGGTCGATGCCGCCGCGATCCAGGACCTCGCCGACCGGATGGCGGTCATCCCCGGCCGCCGCGCGCCGGTCGTGATCGCGAGTCTGGTTGCCTGGATCCTCCTCGCCACCGCTGTCGCCCTTCTCATCCCGGCGATACGACGCCGGGCGTTCGCCTGGCTTGCCCTCGCGTTCGCCTATATGCCGCTGATGCTGCTCGCGGGGGCGGCGATCGAGCCCGGCGCGCTGGCTGAGGGGCTGCTCGTCGGCTTCGGCGCGGCCGCGCTCGCGGCGATCACCGTGACCCTGGTCCCAGGTTGGCGGGGGCTGATGATCGCGTGCGCGATCACCGTGGTCGCGTACGCGATCGACGTGATCACCGGGTCCGAGCTGACAAAGCTCTCGCTGCTCGGGCCCAACCCGATCTACGGCGCTCGCTTCTTTGGGATCGGCAACGAGCTCGAGGCGCTGATCGCGGTGATGGTGCCCGTGGGAGTGGGGGCGGCGTTGAGCACTTCGGCCGGCAATCGGAAGACCGGCAATGAAGGCAGGGCAGTCGCCGTGTTCATGACCGTCGGTCTGCTTGCAGCCGTGGTTTTCGCCGCCGGGCGGTTCGGCGCCGATGTCGGCGCGGCGATCGTGCTCTCGGTCGGGGCGGCGGTGGCCGCGGTCGTGATTTCGGGGTCTGTGGAGATTCATGGTCGATATGCGACCACGAATCGCCACGGTCTCCTCCTGGCCGCCGTATTCGCGGCGCCGGTACTGGTTCTCGGCCTCGTCGCCTTCGTTGACCTGGTGTCGGGAGGAAACGCACAGCTGACTCGCTCGGTGCTGGACGCCGGCGGTGCGAGCGATCTCGCCGACATCGCCCAGCGCCGCCTCGAGCTCTCGGCCGACGATTTCGCCCAGGCTGCCGCCAACCCCCTCTTCTGGCTCGTCATCGCCGGGGTTTGCGCGTGCGTCGCCAGGTGGCGGCGGATCGACGCCTGGCTCCGGCCGGCACCGCCCGCCCGCGCAGGCTTCCTCGGCGCATGCGCGGCGGTCGCCGTGGGCGTGCTCGTGAACGATTCGGGAGCGACCTTTCTCGTGCTCGGCACGCTCGCCCTCGGGGCCTCCCTGGCCTTTGCCTGGGCCCAGGCAGGCACGAATTCGCAGAAATCCGCGTAATGCGGAAACCATGCCCGGGTAAGAGAAGGAGGTGTGACTCCCGCCACTAAGCGCAACCAGCACTACCGGTACCCTGAACCGATGCGCATTGCGCTTGTGTCGCCCTATTCCTGGACTTATCAGGGAGGCGTAAACAGGCACGTTGAGGCGCTGGCGGAGCAGTTCATCGCCCGAGGTGATCACGTTCGTGTTCTTGCCCCGTGGGATCCGCCGGACGCCATCAGCAGACGTCTGCACCGCTCCCACCCCGAATTGCGGGAGGCTCCCGGCTACCTGGTGCCGCTCGGGCGCACCCTTGGGATCGGAGCGAACGGCGCCGTCTCGAACCTCTCGGTCTTCCCTGAGGGCCCGCTCGCGCTGCGCCGTGAGCTGCGGACCGGCAACTACGACGTCGTCCACGTGCACGAGCCGCTCGCGCCCCTCGTCGGCTGGGACGCGATGACCTTCCGCGAGGCGCCGGTCGTCGGCACCTTCCACGCCTACTCGACCAAGGCCTTCCCGAATCACACAGCGACGCTGCTCGGCGCCCGCCGCCGCATGAACCAGCTCTCGGCCCGCATCGCCGTCTCCGAGGCCGCTTCCTGGACCGGGCGCCGCTGGTTCGGCGGCGAGTACGCGATCGTCCCCAACGGCGTCGACATCGAGGCGGCACCGCAGGGCCCGAAGCCGCCCAGTGACGAGCTGCGGCTGCTCTTCGTCGGCCGCTCCGAGGAGCGAAAGGGGCTCCCAGTGCTGCTCGCCGCCTTCCAGGCGCTGGTCGAGCATGTCCCCTCCCGCCTGACGGTTGTCGGCGCCGACCCGGAGGAGATCTCCCGCCGGGTAAGCGACCCGGATCTGATGAGCCACATCGACGTTCTCGGCAAGGTCTCGGACTCGATCCTCTGGCGCCAGCTCGGCGAGGCGGATCTGCTCGTCGCGCCGTCGCTCTCCGGAGAGAGCTTCGGCATGGTCCTGATCGAGGCGATGGCCGCCGGCACGGGAGTCGTGGCCTCGAAGATCGCCGGCTACAGCGACGTGGTCACCAACGGCGTCGACGGCATCCTCGTGCCCCCGGCCGACCCGCAGGCGCTCGGCGAGGAGCTGCAACTGCTCGCGCACGAGCCCGAGCGGATCAGGGCGATGGGCGAGGCCGGCCGAAGCAGCGCACAGCGCTTCGCCTGGCCTCGGATTGCCGACGACGTCAGCCAGGTCTACGAGCGCGCGATCGAGCCTGCGCCCGCTCCGATCTGGCCGCCCGAGGAGTTCGCTCGTCGAAACGGGTTGGTCCGCATCGATGGTGGGCCGAAGGAGCCCCCCAAGCGGCTGCCGTCCCTCGAGCCGACCGCGCTGGACACGCGGGGCCGCGGCAGGCGCGTCGCCCGCAAGGCGGCCGTGGCTGTCGCCGGCATCCTCGGTCTGGGGCTGACCGCCCTGGCCGCGCGCCGTATCGGCGTCGACCAGGTCGCCAACAGCATCATCGACTCGGACGTGAAGTGGGTGCTCGTCGCCTGCGCCCTGATGGTGGCCGCGATGTTCGCTCGCGCCGCCTCCTGGGTCGCGATCACCCGAGCTGCGCTGCCCCGCTACCACGTGCGGCGCCGCGACGTGACTTCCGCCACGATGATCGGCGTTCTCATGTCGGCGACCCTCCCGGCGCGCCTCGGCGAGCCCGCCAGGGCGATGGTCCTCTCCCGCCACATCGGCCGGATGCGCGAGACCTTTCCAGTGCTGATCGGGACGCTCGTATCGCAGACCGCGCTGAACATCCTGGCGCTGGTCATGCTCGGCGGGATCATCGTCTCGACCACCGATCTCTTCCAGACGAGCACCCAGAAGCTCTTCCTGGTCTCGACCGCTCCCCTGCTGGTGCTCTTGGCGGTGATGATGGCTCCTTCGCTCGTCAAGGTGAACGGCGAGGGACGAATTGCCCGTGCAATCAAGGCCGTGCGCGCGGCGGTCCAGCAGGCCCGCAAGGGGCTCAGCGTGTTCCGCGACCCGCGCAAGGGCTCATTCGCGGCGGGCGCCCAGCTCTTCGCCTGGTTCCTGCAGTTGCTCTCCTGCTGGGCCCTGTTCGCGGCGCTCGGGCTGGATCACAGGGTCGCGATCGGCGCCGCCGCGGCCTGCCTGTTCGCGGTCAACGTGACCGCGGTCGTGCCGGCCACGCCCTCCAACATCGGGATCTTCCAGCTCGCCATCATCAGCGTCCTGAACAAGGGCTTCGGCATCCCACTCGCCGATGCGCTTGCCTACGGCGTCATCCTGCAGGCGGTCGAGATCGCCACCGCCGTCGCGCTCGGGGTTCCCGCCCTGGTTCGGGAGGGAGTCACCTGGTCGGACATGCGCCTGCGCGCCATGTCGGCCGCGCCCGTCGAGCTCCCGGAGCGCCCGCGGCGCGCCCGCGAGCGCGAGGGCGAGCGGATCTCCGCCTAGCTTCCGCGGCTGTTTCGGCCGCGCTGGTCGCTGCGCGAGAATGGCGACGTGGCGAAGAACGCCCTCTGTCCCGTCCTGATTCGCCGTGACGACGAGCTCGCCGCCCTCGAGGACGCCCTGCTCGCGGCACGACGGGATGAGAGCCGCTTTGTGGTCCTCGCAGGCGAGGCCGGCATAGGGAAGACCAGGCTGGCGACGGAGATTGCGCGCGAGGCTCGCGAGCTCGGGTGCACCGTGTTGGCCGGAGGCTGTAGCGACGCTGAGCTCGCGCTTCCGTACCTGCCATTCGTCGAGGCGATCGGCAACTACCTCGACGATGTCGACCAGGGCCAGCTCGCCGAGACGATTGGCCCGGGAATTGCGGAGCTCGGCCAGCTCTTCCCGCAGCTCGCCCGTGGCGCCGCCCCCGACGGCTCGCCTGATCCCGGCCAAGCGAAGCTGCGGCTCTTCGAGGCGGTCGTCTCGCTGCTCGCGGTCCCCGCCCGTGAGCGCACGCTGCTCCTCGTCGTCGAGGATGTTCACTGGGCCGATGCATCGACCAGGGAGCTGCTCGACTACCTTGCGCGCCGCCTGGTCGACCTGCCGTCGCTGATCCTGGTCACCTACCGAAGCGACGAGATCAACCGTCGTCACCCGTTGCTTCCGGTGCTCCAGGGTTGGCGGCGCTCCGGTGTGGCGGACGTGGTCGAGCTCGACCCCCTGTCCTCGAGCGGGATCCGCGAGATGCTGGCGGCGATTCTCGGCGCGGAGGCGGTCGACCCCGAGCTCCACGAGCTGATGCTCGAGCGAAGCGAGGGCAACCCGTTCGTCCTCGAGGAAATGCTGCGAGAGGCCGTCGACGGCTCGGGGCAAGCCGGATCGAGCGGCCAGGGGCTGACGTCATCTCCGCTGCCCGAGACCGTCCGGCACGCGATCCTGCTGCGGGTCCAGCGATTGGAGGAGCAGCAGGTCGGGATCCTCGAGACCGCCGCAATTCTGGGTCGGACGTTCGATGCGCAGATGCTGCTGTCCGTCTCGGGAGAGCCGGATTCCGTGGTCCACGGCGCGATCGAGGCCGCGATGGCGCAGCAGCTGATCGAGGAGGACACGAGGCATCCAGGCCGCTATCGCTGGCGGCACGCCCTCACACAGGAGGCGATCTACGCCGAGATCGTCACCCCAAGGCGGCAGGCGATCCACTCGCGGGTCGCCGAGGTTCTGGGCGAGGACGAGTCGACCCGGTCAGTCGATCTCGCCGGCCATCTGCTCGGCGCCGGTCGCTACGAGGAGGCTGTTCCGGTCTGCCTGCGAAGCGCGGAGGATGCGGAGGGCGCATTCGCCTTCGGCGAGGCGATTTCGATCCTCGATCGCGTCCTGCCGTATGTCACCGATCCTCTCGAGAAAGCTCGGGTGCTCTGCCGGATCGGGCGCGACCAGCAGCGGAACGGAGCGCCCGCGAGCGGCGTCGGCTACCTGACCGCCGGGATCGAGTCGCTCGAGGGCCTGGGGGAGTCAATCGAGGCAGCACGCAACCGGCTGGTGCTCGGACGCTGCCACTGGGAGTCGGAGCGGCCGGACGCAGCTCGGGCCGAGTACGAGCGCGCGCTCGAGGTGCTCGAGCCGGCCGGTCCCTCGGCTGATCTGTCGATGGCCCATCAGCGGCTGGCCGGGATGAGCGCCTTCGAGCTGGACTATCGCGGCTGCCTCGAATCGGCCCAGCGGGCGGTCTCCATCGCCGAGCAGGTGGGTGCCGACCTGGAGCGCGTCTGGGCGCTCGGGTTCGTTGCGCTTGGATACATCGACGGGGCCGAGCAGGAGCGCGGCCTCGCGTTGATGGACGAGGTCTTCGAGGAGGCCCGAGCGAGCGGCTACTCGCAGATCGCCAGCAACGTTGCCTGGAACAACATCTGGACTCGGACCCACATGATGCTCTCGGACCTGGAGGACTGGCTCGAGCGGCTCGAGTCGCTGCCGTTCTACTCCAGGTTCGGCGACCGCTCCGGTGATCTGCTCAGCCGGAGCTACATCGCGGCCGTGCGCGGCAACCTCGAGGCTGCCCTCGGGGACGCCGAGGCCGCTCGGGAGCGCCACGCGCGGCTGGGCTTCGGGAAGATGGAGTGGCGGGCCCGAATCCAATTGGCGGAGATCCTGGCCGAGCTGGGTCGGGCCGAGGACGCCGCCACCGCCCTCCCGACGCTGACGACCAGGACCGAGCAGCAGGACATCGTCTATGACGCCGCCGCCCGGATCAGGACGGCGATCGGCCTGGGACGGATGGATGAGGCCGTCGCGCTCGCCGAGGAGATCCACGCAAACGCCGAGCTGCTCGCCACCTATCGCGAGCCGCTGGCGCTTGCCGCCGACGTGCTCGCCGGCGCCGGCCGGCTCGACGAGGTTGAGGAGCTGGCTGAGATCGCGCGGGCTCGTCCCACCCAGGCGGGCGCCGCCTACTTGAACCAGATCGAGGGGGCGCTCGCACTGGCGCGGGGCAATGGTGAGGCCGCGGCGACGAGCTTCGAAGCCCTGGTCGAGGCGGCTCGAGAGGCGGGTTACCCGCTGGTGGAGCTGCGTGCGCGGACTCAGCTCGCGCGGGCTTCGTCCGCCCGGGGCAGCTCCGAGGACGCGGCGGCGGAGCTGCGGACGGTCGTCGATCACGCCGACCGGATCAGCGCGCGTTTGATCGCGGGCGAGGCTCGCGAGGCCGGTGCCGAGCTCGGCGTCGAGCTTCCCCCGGCGCCCGAGCCGGAGAGCGAGGCGGCGGTTGAGCCGGTCGTCCCGCACGGCGAGCGCCTGGTGACGTCGCTGTTCGCGGACGTGCGGGGCTCAGCGGACCTCAGCTCGAGCCTGCCACCGGAGGTGGTCAGCGAGCGGATGCGGATGCTCTACAGGCTCGCGCGGGTCGCAGTCGAACGCCGTCAGGGGATCATCGACAAGTTCGCCGGAGACGCGGTGATGGCGACGTTCAACGCCTCCGGCAACCGGATGGACCACACAGCCGACGCCATCGAGGCGGCGATCGCGCTCCGCGACAGGGCGGAGTCGATTGACCTGCCCCTGGGAGTCGGGATCTCCGTGGGGCCGGGGATATTGGCGAGGGGCGTCTCGGACGAGAACATCGCAGTCAGCGGCGAGGCGACCAACCTCGCTGCGCGGCTGCAGGCTGCGGCCGGCCCTGGAGAGATCCTGTTGAGCGACGAGGCGCACCGCCGGCTCACGTCATGGCTGGCCGAGCGCAACCTGGCCGCGACGGAAGAGCGGCTCGAGCTGAAGGGATTCCCCGACTCGCAACTCGTCTACCGGCTGCCCGCCAGCGCTCGCGCCGCCGCCTAGAAGACGATGGTCTTGTTCGCGTGGACCAGCGTGCGGTCCGCGAGGTGCAGCGCGACCGCGCGCGCCAGCACTGTGCGCTCGATGTCTTCGCCAAGCCGGGTCAGGTCCGGAACCGAGTCACGGTGAGACACCCTCGCCGTGTCCTGCTCGATGATCGGTCCCGCATCGAGCTCCTCGACCACGTAGTGGGCCGTGGCGCCGATGATCTTGACGCCCGACTCGTAGGCCTCCTGATGCGGGTCCGGGCCGGCGAAGGCCGGCAGGAATGAATGGTGGATGTTGATGAGCGGTACGCCGATCCGATCGAGGAAGCCGCCGGAGAGAATCTGCATGTAGCGGGCGAGCACCACCAGGTCGACCTCCCCCACGAGCAGCTCGAGCAGGGCCTCCTCGGCCTGGGGCTTGCCGTCGGGCGGCACGGGCACATGGTGGAAGGGAACGCCGAAGGCGCGCACGTCGTCCTCGAGGTCCGGATGATTCGAGGCGACCAGCAGGACGTCGGCGTCGAGCGACCCGCGCCGCCAGCGCCAGAGCAGGTCGAGGACGCAGTGCTCGTAGCGTGAGACGAGGATCGCCATCCGCTTCCGATCGCCCGGATGGGACATGCGCCAGCGCATCTCGAAGCGGTCGGCGATCTCCTCTTCGAAGGCCGCCTCGAGCTGCTCGCGCTCGAGATCCATGTCGGAGGTCGCGAACTCCATGCGCATGAAGAACCGGCCGCCCTCCGGGTCGGTCGAGTGCTGATCCGAGGAGACGATGTTGGCTCCGTGCTCGAAGAGGAAGCTCGAGACGGCCGCCACGATCCCGGGACGATCGGGGCAGGAGATCAGCAGGCGGGCGGTTCTGTATACAGAAACGCCGTCCTGCGGCTCATCTGATGGGGATTTCTCGCCTGAGGTAGTCATTTCGGGTGACAAGTTGTATACAGTTTGTGCCCAGCACTGCTGCGGCGCAAGCGATTCGAGGAGGAAGAGATGATTGACGCGGGTGGCCCGGCCCCCGATTTCACGCTCTCCGATCAGGATGGCGAGCCGGTCGGCCTCTCCTCGTTTCGCGGGCAGTGGGTGGCCCTCTACTTTTACCCAAAGGCCGACACGCCAGGCTGCACGGCGCAGGCCTGCGGTGTCCGCGACAACTCCGCCGACTATGAGGCGGCGAACGCGGTGGTCCTCGGCATCTCGCCCGATCCGGTCGACGAGCTGCGGGCCTTCGCGGACAAATACGGCCTGGCGTTCAGGCTGCTCTCGGACGAGGGCCACCAGGTTGCCGACGCCTACGGCGTCTGGGACGAGCTGCTGTTCGGCGACCTGCGGGTCTGGGGCAACCGCCGCTCCAGCGTCCTGATCGATCCCGACGGCCGGATCGCGACCGTCTTCCCGGACGTCAAGCCGGATGAGCACGACCGGCTGCTGCTCGGAGCCCTCGGCGAGCTCGGCACACCCGCCGCGAGACAAGCGTGATCAAGGAGGAAGAGATGAGCACCACCAATGGAACCACCACCAAGGGAAGCCACAACGGCGACATCCGCGAGGTTCCCGACACCTTCAAGCTCGCGGATTGGCCGAAGAACTGCTGGTACGCGGCCGCCTACGACGTGGAGCTGAAGCGCGAGCTGCTCGGCCGCCGGATCGGCGGCCACAGCCTGGTCATGTACCGGCAGGAGAGCGGCGAGCCGGTTGCGCTGGAGAACGCCTGCTGGCATCGACTGATGCCCCTCTCCGAGGGCAAGATCGAGGGCGACAACGTCGCCTGCGGGTACCACGGCCTGGTCTACAACCCGGAGGGCCGATGCGTCTTCATGCCTTCGCAGAAGACGATCAACCCGGCTGCCCGTGTGCGCCGCTATCCGGTCGCCGAGAGACATCGCTTCGTCTGGGTCTGGACGGGAGACCCCGCCCTGGCCGATCCCGACCTGATCCCGGATCTCCACTGGAACAAGGACCCCGATTGGGCCGGTGACGGCAAGATGATTCACCTCGAGTGCGGCTACAAGCTGATCGTCGACAACCTCATGGACCTCACCCACGAGACCTTCGTGCACGGGGCCAGCATCGGCCAGCGATCGATCACCGAGGTTCCGTTCGAGGTTACGCATGGGCCGAACTCGGCGACGGTTACCCGCTGGATGATCGACGTCGAGCCCCCGCCCTTCTGGCGGATGCAGCTCGGGTGGAAGATGGAGAGGGAGCCGGCGGAGGTTCCCAACGTCGACCGCTGGCAGATCATCCACTTCGAGGCGCCCAGCACGATCGCAATCGACGTGGGCGTGGCGCCTCATGGGACCGGCGCTCCGGACGGGGACCGTTCGCAGGGAGTCAACGGCTACGTACTCAACACGATGACCCCTGAGACGGAGAAGACCTGCCATTACTTCTGGGCCTTCGTGAGGAACTACAAGCTCTCCGACCAGCGCTACACCACGATCATCCGAGAGGGCGTGACCGGCGTCTTCGGCGAGGATGAGGTGGTCCTCGCGGCGCAGCAGCGGGGCGTCGACGACCACCCGGACAAGCAGTTCTACAACCTCAACATCGACGGAGGGGCGATGTGGGCCCGCCGCCTGATCGACAAGATGCTCGCCGAGGAGGGTTCCGACGAGCGCTACGCCACATCCGCTCGGGAGGCCGAGGAGGAGGCCGGGACCTCCACCCGGGTGGAGGCGACTGAGGCGGACGCTGACCGCCTCGGAGTGCGCTGAGCGCGGAGCCGTCAGGTGGCCATCGTCGCCGCACCCGAGTTGTTGGCCGAGCGCGGCAGGCACTTCGGTGCGGCGCGGATTCGCGCCTCACACGACGTCGCCAGCGACGTCCGGATGATCGAGATCGAGCCGGCGGCGGGAGTCCGCCCGTATCCGAGCGGCAGTCACCTCGACATCGCCGTCGAGGTGGATGAATTGCCGGACGTGCGCTCCTACTCGCTGGTCGGGGAGGGACCCGTCGATGGGGCCTACCGGATAGCCGTCAAGGAAATTCCGGACAGCCGCGGCGGCTCCGTCTATGTGCGCGCCCTCGAGCCGGGCACGGAGGTGCACGTCTCGGAGCCCAAGAGCCACTTCGAGTTGCAGTGGGGGCGCGCGGAGTACCTGTTGGTCGCCGGGGGGATCGGGATCACCCCGATCGTCGGGATGGCTCGTGCGCTCGAGCGCCATGGCCGGCCCTTCCGGCTCCTGTTCGCCGCTCACACGCGCGAGCAGATGGCGTTCCTCGACGAGCTCTCCGAGCTGCTCGGTGACCGCCTCGAGCTCTTCGTGTCGGCGGACGGCGAGCGACTGGATCTGGGCCGGGAGATCGGACGGCTGCACCCCGACGGCGAGCTCTACCTCTGCGGCCCGGTGCGGCTTCGCGACGCTGCGATCAGGGAGTGGCGGGCAAGGGAGCGCCGGCCGGACCGGCTGCAGTTCGAGACCTTCGCGTCCGGCGGGCAGTTTGCTCCCGAGGAGTTCGTGGTCCGGGTCTCGGATCAGGATCGCGAGATCAGGGTGCGCGCGAACCGGACCCTGCTGGACGCGCTCCAGGACGACGGCATCGACGTGATGTGGGACTGCCTGCGGGGGGAGTGCGGTCTCTGTGCCGCCACGGTCCTCGACTGCGAGGGTGAGCTTGACCATCGAGACGTCTTCCTGAGCGACGAGGAGAAGGCGGAGGGCGGGGCGATCATCACCTGCGTCTCGCGGGCCGTCGGCGGCGCGATCACGATCGACACGGGATTCAGGCCCGACGCGGAAACAAACCAATAGACTTGACTTTCTCGTGGCGCTAGGCGAAGGAGAGAGAAAGATGGCAACTGCGACGTCCGAGGTGGGCGCGTTCCCGAGTCCATTCTCGATCGAGACCCCGCAGGGATGCGAGGGCTGGGAGGAGATGTACCCGTACTGGTCGCTCTTCGACGAGCACCGCAAGGAGGCGGACGAGAACCGCCTCTGGTTCTGGAACTCGATGCACTTCCCCCTGCCGATGCCGGCCTTCGACATCGTCGAGACCGACCACCCTTACGCGGCATTCGCGGGATGGCAGAACCGCGCCTTCGCCGTCCCACCGGTGATGGGCGTCGACTACCGGATCGTCAACGGCTACGTCTACATCTCCCCGAATCCCGTCACCGATCCCGAGGAGATCGGCCGGCGGGCGGAGATCTTCCAGGAGCGGGCCGGCTACTACTTCTCCAACTGGGACGAGCTCTACGTGGGGTGGCGCGAGAAGATGGAGGCGCTCAACCGCGAGGTCGAGGCGATCGAGGTGCCGAGTCTCGACCAGTACGAGGACGAGGAGGTCCTCCACACCGACCGCAAGCTCTCGAACATCGAGCTGCTGGACGCCTACCGCCACGCGCTCCACTGCGCGGAGCTGATGTGGCAGCACCACTTCGAGTTCCTCCTGCTCGGCTACGGCGCATATCTGACCTTCGCCGAGTTCCTCCGTGAGCAGCTGCCGGACATCCCCGACCAGCACATCTCGCAGATGGTCGCCGGAGTGGACGTGGACCTGTTCAAGCCCGACGAGGAGCTGCGGCGGCTGGCGCGTCTGGCGATCGAGACGGAGGTCGCCGGCGCGTTCCAGGAGGGACGCACGCCAGACGAGATCAACGCCGAGCTGGGCAAGAGCGACGAGGGAAGGTCGTGGCTGGAGGAGCTCGAGAAGATCAAGGACCCCTGGTTCAACATGGGAACCGGCGACGGGCTCTACCACTACTTCGGCAGCTGGAACGACGACCCGAGCATCCCGTACGCCTCTCTGATCGGGCACATCGCGGCGCTGCAGGCCGGCGAGGAGATCGACCGGCCGACCGAGGAGATCGTCAGGGAGCGGGACCGGATCGCCTCCGAGTACCGGGCGCTGATCAACGAGGAGGCTCAGCCGACCTTCGACGAGCTCATCGGCCTGTCGCGCAAGGTCTTCCCCTACGTCGAGGAGCACAAGTTCTACTGCGACTACTGGTTCCAGTCGCGCTTCTTCAACAAGATCCGCGAGTTCGGGGCGCTGCTGGCCGAGCACGACTTCCTCGCCGAGGGCGAGGACATCTTCCAGCTTTCCCGTCATGAGGTGATGGAGGCCCTGGAGGAGCTCGCGCTCACCTGGGCGACGGGCGGGGATGCGCTCGGTCCGCATCGCTGGCCGCCGATCGCGGAACGCCGCAAGGTGCTCCTGGAGAAGCTCGGCGAATGGACGCCGCCGCCCGCCCTCGGGACGATGCCTGAGGCCGTCAACGACCCGATGATCGTGATGCTCTGGGGCATCACCAAGGAGCGCCTCGAGGCATGGGCTCGTGCCCAGGACGGCGATGGCGCGGAGCTCTCCGGCTACGCGGCCTCCCCGGGCGAGATCGAGGGGCCGGCCCGCGTGGTCCGGGACCTGGAGGGCATCTCCGACGTCCGCGCCGGCGAGATCCTGGTCTGCACGATCACCTCGCCCTCGTGGGCACCGATCTTCAGCAAGATCAAGGGGACCGTCACCGACATCGGCGGGATCATGTCCCATGCGGCGATCGTCTCGCGCGAGTACGGGCTCCCCGCCGTGGTCGGGACCGGGACAGCGACCTCGCGGATCAAGACGGGCCAGATGCTCCGGGTCGACGGCTCCACCGGCGTCGTGCAGATCCTCGACGGCAACGGCGATGGCGGCTGAGCGGATTCGCGCGCTCGCCGAGCTGCGCCGCTCCGATGAGGAGCGGTTCGGTGCGAAGAGCGCGAGCCTCGGGGAGCTGATCGGGGCGGGCGTCCCGGTGCCGCCCGGGTTCGCCCTGGCGGCGGAGACCTACCTCGCGGCGGTCGAGGGTGTCGACCTCAGCGGTGACGCGGATAGATGCTCCGCCGCGATTCGCGCGACGCCTCTGCCGGACGAGCTGCGCGAGGAGCTCGCCGCCCGCTACGAGGAGCTCGCCTCCGAGACCGGCGATCCGAGCCCGCCCGTGGCGGTCCGCTCGAGCGCCATCGGCGAGGACTCGGAGGAGGCGACCTTCGCCGGGCAGCAGGAGACCTATCTGTGGGTGCGAGGGATCGATCAACTCTACGAAGCGGTCCGCGACTGCTGGGCGAGCCTCTACAGCCCGGAGGCCGTCAGCTACCGCGCCGAGATGGCCGCGGAGCACGCTGTGCCGGCGATGGGGGTGACCGTCCAGCTGATGGTCGACGCCGGGGTCTCGGGCGTGATGTTCACCTGCAATCCGCTGAGCGGCGATCCGAGCACCGTGGCCGTCAACGCGAGCTGGGGCCTGGGGCTCGCCGTGGTCGGCGGAGAAGTGACCCCGGACGAGTATCGCGTCAGCAAGGTGACAAGGGAGGTCCTCTCCAAGTCCGTCGGGCCGAAGGAGCTCGAGTATCTGCCCGACCCCTCGGGCAGCGGTGCCACCCGGGCAGAGGTCTCCGCCGAGCGCCAGGCCGAGGCCTGTCTGGACGAGGAGCAGCTCGGGCTGCTGGCGGACGTCGCCCGGAAGATCGAGAGCCACTTCGGTGGCCACCAGGACATCGAGTGGGCGATCGCGCGGGGCCGCGGCGAGCTCTACATGCTCCAGGCGCGGCCAGTGACGGTGAAGCCCGCCAAGTCCGATCAGGCCCAGCCTCCGCGCTCGGCGATGGACCTGGTGATGGGCACGTTCGGCGCCGGCAAGAGCCGATGAGCGGCGAACGCGTCGAGATCGTCGACACGACCACCCGCGACGGCAACCAGAGCCTCTGGAGCGCCACCGGTCTGACCACACCCGACGTGCTCGACATCGCCCCGACCATGGATCGGGTCGGATTCCGGGCCCTCGACTTCACGTCCAGCACCCACATGTCGGTCTCGGTGCGCTTCCACCACGAGGACCCCTGGGAGCGAATTCGGCTCGTCAGCGAGGCGATGCCCGAGACGCCCCTCAACTTCATCACCACCGGCATGCGCTTCATCTCGTGGACCCCTGCCGGGGAGGACGTGATCCGTCTCGTCTTCCGGTGCGTCGCTCGCAACGGGATCAGGCGGTTCCAGATCGCCGAGCCGTCGAATGATCCGGAGGCGCTGATGAGGCTCGCGCGGATGGCGAGGGAGGAGGGCGTCGAGGAGGTGGTGGTCGGGCTGACCTACTCGATCAGCCCGGTCCACACGCATGAGTACTACCTCGAGCGCGCCCGGGCGGTGTCCGGCTCCGAGGACATCGACCGCCTCTACCTCAAGGACCCCGGGGGCCTGCTCACGCCTGACGCGGTCCACGAGCTGATCCCGGGATTCATGGAGGCCGCCGCTCCGCGGCCGGTCGAGCTGCACAGCCACTGCACGATCGGCCTCGGCCCTCTGGCCTACGTCGAGGGCCTGAAGGCCGGGACGCGCACCCTGCACACGGCGGTGGCTCCGGTGGCGAACGGGACGTCGAACCCGTCCTGCGAGAACACTCTCCACAATCTGGAGGCGGAGGGCTACTCGCATGACCTCGACACGGAGGCGCTCGCCGAGGTCTCCGAGCATTTCCGGAAGCTCGCCCAGCGCAAGGACCTGCCGCTCGGCAGGCCGGTCGAGTACGACGCCGCCTATTACCGCCACCAGATGCCCGGCGGCATGGTGACCACCACCAAGCGCCAGCTCAAGGAGATAGGCAAGCCCGAGCTCTTCGACGCCACGCTCGAGGAGGTGACCCGGGTCCGCGCGGAGATGGGCTATCCGATCATGGTCACGCCGGTCTCGCAGTTCGTCGCCACCCAGGCGGTGATGAACGTGATCTACGACGAGCGCTGGAGCAAGGTCTCCAACGAGATGATCCGGTACTTCCACGGGCACTTCTTCGATCCCGCAGCCCCGGTCGATCCAGAGGTCGCCGACAAGGTGCTCTCGATGCCGCGCGCCGCGAAGCTGAAGGACGTCGAGCCGCTCAGCCTGGAGGGGGCCCGCGAGCGCTTCGGCGATGCGATCTCGGAAGAGGAGCTGCTCCTTCGCCTGACCATGCCCGCTGAGCAGGTCGACGCGATGGTCACCGAGGGCGCCGCCCACTGATGCAGCTCGAAGACGTCAAGGGCTTCGTCTTCGACGTCGACGGGTCCCTGGTCCATCGCGACGCAGACTTTCGGTCCGAACCGCTGCCCGGAGCCGTCGAGGTGATCGAGGCGATCCGGGCCTCGGGCCGGCCGCTGGTCCTGTTCACCAATGGAAGCCACCTCGACCCGGAGACGTTCGCGGCGGGACTGCGCGACGATGGGTTGCCGGTGCGGGATGACGAGCTGCTCACGCCGGTCGTCAGCACGATCTCCTATCTGCGCCATCACCTGCCGGACCGGCCGGTGATGGTCTTCGGCTCGGACGAGATCAAGCGGCGGATGGAGCGGGAGGGCATCCCGCTGATCGACACCGACGAGGCGGAGGCCGTGTTCGTAGCCCACGTGCCCCAGGTGGACATGGACGAGCTCGAGACCGCGGCGCGGGCGGTGATCAACGGTGCGCCTCTGCTCACCGCCAACTACGGCCCGGGCTTCTGGGGCGCGAAGGGGCTGATCTTCAGCCGCGGAGCGATGACGGCGGCGGCGATCGCCAAGGTGACCGAGGTCGAGCCGATCGTGGTCGGAAAGCCGTCTGAGGTCGCCGTCGAGGCGACCATCGAGCGTCTCGGCGTCCCATCGGAGCAGCAGGTCGTGATCGGGGACGACCTCGACATGGACATCGCGCTCGGGCGCATGGGCGGTTCGCGCACGATCCTCGTCCGCAGCGGGATGAGTGGCTCGCTCGACCTGAACGGCGTGCCGGAGACGAAGCGCCCCGACGCGGTGATCGACGGGGTCGAGGAGATGCTGCCGTGGCTGTGAGGGCGACCAACCCCGCCGACCTCGGCGTCACCGAGGCGCTCTCACTGCTCGGCGGGGGCTCGCTCTCCTCGCTCGAGCTCGTGGAGGCCTGCCTGCGCCGGATCGCGGAGCGAGACGGTACGCACAGCCACGAGGGGGATCCGGGCTCGATCAACGCCTGGGTCCGGGTCTACGAGGAGGATGCGATCGCCGCCGCGAAGCGCGCCGATGAGGTCCCTGCCGGCGAACGCCCGCCGCTCCACGGAGTGCCGGTGGGTCTGAAGGACGTATACGCGGTGGCCGGCAAGCCGCTGACCGCGTCCAGCCGTGCTTTCGAGGACGTCCCCGAGCGGGACAGCGATGTCTGGGCGAGCCTGAAGGAGGCGGGGATGATCCTGCTCGGACATCTCCACACCCACGAGTTCACGGTCGGGGGGACCACCGACCAGGTCGGCAACCCGTGGGCGCTCGACCGGACGGCGGGCGGCTCCAGTGGCGGCTCGGCGGCGGCGCTCGCCGCCCGGATGACGCCTGCGGCGACCGGAACGGACACGGCCGGCTCGCTTCGCATCCCCTCGGCGATGTGCGGGACCTCGACGATCAAGCCGACCTCCGGGACGACCTCGTTTCGGGGAGCGCTCCCGCTGGCGCCGAGCTTCGACCACGCCGGCCCCATGGCTCGGACGCTCGGCGAGTGCGCCGCTCTGCTCGCGCCGATCACCCGGCTGAGAGGAGCGCCATCGCAGGAGGGCCTCCAGGGCAAGCGGCTGGCGCTGTCGCCGCGGCTCCAGCTGGTCGATCCGGACGCCGACGTCGCCGCCGGGCTCGATTCCGCGATCGGGGTCTGCCGCTCGCTCGGGGCCGAGCTGGTCGAGTTGCCGGCGCCGGCGGCGGAGCTCGATGTCGGCGGGCCCTATCTCAGCATTCTGTTCGCCGAGCTGGCGGCCTGGCATCGCCGCCTCGCGGATCGCCGCGACCTCTACCGCCCGGCGCTTCGCGAGTGGGTCGAGGAGGGTGAGAGGCAGGACACCTCGGCGATCGACTACTGGGCGGCTCAGATCCAGCGCCGCGAGGACACCGACGCCTGGCTCGATTGGTTCTCGGAGCACGCCATCGACGGCGTGATCGAGCCGACGGTCCCGGTGGTCGCCTGGCAACGCGGTGACGGCTACGACCACTGGGGCACCGATGCGGAGTTGATCTCGCTGACCAGCTATTGGAACTGGACGGGATTTCCGGCGGCCTCCCTGCCTGCCGGGGTCGGGTCGGCCAGCGGCCTCCCCGTCAGCGTCTCGCTGATCGGTCCCGAGGCGAGCGACTGGGAGCTGCTGGGAATGGCCGGCGCCCTGCAGGCTGAGCTCGGCGTGCCCGAGCCGCCCGTCCCGGCGCCGCCGGCGGCCGCGAGTTGAGCGAACCGCCGCGCGCCGCCGCGTCTGGAAACCGGGTGGCGATCTTCATCGTGGTGGGTGCCCTGACGGGGATCGCGCCCCTCTCGATCGACGCCTACATCCCGGGTCTGCCGGAGCTCACCTCGGATCTCGGGACCAGCACCTCGACCGGGCAGCTCACCCTCACCGCTTTCCTGCTTGGACTCGCCCTCAGCCAGGTGGTGGCCGGGTCGATCAGCGACAACGTCGGCAGGCGTACCCCGGTCATCGCCGGCCTGCTCGCCTACGTGGTCTCCTCGCTGCTCTGTGGACTCGCGCCCAACATCTGGACGCTGACGTTCCTGCGGCTCGTCCAGGGCGCGGCGGCGGGAGTCGGATTCGTGATCGCGCGGGCGATCGTTCGAGACCTCTACACCGGCTCAGCGGGCGCCAGGGTGTTCGCCCGGCTGGTCCTGATCAGCGGGGTCGCCCCCGTCGTCGCCCCGATCATCGGCGGCCAGGTGCTCCGCTTCACCAGCTGGCGCGGGCTGTTCGTCCTGTTCGCCGTGATCAGCTCGGTGATCCTCGTGGTGGCGAACATCGTCCTCGTCGAGACGCTTCCCGACCATCTGCGTCACGAGCCCGGAATCAGAACCAAGCTTCGAGTCTTTCGCCGCCTGATCTTCGACCGGACCTTCCTGCCCTATGCGATGGTCGGGAGCCTGGGGTTCGCCGCGATGTTCAGCTATATCGCGGGCGCGCCGTTCGTCCTCGAGGACATCCACGGTCTCTCGCCACAGGAGTTCAGCGTGGCCTTCGCCGCCAACGCGGCGGGGCTCGTTGCGCTCTCGCAGATCAGCGGGCGGTACGTCGAGCGAGTCGGACCGAGTGTGCTGCTCCGCGCCGGGGCGCTGATGAGCGCGGCGGGTGGCGTCGTCACCCTGCTTTCGGTGGTCCTCGATGCGGGCCTGACCCCTCTCTTGGCCGGCCTGTGGCTGATGGTGAGCGCGATCGGCCTGATCGTGCCCAACTCGACCGCCCTGGCGCTGACCCATCAGGGCGAGAGGGCCGGCAGTGCGTCGGCGCTCTATGGCCTCGGCCAGTTCGGCCTCGGAGCCGTCCTCGCGCCGCTGGCCGGAGTGGCCGGGAACCATGACGCGCTGCCGATGGGAATCACGATCGCGGCATGCGGGATCGGCGCTCTGGTGATCAACCAGATGTGGTGCGATCGGGCTCCCTTCGAGCCGGCGCTCGAGCCGGCTCCCTAGAGCGGTCTCCCCCGCAACGCTTGAACGTGCTGATTTCAAGAGCGCCGCTTTGCTTCGGCTCCTAGCCCAGGCGGTCCTGCAGGTATATCGTTCCGACAATGTTCGGGCGGAATTGGGAGCGGGTCGACGGGAAGGTCCTGGCCGAAGGGCTTGCCACTCGCCGGCCCTCCTCAAACGGTCAGTGGTACACGCGGATGAAGTACGTCGTCGAGTATCAGCTGCCGGGCGCCGGTGTTGAGCGGATCGAGCTGAAGGAGACCGAGAAGTTTGGCAGCAAGGTCATGAAGGGACTGACCAAGGACGCGACGGCACCGCTGCTCGTCGACCGGAAGTCAGGGAAGGTCCGCTTCGACACGGACGATCCACGCATCAACCTGAAGGCTCAAACGTCGCGGAGCAAGCGGCGGGACGACGAAGAGTTCGAGGAGGCGCTGAAGGGCTGAGCGCGATCGGGCGGCTCAGGCCGCGGAGGGCGCGCTCTCAGCGCATCAGGCGCCCGCCGTTGACCAGCAGCGTCTGGCCGGTCACGAAGGCGCTGTCGTCGGAGAGAAGGAAGGCGATGGCGCCGAGCAGATCGCTCGTCTTGCCGACCCTGCCGAGCGGCGTCGCGCTTGGGTCGTAGCCGCCAGGGGCAAGGCTGCGGGACCCCTCGGTCGGGACGTAGCCCGGGGCGACGGCGTTCACCCGGATGCCCTCGTTCCCGAGCTCGCGCGCCAGGGCGCGGGTGAGGGAGATCAGGGCGCCCTTCGACGAGACGTAGTGTGCGAGGCCCGGAGAGCCTGTGAAGGCGACCTCGGAGGCCAGGTTGACGATCGCGCCGCCGCCGGCTTCTCGCAGGAGCGGCAGGACCGCCCGCGAGCAGAGCCATGGCCCGCGTACGTTCACTGCCAAGACCCGGTCCCACTCGTCGACCGGTATCTCCCAGAAGGGCCGCCGCTCCAGGTCCACCACAGCGGCGTTGTTGATGAGGGCGTCGAGTCCGCCGAGCTGATCCTGGACGGCGTCCGCCATCCCTTCGACGTCATATTGCAAGCTGACGTCCGCCTGGACGAGCTGGACCTCCGCGCGCTTCAATTCCTCGGAGCTCTCCGCGAGGTCCGTCCCCACCACCCGGGCTCCCTCGCCGGCCAGATGGAGCGCGAGCTCGAGCCCCAGCCCCCGGGCGGCGCCGGTGATGAGCACCCGCCTGCCCTCGAGCTTCATCGTGTGGCGAGCTCAGGCGCCTCGAGAGCCAGGTCTTTAGCGATCTCCTGGAAGCAGTTCCAGCTCGAGCCGCGGCCGATGCCGGGCCCGGAATGAAGGTTGGCCGAGCAGTTGTAGACGTTGTCCAGGAGCAGCCGGTAGGAGTTTGCGCCCGCGATCGGCCGGAAACGCCCGAGCTGCGATGCGATGGTGCTGCCGGCCGAGTACCCGCCCTCGGCCATATCCGGGCGCTGCCGCTCGATGTCGTCGGGGCCGTACACCCGCGCGGCCACCACGTTGTCCTTAGTCATGTTGGGCGCGTAGCGCTCCCACTCGCGGAGCAGGTTGTCCATGAAGCGGTCCTTGACCTCCCGCCAGGCGGAGTCCGAGAAGAGCCGGCGCGGTGCGGCGAACTCCTCGACCCCGACGATATGGCTGCCCGCGGGGGCGCGTGTCTCGTCCCAGATGCTGTCGACCGAGCAGAGCACGTACGGCCGGCGGGCGAACCCCTCCATGAAGATCTCCGGCTGGTAGCGGAGCGTGAGGTAGTCGAGGTCCTTTGGGCCCCAGTAGAGGCGCGGCTGCTCGCCCACGCCGGGATTGCTCGCCTCGGCTGCGTAGCGCGGCGGCTCGTGGATGGCGAGGTTGGCCCAGAGCAGCTGACCGCGGTCGTAGTGGATGTTCCCGATCCGCCGCGCGAGGTCCGAGTCGACATTCGCGTCGCGCAGGAGGCGCAGGACCGTCTGGGGCAGCCCAAGATCGCTGACCACCAAGTCGGCATCGATCCTGGATCCGTCCGCCAGCTCGACCCCCGCCGCGCGGTCACCCTCGACGACGATGCGATCGACCTCGGCTGAGCTCAGGTACTCGACTCCCATCCTCCTGCCGGCGGACATCAGGGCGTCCGTGATCGCCTGGCTCCCGCCCACGGCGATCGCCGCCGGCTCGAAGGAGAGCGTGAGGGGCAGCACGTGGATCAGCCCCTGCAGCCCCGGGACATCGTCCGGGTAGCAGCCCGTCGAGGTCGTCGCAGCACGCATGAAGAGGATGCGCATCTCGGTGCTTTCGAAGAAGTCGAACGCGAGCTGTCGGAGGGTCATCAGCTGGTGCACGGGCTCGATGCAGCTGTCAGGGACCTCGAGCAGCTCCTCGAGAGGATCGGGCGTGCCCCAGGGCGGCGGCGCACTGAAGCGGTGCGCCCGGAAGGTCCGCTTCCAGTGCCGCTCATATGCCTCGAGCAGCGTCAGGTACGTCTCGGCGTCCCGCGGAGACACAGCCGCGATCTGGTCAAAAGTCCGCCGGATGTTCTCCTCGGAGCGCTCCTGCTTCGCTGTGGATGCATCGACCACGCGGGAGGCGGAGTAGCCGATGAACGACGAGCCGTCGTCGAAGATCATCCCCTCGTTCTGCTCGGGGAAGACGTAGCGCAGACCCTCCGCGGCGAGGTCGAAATCCCGGTAGGCCGGGTGCCCGTAGAAGCGGGTCCAGTGGCTGCAGTGGTTCATCAGGTACCCGGGCGCGGGACCCTCGCTGGTACAGGCCCCGCCGCCGAAATGCGGCGTCCTCTCCAGAACGCAGACGCTCTGTCCCGCGCGTGCGAGGTAGCAGGCGATGATCGTCCCGTGGTGTCCGCCGCCCGCGACGACGGCGTCGTAGCGCGCGTCGCTCAAGAGACGATGGTGACGACGCCCTCGCCGCCGTCGACGCGAACCCGGTCGCCGGTCTTGATTCGCGCGGTGGCGTTCCCGGTGCCCACCACGGCAGGCATCCCGTACTCCCGGGCGACGATCGCGGCGTGGGACATGATCCCGCCGATGTCCGAAACGGCCGCGGCGACCTTCCCGAACACCGGCGTCCAGCTCGGGGAGGTGACCGGGGCGACGAGGATCTCGCCCTCCTCCAGGTCACCGATGTCGCGGACGTCGAGGATCACGCGAGCGGTCCCCTCCACGATGCCGGGCGAGCCGCCGAAGCCGCTCAGCGAGCCGCCTCCGTCGCTCTCGGCCGCCGCCCACTCCTGCACGCGCTCCGTCGTGATGCCCCAGAGCATGATCGTCAGCGGCTCGGTGATCGCCTCTGGCACCGCCCCGAGGGCCGGTGGCGGCGACCAGGCCCGCATTCCCTCCATGATCCGCTTGCGCTCGGCGACGATCGGTGGCCAGTAACCGGGGCCTCGCGCGGCCGATCCGGCCGCCCACGCCAGCCTCAGGTCGATGAGAGCATCCGAGACCTCGCCACGCTGCAGGTAGAAGACATCGTCCGCGTCCTCCAGGAAGCCGTTCCGCGCGAGCAGGTCGCCGAACTCCCGAGCCTTGTTCCAGAAAACCGTGTGGTACCAGTGCTCGACGTAGAAGTTGTGGCTCTCGACATAGGGGAAGACCGTGCGAGAGAGACCGAGGGCCTGGTCAAATGCCTCGCGAGCTTCGTCGTCCGGAAGCAGGCCCCGGTACTCCGAGGCAATCCGGTCCCGCTGCGCCACCACCGCCTCCAGCGGCCGCTCGATGTCCTCACCCGCCTGCAGCCGCTCGATGTATGAGCGCACGCCGGCGATCGGGATTGCGGGATCGTCGACCCACGAGCGGTGGTGGTGGTAGAAGCCGTTGCCGTTTGAGTAGTTGAACCAGGGCACCTTCGTCTCGTCCCAGTCCGCGAGCCAGGCCTCGCCCTCGTCCTTCCCGGAGAGGGCGGCGCGAAGTGCCGGCTCGTCCGACGCAGCCGCGACCGCGTCCGCGATCCCATCGTCGATTGCGCGGCGCGCCAGGCGCTTCAGTTCCTCGTCGGGGCGGAAGAGGACGACGTCGATGCCGGAGACCATCGTCGCGATCGTCTGATCGGGGATGTCGGGGAACGACCGCTTGCAGAGCTCGTAGAAGACGAGGTATGCCGCGTAGCCCAGGTTGAGGAACTCGAAGTGGTATTGCCAGATCCGATCGATGCTTTCGAGCAGGCGGTTGTACGCGACGAGCAACGCGTGGCTCGATCCGAGGCCGCGGGCTTCGGTGACCACCGTCTCGTCCTCGATGTCCGGAAGGTCGGGCACCTCGAGCCCCTCGATCCCGCTGATCTCATCCTCAACCTTCTCCTGCCAGCGGCCGTAGAGCTCATCCCAGTTCTGGAAGTAGAACCCCGCCCGCTTCTCGAACTCCTGCGCGCGGCGACCGATCTCCGCCTCGTCGGTCACCGGGTTGGCGCTCATGTACACCCACCCGTAGAGGACGCGGTGGTCGATTCCGAGCGCGGGGGGCACCAGGAAGATCCGGGAGTTGGCCTGGCCGAGCGCGAGGTAGGGAGAGTCCGCGGTCACGAAGTCGAAGGGGAACATCGGCTCCGGGAAGTGCATGCCGTCCCGGAACCAGCCGCGCCGCTCCTCGTTCTCACGCCGCTCCTCGCTGAACAGGGCGTAGTAGGGGAACATCGACTCCCAGCCCTCGCAGCCGTCGGGCGCGGGTACCTCGAAGGGGCTCAGGAAACCCTGGACCCCGGTCTCGGCAGTAGCTGACATCTCATCCTCCTCCGTGGCTCTCCGTGACCCGACGTTACGGGTCCGGCGGTGGTCCGATCAAGACCCGATTCCAGTGCCTGTGAAAGGCGGTGCCTATCATGGCCGGATGGAGTTGCGCCAGCTCTCATCCTTCGTCGCCGTCGCCGAGGAGCTCCACTTTCGCCGGGCGGCCGATCGGCTCCACCTGGCGCAGCCCAGCGTCAGCCAGCAGATCCGCACGCTCGAGGCGGAGCTGGGCGTCGAGCTCTTCCAGCGCAACCGCCGCGGGGCCGCTCTCACCGCCGCGGGTGACGCGTTCCTGCCGGAGGCGCGTGAGCTGCTCGCTCGCGCGGATCAGGCCGCGGCACTTGCCCGCTCGACGGGCGCCGGCGAGCTGGGCCGGCTCCGGCTCAGCCTGACCCGATCGCTGACCGGAGGGATCGCCGGCGCAATCGTGGCCGAGTACCGGCGGCGATATCCCGCAGTGGAGCTCGAGCTGGGCGTCGGCAACACCATGCTCCATATCGAGCAGCTGCTGGAGGGGGATATCGACGCGGGTTTCGTCCGTCCTCCGCTCGAGCAGCCTGCCCTCGAGGAGCTGGTTCTCGGCAGGGAGCCGATGGTCTGTGTGCTTCCGAAGGACCATCGACTGACGAAGCGGACGACGGTGCGCCCCGCGGACCTCCGGGAGGAGCCGCTCGTCTGGTGGCCGGAGAGCCATGGCCCTGGCGCGTGGCGGGAGGTGCGCCGCGAGGTCTACGGCGATCCGCCCTGGCGGCCGATCGACAGGACCGAGCCCGAGGAGGAGCGGATCGTCTCGGCGGTTGCCGAGGGCGCGGGGATCTCCTTCATCATGCTCGAGCGCTCGCGCAGCCTGCGCATCCCGGGCGCCGTCTACCGCCGGTTCGCATCTCCTGAGCCGACCATGGGGATTGCCCTCGCCTGGCGCCGGGACGACACACTGCCCACCCTGCAAAGGCTCCGGGAGCTGGCAGCCGAGTCCCGCTGACCCCGCCCGGGTCAGCTGACGCCGGCTTCTCGCAGTCCGAACCGTCGCTAGGGCTCGTCCCGCCCTCCACGGAGAATCGTCGCGACCGCTCCGGCGCGCGTTCGCACTCCCAGCTTCGTGTAGATGCTCGCGATGTGGTTGCGGGCCGTGTGGACCGAGATCGTGAGCTCGGAGGCGAGCTGGGCCGCCGAGCGGCCCTCGACGAGAAGTCCGGCGATCTGGGCCTCACGCCTGGTGAGGCCGAGCGCCTGCAGCCGTTCGGGGGCGAGGGGATCTGCCGGCGGCCTGTCGCGCGCGTCTCGAAACGCTTGGCTCAGGTGGGGCCGGATCAGCTCGATCAGCTCCCGGTCGCGATCGCTGAAGCCGCGTTGGCCGCGGTTCATCGCCACGCCGATCATCTTTCCCGGCGGCGAGGGGAGCGCGAAGCTGAGCTGATCCTCGGCGCCCACGCGAGCGAAGACCTCGCGATAGAGATCGAGGCCGTGTAGCTCCTCAGCGCTGATCAGGTCCGAGATCGCGGTTGGTGATCCGTCCGAGGTCTGATGATGGCGGATCACCGGATGCTCGTGCGCGTAACGAGCGAAGACCTCCTCGATCCCGGGGAAGGCCTGCTCCTCAGGGTCGTAGGCCCCAAACGTCTCGCCGGTCGCCATGTCGACCTCCTGATAGGCGATCAGCTCGCATGGAACCAGCTCGCGAATTCGGAGCACGGCTCTGCTGTAGGCATCGAGGTCTGGCGCGGCCTGGACCTGGCGCACGAACTCAAGCGCCTGCCTCAGCTCGTGGGTCGACAATTCTGCCAATTGGAGATCCGGGGAACTACGGAACCCGCCGAAGATAGTCAATTCAGCCCATATCCCCGCCGAGGTGTCCCGGGTTACGGTCGGCGACAGCGGTGGCAATCGAGTCGCCGTCAAGCAGCTCTGGAAGCTGCTCCCAGACGGAGGAATCGTTGTCGACCAGACTGAAGCTCGCATTGGCGCTTGGCGCCCTGACCATGCTTCCGGCCGCTGCCGCTCAGGCCGCCACCGTGACCCCCTCGACGCTCAGCTTCTCATCCAGCTTCGGCGTCGCGTCCGCACCCCAGATGGTCACCTACTCGGTCACAGCTGCCGACTCAGACGTGGCCCACGACCCCGACGTCGGAATTGGCCTCGGCGACTTCAACGATTTCTCGCAGACGAACAACTGCTTCTCGTTGCCCGCGTCCGGCAGCGGGTCCTGCACGGCGTCGGTGACCTTCAAGCCCCTGAGCCCCGGCAGTACGACCGGCATGAAGCATTCGAGCCTCGACTTCTTCCCGCGGACAAGTGCGGGGGCCACCCCGTTCGCGTCGGTGACCCTGACCGCCATCGAGCCAGCGTCGAAGAAGAAGAAGTGCCAAAAGAAGGGCAAGAAGGCCTCCGCCGCCAAGAAGTGCAAGAAGAAGAAGCATTGAGCGGGTTTGTCAGGCCCCGCAGGTGGCTGGCCGTCTCGGTAGCGGCTGCCCTGAGCAGCCTGGGACTGTTTGGGTCAGTGAGTGCTTCAGCTCAGGCGGCAACCACCCTCGGACAGACCGGGCCGGCCGGGACATGCAGCGGAGGCTTCGGGCAGGTCCAGGACGCGGGCGGCGGCGCCCCTGGGTACACGATTCCCGCCGACGGAGTGATCACCTCGTTTTCGGCGGCGAGCGATTCGGCGTCCGAGCAGGTCAAGCTTCTGGTCCTGCAGCCGGTATCGGGCACGACATACAACGTCGTCGCGCAAAGCGATGCGGGCACCTTCACCGCAACCGGGGTGCAGACCTTTCCCACACAGATCTCCGTACGAGCCGGCCAGGTGATCGGGGACTGGGGCTACATCTGTGGCCTCGGCACGAGCAATGCAGCAGACCACTTCCACTACTTCAGTGGCGGTGACCCGGTGGTCGGGGCACCCCAAGACTTTGACATCGCGGGCCCACCGGATGTCCGGGCCAATCTGAGCGCCAACCTCGAGCCAACGGCCGTACCGGTGGGGCCCGCACCTGGGCCCACCGGCCAGCAGGCCGCGGCCCTTAAGAAGTGCAAGAAGAAGCACTCCAAGAAGGCCTCGGCCGCCAAGAAGAAGAAGTGCAAGAAGAAGAAGAAGAAGAAGAAGTAGGGCCTGCTGTCAGTCCGACAGCCGGTGGTCGACGACCCGGACCGCCTTGCCCTCGCTCCGGGGCACGGCGCCGGGTTCGAGGACCGAGACGGGGATCCGGATTCCGGTGTGGTCGCGGAGGATGACCTCAAGGCGCTGGGCGAGGGCAGCTCGGTCGATCTGTGAGTCGGCCGGCTCGCACTCGACGCTCACCTCGTCCATCTCCGCCGGGCGCTCGACGATCAGGCGGTAATGGGGGCCGACCTCCTCGACGGCGAGCAGCAGCGTCTCGACGTTCGAGGGGAAGAGGTTGACGCCGCGGATGATCAGCATGTCGTCGAGACGGCCGCGTAGGGCGGTGAGCCGGGCCATCGTCCGCCCGCAGGCGCACGGCTCCGTGCTGATCGAGCCGATGTCGCCGGTGCGGTAGCGAATCAGCGGCTGTGCCTCCTTTATGAGAGTGGTGAAGACGAGCTCGCCCTCGCCACCCTCGGGCAGCGGCTCCCCACTCTCGGGGTCGACCACCTCGGCCAGGAAGTGGTCCTCCTGGACGTGCAGCCCATCACGGGCCTCGCGGCACTCCGCCGCCACTCCCGGCCCACACATCTCCGAGAGGCCGTAGAAGCTGACCGCGGTGATCCCGAGCTCACGGTCGAGCTCCATGCGCATCTCATCCGTCCAGGGCTCGCCGCCGAACAGGCCGAGCTGTAGGGCGAGATCAGCGGGGTCGAGACCCGCGTTGCGAATCGCCTGTGCGATGACGAGCGCGTAGGAGGGGGTGGCGCAGAGCACATGGCCGCCGAGGTCGGAGAGCAGCATCGCCTGGCGCGCCGTGAAGCCGCCCGAGACGGGAATCACGGTCGCGCCGATCCGCTCAGCGCCGTAGTGGAAGCCGAGTCCTCCCGTGAAGAGGCCATAGCCGTTCGCGTTGTGGACGACCATCCCGGGGCGGACCCCGGCCATGGTCATGCAGCGCGCCATCAGCTCGCTCCAGGTGTCGAGATCCGCCCGCGTGTAGCCGACCACGGTCGGCTTGCCGTGCGAGCCGCTGGAAGCGTGCACACGCACCAGGTCCTCTCGCGGGACCGCCAGGAGCCCGAACGGATAGTTGTCGCGGAGGTCCTGTTTGCGGGTGAACGGCAGCCGGGCGACGTCGTCGAGCGAGGAGATGTCGCTCGGGCCGGCGACACCGGCGTCCTTCAGGCCGGCGGCCAGCGGCGGCTGCGAGGAGATCGTTCGCTCGACCGTGCCGCGGAGCCGCTCGAGCTGAAGCTCCCGGAGCCCCTCGCGGGGCCCGGTCTCGACCGGGTCCCAGACCGCCGTCTCAGAGCTTGCGCTGCTGGGCATTCCAGTGCTCCTCGAGGTTGCTGACCAGCGCCGGGCTCAGGTGGCAGTAGGCCTGCTCCCTCGCGAAGGTCGCCATGTAGCGCCGGAAGACCTCCAGCGGCTCCTCGCCGACGCGGAGGGCGCGGCGGTTGGCGGCAGCGTTGATCAGCCCGGAGCTGGTCAGCGCCTCGACCCGCGCGGCGATCGCGTCGTCCACGTCGTCGGGCTCGACGACTTCGTCGCAGAGGAGCTCCGCGGGCGGGACCCCGGCCTCGAACTCCCTTCCGGAGAGGATCGCCTGCCGCGCCATCCGGTCGCCGACCGACCGTGGCATCCGCAGGGGCGATGCCCCCGGGATGATCCCCTCCTTGCGAGCCGGCAGGAAGAGCCGGCAGCCGCGAGCCGCGATCACGTGGTCCATGACGTGGAGGAGCTGGCAGGCGCCGCCGATCGCGTAGGTCTCGGCCGCGCAGAGCCAGAGCTTTTCGGTCGTCTCCTCGGGCTGATCCGGGCGGTGCTCGGGCCCCGACAGGCCGCGGTAGATCTTGTTGACGTAGCCGAGATCGCGAGTGATGAAGAACAGGAAGGGAAGCTGGCCGAGGTAGAGCCGGGTCAGGTTGAGCCCGGAGCCGAAGATCCGCGCGCCCGCGTAGCGCGGGTGGTCGACAACCCCGCCCCGCATCACGCCGATCTCGATCTCCGGATCGAGCAGGATCAGGTCGACCGCGCACTCGGTGGCCCAGAGCGTCGTGTCGTCCTCGGCGTTCAGGTGCCGGGGGTTGAGGATCTCCAGGTAGCCGGCCTGGCCCTCCCGGCGCACCTGGACAGTCCCGAGGTCGGCCGAGCCGGTGGCGCGGAAGTCGTCGATCCGCTCGAGCGCCTCGCCGGTGGGACGGAGCATGGACCAGACGAGATGCGCGCCGGCGCGGGGCGAGGCGAGCACGTGCGAGAGGAAGAGGCCCTGCGCGATCTCGATGCCGTGCTTGTCGGCAAGCCTGCGCTCGGACTCGGCGGCGAGCTGGTCGCGGCTGGGGACCAGCCCCGGGTGGAGCTCCGCGGCGGCGTCGAGCAACTGATCGTCGCGCAGCGCCTTCGCCAGGCCGTCGGTGAGCTCGTCGTAGATCGCCTCGGCGTTCGAGCGCAGGAACTCGTCCCGTCGCTCGTCGGTCCAATCGGTCGTCTCGGAGCTAAGTGTCAGAAAACCTGACAATATCTCAGTCTGAGCGTGATGACGCGCGTGGAGGAGATCGGATCGGTGCTCTGGACGCCCCCGGCGGACGTCCGAGAGACGACGCAGCTCGGCCGCTACCTCGACTGGCTGAAGGAGGAGCGGGGGATCGACCATGCCGGCTACGACGAGCTCTGGCGCTGGTCGGTCGACGACCTCGAGGGTTTCTGGGGATCGCTCTGGGACTTCTTCGAGATTCGAGCCCACACCCCGTATGAGCGGGTGCTCGGCTCGCGCGAGATGCCGGGCGCCGAGTGGTTCGTGGGCTCCCGGCTCAACTACGCCGAGCACATGGTGGGGCGCGACGAGGACGCGGACCGGGTGGCGGTGCTGGCCCGGTCGCAGAGTCGCGCCGACTTCGACCTCACCTTCGGCGAGCTGCGCGAGCAGGTCGCGCGCGCCAGGGCGGGCCTCCGGCGGGTCGGGATCGGCCCGGGCGACCGGGTGGTCGCCTTCATGCCCAACGTCCCGGAGACGCTGGTCGCGTTCCTGGCCACGGCGAGCCTGGGGGCCATCTGGGCCACCTGCGCGCCGGAGTTCGGCCCCCGAAGCGTGATCGACCGCTTCGGCCAGCTCGAGCCGAAGCTGCTGCTCGCGATCGCCGGCTACACCTACGGGGAGAAGCCGATCGACCGGCGCACCGAGGTTGCGGAGATCCGCGATGCGCTCCCCAGCCTCGAGCGGGTCGTCCACGTCCCCTATGCCGGCGGCGCCGATGATGCCCTGCCGGACACGCTCGAATGGGACGAGCTGCTCGCCGAGCCGGGACCGCTCGAGTTCGACCCCGTCGGCTTCGATCACCCGCTCTGCGTCCTCTTCTCCTCAGGGACGACCGGACTGCCCAAGGCGATCGTCCATCGCCACGGCGGCATCCTGATCGAGGCATTCAAGAATCAGGGCCTGAGCTGGGACCAGCAGCCCGGCGACCGGCTGCTCTGGTTCACCACCACCGCCTGGATGATGTGGATGGCGCTGGTCAACACCCTGCTCTTCCGGGCCTCGATCGTGATGCTCGACGGCAACCCGATGTACCCGGACCTGTCGGCTCAGTGGCGCCTCGCCGAGGAGCTCCGGCCGACCCTGATGGGCGCGGTCCCCGCGTTCCTGATGGCCTGTCGCAAGGGCGGCGTCGACGTGCGCGACATGGACCTCTCCAGCATTCGCCAGTTCTGCGCCGCCGGCTCGCCGCTCCCGCCGGACGGATTCGACTGGATCTACGAACAGCTGGGGCCGGACGTGCTCCTCAACGTGGGCAGTGGCGGAACCGACGTCTGCACCGGGATGGTGCAGGGCGGTCCGATGCAGCCGGTGTATCGCGGTGAGATCGCCGGCTGCTGCCTGGCGGTCGACGTGGCCGCCTACGACGAGAACGCGCAGCCGGTGATCGGCGAGCTCGGCGAGTTGGTGATCAGGAAGCCGATGCCCTCGATGCCGATCGGCTTTTGGGGCGACGAGGACGGCTCGCGCTACCGGGCGACCTACTTCGAGCACTTCCCCGGCGTCTGGCGCCACGGCGACTGGATCATGTTCACCGAGCGCGGCAGCTGCGTGATCACCGGACGATCCGATGCGACCCTCAACCGCGGTGGCGTCCGCCTTGGGACCGGGGAGGTCTACTCGGTGGTCGAGGGGCTCGACGAGGTCCAGGAGAGCCTCGTGGTCCACATCGAGGACCCCGAGGGCGGGGCGGGGGAGTTGCTCCTGTTCGTCACGCTCGGCGAGGGCATCGAGCTCGACGACGAGCTCCGCGGCCGGATCGCGTCAGAGCTGCGGGGCGCCTTATCACCCCGGCACGTACCCGACACGATCGAGGCGGTCCCGGTGATCCCCAAGACCCTGACCATGAAGAAGCTCGAGCTGCCGGTGAAGCGGATCCTGCTCGGCGATGCCCCCGAAAAGGTGGCGAGCAGAGACGCTCTGGCAGATCCGCAGGCGCTTGACGCGTTCGTGGAGTATGCGTCGGAGCGAGGCTCCGAGCGCAAGCGGTACATCACGCGCTAGGCGCGCTTTCCACACTTAGGGCTGTGATCTTCAAACCGCCGCTTCTCGTCCAAAGCGGCATCTTGTTCTGTTCGGTCTACTCCGAAAGCCCGACGGCCTCTAGGGCGTCTGCTCTCTCCGTGTAATCCTTGAATCGAGCGAGCTTCCCGTCGCAAATGGTGATCACCGAGTGGACGCGCTGCTCGAAGGGAGTGCCGCTGCCCTTGCCGCGCGCCACGACGCGCGAGTCCATCAGCACCCTGTCCCCGCCGCAGTCAGTCAACTTCTCGATTTCCACCGTCCAGGAGTCCACGGTCCCGTACCAATCCGCCACCGCCTGGAGAAGCTGCTCGCGGCCTTTGAAGGTGTCCGTGCTCAGGGCCCAATCCCATTCGGCATCAGGGACGAGGTGGTCGAACATCTCCTCCAGCTCGGCGGACTCCTCGATCTTCTCCTCAGGATCAGTGCTGAGTGAGGCAAGCCACCTGTCGAAGGCCCGGTAGAAGCCCCGGACCACTTCGAATTTCTCCTCGGACATCGCCGCCCCAGTATCTCGCGATGGACCACCGCTTTCCATGCAAAGCAACGGTTCGAAATCACCTCTACGGGTGAAGGGGCGAGCCGCTAGGCGCTGTCGGCGATCAGACCGCTGAAGAAGTCGGTGTCCGCCTTCTCCAGCTGGCAGAGCTCGATGTAGTGGCCGAGCCGGGCGGTCGTGTCGACGTAGGCGAGCCTGGCCCGATCGGGGATCAGGATCGTGTACTCGAATGACATCCCGTGCTCGCCCAGCAGCTTCTGGACCTCGGCCCAGGGCTCATCCCCGAGCGGAACCAGCGTCGCAAGGTGGTGGAAGCCGAGGACGCCTCCATCGCTGGGCAGGAAGCGCCGGTAGAAATCGACCTCGCCGGAAACCGGCTCGATCAGCTCGATGATCATCCCTCCGCGGGCGCCCATCGCCACCCGCGGTTCCCACTCGACGGGCTCGCCGCCCTTCATGAAGGTGGCCCCATCAACCGGCACCTCGGTGGAGTTCTCCACCCCGAACAGGTCGCGCAGCTCCTTCATTCCCCGGTCGAGATCCGGGGTGACGTAACAGACCTGCCACACGTTCGCGAAGAGATCGCCGATCGCCTCGATCGGCCGCGGATCCGCGAAGAGCCCGGACGAGGGACGAGGCACGCCGGAGCTCACGCGGGCACCTCGCTCTTCGCACGCTGATGCAGGATGAGAGCGAGCTCGTCGATCCTGGAGAGCTGCGGGTGATGGCCCGATTCCAGCTCGACCATGTCGGTGATCCGGCGGTCCCTGACCATCCGGCGCTGCAGCGCGGGGGGGACGATGCGGTCCCCCTTGCAAATCACATAGGTGCGGGGAATCATTTCGAACTCCTGGTTGAGCGAGACCGCCTGAGTGAGCGGAGCGAACGCCTGCGAGCCGGTCCTGCTCACCGCCCAGTCCATCACCTCGGGCGAGCAGTCCCCGTTTGACGCTTGGCAGGTCGACTCCGGCAGCGTCCCAATCGGGGGGTCGCCCGAGACGATGACGGTCTGCTGCACGAGGTCGTCGGCCCCCTCGGGGAGGCTCGTCAGGTCGAGCAGGCTCTGGCCGTCGCCGGGCAGGAAAGCCGCCGCGTAGACGAGGCTCTTCACCCGGTTGGGGCGACGGGCCGCCGCCTCCGAGATGACCATGCCGCCCATGCTGTTGGCGACCAGGATCGACGGCTCGGAGCCGGCGTCCAGCAGATCGCAGATCCGGTCGGCGTAGGCGTCCAAGGTCACCTCCTCGACTGGCGTCCGGTCCTCGCCGGATCCCGGCAGGTCCGGTGCCTCAGCCGTGTGGCCGAGCTCGGCGAGCCGCTCGGCGAGTGGCCCCCAGATCCAGCCGCCGACGAACGCTCCATGAACCAGCACGAATCTCATGCGGGCACCTCCTGGCGGGCGAGCTCGTCGAGGGCGCGGACCAGATCATCGGGGGCGGAGAGCTGGGGCACGTGATCGGTCTCCAGCTCGATCACTTGACTGACGCCGCGCTCCTTCATCATCCGGCGCTGCAGGGCGGGCATGTTGGCCTGGTCCCGGGTGCAGTGGACGTACCTGCGAGGGATGTTCTCGTAGCCATCCGTGAGATGGGCGGGATCCAGCATCGGGACCGCCGGCTGTGGCCTCTGCATCCCGGCCGCCCACTTGGCGACCTCGGGCGGCGCCTGGTTGTAGAAGGCGATGACCGAGTTCTCCTCCGAGAGCTCGGCGAGCGGCGGCTCGCCCGAGACCACCATCGTCGCCTGGACGTGGTCACCCTTCCCCTCGGGTAGCTCGGTCAGTCCGACCAGGCTCTGGCCCTCCCCGGGCAGGAAGGCGGCGACGTAGATCAGCGAGGCGACCCGGCCGGGGCAGCGCGACGTGGCCTGAGTGACGGCCATGCCGCCCATGCTGTGCCCGACCAGGACGGCCTGCTCGGGGCTCTCGCCGAGCACTTCACAGATCCGTTCGGCGTAGAGGTCCAGGTTGATCTGCTCGAGCGGCGTGTGATCCTCGCCCGCGCCGGGCAGATCGAGCGTCTCCACCTTGTGTCCCGCCGATTCCAGGGGTTCCACCACCTTCTCCCAGATCCAGGCTCCGCCCCAAGCGCCGTGCACCAAGACGATCCTCGCCATCTACTCCTCCTCGCTCATGGGGTCAGGACGACCTTTCCGTGCAGGCCACCGGCCTCGACCAGGCGATGGGCTTCCGCGGCCTCGGCCAGCGGCAGAATTCGATCGACCCGGGTGCGGAGCTTCCCCGCGGCCACGGCATCGACCATCTCGCGGAGCGTCTCGCGGTCGTGATGGATCAGGAACGACTCCTGGCGGATCCGGCGCTCCGGTGGCGCCTCCGGCGGGCGCCGAGTGCTGACGATCGCCCCGCCGTCCTCCACCGCCGCGAAGACCGCCTCGCCGAGCGGCACGGCATCGAAGATCGCGGGCACCGGATCGATCGCGCCGAGATCCATTCCGCGCGGCAGGACCTCGGCGGCCCCCAGGGTGTGGGGCCACCGTTCATCGTCTCTGCCGGCCTGGGCGATCACCCGGTGCCCGGCTTCTGCGGCGAGCTGCACCGCGAAGCTCCCGACCGCGCCGCTCGCGCCGGTGACGAGGAGGTCGCACCCCTCGGGCGGATCGAGCAGATCGAGCCCCTGGCGCGCGGTCACCGCGTTCAGGGGGATCGTCGCGGCCGTCTCGTAGTCAAGTCCGTCCGGAAGTGGCACGAGCCACTCGGCCGGGAAGGCGACCGACTCGGCGTACGTGCCGACCGAACCTCCGGCCTCGTACCACTGGACCATCCCGACCACGCGGTCGCCGGCCTGGAACTCCTCGACGTCTCGGCCCGTGGCGGTCACCTGCCCGGCCAGGTCCCAGCCGAGTACGAAGGGCGGATCTGGGGGAGTGACACGTCCTGCGCCCTGGCGGGCCCCGAGGTCAGTCGGGTTGACGTTCGCCGCGCGGACGCGCACAACGACCTGCCCCGGTCCCGGCTCGGGGCCGGGGCGCTCGGCGACCCGCAGCACCTCAGGGCCTCCCAGCTTCGTCACCTCCACAACCTTCATTCCCCGTTCAACCGGTGCCGTTCGGAAGCAGTACAGCCCGCCCTGTGATGTCGCCCTCACGAAGCCTGTCCAGCACCTCGTTCACCTCGTCGAGCGGATGGGTCTCCGTCTTCAGGGTGATCCGGCCGGCGGCGTGGAGCTGCACGACCTCCCAGAGATCGGTCCAGCTGCCGACCAGATTGGCGACGAGGGTCTGCTCCTGGCTGACCAAAGCGACCGACGGGACGGTGATCGTCCCCCCGAAGCCCACCATGGAGTAGGTGCCCTGCAGGGCGAGCATGCCGAGGCCGTCGGCGTGGGTCTGATCGGTGCCGACGAAGTCGAGGACCAGGTCGGCGCCGTGACCCTGACTGAGCTCCCAGACTGCGTCGAGCGCGCCTTCGGCCTCGATCGCCCAATCCGCCCCGAGCTCCTCTGCGAGCTTGCGCCGGTCGGGATGGGGGTCGACGACGAGCACCGTGCCGCCCCCGAGCTCTCGCGCGAGCTGCAGGCCGATGTGGCCGACGCCGCCGGCCCCGAGGACAACGGTCACCGAGCCGGGCAGCATCAGGTGGGCCACCTTCTTGATGGCGTGGTAGGCGGTGATTCCGGCGTCCGAGTGAGGCGCGACATCCACCGGATCGACCCCGGGCGGGAGCGGCACGATCTCGCGCTCGCCGACGACCAGGTACTCGGTGAAGCCTCCGTCAAGCGACAGCCCGGTGAACTGATGGCGCTCGCAATGCATGTCGAGGCCACGGCGGCAGTTGACGCAGACGCCGCAGCTGTGCGGCGGGTAGATCAGCACCGGGTCGCCGACCTTGACCGTGGTCACCAGCTCCCCGACGGCATCCACGCGGCCACCGTTCTCGTGGCCGAGCACGCGGGGGACGTCCATCCCGGCCACGCCCAGCTCGCCGTCTATGGCGTGCAGATCGGTCGAGCAGACTCCCGCCGCCTCGATCTTCACCCGGACCTGGTTGGCACGGGTGATCTCGGGCTCGGGCCGGTCCTCCAGCTCGAGGGGATGGTTGTACTCGTGAAGTACCGCTGCCTTCATGCCGTGACCTCCGCCGCCTGTGGCCTCAGATAGTCATTCGGGTCCTCGTCCAGGTGCTGGGCGAGCCGGTCGGCGAGGGCCATGATCGTCAGCGAGGGGTTCACCGAGAGGGTGCGCGTGAAGAGCGAGGCGTCGCCGACGAACAGCCTCTTCGCGTCGTGCGACTCGCAGTTCTCGTCGACCACCGATCTCTCCGGGTCGGAGCCCATGCGGCATGTCCCCTGCACGTGCGTGCTGGCCGGCCCTGTCCAGGCGACCCGAGTTGCTCCGGCGGCCTCCATCACGCGCCGGGCGTAGTCCTGCCCGTTCTTCATCCGCTCGAGCTCGACCGGGTCGAAGTGGGCCTCGAAGCTCTCCGCGCCGTCCTCGCCGACGACCACGCGTCCGTTGTTCTCGTCGTTGGCGAGGATCAGGATCCCGTTCCAGTGGCGGTACTGGCGGACCGCCTCCACCAGGCGCTCGCCCCACATCGGCCCGTCCTCGTCCGAGATGCTGGTCGCGAAGCCGATCGGGTCCTGGATGGTGGACGCCTCGAGCACGAAGCCGCCGTCCTCGTCGCGCATGAAGTCCATGCAGTGCGAGGTGATCGGGTAGACCCGGTGGGCGTCCTGGACCTCTTCGAAGAGGCCGAAGACGAAGGCGGCGGGGTGGAGGCCCAGGTTCCGCCCGATCCACCCGCTGCTGGGCGAGCCCCCGCTCGCTTCCGGCAGGCCCGAGCGGATCAGGAGCTGCGGCGTGTTCAGTGCACCGGCGGCGACCACCACGGCGCCCGCCTCGATCGTGTGGGACCGACCGTCCGCATCGGCGTATTCGACGCCCGTGGCCTCCAGGCCCCCGTTGCGCTGATCGAACAGGACTCGCTCAACCGGCGAGCTGGACCGCAGGTCGAGCTTGCCGACCGCGGTGGCGTCATGGATGTAGGTGTTCATCGTGTTCTTGCCCGCGTTGGTCGGGCAGCCCTGCAGACAGGACCCGCACTTCATGCAGTTGACGTCCGTGTAGGAGTCGACCGGCTCGAGCATGGAGCCGAGCTCGCGGAAGCCGGCGTCGAGTTTCCGCACGCACTCCGGCCAGTCGGCGCGCTCGCGGACGCCCAGGTAGCGCTCCACCCGTTCGTAATGTGGGGCGAGGTCCTCGACTCCGAAGGGCTTGCCCCCGTCGCCGACCAGTCCACTCGCGTCATGCCACTTCGCGAACTCGAAGTCGTGGGCGCGGAAGGAGACCTTGGTGTTCATCGTCGTGGTGCCGCCGACGCAACGGCCGCCGAAGATCGGAACGGTCCCGCCGGCGCCGCCGTCGACCATCGCCATGCGGAGCGGCCACCAGAAGTCATGGGCCGCCTTCGCCTCCCAGCGGACGAAGTCGGCGGCTGTCAGATGGGGGCCGGCCTCGAGCAGCACCACATCTCGCCCGCGCTGCGCGAGCTCGCCGGCGACCACGCCGCCGCCCGCACCCGAGCCGACCACGACGACATCCACGCGCTCGCTCATCCGGGCACTCCGAGGAAGGACCAGTCGTGCTTGATCCGATCAGCGAGCGGGAAGCGGAAGTCGATCTCCTCCCAGGCCCCCGGCCCCTCGGCTCCGGGAGCGACGAAGTCGCTGTAGTGGGCCTCGATCGCGAAGGCCCTCACCATCTGGAATTCGGGAGTCGCCGCGACCTCGGCGACGCCCTCGGCGCCCTTGCCGGCGACATCAGTCAGCGCGTCGATCGCTCCGAGGAACGCCGCCCGCGTTCCGCCGTCGACCATGGCCAGCTTCGCGTCGATGTAGACGGCCGGCTCGCAGCGCTCAGAGCCGGGCACGATCGTCTCGCATAGGTCCGCGAGCGCCGAGGCGCGGCCCTCGTCCAGGATCAGCCAACTGCTCTCCGCCACGTTCCGCACCCTATAGGCAGGGAGCTAATAAAACAAGCTATTTGACAGATTTAGTCGCCGGAGTTGTCGACGAACTCCAGGATGTCGAGGAATTCGATCTTGGGCGCGACGCCGTAGAGCCCCGATACCCTGTCGACCAGGTCCTGATTGAAGAAGGCACGGGCCCTCTCCTCGTCGTCCCACACGTAGAAGTTCCTTGCCTGAAGGCCGTCATCGTCGAGGGTGAAGCTCTTGGAGCGAAGGCCGGGCATGCCTTCGAACGTTCCTCGGGCTTCGGCGGCAATCTTGGCGACGCTTGAGCGATCGAACCCATCGGTCTCTGTGAACGTCACGAGCACGCCGATCATCGGGCCTCCTATCGGATTGAGCAACTGTCGATCGAATGATCCTAGGTCCTGGAATCGCTACGTCGCCCGGTGCCCGAGCGTCGCCCGCGCGGCCGCGTAGATCTCCTCGGCGCCCGGCAGATAGGCGTCTTCCACGGGCGGGCTGAGCGGGACCGGCTCGAAGGGGGCGCCGACTCGCTCGATCGGGGCGTCCAGGTCGTCGAAGGCGGCGACCTGCACCTCGGCGGCGATCTCGGCGCCGAAGCCACCGTGCTCGACCGCCTCGTGGGCGACGACCAGGCGATTGGTCCGCCTGACCGAGTCGAGGATCGCATCGAGGTCGAGTGGGACCAGCGTCCGCGGATCGATCACCTCGGCCTCGATGCCGTCGTTGGCGAGGCGGTCGGCCGCTGCGAGTGCCTCTCCGACCATCCGCGAGAGGGCGACGATCGTCACGTCGCGGCCCTGGCGGGCAACCCGGGCGTTGCCGATCGGAACGGGCTCGAGACCGGCGGGCGCCTCCTCCTTGCGGAAGTAGAGGTTCTTGTGCTCGATGAACACCACCGGATTGGGATCGGCGATCGAGCTGATCAGCAGCCCCGCGGCGTCAGCGGCGTTGCTCGGCATCACCACCTTGAGCCCGGGGATGTGGGTGACCCAGGCCTCCAGGCTCTGCGAGTGCTGGGCCGCGCCCCGCGAGCCCGCCCCGCCCTGAGTGCGCAGCACCAGAGGCACCCGGAGCTGCCCGCCGGACATGAAGTGGGCCTTGGCGGCCGCGTTGACCAGCTGGTCCAGGGCGAGGGTGAGGAAGTCGATGAACATGATCTCCAGCACCGGCCGCTTGCCCGATTGGGCCGCGCCGATCGAGACGCCGCAGATCGCCGCCTCGCTGATCGGCGTGTTGATCACCCGCTCGGTGCCGAACTCCTCGGCCAGGCCGGCGGTCACCGTGTAGGGCCCGCCCTCGGCGACGTCCTCGCCGATCACGAACACGTCGTCGTCGGCGCGCATCGCCTCCGCGAGCGTCCCGTTGAGCGCCTTGACGAAGGTCGTCTGCCTCCCTCCAGGCGTCGGGCTCAGGTCCGGCACAGCCGCGCGGGGTGCGTAGACGAGCCCCATCGCGGCCTCGGGATCGGGGAATGAGCCGGCCCGGCCGAACCCGACGGCTGCCTCGACCTCCTCTCGAGCCTCCGCCTCGATCTCCGCGGCACGCTCCTCGTCGAACCAGCCCGCCTCGGCCGCCGCGCGCTGAAAACGCTGTATCGGGTCCTTCTGCTGCCATTCCTCGTCGGCGAGCGCCTCGCGGTACTGCGCGGGGTCACCGACGTAGTGACCGCTCAGCCTGTGGGTCAGGCACTCGAGCAGCATGGGCCCCTCGCCCTTTCGCGCCGCGGCGAGGAAGCGCCCGAAGGCCTCGTGGACGGCGCCGACATCGTTGCCGTCGACGGTCTCGCGGGTGAGCTCGTACGGGGCGACGACGTCGCTGACGCGCTCGACATTGGTGTGGGCGGAGCGCGGGGTGAACTCCGCGAAGCCGTTGTTCTCGCACACCAGGATCAGAGGCAGGCCCCAGAGAGTCGCCAGGTTGACGGTCTCGTTGAAGTGGCCGGCCTGCACCGCGCCGTCGCCGAAGAAGATGACGGTGGCCCGGTCGCTGCCATCGAGACGGCCGGCCAGCACCGTGCCGAGGGCGATCGGGATGTTGCCGCCGACGACCCCCGTCGCGCCCATCAGGCCGTGTTCGGAGTCGACCAGGTGCATCGAGCCGCCCAGGCCATGGCAGAGGCCCTCGTCGCGGCCCATCAACTCGGCCATCACCCGGTCCATCGGCGCGCCCTTGGCGAGTGCGTGGCCGTGAGCGCGGTGGCCGGAGTAGATGCTGTCGTCGTCGGTGAGCTGCATGCAGACTCCGGCTGCGACGGACTCCTGGCCGAGGCTGAGGTGGATCAGGCCGTAGACCTCGTCAGCCTGCTTCAGCTGCCCGACGCGTTCCTCGAAGACGCGGATCCGCCACATCGCGCGCAGCAGATCGAGCGCGGTCTCGCCATCGAGCTGCGTCACGCAGCGACGGGCTGGAACTGCGACATGGTGGCCTCGAACGCGTGCCGGTACATCTCGTCGATCGGCTCCGCCCGGAGCTCATCCGAGAGCACCTCGATCCCCCAGGCGTCGTCGTAGCCCATCTCCTGCGCCGCGCGGACGTAGCCGCGGATGTCGAACTCACCCTCGCCCGGGAGCTTGCGGAACCTGGTGGTCTCCTCGATGCGGTCCTCCATCCACTCGCGCTTGCCGTCGCTGAGCTCCATCCAGGTCAGGTAGGAGAGGGGGATCCGCTTCAGGTCGTCAGGCGCAATCCCGAGCTTCGACATGTGCCAGGTGTCGATCACCAGGCCGCCGTTCTTCGCGCCGGCGCCCTCGACGACCGCCAGGGCGGCGTCGAGGTTGTCGACGTTGACGTCGAAGGGCATGAACTCGTAGGCGATCACTGCGTCCGTCAGCTCGGCGGCGTGGGCGCAGAGCTCCGCGTAGCGCTCGGTCAGCTCGTCGAGCTCGCAGGGAACGCCGGGGATGTTCCCGACCTTGACGTGATGGGCGCCGAGCGCCGCGGCTGCTTGGAGCAGCAGGTCACGGAGCTCGTCCGATTCCTTTCTGCCGTCAGTGCCCTCGTCCTCGAAGAAGCCCCAGATGAACTCCAGCTCCAGGTACTTCAACCCGTTGTCGTCGAGCAGCTGCTTGATCTCCGCGAGGTCCCGGCTCTCTTCTTGGTGGACGAGGTCGGCGTGCCAGATGCCGATTCCCTTCATCCCGGCCTTCGCCGCCTCCGCGCAGCGGTCGCCGAAGTCGAAGTTGCTCCATTCCTGACCCTGGTGCGGCTGGGTGGGGCCCGCGGTCGTCCAGTACGCGCCCACCAGCTCGACGTCGTTGTCAGCCATCGTCACTCCTCCTCACGTTGATCTCGATCTTGACCCCGTTCGGGTCCTCGAAGAACAGCTGGCGCATCCCGATGTCTGGAACCGTGTTCCGCACGGCCTCGACGCCGGTCCTCTCGAGCCTCGCCACCGCCTCGTCGTGGTCATCCCCCGAGAACGCGAGATGGTCGAGGGCGCCGGTGCCCTGCGCCGGCGGCGACGCCGCGATCCCGGTGGTCTCGGAATGAGCCGTGAAGGCGTCCCGGTCCGCCACATGCACGCACGGGACCCCCTCGGCGTAAAGCCAGTAGCCCGGGAACTCCAGGGGCGGGCGGTCGCCGACCTCCAGGCCGAGGGCATCGCGATAGAAGTCCCGCGTCCCGTCGATGTCCTCGGTCAGCACCAGGACGTGCTCGAGTTTGTTCAGCGCCATCGCGAGCTCACCACCGGCGCCGCGACCGCGCTAGGGGCACTAGGCAGCCGCGGCCGGAACCTCGCCGACCACCTGGCGCGCCGCGGAGACGATCTTCTCCGCGGTGGGAGAGATGTACTCCTCCTGGACCTGGTTGGCCGCGACCGGCGCATCCGTCCGCGCGACCCGGGCGACGGACGCCTTCAGGGAGTCGAGCCCCTTCTCGCTGACCATCGCGGCGATTTCGGAGGCGACGCCGCAGTTCATGCGGCCCTCATCGGTGACGATCAGCCGCCCGGTCTTGGCGACCGACTCGAGGATCGCCTTCTCGTCCAGTGGGACCAGGGTCCGGAGGTCGATCACCTCCGCGTTGATGCCCTCGCCGGCCAGCTCCTCCGCCGCGCCCAGGGCGATTGAGGTCATCATCGAGCAGGCGACGATGGTCACATCGCTGCCCTCGCGGGCCACGTTGGCCTTGCCGAACGGGATCTCGAAGTCACCGTCGGGGACGTCGTCCTCGGCTCCATAGCCGAACGCATGCGTGAGCACGATGGTCGGGTTGTCTGACTTGATGGCCGTCGTCAGAAGGCCCTTGACCTCCTTCGCCCCGGAGGGGGCGGCGATCTCGATTCCCGGCAGGTTCCAGTACATCCCGAATGGGCTCTCCGAATGCTGGGCGCCGCCGCCGTGCAGGAGGCCATGGCTGATGTGCATCGTTACCGGCACGCCGATCGTGCCGCCGGATGAGGTCCGCGCGGTCGAGATCTCGTTGGCGATCGAGGAGATCGCCGGATAGGTGAAGGAGGCGAGCCCGAGGTGGGCGAACATGCGGTGGCCGCACATCGCCGCGCCCGCGGCCATCGCCGTGTAGGCGGCCTCGGAGCAGGGGGGGAAGAGGATGCGGTCCCCGTACTTCTTCTGGAAGGGCTCGAACTGCATGCCCTCGGGGCCGATCCCGAGCACCTCGTTGCCCATCACGACGAAGTTCGGGTCTACGTCCATGTACCTGCTCAGGACATCGAGCATCGCGTCGGCGTAGTTCTTGGTCGGCATCGGATCCTCCTTACGCGAAGACGTGTTCGAGGGCGGATTCGGGCGTGGGGCGCGGGCTCTCGAGCGCGAACTCGCGTGCCTCTGCGATCCGGGCGGTCTGCTGCTCGTCCATCGCGGTCAATTCATCTTGGGTGATGTCATCCGATCCGAGCAGCTTGCGCGCGTAGATCAGCACCGGGTCGTGGTCGCGGTACCAGTCGGCATGCTCGCCCGAGATGGCGGAGTCGTCCCACGCCATCGAGATGTCGAGCTCGCCGGTGGTCATCTCGGGCCAGAGCGGCTGGCTGCCCGCCCACCGCTCGGTCACCGCGTGGATGAAGAACGGGCCCTTGCGCGCGCGGCAGTGCTCGACGGCCTTGACGGCGAGCTCGTTGACGGCCTCCAGGTCCCGCCCGTCGACGGTCTCGACCGGGATTCCGAAGGTCTTGGGGATCGTGGTCAGGTCCTTGACGGCGGAGACTGAGGTCGGGAAGCCTCCGCCCGCGGAGCCCAGGGCCCCCTCGCTGTTGTTCTCGCAGACGAACAGGACCGGAAGCTCGTAGAGGGCGGCGAGGTTGAGGGACTCGTAGGCGATTCCCTCCTCGAGGGCGCCATCGCCGAAGAGCCCGACGGCGATCGCATCGCCGTCCTCCTGCTTCAGCGCGAACGCCGCGCCGTTGGCGAGCGAGATGCTGCCGCCGACGATCGACGAGGTCGAGATGAAGCCGAGGTCCGGATCGCTCATGTGAAGGGTGCCGCCGGCGCCCTTGTTGAGGCCGGTCTCGCGCCCGAGGATCTCGGCGAGCGCCCGCTTCGGGTCGGAGCCCCGGGCGACGATGTGGCCATGGTTGCGGTGGTGGGTGGCGAGCTTGTCGTCATCTCCGAGCGCCTCCATCAGGCCGACTCCGGTCGACTCCTGGCCGATGTAGAGGTGGAAGTGGGTCATGAATGCATGGTCGTCGTGGAAGAGCCTGTTGACCTCCTCCTCGAAGCGGCGGATGGTCAGCATGCGCTCGAGCGCCTCGCTCCGGCGCTCCTTGTCCCAGCCCTCTGTCATTTCGTTCCCTCGCCTCCGTTGGTCGTGCTTCCTCGAGTCAGGTAGGCCGACTGGAGCAGCTCGGGCTTGCGCTTCAGCTCGCTTGCGGTGCCCGAGAACTCGATCTTCCCGTGGCCCATCACGTAGGCCTCGTTGGCCATCCCCAGGGCGATCGTCGCGAACTGCTCGATCAGCAGTACCCCGATTCCCTCGGCCGCGAGCTTCTCGATCCTCGGGATCAGCCGCTTGACGACCACCGGGGCGAGGCCCAGGGAGAGCTCGTCGATGAGCACGAACTTCGGCTTCGATACCAGCGCCTGCGCGAGCACCAGCATCTGCTGCTCGCCGCCGGAGAGCGACCGGGAGCGGGTGCCGAGCCGAGCCTTGAGCTCGGGGAACATCTCGAGCGCGAAGCCGAGGCCGGCCTCGGCGCCGCCCTTGGGCAGCGAGTAGGTCGCGACCCGCAGGTTGTCCTCGACGGTGAGCTCTGAGAGCAGCCGCCTGCCCTCCGGGACCACGGCAACCCCTGCGGCGCGGATCTTCTCCGGCCGCCTGTGGCTCAGATCGGTCCCGTTCAGCCTCACCGACCCCGATTCGGGTCGCAGGACCCCGCTGACGGCGAGCACCAGACTTGACTTGCCGGCTCCGTTGGGTCCCAGCAGCGCGGTCACCTCGCCCGGGTCGACTCGCAGGGAAACGTCGCGGACCACCGGCCGGCCGCCACGGGCGACGGTCAAGTTTTCGAGGGTGAGGACGTCGCCCTTCTGCGTGGGCTCGGCGGGCTTCTCAGCGGGCTTCTTCGAGACGGTGGGGGTCATATCTCTTCCGCACCGAGGTACGCCCGCACCACCTGATCGTCCCGCAGCACCTCGGCGGTCGGACCAGACGCGATCAGCTTCCCGAAGTCGAGTACCGAGGTGACCTCACAGCAAGCCGACACCAGGTTCATGTCGTGGTCGACCAGGATCACAAGCGCCCCGATCTCCGCGGGGATCCTGCGGATCACGCTGCCCATGTGCTCGGTCTCCTCGTCGGGGAGGCCCGCGGCCGGCTCATCGAGGAGCACCGCGCGCGGCTTTCCCACCACGGCCCGGGCGATCTCGACGAGGCGCCGCTCACGTGCCCCCAGCGTCCCGACCTTCTTGCTAGGGATCCAAGGCCCCGAGCCCGACGAAGTCGAGCGAGCCGAGCACGTCCTCGCGACGGGAAGACGCCGCCGTTGTTGCTCGAGTGCTCCTCGACCATCGCCACGTTGTCGTAGAGCGACAGGTCCTCGATCGCCTGCTCGGTCTGGAACGTCCGGCGCAGGCCCCAGCGCGCGCGGCGGAAATCCGTCATCGCCAGCAGGTTCTCGTCGAAAGCCGTGATCGTCCCGCCCGATGGCTTGACGAAGCCGCTGAGCACGTTGAAGAAGGTGGTCTTGCCCGCTCCGTTCGGGCCGATCAGTCCGCAGGTCCCGCCGGGGAAGGTGACGCTCATCTTGTCGATCGGCTTGACGCCGCCGAAGCGCACCTCGAGGTTCTCGACCTTGATCATTCCGACCCCGCCGTGCCGCCGGCCGCCCGCGCCCCCGGGCTGCCCACCGCTCGCCAGATCATGCGCCCCAGCTTCGCCATGTCCTTCGGGAATTGATCGACCAGGCCCGCGGGCGCGGTGGTCAGCACCTGGATCACGCCCAGTCCGAAGAGGATGGTCAACAGGTCGGGCGGCAGCCCCCAGTTGTCGAGGAGGGCGGGCAGTAGCTTGATCAGGATGCCCGCGACCACAGCGCCCCAGAGGCTGTAGATCCCGCCCATCAGGACGACCGCGAGCAGGATGATCGAGTCCTGCGTGGGGAAGGTCAGGTTGAAGAGGGTGCCCGAGCTGCCGGCCAGCAGCGCGCCCGCAACGCCGGTCATGAAGGAGGCGAGCGCGAAGGCCCACATCTTGTAGAGGCTGATGTTGATCCCGGCCGCGAGGGCCGCGGGCTCAGACTGGCGAATCGTCGCCCAGGCCCGCCCCGGTTTTGCCGCGCACGTGCCAGAGCGCCAGCAGGAACATCAGGGCCGCCCAAATCACGCAGTATCGGAAGTAAGCATGGTCAGCCGTGGCGATGGCGGGACGCCGGATCACCTGGGCGCCGGTCGTCGCATCGGTGTGGCCGAGGAAACCGCCGCCGCCGTTCGGGAAGTCGGTCGCGGCGATCACGACCGTGATCGCACCGGCCAGCATCAGCGTGATCAGCGCGAGGTAGAGGCCGCTGACGCGCAGCGCCGGCAGGCCGATCAGCGAGCCGAGGACCATCGTGATCAGCCCGGTCATGATCGTGACGACCGGGAAGGGGAGCCCGGTGGCGAAGAGCAGCCTGGCCCCCACCCAGGCCCCGAGCGCGAGGACCGCCACCTGGCCCAGCGAGACGAGGCCGACGCGACCCATCAGCAGGCCGAGACCGAGAGCGACGATCGTGTAGATGACGACGCTGGTGGAGACGTCGGTCCAGTACGCGCTCAGCATCGAGGGCAGCACCAGGAGCACGAAGGCGAGTAGGACGGCGATCACGGCGACGCGAATCCGCTCGCCCCGATCGAGGCGGTTGATCGGCCCGAGAGCGCGATCGGCGAAGCTGGGGGCTGAGGCCTCAGCCCCGGCCATTGCCAAGCCCGGTTCCGGTGAACGAGATCTCACGCTTGCGCGAGATCACCAGCAGCGCGACCGTGGCGAGCACGAACGGCGCCATGTTGCGGTACTCGGCGATCGAGGTGATCGGCGTCGCGAGGGCGCTGACCAGCCCGACGACGAGAGCCGCGAAGAAGGTGATGACCAGCGACCGTAGCTGGGCGATCAGCGCAGCGGCCAGCGATGAGATCACCAGGAAGGTCAGGCTGACCGCGTCGAGGCCGACCAGGTCGGAGAGCAACAGCCCGGAGATCCCGGAGAGGAGCCCGGAGACGAGCCAGGCCTGCGCTTCGACCCAGCGCACCGGAACCCCCAGGGTGGCGGTGATCTCGCGATCGTTGGCGAGCCCCCGCATCGCGGTGCCGAGCTTCGTGTACTTGAGGAAGGCCGCCGTGCCGAAGACGACGAAGATTCCCAGGCCGAAGGAGATCACCTGCGTCCAGGTGACCGCCACCTGCCCGATGTCGAAGGCATGCGTCGAGGTCGGCAGCACCTGCGAACGGGCCTTGTCGCTCCAGATCCACGACATGGTCCCGAGCAGGATCAAGGCCAGTCCGAGCGTGGCGGTCGCCTTCACCAGCGCATCGCGCTTGGCGAGGGCCGGGCCGAGGATGACGCCGTAGACGCAGCGTCACGGCAGCGCAGAAGAGGACCGCTACCCCGTAGGCGGGCCACTCGGGCCACAGGGAGTTGTTGATCAGGTCCCACGCGATCAGGGCGCCCAGCGCTCCGACCGCGCCGAAGGCCAGGTTCAACACCCCCGTGGTCCGGTAGAGAACCACCATCCCGGCCCCCGACAGGGCGTACACCCCGCCGAGGGCCAGGCCGGTGACGATGAAGGGCTGGAAGTCGTGCCAACTCGGCATCTAGTGACTCACAGCCCCCTGATCAACCTGCTCCGCCGGTCAGGCTCGGATCCGCCTGCTCGATCTGGCGGACCTTCGCGATATCCGGTTCGTCCGCACTGATGTCGAAACAATCTTCCTTCTGGACCATCTTGCCGTTGTCCGGCGTGGTGGTCCAGTCGACATTGTTCGGGATGTGCAGTGGCGCGTTCTTGCCGAAGTACCAGGGCCGGCACAGGATGTCCGTCTTCTGGTCCTTCAGGTTGAACACGGCCTCGTTCACGCTCTGCCAGCGTGTAGGGACCCTTGACCGTCTCCAGGGCGTTGGTCATGAACTCGCCCATCAGGTAACCCATCTGGCTGAAGCTGCCCAGACCGCCGGTAACCGCTTGGCCGTACTTCTTCATCACCGAGCGGTAGAGCTCTGAGTCGGGACCGTCGAAGTCGGTCACGTTGAGCTCGGCGTTGACGAGCAGCTTGCCGTCCCACTTCGTCCCCAGCGCCTGCGCCAGGAAGTCGGTGTTGCACGGCGTCGAGCAGCCCCACGCCTTGACGCTGTCCTCGAGGCCCTGCTGCTGAGCGGCCTGGAGAATCTTCAGCGCCTCAGGTGGCGTGAAGTTGAGGACGACGGCCCCGTTCGGGCCGGCCTCCTGGGTCAACCGGACTGCGACCGAGTTCGCGTCCTGAATCGGGACGTTGTCGGTCGATTCGCTGATCGGGACACCAGCAGCGTCGGCGACGATCTTCGGGCCGGCGGCGATGTAGCCCGTGCCCGGGACGTTCGACTGGTCGAACGCGATCTTGTCGACGTCCTGCCGGATGACTGCCTGCACGGCGCCGTCCGAGCTGTAGCGCGGTCCCATGTTGACGGGGGCGCTGTTCGGCGTCGACCAGCACGACGGAGCAATACCGGCGTTCAGCACCGCAACGCCCTTCTGCTCGTAGTAGCCGTGGTTGACGTCACACTCGATCAGGCTGAAGCCGCCGGCCATACCGACAACGCCGTCGGTCTCGATCAGCTTCTTCGCCAGCGCCGCGTCCTGCGCCGGATCGGTCTGCTCGGTCTCCGCGATGTACTGAATCGGGTGGCCGTTCACACCGCCGTTCGCATTGACGCAGTCGAAGTACGCCTTGGCAGCGTTCTCGCCATCAGTGAAGTCCGTACCGGGCTGCTTGGTGGCGATCGCCCCGATCTTGATCGGACTGCCGGTTGGCTTCTGGCCGTTGCCGTTGCCGCACTTTGGATTGTCTACGACTGATCCGCTGTTGCTGCTTTTGTTTCCGCTGCCGCCGCATGCTGAGACGACAAGGGAAAGGCCGGCCGCGACCACAACCAACGTGGTGACGGATCGCCCTCTCTTCGAGCCGAAGTACCTCTTCACCGATCTCTCCTCCTCTGTCAGCGTGCCTCCGGTCGGTTCCGGCGGCCCTGGCGTGATCCTATACCAATAAAGTCATTTCGTTTGGTTTGTTTTCACTACGCCTAATTTGAGCTCAATCCGAGCAATCGGGAGGCGTTTTCCTTGAGAATCAGCGGCTTCACCTCGTCGTCGATCTCGAGGCGCTCGAAGTCCCCCAGCCAGCGCTCGGGCGTGATCATCGGGAAGTCCGAGCCGAACAAGACCTGCCTCTTGAGCAGAGTGTTCGCATAACGCACGAGCTGGGGCGGGAAGTACTTGGGCGACCAGCCGGAGAGGTCGATGTAGACCTCGGGCTTGTGCATCGCGATCGAGAGCGCCTCGTCCTGCCAGGGGAACGAGGGGTGGGCGAGCACGATCCGCAGCTCGGGGAAGTCCGCCGCGACGTCGTCGACGTGGATGGGGTTCGAGTACTTCAGCCTGACGCCTCCGCCGCCCGGCAGTCCCGAGCCGATGCCGCTGTGCCCCGTGTGGAACAGGGCGGGAATCCCGGCATCGGCGATGACCTCATATAGGGGGTAGGCGGCGCGGTCGTTCGGGAAGAACGCCTGAAGGTTCGGGTGGAACTTGAAGCCGCGGACGTCGTAGTCGGCGATCAGCCGGCGGGCTCGCTCAACCGCATCCGGCCTGGATGGGTCGACGCTCGCGAACGGGATCAGGACGTCCGAGTACTCTGCGGCGCCCTCCAGCACCTCCTCGTTCGGGACCGGTGGGCGCCCCGATTGCGACTCCCAGTCGACCGTGAAGACGACGGCCGCCATCTCCCTCTCGCGGTAGTAGCGCCCGACGTCGTCGATCGTCGGCGTGCCGCCGCCGTCGCGGAAGTACTTCGCAGAAGCCTGCCGGAGCTCCGGCGGTATCGGGTCGTGTCCGTCGCGGGAGACCTCGACGTGGGTGTGGACGTCGATCGCCTTGACCGCATCGAGATCGATCACGGCTGACCGTCCGCGTCGAGCTCGGCGAGCCCGTCCCGAAGGACGGTGGCGCCCGAACCGTCCAGCGTCTCGAAGCGGACCTGCCCGTCATCGCCGTTCCAGACCCGGGTGGTGAGCCGGTCTCCTGGCCGGACCGGGCGGGAGAAGCGAACGGCGAGGCGGCGAACGTCGGCTGGGCTCTCATCGCCCCGCGAGGACAGAACCGCCCGCCCGGCGAAGGCCATCATGCAGAGGCCGTGGACGATGATCCCCGGCAGCCCCGCCGCCTTGGCGAACTCCGGATCGAGGTGGATCTGGTTGCGATCTCCGGAGGCATCGGAGTAGCGCGAGGTGATGTCATCGGCGAGCGGATATGAGACCTCGGCCGCCGGATCAGACTCGGCAAGCTCCTTCGGCATCCTGTGATCCGGTGCCGGCTCGCCGCCTCCGCCGTCCCCGACGATCCCGCGGTAGAACTCGGTCACGTACTGCTCGTTGAGCAGCTTCCCATCGCCGTCGCGGGTCTCCGTCTTCAGGATCACCGTCGTCCCCGACTCCTTCGGATGAACGCCGACGGCAGCCGCGCGGGCGTGCAGCTCCATCCCGGCCTCGATCGGCGCCGAGATCAGGATGTCCTGGTCGCCGTGCACGACCTGCTTGCGCGCCTCCTCCGGGGCCATCCAGCGCGCCGCCTCCTGGAGGACCTCCCAGACCGGGACGATCGCGTAGACCGGCGGCGCCACCCGGCCGCCGAGCGCCAGCGCCGCCTCGTCGTCCGTCGCCCGCGCGTAGGCGGAGATGCCCCCCTCGGTGGCCGGCGTGACGCGTTCCTCGGTCCAGCGCCCGAGCGCTTCGAGTTCGAAATGCACTGCTCTCTATTAGAAGGGGTAGCTGGCGGGCTCTGGCTGCTCGGTGATCCAGCGCACCTCCGTGAACTCCTCGACGCTGAAGTGGCCGCCGAAGCGACCTCCGTTGCCGGACGCTCCGCGGCCGCCGAACGGCGCCAGCGGATCGTCGTAGACGGTCGAGTCCATGATGTGGACCAGCCCCGTGTCGAGCTTGTCGGCCAGCTCACGCCCCCGCTCGTGCGAGGAGGTGTAGACCGCGCCGGAGAGCCCGTACTCGGTGTCGTTGGCGATCGCCACGGCCTCGTCCTCGTCGGAGAAGGTCATCACCGGCGCGACCGGCCCGAAGATCTCCTCGTTCCAGGCACGCATGTCCCGGCTGACGTTGGCGAGCACCGTCGGCGGGAAGAAGGGCGGATCGCCCTTGCCGCCCGCCTTCAGGTCGGCACCCGCCTTGACGGCGTCGTCGACGATCTCCTGGACGCGGTCGATCTGGCGCCGGTTGATGATCGGCCCGAGTGCGACCTCCTCCTTGCCTGGATCCCCGACGGGGAGCCGCGCCGCCCGCTCGGCGAGCTTGGAGATGTACTCGTCCGCGACCGACTCGTGCACGAGGTGCCGGCCGGAGGCCATGCAGATCTGGCCCTGGTGGAAGAAGGTCCCGAACGACCCACATGAACTCGCCTTCTCGATGTCGGCGTCGTCGAGGACGATGAAGGAGCTCTTCCCGCCGAGCTCGAGGGCCACCCGCTTCAGGTTGCCGCCGGCGAGTGCGCCGACCGCGCGGCCCGCGCGGGTCGAGCCGGTGAAGGACACCATTCGAACCTCGGGCGCCTCGCAGATCGCCTCGCCCGGCTCGACTCCGCCGGGGAGGACCTGGAAGACGTTCTCCGGCATTCCGGCCTCCTCGAAGGCGCGCGCGAAGGCCAGTCCGCCGCACACCGGAGTGTGGGGGTCGCACTTGAGCAACACCGTGTTGCCGAGTGCCAGCGCCGGCGCCACCGAGCGCATGGCGAGGATCATCGGGAAGTTCCACGGCGCGATCACGCCGACCACTCCGACAGGGAGGCGCTTGGCCATGCTGAGCCGGCCCTGCTCGTTCGGGAGTACCTCGCCGATGGCCCCGGCGGTCAGAGCGCCGGCGGCCCGGAGCTCCTTCGCCGCCTCGCCGACCTCGAAGGCGGCCTTCTGGGGGACGCCGCCGCCTTCGTGGATGAGCCACCACTCGATCTCCTCGTGCGCGCTCTCCAGCGCGTCGGCCGTGGCGTTCAGGATCGCCGCCCGCTCGGGGCCGGGTGTCGCGGCCCACGCGGGCTGCGCCTCGGCTGCCAGCTTCGAAGCCTTCAGCACATCGTCCCGGGCGGCGCTGCCGACCGAGGCAAGATGTTCGTCGGTGGCGGGGTTGTGCACATCGAGCCGATCGCTCGTCTGCTGCCAGCCACCGCTGTAGATCTTTCCATCGAGGACCTCGTCGGTGATCAGGCTCCCGGTACGGACCTCGGTCTGCGTTGCAACCTCCATCGCCTTCTCCTCTCTGAGTACCTGCTCTGGCGCTTCCGGCGCTGCGTGTGTATCTTGCCTCACCGCAATCCTGTATGCAACAGGAGAGGAGAGGACACTAGTCGACGCGAGGGAGCTCGCGCTGTGAGGGCGATGAACAGCGATCCTGCATACAAAGACGGGGAGCCCACCTCACAGACGACGCGTGCCCTGCTCAGCCTCCGCGACCTGCTGCTGAGCGGCGAGTTCCCACCGGGCACGCGGATGTCCGAGCTGCCGCTTGTGGAGCGGCTCGGCGTCTCGCGCACGCCGTTGCGGCTCGCGCTCGCGAACCTCGAGCATGAGGGGCTCCTGGAGAACCTCGAGGGCGGCGGCTACGCCGTCCGGGAATTCACGATGGCGGAGATCCACGACGCGATCGAGCTCCGCGGGGTGCTCGAGGGGACCGCGGTGCGATTCGCTGCGGAGCGGGGAGCCACGGACGAGCAGCTCGACAGGATGAAGAGCCTGAGCGCGGAGATGGACCCACTCGTCCACCGCTCCGACGTCGATTCCTTCTGGGCATATGTGGAGTGCAACCGCGCCTTCCACGCGGTGCTCCTCGAGGCTGCGGACAGCCCGATCCTCGACCGTGCGCTCGAGCGGATCCTGGCGCTGCCCTTCGCCTCGCCGAGCGCGCTCGTCCAGGGCCAGGCCGAGCTGCCCGAGTCGCGAGAGATCCTGGTGATCGCTCAGGAGCACCACCGCGGCCTGATCGAGGCCATCGAGCGCCGCGAGGCCGTCCGCGCAGAGGCGCTCGCGCGGGAGCACGCGCGAATCGCGCTCCGGAACCTGGAGATCGTCCTAGACAATCGCCACGTGCTGGATCAGATCCCCGGCGCGTCGCTGATCAACCTCGCCGATCACGCGAAGGACTGAGGAAGAGAGGAGAGCACCGGATGTCGAGCAACGGATTTCACTGTGAGGTCGTCGGCAGCCTACTTCGCCACGATGAGCTCAAGCAGGCGATGGAGCAGGACGAGCGGGGCGAGATCGATCCCAAGCAGCTCGAGGCACTGCAGGTGGAGGAGGGGAAGCGGAACATCGCCCTGCAGGAGGAGGCCGGGATCGAGGTGCTGACGGACGGCGAGGTGCGCCGGCGCTTCTGGTTCGACCCGCTGACGGACAGCCTCTCCGGATACAACCCCGAGGTCCCCGCGCCGGTGATGTTCCACGGCTCCGGTGACAAACCCGACGGGCCGCCGCCGAAGCTTCCCGCCGTCACGGAGAAGCTCGGCATCCGCCACAACCTCCCGCTCGAGGAATACAAGTTCGTCAGCGCCAACAGCGACCGGCCGGCGAAGGCGACCCTGGCCGGGATGACCTACGCGAGCGTGCTCTGGGTCCCCGGCTACTCGGACAAGGTCTACCCGGACCGCGAGGCCTACATGGACGAGGTGATCGAGCTGATGAAGCAGATCGTCGGCGAATGCGTCGAGGCCGGCTGCGACTACTTCCAGCTCGACTCGCCGCGCTACACGCACCTGGTGAGCGAGGAGGGGCAGGAGAACCTGCGGAACCTCGGGCTCGACACCGAGACCTGGCTCGGCCAGATGATCGAGCGCGACAACCAGCTGATCCGCGCCTTCCCCGACGTCACCTGGGCGGTCCACCTCTGCCGCGGCAACCACCGCTCGATGTGGTCGGTGGAGGGCGGCTACGACGCGATCGCCGAGCAGCTCTTCAGCGACCTGGAGTGCGACCGGATCTTCGCCGAGTACGACTCGCCGCGGGCCGGGACCTTCGAGCCGCTTCGGTTCGTGCCGGATGATAAGACGGTGGTGCTCGGGTTGATCACCACGAAGGAGCCGGAGCTCGAGGACGCCGATCAGCTCAAGGCGCGGATCGAGGAGGCCTCGCAGCAGATGCCGCTCGAGCGCCTCGCCCTCAGCCCGCAGTGCGGGTTCGCCTCCACCCTGCCGGGCAACCTCGTCACCTTCGATGACCAGAAGGCGAAGCTCGAGCTGCTCGGCAAGGTCGCCCATGAGGTCTGGGGCTGACATGGGGTCTCTGCTCAGTCCGCTCGACGACGTACTGAAGCGCTCCGGTGCTCACATGACCGAGCGCGAGGGCTGGCTGGTCGCGGCGGACTTTGGTTCGCTGGCGGCGGAGATCGCGGTCAGCCGCGCCACCGCGGGGCTCGCCGACGTCTCCAGCATCAGCAAGTTCGAGGTGCAGGGCCCGGCGACGACGATCGCCGACATGTACCCGTCGGGCCGGCAGCTGCGGCCCGGGCGCGCCCTCGAGGCGGCGGACGCCTGGTGGTGCGTCCTAACCCAGGAGTCCCTGCTCGTGCTCGCCCCCCCGAGCAGGGCGGCTCGCGTCCGGGCCGAGCTCGAACACAGGGCCGATGGCGAAACGCGGATCGCCGACGTCACCTCCGACCGCGTCGCCGTCTGCCTGACGGGGCCGTTCGCCCGGGAGATCGTGTCGCGGGCAGGGGCCGCCCCGGCCGGCGCCGGCAGCGTCCGGGTCGAATCGGTGGGCGGCGTGCCGACGCTGGTCGTTCACCAGTACGAGAGACAGTGGCTCCTGTTGGCTCCGGCGACGGATGCCGGTGCCCTCTGGCAGGCGCTTACGGAGGCGGGCTCGTCATTCGGACTTGCGTATGTGGGAGCCGACGCACTGCAGCACCTCCACGCGGCCGCGACCAGCTGAGCGCTGGTCGCGGCCGCTCCTCCATGCGACCCGGCCGATCCGTCGTTCCCGGCACGGCGCTGATCGTCGCCGGCGTGTTGCCGGGCTTCCTGACCGCGAGCCTCGCCCCGCGGATCCGGCACGACTTCTCCTTCGGCGACTCGGTCCTGGGGCTCGCGGTGGCGATCTTCTACCTGACCTGCATGCTGAGCTCGACCCCGTCCGGGCACCTGGTCGAGCGAATCGGGGCGCGCCGGGGGATGTTGATCGGGGCCGGCCTCACCGCGCTCGCCTGCCTGGCGATTGCCGTGTTCGCCGATTCGGCGGCGGCGCTGATCGCGGTCCTGGTGGTGGCCGGGCTCGGCAACGCGATCGGAGGGCCGGCCGTGAGTGCGCTGCTCCGGCGCACAGTCGACACGGGCCGCCACGGCCTCGCCTTCGGCGCGCAGCAATCGGGCGCCTCGATAGGCGCCCTGCTCGCGGGCGTGGCGCTGCCGGCCGTGGCGATTCCGTTCGGCTGGCGATGGGCCTACGCCGGGGCGGCGGCGCTCGCCATCGGGGCGGTCGCGCTGGCACCGGCGCCCGCGCCGGGGGAGCCGCCGCACCTCGCGGCGCAACCGGAGCCGGCGCCGCACCACCTGACATCGATCCGCGCCCTGGCGGTTGCCGCCGTCCTCGCGAGCGCCGCCGGCGTGGGCTTCATCGCCTTCCTGGTGACCTACTCGATCGATCAGGGGATCGGCGAGGGCGCCGCCGGCCTCCTGCTCGGCGCGGTCAGCCTGACCGCGACCATCAGCCGGGTCGGCCTCGGCGTTTTCGCCGATCGCTCCGGCGGGGACGCGCTCCGCATCACCGCCCTCGTGCTCGCCGGGAGCGCGGCGGGGTACCTGCTGTTGATCTCGGGCGAGCCGGTGTTGATCGTCCTGGCCGCTCTGATCGTCGGCAGCATCGGCTGGTCGTGGCCGGGAACGCTGACCCTCGCGGTCGTCTTTCGCCGCCCCGATGCTCCCGCCTGGGCGGTGGGCGTGATGATGTCCGGCCTCTTCGCCGGTGCAGCCGGCGGCCCGCTGCTCGTCGGTCTGCTCGCCGAGCACGACCATTTCGCCGCCGCCTGGTCGCTCTGTGCCGGGCTCGCCCTGGCAGCCGCCGCGACGATCGCGCTGACCCGCCGGTTCGAGCGGACAGCTGTCGCATCCGGCAGTCTCGACGCGCGGAGCGCGAGTTGACCCGGCCACTAGGGTTGGCAATCCGCAGCGACCGAGTGAGGAGAGGGCATGGCTTCTGAGAAGAGCTCGCGTACCCAGGTCGGGATCGTCGGTGCCGGTCCCGCGGGCCTGGTCCTCTCCCACCTCCTCGCCCGCGAGGGAATCGAGTGCGTCGTGCTCGAGGATCGCAGCCGCGAGTACGTGGAGAAGCGCGTCAGGGCGGGAGTTCTCGAGCAGGGCACCGTGGACCTGCTCACGGAGCTGGGCCTCGCCGACCGGCTCCACCAGGAAGGCCTCGTGCACCGGGGGATCGAGCTGCGCTTCGACGGCCAGGGGCACCGGATCCCCTTCGAGGAGCTCGCCGAGGGCCGGGCGATCACCATCTACGGGCAGCAGGAGGTCGTCAAGGACCTGATCGCGGCTCGGCTCGACGCCGGTGGCCCGTTGCTGTTCGAGGTCGACGACGTCACGCTGCATGACCTCGACTCGGATGAGCCGAGCATCCGCTTCACCCACGAGGGCGCCGAGAGGGAGCTCCGCTGCGATCGCGATCGCCGGCTGCGACGGCTTCCACGGCGTCTGCCGCCCGTCGGTCCCCGACGGCGTCCTGAGCCTCAACCAGCTCGACTATCCCTTCGCCTGGCTCGGGATCCTGGCCGAGGTGGCGCCCTCGACCGAGGAGTTGATCTACGCGCCGCACGAGCGCGGCTTTGCCCTGCACAGCCTGCGCTCACCCGAGCTCAGCAGGCTCTACGTGCAGTGCGATCCCGGGGACTCGCTCGACCAATGGCCCGACGAGCGGATCTGGGAGGAGCTCCACGTGAGGCTCGCGCGCGACGACGGCTGGTCCCTGACCGAGGGGCCGGTGGTCGAGAAGGCGATCGCACCGCTGCGCAGCTTCGTCGCGGCGCCGATGCAGCACGGGCGGCTCTACCTCGCCGGGGACGCGGTGCACATCGTCCCCGCGACAGGCGCGAAGGGGCTGAACCTGGCGGTGGCCGACGTACAGATGCTGGGGGAGGCGCTCGCCAAGTACCTGAAGGGCGGCGATGCCTCTCTGCTCGACGCCTACTCAGATGCGTGCCTTCGAAGGGTCTGGCGCGTACAGCACTTCAGCTGGTGGATGACCTGGATGCTCCACCGGTTCCCGGATGACGACGGCTTCACGAGGGGACTGCGCCGGTCCCAGCTCGAGTACGTCTGCTCGTCGCGGGCCGCCGCTGCGACGCTGGCGGAGAACTATGTGGGGCTGGGGAGCGTCTGATGACGGAGGTTGAGCGGCTGTTCGACGTCCACGACGCCCGGGTCGTGGTGACCGGGGCGGCGAGCGGCCTCGGGCTGGCGATGGCGGAGGTGATGGCCGACGCCGGCGCCCGGGTGACGCTCGCGGACCTCGATCCGAAGCGCCTCGAGGAGGAGACCGCCCGGCTCGTGGAGGCCGGCGGGCAGGCCCGCTCGTTCCAGGTGGACGTCTCGGACCGCGACCAGGTCCAGGCCCTGATCGACGACGCCGTCTCGGAGCAGGGGGGCGTCGACGTCCTCTATGCCAACGCCGGCATTTCGCTCGAGCCCGGGATCACCGATCCGAAGGGCGGCATCGCGGCGATCGAGACGGAGGCTTGGGAGAAGGTGCTGGGGGTCAATCTGAATGGTGTCGTTTTCTCGATGGGCGCCGCCGCCGAGGTGATGAAGAAGCAGGGCAGCGGCAAGATCGTCGTCACGGCCTCGAACGCCGGCCTCAAGGTCGAGCCGCTGGTGGGCTACTCGTATGCCGCCACCAAGGCCGCCGTGATCCACGTGGTCCGCCAGGCGGCCCTCGAGCTGGCGCCCTACGGCGTGAACGTGAACGCGATCGCCCCGGGGCCCTTCCGCACGAGGATCGGCAGCGGCGACCTTCCCGACGAGCGCATCGAGGGGATCTGGGCGGACCTGATCCCTGTGGGGCGGATGGCAGAGACCGACGAGCTCAAAGGGCTAGTCCTGATGCTGGGCTCGCCGGCGGCGAGCTTCATCACCGGCGCGGTCGTGCTGATCGACGGCGGGGCGATGCCCTCGTCCTTCCGGGACGAGATCAGCCTAGGCGGCTAGACTGGTTGTTCGGGTCGAGCAATCGCTCGACCGAAGTAGTGCCCCGCGTTTTCGCAGTCGTTGCCTCCGGGCACCCTCCGCGTTCGCAGTGCACCAGCACGGAGGTACCGAGATGGCTACAGGAACAGTGAAGTGGTTCAGCGACGACAAGGGCTTCGGGTTCATCACGCCCGATGACGCCAGCAAGGACGTGTTCGTCCACCACAGCGCAATCCAGGGCGACGGCTTCAAGTCCCTGACCGAGGGCGCAAAGGTGAGCTACGACCCCGAGCAGGGCGACAAGGGCCCGGCGGCCGCCAACGTCCAGGCCCTTTAGGGGGAACAGACATGGCCTCACGCAGCAAGCGAAAGACCACGATGGCGAAGCTGGACCGCGAACGCAGGCTCCAGGAGCGTCGCCTTGAGAAGCAGGCCAAGAAGGCGGCGCGGAAGCAGGCCGCCGCTGAGGCCCGGGCCGACTCCGCGGCCGACTCCGCGACCAGCTAGATCAGCGGCACCTTCATCAATCGGCCCTCACGTGGGGCGGTTGAGCGCGATCGCGCGGTTTGAGCCAATGGACCAAATCCTCTAGGTTGTTGTCGTGCTTGCTGCGGTGACTCGGGGAGTTGGCGAGATGGAGGTCCTTGAGGTGCCGGAGCCGCCTCCGCCTGGGCCCGGCGAGGTCATCGTGCACCCCGACGCCGTCGGCATCTGCGGCTCCGATTTCCACTTCCTCGCCGGCGAGCTCCAGATCTTCGACGAGTCTCCATACCCGCGGATCCAGGGACATGAGTTCACGGGGACGGTCGAGCAAATCGGGCCCGAGGGCAGTGGCCGGCTAGCGCTGGGCGACCGCGTGGCGATCCTCCCGATCAGCTCCTGCGGCGAGTGCTATCCGTGTCGGGTCGGCCGCGGCAACGTCTGCGACAACTTCAGCCTGATCGGCATCCACACCGACGGCGGCCTGCAGGAGCGCCTCCGGGTCCCGGAGTCGCAGGTCTTCCCGATCGCCGCCGAGCAGCCGGCCGTGGCGGCACTCGCGGAGCCCGTCTCCATCGCCGTTCGCAGCATCCACAGATCGGGGATCACGGAGGGCGAGCGGGTGGTGATCCTCGGCGCGGGGCCGATCGGCCAGGCCGTGCATCTGCTGGCTCGGGAACGGGGTGCGACGACGTTGCTCGTCGACCGCGTGCAGAGTCGTCTCGACTTCGGCGCGACGAATGGCGCCGAGGCGCTCGTCTGGGAGGACCGCGATCAGGTCGTTGGTGACTGCCGCGAGTGGAGCGGCGGCGAGGGCCCGCCGCTGGTGTTCGACGCCACCGGCGCGCCCGATCCCATCCGCGCCGCCGTCGACATGGCCGCGTCGGCCGGCCGGGTCGTCGTCGTCGGCATGTCCGGCGAGGAGGTCCCGCTGCGGATCGGGACGTTCACCGAGAAGGAGATCGACATGGTCGGCGTGAGCTGCTGCGGGAGCGACGAATTCGGGGAGGCCGTCAGCTTCGTGGAACGCAATGGCGAGCCGCTCGAGCGCCTGATCAGCCGCCGGTTCCCGCTGGATCAGGCACCCGAGGCCGTCGGATACGCCATGGAGAATCCAAGTGAGGTGGTGAAGGTGGTCATCACCAGTTCCTGACAAATACTCTGACTTATCGATAATCTGGCATGGAGGCGCCCAATACCTATATGCGGAGCGTGGAGACCCCATGGGAGTGATTAGGAGGAGGACTTGACCGCCGATGGTCCTGGGGTCGGCGTGCGACCCGCTGCAGCTGATCAGGACGAGCGGCTTTCTGAGCTGCTCGACCTCGTTCTGGAGACCAATCCCTTCCAGCAGGCGCGGGTCGAGGAAGCTGGGCTTGGCGCGCGCCCCAGCCTCTCGGAGCTGCCGCCGCTGACCAAGCGCGACCTCGTCGCGGATCAGGAGCGGCACCGTCCTTTCGGAACCAACCTCACGTATCCGCTGGAGCGCTACACCCAGCTCTTCCAGACCAGCGGTACCACCGCCCATCCGCTCCGCGTCCTCGAGACTGCCGAGGACTGGAACTGGTGGCGCTCGCGCTTCGCCTACACGATGGATGCGGCGGGGCTGGACAGCTCGGACCGCGTCGCGCTCGCGTTCTCCTTCGGCCCGCACGTCCAGTTCTGGGCCGCCAAGGAGGGGCTCCAGGAGATCGGCGCGATGGGCGTCTCGCTGGGCGGGATGGGCTCGGTCCAGCGGCTCCAGACCCTCGCCGAGGTCGAGGCGACGACCCTCTGGTGTACCCCGACCTATGCCCTCCATCTGCTGGAGGTCGCGGTCGAGCAGCGCCTCGAATCGACGCTGGATTCGGTTGAGCGGGTGCTCTGCACCGGCGAGCCCGGCGGCTCGCTGCCCGGCCTGCGCTCCCGGATCGAGGACGGCTTCGGGGCGGTCTGCATCGATCACGCCGGCCTCACCGAGGCTGGGCCGTTCGGCGATCCGTGCGTCGGTGGCCACGGGCTGCACATGGACGAGAACGAGTTCATCTGCGAGATCCTCGACGCGGGCCTGAGCCCGACGCCGCAGGGGGAACGCGGCGAGCTGGTGATCACGCCACTTCATCTCACCGGCTTCCCGGCAATCCGCTACCGGACCGGCGATTCGGTGATCGCGACGGACGAGCAGTGCCCGGACGGACATCCGGGCCGCTGGCTTCCAGGTGGGATCGTCGGCAGGACCGACGACATGGTCGTGGTCCGCGGCATGAACGTGTACCCGTCGGCCATCGAGGAGGCGGTTCGCCAGGTGAGCAGCACCGGCGAGTTCCGGATCACGTTCTACACCGAGCGCAGCGGCATGGACGAGGTGAAGCTGGAGGTTGAGCTGACCGACGGTCCGGGCGCGCGGCGCCTGCAGGAGAGCATGCGCCAGCAGCTCGGCCTGCGAGTCCGCGTCGTCCCGATCGCCCCCGGCGTGCTGCCCCGCCAGACCGGCAAGTCTCGCCGGGTGGTGGATGAGCGAACCCCGAGGTGGGTCGCATCGTGAGCGCCCAGCGGGCGGACTCAGGCTCCCGCCCGAGACCACAGGCCCGCCAGATCAGAGGGGCGAGCGAGCAGGTCGCCGTCCAGATCCAGCACTACGTGCAGGACGAGGGGCTCGCTCCCGGCGATTTCCTCGGCCGCGAGGAGGACCTCGCGGCCGAGTTCGGGGTCAGCAGGCCGACTCTCCGGGAGGCCCTGAAGCTGCTCTCCAGCGGCAACCTGATCCGCGCCACGAAGGGACCGGGCGGCGGCATCTTCGTCGCCCACACGGCGGAACAGGGAATGGGCCGCAGCCTGAGCGACGCGATCGCGATGATGCTCGAGACGGAGGCCGTCAGCCTGCACGAGCTGCTCGACGCGCGTGTGCTGCTCGAGGTCCCCTTGGCGGGACTGGCCGCGTATCAGCCCGACGAGCAGACCCTGACGCGACTGCGCGAGGCGGTGGACCGCGCCACCGCGGATCCCGACAACGTCGAGGTCGTCTCAGAGACCGACGCCGAGATCCATCTGACGATCGCCGCCGCCGCCGCCAACCGGATGATCCAGGCGCTCACCAACTGGATCTTCGAGGTCCTCCAGCCGTCGCTGATCGACGTCCTTCAGCCCGCCGTCGTGCATTCGGCGATCGTTGAGCAGCACGAGGCGCTGGTCTCCGCGGTCGAGAAGGGGGACCCTGCGAGGGCCGAGCGCGCGATGAAGGATCACCTTCTCTACCTGCGCGACGTGCTCAGCATGGTGCAGGAGGAACCGCAGGGGTCACCCCAGGCTGTGGGAGGAACAGGTGGCTGAGTTGCTGGCGCTGGACGAGGCCGTCGCCGAGCTCGTCCACGACGGCGACACCGTCGCGCTGGAGGGCTTCACCCACCTGATCCCATTCGCGGCAGGCCACGAGATCATCCGCCAGGGCCGGCGCGACCTGACCCTGATCCGGATGACGCCGGACCTGATCTACGACCAGATGATCGGAGCGGGCTGCGCCCGGAAGTTGATCTTCTCCTGGGGCGGCAACCCCGGCGTCGGCTCCCTTCGACGGCTCCGCGACGCGGTCGAGCACGACTGGCCGAAGCCGCTCGAGCTCGAGGAGCACAGTCACGCCGGCATGGCGGCCCGCTACGCCGCGGGCGCCTCCAACCTTCCCTTCGGGACGCTGCGCGGCTACACGGGGACCGAGCTCTTCGACCGCGCGCGCGAGACCGTCGCCGAGATCACGTGCCCGTTCACCGGCGAGGCCGTGGTCGCCGTCCGGGCGCTGAACCCGGACGTGGGGATAGTCCACGCGCAGCGCGCCGACCGCCAGGGAAACGTGCAGATCTGGGGAATCGTCGGCGTCCAGAAGGAGATCGTGCTGGCCTCGGCCCGCTCGCTGGTCACCGTCGAGGAGATCGTCGACGAGCTCGAGCCTCGGCCCGGGGCGATCGTCCTGCCGACCTGGGCCGTGGGCGCCGTCGCCGAGGCACCGCACGGCGCGCACCCCTCCTACGCCCACGATTACTACGACCGCGACAACGGCTTCTACCAGCGCTGGGATGAGATCTCGAGCGACCGCGACTCCTTCCAAGCCTGGATGGAGGAGCACATCCTCCACAGGGCGGGCGTGGCATGAGCGCCAGGGCCGAAGCCGCGGTCTCCGCGGACGAGATGATGACCGTGGTGGCAGCGCGGGCGCTGACGGACGAGACAGTCTGCTTCGTCGGCATCGGCCTCCCCAGCACCGCCGCCAACCTGGCCCGGCTCACCCACGCGCCGCGCACCGTGCTGGTCTACGAGTCCGGCACGATCGGCTCGAAGCCCAGGAACCTGCCCCTCTCCATTGGGGACGGCGAGCTGGCGGAAACGGCCGACGCTGTCGTCCCGGTCACGGAGATCTTCGCCTACTGGCTGCAGGGCGGCAGGATCGACGTCGGCTTCCTCGGCGCGGCGCAGATCGACCGGCTCGGGAACCTGAACAGCACGGTGATCGGCGACTACGAGAAGCCCAAGGTGCGGCTGCCCGGAGGCGGTGGCGCGCCCGAGATCGCCGCGATGGCCGGGGAGGTGATTGTGATCATGCGACAGTCCCAGCGGAGCTTCGTCGAGAAGCTCGACTTCCGCTCGTCCGTCGGCTACGGCGACGCGCCGGGCGACCGCGAGCGCCTCGGCATGCCGGGGCGCGGGCCGACCGTGGTGATCACCGACCTGGGGGTGCTCCGGCCGAACCCCGAGAGCAAGGAGCTCACCCTCACCCAGATTCATCCAGGCGTGTCGGTCGATCAGGCGCGCGAGCAGACCGGATGGCCGCTGCGGGTCTCGGAGACCGTGGAGGAAACCGAGCCGCCCTCGGAGGGCGAGCTGAGGGAGCTGAGGGCGCTGAGGGCGACGCTTGAGGCCCCCGCATGACGGATCGATCAAGGAGGAGAGCAACGTGGCATCGGAGCTGACCAGGAACGGACGGGTTGCGGGCTATCGCCGAGATGACCTCGAGATCAACCCGCCATATCTGTATCCCGACTACGCCTCGACGCGGACGCGTGCGCCGAAGCGCCCGCTGGTGCCGATGCCGCACACGCTGTCGGAGGTCACAGGCCCGGTCTACGGCGACGAGCGGATCGGCGAGCTCGACCACGACCTGACCCGCCAGCACGACGGCGAGCCGATCGGCGAGCGGATCATCGTCCACGGCAGGCTCCTGGACGGCGACGCCCGGCCGGTCCGCAACTCGCTGATCGAGATCTGGCAGGCCAACGCCGGCGGCCGCTACCGGCATCACGGCGACCAGCACCCATCTCCGCTCGACCCCAACTTCAGCGGCGGCGGCCGGACGATGACGGACGACGACGGGCACTACGAGTTCGTCACGATCAAGCCAGGTGCCTATCCGTGGCAGAACAACCCGAACGCCTGGCGCTCGCGGCACATCCACTTCTCCCTCTTCGGCCCGGCGTTCGCGACGCGCCTGGTGACACAGATGTTCTTTCCCGGCGACCCGCTCTTCTTCCAGGACCCGATCTTCAACTCGGTCCGCGAGGCGAAGGCGCGCGAGCGGATGATCTCCAGCTACGACCACGACCGAACCGTCGAGGAGTGGGCTCTCGGGTACCGGTACGACATCGTCCTGCGCGGCCGCGAAGCGACACCGATGGAGGATTGAGCGGCTTGGCCGGCCTGACGCCATCGCAGACGATCGGACCCTTCCTGCACATCGAGGTGCCCTACGAGGGGGAGGACCGGCTCGTCGACCCCAACCATCCCGGCGCAATCCGCCTGATCGGCACGGTCACCGATGGCGAGGGGAACGCGGTCGACGACGGGCTCGTCGAGATCTGGCAGGCGAACCCGGCCGGCCGCTACGCGCATCCCGAGGACGACCGCGCGGACGTGCCGCTCGAGGACGGCTTCACGCGGGTTCGGGCGCTGTGCCACCGATTCCGAGGGCCGCTTCGAGTTCCTCACCGTCAAGCCCGGACCGGTGCCGGGCCCCGATGATCGCCCGCAGGCGCCGCACATCGACGTCTCGGTGTTCGCACGCGGCCTGCTCAACCGCCTTGTGACGCGCATCTACTTCCCCGACGAGGCCGATGCCAACGCGGGGGATCCCGTGCTCGGGCTGATCGATGACGAGGCCGAGCGCCAGACGCTGGTCGCGCGGCAGGACGACGGGGCCCTCCGCTTCGACATCCGCCTGCAGGGCGAGGGCGAGACCGCCTTCTTCATCATCTAGCCCCCTGTGTCCGGCGACCCCTTCAGCGGGCTCTTCGCCCCCGAGGCAGTCGCCGAGACGACCTCCGGGGAGGCTTGGCTGTCGGCGATGCTGGAGGTGGAGGGCTCGCTCGCCGAAGCGGAGGCGGAGGCCGGGGTGATCCCAGCCGACGCGGCGAGGGCGATCCGAGCGGCATGCGATGCCGGTGGATTCGACGTCGATCACCTCTCCAAAGACGGCCGGGAGACGGCCAACCCCGTGGTGCCGCTGGTGGCCGAACTGCGAGAGAAGGTCGGCGGCGACGCCGCGGGATTCGTCCACCACGGCGCGACCAGCCAGGACGTGATGGACAGCGCTGCCATGCTGGTCGCGAGCCGGGCGCTGGGCGTGATCGGGCCGGAGCTCGACGGCGTCGCAGCGGCCTGCGCAGAGCTAGCCGAACGACACCGGGAGACGCCGATGGCCGGGCGGACGCTGCTCCAGCAGGCCGTGCCCGTCACGTTCGGCCTGAAGGCCGCGATCTGGCTCGACTCCCTGATCTCGGCCCGCGAGCGGCTCGGCTCAGTCTCGCTCGCCGTGCAGCTGGGCGGCCCCGCGGGGACCCTCGCCTCGGTCGGTCCCGCCGGCGAGCGCGTCGTCGGCCTGCTCGCGGCCCGCCTGGGGCTCGACGAGCCGGCGGTGCCCTGGCATGCGGCTCGCGGGCGGATCGCAGACCTCGGCGCTTCGCTGGCGATCGCCGTCGGCGCCCTGGAGAAGATCGCCCTGGACGTGGTCCTGCTTTCGCAGACCGAGGTCGGGGAGGTGGCCGAGCCCTCGGGCGAAGGCCGCGGGGGCTCCTCGAGCATGCCGCACAAGCGAAACCCCGCCGGCTCGGTGGTTGCGATCGCATGCGCGCGGCGGGTCCGCGGCGATGCCGGCGTCCTGCTCGCCGCGATGCCGCAGGAGCTCGAACGGGCGGCGGGGGCCTGGCAGTCCGAGTGGGGACCGCTCAGCGACGCCCTGGCCCTGACCGGCGGCGCCGCGGCGGCGATGCGCGAGGTGCTCGAGGGATTGGAGGTGCGGCCGGAGCGGATGCGCGAGAACCTCGAGCTGCTCGAGGTCAGCGAGGATCTGGGCTCGGCGGGAGCTTTCGTCGATCGCGCCCTGTCACGCTACGGGGAGGGATCGTGAGCGTGGAAGTCGAGTACACCCTGGAAGGTCCCGATGACGCCCCGGTCGTCGCTCTCTCCAATTCGCTTGGCACGACCGGCGCGATGTGGGACGCACAGGCGGCGGCGCTCTCCCAGAGCTTCCGGGTGCTGCGCTACAACGCCCGCGGGCACGGCGGGACCCCGGCGCCGCCCGGTCCCTACACCGTTGGGGATCTCGCGGGGGACGTGCTGGAGCTGCTCGACCGGCTCGAGCTGGAGCGCGTCTCCTTCTGCGGCCTCTCGATCGGTGGGATGACCGGGATGTGGCTCGGCGTGCACGCCGCCGAGCGCATCGACCGGCTGGCGATCTGCTGCACCGGCATGCAGCTGCCCACCACGGAGATGTGGAACGAGCGGGCGGCGCTGGTCCGGCGCGAGGGAATGGAGCCGGTGATCGACGCCACGATGGAGCGCTGGTTCACTCCGGCCTTCCCGGAGCGGAGCCCCGAAGTCGTGGGGAGGATTCGCGAGATCTTCCTGGCCACCGACCCGGAGGGATACGCCGGCTGCTGCGAGGCCCTCGCCGTGTTCGACATGCGCGGCCGGCTCGACACCGTGAAGGCCCCGACCCTGGTGATCACCGGCGAGGACGACACCGTCGGCACACCCGAGCGCGCGGCGGCGATCGGCGAGGAGATCGAAGGCTCGCGGGTGGTGGTCCTGCCCGAGGCCCGGCACCTGGCGGCGGTCGAGCAGGCCGACGCCGTCACTCGGGAGCTCGAGCAGCTCCTCAGCGTGGGGGTCAGCGGATGAGCGACGAGCGCGACCGCGGGATGGAGGTCCGGCGCGAGGTGCTCGGCGACGAGCACGTCGACAAGGCGACCGAGGGGACCACCGAGTTCACCAAGGACTTCCAGGAGCTGATCACGCGATATGCGTGGGGCGAGGTGTGGACAAGGCCCGGGCTTGATCGCCGCATGCGCAGCGCGATCACCCTGACCGCCTTGATCGCCCGCGGGCACTTCGAGGAGCTGGCGATGCACATCCGGGCGGCCCGGCGGAACGGCCTCAGCGACGACGAGATCAAGGAGGTGCTGCTGCAGTCGGCGATCTACTGCGGCGTGCCGGCGGCCCACCAGGCCTTTGCGGTCGCGAGCCGGGTGCTGGAGGAGGAGAGCGAATGACCCCGGCGGTCGCGATGATCGGGCTGGGCGAGGCCGGCTCCGCGATCGCCACCGATCTGGTCGCGGCGGGGGCATCGGTTCGGGGCTGGGACCCGGTGGCGGCGGCTCCGGATGGCGTCGAGGGCGCGGCCGCCGCGGGCGACGCGATCGCTGGAACGGACGTCGTGATCAGCGCGAACTCCGCCTCGGTCGCGCTGGGGGTGGCCGAGTCGGCCGCGGCGACCCTTGCCGAGGGCCAGGTCTTCGCCGACCTGAACACGGCCGCTCCCGCCCTGAAGCGCGAGCTGGCCGAGGCCGTCGCTCCCAGCGGCGCACTGTTCGCGGACGTGGCATTGATCGGCCCGGTCCCGGGCAACGGGCTCGGGACCAGGGCCCTGGTTTCCGGTGACGGCGCCGAGTCGTTCGCCGAGACGCTCGGGCCGCTCGGCATGCCGGTCACCGTGGTCGGCACCGAGCCCGGCGCGGCGGCGGCCCGCAAGCTGGCACGGAGCGTCTTCGCGAAGGGATTGGCGGCCGCGATCGGCGAGTCGCTCGCGGCAGCCGAGCAGCTCGGGTTCGAGGAGTGGCTCTACGCCGATCTCGAGCGAACCCTCGAGGACGCGGACGGGGCCCTTCTGCAGCGGCTGATCGAGGGCAGCCGGATCCATGCGAAGCGCCGCGTGGAGGAGATGTCGGCCGCCACCGAGATGCTGGAGGAGGTCGGGGTCGAGCCGCGGATCGCCTCCGCGAGCGAGGCCTGGCTGCGCTCCCTGGCGAGCGAGTCCGAGGCCGGAGCGGCCCGATGACCAAGCCTCTCGGCGATCTGGCCCACATCGGTCACGCCGAGCTGCTCACTCCGGAGCCCCAGCGCTCGCTGGATTTCTTCACCGGGGTGCTCGGCATGGAGGAGGAGGCCCGCGACGGGCAGTCCGTCTACCTGCGCGGCTGGGGCGATTACCAGCGCTACTGCCTGAAGCTGACCGAGTCCGAGCAGGCCGGGCTCGGGCACATGGCTCTGCGTGCCTGGAGCGAGGAGGCCCTGCAGAGCCGCGCCGCCGCGATCGAGGCCGCGGGCCGCGGGGTGGGCTGGATCGACGGTGACCTCGGGCACGGCCCCGCCTACCGCTTCACCGATCCCGACGGGCACCCGATGGAGATCTACTACGAGGCCGAGCGCTACTCCCCGCCGGAGCACCTCCGCCCCTCGCTCAAGAACCAGCCGCAGCGCTACACCGGCCGCGGCGCCGCCATCAAGCGTCTCGACCACGTCAACCTGCTGGCGGAGGACGTGCGGGCGAATCGCGACTTCGCGGAGCAGGTCCTCGGATACCGCCTCTACGAGCGAATCCAGCTCGACGACGGCAGCGAGTCGGGGGCCTGGATGAGCCTCTCGATCGCCGCCCACGAGCTGATCTACGTCCGGGACGCCTACGGCGTCCGCGGCCGCCTGCACCACCTCGCCTTCTGGGTCGACACCCGCGAGGAGGTCCTCCGGGCCGCCGATCTCTTCCTCGAAGCGGACATCCACATCGAGGCCGCGCCGTCCAAGCACGCGGTCGCCCAGGGCTTCTTCCTCTACGGCTTCGAGCCGGGCGGCAACCGAGTCGAGGTGACGACCGGCGGCTACTTCGTCTTCGACCCCGATCCCGAGGCTACGGTCTGGACCGAGGCCGAGCGCGCCAAGGGTCAGGCCTGGGGCGTGCAGACCGTCGAGAGCTTCCACACCTACGGGACGCCGGTGGTGGAGGAGCCGGCGAAGACATGAGCGCCACCGGCCAGGCGACCGAGGCTCCGTCGAACGCTGCGCGCGAGCTGGTTCGCGGCGCGTACGACCTGCACGTGCACCTCTGGCCCGACGTCGTCGAGCGCCGGATCGACGACATCGGCCTGGCCCGGCGTTTCGCCGAGCTGGGGCTCGCGGGCTTCGTGCTCAAGTCGCACTACAACTCCACCGCCGAGCGGGCCGCCGTGGTGCGCGAGGCCGTGCCCGGCGTCGATGTGCTCGGGGCGATCGTGCTCAACCGGGCGGTCGGCGGGGTCAATCCCGTGGCGGTCGAGATCGCGGCGCGGGAGGGAGCCCGCAAGGTTTGGCTGCCGACGGTCGACTCCGAGAACGAGCGCGCGCACCTCGCCGCCGCGGGACCCGACACGAAGCTGCCGGTCTGGTCGAAGCTCGAGTTCGAGCTGCGCGAGAAGGGGATCGGGGCCGATCCGGTCGCGGTCTTCGACGAGGACGGCGAGCTGCTTCCCGAGACCCGCAACGTGTTGGCGCTCGCCGCCGAGCACGAGATGGTGCTCTCCACGGGCCACATCTCCGGGGCCGAGGCGCTCACCGTCGTCGAAGCCGCCCTCGCGGCGGGCGTCGAGAACGTGGTCCTCACCCACCCCGACTATCCGGGCCAGTCGATCTCGATCGACGACCAGGTCGAGCTGGCCCGGAAGGGTGCAATGATCGAGCGCTGCTTCACAACCCCGTATACGGGCAAGTGCAGCTGGGAGCAGTGGATCGAGGGGACCCGCGCCGTCGGGCCCGAGCGCACCGTCCTCTCCAGCGACCTCGGCCAGGTGAAGAACCCGCCGGTCGAGGACGGTCTCCCTTTGATGGCCGAGAGGCTGCTCGACGCCGGCTTCACCGAGGATGAGGTGCGGACGATGGCGGTCGACAACACCCGCCTGCTGGCGGGGGCGGAGGCGCGATGAGCCAGCACGACACGGGTCGCTCCTCGCCTTCGGCTGCGGAGCGCCCTCGCGTAATGGCGGTCGCCGCCCATGCCGCGGACTTCCTCTGGCGAGCCGGCGGGGCGCTCGCCCTCGCGGCCGAGCGGGGCGGCACCGCCAGCGTGATCGCCCTCTCCTACGGCGAGAAGGGGGAATCGGGAGAGCTCTGGAAGGAGGGCGGCCAGACGATCGAGAACGTGAAGAAGGTCCGCCACGCGGAGGCGGAGGCCGCCGCGAACGCACTGGGCGCGGACTTCCGGTGCTTCGACCTCGGCGATTATCCGCTGGAGGTGGCCGGAGAGGGGCTCGAGCAGCTGGTCGACGCGATCCGCGAGCTCGCGCCCGACGTCCTCATCACCCACACGGACCGCGACCCGTTCAACCCCGATCACCCGGTCGCCTTCCACGCGGTCGAGCGGGCCCGCGCGCTGGCCGCCGGGGCTGGCGTCGCCAGCGCCTTCCCGACGATCAAGCCGCCCCGGTTCTTCCTCTTCGAGCCCCATCAGCCCGAGCTTTGCAACTTCACGCCGAGCGTCTTCCTCGACATCACTCCGGTGTTCGACAAGAAAGTCGCGGCGATGGCGGAGATGCGCTCCCAGCAATACCTGCAGACCTACTACGCTCAGCGCGCCGAGCAGCGCGGCAACCATGCCCGCCGGGTCTCGGGCGACTCCGAGATCCGCCAGGCCGAGGCGTTCATGCGCGTCGTGCCGAACGCGGTGCGCGAGCTGTGAGCGAGCCCTATGACGAGCTCGCTCGTCTCGGCTCGGCGACGGTCTTCGAGGCGTCCGGCCGCGAGGGCCTGGTCGACCTCGACCTTCATCAGGTAATCCCCGGCTCGCGCGCCGCCGGCCCCGCCCGCACGGTCCGCTGCGCGCAGGACGACATCCTCATGGTCCACGCCGCGATGGATCGAGTGGCGCCCGGCGACGTCCTGGTCCTGACGATGCCCGAGCCGAGGCCCGTCGCCCTGCTCGGCGAGCTGCTCGCCACTCAGGCGAAGGGCCGCGGGGCCGCGGCGGTCTTGATCGACGCGGCCGCTCGGGACACGGAGGAGCTGCGCGAGCTCGGCCTCCCCGTCTGGGCGCGCTGGGTCCGGGTTCAGGGCGCCAACCGGGCCGAGGTGGGGGAGATCGGCGTCCCTCTCGAGGTCGGGGGCGCCGCCATCTTTCCCGGAGACGCAATCGTCCTCGATGCCGACGGCGCCGTGGTCATCGTCGAGGACCGGATCGAGCAGGTGGCCCAGGCCTCGCGCGAGCGGGCGGAGAACGAGGACGCGAAGCGGGCCAGGTTCAAGGCGGGCGAGCTCTCCTACGACATCTACGGGCTCCGGGAGCGGGTCGAGGGCGAACCGGCCGACGACTGACGGCGATCGCGATCGCCCGTCGGCTAAACCGGCAGGCGCTTCGCCCTCTTCTTGCACTTCCGCCGGAACCGCTTCCGTCTCTTGGCCCTGATCTTGTGGGCCTTCTTCTTGCACTTCCTGAGCGCGGCGGCGCGGCGGCCCGTGGGACCGCTCGAGCCTGAGGGCGGTGAGCCGCCCGGCGGCTGGGGACACCCGGCGGCCGCCTGATCACAGGTCCCCTCCACCTCATAGGCGCCGACGTCGGTGCCGTCGCCGCCCACGGCATCGGCGATCGCGGCGAAGTCGAAGGGCCGCTGGAGCTCGCGCTGGTCGGTCGTCTCGCCCGCCGAGCTCAGGCCGGCGTCGATCGCGGGGCTACCCAAGAGCAGAGCATGAGTCAGGGTCGGACCACCGTTGTCGGCCAGCGTCGCGTCGATCATCGGGTCGGTGCTCTGCCGGTCGGTCGCCTCGGTGAAGCCGCAACTCGTGCCGTCGTCGATGTTGAAGCCAGCCGAGATCTGGTTGGGAGTCGGGTCGCAGCTCAGGGCGCCGCCCTGCGGGTCCGAGACGATCGTGTTCTTGAAGATGCCGCCGATCGCGTTCGCGGCGTTGGGGGCGGAGGTGCCGTTGGCCGTGATCGTCGAGCTCGTCACGGTGGCGTCTGCGGTGAGGGCCAGGCCTCCGCCGATCGGGTTTGCCCCGGTGTCGCTGGCGCTGACGGAGTTGCCGTCGACGGTCACGCCGTCGAGATTGACGGTGCCGTCGTCGACCTGGACGCCACCGCCGAACGCATCGTTCTCGGTCGCGTTGCCGCTGGCAGCCGTGGTGTTGGCGCTGACGGTGCTGCGGGTGAGGGTGAGCGATTGAGTGTCGAAGCCGCCGCTCACGCCCCCGCCCCGGGCGCTGGCAAACCCGTTGCCGCCCGTCGCGGTGGCGTGGTTGTCGCTCACCGTGCTGCGATCGATCATGGCCGTGCCCCCCGGATTCTCGATTCCGCCACCGCGGGCGCCCGAGAGGGTCGTGCCCGCACCGCTCGCCGTGTTGCCCGCGATCGTGCTGCGGTCCACGGTGAGCACGGCGCCGCTCCCTGCGTTCTCGATCCCTCCGCCGGTGGCGACATTGGTGCCGGTTCCGCTCGCCTCCGCGCTGTTGTCGCTCACGGTGCTCCGGTCGAGGCGGAGCGTCCCGTCGTTCTCGATTCCGCCCCCCTGCGAGAGCGCTCCGCCGACCGCGACCGAGTGGTTTCCGCTCACCGTGACGCCGTCGAGCGACAGGGTTCCGTCTGGCTCGATAAGGATCCCCGCGCCCCCAATCGTCGCGCTCCCGTCGGCGAAGCCGCCGGATGCGGTCAATGCGGAGATCGCGACGGTTGTCGACGTGATCGTGAAGATGCGGAAGCTGGGGGCGGCAATGAAGCGCTGGACGTCGAGCTGGTCGGCCCCGGGACCCTGGATGGACACGTCGGCGGTGATGTCCGGCAGCGGGCTCTGCAGGGTGATCGTGCTCGTGGAGGGAAGGGAGAAGCCGATCATGTCCACGGCCGGCGAGGGATCGCCGGCCGCGCATCCATGCACCGCCGCGTCCGTGTTCGCGGCGGTGATTGCGTCCCGAAGCGGGCAGACGCCGTTCGCTGCGGTCGTGTCCGCGGCGGTGTTGACGGTGATCGTCGCCGCGCTTGCGAGTTGGGGCGCCAGCAGCGACCCGCAGAGCGCCGCCCCGACCGACCAGACCGCGAGCCTTTTTCCGTTCATCTAGTCCCCCGTAGCGGACAGCCGCCGCGCCGGCGGCCGGAGCGAGCGACAGTAGGCGCGCCCGCGGGCTCTGTCAGTGCCCATTTGGTCCCGATTCGGTCCCACCCGCGTCGAGAGGGTTCGCGGCGGCGCATCGATTCGGCTGCATCATCCGCGCCGGTTTGCCGATAATCCGGATGGTGAGCGAGACGCTTGGGAGAAGGGTTGCCGCTCAGGACGCCGAGCGGTTCGTCGGGAGGAAAGCGGAGCTCGAGCTGCTGGAGCGGCTGCTGGTAGAGGACCCGGCGGCCAATCTGGTCTTCATCCACGGGGACGCGGGCATCGGCAAGAGCACTCTGTTGCGCGAGTTCGCGCGCCGGGCCGAGCGCAGCGGCTATCGCTCCCGGTGGATCGAGGGCCGTGAGCTGCCCCCCGGCCCCGACGCGATCGAGGACGCCCTCGCCGGGGTGCGGGAGGAATCCCGCCCGCTGCTCGTCTTCGACAGCTACGAGCGGATCGCCGCGCTCGGCGGCTATCTGCGCCGCGCTGTGCTGCCGTCGCTGCCGGCCGACGCCCTGGTGGCGATCGCCTGCCGCCGGCCGCCCGAGGCCGGCTGGCTGGAGGAGGGCTGGGAGCGGGTCACCACCGTTCTGCGGCTCGGCCCCCTGCCACGCGAGGAGGCCCTGCGGATCGTCTCCCGGGAGGGCGTCGTCGGCGCCGAGGCCGATCGCCTGCTCCGCTGGGCGGGCGGCTCGCCGCTCGCGCTGACGCTCGGCGCCCAGACCCGAGGCGCGGGCGAGCTCGGCGGCGACGAGGGGGATCTAGTCGAGCTCCTGACCACGCGGATCATGGACGAGGACTGGGGCGGCACCCACCGGCCCACCCTGTGGACGGCGGCGATCGCGCGCTCCGTGACGCCACGGCTGCTCGGGGACGTGCTCGGAGACGGCGACGCCGAGATCGAGTACGAATGGCTCGCCGGCCGCACCTTCACCGAGCCGCTGAGCGGGGGCATCACGGTGCATGAGCTTCTCCGCGGCGTGCTGCGTGCGCAGATGCGCCGCCTCGACCCAGCGCGCGAGCGCGCCCTCCGCCGGAGCATCTGCGATCACCTCTACGCCCGCGCGCGGGAAGGCGAGACGCTCCTCGCGATCGACCTCGCCTCCCTTTGCAGAAACGAGGCGATCCGCTGGGGCTTCTCCTGGGATGCGGGGGCTCGCCTGCGCCTCGACGATGTGCGCCGCGGCGATCTCGAAGCGCTCGAGGCGGGCTTCACGGCCCTGGGGCGCCGGCCCGGAGATGCGATTCGAATGTTCATCACCGACGCGCCCGAGCACGTCGCGATCGTGCGGGACGAGCGCGAGCGGCTCTGCGGCTACACGATCGCGCTCACGCCCGAGACGGCTCCCGCCTTCTGTGCCCGGGACCCGTTTCTCGGGCCGCGCCTGGAGCATGCACGCGGTCAGGTCGATCCGGGATCGGTGGTGATCTGGCGCGACATGGTCGACCTGACCGGGGATCCCGCATCGGGGGTGCTCGCGACCCTGGGCATGGCCGGCGCCCTCCGCGCCGCGCACGGCAACCCCCGCCACGGCTACCTGCCGATCAACCCGGCCATCCCCGAGGCGTCCGAGTTCAGCGCCGCGCTCGGCGCCGTCCGCGCGCCGGAGCTCGACTACCCCCGCGGCCCCCTGACCATCGAATGCCACGTGCTTGACTACGGCGAGGGCGGGCTGCTTCGCGCCCAGCGCGACCTCGTCTACAAGGAGCTTGGGCTGCCGGCGCCCCCCGAGGAGCGCTCCGCCCCGGACCTGCTGGGAGCCGTGCGGAATTGCCTGCGGCACCTTGATGAGCCGCAGGAGCTGGCCGGCAGCCCCCTCGCGCGCGGCGAGACCATGCGGGAGCGCTCGTCATACGTGCGCGCGCTGCTCGAGGAGGCCGCCGAGAACGCGTTCTCGCCAAGTCCGCGCGACCAGCTCACCCGCCAGGCGCTCGTCCGCGCCTACATCGATCCCGCGCCGAGCCACGAGCTGGCCGCGGATGAGCTCTCCCTCAGCCGCTCGGCCTACTTCCGCCGGCTCAAGCAGGCCACTGAGCGGGTCGCGAGCTACGTGGCCGCCGTGGTGGAGGGCAAATGAGTCTGATAATTTGACTCATAGTGACGATCACGCTAAGCGAGGCCGGGCGGGCCGGCCTCGATGCGATCTGCGACACCTTCGTCCCGGGGGATAACGGGCTTCCGTCGGCGACGGACATCCACGTTCCTGACGCAATCCTCGGTGCGATGGGCGCCAACCCGAGCGCCGACGTCCGCGACGGGTTCGCCGGCCTGATCGAGGGCTGGGACTCAGAGTTCGCGTCCCTCCCCGCCCGCAAGCGCGAGCAGGCCCTGCTCGCCTGGTGCGACTCCAATGACGTCATGCAGCGAGCGGCCTTCCAGGCCCTCCGCAAGCTGACGATGGTCATGTACTACTCGCTGCCCTGGGAGGGCGAGGGCAAGAATCCCGTCGACGAGGCGATCGGCTACCCGGGCCCGCACGGGAAGCTTCCCGACGCGCCCAAGAAGAGGATCGAGCCACTGTCGATCGGCGAGGACACCGAGCTCGACTGCGACGTGGTCGTGGTCGGCTCGGGCGCCGGAGGCGGGGTGACCGCCGCGGTGCTCGCCCAGGCCGGACTTGACGTCGTGGTGGTCGAGGCGGGCGGCTACTTCAGCGAGGAGGACTTCGACGGCGCCGAGCTGGACGGCTACGTGCGGCTCTACCTCGGTGGCGGCGGCGTGCCGACGCCTGACCAGAGCATGGGGCTACTCGCGGGCTTCTGCCTCGGCGGCGGCACGACCGTCAACTACACCTGGTGCTTCCGCCCGCCGGACCATGTCCGCGAGGACTGGCGCGACCGCTTCGGGCTCGAAGACTGGATGGGGGAGGACTTCGACAACAGCCTCGACGCCGTCTGGGACCGCCTGCGCGTCAACTCCGAGAACAGCAGGCCCTCACTCCGGGACGAGCGCTTCCGCGAGGGGCTCGCCAAGCTCGGCTGGGACTCCCAGGTGATGCAGCGGAACGCGGTCGGCTGCAGGGAGGACATCTGCGGGCAATGCCACTACGGCTGCCCGATCGGCGCCAAGCAGTCGACGATGGTGACCTGGCTCCAGGATGCCTATGACGCCGGCGCCCGGATCGTGGTCAACGCCCCGGTCGAGAAGGTGCTGATCGAGGCCGGTGAGGCCAGGGGCGTCGAGGCCACCACCGCCGACGGCCACAGGCTCACGGTGCGCGCCCGGGCGGTTGCCGCGGCCGCCGGGGCGATCAACACACCCGCGCTGCTCGTTCGCTCGGGTCTCGACAACCCGAACGTCGGCAAGAACCTGATGATTCATCCGGTGCTGCTGGTCTGGGCGATGTTCGAGCAGGAGGTGCTGCCCTGGACCGGCGTCTTCGGCTCGACCTTCTGCGACGAGTTCCTCGACATGGGCGAGGGCTACGGCGTCAAGTACATGCACGCCTCGGCGCATCCCTCGGACCTCGCGGTCTTCGCCCCCTGGCGCGGGGCGAGCGAGCACGCCGAGCTCATGCAGAGCCTGCGCTACACGGGCGGCTTCGGCGCCCTGCAGCGCGCCCGCGACGCCGGCGAGGTCGTGGTCGGCAAGGACGGCCTGCCCACCCCGGTCTGGAGCCTCTCGGACTTCGACCGCGACGTGATGCGAAAGGGCCTCGACGGGATGTCGCAGGTCCTGGAGGCGGGTGGCGCCCGGCGGATCTACACCTCGCACGCCGGCTGGATCTCCTACGAGCCGGGCAACGGCGGGCGAGAGGAGATGCTCCGGGCCGCCGACGACTACGGCTGGGGACCCGCGCAGGTCACCCTCGGCTCGTTCCACCTGATGGGCACCGCCCACATGGGCGCCGACCGGCAGACGACGGTCTGCGACCCGACGGGAGAGGCCTGGAACGCGAAGAACCTCTTCGTGGTCGACGGCGCCGTGCTCCCCACGGCCCTCGGGGTGAACCCGATGATCACGATCGAGGCGGCAGCCCACCGGATTGCCCGTGGCATGGCCGCGAAGCTGAGCTAGAGAAACGGATTTCGACCGGAAGGAGCCACCAGATGGCGACGGCGACAAAGAGCAACGTGGACGAGAAGCAGATGTTGATCAGGGGCTCCTGGCAGGGGTCATCCGACGGCAAGACATTCGAGAGCCTGGATCCGGCGACCGGGGAGCCGCACGCGACCGTTCCCGAGGGGACCGCGAAGGACGTCGACGCGGCTGTCGATGCCGCGCGCGCGGCCTTCGAGTCGGATGAATGGAGTGGCCTGCCCGCGGCCGCCAGGGCCAGGATGCTCTGGCGAGTCGGCGAGCTGATCGACGAGAACATGGCCGAGCTGGTCGAGCTCGAGACCCGCGACCAGGGCAAGCCGATCAGCGTCTCGCAGGTCGTCATCCCCGGCGTCGCCGAGCACTTCCGCTACTACGCCGGCTGGGTCACCAAGATCGAGGGCGAGACCCCGCCGGTCTCGATCCCCGGCGTCTTCCACTACACGCTGCGTGAGCCGATCGGCGTCTGCGGGCTGATCATCCCGTGGAACTTCCCGACGAACATCGCCAGCTGGAAGATCGCCCCGGCGCTCGCCTGCGGCAACACCGCCGTGGTCAAGCCGGCCGAGCAGGCCTCGCTGACCACGCTTCGCCTCGCCGAGCTCGTCCAGGAGGCCGGCATCCCCGACGGCGTGATCAACGTCGTCACCGGCGGCCCCGCCGTCGGCCAGGCGATCGCCAACCACGACGGCGTCGACAAGATCTCCTTCACCGGCTCCACGGAGGTAGGCCGCGAGATCGTCCGCGCCTCCGCGGGCAACCTGAAGCGGGTCAGCCTCGAGCTGGGCGGCAAGGCCCCCACTGTGATCCTCGAAGACGCCGACATCGACGCGGCGGTCGGGGGCAACCTGCAGGGCGCCTTCCTCAACGCCGGCCAGGTTTGCGTCGCCTACGCGCGCTTCTTCGTCGACGCGAAGCGCGCCGACGAGTTCGCCGAGAAGGCCGCCGCCGCCTCGGAGGGCATGAAGCTCGGCCCCGGGATGGACGAGTCCACGGAGCTCGGTCCGCTGATCACCGAGGAGCATCTGAAGCGGGTCCACGACTACGTCGAGTCCGGGCAGAAGGAGGGCGCCAAGCTGATCGCCGGCGGCGAGCGGGCGGGCGACGGCCTGGAGAATGGCTTCTTCTACAAGCCGACAGTCTTCAACGAGGTGACCGACGAGATGAAGATCGCCCGCGAGGAGATCTTCGGACCGGTGATCTCGATCCTGCCCTACGAGTCGGAGGACGAGCTGATCGCGCGGGCGAACAACACCGAGTACGGACTCGGCGCCTCGGTCTGGACCCGAGACGTCGGCCGGGCCCACCGCCTCGCGGCGGGGATCAGGGCCGGGACGATCTGGATCAACATGCCGAACCCGGTCGACGCCGTCGCCCCCTGGGGCGGCTTCAAGTCGAGCGGCTGGGGCCGCGAGATGGGCAAGGACGCGATCGAGCTCTACACCGAGAAGAAGAGCGTCTGGACCTCGCTGAGCTAGCGGTCCGCGGCGTAGTGCTCGGCCGGCTTGCCCGAGGGCTCGTCGCGGGTTCCCGCGACTGCGGCGTCGATCAACGTCGGCGCGCCTGAGGCCAGGGCCTCGGCGACGGCGGCTGAGAGCTCCTCCGTGCCCGCGGCCGATTGGGTCTCCACTCCGAGGGACCGTCCCAGCCCGAGGAAGTCGATCTCCGGGTCGGTCAGATCCATGCCGACGTAGCTGTCGCCGCCGCCGGCGACCACCCGGTCGATGCCGCGCTTGCAGGCCGCGTACTCGCGGTTGTTCATCACGACCAGCACGAGCGGCACGTCGTAATGGGCCGCCGACCAGAGCCCCTGGATCGTGTACATCGCCGTGCCGTCGCCGACCACGGAGACGACCGGATCGCCGGGGCGGGCCATCTTCACGCCGATCCCGGCGCCGAGCGCCCAGCCCAGGGCCCCGCCGACGGAGTGGTGGTAGCTGCCCGGCCGGCTGGCGGCGAAGGCGCGCCGGACCTCGAGCCCGGTCGTGATCGCCTCCTCGATCATGATCGCGCCCTCCGGCAGCCCGGCGACCAGGGCATCGGCGGCGGCGGCGGGATCCATGCGCTCTCCGTTCGAGGCCGGGGCGCTCGCGGGAGCCGCCTGATCCTTCCGCGCCGCCTCGATGCGGGCCTCGGCCTCCGGGCAGCGGCCGCCGACGATTTCGGTGATCGCCCGCACCGTCGGCCCGACGCCGCCGTGCAGGGCGATTCGCGCGGGGTAGTTGCGGCCCAGCTCCGCGCGGTCCTCGTCGAGCTGGAGGATCTGGGTTCGCTCGGGGATCGGGAGGGAGTCGGTGTAGTAGTGGGCCGAGAAGGCGTGGCTCCCGACCAGGAAGACGACGTCGTGCCCGGAGAGCTTCTCCCGGATGAGCGCGTCAACCGGAGGGAGCATCCCGGCGGACAGTGGATGTGTCGCCGGGAAGTCGACGCAGTCGTACATCGGCTCGTGGAAGACCGTGGCGCCCAGGCCCTCCGCCAGCGCGACCAGGTCCTCGACGGCTCCCGCGCGCCCGACGCCATCGCCGGCGACGATCGCGGGGGCGCCCGCGCCGAGCAGGGCCTCGGCCAGCTCATCGGCGCCCTCGGCCACGCCGAGCCCCCGGACCTCCGTTCGCTCCGGGAGCGGCTCGTCCAGCTCCTCCTCGAGGACATCGACCGGGATCGAGACCATCACCGGCCCCGTCGGCGCCGTCTGCGAGAGGAGAAAGGCGCGGCGGATCAGGGTCGGCAGGTCCTCCACCTGGTTCACCTCGACCGCGTCCTTGAAGGCGCCCTGCGCCAGCGCGAGCAGGTCGCCGCCCAGCATCGGGTCCTGGATCAGGTGGCGCCGGTCCTGCTGGCCGACGGTGACCACCATCGGGGTCCGCGCGCGCCTGGCGTTGAGCATGTTCGCGAGCCCATGGGCGAGCCCGGCGGCGATATGGAGATTGAGGAACGAAGGTCGCCGGGTCGCGCGGGCGTAGCCGTCGGCCATCGAAACGGCGGTCCCCTCGTGCAGCCCCAGGTAGTAGTGGAACTCGGGCACCTTGGTGAGCTCGTCCATGAAGGGCAGCTCGGTGGTCCCCGGGTTGCCGAAGACGCGGTCGACGCCCTCGCTCTGGGCCAGCTCGATCAGTCGCCGCGCGGCCTTCACGCCCACCTAGATCGGGTAGTGGCCCGGCTGGCTCATCACCATCGTCCAGTGCAGGTCGGTGAACTCCTCCAGCGCCGCACTGCCCCCGAACCGGCCCCAGCCGCTCTCCTTGACTCCGCCGAACGGCATCTGGGCCTCATCGTGGACCGTGGACAGGTTGACGTGGCAGATCCCGCTCTCAATCCGACGCGCCACATCCAGCGCGGTCGGGATGTCGGAGCTGAAGACCGCGCCCGAGAGGCCGTAGTTCGTGTCGTTCGCCGTCCGAATCGCATCCTCGATGTCGTCGTAGGTGAGGATCGGGACGATCGGCCCGAACGACTCCTCCGAGTACACGCGCATCTCAGGTGTCACCTTGGTCAGCACCGTGGGGTGGAAGCAGGGGCCATCGGCCTCGCCACCGGTGGCGATCTCGGCGCCCTTCGACTTCGCGTCCTCGACCAGCTCGGTCACGTGATCCACCGAGGCCTTGTTGATCAGCGGCCCGATCATCGTCTCGGGGTTGGTCGGATCGCCGACCGTCATCGCGCTCGCCTTCTTCACCAGGCCCTCGGTGAACTCGTCCGCGACCTTGCCGTCGACGATGATCCGCTCGGTCGCCATGCAGATCTGACCGGAGTGCATGAAGGCCCCGAAGTTGGCGGCGTTGACCGCCTCGTCGATGTCGGCGTCGGCCATCACGATCATCGGCGCCTTGCCGCCCAACTCGAGCAGGCACTTGGTCAGGTGGCGGCCGCAGGTCTCGGCGATGATCTTGCCGACGCGGGTGGAGCCCGTGAAGTTGATCCGCCGGGTGCCGGGGTGGGCGATCAGCGCCTCGACGACCTCGGGTGCGTCAGCGGGGTCGTTGGTCAGGTAGTTGATGACGCCCTCGGGGGCGCCGGCGTCCTGGACGCAGCGGACGATCTGTGCGTGCGTCCGGGGGCAGAGCTCCGAGCCCTTCAGGATCACGGTGTTCCCGTAGGCGAGCGGCGTCGCGATGGCTCGGGTGCCGAGGATCACCGGGGCGTTCCAGGGAGCGATGCCGACCACCACGCCGGCGGGCAGCCGGCGCGCGATCCCGGTTGCGCCGGGGATGTCGGAGGGGATCACCTGGCCGACTGCGGCGTATGCCTGGGCACCGGCCTCGCGGAGCATGCCGCTGGCCAGCTGGCAGTTGAACATGCCCCAGCCGAAGGTGCCGCCGGTCTCCTCGGTGACGATCGCGGCGATCTGCCCGGAGCGCTCGGCGAGCAGGTCAGCCGCCTTGGTCAGGACCTCCCGGCGCGCCGCCGGCGGGCCGAAGCCCCAGGCCTCGAACGCCGCCTGCGCCGCCTTCACCGCGAGGTCGACGTCGTCCGGGCCGGCCGCGGCGGCCCGCCCGACCACGTCGCCCGAATACGGGTTGGTCTGCTCGCAGTCCTTGCCCGACTTCGCCGCAACCCATTGACCGCCGATCAACAGGTCCTGCTTCTGCTTCACCGCGACCGCCATGGCCACTCTCCTCGACTCGTTCCCAGCGGCCGGCGAGCGTCCCGCGGGCCGCCGCTTCAATAAGTCATATTGTCATACGTGAAGCGTCAGCCGCTGATCGGCTCGGAGGCCGGATCGGCCTCCTCGGCCTCGACGACACCGTCGCCCGGCTCTCGCTCCGGCGGCAGATCGCCGCCGCGCTCGGTGCCGGCGATCACCTCGTCCGGGGTCTTCTCCGCGGGGATGAAGCCCGACTTCATCCCGAAGTAGACGGCCTGAGGATGGTGCGCGACGATCGCCACCGTCGACTGCTCCGGCATCACCGCGAACCCGTCGGAGAGCGTCATACCGATCTCCTCCAAGCCCAGCAGCCTCCAGACCTTCTCGTGCTCTGACTGGTCCGGGCAGGCGGGATAGCCCCAGGAATAGCGGCGGCCCTGGTCGCGGTCGATTCCGAGGCCCGAGCGGGCCTCCGAGTGCAGCCACTCAGCGAGCCCCTCGGCCGCCTGCACGCCGAGGCCGTGGACGTAGAGCTGTTCGGCGAACTCGCCGTCGGACTCCAGCTTGGCCATCAGATCGGTGACCTCCGGGCCGACCGTGACGCCCTGCAGGGCGACCACGTCGCGCTCGCCCACCCCGAGCTCGTCGAGGGGCCGGAAGAAGTCGGTCAGGCAGATCCGGTCGTGCTTGGGCTGGCGCGGGAAGACCAGCCGCTCGAGCTCGCGCTCGGGATCCTCCGGATCGAAGACGACCAGTTCGTTGCCGTCCGCGGCACAGGGGAAGAAGCCCTGCCGCGCCCGGGGGTTCAGGTAATCCTGCTCGCGCCACATCCGCTCGAGCCGGGGCGCGAACCCCTCCTCGCCGTCGTGGCCCTCGACGATCTGCCGCCACTCCTCACCCTTCTTCCCGCGGCCCCCCCAGTGGAGCTTGAAGAGGACGTGGCGGTCGAGGTAGGGGAACACGTCGTCGAGGTCGGCCTCGATCTCGCGGGCGCCCCAGAAGGGCGGATCGGGGATCGGGACGTCGGTGCGGGCCCCGGAGCGAACGGAGTCGTCGGTCGTCGGTGGCGCGTCATCCACTACCACGGGCTGCTCGCGGAGCGTCCGAGCCTCGTCGCGGATTCGGTCGACCAGCGCGGCCCGCTTCTCGGCGTCGATCAGGTCGTCCATCGTGTCCAGCCCGACGAAGGCGTCCTTGCAGTAGAAGACGCCGGGCTCGTAGATCTCCTCGGAGTCCTTGCCGCCCGGATAGAGGATTCGCCGGCCGAAGTCGCGGTTGATGGCGGCGCCGCCGATCAGCACCGGGAACTCGAGCTTCTTCGAGTGCAGCTCCTGAACGCACGCCGGCATCTGCTTCGAGGTGGAGACCAGCAGCGCCGACAGGCCGATCGCGTCGGCGTTCTCCTCGATCGCCGAGTGGATGATGGTGTCCACCGGGACCTGCTTGCCGAGGTCGACCACCGTGTAGCCGTTGTTGGTCAGGATCGTGTTGACCAGGGACTTGCCGATGTCGTGGACGTCGCCGAAGACCGTTGCGATCACGACCTTGCCCTTGCTGTGGCCCTCGATCCGCTCGAGGTAGTTCTCCAGCTGGGCGACCGCGCGCTTCATCACCTCGGCTGACTGCAGGACGAAGGGCAGTATCAGCTCGCCGGCGCCGAACTTGTCGCCGACCTCCTTCATCGCCGGGAGCAGCACGGTGTTCAGGGTGGGGACGGCGCCGATCTTCTCCACCGAGCGGTCGATCCAGTCCTCGACGCCATCCTTCTTGCGGTGGAGGATCTGCCAGTGGAGGGCCTCCTCGGGATCCATGCCCTCGGTCGGGTCGCCGGCCGCCTCCTCCGCTTCCTCGCCCTGCGACTCGAAATGGGCGATGAACTTCTCCAGCGCGTCCTCTGAGCGGTTGAAGACCAGTGCGTCGGTGAGCTCCCGCTCGTTCTCGTCGATCTCGAAGTAGGGGGTGATGTGGTTCGGGTTGACCATCGCCAGATCGAGCCCCGCCTCGACGCAGTGGTGCAGGAAGACCGAGTTCAGGACCGCGCGGGCCTTCGGCGAGACGCCGAAGCTGACGTTGGAGACGCCCAATGAGGTCTTCACGCCCGGGATCTCCGCCTTGATCCGCTTGATCCCCTCGATCGTCGCGACCGCGGAGGGCCGCCACTCCTCGTCTCCGGTCGTCAGCGTGAAGGTGAGCGCGTCGAAGATCAGGGACTCCGGGTCCATGCCGTGGTCGTTCACGCACATGTCGCGGATCCGCTTGGCGATCTCGACCTTCCGGTCCCCCGTCTTGGCCATGCCCTCCTCGTCGATCGTCAACGCGATCAGTGCGGCGCCGTGGGCCTCGGCGAGGGGCGCGACCAGGTCGAGCTTGTCGCGCCCGGCCTCGAGGTTCACCGAGTTGACGATCGCGCGGCCGGGGATCCTCTCCAGTGCCTCCTGGATCACCTCGGGCTCGGTCGAGTCGACCTGAATCGGCGACGGCTGGCTCAGCGAGATGCGCTCCACGACGGTGCCCATCTGGACGTCCTCGTCCTGGCGCTCGGTGAGGGCCACGCAGACGTCGAGCACGTGGGCGCCGCCGGTCACCTGGTCCTCGGCCACCTGGACGAGCCCGTCGTAGTCGTCGGCGAGCAGCAGCTCCTTGGCGGCGCGGGACCCCTGCGAGTTGACGCGCTCACCGACCAGCGTCGGGCGCGGCTCCTGCACCAGCGGGGTGGAGGTCATCATGCTCGAGACCTCCGTCGAGCCGCGCTCGGGCCGCTCGCCGGGCTCCCTGCCCTCGACACGATCCCGGATAGCGGCGATGTGCTCGGGCGTGGTGCCGCAGCAGCCGCCGACGATGCCGACGCCGTAGCGCTCCACGAACTCGCCGAGGGTCGCGGCGAGTGGCTCGGGCTCCTCCGGGAAGATGGTCTCGCCGTCAGGCCCCTGCAGAGGCAGGCCGGCGTTGGGGATGCAATGGACCGGCAGGGGGGAGAACTCGCCCAGATAGCGGATGGCGTCCCGCATGTCCTCCGGGCCGGTGGAGCAGTTCAGACCGATCACCTGGACGTCGAGCGCGGCGAGCGTGGTCAGGACCGCCTGGATGTCGGTCCCGAGCAGCATCTTTCCCCCCTGGGGCAGGAGGGAGACCGACGTCTGGATCGGCAGGGTGCGGCCGGCCTGCTTGAACGCCTCGCGGGCGCCGAAGATCGCGGCCTTCACCTCCAGAATGTCCTGGGCCGTCTCGATGATGATCAGGTCGGCGCCGCCCGCGACCAGGCCCCGCGCCTGCTCGGTGAAGATCTCCACGAGCTTCGCGAATGAGATGTCTCCGAGGGTGGGGTCGTCGCTCGCCGGGAGGAAGCCCGTCGGGCCTATCGAGCCTGCGACGAAGCGATCCGGGCCGGCCGCCTTGCGCGCGATCTCCGCAGCCTGGGTGTTGATCTCCAGCGTGTGCTCGCCGAGCCCCCACTCGTCCAGCTTCAGACGGCTCCCCTGGAAGGTGTCGGTCTCGACCACCTCGGCGCCCGCCTCGAGCATGGAGCTGTGGACGCCCTCGATCACGTCGGGCCGGTTCAGGACCAGCGCCTCGTGGCACTTGCCCTCCAGGCCCCCGTAATCCTCCGAGGTGAGGTCGAATTGCTCGAGCGTCGCGCCCATGCCGCCGTCGAAGACGACGACACGCTCGCGCACCGCCCCCAGGTAGTCGCGCTCGGGCATGGCACGGCAGGGTAGCCAGGGCAGGGGCTAGGCGACGCAGTGTTTCCGGCTTTGACCGCCTCGGTAGGGTTGATGAATGGGCCTCTCAAATGTCTCCGGCTTCCCCCGCATCGGCCGCAATCGCGAGCTCAAGTTCGCCACCGAGGCTTACTGGCGCGGTGAGAAGTCAGCCGACGACCTGGCGTCAACCGCACGTCAAATTCGGGTGGAGAACTGGAAGCTGATGCAGGAGCAGGGGATCGACCTGATCCCCTCCAACGACTTCTCCTACTACGACCAGGTGCTGGACGCGATCGCGCTGGTCGGCGCCGTGCCGGAGCGCTACGGCCACGACGGCGGTGATGTCGGCCTCGACACCTACTTCGCGATGGCGCGTGGCCGGCAGTCCGACGGCGTCGACGTAACCGCCATGGAGATGACCAAGTGGTTCGACACGAACTACCACTACATCGTCCCCGAGCTCGGGCCCGACACGAAGTTCGCGCTGTCAGGCACCAAGCCCTTCGACGAGCACGCCGAGGCCATGGAGGAGGTGGGCATCGACACGATCCCGGTCCTGATCGGCCCGGTGAGCTTCCTGCTCCTCTCCAAGCCGGCCGATGGCGCTTCGGAGCGCTTCGACGCGCTCGACCTGATCGAGCCCTTGGTCGAGGTCTACGGCGAGGTGATCGAGCGGCTGGCCGAGCAGGGCGCGACCTGGGTGCAGTTCGACGAGCCCTGTTTCGTCGAGGACCGCACCGAACGAGAGCTCGACGCCCTTCGCCTCGCCTACGAGGAGCTCTGCAAGGTCCACGAGCGCCCGCGGATCCTCGTCAAGACCTACTTCGATCACGTCGGCGACGCCTACGGGGTCCTGCGCGACCTGCCGATCGAGGGCGTCGGCCTCGACTTCACCGGCTCCGTCCACGGGCCGGAGCTCGGCCCCGACGTCCACGAGCACGGCGGCCGCCACAACGCCGAGTTCATCGCGAACCAGGAGGGCCTCGGGGACCAGTGGCTCTTCGCCGGGATCGTCAGCGGGCGCAACATCTGGGTCGATCACCTCGAGCACTCGCTGGACGCCCTTGGGGGCCTGAAGACTCACAGCGCCCAGCTCGTCGTTTCTACCAGCTGCTCCCTGCTCCACGTGCCCATCGACCTGGATGCCGAGCCCGCGGGCGTCGACGCGGACCTCGACGACGAGATGCGCTCCTGGATGGCGTTCGCCGTCCAGAAGGTCGGCGAGGTCGCGACCCTGGCGAAGGGCATGGCCGAGGGCCGCGAGGCGATCGCCGACGAGCTCGACGCCAACGACCGGGCCCTCGATTCGAGGCGCGACTCCCACCGGACCAGGAACGCGGAGGTGCGGGCGCGGATTGAGTCCCTCGACGATGAGCACGATCAGCGCACCAGCCCGTTCGAGGAGCGCCGCCAGGCGCAGCGCTCCCGTATCGATATCCCAGAGCTCTTCCCCGCGACCACAATCGGTTCCTATCCGCAAACAGAAGAGATCCGCGAGACGCGGAGGAAGCTGAACAAGGGCGAGATCGAATGGCTCCAATATCGCGACGCCATGCGGGAGGAGATCGAGCGCGTCATCCGCTTCCAGGAGGACGTCGGCCTCGACGTGCTCGTCCACGGCGAGCCGGAGCGCAACGACATGGTCCAGTACTTCGGCGAGCAGATGGAGGGTTACGTCTTCACCGAGAACGCCTGGGTGCAGTCCTACGGCTCGCGCTATGTCCGCCCGCCGATCATCTTCGGCGACGTGCTGCGGCCGTCGCCGATGACCGTCGACTGGATCACGTACGCGCAGTCGCTCACCGAGAAGCCGGTCAAGGGCCTGCTCACCGGACCGGTGACGATGCTCGAGTGGTCGTTCGTACGTGACGACCAACCAAGAAGGGACACGTGCGTGCAGCTGGCTCTTGCGATCCGTGACGAGGTCGAGGACCTCGAGAAGGCCGGGGTCCCGATCATCCACGTGGATGAGCCCGCGATTCGCGAAGGGCTCCCGCTTCGGAAGGAGCGCTGGGGCGAGTACCTGGGCTGGGCGGTTCACTGCTTCCGCCTCTGTACCGCCGTGGTCGGAGACGAGACCCAGATCCAGACCCACATGTGTTACTCGGACTTCGGCGAAATCCTCGAGCACATCCAGGCGATGGACGCCGACGTCAACCTGATCGAGGCGGCGCGCTCGCGAATGGAATTGCTCCACGATTGGGAGAAGACCGGTTACCGCAACGACATCGGCCCGGGCGTCTACGACATCCATTCCCCCCGCGTGCCGGGCGTCGACGAGATGGTCGAGCTGCTCCACGAGGCCGCCCGCGTTCTGCGCCCGGAGCAGATCTGGGTCACCCCCGACTGTGGACTGAAGACCCGGACCTGGGATGAGGTCGACCCGAGCCTGCGCAACATGGTGCAGGCGGCGAAGCAGCTCCGCGAAGAGCTCGTCCCGGCCTCATGAGCCCCAAGAAGGCCGCGAAGAAGGGATTCACGCCCGAAGAACGAGCCGCCATGAAGGAGCGCGCTCGTGAGCTCAAGGCGGAAAGGACCAGGGCGGAGGGTGAAAGCGACCTGCTCGAGAAGATCGCCGAGATGCCGAAATCGGATCGCGCCATGGCCAAGCGGATCCACGCCATCGTCAAGGAAAGTGCTCCGGACCTCTTGCCGAGGACCTGGTACGGGATGCCCGCCTATACCAAGGACGGCAACGTCATTTGCTTTTTCCAGAGCGCTGCGAAGTTCAAGTCGAGGTACGCGACGTTCGGCTTCAACGACAGGGCGAACCTCGACGCGGGCGCCATGTGGCCGACCTCCTTCGCGCTGGTGAAGCTCTCCGCCGCCGAAGAGAAGAAGATCCGCGCGCTCGTCAAGAAGGCCGTGCGCTGAGGGCCGCAGGCAGCGCGGCTTTCGCAAGCTGTTAACGGTTCTTTAGCGCTGTGTTAGCAGTTGCTCGCATACTTGCCTCTCCTAGCGAGCGACCAAAAGGGGATGTCATGGAAGCGAACGGAGTGCAGGGACTACAGGTCGGCGGCCGCGAGCCGAAGGCCCTCCTGATGAGCGATGGAACGAGGTTGGCCCTGGAGGACGAGGGGCCCGGCGGGCGCGCCGATTGGATGCTGCTCGGCGATGGATCCGAGGATCGCGAGCTCAGCGTCGCCGACGCGATCCGCGTCGCCGGCGCCCAGCACGCTGATTACGTCCGGATCAGGACCCGGTCCGAGGTGGCGTGGCTTCGCCTCGTCTCGGAGTGGTTCGAGCAGGAGGCGCGCCGGCTCGACGGCGAGCTGTCCGCGGTGAGCTAGCGGTTCTTCCCGAGCCTGCGGCGCCAGTCGCGAGCCGCGAAGAAGTCGCTGACCTTCCGCAGCTGCTGGCGCCGCTTCTCGGTGTACGGGAAGTAGAGGGGCTCGCGCTTCTGGCCGAAGCGGCTGATCACGATCGACTCGGGACGGACGAACTTCTTGATTCCGTACTCGCCGTGGCGGAAGCCGATGCCTGAGTCCTTCCAGCCCCCCATCGGCACGTCCGAGGCCAGGAAGCCGACCAGCACGTCGTTGACGTTGGCCGTGCCGACCTCGAGCCGGCGTGCGACCGCTTCCGCCTCGCGCTTCGAGCCGAAGACCGAGGCCGCCAGCCCGTAGCGCGTGTCGTTCGCGAGGCGCACTGCCTCGTCGGCGTCCCGCACCTTCATGATCCCGACGACCGGGCCGAAGGTCTCGTCGCGCATCACCGTCATCGAGTGGTCGACGTCGGTGAGCACCGTGGGTGGATACCAATCGCCGGGACCCTCGCCGCGCTGGCCGCCGGTGACGACGGTCGCGCCGGACTTGCGGGCGTCCTCGACGTGGTCCTCGACGATCTGGGTCTGCGGCGGGAAGGTCATCGCGCCGATGTCCTTGCCGTGCTCGCGGCCGTCCATGCCCTGGTTGATATTTCGGACCTCCTCGGTGAACCGCTCGACGAACTCGTCGTAGACGGGCTCCTCCACATAGAGGCGCTCGACGGAGATGCACGTCTGGCCGGCGTTCTGGAAGGCGCCCCAGGTCGCGGCGTTCGCCGCACGCTCGACGTTGGCGCTCTTCAGCACGATCATCGGGTCCTTGCCGCCGAGCTCGGCGCTGACCGGCGTCAGGGTCTGTGCGGCCTGGGTCAGCACCTTCTTGGCGGTGCGGTCGGACCCGGTGAACTGGACGTAGTCGACCTCGTCGACCAGGGCGGAGCCGGTCTCGCCCATGCCGTTGACGACATCGAAGACGTCGGGCGCGCCGATCTCGCTCTTCCAGGCCTCGATGATCTCGCTGAGGCCGATGGGGGTGATCTCGGAGGGCTTGATGACGACCGCACAGCCCGCGATCAGAGCCGGGATCGCATCGCCGAGCGAGAGGACCAGGGGGAAGTTCCATGGGCTGATCACGCCGACGACCGGGAAGGGCCGGTACTGCACCTTGAGCTTCTTGATCTTCATCAGAGGCGAGTGCGCCGGGACCTTCTCGTCGCCGATGTAGCGGTGGCCCTTCTTGCCGTAGAAGTTGATGAGGTCCGTCACATACACGGACTCGCCGGCGGCCTCCCCATGGACCTTGCCGGTCTCGAGCTGCATCGTGTCCGCGATCTCGTCCTGGTTGTCGAGGATCCAATCGCGAAGCTTGTACAGCCACTGCGCCCGGCCCTTGATGCCGAGTTCCTCCCAGGCGGGCTGGTTGGCCCGGACGCGGGCGACGGTGGCTGCGACCTCGGGCGGCCCATCCAGGGGCACACTGGTGATCAACGAACCGTCGGCTGGGTTCATGACGTCGAACGTCTCGCTGGAGGTCCGGGCGCTTCCGTTGACGGTGTCGATGGCCATGCGTCTCTCCTCCGGTAGAGCGGCGGTTGGGGTTGACTCTAGCGCGGACTGGCTGGACAGCCAGGATTGCGATGTGCACGCTGTCGAACCGGCGCCCGCGAGCTTTGTCCACGCGTCCGTGGCGGCCTTCGCGGGTAGGCGTAGCCTCCGAGAATGCCCTCCGAGGGGTCATTGGCGCGCACGACCGTCAACGAGTCCGGCAGCTACGAGCCGCCGGCGGGGATCGTGGACGAGCTGTTCGCCGGGCTCGGCGAGCCGCGCGCGCATGCATCGAGCCTGGTCGACGGTCTCGACCGGATGGGTCGCTTCATGCTGATGGAGCTGGGGAAGCGCCGGGACATCGCGTTCACCCAGCAGGGCATCACATTCGAGATCGCCGGGGCCGACGGCGGGCCGGGCCGCGACCGGCCCTTCCCGCTCGACCTGGTCCCGCGGGTCATCCCGGCGTCCGAGTGGGAGATGATCGAGGCGGGTCTGGCCCAGCGGATTCGCGCGCTGAACGCATTCTGCGACGACGTCTACCACTCGCGCGAGATCGTCCGTGACGGGATCGTCCCTTGGGAGCTCGTCCTCGGCTGTCCGCAGTTCCGCCGCGCCGTCCACGGGGTGCGGCCGCCGGGAGGCATCTACTGCCACGTCTCCGGTTGCGACCTGGTTCGCGACGGAGATGGGATCTGGAAGGTGCTCGAGGACAACGTGCGGACGCCATCGGGGATCTCCTACGTGCTGGAGAACCGCCTGGCGATGACCCGCCTCGTGCCGGAGCTCTTCAACGAATACTCCGTCCGGCCGGTGGCGGACTACCCCGCGCTGTTGCTCGAGGCGCTGCGCGAGGTGGCGCCGTCCAGCGAGGTGCCGCGGATCGTGGTCTGGACCCCCGGCCCCGCGAACAGCGCCTACTTCGAGCACGCCTTTCTCGCTCGCCAGATGGGGGTCGATCTGGTCGAAGCCGGCGACCTCACGGTCCGCGACAACACCTGCTTCGTGCGGACCACCGAGGGCCTGGCTCGAGTCGACGCGATCTACCGCCGACTGGACGACGACTTCGTCGATCCGCTGGAGTTCCGCCCCGACTCGCTGCTCGGCGTCCCGGGGCTGACCCGCGCCTACCGCGCCGGCACCGTCGCGATCGCCAACGCCATCGGCACCGGCGTCGCCGACGACAAGGCGATCTACCGCTACGTGCCGGAGATGATCGGCTACTACCTCGACGAGACGCCGATCCTCGAGAACGTCCGCACCTATCTGCTGAGCGACCCGGACGAGCTGGCAACGGTCCTCGACCGGCTCGACGAGGTCGTGGTGAAGCCGACCGGCGAGTCGGGCGGGAAGGGCGTCTTCATCGGCCCCTCGGCGACCGAGGAGGAGATCGAGGCGCAGCGCGCGAGGATCCTGGTCGCCCCCGAGATCTGGATCGCCCAGGAGGTGGTCAACCTCTCGACGGTGCCGACCGTCACGGCGGACGGCGGCCTCGCTCCGCGCCATGTGGACCTGCGGCCGTTCTCCGTCTACGGCTCGCGGGTGCGGACGGTGCCGGGTGGCCTGACGCGGGTGGCGATGGGGGAGGGGTCGATGATCGTCAACTCCTCGCGCGGCGGCGGCTCCAAGGACACCTGGGTCCTCGCCGGGGAGCCCACGACGGCGGAGCACAAGGCGGTGGCCGAGCCACGATCGGTCCCGGTCGTGCCGGCGGCGCCGGCGGGTGGCGGCTGGAGCGAGCAGCAACAGCAGCAACAACAGGGACGGAGCTGATGCTGGCCCGCATCGCCCACCAGCTCTACTGGGTCGGCCGCTACGTCGCGCGCGCCGAGCACTCCTCGCGCCTGCTCGAGTCGATGATGCAGGCGAGCATCCACGGCCCGGCGCAGGAGGGCGCCATCGCGCCCTCTTGGCACGAGGTGATGGCGGTGCTCGGAGCGGGAGTCGATCCAGAGGAGGACCCGGAGCTGAGCGCCGTGCAGGCGGTGAGGACGCTGACGCTCGACCGCGAGAGCCCGGCGTCGGTGAGCTGGTGCATGGACTCCGCCCGAGCGGGAGCCAAGACCGTCCGCGACGTCATTCCCCGGGAGATGTGGGAGGCCCTCAACACCGCCTACCTCGAACTGGACTCCAGCGACCTCGGCGCCGCGCTGCGAACCGGCCCGCTCTCCGTCTACTCCTACGTGCGCGAGCGCTGCGCGCTGTTCTGGGGATTGGCGGAGCAGACGATGCTCCGAGACCAGGCGCATTCGTTCCTCGCCGCCGGCCGCCACATGGAGGCGGCGAGCGTGATGCTGCGCGTCCTCCGCGTCTCCATCCACGGCGTGATCGAGGCGCCCGATCGCGAGTCCGATCCCAGCACCGACGCCCAGGCGCTCGCGCTGCTGCAGGCGGTCGGCGGCGTGGAGGCCTTTCGCCGCTCCCGGGTGGGACCGGCGGGGATCGCCGAGGTGGTGGCCTTCCTGCTGTTCGAGCCCCGCTTCCCGGACTCGGTCGCCTCCTCCATCGACCTGCTGGCCGATCGGCTCCGCGAGGCCGATGCGAACCAGCAGCTCTCGCCCCCGCTGCTGCGCCTCCCCCGCCTGCGGGCCGACCTGGAGTTCCACGGCAGCGCACCCCAGCGGAACGGCGGGTCGGAGTACGCACAGGGGCTCAATGACCTGCTTGAGCGGGTGGACGAGGAGCTGCGGACGGTGCACCGTGAGATCGAGAGCCGCTACTTCGCGAGCGCGGCGGAGGTGGGAAGGGTGGCGCCGGTTTGAGATTCGAGATCGAGTACACGAGCGTCTACGGGTATCCGGCGGAGGTCTGGGACAACCTCAACACCCTGCGGGTGAAGCCGGGATCGAGCATGAATCAGCGAGTCGAGGGGTTTGAGCTGCGGCTCTCGCCGGATGCGCCGGTGTCGGAGCGGCGCGACTACTTCGGGACGCACGTGCTCGAGTTCGGAATCCACGAGCGACACACCGAGCTGCGGATCGACGCCGTGTGCCGGGTCGCAACCGAGGCCGAGATCCTTCCGGCGGAGACCGGCTGGGATCGGATCGCCACCCCCGAGTACCGGCTCGCCGGTGGGGAGTTCCTGCTCCAGGCCGGGACAGCCCCGGCCAACGGGCAGCTCACCCAGCTCGACCAGGCCGTTCGCGCCGACTCACCGCTGGCGACGGCTCTGCGCGTCGCGGAGCTGATCCCGGAGCGCTTCACCTACCAGCCTGGTGTCACATTCGTCGGGTCCACCGTCGCCGACCTGCTCGAGGCCGGCGCGGGCGTCTGTCAGGACTTCGTCCACCTGGCCACCAGGCTGCTGCGCGCCCAGGGCATCGCCGCCCGCTACGTCTCGGGATACCTGTTCGCCCCCGGCGAGGAGGACGGTCGCGATTCGGCCGAGGTTCAGACCCACGCCTGGGTGGAGGCGCTCGTTCCGGGAGAGGCCGAGCCCATCTGGATCCCGCTCGATCCGACCAACAGGAAGGTCGCGGACGAGACCCACGTCAAGATCGGCCACGGCCGCTATTACCAGGACGTGCCGCCGATCCGGGGTGTCTACAAGGGCGCCGTTTCGAGCGAGCTCGACGCGCGGGTGAGCATGCACCGCTTGTAGCCATTCGCACTCTCGACCGCTTGGAGCAAGCCCCAGGCGCGATTTTCGACAGAGGGCCAAAGACCGCCTGCCTGGGCACGCCTACCGTGGCTGATGTCAGCCGTCGGCGTCCTCCGGGGGGAGTCACCCGTGAAGAAAATCGAAGCGTTCATCCGCCATGAGGCGTTCGAGCCGATCCGCTCCGAGCTGCTCGACAAGGGCTTCCCGTCTCTCTCGATCTCTGAGGTGAAGGGCTCCGGGCGCCAGAAGGGGCTGGTCGAGGCCTATAGGGGGTCGACCCTGACGGTCTCGGTCCGGCCGAAGCTGAAGCTCGAGGTCGTCGTGGACGACGGCGATACCGGGAAGGTCGTCGAGATCATCATCCGGCACGCTCGCTCCGGGCAGATCGGCGACGGCAAGATCTTCGTGCTGCCGGTGGAGGAGGCGATCAGGATCCGCACGGGCGAGGAAGGCCAGATCGTGCTCCAGTCGCATACCGAGGAGGAGATCGCCGCCGGCGCGGCGCAGGACGAATGACGATGCGCGAGCTCAGCACCCGGATGATCGAGGCCGTCCTCGACGGCGAGGGGCTGCAGGGCGTGGCCGAGCTTGCCGCGGCCGAGGCCGGCAGCCCGGTGGCGATCGTGCTGCCGCCGCGAGGGCTGGCGGCGCGCGCGCCCGGCGGCGGGGAGCTGAACGGGCTGGCCGAGTACGCGAAGGCTCGGGTGGCCGAGACCGAGGCGACAAGTCCCGACCTGATCAGCCTGGAGCGCTCGATCGAAGCGGGCGGGCGGATCGTCGGCGTCGTCCTGTTGCTCGCGCCGGAGTCGGAGGATGGGGAGACGGCCGTCCTCGTGGACCAGGACGAGATCCTGCGGGCGGCGGCCCTCGCGGCCCTCGCCGAGGTCGCGGTGGCGGACGCACGCGAAGAGGCCGAGCGGAAGATGCGCGGCGGGCTGATCGAGGAGCTGCGCTCCCGGGAGATCGAGACGGCCGAGACCACCACCAAAGCCGCGCGGCTGGGCTGCGACCTTGCGCGCGGCGCCATCGCACTGGTGGCCGAGATCGAGTCCGCCAGCCCCAGTCACGCGACGGCGCTCGTCGAGGCGGAGTACGAGGGATCCCTCGCGGAGCTCGCCGAGGGGCGGCTCTACGCAATCCTGCCGGCGCGCGGCGGCGACGACGCGCCCGAGAAGACCCTTCAGGGCGCGAGCCGCATCGCCAATCGCCTTCGCAAGCTCGGCATGGCCGCCGTCTCCTCCTTCTATCCCGATCCCGGCGAGCTCCACCGGGCCATCAAGGAGGCGGAGCTCGTCCTCGACGTGATCACGCGGGAGCCCGAGATCGCCGAGGCATTGGAGGAGGGGATCGCGGCGAGCGGGGTGTACCGCCTGCTCTTCCGGGCGCTGATCTCCGATCCCGACGAGGTCCGGAGCTTCTACCGCGACACGGTCGAGCCCCTGGTCCGCTACGACGACCAGTACCGCTCGGACCTGCTCGGCACGCTCGAGGAGTACCTCGCCAGCGACTGCAACATGAACGCGACGGCGCGGGCGATCTTCGCCCACCGCCACACGGTCGCCTACCGGCTCGAGCGGGTGAAGGAGCTGAGCGGGCTCGATCCGCAGATCTCCGAGGACCGCGAGAGGCTCGGCCTCGGCATCAAGGCGTATCGGATCCTGGCGCCGGCTCTGCCCAGGTAATCCAATCCGCGGGCGACCGCGGACCCGTATCTTGGTCAGGGCACGGGATGACCAGGACTCGGGCCACAGCGATCGTCGCGATGACGGCGGCTCTGACCGTCGCGGTCGGCTGCGGGTCGGGCGGGGACCCCGCCTCGTCCAGCGCGACACCCACCCCAACGGGTCAGGCGAGCGCCGCGAAGAAGCAGCGGCGCTCCGCAAACTGGCCCACCTACCACGCGAACCTGGCGCGGACCGCGGTCGACACGACCTCGCCGGGACTCTCCAGCCTCCACCGGACCTGGACGCGGCAGTTCGACGGGCAGGTGTACGCCGAGCCGCTCGCAGTCGGCAATCGCGTCTTCGTCGCGACCGAGAACAACACGGTCTACGCGCTGAACGCGGCCAACGGCCACATCGCCTGGAAGCGCCATCTCGGCACCCCGGTTCAGGGCTCGACCCTCCCCTGCGGGAACATCGAGCCGGTTACGGGGATCACTGGGACGCCGGCGATCTCGGGGGACAGGATCTTTGTCACCGCGTTCCTCAGCGGTTACCACCACGTCCTCTTCGGGCTGCGGCTGCGCGGAGGCAAGATCCTCATGAAGCGGAAAGTCGACGCACCCGGCTCGGATCCGCGAGTGCACCAGGAGCGCTCTGGGCTGTCGGTCTCCAAGGGCCGCGTCTACGTCGAGTACGGCGGCCTCACCGGAGACTGCGGCGCCTACCGCGGACGGGTCGTTTCGGTGAAGACGCGCGGCAAGGCCCAGAAGAAGTCGTTCACGGTCGGGGTCAACCGGGAGGGCGGCATCTGGGCGCCGTCCGGAGCCGCCGTCGACCGGGCGGGCAACCTCTTCGTCGTCACCGGGAACGGGGACGAGACGAGCGGCTTTGACTACGGCAACAGCGTGATCAGGCTCTCGCCGAAGCTGAAGCAGACCGGCTTCTATCGGGCCTCGAACTCGCCGCAGCTCAATCAAACCGACACGGACCTGGGCTCGGTCGGCCCCACGCTGCTCGGCGGCGACCGCATGTTCGTGATCGGTAAGGAGGGGCTCGGTCTGATCCTCTCCACGACCCACCTGGGCGGCACCGGCGGTGAGCTCTTCAGCCAAGACGTCTGCAGCGGCGGCGCCTTCGGGGGACTCGCCTACCGGCCGCCGTTCGTCTACGTCCCATGCACCGACGGTCTCCACGCCCTGCGGATCAGCGGCAACTCATTCAGCGCGGCCTGGCATGCCGGATCGTCTTCGGCGGGCCCGCCGATCATCTCCGGTGGCGTCGTCTGGAGCATCGACCAGAACGCGACTTTGCATGGCTACTCTCCGGACACCGGCGGCGAGGTGGCGAGCGCCGATCTCGGCTCCGTCACCCACTTCCCGACTCCCGCGGCGGGCGGCGGGGCGGCTGTTCGCCCCGCGGACAGCCAGGTGATCGCCTTCGCCGGCGTCTAGACGTTCCGGATACCTGCTTGCGGTGGGGGACGAGCCGGTAGACGGACCCGAGGCTCGGCTTCCCCTTGTGCTCGGGCCCCCGCTCGGTGATCAGGTAGATGTGCCGGGTGTTGTCCTCGCCGATCGAGGTCAGGAAGATCGCGTTGAACCGGAAGCTCCTCTGCTTGCCGGCCCGGCGTCCCGCCTTCGGGCGGAAGCCGTAGAGCCTGCCGGTGCAGTAGTCGCCGAAGACGTAGTCGCCGAAGATCTCCCGGCCGCGGATCCGGGCAAGGTGCGGGTCGCGGACGATGTAGCCGCCGGCCACGGCGCAGCCGGGCCGGTGGCGATAGGCGATCGCGGGCAGCACGGTGTCGCGCCGAGGGATTCCGCCCTTGAAGGGAGCGAAGGCCTCGTAAGCGGACCAGCCAAAATTCGCCCCGCGCGACTTTGTGACGGGCAGCAGGTCGATCTCCTCGAAGCGCTCATTTCCGACGTCGCCGATAGCGATCGTTCCGAGGGTTCGGTCGAACGAGATCGCCCTTGGATTGCGCAGCCCGTACGCCCAGATCTCGTCGCGGCCCGGTCCGCCGGCGAACGGGTTGTCGGGCGGGATGTCATATCCGGACGAAGTCGGATCGATGCGGAGGATCTTTCCGAGCAGCGAGTTGCGGTCCTGAGCCGTGTTCGTGCGGATCCCCCGCTGGGCCGCCGTCGCCGGTCCCGACGAACAGATGACCGTTGGGTCCGAAGGTGAGCGTGCCGCCGTGGTGAGCCGGGGTGGGTTCCGGGATGCGGAGGATCGCCTGACCCGAGCCTGGGTCCGCGACCAGCGGGTCGGTGGCGGACCGCTGGTACCGGGCGACGACGAGGGCGTCGCGGTGGTCGGTGTAGGAGACGTAGAAGTTCCCCGTGCGGGCGTAGTCGGGCGGGAAGGCGACTGAGCTCATCCCCGGCTCGCTGCGGATCCCGTGCGCTTGGACGAGCGAGCGGATGTCGAGGAACGGCCGACGAAGGAGGCGATCGTTCGAGATCACCCTGACGGCGCCGCCCTTTTGCACGACGTAGAGCTGAGATGCCGTTCCCCGCGGCTGGGTGAGATAGACCGGGTTCTTGAGCCTGGCGATGCGATCGAGGGCGACGAACTTCGCGCCCACTGTGTTCTCCGCGCGATTGGTCAGCCCGACGATCGCCGCCCCGATGGCGACGAGGGCGGCGACGAGGGTCTCTACGCGGCGTCGGTTGATGCGCACCATCGCCTCAGTGTCGGCGAACGAGCCGGTAGACCGGTCCGTCGAGCGAGGTCGCGTAGATCGCGCCAACGGCGCCCTCGCCGAACGAGCTCAGGTCGCGCACCCGGATTCCCGTGGGCTTGTCCCGGCGAGCCCCGGCCGGATCGGGGATCAGAGAGCGGACCTTGCCGGTGCAGAAGTCGCCGTAGACGTAGCGGTGGAGCAGCGAAGGCACTCGCCGGTCGCGCACGACGTATCCGCCGATCACGGAGCAGGCGTTGCCGGAGCTGCTGTACGCCTTGATCGGTTTCACCGTCGCGCTCGCGGTCGGGGGGTGCGAGCCGGCAAAAGGCGCGAAGCCCTCGAAGTCGTTCCAGCCGAAGTTGGCCCCGGCGGCCGCCGCGAGCGTCAGGTAGTCGATCTCCTCGAAGCTGTCCTGCCCGACGTCGCCGATCGCGATCCGGGGGTGTCCCGGGTCCGTGGTCTCATCGAACGAGAAGCGGAACGGGTTTCGCAACCCGAGTGCGTAGATCGCCGTGGCGCCGTGGGGGTCGATTCGCAGGAGCTTGCCGAGCATCGAGTTGGGATTCTGCGCGTTGTCCGGTGCATCGCCCGCACCACCGCCGTCTCCGGTCCCGGCGTAGAGGAAGCCGTCCGGGCCGAACTGCAGCTGTCCGCCGTTGTGGTTCGAGTGATTCGGGTGGGGGACGATCAGCACCTGCCGCAGGGTGCTCGGCGAAGCGTGGAGGCCGTCGGGGTCCGCGTGGAGCTCGGCGATGTCGATGTCTCCTGCTCGGTTGGTGAAGTAGACGTAGAGCAGCCGGGAGGTCGCATAGTCCGGGCTGAACGCGACCGAGAGGAGGCCCCGCTCTCCGCCGGAGGTGACGAGGGAGCCGATGTTGAGGAAGGTCCGCCGGTGCTTGTCGCGCACCAGCCGGATGCGCCCTCCCTGCTCGACCACGAACACGCCGCTCGTCCCCGGGGCCGAGTCGACGTAGGTTGGGCTGTGGAAGCGGCCGATCCGCTTCAGCTTGACCCGCGGCTTGGCGTCAGCCGGCGGCGGCCCGGCGGCCAGCGCCGCGATGACGATCAGCGCGATCGCGCTTACTGCCCGTTGAGCTCTGACTTCTGCTCCTGGTTTCCTGCCTGGCCGATGATGTCGCTGGGATTGATCGGCACCACTTTGCCGGAGTCATCGACGCGGGTCTGCGGCGGCGCGCTCGAGATGCGGACCACGAACTCGCCTTCCGGGACCGAGCCGTCGGCCGTGACGGCCTTCGCCTTTCCCTCCAGGCCCGCCGCGACCCGGTAGTGGACGGTGTAGGTGCCACCCTGAACCGGGGTCACGTTCCAGACGATCCGCTTGGTCGCGTTCGGAGCGAGCTCGCCGAAGCCGTAGGTATCGGTCTGGGCGGCCTCGGCCCCAGCCGATGCGATCTGACCCTCGTACTTGGGGAAGCCCTCCTCCAGGATCCAGACCGGGCGAAAGGGGATCGCGAGGCCCTCCTGCTCTGAGCGAACTGAGAAGGAGCCCTGCGCCGTGGGCAGCTCCTCGGAGGTGGTCGTGGTCCCGCCGGTCGTCCCTGTGGTGGTCGTGGCGGACTCGTCGGTGCTGGCGTTCGAGGTGGTGAAGATGGTGATCGCGAGGTTCGGGATCGTCTGGTCGCCGGAGTTCTCGACAGCCAGCGTCAGGTTCGTGTTCTGGGCGAGCGCCTGCTTGCTCGGGAAGTCGGCGCTGACGATGGAGACGGGGAAATTGCCCTCCGGCTCGCTCGCGTCCTGCCGGGTGCCGCCGCAGGATGCGACGCCCGCCGCCAGGAGCACTCCGAAAATCCCTATCCCGATCCGCCTGCGGGCCTTGAGGGAACGGGCTGTCGAGGCGCTCTCCTCCAAAGGCGCGGGCAACATACCACGCACCCTACCCCCGCCAATCCGGCTCCGTCTCACCAGTTGCGGGGATTTCTTGGCCCGAAGTTACGCCTGACGGTTGTGGGTGGCGAACGGCGGCCCCATCACATAATCTGTCCGTGCAGTGCGGGGCCGCGCCCCCATGAGGGGGGAACGGCTCCGGAGGAGAGCTAAATGGTCAGATCCATAGCCGATAGGGCGTTCCTCCCGGCCAAGTCTCTATTCGAGCAGGTCGGGGACATGATGATCCTGACCGCGAAGACGGTCGTCTCGGCGATCCGTCCTCCGTATCCCTACGGCGGCGAGTTCATCGGGCAGTTCCTCTTCGCCCTCCAGCTCTGCTGGTTCCCGATGATGATCTCGACCCTGGCCTTCGGGTTCGGCGCTCCCGGCCTGCAGGCGGCCAACTTCCTCTCCCTCTTCGGGGCGCTCGACCGTCTCGGCGGGTTCTTCGTCCTCGCCTCGATCCGCGAGTTCGCTCCCTTCGTGACCGCCGTGGTCGTCGCCGGAGTGGCCGGCACCGCGATCACCGCGGACCTCGGCGCCCGGAAGATCCGCGAGGAGCTCGACGCGCTCCAGGTGCTCGGCGTCGACCCGATCAAGAACCTCGTCGTTCCGAGATTCCTGGCCTTGATGCTGATCACCGGCCTGATGGACATCTATGCGCTGATCTTCGGCATCGTCGGCGGCATCGGCGCCGAGCTGCTCTACAACGAGCCGCTCGGAGGGTTCTTCGCGACTCTCTTCAACAACGCCTCGGTCACGGACCTCTGGGGGTCGGTCCTGAAGATGCACCTTATTCGGGGCGATCATCGCGATCGTCTGCTCCTACAAGGGGATGACTGCGTCCGGAGGCGCCGAGGGAGTGGGCCGCGCCGTCAACGAGGCGGTGGTGATCGCCTTCATGGGCGTCTTCGCGTTCAACTACGTCTTCACCCAGACCCTGCTCGCCACGCATCCCGAGCTCCAGGTAATCAAGTGATGAGGGGTAATTGATGGGGGCCGGCTGGCTGGCGGTCCCGCAGGGGCTGGCTCAACTCGATCGGCGAGATCTTCGGCTTCTCGACGCGCGTCGCCGGCCTCGTCTACACGGGCCGGGTCTTCCAGTTCTTCGGCGAGGCCCTGCGCCAGACCGGCATCCTGATCCTCGGCTCCACGCTCGTCATCTGGGGCCTCGTCTTCATCCTCGGTCTGCAATGCGGAATCGAGGGCGCCTACTTCAACCGCTCGGTCGGAGCGCCCGCCTATGCGGGCGTGTTCGCCGCCTGGTGCGACCTGCGCGAGGTGATTCCCTATGGCTTCGGCTACATGCTGTCCGCCAAGGTGGGCACGGGAATCGTCGCCGAGCTCGGCGCGATGCGGATCTCCGACGAGATCGACGCCCTCGAGGTCATGGGCGTGCCGCCGGTGACCTTCCTGGCGGCCACCCGCCTGCTCGCCGCCTGGGTCGCCTTCCCCTTCATGTACCTGGCCGCCGTCGGGATCGGCTACTTCGCCAGCTGGCTCGCGGTGGTCGAGCAGATCGGCGACGTCTCCTCCGGCGGGTACTTCCTGATCTTCTGGATGTTCCAGAACCCGCCCGACCTCTTATTCAGCCTGATCAAGGGCATGGTGATGGCGACCGCCATCGTTCTCGTCGGCTGCTACTACGGCTACACGGCATCCGGAGGACCGGTGGGCGTCGGCACCGCGACCGCGAAGTCGATGGTGCTCAACATCGTGCTCGTGCACATCATCGGGATGATGGGAACCCTGGTCTTCTGGGGGGCTAACCCGAGGGCGCCAATCGGCGGGTAGCCGAGGGCTGTTACCTAGACTTTTGGTGAACTTCCAAGGAGGCATGACTGGTGGCTGAGAAGAAGAGCACTTCCCGAAGCAGCAGCAAGAGCACGAGTAGCCGTTCGACCACCAAGAAGCGTGCCGCCACCCGCCGCAAGGCGCCCGCTCGAGCCAAGGCCCCCGAGGCCGAGGCCGTCGAGGAGGGCGATCCGCTCGCCGCGCAGGGATACGGCGAGGAGGACTTCTCCGGGCGTGACTACATCATTCCCGGCGTCGACGCCGAAGATCCCGATCCTTACAAGTGGCACACGGGAACGAAGCGCGACCACGGCGGCGAGGACGCGATTGAGATCATCGATCTCGTCAAGCAGTTCGGCCGCACCCGGATCCTGAACGGCTGCAACCTCGGCATTCCGGACAACATGATCTCGATGGTCCTCGGGCCGTCGGGCACCGGCAAGTCGGTGCTGATCAAGCACATCGTGGGGCTGCTCTACCCGGACGCGGGTGACGTGCTCGTCCACGGCGAATCGATCCCGAGCATGACCGACGACGAGCTCTTCGAGGTTCGCAAGAAGTTCGGCCTGCTCTTCCAGGACGGCGCGCTCTTCGGCTCGATGAACGTCTACGACAACACCTGCTTCCCCCTGCGCCAGCACACGGACAAGGGGGAGGAGGAGATCGAGGAGATCGTCACCCGGCGCCTCCGCGAGGTGGGTCTTGCCGAGGCGATGTACAAGATGCCGAACGAGCTCTCAGGCGGGATGCGCAAGCGCGCCGGCTTCGCGCGGGCCCTGGTGCTCGATCCGGCCATCGTCATGTTCGACGAGCCCGACTCGGGTCTCGACCCGGTCCGCACCGCGCTGCTCTGCGAGCTGATCCGAGAGATCCACGAGGAGAACGGCGGCTGCTACCTGGTGATCAGCCACGACCTCGGCACGGCCCGCCGCATCGCAGACTTCATCGCGGTCCTCTGGAAGGGCCGGATCGTCGAATCGGGCCCCTCGGACGAGCTCTTCAACTCGCGCAACGAGTTCGTCAACCAGTTCCTGAACGCAGACGTCAAGGGCCCCCTGGCGATGGACTGAGCGACGCCCAGGACGCCGCATCTCTGCCTCCTCGGCCTTGACCTGCGACGTCCTGGACGCCGCTGCGTTTGTGGAAGCCCCTGAATTAGCGCGGCTCTAATACTCGCTCCCTAACCTCAGGCCGGTGAACGCGGGGAGAGGATTCTTCGAGCGGGTCGCCGGCGTCGCCGTGCGCTGGCCGTGGCTGCTGATCGCGCCGATCGTGGCGCTCACCGGCGCCGGGATCTTCGCCGCGACCCAGCTGGACACCAACGCCGGCACCGACACCCTGGTCAGCAAGGGGTCGTCGGAGTACAAGGCGACCCAGGACTTCCACGAGAAGTTCGGCGACGAGCCGGTGATCGTGCTGGCGAAGGAGGACCTGCGCAAGCTGGTCCTCACCAAGGACCTCGAGCCGCTGTTCGAACTGGAGGAGTGCTTCGCGGGCGGGACGCAGCTGGCGGCGTCGCTGCCGCATCGCAAGAAGCAGCCGCTGCCGCCGGTCTGCGATCAGATCTCCAAGTTGCACCCCAGCCAGTCCGTGTTCGGGCCGGGGACGTTCCTTTACCTGAGCGTCGCCGGGATCCAGCAGGCGCTGCAGGGTCAGATCGGCGGCGCCACCGAGGCCGCCCGGACGGCCGGTCAGCGGGCCGCTCGGGCGGCCGCCAGGCGCGGCGCCTCGACCGCCGAGCAGACGCAGGCCGCTAACGCCGCCGCGCAGCAGGTGCTCAGCCAATTCCAGGGCCAGCTGATCCAGGTCGCGCTGCGGTACGGGATCACCTCGCTGCCGCGGCTGGACGATCCGAACTTCGTCAGCCGTGTGGTCTTCGATCAGTCGAAGCCGGCAGGGACGCCGAAGGAGCGCTTCGGCTACCTCTTCCCGAACAAGGACGCCGCGCAGATCATCGTCCGGCTGCGCCCGGACATGACCGACGCGGAGCGGCACGAGGCGATCGGACTCTTCCGCCAGGCGGTCTCGGACCCGCGCTTCAAGCTCACAGACGGCAGCTATGTCGTCACCGGCGCCCCCGTGGTGGTCGACGCGGGCGCGCGGGAGCTCCGCAGCCAGACCCTCCTGCTGCTGGGAGTGGCGGGCCTGGTGATGGCCCTGACCCTGTTACTGATCCTGCCGCGGCCGCTGCGCCTGCTCCCTCTCGGAGTCGCGGTGGCGGCCGGAGCGATGACCATGGGCCTGGTGGCGCTGTTCGGCGGATCGCTGACGGTGGGCGCCATCGCGATGCTGCCGGTGCTCGTCGGGTTGGCGGTGGACTACGCGATCCAGTTCCAGGCCCGCTTCAACGAGGCGAGGGCGGAGGGCGCGCCCGCTGGCCGCGCCGTCGCGCTCGCCGCCGGGGGAGGCGGACCTGTCATCGGCGCCGCCTGCCTGGCGACGATCGCCGGCTTCGCGGCCTTCGCGCTCTCCCCGAGCCCACTCGTGCGCTCCTTCGGGCTCCTGCTCGTGGTGGGCGTCGCTCTCGCATTCCTCGTCGCGCTCACGGGGGGCCTCGCCGCGCTGGGGCTGTCGGCGTGGCGCGGATCTGGGGAGGCTACGCCGGCGCCCCGCTCCGCCCGCTTGGGAGGCGTAGCGGCGCGCCTGGAGTCCACCGGGGTGGCGGCCATCGCGCTGGCGATCGCCCGGCCGAGGCGCGTGCTCGCTGCCGGCCTGCTGCTCGCCGTCTGCGGCTGGGTCGCCAGCGCCGGCACCGGCGTCGAAACCGACATCCGAGACCTGGCGCCGCCCAACCTCTCCGCCCTCAAGGATCTGAACGAGCTCGAGAAGGAGACCGGGATCTCGGGCGATGTCAACGTGACGATCAAGGCCGACGATCCGACCAGCCCCGCGGTGATCTCCTGGGCCGAGGGATTCCAGCAGCGCGTCCTCGCCCGCCACGGATTCTCCGGCGCGAACCCGAGCTGCGCCGATGCCCAGATCTGCCCGGCCCTCTCTTTGACTGATTTCTTCGGTGGAGCGAGCTCCGCGGCATCCGGCTCCTCGACCACCGCGGGCCAGAGCGTCGGGGACGTCCACGCCCTGGTTCAGGCGCTGCCCTGCTTCATCTCGCAGATCGTGATCAGCCATCGCGGCGAGTGCAACCCATCGGCCGGGACCACCCCGATCGGCGACACGGCCGACATCGCATTCGGCATCCGGGTCCAGCCCCTCTCGGACCAGCAGAAGCTGATCGACGACATCCGCGCCCAGATCAACCCGCCAGGCGGCCCCGCGCCCCCGGCCGGAACGACGGTGGAGCTCGCCGGGCTTCCGGTGCTGGCGGCCGAGGCCAACACCGACCTCTCCAACAGCCGCTGGTGGCTGCCGCTCGTCGGCCTGGTCGCCGTGGGGATCGTCCTGTCGCTGATCTATCGCTCGGTCCGCCGGGCAGTGATTCCCCTGATTCCCGTGCTGATGGCGACGGGATGGTCGGGCCTCGTCGTGGCCGCGCTGGGCATCTCCCTCAACCCGATGTCGGCGACGCTGGGCGCGCTCGTGATCGCGATCTCGACCGAGTTCAGCGTGATCCTCTCGGCGCGGTACGCCACCGAGCGCCGCGCCGGCCAGTCAGCCGGCGAGGCACTGCGGCGGACCTACCTGCGCACTGGGGCGGCGGTACTCGCCTCGGGCGTCACCGCCATCGCCGGCTTCGCTGTCCTCGCGATCGCGGGCCTCCCGCTGCTCGACGACATCGGCCTGATCTCCGTCGCGCCGGTTCTGCGGGACTTCGGACTGGTGACGGTCGCGGACCTGCTGGTGGCTCTGGCGGGGGTGATGCTCGTGCTGCCGGCGGCCGTGGTCTGGGCCGAGGAGGGATTTCCGCTGCCCGCGCGCAGCGGCGCCGGACAGGTGGCACCCAGCCAGTCCGTGTCTTAGGGGACCATTGAGGCCGTGGAGAACGGCGGAGGCAGAGACGGTGGTCCCGGCAAGCAGCCGAGCGAGCGGCCGCGCCGCACCGCGGTCTACTCGCTGATCGTCGGGATGGCGTTCATCGCGCTGATCGCCGTCGCGGGCATCAACACGATCTCGACCAAGAACAAGGGGGTACTGGGGGCGACCAGCGAGGGCGACATGCCGCTGGCGCAGTTCGCGGTCCCCAATGCGCGAACCGGTGCGAGCGGCGACGCCAACATCGCCCAGGACGATTGCGACGCGGCGCGAATTCCCTGTCCGGCCGGCAACCGGCGCTCCCCCGCCTGCCAGGTCGATGTCCCCGGGGCTCTCAGGGTCTGCGACTTCTTCGACAAGCCGCTGGTGCTCTCGTTCTGGTTCACGCGCGGTGGCGACTGCGAGAACCAGGAGGACGTCTTCGAGCAGGCATACCAGCGCTACACGCCTCAGGTGAACTTCCTCGCGATCGACGTGCGCGACAGCACCTCCGAGGTCCAGGACCTGATCCGGACGCACCACTGGACCCACCCCGTCGGCCTCGATCGTGACGGGGCGCTCTCGAACCTCTACCGGGTGGGAGGCTGCCCGACCTTCGTCTACGCCTATCCCGGCGGGATCTTCCAGGCGACCTCGATCGGGCACCTCGACAAGGCGCAGTTCGACTCGAAGGTCGAGGCTCTGGTGGAGGCATCGAAGCAGCGCGCGGCCACGGTGCGCTGATGGCCGAGCTCCCCGAGGACTGGGAGGTCGCTCCGGAGCCGGGCTGGATCGATCCGGCGCTGGCGGAGGAGTTCCCCGGACTCTCGATCGTCTCGACTGCGATGGAGAGCAGCACAGGCCGGAGTCCCGAGGCGCTGAAGGAGCGCCTGCGGACGCTGAGCGACCGAATCGCCGGGGCCCAGGCGATCCAGCTGCGGCAGAAGCCGATCCCGTGGGCCTATCGCGTCTTCTTCCGGCACATCGGGTTGGATCCCGACACCACCCGGACGCCGATCGAGCAGCTGATCTTCGAGCGCATGCACGACGGCCGCTTCAAGAGCCGCAACCGCGTCGACGACGCGCTCACCATCGCCATGGTCGAGGTGGGCGTCGCGCTGCGGGCCTTCGACGCCGATCGGGTCGAGGGCAGGCTCGGGTTGCGCCTCTCGGCGGAGGGGGAGGGCTTCGAGGGGCGGGTCTCGCCACTTCCCGACGGAACGATCGTCGTCGCGGACGAGGAGCGTTCCCTCGGGATCCTCTTCGACCGAACGGCCGAGGGGCGGGGCGTCAAGCGGGGCACGAAGAGGGTCCAGCTCGTGGCCATCGGCGTGCGCGGCGTGCCTGACATCGCCCTCGAGGAGGCAATATGGGTGGCGGGCAGCGCACTGCGAGCGTAGACTCAGGGGACTCGTAAGGAGGACTGATGTCGGAGGAGTTGCTCGAACGCGCGGATCTGCTCGAGGCGCCTGTCGCGCCCGAGGCTGATCTGGTGCCACCGGCCCCGCCCGAGGGCCTGGACACGATCCTTTTCGAGCACGACGAGCGCGCTGCGCGCGCCGACCTGCGCCGGCAGATCGCCGCCATGGAGCTCGCCCTGGCCAGGCTCTTCGGCTCGGCCTTCCCGCGCAAGGGGATCGACTTCTCCGTGGCGGGGATGGGCGGCCCGCGCCTGCTCTCGGTGGATGAGCTCGAGAAGGTGCGCGACGGCCTCGCCGCCCGCATCCAGGAGGTGAGCGCGGACCTCAACGGCTACGCCGTCGTCGAGGAGTCAAACCGGGAGCTGATCGAGGAGATGCTCGCCGACCCCGCCTCGCACAAGTGGGAGCGCGTCTACAACGAGGACATCGGCGAGCCCGGCTGCAGGCACTGGCACGCCAAGCCGAAATGGGGCGTGCTCGGCATGCTCCTCGGCTGGTGGCGCGTCAAGATCTCCTCCGGTTGCCCGTTAGCCGAGGGGCTCCGGCCCCCTGAATGCCCACCAAACGCCAGAGACGCAAGCGCCGCAGGCGGTCATCGACGGGCCCGGCGCCCGTTCCTGCGCCCGCTCCGGCACCGGCACCGCGTAAGCGCAGCGCCGATGATCGCCCGGCGGCGCCATGGGGCTCCTTCCCGCTGACGGAGATCGTCATCCTGATCGGCGTCGTCCTGCTGGTCATCGGGTTCTTCACCACGCCCCCGCAGGGCTTCGTGATGATCGCCGTGGGGCTCGGGCTCGCGTCCCTGGCCGGACTCGAGCTCTCGATCCGCGAGCACTTCGCCGCCTACCGCTCCCACACGCTGCTGCTCTCGGCCGCGGTCGGAGTGCCGGTGTTCGGCGCTCTCTTCATCGCGACCAAGCTGAACCCGGCGCTCTGCGTCGGCGCCGGGTTCGTGGCGTTCGGGGGCGCCGCCTATCTCTTCGCGTCGGCCTTTCGCCGTCGCTCCGGCGGCGCCCTCTACCGCCTCGGTCTGCGGCGGTAGGTGATGATTCGCCCGCCTCGGCCGGGCGGCTAGTTCAGCCTGCCGCCCCCCAACTTCGCCTCGAGCGCGCCGACCAGAATCCGGCGCTGGCGCTCGGTGAGACTGCCGATCTTCTTGCCCTCTCCCAGCGCGGCGGAGGCGAGCAGCTTCCGGGAACGCGCCCGTCCCCAGCGGCGCTGGCTGCAAAGGAGCTCGCTCAAGCTCATGCTCTCGGCCTCCCACGGGCACTCGGAGACCACTTCGGTGACGGAGCGGCGGCCGGCGGAGATGTCCCTCTTCAGGGCGGCGCGCGCGAGCCGGACCTCGTTGGCGCGGGCGAGGGCCTCCATGCACTGGGCGGTACCTCGCTGTCTGGGCTGACTCTCGGTTTGCGGCGCGACGACCGTCGGCTCTAGGCGCCGAGGGGCGATGGTTGGCATCGGGCTGGCAGGGGCAATCGTCGAAGCAGCGGACATATTTCTCCCTCCTGCTGGGTCAGGAATTGTTGGCGGGCTTAGTTGCGGCCGGCAGCCCCAGTCGCTCTTACGAGCCGGGGGAAGTGGACGGTCCTCTCCTCAATCTGTTCCCGTCCGCTCCCTGCCCCGGAAGCGCGCGGCGAGGCGAAACCTACAGGTCTCGCGCGCCGAGGGTCAACACCCGAAAAATCATCCCGTCCGCTAAGAGCAGATGTTTTGTCGGGTGACCTGACTCGGCGTCCATCAGAGTTGGACAGCTCTCCGCTACTGCTTGCGAAAAAAGGAAATTCAATACCCAGGCTCCGGGATTTCGAAACCCCGTTCAGCCCGTCGGCAGATCCGGGAAGCCGCCCTTGACGTCGGCGATGATCTCGAGAGCGCGATCGAGTTGGTCGCGCTCGTGGGTCGCCATCAGGCTGGTCCGGAGGAGCGCGCCGCCCGGCGGGACGGCGGGGTGGAGAGCGACGTTGGTGTAGACGCCGGCGTCGAACAGGGCCTTCCAGAGCAGGACCGCCTGCCAGTCCTCCCCGACGATCACGGGAACCACCGGGGTGTTGGCCTCGGTGCCGTCCGGGAGCCTCCCCGGCTCGACGACCTTCAGTCCCATGTCGCGGAAGCCCTGGCGGAGATACGCGGCGTTGTCCAGCAGACGCGCCATCAGCTCGGGTCCCTCGGATCTGATGATCCGGAGGGCGCCGAGCGCGGCGCCGACCGCCGCGGGGACGGCCGAGGCGCTGAAGATGAAAGAGCGGGAGGAGATCCGCAGGTACTCGATGACCTCCTCGGAGCCCGCGATGAAGCCTCCGCAGGAGGCGAGGCTCTTCGAAAAGGTGCCCATACGCAGGTCAACTTCGTCCTCCAGGTCGAAGAGCTCGCAGGCGCCGGCCCCCCGCTTGCCGAGGACGCCGACCCCGTGGGCCTCGTCGACCATCAGCCGGGTGCCGAAGCGCTTGCAGAGCTCGACGATCGGCGGCAGGTCGCAGACGTCGCCCTCCATGGAGAAGACGCCGTCGACGACCACCATGGTCCCGCTGCCCTCGGCGGCGGCTCGCTCGAGCATCGTCTCGAGCTTGTCCATCCGGTTATGGCGGAAGGGGCGGAGGCGGGCACCGGAGAGCTTGCAGCCGTCGAGGATCGAGGCGTGGTCGCCGGAGTCGCAGATGACCGTGTCGCCGGGCTCCAGGATCGCGCTGATCGCGCCCAGGTTCGACTGGTAGCCGGTCGTGAAGACGATCGCGTCCTCGGTGCGCATCCAGTCGGCGAGCTCGCGCTCCAGCTCGACGTGCAACGGCGTGGTTCCGTTCAGCAGCCGCGAGCCGGTGACTCCGGTCCCGTATTGCTCGAGCGCGTCGCGGGCGGCCTGCTTGACGCGCTCGTCGGTGGTCAGCCCCAGGTAGTTGTTGGAGCCGAGCATGATCGTCTCGCGCCCCTCCATCTCCACGACGGGGCCCGCCTGGGACTCGAGGATGCGGAAATAAGGGAGGAGGTCGCCCTCCTTGGCGGCCTCGAGCTGCTCGACGCGGTCGTGCGTCCGGGCCTTCTCGAAGACGTCGACAGGCGTCTGGGTGCCGTCGGACATGCCCCGGAAGTGAAGCAGGTGTAGCTTGCGCGGCCATGCCAGGCCCGATTCAGGTTCGACCCGTGCAGGGGCGGAGCGAGCTGAAGAAGTTCATCAAGCTGCCGTTCCGGCTCCATGAGGGGACGCCGTGGGTCCCGCCGTTGACCTTCGAGCGGAAGGAGTTCCTGGACAGGGACAAGAACCCCTACTTCGAGCACGCCGAGGCCGAGTATTTCCTGGCCTGGCGCGACGGCGAGATCGTCGGGCGCATCACGGCCCAGGTGGACCGCCGCTGGGACCAGTTCCAGGGCGGCAGCGACGGCCAGTTCGGCTTCATCGACGCCGAGGACGATCCGGCCATCTTCGAGGCTCTTCTGGGAACCGCCGAGGACTGGGTCCGCTCGAAGGGCCGGGACCGCTTGGTCGGCCCGATGGATTTCACGACGAATGACGAGGTCGGGCTCCTGATCGAGGGCTACGACCGCCACCCTTACATCCTCGAGCCGTGGCATCCGCCGTATTACAAGAAGCGCATCGAGGCTCTCGGCTACGGCAAGACGATGGACCTGCTCATGTGGAACCTGGAGATGGGCGAATTGAAGGAGGGGGACGCGTTCGCCGACGCGATCCACGCCGTCGCGGACAAGGTCGAGTCGGAACACGGGATCACGGTCCGCAACATGAACAAGCGCGACCTCGAGGCCGAGATCGGCCGCTTCATGGAGGTCTACAACTCGGCCTGGGAGAAGAACTGGGGCTTCGTCCCGATCACGGACGAGGAGATCGCCTTCCAGGCCAAGAACCTGAAGCAGATCCTCGATCCCCGCTGGGCGTTCATGGCGGAGCGCGACGGCGAGATCCTCGGTGCCGCTCTCTCACTTCCCGACATCAACCAGGTGACCAAGAAGATGAACGGGCGCCTGCTCCCCTTCGGCTGGCTTCGGTTCCTGCTCGGCAAGCGGAAGATCGATCGCGTTCGCGTCTTCGCCCTCGGAGTCAAGCCCGAGTACCAGCACACCGGGATCGCGGCGCGTTTCTACGTCCGCCACATCGAGACGGCGGCCGAGGTCGGAGTGACCGGCGGCGAGGAGGGCTGGATCCTGGAGACGAACGAGCCGATGAACCGCGCCATGGAGGGCATGGGCGGCAAGATCGTCAAGCGCTACCGGCTCTACGAGAAAGGGCTGTGAGCGGCTTGGCCGCGGGTCCTGTCACCGCAGGAATCTCCCATCGACGCTCAATAATCGCGTCGATGGGCCCCTCCTACGGTGCCACCCGCGGAAGCTGCGTCAGCGCCGCTCGTATCTCCCCATAAGCTGCGCCCTCGCAATGACGTGGCCCTCGATTGCGTCCTCGAGCTGCTCTCGGGAGGCGCCCGGCTCGACGTTGAGGTTGGTGTCCAGGGCGTGCAGCTCGTGGAAGTAGCGGTGCGCGCCGCTTCCGGGCGGCGGGCACGGGCCCATGTAGCCGGTTTCGCCGCGTCCGTTGGTGCCCTCGCTGAGCCCTCCGGCACCTTCGTCGAGACCGCCCGGCTCGGGATCGATGTTCCACGCAACCCAGTGCGTGAAGTCGCCGGACGGGGCGTCCGGATCGTGGAGGATCAGGGCGAGCGACCTCGTCCGCTTCGGCAGGAAGCTCCAGGCGAGCGGGGGCGACGTGTTGCTCCCGTCGCAGGTGTACTTGACGGGTATCGCGGCCCCGTCTGCGAAGGCGGTGCTGGTCAGCTCGGGATCGGGCATCTCGATCGTGACTTCCCGTCGCAGGTTCCGGGGAAACCAGCGGGAAGGTCTTGACCCGCCTTTAGGATGAACGCGATGAGTGAGGAGCTCCAGGCCAGCGAGCAGGTGATCGAAGCCGAGCCGGTTCGGCCGCTGCCGGTCCGCTCGGAGAGCCGGGCCATCGAGATCTGGGGACGCGAGGTCGGCCCGCTGGCGGTTGCCGCAGCCGGAGGCGCCGCCGCCGGCGTCGCCGTCGTCGCCGTGGCTCGCGCCGCGTCACGGGCACCCCGCCGCCCTCCCCGGCGCGGGCTGTTCCGCCGTCGCGAGAAGGTCGTCGCCAGCCGCAGCTTCCTGGTCGACGTTCACGTCCTCGGCCGCTAGTAGATCCGGTGGTCCTCGAAGAGCGCGTCCTGCCGCGGTGGCCCTACCGGCTGCCCCGAGGGAGCGGTGGCGACGGCGTCGTCCGGTCCCGGGAGCGGGTCGGTGAGCGGCTGCTGCACGTCGGCGACCGCCCGGTGAGGGCGCGATGGTGGCGCACCCGGGATGGGTTCGTGCACATCCGGGCCGAGTCAGTGGACCCCGCCTCGGTCGAGCGCCCGATCGCGGTCGCGGGTGCCCCGGCGTCCGATGAGATCCCAGCGGCGGGAGAGGCCGAGCTCGCGATCGCGATCGAGCGGATTCGCTTCGCGCTCGCAGTCGAGGACGACATGGGGGAGTTCTTCCACACCTTCAAGCGCGACCCGCTGCTGGGGCCGGCCATCCACCACAAGCCCTGGGTCAGGCCCAGGCGCAGGCCATGGCCCTGGGAGGCGCTCTGCTGGGCGATCACCTCGCAGCTCATCCAGGCCTCCCGGGCGGCCGAGATCCAGCGCCGGATCGTGAGGAGGTGGGGAACAAGGTGGACGGCTTCGCCATCAGACGCGGACCGCGGGCGCCGCAAGCATCAGTCGCGGCGGCAAGCCGCAGCTCCAAGTGGAGCGGCTGGCGGTCCGCTGCGCGACGTGCCGCCCCCCGAGGTGATCGCGGGCCGCGCCCCGGCGGAGCTCGCCTCGATGGATCTGAGCCAGGGACGTTCGATCGCCATGGTCCACTGTGCCCGCGAGGTCGCCGCCGATCGCGCCGACCTGTTCGACCGCGAGGCCGATCGGCGCCTGCTGGCGATTCCGGAGATCGGTCCCTGGACATGCCAGTGCCTCGGGCTGCACGGCCGCGGCGAGCCGGACTCCCTGCCGGCCGGCGATCTGGCCTACGTCAAGCTGGTCGGACACCTCGAGGGCCTCGGCCGCCGCGCCACGGTCGCCGAGGTGGAGGAGTACTTCGCGCCCTATGCCCCCTTCCGCGGTTTGGCGGGGTCCTTCGCCCTGGCCGGCTGGCACAAGGCCATGGGCTCCGGCCCGCCGCTCCGGCTCGCGGCTTAGCGGCGCCAGGCGGATGCCCGCTAGGGCAGCAGCTGATTGGTGAGCACGTCGCTGGTGCGGGGCGCCGACGAGATCAGGTCGTGCTCGGCCATCCAGGCCGCGTATGCGCTCCATTGACCGGGGTCCATGAAGCCGTAGGGGCGGCCGGGGGTTCCCGCGAGCAGCGGCAGCGTGGCATCGACCTCGGCCCGGGTTTGCATCGGGTCGAGACCCTTGCCCGCGGTGAGGACCGCGTTGGCGGCCTCCTGCGGGTGGCCCATCGCATAGCCGGTGCCCCGCGCCAGAGCCGCGATGAAGCTGCGGATCGCCTGGGGGTGTTGATCGACGGTCGCGCGCCTTGCGACCAGGACCAGCTCGTCATAGGTCGGGACGCCGAGTTGGTCAACCGGGACGATTCGAGGATCGAGGCCGCGCTGCTGGAGGTCGACGCCCTCGATGTTCCGGAAGCCGCCGAGGATGGCATCGACCTTGCCGCCGATCAGGGTGGGCAGCAGATTGAGCCCGACGTTGACCTCCCTTGCCGCTGATGACGGCAGGCCCGCCGTCTGGAGGATCGTGTCCAGGTAGTCGGACTGGTACGGGATCCCGGCCGTGCCAACCGTCTTCCCGTCAAGAGCGGCGGCGCTGGTGATCCCGGACTTCGGCAGGGAGATCATCGAGGTCAGCGGCCGGTCCACGATGGCGCCGACCGCCTGCACGTCGAGCCCGCGCTCCTGGGCGAGCAGCACCTCGGGCTCGTATGAGACGGCCAGGTCGGCGCGCCCAGCGGCGACCTCCTTTATCGGAGCGGACGGGTCCGAGGGAACCTGTGGCTGAACATCGAGGCCGGCCTGCTCGAAGAAGCCCCGGTCCAGCGCGCTGTAGATGCCGGCGTGATCGGGATTGACGTACCAGTCGAGATCGAGGGTGAAGGGCGCGGGGTTGGAGGGGGATCCTGTGGAGGGCTCGCTCCCGCCGCCGCACGCGGCGAGGCCCAGGGACAGAGCGGCGGTTGCGAGCAGGGCGGCCAGGATTCTCACGTCCGCGTCACCCCGCGGTTGTCCCAGGTGACGACTCTCCGCTCGATCACCGACACGAGCGCGAAGAGCAGGATCGCCATCACCGAGAGCAGCGTGATCGCGGCGAACATCCTGGCAGTGAGCAGGTTGCTCGAGGCGATCAGGATCTGATGCCCGAGGCCGGAGCCGGCGCCGGCCCACTCCGCGAACACCGCGCCGATGACGGCGACGGCGATCGCGATCTTGGTGCCGCTGAAGAAGAAGGGCAGCGCGGAGGGGAGCTCGACCCGGGTCAGGATCTGCCTGCGGTTGGCGCCGAGCGTCCGCATCATCGTGATCAGCTGCGGGTCGACCGAGCGGAGGCCGTCGAGGGTGTTGACGGTGACCGGGAAGAAGCAGACGAGGGCGATCAGCAGGACCTTCGGCCCGAGCCCGAAGCCGAACCAGACGATCAGGATCGGCGCTATCGCGACCGGGGGAATGGTCTGAGAGCCGACCAGCAGTGGATAGAAGGCGCGGCGCAACGTGTCCGAGAGGTGCAGGATCACTGCGAACAGCAGGCCCGCCGCGAGCGCGCAGAGGAAGCCGAGCAGCACCTCGCGCAGAGTCACCCAGGAGTCGTCGGCCAGCAGCGAGCGGTCGCGCCACAGCGAGGTCGCGATGTCGCTCGGCGCCGGGACGAGGAAGTCCTGGATGTTGAGCGCGTTGGAGATCCAGTCCCACTGCGCCGCCAGCTCCCACGCACCCAGCAGGATCAGGACCACCGCGGCCGGCGCCAGGTATCTCCACGCTCTGCTCATCGCGCGCCCTCCGCGAGGCTGCGCAGTGCGCGCTCCTTGAGCTCGGCGAACTCAGGCGAGGTGACGGCGGCGGCGCGGTCGTCGGCACGCGGCGCATCGATCTCGATTCGGTCGGCGACCGTCGCGGGACGCGGGGTGAGGACCAGCACCCGGTCGGAGAGAAACAGGGCCTCCTCCACGTCGTGGGTGACGAGCACGACGGTGTGGAAGTCAGCGGCGAGGACGCCCGCAAGCCAGGACTGCATTTCCGCGCGGGTGATCGCGTCGAGGGATGCGAAGGGCTCGTCGAGGAGCAGGACCGGGCGGCCCGCCATCAGGGTTCGGAGGAAGGCGACGCGCTGGCGCATGCCGCCGGAGAGCTCCCCGGGCCTGGTTCCCTCAAAGCCGGCGAGCCCGAGCCGCTCGAAGTGCCCGCCCGCCTCCTCCCTCGCAGCCGACCTGGAGGCGCCCGCGATCCGCAGGGCGAGGGCCGCGTTGTCGACTGCGGATAGCCAGGGTAGGAGCAGATCCCGCTGGGGCATGTAGGCGCAGCCCTCGAGACGCCCGGCCGGTTCGGAGCGACCGCCCACCGAGATGGAGCCGGTGTCCGGTTCCCGCAGACCGGCCAGCAGCTCGAGCAGGGTCGTCTTGCCGCAGCCTGAGGGCCCGACGACACCGACCACCGCTCCCGGCTCCAGGGCCAGGTCGATCCGCTCGATCGCCTGCAACTCGCCGAAGGAGTGGCTGAGTCCGCTCACGCGGACGGGGCGGCCGTCGAGGGCCGCGTCCGGAGTGCCTTCGCGAAGTCTCGTCAGCATGCTCCCTCCGCGCGCATTACCGCACAGGTTCGAAGGGTCAGCCGAAGGTGGGGGTAGTCGGCTATCTCAGCCCGCTTGCCTGCGAGCCCCCCTGTCAGGTCGACCTGGAGTCTACGGTGTCGGCATGGAGGTCGAGAGGAAGTTCCTCGTGAACGTGCCGCCGAGCTTGGACACGACGGATGCCGACGAGATCGAACAGGGATACCTGGCGATTGGATCCGACGCCGAGGTGCGTGTTCGCCGCAAGGGCGATCGGCTGTTGCTCACCGCTAAGCGGGGCTCCGGACTCTCGCGGGAGGAGGCCGAGGTGGAACTGGACCGCGAGAGCTTCGACGAGCTCTGGCGGCTGACGGGGGGAGCGCGGCTGAAGAAGCGCCGCCACGTGCTTCCACACGGCGACCTGAAGATCGAGTTGGACGTCTATGGCGGCGACCTGGAGGGCCTCATCGTTGCCGAAATCGAGTTTCGCTCCGAGGAGGAGGCGAAGGCCTTCGATCCGCCCGGCTGGTTCGGCGAGGAGGTGACGGGCGACCATCGTTTCCTGAATGAGACCCTGGCGACCGCAGGCGCTCCGTCGAGCCGATTCCTGTCCCACTGAGCGTTATCGGCGTCTTCACACGGCGCGCCGTTACTTCCGTCCCCATATGGGCAGGAGGTACACGTGGCCAGCACCCGGGACAAGAGCGCAGCCCTCGCCGCCGCCGGAGCGGCGACCGCCGCCGCCGCCGGAATCGGCATCAAGAAGCTGCGCGACTCAAACGGCGAGGTCTCCGACTCGACTGCCTGTCGCCTGCTCAAGGGCGAGCCGGTGGGGCCAGGGATCCGGCGAGTGCTCAAGGCCCAGGTGGATGATGCGGTCGAGCAGCTCCGCGGCGAGGCCGGGACCGAGCCCGCCGAGGCGATCCACGAGGCCCGCAAGGACATGAAGAAGATCCGCTCGGCCCTTCGACTCGTTCGCGACGCGATCGGCGAGGACGACTGGCGCCGGGAGAATGACCACTACCGCGACGTCGCCAGGAAGCTGAGCAGCCACCGCGATGCCGAGATCCTGGTGGAGTCGCTGGACGGAGTGCGGGAGCGATTCGGCTCGGCCATTCGCAACCGGTCCGAGGCGCTCCGCGAGCAGCTGGACGAGGAGAACCGGGACGCGCACGACGACGGCACCATCGAGCGCACCATGGCCGGCGCCGCGGCGGAGCTGGTCGCGTGCCGCTCGAGCCTCGACGAGCTCGATCTCGACGGTGACAACTGGGAGATGATCGCCCCCGGTCTCCATCGCACCTACCGGCGAGGGCGCAGGCGCCTCCGCTCAGTGGAGGAGGAGACCAGCGTCGCCAACCTCCACGAGCTACGCAAGCGGGTCAAGGACCTCACCTACCAACTCCGGCTGATCCGCGAGGCCGACCCCCAGATGATCGGGACCATGGCCGACCACGCCCATGACCTCTCTGACCACCTGGGCGATGACCACGACCTGGCCCTGCTCCGGGAGCAGGTGCAGCGCCGCCGGGACGCCTTCGAGGGCCCGGCCGACCAGCGTCACCTCCTTCAGGAGATCGACCACCGCCGCGGCGAGCTCCAGTTCGCGGCCATCTCGCTCGGCGAGCGGATCTACAGGGAGAAGCCCAAGAAGTTCACGAGTCGACTCGGGAAGCGCTTCCGGCAATCACGTTGACGAAGTTCTCCAGGTGCTTGGTGGTCCAGCACTCGAAGGCGCCGTCGCAGTAGGGCTCGTAGGCGGCCATCACCGAATCCCCGTAGTTCCAGTAGAGCTTGGGTTCGGGGTTGAGCCAGAAGGTGCGGCCGGCGTGCTCGGCGATCGCTCCGAACGTCGGCGCGTGGGGCTCGCGGCCGTTGGTGCGGGCGTCTCCCAGCACGATCACGGTGGAACGCGGGCCGAGCTCCTCGGCGATCTCCTCGCCGAACTCGAGCCAGACACGGCCGTAGTCGGTGTAGCCGGAGACGTCGGCGACGCCGCCCTCCGAAGAGACCCGCTCGGAGATCTTCCGGAAGTCCCGTTCGTGCTCGAAGATGTCGGTCACCTCCGAGATCCGCTCGATGAAGACGAAGCTGCGCAGCTTGCGGAACGAGTCGTGCAGCGCGTGGAGGACAGAGAGGAAGAAGACGCTCGCGCTCGACACGGACGTCGAAACGTCGCAGAGCACGTAGATCTCGGGGCGTCGCGGCCGCTTGGGCCTGTAGCGGAGATTGAGCGGCACGCCCCCCGTCTCCAGTGACGCTCGCATCGTGCGTCGCACGTCGACGTGGCGCCCCCGGTTGCGGCCGCGCTGCTCGTGGCCGAGCGTCGCGATGCGCCGCTTCAGCTGGGCGACCGCGCGGTGCACGGCGGTCAGGTCCTGCGCCGGGCTGGTCGGCAGGGTGCGGTCGAGCTCGGCGAGCGGCCTGGAGGGAGGGAGCTTCCCGGTGCGCTCGATGGTCGCCCGCTCGAGCTCGCGACGCAGGTAGCGCTCGAACTGACGGATGTCCTCGGGGTCCAGTGGAAGGGCGTCGTCGTCGTTGCGTCTGCCCCCCGCCTGGAGGTCGAGCGCTCGGCGGATTCGCTGCACGTCAACGCCGATCACGCCCGAGCGCTCTCCCTGCCGACCGAATGCAGTCATCGCGAGACGGGCCAGGTCGCGCATCTCGCCGTCGTTGCCCTCGAAGATCGCCCGGCGGATCGCCTCGCGGAGCTCGTCGAGGTCGATCCGGTCGCCCGAGCCCTCGAAGCGCTCGTCCTCGATCCGGCGATCCAGGGCCTCGGTCTCGGCGGCGCGGAAGAAGTGGCGGTCGAAGAGCAGTTCGAAGATCCGGCGGTCCTCCTGTGACTTGGCGATCGTCGCCGCGAGCGATTCGCGGAAGTCGCGCTGGTCCGTCCAGCTCACCTCGTCGAGAGCGGCGAAGGCGTCGAGGATCTCGGAAGTGCCGACCGCGACGCCCTCGGAGCGAAGCTCCTCGAAGAAGGCGAGCAGGCTAGCCGCGGTCGTGGACATCGGCCTCGGGGCCCGCCAGCTTTACGGAGACACGCTCCGCGACGAGGTCAATGTCGGAGCGGTGCTTGACCAGGATGCTCATCGACTGCTCGAAGGTCTCCCGGTCGATGTCGTCTGCACCGATCAGGAGCAGCGTCCGCGCCCAGTCGATCGACTCCGCGATCGAGGGCGGCTTCTTCAGGTCCAATGCGCGGACCATGTGGACGATCTCGACCAGGCGGCGGGCCAGGCCCTCGTCCAGCTCGGGCGCGTGCAGGCGGACGATCTCGAGCTCGCGGTCCACCGACGGGTAGTCGAGCCAGAGGTAGAGACAGCGGCGCTTCAGAGCCTCGGTGAGCTCACGCGAGTTGTTCGAGGTGAGCACGACGATGGGATGAGTGCGTGCCTCGATCACACCGAGCTCCGGGATCGAGATCTGGAAGTCGGAGAGGACCTCGAGCAGCATCGCCTCGAATTCCTGGTCGGTCTTGTCGATCTCGTCGATCAGCAGGACGACGGCGTCCTCGGCGCTGATCGCCTCGAGCAGCGGACGGGTGAAGAGAAAGTCCTCGGAGAAGATGTCGCCGCGAGTGCGCGCCCAGGATCCCTCGGCCGCGGCTTCCGCCTCGCCGGTCGCCTCGGCCTGGATTCGCAGCAGCTGCTTGCGGTAGTTCCACTCGTAGAGGGCCTTGGCCTCGTCCAGCCCCTCGTAGCACTGGAGGCGGACCAGCCGGCGGCCGGTCGAGCGCGACAGCGCCTTGGCGAGCTCGGTCTTGCCCACCCCGGCCGGTCCCTCGACCAGAATCGGCTTTCCGAGCCGCTGGGCGAGGAAGGAGACGAGCGCGGCTGCCTCGTCGGCCAGGTATCCGACCTGGCCGAGTCCCTCGCGGACCTGGGCGACTGACTGGGGCTCGGAGTCCGGCATCTGGGGGATGATAGATAGCGAGCCATGTTCGCCATCGCCCTGCCCGACGCCCTTGGTCCCTACGCGGTTTTATTGGCGGTGGGATTCCTCGTTGGCTGGTACGGCCACGGCGCCAGGAGCAACTGGATCATCGCCTTCGGGATCGTGGTGATCTTGGCCGCGATCGGGTTGCTTCAGCTCGCGATCGCCACTCACAACGGCAGAGCACCAACGGGGTTCTAGGCGTGGGCGTCCTCGACGACCTCGACCTGACCGACAAGCTCTCACGCGAGGAGGAGGAAGAGCGGCTCAAGGGGGCGTGGGAGAGGCTCGCGCAGCTGCGGCTGACGCTCGGGGGCCTGATCGGAGGCGGCGAGCTCGGCCCGCCGGTGTGCGTCCTCTTCGAGGGCGAGGACGCCTCGGGCAAGGGCGGGGCGATCAAGCGTCTGGTCTCGCCGCTCGACCCGCGGCACGTGCGCGTCGTCCAATTCGCGGCTCCTACCCACGACGAGAAGCGCCACCACTTCCTCTGGCGCTTCTGGCCGTCGCTTCCGGGCTGGGGCGGGATGGCGATCTTCGATCGCTCCTGGTACGGGCGCGTGCTGGTCGAGCGGGTGGAGGGGTTCGCGACTCGCGAGCAGTGGCTTCGCGCCTACGACGAGATCAACGGCTTCGAGCGAACCATCACTGACGAGGGGACGATCCTGATCAAGTTCTGGCTGCACATCTCCGGCAAGGAGCAGTTGAAGCGGTTCAAGGCCCGCGAGAAGGACCCCCTGAAGGCCTGGAAGCTCACGGACGACGACTGGCGCAATCGCGAAAAGCGGAAGGAGTACAAGCAGGCGGTCGAGGACATGGTGGCCCGCACGAGCATCGAGCCCCACGCCACCTGGCACGTGATCTCAGGGGAGTCGAAGCGCTACGCCCGCGTCGCCGTGGTGGAGACGGTGATCGAGGAGATCGAGGCCGGCATGCGCCGCCACGGCATGGAGCCGCCGGCCCCGATCGAAAACTGAGGTAGAGCCCGCCTGCGCCGCTGCATTCCTGCCGCACCTCATGGTCCGGCAAGGACAGGCAGAAGGAGTAATCAGTCGGGGGCACGCGGGCGCTTCGCCCGCTCCCTCGGCCGCATGCGCAGCCCGGCGGCGACGATGATCAGCGCTCCGGCCAGGGCGACGAAGATGGCGTAGTGCAGGTCGTAGGGCTCATCCCGGCCGCCGAGGGTGAACGGCGGGCGGTCGAACATCCGATAGACGACGATCGCGCCGGCCCACGAGCCGGCGGCCACGAACAGGCCCCACTCGCGAAGCGGGCGGGGCGGGATGTAGCCGCCGCCGCCCTGCAGGGACAGGAAGGTCGTCGCCGCAGCGATCAGGAGCAGGGCGCCCTCGGCCCAGCTGAAGCCGCCGACACCGGTGAGGACCAGGTCATTCGAGAGGGGCGACTGGTACCAGGGGAGCAGCAGGCTGCCCACCATCACGGCGCAGCCGATCACCGCGATGCGCTCGTTGCCTCCCAGGCCGCGCAGATCGCGGAACAGCTGGCGCGGCAGTGACCTCCAACCTCTAGTCGAGCGGCTCGCGGCCACCGTAGCCTGTTTCCAGATCGTGCCAGTAGGAGACCTCTTCCTCGCCGAGCTCCCAGCACAGGTAGACCTCACGTCCGTCCAGGACGGCCGGGAAGTCGACCAGGCCGCGGTCGATGTCGCGCAGGACGATCCCCGCCTGTTCGATCATCCCGAGCAGCCGCCTCACTTCCAGAAAGGCGACGCCGACCTGCTTCCCCTCGTCGCCACCGCCGTTGGCCGGAGCAGCCTCCGAGAGCGCCTCGTGCGCTTCCTCGTCCGTCAGGTCGTCCCTGGCCTCGCGCAGCTGGCCGAGCATCGCGGTGAGCTGGGGGAGCAGCGCGTTCGCCTCCTCCCGGGTGAAGTGGCGCTCGTGGTCGAGTCCGGTGCCCTCTTCGCTCACGCCGCGGTCTTCGTCGAGAGTCTGTCGCGGAGCAGCGCGGCGTCGTGCTCGCCGATGGTCCGCAGCTGGCCCTGGAAAGCGAGATGCCAGTGGTCGAGCGGCCATTTGCCGACGTGCTCGAGCTCGGTGACGAGCTCCTCTGCCGGAACGAATTCGTCTTCGGGCAGGACCAGCACCGGCTCGGCCTCGACGCGCCAGGGGTAGGGCTCGGGCTTCCTCTTCTTGCCTTGTGGCCAGATCGGCGTTCGGTCCTCGAACATCTCCGAGCGCACCCGCGCGATCCCGCCGAACGCCTGCACGCCGGTGACGTAGAAGACGATCTCGTCGCCCAGCTCGATCTCCTCGGCCTGGCGCCGCCGGCGCTCCTTGAAGCCGATCAGGTCGAAGCCGCGCTCGACGTTGATCCGGAAGTTCTCGAGGGACCCAGTGAGGATCCACGTCTTCGCACCATCGCCGGACATGGCGCGATTGTATGGAGCTAGGCCTCGACCGGCTCGCGGGCGCGGGCCGCGAGGGCCGGCGCGCCCAGCTCCTCGTACTCCGTGGCGGCGTGATCCAGGAGGCTCGCGGCGGTGTCCGGGTCGGTCTCCACCAGCAGGCGGCCTCGGACGACCAGGCACCGCGTTGCGTCGAGCGGGCGGCCCAGCTCCTGCCAGCGCCGGCGCGCCTCGTCCATCTTCCCGGCGGCCTCCTCGGCATCCTCGGCGCAGGCGCCGGTCGCCTCGGCGGTCGCAGCCTCGCCGACGGGGTAGTGCAGCCGGCCGGCGAGCCGCTCGGCCTCCTCGGCGGCGGCCCGTGCCTGATCGGTGCGGCCCGCCAGGGCAAGGACGACGGCGCGCGCGGAGATCGCTTCCACCGATTGCGCGATCAGGCCCGCTCGCTCGCAGATGTCGAGCGCCCGGGTCAACTCGGTCTCGGCGCCCGCGAGGTCGCCGCTCTCCCGCAGGGTTACGGCGAGCCAGTAGAGCGCGTTGTAGGCGACCTCGGAACGGCCGACCTGCTCGCCCAGCTCGTGGGCCCGCCGGAACGACTTGGCCGCCTCGTCCCATTCGCCCGCGCGCCAGCTGAGCACGCCGCGCATCAGGTCCGGGAAGCAGAGCTTGCCGTAGAGACCCTCGCGCTCCGCCAGGCTCGCGCTCGCCTCCGCTGCCTCCTCGACGGCGTCCCAGTCGGCCCCCTCGACGGCGAGCTCACCGAGCGACGCGTGAAGCTCCACCTGCGACGGGAGGTCGCCCACCTCCTGTGCGATCTCGAGGGCCTCCCGGTAAGCCGACGCGGCGCCTTCGTAGTCGGCCTCGGAGACCTCAAGGTGGTAGCCGAGGGTGAGCAGCGCCCGGACCGCCTCGGAGCGATCCGAGTCGCGCGCGAGCGCGACCGAGCGCTCCAGGTTCTCGCGCGCCTTCTCGGAGTCGCCGATCCGGCCGAAGACGCGGCCGAAGATGCCGTGCGCGCGACTCGCCGCTCGCGCCTCGTCCAGGCGCTCGGCGAGGCGGAGCGCCTTCTCAGAGGCGTAGATCGCCAGCATGTTGTCGCCGGTGTGCATATAGAGGGAGGCGGCCTCCTCGTAGAGGCGGACGAGCTCGATGCAGGGCGGGCCGTCCTTGAGCAGGTCGATCCCGCGCTGGTAGTTGTCGATCGACGCCCGGCGCTCACCCTTGTGCCAGAGCGCTGCGCCGATCTTGCGGTGGAGGTCCGCGACTCGCGCCAGGTCCTCCTCGGCGCGGTGGTAGTCCAGGCAGCGCTCCCAGACGCCGACCGCGGCGTCCACCCGTCCCATCCGCAGGGCGACGTCGCCCTGCTTCTCGCCGATCCTGGCGACGATCCCGGGCTCGAGCGACTCCGAGATCTCGAGGGCCGCCGTGTAGCGATCGAGGGCCTCCGCGTTTGAGTAGAGAGCCGCCGCTGCGTCGCCCGCGGCCTCCAGGGACTCGAGGGCCTGCGCCTGGAGCTCGACCAGGGCCTCGCGATCCAGCCCGGCCTCGGACCCCAGGGCCGCCGCGCGGGCGAAGTGCTCGGCGATCAGCCCGATGACTCCGTCGCTCCGCTCCCCGGCACGGTCGCGGATGAACTCCGCCACGTCGACGTGCTTCCGGCAGCGGACCGACTTCGGCAGCATCGAGTAGGCGACGTCGCGAATCAGGACGTGCTTGAAGGCGTATTCCCGCTCACCGGCAAGTCGGCTGCCGGTGCTCGGTGCCAGCAGATCCTTCTCTTCCAGGTCCGCAAGGGTCGAATGAAGATCGAGGCCCTCCTCCGCGGCGGTGGCCGCGAGGGCGCCCTCCCAGAAGGTCTGGCCGACCACTGAGGCGGACTGGAGCAGGCGGCGCTCCAGCCGGTCGAGGGAATCGAGGCGCGCCGCGAGCAGCGACTGCACCGTGCTGGGCAGAGCCTCGGCCTCGACGGTCTCCTCCTCGAGCAGGCGGTTGACCATCTCCTCGGCGAAGAGCGGGTTGCCACCGGAGCGCTCGGCGACCTGCGGAACGACTCCGCCGGCGCCGTTCGGTGAGCTCGGCATCAGAGCGGCGACCAGCTCCCGCGTCTCCGTCTCGGTGAGCGGCTCCAGGGAGATCGTCGTCGCGTTGCGTCGCCCGCCGCCCCAGCCGGGCCGGCGCTCGAGCAGCTCGTCGCGCGTCAGGCAGACCAGCAGGAGCGGCGCCCGGACGTACCGCGTCAGGTGGTCGATCAGGTCGAGCATTCCCTCGTCGGCCCAGTGGATGTCGTCGATGGCGAGGACGAGCGGGCGGCGGCGAGCGATCGCCTCGACCGCGGCGCGGGCCGCGGAGAAGAGGGCCTCTCGCATCCGCTGCGGGTCGGCCTCGGCCTGCTGAAGCTCCTGGGGTGGCTCGAGTCCAAGCGGGATGGCCAGCAGGGCCGCGTTGCGCTCGCCGGCAGCCTCGTCGCCCAGCTCCCGCATCAGCTCGGTGACGCCCGCGCGCAGCTTCTCCCACGCCACGTCGGGAGCATCGGTGTCCCGGATCTCGAACTCGTCGTTGAGCACCTCCGCCAGGGCCCAGTAGGCGATCCCCGACCCGTACGGCGGACACTGGCCGCGCCTGATCGTCGGAGGCTCGTCCGACTCCGCCAGGTTCATCATCAGCTCGCGGAGGAGTCTCGACTTGCCGACTCCCGCCTGGCCGATGACGGTGACGAGATGCGGGCGACCCTCGCGCTCGACCCGCTCGACCAGGGAGATGAGCAGGCCGGCCTCCTCCTCGCGGCCGATGAGCGGCGTCTGAGCGCGGCCGGCGCGGCGCCGCGGCTCGGCGAGGATGCCGGTCGCCTCCCAGGCGGGAACCGGCTCCTCCTTGCCCTTGAGGGTGAGCGGCTCGAGCCGCTCGAAGGAGATCGCCTCGCGGCTTGCGCGGTAGGTGGTCTCGCCGACCGTGACGCTTTCGGGGCGCCCCGCCGCCTGCAGGCGCGCGGCGACGTTCACCGGGTCGCCCATCACCGTGTAGCGGTCGCCCACGGCGCCGGCCATCACCTCGCCCGAGTTGATGCCGACCCGCAGGGAGAACCCGACGCCGTACTTCTCGCGGCTCTGGCGGTTCGCATCCTCCATCGCATCCTGCATGGCGAGGCCGGCCCGGACCGCCCTCTCGGGGTCGTCCTCGTGGGCGACCGGAGCACCGAACACGCCCATCACGTTGTCGCCGATGAACTTGTCGATCGAGCCTCCGAAGCGCTCGATCTCCTCACCCAGCACGCGGAGAGTGCGGTCGACCAGCGCCTTCACTGCCTCCGGGTCCATGCGCTCCGCGGCCGCGGTGTACCCGGAAAGGTCGGCGAAGAGCACGGTCGCCTGGCGGCGCTCCTCGGGAGGCGACTCGGGCGATTGGGCGGCCTTGGTCGGGGAGTGCGCCGCGGGGGAGAGGCCGGTTCCGCACTCCATGCAGAACTTGGCGCCGGGCGGGGTCTCCGCGCCGCATTCCGGGCACCGGGGCGAGAGCTCGGCGCCGCAGGACATGCAGAAGCGGGCCCGCTCCGGGTTCTCGGCCGCGCACTTGGGGCAGGCTCGTGTCCCCTCCATCGAGCCCAGGATAGGACGGGGATCCCAACCTGGCGCTAAGGACCTTGCGCTACCCTGCGGCGCCGCTTGACCAGGATCCGCGCTCTCGCCCAATTCGCCCTCGCCGTCGCCTCCGCGGTGCTCGTCGTCGCCTGCGGCGGGGGAGGCAACGACGAGGATCCCCAGCAGGTCCTGCAGCAGACCTTCAGCAACCCGACCAGCATCCACAGCGGGACCTTCGACCTCGACCTCCGGCTCGAGACGACGGGCGGCCAGGCCCCCGGCAGCTTCGAGGCGAAGCTCGGGGGGAAGTTCGCCGGCCAGGGTCCGGACAAATTCCCCAAGTTCGATGTCGACGCTTCGATCAGCGCGGACAGTGGCTCGCAGAGCTTCTCGGGGACGGGCGGCCTGACCTCAACCGGCGATCAGGCCTTCGTCAACTACGAGGGGACCGACTACGCCGTTCCCCAGAGCCTCTACGACGAGTTCACGGCGACCTACGCCGGGCTCCAGGGCCAGAGCTCCGGCAAGTCCACCAACCTGCTCAGTGCGCTTGGCATCAGCCCCGCCGACTGGGTGACTGACCTGAAGAACGACGGAACGACGGACGTGGAGGGGACCAAGACCATCCACATCTCGGGAACGGCGAACGTCCCGAAGCTCGTCGAGGACCTCAAGGCGATCGCCCAGAGGGCCGGCAGCACGGTCGGCAACGTCAACCTCCAGCAGCTCGATCAGCTGAATGACGTGGTCCAGTCCGGCGACATCGACATCTACTCGGGCGAGGACGACAAGCTGCTCCGTCGCTTCGAGACCCACCTGCAGTTGAAGCCCCCGGCGGGGACTCCGGGCGCCCCGGAATCGCTGACGATCGACTTCCAGCTCAACTTCGCCGACGTCAACAAGCCCGAGACCTTCAACGCCCCGGCGAACGCCCAGCCTCTGAGCGACCTGTTCCAGACGCTCGGGATCAACCCGAACCAGCTCGGCGGCGCGCTTCGCGGAGGCGTCGGCACCGGCGGCGCCCTGCCCGAGTCCGGCGGGTCGACGAAGGCGCCGAGCCCATCGGGCGTCCAGGGATACGAGCAGTGCCTCTCGCAGGCTTCCGGAGCGGCTGAGTTGCAGAAGTGCGCCGACCTGCTCAGCCAGTAGCTGCTTAGCTGCCCGCATGCCGGAGCGGCGACGCCTGATCGGGGCCGACAACTGGCCCTACCTGCTCTCGCCGCTGATCCTGGCGGCGGTGCTCGTCGACCTGTTCGACGCGCCCGCGACGGTGATCTTCTTCGTCTCGGCGGTGGCGCTGATCCCGCCCGCGGCGATGATGGGGCGGGCGACGGAGGAGCTCGCCGAGCGCTCCGGCAACGTCGTCGGCGGGCTGCTCAACGTCACCTTCGGCAACGCGCCCGAGCTGATCATCGCGCTGTTCGCATTGGAGAAGGGACTGCACGAGGTGGTCAAGGCGTCCCTGATCGGCTCGATCCTCGGCAACGTCCTGCTGGTGATGGGGGCCGCGATGCTGGTCGGCGGCCTCAGCGGCCACCGAACGCGTGGGGTCCAGAAGTTCGGCCAGACGGCGGCGAGCGTGCAGTCGACGATGCTGCTGCTCGCCGTGGCGGCGCTGATCATGCCCGGCGTCTTCGCCCTCGTCGAGGGCGATCACCTCCCGCACCCCGGCGACGCGATCGTCGACTACGGGAGCAAGCTCGAGCACCTCTCGCTCGCGGTCGCCATCGTCCTGATCGTCTCCTACGCCGCCGGCCTGCTCTTCTCGCTGCGGACGCACGCCTCTCTCTTCAACCCTCACGAGGACGAATCCAGCACGCAGGACAGAGGCGAGTGGAGCACCCGCCGATCGCTGATCGCGCTGGCGATCTCCGGCGCGCTCGTGGGGGTCCTCTCGGAGATCCTCGTCGGCTCGATCGAGGAGACCTCACACGCCATCGGCCTCTCCGAGTTCTTCATCGGCGCGATCGTGGTCGCAATCGTCGGCAACGCCGCCGAGCACTGGGTCGCCGTACTGGTCGCCTACAAGAACAAGATGAGCCTGGCGATCAACATCGCGATCGGCTCGAGCGCTCAGGTCGCGCTCTTCGTCGCGCCGGTCCTCGTCCTCTGCTCCTTCTTCCTCGGGCCCGAGCCGATGCCGCTGGTCTTCAACGGACTGGAGCTGGCGGCCCTGGCGATCGCGGCGATCATCGCGAACCAGGTCACCCAGGAGGGCGAATCCACCTGGTATGAGGGCCTGCAGTTGCTGCTGGTCTACGTGGTGATCGCGCTGGCGTTCGGCTTCGCGTAGCGGCTGCCAGGCCGCTCTACTTCCGGAGCGGAGGGCGAAGCCCGGAGCGACTTGTGTGGGGCGGGCGCCCGCAGCCGCGTTCTGATGGCGAAGCCGTCATCCGATGGTGTACGAAAGCGTGAGGGTGTGGTTGCCCTCGTCGTCGGCGAGCATCGTGCCGTCACCGCTGATGCCCTCGAGCTCGCCGGTGCCCGACCCGGGGACGATGGTGCCCGTGTTGGTGACGCCGTCCGCGCCCATCAGGCCCGTGTGCTGGAAGACGAAGCCGCCGGCCTTGCCCCCCAGGGTGCCGCTGATGCGATCGTGGCCGACGTAGCCGCCGCCACCCTCGGACTTGGCGATCATCAGCTCGGCCGTGCTCTCGCCGTCGAGGTCGCCGGTGAAGGTGCGGGTGATGTGGACCCGGCTCATCTCGATGCCATCGGCCTCGGCGTAGGCCTCCTCGTCATAGCGGTCGTTGGCGAAGGGAGCTGAGGCATTCACGCCGAGGCGAGCTCTCCGAGTGCTTCCAGCACGACGTCGTCGTGCGTCTTCGGCGATGCCTTGGGAATGACGTGCGCGATCGTCCCCTTGGGATCGATGATGAACGTCGCCCGCTGCACCCCCATGTAGGTCTTGCCGTACATCTTCTTCTCGCCCCAGACGCCGTAGAGCTCCGCGACCTCGTGGTCCTCGTCGCCCAGCAACGTGAAGTCGAGGTCGAACTTGTCGGCGAACTTCCGCTGTGCCGTCGCGGTGTCGGGGGAGACGCCGACCACCTTCGCTCCTGCGCGCTCGTAGTCGGCTCGGTGATCGCGGATCCCGCACGCCTGGGTCGTGCAGCCCGGCGTATCAGCCTTCGGATAGAAGTAGAGGACGACCGGCTGGCCGCGCAGGTCGCTCAGGGTGACGTCGTTGCCGTCCTGATCGGGGAGCGTGAAGTCCGGAGCCGTATCCCCCTCCGCGACCACTATTCCTCGCCGCCCGGCTCCTGGTCCTCTCGACCGGGGTCCTGCCCCTCCTCGTCCTTGTCGAGCTCCTCGTCGCCCTGCTCCAGGGCGGTCTCGGAGACCGATCCGGCGGACCCCGGGTGGTAGCTGGTCTGGAAGTCCTCGAGCAGCTTGTCGCGCTTCTCCTCGTCGACCGGCACCTCGTCGGAGATGCGAACCCAGTTCGCTCCCTCGAAGGCCTCCATGTTGAAGACCTCCTGGTCGATCGACGCCGAGTCGTCCACGATGACCACGACCTCGGTCTGCGGGTTGAAGTAGGTGCCGGGGACGTCGGTGATCTCCTCCAGCTCCATGACTCGCTTCTCTGCGTCGCTCGCTTCCACGCGCGGCATCTTATTGACCGAGGTTCTCCAGCTCACTCAGCTGGCGGTCTATCTCCGTCTCGACGTCGAGCGGCTTCTTCCCCTGGCGCTGACGGCGCTCGTTTCGGGCGACGACCAGCTGGCGGACCTCGTCGCGGAGGGCCGCGTCGCCGGCAAGCCCGGGCCCGCCGGTCTCGGACGCGAGCAGCTTCTCGACCTCGGCCTCGACGTCCAGCGCGTTGCCGCCCTTGGCGACGCCGCGGTCCGAGCGGGCCTGGATCATCTGGCGGATCTCCTCCTCGCGCACCTCGGCCGAGACCGCGTGAGTCGGGGAGCCGGAGCTCTGCGGGAAGTCCTGCTCGAGGGCGAACTGGCCCTTGCCGACCTGGTCCAGGGACCTGCCCGCGCCGCGCGCGAAGACGATCGCCCCTATGGGCAGCGCGACCAGCACGACGACGATCAGGACGATGCCGACCTGGAAGGTGGCCAGGAGCATGCGATCAGGTTACGACCGTCACTCGTAGTGGACAGCCCGCATCACGTCGATGCGGGAGCCACGCCGCGCGGGCAGGACGGCCCCGATGACACCCACGATCACCGCCAGCAGGAAGAAGATGACCAGCTGGGCGACCGGGACGCGGAAGACGAGTCCGAGCTCGCTCAGCGATGCCGTCAGCAGCGCGCCGAAGAGCAGCCCGACGACGATTCCGAGCACTCCGCCGATCGCGGCGGTGATCGCGCTCTCGTAACGGACCATCCTCCGCACCTGTCGGCGCGTGGCGCCGACGGCGCGCAGCAGGCCGAATTCGCGGGTGCGCTCGTGGATCGAGAGGAAGAGGCTGTTGGCGATCCCGAAAAGCGAGATGACCACGCTCATCGCGAGCAGGGCGTAGAGCAGGTAGACGATCTGGTCCGTCTGCTTTCCGACCTGGTCCTTGAGCCCCTGCTGCGACTCGACCTTGGCGACCGGGAAGCGCCGCAGGGCCGCTTCGATCTGACCCTGAACCGCGCCGGCGTTGGCGCCCGGCCGGGTAGAGACCAGGATCAGGAACGGGTCCTTCGCCGCCGAAATCGACTCGAGCGTGCGCCGGTTCACCATCAGGCCCTGCAGGAGAGTCGGATCCTTGTACTCGCCGATCGCTCGCAGCGTCGCCCTGCCGCCCGTGGGAGTGACGACGTTGAAGCTCTCGCCGACGGAGAGGTCGTGTGCCTTCGCGAACTGCTCCTCGATCACGGCGTTGTCGCCATGCAGGTCCGAAAGCGTCGAATCCGAGCCGTCGATCCAATCGAACTTGTAGCCGCGGGCGATCCGGTCGGGCTCGACCCCGCCGAGATCGTCGTAGAGCAAGTTCGAGTGCTTGCCGTTCACCTCGACCTGGTCGTAGAGGACACCGCTCGTAGCGGCGACCCCGGGGACCTGGGCGGCGATCTCCTGCGCCCGGCGCGGGACGGGCTGGAAGCCGCTGTCGGAGCGGATCACGATCTGCGCCTGGATCAGGCGGTTGATCGAGTCGTCGAGTGATGCCTTCAGCCCAGCGGCGAAGACGGCGACGAAGACGACGAGCCCCAGACCCACCATCAGGGCGGCCGAGGTGAGGGCGGTGCGGGCCGGGTTGCGCTGCGCGTTCTCGCGCGCGAGCTGCCCGACCACGTTGAAGGCCCGCTCGAGCGGCAGCCCGATCGCAGCCGCGATCGGGCGGACGATGTAGCGGGCGACCAGCGCGAGCCCGACGAACAGCAGGACAGCGCCGCCTGCCATGCCGAGCAGCTTGCTGGTCGCGGGCCCTGAGCCGAACAGGCCGAAGACGAGCAGCAGCAGGCCGCCGAGCGTGATCACCGCGGACAGATAGGGAGCGAGCCGCGAGAGGCGCGATGGTTCCAGGCGGGCGCCCTCCTCCAGGGCGAGGGCGGGCGGGATGCGGGTGGCGCGCATCGCCGGGCCGATCGCCGCGAGCAGGGTGATCCCTACCCCCACCACCAGCGCTACGACCACGGTTCGCGTCGTGAGGTGGAGGTCCGATGTCGGGATGCCGGTCCCGGCGGCCCGGAAGAGCGCTCCGATCAGGCGGGCGAAGCCGAGGCCGCCAAGCAGGCCCAGGACCGACGCGATCACGCCGACGCCGAGCGCCTCCACCGCGACGGACCGAAGCACCTGCCCGCGCGTCGCCCCCAGAGTTCGCAGGGAGGCGAACTCGCGAGTTCGCTCGGCGACGGAGATCGAGAATGTGTTGAAGATGATGAACGCGCCGACCAGCAGCGCGGCCCCGGCGAATGCCAGGAGCGCCGGGCCCAGGAACGAGTTGATCGAGTTGGAGATCTCCTTGGCGTTCTCGTCGGCGTTCTCCTGTCCCGTCTGCACCTTCACGCCAGCCGGGACGATGCGCCTGATCGCCGCCACCAGCCGCTCGGGGGCAACGCCCGCCTTTGCCGCGACGTTGATCTCTCCGACCTCACCCCGCTGGTCGTACCAGCGCTGCAGGTTGGCGAGCGTCGTCATCGTGAAGCCGTAGCCGCCGGCGGAGCCCGAACCGCCGAAGTCGACCAGGCCGACGACGGCCACCTGCTCCGTTCCGTGTGCGGTCTCGAGCCCGACCCGGTCGCCGACGCCGATGTCGTTGCGATTCGCGAGGTCGCGGCTCACAGCCACCTCGTTCGGCCCCGTCGGCTCGCGCCCCTCAACCGCGGATGTCGGGTCGAAGGGCTGCGGGGCGGTGCTGAAGACCAGGTTGGGGCCGCCGAACTGGGTGATCTCCTTGCCGTCGACGACCAGTGCGCCGAAGCCCTGGCTGGCTGCTGCCGCCGAGCTCACCTCCGGCAGAGCGCGTACCCGGTCGACCAACGACTCCGGCAACTGTTCCTGCTGCGAGAAGCTGCTGTTGAACTGTGTCTTCTGGCTGAGGACCGCGTCGGTGCCCTGCTTGGCCGTCTCGTTGATCTTCGCGAAGGCGCCGCGGATCCCATCGGTGAGCACGTACGTTCCCGAGATCATTGCCACGCCGAGCAGAACGGCGATCGCAGTGAGGATCGAGCGCAGCTTGCGCTCGCCCATGCCCCGCAGCGCCAGCGTGATCAAGCCAGCGCCTTGAGGTGGTCGAGGATGTCGTCGACGCTGGGGCGCCGGAAGCGGTCCACCAACGCGCCGTCAGCGAGGAACAGAACCTCGTCGGCAATCGCGGCCGCCGACGCGTCGTGCGTGACCATCACCGTCGTCTGCCCGTAGTCGTCCACCGCCCTTCGGAGCAGATCGAGCACGCCGCGCCCGGCCTTGGTGTCGAGGTTGCCGGTGGGCTCATCCGCGAAGACGACCTCGGGATGGCTGAGCAGGGCGCGCGCCACGGCGACCCTCTGTTGCTCACCCCCGGAAAGCTCGGAGGGACGATGCCCTCGCCGATCCTCCATGCCCGTCGCCTTCATCAGCGCGTCGAGCCAGGAGCGATCGGGTTTGTGGCCACCGATGCGAACAGGAAGCGTGATGTTTTCCTCCGCGGTCAGCACCGGCAGCAGGTTGTACGTCTGGAATACGAACCCGATCGCCTCGCGCCGGAGCACCGTGAGGTCGTGGTCCGAGAGCGCGTCGAGCCGGGTCCCGGCGAGCTCCACCCAGCCGCTGGTGGGGTTGTCGAGTCCCGCGAGTATGTGCATCAAGGTCGACTTGCCGGAGCCGGAGGGCCCCATGATCGCCGTGAAGCTCCCGCGCGCGAACTCGACGCTCACGCCCCGGAGCGCCTCCACCGCGGTCGGGCCCTCGCCGAAGCGCCGCACGATCTCGTGCCCGGCGACGACCGCCGTCGGACGCGCTTTGGCCTTGCCCTCCCTGCCGGCGGCTTCCATTCTCTGAGTCATAGCGGCTCCAGGCTACGAACCGGTGAGCGATCTGGATTCGCCACAGATGGAGGGCAAGTGCCCCGATGCCGCCAAGGCGATCGCGCCGTCGAGCCGGGTGGCGTTGATCCCAAGCACGGCCGCGACCAGCACCGCCCCGATGAGAGAGTCGCGCGCATCCGATCGTCGCCGCCAGGAAGCTCGCGAAGACGGCAACAGCCTAGAAGTCGACCAGGTTCTGCTCCCGGCCTCCGGCGGCGAGAGCGGCGACGGCGATCGTCAGGGAAGCGTGCGTACCTGCCCTGTCCGCGGATCGATCCGGTACCCTTTCAGGAGCTGGCTGACTGACCAGTCAATCAGTAGAGAGAAAGACTTCAAACGGGCCGCGCAGAGCGCGCCCTCGCACCCGAAGGAGCAGCTATCCGTGGTTGACCTCACCCTCACCGACGAGCAAAAGGACCTGCGCGAGCTCGCACACAGCTTCGCCGAGAAGGACATTCGCAAGGTCGCGTGGGACTACGACAAGGACGGGACCTGGCCGCAGGACATCATCGACAAGGCCTGGGAAGTCGGCTTGATGAACACCCATATCGCCGAGGAATACGGCGGTCCGGGGCTCGACTTCCTCTCCGGCTGCCTGATCGAGGAAGAGATGGGCTGGGGCTGCTCGGGCATCGGCACCTCGCTGATGGCCAACGGCCTCGCCGCGACCCCCGTCGCCCTCGGCGGCACCGAGGAGGTCAAGAAGGAGTACCTCGGCATGCTCACCGAGGGCCCGAAGCTCGCCTCCTTCTGCCTGACCGAGCCGGACGCCGGCTCCGACGTGTCGGGCATGAAGACCACCGCTGTGAAGAAGGGCGACAAGTGGGTCCTCAATGGCTCCAAGTGCTTCATCACCAACGGCGGCTACGCCGACTGGTTCACCGTCTATGCCAAGACCGACAAGGACGCCGGCCATCGAGGCATTTCGGCCTTCGTCGTGCCCAAGGACGACACGGTCACCGTCGACAAGAAGGAGGACAAGCTCGGTCAGCGCGCCTCCAACACGGCGACCATCACGTTCAGCGACACCGAGATCCCCGAGGGGAACCTGCTCGGCGAGGAGAACCACGGCTTCAAGCTCGCGATGATGACCCTGGACCGCACGCGTCCGGGAGTCGCCGCGATGGCCGTCGGGATCGCCCGCGCCGCTCTCGAGTTCGCCGCCGAGTACTCGAAGGAGCGCGTCCAGTTCGGCGTTCCGATCGCCATGCACCAGGCGGTCGCCTTCCTGATCGCCGACATGGCGACCAAGGTCGAGGCCGGCCGTCTGCTCACCTGGCAGTCGGGCGTCCTGCTCGACCAGGGCAAGCGCAACACTCTCGCCGCATCGCACGCGAAGCGCTTCGCCGCGGACTCCGCAATGGAGGTCACCACCGACGCCGTCCAGGTCTACGGCGGCTACGGCTTCATCAAGGAGTACCCCGTCGAGAAGCTGATGCGCGACGCCAAGATCATGCAGCTCTACGAGGGCACCTCGCAGATCCAGCGCCTCGTGATCGCCAAGGAGCTCCTGATGGGCCGCCAGGCCGACGAGGAGACGCCCGAGGCGAAGGCCCTGCGCGAGAAGGCCGAGCGCCAGTCCTCGGAGAGCCAGCAGGAGCAGGCGCCCGCGACCGTCTAATGCGAGGGTGCGCGTCAGCGCAACCCGTTTAGTCGAGGCGCATCACCACCTCCTGACGAACGCCCCGGGAAACCGGGGCGTTCGTCGTTTCAGGGCAGAATCAGCGGATGCCGGAAGGAGAGTTGCTCAGCGACCAGCTCGAAGGATGGCTGCGGAGCGAGGAGCCGAAGACGATCGGCAGCCTGGTCGACCTATTCCGGGAGAGGAGCTTCGCCGTTCTCTTCGTCCTGCTGCTCGCGGTCCCGGCGCTGCCGCTGCCCACTGGGGGCGTCACTCATGCCTTCGAGGTGATCGCGATGCTGCTCGCCCTGGAGCTGATCGTTGGGAGGAGGTGTGTCTGGCTGCCCGCACGTTGGAGGCGCCGAATCATCGGGCCGGAGATGCGCGGGCGGTTCTCCGAGAGCCTTCTCCCGAGGATCCGCTGGATCGAACGCCACTCGCATGCGCGATTGGGGTTCCTGCTCGGCTATCGATTCATCGGCATCGTCTACGGGGCAGTCACGCTGGCGTTGGTCGTCACCGCGTTCATCGCGCCGCCGTTCACCGGGCTGGACACCCTGCCGTCGCTCGGCGTGGTGCTGATCAGCCTGGGCGTGCTGCTCGAGGATCCCATCCTCGGAGGGCTCGGTTTCGTCGTCGGCGCGGCAGGTGTCCTGACCGTATTCCTGCTCGGCCGCGCCGCCGTGGACGCCATCCGGAGCCTGTTCTAGGGTGGCGGCGCTGATGGAAGCCTCCACCCAGGGCTACCAGCGCTACAAGGTCCTCTGGCCACTCGTCCCGGCCATGGCGATGGTGATGATCGACTTCACGATCGTCTCCATCTCGGCGACGACGATCCAGCGGGACGTCGGCCTGAGCGAGACGGGCGAGCAATGGCTGGTCACCGCCTACGCGCTTGCCACCGCTGCGTTCGTCGCTCTCGGCGGCCGTCTCGGCGACATCTTCGGGCACCGCAAGATCGTCGTCATCGGCGTGATCCTGTTCGCGTCGGCTTCGCTGATGTGCGGCCTGGTGCCGGACACCGGGATCGCGCAGACCTGGCTGATCGTCTTCCGGGTGATCCAAGGCGCCGCCGGGGGCCTGCTGATCCCGTCGGCGACCGTGCTGGTACTGGACGCGTTCCCGGGAGAGGAGCGAGGCAAGGGGCTGGCGACCTTCTTCATCGTCGCCGGCCTGTTCACCGCGATCGGCCCGATTGCCGGTGCCTACCTGACGCAGTACTGGACCTGGCGGGCGATCTTCTGGATCAACGTGCCGGTGGCGATCCTGGCCCTGGTGGAGATCTACTTCGCGAAGCTCAGGGACATCAAGAACCCGGCCAAGATCGATCTCCGGGGGGCGGCCCTGATCGTGGTGGGAATGGCGCTATCCGTGCTGGGGATCCAGCAATCTACGGTCTGGGGCTGGGGTGATCCGAGGACGATTGGGTCGATCGTCGCCGGCGTCCTGCTCCTGATCGGCTTCGTCCTCGCTGAGCGGAACACCGAGGATCCGCTGATCGACGTTCGGGCAATGGCGGCCAATCGCCCGTTCGCTGTGGACAACATCCTCACCTTCCTGATCTTCGGTCCCTGGCTGGCCGTCTTCTTCTTCGGCAGCGTCTACTTCCAGGTGGCCGTCCAGCAGGACCCGACCGAGGCCGGCTTTTCGATCCTGACGATGTTCTATTCGTTCTTCGTCGCAGCCCGCATCGGCGGCCGCTGGATGGACAAGTGGGGCCCGAAGAAGCCGGTGGCGCTCGGCTTTGCGGCGGGCACGGTCGGGATGATCCTCTGGGCGTCGGAGCTGGACGGTCTCAGCCGCAGCGCCACCCTGGCGGGCATGCTCGTCACCGGCGCCGGCTTCGGCCTCGTCTTCTCTCCGCTCAACGCCGACGCCCTGAACCGGCTTCCGGATGCGATGAGGGGCCAGGCCTCCGGCATCGTTCAGACCTTCCGGAACTTCGGCTCCGCGATCGGCATGGCCGTGATGGGGACGATCATCGCGAGCTCCTCCGACGCGGTCGGGGCGAAGGGCCTCGACGACTTCATCGACGCGATGAAGTCCGCCTGGTACGTGGGCGCGGGGATGCTCGCCGCCGGCTGGATCATCTGCCAGCTGTTCATGCCCGGGGGAGCTCAGGAAGACATCGAGTAGAGCTAGCCGGGGCAGGCGCCGAGAGCGGACGAGGTCAGCATGACCCGGCCGAGCGCCACCAGGGCCGCTCCGTAGTACGTCGGTCGCGTGGAGTCCGCGTCCTGCGCCCGGTCGAGCATCTGCCCGGTGGCCTTGTCATCGCCGTCGGCCTTCGCCGCGGCGGCTGCCGCGACGTAGCTCGCCGCGTGAGTCTGCCCGCCGATGGGTGATCCGTCGAGCGAATAGGTGGCCGCGCCAGGATTCCGCCGGTAGAGCGGCCACAGGCGAGCGGCGGTCCGGCGGTCGGCCGGGACGCAGCTCTCCGCCGAGCGCAGGGCGACCCTCACCGCGTCGAGGCCCGAGGTTGGGTCGGACGAGCTCGCCGCTGCGGGCGCCGCTCCACTGGGCGCGGGGATCGCGTGAGCCTGGGCCGAGGCCTGGCCGCCGGATGGCACGAGGGCATCGACGCGGGCCCAGTCGGGCGGCAGGCCCGACCCGGAGAGGGCGGTCACGATGGTCCGGCTCGTTCCGGCGAGGTCGTCCCAGCGAGCGTCGGGGTGGGCGCTCGCCAGGTCGGCGTAGGCGCGGGGCGAGAAGTAGCTCGGATTCACCGTGGGCGTGGATGACCTGGCCCAGAGCCCAGCCGTCAGGACCGGCAGCCGCTGACGTCGCTGGTCTCGTCTCCGAGGACGGCCTCGCCCATCCGCACTCCCGCGTTCGTGTAGTCGTCCGAGGAGAACCGCTTGCCGGCGAGGACCAGGGCGCGAGCGGCGTCGAGGTCCGCATCCGTCGCGGGCTCGCTCGAATCGACGTGGCCGTTGGACCAGTGGTACGCGAGGAGGCCATCGTCGCGCTGGAGGTTGCTCCTGGTCCAGTTCCAGACACGCTCGAAGCGCGTGCGGTCGTCGAGGGCGACCACCAGCAGCATGGCGTAGGCTTGGCCCTCGCTGACGGTGTCACCGCCCTGGTCGGCGCGGGACACGCGTCCGTCGGGCTGGACGTAGCGGCGGAAGAACGACTCGGCGCTGTCGTGAGCCTTCTGCGAGAGGGAGGGGTGGCTGGCGAGCCCCTTGGCCCCTAGAACGCCGACCGCGACGGGCACCACCACGGCGGCGGCGATCATCGTCGCCGCCACCGGTCTGGGGATGCGCCGAGACCCGATCGGCCGCCGGGGCGGCGCGCTGGGCGGATCTGGGAGCAGGGGCGCGGAAGGTCTCAGGCGCAGCGTGGGAATTGCGGCGGTGAGCAGGACGGCCGCATGCAGGGACGCGAACGCCACGTTGTTGAGCGTCGCGGCGCCGTGGCTCTGACTGAGCCCGTAGACGGCCGCCCCGATCAGCACCCCGACCGCGACGAGGGCCGGCGCGACGGCCCGCGGCTGGCGGGCGACCTCGCCGTGCTTGGGCGTGACCACGAAGCGGGCCGGTCTGCGCAGCAGCGTGTTGATCGCCGCCTGGATGTGAATCCAGAAGGAGCCGGAGGCGAGCGCGAAAGCCTCGTACGTGTAGGTGCCATAGCCGGCGAGGGCGACGGTCGCCAGAGCGCCGACGTAGTACGGGGCGAAATGGAGGATGAACTGATCGGCGGTCGCCGCGGCCAGTGGCTGAGCGCCGGTGACGATCCTGACGACGGGCAGCGACATGTAGATCAGAAGCGTCAGCCCGCTGAGGAAGTAGGTCGCCGACAGCAGGTACTGGAGACGGGCGCGCCATGGCAGCTTCGACCGCAGCACCAGCGGGATCGCACCGAGACAGCCGCGGGCCCAGCGCTGCTGCTGCGAAACGTAGGAGGCCATGTCCTCCGGGCCGAGGCCGCAGGCGAGAACTTCGGGCACGTAGACGCTCTTCCAGCCGGCCTCGTGCAGTCGCACCGAGAGCTCGAAGTCCTCGGTGACCGAGTCCTCTGAGAAGCCGCCGACCTCCTCCAGCGCCTGACGGCGGAAGACCACATTGGTTCCGCAGCAGAAGATCGCGTCCAGGCCGTCCTTGCCTCGTGCGATCGGGCCGAAGAAGAGGTTCTGCTGGGCGGCGGCCGCGGAGGCGATGGGGCCGCTGTCGCCGTTTGCGTAGTACTGCGGGGTCTGCACGAACGCCACTCCGAAGTCCTCCAGGTGGCCGAGCGTGTAGTCGAGGAACTGCGGCCGCGGGACGTGGTCGCAGTCCAACACCGCCACATGAGGCGCGGAGGTGAACCCGAGCGCGTTGTTGAGGTTGCCGGCCTTGGCGCCGACATTCCGCTCCCGGGTGACGTACCCGACGCCGTAGCGCGCGGCCAGCCGATCCATCTCCGGGCTCCTGCCGTCGTCGAGCAGCCAGACCCGCACGTCCGCGCCGTGCAGGGCGGTGGCGGCGGCCACCGTCGGCTCGACGACGTCGACGGGCTCGTCGTATACCGGGATCAGCACGTCCACCGCGTCGCCGTTCGTCGGCCTGCGCCCCGGGCGCATCCGCTGGTGTGAGCAGGTCCACCAGAACCCGATCGCCTGGATGAGGTTGAAGCTCTCCGCTGCGATCAGCAGTCCGAAGAGCACCGGGTTGCCGACGTGAGCTCCGCCCAGCAGCCACGACAGGTACCAGACGGCGAGCCCGGCGCAGATCAGCGCCATCACCAGCGCGCGCCGGCGCGCCTGGCGCTCGCCGGGCATCGGCCAGCGGATGGGACCCAACCTGGGATCCGGCTGGGCCCTCACGAGTACTCCCAGATGTGGATCCGCTTGCGGTTGATCGTGCGGATCAGCCGGTGGGGGGCCTGGTCGAGGGTGTAGCGGCCGCTGCCGACCTGGGCGGCGATCCCCGGGTCATCGAGGAAGCTGCCCATCAGGAAGATGTGGCGGCTCTTCGGGATCCCGTGGGCCTGGGCGTCGCTGAGCGACTCGGTCCGAACCCCCGGCGAGTAGTACCCGACGACGTCGCGCAGGTAGTCGGGGGCGTAGATGACCGTGTCGCCGGGGCGAGCCTCGCTGCGGATCTTCTCGAGCGCACCCCGGAAGTCGAAGTCGCGCGGGTTGTTCGGGTTGAGCTGCTGGTCGGCCAGCCCCACGACGAGCGTCAGCCCGAGCAACGCGGTCGCGATGATCGCCGGCATCCGCCGGCGAGGCCCACCGGCCACGGCTCGCGCCAGGAGCAGCATCATCATCGGAACGGTCGCGATGAAGTAGCGGATCTCGAAGAGGTCCCGCTTGACGAGCCCGACGAACAGCAGCGCGACCACCGGTCCGAGGGCCAGCGCCAGCAACACGCGGGTCGACGACGAGCGCCGCTGTCCCATCATGGCCAGTGAGAGCAGCATCAGCAGGGGCCAGAGCGCCGCGATCCGGAGGATCGTGCTGTTCGCGTGGTAGCCCCAGATCGCCCAGACGAAGTTGGACAGGATCGCGTAGAGCGAGGCGCTCGAGCCTGGAATTGAGAGCGGTGCGGCCGCGCTCGGGGCACCGCCGAACCCCATGCCCGCCGCCTGGCTGTGGCTGAACTGCTCGGCGGCGAATGACGCCAGAGGCGCCGCTGCGACCAGCAGCGCGAGCCAGGTGAGCCAGGTTCCGATCAGCAGGCTGCGGACGGGCTGGCCCGCGTGCGCTCGCTTCCAGGCAGACACCGCGAAGACGACCTGCTGGATCGAGATGGGGATCACGGCGAAGTAGTGCGTGTAGAGGAGCGCGATCGTGACCCCCGCGTAGGCGACCCAGAAGCGGTTTCGCCCGTCCCGGAGGACCTTGACCTGGGCCCAGAGCGCCAACGTGCCGAGGAGCATGAAGAGCGCGTACATCCGCGCCTCCTGCCCGTACCAGACGATCAGCGGCGCCACGGTCGCGAAGCCGGCCGCGACGAGCCCGGTGCGGCGGTGGAAGAGCTCGCGCCCGAGGGAGAAAAGCACGGGAATGAGCGCGGCGCTCGCCAGGATCGATGGCCCCCGGACCGCGAGCTCGCCGTCACCGAACAGCCTGACCGTCAACCAGAGGATGAGGTAATGGAGGGGCGGGTGCCGGTCGGTCCCCCGCAGGTTGTCGAGCATGCCGCCCAGCGACATATGGGCCTGATGAATGCTGATCGCCTCGTCGACCCAGATGCTTCGCATCAGCACAACCCGTATGGCGATGCCGATGACGACCAGAGCGCCGACGATCAGCCAGGGCCGCCGCTGTCGCCAGCCGGTCGCGTAGCGGCGTTCCCGCGGCACGTGCACGGGGAGCATTCGCTCCCGTGTCGGCGGGTGGGGCTGCTCCGTTCGCGGCGCCGGTTCCGCCGGGCGGGGCAGCGCCGGCGTCCGGGTGCGCACGGCCTGGACGATGGCCAACATCCGGCTCGCCGTGTCCTGGCCGTTGCCGTCTCGCTGAAGGGCGACCCCGTCGCCGGCGTCGCCCTTCGCCCTGCCCACGGTCGTCTCGCGCGGGTCCGTCTGTGTACTACCGGGGTTCCTAGCCACCGCCGGGGTAGGCGTCGAAGCCGTCGGCCGATCCTCCGGAGCCGCCGTCCGTGCCCGAGCCCGAGCTCGAGCCGCTACCCGATGTGCCAGAACCGGTCCCCGACCCCAACCCCGAGCCGGAGGTTCCGCTCGTGCCGTCGGTCGTCCCGGCGCCGGTCGGCGCACCCGGACCGGATGGGTCATAGCTCGGCAGCGTGGGCGGGCTCACATGGGTGCTCGGTGCCGGCCTGACGTGCGGCGGCTGCGGCGCCGGGGTCCGATGGGCGGGTGGCCGCGCCGAGGGTGGCTGCGGCGAGGGGTGCTTCTGCACGCGGTGGGAGCTGCTGGTGTCCCTGAAGTCGTTCTTTCCGTCCCCGATCTTCGGCTTGGCCGAATCCGGCACCGGCGAGGCGCTCACGGAGGGCGTGGTCGTGCCTCGGAGCCCATGGGTTCCGGCCAGGGATCCCATTGCGGCCGGCTCGCCTCCGCCCGTCGCGGCGAACGCCGCGAGCGCAACGGCGGCGAGAGCCGGAGCGCACAGGGTCGCGGCGGCGACGAAGAGCGCCTTCCGGCGAATACGGGGTGCTTCCATCTGGGGACGCCTGAGTCCAGGCGCGGCGTACTGCGCACTCATTCGACAACCTCCTGTATGTGAAAGACGTTCCTACGGGGTTAGCTGACGGGCTCGCGACCTTCGCCGCTACCACCGGATCACCGGCGGATTAGCCCCACCTACCTTGGGTCCCCCGCCCGTCCGCGGTCAGGTCCAACGGACGGTTCGGAAATGCCGGGCAGGTCGGATCTCTGTACCCCGTCGCCCTGGTTTCAATCGCCACGGCGCGTGACGCTGGTCACAGTCGCCGAGATTTAACCGGCGGTTTACGGCGAAGTCCGCTCGCAGCGGGAATCCCGCGGAACTGGTTACGAGTAAGTAGGTCCGTAGACTCGGCGGTCAATGGCGGACGGAGAGGGGCGAGCGAAGCCGATCTCCGAGGCGGTGCCCCAGGCTGCGAGGGCCGGCGCCGAGGGAGTCGAGGAGCGCGAGAGCCGCGGTCGCGGCCGTCCCTCCGATGCCTTCGGCGGGGACATCCGGCGCCGCGACGTCTTCCCGCTTCTGGTCCTCCACCTGGTCGCCCGGGAGCCGACCTACGGCAACCGGCTGATCGAGTCGATCGAGCAGATCACCGAGGGCGCGATCTCCGTCAATCCCAACACCATGTACCCGTTGTTGAGGGCGATGGAGGGTCAAGGTCTGGTCGAGGGGCGCTGGGAGCTGCCCGACAGGCGCACGCGGCGCTACTACTCGATCACGCCGGCCGGCAGACGCGAGTACAAGCGACTTAAAGCTGAGGTTGAGCCTTTCCTCGACACCGTGATCCAGTCGGTCTCCCTGATCAAGGGGGAGATCTACAGCTCGCGCTCGTAGAAGTACATCACCGGCCCATCGGGTCGGCCCTCCCGGTTGAAGAAGCCAACGCTCTCGTAGAGCGCACGGGCCGCCCTGTCGTCCTCGCTGGTGCCGAGCTCCATGTGGGTGGCGCCTTCACCGCGAGCCGTCTCAATCGCCGCCTCGACCAACGCCCTGCCGATTCCGTTGCCCCGCAGGCCGGGAACGACGTAGAGCTCCTCCAGATAGGAGTGCGCATTCGGCCCGGCGGAGTACACCCACGGCCGGTAGCGAATTTGCGCGAATCCGTCGGGCCCGTCGCCGGCCAGTAGGACGGTCATGTCGCGGTTGCGAATCAGCTCCTCGTAGCGCCCGGTCAGCGCCTCGACGCCGGGGGAAGGCTCGTCGAACTCCTCCTGGAAATCGTGGAGCAGTCGTGCGACGGCCCCGGCATCACCCGGCGTGGCGCGACGTACTGGGGGGGACGGCATCGCACCGAGACTAGGACCTTTCCCGCCCGGGATTGCACCCATGGATTCGACGCATGAGCGGCGCTGGGAGCCGCCCGCCTCCTCACCTGTAGGACCGCTACCGGCTCGTCGGCGGGCGACCCCCAGCTTGCTCCTGCGCCGCCCCAGGGGCGCACCCCGGCCGGGAAAGGTCCAATAGCCTGTCGTTGACTGGCCAATCAACCAGGAGGACTCCTCTCTTATGTTCGTATCAAAGGCCGCCGTGCTGGGCGGCGGCACGATGGGCGGCGAGATCGCCCAGGTAATCGCCAATGCCGACATCCCCGTGGTCGTCAAGGACGTCGAGCAGAAGTTCGTCGACGCCGCGCTGGAGAAGTCGCGCGAGGTGACCAAGTCGGGGTTGGACAAGCTCGTCTCCAAGGAGAAGCTGACGCAGGAGCAGGCGGATGCGCGCCTCGACCAGGTGATGGGCCTGATCACCGGGACCACCACCTACGAGGAGTTCGGCGACGTCGACTTCGTGATCGAGGCCGTCCCGGAGCGGATGGAGATCAAGAAGTCCGTCTACCGCGAGCTCGATGAAGCCACGCCGGGCCACGCCATCCTGGCCTCCAACACCTCCTCGCTCTCGATCACGGAGATGGGTCGCGAGACGCTTCGTCCGGGGAAGGTCGTCGGCTTCCACTTCTTCTTCCCGGCCTCGGTGATGCCCCTGGTCGAGATCATCAGCGGCGAGGACACCTCCCGCGACACTCTGACCACCGCCTTCAACTTCGCCCAGGCGATCCGCAAGCAGCCGATCACCTGCAAGGAGGTCCCGGGGTTCGTCGTCAACCGCATCCTCAACTCCGGCGTCGGCGAGGTCTGGCGCGAGCAGGAGGAGAAGGGCCTCTCGATCAAGAAGATCGACGAGGGCATCGCGGCGGCGAACGTGACGCCGATGGGGCCGTTCTTCCTGATCGACATGCTCGGCCTCGACACCGTGCTGCACGTCGCCGAGTACCTGCAGGAGTCGTATGGCGACTCTTTCTACGTCCACAAGGGGATGCAGAAGCTCGTCGCCGACGGCAAGCTCGGCGCCAAGTCCGGCGGCGAGGGCTTCTATGCGAACGGCGAGCCCAACATCGAGGGCGACGCCGACCCGAACGTCGAGGAACTCGCCGACCTGATCATGCTCAAGTCCTTCGTCGAGGCCTGCAAGGTGCTCGAGGAGGGCATCTGCACGGTCCGCGAGATCGACCTCGGGATGATGGCCGGCGCCGGACTCGACCCGCGGCGCGGTCTCTTCCCGCCCTTCTGGAAGGCCGACCTCGAGGGCCTCGACACAATCCTCGAGAAGCTCGAGAAATACGAGGAGAGCCACGGCGAGCGCTTCGCGCCGCCGCGGACTCTGAAGCGCCTGGTCGCCCAGGGCCGTCATGGCCTGAAGACCGGCCAGGGCTTCTACTCCTACCCGCAGACCGACGCCGAGGGCACGGTCAAGCTCGAGAAGCGCGGCGACGTGGCGATCGCCTGGCTCGCGAACCCGCCGATGAACGCCATCTCGCCTCAGGTCATCCAGGACCTCGGGAAGGTGTGGGAGGAGGTCAAGGCCGACGATGAGCTGAAGGCGATGGTCGTCTATAGCTCGCTGCCGGTGGTCTTCTCGGCGGGAGCGGACATCAAGGCGTTCACCTCAATGGACGAGGCCGGCGGCGCCGACCTGATCAACACGGGCCACGCGCTGCTGCGCGAGCTGGGGCAGAACCGCGTCTCCACCGTCGCGGCCGTGAACGCGATCGCCTTCGGCGGTGGCTGCGAGCTGGCGATGGCCTGCGACTTCCGAATCGCGGCGGACTCGGCCGTCTTCGGCCAGCCCGAGATCAACCTCGGGATCATCCCCGGCTTCGGCGGCACCCAGAGGCTGCCGCGGCTGGTGGGACAGTCCAAGGCGCTGGAGATGAACCTGACGGGCGATGCCGTCCTGGCGCCCGAGGCCTCGGACTGGGGCCTTGCCGATGCCATGGTTCCCGACGAGGAGCTCTTCGACACCGCGCTCGCCTGGGCGAAGAAGCTCGCCGGGCAGGCGCCACTCGCCGTCGAGCAGATCAAGCAGGTCTCCAACAAAGCCGACCTGGACGACGGGATCGAGGCCGAGAAGCAGGGCTTCGCGACCGCCTTCCTCTCCAAGGACGGCAAGGAGGGCATTTCCGCCTTCCTGCAGAAGCGCAGCGCCAAGTGGCAGGGCAAGTAGCCACGGACCAAGCCGCGCGGCTCGCGGGATTGATCCGCGAGTCGCGCTGCACTGTTGCGCTCACCGGAGCGGGCATCTCCGTTCCCAGCGGGATCCCGGACTTCCGGACGCCCGGAGAGGGCATCTGGGAGAAGGTCGACCCGATGGAGGTGGCGCACATCGACGCGTTCCTGCGGGACCCCGCGCGGTTCTGGGGCTTCTATCGGGAGCGCCTACGTCTTCTGGGGGACGTCGAGCCGAATGCCGCCCATGGAGTCTTGGCGGAATTGGAGCGCCAGGGCCACCTGGACGCGGTGATCACCCAGAACATCGACACCCTGCACACGAGGGCCGGCTCCGAGCGTGTCATCGAGGTGCACGGCTCGATCCGCACCGCCAGCTGCCAGAGTTGTGGCCGTCGCTACCCCATGGAGGAAGTGGTCCCCGGACTCTTCGGAGAGGACGGTGCGGCGGTCTGCTCCGAGTGCGGAGGACCGGTGAAGCCGGACGTCGTCCTGTTCGGCGAGATGCTCCCCGTCGAGGCGATGGCCGAGGCCGAGGCGCTCGCCGAACGGGCCGAGTTGATGATCTGCGTCGGTTCCTCGCTCGAGGTGTTCCCGGTCGCCGGCCTGCCCTCGGTGACGCTTCGGAGCGGAGGGGGCATCGCGGTGATCACCATCGGCCCGACCCCGTTCGACGGCAACGCCGTCGTTCGCATGGACGGCGACGTGGTCGCCGACCTCGAGGCCGTAGTTGCGGCGCTCGGATAGTCCCGTAGCAGATAGTTTTCTCCCGGATCTACGGTGCTAGGGTTAGGTCGATGGCTGTAGCGACCACTCAAGAGGAAGCTCTCGAGCGTGCCAAGGCCGCCGAGGACTGTCCCGACTGCCTGGCGGAGAACCTGAGTTGGCTCCTCACCCAGGCCCACTTCAATCTGGTCAGCGAGATCGCGGCGGCCTTCGAACCGCTTGGGGTCTCCAACCGCGGCTACCACGTGCTGGCCACCGCCGAGGCCGGCGAGTTCACGCAGAAGGAGCTCGCTGAGAAGATCGGCCTCGACAAGACCACCATGGTCGTCACGGTCGATGAGCTCGAGAAGGCGGGGCTCGCAGAGCGCAGGCCGTCAAGCACGGATCGGCGCGCCCGCGTCATCTCCGTGACTAAGGCGGGGGAGCGCAAGGTCCGGCAGGGCCAGGAGATCGTCGACCGGATCCAGAGCGACGTTCTCAGTGGCCTTCCCTCCAAGGAGCGGAAGGTCTTCCTCGAGGCGCTCGGCGCGCTCGTCAAGGACCGGCTCTCCGAGCCCGCCGAATGCTCGCCGCCGCTTCGCCGGCGCGAGCCCAGGCACTAGGCGCCCACCTCACAGGCGATTCATCGCGGGCGTTAACCGCCTGTGTCTGTGACCAACCGCACATTGGGTCATCACGAGATGATCTTGTACGAAACTATCTGCTACGGTCTGCCAACGAAGGCAGAACACGACCCCAGGGAGTCCGGATGAGCGAGATCGCCGCAGTCAACGAAGGAGAAGTTCCGAGAGAGGCCGAGAGCGACCGGTCGCGCTGGATCGCCCTGGTGGTCCTCTGCGCCGGGATGCTGATGATCGTCCTCGATCAGACGATCGTGAACGTCGCGCTCCCGTCGATCCAGGACGACCTTCACTTCTCGCAGTCGAATCTCGCCTGGGTGGTGAACGCGTACCTGATCACCTTCGGCGGCCTGCTCCTGCTGGCCGGCCGGCTCGGCGACCTGATCGGCCGCAAGACGATCTTCATGACCGGCCTCGCCCTGTTCACGGCCGCCTCGGCGCTCTGCGGCATCGCCCAGAGCCAGGAGATGCTGGTCGGCGCCCGATTCCTGCAGGGGATCGGCGGCGCGACCACCTCGGCCGTGATCCTGGGGATGATCGTGACCATGTTCCCGCAGCCGCGGGACCAGGCGAAGGCGATCGGCGTCTACAGCTTCGTTGCGGCAGCGGGTGCCTCGATCGGGCTGCTCCTGGGCGGGGTGCTGACCCAGGCGATCAACTGGCACTGGATCTTCTTCGTCAACCTCCCGATCGGCGCCGTCACTGCCATCGCGGCGACGCGGCTGGTCGAACGGGATGAGGGGATCGGCCTCAAGCAGGGCGCGGACGCGATCGGCGCCGTTCTGATCACGGCCGCCCTGATGCTCGGCGTCTACACGATCGTGAAGCCCGCGGCCGATGACGGCTGGGGAGCGCCACTGACGCTCGGCCTCGGCGCCGCGTCCCTGGCGCTGCTCGCGGCCTTCATCGTCCGCGAGGCGACCGCCCGCACGCCGCTGGTCCCGCTGCGCATCTTCCGGAACCGCAACGTCTCGGGCGCAAACGTCATCCAGGCCCTGTTCGTGGCCGGCATGTTCGGGATGTTCTTCCTGGGCAGCCTCTACCTCGAGCGCGTCCTCGGCTACGACCCACTCGAGATCGGACTCGCATTCCTGCCGGTTGCCCTCGCGATCGGGATCCTCTCCGTCGGCTTCTCGGAGCGACTGGTGATGCGCTTCGGCGCCAAGCCCGTGCTGCTCGTGGGCCAGGTGCTCATCGTCGGCGGTCTGGTCATGTTCGCGAGCACTCCGGTCCATTCGAGCTACGTCGCCGACCTGCTCGCTCCGATGCTCCTGCTGGGCGTCGGCGCCGGCCTCTCGTTCCCGTCATTGATGGGCCTTGCGATGTCGAGTGCGACCCAGGAGGACTCGGGACTGGCTTCGGGCCTGGTCAACACCTCCCTGCAGGTCGGCGGCGCGCTTGGTCTGGCGGTGCTCGCCACTTTGTCGGCGACCCACACGGACAATCAGCTCGCCTCGGGGGCCTCTCCCGACGCGGCGCTCACCAGTGGCTACCACCTCGCGTTCTGGATCGGCGCGGGCCTGGTCACCGCCGCGATCGCGGTCACGGCTCTCGTCGTCCGCACCGCACCTCATGCCGCTCAGGTCGAGGCGATCGAGGGCGCGCCCGGCGAGCCGGGCGTCGAGGGCGAGCCCAGCCTCTGGGAAGCGGCCTAGTTAGCGAGTGCAAGGCCGCTCTACTTCGGAGCGGAGGGCCTAGCCCGGAGCGACTTCCGTTGTGCGGCCGCTGCACTCGCGCCTGGTGGCGAAGCCGCGGGCCTTCCGCGGACGTGCCGCCGGTACCAGGGCCGCCCGTGCAGACGGTGGTAGTTCCACGCCATCGTGGCGACGGCGCCGCGGTCGTGCAGCCAGAAGCGATCGGGCGCCGGGCGCAGGGGCTCGCTGCGGCCGGGTTCCACATCCGCAATCGCGAATCCCTCGCCGTCGGTGCGGTCAATTGCGTCGAGGATTCGCCCACGCTCGTCGGTGATCAGCGTGCCGCCCTCGAAGTGGCCGCGGTAGGGGAGAGGGAACCAGGGCATCGCGCAGGTGAGCTCTCCGGCGTGCGCAGCATGGATGACCGGGGCGCCGATATAGAGGGCGAAGGTCGCGGCCGCGTCAACCGCCCGGCGATGGTTCGCGGCCTCGAGGCGATCGAACACCGACCGCGGCGGCCAGGTGTCGGACATGCTCCACCAGCCCGACCCGGTCAGGGCCAGGTCGATCCGGCCCGCCAGACGCTTGACGGTCTGGGTCCGCATCAGCTCCCAGCAGACCGCCGCGCCGATGCTGAGCTCGCCGGCCTCAATGACCCCGTCGTCCGAGCCGCCGACATAGAAGGCGTTCTCCCACATCGTCGGCAGGTCCTTGTCATGGCGCCCGGCGATCTCGCCGTCGGCTGTGGCGAGGAAGAAGGCGTTCCGAACCTCGCCGTCGCGGTCGCGGCAGAGGAACGAGCCGCCGACCATCGCGCCGTGCCGGCGAGCCAGCGTGCTCAGCAGCTCCGTGGCCTCGCCGTCGGGGGCAAGGGCCGCATCGGCCAGCTCGGGGACGAAGCCGATGCCGGTCGTGAAGAACTCGGGCAGCACGATGCATTCGGCTCCCTCGCCGCCGGCGCGATCCACGAGCCGCTCCACGGCCTCGAGGTTCGCGTCGACATCCGCGATCCGGGCCTCGAGTTGGATTGCGGCCGCCTTCACGGCTCCGAAGTATCGCTCGCCAGCTTCTCCTCGATCCTCGCCAGCTCCGCCGTCAGCTCCTGCTGGCGCGGGCTGGGCAACTCCTGCAGCGCCGCCCGGGCGGCGCGGAGCCCGTAGCGGGCCTCCGCACGCCGGCCCTGCTGCAGATCGAGCCTGGCGCGGAGCATCAGGGTCTCGGCGGGATGGACGTCGTCGCGACCCGCCAGTACCGCGGCGACTCGTGACTGCGGGTCCACGTCGTCGAGGCGCCCGCGGCGGGGGCGGGCGAGCTCCCTCGCCTCGGTCCAGCGCCCGTCCGCCAGCTCGTCACCCGTCCCGTGACCCAACCGGACGGCGAGCGCCTTCGTGGCTCCGATGTCCTGGACCAGCGGATCGCCGGCTGCGGCGCGTAGCGCGCTCAGGGCGCGGTTCACGATCCGGGTGGCCGCTCTCACTTCCTGAGCACCACCGCCGCCGGCTCCCATCATCTCGTTGAGCCAGGCCGTCCCACTGGAGCTGTCCTCGAGATGCGCTCCGGTGACCGTCACCCTGGTGAGGGGAGTCTCTACCGGTTCGCCGGGGTCAACCGGCTTGGACCGGCGGCCCGCCCTCCGCCTGGGTCGCGGTGCTCCGACCTCCTCGACGATCAGCACGCGCTCGTCGTCGCCCTCTCGAACGAGGTAACGCCCTTCGGGCAGGCCGATCTTGCCCGCCAGCTCCAGCTGAACGAAGGTGGCTCGGCTAGTCGCCGTTGTTCGGGCCCTTGGCGGGCAACGCCGCGGCCGACGGCTTCGCCGGGACCTTCGGGTTCTGGATCTCGCCGAGGCGCTGAATCAGCCGCTGCCACTGCTCGGGCTTCAGGATCTCGCCGAGCTGCTTGATCGAGCTGCCGCCTGTCGTGAAGGTGTAGCCGACGTGGATGTGGTTGTAGTGGTCCGGCAGGATGAAGGTCGGCGGGCCGAGATCCATCAGGGAGATGATCTGCGCCGGGCGCATCGAGCCCTGGAGGAGCAGCAGGTCCTTGATCACCGCCTCGGTGATCGTCCCCGGTCCCTGGTGCCCTTCGATCGGGATCCCGTTGACCGCGGCGATGTCAACGGCTGACCCGTAGGAGTGCGCCGAGACATTGCCGGAGGCGGTCAGATAGGAGTGGCCGCACTTGAGCGAGGTGATCGTCAGGCGGTAGCCCTTGGCGACCAGGTACTCCATCACCGCTAGAACGCGGCGGTCGACCTGGCCGGTCTGGATGTCGTTTCGCCCGCAGGAGTAGATCGAGAGCGCCGGGTCGTTCAGCACCCGCTGCTCGAGCGCCGCCTTCGACATCAGCAGGACCTGGCCGACGGTCGGGTTGTCGGTGAAGGGGTTCTTGTCCGCCGCGCGGTAGATCGCCGTCGTCTCGAGCAGCTTCCAGCCATCGAGGATCGGCTTCGGGTCGATGGTGGGGGCGCCGCGCCCGGCGGGCCGGATGGCGAAGTTGACGTGCGGGGGCTGGGCGTCGGGCTGGCCGACCCGGCCGATGACGGTGCCGCCGGTCACCTTCGAGCCCTTCTTCAGCGGCTTCAGCTGCATGGTGTTGGAGTCGAACTGGACGCTCGAGGAGAGCGCCGACTTGAAGGTCTCGTAGCCGGGGACGCTCCGCCCGAGCAGCTGGTCGAGCTGGCCAGTGACGCCCGAGTTTCCGCCGTTGCCGCCGCGCTCGGGTAGGGCGAAGAGGCGCTGGCGCGAGTTCTCGGAGTCGGCCGGCCGGGTCTTCGCGGCGGCTGGGGTCGCGGCCTTCGCCGAGCCCTGGTTGGAGTTGTCGCCGGCGGTGGCCGGAGTGTCCGGAGCGGAGTCCTTGCTCGGGGTCTCCAGCTTGAAGTCCTTGGAGGAGAGGCTCTGCTGGCGGGGCACCGGGTGCGTCTTCGCGACCGAGCCGAGATGCGCGTAGGTGTACCGGTTGCCGTACGCGTCCTGGAGGACCAGGTACTTGCCGAGCTTCGGGCTGTCGCCCATCTTCTTGATGACGCCGTCGTTGACCGCGACGACCGGAGCGTTAAGGCTCGAGTAGATGTTGATGCTTCGGCGGCTGGCGTCGGAGCTGATCACGTTGGCGGCGTTGCCGGCGGTCTTTCGCTGGGTGGTGGCGTCATGAAGCGCCGCCGCGTCGTTGATGTCGTCCGCGTAGCGGGCGTCGGCTGCGACGGGGAAGTGGGCGCCCTCGGTGAGGCCGGTGAGCGAGCCGACCAGCGCGTCGGGGAGCTTGCCGTACTGGTTGGCGCCGAGCAGCACCTCGTCGACGTACCAGTCGGCATGGTTGTAGGCGAAGATCGCCTGGCGGATGTCCTTGTCGCCACCCGCCGCTCGCAGGTACCTGGCCGCGGCGCAGATCGCATCGACGGGGTTGTACGGATCCTTCTTGCCGTCGCCGTTCGCGTCGACTCCGTAGGCGGCCCAGGTCGAGGGGATGAACTGCATCCAGCCCTGAGCCCCGGCGGAGGAGACGTTCAGGTTGGTTCCGAAGGCCGTTTCGATCTTGTTGATCGAGGCGAGCACCTGCCAGGGGATCCCGTACTCGGTCCCGCAGGACTGGTAGATGGGCAGGAGGAAGGGCGGGATCTCGAAGGAGTCGATGACGAAGTTGGGGACGCCGATCGGTGCGGGACCGAACTGCGCGACGGTGAGGCCGGGGTTGGTGCTGGCGGGGGAGCCGTCCGGATTGCGGAGGGTGGGCTGCTCGATCTTCCCCTTCTCGCTCTTGTGCAGATCCTTGGCGCCCTGACCCTTCTTGGCCTGCTTGCCGAAGAGGCCGGGGGTCTTGCCGCCGGTGATCTTGCTCCCGGCCTTGCCGCCACCCGGCTTGCCGCTGCCGGTGGTCGTCGTGCTGCCTCCACCGGGGGTCGTGGTGGTGGACCCGGAGCCATCCGAGCCGCCGCTGCCGTCGGTTGGGGTGGTGGTCGTCGTCTGGGCGTTGTACTCGGAGTTGTCGAGCGGGCCGCTGCAGCCCGGATCAGCGAGGTCCGTGAGGCCGTCGCCGTCGTCGTCGGTGAGGTTCGCGCACTGCGGGAGGACTCCGGTGTTGGGGACGGTGACCGTGATGTTCCCGACGTTGACCGTGCCCGAGATCGCCGTTCCGGCAGCGACTACCGCCAGGGTCGCGCCAAGGGCGATGATTAGGAGAAGCTTTCTGGTCATTTGGCTAGCCGATCGTGCCCGCGATGCGCTGGGCTGCCGGTCGCGACCTCCCCGCACCCGCAGGCACGGCGGACGCTACTGACTCGATCATTTGTTTGCAACGGGGAACCGTCGTCCCTAATGCCAAAAACATGGTCGGAAACGTACTTGACCGAACCGGTAAACAATTGTGGGCATTCCATGCGTGACCAAACAACCCTGCTGCGGCTGATCCGTCGCGGTACCGTGCCTGAACGATATGGACGAGAGCGGCGGCGAAGGCCCACAGGAGCGGACGCGAAGCGGAGCAGCCGGCGCTTCGGGTTGGGATCGAATTTCCTCGCGAGGCGAGGGCGCGCTGGGCGACCTCGCCCAGCTGCTGGTCGACAACCCCTGGATGAACCAGGCCCTCCAGGTCGCCTTCGGCGCCCGTGAGCGAGCCTCCCAGGCGGGGGCGAGCGCAATCCGGAATCTGAACCTGCCGACGGGAAACGACGTCGACCGCCTGGCCAGGCGCCTGCGCGCGGTGTCCGAGCGCCTCGAGACCGTCGAGGACACGCTCGACCGGCTCACCCGAGAGGTCGCCGAGCTCCGCCGGGAGCGCGCCGCCTCGAAACCCGGACCCTCTAGCCGGGGTTGAGGGCAGCCGCGGCGAGAGCGCCCATGCGCTCGGCCGCCTCCGCCAGCTCGTCGTCGCCGATCCGTTGCCTGACGCCGTCCTCGAAGGTGTCCGTTACCGCCAGGACGCACGCGGTGGCCACCCCGAGCCGGACGCCCAGCGCGAACAGCGTCGCGGCCTCCATCTCGACGGCGACCGCCCCGCGCCTGAGCCATGCCTCGGTGCGGGCCAGCGACGGCGCCCCGTGATCCGGATCGCCGTCGTAGAAGAGGTCCGTCGTCACGATGGGCGACGGGGCGACTCCGTCGGGTAGTCCGGCCGCCAGTCTCGCGGTGAGCTCCCAATCGGGTGTTGTCGTCTCGCCGGCTCCGAGCGCACGGCTGGCACCGTCTTCGGCGAGCGCCTCCTTCGCAACCACCAGCTGCCCGTGCTCCAGTGCCGGGTCGATCGCGCCGCAGGTCCCGACGCGGATGGCGTGATGGACCCCGAGCTCGGCCAGCTCCTGGAGGACGATCGCGGCGCTCGGGCCGCCCATACCCGTGGACTGGATGCTGAGTGGGCGCCCTTCTGGTGTCTCTCCCGTGTATCCCCAGAGCCCGCGGGCGTGGTTGCTCATCTTCGGCTCGGTGAGCAGCTGCTGGGCGAGCGCAAGGGCGCGACCCGGGTCGCCCGGAAGCAGGGCATCCGGTGCGTACGGCGCGCTCGGCCTGAGGTGGTGTGGCACGGCGCGAGCATATGGCCGCTCTACGGGGGTAGGCTGGGCCGATGGTCAAGCTTCCCGTGCCGAAGAAGCCCTCCGAGGCGCTGCGCTCCGCGATCGAGCGCACCTTCGAGGCGACGGCGCGCCCGGCGGTCGGAACGCGCGATCGAGCGGTGAAGGTCCTCGATGAGGTCGCCAAGCGGCTGCGGGTCGAGAGAGAGAGTTGACCTCAGGTTGAGGGTTAGATGGCTGCCGACGCTCTCACCAAGAAGGAACTGAAGGACATCCTCAACACGGTGCTGAGCGAGATCGACACCGACCCGGACGACGGGCCTCGCCTGCGGGCCGCGGCGGCGCCCCTGCGTATTGAGTTCCCGGACCTGAAGCTGGTCGTCAACGTCTCTCGTGATGAGGGCGGCCGGCATTGCCTGAGCTGGAACTTCGCGCAGCGCGCCCGTGTCCATCCGAAGCTCCGCCTGAGCATGGAGTCGGCGGTCGCCAACCGGGTGTTCCAAGGCCGGGAGAACCCGGCGATCGCGATCGCCAGAGGCCGGCTGCGGACCAACATCGAGGACGCCGGCGCCGCGCTGCGCTTCTTCCCGGCGGCGAAACCGCTCTTCTCCCGCTATCGGCAGCTCGTCTCGGAGAAGTACCCACACCTCACCGTTGACTAGGCGGATCCTGCATCTAGTGCCCCCGTCCAGTCCCCTTGACTTGGCTCGGCAGGAGCGTAGGCTCGACTCGATTGAAATATCTCGGGCCGGAAGCGGGTCCTCGGTCCGCAGATCCCCCGGCGACTGGGATCGGCGGCAGGACCCAGCGAGGCGGATAGGCGCCGCTGGCCGACGAAGCGGGCCCAAAGCCCGCAGGCGACGGGGTCCTGGGGCCCCGTCGCTGCTTCTGGAGATAGCCGGGTGAATCCCGCCGACGAAAGCGATCGGACCAAGGCGATCTCGCTCGCGGAGGCGAGCCGGATTGCGGGCGTCTCGGCCTCGACCCTGAAGCGCTGGGCCGATGAGGGCCTCGTGCCGATCCAGGACGGCTGGACGCCCGCCTCGGCCGCGCAGGCCCGGGTGATCGCCCGGATGCGGGAGCGGGGTTATTCGGTCGACGCGATCCGCGAGGCCGCCAGCGGGGGCCGGCTCGCCTTCGGCTACGCCGAGGACATCTTCCAGGTGCCGGAGGGCCACTACACCAGGGAGCAGGCCGCCGAGCTGACCGGCCTCGAGCCGGAGCTGATCGACCGGTTGATGACCCTGCTCGGGACCCCGATGGGGGCCGAGGGAAGGCTCAACGAACAGGACCTGGGGGCGATGCGCCACTGCGCCGACGTCCTCGCATCAGGCTTCCCGCTCGTGGCGTTCCTGCAGCTCGTCCGGGTGTACGCCCAGTCCATTCGCCGGGTTGCCGACGCGGAGGTGCGGCTCTTTCACATCTACATTCACGAGCCCCTGATGCAGGAGGAGGTCCCGCCTCTCCAGATCGCCGAGGAGATGGGAGAGCTCGCGGCCGATCTGATTCCGGTGACCGGGCCGCTGATGGAGTACATGCACAACCGCTACCTGCGCTTCTACATCGAGCAGGACGTGGTGGGGCACATGGAGGCGGACATCGGTGGCGCCGGCCGGGGGCTCGCCCGGGTCTCGATGACCTTCTGCTTCGTCGACCTCACTGGCTTCACCCGCTACACGGAGGAGGAGGGGGATGAGGAGGCTCTCGACATGATCGAGCGGTTCGTCGACACGGTCGAGGCGACGCTGCCGAACGAGGCGACCATCGTCAAGACCATTGGGGACGAGGTGATGGTGGTGTCACCGGAGCCCTCGACGCTGACCGAGTGGGCAGTCGGATTCCTCGCGCTGTTCCAGGAGCGGCCACAGCCCCGCGTCGGAATCCACTACGGCGCGGCCGTGTTCAGGGACGGGGACTACTTCGGCGGCGACGTCAACCTGGCGCACCGGGTGGTGACGAGAGCGCTGGGCGGCGAGGTGCTGGTGACTCAGGCGCTGGTCGAGGCGATCAGCAAGTCAGACTTCCTCAGCTTCGACCCGATCGGCGAGGTGGTCCTCAAAGGGTTCCCCGAGGCGATCTCTCTCTATATAGCCCGCCCGGCGATGGAGGACTAGCGACGGGCCTTATGGGCCTTATGGGCCTTGTGGGCCTTGTGGGCCTTTCGGGCCTTTCGGGCCTGTCGGGCCTGTCGGGCCTTTCGGGCCTTTCGGGCCTTGCCCTTGCCCTTCTTCTTCTTACTACCGGCGAAGGTCTTGTAGCCGTACTCGCTCGAGACGGTCACGCCGGTCAGATCGCTGCGGCTCACCGGCGTGCCGGCAACGGCCGCGACGCCGATGTCTCTGAAGGTCGGGCGGAGCAGGTTCTCGCGATGCGGCGGACTGTTCATCCACGCAGTCACCAGGGACTGCGGCGTGCTGAGCGGACCCGTACCCCAGACGAGGTTCTCGCCGACGGTCCAGGTTCGGGCCCCGTCCATATAGCCGTACCGCTCGATCCGGTCCATGAAGTTGAGGCCGGAGGGAGAGGTGTGCTCGAAGTAGCTCTGGTTGATCATCTCGTTGGAGTGGCTAAGCGCCGCCTGCCGGAGGTCGATGTTGGGCGTCACGGGCTGAAGGCCGTACGAGGTGCGCTCATCGTTGATCAGGCAGGTGATCGAGCTCTCCATCTGGGCCTGGCTGAGGCTGTTGACCTCGGAGTTGACCGGGCCGCAGTCGGCCGCCGAGGCCGGTGAGCCTGCGACGAGCGTCCAGATCGCCACCAGGGCGACGGCGCTGAGGATGTTTCTTGCTCTCGACACATGTTCTGCATCGTGTGCTCAGCGGGTGTCTGGACGCGGAGTGGCGAAAATCGGCCGCACGTCCTTTAGCGGGGCTGCATCAGGCCTGGACCTTTCACCGTTGGGAAAAGTCCACAGAAATCCAGGGAAAACTACGTAGGCGTCAGTTGCGGGCTCCGAGGTCGACCGTGTAGGTGGCCGTGTTGTGCCCGAAGCGCGGGAACGGGGCGCCCTTTGTCATGCCGATTCCGATGTCCCGGAAGCCCGCGAGCAGCGCTCTGCGGTGCTCGGGGCTCTTCATCCAGGAGGCCACGGTGCGCTTCGGGCTGCCGTGCCTGCCGGGGCCCCAGGCGAGGTTCTCGCCGATCGACCAGACGGTTGCGCCGGCGAGATATCCGGTCGCGCGGATCCGCTTGGCGGCGTTGCCGTGGACATAGTGGTTGCGCTTCGCCATCGCGACGGCATGACCCTGGGCGGACGAGTCGAGCATCGGGTTCTCCGTCAGCGCACCGAGGCCGGCGTGGGCCCTCCGCTGGTTGACCAGGCAGAGGACCGCATGTCTCGCAACCTGCTCGCTCAGCTTCGACGGGGACTTCGCGTCGCCGGCGCAGGCACTCGCCGCCGCGATCGGCCCGATCGCGGCGAGTGCCGACAGGACGAACGAGATGAAAAGTGCCTTCCTCAGCATGGGGCGGCTGTATAGCGGTTCCTAGAATCGAGGGCATGGCGGACGCGACGGCGCTCACGGTCCTTGCCCGCGTCGTTCGGGAGAGCGGCCTGATCGCCGACGGTTCGCGAGGCCTTGTGCTCGTCTCCGGGGGCGCCGACTCCGCCGCGACGGCGGCCGGCCTCGTCGGAGCCGTCGGCCCAGGTCAGGTCGTCGGCCTTCACCTCAACTATGGGTTGCGAGAGGGCTCGGACGGTGATCAGCGGACCTGCGAGGAGCTCTGCCGCCGGCTCGGAATCGAGCTGGAGGTGGAGCACCCGGAGCTCGGGGGCGGCAACGTTCAGGCCGAGACCCGGGAAGCTCGTTACGCCGCCGCGGAGCGCCTGCGACTCGGCCGTGGGCTTGACTGGATCGCCACCGGTCACACCAGGACCGACCTCGCCGAGACGGTGCTCTACCGGCTGGCCACTTCGCCGGGGCGCCGCGCCCTGCTGGGACTTCGCGGGCGCCGCGGGGACATCGTCCGCCCGATTCTCTCGATCGACCGGGCAGAGGCGCGGCGGCTCGTTGCGGAGGCGGAGCTCCCCTTCTCCGACGATCCCACGAATGCGGAGCCCGTCTTCGCCCGTAACCGGATCCGCAACGAAGTCCTCCCGGTGCTTCGAGAGATCGGCCCCGGGGCCGAGGCGACAATCGCCGAGACCCACGCAGAGCTCGTGGAGGAGAGCGAGGCGCTGGACCAGCTGGCGGGCGAGGCCCTCGCGGCCGCCGGCGCCGACGCGGCAGGTGCGATCACCCGGGAGTCCCTGGCTGAGATGGATCCTGCGATTCGCCGCCTGGCTCTCCGGCGGCTGGCCGAGCGCGTCTCGGGAGGGCCGGTGCCGCTCGGGCGGTCCCGGGCCGCCGAGATCTGGAGGCTGGTCAACGAGCCGGAGGGGGGTGTGATCGAGCTGGGCGGTGGGGTCGAGGCCCACGCCGAGCACGGCCACGTCCGGTTCACCGCCGGGCCGCGGTCGAAGCCCGCGGAGGGGATCCTGAACGTGCCCGGTATCTGCCACTTCGGCGACTGGGAGGTGCGGGCGGAGCTCGAGACCGGGGTTCCTCCGGCGGAGGGCCCGGACCTCGCGGTTCTCGACCCCGGGGCGCTCGGGTCGTCGGTCACCGTCAGGGCCTGGCGCGAAGGCGACCGGATGCGGCCCCTGGGAATGGGCGGCACCAAGTCTCTGCAGGACCTGTTCACGGACCGCAAGGTGCCGAGGTCACTGCGGCGGGTGCTGCCCGTCGTCGCCTCCGGCGACCGGATCGCCTGGATCGCCGGGGTGGCGGTCTCGGAAGAGTTCGCCGCAAAGCCCGGGGCTTCGGAGTCGGCGGTTCTCAGGGCATCCCAGACCGGAACATAGACTCCGATCTGTGGGAAGCGACGATGCGATCGGGGAGGTCCTCGTCTCCGAGGAGGATCTGCAGCGACGGGTCGCCGAGCTCGGCGCCGAGGTGAGCCGCGACTATGAGGGGCGCTCTCCTCTGCTGGTGGCCATCCTCAAGGGCGCGGTCCCGTTCCTTGCGGATCTGATGCGGCACCTGACCGTCGAGTGCGAGCTCGACTTCATGGCTGTGTCCAGCTACGGCTCCTCCACCGACTCATCCGGCGTGGTCCGGATCCTCAAGGACCTCGATGCCCCGATCGCGGACCGCGACGTCCTGATCGTGGAGGACATCATCGACTCCGGCCTGACTCTCCATTACCTCTTGCGCAACCTGCAGGCGCGAGGGCCCAAGTCGATCGAGGTCTGCGCCCTGCTCACGAAGCCGGAGCGACGCCGGGTCGATCTGCCCGTCCGCTACGTCGGCTTCGAGATCCCGAACCAGTTCGCGATCGGCTACGGGCTCGACCACGGCGAGCGCTACCGGAACCTCTCCTACGTGGCGGCACTGCGGGAAAACCCTCAAGACAGCTGAAGCTACGCTGGTACCCTCGCGATAGATCCGGGTTCCCATATTGGGCGTAAATCCCGGGCAGAGGGACTACCAACTTGAGACGTTTTTTCCGCAGCGCTGCCTTTCCGATTCTGATCGTCGTCGTGCTGGCGTTTTTCGCTCAGCGCCTGATCAGTCCGGGCTCGGGTCACGAGACGCCCGACTACAACGAGTTCGTGTCGCGGGTGGAGAGCAAGCAGGTTGAGTCGGTCACTTGGAACACCAAGGACAACACGCTCAACGTCAAGCAGATCAACGGGGAGACCTACGACGAGGCCTATCCCGACTCCGACGCCTCCCAGGCGCAGCTGCTGAACACCCTCCAGCAGAACGACGTCAAGACGGAGATCAAGGGCAAGGGCGGCTCGAGCCTGCTCTCGCTGCTCACCTACATCCTGCCGTTCCTGCTCTTCTTCGCCTTCTGGATCTTCCTCATGAACCAGATGCAGGGCGGCGGCTCGCGTGTCATGAGCTTCGGCAAGTCGCGAGCGAAGCGGATGTCGGTGGACGCGCCCAAGATAACCTTCCGGGACGTTGCCGGTGCGGACGAGGCCGTCCAGGAGCTCCACGAGATCAAGGAGTTCCTCGAGAACCCGAAGAAGTTCCAGTCGCTCGGCGCTCGCATTCCCAAGGGCGTGCTGCTCTACGGACCCCCGGGCACCGGCAAGACGCTGCTCGCCCGCGCCGTCGCGGGTGAGGCCGGCGTTCCCTTCTTCTCCATCTCCGGTTCGGACTTCGTGGAGATGTTCGTCGGCGTCGGCGCCTCCCGCGTCCGCGACCTCTTCGAGCAGGCCAAGCAGAACTCCCCCTGCATCATCTTCATGGACGAGATCGACGCCGTCGGCCGCCACCGCGGCGCCGGAATGGGCGGCGGTCACGACGAACGCGAGCAGACGCTGAACCAGCTGCTCGTCGAGATGGACGGCTTCGAGATGAAGGACAACATCATCCTGATCGCCGCCACCAACCGCCCGGACATCCTCGATCCCGCGCTGCTGCGGCCTGGTCGCTTCGACCGCCAGGTGGTCGTCGATCGTCCCGACCGCAAGGGCCGCAAACACATCCTCGAGGTCCACACGCGCGGCAAGCCGCTCGCCCAGAACATCGACCTCGACACGCTCGCCGGGCAGACGCCGGGGTTCACCGGAGCGGACCTCGCCAACCTGATCAACGAGGCTGCTCTGCTCACCGCGCGCTCCAACAAGCGCGAGATCACCATGCTCGAGCTCGAGGAGGGGATCATGCGAGTGATCGCCGGCCCCGAGAAGAAGAGCCGGGTGATGTCCGAGAAGGAGCGCCTCGTCACGGCGTACCACGAGCTCGGGCACGCGATCGTCGGGCACCTCCTGCCCAACTCGGACCCGGTCCACAAGGTCTCGATCATCAGCCGCGGGCAGGCGCTCGGCTACACGATCTCGCTGCCGACCGAGGACAAGTTCCTGACGACGCGCGCCGAGCTGAACGACACCATGGCGATGACCCTGGGCGGCCGCGCCGCCGAGGAGATCGTCTTCGGCGAGATCACCACCGGAGCCTCCAACGACCTCGAGAAGGTGACCGAGACCGCCAAGCAGATGGTGATGCGCTTCGGCATGTCCGAGCGACTTGGCCCGCGCGTCTTCGGCCACGACCGCTCGCAGCCGTTCCTGGGCCGCGAGTTCTCCGCGGAGCCCGACTACTCCGACGAGGTTGCCCGCGAGATCGACGACGAGGTCCGCCGGATGGTCGAGGACGCGCACCAGACTTCGAAGGACATCCTCTCCGAGCACCGCGAGGAGCTCGACACGATCTCGCGGATCCTGCTCGACCGCGAGACGATCGAGGCCGACGAGTTCATCGCCCTGCTCGAGGGCAAGCCCGAGGACGAGGTGTTCGCCAAGGACGAGGAGGAGGCCAAGCCGCCCGAGGCTCCGGCCGTCGAGGAGAAGGGGACCGCTCGAGAAGGTCCCAAGCCGCGTCCGAGGCCGCGTCCCGGTCTTGCTGGTGGCGGCGCAGAGATGCGCGCCAACGACAGCTAGATCCGGGTTTCACCAACGCTTCGGCGCGCGGGTCCTGTCGCCACGAGGAATCCACGTCCTGTGGTACGGGCGTGTCCTCGGACGTGGATTCCTCGCGCCGCCACCGGCGCGAGCAGCGGTGGCGATACTTCCCGGAGCATGCCTCGCCTCGCGACAGCCGTTGTCCTGACTGCTCTCATTGCCGGGGTTCTTCTCGTCGGATGCGGTGGTGGAGGCGGTGCCGGCCAGGAGGACAGGGACAAGGCTGTTGCTGCCGCCAAGTTCATCTATGCCGGCAAAGCGCATGAGGACCTGAGCGCCGGGCCGTGCCTCTCCGAGGGGATCCCCGGATTGTCCGACTGGGTCGTCGACGTCGCCCACGATCCGCGGCTGGCCGTTGACGATCAGCCGGCCAACCAGTGCCAGAGCTATCGCGACGGGAAGACCCATCACTTCGTCGAGCTGACGCCCGGCGGCCAGTTGATCCGGGCTCAGTAGGGGGACTGCGTGGAGCCGGCGAGGATCATGGGGATCGTCAACGTCACCCCCGACTCGTTTTCGGACGGCGGGGAGTTCCTGGATCCCGAACAGGCGATCGCGCATGGCCGGGAGCTCGCGGGGGAAGGCGCGGACATTCTCGACGTGGGCGGGGAGTCGACGCGACCCGGAGCACGGGCCGTCGACGCCGGCGAAGAGCTACTGCGCGTACGGCCAGTCATCGAGGGCCTGGCGTCGGGGGGCACCCCGATCTCTATCGACACCTCCAAGCCGGTCGTCGCAGAGGCGGCCCTGGATGCGGGCGCGACGACGGTCAACGACGTGACGGCGCTCCGCGCGGATCCTGAGCTGGCGGCGGTCTGCGCCGCGAGGGGCTGCGAGGTCGTGCTCATGCACATGCTGGGGGATCCCCGGACGATGCAGGAGAACCCCACCTACGACGACGTCGTCGACGACGTCAAGTCCTTCCTCGCCGGCCGGATCGAGTTCGCAGTCTCTCAGGGGATCGAGGAGGAACGGATCTGGATCGATCCCGGGATCGGCTTCGGGAAGACGGTCGAGCACAACCTAGAGCTGCACAGGCGGCTCGGCGAGCTGGCGGAGCTGGGGCGCCCGATCTCCTTCGGCTCCTCGCGCAAGACCTTCATCGGCAAGCTCACCGGCGCCGACGTCGATCGGCGTCTCGGCGGGACGATCGCATCGAACGTGATCGCCTACGTCAACGGCGCACGAATGCTGCGAGTCCACGATGTGGGCCCGATCCGGCAGGCCCTCACGGTCGCGGACGCGATCACTCGACGAATTCCCGGATCAGCGAGTTGACCTCGTCCGGGCGCTCGTAGGGCACCCAATGTCCGGCCCCGGGGACGATCTCCACCCGCAGGTCCGGTACCCACTCGCTCAGGCCCCGCGTCAGTGAGGGCAGCAGGGCTGCGTCGTTCTCGCCCCAGATCACAAGTGTCGGCACGTCCACGGTCTGCGAGGTGATCCTGCTCGCGTACTCCTCGGGCACCCCGCCCGCGGCGACCTGCTCGCCCATGCGCGCGGCGCGGTAGTAGTTGAGTCCGCCGCGAAGCGCACCCGGCTGGGACCACGCCTCGTGGTAGGCGGCCCGGTCCTCGTCCGATAGCTGCGCGCCGCGGCCCCCGATGCGATGGAGCAGGTCGTCCATCAGGGAGAAGTCGTTGGCCGACAGCATCTCCTCGGGGCCCGGCGAGGGCTTCGAGAACTCCAGCATGTAGTTGACGGCCTGACGCTGCTTGGGGCTTTCCCGGAGGTCGCGGTTCCAGGTGAAGGGCGGCGGGCTGTCGATGACCACCAGGCGCTCCAGCATCTCCGGGTACTTGAGGGCGACGGCCCAGGACACAATTCCGCCCCAGTCGTGCCCGACGAGGGTCAGCGGGGCAACCCCGAGCTGCTCCACCAGCTCGCGGATGTCGGCCAGCAGGTGGCGCATCCGGTAGGCCTCGACCTCCTCCGGCCGGCAGGAGAGGTTGTAGCCACGCATGTCCGGCGCGTAGACGGCGTGATCCGCTCCGAGGTCATCGAGTTGGCGGCGCCAGAGAAACCAGAACTGCGGGAAGCCGTGCAGGAAGAGGATCGGCTTACCCTCGCCGCTGGAGACGTAGTGCATGCGGCATTCGGCCAGATCCGCGTAGTGGTGCTGGAGCTCGCCTGAGGCGATCACTGCGACAGCCTTTCACGATCGTTGAGACGACCGATTCCCAATCCCCGCACGCACGGATGACGCGCCTGGCACTTCGCCGCTCTGCGTCCTCGGGCTCGCCTTTGGCACCACCAAAGGCTTCGCCCTGCGTCCTTGATCTGCTCGGCCAGTCGCGTCCCCGGTCGCACGCGGATCAGGAATCGATCGTCTACTTTGGCGAGCGTGGACGAGCACGAGGACGCGGCACACCCCTCCGTCGAGGTCGAGATTCGCGGCCTCTCCATATACACGCACCATGGCGTCACCGACGCTGAGCAGGAGGTCGGCCAGCGGCTCGAGTTCGACCTCACCTTCGACGTGCCGGATTGCGACGCCGTGCTCACCGACCGCGTCGAGGACACCGTCGACTACTCGGAGGTCTGCGACATCGTCGCCCTGGCAGCGACGGAGAAGAGCTACCGGACGCTCGAGCGCCTCGGCCAGGTGGTGGCAGGGCGGCTGATGGAGCGCTTCGACTGCGAGTCCGTTCGCGTTCGGGCGGCGAAGCCGGAGCCGCCGCTGCCCTATGTCGTTCAGGAGGCCGGTGTCGAGGTGACGCTGGAGAAGTCGCTCGACCGCGAGCCCGAGGACGAGGAGGGCGTCTGAGGACCGGGTATCTCGGTCTCGGCTCGAACGTCGGCGACCGCGAGGCCCAGATCCGCGGCGCCATCGATGCGCTTCGGGCCCGCGGTGTCGATGTGGAGGCCATCTCGTCCCTCTACGAGACCGAGCCGGTGGGCGAGATCACAGAGCAACCCGACTTCCTGAACGGGGTGGTGCGCATCCGAACCGCCCTGGAGCCGGAGGCGCTCCTTGATCTCTGCAAGGAGATCGAGGCAGGGGCCGGCAGGGATTTCGATGGTCCCCGCCATGCGCCGCGGCCGATCGACGTGGATCTGCTCCTCCTCGGCGGTGTCGAGCTCGCCACCGAGCGGCTCACATTGCCGCATCGTGAGGTCACCTCTCGCCGCTTCGTGCTCGAGCCGCTCCTGGAGCTCGACCCGGAATTGCGCCTGCCGGATGGCACCGACCTACGCGGGGCGCTCGAGAACCTCGGCCCCGGTCAGCGGGTCAACCGATTCAAGCCCTGAGAGGCTCGAGCCACCCCGGCGGGAAGACCGGCGGGAATTGCCCCGCGAAGTCCGGGACGACGCGCATCGCCAGCTCGCCGGCCGGGCGTTTCTCGATCGCCGGCCGCAGATCGTCGAAGGTCATCGCCAGCCGGAGGGTGGGGGCGATCTGGAAATCGGCGGCGTTCGGCTCGTCGCCACCCATGACGCCGTCCTTGATCCAGCCGTCGATCCGATCGAGGTGCCCCGGCAGCGCGGCGAGGTCGGCCTTGACGTTCTCGTCGCTCGCCTCGTTGAGGCGCGCCGCCGCCGCGACGATCGGTGCGGCCGTCTTCACGGCCAGGCCGACCGGGATGCCGAGCCGGGCGCCCTCGGAGTAGCTCCGAAGCGGCGCGCGGTTGTGCTTGAAGGCCCACCAGCTGAGCTGGCGCGGGTTGTGCTGGAAGGTGTCGCCCCAGGCCTCGGCCTCCTCCACCTTGGCCCGCTGATCGGGGTCCGAGGGGAGAAGCGGGGGATCGGGCTGGATCCGGTCGAGCTCTCGCGCGATCTCCTGCGATCCCTGGACCCGCGTGCCGTCGAGCTTCAGCGCCGGAACCGTGTTCCCGGGGAACCGCATCGCGCGCAGGGCGCCCTTCGAGATCACGGGCATCAGGTCGACGCGCTTGTAGGGGATTCCCTTCCGCTCGAGCATCAGCATCGCGCTTCGCGACGGATGCGAGCCGGGAATCACGTAGAGCTTTGCCTCCCCCATTGCGGCGGAACCTTACGCGGTCGTGATAATCCCGCGCATGCTGCTCGCGGTGGACGTCGGCAATACGCAGACCCACATCGGCGCCTTCGATGGCGAGGACCTGCGGCGGGACTGGCGCCTTGGCACCGTCCCCAGCGCGACGGCCGACGAACTGGCCGCGACGATTTCGCACCTGCTCGCGCTCGACGAGCTCGGCTTCGGCTCGCTCGACGGGGCGATCGTCTCCACCGTCGTGCCTCAGCTCGGGCCAGAGTACGAGGCCCTGACCGAACGCCACATGGGGAAGGCGTGCCTGCTCGTGGGGCCCAGCCTGAAAACCGGCATGCCCATCCTGGTGGACAATCCGCACGAGCTCGGCGCCGACCGTCTCGTCAACGCCGTTGCCGCCCACGCCAAGGTCGGCGGCGCCTGCGTCGCGGTCGACTTCGGGACCTCGACCAACTTCGACGTCGTCTCCGGAGCGGGCGAGTATCTCGGCGGCGTGATCGGCCCGGGCGTCGAGATCTCGATGGAGGCGCTCACCTCCCGCACGGCGAAGCTGCCGCGGATCGATCTCTCGACCCCGGAGGGGGCGATCGGCAAGCACACGACGGCGGCCATCCAGGCGGGTTTCGCTTACGGCTTCGCCGGGCTGGTCGACGGCATCGACAGGCGGTTGGCGGAAGCCCTGGGCGAGGAGGCGACGTTCATCGCCACGGGCGGCCTGGCGCCGACGATCGCCCCGCACTGCGAGACGATCGACGAGGTGGACCCGCTCCTGACCCTCACCGGTCTGAGATTGATCTACGAGCGCAACCCCTCCTAACCTCTTGATCACGTGCAGCCACCGCTGACCACCCCGTTTCGAATCGGCGACGTCGAGATCGCCAACCGCGTCCTGCTCGCACCGCTGGCCGGGATCGGCAACTGGTTCGTCCGCCTCCAGGCCCGCCGCCACGGCGCAGGCCTCGCGGTCTCGGAGATGGTCTCGAGCTTCGGCCTGCACTACCGCAACGAGCGCACGCTGACTGAGCTGCTGCGCCTGCACCCGGAGGAGCACCCGGTCTCCGTGCAGCTCTTCGGCCAAGACCCAGACGTGATGCGCTCCGCGGCGGCGATCGTGGCCGAGGCGGGTGCGGATCTGATCGACATCAACATGGGCTGTCCGGTGAAGAAGGTCTGCAAGACCGGGGCGGGAGCGGCACTGCTGGGCGACCCCGAACTCGCCGTTTCCATCGCCACCGCCGCGCGCGAGGGCGGTGGGATTCCCGTGACCGTCAAGGTCCGTTCGGGGCTGGCCCGCGGCGGGCGCGAGGGATTCGAGCTCGCAGTTCGCCTCGCCGAGGACGCCGGCGTCGCCGCGATCGGCTTCCACCCACGCGCGGCGACAACCCAGCACAAGGGCCAGCCCGACTACGCGCTGGCGCGTGAGCTCGTCGACCGCATCGACGTGCCGGTGATCATCTCGGGCGGCCTCGACAGCGCCGAGGCTGCACGCGAGGCGTATGCGGAGTCCAACGCGGACGCGGTGATGATCGCCCGAGGTTCGCTGGGCAACCCGTGGATCTTCGAGGAGCTCACAGGGCAGCGCGCGGGGGCGCCGGAGCGCGGAGAGATCGTCGCCGAGCTGCTCTGGGTGATGGACCGCGCCGAGGAGCACCTTGGCCCCGATCGCGCGGCGCGCTACCTGCGCAAGTTCTATCCGTGGTATTTGGAGCGGCTGGACGCCGACAGGGAGACGACGGCCTCCTTCCAGGCAAGCTCCGAACTCGACGAGGCCCGCTCGCTGGTCGAGGAACTCTCGATGCCCGCTGCGGCGGCCGCCTGAGCCGCCGGTGAACTCCCGCGTCAGCGCCTGGAGCGACAGCGGCAGGGACGAGGAGTTCCGTGGCCGCCGCATTCACCTCTTCGAGCGGGGTGGTGGCGGGCCGCTGCTGCTCCTGCTCCACGGGTTTCCCTCGAGCTCCTATGACTGGCGGCCGCTGCTCGACAGCGAGACGAACCACGCGGTGCTCGCCCCGGACTTCCTCGGCTTCGGGCTCTCGGAGAAGCCGCGCGACCATCACTACGACCTGCACTGGCAGGCCGACATGGTTGAGGAGCTGGTTCGGAGGAGCGATCACACGGGGCCGGTGTTCTTCTGCGCCCACGACATGGGCACCTCCGTGGCGAACGAGCTGATGGCCCGGGATATCGGGGGAGCTCTGGAAATGGAGCTGACCGGCGGCCTGCTCCTCAACGGCTCGATGGTGCAGGACGCGGCGAGCCCGACGCTGGGCCAGCGCATCCTCCGCAGCGCCGTCGGAGGTCTCTTTTCTCGGCTCTCGAGCGAGCGTTTCTTCCGGCAGCAGTTCGGATCGATCTTCTCGCCCAATCACCCGCTCACTGATGAGGAGGCCGAGGACCAGTGGGAGCTGATCTGCGCCGGGGGCGGTCGGACCATCAACCACAAGACGATCGCCTACATGGACGAGCGCTTCAAACACGCCGATCGCTGGCACGGGGCGATTCGCGACTGGCAGAAGCCGCTGTCCATCGCCTGGGGAATGCTCGATCCGGTTGCGACCGAGCAGGTCCTGGACGCTGTGATCGCGTTTCGGCCCGCCGCTCCCGTCAACCGCTTCGGGGACCTCGGCCATTACCCGCAGATCGAGGACCCGGGGCGCGTTGCGGGCGCTCTGCAGGCGGCGTTGGACGCCTGAGCGAGCCCCTCGACCACCCGAAACACCGGCGCTATACTTTCGCGCTTCGCCCGGACCTTCGTGATTCCCATCACGTCGGTGCGGGCTCATTTTTCGCCGTATAGCAGGGGTTTATGCGGCGGGGTAAACCCACTAGAGATGAGAATCGAGGAGAGTTGGCGCGAGAGACACTGATCACGCCGGAAGGGCTTGAGAAGCTCAAGGAAGAGCTGACCTACCTGGAGACCGACAAGCGTCGCGAGGTGGCGGACCGGATCAAGGCCGCGCGCGAGTTCGGCGACATCGCCGAGAACTCCGAGTACGACGACGCCAAGAACGAGCAGGCGATGCTCGAGCAGCGAATCGCCTCGCTCCAGGACAGGCTCCGCCGGGCCGCGGTTCTGGACACGAAGCACATCGACACCGAGATCGTCGGTGTCGGAGCGGTTGTCCACGTCAAGGACCAGAAGTCCGGCAAGTCGCAGAAGTTCCAGATCGTCGGCTCCGCCGAGGCCAACCCGGTCGAGCACAAGCTCTCCAACGAGTCGCCGATCGGCAAGGCGCTCGTCGGCTCAAAGAAGAACGAGGTCGTGACGGTGGAGACGCCGCGCGGCCCCAAGAAGAAGCTCAAGGTCACGAAGATCGAAACTGCGTAACGCGGACTAGGCTCCGCGTTGTGAACGAGTCAGAGCGACCGCAGTCCGAGCTGCTCGCCGACCGGCGGGCGAAGCTGGAGCGCCTCCGCCAGGAGGGCATCGAGCCGTTCCCGCACGTCTTTCCCGACCGGACGGAGATCGCCGCGGTCCGCGAGTCGCATGAGTCGATCGAGCCGGGCGAGGAGACCGACCACCGCTATCGAGTGGCGGGCAGGCTCACCGCGCGGCGGGGGCACGGCAAGGCGGCCTTCCTCGACCTGAAGGACGGGACCGGACAGATCCAGATCCAGGCGCGGGTCGACGAGCTCGGGAGCGACGCCTATGAGGGCCTGCTCTCGCTCGACATCGGCGACATCGTCGGTATCGAGGGGAGGGTGTTCGCCTCGAAGCGGGGAGAGCTGTCGATCCGAGCCGACGCATGGGAGCTCCTTTCGAAGAGCCTGCGACCGCCGCCGGAGAAGTTCCACGGACTGGAGGACGTCGAGACGCGGTACCGTCGCCGGGAGCTCGACCTGATGGCGAACGAGGAGGCCCGCGACCTGGTTCTGAAGAGGGCGCGGACGATCGCCGAGGTGAGGCGCTGGTTCGACGAGCGCGGGTTCATCGAGGTCGAGACGCCGGTGCTGCAGCCGCTCTACGGCGGCGCCCTGGCCCGCCCCTTCACCACCCATCACAACGCGCTCGATCGCGACCTCTACCTGCGTATCGCCACTGAGCTCTACCTGAAGCGTCTCGTGGTCGGGGGCATCGAGAAGGTCTACGAGCTCGGCAAGGACTTCCGCAACGAGGGCATCTCGCACAAGCACAACCCCGAGTTCACGATGCTCGAGTGGTACGAGGCCTACGCGGACTACAACGACGTCGCCACCGAGCTCGAGGGGCTCGTGTCCGGCGTCGCCCAGAAGGTCCTCGGGACCACCGAGATCGAGCGGGAGGGAGAGACGATCGACCTCTCACCGCCCTGGCGCCGCGTCACTCTGCGCGAGGCGATCAAGGAGGAGACGGGGATCGACGTGATGGCGCACCCGTCCCGCGAGGAGCTCGCCAAGGCCATGGGAAGCGAGCCCGACCCCGAAGAGGGCTGGGGCAAGCTTGTCGACGGCCTGCTCTCGAAGGAGGTCGAGCCGAAGCTGATCCAGCCGACCTTCATCGTCGACTACCCCGTCGAGCTCTCCCCGTTCGCCAAGCGCCACCGCACCGACGAGGGCCTGGTCGAGCGCTGGGAGGCATTCGTCGGCGGGATCGAGATCTCCAACGCCTTCACAGAGCTCAATGACCCGGACGAGCAGCGGCGCCGCTTCGAGGCCCAGGCCGAGGAGACGGCTCGGGGAGACGAGGAGACCCAGCCCTACGACGAGACCTTCGTCGAGTCGCTGGAGCAGGGCATGCCTCCGACAGGCGGCGCCGGCCTCGGGATCGACCGGCTGGTGATGATCCTGACCGGGGCGAAGTCGCTGCGCGAGGTCCTGCTCTTCCCGGCGATGCGGCAGTAGTAGGCGGGTTGCCGGGACGAAACCGGCGGTGACGACGGGCTCTAGCTCTTGGCCGCCTTCGCCTCGGTGTCCGGCTCCGAGTCGTCCTCGTCCTCGGACTCCTCGTCGTCCTCATCGGAGTCGTCCTCGTCCTCTTCGTCCTCGTCGTCCCCCTCCGAGCCCTCCCCCTCTTCCTCAGCCGGTTCTTCAGCTTCGGAGTCCTCTTGTCGTCGTCATCTTCGTCGTCCTCACCCTCCTCCGCGTCCGCCTCGGCAGTGGCGGTCGACCCCTCGCCGTCCGAGAGCCGCCGGATCAACAAGTACCCGCCGATGAACGGCAGCGAGATGAGGGCCAGCGCGGCGAGCATCGCGGGCCAGGCGAGCACCACGCCGAGGCCGGCGGTGGCGCCGTGCGAACTGGTCACGTGGACCGCCCAGCCGATCCAGGCGAGCAGCAGGATCGCGCCGGCGACGATGGCGATCAGGAGACGCGGATTCGACCGCGCGCGCTCGACGATGCCTTCCTCGCCGTTCGCGGCACGCAGCTGGTCGAGTGCTCCCACGGGCGGCAAGGTACCGATCCCGATTGCGCCGCGGAGCGCGCTGGGAACGGGAATGCGGGGCACTAGGGTGCCGGTCTGCGGGCTTCGGCGGAAGTCGTGAACGCGCCCAAACCCGATGCTTGGACCCATGGCCCGAGGAGAGCTGATGGTTTCCTTCCCGCACCTTGCAGGGAGTTCCAACCCCGTGCCTGAGCACTGCCTGGCCGGGCACACCCCCTGGCTATACTTTGGCTTCGCCGTCCCCGACAGAACCGGAGGTCAGATCAAGGAATCGGCAGCCAGGAGCCGATACGGATTAGGCCCCCGGGGAGTCTGCGTTCCCTGAACCTTCGTACTACTTAACGGACAGTCAACTCAACGACCGCAACTAGACACAACCGGAGCGATTGATAGACCAGAGAGAGACCGACTGAATGTTTGAGCGATTTACAGAGAGAGCCCGCCAGGTAGTCGTCCTCGCCCAGGAGGAGGCGCGCACTCTCAAGCACAACTACATCGGCACCGAGCACATCCTGCTCGGCCTGCTCCGTGAGGAGGAGGGCCTCGCAGCAAGGGTGCTCGAGTCACTCGACATCACCGTCGAGCGCGTCCGCTCGCAGGTCGTGCGGATCGTCGGCTCCGGTGAGGAGGTCACCGCCGGTCAGATCCCCTTCACGCCGCGCGCGAAGAAGGTCCTCGAGCTCGCCCTCCGCGAGGCGCTGAGCCTGGGCCACAACTACATCGGCACGGAGCACATCCTGCTCGGCCTGGTTCGCGAGAACGAGGGCGTTGCCGCGCGCATCCTGCTCGATTTCGACGCCGACTCCGAGAAGATCCGCAACGAGGTCATCCGGATGCTCTCCGGCCCCGGCGGGCGCCGCCAGGGTGCCGGCGCGGGCGCGGGCGGCGAGGGCAAGAAGTCCTCGAAGCTGCTCGACCAGTTCGGCCGCAACCTCACCAAGCTCGCCGCCGAGGGCAAGCTCGACCCGGTCATCGGCCGCGAGATCGAGATCGAGCGGATCATGCAGATCCTCTCCCGCCGCACCAAGAACAACCCGGTGCTGCTGGGCGAGCCGGGCGTCGGCAAGACCGCCGTGGTGGAGGGCCTGGCGGCCCGGATCACCAACGGCGAGGTCCCCGAGCTGCTCAAGAACAAGCAGATCTACACGCTTGACCTGGCCGCCCTGGTCGCCGGCTCGAAGTACCGCGGCGAGTTCGAGGAGCGCCTCAAGAAGGTGATGAAGGAGATCACCCAGCGCGGCGACATCATCCTCTTCATCGACGAGCTGCATAACCTCGTCGGCGCCGGCGCCGCCGAGGGAGCGATCGACGCCGCATCCATCCTGAAGCCCGCCCTAGCCCGCGGCGAGTTGCAGACCATCGGCGCCACCACGCTCGACGAGTACCGCAAGTACCTCGAGCGCGACTCCGCGCTGGAGCGCCGCTTCCAGCAGATCAAGGTCGAGCAGCCCTCCACCGAGGAGACCGTGAAGATCCTCGAGGGCCTGCGCGAGCGCTACGAGCAGCACCACCGCGTGAAGATCACCGACGAGGCCCTCGAGGCCGCCGCGGAGCTCGCCGACCGCTACATCTCAGACCGCTTCCTGCCGGACAAGGCCATCGACCTGGTCGACGAGGCCGCCTCCCGCATGCGCATCAAGTCGATGACGCAGCCGCCCGTGTACCGCGATCTCGAGGAGGAGATAGAGACGACGCGGCGCGAGAAGGAGGCGTCGATCGACGCCCAGGAGTTCGAGAAGGCCGCCAACCTGCGCGACCAGGAGCGCCGCCTCACCAACAAGAAGAAGGAGCTCGAGCACGAGTGGACTTCCGGTGAGGGTGGGGAGCGCCCGGAGGTCGGCGAGGAGGAGATCGCCGACATCGTCGCGATGTGGACCGGCATTCCCGTCTTCAAGCTCACAGAGGCCGAGACCAAGAAGCTCGTCCGCATGGAGGACGAGTTGCACAAGCGGGTCATCGGCCAGGAGCCGGCGATCACCGCCGTCTCCAAGGCAATCCGCCGCTCGCGCGCCGGCATCAAGGACCCGAAGCGTCCCGCCGGTTCGTTCATCTTCCTGGGGCCCTCAGGCGTCGGCAAGACCGAGCTCGCCCGCACGCTCGCCGAGTTCCTCTTCGGCGACGAGGAGGCGATGGTCCGGATCGACATGTCCGAGTACATGGAGAAGCACGCCGTCTCCCGCCTGGTCGGCTCGCCCCCGGGCTACATCGGCTACGACGAGGGCGGCCAGCTCACCGAGGCCGTGCGGCGCAAGCCGTACTCGGTGCTGCTGCTCGACGAGATCGAGAAGGCCCACCCCGACGTCTTCAACATCCTCCTGCAGATCCTCGAGGACGGCAGGCTCACCGACGCCCAGGGGCGGACGGTGGACTTCCGCAACTCGATCGTGATCATGACCTCGAACATCGGGGCGCAGGACATCGCCCGCAACACCCCGCTCGGCTTCGCCGTCTCCGACGAGACCGGCGTCACCTACGAGGACATGAAGTCGCGGATCATGGGCGACCTGAAGAAGGTCTTCCGGCCGGAGTTCCTGAACCGGATCGACGAGGTGATCGTCTTCCACAAGCTGGCCAAGGACGAGATCATGGAGATCGTCGACCTCATGGTCGAGCGCGTCCGGACTCAGGTGGCCGAGCACGAGCTGCAGCTCGACCTCTCGAAGGACGCCAAGGAGCTGCTCGTCGACAAGGGCTGGGATCCGGCGATGGGCGCACGCCCGCTGCGCCGGGCGATCCAGCGCTACATCGAGGACCCGCTCGCGGACGAGGTGCTGAAGGCCGGCTCGATGACGCCCGGTTCGACCGTCCAGGTCGAGCGGGACGCCAAGGGCGACGAGCAGGATCACCCGCTGAAGCTGAAGATCGTCAAGCCGCGCAAGAAGCCGGCGAAGAAGGCCGAGCCCGAGAAGGTCGGCGTCGGCGCCGGCAAGAAGCACGACGACACCGACGAGGACCGCGACACGGATGGCGGCGCGCCGGAGGCCCCCGCCAAGGATTGACGCAGTCCCGGCCGACGGCCGGGGGGCCAAGCAGCGCTGAACGGGACATGACGTCCCGCCGGAGGGAGAGGGATCTTGAGGAAGCGCCTGCTGCAGCTCAGCTGTCTGGTGTTCGCCCTTGTCCTGCTCGGAGGCGGGCTGGCCCTCGCGGTCGACGGCGACCTCGCCACGAGCTTCTCCGACGACGGCGTGCTGAGCGCCGACTTCGGTTCCGGCGTCACCATCAGCGAGCCCTCAGACGGGACGCTCGACTCGAGCGGACGGCTGGTGGTGGTCGGCAAAGCCGACCTGAACATCGGCGTCGCTCGCTTCAACCCGGACGGCAGCTATGACTCCAGTTTCGGCGGGGACGGGAGGGTGGCGTTCAACTCCAATCCCAGCGGCAGCGGCGAGGCGCCTCAGGCGGTCGCGATTGACGCCCTCGGCAGAATCGTGGTCGTCGGGACCGCCGACAACGATCTGGTTGTCGCCCGCCTCGACGGGACCGATGGATCGCTCGATCCGAGCTTCGACGGGCCGGTGGGCGCTCTTCCCGGCGACGGTGTCTTCCGCCTTGATGCCTCCCTCTTCGACACTGCCAACGATGTCGCGATCGACGGCTCGGGCACGAACATCCTCATCTCGGCCAATCAGAACAACGACACGCCCGCCGTCACCCGGCTGGACGAGAACGGCGTGCCGGATGCGACGTTCGGGAGCGGCGACGGCACGATCCTGGTTCCCTTCGGCACCAGCTCGTTCGGCGCTGGGCTCGCCGTGCAGGCGGATGGCAAGATCCTGCTCGCGGGCCGCCAGAACGGCTCGGGTGGGATGGGGCTCGCCAGGATCAAGGCCGACGGCTCCGGCCTCGACACGGCAGGGTTCAACGTGGCCGGCACCCCCGGCCTCAACGTCACCAGCCCCCCGGCGGGCAAGGCCGAGGCACGGGGCTTCGATGTCGCGATTGACGCGGCAGGGCGCATCGTCGTCTCGGGCGACGCCAGCGGCGGGGTCAACGGAAACGACCTGGCTCTGGCCCGATTCACCGCGGCGGGAGTGCTCGACGCGGGGTTCGGATCGGCCGGATATGTGGTCCTACCGATGGCCGACAGCCAGTTTCCGGGCGGGTTCGCCATACAGCCCCCCGACGGCAAGCTGCTGGTCGCCGGCTCGGGCGAAACGGGGCCCGGCACCAATGTGTTCGACCCCGTCGCGGCCAGGTTCCTGGCCGACGGAACGGCGCTCGACGCGACCTTCAGCCCCGACGCACCCGCGGGCGTCGTCACTCCGAGCTTCGGCCACGACGCTCAAGCGAACGCGCTGGCGCTGTCGGACCAAGGCGTGGCGTATCTGGTCGGGCCCGGGTTCCTGCCGGCGTTCGCGGTGGAGATCGACGTCGCCGCCGTCCAGGCCTTCCCGCCCGAGATTCCCACCGCCCTGACCACCGACCCGGTCGGGCCGGCTGACGAGAACTCCCCGCTCGTCAAGGGCTCCGTCCCGCCCGGCACCACCAACGTCAATGTCTTCGCAGACCCCGCGTGCTCCGGCACGCCGCTCGCGACCGGCTCCGGAGACGACTTCGCCGGAGCGGGCATCCCCGTTGCGGTCGCCGACAACACGACCACCACGTTCTACGCGGCGTCGAGCTGGGCGGGCGGGACGTCGGCTTGCTCGACGTCCTTCGCCACATACACCGAGCTCACCCCGGTCGTCACGCCGCCACCGACCACGACGCCACCGACCACGACGACCCCGACCACGACGACCCCGACCACGAACCCGACGCCGAGTCCCGCGGTCTCAACCGGGCAGCGTGCCCTGGCGCTCAAGAAGTGCGCAAAGGTCAGGAACAAGACGAAGAAGAAGCGCTGCAAGACGCGGGCGCGGAAGCTTCCGGTCTAGGTGTCAGGGTTCCGCGGCGAGCACGGCCTCTGCCGCCTCGACAGCCTGGTCCACCTGCTGCTCGACCAGCTCTAGCCCCGAGTCCCAGAAGCCGGGATCGGTGAGGTCGACGCCGACGATCGCGCCGAGCTCCTCCGGTGAGCATGAGCCGCCGGCGCTGAGCATCTCGAGGTAGGCCGGCACGATCTCCTCTCCGCGCTCGGTGTAGAGCCTGTAGACGGAGAGCGCCAGGAGCTGTCCGAAGGCGTAGGCGTAGACGTAGCCCGGCGTCGCGATGAAGTGGGGGACGTAGGACCACCAGGAGCGGTAGCCGTCGGTGATCTCCACCGAGTCGCCGAGGAGCTCGGATTGTGTCTCCGTCCAGAGCTCGCCGAAGCGCTCGACCGCCAGCTCGCCCTCGTCGCGCCTGGCGGTGTGGACCCGGTCCTCGAACTGGTTCATCGCGACCTGGCGGAAGACCGTGGCGATCTGCCCCTCGACTGCCTCCGCGAGCAGGCTCAGACGGGACTCCGGGGTCGTTGCCTGCTCGAGCAGCCTGCCGAAGGTGATCTCCTCCGCGAATACCGACGCCGTCTCCGCGACCGTCAGCGGAGTGTCCTGATGGAAGATGCCCTGCTCCCTGGCCAGCGTCTGATGTAGGCCATGGCCGAGCTCGTGCGCGAGCGTCATCACGTCCCGGCGCTTGCCCGTGTAGTTGAGCAGCACGTAGGGGTGGACCGACGGGACCGTCGAGGCGCTGAAGGCACCGCCGCGCTTCACCGGCGTCGGCGGAGCGTCGATCCAGCGCTCCGCGAAGAAGCGCTTGACGACGTCCGCCGCCTGATCCGAGAACGAGGAGAAGGAGTCGATCACGAGCTCGCGGCCGGCGTCCCAGGGGACCTCCTCGTCGTCCGAGGTGACCGCGGCCATGCGATCGTAATCGGCGAGGCGGTCGAGCCCGAGCAGCTTCGCCTTGGTCTGGTACCAGCGCCGCGCCAGGTCGTTGCGTCCCTTCACTGCCTCGACCAGCGCCTGCACGGACTCGTCGGATGCTTCGTTGGAGAGGTTGCGGGAGGCGAGCCAGTTCGGGTATGAGCGCAGCCGGTCCTCGATCGCCTTCTCCTTTAGCAGCGTGTTGAAGACGTAGGCGCGCGTCCGGAGCCCGGGCTCGAGCGCGGTCGTGACCGCCTGGGCCGTGGCGCGGCGCACCTCGCGATCCGGGTCGAAGAGCGCGGAGAGCGCAACGTCTAGCGAGACGGGCTCGTCCTGCCCGTCGAGATCCACGCGGATCGCGGAGGTGAGCTCGTCGAAGAGCCGCGTCCAGGCTGCAGCGGCCGGTAACCGAGAGCTCGGTCGAGATCGTCTCCTCGGGCTTCGAGAGCAGATGAGGGCGGTAGCGCCGCTCCATGCGCAGGTAGTGGCTGCAGAACTCGATGCCCTCGGTCGCCAGCAGCTCCTCGGCGCGAGCATCGGGAACCTGCACCCACTCGAGCTCGAAGAAGAGCAACTTGGTCTGGATCGCGGTGCCGCGCTCGCTCACCATCTGGAGCAGGGCGCCGTTGGCCGGGTCCTCGGTGTCGGCGGCGAACCGCAGGTGCCCGAAGTTGGCGGCGCGACCGGCGAGCTCCGAGATCTCGGCGAGGCTCTTCATCGCCTGGACCAACCCTGGCCCGTCGAGCTCCTCGACATGACCCTCGTAGGCGCGGGCGAAGGTCTCGGCCAGCTTGTCGGCGCGGTCGAGCAGCGCGTCGACCGCGGTGCCTGCGTCCTCGTCCGGGCGCCGCTCGCCGTCGAGCAGGTGGGAGAGGTCCCAGGTGACCTCGTCCAGGGCGGTCGTCGCAGCCTCTGCCATCGGGCCCCAAGCTACCCGGTCGGCTCTGCCGGCAGCGGGAGCCCGACGCTACGGTGTGAGCATGCGAAGCCTCGGCAGAGCGGCGATTGGCAGCTGGAGCGGTGGCCGCTATCTCCACTTCGGCGAGCAGGTCGACCCAGAGCGGCTCGAGGCCCTGCTGCGGCCGGGCGAAGGAATCGACACGGTCCTGACCGCCGACGTCTACGGCATGGGCGAGGCCGACTCGCTCACTCGGCCGGGCTCTCGAAGGGGGTCGCCCGCGACGAGTATTGCCTCGTCGGCGCGGTCGGACACGACTTCTACGAGGGAGAGCGCGACGGCCCGAAGGGTTTTCCTCGCTTCACGGATTCGTCGCTGCGAGGTCCCGGCGACTATGCCGGTTACCTGCGCATGGCGGCCGAGCGCAGCCTGGAGCGGCTCGGCCAGGATCGGTTCGACGTCCTGCTCCTCCACAACCCCGACCGCACCGGCTACGAGAGCGAGGAGGTCTGGAGCGGGATGGCGGCTCTCCGCGACGCCGGGCTCGCCGGCGCGATCGGTGTGGCGCCCGGGCCGGCCAATGGATTCACGCTCGACCTGATCCGCTGCTTCGAGCGCTTCGGCGAGGAGATCGACTGGGCGATGATCATCCTCAACCCGCTCGAGCCCTGGCCGGGGGAGCTCAGCCTCGAGGCGGCTGCTCGCCACGACGTCAAGGTGATCACCCGGGTGGTCGACTACGGCGGCATCTTCTGGGGCGACGTCACGCCGGAGACGGTGCTGCCCCAGGGCGACCATCGCTCCTTCCGGCCGGAGGGCTGGATCGCGGAGGGCTGCGCGAAGCTCGACCGGATGCGGCAGATCGCGGAATGGCAAGGCCTCACGCCGATTCAGCTGGCGTGCGCGTGGAACCTCGCGCATGACGCCGTCGAGTGTGTCGTCCCGACCCTGATCCAGGAGATCGGTCCCGACGCGCGGCCGATCGAGGAAAAGCGCGCCGAGCTGGCGGCGCTTCCGGCGGACAAGGACCTGCCCAAGGGCGAGGTCGTCAAGGTGAGGAAGATCGGAGACAACACCGGCTGCATGGCGCTCAAGGGAGCCACTCCCGATCACACCGGGGAGGAGCGTCCCGACCGCTGGCCGGTCACCCCGGAGCTGGCCGAGGTGGCGGGCGAGTGGGGGATCGATCCCGAGCGGGATTTGCGGTATCTGGCGGCAGAGCCCGCCCGTTAACCTCAAACGAGGCGCTTAGGCGCCTTGGGATCGATCGTCCAATATGACTGCTGTGCTGACAGCGATCAGGAGAGCTCTCGTCGGCACGGGCTCCACAGCGTTCACGCTCGTCGGTGCCCTGTTGATCGGCTTCGGCGTGCCGCTCTTCTGGATCTTCGTCGCGTCGCAGTTCTACGGCAAGACCGGGGCCGTCAACGGGCCGGTCGCCGCCTTCATCGGCACCGGCATCCTCGTGAGCTACTACGGCCTGCTGCTGATCGCCTCTTATGTCCGCGCCCGGCTGCTGCGACGGCAGACGGGCCCGGGCGGCGGGGGACGGCGCGATCCCTGGAACCGCAGCATGCGGGATACGCCCTACAAGCCGGGTGAGCACCAGACCGACCCAGTGGAGCGGCTCTTCGTCGCCACCGCGATCGTCTCGATGATCGCCTTCCTGGTCTGGTTCGCGTTCTTCGCCGGGTCGCCTGTCCCCAACCCCGGCTAGCGGCCACCAGGCCAATCTACTTTGGAGCGAAGGGCGAAGCCCGAAGCGACTCAGGTTGGTTGGCCGCTCGTGGCCGCGACCTGATGGCGAAGCCGTCTCTCCTCTGCCCGCTCCCGCTGGCGCTTGGTCGCCCCGGGACCGGGACGGGGACGGAGGTCTCGGGGCTTGACCTCCTCGCCGCAGTGGGAGCAGGTCGGAACCATGTGGAAGACGTGGTCGCAGGTCGCGTGGACGGTCTCCAGGGGCGGGCCCGCGTCGCCGGCCATGTACTTGTCGCCCCAGCGAAGAAAGGCGAGGAGGACCGGGTGCAGGTCAGCGCCCTTCTTGGTCAGGCGGTACTCGAACCGCTCTGGGTGCTCGCTGTAGCGGCGGCGCTCGACTATCCCCTCTTCGGTCAGGGTCGAGAGACGGGCGCTCAGCACGTTCGTGGCCACACCGAGCGCGGACTGGATCTCATCGAAGCGCCTGCTCCCCAGAGAGACCTCGCGCAGGACCAGCAGCGTCCAGCGCTCGCCGAGGACCGAGAGTGGGCGGGCGATCGAGCAGTTCTGCTTTGCGAAGGCGTCAATTGGCATGAGCGTGATTCTAGTCACTCACTTGTCTTTTACAAGTCAGCTTTTGCTACGGTGCCTTGCGAAAAGCAAGCTACGACGGAGGCGGCAATGGACAAGCGATGGAAGATCCTCCTGGTCACCTCGGTGGGGCTGTTCATGGCGAGCCTCGACCTGTTCATCGTCAACCTCGCCCTGCCGTCCATCGCCGAGGATTTCGGCGACGCGTCCCTCTCGAACCTCTCGTGGGTGCTGAACGCCTACGCGATCGTCTTCGCGGCCCTGCTCGTCCCCGCGGGCCGGATCGCGGACCGGATCGGGCGCAAGCGAGTCTTCCTCTCCGGCCTCGTGCTCTTTTCACTCTCCTCGGCGCTCTGCGCCGCCGCCCCGACGGTCGGGGTGCTGGTGGCCGCTCGCGTGCTGCAGGCGGCGGGGGGCTCGATGATGCTGCCGACCACGCTCGGGCTGATCCTCCCTGCCTTCCCGCCCGAGAAGCGAGCGGTCGCAGTGGGGATCTGGTCCGCGGTGGGCGGCGTCGCCGCGGCGCTGGGGCCCGCCATCGGCGGCGTGCTGCTCGAGCTGAGCTGGCGCTGGATCTTCCTGGTCAACGTCCCGATCGGCCTCGGCACCGCGGTGGTGGCCTGGCGCATGCTCGACGAGATCCGCGAGCCGCATGTCGGACCCCGTCCCGACGGAATCGGTGCGGTGGAGCTGGCCTTCGGCATCGGCCTGCTGACCGCGGGGATCGTCAAAGGCCCCGACTGGGGCTGGGCCGATCCACGGATCCTCGCTGCCTTCGCCGGGGCCGCGGCGCTCGTGACCGCGTTCATCATGCGCTCGGCGCGGCATCCGGCGCCCGTGCTGGAGCTGCCCATGTTCCGGATCCGGTCCTTCTCGTTGGCGAACAGCGCCGCGCTGGTCTTCTTCGCGGCCTTCGGCGCCATGCTGCTCTCGAGCGTGCTGCTGCTGACGGAGGTTTGGCGCTATTCGGTCCTGCACGCCGGGCTCGCCCTGATGCCGGGGCCGCTCATGGCGGCCATCTTCGCGGCGCCGGCCGGGCGACTCGGGGCCCGGATCGGGCAGGCCCCCGTGATCGCCGCCGGCGGACTGGTCTTCGCCTCGGGATTCGCGGTCAACCTCTCCCTGCTCGGTGCGACGCCCGACTACGCGGGCACGTTTCTGCCCGGATTCCTCCTCGGCGGGATAGGCGTCGGCCTGGTGCTCGGACCTCTGCCGGCGGCCGCGACCATGTCGCTGCCCGCGGATCGGTTCGCCACCGGCACCGCCGTCTTCGGGATGGCGCGCCAGGTCGGAGCGGCGATCGGCGTCGCGGTCCTCGTAGCGCTGCTGGCCGACCCGGCGCCGAACGAGCTCTTCTCGCATCTGGAGCGCGGCTGGGCGTTCTGCCTCGGCGCCGGCATCGTCGCGGGACTGCTCGGGCTCGCGATCGGCTCGCCCGAGCGGGAGAGGAAGGACGCCGTCATCGAGGGCCTGGCGCCGCGGGAGGGAATCGCCTAGACGAGGCTCAGAGCGTCGGCTTGAGGCGAGCCTCGCGCTCGGAACGGGGGGCCGAGAAGAACACCTGTCGTTGCTCGGCTCTCGTGCGCTTCGACTCGTACAACGCGTTGTCGGCTCTGGCGAGGGACGCGCTCAGGTCCTCGCCGCTGGTTCGCTTGATGATCCCGGCGCTCCACGGGGCGGGTGAGATGAAGAGCAGCCGCTCGAAGAAGCGCGTCGCCTCCTCGTCGCTCGAACCGACGAGCACCACGAGGAATTCGTCGCCGCCGAGCCGCGCGAAGATGTCGCCGGGCTGAAGCTCCTCGCTCCACGTCTTCGTCATCTCGACGAGCAGGCGATCGCCGGCGGCATGCCCGTCTCGGTCATTGACCTGCTTGAAGTCGTCCAGGTCGATCAGGGCGATCGGCAGCGGGATGCCGGTGCGGTCGGCCAGGGCAAAGGCCCGCTCGGCGGCGGACGCCAGGCCCAAGCGGTTGAGCAGCCCGGTGAGGGAGTCGGTGTGAGCCTCGTGGCGGAGCCGCGAGCTCTGGCGCCCGATCGTCTCCGCCGCGACGACGATCGAGGCCGTCATCAGGAACCAGGCCTCGGCCGGGACGTGCTGTGCGTTGGCGAGCAGTGCAATGCCGAACCCCACGGTGATCAACCCCATGTGGAGGCGGGCAGCCGTCCGAGAGAAGAAGAACGAGACGTAGACGCCCATCCACATGTAGTCGGTGGCGGTGACCACCGTCGAGACTCCGGTTGCGGCTCGGGCGATCAGCACCGAGATCGCCACCGTCCCGCCGACGACGATGGAATGCAGGAGCCAGCGGGGTGTCCGGGCGCCGAGCGACCAGAGGATGAGCGAGGCCAGGAAGGCGAGCGCCGCGACGAGCCGGAACAGCTCCACGGGGGCATCGCCGCTGGCGGGGAACAAGGCCGCGATCAGGCTGCTGACCGCGCCGGCGAGCGTGATCAGGGCGAGCGCGCGAACCGGGGCCGGGAGGCCCTCGCGCTTCCATGCGCTGAATAGCCGTCCCCTTGAAGGCATGTGTGTCCATCGGTCGGCCGGATGGGTTCATTGACCCTAATTTTTGGGACGTATTCGATTCGTTCCAAACGACGCGGGATGCGTCATCACCCATCCCTAGCCTGGGCGGATGGCCTCGAAGGGTTCCCAGTACCGCTGTTCGGAGTGTGGGCACGCCGCCCTCACCTGGACCGGCCAGTGCGCCGGCTGCGGCGCCTGGAACACGCTCGAGCAGGTGAGTGCTCCGGCCGGCCGGGCAAGCCGCGGCGGTTCCGCGAAGCGGGGCAACTCGCCCAAGCCTGTGCCGCTCCGGGACGTGAAGGCCGAGCGCTCTTCGCGCCTCGGCACCGGGATCGCCGAGCTCGACCGGGTCCTCGGCGGCGGATTGGTACCCGGGTCGCTCGTGCTGCTCGGCGGCGCCCCCGGAATCGGCAAGAGCACGCTGGCGGGCATGGCGCTCGCCAACATCGCCGGCGCCGGGAACGAGGTCCTCTACGTCTCCGGGGAGGAGTCACCGGCGCAGGTCCGGAGGAGGGCGGAGCGGCTGGGCGAGGCGGCGTTGTCGGTGCCGATGCTCGCCGAGCCATCACTCGAGTCGGTGCTGGCCGCGCTGGAGGCCGAGCGCCCCGCGGCCTGCGTGATCGACTCCGTCCAGACGCTGGCGATTCCCGACGCCGCACCGGGCAGCGTCGGGGCGATCCGGGAGGCAACCTCGGCCCTGTTGGAGACGGCGAAGCGCCTCGACGTCACTCTGATCCTGATCGGACACGTCACGAAGGAGGGGTCGCTGGCTGGCCCGCGGGCGCTGGAGCACCTGGTCGACTGCGTTCTCCATTTCGAGGGCGAGCGGGAGCGGACCTTCCGCACCCTGCGCGCCCTCAAGAACCGCTTCGGCGCGACCAGTGAAGTGGGGGTCTTCGAGATGAAGCAGGGAGGGCTGGTCGAGGTCTTGGATCCATCGGCCCGCTTCGTCGGCGAGGCGCGCCCCGCGCCCGGCTCCGTCGTCCTCTGCGCGATGGAGGGAACGCGCCCGCTGCTGGTCGAGGTCCAGGCCCTGGTGGCGCCCACCGAGATCGTCCCGCCCCGTCGCACGGCGACGGGCGTCGACCGCAACCGCCTCGCGCTGGTGCTCGCCGTCCTCACCCGCCACGCGGGACTCTCGCTCGGCACAGCCGATGTCTTCGTCAACGTCGCCGGGGGTGTCCGCATCGACGAGCCGGGAGCGGACCTGGCGATCGCGATGGCCGTCGCGTCAGCCCACTCCCGCCAGGCGCTGGAGACGGACGGCAAGCCACTGGCCTGCTTCGGAGAGATCGGCCTGACGGGCGAGATCCGCTACGTAGCCCACGCCGACCGCCGAGTAGCGGAGGCCCAGAAATTCGGCTTGGGAAACGTGCTGGGCCCGCCACCCGGCGATCAGGCAATCCATGGCCTGGCCCCGGTCAGCTCGCTGAAGGCGGCTCTATCCGGTGGAAAGCGAACGAACCTGAAGCGGGTCGCGTAAGGGGTTCTCGGGCGGGTGGCCCGGAATTTGAGCCGCGGTGAGATGCCTCGATCCGCGGTCAAATTCCGGGACAGGACCCGCCCGCCAATCCATTTGTCTCTAATGACTTGACAACCGCTTATCCGACCCTTCCACACGGATTTCCCCGCAAAGCAAGCAGCTTTGGTTTCTGCTTCCATCAGACGCGATGGCGTCTTCGCTTCCCGGCGACGATCTACAGGAGTTGGAGGCGCGACAGGATCCGCGACTTCTCCGTGCCCTCGACATCGTTGCCCCCGGCACCGCCCTGCGAGAGGGCATCGACAACATCGTCCACTCGCGCACGGGCGGGCTGATCGTCATCGGAGACCCAGAGGAGGTCTCCTTTCTCTTTTCAGGGGGGATCAACCTCGACATCGACTACACCCCGGCGCTGCTCTACCAGGTGGCGAAGATGGACGGGGCGATCGTGCTCAACGAGCAGGCGACGAACATCGTCTGCGCCAACGTCCAGCTGATGCCCGACCCCACGATCCTCTCGTCCGAGACGGGCACGCGTCATCGGACCGCCGAGCGCGTCTCGAAGCAGACGGACGCCCTGGTGGTGGCCATCTCCGAGCGGCGCGACGTCGTCTCCCTCTACCTGGGCGGAATGAAGTACATCCTCCAGGACATTCCCGCGGTGCTGGCGAAGGCCAATCAGGGTCTCGCGACGCTCGACAAGTACCGCGCCCGTCTCGACTCCGTCTCGACGCGGCTCACCTGGCTCGAGTTCGAGGGAGGGTCCGTCCTCTACGACGTCCTCTCGGTTCTCCAGCGCGCCGAGCTCGTGACCCGCATGGCCGTCGAGGTCGAGCGCTACATCGTCGAGCTCGGCACCGAGGGCCGGCTGATCGAGATGCAGCTCGAGGAGACGATGGTCGGCGTCGCCGCGGACAAGCAGGCGCTGATCCGCGACTACTCGGTCGAGGACACCGAGGAGAACCTCAGCACCACCACCGCGGCGATCGCCCGGATGCCGCATCAGGACCTGCTCGACTTCGGTCGCCTCGCCGAGCTGCTCGGCTATGACCGCAAGGTCTCCACTCTCGACTTCCCGGTGTCACCCCGCGGCTACCGTGTCCTGGGCCGCATCCCGCGCCTGCCGAAGCTGGTGGTGCAGCGGATCATCCAGGAGTTCGGCGGCCTCGAGGAGGTCCTGGCCGCGAGCGACGACGACCTCGAGGCAGTCGAGGGTGTCGGCGCAGGGCGCGCGAAGGACATTCGCGAGGGCCTCCGGAGGCTTCAAGAGGTCGACCCGGTCGACCGGTACTTGCAGAGTTGACGGCTCCGTCAGGCCGTCTCGACGAAAGGAGAGAGCCATTCCAGAGCTAACAGAGGAGGTAGTAGACGAGGCGTCAGTTGCCGACCTCGAACTCGAAGCGCCAGTGAATATTCACTTTGAGGTCGGCGACAACGTCGTGTACCCGCACCACGGGGCAGGAGTTGTCCTGAAGAAGGAATCGAAGGACATGATGGGGGAAAAGCGGGACTACCTGACCATCAACATCATCCACAACAACATGACCGTGATGGTCCCCTGCGAGAACGCCGGTCGTGCCGGACTGCGGCGCGTGATCGACGAGGAGCAGGTCAAGAAGGTGATCGGAGTCCTGACCGACGACGTCTCCGAGATGCCCAAGAACTGGAACCGCCGCTTCAAGCACAACCGCGAGAAGATCAAGACGGGCGACGTCTACGAGCTCGCTGAGGTGGTTCGCAACCTCGCCATTAGGGAGTGGGAGAAGGGACTTTCCACCGGCGAGAAGCAGATGTACACGCGTGCCAAGAAGATCCTCGCGTCGGAGTTCATGTACGTCCTGGAGAAGGACGAGGACGGCGCGGAGGCCTACCTGGACGAGCTGCTGGAGGAGCGCTTCGGCGCCGCCAAGGCGACCGCCTAGCCAGGCGCGTCCCTCCGCATCGGCCGTGATCGCGGCCGCCGGCTCCGGGCAGAGACTCGGAGCCGGTGGCCCGAAGGCTTTCGTGGAGCTCGCCGGGCGACCGATGCTCGAGTGGTCGCTCGACGCATTCCGCGCAGCGAGCACCGTCGCCGAGATCGTGGTGGCCGCGCCGCCCGGCGAGGACGACCGCGTCGCCGAACATGGCGTCGTCGCGGTCGAGGGCGGGGAGCATCGCTCCGAGTCGGTCGCCAAAGCGCTCGCCCTCTGCGGCGAGGACCTCATCGTCGTCCATGACGCGGCGCGGCCGCTCCTCACGCCGGGGCTGATCGACGCGATGGTGGAGGAGCTGGCCGCCGAGACGGACGCGGCCGGTGTGATCGCGGCCACGCCGGTCACCGACACGATCAAGCAGGTCGGCGACGAGGGTCAGGTGGAGCGCACGCTCGACCGCGCCGGTCTCTGGGCAGTGCAGACGCCGCAGGTCTTCCGTGCAGACGCTCTGCGCGAGGCGCTGGGGGACCCCGACTCCCTGCCGGCCGCCAGCGACGACGCGATGCTGGTCGAGCGCAAGGGGGGTCGTGTGGTCGTCCACTCCACCTCGCCGGACAACATCAAGGTGACGACGCCATTCGATCTGCGCGTCGCCGAGCTGCTGCTGCGCGAGCGGGGCTGAAATGCGGAACGGGGGCCGAGGCCCCCGTTCCGACGGTCGTTTCGCTGGCGATTCCCATGGTTACGGGATGGCCGCCACCGAGTAGCCGCTGTTGAGCAGCGTGCTGGTGCTCGAGGCCCACATGAACACCTCGATAGCGTTCGGCCTGCCCGCCGAGGACGGGCAGGCGACGCGCGTGCAGCGTGCGAACTCCGCCGACACCGAACCCAGATTGAGGTTTGGCGTGACGACGATCGCGCGATTGCTCACGCCCGTCCCGAAGTTGACCACGGCTTGCCCCGTGGGCCCCGCGGTGATGGTGACGCCCCCGGATTGGGCGGATGTTCGAGATCGACCCCAGGTCCGTTTCCGCCCAAATCGTCTTCGCCGACGAGCTGAGCTTGCCGGGGCTGACCGCACCGCCGGCGATCTTGCCGTCGGTCACCGCGCCTCCGGCGATCTTGCGCTCGGTCACAGCGTTGTTCTTGATGTTCTTGGTCTTGACGGCGTTCTTGCCGAGCTTCACCGCGGCGAAAGCAGTCCGCCGACAGCCAGGCAGAGCGCCACAACCGCCACGACCATCGCCGGCGACGGCCGCCCCACGAATCTCTTCCCCATGTCCCTCTCCTTCGCTGATGGAGGCGAATCGTCGGACCGCTCCCGGAATCCAGAGACAACCTATCCGGGATCGGCGGTCAGGTGTGGCTCCGAGTCCGCGGCTAGGCTCGCCGGACCGTGAAGGCCGAGGGAAAGCGCGCAATCGGCAGGACGGCCCTGACCATCGCGGCGCTCGGTGTCGTCTTCGGCGACATCGGGACGAGCCCGATCTACACGATCCAGACGGCCTTCAGCCCGAGCGACCCGCACCCGATCCAGGCGACCACGGACCACGTCTACGGGATGGCGTCGCTGATCTTCTGGGCCGTCACGATCATCGTCACGGTCAAGTACGTCACCTTCGTCATGAGCGCGGACAACGACGGCGAGGGCGGGATGATGGCGCTGATCTCGCAGGTGCGGCAGGTCGGCGACGGAGTAACGGGACGGACCAAGTTCTTGCTCGGCGGTCTGGGTGTCTTCGGGGCTGCCCTCTTCTTCAGCGACAGCATGATCACCCCGGCGATCTCGGTCCTGTCGGCCGTCGAGGGGACCAAGACCGTTTCCTCCTCGATGGACAGCTACGTCATCCCGATCACGGTGACCATCATCATTGGGCTCTTCGTCCTGCAGAGACTTGGCAGCGGAGCCGTCGGCCGGGTGTTCGGGCCCGTCATGCTCGTCTGGTTCGCCACCATCGGTGCGCTGGGTGTCCGCGGGATAACGATGCACTCGGAGGTGCTGCAGGCGCTCTCCCCGAGCTACGCCTTCGACCTCCTCTTCCATAACGGATCAGCGGGCTTCTTCGTGCTGACGTCGGTCGTTCTGGCCTTCACCGGTGTCGAGGCGCTCTACGCCGACATGGGCCATTTCGGCCGTCCGGCGATCACCCGGGGGTGGCTGATGCTCGTCTTCCCCGCCTGCATTCTCAGCTACCTCGGCCAAGGCGGCCTGATCCTCGATGACCCAAGCGCGATCGGAGCGCCCTTCTTCAGGCTGATGCCGCACGGCGGCCTGATCCCGCTGGTGATCCTGGCGACCATGGCCACGGTGATCGCCTCGCAGGCCGTGATCTCCGGGGCGTTCTCGATCGCCCACCAGGCTGCGCAGCTCGGCTACCTGCCGCGGCTCCGGGTCGTCCACACCTCGACGCGCGCCTACGGCCAGGTCTATGTGCCGATCATCAACCGGCTGCTGCTCGTAGCCGTCCTGGCACTGGTGCTGGGCTTCCAGTCGTCGGCCAAGCTCGCCTTCGCCTACGGGACTGCGGTGACTGGAACCATCATCGTGACCACCGTCCTCTTCTTCTTCATCGTGCGGCACCGCTGGCACCGGCCGCTCTGGCTGACGCTGCTGGGCGCCACGTTCTTCCTGATGATCGAGCTCGCCTTCTTCGCCTCCAACCTCACCAAGATCGGGCACGGCGCCTGGCTGACGCTCGCGATCGGGGCGGTGCTGTTCTTCGTGATGACCACCTGGTACCGGGGGCGTTCGCTGGTCGTCGCTGAGCGCTTCCGGGTAGAGGGTCCGCTGCGGGACTTCGTCAAAGAGATCCGGCGGCGCGACCCGCCGGTGGCGCGCGTGCCCGGCACCGGGGTGTTCCTGAACCGCGGCAAGGAGACGGCGCCGCTGTCGATGCGGGCCTGCGTCGATCACCTTCATTCGCTGCCGGAGAACGCGATCATCCTCTCGCTCGAGACCATGCCCGTTCCCAGGGTCAGGCCGCGGGATCGCCTCGACGTCGACGAGCTCGGCTACCAGGACGACCGCCTGACGTTCGTGCGCGCCAAACACGGCTACGCCGAGGAGTACGACGTTCCCAAGCTCCTCAGGCAGATCGCGAAGGCCGGGGTCGAATGCCCGGTCGACGCCCGCCATGCGTCGTTCTTCCTCTCTCGCGTCGAGCTGCGGCCGACCGATAAACCGGGGATGAGCCTGTGGCGCAAGCGCCTCTTCCTGGTCACGGCGTTGATCAGCGCGGAGCCGGCTGAGTACTTCCGGCTCCCGCGAAAGCGGACGGTGACGCTGGGGTCGGAAATCGAGTTCTGAGCCGGCGCTAGCGACGCATCAACACGTAGACAAGCCCGATCACGAAGGTGAGCTGGCCCACTCCGAGGGCCGTGCCGAGGTTCTTGGCGCCTAAGAGCTCGGCGAGCCCGACCCCGATGCCGAAGGCGACCAGCACGATGAGCGTCTTGGCCAGCAAGGAACGGGACTCTAGACGCGGTGGCGGTGGGCTAGCTTAGATGCGTGCTGACGGACTACCACCTGCACCTGCGCCCCGATGAGGTCGGCGAGGCTTCCGAGTACTTCACCCGGGAGAACGCCGACCGCTATCTGGCGGCTGCCGAGGAGCAGGGGATCGATGAGCTCGGCGTGTCCGAGCACATCTACCGCTTCAAGGAGGCCCTCGAGCTCTGGGGTCATCCCTACTGGCACGACCAGGCGGTGGACGACCTCGGGGCCTATTGCGAGTTCGTGCGCACTACGCCGCTGCGGCTGGGCGTCGAGGCCGACTTCATCCGAGGCGCCGAGGATCGGATCGCGGCCCTGCTCGACGGCCACGACTTCGACTACGTGGTCGGCTCGGTTCACTATCTCGGCGAGAAGGGCGCGGTCGACGACCGGCGCTACGACGTCTGGGAGTCGTTCTCCGATGCGGACTCCCTCTGGCACACCTACTTCGAGTGGCAGGCCGAGCTGGTCCGCTCGGGCCTCTTCGACATCGTTTCCCACCCAGACCTGATCAAGATCTGGGGCGACGACCGCCCGGCCCCGGAGCGCGACCCCCGGTTCCACTATGAGCCGTTCGTCGAGGCGCTGGCGGAGTCCGAGATGGCGGTGGAGGTGTCCACCGCCGGGCTACGCAAGCCCGTCGGCGAGATCTACCCGGCTCGCGCTCTCGCGGAGATGTGCCTCGAGGCCGGCGCCGAGTTCGCGCTCTCCTCGGATGCCCACGCGCCCGACCAGGTCGGGTTCGGCTATGACGAGGCGATGGAGTTCCTGGAGGGTCTCGGCGTCGAGCAGCTTTGCGTCTTCGAGCGGCGCAACCGGACGCTCGAGCCCATCGGCCGCACCGGCGTTGAGGCGCCCAGCTGATGGCGCCCCGCGTCGGCATCGGATACGACAGCCACCGCCTCGTCGAGGGGGAACGGCTGGTCATCGGCGGCGTCGAGATCGATCACGACCGCGGCCTCTCGGGGCACTCGGACGCCGACGTCCTCACGCACGCCGTCATCGACGCGCTGCTCGGCGCCTGCGGGCTCGGGGACCTGGGAGAGCTCTTCCCCGACACCGAGGAGCAATGGCGGGACGCGAACTCGATCGACCTGCTCCGCATCGTGGTCGGGCGGATGTCGGGCGCGGTGGCGAACGTCGACGCGACGGTGATCTGCGAGGAGCCCAAGCTCGCGCCGTACAAGGCCGAGATCTCCGCCCTGCTGACCGACGTCCTCTCGGCGCCGGTGAACGTCAAGGCGTCGACCAACGAGGGCATGGGAGCGATCGGCCGGGGAGAGGGAATTGCCTGCATGGCGGTCGCTTTGGTCGACGCGGGGGACTAGACAATAAGCTTGGCCGCGATGGCGCAGGACCGCTTGAAAGAGGGGCTCGCCGGCATCGCCACACGGCTGCCGGCAGCATTCGGCGACACCGCCTTCGAGCTGCGGACCTTTCACGAGGTCGGCCTCGTCCGGCCGATGCGCCCTGACAAGCTCGCCAAGGTGGTCGAGCGCTATCTGCGCCTCGGCGCCTCTCCGGCCCTCGGGTCCGCGGCCAACGCGATCACGGTGCCCGACGGCGTGGCGATCATCGACGAGGCCGGCAGCCTGACCTGGGAGCGGACCCATCGCCGCTCCAACGCGCTGGCGCGCGCCCTGCGCGACGAGGGGGTCGAGGAAGGCGACGGCGTCGCGATCATGTGCCGCAACCACCGCTACTTCATCGAGGCGACCATGGCGTGCGCGAAGCTCGGCGCCGTCGCGCTCTATCTGAACACCGCGTTCGCCGGGCCGCAGCTATCCGACGTGATGGAGCGCGAGAAGCCCTCCGCCCTGATCTACGACCAGGAGTTCACCGACCTGCTCGCCGAGGTGACCAAGGGCGTGCGCCGCTTCGTCGCCTGGGAGGAGAAGGAGGGAACCGACGAGGTCACCATCGAGCAGATGATCTCCAGCTCCCATGGCGAGGATCTGGATCCGCCCTCCGAGCACGGCCGCTACATCATCCTCACCTCCGGAACGACCGGCACGCCGAAGGGCGCGCAGCGCAGCGAGCCGGAGGGCCTGGGCGCGCTCGCCGCCCTCTTCTCGAAGATCCCCCGGCGCTATGGCGAGACCGCGATGATCGCCGCCCCGCTGTTTCACTCCTGGGGCTTCCTGCACTTCATGCTCAGCCTGCCCACCGCCGCGACCATGGTCCTCCGAGCCAAGTTCGATCCGGAGGAGACGCTGCAGGCGGCCGCGGAGCACCGAGCACGGGTCCTGGCCGTCGTCCCGGTGATGATGCAGCGCATCCTGGCGCTGCCGGAAGAGGTCAAGCGGCGATACGACCTCTCCGCGCTCGAGGTCACGGCCGCCAGCGGCTCGGCGCTGCCGGGCGAGCTCGCAACCAACTGGATGGACGAGTTCGGGGACAACCTCTACAACCTGTACGGCTCGACCGAGGTGTCGTGGGCCACGATCGCCACGCCCGAGGACATGCGCGGCGCCCCCGGAACCGCCGGCAGACCGCCGCGCGGGACGGTGATCCGAATCGTCGACGAGGACGGCAAGGACGTCGAGCCCGGCGGGACCGGACGGATCTTCGTCGGCAATCAGCTCGCCTTCGAGGGGTACACGGGCGGAGGGGACAAGGAGCACCTCGAGGACCTGCTCTCATCCGGAGACGTCGGGCATTTCGATGATGACGGGCGGCTCTTCATCGACGGCCGCGACGACGAGATGATCGTCTCGGGCGGCGAGAACGTCTTCCCCCGCGAGGTCGAGGACCTGCTCTCCGACCATGAGGGCGTCTCCGAGGCTGCGGCGATCGGCGTCGACGACGAGCAATTTGGCCAGCGCCTGCGGGCGTTCGTCGTCAAGGAGCAGAAGGTCGACCTCGGCGAGGACGAGCTCAAGGACTACGTGAAGGCGAATCTGGCTCGCTACAAGGTGCCGCGGGAGATCGTCTTCGTCGACGAGCTTCCGCGCAATGCGACGGGTAAGGTCCTGAAGCGCGAGCTGGCCGAACACCAGCCCGCCGAGTGAGTCGACCAAGGGACGCGCAGCTTGTCCGACACTGAGAGCCTGGAGCCGATCGGGGACGCGGAGAAGAAGGACGCCACCGTTCCGGTCGCCGCCGACGAGATCCGCGCGGAGATCGACCAGGCGCGTGAGGCCACCGAACGCTTTCGCTCCAAGGCAGGCGAGCTGATCCAGGAGCTCCGCGACCGCGAGGCGCAGGCCCGAAACGACGCGATCGTCGCCCAGGCCGCCGCCGAGGAGGCCAGGGCTAAGGCCCAGGAGGCGATCGAGCACGCCAAGAGGATCGAGGCGCGCACGACCGCCAAGGCACGCGAGGCGATCAAGAAGGCCGGTGAGGTCGCCGGCCAGGCGGAGCGCCGGTCGACGGCGCTCGAGAGCTCCCTGACCGACGCTCAGGAGCGGGTCCAGCAGGCGGAGCAGCGCACCGCCGAGCTGCAGGCGCACGCGACCGCGGCCCAGCAGCGCACGAAGGACCAGCTCGTCGAGCTCGAGCAGGCGGCGAAGGAGGCTGAGGCGCGGGCGGTCGCAGCCGAGCGGGAGCGGGAAGCCTCGCGCCGGCGCGCCGAGGAGGCGATCGGGCAACTCAAGGAGGAGGCTCGCGAGCGAGCCGAGACCGCGATCAACGAAGCCCGAGAGCGCACCGAGAGCGGCGCGAAGGAGGCGCTCGAACGCGCCGAGGAGGCCGAGGGCCGGCTCTCCGACCTGCGCCGCCGGCTGAACGAGGCCGAGCAGAGAGCGATAGCCGCCGAGGAGCGGGCCGAGGCCGCGACGGAGGGCGAGAAGACCGAAGCCGAGCGGCTCCGGCGGGAGATGGAGCGGCGGATTCGCGAGGCGGCGGACGAGGCCCGGCGCGAGTCCGAGGACAGGGTGCGCAGGCTCGCCGACCGCGTCGCGCGGGAGGCGGAGGCGCGCGCTCGCGCCGAGGCCGAGGCGACGCTGAGCCAGGAGGCGGTGAAGCTCCAGCGCGAGGCCGACGAGCGGGTCGAGGCGGCCCGCCGCCGCGCCGAGGACGAGGTGCAGGAGAAGGTCGAGCGGGCCCGGACCGAGGCTCTCACCGGAGCCGTTCCGGACGACTCCCCGGAGCCGGATGGCGAGCAGGACGATGCGACACCCGGGCGCCTCACCGAACCGGCTCCCGGCGAGCCCGCGGGCACGCGCTACGTCGGCGGCCGGCGGCTGCGGACCTACTAGCCGGCGGCAGCCCCCTCTCGCTGCAGCTCGACTGCTCGCTTCAGGTTGAGCAGCGATTGACGGAAGCGGCGGCGGAGGCCCGGCGCCGCCACCCGCTCGGCGATCAAGCCGGCCAGTCCGCCTCCAGCCACGCCGTAGGCGAAGCGGAAGGTGACGCGGGTTCGGTCATCGCCGAGCTCCCGGAGCCGCCAGCGCCCCCGCTGATCGACACCGGTGACCGAACTCCAGGCCATGTCGCCCTCAGGCTGCCATTCGACGATCTCGATCAGGCCGCCGACGTCCGCCGCGCCTACGCGCAGAAGCATCCGGTACCGGGCCCCGAGACCCTTGTGGAGATCGCCTTCGATCTCCCAGCGCGTCAGGCCCTCCATGAAGACGGGATAGTTCGCGGGCTCGGTGACGTGGTGCCAGACGAGATGCCTGGGGGCGTCGATCGTGACCTTCTGCTCGATCCTCATCCGACGATCGGGAGCTTCCGTTCCGCGGCCAGCTCAGTGAGCTGGTCCTGCATCAGCGAGGTGACGTCCTCGTACACCGCGGCGCGATCCGGGTCGGGGCCGTAGCGCTCGCTCAGGTCGATCGGGTCCATGACCTGGACGGTGATCTTGGCGGGCAATGGCAGGTGCCCGAGGAAGTCGCCGACGTTGACGATCCAGGGAAGCGACAGGTTCACCGGCAGGGTCTTCAGCCGCAGCAGCTTGTCCAGCCGCAGGAGCTTGGCGAGCCGCTCGCCATGGGTGAGGAAGATCGCGGTCTCCTGTCCGCCGGCGGAGACGATCGGGACGATCGGCACGCCGGCGTCGAGCGCGAGCTTGACGAAGCCGCGCCGGCCGGCGAAGTCGATCCGGTTCGCCTCCCAGGTGGGACGGTTGACCTCCCAGTCGCCACCCGGATAGACGAGCACGGCGGCGCCCGCGTCGAGCGCCTTGCGGGCGTTCTCGTGCGACGCCGCGACCGTGCCGAAGCGCCGCAGGTAGGGACCGACCGGCGAGGTCAGGACCAGGTTGTGGGCCAGCTGGTAGAAGGGCCGCTCGACGCCGAAGTAGGTGTTGAAGGCCAGGGTGAAGACGATCGTGTCGGGCGTGATCGTGCCGCCCGAGTGGTTCCCGACGAGCAGCACGGGACCGCTCTCGGGGATCTTGTCCATGCCGCGGACCTCGCCCCTGAACCAGATGCTGGCGATCAGCCAGGAGAGCGAGAGGTTCTCGCGGATGAAGTCCGGGTCGCGGTCGTCGAGGTCGGCGGTCAGGCGGCTCTGGACCTCATCGACGAATCGCCGCAGCAGCGACGGGCGTCCGAATCCACCTGCACGCCCACCGCGCGGATCCGATCCGTTCTGGCTTCGCCTCTCCCCGGCCTGGGAGGCGGTGCCTGCACCGCTCTCTGCCATGGCTCCCCGATTCTAGGTCGAATGGGAGGAACGATTCGCTGGGGGCCGATCTTCCTGCAAGACTCCCGGCGGGTCAATGGAAGATCCCAGCTCGGCTGCCTCGGCCGAAGAAGATAGGGGGGATGCTGAGATGGCTGATGACCGGCCCGATTTCTCGTGGCCAGTGGTCGGCACCGATACGGCCGCGGGCCTGCTCGAGGCCGCGCCGGACGCGATCCTCGGCGTCGACCGGTCGGGCGCGATCGCGCTGGCGAACCTGCGCGTCGAGGAGCTCTTCGGCTACGGCCGCGACGAGCTGGTCGGCGAGCCGGTCGAGATGCTGGTGCCCCCGGAGGCCAGGGACCGGCATCGCGAGTATCGCGAGGGCTATCAGGCCGCGCCGCGCGTCCGTCCGATGGGCGAGGGCCAGGAGCTCCGCGGGCGGCGCAAGGACGGCTCCGAGTTCCCGGTTGAGATCAGCCTCAGCCCGCTGAGCGCAAACGGCGAGGTGTTCGTCATCGCGATCGTGCGGGACGTCAGCGACCGCAAGGAGGCCGAGGCCGAGCTGCGGCGGACGAAGGACCGGCTGGAGGAATCACAGCGCCTGGCGCGTCTCGGCAGCTGGGAGTGGGACATCGTCGCGAACAAGGTGACCTGGTCGGACGAGCTCTTTCGGATCTACGGGCTCGAGCCCGGCGAGATGGAGCCCACATACGAGCGCTTCCTCGACCGGATCCACCCCGACGACCGAGAGGCGGTCGACGAGCGCAACCACAAGGCCTTCGCTGACCACCAGCCGTTCGAGGACGTGAAGAGGGCGACCCGCCCGGACGGCTCCGAATTCCTGATGCGGACCCAGGGTGAGGTCATCGTCGATTCAGAGGACAACCCGATCCGCATGCTCGGAGTCTGCGAGGACGTGACAGTCGAGAAGCGAGCCGAGGAGGCACAGGCGATGCTGGCGTCGGTAGTGCACTCCTCTGACGACGGGATCATCACTCGCTCGTCGAAGGGAAAGGTGACCAGCTGGAATCCGGGCGCCGAGGCCCTGTACGGCTTCACTGAGGCGGAGGCGATGGGCCAGGACTGGGGATTGACGATCCCCGACGAGGGCCGCGCCGAGGAGGACGAGAGGCTGCGGCGGGCTCAGGCGGGCGAGCGCGTGGAGCACTACGAGACGCGCCGCGTTCGCAAGGACGGTTCGCTGATTGACGTCTCTGTGACGATCTCCCCGCTGCGGGATTCGGAAGGCGCCGTGATCGGGATCTCGACGATCGCCCGCGACATCACGCAGCGCAAGCGCTTCGAGGCCCAGCTCAAGCACCTGGCGAACAACGATCCCCTGACCGGTCTCTACAACCGCTACCGCTTCGAGGAGGAGCTCGCCGAGGAGCTGGCCGCGGGGCAGCGGTACGGCAACCCGGGCGCCGTCCTAGTCCTCGACCTGGACAACTTCAAGTACGTGAACGACGGCTTCGGCCACGGCGCCGGGGACGAGGTGCTGCGCGGCGTCTCGGGGCTCCTTCGCGGCAGGCTGCGCCGCTCCGACGTCCTGGCCAGGCTGGGAGGAGACGAGTTCGCGATTCTCCTCCGGAGCGCCGACGAGGAGCACGCGAGGGCCGTGGCGCAGGAGCTCCTCGAGCAGGTCAGGGCCTACACGCCGCAGGTCGAGGGGCAGCCCGTGCGGATGACCGCCAGCATCGGGGTCACCGTGATCGACCACGGCGCCTCGAGTCCCGGCGATCTGATGGCGGACGCCGACCGCGCGATGTATGACGCCAAGGAGTCCGGCCGGGACAGAATCACGTTCCTAAGCGCCGATGATCGCGGTGCCGGTCCCGCTCGCGGCCGGGGCTGGGAGCACCGCATCAGGACCGCTCTAGAGGAGGACCAGTTCGAGCTTCACTGCCAGCCGATCCTCGAGCTCTCGAGCGGTGAGGTGACGCAGAGCGAGCTGCTCGTGCGGATGCGCGGCGACGACGGCCTGATCCCGCCCAACGCCTTCCTGGGCGACGCCGAGCGCCTCGGGCTGATCCACGCGATCGACCGCTGGGTCGTGACCCAGGCGATCGAGATCCTCGCGGAGCGACCGGGCATCTGCCTCGAGGTGAACCTATCTGGCCGCTCGACGGGCGACGAGCAGCTGCTGCGCCTGATCAAGGGCGAGTTGGAGGGATCGAGCGTCGCGCCGGACCGGCTCATCTTCGAGATCACCGAGACCGCGGCCATAGCCAGCATCGATCAGGCGCGGCGTTTCGCCGAGGCGCTCAGGGACCTCGGCTGCCGGTTCGCGCTCGATGACTTCGGCGCCGGCTTCGGCTCCTTCTACTACCTGAAGCACATTCCGGTGGACTTCCTCAAGATCGACGGCGACTTCGTGCGCAGCCCGAGGAGCAAGGCCGATGACCTGGTGGTCGAGTCGATCGTCCACATGGCGCGCGGGCTCGGCAAGCAGACCATCGCCGAGTTCGTCGAGGATGAGGGAACGCTCGAGGCGCTCCGCGCCCAGGGCGTGGATTACGCCCAGGGATTCCACATCGGCCGTCCCGGGCCGGTATCCGAGCAGCTCGCCTAGGCGGCGATTCGGACCTGGAGCCGGCGAGCCGCCCTGCCGAGGCGCTTCGCGGCGCGCTCCGCGGCGGGGCCCTGCGCCCGGCCGATGAAGTCGTGGACCAGGGCGTTCGCGTCGACCGGATGCTCCACCTGCGGCACGTGTCCGCACTGCTCGAGGACGACCTGCTTGGCGCCGGGGAGGGCGTCGCGAACGTAGCGCGAGAAGGCGAGCGGCACCAGCGGGTCCTCGTCACCCCAGACGAACAGCGAGGGTGGCTCGAGCTCGCGAAGGCGGGTGTAGAAGCCCTTCGGGCCCGTGGGCTCCTCCAGGTAGATGTGGCGGGCCGAGGCGTGGAACGCGACCCGCGCATTCACCGAGCGATAGTTGCGGAGGAACTCCTCCACCGCGACGTCGGCGGCCGACGGGTGGATGCGCTCAGGCCGCGAGAACATGCTCCAGAACTGCTGCCGGACGAGCGCGTCGCCGAAGGTGTGGGGGATCGCGGCGAGCTCGGGCCGGAGCAGGCGCACCAGCGGGACGAAGTGACGGCGCCTGCGCCACGCCATTGACGGGCAGAGCAGGCTGAGGCTCCGGACCCGATCCGGCTCGCGGAGCCCGACCTCGATCGCGACCCGGCCACCGAGCGAGTTGCCGACGATGTGGGCGCGGCTGATCCCCTGAGCGTCCATGAACCGGATCACAGCTCGGGAGAACCAGGCGGCGTCGTACGGCGCCCGCAGCGGCTTCGAGGACGAGCCGAATCCCGGCAGGTCGATCGCGTGCACCGTGTACTCGGGGGTCAGGGCGGAGACCGTTTCGAAGAAGCTCGTCTTGTTGCTGCCGAGGCCGTGGATCAGGATCACGGTCTCGATCCCGTCGCCGGCGGTGAGGGTCGAGATCCGAGCCTTGCCGGCCTGAACCTCGTGGATGCGGAGGAGGGGCGGCCTGCCGTTCGGGAGCCTGAAGAAGCCCTCGAAGGCGACGGCGAGGTCGAGGTTGCCGCGCGCCCAGAGGCGGCGGGAGCGGAACGCGTCGAGGCCCGAGAGCCGTCCCTCGCGCAGCTCCAGCCAGGTGGCCGCATCGGTCCCGATGACTACGTCCGGCTCGCGCTTGGGCGAGGCGGTGACCGTGCAGGCGAGCTCGTCCAGCTCGACGGCCCAGCTCAGCCCGAGGTCGTCCAGCTCGATCCGGTAGCTCGCGTTGAAGCCGGGGTCGGCTCCGAGGTACCGCGCGGGGAGGGAGGCGAACGCGTCCTCCACGGCGTTGAAGCGCTGATGCTCAAGCGGTGCCTGAGTCACGGGTGCCTCACAGTACTGCCCCGAACGGTTGTTCCCGCTCACCAGTTTTGGGCTCTTTTCCGGATTGAGCGCGGAATATGCGACTTTCGACGCCCGAATAGCATCCGGGCTCGTGGCCGGCATCCGGATTCAGGACACCCTCAGCGGCGAGACCCGCGACCTCCGCCCGGGGAAGCGCGGCGATGTCGGGATCTACGCCTGCGGCCCGACCGTCTACGGGCGCATCCACATCGGCAACGCCCGTCCCTTCGTCGTCTTCACGCTGCTGCGCCGCTTCCTCGAGCACGAGGGGCTGGACGCCAAGCTGGTCATCAACGTCACCGACATCAACGACAAGATCTACGACGCGGCCCGGAAGGCCGGCAGGCCCTCGGACGAGTACGCCAGTGAGATGACGGCCGCATACATCGCGGACACCGATGCCCTCGGCATCGGGAGGCCCGACGCCGAGCCGCTGGCGACGGAGACCATCGCCGAGATCATCTCCCTGATCGAGTCGCTGATCGAGGGCGGCCATGCCTATCAGGCGAATGGCGACGTCTACTTCCGCGTGCGGAGCTTCGACGGCTACGGCAAGCTCTCCAACCGCGATCCGGCGGAGATGGATCAGGGCGAGGAGGCCGGCACCGAGTCGCTCAAGGAGGAACACCTCGACTTCGCCCTCTGGAAGGGGCACAAGGAGGGGGAGGACACCTCGTGGGATTCGCCGTGGGGCAAGGGGCGCCCCGGCTGGCACATCGAGTGCTCGGCGATGTCGGAGAAGGAGCTCGGCCCCGACTTCGCGATCCACGGCGGCGGCATCGACCTGGTCTTCCCGCATCACGAGAACGAGATCGCGCAGACGGAGGCGGCTCGCGGAATGCCGCTGGCCGAGATCTGGATGCACAACGGACTGGTCCAGATCGACGAGGAGAAGATGTCCAAGTCGGTCGGCAACATCTTCCAGCTCTCCGAAGCGATCGACCGCTACGGGGCGGAGACGGTGGTCGCCTTCCTGGCCTCCGGGCACTACCGCCAGCCGCTGGCGTTCTCCGGCGAGCAGCTGGATCAGGCCGCCGCCGGGGTCGAGCGGATCCGCAACTACCTCCGCGACGCTCCGGGGGGTGAGCCGGACGCGTTCCTGGTCGAGAAGCGGCAGGCCTTTCTCGATGCCTTGGCCGACGACTTCAAGACTCCCCAGGCGTTCGCCGCGATCTTCGAGATCGTCAACGAGGGCAACAAGCGCGAGCTGCCCGGGGCTCCCGGGGTGCTCGAGGAGCTGCTCTACCTGCTGGGGCTCGAGTCGCTGGTCGGCGAGGACGACGCTCCCCCGCCGGAGGCCACGCAGCTGCTCGCCGATCGCGAGGAGGCCAGGGCGGCCAAGGACTTCGATCGCGCCGACTCCCTTCGCGACCAGCTCGCCGAGATGGGCTGGGAGGTTCGCGACGAGGCCGGTGGCGCCCGGCTCGTCCGCCGCCGGTAGACGTGGCCGACCGGGAGACGATCTACGGACGCCGGCCGGTGGAGGAGGCTGAGCGGGGCCAGCGGCGCGTCCGTCGGATCTGGCGAGCGCCGGACACCCCGGCCGAGGAGCTCGAGCGGCTTTGCGGATCGCCCGACCACCAGGGGGTTGTGGCGGAGGTGGATCCGTACCCGTACGCCGACCCGGACGGACTGTTCGAGGGCGACGACGGCCAGGGACTCGTCGTGGCCCTCGATCAGATCCAGGACCCGCACAACCTCGGCGCCGTCTGCCGGGCCGCGGAGGTCGCGGGAGCTGCCGGCGTCGTCATCCCGCAGCGCCGCGCGGCGTCGATCACCGCGGCCGCCTGCAAGGCCTCGGCGGGCGCGGTGGAGCACCTGCGTGTGGCGCGAGTCCGGAACCTCGCCGACTGGCTCGCCGAGGCGAAGAGGGCGGAGGCCTGGGTCTACGGGGCGGACGCCGGGGCGCAGCGTCGCTACACGGAGGTCGAGTGGGCTGGTCGCGCCGTGCTGGTCCTCGGCTCTGAAGGGAGCGGGCTCAGGCAGCGCGTCGCGAAGACCTGCGACGAGCTGGTCTCGATCCCGGTGGCCGGCAGCGTCGGGTCGCTGAACGCGTCGGTCGCCGCCGCGGTGATTCTCTTCGAGGCCCGCCGGCAGCGGAGCGGCTAGGCGCCGGGCAGCTCGGCCGCGTCGAGCGCGTCCATGGCCTGGAGCTCGGAGCGGACGAGCGACTCGCTGCGGAGGTGCTCGATCTCCTGATACTCGGGCGAGGAGACCATGTCGAGGAAGGCCTGGCGGGTCGGGTAGGAGACCAGCAGCATCATGTCCCAGGAGCCCTCGCCGATCAGGTGCTCGGCGGGACGCCCGGCAAAGATCGGCCGGCCGCCGAGCCGTCTCGAGCAGGGGGGCCACGGCGGTGCCGTACTCGCCGTAACGCTCGGCCCCGCCGTCGGGCACGAACTCGAGCAGGTTGAGCATGTAGACCGGGCCATCGGAGGCGCGCCCCGCGAAGGCCTCCATGGCCTCCTGGTTCGGCGCGTCGATGCCCTGCCGTCGCTCCATCGGCCGCAACCCTATTAGGCGGCCATCTGGGAGGGATCCTCGACCTGCTCGGCCAGCGCGATCATCTCCTCGAGGATCTCGACGTAGCGGTCGCGCAGCTCAGCGTCAACGAGCCGGCCGTCCTCGGTGAAGGCCTCGCCGGCGTGTCCGACGGGCAGGTCCGTCTCGATCACCCGCGCGCCGCTGGCCGCGAGGGACTTCCGCACCTCGGCCTGGGACCAGACGGCCCCGAACATGCCGGTGCTGGCGCCGACGACGGCGACGGGCTTGCCCCAGAGGGCGTTGTCCCGCAGCGGCCGCGACGCCCAGTCGATCGCGTTCTTGAGCTGGCCGGGAATCGAAGAGTTGTATTCGGGGGTGGCGATCAGGACGGCGTCGGCGGCCTCGATCGCCTCGCGCAGCCGGCGCGCTCCGGCGGGTCCGCCCTCCACGTCGTCGTCCTCGTCGTAAGGCTCGACCGCCTTCAGTCCGTCGAAGATCTCGAGCTCCACGGGCGGCGGCACGAGCTCCGCCGCCGCCCGCAGGAGCGCGGTGTTGTGCGAGTCGCGACGCAGGCTTCCTGAGATCGCGAGCACCTTCATCTGACTACGCCTCCGCCTTGACGAGCTCGAGGTGGACGGAGAGCGTGACCTCGTCGCCGAGCGTCTTGCCGCCTCCGGGAAGCTCCATTTCCAGTCGAGGCCGTAGTCATGACGGTCGACCTTGGTCTCCAGATCGAGGCCGATGTGGTCGTTGTCGTCGGGGCCGGACGCCGGGCCGTTGATCTCGCCGCGGGCCGATGACCGGCTTCGCGATGCCCTTGACGGTCAGCTCGCCGTCGACGGCGATCTGGCCGTCCTCGGCGTTGATCCGGGTCGATCGAACGAGATCTCCGGCGTCTGGTCGACGTCGAAGAACTCGGGGGAGAGGAGGTGGGCCTCGAGGTTCTCCTCCTTCACCTCGACGCTCTCCGCCGGGACCGGCCCGTCAGAGCTGCGGCTGGCCGGCGGAGTCGCTGAGGGTCGCCTCGAAGGTGCCGAAGCTGCCCCGGAACGTGCCGACGACGTGCTTGACCGAGAATCCGACGGTGCGAATGCACCGGATCGGATTGCCAGGTGCCGGTCGGGATGGTTGACTCTGCTTGTGCTGTGGTCATTGAACGTCTCCTTGGTGAGGGCTACACTTAGTTGACCTGTCAAATAGTTTAGCAGAGGAACTTGACTCCACAACAGTTGAAAACGCAAGCACTTCCGTCGACCGACGCATTCGGGAGCCTGATCGGCGCCCATGCGGTGCTGGTCCGCGAGCTCAGCGCTCTGCTCGTCGCTCGCCACGGGCTGACCGTCAACGACTACGGCACCCTCCTGCTCCTGTCGCGGGCGGGGGACGAGGGGATGAGGCGCATCGACCTCGCCAACGAGTTGAACCTCTCCCCTTCGGGCATCACGCGCCTTCTGGACCGGCTCGAGGATCAGGAGCTGGTGGGCAAGGGCGAATGCAAATCCGATGCGCGGGTGAGCTACGCGGTCCTCACGGACGCCGGCCGCGCCAAGTTGAGTGACGCCGCTCCCGGGCACATCGAGGACATCGAGCAGCGGATGAGCTCGGTCCTCAGCGCCGAGGAGATGAAGACCCTCGCCGACCTTCTCGGCCGGCTCAGCGATGCCGAGGGCAGCTGCGCACCCGACTGATTCGCCGGCCTCCGCCGCACGCCGAGCGGGACACTGACTAACAGCGCCCGCGGACGGATGGGCCGATCGAGCCCCCTCCAGGCACGGATCCTGCAAGCTGAATTGCATCGGCTCCGAACCGTGGTTGACATTCGGTGATCCGCGAGTAGGCTGCTCCGCGAGATAAGGGTGAACCTCAGGTCGAACCTGATGGACAGCACCCGAAACGGCGCCTCAGGGGAGGAACTGGGCGCCACAGATACCCCCAATGAGGAGGTTGCTGTGGCTGTTCCTACCCCAAGCACCGAAGAGCACGCGGTCGTCCCCGCAAGAGCCATTCCCGAGGGCGCCCGCACCACCACCGGGCCCGGCCCGGACGATGAGTTTCTCGTCGCTCTCGCCAAGAACGGCAGGACCGACGCCTACGACCAGCTGGTGCGCCGTTACCGGCGCTTCGTGCGGGTCAAGTCCTCGTCCTACTTCCTGCTCGGCGGCGACGCCGACGATCTGATGCAGGAGGGGATGCTCGGCCTGTTCAAGGCGATTCGCGACTACCGGCCCGAGCGCGAGGCGAGCTTCCGCGGATTTGCCGAGCTCTGCATCACGCGGCAGATCATCACCGCGGTGAAGACCGCCACCCGCAACAAGCACACGCCGCTGAACCAGTACGTCTCGTTCAGCCAGACGCCGGCCGCCGCCGGCCCCGACTCCGAGACCACCCTGGAGGAGGTCCTGCCCGGTCCGGCCGTGCGCGACCCCGCCAATCAGGTGATCGCGGGCGAGGAGCTGGAGAGCCTGGTCGCCTGCCTGACCAGCGTCCTCTCGGAGCTCGAGAGCCGCGTCCTGGCCCTCTACCTCGACGGCCACTCCTACGAGGTGATCGGCGAGAAGCTCGACTGCGACACCAAGACGGTCGACAACGCGCTGCAGCGCGTCAAGCGCAAGGTGGGCATCCACCTCGACTCCCGCATGGTGAAGATCTGAGAGATGCGAGGGCGCGCCGCTAGGCGCGACCCGTTTGATGCTTGTAGGAAACGGCACGGCAGCCAAGCGGCCGCTCCGAGAGGGGCGGCCGCTTTATTTGCGGCGAAGGCCCTTGGTGAAGCGGGCCGCGAAGCCGCTGGTCGCGACCGTCTTGGCCAGCTCGGCGGGCTCGACCTTGCCGAGTAGGGCCTTCAGCTCCTTGCGCTGGCGGTCGGAGAGGTTTCCGGGACGCCCCTTCGAGGCCTTGACGATCTCGACCATGCGCTGCCGGTCCTTCTCGCTGAGGCGGGTCGCGAGGTGATTGCGGACCGCGAGGACGACCTCGGCGGCAGCGAGCAGCCAGGCTCCGCGCGCGAGCCAGCGGCCGCGCGCGGCGGTTGCGCCAGGGTCGCTGAGGGATTCCTTCAGGTTGGCCACGGGAGCAGTATGCCCGACCGTCCGTCCACGCATTCGGAGAAATGCGGTCAGACGCCCCGGCGATGCGCCGATACGGCCCTCGTGAAGCTCAGGTACGCCATCGGAGGGATCGCCGCCGCCGCGCTGCTCGCACTGCCGGCCGGCGCCGCGGCATCGCAGGGCGGTCAGGTGAACAGCCTGACCGCGCAGCAGTGCAGCCAGGAGAAGGCCGACCTCGGCAAGAAGGCGTTCCGAAAGCGATACGGCGCGAAGCACACGATGCGCGTCTGCGCGAAGCGGACCAGGTCGGAGGTGACGTCCGCCCTTGCGACTGCCGCCTCGGATTGCCAGGACGAGCTCGCCCAGAACGGCGACGCCGAGTTCATCGACGACTACGGCGAGGACGCCACCGACACCGTCGAGAACTCAATAGACGAGTGCATCGCCGAGGACGCCGACGAGATCCTTAACCCCGAGGATTATGTCGACGACGCCACGGACGACGGCTCCGACGCCTAGTCCCACAGGCAGGCCCCGATTCAAGCTCAGAAGCCGCTCCTTTTGCATGGAAGCGCATTGATTGGACGGCCCCCAACGCCAGAGGGCGTGCACCTGAGACGCGTCTGGTCAGCCTGTGGGAGAGAATGCTCCCGAGGTGAAGGAGGCGACCATCCACTTCGACGGCGGCGGCCAGAGTCCCGGCCGGGTGACGGCTGCCTGCATAGTCAAGTTGAGTGACGGCTCCGAATACGAACGGGTCAAGCGTTTCGACCACGGGACCCACAACTTCGCCGAGTACCACGCCCTAATACTCGGCCTGCGCCTGGCGCGGAAGCACGACGCGCGGAAGGTGTTGGTCAAGGGGGACTCGAGGCTCGTGGTGAACCAAGTCAACGGCGACTGGAAGACGAAGCATCCAACGCTGCAGCCTCTGCGGGCGAAGGCATGCGATCTGTTGGAGCAGTTCGACGACTGGTGCGTCAAGTGGATCCCGCGGGCGGAGAACCGGCGCGCCGACAAGCTGGGTCGGGGGTGATGAGGATCGAATCCCGTACGCTACTTGACGGCGACTACCGCTTTGGACGAACACTGGCGGTCCGTATGGATAGCCGGGGTTTGGAACCGACGCGCCTGAGCACGAAGCCACCGGCTAACTTGACCGGATGCTTCGGTTGGTTCGTACTGCCGTTGCGGCGCTCGGGCTAACCGTCTGCGTCTTCGCCATCTCGGCGACCGCATCAGCGGCGAAGCGCGGATCTGTCGGCGGGACACCCACACGTTCGCCTGCTCTCGCGGGGACCATTCGCCACGCCAAGCCCCTGACCAAGCCGATCGTGATCGGGCGTGGCAACGGAACTGGTGGACGAATCGAGCTGGTGGCATTTCACTCGGCGCGCGGACTGTGCCTCGTCATCTCACGCCCTCGGCTCGGTAGACGAGGGAGCGCCCCGGGGGGAGGTTGTGGCGCGGATCCGCGACCACTCGCCAGCGACCAACTCCTCTACCTGGGCGCCAGCAGCGAGTGGACCCGTGGCCGCGGATGGCTCTACTTCGATGAGGAATGGGCCCTCAGTCCAACCGTCGCGAAACTCACAGTGACCGGCCGGCTCTTTAGGCGCAAGGGGAGGAGCCCCGCCAAGATCATCTACGCGAATCCGACCCCGACCATGTTGCAGGAGCTCCAGGAAACCACTCCTTTCGCGCTAGCACTCGCGGTCTGGCCTGATTGCGTGCTGGAAAGCACGGTGCGCGCAACAGCCTTTGACGCCGGGAGGACACCGCTGCAGTCAGACACCGCCTTTCCCAGCGAATGCTTCTAGTCGGGCGGCCTTAGGCAGGCAAGCGCCCCTCCCATGAAAGCGCCGCTTTCGTCCAAAGCGACTACGTCACCTGGGTTCTTGCGCGTCGGCTGACCCGCCGAACGGGAAGGTCTCAGCCGGTTCCCTGACGGTTGCTCAAAATAAGAAGGCCTGGAAACCCGCCGGAAGCTTCTTGTCCGCGCACCCCGCCGCTCGGGTCCTACGGATTGAGTGAAGGTCCCTTAGCTCGGCACGTATGTAGAGCTACCAGGACCGCACCAATTGAACAGCTGAGTCCCAACGCCCGCCGACAGCTTCGGGGCAACGGGTATGTGGAGCCGGACCGTTGCAGGGTTCGTGTGAGCTTCAACAAGCTCGCCGCGGGCGTCGACCAAACTGACCTGAAGCGCGCCGATAACCGTGCACGGTCTACCCACCGTGTGCCTGATCGCGACCCCGGAACTCCATGAGCCGCCCGCGCCCTGCCCGACATTTCCCTGGAGCCTCAGCTGGTCGTCGCGGCATGGCTGCGCGATCTCGCTGGCCTCGAACCCTTTGCACAGAATCAGATACCGGGTCCTCACAACTGCGCCTTGTCCGAGATCGAGCCCACCGGGGCATCTACTGCCACCAGCAAACTTGTCCGGAATTGGTGGAGGGCCGGGAGGACGCGACGCGATTGTCCGGGCGTCAGACGACCGGCTGATGGAGTCCGGATGACCACTGCCGCCGCAGCCCACCAGCGCCACCGCGAGGAGGGCGCCAGCAGCTACGAATCTCCTCGAGGACATGCCTCCGACCCTAGTACGCGGACTGCTGCTTTCCATGCAAAGCAGCCGTTTTCCGCCAGCCCCTGTTGCAAAGCCTCAACATCCGTACGGTTCTTGTGAGTTTTTCGTCGTCATGTTGGTGATGGATGCGAACGGCGACAAACCATCACCTTTCACCACCGGCGAAGAGCTCGCACCCGGTCGATGTTGGCCTCAGGATTGAGGCCGCAATCCTTGCTGAGTTGGTTCGGCGTGGCTACCACGTACTCGTCCCTTTCGGGACGAACCAGCGGTACGACTTGGTGCTGGAGATGGATGATGAGTTCGTCCGTGCTCAGTGCAAGACGGGGCGACTGCGAAATGGTGTGGTCAAGTTCAGCACGAGGAGCATCCGCTCGAATACTCAGCGCACCTTCTTTCGCGACTACACGGATGAGGTCGAGTTATTCCTTGTCCACTGTCCTGAAACGGATGGGATCTATGCTGTCCCCGTCGACGAGGCGCCAGCTGGTTACGGATATCTGCGCGTGGATCCGACCCGAAACGGTCAAGAGGAGCGGATTCGTTGGGCTCGTGACTACGAACTGCCCGGATAGCTCAATTGGCAGAGCATCGGCTTTGTAAGCCGGCGGCTGTGGGTTCGAGTCCCACTCCGGGCTCTTGTCCTTCAGCGATCTGAAGCCGCCCAAGCAAGGGGAGTGGGTCGAGTACGCCGACGACCGGCGCACGCTGCTCCTATACGCCGGCGAGATCACAGATCCGCTCGGCACGTTGGCGGAGCAGGGGTGGGAGGAGTTCGAGCTCCTCTCGACGGCCCGAGCGCTTGCCGACGCGTCCGGACTCGCGGACGGCGCCGCTCTGGTTCATCTCGTGGCGTCCGGCCGGGTGGACGAGATTTCCGCCGCACTCCTCGATGAGGTGGGTTCTGACCGGCTCGTCGCGCTCGGCGGCGGCCGCGTGATCGACGCGACGAAGGCGGTTGCGTCGATCTCCGGCGCTGCTGTCGCTGCGATCCCCACGACACTCTCGGGAGCGCCGATGACCGGCTTCCACCGGCTGCCGGCCGGACGCGAATCCGAGGTCTCGGGTTTCGCCCGCCCGTCGCTGGTGGTGGCCTACGCCGATGCGATGACGAGCGCGCCGGAGCCTCAGCTCCGGGCCACGGCCATGAACGCGCTCGCGCACGGCGCCGAGTCTCTGTACACGCCGAACGCCGACGACGTCTCGCGCGAGGCGGCCCTCGGCGGCGCCGAGTTGCTGGCGAAGGCGCTGGACCAGGCCCCAGGCCGGCGCGATCGCGCCGGCCTGGCGCTGGGCGCGATGCTCTGCTCCATCGCCGTCGATAGCGCCGCCGGAATCGCCCTCCACCACGTGCTCGGACAGACCGCCGTAAGGGTGCTGGGCGTCCCGCATGCGGAGGCCTACGCCGCGCTTCTCCCCGAGACCATGAGGGCCATGAGGGAGCGCGCGCCGGAGCAGATTGACGCGCTCGCCACCGCCCTCGGCACCGACGCCGACGGTCTCCCGGAGCGGATCGCCGACCTTGCCGGTCATCGCCGGCTTGGCGAGCTCGGGGCCGATCGCGGCCGCCTTGACGAGGTTGTCGATCAGGCGCTCGGGCGCGGCGAGCTCGCGATCCAGACGCCGGGCGAGGTGACCCGCGACGACGTCACGGCGATCCTCGAGGCCGCCTGGTAGGCCCGGCAGTGCCTGACCCGCCTGTAACTGCCGCTTGTGCTGGTGTTTCGGTCTCCGCATGGATGAGGAGAGGCTGCTCGGCTATCACCGCTTCACGCGGGAGCACGGCGTCAACCGCCCGCTCTACTTCCTCGCGCGCCTGATCCTCGTCCCGTTCTTCCTCGTCTACTTCCGGCTCTCGCGCATCGGCCGGGAGCACGGAAAGGTCAAGGGCCCGCTGATCGTCGCCGCCAACCACCGCAGCTTCCTCGACCCGTTCGTGATCGGCGCCTCGCTCCCCTGGAACCGTCCGCTCCACTACGTCGCCAAGGTCGAGCTCTTCGAGAAGCGCTGGCAGGCGTGGTTCCTCAACCGGCTCGGCGCCTACCCGGTCCGCCGCGGACAGTCCGACGAGCAGACCCTGATCACCTCGCGCGCGGTGCTCGAGCGTGAGGGCGCGGTTTGCATCTTCCCGGAGGGCACCCGCCACCGGACCGGATCGCTCGCCCGCCCCAAGCGCGGTTTCGGGCGCCTCGCCCTGGAGACCGGCGCGGCCGTGCTGCCGGTCGCCGTCCAGGGAACCGAGCAGGTGCGGCGCGGCTGGAAGATCCGCCCGCGGAAGGTCAAGGTCCGGCTGGGCCGAGCTCTGACCTTCCCGCGCACCGAGGATCCGTCGCCCGCCCTCGCCAATTCGGTCGGCGCCCGCATCTGGCCAGTCATCGAGCTGCAGTGGGAGTGGCTCGGCGGGCTGCCGCCCTTGCGGAAGGCGGCGGTGATCGGGGCCGGCAGCTGGGGCACGGCGGTGGCCGTGCTGCTCGCCCGCGGCGGTCTCGAGGTCCAGCTGGGGACCCGCACCCCGGAGCGCGCGGAGGAGATGAGCGAGACCCGGACGAACGAGCAGTACCTCCCCGGCGTCCAGCTCCCGGAATCACTCACCGTCAAGCGGGCGGCGGACATCGAGCTGGCGGGCATCGACCTCGTCTGCCTCGCGGTCCCCTCGGCCGCGCTGCCGCAGGCGGTCGGCGCGATCGGCGACCGAGTCGGCCAGCGAGCGTCTGTGCTTCTGCTCAGCAAGGGGATGGTCGCCCCGATGGCGGCGCTGCCCTCGGAGTACGTCTCGGAGCGGATCCGCTCTCGCGCCATCGCCTCGCTCGGCGGGCCGGCCCACGCCAAGGAGGCCGTTTCCGGCACCGCCGCCCTGGTGCTCGGAAGCCGTGACGCCGACCTCCGCGACCAGCTCGGCAGCGTCTTCGACGAGGCGGGCCTCGTCTGCGAGCGCTCGGAGGACATGATCGGCGTCGAGGTGGCCGGCGCGGCCAAGAACGCCGCCGCCCTGGCCGGCGCCGCCGCTCGGGCCCAGGGGATGAACGCCGCCGGTATCGCCACGGCGCAGGTCTGGCGCGAGTGCGTCGCCTACGCGCGGGCTCGAGGGGCGAGCACGAGACCTTCGCCGGGATCGCCGGCGTCGGCGACCTGACCGCCACGATCCTCGCCGAGGGAAGCCGCAATCGCCGCGCGGGCGAGCTGCTCGGCGAGGGGACGCCCGCCGACCAGATCCCGGAGATCATCGGCCAGGCGTCGGAGGCGCTGGACTCGGTGCCGCTGATCGCCGAGGCCGTGCGCAAGGCGGGGATGGACTGCTCCTCGCTCGAGGGCCTGGCGGAGCTGATCGCGGGCGAGATCTCACCGGCGGAGTGGATGTCGCGCGTCAGGCAGGCCGAGCGTGCAAGGCGCGAACCGGCCGTCCCAGGCAGGGCGGCATGAAGAGGGCGCGTCCGGCCAGGGAATCGCACGCCTGGATGCGCCCCAGGACCGTCGCTGGATCGCCGCTCACCTCCTTGCCGGTAGTACCGCTACCGGCTTCGTCGGCGATCAGCGCCCAGCTTGGTCCTGGGACGCACCAGGCGCACGCCCCTGACCGGACGCGCCCTGTGACCGCGAGTACGCTTGCTCTGTGCCGGATGAGGAGCAGATCGCCGCTAACAACGGTGAGCCGAGGGAGTCGAAGGCCGAGCTCGACCGCGCCTTCGAGCAGCTCTACCGCGACCACCTGCGCGACGTCTACTCGTACTCGTACTACCGCGTCGGCAACCATCACGACGCCGAGGACGTCACCGAGCAGGCCTTCCTCCAGGCCTACCGCCACTTCGAGCGCGCTCGCCGCGAGTCGAACGGCCGCCCGCTGCGGCCATGGCTCATCCGCATCGCGCACAACCTCGCCTCCAACTACCACCGGGATCGGGCTCGCCGCCCGCAGCGGGTGCTCGATGAATCGGAGCCGATCGCGGCGCTGCACGGAACGGAGCAGATCGTCGAGGGCCGCGAGGAGCTGAAGAGCGTCATGGAGCACCTCCAGCACCTGCCCGACGACCGCCGAGACGCGCTGATCATGCGCTTCGCGCTCGGGATGGACAACCGCGAGATCGCCCGCTCGCTCGGTCGCTCGGACGGCGCGACCAAGGTGCTGATCCACAGCGCCATCAAGCAACTCGAAGAGGAGATGAGCGTCAATGGCAGCTGAGAGCCCAGGCGACGTCGAGAGCCTGCTGCGGTCGGCCCTGCGCCCGATCGAGCCGCCGGAGAACCTCCCCGGCCGGGTCGAGGAGACCCTGAACGCGGTCACCGAGGCCGCCGCCGAGGAGCTCTCGGCGTGGGCCGATGAGCTCTCCGAGTCCGAGCTCCGCTCGCTGCGCGACCCCCGCAACTGGGTGCGCCCCGCCGCCGCGATCGCCGCGGGCGGGGTGGCCGCCGGCGGGTTGGTGCTGGTCGAGCTTCGCCGCCGAGGCGGCAAGAAGCCCTCCCGTTTTTCGGAGCTGGCGGACCAGGTCTCGGATATCGCCGATCAGGTCCGAGACCAGGTCCGCAACCGCATCGACTAGACGCTAGGTCGACGCGGCCACTCGGGTCGCCGGGCGGGACGCGAAGTACGCGATCACCCCGGTGATCCCCAGGATCAGGTGCAGCACGTTGTCCTCGTTGTTGACCGGGACCAGCTTGATCAACGTGTCGTTCTCGGCGACGAATGTGATGCCGCCGTGGCTCGTCGCGATGAACCCGAGCACGCAGAGGGCGACGTAGAGAATCCCGACGAAGAGAGCCGCGCCTCGCGCGGCCGATCCGGCGGCCACCAGCAGGAGCGCGCCGATCGCGATGTGCACGACGTTGTGCCAGCCGTTCACCGAGAGGACGCCGAAGACGTCGTCGCTTCTGATCGAATCCCCGGTCGCGAAGCTCGCCTCGTAGAAGAATCCGATGATCCCGGCGATGACCAGCACTCCACCCACCAGCAGGCAGTAGAGCCGGGCGGGACTTGTCTCCTCCATCGCTACCTCCTCGCAGCCATGATCCGTTTGCGTGAATCGCTCGTAGCCATGTTCGTGGGAGGTCATCAAGTAGATCACCGGGAGATGACGAGTTGACCCGGGCCGAGCTGCAGCGCCTCGCGGACGAGGACCTGATGCCCCGCCTCGCGCGCGAGGACCCGCTCGCCTTCGAGGTCTTCTACGACCGGCACTCCGGCGCCGCCTACTCGCTCGCATACCGGATCGTCGGTAGCCGCACGGCGGCCGAGGACGTCACGCAGGAGGCGCTGCTCTCGATCTGGCGCAGCGGCGCCCGCTACGACCGCGCACGGGGCAGCGTTCGCGCCTGGACGCTCGGCATCGTCCGCAACCGCGCCATCGATCTCCTCCGCAAGGAGTCCGGCCGCTCGCCGAAGCTCGCCGCCGGCGGCGAGGAGCTGCTCGAGCGCAGCCCGGCGGAGGAGATGACCGACACCGAGGCGCTCCGGCGCGAGACCGCGCGCGAGGTGCGCGGCGCGATCAAGGACCTTCCAGATGATCAATCCCGGGTGATCCAGCTCGCCTACTTCGGAGGCTTCAGCCACTCGGAGATCGCGGAGATGCTGAACGAGCCGCTCGGCACCGTGAAGGGTCGGATGCGGCTCGGCATGGACAAGGTCAGGGCGACCCTGGCGGAGGCCTGGTGATCGGCGACCACCCCGACAGAGACGACCTGGTCGCCTACTCGCTGGAGGCGCTCGACCCCCGCGAGGCCGCCGAGGTCGAGGCGCACGCTCCGGGCTGCGCTCGCTGCACCCGGGAGCTCGAGGCGCTTGTTCCGGCAGTCGCGGTGCTCGGCGAGTCCGTCGAACAGCTCGAGCCGCCGCCCGAGCTGCGCGAGCGCGTGCTCGGGATCGTCCGCGAGGAAGCCGAGGCGAAGCAGGCGGAGTTGAGCGGGGACCGGAGCCGAGCGGAAGCGGCGACTCGGCGCGAGCGCCGAGGTCTTCGCGGGCTGCTGATGCGGCCCGCCGCTGGGCTGGCCGGCCTGGCGATCGTCGGCGCCGGAGTCGGGGGCTACCTGGTCGCCGATGACAACGGCGGGGGAGGGGAGTCGACGGTGCCGGTGGTCGCTCAGCAGGGGATCGGCGGCACCCTCGCCGTCGGCGAGACCTCCTCGATGCTCGATCTGCACGGCCTGCACCGGCTGAGCGGGCGGGAGGTCTACCAGGTGTGGGTGGCCGACGGCTCGAGCGTCAGCCCATCGTCCAACTTCATTCCCGCCGCGTCCGGCGACGCGATGACCGCGGTGGATGGCCACCTCACGGCAGGCACCAAGGTGATGGTGACCAGGGAGCCCCACCCCGGCGAGACCACGCCCACGACCCCGGTGCTGCTCAGCGCAACCGTCGAGTAGCGGGACGGTCATTCCGCTCGTCTAGGCTGCGCGAATGGAGGCGAGCACCCAGACGCGCCGGACCTGTTACCGGCACCCCGACCGCGAAACCGGCGTTTCCTGCTCGAACTGCGGGCGGCCCATCTGCCCGGAGTGCATGACCTCGACGCCCGTCGGGATGCGCTGCCCGGAGTGCGCGAAGCAGAAGACCAAGGTCCGCGTCGGCCAGGGTGCGTTCAGCCCGACCGCCGGCAAGATGCCGGCGACGTTCGCCCTGATCGGGATCAACGTGATCGTCTTCCTGATCGAGCTGGCGGGCGGCGGGGCCGGTCAGTTCAGCGGCAGCGGATCCGTGATCCACGACGCCGGCCTGCGCGGACCCGATATCGCGAACGGAGATTGGTGGCGCGTGATCAGCGGCGGCTTCCTGCACGCCGGGTTCCTCCACCTGCTCTTCAACATGTACGTGCTCTACGTCGCGGGCAGCATCCTCGAGCCGGGCATCGGCACGCCTCGGTTCCTGGGCATCTACTTCGTCTCGCTGGTCGCCGGCTCGCTGGGAGCGTTGATCGTCGATCCCAACACCGTCACGGTCGGCGCCTCGGGCGCGATCTTCGGCCTGATGGCTGCCGTCATCGTGGTCGCGCGGGGGCGGGGGATCGAGCAGGTTGCGCAGCAGTTCGGCTTCTTCATCGTCATCAACCTGGTGTTCACGTTCGCGATCCCGGGAATCTCGATCGGCGGCCATATCGGCGGCCTGATCGGCGGGATGATCGCGGCGCTGCTGGTGATCTTCGTTGAGCGGCAGATGAGCGGCCGCCCGGGATATGCGCTCGAGATCGCGGGGATCCTGCTGATCTTCGCGGCGACCTTCGCCGGGGCCTTAGCGGTCGCGGGCTAGCCGCGCCCGATCAACCGTTCCGCGCGCCCCTTGACCGCCCCGGCCACCTCGAGCCCCGCGCCCACCGTGCGCCGCGCCAATCCGAATCCCAGACCCGCCGCCCGCCCGGCGATCTTCACCGGCAGCTCGACGAGGGATGTCGAACCGTCCTGCGGCGGCCAGTCCTCGCGCACCGGAGGTCCCGGGGCGGAACGCGGTGCTTGCTTGATGCCGACCTTCTCGGCCAGGGCATCCTCGCGCGCGGTGTCGCTCGATTTCGACCGGCTGCCGTTGCTCGCCTTGCGCGACGACGCGGCGCGGCGCTCGGCCTCATGCTTCAGGTCGTCGACCGATCCCTTCAAGGTCGTCTTGTGGGCTCGCCGGGCGACCGGGCCGGGCAGCGGGATTCCGACCTCGAGGCCGAGCTTGTAAGTCGCTCGGGTGCGGTCGCTTCCGAGGTCCTCGAAGAGGTAGTGGCCGTCGGCGCCGTTGATGCCGTTCCCCTCGACGAAGTCCCATTCGATCCGCGTGGGCTGGTCGTAGCTGTAGTCGAGCGTGTAGTCGACCTTGCGGACCTTGGCGTCGATGAACAGGCGGACGCGCTTGCCGCGTCCCTGCGAGTCCCAGTCGAGCACCTCCGTGTCGACGACCGCGCCCTGCCAGGAGGGGAAGGTCTCATAGTCGATGATCGCGGCGAAGCAGGTCTCGATGGGGGCATCGATCTCCACCGTGTGCTCGGCCCAGTTCAAGCCCATGACCTCTCCTCGATCCGTTCAAAGGGAACGCCCTCAGGCGGGCCAACCCTATCCGGGTGAAGCAGGTGGGCGAGCAGCTCGGTGCCCTCGACGAGCCGCGGGCCCGGCCGTGAGAACGAGGCGGCCGCGTCGACCGTCCAGATTCGCTCGGCACCGAGGCCTGCCACCTCGGCCGCGTGCTCGTCGACCTCCGACCGCGCCCGCACCGCGTCCCAGCCGCACGGCATCGCCACGACAACCTCGGGATTGGCGCCAGCCATCTCCTCCCACTCGGCGACGCGTGACTTCTCGCCCGCGACGCCCAGGACGTCCCGGCCTCCCGCGATCTCGATCATCTCGGGCACCCAGTGGCCGCCGATGAATGGCGGATCGAGCCACTCGAGCGCCAGTACTCGGGGGCGGGAAGCACCCTCGACGGCCTGGCGGACTGCCTCGATGCGCCGCTCGAGGTCGTCACGGAGGGCGGTGGCCCGGTCGGCGACCTCGGCGGCCTCGCCCAGGCGCGGGACGTCGGCGAGCACCTCGGCGAGGTTCGAGGGATCGAGCGAGATCACGCTCGGCCGGGTCGGCAGCCGGTCCGCGACAGCGATCACATCGTCGTAGGAGACGGCGCAGACCTCGCAGACGGCTTGGGTGACGATCAGGTCGACTTCGAGCTCGGCCAGGGTCGGCTCGTCGAGTTCGTAGAGGTGACGGCCCTCGCCGGTCAGCCGCCGCACCTCGGCGTCGATTTCACCCGCCGAGAGCCCCGCGGGCACGAGGCTGCGGGTCAGATGACGCTTGTTCGCCGCCTCCAGCGGGTAGTCGCACTCGTGGGTGACCGCGACGACTTGATCGCCCAGGCCCAGGGCGAATAGCATCTCGGTCGCGGACGGAACCAGGCTCGCGATTCGCACCCAACGAATATGGCACTTCTGAGCGACGAGGAGATCAAGGAGGGGCTCAAGGGCCTCGAAGGCTGGCGCCAGCGCGGCGAGTACATCGTCAAGAGCTTCGATCGCGGTGACTTCAAGGGATCGGTCGAGTTCGTCGACTCGATCGTCGGGCCCGCCGAGGAGATGAACCACCATCCCGACATCGCGATCTCCTGGAGCCAGGTCGAGGTCGCGATCTCGACCCACTCCGAGGGCGGGATCACGAAGAACGACTTCGAGCTGGCGAAGAAAGTCGAGTCGCTCGTCTAGCTATCGCCGCTTGTGGCAGCGCCTGCGCTTGCGGCACTTCTTCTTGTGTTTGACCGCCCCGGCCGTCGCGCCTGACGCCTGCTGCTCGCCACCGGCGCTCGCCGGGGCGATCGGAGCGACACCACCGGCGTAGATCTGCGCTCGTTTCTCGGGCGTATCCACCTTGGCCGCGCAGGCCGGGTCCGCGGGAATGTCACCCACCACGTACGCGCCCCCGCCGCCCTGGTCGAAATAGGGCTGGAACTCCGGCGGGATCGTCCCGGGCGGGAACGAAGCCGGCTGGCCGAGGAAGCGCAGGTTCTGGATGTTCACGCCGCCGGCGCCGATCGCCTTGTCGAAGAAGTACTGGCCGTCCCAGTGCCAGAGCTCGGGCTGCTCACCCTGGACGATCGAGCCCGTCCAGTGATCGGACTGGTAGTAGAAGCACTTGTTCACCGCCGCGGCGACCCGGGTCGGCTCATTGGCGAGGAAGTCGACGATGCCGAGGTCGGTGACGTTCTGCTGGGTCTTATCGAACTCGACGCAGAACGGGTCGGCGTCCGGGTCCGGGAAGTCCGTGCCGGTGCCGACGTCCTGGATGGTGCAGTTGAACGGGCTCGAGCCGTCCCAGGGGGCGATAGGTGAGGCGGCGGTGTTTGTGGCCGCCGAATATGCAGCTTGATCGGCCGCCGCCGGTGCGGCGCAGATCAAGAGCGCCGCGATGGCGATCGGTGTCGCTCGACTCCACATACCCCGGCGCGGACCCTACCCGGTAGTGGGGTGCCGGCGCGCCGGTTGGTGGTACGTTCGCGGCCGGGGTATGGAGGACAGGGTGATCCGCGGCGCAGTGGGTGCCGAGCTGTCTCGGCGGCAGTTCGTGCAGCGCGCGGGCGTGCTCGGCGCGGGCGCCATCATCGCCAGCGCCCTGCCCTACGCCGCCCGGATGGCGATTCCCGGTGAGGCCAAGGCCGACGTCCCGCTCCAGGACGCCACCATGCAGGCCTTCTACGACACGCTCATCCCGGGGCGCCCGGCGAGTGTCACCGACCTCGGCAACGCGATCCACCCCAAGGCGATCGCGGGCGTCGATCCGGATCCGGGAGCCGTCGAGGCCGACGCTCTGCTGCTGGGGCAGGACCCGCGGCTCGGCTTCACCGTGCTCGTCGTGCCCTTCCTCGCCGAGCTCGAGGCGTTCGCCGTCCTCCAGGGCGGGGACTACCTCGACCTCTCCTACGAGGCGCGCGAGCGAGCCTGCCTGACCGGACTCGCCTTCTCCAATCCCACGCGGGCCGTCTGGGAGGCCGCCGCCGCGGTCGCCTTCACGGCCTTCTGCGCAGCCGCGACGCAGGTCAACGCGACCTCCGAAACGGCCTCCGGCTACCGGGTGATGGGGCATCCGGGGATCGCTCCCAGCGGATACGCGGACTTCTCGTACGGCCGGCAGCTCAGCCGGGAGACGACCGAGAAGGGCTATCTGCCATGACGGAGCGCGTGGACGTCTGCATCGTCGGCTCGGGCTTCGGCGGATCCATCGCGGCCTGGCGGCTGGCGGAGCTCTACCGGGCGGCGGGTCAGGACCCGAGCATCCTCGTCCTCGAGCGTGGCGTGCGAAAGGAGCACACCGACTTCCGCCAGTCGATGGATGTCGGCCATCTCTCGGACTGCTACACGCTGATCCAGGGAGAGGGCCAGAGCGCGGTCACCAAGGGGTCGAGCGCGCAGGTCGTCGCCGCCAACCTGGTCGGCGGCGGCTCGAACCTCTATCTCGCCGCCTCGCTCCGCGCCCCGACCGAGATCTTCGAGCGCCGCGACCACCGGCCCGACGATGGCCCGGACCGCCGCATGTGGCCGGAGGAGCTCAGCCGCGGCTCCCTCGACCCGTTCTACGCGCGGGCGGAGGCCGGCCTCCGGGTCAACCAGCCCGCCTGGAATCAGGTCTCGAAGTCCGGCGGTCTCTGGGCGGCGACCCTCGACCGGGCGGGGCACACCTGCGACCGCGTTCCCGTGGCGATCAACCAGGAGCGCTGCGTCGACGCCAAGTGGTGTCACACCGGCTGCATCTTCGGCGCCAAGAACTCCCTGATCACCAACTACCTGGCCTCTGCCGAGGAAGCCGGGGTGGAGGTCCGGCCGCTCGTCGAGGTCAACGAGATCCGCCAGTCGAGCCTGCGGCCCTATCGGTACCTCGTCAAGGCGAAGCAGATCGATGCCGAAACCAAGCAGCAGGGCGACTCGGTCACCGACATCGAGTGCAAGGTCCTGATCCTGGCGGCGGGAGCGATGGGCACGCCCGTGATCCTGATGCGGTCGAGGCAGAGCGGCGCGCTGCCCTCGCTCTCATCGCAACTCGGTCGGCACCTCGGGGTGAACGGAGACCACATCGCCGCGATCGAATACGACGACGAGTCGAAGGTTCGCGACCTGCTCGGGCTGCCGGGCTACGCCGACTTCTTCAAGGGCAAGCCGATCACGACCATGAGCTACGACTGGTACGCCGGGCGCCCGGGGCACGAGCACGACGGGACGCGCTTCACGCTCCAGGAGATCTTCCTGTCCCAGCTAACGAACTTCCTCTATGACGATGGGCGTGGGAACGGGGAGGACCCGAGCTTCTGGGGCCGCGAGAAGAAGCGCTCGATCGCGACCTGGAGCCGCCACATCGAGATCCTGGCGATGGTCGAGGACACCAGCGACGGCACCTTCTATCTGCCGCCGCCACTCGGCGGCGACTTCCTGCGGACCGGGCCGGGCCCCGTCGGGATCGGGCTCTTCGACTACGACCTCTCCGAGCAGTCGGTCGCCGTCCGGGAGGCCGCGAACGATGCGATCCAGGAGGTGCTGAACCGCGCCGGGCTCGGCCGGTTCCTCAAGCTCGCCGAGACGCGCGGCGCCTACGTTGCGCATCCGCTTGGGGGCTGCCGGATGGCCGACTCCTCCGACCGCGGTGTCGTCGACCACCGCTGCGAGGCGTTCGGCTACGAGGGGCTCTTCTGCATGGACTCGTCGGCCATCCCGACGAGCCTGGGCGTCAATCCGTCGCTGACGATCTCGGCGGTTTGCGAGCGGGCCGCGTCCGAGCTGGTGTCCCGCTCCGCCGACCTCGGCCTGCCCGCGGCTCCGCCGGGGTTCACCGCGAGCACGCCGCGGGAGATCGTCGGCGATCGCGTCGTCCCCGGTGGCGAACCGGCGATCCCGGCCGGGACGGCGGGGACCCCGGCTCCGGCGTCGGGGTCAGTGGCGGCAGCGCACAGGAAGCAACGCAAGCGGCGTCGCAAGCACCGAAAACACCGTCACCGCGTCCGGTAGCCTTGCCCCGTCGCCAGTGACCGACGACGACCTCCCTCGAAGTACGCGCGCCCATCGGGGCGCAAGCGGACCGGCTAGAGCCGGGCGGCAGCCATGAGCGCTCTGCTGCTCGTTCTGCTGTTCCTGTTGATCGCCATCAACGGCGTCTTCGTCGCCGCCGAGTTCGCGCTCGTCCGCTCCCGGCGGTCGAAGGTCGAGCAGCTCGCCTCGGAGGGCTCGCGGGGCGCGGGCGCCGTGCTCGAGGAGCTCGACCGGATCGACGAGTACCTGTCGGCCTGCCAGCTCGGGATCACGATGGCGTCGATCGGCATCGGCTTCCTCGGCGAGCCTGCGGTCGCAAAGCTGATCGAGCCGATCTTCGGCGGTCTCTCCCACGGAATCGCAGTGGCCATTTCGGTGGCGATCGCCTACACGCTTGTCACCGCGCTCCACGTCACCGTTGGGGAGCAGGCGCCGAAGCTGTTCGCGATCTCGCGGCCGGAGGACACGGCCCGCCGGCTGGCGGCCCCACTGCGCTGGTTCCGGCGGGCAAGCGCGCCGTTCACCGTCGCCCTGACCTGGATGTCGAACGGCGTCGCCCGCCTCTTCGGGGTCAAGCCCGGGCAGCTCGACGAGCAGCAGCCGACCTCGGAGGACCTGCAGTTGCTGATCTCGCAATCCGCGGTCCGCGGCAAGCTCGATCCGGGGGAGGCGGTCATGCTCCGCGGCGTCTTCCATCTCCACGAACAGGAGTCTCGCGAGGTGATGACGCCGATCCCGGCGGTCGTCACCGTCGATTTCTCTTCGACCGTCTCGGAAGCGCTCGGCGCCTGCACCTCCTCGGGGCACAACCGCCTCGTGGTCGTCGAGGACGGCAACGCCGACCGCGTGCGGGGCATCGTCCACGCGCTCCGGCTCGTCCGGCTCCTGATGAGCGAGGGCCCCGACGCGAGCATCGAGTCGGCCGTCAGGGACGCCCTGATCGTCCCCGAGACCAAGCCGCTCGATGACCTGCTCACCGAGCTCCAGCGCCAGCGCTCCTCGATGGGCGTCGTCGTGGACGAGTACGGGCGGACCGTCGGCATCGTCACCGTCGAGGACATCCTCGAGGAGGTCGTGGGTGAGATCGAGGACGAGACTGACCCGCTCGCCGGCTCGCTCCGCCAGCTCGCGAACGGCGATTGGTACGTCCGCGGCCACGTCTCGCTCGGCGACCTGGCCGATCGCGGCATCGAGCTGCCGGTCGACACGGACGCGTACAACTCGATCGGCGGATACGTCTTCGGTGAGCTCGGCAGGCTCCCGAAGAGGGGAGACCTGATCTCCGCGGACGGCTTCGAGATCCGCGTCGAGTCGGTCCGCGAGAATCGCATCGAGGCGGTTCGGATCCACCCGCGCGGTGCGTAACCCCCAGGTTGCAGGAGTTTTTGCCTTCCGTCCGTTTACCGCTCTAGCTTGCGGGCAATCCAGAGGGTCATTAGGAGGCTCTATGTGGGTCGTCCGGTTCAGCGATAAGCAGCTTGAGGTGGTCAGGGCGGTGCTCCGCTCCGAAGAACACCGGGGGCCGGCATTGGAGGGCGCACTCGAGGCTCTCGACCTGGCCCGATGGGACGACCTCCCCGAGGCCCAGCTTCCCTGGGGCGAGGTGGAGGCCGAGGCGAGCAAGCAGGGCGTCTCAGAAGCCGATGTGATCTGGGATCGTTCCGGCCGCCATGACGAGCCGGCGGTCCCGCCAATCGGAACGAAGTCGCGCGCCAGGCGCAAGGGCAAGCAGGCCGCTTAGCCTCGCCCTGATCGCCCTGATCGCCCTGATCGCCCTGATCGCGCTGGCGGGGGTCGCGCTCGCCGGCTGTGGCGGCTCCGGTGGATCGTCGCCCCAGCCGAGCTTCGACGCCGCTCGCGCCATGGCGCTGGTCAAGAGCCAGGTCGACGTCGGTCCGCGGCCGGCCGGATCGCCGCAGCTTCGCGGGCTGGCCGAGCAGCTGCGGCGGATGCTGCCGAACGGCAGCTTCGAGCCGTTCCCGAGCAAGGGCCCCCAGCGGCCGCTGCGAAACGTCATCGGGGATATCCCCGGCCACGGCCCGGCCATCCTGATCGGTGCCCACTACGACACCCAGTACCGGCCGAAGGGCTTCGTGGGGGCAAATGACAGCGCGGCAGGGACGGCGGCGCTGATCGAGCTGGCTCGGACGCTGCCCTCCGAGCTACCGGCGGGGCACCCCGAAATCCGCTTCGTCCTCTTCGACGGGGAGGAGGCTCCACCCGGCTGTCCGGATCGCGACTTCCAGTACTGCGCCCTGCGCGGATCCCGCGCGTACGCGGCGGCCCATCCCGGCCAGGTGGGGGACATGATCCTGCTCGACTACATCGCCAACCGCGGAGCTTACTTCCCGCGAGAGACCAACTCGAGCACCGAGTTGTGGGCGAAACTGCGCGAGGCCGCGGGGCAGGTGGGAACCGAGGATCTGTTCCCGGACACCACCCAGACGCCGATCATCGACGACCACATCCCCTTCCTCGAGCAGGCGGTTCAGTCGATCGACCTGATCGATTGGTCCTACCCGTACAAGAACGGGACTCAGGACACGCTCGACAAGCTCGACCCGGCGGTGCTCGACAAGGTTGGGGGGACGGTCGCCCAGCTGGTGATCAACCTCAGCGATCAGTCGTAGTCGTAGAACCCGGCGCCCGACTTCCGCCCGAGCTTGCCCTGGTCCACGAGCGCCATCAGCCGGCCGGGCGGCCGGTGGTGCTCCTCCTCCGAGTCGGCGTAGAGCGCCTCGCCGATCGCCACGGCCACGTCGTTGCCGACCAGGTCGAGCAGCGCGAGCGGCCCCATCGGGTAGTTCGCGCCGAGCGTCATGCAGCGGTCCACGTCCTCGGCCTCCATCCCGGTCTGCTCCATCAGTCGCACCGCATCGAAGAGGTAGGGGAAGAGCAGGCGGTTGACCACGAACCCGGGCTCGTTGGGGACCTCGACCACCGTCTTGCCGATCGACTCGCACCAGTTGCGGGCGCGGGGGCCGATGTCCTCGCCGGCGGCCTCGGGGATGCAGAGCTCCACAAGGTCCATCCGCGCCACCGGGTTGAAGGGGTGGAGGCCGAAGGTGCGCTCCGGGTGACCGCCGCCCGACGCGATCTCGTCGAGCGAGAGCGAGGATGTCGTCGTGGCCAGGTCCGCCCGGGGGCGGCATCGGCGACCGCAGCGAGGAGCTCGACCTTGGGTGGGAGCTCCTCGACGATCGCCTCCACCACGAGGTCGCACCCGGCCAGGTCGGCGACGGCGGTGGTCACCTTGATCCTCGTCGCGTCGGCGCCGTCGACCTTGGACGAGAGGGTGGTCGCCTGTTCCTCGGCCTTCCAGGCGGACGCGTCGGAGCGCGCCAGCAGGAGCACCTTGGACGCGGTGCTGGCGCAGGCAGCGAGCCCGCAGGCGATGGTGCCGCTGCCCGCGATACCCGGCCGCTCGTATGTCTCGAATTCCGCCACGGGCCGGGGTGTCTATCACGCGTAGAGTTGAGCCATGGCCGACAAGCGGATCCAGGCCGGAGGTGCTGGCTGACTCGCCAGTCAATCCGTGTATGCTTTTTGACCAAGACATGGTTGCTTGAAGAAACCGACTTAGGAGGCCGTGGTGGCTGAGAACGGAAAGTTCAGTGGACGAGAGGTAGTCATCGTGGAGGCCGCCCGCCTGCCGGTCGGCCGTGGGCACGAGGAGAAGGGCTATTACAAGGACACCCACGCCTCGAGCCTGCTCGCCAAGACCTATGACGAGCTGATCAACCGCGCCGGGATCGACGCCTCGGAGGTCGGGGACGTCATCGGCGGCTGTGTGCAGCAGTTCGGCGAGCAGGGCATCAACATCGCCCGCAACGCCTGGCTCGAGGCCGGGCTGCCGATGGAGACGCCCGCCACCACCGTCGATCGCCAGTGCGGCTCCGCCCAGCAGGCCGTCAACTTCGGCGCCGCGCTTGTCGCCTCCGGCGTCCACGACGTCGTCGTCGGCGGCGGCGTCGAGCACATGGGCCACATCTCCTTCGCCGACTCCGCCGAGGTGATGAAGGAGCACGGCTTCGCCTTCTCGCCCGCCCTGATGGAGCGTTACAACCTCGTCCCGCAGGGCATCTCCGCCGAGATGATCGCCGACAAGTGGGAGATCCCCCGCTCCGAGATGGATGAGATCGGCCTCCGCTCCCACCAGCTCGCCCACCAGGCGACCGAGGAGGGACGTTTCGAGCGCGAGATCATCCCGTGGAAGAACAACGGCGACACCTACGTCACCGACCAGGGCATCCGCCCGCCCGCCGAGGACTCCGCCGAGAAGCTGGCCTCCCTGAAGCCGGCCTTCAAGGAGGACGGCAAGGTCACCGCCGGCAACTCCTCCCAGGTCTCGGACGGCGCTGCCGCGGTGATGCTGACCACTCCCGAGAAGGCCAAGGAGCTCGGCCTGACGCCGCGCGCCAAGATCGTCGACCAGACGACCGTCGGCGTCGACCCGGTGATCATGCTCACCGGCCCCATCCCCGCGACCCGGAAGATCCTGGAGCGCAACGGGATGAAGATGGACGACATCGATCTGATCGAGATCAACGAGGCTTTTGCTGCCGTGGTCGCCGCCTGGCGCCGCGAGCTGGAGCCCGACATGGATCGCGTCAACGTCAACGGCGGCGCGATCGCGATCGGTCACCCGCTCGGCTCCACCGGCGCGCGCCTGATCACCACGCTGCTCCACGAGCTGGAGCGCTCCGACAAGGAGACCGGCCTGGTGACCATGTGCTGCGGCGGCGGGCTCGGCACCGGCACGCTGATTCAGCGGGTCTAGCGGCCACCAGCCGGCTCTCCTTCGAAGCGGCGCGAAGCGCCGCGCCTGACGGTGGGCCGGCGCTTGTGGCCGCGATCTGATGGCGAAGCCGACAATCAGAAACGAGTGGACTGCCGATGACCGGGCCCTGATGCGCGCCGACAAGGTGTTGAAGCGCGTGATGGAAGAGCGCGGGCCGATCGACCCCGCGATCGATCGCCGCGGCAGCCGCCCCGATCCGTTCGAGGCTGTGGCCCGAGCGATCGTCGGCCAGCAGCTCTCCACCAAGGCCGCCCGCTCGATCTGGGAGAAGCTGCTCGCCCAGTTCGGAGGCGAGATGCCGACTCCCGAGCAGCTGCTTCGCAAGCGGAAGCCGACCCTACGCAAGGCCGGTCTCTCCAACGCGAAGGTGGATTTCATCCGGGATCTCGCGCAGCGGGTCAAGGACGGGCGGCTCGAGTTCGATCGCCTCACGGACCTGTCCGACGAGGACGTGATCGCGGCGCTGATCGAGGTCAAGGGCGTCGGCCGCTGGACAGCGGAGATGTTCTTGATGTTCCACCTGGCCCGGGAGGACGTGGTCTCCGCCGGGGACCTCGGCATCCGGCGGGCCATGCAGATCGCCTACGGGATGGAGGACCTGCCGGGGCCGGAGGACATGGAGCGGATCTCCGACGAGTGGCGTCCGCGCCGCACGCTCGCGTGCCTCTATCTGTGGAGGTCCCTCGACAACACGCCGGTTGCGGAGCCACCGAAGTAGGCTGACGCCGCCGATGGCCGCCCTCGACCGCATCTCGATCGCCGCCATCGGCGACACACCGGATGACCTCGCCGAGCAGGCGGGCTCCGCCGAGGCCGCCGGCATCGACTGCGTCTGGACGCCCGAGCTCTTTCGCAGTTCCGTCACCCAGGCGACCTGGCTCGCGGCCAAGACCGAGAAGGTCGACGTGGGCACCGGCATTGCCTGGGCCTTCACCCGCAGCGCTTTCATCCTCGCCGTCAGCGCCCTCGACATCGACGAGATGGCCGGCGGGCGGTTCCGGCTCGGCCTCGGCGCCGGGGTGAAGCGCCTGAACGAGACGTGGCACTCAGTCGACTACGGCAAGCCCGCTCCGCACCTGCGCGAGATGATCGAGGCGACGCGGCTGATCATGGAGAAGGCCTCCACCGGCGAGCCCATCCGCTACGAGGGCGAGTACATCGACATCGACATCAAGGGCTGGGTCCGGCCGCACAAGCCGGTTCGCGACCGGGTCCCGATCTACGCCGCTGCGATGCAGCAGGGGATGTGCCGGATGGCCGGCGACGTCGCCGACGGGCTGATCGGCCACCCGATGTGCCCGGTGCGCTGGCTCGACGAGGTCGTCATCCCGAGCTTCGAGACCGGCCTGCAGCGCTCAGGCCGCCAGCGCTCCGACCTCGACTTCATCCCCACCGTCACCACGATCATCGACGACGACGAGGCCCGCGCCCTCGACGCCGGCCGCCGCACCATCGCCTTCTACTCGACCGTTCGCACCTACAAGCCGCTCTGGGAGATGCACGGTTTCGCCGATGCGGCAGAGGCCGCGGGCGACGCGTTCCGCCGGGGAGACCTCGCCGCCGTCCCCGAGCAGATCCCTGACGAGATGGTCGAAGCCTTCACCGCGGCCGGGCCATTCGAAAAGGTCCGCGAGCGGGTGGCCGAGGTGGCCGAGCGCGGCGACGGCGTCTTCCTGACGCCCGCGACCTACTTCATCCCGCCGGAGCAGATCGGCGAGTACCAGCAGAAGATCATCGAGGCCTTCGGGCCCGGTTCGTAGACTGCCCCACAATGGGCGTACTCGTCGTACCGCTCACCCTCGCGCTCTCCTGGCTGTTCGCCGGATCGGCTGGAACGCCCCCGGTACCGAGGGGTCGACCCCGTTCGACGAGGAGGCGCTGCGCTGGAACCTCTTCCTGGGCCTGGGATGGACCGCGGTCTTCTCGTCGCTGATGCACACCGTCTTCGCCAAGCAGACGGCGAAGTCGATCGGCTGGGAGACGAGCGGCTTCCAATGCGAGGTCGGCTTCGCGAACCTCGCGGTGGGCCTCGCGGGCATCTATGCGGCCTCGTGCGACGCGTCCGAGGCCTGGGTGGCCGCATCGCTGGCCGGCGGGACCTTTCTCCTGCTCGCCGGGCTGTACCACGTCGTGGAGATCGTCCGCGAGCGAAACTACGCGCCCGGCAACACGCTGATCCTGCTCAGCGACTTCGGCGTGCCGATCTCGCTCTTCGTGCTGCTGATCTCCACCGACGCGATCTTCTGAGCCGGGCGCAGCGGGTCAGACGGGCAGCTTCTTCGCCTTCTTGATGCATTTCGCGCGCGCCTTGCCCTTCTTCTTCTTGCACTTCTTGAGCGCGGCGGCGCGCTTGCCGGTCGGACCGGGCGGGGAAGGCGTGGTCGTCGTTCCACCACTACCGCTCGGAGGCGGCGTCGTTTCCGATTGCGGCTCGCCAAACTTCTGCACCCGGCGGTTGAGCGTGTCGGCGACGTAGACGTTGCCGGCGGCGTCGACGGTGACCCCTTGAGGGGTGTTGAACTGGCCCTCGCCCGAACCGTTGCTGCCCCATTTGGCGAGGAAGGTTCCGGTTGAGGTGAACTTCTGCACCCGGTCGTTGATCGTGTCGGTCACGTAGACGTTGTCGGCGGAGTCGACCGCGACCCCTTCAGGGCCGCCGTTGGCGAACTGGCCGTCGCCCGTACCCACGGTCCCCCACTTGGTGATGAAGCTCCCGGCGGAGTCGAACTTCATCACCCGCGTGTTGAACGTGTCGACGACGTAGACGTTGTTGGCGGAGTCGGTGGCGACCCCAATGGGATGGTCGAACTGGTTGTCGGCCGTGCCCTCCGTCCCCCACTTGGTGATGAAGCCTCCGGTGGAGTCGAACTTCTCCACCCGGCTGTTGCCCTGGTCGACGACGTAGACGTTGCCGGTGCCGTCGACGGCGATCCCGGTGGGAAAGTGGAACTTGCCGTCGGTGTTGCCGTCTGTCCCCCACTGCGTGAGGTAGCCGCCGCTGGAGTTGAACTTCTCCACCCGGTGGTTGAACGAGTCGACGACGTAGAAGTTGCCCAGGGCGTCGCGGGCGATCCCAAAGGGACCGTTGAACATTCCGTTGCCCGTCGTACCAAAGCTTCCCCATTGGGTGATGTAGGTCCCGGTGGAGCTGAACACCTGTACCCGGTTGTTGCCCCTGTCGACGACGTAGATGTTGCCACCGGCGCCGGGGACGATCCCTTCGGGACCGGCGCTGGCGCCGAACTGGCCGTTGCCAGTACCGGCGCTCCCCCATTGGGTGAGGAACCCGAACGCCGACGCCAATGAGGGGACGGAAAGGATGAGCAGCGCCAGCAGGACGGTCAAGCCGGCAATGATCCGCGCTGGATTGGCGTTCCTCATCAGGCGGGCACCCTTTCAGATGTTGCTCCCGCAAACAATGCGGAATTTTCCGCAGACTTAGGCGCCGAGGCCGTCGACGAAGGCCTTGAGCTTCGCCGGATCGCGCAGCGGCGCTCCGTGGCCGAAGCAGACGAGCTCGGGCTCCAGGGCGGCGAGGCGGCGCGCGGACTCGCGATTCCGCGCCGGGTCGGGCGTCAGCGCCGGCTTCGGCTCGTTCAGGCCCGGGATGCCGGTGTACTGGTCCATGTTCGCCAGCACGTCGCCGAGGATCAGGACCTTGTCCGACTCGCGCCAGAAAGCGACATGGCCGGCCGAGTGGCCGGGCACGTCAAGGACCTTGAAGCCGGCGACCTCGTCGCCCTCGCCGATCGTCTTGTCGACCTTGTGTCCGGGCCCGTGGAAGATCCGCCAGAAGAAGTGGGCCATGAACTTGTCGGGCTGGCGCTCGTCGATGACCTTGGGATCCTCGGCGGCCGGGACGTCGAGCTCGGGGCACCAGAACGGGATGCCGAGCTGCTCGCAGACCTCATGGCTCGCGCCCTGGTGGTCGGGATGGGCGTGGGTGAGCGCGTGGGCGGTCACCTCGTGGCCGTCGAGCTGCTTCAGCAGCCGCTTGGTCGACTGCCGGCAGCCCGCGTCGATCAGGACGTCGCCGGCCAGGTATGCGTTCACGGCCCACGGCATCCCCGGGAGGCACTTCAGATGCCAGACGCCCTCGGCGAGCTCCTTCATCAGTGCGCCACCCCGGTGCCACCCCGCGGGTCGCCACTGTGCTGGGCGAGCTCCTCGAGCCGTGCGATCTGGACCTCGCCCTCGCGGCGCACCGGGTCGCCCTCCGGCAGGCCCTCGATCAGCTTGCGAATCCGGTTTCGGACCTGGAGCGAGAAGTGCGGCGTCGACGGCCCAGCGAGGGCCCTGATGTCCTCGACCGTCGCCTGCCTGGTCAGCCTGTCGGGACGCTCCGCCTCGCTCACTTCTTCTTCCCGGCCTGTGGGGTTGTCGGCGTCGGCTCGCTCTCGGCGCCGCCGGGTTGCGCGATGCCCCCGTTCGCGGTCCCCTGGGTCCCGGAGCCCGCGCCGATCGGGGCGGGCTCGGCGAGCTCGTCCATCTCCGCCTGAACCTGTCCGCCGATCGCCGTTGCGTCTCCCATGAGCCAGATGTGGTTGTACACGGCCCGGGTCGGATCCGTCTCGTAGCCGGGCTTGATGTCGAGCAGGAAGCTTCTCAGCTCCGGTGGCAGCGCGTCCGCCGTGTCCGTGATCAACAGCGGGCCCCACTTGCCGCTCGAAGCGAGCGAGGCGGCCGCCGCCGAGTCGAGGGGCCGGTCGTCGTTCGCCAGCTCCATGCCGTGTCCCGGGTCGTTGATGTTCCAGCCGAAGGAGCCGTCGGAGTAGCGAGCGAACAGCAGAGCGTTCTGGACCGCGCCGGTCGCCCCGACACGCTGGACGGTGGCCGAGACCCGCCCCGCTTGCTTCACGACGTCCTTGGAGATCACCGACTCCGGCCCGAGGATGTAGACGGAGGCCCCGGCGTGGCGCCGCAGGGCCGCCATGGTCGCAGAGGGAATCTGGTCCCGGCCGGTGAACAGGACCGGATCGCCCGAGCGCGCTGCCCAGGCGGCGGCGGGCATCGCATAGCCGGCCTGATCGGAGCTGACCAGGAGGATGTGCTGGGGTTCGTCCTTGGTGAGCTGCTGGCGCAGCTGATCGATGGAGTTGGCGATCTCGGCGGGAGAGTCGCCCCCGATCTCCTCGGACTTCAGGCCAGTGGGGACCGATGCACCGCCGGCTGCGTAGACCTGGACGTCCCCGGAGGCGCCGCCGCCCTGCGGGTTGAGCTGCGCGAGCGCCTGCGTGGTCGAGTCGGGCACCGCGCCGTGCTGGGTGACCAGCACGGGAAAGCGAAGGGGAGGGCCGGCGAGGACGGATGCGGCGATCCCGGCCTGCCAGCCGTCGTCGGGGACGAGCGTCGCCGCCTCTAGCTTCGGCGCCTCGGGCGCCGGAGGGTGGGTGGCGAGGGCCGCCGCCGCGGCATCGTCCGTCGGGTTCGCCCCGCTGATCCTGGTGGTGTTGCGGGTGGCGAGGAGTGGAAAGCCCAGGACGCCGACCGGAGCGTGCTCGGCATTGTCGGTGGCGACGGCGATCGTCACCTCGCGCGTCCCGCCGTTGCCTCCGCCCCCGAACGGGACGAGCGCCACGATCAGCGCGATCAGGGCGATGACCCCGATGCCGGCGGCGGCGAGCAGAAACCTGCGATCGACCCTGGCCGGCAGGTCGAAGCGCAGCCAGTCGATCGCGTTCTGGATGGGGCGGGGGAGGCGCACGGCGGCGAACGGTACCCAGATCCCCATGGGGTCAGACCCCTTAATGAAGGTGCCTGACCCCCCGAGGTGCGTTGGCGCGGCAAGTGGCAGGTTCCACTTCCGGTTGGGGTAAACTGGCTGACTGACCAGTCAATCAGTCTCACCATTGCCATCGAGGAGGCCCTGGAAATGGATTTCGCGCTCACCGAGGAGCAGCAGGAGCACCGCGACTACGTCCGCAAGTTCTCGCGCGAGGTCATCCGCCCCGTCGCCCGGAAGCACGACGAGGAGGAGAGCACTCCCTGGGAAGTGATGAAGGAGGCTCGCAAATGGGGTCTGCAGGGACTCGAGCACATGCAGCAGCTCGGCTCCGATCCGGGCGGGCAGCTTGGCGTGATCACGGCCGAGGAGCTCCACTGGGGTTGCGCGGGAATCGCGCTCGCCGTCCAGGGCTCCGGCCTGGCCGCCGCCGGGCATCGCCGCTTCCGGCACCCCCCAGCAGATCGCCGAGTGGGTCCCGCAGTGCTTCGGTCTCGGTGATGAGATCGCCCTCGGCGCATACGCCGTCACCGAGCCGCAGGCCGGCTCCGACGTCAAGAGCCTGAAGACGACCGCAAAGCTCGACGGCGACGAGTGGGTCCTCAACGGGACGAAGGTCTTCATCACCAACGGCGGCATCGCGGACGTCCACGTGGTCGTCGCGACCGTCGACCCCGAGCTCGGCCACCGAGGCCAGGCGTCCTTCGTGATCGGCCCGGGCACCCCGGGCCTGAAGCAGGGCAAGAAGGAGTCCAAGATCGGCATCCGCGCTTCGCACACGGCGGAGGTCATCCTCGAGGACTGCCGGATCCCGGTCGAAAACCTGCTTGGCGGGATGGACAAGCTGAACAAGAAGCTCGAGCGCGCCCGCTCGGGCCAGAAGGGTGGCTCCTCCAACGCTCTCGCCACCTTCGAGATGACGCGCCCGATCGTCGGCGCCTCGGCTCTCGGCATCGCGCAGGCCGCGTACGAGTGGACGCTGGAGTACCTGACGGGCCAAACCGTCGACGGCGGCAAGCCCGCCCTCGAAGAGCAGCGGATCCAGCAGGTCCTGGCCGACGTCGCGACGGAGATCGACTCGGCCCGGCTGCTCGTCCAGCGCGCCTCCTGGATGGGACGCAACGGCATCCCGATGACTGGTGGCCAGGGCTCGATGTCGAAGCTCAAGGCCGGCGACGTGACGATGTGGGCGACCACGACCCTGATGGACCTGGTCGGGCCGTACGCACAGACCACCGACTGCCCGCTGGAGAAGTGGTTCCGCGACGCGAAGATCTACCAGCTGTTCGAGGGCACGGCCCAGGTGCAGCGACTGGTGATCTCGCGGATGCAGGCCCGCACCTACCAGGAGCGCTTCGCCCAGGCCGCCGAGGTCGCGGCCCAGGCTGTGAACGGCAACGGCGCCAAGCCGGAGCCGGTGCCAGTCGCGTAGCGCTGCAACCGCGTTTTCAGTAGCCGCCTCCCTGGCGTTCAACCTTTGTGGCGATGACGGGATCCAAGCGGCTGATGCTGGCGCTCGCCGGCGCCGTGGCTGTCTGCGCCTGCGCGATGCCGGGCGGCAGCGCCTCGGGCCAGAGCCTGCAGCAGAAGCTCAACACGACTCAGAACAAGCTCTCGCACGTGCGGGCTCACGCCGGCGTGCTCACCACCCGGATCAGCCATGAGTCGGACCAGCTCCAGACGCTCACCTCACAGGTGGCCGCCCTGCGCAACCGCGAGGCGACCGTCGCCGCCCAGCTCCAGCAGAAGCAGTCGGAGCTGGACACGGCGCAGGCCCGTCTCGACGCACTGAAGCTACGCCTCCGCGACGCGCTCCAGATCCTCGAGCAGAGGCTGGTGGCGATTTACGAGTCGAACGAGCCCGACCTGATCACGGTGCTGCTCCAGGCCGACGGCTTCGACGACCTGCTGGCCCGCACCCAGTACCTCGAGACGCTTCAGCATCAGGACAACGACATCGTCTCCCGCGTCCGCGAGCTGCGGAACGAGATGCAGGTGACGGTCAACACGGTGCGGTCGGCCCGCGACGAGATCGCCGCCCGCAAGCACGAGCTCGACGTCACCGAGGCGAAGCTGAAGAGCCGGACGGATGAGCTGGCAGTCGCGCGGCGGAAGCAGCACGCGTCCCTCGAGCGCGTACGAAAGCAGCAGGAGGGCCTCGAGGGTGACCTCAGCGACATCTCCCAGAAGATCGCCGAGCAGCTCGCCGCGGGAAGCGGAGCGTTGCCGGCGGGTCCGATCAGGGCCGGAGGCAACGGGCTGATCTGGCCGGTGAACGGGCCGATCACCTCGGGCTACGGGGGGCGCAACATCGGCGCCGGGTACGAGTTCCACCCGGGCGTCGACATCGGGGTCCCCACGGGCACGCCGATCCGCGCCGCGGCGGCCGGCACCGTGAGCATCGCCGCGCCGACCGGCGGCTACGGGAACTACACCTGCATCGACCACGGCGGTGGACTGTCCACCTGCTATGGGCACCAGGAGAGATTCCTGGTCTCGGCGGGCCAGCAGGTCGCACAGGGCCAGATCATCGGGCTGAGCGACTGCACCGGCTACTGCTTCGGGCCTCACGTCCACTTCGAGGTCCGGATCAACGGCCAGACGACGGACCCGCTCGGCTACCTCTAGGTCCGATTCCTCGCCGGCTCGTCCGCACCCTTGTTTTCGGTAGACGGCGCCACTCCTTAATAGGACAAATGTCTACCCCGGTTTTGGGGTTACTAAAGCCCGTCCAATTAGGGACGATGCCTTCTAGGTGAGTGCGCGCGATTGGCGTGCCGTGCGAGAGGGGGAGGCTCATGCGGCGGCCCGGACATCAACGAACAACACACCCGAGAGCTTCATCGTCGGGGTGGGTGCCTCTGGGGCACTCCTGGCTGGTGCTGCCATCCTCTTCGTGACCCTGGTGGGTCTCGTCTCGTTCAAGGTCTGGCCCGACGGGCCCGTGGCGTCCGTGGACCCCAACGTCGAGCTCAGCGCGGCAACGCCGAGCAGCGCGCAGACCACCACGACCACGCCGGTGAGCGCCGCGGCGGGTCAGCTTGCCTCGACGACGGCCGGCGCCGGTGCCGGTGTCGGTGCCGGTGCCGGTGGCAACGCCGGGGGCGGCAACCCGCAGGGCGGCGGTGGTGGTGGCAAGGGCGGCAATCCGAAGGGCGGACCCACCACTCCGACGGCGACCTCGACTCCCACGCCGACCGACGACACGAGCCGCTCCGACAACTCCGGTTCGAACTCCGGTTCGCCGAGCGCTCCCGGGAGCGCGAGCAAGAGCCCCACGCATCCCGTCCACCCGGCGCACCCCGACCAGTCCCACGGGAACATCCCCGACGGGACGAACGGCAAGGACGACCCGAGCTCCGGAGATGGCTCCGACAACCAGATAACGGGTAAGGGTCCGATCACGAGGCCCGGTCGGCCGAGCTCCGGTTCGAGTTCGAGTACCAGCACCAGCACCAGCACCAGCACCAGCACCAGCACGAGCTCGAGCAGTAGGCACGGCGGCGGGTGGGGGAGCCACTCCCCCAACTCGAAGCACTAGACCGCAAGGGGTCAGATGTCGCTGTTTGACGCCAAGCCACGGAGCTGGGAGGCCTATCTGGCCGGGATCGGCGCGAGCGGCGTGCTCATGGCGAGCGCCCTGGTGCTCTTCGTGATTCTGGTCGGCGTGGTCACCTTCAAGACCTGGCCGCAAACCGGCGGAGCCCTGCTGGGCGATGGGGGAGGCGATGTGGCGCTGGAGCGCACCGCGACCCCTGCGCCTCGGGACACGGCGGGGGCACCGGGCGTCAATCTGGTCAAGCTGCTGGGCGGCACGGGACAGGCAGCTCCCGGGCAGGGCCGCGGTGCACCACGCGGAACCGGCAACTCGCAGGCTCCCGGCGACATCGGATCCCCTGGCGGTTCGACCGGTCCCGGCTCAGTCGGCGGTCAGCCGCAGGGTGCGGCGCCACCGCCACCTGCCTCCCGCGCGAATGACCCCGTAACCCAGTTGGTGGCGGGCGCGGGCAACACGGTCCAGAGCACCACCGACAGCCTCGGCAAGACACTCGGCGACAACGTCTCCCCGGGTCTCGGTGGTCTCGTCAGCGGCGTCGGCAAGAGCCTCAACGACAACCTCCAGTCCGTCACCGGCAAGCACTAGCCGGCGGGGTCGGCGGCTCGCAGCTCGCGCTCGAGCCAGCGCAGCGCGATCCCCTGTAGCTCAGAGTCGTGCTGAACCGTCGTGTGGGCGCCGCCCGACGCGATGACAAGCTTGCGCGGATCGCCGGCTCGCTCATAGAGCTTCTCCGAGTGGTCGCTGGGGATCTGCGTGTCGCCCTCGGCGTGCATCAGGATCAGCGGGCGTCCGGCGATTCGCTCGACGGCCCCGCCGACGTCCTGCGCCATCAGCCAGGCCTCCAGGGCGATCGGATCACCGGCGCGCATGTCGAAGCGGCCGCTGCGAACGCCGCGGGCAAGGTGGTCCTCGCTCGCGGGGCAGATCGCGATCACGCCGGCGATCTCCGGTGCGGCCGCGGCGGCGTGGATGGCGAAGAAGCCGCCGAGGCTTGACCCGCGGACGGCGATGCGCCGCTCGTCGACGCCCTTCTGGACGGCCAGCAGATCCACCATCGAGATCACGGCGTCGACCGCCGCGCTGCTCATCTCGGGCTCCGAGGAGCCATGCCCCGGGAGATCGAAGGTGAGAGCCGCCCAGCCACTCGCCGTCGCGAGCCGGGCGAAGTCGGCGTGGTTCTCCTTGCGGGAACCGGCGCCATGTACGACGACGACTCCGGGGATCGGCCCGGGTTCATCGGGCAGCCACAACAGGTAGCTGAGGCCGTGGCGGGTGCCCTCTCGGTCCGGGCCAGACGGCGTCGAGCGCTCCATTGCGGTCATTCTGCTCGTTCCCGTCAGAATTGCCTCCCCATGAACGTGCGCGCAGCAGATCCGATCGCGGCCTCGCCGGTCTATCCGGCGGGGTCGCGCGTGAACGAGGCTGGGCATCTCGAGGTGGCCGGCTGCGATGTGGTCGACCTCGCCGAGCGCTTCGGCACGCCCGCGTACATCTACGCCGAGGACGACATCCGTCGCCGCGCCGAGGAGTACCTGCGGGCCTTCGAGGAGCGCACCGAGTCCTTCGAGGTGATCTATGCGAGCAAGGCCCTGCCCGCCACGGCCGCCTACCGGCTGATGCGCGACGCGGGCCTCTCGGTTGACGTCGCCTCCGGCGGCGAGCTCCACATGGCACTGGCTGCGGGATTCGACCCGGCGCTGATCCACATGCACGGCAACAACAAGACCGAGCGCGAGCTCCGGTATGCGTTCGACTCCGGCGTCGGCCACCTGATCCTCGACTCGTTCGACGAGATCGAGCTGGCGGACCGGCTGCTCGATCGCCCTCAGAAGGTTCTGATCAGAGTGACGCCGGGGATCAAGCCATCGACCCACGACTACGTGCAGACGGGCCAGCTCGACTCGAAGTTCGGATTCGGGCTCGCCGACCGGCTGGCGGAACGGACGGTGGAGAGGGTGCGCGCGTCGTCCAACCTCGAGCTGGTCGGGCTGCACGCGCACATCGGCTCGCAGATCTTCGAGCTCGAGCCCTACGTCAAGGCGATCGACGTGATCGCCGAGTTCTGCGACGCGGTCGACCTCGCGCCCGAGCTGCTCAACGTCGGCGGCGGCCTCGGGATCGCATACCTGGACACGGATGAGCCGCCCTCGATCGATGACTACGTCGAGGTCAAGGTCCGCGGCGTTCAGCGCGTCTTCGATCCGGCGCCGAGGATCCTGGTCGAGCCCGGCCGCTCGCTGGTGGGCAACGCGGGGGTGACGGCCTACCGCGTCGGGACCGTCAAGGAGATCCCGGGCGTGCGGACCTACGTCGCCGTCGACGGTGGCATGTCGGACAACCTGCGGCCGATGCTCTACGGCTCCCGCTACGAGGCCGTGATCGCCGACCGCGCCGCCGAGACCCCGGAGACCCTGGCGACGATCGCCGGGATGCACTGCGAGTCGGGAGACGTGCTCGTCCGCGACACGGACCTGGCGGCCCCCCGCGTGGGTGACGTGCTCGTCACGCCCGCGACCGGCGCATACGGTCACGCGATGGCGAACAACTACAACGGCGTTCCGAGACCGCCGGTGATCTTCTGCCGCGACGGCGAGGCGCGGGTGGTCGTCCGCCGTGAGACGTGGGACGACCTGCTCAGCAGGGACGAGTGATGGCCGAGACCGTCAACGTCGGCATTCTCGGAAAGGGGACCGTTGGGTCAGCGTTCAAGAGGCTGCTCAACGAGCGCGGCGACATGGTCGAGGAGGTCTCCGGCCGCCGGCCGCGGGTCAGCGGCGTCCTCAGCCGGAAGAAGGGGGACTTCGACCGCATCCTCTCCCGCAGCGAAATCGTGGTCGAGCTGATGGGGGGAACCGACCCGGCGCTGGGCTACGTCACCAGGGCGCTGCGCGAAGGAAAGCACGTGGTCACCGCGAACAAGCAGCTGCTCGCCCAGCACGGGGAGGAGCTGGTGGCGGCGGCGCGGGAGGGCGGCGCGCAACTCCGCTTCGAGGCGGCGGTCGCGGGAGCGATCCCGGTGATCCGCGTGGTCCAGGAGAGCCTCGGCGCGATCCCGATCGAGAAGGTCTTCGGGATCGTCAACGGGACGACCAACTACATCCTCACCGAGATGACCCGCAGCGGGCTCTCCTACGAGGAAGCCCTGAAGCAGGCCCAGGACCTCGGCTACGCGGAGGCGGACCCGACCGACGACGTCGGCGGCGCTGACGCCGCTGCGAAGATGGCGATCCTCGCTCGCCTCGCCTTCGGCGCTCCGGTGGAGCTCAAGGACGTCCCCTACGAGGGGATCGAGCGGATCAAGCCGGACGACATCGCCTACGCGAAGGAGCTCGGGCTCTCGCTGAAGCTCCTCGGCGTGGCCGAGCGGGTCAGCGACCGAGAGATCAGCGTGCGGGTCTTTCCCTGCTTCCTCTACCCGGGACACCCCCTTTCGCCGATCTCGGGCCCGTTCAACGCCGTGATGGTCGAGTCGCCGGCGATCACCGAGATCACAATGTCGGGTCCGGGCGCCGGCGGCCCCGAGACCGCGGCGGCGGTCCTCGGCGACGTCGTCTCCGTGATCGGCGGAGGCTCGCCCCTCTTCGAGGAGAACGCGAAGCTGAGGATCGCCAAGGACGTAGAGATGGCCTTCTACCTCCACCTCGAGGTGGACGACGAGCCGGGGGTGCTGGCGCAGACCGCGGAGGTGCTCGGGGACAACGGCGTCTCGGTCCGCAGCGTGGTCCAGCGCGGTCTCGGAGGGGAGGCGCAGCTGATCATGGTCATGCACCCGGTCAGCGAGAAGAAGTTCGCCGCGGCGCTCCGGCGCATCGCCAAGCTCAGGTTCCTGCGCTCACCCCCTCGCTCGATCCGGGTGATCGAGGAAGAGTTCGGCTAGGCCGACGCCGATGCCCACCCCCCTGATCGAGCGCTACCGCGAGCACCTGCCCCTCAAGGAGGGGGACCCGGTGGTGACGCTGAACGAGGGCTCGACCCCGCTGATCCACTCTCCGCGCCTCTCCGAGCGCGTGGAGGCCGACGTCCACCTCAAGTTCGAGGGCGCCAATCCGACCGGCAGCTTCAAGGATCGCGGCATGACGGTGGCGGTCTCGCGCGCCAAGGGGAGCGGCGCCGAGGCGATCATCTGCGCCTCGACGGGCAATACGGCGGCCAGCTGCGCGGCCTACGCCGCGCGCGCCGGCATGCGCGGCGCGGTGATCGTCCCCGAGGGGAAGATCGCGATCGGCAAGCTCGCACAGGCGCTGATGCACGGCGCGCGGGTGATCGCGCTGGAGGGAAACTTCGACCAGGCACTGGAGATCGTCCGGGAGATCGCCAAGAAGCACCCCGTCGAGCTGGTCAACTCGGTGAATCCCTGGCGTATCGAAGGGCAGAAGACGGCGGCGTTTGAGACCTGCGACGAGCTGGGCCACGCGCCCGCGGCCCTCGCCATTCCGGTGGGGAACGCCGGCAACGTCACCTCCTGGTGGAAGGGATTCCAGGAGTACGGCGAGTCGCCGATCCTCTACGGATTCCAGGCGGAGGGCGCCGCGCCCTTGGTCGAGGGTCATCCGATCGAGAACCCCGAGACGGTGGCGTCCGCGATCCGGATCGGCAACCCCGCGCGCTGGGAGGAGGCCATGAACGCCTTCACGGCGTCCCGGGGCCGGGTCGCCGCCGTCTCCGACCAGCAGATCCTCGACGCCTACCACTGGATCGCTTCGAACGAGGGCGTCTTCTGCGAGCCCGCCTCCGCCGCCTCGGTCGCCGGACTGCTCGCGCACGGGCTGCCCGTTGCCGACGGCATGGAGAAGCCGGAGACAGTCGTCTGCGTCCTCACCGGGCACGGGCTGAAGGACCCGGACACGGCGCTGGGCAAGGCGCCGGCAGTCACCGGCTGCAAGGCGGAGCTGGCGGCAGTCGAGGCGGCTGTCTTCGACTAACGGGCGCAGTACTCTTCCGCCAGTTCGCGAAATTGGGGCCACGAAAAGCGAGGGGAGAATGGGACTCTTCAAGTCGATGAAGGACCTGTCCAGCCTCACTAAGGAGGCGAAGCAGCTCCAGCGCCAGCAGCAACAGGAGGCCGGCTACAAGCCCGGGTTCGGAGGCCAGATGGCGCAGATGGGGGACATGATCGGCCAGGCGAAGGACCAGCTGGCCGAGCTCACCGACACCTCCGGCGAGCGCGCCGGGATCCTGGCGAACGGCATCGCCGGCCAGGGCGTGATCGTCGGCCACGGCACGCCGGAGCGCGGCGCGCAGTGGTTCAACCTCGACATCGACATGGAGGTCCATGTCTCGGGCCGCCAGCCGTATCGGGTCAACAACCAGTACATGGTCCCGGCGGGGGCGACCCTCGGCCAGGGAGTGAGCTTGCCGATCAAGGTCGACCCGAACGACCCGGCGAAGATCGCGATCGACTGGGACAGCGCCCAGACCGCGCCGCAGCGCGGCGAGGTGCGCCCGGTCGGCGGTTCCGGGTTCTCGCCCGCACCGGCACCCGCCCCTACGGGCGGCGGCGACCACGTCGCCGAGCTCGAGCGGCTCGCCAAGCTCCGCGACTCGGGCGCCCTGACCAACGCCGAGTTCGAGCAGCAGAAGGCGAAGATCCTCGGCTCCTAGCTCCATGAAACGGGTCGCACTCGCGCGCGCCCTCGCATTTAGCCGGATAGCCTCCGGCCCATGACCGCGCGGCGACGGCTGGTCAAGGTGCCGGCCTCTTCGGCCAACCTCGGCCCGGGCTACGACGTGCTGGCCGCAGCGCTGACCCTCCTTCTGGAGCTCGAGGTGGAGGAGACCGGGACGTTCTCGGTCGAGGCCGAGGGCCTCGATGTGCCGCTCGACCGCTCGAATCTCTGCGTTCGCGCCTTCGAGTCGCTGCGGTCGGCCGACGGGATCGCCTTCCGCATCAAGAGCGAGATCCCGCTGGCGGCCGGACTCGGGTCCAGCGCCGCGGCGATCGTCGCCGGACTGCTGGCCGCCGATCACCTCTACGAGCTCGCACAGGAGCCCGAGGACCTCCTGGCGAAGGCCGCCGAGATCGAGGGCCATCCGGACAACGTCGCCGCGGCGCTCTACGGGGGATTCGTCGTCTGCGCCGTTGACAACGGCACCCTCACCGCGACGCGCCTCGATCCGCCGCAGGGGGTCGAGGCGGTGGTCGTGATCCCCACCGAGCAGGTGCCCACGGAGGAGGCGCGCAAAGCTATCCCAGATCAGGTGCCGCTAGCCGACGCCGTTGCGAACATCTCGGCCGCCTCGGAGCTCGTGCTCGGCATCCAGCGCTCGGACCTGACCCTGATCGGGCGGGGTCTTGCCGACCGGATCCACCAGCCCCATCGGGCTCCTCTGTACCGGCGCTCGATGGAGATCGTGGCGGAGGCCCCTCGGATGGGCGCGATCGGGGCGACCATCTCGGGCGCGGGGCCGACGGTGCTCGTCTGGACCTTTTGGCAGAGCACCGGCGAGGTGATGAAGGCGCTGAACGAGCGGGTGGGGGATTGGGCAGAGGTCCGCCGGGTGCCGTTCTCCCCCCTGGGCGCGGACGTTCCAGAGCTATGAACGACGAGGGCTCAATGTCCCTCTGGTCCGAGGATTCATTTCTCTCGATCGCTTCCAAGGGATCGGTTCTCTCGATCGGATCTGTGGGCTCATTCGCCTCGATCGGGTCGATCGGCTCGGGAGCATCGGCGTTCTCGGTCGGATCATTCGCCTCGGCGGGCTCGGCGATGTCATTCGCCTCGGCCGGTTCGGTGCTCTCGGCCCAAGCTCGCGACTCGATCCTGGGCGATCCGGAGCGAAGCGACGCCGGGCTGCTCGCCGCGGGGATCCTCGTCGCCTGCGGGGCGGCGATCGCCGGCTGGGCGATCTGGCGCCGCTAGGGCTCGGGTCAAAGGAAGAAAAAGCCGGAAGGGACGGCCCCGCAGCGTCCGGTAGGCCGCGGGGCCGCCCTTCCGGATCCCCGATTAGGTGGTGCTGGTGGTAGTCGTCTCCGTCTCGGTCGTCGACGGAGTAGTCGTGGTGGTGCTGCCAGGGGCGAAGCCGCACTTCTTGCCCTTGTTGTTGGGCTTCGGCTTCTTGTGGTGTCGCTTGCCCTTGGCCGGGCACGGCTTCTGGTTATGCGGAACGCCGCCCTTGTCGGCGGAGCTCAGAACCGGAAATGCAGCTGCAAGTCCGAGGCAGGTCACGAAGACCGCCAGCTTTCGCGTTCTCAGCTTCACGTCGTCTTTCACCTCCATGGCAATTGACTCCCCACCTCCGAAAGCGCCGGGGAGCGCCGGGGGGTTACTCCCTATTTTTGAGTCAAATAGGGAGGCCGCTCAGTCGAGCAGGCCGGCCTGGCGGAGGATCGAGACGGAGTCCGAGTAGACGTCCTTGCGCTTGATCAGGCGGTCCTCGTAGGGGATCACGTCGACCCCGCGCCATTCGATCTTCTTGCCGGTGGGCTCGGCGACGAGGTCGCCGCGCCGCATCGTGTTGGAGTGCGTCGCGCTCGCCGTCCACTCCTGTGTGACCACGCCGTCCCGGACGTAGAGCCGGCGCGTCTCGAAATGCAGGTCGGGCCAGCTCTCGAAGATCGCGCCGATGTGCTCGCGGACCTTGTCGGGGCCCTGCGCCGACTCCCCGGCTGTGTGGTTCTCAAAGACCATGTCCGGGGCGTGCATGGACATGATCGCGTCGAGGTCGTGGTCGTTCCAGGCGTCGTTGTAACGCCCGATCGCGTCCTCGAGACTCTGAGCCGAGTCGTCTCCCACGCGGAGAGGATATGTTCGCCCGCCAGCAGTGACAAGGGGAACCGGAGAAGGAGGAGCGATGGCTGAGGGCTACACGATCAAGAGAATCGACGAGTTCGAGGAGATGGAGGGGAGTGGGGGAGCCACCTGGCGACTCGCTCGGAAGACACTCGGTGCGGAGGCCTTCGGCTTCAACGTCGTCGACATCGAGGCCGGGGGAGAGATCCCCGCACACGACCACACCGGCGACAACCAGGAGGAGGTCTTCATCATCCTCGAAGGCCAGGGCACGCTCGTCACCGACGGCGAGGAGCACGACGCGCCCGCCGGCACCTTCTGCCGCCTCGCCCCCGAGGTGAACCGCACCATCCGCAACAACTCCGACGCCACCGTGCGCGCGCTGCTGATCGGCGTCCCGGTGGACAGCGGCTATCAGGGGATGGGCTGGGGCTAGAGCGTGGCGGTCAGAGCCCTGGCTTGACCGTCATGTCGAGCACGACGAGGATCAACAGGAGCAGTTCGATCCGCGAGACCACGAAGATCCTCGCCATCCTGCGCTGGTACTCGGGGTCCTCCGGGCCGCGCTCCTCGACCAGCTTGCTGAGCCGGCCGGATTCAGGTCCCAGGTAACCCGCGCCGGCGATGAAGGAGAGCAGCCAGACCACGAAGCCGAACATCACCCATCCCTGGCCGAGGTCGTAGGCACCACTCGACTCGTGAAGCAGGATGAAGCCGAGGACGATGAGGGTCAGGGAGGAGGGAATGAGAACGCGAGTGCCGTACCACTCGATCTCGCTCGCGAAGTAGGCGAGCCGGTCGGCCCCAGCGCGCCGGGCACGGATCACGAAGACCTGGATCGCCGTATTGCTCCCGATCCACACCACCGCGAACAGGACGTGGAAGGCGAGGAGCCACTTGTAGGCGTCGCTGCCGACTACGGCGAGGAGCATCGGCGCAGGACCTTAGTCGGAGGAGAAGCCGGCAACTCCGCCGAGCGGATCCTGTTGCGGGTTGGAGCAGTATTGGAAGCCAAAGTCTCGAACCACGTCGCTGACCTCGTATTCGCGCCCGACCAGCTCGAAGATGAGGTTGAAGGCTTTCGCGAGTCCCTTGAGGCCCTTTCCGGAGGCAGGCTGGACGAAGAGCCGAGTCTCGGTATCGAGCAACTCTCCGCGTGCGCGCAACCAGACCTGGACGAGGCTGACGTCGTCGGGAGCGGGCGGGACGGTTGCGATCTGGGCGTTGACCGCCCGTTCGATGTTCGTGTACTGGAAGATGTAGGCGACCAGCCTGCGCTGAACCCTTCTGTTCGCCTTTCGGCCGCGGTGCTTCTTCGCTCGCTTCGCGGCTCGGAGAAGAGGCTGGACGGCGACGACTTCCTGCGCCAGCCCGTTCTGGCAGATCGGGTCCACCTGCGCGACCCAGTCCGCGCGTGTAGTGGCCGCCGACGCCGGGCTGGCGGCCGCGACGAGCGCGATCAGGCATCCGCTGACCGCGGCTATCCCTCCCTTCAACATGAGCCAACCGTAGAACTGCGGGTGTTCACGCGCATCCGGAAAACCCGCACAGCCGCGCGGGCGGCGTGCGTCTATTCGGTTGGAGGGCGGCTCAGGAGAACTCGTCGAGCGAGCGCAACTGCCTGCGCTGCTCGTGGTCCCGCTGGTTGGCGGGAACGCCCGATTCGCCGGTCACTGCCTCGTTGTGCCTGACGTCAGCGATGGCCTGGAAACGCTCAGTCTCCGAGCCCGGACTTGACGGTTCCCCGACTGCCTGCTCTCCCCGATCTTGCTTGTTCTGCTTCGACATGCCTCTCCGCATTCCTGAGCTACTTGGTCCCCAATGACTGAAGTTGTACCACGTTTGTGAGCGTTCGCTAAACACTATGTAGAACCACTCACCACGCTGAAAGTAGCGCTGCAGCAGGCCGGAAGCGACGTTGGGTGGCTTCCGCTATTTGCGGGGAAACCGGAGGACGCTCGTGTTCCGACCGGCGCGGAGCCGGGTAACGGCCCGCCTATAATCCCCGCTCCCGTCGGTCCAACCCCGTCGCGCGCCCGCTCGAAGAAGGCGCGGATCCGGAGGTCAAATTGAAGAACTCGTCCCCCCAGCGTGAGCGCTTCTCGCCGGAGCGCGCATACCGTCCCCGCGTCTCTCCCCCGAGCGTGGAGGACAAGGACGCCTGCGCGATCTACGCGTCCGTCCGCCGCGACGCGACCCCCAGCCACGAGCCGGTAGAGCTCGCGCTCACCTCGCTTCAGAAGATGCTCCACCGCGCCGGCAACGTCGACGGCGAGGGTGACGGCTGCGGCCTGCTGGTCGACATCCCGAGAAAGATCTGGGCCGAGGAGGTCCGCCAGGGTGGGCACAACCCGTCGCTGGCGCTGGACGACGCCTTCGCGGTAGCGCACGTCTTCGTCGAGCGCTCCCAGGACCTCGAGAAGGTCCGCCACGGCGCCCGCGAGCTGCTCGGCAAGGCCGGCTTCCGGATCCTCGCCGAGCGGGTCGGCGCCGTCGACTCCGCCGCCCTCGGGCCGACTGCCCGCGAGGAGGAGCCGCAGTTCTGGCAGTTCGCCGGCCTGGTCACGGAGGCCGCCGACGCCGACCGCTCTTGTTTCAACCTGAAGGTCGCCCTCGAAGAGAAGCTCGACGTTCACGTCGCGTCCTTCTCAGGGAAGACCGCCGTCTACAAGGTGATGGGGAACCCGAAGGTACTGGGTGGCTACTACCCCGACCTCTCCGACGAGCGCTTCGAGACGATCGGAGCCTTCGGCCACAACCGCTACTCGACCAACACCTGGCCCTCGTTCACCCGCGTCCAGCCCTTCGGCGTCCTCGGCCACAACGGCGAGATCAACACGATCGAGCAGCTGCGCCAGGAGGCGCGGATGCTGGACGTCCCGATCGGCGACGGCAACTCGGACTCTCAGGACCTCAACCGGACGATCGAGACCCTCGTGCGCCGCCACGGCCTCTCGCTGGCGGAGGCGATGGAGATGGTCGTGCCGCCGATCGTCGACGAGATCGCAGGCCTCCCCGACGAGCTCCATGCCTTCTACATGTACCTGCGCCAGACCATGGGGCCCTACGCGCAGGGCCCCGTCGCCCTGATCGCCCGCCATCGGGACGAGTGCGTCTTCTCCGCTGACGCGATGGGACTGCGGCCGCTCTGGCAGATCGAGACCGCCAACGACTTCATCTTCAGCTCCGAGCCAGGTGTCGTCTCGGTCGCCGACATGACCTCCGAGCCCAAGCCGATGGCCCCCGGGGAGAAGTTCCTCGTGATGATCGACCGCGAGCACAAGCGCTCGACGCTGCATCCCCACGCCGAGATGCTGCGGAAGGTCCGCGACCGCTGGGTCGAGCGCAGCGGCAGCGAGGGGGTTGCTTCCTACGATCGGGCGCTCGAGACCGGTGGCCCCCTCGAGGGTCCCGAGATCCCGGGCTATACGGACGCCGGCCCCGAGGATCCCGTGCAGGTCTCCGATCGGGTGCTCGCCGGCTTCGGCTGGCAGCGCGACGACGTGAAGCTCGTCCAGCAAATGGCCGACAACGGCGCGGAGCCGATCGGCTCGCTGGGCTATGACGGCCCGCTCGCCGCGCTCTCACCGGAGCGGCAGAACCTCGCCGACTACTTCAAGGAGACGGTCGCCGTCGTCACCAACCCGGCCATCGACCGCGAGCGCGAGATCGAGCACTTCTCGACCCGCGCCGTCTTCGGCCGCCGGCCGGTGCTCGCCGATCCCTCCGAGGACACCCGGACGGTCGAGACCGATTTCCCGGTGATCCTCGGCGGCCACCACGACCTGGCGCCGCTCCCGCACAGCTCCTATCGCCGGATCGCAAACGAGCAGGGGACCTATGTCCTCGAGGACCTCTGGGCGGAGTTCGGCGACCGCGCCAAGGCGATCGACATCGCGCTGCTGGAGTCCGAGACGACGCAGGGCGCGATCGAGCGCCTGCGCCAGGAGGCGGTCCGGGCCGTCCACGAGGGCGCCGAGCTGCTCGTGCTCACCGACCGCACCGTCTACGACGGCGAGCGCCGTTACATCGACCCGCACCTCGCCACGTCGGCGGTCGACCAGGCGCTGAAGCAGTTCGACGTCGGCAAGGGCGAGGTGAACCTGCGGCGCCGCTGCTCGATCGTCCTGCGCTCGGCCGCCGTCCGTAACGTGCACGACGTGATGATCGCCCTGGGCCTCGGCGCCAACGGCGTCTGCCCGTACGTGATGGTCGAGGTGATCTGCGTCGACGACTACGAGAACGACGTCAACAACCTCTGCGCCGCCCTGCGCAAGGGGATCGAGAAGGTGATCTCGACGATCGGGATCCACGAGGTCCGCGGCTACGCCCGCCAGTTCTCATCGATCGGGATCAAGCCGGAGCTCGCCGAGATCTTCCACACCGAGGCCTTCGCGGCGACCGAGACGGGCGGCACCGGATTCGCGCAGCTGGATGCCGACACCAATGCCCGCCACCACATCCTCACCGGCGACGAGGAAGCCAAGCCGGCGAAGACCTTCCGCTTCTACCCGAAGGTCTACAAGGCGGCGATCGCGGTGGCCAACGACACGGCCAGCTTCGAGGAGTACTCGCAGAAGGTCCGGGAACTCGAGGCCCAGAGCCCGATTTCGATGCGGCACATCATGGGCCTGAAGAAGGAGCCCGACCGCGAGCCGGTGGACCCGTCGCAGGTCGACGCCTCGGTCGGCCACCACGACTACCCGGTGGTGATCAGCTCGATGAGCTTCGGCTCCCAGTCCGAGCCGGCCTTCCGCGCCTACGCGGAGGCGGCCAAGCGGATCAACATCCTCTGCATCAACGGGGAGGGCGGGGAGATCCAGGACATGTACGGCAAGTACCGCAAGTGGCGAGGCCAACAGGTTGCGTCGGGCCGCTTCGGCGTCTCAGCCGAGATGCTCAACTCCTCCTACGTCGCCGAGATCAAGATCGGCCAGGGCGCGAAGCCCGGCGAGGGCGGCCACCTGCCCGGCAAGAAGGTCTCGGAGAAGGTCGCGGCGGCGCGGAACGCCTCGCCCGGCACCGACCTGATCTCGCCGTCGAACAATCACGACCTCTACTCGATCGAGGACCTCGCCGAGCTGATCGACGAGCTCAAGACGGTCAATCCGGACGTGCGCGTCTCGGTCAAGGTCCCGGTCGTCCCCAACGTCGGCACGATCGGCCTAGGGATCGCCAAGGCGGGAGCGGACATCATCACCCTGAGCGGCTTCGAGGGCGGCACCGGCGCGGCTCGCCAGCACGCGCTCCGGCACGTCGGTCTGCCCTCGGACATCGGCACCCGCGCGGTCCACCGCGCGCTGATGGAGGCGGGCATCCGCAACCGGGTGGAGATCTGGGCGGACGGCGGCTATCGGCACGCCACCGACGTCGTGAAGCTCCATTGCATGGGGGCGAACCGGGTGGCGTTCGGAACCCTCGCGATGGTCTCCCTCGGCTGCACGATCTGCCGCGGCTGCCAGCTCGACACCTGTCACGTCGGCATCGCGACCCAGATCGAGACCGTCGAACAGGCCGAGGAGCACGGCCTGAAGAAGTTCACGCCCCCGGGGGCGGACGCCGCAGAGAGCTGCGCCCGCTTCTTCCAGGCGATGGGCGAGGAGGTCAAGGCCGTCGTCGGGTCGCTCGGCTACGACCGCGCCCAGGACCTCGTCGGCCGCTACGACCTGCTCGAGCAGATCTCCCACCACGACAAGATCGACCTCGCTCCGCTGATCACGCCGCTCGAGGAGTTCCTCGACCTCGAGCCGCTCGACCTCCCGGTCGAGGAGGAGGCGCTGATCGAGGCCCGCGCCGAGGCCGGCCTGGTCAGAGCCAAGCCGATCCGGATGGAGCCCAAACAGGCGTCCGCCGAGATCGCCCAGGTCGCGGGCAAGGTCTTCGACGGCTCCTGCGTGAGCGTCGAGTTCCCGCGTCGCACCGATGCCAACGACCGCGTTCTGGGAGCGGAGCTCTCCGGCGCGATCGCCCGCGCGCGTATCTACGACGGCGCCCCGGAGGGCACCGAGAACGATCAGCTCGCGGAGCTCATCTTCAACGGAGGCTCCGTCGCGGGACAGGGCTTCGGCGCCTTCAACGAGTGGGGCGTGACCTGCCGGGTCGAGGGCGGCGCGCAGGACGGCGTCGGCAAGACGATGCTCGGCGGCACCGTGTCGATCATGAAGGGCAAGAACGCCGATGGGAAGCGGGTCAACGGCTCGGTCGGCAAGTCCTTCGCCTATGGCGCTCAGCGCGGCCGGCTCTTCGTGCAGGGCTCCGCCGACTCGCGCTTCTGCATCCGGCTCTCTGGGGCGGATGTGGTCCTGGCGGGCGAGCCGGAGGCGCCGGTCGACGATTCCGCCGGCTGCGTGGTCGACCGCGCCAACGCCAAGGGATTCGCGTTCGAGTACATGACCTCGGGGCGCGCCGTCGTGCTCGGTGACCTCGGGCCGTGGGCCTGCGCCGGGATGACCGGTGGCCGCGTCTACGTCCGCATCGATGACGAGCTCAACCTCGACCGCGAGAAGATCCAGGGGCGCCTCGGTGAAGGCGCCAAGGTCGCCCTTGAGGATCTCGACGCTGAGGGCCAGCTCGACATCGAGGACCTGCTCGGGCACTACGCGAACGAGCTGCGGGCGACTGACCAGGCCGACGAGGCGGACCGTGTCCTCGACCTCGCGCGAGACGCCAAGTCGAACTTCCTGATGATCATCCCGCAGAAGGTCCAGGCGGACCCCTCCATCTCCACCGAGTAGCCCGATGGTCGTCGGGGAGACTGGGAATCCCGACGACGCAGCGGCACGGCTCGACGACGTCCGGCGCGTCACGGAGGCGGCGCTCGCATTTCTCGACGTCGACGATCTGCTCGCGGAGCTGCTTCAGCGCTTGACCGACGTCCTGGAAGCGGACACGGCCGCCGTCATGCTGGTCGAGGACGATGGCCTGACTCTCGCGGCGAGAGCGGCCAAGGGGCTCGAGGAGGAGGTTGAGCCGGGGTTTCGATTGCCTGTCGGGCGCGGCTTCGCCGGCCGCGTTGCGGCGACGCGCCAACCGGTCGTGATCCCCGACCTCGACAAGTCACCGACGACCGTGGTCAACCCGCTGATGCGCGAGAAGCACGTCCGGTCCCTGGTCGGCGTTCCGATGATCGTCGAAGGCAGGGTGATCGGGGTTCTGGACGCCGGGAGCCTCACGCAGCGCGAATTCGATGCCGGCGACGTCCAGTTGCTGCAGCTGGTGGCGGATCGCGTCGCGCTGGCGATCGAGCGGTCTCGCCTCGCGGTTCAGAGCCAGATTGCCGAGACCCTGCAGCGCAGCCTGCTGCCGCGGAGCCTTCCTCGCCTGCCTGGCCTGGACATGGCCGCGTGGTACCTGCCGGCCGCGGAAGAGACGGCGGTGGGCGGGGACTGGTACGACGTGATCCAGCTCGGTCACCGCAGGCTGGGCCTGGCGATCGGTGACGTGGCTGGACACGGAATGGCGGCGGCGACCTACATGGGGCAGCTCCGCAGCGCCATGCGGGCCTACGCGCTCGACGTCGAGACCCCGGCTGAGGTGCTCGGCAAGGTCTCGCGCTTCGCGGAGAGGGAGCGCTCGCGAATGGCCACGATCATCTTCGCGACGCTCAACCTCGACACCTGGGTCGTGGATTTTGCTCGCGCCGGACATCCATATCCGCTTCTGATCCGAGCGGATGGGTCGTCGACCTTCCTGACCGATGCGGGCGGGCCGCCCCTGGGTGTGGGGTCAGGTGTGACCTACGACCGGCAGAGGGTCACGCTCGGCCCGGGCGAGACTCTTCTCCTCTACACCGACGGGCTGATCGAGCGCCGGGGGCGGACCCTCTCCGAGGGGGAGTCCGCGCTGGTGGAGGCCGTCGCCGCGGCGCCGGACGAGCCGGAGATGCTCTGCCGCTCGGTCATCCGCCGGCTCACGGAGGGCATTGACGTTCCGGACGACATCGCGGTACTCGCCGTCAGGGCGGTCGGCCTCTCTGCCGAGCTCGACGTCGAGGTGCCAGCCGAGGCTGAGCAGCTCGCGACCGTCCGGCACCTGGTCCGCCGCTGGGCGGCGGCACACGGTGGCAGCGACGATGACTGCGCAGCCTTGGCGGTCGCGGTGACCGAGGCCTGCGCCAATGCCGTCGAGCACGCATACGGCCCCGGCGACGCGACCATCGACCTGAGCATGGCACTGGTCGAGGGGGAGGCGACCGTGACCGTCCGGGATCGCGGTGATTGGCGCAAGCCCAGGGGTGAGAATCGTGGCCGCGGGATCCCGGTGATGGAGGAGTTCATGGATGATGTGTCCATCGAGACGGGCGGCGACGGAACCACCGTGGTGCTTCGACGCCGGATCGAGTCCGACTCGTGATGCCCGAACTGGCCAAACTCTCGTTCGAGACCGACGGTGATGTGGAGCTCGCCCGCGTCGCCGGAGAGGTCGACGCATCGAACGTGGAGGACCTGACCAAGGAGTTGCTCGACGCGATCGACAACAACGCCCGGGCGCTCGTTCTGGATCTGACCCAGACCAGCTACATCGACAGCTCGGGTATCAGCCTCATCTTCGACGCCGCCGCGAGGATGAAGAACCGCCGGCAGCAGTTGCGTCTGGTCGTTCCGCCGAAGTCGTTCGTCGGCGAGGTGCTGGCGGCGGTCTCGATGGCGGATTCGGTGCCAATCGACGCCGAGGTGCCCGACGCGTTGCGGGCAGTCGGCTAGTCGCCGGCCGTCTCGATGACGCTCAGCGTGTAGCGCCCGATCTGCAGCTCGTCGCCGTCGGCGAGCGGGCTCCAATCGACGGGCTCCCCGTTGACGACGATGCCGTTCATCGAGCGGTCGTCGAGCACGCGCAGCTCGCCCTCGGGCGTCCGTACCACGACCGCGTGCCGGCGCGACACGGTGGGGTCGTCGAGGCGGATGTCGGCGGAGCGGCTCCGGCCGATCCGCGACCAGCCGTCGGAGAGCTCGATCACGCGCGTGCGGCCGTCGGCGAACATCGCCAGGTACTTGCCCGCCTCCGAGACCGATTCCCGCACGCCCTCCAGCCAGTCCTCGGGCTTCGCGGCCGGCCGGGTGATTGCGATGTTCCTGAGCGTGGGCTGCTCGAACATGGACGTGCGGCGGAAGTCGGTGCCGCCACAGTTCGGGCACTCCGGAATCGACTCGGCCGGCTCGAAGGAGACCGGGAAGGAGCACCCCTGACAGATGAAGGAACCGACTCCGCCGGCCGGTTCTCCAGCGTGGCGCACTTCGTCGTCCTGGCTCTGTCCAAGCAGCGACATCGGGGGTGCGGGCGATACTACTCCCGGTACTGCGTAATGGCCAGCGATTTTCCGGCCGTGGTACGGAAAGTCCACCATTTCCAGGGGTCACTGGACGGAAGGGCGGTGTGCTCCCAGCTCCCGACTAGAATCGCGCGCCCGTGGGGCCGATTTCACTCACCACCTCGATTGACGCTCCGCGCGAGCAGGTCTTCGACTTCCTCTGCGATCTCGGGGTCCGGGAGGGCTGGATCGACCATTTCGCGAGCGAGTATCGGCTCGAGCGGATCTCCGCCCAGGGACAGGGGGCGGGTGCGCGCTTCCGCGTGGACGCTCCCGCGGGTGTGCGCTACATGGAGACGGTGGTCGCCGAGGCTGAGAGGCCGTTCCGGGTCGTCGAGCACGGGCGTGGCGGGCGCCTCGACCGCACTCCGATCCGGACTGTGTGGGAGCTGGAGGAGGGCCCGACCACCACCGTCACGCTGACCTTCTGGACGACCCCTCCGAGCCTCTTCGACCGGGTTCGCGAGATGGGGCGGACGCGATGGTGGAGGCGGCGCTGGAGCAAGGCTCTGCGCCGGATGCAGGAGATCATCGAGTCCGGCGCGACAGTGGAGCGAACCGAGGCCGCAGGCGCCGACCGCCTGCCCGTTGCATAGACTGCGCGCCCTCATGCGCCCCGGCCACAAGGGAGCCCTGGCAGCTGTGTTGGTCTGCGCCCTCGCCGTTCTCGGCGTGGCCGGCTGCGGCAACGACCTCGGCAAGGAAGCCGACGAGGGCGTGCCGATCCAGCTGGGGGACCTCAGGTTCACCGTGCAGGAGACGCGCTTCCTCAATTCCTCCCAGTCGGACGACAAGGAGTACCTGGCGGGCCAGCAGCTGCCCCCGCCCCACGGCAAGTCCTACCTCGGGGTCTTCCTGACGATCCATAACTCCGGCGACAACGCGGTCCGCGTGCCGACCAACGCCGAGATGAGCGTCGTCGATACGACCGGCGCCGCCTATCAGTCGATCCCGAGCGACACGGACTTCGCGGCGCCGCTCGGGAGCACACTCGCCCCCGGCGCCGACGTCCCGGCGCCCGGCACGGCGGCAGCGAACGGGCCGACGCAGGGCGCCCTGATCCTCTTCCTGGTCGACGAAGGCGTCAGCGAGAGCCGGCCGCTGAAACTGGAGATCGAGTCCCAGGGCGTGACGGGCGAGATCACGCTGGACATCTAGAGCGGCGCACTCGCCCGCGTCACGGGCGAGACTCTGAATCTGGCAATGAGGAAGACCCAGCTCCAAGCGATCCTCGTCATCGGTGGCCTTGGTGCGGCGCTGGCGCTGATTCAGCTGCTCGGCGTAGCCGGCGGAGTCGTCGGCGTGGTGCTGATGATCCTCTGCACCATCGTCACCGCCCCGGCAGCTCCGGAGCCCGACGTGGGAGGCCTCAACTGGTGGGCGCTGATCGCCGGCGGCACAGCGCTCGCAATGATCGGCGTGCCCCTCGGCCTGGCGCTGGAGGGCCCGGGCGGCGTGCTCACTGCGGTCGGGGGAGGGATGACGCTGGTCGGCGTAGCGTTCGGGTATCCGTAAGCGGCTACCAGGCCGCTGCACTCAGGAGCGAAGGACGAAGCCCGTAGCGACTTGTGAGGGGCGGCCGCTTGTAGCCGCGTTCTGATGGCGAAGCCGTCCCGCGACTACAGGGCCGACCCGAGGATCTCCCGCGCGATCGGCGCCGCCGTCGTCCCGCCGTCGCCGGAAGCATCGATCAGCATCACAGCGACCGCCAGCTTCGGTTTGCCGGCCGGAGCGAAGGCGATAAACCAGCCGTCGACGATCTGCTTGGCGGTGTCCTCCTGGCCCGGGGGCGGGGGCGGCTGGCCCGGCTTCGGGCCCAGCTCGGCGGTGCCGGTCTTGCCCGCCACCTGAATGCCCGGCAGGGCCGCCTGCGTCCCGGTGCCCTGGGTGACGACCGCCCGCATCAGGCCGGTGAGCACGCGCGCGTTGTCCTTCGAAGTGACCTCGACCGGCTTGGCCGGGCTCTTCAGGTTCGGATCCTTGACGATGTTGGTCGGGTCTCGCACGCCGTCATTTGCGACCGTCTGAGCGACTGACGCCATCCCCAGCGGAGTGGCGAGAACCTTCCCCTGACCGAAGGCGGTGACCGAGAGGTCGGTGTTGGTCGGCTCGGCCTGGAGCTCGGCGGCACTCGGGATCGTCATCTTGTTCGGTTGGGTGGTGGCCGTCGCCTGGGCGTTGTAGAGGCTCGGCGTCTGGTTGAAGCCGTAGTCCTCGGCGGTGTCGACGAGACGGTTGGCGCCGACCTTGACCCCGAGTGGCGCGAACACGCTGTTGCACGAGTCGGCGAACGCCTCCACGAACGTGCCGCCGCAGACCTCGTCGTGCGCGTTGTGGACCACGCGAGCGCCGGAGTCCGGGTCGGGGTTGATCTCGGTGACGTGCGGGAACGTGTCGCTGAGCTTCACATCGTGGCCCTCGAGTGCCGCGGTCGTGGTGATCACCTTGAAGGTCGAACCTGGGGGCTGGGGCGAGCTGTAGGCGGAGCCGGCGAGAGCGAGCACATTGCCGTTGCGCGCGTTGAGGACGACCGCGCCGCCCGACTGGCCGCCGAGCGCGTTCACGGTCGTCGACTGGAGCCTGGGGTCGATCGTGGTCCGAACCGGTATCCCCGGCGTGCCGTGGGCGGTCGCCAGGACCCGGCCCTGTGTCCCGGCCGGGACGTCTGGCAGCGGAGTGCCCTCCTTGACGGCGAGCAATTGGCCGCTCGGCTGGCCCGAGAGCCTCGCGTTGAAAGCCAGCTCCAAGCCGCTCACACCGGTGCTCTGATTCGACGGGTAGCCGGCCTTCTGCAGCTTCGCCTGCTCCTCGGAATCCGGCTGACCCGTCTCACCCGCGACGTCGATCGCGTCGGTGCCGAGCGGGGAGCTGCGGTCGTCGACCGGGCCGGTTGCGAGCGCCACCCCGTGCCGAGCCATGATGGCCGCCCGCCGCCCGACGGTGAGGCGCCGGCCTACCCGCTCGTCCGTCGCCAGGCCGGGGAAGGTCAGGCTTGGGTTCCAGGCGACCTTGCCGCCATCGAGCGGCAGCCGCACCACGCCGTCGACCTTGCCGAACAGCCGCGTGCCGACGCCGACGTTGACGTCCACGACGTCGGTGCCGTTGGCGCTCTTGGGCCCGTTGGCGTCGCCCGGGTCGATCGAGGTCGCGGTCGATGCTTCCTGCGCGCCCAGGTAGGCGCTCTGGAGGTCCGAGGCCGTGTACTGGGCCTGCGCGGCGTCCGAGAGCTCATTGTGCATCGCTGCGAAGTCCTGGTCGGCCCAGTCCCTGACGAAGCGCTCGGCCATGTCCTGCTCGGGGCTGCCCGCCGAGCTGACCACCCCGAAGATGAACGCGATCAGCGCCACGACGGCCAGCGGAATCCCGCGCTGGCGCAGGCGCCTCTGGCGTTCGCTGAGGGGTCCTCGCTGCGCTCGGGGTGGCCGAATCGGCCGCCTGGGGGGTCGAGCCTCCCCATCGCGGGTCCGTGACCGTGTCACGGGCGGGTTCACCTGCGCAAAGTTAGTCCTTCGTACGCTTGTATTCGGGAAACCGTGACCGGCCTCGACTGGCTGATCGTGGCCTTTGCGCTGCTGATGGGCGTCTGGGGCTACCAACAGGGACTGATCGTCGGCCTGCTCAGCCTGGGCGGCTTCGCGGTCGGCGCGTTCCTGGGCAGCCGGCTCGGGCCCGCGCTGCTTCCGGACGGCTCCCACTCGCCATATGCGCCCGCCACGGCGCTCGCCGGCGCTCTCCTGATCGGTGGGATCGTCGCGGTCTCGCTTGAGGAGGTGGCCCTGACGGTGCGCCGGCGGCTTCTCGGGCCGTACGGAAGGCGGCGGGGCCTCACCATCGCCGAGTCAAGCGGCGGCGCCCTGCTCCTCGTCGCGCTCGCCCTGGGCCTCGCGTGGCTGTTCGGCGCGGTTGCGCTGAATGCCCCCGGCGCGAAGAGCCTGCGCACGGCCGTCCAGCGCTCGGCGATCCTGAAGGCCCTCAACGACACCTTCCCGCCGTCGAGCTCGCTGATCAACGCCCTGCACCGGATCGACCCGCGGGTGGCGGTCCAGGGACCAAGCCCGGACGTCCCGGCGCCGGACTCCAAGATCGCCCACGACCCCGAGGTGCAGGCCGCGGGCGACAGCGTGGTCAGGGTGCTCGGCACGGCGTGCGGGCTGGGAGTCGAGGGCTCGGGCTGGATCGCCGGGCCGGACCTCGTGGTGACCAATGCGCACGTGGTCGCGGGCGAGAGCGACACCACCGTCACCCCCGCCGGCTCTACGACGTCGCTGGATGCCATACCGGTCCACTACGACCCCGAGAACGATCTCTCTCTCCTCCGCGTGAACGGTCTTGGCGGCAGTTCGCTCGCCTTCGCACCAGAGGTGGAGAGCGGCACCCCCGGCGCGGTGCTCGGCTATCCGGAGAACGGCCCGTTCACGATCGCGCCGGCCCGCGTCGGGGCGACGGGTCCGGTGCTCACCGAGGACTCCTACGGCCGCGGGCCCATCACGCGGGAGCTCACAGCGCTTCGCGGGGAGGTTCGGAGCGGTAACTCGGGCGGCCCGCTTGTGGACGGCTCCGGCCGGGTGATGGGCACGGTCTTCGCGTCGACCACCCAGGGCAAGCCGGGTGGCTACGCCGTGCCGAACGACGTGGTGGCCGGGGCGCTGAGCGATTCGACCGGCGAGGTGGACACGGGCGCCTGCACGAGCTGACCTCGGTTGGCCAGCCCTTACGATCGGTAAGCTTGAAGGGCAGTGAAAACGCAGTCCGGCACTGGCCCCGCCGGGGGGGTGGCCAAGCCAAGACAAGTGTGTCGGCATTACCACGGGGCCGTGGAACTGATCGGGCGCCGCTGGGCGGGCGCCATCCTCTACGCGCTGACCCACGGCCCCCTCCACTTCGCCGAGCTCAAGGAGTCCGTCCCCGGCATGTCGGACCGCCTCCTCTCCTGCCGCCTGAAGGAGCTCGAGAAGGCCGGCCTCGTCCAGCGGGAGGTCCAGCCCGGCAACCGGGTGCGGGTGAGCTACGAGCTCACCGACAAGGGCCACTCGCTCGAGCCCGTGATGGGCGAGCTGCGCGACTGGGCCCGCCGCTGGCACCGGGCCTGACTACCAGTCGCGCGGGTTGCCGTCCGGGATGTTGTCGATCACCAGTGTCGCCTCATGCCGGACCACCGGATACGGGGTCGTGGCGAGGTAGTGATCCAGCTCGCCCGGGCCGAGTGACTCGAAGCCGCGCTCGACGGCGGCCGCGTAGGTGGCGAGGATGATCGAGTCCCCGGGCGGCTCCGGCGCGAAGTGGAACTCCTTCGCCGTGTAGGTGACGATCCGCTCGGGGAGGTCCTCGCCCTCGACGAGGCCGCTGACGTCGACCCTGTCGTAGCGAATTTCCCTGATGTCGAGGCGGTCGAGCTCGGCGTCGGTGAGCTCGATGACCACGCCGTTGACGGGCCCGGCCTCGTCCTCGCCCTGCTCGATGTTGAGCCCGAGGATCCACTCCGGTCGCCAACCCTCGGCGCACTCGAAGGTCTTCTCGCAGGTCAGGTTGTCCCGGCGCTGGGAGAAGCGACGGCGCCAGTCGCGCAGCCGCGCGAGCCGCATCTCGCCCGCGGGACGGCCCAGCGTCATCGAGGCGCTCTCGTCAAGGACGAGGGAGCCGTAGCCGAACAGGCCAAGTCGGGACTCGCTCACTCGCCCTCCAGCAGACTGAGCTGCGGCTCGCCCTCGCTCTCGCCCGTGCCGATCGGCGGTTCGGGCGACTCGCGCATGGTCTCGGCCTTGCCGTGGCTGCAGAGGCGCTCGCGAGCCGGGCAGTCGAGGCAGAGGGCGCGGTGCGGGCGGTTCGTGACCTCGAAGTCGCCCGGCGGCCAGCCTGGCCAGCACCGCCTCGATCCGGCCGCGGGCGGCCTCGAGCTCGGCCTCGCCGAAGCGCTCCGTCACCGCCGGGTCCGGACGCTCGAGGAAGACGTAGGCGGTCTCGACCGGCGTACCCCGAGCGGCTGCGGCGAGCGCGTAGAGGTCGCGCTGGACCGAGTAGCGCGAGACGATCTGCTCGGGATCCCGGTCGCGCAGGCGATCGGTCTTGTAGTCGACCACCAGCACCGAGCCGTCGGCACGCTCCACCAGGAGATCGATCGATCCTCGTACCAGAGTGCCGGCGACTGAGAGGACGAAGGGAACCTCGGCCCCCACCCGCGCGTCTCCGATCTCCTCGCGGAGAGTTGACCCCAGGAAGGCCTTGGAGAGATCGAGTGCCATCGCGACCTGCTCATCGCCCGCGTCGAGCCCCTGTTCGCGGAGCGCCTGCACGGCCCGGCTCTCATCGGGCTCGCGCCAGCGGTTGCGCGCGCTCCATTCGAGCAGGGCGTGAACCGCCACGCCGGGGCCGAAGCGGCGGCGAAGCTCCGGGCCGACCGCCTCCTCGCCGTCGCCCCCGGCCGCCAGCTCGGGCTCGCCGATGCCGAGCACGCGCTCGACGTAGAAGCGGTAGGCGCAGTTCTCGTAGCTCGACAACGCCGAATAGGAGAGGCCACCGATCAGGGCGGGAGGGACGTCCGGACGCGACAGCGGAGGATTCTCTGCTGAGGACGGCTCCGCCGGCGCATCGGGTTCATGCGGTGCGAGCAGCGCGGCGCCGACTCCGGGGCCGGGCTCGCTGACCTCGACGAGAAGCCTCCCGCCCGGGTGACCGTCACCGGCCGGGGTCAGCTCGATCTCGCGAGCGGTGGGATCGCCATCGAGCAGGGAGCGGATCAGCTGCAGCGCGATCGGCTTGCGGGCATCGATCTCCTTCTTCAGGGCGTTCGGGGTGTAGGTCCCGCTGAGCAGCAGGCGCCGTTTCGCCCGTGTGGCCGCAACGTAGGCGAGTCGCGCCTCCTCCTCGGCGTCGCGTTCGGCCGCGAGCTCGGTGAGCTCCTGGTAGTGGTGGAGCCGCTCGGCCGGGCGGCCGAGGCGTCCGAGCTGGACGCCGACCCTGGCCAGCTCGCCGCCCTCCGGTCCCTCTTCGCCCGGGCGCACTCGAAGAGGAGACCAGCCGAGCTGCAGCTTCCGGCCGAGGTCCGCGACCGCCACGACGTCGAACTCGAGTCCCTTCGCACCGTGGACGGTCATCACCCGGACGCCGGCGTGACCCTCGGCGCGGGTGGCGGCCTCCGCCTCCCGGTCCCGGCTGTTCGCCCGCGTCTCCAGGTACTCGAGGAAGGCGCCGAGGTCCGGGCCCTCGCTCGCCTCGAACTCCCGGGCGAGCCTCATCAGCTTGCGCACGTTCGCCCAGCGCGCCTCCCCGTCACGTCGTCGCAGCGTGGCGAGGTCGTATCCGAACGAGGTCGCCGTCCGCTCGACGAGCGACTCCAGCCCGCCTTCCGTGGAGTGGTCGCGCAGCTCGCCGAGGATCCCGGCGAACCGCTCGATCCGCTCGAGCTCCTCGGCCGGAATCAGCGCCGCGGCCTCCGGGTCACCGCGCTCGACCTCTCCCTTCTCGACCAGATCCGTCACCAGTGGCCAGATGTGATTGAAGAGCTCGCGCCCGTCCTCGCCCTCGACGGTGGCGGCGCGGCGAAGCAGCCAGAGCGTGTCTGGGAGGACCGCGCAGGCCGGCGAGGCGAGCGCCCCGAACAGCGCCTCGTCGTCGAGGGGGTTCGCGATCACGGCCAGCAGGCAGCGGAGATCGTCGATCTGCTGCTGGGACCAGAAGCCGCGGCCACCGACGACATAGGGGTCGAGTCCCGCGTCCGTCAAGGCTGTCTCCAGGGCCGCGACGTGAGTGAACGCGCGGAGCAGGACGACGATCCCCGCAGGGTCCTCACCCTCGTCTACAAGCTCGCGCAGCCGGCCCGCCAGGCGCCTCGCCTCGGCGACCTTCGAGCCGGAGCTCGGGTCGTCCGGCAGGCGCGGAAGCTCGGTCTCCTCGGCCTCCCAGCCCTTGCGGTCGTCGACGGTGAGGAGGAGCTCCACCGGGGCCGCTCCCTCCGGATGGTCGACAAAGGCGGTGAGGGGCTCGAAGCCCGGGAGCAGTTCCCGCCCGATCGCGTTGGTGGCGGCGACGAGCCCCGGCGCCGCCCGGAAGTTGCCGGTCAGGGGCAGCGCTTCGCCATTCGACTCGTCGCCCTCCTCGAAGCGGCGGTGCTGCTCTCGGTAGACCTCGACGTCCGCGTGGCGGAAGCCGTAGATCGACTGGAACTCGTCCCCAACGAGGAACAGACGAGTATCCGGGCCGCGCAGTTGCTCGATCAGCCGCAGCTGAAGGCCGTTCGTGTCCTGGAACTCGTCGACCATCAGGTGCGCGAACTGCTCGCGATAGCGCTCGCGCAACGGCTCGGACGAGCTCAGGAGCTCCACCGTCTTCAGCTGCAGGTCCTCGAAGTCGAGCGCCGCCCGGTCGGCCTTGAGCTCCTCGTAGCGCGCCCCGAAGCGGACGACCAGCTCGCGGAGCTGCTCGTACGCGGGACCGAGTACGTGAGCCGCCACCGCGGCCTGGGCCCGCCGGAGCGCGGCCGTGTAGCGCTCGCAGGCCTCGCCCTTGAAGGCCTTCGCCCCCGACTTGATCTCGAGCCCACGGAGCCGATCGAGCAGCTCCTCCTCGAGCGGGGCCGCCGGATCCAGCGCCATCGCGGCGGCGATTCGCTCGCGGCTGGCCACGCCCTGGCCGCTGGCCTCCTCGCATTCGGCGTGAGCCTCGCCCGCCGCCTCGATCAAGCCCTGCATCGCCGTCGCGGTGTCCGGCGGAGCAAGTTCGGGCAGCTCCGGCCGCGGATCGCCGTGGCTGCGGAGCTCGTCGTAGGCGCCGCGGGTCATCTCCAGGAGCGTGCGGCGGCGGTTGGCGGCCGCCAGCTCGAGGGCCTCGGGTTCCTCGGTCGCCACCAGGGCCTCGAGCGCCGAGTCGAAGGCGCGCGCGGCGAGTCGCTCGGCCTCCGCCTCGTCAACCACCCTGAAGCGCGGATCGATCCCGGCCGCTGCCGGATGGGACGCGAGCACGCGGCGACAGAAGCCGTGGATCGTCGAGATCCAGGCCCGCTCGATTCCCTCGAGAGCCTCCTCCAGCGCTTCGAGCTGCTCGCCCTCCGCTCCGCGGACGCGCGCCGCGAGCTCCTCGCGGATCCGTCGCCGGAGCTGGTCGGCTGCCCGCTCCGTGAAGGTGAAGGCGAGGATGCGGGTCGCGCCGACCTCGGGATCGAGCGCGGCGGCGCAGAAGCGCTCGACGAGCACCGTCGTCTTCCCGGTGCCGGCGCCGGCGCGGAGGAAGACATCCCGCTCGCGGCTCTCGACTGCCGCGCTCTGCTGCGCGGTTCGCTCGGCGCTCATTCCTCCTCGCCATCCTCGGACCAGGGCTCGTCCTCGGGCAGACCGCGTTCGCGGCGGCAGATCGGCTGGAAGCTGCACCAGTCCGGGCAGCTGCCGCCGATCGGATCGCGGATGACCCTGCCGCCTTGGACCGAGGCGACGATCTGCTCGGCCCTCTCCTTCGCGGCGTCGAGAGCCTCCTCGAAGTCCTCGTCCTTGAGATGGTCTCTTGGCCGCGGATCCAGCCCCGACAGCTCGTCGGCGAGCTCCTTGCGCAGGAGGCCCTTCGGCGTCCGGTCGCCGGTGCCGCCCAGAGGCCGGTAGAGGCCGCCGGCGAGGTCGTGGCCCCAGAGCTCGCGGGCGGCGAGCATGTAGAGCTGCAGCTGGAGCTTGCCGCGCTTCTCCAGCATCCCGGCGCCGCCGTCGACCTTGGCGCCCGACTTGTAGTCCTGGACCAGCGCCTCCCCGGCCGGGCCGAGGTCGATGCGGTCGATCTGGCCGTGCACCCCGCCGCCGGCCAGCGGCAGCGGCCCCTTCTCGGAATCGTCGAAGCCGAATGCGGCCTCGGTGTGGGCCGGGGTAAAGGCGGTTGGCGTGGCTGCCTCGTCCGCGAGGAACGCGAGCACCAGCCCCTCGACGCGATGCAGGGCGGCGGCCGTGTCAGAGAGCTCGCGCGGCAACTTCTTCTCGCCGATCTCGGAGATCAGCTTTCGCGCGGCCCCGCGCCACTCACCGAGCGTCTCCGGAGTGGGACGTCCGCCGGGGGCGGGCGGGTTCTCGTAGAGCGCCTCCAGGACCTTGTGCGCGATCGATCCGGTCGTCAGCGGCTCGGCCTCCGGGCCGACCGTCTGCGGCTTCAGCTCGTGCTGGATGAACCAGCGGTACGGGCAGGTGGCGAATTCCTCGAGAGTCGAGGGACCGAACAGCTTGATCTCCTTCATCCGCTCCAGCACCGGATCGAGCTGGAGCGGCCCGGGGCGCAAACGGCCGTTCTCGGTCCGCGGGCCGAGGGCGGCCTCGGCCCGCGCAAGCTCGATCTCGCTCGGGGCCGAGCCGGGTGGGAAGACCGACTCGGCCAGGCCGCGTCCACCCGCCTCGGCCAGGATCGCCTCGTCGCGCTCCTCCAGGCCCTCCGGCAATGGCGGCGCCAGCAGGTCCCGGACCTCGTCGACGAAGGGGGAGCGCGAGGTGGCGCCGCCCTCGTCGTCGGCGTTCCGCCACGAGAGCCAGAGGCGCTGCTTCGGGCGCGAGAGGCAGACCGAGAACAGGTAGCGGTCCTCGACCTCCGCCTTCTTCCGCTCGGGCAGGGCCAAGGCCCGGCGAGCCTCGTCGGAGAGCAGCGGCCCTCCCGTGTCGCGCCGCGGAAAGTCCCCGTCCTGCATTGAGCAGACGAAGAGGTGGGCGACGCGGCGGGCGCGCGCCCGGTACGGGCTGATGACGCGGACGCGGCCCTCGGTCGGACCCCGCCACATCGCCACGTCGAGCTCCATGACAGCCGCGATCACGTCGTCCGCGGCGTGGGAGAGGCCGAGCTCGGCCAGCTCGGCCAGCGCCTTCTCGATCTCGGCACCGGCCCGCAGCTCGAGCGCCCTGTCCTCCTCCGCCACGGCGCCCAGCCGGCGCACCGCCGACTCGGCGATCCAGCGTGCCTGCTTCCCGGCCTCCCGCAGCAGCTCCGGCCCGGGCTTCGCGTCACGCAGCTTGCGGACCTCGCGCAGGCCCTCCTCGCCGTTGTCCTCCTTCGGCGACCACGCGTCGAGCGCCTGATCGGTCGTGCGCAGCCGGCCCTGCAGCAACCTCTTCTCGAACCAATCAACCTTCGACGGTTTCGCAACCCCGGGCGTCCGCAGATAGGCCAGCAGGTCGGAGGCGCGGCCTCGGCCGACCGCCGCCTGCAGCAACGAGATCAGCCCCGCGCCGGTGTTGGTCCTGGCCGCGGCCATGTCGGCCTGGACCGCGACGGGAATCTGGAAGCGCGTCAGCACCCGGCGGTAGAGCGGCCCGCCGGATCGCGGATCGCGCAGCACGATCGCGATCTCCCCGGGCGGGGTGTCGTCACTGAGGAGCCGGGCAACCTCGGCGCCCACGGCCTCGACCTCGGCGAGCTCCCCGGCAGACGCCAGCAGGGCGACGCCGCCGTCGTTTTCGACGGGCACTCCCGCAGCGGGCTCGCCGAAGCGCCGCCCCACCTCGAACAGCGTGCCGCTGCTCGTGAAGCGAGGCTCGGCCTGGAGCCGCTCGATCGAGACGCCGTCGATGTCCCTGAGCTGCGCGAAGAGGGCGCCGCGCGCCAGCGTCAGCGACTCGCGGTCCTCCCACGGCAGGGCGATCGTGACCTGCGTGTGGGCCGCCAGCTCGCGGACGAGCTCCAGCTGCTCGACGGTCAGGTCGTCGAAGCCGTAGAGGAAGACTGGTCGCGAACCCCAGGCTTCCGGCCGCGCCCGCAGAGCGGAGGTGGCGGCGGCCGCGCGGGAATGGTCGTCGGCGAGGTCGAGCTCGTCGCGGACCCGCAGGTAGGACGCATACAGCGAGGCGACCTCGACCTCGTAGGGGCCTGCGGCCTCCGCCTGCTCCCGCAGCGCCACCGGGTCGACGAGCGCGGCCTGCAGCTCGGAGACGAGCTCCTCCAGCGCGGCCGGAAATCCCGGCCGGCGTGAGGAGGCGGCGAGGATCCGCAATTCCGCCCGCGAGGCGGCCTCACGCGCGAGCCGCAGCCGCTGGGTCCGGCTGATCGCCGGCCCCGCCTGGGCGTCGGTCGCGCGAGCGACCATGGCGAAGAGCTCGTCGAAGGTCCCGACCGTGGCGCCGATCACCGCGTCCCCGCCGCGGGTCAGCTCCTCCTCGAAGCGCTCGACATCGTCGACCGTGGGGACGACCAGCACGGGATCGTTCCCGGACATTGCGCGAAATCCGTCGAGGATCGCGCCCGTCCGCCCCGAGTTCGGGGGGCCAACGATGAGGTTGAGCATTCCCATAAAACGGGTTGCTCCTGTCGGAGCACCCTCGCGTCTCAGCATAGGCGCGCCTGCGGCGCGGTCAACGGCCCCAAAACGGCCTCAAATCCCGCATAACGCGCGGAAACCCGTAGCCGTGTTTTTCCGCCGGGGGCGACTCTACTTTGGGTTCAGATCACACCTCCAGAGCCCACGTACGGGAGGCCCCACCGAAATGACACTTTGCTTCGTAGACCCAGCTGACGCAATCAGGGCGATCGCAGACTCGGTCGGCCGAGAGGCCCGCCGCCAACTCCTCGGCGAGGCGGTTCGCGCCTGGGTCGATGAGATCCCCGACGAGGAGCTGCAGGAGCACTACGCCAAGGCGATCTCCGAGCTCGACGAGCACGACATCTCGATGCTCGCCGCCTGGCACGGCTCGATGGAGGTCGGCCAGCCACTGCCGAACCGCGACTTCCTGATGGGAGCGTTCGACTCGCTCGGCTCCCATCGCCGCGAGGCACTCAAGCTCGCCGCCGGTTTCCGGGGCGAGGAGGCCTTCGAGGAGGGAATCTCAGAGGAGCGCGCCCTCGACCTGGTGCTCGAGTGGCTCTCGCCGCCCCGCGTGATGGAGCTCTGTCGAGAGGCGACCGAGCTCTACATGTGGGACCGCTACGGCTCAGATAACTACGATCCCAAGCGCTTCCCGGATCTCGGGGATCGCCTGGTCGTTGTGCTGGTAGTGGACCGCCGACATGCCGAGCTCGCGGGCCGCGTTGCAGTTGACGTCGACGTCGTCGATGAAGAGGCACTCCTCGGCCGGAACGCCGTCGAGGCGCTCGAGCATGATCCCGTAGATCTCGGGGTCGGGCTTGCGGCAGCCGACGAAGCCGGAGTCGACGACGGCCTCGAAGATCTCGTCGACGGGCAGCATCGTGCGCCAGAGCGGCTCCCACTCGCGGACGTTGTTGGTGAGCATGCCCATGCGGTAGCCGGCGTCCTTCGCCTCGCGCATCAGGTCGATCATCGGCGCGTTGGGATGCAGCGCATCGAAGTAGATCTCGCTGAAGCGGTGCAGCTCGGGCCGGTGCCCGAGCGCGGGCTCCAGCTCGTCGCCCAGCTTCCGCAGGAAGTCGGCCTCGCTGAGATTGCCCTTCTCGAGCTCGTAGAGAGGGTGCGCGTGATCGGCCTCCTCAATCCGGCCCATGGCCTTGGCGAGCTCCTCGAACGAGATGCCCGTGTGGTCCTGTACCGCGGCGAACGACTGGACGAGCGGGGTGGTGAGCACCCCGCCGAAGTCCGAGATCACGGTGGTGATCGAACCCGGCTCGCTCATGCCCGCCACAGCAGATAGCTGCCAAAGCCCTCGGTGCCGTCGACGTGGCAGCGGAAGAGCCCGGCGTTGGTCGCGCCCGAGGTGACGACGCCCAGCGACGAGCCGGAGACGCGGACGGCGGCCGCGCGGCTCGTTTGATCCGCGTCCTCGGGCCAGAGCTCGAGGCCGAGCCGGGTGGGATTCCTCGAGTCGTCGTACTGGGAGGAGATCAGCGACTCCTGGAACGGCACGGCGCTCTCGGCCTCGAGCAGCCAGCCGGAGGTCTGCTCCTCTCCGTGCCCCGCCGAGCCGGGCTGTCCGATCGCCGTCGCGATCAGGAACGAGTCGCCGGCCCGCTCGATCGCGAGGTGGCGGAAGGTGCCCGCGCCCTCGATGGGATCGGCGCTCCAGCGGGAGATGTATCCCGAGCAGGGGAGGGTCTGGTTTCCTGCAGAGGAGCGCACCTCCGCGGCGCAGGCACTGAAGCGAAGGCCGTGCGGATCCTGTCCCTGGAGATCGACCAGCGGCACCTTGGTCGTGTGAGGCGCGAGAGTGGCCTCGAGGGTCATGTCCCCGGCCGTGATCTCGATAGTCGCGGCGTCGCCCCCCTCCTCCAAGGCGAAGCTCGCCGGCTGCGCTTCGCCTTGGCTGACGAGCACGGCGCCGGGCTCGCCGACGTCCCACGCCAGTCCGCCCAGGCCGGCGGCCACGTCGCCGAATGCGCAGACGAGCGCGCCCTGTGCATCGCCGTTCATCCGCCGAAGGGCTCCCGGCCGGGTGGGAGCTCGTCCTCGTCACGGATTTCATGGCCGGTTCCCTCGATGTCGTTCGGGTGGGGACCAGGGCGCGCGGGCCCCCGCTCCTCCCAGTCGAAGAGGTCATCCGGAACCGGTCCGCGCGGGGGTGGGCTCCCGGGCCCCGGTCCCGAGCCGGGGCCGTCGGGAGCCGGGCGGCGCCGCGGCGGCGCCTGCGAGCGACCGAAGCCCCAGACCGTCTCACCCAGGGCCATCCGCCTGCGGAGGATCCGCGAGGAGATCCCGCGCACGATCGCGCGGGTTGGGGGGATCAGCAGGATGAGCCCGAAGATGTCAGTGATGAAGCCGGGCGTGATCAGCAGCGCGCCGCCGAAGATGATCAGGACGCCGTCGAAGACCTCCTTATGAGGGAGCCGGTTCTCCGCCAGCGCTCGGTTGAATCGCACCCACGCCGCACGGCCCTGGTGGCGCAACAGCATCGAGCCGAGCAGCGCGTCGAGCAGCAGGAGAAAGATCGTGGGACCAACGCCGATCGCGCCTCCGACCTGGATGATCACGTAGAGCTCCGCGATCGGGACGACGATGAAGATGAGAACGAGCAGCCACACGGTCAGGAAGGCTACTCAGGGAGCCGAATCGGCAAGTAGCGAGACCGCTCCCCCTATCCTTGGTTGACATGAATCGCGAACAGGCACACGACGAGCGTGACCGCATGGCGGCGGAGCATCCCGAAGCAACCTGGCTGGTCGCCGAGCACAAGCCCGGCGATTGGGCGGTCGTGAAGGTCGGACTGACTCCCGTCGATGAAGTCGGCAGCTCCACCGAGGCTCGACCCAAGCCGGACTACGCTGAGGATCCAAAGCCCGCCCAAAACCTGAATTCGCGGGGGTACTGAGATGGCAACAGAGACCACATCCGAAGAAGACGTCTACGAGGCGCTCGAGGAGGTCATCGACCCCGAGCTGGGGCTCGATTTCGTCTCCCTCGGCCTCGTCTACGACGTCGAGATCGAGGGCCCCGAGGCCTTCATCACCTTCACCCTGACGACGCCCGCGTGCCCGATCGGGCCGCAGGTCTCAGAGCAGATGCGCGAGTTCGTCGGCCAGATCGAGGGGATCGACAAGGTCCACCCGAAGATGGTCTTCGACCCGCCCTGGTCTCCGGAGATGATGTCCGAGGACGCGAAGTTCGCGCTGGGTTATTAGCCTGCAAACAGGCGACTTCTTCTAGAACCGGGTCCCGAACAGGTCCCCGAAACCACCAAAGTCGTCCCATCAGCCGACGGGGGATGGCCGGAAACTAGCTACGAAGCCGGGAACCACACCGGGATCACAGAGCGATCTGCGAGCCGACGATCACCGTCTTATCGCTCGGCAGCTGGAAGGCGTCGATCGGGCTCGCGGCGTTCCGGGCCATGACCACGAACAGCTTCTTCCGCCCACGGGTCACCAGCGGGACGTCTTCGTTCGGCTTGATCGAAATCCGCGAGACGAAGTAGGAGGCGTGCTCGAGGTCGAGGTTCCGTTCCAGCAGCCCCTGTTTGCGGCAGAGGCGCAGCGCCGCGGGAACGTCGAGCGAATCGTGGTAGCCGGCCCTGATCGTCACGTGCAAGACGTTGAATTCGCCGCCGATCCGTTCGACCGTAAAGGACTCGAACTCGTCGACGTTCGGGATGCTGACCAGGTCCACGGAGACGATCACCACCCGCTTCGGAAACGTGCGAGTGTTCTCAACCTCGATCCGGAGCGCCAACGGGGTGGTCTCCTTGGTCGGGTGCAGGTAGACGGCGACGCCCGGGACCTTCGTCGGCGGCTCCTCCTGGGCCTCGAGGCCATCGAGGAACTGCGTCAACGGTCCCTCCTTCTCAGTCCTGCCGCGGGTGACGATCGTCTGCCCCCGCCGCCAGTTCATCATCACGACCGAGATCACCAGTGCGAGCGCCAGCGAAAGCCACGCTCCGTGCTCGATCTTGATGATGTTGGAGACGAAGAACGCCACCTCGACGGTCAGGAACAAGACGGCGATCGGGACAAGCCTCCGCCTCGGCGTGCCCCAGAGGAAACGGGCAACAGCGAGGAAGAGCAGCGTGTTCAGGACGAAGGTCGCTGTGACGGCGACGCCGTAGATATCGCCCAGTTTGTCGGCGGACTGGAAGACCAGCGCCAGGGTGACGACACCGATGCACAGTGCCCAGTTGACGACCGGGACGTAGATCTGGCCTTCCAGCTTCGAGGGGTGGAGGATGTTGAGCCGGGGGAGGAAGCCGAGCTGGACCGCCTGTCGCGCGACCGAGAACGAGCCCGAGATCGCGGCTTGGGAGGCGATGATCGTCGCCGCCGTCGCCAGAAAGAGCATCGGGATGCGCGCCCAGCCGGGAGCCATCAGGAAGAACGGGTTGACCGCGGAGCCCGGGTCGTGGTGGATCATCGCCGCCTGGCCTAGGTAGTTGAGCATGAGGGCAGGGAAGGCAACCGCGAACCATCCGAGCCGGATCGGCGCCGCGCCGAAGTGCCCCCTGTCCGCGTAGAGGGTCTCGGCGCCGGTCACCGCGAGGACGACGCCACCGAGCACGAAAAAGCTCTCCACCCCGTGGTCAGCGAGGAACCGAGCCCCCCAGGTTGGCGAGAGCCCTTGAAGCACCGCCGGATCCTTCGCCAGCTGGTGGAGGCCCAAGAGCGCGATCGCGGCGAACCAGACGAGGATCACCGGCCCGAACACCGATCCGATCGTTCCGGATCCGCGTCGCTGGAGGATGAACAGCCCAATCAGGATGACGACCGAGATTGGCACCACCAGGTGCGCCAGATCCGGCTCGACCACCTTCAGTCCCTGAACCGAGCCGAGGACCGAGATCGCCGGCGTGATGATCGCGTCGCCGAAGAACAGCGCCGCACCGAAGAGGCCGATCGTCACCAAGGCGACGCCATGGGGCACCCTGTGTCGCTGGATCAAGGACGCCAGCGCCATGATTCCTCCGTCGCCGCGGTTGTGCGCGCGCATGATGAAGCCCGCGTACTTGACGCCGACGACGATGATCAGCGCCCAGAAGATCAGCGAGACCACGCCGTACACATCCGCCTCGGTCGCTTGAGCGACCGACGCGTTTTGCGTGAAGATGACCTGCTCCGTGTAGAGGGGGCTCGTGCCGATGTCGCCGTAGACGACGCCGAGCGCCCCGAGGGCGAGGGCGGCCTTGCCTACATCCGTGATGACGTCGCGCTGGCTGTCCTTGAGCGCGTCGAAGCGCTGCCGCACCGCCTCGGACTCGGCCTCCGTGTCAGTTGGAGTCTCGGGCCGCCAATAGCCGAGCTTGTGCGCCGCCTCGTTGAACGTTCGCTTTGCGCCGGGCTTCTTGCCTGTGCGAAGCTTGCCTTCCTCCGCCTCCGGAGGCGCCTGGACGCCAACGGTGTGCGATGCCTCGTGAAGAGGACGTTTGTGCCGTCGCTCGTTTTCGCTCACGCTATTCGCCCCCCTCAAGTACGCCCGGCGGGACTGGGCCGTCTTCGTTCCGTCCAATCCCAGTGGTGGTCGGGTCGTGCTCGACGACGACCCGGCAGGGCCGGTGGGCGAGCACATATCTGGTCGTCGGGCTGAGCAGCCCCTCCTCGCTGGGGGCGTGCCCGGTCGAGATGTAGATCAGGTCCGAGCGCCGCGTTTCCGCCTCCACGACGATCGCCCGCCCCGGGCTTCCTGTCCGGATCAGCCGGCAGCGCACCCTGCATCCGGCGGACTTCGCCTGCAGACGCACTACCTCCAGCAGCCGCCGCGCCTCCTGCTCCTCTTGCTCAAGACCTCCGTTGAGCGGCACCTGTTCGGGGACCTTGAGCAGGTAAACGGCCTCTACGGTGGCGTCGGGCCCGACCAGCTTCGCGGCCCGCACCATCGCCTCGTTATCGACACTGGTGCCCAGGAACGGGACGAGCGCCGAGTGATAGGTGTCTCCGCGTTGTTTCAGCTCGGCCATGGCTTCCCAATTCCATGGTCGAGCGGGACCCGCTAAGCACCCGTTAAGGACCCGCCTGGGCTGCGTAGAGATTTCGCTAAATCCGCGGCGCGGCGCTGATCTACTGTTCCGCGCGCAGTCGGTAGCCGATACCCGGCTCCGTGATCACATAACGAGGGTTCGCAGGATCCGGTTCGAGCTTGGCGCGAATGTGGGCGAAGTGCACGCGCAGATAGTGTGTCTCGTCTTCGTAGCCGGGACCCCAGACCTCCTGGAGCAGCTGGCGGTGGGTAACCAGGCGCCCCGGATGCTCCGCGAGCTGGCTGAGCAGGTCGAACTCGATCGGGGTGAGGTGGACCTCCTCCCGGGCTCGCCGCACGGCCCGATCCGCGAGGTTGATCTCGAGATCGCCGACACGTACCGGACCCTCGCCGTCCTCACTTCTGCGCCGCAGCACGGCTCGCATACGGGCGAGCAGCTCCTCGCTGCCGAACGGCTTGGTGACGTAGTCGTCAGCCCCGGCGTCGAGCGCACGCACCTTCTGGCGCTCATCGCCGACGGCCGAGAGCACGACGATCGGCACCTGGCTCCAGCGCCTGATCTCCTCCGCCACCTCGACCCCGTCGCCGTCGGGGAGGATCAGATCGAGCACGATCGCGTCGGGTGGCCTCACTGAGACTGCGTCGAGAGCCTCTTGCTTCGTGGTCGCCTCCTCCACCCGGTAGCCGGCGTTGGTGAGGATCACCCTCAGCCCCCTGACGATCTGGAGCTCGTCATCCACCACGAGCACCCGGGAGTCTCCGGCCGTCATCCGACTGTGGCCGGCTGCTCAACCAGCGGGAACGAGACGGCGAACGCGGTTCCGTCGGCGGAGTCGGCCTGCAGGCGCAGCTCGCCGCCGTTTGCCTCTACGAAGCCCTTGCAGATCGCGAGCCCGAGGCCGGCGCCCTCGCGTTGGTCGCCAGTGTGGAACGGCTTGAAGATCGCCCTCCGCTGAGACACTGGCACCCCGGGCCCTCGATCGATGACCCGGGCCGTCACCTTGCCCGCCCCGACACCGCCGCTGATGCGGACGGGCTTGTCGTGCGGAGAGAAGCGCAGCGCATTCTCGATCAGGTTGGAGAAAACGCGCTCCAGTTGTGACGCATCGGCACGCACGAGCGGCAGCTCGCCGTCCAGCTCGATCTGAATTCGTCGCTGCGTGGGGTCATCGCGAGTGTTGGAGATCGCGGTCGAGATCACTTCAAGCAGATCGCACCAGTCGGTGCGCGGATGAACGGCCCCGGCCTCGATCCGGGAGAGGTCAAGCAGTTTTCCGATGAGTCGGGTAAGGCGATCCGACTCGGCGTCGATCGCGTCGATCAGCGCGGCCCGATCATCGGCGGTGGTTCCCTGCTCGCGCAGCCCGGCCGCCGCGGTCCGGATCGACGTGAGCGGCGAGCGCAGGTCGTGTGAGACGGCGTGCAGGATCACGGTCTTGGCGGCATCCGCCTGCCGCGCCGCTTCCGCTTCGGCGCCGCGCGCGGCGGCACGCTCGCGCTCAGCCGCAACATCGAGCAACGTGGCTAGCGGCCGCGCGACCCTGTCGAGGTCGGCATCGCACCAACCCGACGACTCGCCTGCATACAGCCAGACGGAGCGTTCCTCGGTGGGCAGTCGCAGGATCCTTTCACCCTCCCGAGCCCTGGGCGCGGCGCTGCCGTCAAGGCGAAGCTCCCCGTGGCCGGCCGCTTCGAGGCTCGCTGAGATCGCCGTCACAAGATCATCGGTCCCACCGAGCAGCGCCGTGGCTGCATCGGCAAGCATGATCGCCTCGTGCTCCCGGGCGGCGGCCTGGGCCGCCCGCAGCTCCGCCTCGGCGGCGCGCTCCCGCGATTGCCCGGCCAGCCTTCCTACGACCAGCGCCGCCAGCAGCAGAACGCCCAGCGCGACCACGTTGTCCGAATCGGCGATCGTCAGCTGGTGAAGAGGCTGGATGAAGAAGAAGTTCAGGATCAGGACGCCGAGCACGGCGGCCGCCAGCGCCGCGACCTGACCGCGGCGAATGGCAACCGCGAGCACCGCGATCAGGTAGAGGCTGCCGAGTCCGGCCGGGGTCCCAACCGAGTCGAGAGCCGCGACGAGTGCCGTCGCAAGCCCCACCCAGGCGAGGGTCTCCAGAGCCGTGGCGGCGATGCGGCCGAACGGAGGCCGCGAACGCATGGACATCATCTCTATCCAGTTTAGGTACGCGCTAACACGGATCGAGCGTCTGGGTCGCCTGCACGAAGTCTCGCCAGCGCTCGTGCTCGGTCGTGCGCATCGCTCATCTGACCCCCGACCGCTTGGCAGGTGCGGCGTGAGACGTACTGGCCTCTGCCGCGGACCGCGAACTCGACTTCGCCGTCGGCAACCACCTCTTGGACGTCGTGGCGAAGGTCTGGCATCGCTGCGTGGGCGCCCTTCCAGACCGTCTTCTCTCAGCGTCGACACTGGTCGTCGAGAGGCCGGCGGGCGCGTGGATGACCGCCCCTGGATGAAGCACACCCGGGTCCGGACCCCAGTACGGACCGGCTCTCCGCAGCCACCTCGCATTGGGCCGGGGTTTGAGCCCTCCTCCCGCCGCCGACCCCTCCCCCCCAATATCTGGGGGAAGGGGTCGACTGCGGCCGTCGGGTAAGTGGTCTGGGGTGGCGAGGTGGCTGAGGTTGGGTGGGCCGATTCGGGGGTGGATTTCGTCATGTCTGTAGATGCCCCGGAGAAGAAAAGAGGGTGTGAGAGAGCGGATCAGCGAGCGGGACTTGGAGGTCCTTGAGTTCATCGGGCGCTTCGGGGTGGTGCCACGCTCTGCCGTCTCGGTCTGGGCAAGCACGGGAAGATCGGTGACGCTTGACCGCGAGCGCCGTCTCCGCGAGGAGCGCCTGATCATCTCCGATCCACCGCTCGAGCACCGGCCCCCTGCTGATCGCGACCCGCACCGGCCTTCGCGTCTGCGGGCGCACCGAGCTCCGTCCCGCCCGCTTCTCGCTCTGGAACGTGCGCCACTGGCAGCTGACGGCGCAGGTCGGGGCCGAGCTCGAAAGGGGCGGCGAGCCGGTCCTCTCCGAGCGCGAGATCATCGCCGCCGAGCGCCTGGAGGGCGAGCGGGTCTACTCGGCGGCGCGCCGCTTCGAACGGGCTCTCGCCCGCGCGGGCGACGAGCAGGACGCTGCCACCTTCCTCGTCGCTGCTTTCTGTGGGCTGCGAATGGGGGAGGTCCTGGCGCTCACGTGGCGAGACGTTGACTTCGCCCGCCGTCTGATCCGAGTACGAGCGAGCTACACGCAGCACCGAGTGGATACGCCGAAGTCCTCCGGGATGCGGGCTGTACCGCTGGCGGACGCTGTAGCCCGCGTCCTCGACCAGCTCTCGCAGCGCGAGCACTTCACGGCCGACGGGGACCTTGTCTTTCCCAACCGCGCGGGCGATCACCAGAACCCCAAGCAGCTGCGCATGCGCTACAGGACCGCACAGGACGCCGCCGGTCTAAGGCCTCTGACGTTCCACGACTTGAGGCACACGTTCGGCACGCTGGCGATCAATCGGGCCGATCCGGTGAGCGTCCAACACTGGATGGGCCACGCCAATCTGCAGACGACGATGCGCTATTTGCACTTCCGCCAACGGGATGACGAGGCGGATCTGCTCTCGGAGGCCTTCGAGGAGAACGGGGTCCCGAATTGGGTCCCGAAGAGTCCAGTTCTAGGCCCATCCCAGACCAACTCAGAAGAGAAAGACCTGCGTACATAGCCTCAGAGCAACTGATGCGCTCGGAGACGATGTCCGAGGACGCGAAGTTCGCGCTCGGGTACTGACCCCGAGCCTCAGCTCTCCTTCACCACGGCGTAGACGACTCGCTCCGCCACGTCCGTCAGCACCTCGCTGATCCGGTCGCAGCGGCGGTAGAGCTCGCGGAGGCCGATGCGCTGGCGCATCAGCTCCTCCTCCAGCAGGCTCGCCATCTCCCTGTAGTAGAGATGCTCCAGCCGGCGGGCGGTCTCGATCGCGGAGTCCGCGGCCCGTGTGGCCTCGTCGTCGTCGTGCCCGAGCAGTCCGATCGCGCGGTCGATCTGGCGCGTCGCCTCGCACATCTGGCCCACCATCTCGGCGATTCCGGGGTTGGGCTCAACCTGCATCGCTTCGGCCTCCTCGATCAGGTCACGCGCGTGGTCGAGGAGCCAGTCGATCCCGCGGGAGAGCGTGAAGACGTCCTCCGGCTCGAGCTGGAGGATGAAGGCCTCGCGCACGGCGTTCAGAACCTCGCGCTTGGCGGTGTCGCCACGCGGCTCGGCCTCGCGAACGGCCTGCGCGGCGTCCCGGTCCCCGGCCGCCCACCGGGACAGGGCGTCGAGCCCCTCGAGCGTCACCGCCGTCTGGCTGCGGAGCAGGCCGACCAGGTCGGGCGTGTCCGGGAGGAACCACCGCCGGTCTCGCTGCTTGCTCACGTCAGCAGCCGCCAGAGGGCGAGGAAGGCAGCGGCGAGCGCCGCGGAGGCCGGCAGGGTGATGAGCCAGGCGAGTCCAATCTGCCTAACTATCGCCCAATTGACGTGGCGTAGCCGTTGCCGCCCGACGCCGATCCCGACCACCGAGGAAGCGACCACCTGGCTGGTGGACACCGGTGCGCCCAGGAACGAAGCGCCGAGGATGACTCCCGCCGACGACGATTGGCTCGACAGACCCTCCAGGGGATGGATGCGGTAGATCCGCCGTCCCACGGTCCTGATGATCCGCCAGCCGCCGAGCGCGGTCCCCGCCGTCAGGGCGGCGGAACAGGCCACGATCACCCAGGTCGGCGCCGAGAGCGAGTCGATTCGCCCGTCCGCCAGCAGGAGCGCGGCCACCACCCCGACCGACTTCTGCGCGTCGTTGGCTCCGTGACTGAACGAGAGGGCCGCGGACGTCACCCACTGGCCGCCCTGCACCCTGCCGCGCCAGCGCCGCGTCGCCCGTCGGGCGGCCCGCCGAAAGGCCCGGATGACGACGAGGGCTGCGAGCGCTCCGAGAACCGGCGAGACCGCCAGTGCGATGAGGGTCCCGAAGACGCCGACGGGGTGGATGCCGTCAAGGCCGCCCCAGTTGACGGCGCTGGTGCCGCCCTCGACGACCGCGGCGCCGACCAGCCCTCCGACCAGCGCGTGGCCCGAGCTCGACGGGAGCCCCAGCCGCCACGTGCCCAGGTTCCAGGCCGTGGCGGCCGCCAGGCCCGAGCCGATTACCTCCACGGCGACCGAGGGCGACACCGTGACGATGCCGCCGATCGTGTCGGCGACCGCTGCGCCGACGAGCAGAGGGCCAAGCAGGTTGAAGACCGTCGCCAAGAGAATCGCCTGCAGGGGCGTGGCGGCGCGGGTGGCGACGAGGGTCGCGATCGCGTTGGAGGCGTCGTGCAGGCCGTTCGTGACCGAGAAGCCGAGGGCGAGGAGGACCGCAATCGCAAGCCCTGCATCCATCGGCCGACTCTACGGGAGTACTCTCCAGGATTACCGGCGTACGGAAAACCGTACGGACTCGATTGCCACGACTCGGAGCGGACTGGCGTGCCGCAGAAGGTGATACGAGATATGACGGAAACACCGCTCACGGATGAGCGGCTCTCTCAGTTGCTCGAGGTGGGGCGGACGATCGTCTCCGAGCTGGATCTGGAGACCCTCCTGCGCCGGGTGGTCGACGCCGCCCGCGATCTGACCGACTCCAAGTACGCTGCTCTCGGCATCCTCGACGAAGACAAGAGCGGTCTCGAGCGCTTTCTGCACTCCGGCATCGACGAGGAAGCTCGGCGCAAGATTGGCCCGCTTCCCAGGGGCCGGGGGGTGCTCGGCGAGCTGATCCGCGATCCGCGCCCGCTGCGGCTGCCGGACGTCGGGGCGCACCAGCGCTCCTACGGCTTCCCGCCGAACCATCCCGAGATGCGGACCTTCCTCGGCACGCCGGTGATCGTGCGAGGGGTGGCCTGGGGCAACCTTTACCTGACCGAGAAGAAGGGCGGCGCGGAGTTCGACGAGACCGACGAGCAGCTGGTGATCGTGCTCGCTGCCTGGGCCGGCGTCGCGATCGAGAATGCCCGCCTGTACGAGGGGCTCGATCGAAGGGCCGCTGAGCTCCAGAAGGCGCTCGGCGGACTGGAGGCGGCTTCCGACGTAGCGCGCACGGTCGCCAGCGGAATCGACCTCGACGGCCTGCTCGAGCTGATCGCAAAGCGTGGACGTGGCGTCGTCGGCGCCCGCCGCTCGCTGCTGCTGCTCTCGGATGGGTCCGAGCTCGAGGTTCTCGCGGCCGCGGGAGAGAGCCCCGAGTCCGTGATCGGCCATCGCCTCGCCGACGGGGAGGCGTGGCTCAACGACCTACAGGCTGAGGTGCCGGAGCTGCGGGGACTCCCCAGCCTGGTCGCCCGGCTCGAGCTCCGCGGGCGCCCGCATGGCCTGCTGGTCGCACTCGGCGCCCGCGACGGCGCCTTCGACGCCGACGATGAACGGGTATTCAATTCCTTCGCCGCGAGCGCGGCAACGACGATCGTGACGGTTCAGGCCGTGGAGGCGGAGAAGCTCCAGCTCTCCATTCAGTCATCGGAGCGGGAGCGGCACCGCTGGGCGCGGGAGCTCCACGACGAGACGCTCCAGGAGCTCGGGGCGCTGCGCGTCCTGCTGGAGTCGTCGGCGACCAAGAGCGATCCGGAGATCTCCGGTAAGGCCGGGCGGCTCGCGATCGAGCACGTCGACCGAGGCATCCGGAACCTGCAGGGGCTGATCACCGAGCTGCGGCCTGCGGCGCTGGACGACCTCGGCATCGGAGCCGCCATCGAGGCGCTGGCCCGTCAGTCGAGCGAACGGTTCGGAGTCGACATCGATGTCGACGTCGACCTCGCCCGTCCCGGCGAATCGGGCCCCGCCCGCCTGCCCTCCGACCTGGAGGCGACCATCTACCGGCTCGTCCAGGAAGCGACCAACAACGCGATCAAGCACGCCGAGCCGAGTCGGATCTCCGTCACGGTCTCGCGAGATGAGGCCACCGTCGAGGTGATCGTCGCGGACGACGGCAGCGGGTTCGATCCGGACACGGCCGAGCGGAGCTTCGGTTTGGTCGGGATGGAGGAGAGGGTGATGCTCTCGGGCGGCCGCCTCGAGATCGAATCGGCTCCGGGCCGGGGCAGCGAAATCCGGGCGCAGTTGGCCCTCACCGGTGGGTCCTCAGCCGGCGAGATGAGCCCACGCGCGATCGAGGATTCCGAGCGCCTCTAGGCCGCTACTGGTCCTCGACCAATCCGTGGTCGCGCGCGAATGCGACCACCTCGGCGCGACTGCTCGTTCCCAGCTTCCGGTGGATGGCCGCCCGGTGAGTCTCGACCGTCCTGATGCTGATCACCAGCTGCTCGGCGATCTCCGGGTTCGTGTAGCCGGCGGCGACCAGGCGGAGCACCTCGATCTCGCGCGGGGTCAATCCCCCGGGCGGACCCTCAGGCTCCGCGGCCAGTCGAGCGCCGAGCACCGGGTTGATGTAGGTCTCACCGCGTGTGGCGGCGCGAATCGCGTCGACCAGCTCGGAGCCTGCGGCGTGCTTGACCACGAACGCCTTGGCGCCCAGGCGGAAGGCCTCGCGAGCGAAGGCCGGGTCGTCCTGCATCGTCAGTACGACCACGGCCGTGTCCGGCGATCCCTCGTGAATCTTCGGGATCGACGCCAGGCTGGGTTCGCCCGGCATGTTCAGGTCGAGCACCAGGATCGTCGGCTTCAGGCCGGAGGTGCGACGCCGCGCGTTTTCGGCGTCGCCTGCCTCGGCCACGACCTCCATGTCTCCCTCCGCCTCCACGATCCGCCGCAGGCCATCCCGGACGATCTCGTGGTCATCCGCGAGGATGATCGTGATCGTCTCTGGCTTGCTTGCGGCGTCCGGGGGAGGCGTCATGAGATCCGTATCGGACACGCTATGAGATCTCCTTCTTCTGGCGCTTGATCTCATCGGCCATCGCGTCGAGCGCATCCTCGCTGCGCTGGGCGTGGACGGCGCGGACTCCGAGCTCGCGGCGAGCATCGTCGGTCGCGTCCTCGAGCGCGTGCTGCCACTCGGCGGCCTGGTCCTTGGCTCGCTTGCGCAGGCTCTCGGCGCGATCCTCGGTGTCGGACCGGAGATCGTCCAGAGCCTCACGGGCCCGGGTGATCGCTGAATCGATCGAGGTCCGAACCTCTTCCTGCGCGCTCTGACGGGCCTTGTTCAGGTCCTCGAGTGCTTCCTCCAGGTGATCTGCTGCACCGGCTTGGCTCTTCTCAGCCGTCTCGGTTGACATGAGTTCCTCCTTGCTTCCGTTTCTCTTTTTCCTTCCCCTCAAGTTTCGATCTGCGGCCCGCCACGGGCATCAGGGGAAAACACCGGGATTCCCATCTCGGTGGTCAGCACGGATTGACGGCGGCGGTCGCTCTGATTCGCTTGTAGTGATGACCGTGCCGATGACCAGATTCGCGATTCAGCGCGTGAGGGCCACCCCCGAGGCCCTCGACTTGATCGGGCGCCTGCGAGAGAGACACGGCGATGTCGCCCTCTTCCAAACCGATGGATTCGGCGACGGATCCACGGCGATGTGCTTGAGCCGCGCGGAGCTGCTGCCGAGCCCCGACGACGTCAAGCTCGGCGAGATCGGCGGGGCTCCCTTCTACGCGGCCCGCGACCAGTACGAGGAATGGGGCGAGCCGACCCTGCTAATCGATGTGGACCCCGGTCCGGCGAGCTCGTTCTCCCTCGAGGGCCTCGAGGAAGTGCATTTCGTCAGCCGCTGAGCCGAGTGCTCAGGAGCGGCCGTACGCGAGAGCGACCGCGAGGTCGCGCGAGGAGATCATCCCGGCCGGGCGATCCGCGTCGGGCTGGACGGCGATCAGATGGGAGATCCCGTGCTCGGCCATCAGCTTTGCCGCCTGCTCGAGAGACTCGTCCGACTTGACCGTGACCAAATCGGTGCTGGCGACCTCGCCGGCTGTGGCCGAGTCGAGCTTGTCGGGCGCGCGGGCCAAATCGAGGCTGGTGACGATGCCCCAGGGCTTCGCCTCGCCGACCTCGGCCACGACGATCGAGTGCACGTTGTAGCCGACCATCATCCGCGCGACGTCGTCGAGCTTGGTCTCGGGCCGGCAGGTGACGACACCGACCCGCATGACGTCGTGGACCTTGGCGTCCTTGAAGGCCGGGCCGAAGTAGTTGCGTTCCATACCCCAACCTTATTCGCTGACCCATAGTCTTGGCGGGCACGATGCAGGATGCGTCCGTGATCAGCCGTGATGCGCTCGACGAGCTCGTTGTGCTGCTCGGCGAACGCGGGTACACGGTCGTCGGGCCCCACGTCCGCGACGGCGCGATCCTCTACGAGGAGATCTCCTCGTCCGCGGATTTCCCGGAGGGAGTCACCGACGAGCAGGAGGGAGGCACCTACCGCCTCCGCGAGCGGGAAGACGGCGCCCTCTTTGGCTTCAACAACGGGCCCAACTCCTGGAAGCACCATCTCTTCCCTCCGAACCTCACCCTATGGAAGGCGCAGAAGGCGGCGGACGGCGGGATCTCGTATTCCGCGCGGGAGGAGGAGCGGCCGCGCTACGCCTTCATCGGCGTCCGCTCCTGCGACCTCGCCGCAATCGGGGTGCAGGACAAGGTCTTCATCGGCGACTCCTACACCGACGCCGACTACGAGGCCCGTCGCCGCGACGCCTTCATCGTCGCTATCAACTGCTCGAAGGCGGGGAACACCTGCTTCTGCGTCTCGATGGACACCGGGCCGCGCGCGAAGTCGGGCTACGACCTGGCGCTCACCGAGCTGCTCGACGGCGAGCACCGCTTCCTGGTGGAGGCCGGCTCGGATCGCGGTGAGGAGATCCTCGCCGCGATCGGCGCCTCGGAGGCCGGTGAGGCCGACGCGAGCGCCGCCGCGGCGGTCTCGGAGGAGTGCGCTTCGCAGATGGGCCGCGAGCTCGACACCGACGGGATCAAGGACCTGCTCTACCGCAACATGGAGCACCCGCGCTGGGATGAGGTCTCGGAGCGCTGCCTCACCTGCGGCAACTGCACGCTGGTCTGCCCGACCTGCTTCTGCCACACGGTCGAGGACACCAGCGACCTGGCCGGCGAGGAGGCCGAGCGGGTAAGGGAATGGGACTCCTGCTTCACCCTCGATCACTCCTACATCCACGGCGGCAGCGTCCGCAACTCGGCGCCCTCGCGCTACCGCCAGTGGATGACCCACAAGCTCGCCACCTGGATCGACCAGTTCGGGACGTCTGGCTGCGTCGGCTGCGGGCGCTGCATCACCTGGTGCCCGGTGGCGATCGACATCACCGAGGAGGCAGCGGCGATTCGCGCGACCGACCTGGGCCCGGACAGCGGGGATGAGAGGGGGATCAGTGCAGACCATTGAGCAGCTGCTCGCCGAGGCTCCGGCCTTCAACGGCATGGCGCAGGAGCACCTGGAGCTGATCGCGGGCTGCGCGCAAAACAGGACCTTCGAGGACGGCAAGTACCTGATGCGCGAGGGGGACCCGGCCGACGCGTTCTACGTGGTCCGCCACGGCCGCGTCGCTCTCGAGGTCTTCGTCCCGCAGCGAGGGGCCTTGACGATCGAGACGGTCGACGACGGTGACCTGCTTGGCTGGTCCTGGCTGGTGCCGCCGTTCCGCGTCGACTTCGATTGCCGTGCTATGGGCAACGTCCATACGGTCGCCTTCGACGCGGCGTGCCTGCGCGGGAAGTCGGACACTGATCCCGTGCTCGGCTACGAGTTGATGCGCCGCTTCATCCCGGTGATGGTTGAGCGTCTGCAGGCCACGCGAGTGCGCCTCCTCGACGTCTACGGGCACGTCGGGGCGGGTTGAGCGATGGCCGCCGACCCGATGCTGCCCAGCTCGTACATCGTGGCCGACAAGCGCCAAGAGCTTGGCGATACCTGGACGCTCGAGCTCGAGCCGGCCGCCGGCACCGGCGTCGGCGAGTTTCTTCCCGGCCAGTTCGCGATGCTCTACGCGTTCGGCGCGGGCGAGGTGCCGATCTCCGTCAGCGGGGGTGGCGGAGCCGACGAGCGGCTCGGGCACACCGTGCGCGCCGTGGGAGCGGCCACCCGCGCTCTCTGTGCAATCGATCCCGGCGCTCAGGTTGGTGTCCGCGGCCCGTTCGGCACCAGCTGGCCTCTCGCCGACGCGCAGGGAGGCGACGTGGTCGTCGTCGCGGGTGGGATCGGCTTGGCGCCGCTCCGCCTTGCGGTCAACCACCTGATCGCGAACCGCGATTCCTACCGGGCGGTGTCGCTCCTGTACGGCGCCCGCTCACCCGACGAGATGCTCTTCTTCAGCGAGCTTCAGGCCTGGCGAGAGTCCGGGATCGACGTCAAGTACACGGTCGACGCCGCCTCGGGGGACTGGGACGCTCGGGTCGGACTGGTCACGAAGCTGATTCCGCTCGCCGGGTTCGAGGGTGCCCGGACCACGGCGTTCGTCTGCGGGCCGGAGGTGATGATGCGCTTCGTCACGCAGGCGCTGCAGGACCGCGGCGTGCCCGCCGACCGGATCCACGTCTCGCTCGAGCGGAACATGAAGTGCGCGATCGGCCATTGCGGGCACTGCCAGCTGGGCCACCGCTTCGTCTGCAAGGACGGCCCGGTCTTCCCGGTCGGCCGGATCGGGACGCTGCTCGGGGTGAGGGAGCTGTGAGCGATCGGCCGAAGCTGGCTGTCTGGAAGTTCGCCTCGTGCGACGGCTGCCAGCTCTCGCTGCTCGACTTCGAGCACGAGCTCGTCTCGCTCCCCGACCAGATCGAGGTCGCCTACTTCCTGGAGGCGACCAAGGGCAGCGTCGAGGGGCCGTACGACCTCTCGCTGGTCGAGGGCTCGATCACCACGCCCCACGACGTCGAGCGGATCAAGGAGGTCCGGGCCAAGTCGAAGCGGCTGGTGACGATCGGGGCCTGCGCCACTTCTGGCGGGATCCAGGCGCTGAAGAACTTCGCCGACGTCGAGGACTTCATGTCGGTCGTCTACGCCACTCCCGACTACATCTCCACCCTGGAGACCTCGACGCCGATCTCGGCCAACGTCCATGTCGACTTCGAGCTCCAGGGCTGCCCGGTGAACCGCCACCAGCTGCTGGAGGTGATCAGCGCCTTCGTCAACGAGCGCAAGCCCGCCGTCGCGAACCACTCGGTCTGCATCGAGTGCAAGCGCGCCGGGAACGTCTGCGTGATGGTCGCCCACGGCACGCCGTGCCTCGGACCCGTCACCCACGCCGGCTGCGGAGCGCTTTGTCCGAGCTACGACCGCGGCTGCTACGGCTGCTTCGGGCCGATGGAGTCGCCGAACGCGCCGTCGCTCTCCGGCTGGTTCGAGGGGCTCGGCATGGACGAGGTCGACGTGATCCGGGTCTACCGGACCTTCCACACCGCGGCGGAGCCATTTGCGGCCGAGAGCGAGCGGCTCGAGGCCGATGGCTGAGAACGGCGAGATCCGGACGATCAAGACCGAGGCGCTCGCCCGGGTCGAGGGCGAGGGGGCGATGCAGGTGAAGATCCGCGGGGGAGAGGTGGAGAACGTCGAGCTTCAGATCTACGAGCCGCCGCGCTTCTTCGAGGCCTTCCTGCGCGGCCGCGACTTCAAGGAGGCGCCGGACATCACCGCGCGGATCTGCGGCATCTGCCCGATGGCCTACATAACGAGCGCCTTCAACGCGATGGAGGACGCGCTCGACGTCCAGGTGGAAGAGCGAATCCGGAGCCTTCGCCGACTCATGTACTGCGGCGAGTGGATCGAGTCGCACGCGCTTCACGTCTTCCTGCTCCACGCGCCGGACTTCTTCGGCTACGACTCGGCCTGGCAGATGGCGCGCGACCACGGCGAGGTGGTGGAGGGCGCGCTGAAGGTGAAGGCGATGGGGAACGACCTGCTGCGGACCATCGGCGGCCGCGCCATTCACCCGATCAACACCAGGGTCGGCGGCTTCTACAAGGCGCCAGGCCGCGAGCACCTCGACGCGTTGGTCCCGGCGCTCGAGGAGTCGCGCGAGTTCATGCGCGGCGCGATCGCCTTCCTCGCCGGCCTCGACTTCCCGGACTTCGAGCAGGACTACGAGTTCGTGGCGCTCCGCCACCCCGACCGCTACGCGATCGAGGACGGGCGCCTGATCTCGAGCTCGGGCCTCGACATCGGGCCGGGCGAATACGAGGAGCACTTCTCCGAGCAGCACGTCCCGCACTCGACCGCCCTGCAGTCGCGGATGAGCGACGGCTCGACTTACTTCCTCGGGCCGATGGCTCGCTACTCGCTCAACTACGAGCAGCTCTCCGATGGCGCGAAGGAGGCGGCGGAGGGCGCCGGGCTGGGCCGGGAGTGCCGCAACCCGTTCAAGTCGATCCTCGTCCGCGGCGTCGAGATCCTCTTCGCGCTGGAGGAGGCCTTGGCCCTGATCTCCGCCTACGAGCCGCCGGATCCGCCCGCGCAGGTGCCCGAGCCGAGGGCGGCGGCCGGCTGCGGCTGGAGCGAGGCGCCGCGCGGGATGCTCTGGCACCGCTACCGGATCGAGGAGGACGGCTCGATCGCGGAGGCCAGGATCATTCCTCCCACTTCCCAGAACCAGGCGCGGATCGAGCAGGACCTGCTCGAGTTCGTGAAGCCCCGGGTCGAGCTCCCGGACGACCGGCTGCAGTGGGAGTGCGAGCAGGCGATCCGCAACTACGACCCCTGCATCAGCTGTTCGACGCACTTCCTGAAGCTCGATGTGGACAGAGCCTGATGTCGGCCAAGCACTTCATCCACCGCGAGCACAAGCCGACGGACCCCGAGTTCCTGCGCGAGGAGCGCAGGTTCCTCGACGCGCAGCGAGACTCGCTGCACCTGATGGAGCGCCGGCGCGAGGAGCTCCAACGCGACATCGAGAACGCGCGCCGCGAGGCCCACGGCCTGGGGATCTCCCTGAACCACCCGCCCGAGTCGGGCTACCGGGCCTGGCTGGCGCTGATCGGCGTCGGCAACCGCTTCCGCCGCGACGACGGCGCCGGGCTGGAGGTCGCCTCGCGACTGCGTGCGATCCAACCGGCCGGCTGCCGGATCGTGGAGGAGGAGGGCGAGCCCGGATCGCTGATCCGGGACTGGGAGCTGGTCAATGAGGCGCTGGTCGTCGACGCGGTCAGCACCGGCGCCGAGCCCGGCACACTGCATCGCTTCGACGCGACCGCCGAGCCCCTACCCGTGGAGCTGTTCCGCTCATCGACCCACACGCTCGGGATCGCCGACGCGGTCGAGTTGGCCCGCGAGCTCAAGCGCCTACCCCCGCGGCTCGCCGTCTACGGAATCGAGGGAGAGAGCTTCGACACGGGAGAGGGCCTGTCGCCGGCGGTCGAGGCTACGGTCGAAAGGCTCGTCGCCGAGCTCTGCGACGAGCTCCGGGTGGAGCGGTCCTGATGCACGAGCTCGCCGTCGCCCAGGCGATCGTCGCCGCGGCCGAGAGCCACGCCGATGGCCGGCCGGTCTCCATTGTCCGTGTGCGGGTCGGCCGCCTCCGCCAGGTCGTTCCGGAGTACCTGAGCTTCTACTTCGAGGTCGCCGCGAAGGAAACCGGATGCGACGGCGCTGCGCTCCAGTGGGAGCGGGTCGACTCCCGCCTGCGCTGTTCGGGCTGCGGCGAGGAGTGGGACCCGGCGCCGCCGCCTGCTCAGACCGGCGACGAGCTGATCGTCCGCTTCCGCTGCCCGGAGTGCGAATCGGCCGACCACCGCGTCATCAGCGGCGACGAGCTGATCGTCGAGTCGATCGATGTCACCGAATTGAAAGGAGCCGCGCATGGCTGAGGAGCGACGCACGAGCACGGAGGAGGCCAAGCGAGTCGGCGATGAGATCGGGGTCGATTGGAACCGATTCGACCTGGAGCAGTTCCGCGCCGGGATGGACGTCGAGTACGAGCACGGCAGCCGCGACCCGCAGACCAACGTCACCGAAGATGACCCGATCGTGACCGGCAAGATCGCGCTCGCCCACATGAAGGAGTTCCCGGACTACTACGAGCGCCTCGAGAAGATGGAGGCAGAGGCGAAGCGCGACTGGGCCGAGAAGGCCTGAGCGTGCGAGCCTTCTGACATGCACCAGACCACCGTCCGCGTAGCCGAGGGAGCGCTCGACGCCAACCAGACGATCGCCGAGGCGAACCGCGCCGACTTCGACGCCGCCGGCGTCACCGTCATCAACCTGATGAGCGCGCCGGGCGCCGGCAAGACCTCCCTGTTGGAGCGGGCGCTCGAGGGTGGCACCGGCGACGTCCGCGTCGGCGTGCTGGAGGGCGACGTCCGCGGCAGCCTCGACGCCGACCGGCTCAGCCACCTCCACCTCCCGGTTGCCCAGATCAACACCGACCCGGCCTTCGGCGGCGAGTGCCACCTCGACGCCAACATGGTCCGCTCGGGACTGCCTCAGGTGCCGCTCGAGGAGATCGACCTGCTGGTGATCGAGAACGTCGGCAACCTCGTCTGCCCGGCCGAGTTCACGGTCGGCGAAGACCGCCGCTGGATGATCTCCTCTGTGGCCGAGGGCGAGGACAAGCCGCTCAAGTACCCGCTGATGTTCCGCACCTGCGAGCTGGTCGTGATCAACAAGCTCGACCTGCTCCCGCACGTGGACTTCTCGATTGAGCGCTTCCTGGAAAACCTCGACCAGGTGAACCCGTCGGCCGAGACCCTGCAGGTCAGCGCCCGGACGGGCAAGGGCATCGACACCTGGCAGGCACGCCTGCTGGGCCTCCCCAACGCAGAGTAGGCTTTCGATAAGCATTCGGTCCGACGTCCGGGGGATCCGAATCCCAGCGCAATTCAGGAGGCCCCCTTGAGCCGAACGACCCTCGCCCTTGCTGCAGCCATGACCCTGCTGGTGGTGGCGCTTGCGCCGGCCGCCGCGCAGGGGGAACCCGCGGTCAACTGCGTGGACAACAAGCCCGCGATCGGATTCAGCTTCACCTGTGACGCCGCGCTCGCCGTCCCACCGGACGGCACCGCGTACCCGCTGCCGGACGGCCGTTCGTTCTTCATCGGGTTCCGTCCGCCGGACGGAAATTCAACGTTGTCCCTGACCTCGTTCAACGTCCCGGCCTCGCAATGCTCGGTCGACGTCCCCGTGAATCCAAGTGCGGACACCCTCGCCTGCAGCAGCCCCATAGCTGCCGGCCAAACGGTGAGCGGAACGGTCAGCTGGAAGATCGGCTTCAACCCGCAAGTCCCGCTCTCTGATTGTGAAATCGCCCAGCTCGACGGCTACGCGCGCGACCCGGGCCCGTTTGGCGAGTTCGACCGGCGAATACCAAGCCTCCAGCTGCAGGTCTGCCGCTCACCCGGCCCGCCCGACGGCGCCGCGGCGTCGCACAAGTGCAAGAAGAAGCACAAGCGGAGGGCGGTCAGCGCAAAGAAGAAGAAGAAGTGCAAGAAGGCGAAGCGCTGAGCTGATCGCGCTTACTAGGTGCCCCGGTTGGGCGAGCCGGTCACCTTCGCGTCATCGGGTGGCCAGGTCTCAATGTCCCGGTGCTGCTCGACCTGTGGCTTCGAGAAGAGGGCGAGCACGCGCAGGTCCTCGTCGCCGGTGTTGTGGAGGTCGTGCGAGACGCCCTCCTCGAGGACGAAGACGTCACCTCGCTTGATCGGCTGAGCGCCGTCGTCGGTGAGCAGATCGCCGCTGCCCGAGAGGATGTACTGGGTCTCCTCGGCGGTGTCGTAGTGCTTGCCGAGCCGGTCGTCCGGCGGGATCGCGAAGTAGATGGTGCATGACTGTTCGGCGTTGCTGCCGCCGTAGGAGAAATAGCCGCCGGTCCGGACGGCGTCGTCGGTCGCCGTGGACTTGAGCGAGCCCGTCTCGAGGTCCTGCACGTTCAGCGTGGTGAGCGTCATCGTGACCATCCCTGTCCGATGCGAGTAGAGGCGGGGCCAGGATAGGGTCTGCCCGGCGTGCTCCGGGTGCTGCTCAACCTAATCTGGCTCGTCTTCGCCGGCCTCTGGGCGACGATCCTCTGGTGCGTCGCCGGGATCATCATGTGCGTCCTGATCGTCACGATCCCGTTCGGCCTCCAAGCCTTCAAGATCGCGAGCTTCACGATCTGGCCCTTCGGCCGCACGCTCGTCAAACGCCCTGACGCCGGGGCGCCGTCGCTGATCGGCAACATCATCTGGATCCCGCTGGCCGGGATCTGGCTGGCGATCGCCCACCTGATCACGACGGTCACCCTGGCGATCACGATCATCGGCATCCCGCTGGCGCTGGCCAACCTGAAGCTGACGATGGTGGCGTTGGCACCGTTCGGGCGGGAAATCGTGTCGATCAGCGAGGCGCGGGCGGCCGACGCGGATGCTCAGAACATCGACTTCGGGTCGCTGTAGCTCCTGCTTCCACGCGAAGGGAGCACTCTGCAATGGGCTTGATCAGGGCGCTTGCTTCTCGTCTCCTGCGAAGAAGGGCCTGGGATCGACTCCGGCGTGCAACGTGTGAGCAGGCCTCCTTGGTGCTGGGTGGCTTGACACCCCCAGCCTCCAAGGAGGCCCGGATGAAGAACGTGCTCAGGGATTACACCTAGCGCGCCGAGCCGTAGCGCCGGCCCAGATCGGCGGCGATCGCGAGGTAGGCGACGGCAAGCAGCAAGGGCGCGCCGCCGGGCCCGATCGGGAGCGCGCCGGCGATGATCCAGGCAAAGAGCCAGAGGGCCAGGAGCCAGCGCGACATCAGCCGCGCTCGCCAAGAGCCGGCGACGAAGAGAGCGAGACCGACGATGCTGGCAAGCGCGAGCAGGACATAGGCCGGGCCGATCGACTCCTCCCTGCCGGCCGCGAGCGAGTAGATGAACACCGGCTGGAAGCCGACCAGGGCGGCGCTCATGACCGTGACGCCGGCGCCACCCAATCGTCCCTCGCGACCGCCGAAGAGGGAGCGGAGCGACTGCAGGGCGACCAACGGGGCGAGCATGAACGGGACCCCGTTCGCGGTGAGCAGATAGTCGGCGGTCGTGTACGGGAAGTGCTCATCGCTCGAGTTGGTGGCGAAGAATTCGAGGACGGCGAGCGCGACGGCTGTCGCCGCCGCGACGTAGAAGGCCGCCCGGGCGTGGCCGAGCGCGCGATCGCTTCGTACGGGTTCCTTGACACGTGGGAGCGCGACTGCACTGGAAGTCATGCTTTCTCCTTTTGGGGTTGGGACGTGGAGCGATGATGCGTCCGCGGGCCGCGTTTGTCGTCGGCACGGATAGCGATCTCGATCCGCCGCGCGGGTGATCTTTCGGGGGCGTCGATCCGCCGCGAGGCGGACGCGGGACCCCGCCTCTCGCTGTAACTTCGCGTCGATGCGCCGCAGCTCGCTATTCGGTTTGCCGCTTCCCGACGTGGCCCTCGCGCTGGCGCTGTTTGTGCTGAAGGTGGTGACGCTGGTCACTGGCATGCAGCCCGGAGCCGGGGCGCTGAGCTACGTGCTGGCGCCGCTGTGGACGCTGCCGCTCGCCTGGCGCAGCCGCCGGCCGCTTGCGGTGGCGGCGATCATCGCGGCGACAAACGCTCTTGAAGTCGCCGGCGGCGGCTACCACGACTCGGTGGTGGCGCTGGTGGCGCTCGTGCTCGTCCCCTACTCCCTCGGCGCGCACGCCGCGAGCCCCGGCCGGCTCGGCGTCGGCATCGCGTTGATCGCCGCGAGCGGGGCGGTGAGCTCGGCGGCACAGGGCGCCATCAGGTGGACGGACCTGCTCGGGGATGCGGTGGTCATCCTCCTGCCGCTATTCGCCGGCCTGTGGGTGCGGCAGCAGCGGTTGCGCGCCGCCGCGCTCGAGCAGCTGACGGCGCAGCTGGAGCGCGAGCGAGAGGAGCGAGCGCGGGCGGCGGTTGCCGACGAGCGGGCGCGGATCGCGCGCGAGCTGCACGACGAGGTCGCGCATGCGATGAGCGTGGTCGCGGTGCAGGCGGACGCCGCCGAGGGCGCGCTGCGCCGCGATCCGGCCCTGGTCGAGCGCCCGCTCCTGGCGATTCGGAAGACCGCCCGCGATGCTCTAACCGAGATGCGCCGGGTGCTGGGCGCGCTGGGTGGAGAAGAACAGCCGCAGCTTGCTCCCGAGCCCGGTTTGTCGCGTGCTGGCGCCCTCGTCGAGCAGACGCGCGCCACCGGGCTCGACGTGGAGCTGCGCGTGGAGGGGGAGCCTGCGCCCCTGCCTCCGGCGCTCGACCTGGCCGCCTATCGAGTCCTGCAGGAGGGGCTCACGAACGTGCGCAAGCACAGCGGAGCGGACCGAGCCGAGGTGGTCATCCGCTACGGCCCCGGCGCTGTGAGCGTGGAAGTGGCCGACAACGGCGACGGCTCTGGCGGCGGGGCCGGCAGCGGGCGCGGCCTCACGGGGATCCGCGAGCGCGTGGCACTGCTCGGCGGGGAGTTCGCCGCGGGCCCGCGGGCACGGGGCTACGCGTTGCGCGTGAGCCTGCCGCTTCCATGATCCGCGTCCTGCTTGCCGATGACCAGGAGCTCGTCCGCTCAGGGTTCCGGCTGATCCTCGAGCTGGCCGAGGGATTCGAGGTGGCCGGGGAGGCCGCGGATGGACGGGAGGCGCTTAGGCTCGCGAAGGAGCTCTCGCCCGACGTCGTGCTGATGGATATCCGGATGCCCGAACTGGACGGGATCGAGGCGACACGGCAACTGCGGCAAGCTGGCGTCGAGTCGCGGGTGCTGGTGCTGACGACGTTCGACCTGGACGAGTACGTCTACGCTGCGCTGCGCGCGGGGGCCAGCGGCTTCCTGCTGAAGGACGCGCCGCGCGAGCAGCTGGTCGGCGCCGTCCGGACCGTCGCCCGCGGGGAGTCACTGCTCGCGCCCGCGGTGACGCAGCGGCTGATCGAGCGCTTCGTAGCCCGCCCGGCGCCGGCCGAGGCCGCACCGGAGCTCGCCGAGCTCAGTCCACGCGAGCTGGAGGTGCTCCGTCTCCTTGCCCGAGGCCTCTCGAACGCCGAGATCGCCGCCGAGCTGATCGTCGGCGAGGCGACCGTCAAGACGCACGTCGCACGCGTTCTTCGCAAGCTCGGCCTCCGCGACCGCGTGCAGGCGGTGGTCTTCGCATACGAGACGGGTGTGGTGGAGCCCGGGTCGGGCGAATCAGCAGGCGGGGACAATGACGCGCGCAACGCGTAGCTCGTTGCCGCTTCGGGCGCGGATCGAAGCTGCCTAGGGTCACATCCGAGCGCTTGCTCAGGACAAGCGGCGAGAGAGCGCCACGCCTCCATTTGGCGCTCCCGCTTGCGCGAAGGGCGACACTGCGGCGGGCCAACAGCCTGAGCCTGCGAACTAGACTCACTCCGTGGCTCGCTATCGCATCGACGAGGAAGAGGCTGCCGTTTCGATTGAGCTGACCGAGTTGGCCGGAAAGCAGGGGGAGCTCCTGCACGCGTTTCGCGAGTGCCAGGAGGGCCGCTGCACGTGTCCCACCGAGGAGTACCGCAAAGTCGCCTCGATGGACGTCGATGCGGACGAGGATCGGATCGCGATCCGGCTCGAAAGTAAGCCCGGCGAGCGCTTCGATTCGTCGGAGATCAATACTTGCCTTACCCACACGGTGGGCAAGGTCAAGGATTCCGTTCCGCCCGGGCCGGACTGAAGACAGCGCCACTTCCCGTAGCGACTCCTCCGCGCGACAACCGGTCGCACCGGCCTTCGCTAACGCAATGGGGTCCAAAGCAGCAGCGACCGCCAGGGATTCCGCGTCCTCTCCAACGCCCCGAGGCACGCGGAGGAGGGTGCGAGCAGAAAGACAAACAGGGCGCCTCCTCCGCATGCAAAGACGATGCATCAGCCTGCTCGTGTTGGATGCTGGACTCCATCCTTGGCTGCGGACCGCGCCGAATCCCAAGCGCAGAAAACTAGGGATGTGGCCCCGCGTCAGCGTGTCTAGGCTGGACGTGTGCCTCGGTCTGGCAGGTGCAGATGATCAACTCCGCGATCAAACGCCGCCGACGCTTGCCGTTCCTCGTCGTCGCGCTGTGCGCGTGGGTCTGGCTGCTCCCGTCGACTGCCCAGGCGGCCTGCGTCACGGGGACGGCGGGCGCCACTACGTCATTTGGTCCCGGGGGCGGGCAGTGCTACGTCGTTCCGGCCGGTACCTCGCAGCTCCTGATCGTCGCGGTCGGCGGCTCGGGCGGACCGGCTGACCCCGGTTTTGGTGGCGCCGCGGCCGGGGGCAGCGGTGCTGTCGTCAGGGCGAATCTGGCCGTTACATCCGGGCAGGAGCTCGACCTCAACGTCGCGGCGAACGCTTCCTTCCCGGGCATGGGCGGCCAGGCCACCTACGTGAACGGTGGTGAGACCCTGATCGTCGCTGGTGGTGGCGGCGGGGGCGGAGGCAGCGGGGATACGGTTAACGGCGGCCTCGGGGGCAGCGCCGGTACCTTTGCCCAAACCGGGGCAAGCGGAGCCGACTCGACCAGCACCGCCTTCGGAGGGAGCGGAGGAGAGGGCGGGACGCTCTCCAACGGGGGAGCCGGGGGTGCCGGCGGCGCCGGCAACCTGTTCAACGGGAGCGACGGAAGTGATGGAAGCTTCGGCATCGGTGGGCTGGGTGCGGGCGGAGGCCTTGGCGGTGGAGGCACCGGCGGAGACGGCTACTACGGTGGTGGTGGTGGGGGTGCGGGCGGCGAGAGCAACGGTCCGACCTCGGGCGTGGGCGGTGGCGGTGGTGGGGGCGCCGGTTCGAGCTACACGTCGGCGACTCTCTCCAACGCCTTCATCTCGGCAGCACCGAGCGGTACGCCCACAGTGCAGATCAGCGCTCTGACGGCGGCTCCGGCGCTCTCGTTCAGCCCCGCGGGCGGTCTCAGCTTCGGCGGCACCCAACCGCAACAGACGGTGAGCGGGCCTCTGCCGCTGACGATCACGAACACAGGCACGGCCGCGCTCTCGATCTCGAGCCTGACCATGGCCGGCAGCGATCCGGGGGATTTCTTCGTCGGCTCGAACGGCTGCCTCGGCCAGATCGCGCCCGCGGCCGGCTGCGACTTGACCGTCCGATTCGCTCCGCAGGGTCAGGGTGCCCGCTCGGGAACCCTGATGATCGCCAGCAACGATCCGTCGGGTCCCGCCAGCGTGCCGCTGTCGGGCACCGGTGGCTTGCTTCCCCAGGGACCGCCCGGCCCCGCGGGACCGGCGGGAACGCAGGCGGCAACCGGGACCCAAGCGGCAACCGGTACCCAAGCCTGCAACCGTCTCCGCAAGAAGCTCGGGCGCCAGAAGCGTGTCCGCGCCAAGGCAACCTCCAAGGCCAAGCGCAAGCAGCTCAAGCGGAACATCGAAGACTCCCGCCGAAGACTGCGCAGCCTCGGCTGCTAGCGAGCGAGAGCCCGGCAAGCCTGCCCCGCGGCTGCTCCATCGGACCCGGACGGGCACCGATCGCGAGTGGCGTCTTGCTGCTGAAATGCGCGAAAAGGGGCGTGAGCGGCGGGTGTTCCAGGCCTGCGCTCAGTGCTGGCGGCACGTGAAGGAGGCGTGCCGGAGGCGGTGCTGACCACTGCTCCTCCCGACGAAGAGCGGAAGCGCTGCGCGATTCCACGCCGCGGCTTGTTCAGGATCAGCGCGGGGTTCGAGCTAGCAGGCGCGGTCTCGGGCTACTTGGCTGCGGCCTTCGTGCGCGCAGTCAGCTGCGATCGCCGCGCCGATCACGAATCCGCCGACGATTGCCAAGGCCCCCGTAATGCCCAGTCCCAAGCCGACCCGGCGTATCCGGCGAGAACCATCACGCCCTCGGACAAGAGCGTCCCCAATCATCGCGCCGCTGGGTCGGGCGGGAGCCTTCATTGGGTCATTTCCCCTATTGAGATCGAGCGGGGGTGACTTACCTTGGGACCGTGACTGGACGCATGCCAGGCCGCAGCCGTACCAGCGCCACGCTCGTAGGCGTGGCGCTCTCGTTCCTCATCCTGCTCTCGCTCCCCGGCCTCGCCGGCGCCTACGTCTACTGGGCCGCCTCCCCGAGTAACTCGATCGGCCGGGCCGCCATCGACGGCAGCGCCGTCGATGACAACTTCATCGGCGGCGGCGGCTTTCCCAGTGGGGTCGCGGTCGACGCCACGCGCGTCTACTGGTCCAACCCCACGACCAACACGATCGGCCGCGCCAACCTCGACGGCAGCGGCGTCGATCAGAGCTTCATCGGCGGCGCGATCAAACCCCAGGCGGTCGCCGTCGACGGCGACCATATCTACTGGGTGAACGTCAACAGCAACACGATCGGCCGCGCCAACCTCGACGGCAGCGGCGTCGATCAGAGCCTGATCGCCGCTGTCAGCAGCCCGCAGGGGGTGGCGGTCGATGCGGCTCACGTCTACTGGTCCAACTACAACCTCAACTCGATCGGCAGGGCCAACCTCGACGGCTCTGACCCCAACGCAAGCTTCATCAGCACCAACAAGCCGCGTGGCGTCGCCGTCGACGGCGGCCACGTCTACTGGTCCAACTACGAAGCACACGCGATCGGTCGTGCGAACCTCGACGGCTCAGGCGTGGACCCCGCCTTCATCAGCAGCGCCGGCGACCCCTCCGGCATCGCCGTCGACGGCCAGCACATCTACTGGGCGAACGTCCTCTCTCTCAGCATCGGCCGCGCCAATCTCGACGGCAGCGGCGCCAACCTCACCCTCTTCTCAACCGCCACCAACCCGGCGGCGGTGGCAGTCGATTCCTCGCCCGCCGGGCACCCGCCGCCGCCCCGAACATCTCCAATGCCTTCAAGCTGGCCAAGTTGCTGTTCCACAAGCACCGCGGTACGGCGACGCTGACCGTCGCCGTGCCCGGCGCGGGCAAGCTCGTTCTCGCCGGCACGGGAATCAGGCGGCAGAGCAAGCGCGCAAGGCGGGCGGGCAATGTGAAGCTCGAGGTCAAGCCCGCGGCGAGGGCCGCCCGGAAGCTGAAGAATGCCGGGAAGGTCAAGGTGCGGCCGAGGCTTACCTTCAGCCCGACCGGGGGCCAGCCCCGCACTCGAACGCTGCGGCTGGTCCTGAAACTCGAAGGCAGGTGACCGGGTCGCGGCTCGGCCCATTCGCTTAGGCGGCTGGACGCTCCAGAACCGATCCGTCATCCTTACCTGGGCATGGGGGCAGCGGGCGCCGATCTGAGCTCTTCCGATCTACATCGAGCCTTGGCGCTTGCAGGAGATCTGGCGGCCTGCGGGACGAGCGCTGAAATGGATGAGCAGGTCCGACTTCTGCCTGGGCTGGTCGGTGCCGACACTGTCATCATCGGGCAGGTCCGCAAACCGCGGGCCGGGAGCTCAGAACCGGCCACGCTCGTCGCGACCGACGATCCACCCGGCTTCTTCGACCCCGAGGCCCGCGAAGCCTTCGCTCGCCTCTGGCACCAGCAGCCCGTCGTCGTCCACCATTTCCGCGGCTTCGCGCCGCGGGCGATGAAGGTCTCCGACTTCCTCGGCGATCAGCAGTGGCGTCGCAGCGACGTGTACAACGACTGTTACGGCAAACGCCTGGGGCTGGCGTGGGAGATCGCCGTGCAGATCCGCTGCACTCCGCACGAGGTCGCCTGCGCCGCCCTGCAGCGGGCCAGCCGCGACTTCGACGAGCGCGACCGCGCCCTACTCGACCTGATCGCCCCACACATGCGTGCCGGATATGCCCGCGCCGACGGGGCCGTGCGCCGCGAGCGCCGCCTGGGCCTGCTCGAACAGGGTCTCGATGAGGCGGGGGATGCTGTGCTGTTGGCCGACCGCAGCGGCGGCATCGTCGCCGCCGGAGCCCGCGCCCGCGCGGTCCTGCGGGATTGGTTCGGCGAGCGCCGGGACTCGGTCGCCCTGCCGATGGAGATCGAGGCCTGGCGCACCAGCGAGCGCGGCGCCGTCGGGCCACCGGTCCTCGACCTGCGACGACCAGGGCGCCGGCTCCGCCTCCGCCTGATCGCCGGCAGCGACGAGGACGCGATCCTCCTCTCGGAACGCCGCCGGCAGCTGCCCTCGGCCGAGCTGCTGGCGCGGCAGCTGCCGATCAGCCGTCGCGAGGCGGAGGTGCTCGCCGGCATTGTCCGCGGCGGGATGAACGCCGGCATCGCCCAGGACCTCGGCATCAGCACGCACACCGTCGCTCGCCACATCGAACGCATCTACGCGAAGCTCGGCGTCCACAACCGGGCGGCAGCGACGGCGTGGGCCCTCGATGCGCTCGACGGCCACGACCGCTCCTAACGACCCGCCGCCGGGTCCACTGGTAGGGCGTATTACCTATTGAACACTGCTGGCGGGAACGCCAGGCTCCCCGCAGATGCGAGTCTCGATGGTCAGTCGACACCTTGCGCCGGTGGCAGTCGGCGCGGTCGCCCTCGCCGCCCTCGGCGCACCGGCGCCGGCGCCGGCGCGGACCGCCTACGTCACCAACGCAAACTCCAACAACGTCACCCCGATCGACACCGCCACCAACACGGCGGGGACGCCGATCGCGGTCGGGCAGCTGCCCGTCGGGGTCGCGATCACCCCGGACGGCACCACCGCCTACGTCGCCAACGCAACCTCCAACACCGTCACCCCGATCGACACCGCCACCAACACGGCGGGGACGCCGATCGCGGTCGGCACCAGCCCCCGTCGGGGTCGCGATCACCCCCGACGGCAAGACCGCCTACGTCACCAACTCGGCCTCCAACGCCGTCACCCCGATCGCCACCGCGACCAACACCCCGGGGACGCCGATCGCGGTCGGCAGCGGCCCTATTGCGATCGCGATCACCCCGGACGGCAAGACCGCCTACGTCGCAAACATCGGCTCCGACAACGTCACCCCGATCGCCACCGCCACCAACACGGCGGGGACGCCGATCGCGGTCGGCACCAACTCGCGCGCGATCGCGATCACCCCCGACGGCACCACCGCCTACGTCGCCAACAACGGCTCCAACACCGTCACCCCGATCGCCACCGCCACCAATACGGCGGGGACGCCGATCGTGGCCGGCACCAACCCGCGCGGGATCGCGATCACCCCCGACGGCAAGGCCGCCTACGTCGCCAACGGAGGCTCCAACAACGTCTCCCCGATCGCCACCGCGACCAACACCGCGGGGACGCCGATCGCGGTCGGCACCGGCCCGTTCGGGATCGCGATCACCCCCGACGGCAAGGCGGCCTACGTCGCCAACGAACAACTCCAACACCGTCACCCCGATCGCCACCGCGACCAACACCGCGGGGACGCCGATCGCGGTCGGGAGCGGCCCTTGGGGGGTCGCGATCACCCCCGACCAGGCGCCGGTCGCCGCCTTCGGCGCCACCGCGGCGCCGCCCGGCTCGCCGACCACCTTCGACGCCTCGGGCTCGTCCGATCCCGACGGCCAGATCGCCACCTACGCCTGGGACTTCGGCGACGGCGCGACGCTCGCCGACGGCGGCCCCAGCCCCGCGCACGCCTACGCCGCCCCGGGCACCTACACCGCGACCCTGACGCTCACCGACGCCGAGGGCTGCTCGACGGCGCTGGTGTTCACCGGCCAGACCGCCTCCTGCAACGGCGGTCCGAGCGCCGTGGCGAGCAAACAGGTGACGATCGCATCCCGAGCCGCCGACCGCCGGACACGAAGATCACCAAGGCGAAGATCAAGGCCAAAGCACTCAAAGGCGACGCTTCAAGTTCGAGGCGCTCGGGCGAGGCCACCGGCTTTCAGTGCGAGCTGAAGCGAAAGCACGCCCACCGGAAGGCGAAGTTCAAGCGCTGTCGCTCGCCGAAGACCTACAAGCACCTGAAGCCGGGCAAGTACAAGTTTGCGGTCCGCGCCGTCGGTCCCGGCGGCACCGACCCGAGCCCGGCGAAAAAGCGGTTTAGGATCGCCTAGCTGCATCGGCGCTGAGCGCCGCGGCGCGCACGCGGTCCTCGCAGCGCCCGCCGGATCCGGGTGGCTACGGAGCGAGCGCGTCGACAATCTCCTCGGTCGCGCTGCAACGAGTTGGAGCGCGTTTGCCACCCGTGATCGCTGTCGCAATGCCCGACGAAAGGCAGCGACGGCTCCGAGATCACGCGGAGGCAGCAGCGCCCGCAACTCGCCTTGCGGACGGCCGATCAGGGGATGACCTGAACGCGGCCGCCGGCGGTGCTCACGTAAGGCACACCCTGAGTTGCTTGGTCCTGTTTCTGCTGTGGTTCGAGAGGACTCATGATCCCGATTCGGAGATCACGAGGACATAGCGTTTCGGTGAGCCGAATCCGATCGTACATGTGGGGATTGTGGCCACATCAGAGGACCGCGCCGACACCGTTCAAGCATCCGCCGCAAGGGATGCCACCAGCTTCGGAAGCGACCGTTTCCAGCTCCCGTAGGACGGGTGGTTAACGAAGAACCCCTCCGTTGGCGCGCCGTTTATGTCGATCAGTCCTCTCCGGAAGGTCTGAACCGATTCTTTCCATCTGACGGCGAACCGCTGCTCAATCGCCCTCCAAACAGCCTGGCCGATGGCCAGCACGCGACGGGGGTTCAGAATCCGCGCCGGCACGGCCACAGTGCTCAGCTGGACCAAACGGTTGTGAGAGTGCCGCCTTGCGCGAGGACCAGCAGTCCGCCAGGCCCCTGAACGCGCCAGACTGGAGCAAGGCCATGCCGCTGGGTGCTGAACAGGCGCGTCGGGTTTATGACCGAATCGGGCGAGCGCAGGACACGCAGCGCTTCTACGAGGACGCGGCGACGTCCCGGCTGGCCGAGCTCGGCGCCTTGGCAGAGGCTCGGTCGGTATTCGAGCTCGGCTGCGGCACCGGGCGGTTCGCGGCCTCGCTCCTGCGCGACCGACTCCCGGAGGACGCTCGGTACCTCGGCGTCGACGTCAGCCCAAAGATGGTGGCGCTCGCGCGTCAGCGGCTCGGCCGGTGGAGACCACGGGCGGAGGTCGCCCTGGTCGACCCGCCCGCGCTTGAGCTGCCGGGTGACGACGGCGGGTTCGACCGCTTCGTGGCCACCTACGTCTTCGATCTCCTCACCCTCGAGGATGCGCGGCGGCTGCTTGGGGAGGCGCAGCGATTGACGAGGCCCTCCGGGCTCCTCTGCGTGGCCGGCCTCACCCACGGGGTCACACCAACCACCCGGCTGGTTTCGCGAGCGTGGGAAGCGGTTGCAAAGCGCCGGCCCTCGCTTCTCGGGGGGTGTCGGCCCATCGAGCTGAGCGAACTTCTGGCACCTGGCGGTTGGCGAGTGCGCGACCGGGAGGTGGTCGCGCACTGGGGAGTTCCCACTGAGGTGGTCGTAGCCAGTAAGCCGGAAGCCGATGATGGCTGGGGCGCCGGGGGCTAAGGAGTCGAACCCACAAAGAGCTTGACGAGTCTCTCGGTTTCTGCGAGCGCCAGCGGCGCCCTGCATCGCTATCGCAAAGGATGCGAGGCAGCAGCGAAGGCCACTGGTTCTGGGTTTGTTGCTAGTTCCCGTCCCACGCGAACCCGGGCGTGCTTCGAGTAGCTGAACTCAGCGCTCCTCTGGTTGGAATTGAGTACCCACGCCGGCTGGCGCATCCTTGCGAGGCCCGGCCCGGGTGCATTAGGGTGGGCTCCGGGGAGAGTTGAAAGTGCGTCTGAAGAGAACGCTGGGAGTGGTCCTGCTGGCGGCGCTGGCGGGAGTGGTCCTGTTCGCGGCGATCGCGACCGCCGCCGGCGATACCCCGGGGAGCTTCTCTGCGACCGGCTCGATGGGCGTCAAGCGCCAGTTCCCCGCCGCCGCCCCGCTCCCCGACGGCCGGGTGTTGGTCGCCGGGGGCATCGACGCCGTCGACAACCTGCAGAGCGCGGAGATGTTCAACCTGGCGACCGCGAGCTTCACCCCGACCGGCTCGATGGGCGTCAAGCGCGCCGAGCCCACCGCCGCCCCGCTCCCCGACGGCCGGGTGTTGGTCGCCGGAGGCTACGACGGCGCCAGCTTCCTACAGAGCGCCGAGCTCTTCAACCCGGCGACCGGCACCTTCACCCCGACCGGCTCGATGGGCGTCAAGCGCTACGGGTCCGCCGCCGCCCCGCTCCCCGACGGCCGGGTGTTGGTCGCCGGAGGCTACGACGGCGCCAGCTTCCTACAGAGCGCCGAGCTCTTCAACCCAGCGACAGGCACCTTCACCCCGACCGGCTCGATGGGCGTCAGGCGCCAGGGTCCCGCCGCCGCGCCGCTCCCCGACGGCCGGGTGTTGGTCGCCGGAGGCTACGACGGCGCCAGCTTCCTACAGAGCGCCGAGCTCTTCAACCCAGCGACCGGCACCTTCACTCCGACCGGCTCAATGGGCGTCAAGCGCCAGTTCCCCGCCGGCGCCCCGCTCCCCGACGGCCGGGTGCTGGTCGCCGGGGGTATCGACGGCGTCAGCTTCCTGGAGAGCGCGGAGCTCTTCAACCCGGCGACGGGGAGCTTCACCGCGACCGCCGTGATGTCCCTCAAGCGAGACGGTCCCGCCGCCGCCCCGCTCCCCGACGGCCGGGTGTTGGTCGCCGGGGGCAGCGACGGCGCCAGCAGGGTGCAGAGCGCCGAGCTCTTCTCGCTGGCGCCTCCCCACAAGGCGCTGAAGTTCGCCGTGAACGACAGGAACCTTGTCATCACATCGGAGGTCCCCGGCAAGGTCGACGTCACCAGCGACACGAAGGGGACCAACGCGAAGAAGGGAAAGGGGAAGGTCAAGGGCAAGAAGAAGGGCAAGCCCAGGCTTCACCCGCTGCTCAATCCCTCGAGCGGGAGCGGCAGCTCCGGCGCGATCACCGTGCCGCTCAGTCTGACCGGCACGGCGAAGGCTCTGCTGAAGCGGAGAAGCAGGATCGCCCTGAGCGCGAAGATCGTCTTGACGCCGAGGGGCGATGAGTGCCTGAAACGGTTCTTCGACTCCTGCTACTCGAGTCAGTTCGCGACGACCGAGACCCAGACCCTGACGATCCAGGGCAAGAAGAAGCACAAGAAGAAGCACAAGAAGAAGCACAAGAAGAAGCACAAGAAGAAACGGAAGTAGCCGCGCGGTACGGATTGCGCGCTGCTCCTGAGCCGGCGAAGCAGCCGCGCGGGTCGCAGGCCGACTCGTGCCTCCCTCGCGCGAGAAGCAGTAGCGCCGAGTAGTGCGTATTCAGCAGATCCGCGGCAGGGGGTCCCCGGCGAGCATGTCGACGACTCGAGAGCCGCCGAAGGCCGTGTCGAGCGTGACCAGGCCGGGGGGATCGGCGGTGACCTCGGCGATGATCGCCGCCTCGCGGCCCAGCGGGTGCGAGCGGAGGGCGGCAAGCGCGGCGTTCGCTGAGTCTGGGGCCACGATCGCGATCAGCTTGCCCTCATTCGCCACGTAGATTGGATCGATTCCGAGGATCTCGCAGGCGCCGGCGACCTCGGGACGGATCGGGATCTCGGATTCGGTGATCGTGATGCCGACCTCCGCCGTGAGGGCCAGCTCGGCCAATACTGTCGCGAGGCCTCCGCGGGTCGGATCGCGCAGGCAGCGCACGCCGAACGCCGGGATGTCGCTGAGCAGGGAGTGGACGATGCCGTTGAGGGGCGCCGTGTCGGACTCCAGCTCGACCTCGAGCTCCAGCTCGCCTCGGGCGATCATCACGGCCGTGCCGTGGTCGCCGATCGGGCCGGAGACGAGGATCTTGTCGCCGGGGCGGATCGCTCGGGGGGCGAGGATGTGCTCGTGCTCGACGACTCCGACGGCTGAGGTGTTCACGTAGAGCCCGTCGGCCTTGCCGCGCTCGACGACCTTGGTGTCGCCGGTGGCGATCCGGACGTCGGCGGTCTCGGCGGCGCGGGCCATGGAAGCGGCGATTCGCTCCAGGTCGGCGACCGGCAGGCCCTCCTCGAGGATGAAGCTCGCCGAGAGGGCGAGCGGCGTCGCGCCGGTCATCGAGAGGTCATTGATCGTGCCGTTGACGGCGAGCTCGCCGATGTCGCCGCCGGGGAAGAAAAGAGGCCGGACGACGAAGGAGTCGGTGGTGAAGGCGAGCTGGTCCTTGCCGGTGCCGACCAGGGCCGAGTCGCCGAGCGGGGCGAGCAGTTCGTTGGAGAACTCGCGGACGAAGATTCCTTCGATCAGGTCGTGGGAGGCCTTGCCGCCGGCGCCGTGGCTCAGCGTGATGTTCTCGTCCATCACCTTCCGGCGCGGGCGGCGCCGGCGCGCCTCGATCGCCTCGAGGACCTCCTCCTCAGACCGCGACACCCGCATCCTTCCGACGGCCGGAGTGGCGGCCGTAGTTGTAATAGGCGGCGCACGCCCCCTCGCTGGAGACCATGCAGGTGCCGATCGGTTGCTCGGGGGTGCAGGCGGTTCCGAACACCTTGCACTCCCAGGGGCGGATCGCGCCCTTCAGCACCTCGCCGCACTGGCAGGCCTTGGGATCGGCGACGCGGACGCCGGGCACCCCGAAGCGCACCTCCGCGTCCCACTCGGCGAACTCGGGGCGGATGCTCATCGCGCTCTCGGGGATGAAGCCGAGGCCGCGCCACTCGAAGGTCTCCCGGACCTCCATGGTCTCGTCGATGGCCTCGAGCGCGAGCGGGTTGCCCTCCTCGCGGACGACCCGGGCGTACTGGTTCTCGATCTCGCAGCGGCCTTCGGTGAGCTGCCTCAAAACCATCTCGACGCTCTGCAACACGTCGAGCGGCTCGAAGCCCGAGACGACGACCGGCTTGCCGTAGTCGTCGGCGATGAAGCGATACGGCCGCAGGCCGATGACGGTGGAGACGTGGCCGGGGCCGATGAAGCCGTCGAGCTGGAGGTCGGGCGAGTCGAGGATCGCCTTGATCGCCGGGTTGACCAGGACGTGGTTGCAGAAGGCGGTGAAGTTGGCGATTCCCTCGGCGCGGGCGCGGCGGAGGGTGAGCGCGGTCGAGGGAGCGGTCGTCTCGAAGCCGATCGCGAAGAAGACGACCTGGCGGTGCGGGTTCTTCCGGGCGATGCTGAGGGCGTCGAGCGGCGAGTAGACCATGCGCACGTCGGCGCCGCGCGCCTTGGCGTCGAGCAGCGAGCCATTCGACGAGGGCACCCGCATCATGTCGCCGAAGGTGGTGAAGATCACCTCGGGCCGCTCGGCGAGCGCCATCGCGTCGTCCTGGCGGCCCATCGGGATCACGCAGACCGGGCAGCCGGGGCCGTGGACCAGCTCGATGTTGTCGGGGAGGAGGTCCTCGACGCCGTGCTTGTAGATGGAGTGGGTGTGGCCGCCGCAGACCTCCATCAGCTTGATCGGGCGACCGGGATCCGCGGCGGCGGCGAGCTCGGCGATGGAGCCCGCGAGCTTCTTGGCGAGGGCCGGGTCGCGGTACTCGTCGATGTAGCGCATCAGCCGACCTTCTCGATCGCCACACCGGCGTGGCAGAGGAGGGTGTCGCCGGCGCGGACCTCGCCGACCAGGTCGATCGCGATCTCCTCGCGGGCGCCGTCCTTCTCGATCACCGCGGTCGGGCCGCGGACCTCGGCCACGCGCGCCGCCACCGCGACGTCGCCGCAGGTGATGCAGGCCTCGCCGTGCGGGCCCTCAGTCGATGGCGCTGGTCTTGAGATCGGCCAATTCCTCCTCGTAGGTCTGCCCAAGGGCCACCAGTGCCCGCAGCGTCTCGCGTGCCTCGCCCTCGTCGATCCGCGAGATCGCGAAGCCGACGTGGATCAGCACCCAGTCGCCGACGCCGACCGCGTCCGGGCCCTCCCAGAGCAGGCCGACGTCGATGTTGCGGCGAACGCCGGAGACATCCACCTTCGCGACGCGGTTCTCCGTGTCGACGATCTCCACGATCTGGCCGGGGATCCCAAGGCACATCGCTAATCCACTCTCCTCGCCGCGATCGCGGCCTGGCCGAAGCTGATGCCTCCGTCGTTCGGGGGAACGAGACGGTGGGTCAGCACGTTGAAGCCCAAGCTATCGAGTCTGCGCGTGGTACTCCAGAGCAGCCGCAGGTTCTGGAAGCTGCCGCCGGAAAGGACGACGTTGGGGAGCAGCCCCTCCGGCATCCGGTCCTCAGCGGCCTCGGCGCAGGCCTTGGCGGCGACCAGGGCGACGCCCTCGTGGAACGCCGCGGCGATCCGGTCGCGCGGGCGGCCTGCGTCCAGGTCGTCGTGTGCGGCGGCGATCAGGTCGGCGCCGATGATGCGGCCGTCCTCGATCCGGCAGGGGTACGGGTCGGCGTGGGTGTCGCCGGCGAGCAGCTCGAGCTCGATCGCGGCCTGGCCCTCGTAGCTCACCTCCTCGCGGACGCCGAGCAGGGCGGCGGCCGCGTCGAAGAGCCGGCCCATCCCGGAGGAGGACGGCGCGTTCACCTTCAGGCTCTCGCGCACCTCCGGCCAGCGCTCGAAAGGGACCGGGCGGCCGACGGCCTCCAGATAGGCGGCGGCCGTCCGCCACGGCTCGCGGATCGCCGCCTCGCCGCCGGGGAGCGGGACCGGCTCGAGGTGCGCCAGCCGCTCGTAGCGCTCGAGCGAGGCCCAGAGCAGCTCGCCTCCCCAGATCGTGCCGTCGGGGCCGTAGCCGGTGCCGTCGAAGACGAGGGCGAGCGCGGGCCCGTTCTCACCGTGCTCGGCGAGGCAGGCGGCGGCGTGCGCGTGGTGATGTTGGACGGCGATCGTCTCGGCATCCTGCTCGAGCGCCCAGCGCGTGGAGAGGAAGTCGGGGTGGAGGTCGTGAGCGATCAGTTCGGGCTGGACGCCGAGCATCTCCAGGTAGAGCTCGATGTCGGAGCGGAATGCCTCGTAGGCGAGCGGCGAGTCGAGGTCGCCGAGGTGGGGGGAGAGGAACGCCCGCTCGTCCCGGGCGACGCAGAACGTGCTCTTCAGCTCCGCCCCCGTGGCGAGGATGGGAGCGGATCCGAAGCGAGAGAGCGGTAGGGCCTTCGGCGTCATGCCGCGCGAGCGCCGCACGTACACCTGCCGGCGCACGACCGAGTCCTCGCAGCGGCGGTGGATCGGGCGGTCGTGGGAGAGGAAGGCGTCGGCGATGTCGCCGAGGCGCTCGCGGGCCTCGTCGTCGCCTGTGGCGATCGGCTCGTCGGAGCGGTTGCCGGAGGTCATCACCAGCGGGCGGGCGGCGTCCGCGCAGAGCAGGTGGTGGAGCGGGGTGTAGGGGAGCATCACCCCGAGCCACTCGGTCCCCGGCGCAACCGAGCCCGAAATCGCCGAGCGGTGACGCCGGCTGACGATCACGATCGGCGCGGCGGAGCCGGCGAGCAGCTCGCCCTCGCGGTCGTCCAGGCGCGCGATCTCCTCCGGCGCCGCGGTCATCACGGCGAACGGCTTCTCCTCGCGGCGCTTGAGCGCGCGGAGCCGAGCGACGGCGCGCTCGTCGGTCGCATCGCAGGCGAGGTGGTATCCGCCGAGCCCCTTCACCGCGACGATCGCTCCCTCCAGCAGCAGCTCGACGGCGTCGGCGAGCGGCATCGAGAGCTGGGGACCGCAGTCCGGGCAGGCGATCGGCTCGGCGTGGAAGCGCCGGTCGGCCGGGTCCTCGTACTCGGCGCGGCAGGCATCGCACATATCGAAGCCGGCCATCGTCGTGTTGGCGCGGTCGTAGGGCGTCCGCCGAACGATCGTGAAGCGCGGTCCGCAGCGGGTGCAGTTGATGAAGGGGTAGCGGTGGCGGCGGTCGGCCGCGTCCCAGAGCTCCCGCAGGCACTCCTCGCAGGTGGCGATGTCTGGCGGGATCAGGGCGCCGGCCGGATCGCCCGCGCTCCGCTCGATCCGGAACTCGCGCTCCCCGCGCGGCGGCACCCGCGAACTGGCGAGCTCCTCGACCGAGGCGTGAGGCGGGGCCTCCTCGACCAGCTCGCCCTCGAACAGGCTCAGCTTGATCGGGTCCCCCTCGACCTCGACGACCAGGCCGACGCCGTCGTTGAGCGCGAACCCTCCCAGCCCCCAGCGCGTGGCGAGCCCGTGCACGAAGGGCCGGAAGCCGACCCCCTGCACGACGCCACGGACGACGATCCGCCTTCTCTCGATCGTCACTTCGGCGTCCATAGCCAAAGTATCCCGCTCGGCAGGCTGCCGTCAGTCGTCGCCCGGCTCGGCTTTCGTCGAGGTGTCAGAACTGCCGCCGGTGGAGGGGGTCGGCGAGGCGGGCTTGGTGGTGCCGACGCGGCCCCCGGCCTTCGAATCCTCGGACTTGGGCTGATTCGAGGGCGAAGAATCGCTCGAGCCCGTGTCGCCGGGGACCGTGCCGGTGTAGGTCGAACCCGTCGAGGTCTGTGTCGGTGTCTCCGTCCGCTTGTGATGGCGGGGCTCGCGACGCGCCTGCTTCGGCGAAAGCGATTCACCCACGGTGAGAGGCTCGGCGCTGATCCCGATCCGCTCGCTCACCAGCTGGTTCGCGAGGAGCGCGACGGCAATCGCGACCAGCAGGCCGATCAGCGCGAACAGCGGCCAGCGCAGGGTCGAGGCGGTCATTCCGGGGCACCTCCCACGTCGCCTGGCGCCCCGCGGGGCGGGAGCGCGATCACCGCTCGAGCCCCGCCGCCCTCCCGGTTGACGATCGTGACCTGGCCGCCCCATGCTGCCGCGAGCTCCCGCGCGATCGAGAGGCCGAGCCCGGTCCCCGGGCGGCCGTGACGGCCGGCGCGGCCGCGATGGAACCGCTCGAAGACCGCCTCCTCCTCACCGGGCTCAAGCCCGGGCCCGCGGTCGAGGACCTCGATTCGCTCGGCCGTGGTCACCACGCTGACCTCGGAGTCCGGCGGCGAGTAGCGCACCGCGTTCTCGATCAGCGAGTCGAGGACGCGATCGAAGTCCGATCGCGCCCAGACGCAGCTCGGAGCGCTGCCATTCCGCCCGTGGGTCAGCTGGATCTGCGCGTCGCGCGCGGCCTTCTCCCACCGGGACACGGCCTGGTCCACGCCCGCATCGACGTCGATCACCTCGGCGGGCATCTCCCGCTCGCCCGCCCGGCTCAGGATGAGCAGCTCGTTGACGATGCTGGCCAGCCGGTCGACCTCCTTGAGCGCGGCGTCGAGCTCCGCCGCCCGTGGATCGCCGGACGACACCTCGTCCCGGAGCTCCTCGAGCTGCAGGCGAATCCCAGTCAGCGGGGTCCGAAGCTGGTGCGACGCGTCGGCCACGAAATCTCGCTGGCTGCCCAGCAGGCGCTCGAGCCGCTCGGTCATGCTGTTGAACGAGCGCGCCAGGGCGCGCTGTTCGCTGCTCCCCTCGACCCGCGCGCGGGTGCTCAGGTCGCCCCCCTCGACCTGCTGGGCCGCTCGCTCCAGCCGCCCGATCGGCCGTGACGTCTCCCGTGCGATCAGGGCTCCGGCGAGTCCTCCGAGCAGGAGCACGATCGCGCCGAGGCCGATCAGGCGGACTATCGCCGAGTGGGTGGCGTCGCTGACCGCCGAGTTGCTCTGGGTCACCCGGACGGCTCCGATCGGACGGCCGCGCTGGAGGATGGGCACGGCGGTCGCGAGCAGGTCCTCGCCGAGCGTATTGCTCCGGCGGACCGCCTGGGAGGTCTGCCCGTTGAGCGCCGCCGCGATCTCCGGGCGGGAGGAGTAGTCGACGCCCGTCTCGGCGGGGACGCCGCTGTCGGCGATGACCCTCCCCTTGGCGTCGACCACGATCACGCGGCCGCGCTGCGCCTCGGCGGAGCGGACCGTCAGGCGCTGGAGGGTCGCCGTCTGCGAGTGCTCCACCAGCTCGGGAGCGCTCGCCGCCACGACCTCCGCCTGGCTCCTGGCCTGTGAGCGCACCTCGGAGTCCACACGCTTGCCGAGGCTGACGCCGAGCGGCACACCGAAGGCGATCAGTGCGAGCAGCAGCAGGTACGCCACCGCGATCGTCAATCCGAGCCGCAGGCTTACGGCGAACCGTCCTCTGGTTCGAGCAGGCGGAAGCCGACCCCGCGCAGTGTCTCGATGAAGCTCGGGTTCGCGCTGTCGTCGCCCAGCTTGCGGCGCAGCGTCCGGATGTGGACGTCGAGCGTCTTGGTGGAGCCGAACCAGTTGACATCCCAGACGCGGGCCATCAGGTCTTCGCGGGTGACCACCTGCCCGGCGTTCCGCGCCAGCTCGGCGAGCAGGTCGAACTCCCTCCGCGCCAGCTTCACCGGCTCGCCCGAGAGGGTCACCGAGCGGGCGCCCGGATCGATCCGCAGCGGGCCGACGACGATCGGCTCCGCCGGCGCCTGGGAGTCGGAGCGAGCTCGCCGCAGGACTGCGCGAATCCTCGAGATCAGCTCGCGTGAGCTGAACGGCTTCACCACGTAGTCGTCCGCACCGAGCTCCAGGCCCAGGACGCGGTCCATCTCGGTGCCCCGGGCGGTCAGCATGACGATCGGCACATCCGAGCTCTGTCGCAGCGTGCGACAGACGTCCGACCCATCCCCGTCCGGCAGGTTGAGATCGAGCAGGACCAGATCGGGCTCGGCCTGTCCGGCGGAATCGAGCGCCTCGGCAGCGGTGCGCGCGATCACCGGTTCGAAACCGTTGCGGCGCAGCGCCTTCGAGAAAGGCTCGTAGATGGCGGCCTCGTCCTCGACGAACAGAATCCGTCGCGAAGCCTGTGAGCCGGGCATGCGAGCCAATGTAGCGCCGTATCGCACCGCCACCGGCCTCTTGCCCGCATCCCTTCCCTTCTCTTTACCTGTCGCTCCCCTGGGCCTTGCCCAGCCCTACTGAGAATGCGATTTCCCGTCAACGGACTTAAGGAGCTGCAGTGAGAAACCTGAGGATCAAGATCGCCGCGTTCGCGTTGGCCCTGGGCCTGGGCGGCCTCGGCGGCTACGCGATGAGCTCGAGCAAGAACACGCAGGGCAGCCCGGTGCTGGCGGAGGGCACCAAGGTCGTCAGGCGCACCGTTCACGCAAAGAGATCGAAGGCGCAGCGGGCTGCCGTGCATCAGGCACGGGCGGCCGCGCAGGCGAGGCACGCTCTGGTCACCGAGCCGGTCTCCACCGGCTCGAGCGGCTCCGGGTCCTCCTCGGGATCGAGCAGCGGCCGGCCGGTGCATACCGGCAGCAGCGGCTCAGCGGGTGGCGGCTCCAGCCGACCACCGGTCTCGACCGGGTCGAGCGGCGGCGGCGCGGGCGGCGCGGGCGGCGGCGCGGAGGGCGGCGGCGAGCACGAAGTCGGCGACGACTGAGCGCGTCCCGCCAAACCCTTCCCAAGTCCTAACCCGGAATTCGACTGGCGCTTGACAGGTGCTCCGCACACTCCTTCCAACAGCACGATCAAGGAGCAGATTCGGTGAAGGACTTCAGAACAAAGATTGCGGTTGCGGCGGTCATCTTCGGCCTCGGCGGACTCGGTGGCTTTGCGATGTCCTCGAACCCCGCCGGCCAGAAGCCGATCACGGTGGCCCCCGCCGCCGCGCACACCCGGGGCGCGTCCCCGGTGACCACCGGCGCCAGTGGAGCCACGAGCTCCCCGCTGGTCAACACGCCGGCCACGCAGACCCTGCCGCGCACCACCGGGCTCGGCAAGGGGGGCCAGGATGACTGAGCGCCCCCAAGAACGAGAACGCCCGCGCCCGCGCAAGCCGCGTCCGCTTCCGACGGTCATGGCGGCGCTCGCCGTCTTCGGCGTCGCCTTCGAGTTCCTGGCCTTCCAGCTGAGCTCGGGCAAGGACCCGGCCGTCGGGGCCGGCGTGGCGGCCGGCGCTCCGGCCGCCCAGTCGCGGCCCGCGAAGAAGATCGTCATCACCAAGGTGATCCCCGCGAGCGGGGGCGCCGTGGGCGGCTCCACGTCCAGCTACTCGTCGTCCGGATCGGTCGCCGCGCCGGCTCCGGTTTCGACCTCCTCGTCATGACGCTCCACGACCTCAGCTTCGACGCGATGGGCTGCGAGATCCGGGTGCTCGTCGGAGAACCCCTCCCGGGGTCCCCGCCGGCGAGCGACGCGGCCGAGCGCGCCCGGCTCTTCATCGCGGACTTCGAGGCGGCCCTGTCGCGATTTCGCGCCGACAGTGAGCTGACCTTGCTCAACGAGGATCCGCGGTCCGAGGTCCCCGCGTCGCCGCTGCTTCGCCGCGCGGTCCGCGCGGGCCTGTGGACGGCGGAGCGAACGGGCGGCCTGGTCGATCCGACCCTGCTCGACGCGATCGTCGCCGCGGGCTACTCGCGGTCGCGAGCCGGCGAGGAGCCGGTTCCGCTCGCGGACGCCCTGGCGCTCGCCCCGGAGCGCCGTCCGGCGCGCCCTCGCCCCGCTGCGGAATGGCGGCAGATCGAGGTCGACGACGAGGCGGGCACCATTCGACGCCCGCCCGGGGTGGGCTTCGACACGGGCGGCAGCGGCAAGGGCCTGGCGGCAGATCTCCTCGCCGAGCGGCTGCGGGGCTATTCCCGCTACGTGGTCGATTGCGGCGGGGACGTGCGCGTCGGAGGGTTCGCCCTCCAGCTCGACCCCTTCCCGATCCACGCCCGCCACCCGGTCGACGCGGAGGCGGCGGCGATCTTCTACGTGTCCACCGGCGGAATCGCGAGCTCCGGCATCGACACGCGCGTCTGGCGCCGTGACGACGGCTCCTTCGCCCATCACCTTCTCGACCCCAGCACCGGAAAGCCGGCCTGGACCGGCCTCGTCGGCGTGACCGCCCTAGCGGCGGACGCACTCGAGGCTGAGACCCTCTCCAAGGCGGCCTTGCTGAGTGGCCCGGACAGGGCTCGCGAGCTGCTCGCCCAGCGCGGCGGGATGCTCGTCGACGAGACGGGTGAGGTCGAGCTCGTCGGGCCGGTGAGCGCCAAGCTCGTCGGCAGGCGAAGCCTCGGGCTCCGCGCGATCCCCGCGACCGCGGGCGGCACCCGATGAGCCAGGCTCTGACCCAGCACGTCTGGTGGCTCGCGAGCAGGGCTTCGGGCGTGGTCGCGCTTGGCCTGGTGACGATCTCGGTCGTCCTGGGCCTGACGATGGCCGGCAAGCTCTCCCGCCGGCCGGGCGCCGGGCGCGTGCTGAGCGCGATCCACGAGCAGACCGCGGTCACCGGGCTCGTGGCGATCGCGGTGCACGGGCTCACTCTTCTCGGCGACCCCTGGCTCAACCCGGGCCCGGCGGGGATCGCGGTCCCCGGCGTGATCGCCTACAAGACGCTCTGGGTCGGCTTCGGGATCACTGCCGGCTGGCTCGCGGCTCTGCTCGGATTGAGCTTCTACGCCCGCCGTCACATCGGCCCCCGCCTCTGGCGGCGCGCCCACAAGGCGACGATCGTCGTCTACGCCCTCGGCGTCATGCACACGCTGGGCGCCGGAACGGACGCCGCGAGCCCCTGGCTCTTCTGGCCGGTCGTGGCCAGCATCCCCGTCGTCGCCGTCCTCTTCGCGGCGCGCGTCGTCCAGGGGATCCGGCTGGGACGAGCCCGCGCGAGGAAGGCGGGCGCCCGCCGCGAGGCGATCGAGGGCAGCGGTCGCGAGCTTCCGCCCGATGTCGAGATCCCGCCGCGGCATCGCCGCCGCGAGATCGAGGAGCCGGCGGTCGCATGAGGGACAACGGCGTACTGATCGTGGGTGGCGGCCTGGCCTCTCAGCGCTGCCTCGAGACGCTGCGGGCGCGCGGCTACGAGGGCCGGGTGGCGATGGTGTGCGGCGAGGCCGAGCTGCCCTATGACCGGCCGCCGCTCTCCAAGGAGCTGCTGGCCGGCAAGCTGGACGACTCCGAGATCGGATTCCGCCCGGCCCGCTGGTACGCGGACCACCGGGTGGAGCTGATCTTTCGTCGCGCCGCGGGGCTCGACGCAAAGCGCCGCCGTGTGAAGCTCGACGACGGCGGCGTGCTGGCCTACGAGGACCTGGTCATCGCCACAGGCAGCGCGCCCCGCATCCTGCCGCAGCTGGAGGGATTCTCGAATGTTCACTACCTGCGGACCATCGCCGACGCGCGAAGGCTCCGCGCCGAGCTCGGCAAGGGGGTCAGGCTCGCCATCGTCGGGGCCGGCTTCATCGGCCAGGAGGTCGCCTCGACCGCCCGCGCGGCCGGGGCCGAGGTGACGATCGTCGAGGCCCTCCCGGCTCCGCTCGGCGCGGTGCTGGGCGAGCGAATCGGCCGGACCCTGATGGAGATGCATTCTGAGGAAGGGATCGACGTCAGGCTCTCGACGAAGCTCGAAGGGGCTCGCGGCAACGGCTCGGTGGAGCAGCTCCAGTTGAGCGGCGGCGGAAACCTCGCCTGCGATGCGGTCGTGGTCGGCATCGGGGTCACCCCCGATTCGGCCTGGCTGAAGCGAAGCCCGCTCGGAACGGACGGCGTGCTCACGGACGGCGCCGGGCGAACGCGGGTTCCACATGTCTTCGCGGCGGGCGACGTCGCCGTCGGCTTCGATCATCGCCTCGGCACGCATCGCCGCAGCGAGCACTGGGACGCGGCCGCACGGCAGGGCACGGCCGTCGCCCGGGCGATCGTCGGTGAGCGACCGGAGCCGCCTGCGCTGCCGAGCTTCTGGAGCGACCAGCACGGCATCCGCATCCAGTACTTCGGGCACGCCGATCTCGCCGACGAGATCACCGTCGAGGGCCGACCCGGCGACCGCCGGTTCGCCGTCGCCTACACCCGGCGCGGGCAACCCGTCGGCGTCCTCACGGTCGATGACCCGCGCGCCTTCGCGCGGCTCCGCAAGGAGATCGAACGCTCTTATGCCAGCGAATCGAGTGAAAAGGAGAAACGATGAGCTACATCCCCAAGGTGGACCGGAGCGCGTGCAGCGCGCACGGTGATTGCGTCGACATCGCCCCGGGCGTCTTTGCGCTGGGCGACACCGCGGAAGTGATCGGCGAAGGCTCCGACAAGGAGATCCTGAAGGCCGCAAAGGCCTGTCCCGCCCTCGCGATCGAGGTGATCGACTCGGAGACCGGCGAGACCGTCTACCCCTAGCCCTACTTCCAGGTCCGTGGCCACGGCCGCGGAGGAGGGGCCGAGCGAAGGCGGATCCGATAGTCGACCGCCACGGCCCCTCCCGGGCCGGCCATCACCGGGTTGAGGTCCATCTCTGCGATCTCGTGATGGTTGTCGACCATCGCGCTCACCCTGACGAGCAGGTCCTGGACGGCGCCGACGTCGACCGGGGGCGCTCCGCGGAAGCCGGTGAGTAGCGGATAGGTGGACAGTGACTGCAGCATGGCCTCGGACTCGGCAACGGTGATCGGGCAGACCCGCACGGCCACGTCCTTCAGCAGCTCGGCCTGGGTCCCGCCCGCGCCGCAGGCGAGCACCGGGCCGAAGGTCGGGTCCTCGACCACTCCAACGAGCAGCTCGGGGCCGGCCTCGGCCATCGACTGGACGATGAACGTCTCGCGCTTTCCGCCCGCGACCTTCACCGCCTCGTCCATCTCCCCGGCCGCCACGCGCACCTCCTCGCTCCCGAGCAGACCCGCGCGGACGGCGCCCATCTCGCTCTTGTGAAGCAGCCCGGGGCCCTGTCCCTTGAGCGCGACCCGCCCGCCGAGCTCGGCCGCCGCGATGGCGGCGTCTGCGGCGTCGGAGGCGGTGCGCCATTCGGCGATCGGGATCCCGTAGGCGGCCAGCAGTCGTGACGCCTGTTCCATCCCCATCCACTCCGAGTCGTCCTCGAGCGCCTCGGCGATGATCGCCGCGGCCTCATCGGAGCGGACGTCCCGGAGCTCGGGCGGCCCCTCGGCGGGCCGGCTCCGCCAGTCCACGTGTCGCATGACCCGGCCGAGCGCCCGGGCAGCATCCTCGGGATAGCTGTGGATCGGCAGGTCGCTGACCTCCCTGATGGAGGGGTGGTCCTGAGGCGACATGAAGACGGCCTGCAGCGGGATGCTGCGAGGCATCGTCCCGATCGCCTGCTCGATCGCCTTCGCGACGTCGGTGGCCTCGATCAGCAGCGGCCGGATGAAGATCACGATCAGCGCGTCGATGCCGTCCCAGTCCGAGAGGACGCGAATCGTCTCCCGGTAGTGATCCGCGGTGGCGGTGGCGATCATGTCCACCGGGTTGAGCAGCCCCGCCTCCGGAGGAAGCACCTCCGCGAGCCGCTCGCGGATCTCCTCGGGGATCTCCGGCACCTCGAGCCTCGCGGCCTCGCAGGCGTCAGCGCACATGATCCCCGGGCCGCCTGCGTTGGTCACGATCCCGACGCGCGGGCCATCCGGGAGCGGCTGGTTCGCCAGCATCGACGCTACGTCCAGCAGCTCCGCGAGCGTTTCGGTCCGGATCACCCCGGCCTGCTCGAAGAGCGCGTCGACGGTCACGTCGGAGGCCGCGAGCAGCGCGCCCGTGTGGGAGCTCGTCGCCCGCTGCCCCGCGGCGGAGCGGCCGCTCTTCACCACGACGACCGGCATCTGGCGGCCCACCCGCTGCGCGACTCGCGAGAAGCGCCGCGGATCGCTGAAGGACTCGATGTAGAGGAGGGCGACGTCGGTGACCCCGTCGCTCTCCCAGTACTCGAGCAGGTCGTTGGCGGTGATGTCGGCGCGATTCCCGATCGAGGCGAAGGACGAGACGCCCAGTCCACGATCGCCGGCGAGATCGATCAGGGCCAGGCCGAGGGCGCCGCTCTGGGTGACGAAGCCGATCCCTCCCCGCGGCGGGGCATGCGGCGCGAAGGTGACGTTCAGTCCCTGCCTCTTGTTGAGGAGCCCGAGGCAGTTCGGTCCGACCAGCCTCATCCCGGCGTCCCGGCAGATCTCCACCAGCTCTCGCTCGCGTTCGGCGCCCTCGGGACCGGTCTCCGCGAAGCCGGCCGAGATCACAACGAGGGCCTTGACCTCGGACTCGGCGCACTCGCGCGCCACCTCCAGGACCGCGGCCGCGGGCACCGCGATGACCGCCAGCTCGACCGGCTCGGGGAGCTCGGAGATGGATCGATAGGCGTGAACGGACTGGACGACGTCCGCGCCTGGGTTGACCGGATAGACCACGCCCTCGAATCCGGACTCGAGGCTGTTGTGGAAGACCTGCCCGCCGACGGTGGAGCGGTCGCGGGAGGCGCCGATCACGGCGATCGCCTTCGGCTCGAGGAACGTGCGCATCGCCGCCTCGGCCGCCATCCGGTCGCGGTCCTCGAAGCGGTCCACCGCCTCGGCGGCCAGCGAGGCCGGGAACTCCACCCGGATCGCGCCGGGCTCGGAGGACATCTCGACGGGGAAGCCGCTCTCCCGGAACACCTCGATCATCCGGTGGTTCTCGGGCATGACCTCCGCCCAGAAGACCGAGATCCCGTTGTCGATGGCGACCTCGGCGAGGTGGGCGAGCAGCAGCGTGCCCAGGCCCATCCCCTGGAGCTTGTCCGCGACCGCGAACGCGATCTCCGCCCCGTCGGCGGCACCGCTCAGATAGATGCCCTGCCCGACGATCTCATCGCCGCGGACGGCGACCAGCCCGTAGCGGCGCGAGTAGTCGACCTCGGTCATCGTCCGCGCCGCCTCCGCCAGGTTGGTCCCGGCCGAGAAGAAACGGAACATCCGGGACTCCGGGCTCATCCCCTCGAGCAGCCGCTGCAGCTCGGGCGCGTCCTCGGAGCGGACGGGCCTCACGTGGATGGTCGAGCCGTCGCGGAGCGCGACGTCGGCCTCGCGCTCGGCTGGGTAGACGGGAGCCGCTTTGGACACCACGTCAGGCTACGCCCAGTCGAGGCTCGGGCTAGAAGCCGCGCCGCTCCCTGTCGGTGTGGTCGACCTCGCGCGGGTGGCGGTGGAGCTCGATCCGCATACGGACCTCGTGGAAGACGAAGAGGGCGAGCAGGACGAGGCAGACGACGCTGAGCGCGCCGAGCTGGAGCGGGCTGTAGGCCTGCCAGATCAGGCCATAGAGATAGAGGCCGATGATCCCGGCCGTGCAAACCCAGAACACGACCCGGAACCTCTCGAATGCATGTCTCGTCTCCATGTCCTCCTCAGATCTTCTCGGGAACCATCTCGATTGCGCCGCACGGGCATTCCTGGACACAGAGGCCACAGCCCTTGCAGAAGTCGAGGTCGATCGCGTAGCCGTTGACGTTCGGGTTCTCCGCCGCCTCGGCCAGCTTCAAAACCGCGTTGTCGGGGCAGACTCCGAAGCAGTTGTCGCAGCTGAAGCAGTTGCCGCAAGACATGCAGCGGCGAGCCTCGTACATGGCGTTCGATTCGTCGAGCCCGCCGACCACCTCGTCGAAGGTGGAGCGTCGGCGCTCGATCTCGAGCTCGGGCTGCAGGGCCTTCGGTGCGTCCGCGTAGTACCAGGCGTTGAGCTGCTCGAAGGTGATGACCTCGTGCCTGGGTCCCGGCTCGTATGTCTGACTGCGCAGCCAACCGTCGATGTTGCGCGCGGCCTTCTTGCCATGGCCGACGCCGACGGTGACGGTCCGCTCGGCGGGGACCATGTCGCCGCCGGCGAAGACACCCCGGTGCCCGGTCTCCATGTTCGGCCCGACCTGCACGACTCCATCCTCGACCTCGATGCCGGAGACGCCCTCGAGCAGTGAGAGGTCCGCCTCCTGGCCGAGCGCGAGGATGACCGAATCCGCATCGAGCTCGTCGAGCTCGCCGGTCGGCTGAGGGAAGCCCGTCTCGTCGAGCTCCATCTTCTCGACCGTGATCTTGTGGCCGTCGACCTGCTTGATGGTCTCGAGCCAGCGCATCATCACGCCCTCTTCTTCGGCCTCCGCGACCTCGAAGTCGTGGGCGGGCATCCGGTCGCGGTTGCGCCGGTAGACGACCACCGCGTCGGTGGCGCCGAGGCGCTTGGCGGTGCGGGCCGCGTCCATCGCGGTGTTGCCGCCGCCGTAGACGACGACCTTGCGGCCCAGCAGCGGCTTCTCGTCGGACTCCATCGACTCGAGCATCGAAACGGCGTCCACGATCCGCGCGGCCTCGCCGGCCGGGATGTCGGCGTGCTTGCCGATGTGGGCGCCAACGGCGAGGAAGGCCGCGTCGAAGCCGCCACCGGTCATCGCTTCCTCGATGTTGGTGACCTTGCGGTTGAGCTCGAGCTCGACGCCCATCGCCAGGATGCGGTCGACCTCGGCGTCGAGCACGTCGCGCGGCAGCCGGTACGTGGGGATGCCGAAGCGCATCATGCCGCCGGCCATCGGGCCGGCCTCGTAGATCGTCACCTCGTGACCGAGGCGGCGCAGGTGGTACGCGGCCGAAAGCCCGGAGGGCCCGGCTCCGACCACCAGCACCCGCTTGCCGGAGGACGCCGCGGGCGTGTCGAAGGACCAGCCCTGCTTGATCGCCTCGTCCCCGATGAAGCGCTCAACCGAGTGGATGCCGACGGCCTCGTCGAGCTCCCCGCGATTGCAGGAGGTCTCGCACGGGTGGTAACAGACGCGCCCCATGATCGCGGGGAAGGGGTTGTCTTCGACGATCTTCCGCCAGGCGCGCTCGTAGCCCTCGCCGCCGTCCTCGGCCTCGTACAGCCAGGCCTGGCAGTTCTCGCCGGCGGGGCAGGCGTGATTGCAGGGGGGCAGCCGGTTGACGTACTGGGCGCGCTCGGTGCGCCAGCTGCCGGTCTTGTTGGCGAGACTGGAGCCAACCTCGAGCGTGATGGCGAACGGCAGGTTCTTCTCGGTGGCTTCCATCACTGGGGTCCGTGCGGGGTGTCGGAGAGCAGGTCGGGGCGACCTTCATGGAGGAGGTCGGGAAGCGATCCGTAGCCGCCGTTCAGGCCGAAGCGCCGGATGTTGGCGTCGGCGCGAGCCTGGATCGCATCGATCACGTCGTTTCGGGGTGGGTCCTTGAACAGGTGCGCGTAGCGCTTCTGCAGCTTCAGGTATTCGGTGACCGGCACCTGCTTGCGGATCTTCGAGACGCCGACGACCTCGCCGTCCTCGGCCTCGAAGACGGGGAAGATCCCGGTCTCCTTGGCGAGGCGCGCGATCTCGATCGTGTCCTTCGATGCGGATCCCCAGCCCAGGGGGCAGGGGACGAAGACGTGCAGGTAGCGGGCGCCCCGCATCTCCATCGCCTTCTCGACCTTGTATTCGAGGTCGCGCAGCTCGGCCACGGTCGCCGTCGCGACATAGGGGATCTCATGGGCCATGGCGATCAGCGGCGCGTTCTTGCCCTGGCCGAAGACGTTGCCCGGCTCCTCGCCGACCGGCTTGGTGTTCGCGGTCCGCGCGGCGGGCGGTGTCGCGCCGGAGCGCTGCACGCCGGTGTTCATGTAGGCCTCGTTGTCGTAACAGATGAACAGCACGTCGTCGTTTCGCTCGAACATCCCCGACAGACAGCCGAAGCCGATGTCGAGGGTGCCGCCGTCGCCGCCCTGCCCGACCACGCGGATGTCCTCGCGGCCCTTGGCCTTCAGCGCGGCGGCGATCCCGGTGCTGACCGCCGGCGCGTTGCCGAAGAGCGAATGGATCCAGGGCAGCTGCCAGGAGCTCTCGGGATATGGAGTGGAGAAGACCTCGAGGCAGCCCGTGGCGTTGGCCGCGATCAGCTTGCCCTTCGTCGCGCGCATGGCGGAGTCGAGCGCGAACCGGGCTCCGAGGGCCTCGCCGCATCCCTGACAGGCCCGGTGCCCGCAAGTCAAGGTGTTGGAGCGCTCCGTCCGTGCCTGCACCGAGCGCTTCTCCGGATCGAGCAGCCGGCCCCCGACCGCGTAGGTGCCCGTCTGGTAGAGCTTGACGTCCTGGTATGGCATCAGTGGGCCTCCGCCGCGACCACGCCGAGGTCGCGGAGCATGTTCTCGGCATGCGGGCCGGCGGGCTTGCCGTTGCTCTCGCGGGCCAGCTCGCGCTGCACCAATTCGATGTCCAGGTCGAGGAAGTTGAGCGGCTCGAGCTCGTCGCGGCCCGCCTGCTCGAGCAGCCGGTGAAGCGACTCGCGGGTGATCGCCCTTCCGCCGAGGCCGGCGATCACGGTGCTGCAACGCGCGTGGCCGCCCACCATCGCCTCGTGGATGTCGGTGGAGACGATCCCGCCCCGGCCCGCGGCCAGGGCCTTCTCCAGAACCACCACGCGGCAGGCCCCGGACAGCGCGTCGCGGACCTCCTCGAGAGGGAAGGGGCGGAAGGACTTGATCCCAAGCGCGCCGACCCTGACGCCGGCGTCGCGCATCTCGTCTACCACCTCCTCGATCGTCCCGAGCACGGAGCCGAGCGCCACGATGATCGTCTCGGCGCCCTCGGTCCGGTAGCGGCGCACCAAGCCGCCGGACGGGCGGCCGAAGTCGATCGCAAAGCTCTGGGCGACCTGGGGGATCACGTCGAGGGCCTCCATCTGCTTGTGGTGGGCGAGGTACTTCACCTCGAAGAAGGCCTCGGGGCCGACCATCGCCCCGATCGTCATGGGGTTCGCCGGGTCGAGGAGCTGCCGTGGCTTGAAGGGGGGCACGAACGCGTCGACCTTCTCCTGATCGGGGATGTCGACCTCGTCGTAGGCGTGGGTGAGGATGAAGCCGTCCATGCAGACCATCACCGGCAGCGAGATCTGCTCGGCGATCCGGAAGGCCTGGATGTGCATGTCGAGCGCCTCCTGGTTGGACTCGGCGTAAAGCTGGATCCAGCCGGAGTCGCGCATCGACATGGAGTCGGAGTGGTCGTTCCAGATGTTGATTGGGGCCCCGATAGCCCGGTTGGCGATCGTCATCACGATCGGCAGCCCCAGGCCCGACGCGTTGTAGACCGCTTCCGCCATGAACAGGATGCCCTGGGAAGCGGTCGCGGTATAGGTACGCGCTCCGGTGGCGGATGCTCCGATCGCCGCAGAGAGCGCGCCGAACTCGGACTCGACCATCAGGTACTCGCAGGGGGAGAGGTCGCCGGTGCGCACGAGGTCGGAGAGGTGCTCGACGATGTGCGTCTGGGGCGAGATCGGATAGGCGCTGATCACCTCGGGGCGGCACAGGGCCACTGCCTCGGCGACGGCGCGGGATCCCTCCTCCTGCCTAAGCACGGGTGAGCTCCCTGATCTCGTGCTGCACGTACTCGTAGGCGACGTCGGCCGCGAGCATGTTGCGGTCGGCGATCTCGCCTGAGAACTTCTGGGCGATGGCCCGGACGACGGCCTGCAACGTGACGGCGCCCGTCATCGCGGCGAACCCGCCGAGTAGCGCCGTGTTCGGCATCGGGCGGTGCAGCTGGCGGTTGGCGACCTCGCTCGCGGGCACGGTGAGCAGCCGCCCGGGCGCAAACCCGCCGGCAAACTCGCCCAGCCCGAGGTCATCGAGGCTGCGCGAGGTGTTGATCAGCACGTAGCCGTCCTCGCTGAGCCCGCTGAAGACCTTGACCTGATGGAGCAGCGTGGGGTCCTGGATGATCAGGGCGTCCGGCTGCGAGATCGGCTCGCGCACGCGAATCGCCTCGTCGTCGATCCGGCAGTACGAGGTGACGGGAGCTCCCGTGCGCTCCGAGCCGAAGGTGGGGAAGGCCTGGGCGTGCTCACCATCCTCGAAGGCGGCTATCGAGAGCATCTCCGCCGCCGTGACGACGCCCTGGCCGCCGCGTCCGTGTATCCGCACGGCGAACATCAGGAGGCGGGCGTCGGTTGAGCAGCGAGCTCGCCGAGCTCCGCGAGGGAGTCCGCGATCCCCTTGTTGAGCACATCCAGGTCGGGGACCGTGTCGCGGTCGGCGTTGATGCAGAAGAAGAGCTTGCCGTCGTAGCTGAACACGGCCAGGCCCACGGCGTGCGAGGCGGCGATCGGCACCAGTGGCCAGATCTCCTTGACCTTCGAACCGAAGTAGTAGAGCGGCACCTGCGGTCCCGGCACGTTGGTGATCGTCACGTTGAAGAGACGCGTCGCGAAGAGCGAGCGGGCGAGGAAGCTGTGCAGCACTGGCGGCATGTGATCGCCGAGATTGAGCAGCACGCTGGAGCCCTCGTGCTGGGTTCCGGACTTGAGGCCCTCGGCCTCCTCGACCTGGAGCCGGTAGCGCTCCGCGGGGTCCTCGGCGGTGACCGGCAGGTGGACGAACAGCGAGGAGATCCGGTTGCCCATGGAGAGGTGGTCGGCTGCGTTGCGGATGTTCATCGGCACCATGGCGCGGAGGCCCGGTTCCGTGACCATCTCGCCGCGGTCGATCAGAAGCCGGCGGAATCCACCCGCGGCGGCCGCCAGGACCACGTCGTTGAGGGTGCCGCCGAGGGAGTTCTTTATCTGCTTCAGCTCATCCAGCCTCATGGTGATCACGGCGAGCTGACGCCCCGCGCCGATCGGCCGGTTGAGGCTGCACTCCGGAGCAGCGATCACCTCGTCGCGGACGATCAGCTCCGCGAGGGCGCGCGAGCGGTGAGCCGCATCGCGGGCCCGGCTCGGATGCGCCGCCATGCCGACCGCGGACTCCGCCGCGTGCAGGCCGGCCTGCGCGGTTCGGATAGCCGCGTGCCCGACGGACAGGTAGGGCTTGGCGATCCGCGAAGCGGTGCGCCGCCAGCCGCGGATCGGGGTCTCGTCGGTGTTCGGGTGATGGACGGCTCCGCCGTTCGCCGCTCCGTTCCGCAATGTCCGGCGCTCGGGCTGGGTGTCGAGCAGGGTGGTCGCCATGTCGACCGAGCCGACGCCGTCGATCATGCAGTGGTGGGTCTTCGTGACGAGCGCCCAGCGCCCGTCGGCCAGCTCGAGAATCACGATCTCCCAGAGTGGCCTGGTCCGATCGAGGCGCTGCGAGTAGTACTCGCCGGCCCACTCCAAGAGCTCGTCGACCCCGCCCGGGGCGGGCAGGCCGGCGATGCGGACGTGCCGCTCCACGCGGAACCGCTTGTCCTCGATCCAGCCGGGCCAATGGAGGCCACCCGTCTGCGGGGCGGAGAGCCGCTGGGTGTAGCGGGGCAGGTCGGGTAGGCGGGCGACCACGTCGCGGCGGATCTCCTCGATCGATGGAGCCCCGCCATCTGGCTGGGGCTCCAGCACCATCACGCCGCCGATGTGCATATGGGCGCTCAGGTCCGCTTCCTCCAATTCCAGGAAGGTCGCGTCGAGTGCTGTGAGCTGATCCTCCATGACGTCCCCCGGCCCCGCCCTAGCTCCCGGACCGGGCGGCGTCGAGCAGCACGCGCTGCTCGGCGGCGGCGATCAGGCGACGGGCCTTGTCGACCGCGTCGATGTTGACCGAGATGGCGTCGATGCCGGCCTCGACCAGCAGCTGCGCGTACTCGCGGTGCACGGAGGGCGCCTGGCCGCAGATCGAGGTGGACAGGCCGAGCTCCTTGGCACGCGGGATCAGGAGCCGCAGGTAGTCGGCGACCGCGGCGTCGCGCTCGTCGAACAGCTCGGCGACCGCCTCGGAATCGCGATCCGCGCCCAGCATCAGCTGCGTCAGGTCGTTCGAGCCGATCGAGATGCCCTTCACGCCGAGCTCCGCGTAGCGGGGCAGGTGGAAGTACACCGAGGGGACCTCGGCCATCACCCAGAGCTCGAACTCGGGCCGGTCGAACAGGCCCGCGTCACGGATCTGGTTGCGGCACGCGGTCAGCTCGCGCGGGGTGCGGACGAACGGGAGCATCACGTGGAAGTTCGTGTGCCCGGCGTCCCAGACCCGCTTGATCGCCTCCAGCTCGAGACCGAACAGGTCGGGCTCCCGCATGTACCGCAGGGCGCCGCGGTAGCCGATCATCGGGTTCGACTCCTCCGGCTCGAAGCGATCGCCGCCCTCGAGTCCCTTGAACTCGTTGGAGCGGAAATCGATCGTCCGGTAGGTGATCGGCCGGGGCGCGAAGCCCTCGGCGAACTGCGTGAGCGCGCTACCCAGTCGGTCGACCAGCTCGTCGCTCTTGCCCTGCTCCATCAGCAGGCGGGGATGGCGGCCCTCGAGCGCCTCGATCACCATCAGCTCGGCGCGCAGCAGGCCGCAGCCCTCGACCGGCAGGCTCGCCGCCCGCTCGATCTGGGAGGGCTCGGAGAGGTTGACGAGGAGCTGGGTCGCGGTGACGGGAGCCCCACCCCCTAGGGGGGCGGGACCGTCACCGGACCCGGTCTCCTGTCCGGTGACGGCGATTTCGCCCTCGTAAACCGTCCCGTGTGTGGCGTCCACGGTCACGAGCTCTCCGTCACGCAGCTTTGAAGTCGCGTCGGCGGCGCCGACGACGCAGGGGATGCCGAGCTCCCGCGAGACGATCGCGGCGTGGCACGTCATGCCGCCCGAGTCGGTGATGATCGCGGCGGAGCGCCTCATCAGGGGAACCCAGTCGGGCGCCGTCATGTGGGTGACGAGGACGTCGCCCTCCTTCAGGTCATTGCCCGAGCTGAGCTCGGAGATGATCTTGACCTCGCCGTGGGCGACCCCGGGAGCGGCGCCCAGGCCGCGCACGAGCGCCTCGCCCTCGTGCTCGGCGAGCTCGACGGAGGTGTCGCCGCCTGAGGAGGTCACCGGCCGGCTCTGCAGCATCCAGGCGATGCCCTCCTCGTCGAAAGCCCACTCGGTGTCCTGGGGCTTGCCGTAGTGCTCCTCGTCGCGAATGCCGAGCTCGGCGATGCGGCGGACCTCCTCGTCGGTGAGGACCGGCTGAGTCGACTCGTCGCCGGAGAGCTCCCTGGTGCGGGTGCCGCCGTCCGGGAGGGGCTCGATGACGAGCTCCTTGCGCTTCACGTCGCGCTTCTCGATGTGGAGCGTCTCCTTGTCGATCACGTAGCGGTCCGGGGAGACCTGACCAGAGACGACCGACTCGCCGAGGCCGAGAGAGCCCTCGATCACGAGGCGATCGTTGTCGCCTGAGGCGGGGTCGATGGTGAACATCACGCCCGCGCGGGTGGAGAGGATCTGGATCTGGACGACGACGGCGATGTCCATGTCCGCCTGGCCGAAGCCCTGCTTCGCGCGGTAGAAGACGGTGCGGGCGCCGAAGAGGGAGGACCAGCAGCGGCGGACCGCGTCGACGACCTCATCGGGGCCGCGGACGTTCAGGAAGGTTTCGTTCATGCCGGCGAACGAGGCGGCCTCGGTGTCCTCCGCCGTGGCGGAGGAGCGAACCGCGACCGGAGGGTTGTCGCGATCGCCCGCCAGCTCGAGATAGGCGTCGCGGATCTCGCTCGCGACCTCGTCGGGGACCGGCTCCGCCTCGACCATCTTGCGGACCTCGAGGGTGGCGGTCTCGAGCGCGGCGGTGTCGTCAACGTCGACCGAGGAGAGCTGCTGCTCGATCCGGTCGCGCAGACCGCCGACGTCGCAGAAGAGGGCGTATGAGGAGGCGCCGACCACGAAGCCGGGGGGGACGGGCAGTCCCGCGGCGGTCATCTCGCCGAGGTTCGCGCCCTTCCCACCGGCGTAGTCCGTGTCTTCCTTGCGGAGATCCTCGAAGCGGCGGAGAAGTGCGGTCGAAACGGTCATCGGAATCCCTTTCAGATGGCGAATGGTCTGTGTGAGCAACGTATGCCTGGGGAGGCGGCGATCCATCCGCGTGGCACACCGGTCTTCTGAGTGTGGGGAACTACGTAGGCGGGCCGGTGCCGCGCACCGATGGAACCCGTGCGCGCGGACTCGTAGGCTTTTGCCATGGCTGCGAAGGGGACACGAATCGTCATCGCCGGCGGCGGCGTGGCGGGGCTGGAGACGCTGCTCGCGCTCTCCGATCTCGCCGGCGATCGAGCCGAGGTGACGCTCGTCGACCCCAAGCCGGACTTCCTCTACAAGCCGCTGCTGGTGGAGGAGCCGTTCGATCTCGGGCCGGCCGCGCGCGCCGAGCTGCAACCGCTGGCGGCCGAGAAGGGGGCGACCTTCATCCAGCGCGGGCTCGCCTCGGTGAAGGCTGACGACCACCGCGTGGAGCTCGATGACGGATCCAGCCTCGACTACGACTTCCTGGTCGTGTGCGCGGGCGGCCGCTTCGTGCCCGCGATCGAGGGGGCGACCACCTTCCCCTCGCCCGAGCCGTTCAGCCCCGATCGGCTGCTCGATCGGGCGGAGCAGGCGGATCGCAGGATCGTCTTCGTCGTTCCCGGAGGAGTGACCTGGTCGCTGCCCCTCTACGAGATCGCCCTGATGACCCAGCGACGGGCCGTGCAGAGGGGCGCCGACGTGAAGATCGCGATCATCACCCCCGAGTCGGGCCCGCTGGCCGTATTCGGCCCCAACGCCAGCTCCATGATCGAGGAGCTGTTGCGGGGACGCGGGATCGAGGTGATCTCCGGCTCAACGGTGCGGGAGGTCGGCGGGGACGGAATCAAGCTGAGTCCCGGGGACCGTGCGGTCGGCCCGGCCGAGGTCGTGGCGCTGCCGGTGATGGAGGGGCCCCGAATCGAGGGCCTACCGGTCGACGAGCAGGGCTTCTTCCCTGTGGACGAGCAGTCGCGGGTCAAGGGCATGGAAGATGTCTATGCCGCCGGAGACGGCACGAGCTTCCCGATCAAGCAGGGCGGCCTCGCGGCACAGCAGGCCGACGCCGCCGCCGAGGACATCGCCCACCGCATCGGCGCCGGTCCGGCCCCCGAGCCGTTCCGGCCGGTGCTGCGGGGCAAGGTCCTGACCGGGGATGAATCGGTGAGCCTCCGCACCGACGTGGCCGGAGGCGGCGGCGAGGGGGAGGCCTCCCTGGACTCCCTCTGGTGGCCGCCGCAGAAGATCGGCGCCCGCTACCTGGCGCCCCTGCTCCACCGCGACCAGAGCGAGACGGACACCGAACCGCCGCGCCGAGCCCTCGACGTGGTGGTGGCCTACCCGACGGAGTGGCACCACGAGCCGATGGCGATCGACCCGCTCGAGCCGCCGAACGTCGACTGAGCTTTGTCCTGACTCGGGACATTCACAGCCTGTTTTCCGACTAGTTCCTCCGAAGACTTGACAAATACCCGGTTGTCGATAAGGGTTCGGCGCCAGTGGAATCTGCAGACTCCGGCTCGCTCCGGTCACTGCGTGAGCTCAATCGCGGCCGCGTCATCGGCGCGCTTCGCGGCCAAGGCACCGCCAGCAGGGCGGAGATCGCCCGGCTCACCGGTCTCTCTCGCTCGACGGTCTCGAGCATCGTCTCGGACCTGATCACTGCGGGCCTGCTCACCGAGCAGCCCGAGGCCACCGGGGTGGCGCACGGTGATAGTGGGGGGCGCCCGCCCGTGCTGCTCTCCCTCAACCCATCCGCCGGGCTCGCCGTGGGCGTCGATTTCGGCCACACGCACCTTCGCGTGGCGGTGTCGGACCTCTCGCATGAGGTGCTGGCGGAGTCCTGGAGGGAGCTGGATACCGACCACTCGGCCGAGGAAGGACTCGATGCCGCGGCGCAGCTGGTCGATGGCGTTCTGAAGGAGGCGAAGGCCGCCCGCAAGGGCGTGATCGGCGTCGGGATGGGACTACCGGGCCCGATCAACAGGGCAACCGGCGCCGTCGGGTCATCGTCGATCCTGCCGGGCTGGGTGGGCGTGAACGCCGCGGCGGAGATGGAGCACCGGCTCGGACTGCCGGTGAGCGTGGAGAACGACGCCAACCTCGGCGCCCTGGCCGAGTTCGTCTGGGGATCGGGCCGGGGTCACGCGGACATCGTCTACATCAAGATCTCCTCCGGCATCGGGGCAGGGCTCCTCTTCCGGGGGAAGCTGCACCAGGGCGCGGGCGGCACGGCCGGCGAGATCGGGCACACCCCGGCGCACCAGGGCACCGCCATCTGCCGCTGCGGGAGCCGAGGTTGTCTCGAGACCGTCGCCTCCGCCCGGGCGATCGCCGAGCAGCTCGGCACGAGCAGGGGCGAGCCCGTGTCGACGAAGGAGCTGCTCAAGCTGATCGAGGAGGCCGATCCAGCCGCGACGCGGCTGATCGGGGAGGCGGGCCGTGAGATCGGAGTCGCGCTCGCGGGACTTTGCAATCTGGTGAACCCGGACTGCGTGATCATCGGCGGCGACCTCAGCGTCGCCGGCGGGATGATCACGGAGCCGGTGCTGGAATCGATCCGCCGCTACGCGATCACCAGCGCGGCGGAGCAGGTCACGGTGGCCTCGGGAGTCCTAGGAGATCGTGCCGAGTTGCTCGGCGCGCTCGCCCTCGTCCTGCACGCTGGGGATGGGGTTGTGGGGACGGGGCCGCCGCAGGAGGTTGCGGCATGAGGCGTTATTCAACTAAGTCAGAGAGGAACAACAGTGGAGGTGGTGCGTGTGACTAGATCCAAGAGCTGGGCTCGAGGTGCCGTGCTTGCGTTTGCGGCGCTCGTCATCGGGCTCGGGCTTGCTGCCTGTGGAGGCAGTAGTGGTGGCGGAGGGCCGAAGGTCGCCCTGCTGCTGCCGGAGTCGAAGACGACTCGCTACGAGTCCCATGATCATCCGGAGTTCGAGGCCGCGCTGAAGTCGGCGTGCTCGGACTGCGAACTCATCTACAACAACGCGAACCAGGATGCGTCGACGCAGCAGTCCCAAATGGAGTCGGCGCTCACCGACGGGGCCGACGTGGTCGTACTCGACCCGGTGGACTCCGCATCCGCGGCGTCCATGGTGCAGCTGGCCAAGCAGCAGAACGTGCCGGTCGTGAGTTATGACCGGCTGATCCTGGATACCCCGGACGTGGCCGCGTATGTCTCGTTCGACAACGTCAAGGTCGGAGAGCTTCAGGGCAGCGCCCTGGCGAAGAAGCTGGCCGACGACGGCAATGCGAACGGGCCGATCGTGAGGATCAACGGCTCGCCGACGGACAACAACGCCACCCTGTTCGGTCAGGGCGCGTCCAAGGAGCTGGACGCGGCAGGCGTTACGGTCGCCAAGGAGTACGACACGCCCGACTGGAGCCCGGACAAGGCCCAGTCCGAGATGGACCAGGCGATCACGGCGCTCGGCAAGACCGGGTTCAAGGGTCTGTACGCCATGAACGACGGCACCGCCGGCGGCGCGATCGCGGCGATGCAGGCGGCAGGCATCGATCCGAAGACGATTCCGTCGACGGGTCAGGACGCCGAGCTCGATGCCGTTCAGCGGATCCTCACCGGCGACCAGTACATGACGGTCTACAAGGCGACGCGGCCTGAGGCCGAGACCTCCGCCAAGATCGCGGCGGCGCTGGCCCAGGGCAAGCCGATTCCGACCAGTGGTCTTCTGGTTGGCCAGACGAAGACCAACAACGGTGCGGCGGACATCCCGTCGTACCTGCTGACGCCGGTGGCGGCGACGAAGGACAACATCGCCTCCGTGGAGTACGGCGGGCAGCCGCTGATCGGTTCGGACGGATACTGGACCGCCAGCGACGTCTGCACCCCTGAATTCCAGTCGGCCTGTCAGGCGGCCGGAATCAGCAGCTAGGAGAATGAACCCCGAGCGTGAGGAGATGAGAAGGTGAGCCCAGAGACACAGACCGGCAACGGCAAGCCCGACCATCTCCTCGCGCTCAAGGGGTTCTCCAAGAGCTTCGGACCAGTCCAGGCGCTGTCCGACGTCGACTTCGAGGTCGACGCCGGCGTGGTCGTCGCCCTGGTCGGCGACAACGGGGCCGGGAAGTCCACCCTGATCAAGGCGATCGACGGAGTTCAGCCTCCTGACTCCGGCCAGGCCTACTTCGAGGGGAAGCCGGTCAAGATCAACTCGCCCGCCGCGGCCACCAAGGTGGGGATCGCGACGGTCTTCCAGGACCTCGCCCTCTGCGACAACCTCGACGTGGTCGCCAATCTCTATCTCGGCCAGGAGGTCACCGGCGAGGACGGCGTACCGCTCCCGGTGATCGACGAGACGCAGATGGAGCGGCACTCGCTGGAGCTCCTCGACGAGCTCTCGGTGACCACCCTCGGCAGCGTCCGCACCGAGGTGGGGAGCCTCTCCGGAGGACAGCGCCAGTCGGTGGCGATCGCCCGGTCCCTGTTGGGCCAGCCGAAGGTGGTTCTGCTGGATGAGCCCACCGCGGCCCTGGGCGTGGCGCAGACCGCGCAGGTGCTCAGCCTGATCAAGCGCCTCCGCGAGCGCGGGCTGGGCGTGGTGGTGATCAGCCACAACCTCGAGGACGTCTTCGAGGTCGCGGACCGGATCGTCGTGCTGCGGCTCGGCAGACGGGAGGCGACGTTCGACATCAACACCACGACGCGCGAGGAGGTCGTGGCGGCGATCACGGGCGCCTCGGCGGAGATCGACTTCAAGAAGGAGGGCAAGTGATGGAGGACGCCACCCAAACCGCCGACGACGCGGAGCAGCAGGAGAGCACGCTCGGCGTCATCGCGCGGCTCGCGCGCGGCGAGCTCGGTTCGCTGCGCGTCTTCCTCACAATCGCCCTGATCTGGGTGATCTTCCAGTCTCAGAACGACCGCTTCCTCTCCGCGATCAACCTGACGAACCTGACGCTGCAGATCGCAGCCATCGGGATGATCTCCATCGGCGTGGTCCTCGTCCTGCTGCTCGGCGAGATCGACCTCTCCGTCGGCGCGGTGAGCGGGCTCGCCGCGGGCGTGATGGCCGTGCTCCAGGTCAAGCACGGCTGGAGTCCCGAACTGGCCATCCTCGCCGGCCTCATGACCGGGGCGATCATCGGAGCCTTCAACGGCTTCATGGTCACCTTCTTCGGGATCCCGTCGTTCGTGGTTACCCTGGCCGGCCTGCTCGCGTGGCAGGGAGCGCTGTTATTCGTGCTGGGCGACACCGGGACGATCAACCTCCCGCCCAGCACGATCACCGACCTGGCCGGCAAGTTCTTCTCGGCCGGCGTCGGCTACGTGCTCGCGGCCATCGTCACCGCCGCGACGCTGGGCACTGGGCTGCTGGAGTTACGCCGCCGACGGAAGGCGGGCCTGGAGACCGACCCGCTCACCGGGATCGTGATCCGGACCGTGGTCGTCGGCATCGCGAGCTTCGCGGCCGTGGCGATCCTGAGCTCGGACCGAGGCATCCCGCTCTCGGCGCTGATCCTCGTCGCCTTCTGCGGGTTCTTCGCCTGGCTGACGACGCGGACGCCGTTCGGCCGCCACATCTTCGCCACCGGCGGGAGCGCCGAGGCGTCGCGGCGCGCCGGGATCAAGATCAACCGCGTGCGGATCCTGGTCTTCACGATCTGCTCGACGATGGCGGCGGCTGGCGGCATCCTGGCCGCCTCGAGGCTGATCGCGGTCAACCAGGCCTCCGGCTCGGGCGACGTGCTGCTGCTCGCCATCGCGGGCCCGGTGATCGCCGGCACCAGCCTCTTCGGTGGTCGCGGATCGGTTTGGTCGGCCCTGCTCGGCGCGGTCGTGATCGGGTCCATCTCCAACGGCATGGACCTGCTCGGCCTGAACTCCGACGTCAAGTACATGATCACCGGCGGCGTGCTGCTCGCCGCGGTGACGGTCGACGCCCTGGCCCGGCGCCAGCGCGAGCGGGTGCAGGTCACCTAGCGGCCACCAGGCCGCTCCACCTTGGAGCGCAGGCCGAAGGCCGGAGCGACTTATGTTGGGCGGCCGCTTGTGGCCGCGTTCTGATGGCGAAGCCGTGAAAAAGGGACTGCAATAGCAATAGCCGCGACTGCCAGTCCCAGCCCTGTGGCGAGCGCTCGCTGATCGGCGGCCTCGAAGGCACCTTCGCCGAGCGAATCGGTCAGGAGCACGACGAAGACGGTGATCGCGGCCGTGAAGAGGGCGTATTCGAGGGCGAGCAGGGCGTAGGCGAGGGCGCCCGCGACGGCGAGCGCGATGGCAACGGGCACCGGGCTCGCTCCAAGCGCCTCAGCCAGCACCGTTGCGACGAGCAACCCCGCCACGGTCCCGGCGGCTCGCATCGTCATCCGCTCCCAGGTGTCCCCGGAGCTCGGCTTGAGGACGAAGAGGACGGTGAGCGGAATCCAATACCCGTGCCCCTGGAGGTCGACGAAGCGGTAGATCGCCACGGCGATGCCGAGCGCGACCCCCCAGCGCACGGCGTGCTGCAGGCTCGGCGACGTGGCGGTCAGGTTGTCGCGAAGGGCCCTCCGCGCACCGGCGGCGCGCTCGGCCAGGCCGGGCGACTCACGCTCCTGCTTGGAAAACAACCAGACGGTGGCGGAGGTCAGAGCCTGCGCGAGCCCGCCCGCGAAGCCCGCGAGCAGCGCGCGCAGCGCCTCATCCGAGTCGAGGAGAAATCCCTGACCGAGGAGGAAGCTGAGCGTCGCGATCATCCCCGCGATCGCGAGTCGCTGGGAGCCGGCGACGCAATAGCCGCCGGCGATCCCGCACAGGGTCATGCCGATCACGGCGAGACCGGCGGGATCCGTCGAGAGGACGCCGAGGGCCGCCGTCACCGCGAGCACCGGGGCGAAGATCAGCTTCCAGATCGTCCGTTCGCGAGGGGGAGCGTCGAAGGCCACGAATCCGGCAAGCTGGGTGGCGGCGGCGATCCCGCCCCATACGCGCTCACCCGTCTCCAGCTCGAGGAAGGCCGCGATGCCGACCGGAATCGCGGCGATCGCCCCGCGCCGAAGCGGACTGGCGAGCGCTCCCCGCAGCCGCCAGGTGTCGCGGGCGAGCAGGCCTCGGTCGGCCGTGCTCAAGGCAGTTGCGCCTCCGCCTCCATTGGCGGAGGCGTCAGGGCCGCGGCGGTGATGACGAGTCCGAAAGCGAGCACGCGGACCGCGACTCCGAGGGCGTGGTCCGGGAACGGCTCGGAGAAGACGATCGGGCCGGCGGCGATGGTCAGCGCGTTGGCGGCGACGCTCGTCACCGCGATCACCGAGACGGCCGGGCCGATCTGCAGGCTCCGGGCTGAGATCAGCAGGCCGATCAGGGAGGCGGCCAGGATGACGGCGGCCAGCGGGCTGAAGACGATCGCGGCCGCGGACTCGTCGCCGAGATGGCCGCTGAGCGCCTTGATCGACGTGTCCGAAGCGGCCCACAGCAGGCCTGCCGAGGCGCCGAGCAGCACCCCCGCGCGCGGGCCCTCGCGGCCCACGACCGCAACGACGAGGCCGGCGACTCCGACGATCGCGATGAAGGCCGCCAGCGTCGCCGCGTCGTAGCTCGAGTGCGCGGAGTCCGCGTCGCCGTCGAGGGTCGCCGCGAGGAAGGCGAGGCCCGCCGCGGCGAGAGCCACGCCGATCCACTCGCGCCGGGTGACTCGATGGGCGAAGAAGCGGTCGGCCACGACGGTGAGCAGCACGAGACCACCGGCGATCGTCGCCTGGACCAGGGAGATCGGGGCCAGCGCCAGGGCCCCGACATGCAGGCCCCAGCCCCCCATCGCGATCAGGATGCCGAGCGTGTACCAGCGGGAGCGAAACAGGACCAGTGAGCTCCAGACCGGCCGGCGCCAGTCGACCTCGGGGCTCTCCACTGCACCGCGATGCTTGTAGAGGAAGCCGACGATGGAGGCGAGCGCGGTGGCGACGGCGAGCAGGAGCCCGATTTGGACGCTGAGCGGCACATCTCCACCCTAGAGTTGTTGTTATGAGGGTATGAGCCGGGCAGGCCTGAGGATCGCTGCGCTGGCGGCGCTCGCGGTCACCGCGACCGGGGCTGCCCGGGCGCAGGGGACGGACGAGCTGCCCGCTCCGAGCCGCGCTGTCGTGATCGTCGACACACCCGACCTTCCCGACGGCCGCAGCCCGTCCGCGCGCACCCGCTGGCACGAGCTGCGCTCCGAGTCCAACCGGATTCTGGGAGCGGTCGCCGATCGCGAGGGCCTCGCAGTGAAAACCGCGATTCCCGAGGTCGGACTGCTGAGCGTCGACCTCGGGCCCGGCGGGCTGCCGGCGCTGAGGCGGAGGCTCGCAGGCGATCCGAGGGTTCGGTCGGTCGGGCCGGACGTGCCCGTGCAGCTTCGCTACTCGCCGAACGACTTCGCCTTCACGCAGCATGACGCCCACGCCCCGAGCGGCGACCTCGGGCAGTGGAACCTGATCAAGGAGGGCGCTCCCCGCGCCTGGGATCTGTCCCGGGGGACCGGGGCGGAGGTCGCGATGATCGACACGGGAGTCGACGGCGGCCACCCGGACATCGCCGGCCGCATCGCCGCCGCACAGGCCTTCGGGACCAGCTCCCCGAACACCGATCCGGTCGGGCATGGCACGCACACCGCCGGGCTCGCCTGCGGCGATGCCGACAACGGCTACGGGATCGCCGGCATGGGCTTCGACTGCTCGCTCTTCATCGGCAAGCTCGCGCTCGGGGGCGACTGCTCGAATGTCTCGAACGCGATCGTCGCGGCTGCCAACCGCGGCAGCGACGTGATCAGCATGAGCATCGGGGGCTGCGACACCGCTCTGATCCCGGCGCTGAGCTACGCGCAGTCTCGTGGATCGGTGCTCGTCGCCGCCGGAGACAACGACCCGAATCCAGATGGGGCCTGCCCGCCGCTCTTCCTCACGTTCGACTGCATCTATCCCGAGGAGTGGGTTCAGCCGAACGGCACAGGGCCAGACGCGGGCTTCGACCGCGGCCTGGTTGTCACCTCGGCGAAGTACGACCTCACTCGCTCGAGCTTCGCCGAGCAAACCAGCCGCGTCTCTGTCGCCGCCTTCGGATCGGCTTCCAACTCAGTCGGCGGGCAGCAGGGGATCCTCTCGAGCTGGCCCGCCAACAGCGTCGATGAGGACTCCACCGGGGGCCGCACCGCCGTCAACGGGGACCCCCGCTTCGCCTACCTCGTCGGCACCAGCATGGCCACCCCGCAGGTCTCCGGAGTGGCCGCCCTGATCCGTGCCGTGAAGCCGAACATGGCCAACACCAAGATCGTCCAGCTGATCAAGGCGACCGCGAGCCACTGCGGCACCTACTCGGATGGGATCGGCTGGGGCGTGATCCGGGCCGACCAGGCGGTCGCCGCCGCACTCGACCGCGACGTCGCCGCCCCGAGTTCGATGATCAAGAGGGCGAAGCGGAGGCACGGGATCGTGGCGCTCAGGGTCAAGCGCTTCGACACCTCGGGGAGCACGAGCTGCGTCAGGCTCCCGACATCGGGCGTCAAGAGGATCCTCATCTTCGCCTCGGCCAATGGCGGTGCCTACCACCGGGTCCGCAAGACCAGCAAGTCGAAGCTGCGCTTCCACGGAAAGCCCGGGCGCCATTACCGCTTCTACTCGGTCGCGATCGACAACGCCGGCAATCGCGAGGCTCCGCCGCAGAAAGCCGACGCCAAGGTGAAGTAACTAGCCCGGCAGGTCCGCGCCGGCGGCCAGGTTCGCCTGGGAGCGCGCCTCGGCGGCCTCGGCCGCGGCGAGCAGGTCCCCGAGCGACTCGTTGAGGCCGTTCGCGAGGAGCTCGATGTCCTCCATCGTGTCGTAGTCCCCGAGGAGGCCGAAGTCGATGCCGCCGTTGTAGGACATGATCGCGATGGCGAGCGCGTGGTTCTCCGGCAGGAACGCGACCGGGAAGACGTCCTGGAGCTCGCGGCCGAGCACATAGAGCGGGATCTGCGGGCCGGGAACGTTGGTGACGATCAGGTTGAAGAGGCGCGTGGAGAAGTTGATGCGGGAGGCCTGGGCCAGCAGCGTGGGCGGCGCGAAGTCGTTGAAGCGGGAGATCACCTCGGCCCCGAGCGCCTGCTTGGACTCCTTCAGGCTGCCCATCGCGCTCTTGACGGCCTCCAGCCGCTTCACCGGGTCCTCGATGTAAACGGGCAGCGGGCCGCGCATCGCCGCGATCCGGTTGCCGAGCTGGCCGTGCTCGTCCTCGGCGCGGATCGACACCGGCACGAGGGCTCGCAGCTCGAGGCCCTCCGTCTTGACGCCGCGGCTGCGCAGCCAGGCACGAAGCGCGCCGCTGACGACGGTCAGGACCACATCGTTGACGGTCCCGCCGAAGGTGTCCTTGATCCTCTTGAAGGCCGCAAGCTCGGACCGGGTCCAGGCGAAGCGGCGATGCGATCCGATCTCGGAGTTGAGAGGGACCTCGGGGGCCGGGTTCGTGAAGTTCCAGGCGACCTCGCCGAGGGCCTCGCCCGCCTCCACGACCTTGCGAGTCGTCCTCATCGGGTGGCTCGCGGCGCGGACAGCGCGGCTGGCCAGCTTGAAGGGCGTCTCACTGAGCTCCACGGCGCCGCGGGCCGCGAGCTCGGCGGAGGAGGGGGGCGGGTGCGGCACCCAGTTTCGATCCGGCTCGATCGGCTCGGGCACAGGCTTCACGTCGAATAGGACCGTCGCGATGTCGACGCCGGAGACGCCGTCCACAAGGGCGTGGTGGGTCTTGGTCACGATCCCGAAGCGGTTGCGCTCCAGGCCCTGGACCAGCCACAGCTCCCAGAGCGGCTTGGAGCGATCGAGCGCCTGGGAGAAGAGGCGTCCCGCGATGTTGCGGAGCTGTTCCTCGGATCCCGGCGCGGGCAGCGCGGAATGGCGGACGTGATAGGCGAGGTGGAAATGGGGGTCGTCGACCCAGAACGGCCGCCCGGTCTCGATCGGCGGGAAGGCGAGCTTCTGGCGGAAGCGCGGCACCAGCTGCAGCCGGCTGCGCACGTGGTCGAGGAAGTCCTCGTAGGCGGGAGGCGGGCCCTCGAAGATCAGGATCGCCCCCACGTGCATGTGTGCGCTCGAGGTCTCGTTCGTCAGGAACGACGCATCGATCGAGCTCAGCCTGTCCATGTGCCCCTGTGCCATATCCGCCGCCAGCGTACACGCCGCTACCCTGTCCGCGAAGCATGTTTTCCTCGCCCTCCAAGGTCCTTCTCGCGGCGCCGCGCGGCTATTGCGCGGGCGTCGATCGTGCCGTGCAGACGGTCGAGCACGCGCTCGACCTCTACGGCGAGCCGGTCTACGTGCGCAAGGAGATCGTCCACAACAAGCACGTCGTCGAGGAGCTCGAGAAGCGCGGGGCGATCTTCGTGGAGGAGGAGACGGAGGTGCCGGAGGGCCAGATGGTCGTCTTCTCGGCTCATGGCGTGGCGCCCAGCGTCCACGCGAACTCCGAGAAGCGCCGGCTACGGACGATCGACGCGACCTGCCCGCTGGTCACCAAGGTTCACGTCGAGGCGCGCAAGTTCGCCGCCGAGGGCTACACGATCGTCCTCATCGGCCATGAGGGTCACGAGGAGGTCGAGGGGACGACCGGTGAGGCCCCGGAGCGCACGGTCCTCGTCCAGACCCAGGCGGATGTGGACACGCTCGAGGTCGACGACCCCGACCGCATCGCCTACATCACCCAGACCACCCTCTCCGTCGATGAGACCAGCTCGATCATCGCCGCACTCAAGAAGAAGTTCCCGAACGCGGTCGGGCCCAAGACCGACGACATCTGTTACGCGACCACCAACCGCCAGATGGCGGTGAAGGCCCTCGCCAGGGAATGCGACCTGGTGCTCGTCATCGGGTCAACCAACTCATCGAACTCGAATCGGCTGGTCGAGGTCGCGCGCGAGCACGGCGCCGAGTCCTACCTGATCGACAACCACGGCCAGGTCGACGAGACCTGGCTCGAGGGAGTCGAAACCGTCGGCATCACCTCCGGCGCAAGCGCCCCCGAGGAGCTGGTGGAGCGACTGGTCACCTTCTTCCGCGAGCGCGGCGCGGACGACGTCTCCGAGCTGAAGACCGTCAACGAGGACGTCCGCTTCATGCTGCCCGGCGAGATCCGCGCCGAGCTGGCCGGCTCAGGCGCTTAGACGATCGATTCCAAAGCCACGCACGCCCGGGTGACCTGCCTGGCGCTTCGCATCTCGGCGTCTTCGGGCTTGGCGTTGGCACCACCAAGGGCTGCGCCCTGCGTCCTTGAGCTGCTCGGCCAGGCACGCCCCGCGGAGTCTCCGCCGGGGCAGTAGAGGGGGTAGGTGCCGGCGTCGAGCGTCACTGTGAAGCTCCCGCTGAGCCCGTCGCTGAGGTTCTCCTTCTCGCCCAGGATGGTGTCGCCGTCGAGCAGCTCGAGCTCGGTGACTCCGGTGGCGCCGTCGTTGGTGACGTCGAAGGTGACGGGGCCCGCCGGCGCGTGTGCTGTGCCGGGTCGCAGCCCGCGTCGGTGAGCTTGAGCGAGAGCCTGGTCGCGCCGGCGGGAGCATCATCGGAGCTGCTGCAGCCGGCGAAGAGAAGGGAGCCGATCGCGACCGAAGCCGCGAGGGAGGTGGGTCGGGTGATCATCAAACCCCCGTTTGAGTCGTGGCAGTTGCGGGCTGGCGGCGGAGGCGGAGCAATGACCGTGACAGCCGCCAGCGGTCGGGCCAGATCACGTACAGGCCCATCGGGATTGCGAACAGCAGGTAGACCAGGGCCTCGACGTCTGTCGGCTGCGGCTGCAGGCCGAGCATGCCGGTGAGCAGCGAGCCGCTGACGGTCCCGGGCTTGACGAGCCAGGTCAGGTCCAGAGCCTGGTTCTGCATCGAGTTGATCCAGCCGGCCTCGTGGGCGGTGTGCGCCGACGTCGCCAGCAGCCCCGCGGCCACCAGCACCAGCACGAACCCGGTGACGCGGAAGAACCTCGAGAGATTGATTCGGACGCCGCCGAAGTAGATGGCCATGCCGAGGATCACGGCGGCGACGAGCCCGGTCACGGCGCCCGCTCCGGCGGCCGGCGTATCGGAGGTGTCCTGGAATGCGGCCAGCAGGAAGACCGAGGTCTCGAACCCCTCGCGCAGGACGGCGAGGAACGCCATTCCCACGAGCGCGGTCGCCGAGCCGACGGCCAGCGCCTCGGCGACATGGCCCTCGAGCTGCGCCTTGAGGCCACGGGCGTGTTGCCGCATCCAGACGATCATGTAGGTGATCATTCCCACGGCGATCAGGCCGACGACGGTCTCGAGCCCCTCCTGCTGTCGCTGGGGGAGCTCGTCGCCGATCACGCGGAGGGCGACGGCGACGGCGACGCAGATCGCCACCGCCAGGCCGACTCCCAGCCACATGGACCCGAGCGCGTCCCTCCGGCCCTGTTTGACGAGGAAGGCGGCGACGATGCCGACGATCAGGGAGGCCTCGACGCCCTCGCGCAGGGTGATGACGAGGGTCGGGATCATCGGGTCGGCTTCTCGGTAGCGGTCAATTCGTTCCGTTAGGTAGCCCTAATTCGGGGAACCTAACAAAAACCGACCGCTGCTGTCGGCTTTAGCGGCGGATCACGGCAGGGCCGCCGCGAACTGGATCGAGTAGAGGAGCAACCCGGCCGTGGGCCGCAGCTCGATCGTGTGGCGCTCGGTCCGCTCATGCGCCGTCAGCTCGTGGAGGCCAGGGTGGGTGACCTCGACCGGATCCTGTTCCTCGCCGTCGATCCGGATAGCGATACGGCCCTCGCCGTCCGTGGCCGCATAGGCGCCGCCGGCCTCGTAGGCGATCTCCAGGGACGGTTCGCCCTCGGTGCTCGACCAGGGCTCCTCGGTCGAGCCGCCCGGGAACACCTCCGGCGTCGGCGCGATCACCTTGACGTCCGGCACGTCGGAGGGGCGGATGGCCTCGAGCAGCGGGGGCCACTCGCCCTTCCCGTTCCTCTCCGGGAGCACCTCGCGGATCAGCTCCTCCGTGCCGGGGTATTCGCCCTCGCCGAGGTGGTACCAGCGCAACGCGCCGCCCTGCCCCCAGATGAAGAGCGCCGGCCAGCCGTGCGGCTCGTAGAGCTTCCAGAGCGCGAACTCCCGGTCCACTGCGACCGGCCAGCCGATGCCGAGGCGCTCGGCCGCGGCGGCCACGGCGTCGATATCCTGCGTGAAGGGGAAGCGGGGGGAGTGGACGCCGATCATCGCCAGGCCGTCGCCCTGGTAGCGCTCCTGCCAGGCCCGTAGATAGGGGAGCGTCCGGATCGAGTTGAGCTGGGCGAAGTCGAAGAAGTGCACCAGGACCGGATGCGCGGCCGCCAGCCGGTCGATCGATTCCACGGCGTCGCCGACCCAGTCGATGCCGCCGGGGATCGGGGGGATCGCTATGTCGGGCCGCGGGGGACGCAGGCGCCGGAGGGTATGCTGCGCCGGTAATCCGAGGGTGCTCCGTAGGCGAAGCCGAGGAGCAACCCGATTGACGACGAAGGGAGTTCCAGTGAGCGTTTCGGTTTGGGAGCGGATCGAGTCAAGCCGGGCCCGTCACAACGTGCTCGAGCACCCGTTCTACGTGCGCTGGTCGGCCGGTGAGCTGAGCCGGGACGAGCTCGCGCGCTACGCCGGGCAGTACCGGCACGCGACCGAGGCCCTTGCCCGTCTCTGCGGCCAGACCGCCGAGGCCGCTCCCGAGGAGCGCCGCATGGAGATAGAGGCCCATGCCACCGAGGAGGAGGCCCATGTCGGCCTCTGGGACGACTTCGTCGACGCCGCCGGCGGCGAGATTGGCGCCGAGCCCACTCCCGAGACAGCCGAGTGCGTGTCCGCGTGGACGGCGCCGGAGGGATACCTCTCCCAGCTCGCGCGGATGTACGCGATCGAGAGCGGTCAGCCCGAGATCGCGCGCGTCAAGCGCGAGGGTCTCGCCCGTTTCTACGACATCGACGGCGGGCCTGGCAGCCAGTACTTCAAGGTCCACGAGGAGTCCGACCACGCTCACGCCGAGGAGTCACGCCGGCTGATCGAGGAGGCGATGACGCCGGAGGACGAGGACGCGCTCGTCGCTGCTGCAGAGTCCGCATTCGAGGCCAACTGGCGGCTGCTTGACGGGGTCAGCTGAGCGCGGGCTGCTGATGCGCGGCCGATCCGGGCGGATAGGCGACCGCGCGATCGGGATCGTGCTCGGCATCCTGCTCGGGCTGGCTGTGATCATCCTGTTCCTGTTCCTGGGCTCGCGCAACACCATCGACGAGCCCTCGCTCTCGGGCGGGGCGACGACCCAGACTCAGCCCGCGGCTCCACCTGCGAGTGTGTCAAAGCCGAAGCCACCCCAGTAGGAGCGTTGAATCATGAGGTCGGCAATGCAAACCGCACATAGGCTCAGGCTGGCGAGCATCCTGGCCGTCGGCGCGTTCGCGCTGCACCAGCTGCGCTATCTGATCGCCTTCGGAGGGCCCTCGGCGGCTGAGGGGCATCGCTATATGGGCGATCTCCTGCCACCGCTCGCGGTCTTGATCCTCGCCGCCATCCTCGCGACCGTGCTGCGCGGCACCGAGGGCGCCTCAACGGCGCGCGCACCCCTCGCTCGCAGAGTCTCGGTCTTCGCGGGCGCGTTGCTCGCCATCTACGCCGGGCAGGAGCTTCTCGAGGGGCTGATGACGGCGGGCCATCCGGTGGGCCCGACTGCTCTGCTCGTCGACGGTGGCTGGATCGCGCCGCCGCTCGCTCTGGCGATCGGTGCCCTGGCGGCCCTGCTCGTCCGCCTGCTCGAGGGCGTCGAGCGCGTCATCGCAGTGGTCCACGCTGAGCGCCCGCTGCGTGTGCGGGCGCCGGTAACCCGCGGCCGGGCCCTGCGAGTCCGCGCTGTCAGACTCGCCACAGCGCCACTCGCCTTCGGTCTGGCTCGAAGACCGCCTCCGCCGGTAGCTGCCTAGCCAGTTACCGATCAGAGGAGGTAATTCCGAATGCAATCGAGAGCTGCACGACTTGGGCTGCTGGGCGCGGTGATCGTCGCCGCAGTAGTGGTCTTCATCGTGCTCAGGAACAACGACAGCGGTAGCAGCAGCGATACCGCGAAGGGAGTTCAAGTGCTGAACGTCGACGCCGACGGCAATCCGGTCGGCGGCGTGAAGACGCTCACGTACAACAAGGGAGATCAGGTCGAGCTCCGCGTGAATCTCTGCCAAGCCCGAGGAGGAGATCCACGTCCACGGCTATGAGATCGAGAAACCTGCCGAGCACAGTCCGGTGACGTTCTCGTTCCCGGCCAGCCTCGATGGCGTGTTCGAGATCGAGGTGCACAGACTCGACAAGACGGAGGGGCCGATCGCCGAGCTCCACGTCAATCCCTGATGGGGGCGTCAAGGCTGAAGCTGGCGGTGGGGCTCGCATTTGCGAGTTCCACCGCCATGCTCCTCTTCCCGGAGGTGGCCTCGGCTCACGCTCTGGTCGGGCGCAAGGACCTGCCTGTCCCCGCGTGGCTCTTCGCCTGGGGCGCCTCGCTCGTCCTGATCATCTCCTTCGCCCTGCTCTCGGTCGCCTGGACCACCGCCCGGCTGCAGGATGAGGACTGGCGCGCGATGCCCCGCTGGCTCTCCCGCGCGGTGCTCAACGCGGGCACGCAGGTGCTCTGCGGGCTGATCGGGGTCGGGCTCTTCGTGCTCGTGCTCTACGCCGGATTCCGGGGCATCGAGGACCCGACCCAGAACTTCGCGATCATCTTCGTCTTCTACACGTTCTGGCTGGGGCTGGTCGTGATCAGCGTCCTCTTCGGCGACGTCTTCCGCGCCTTCAACCCATGGCGCGCCATCGGCCGCACTATCTCCGGTGGTTTCCGCCTGGTGGCGGGACAGTCCGCGCCGACGCCGTTCACCTATCCGGAGCGGCTGGGCCGCTGGCCGGCGGTGATCGGTGTCTTGCTGTTCGTCTGGCTGGAGCTGATCGCGGGCGGCGGAGCCTCGCCGACCCCGCACAAGGTGGCGGTCGCGACCCTGATCTACACCGGCATCACGTTCGTCTGCATGGCGCTGGTCGGGGTTGAGGAGTGGATCGAGAAGGGGGAGGCGTTCAACGCCTACTTCGGGATGTTCGCCCGCCTGGGACCGTTCGAGGTCCGCGACGGGGAACTGGGGCGCCGCAGGTTCCTGACCGGCGCCCCGCAGTGGGCGGCGGTCCCGGGCGCGGCTGCATTGGTCCTCACCTCGATCGCGGTGACGAGCTTCGACGGTGCGCAGGAGGGCGTCCTCTCGGGCTCGATCCAGTGGACGTTCGAGCGCTGCAGCGACATCGGCTTCAGCCTGCCGGACTCGTTCCGGATCGCGAACAGCATCTGGCTCCTGATCACCCTGGCGGCCGTCTCGGGCCTCTACTGGCTGGGCGTCACCGGGATGCACACGGTGCGGAGCTCGCCGCCGGTGAAGGAGCTCGGGCGCTCGTTCGCGCACACGCTGATCCCGATCGCGCTCGCGTACCTGGTCGCTCACTACTTCAGCGCGTTCCTCTACCAGGAGCAGGCGCAGTTCACCTACGTCCTCTCAGACCCGCTCGGCCACGGCTCCGACCTGTTCGGGACCGCCGGCGGCGGGATCAACTACGGGATCGTCAGCTCGAACACGGTCTGGTACGTCCAGGTCGCGGCGCTGGTCATAGGCCACGTGGTGGCTCTGACCCTGGCGCACGACCGGGCGCTCAAGGTCTACGACAACGTCCGCCACGCATCCCGCTCGCAGTACTTCATGCTCGCGGTGATGGTGGGCTTCACCTGCTTCGGGTTGTTCCTTCTCTCTCAGGCAAACGCGTGGACCACCACCCCCTATCGGAGCGGAGGGCGAGCCTGGTGGAAGCCGAGCACGACAGCGGCCCCGATCAAGAACGCGACGTCGGCCGCGGTCTTCCAGGCCGCGGCGACCCCCTGGAAGTGATCGAGCACGGACCCGACGGCGGCGAGTCCGCAGAAACCCACAATCGACAAGGTCAGGGAATCAGTGCGCCTCAGGGCGACCGAGGCCCCGATCGCGATCCCGAAAACGAGAATCGCCAGGGTCCCGGGCAGCTCGGCGGCGGTGAAGTGTGCGAGTGGCATGGGCCGACCCTACTCGGCTGGCGAGTCGCTTCATCGCGACGGCCAGCCGCTGGGCCTCGAGCCCGCCGCCCTCGTCGTCGAGGACGATGACGATGTTCGACGCCTGGAAGCAGAGCAGGCCGCCCGAGCCGCGGCACGCCTCGCGCTGATCGTCGGCTCCACCGGTGTCGCCGAAGACGTAGAGCGTGCCGCTCGCCCCACCGTCGCCCTCGAAGTCGGGGGCGGGCGCCGGCTCGCCCGGTAGCGGAGGGAGCTTGACCGCGTACAGCTCCTTGGCGTCCCCGCCACTCTGCAACTGTCGCCCGAGCTCGATCGAGACTCCCTGCGCGCTGATCCGATCGATGAACTGGGACGCATAGAACGTCTGACCGCCGCCGCAGCCCGCGGCGAGCAGCGAGGCGATCGCGAGCGCAACCGCCGCGAGAGGTCGAATCCCCCGTCCCCGTGCCACAGGCAGCAGGCTGCCACACTGCCCAGCAATGAGCGCCGTCGTTCCACTGGCTCACCTCGGACACTGGTACCTCTGGATCCCATACGTGATCCCCGTGGTGGTCGTTCTGGCGGCGTCGCTTCACGCCTTTCGCCAGCAGCGCCGCGAGGATCGCGAGCGCGCCGACGAATCGCAGCCCTAGAGCAACTCGAACACCGTGCTATGTCCTTCGAGCTGTTCCCGTGAGGGCTACTCGACGGGGGCGTCGAGCGCGTCCCAATCGTCCTTGCTGGCGAACTTGGTCAGCTTGGTTCCCTCGTTGACCGCCCGGAACGCGTAACGAACCTGGGTCTTGCCGTCTTTGCCCTGACGCTCATAGGTCGTCTTCTTGACCTCGGACTCGGGAATCTGAACCTTCTCTCGCTTCTTCACGTCGTAGAACTCGATCGCCATTTGGATTCCTCTCTTGTCTTGTTTAGGGCTACAGGCGACGTAAAGCATGGCTGCGCCATCGGACGCGCCTGCGTGCGCACCCAAAAAATGCGGTTTAGGAGGGCCGGTAGGCCCGTGCGGCGGCCTTTGCGGCCCGCGGCAGGCTGACGGTACGGCGGCCGACGAGGCCGGCGCCCAGGGGGTCGAAGACGCGGGCCCGCATGACCACGCCCGAGATGCGCGTGCCCATCGCGGCGCCGGCGTAGACGGCCCGCGAGCGCTCGATCCCCGCCATTCGCCGCATGTAGCGAGGCGTGATCGCGACGGCGGCCGAGGCCATCATCCGCAGCGAGACCTGGTGGGGCAGCAGCTCCCTGGTCTTGGGCGGGTCGACGACCAGGTGGATCGCGTCCTGCGACGCCTCGCTCACGCAGAGGCCGGGACGCATGTGCTCGAAGAAGTGGCGGTAGCCCGCGCGCGATGAGGGGACCAGCTCGGCCGGGATTCCCATCAGCTCGGCGGCACCGACCTGCTCGGCGAGATAGGCATCCTGGTCGGCCTCGTCCATCCGGGCGCCGTAGGCTCGGTACGCCGCCAGGAAGGAGTGGACCTCGACGCAGTGGACCCAGAGCTTGGTCTCGGTGTCCGCTGCGCTGTAGGGGGAGCCCGTGATCGGATCGATGCCATGGACACGGGAGTGGAGCCGCTGCACCATCTCGGCGGCACGATGGGCGGATGGCGTGTCCCCGTAGACGACGGTGGCCACGTACTCGGCCGTGCGGCGAAGCCGGGAGAGGGGGCGGGAGAGGTAGTCGCTGTGCTGGTCGATGCCCGCCATCGCCAGCGGGTTGAGCGATTGAACGATCAGGGCGCGCAGGCCACCGACCAGCAGGACGGGATTCGAATGGACCCGCCAGCTGATCGAGTCGGGTCCGAAGAGACCCCAGTCATCTGGCCCCGCGGGCATCGGGACGCCGCGGGGGCGGGCGGACGGCCCGAGCACCCGCTCGACCGGGCTCTTGGCGACTCCCCTGGGTATCAGTTGATGCTCTACAGCACTCACCCCTTGACTTGCGAAGGGGTGAAACTACGCCTCGGAAAGTCCCAGCACATCGGCACTTTTCGCCAACGGATAACGGGGAAACCCGAACACGTCAGATGCCGATCAGCGAGATTCCGAAGATCACCGCGAACCCGAGCAGCGTCAGGCCGACGCGTCCCCATGAGGCCTGTTCGTGGGCCTCCGGAAGGAGGTCGGTGGCTCCCATGAAGATGAAGAACCCCGCGTAGAACGAGAGCAGGTGCCCGAGAGTCCCATCGGAGACGTTGACGAGCGCTCCGACCGTGGCTCCGATGACCGGGGCGACGGCGTCGGCGACGAGCCAGCGGATGGCCTGCGGCCGGTTCTGAGACTCGTTGAGTACGAAGCTGACGGTGTTGAGACCGTCGGCGAAGTCATGGGCGAGGACGGCGACCAGGACGAGGACGCCGGTGGACGTGTTCGCTCCGAAAGCGAGGCCCACGGCAAGGCCGTCGATGAAGCTGTGAGCCGACAGGCCCATGGCGCCGAAGGTGCCGAGCCGGTGATTACCGCCGGCGTCGGCGGGCTCATCGCGGTGATGGAGGGCGAGGGCCCGCTCGAACAGGAAGAAGGTCAGGAAGCCCGCCCCCATCAGCGCTCCGATCGCCGTCGAATCGTCCGGGACGAGGTCGATCGCCTCCGGCAGGACGTCGAAGAGGGCGACCGCCACGACGATGCCGCCGCTGAGGGCGATCAAGGTCGAGAGCGAGTGGGACAGGCGCAGAGCCAGAAAGCCACCGCTCAGGGTGGTGACCACCGCGAGCGTCGTCAGCGGGATGGCGATCAGCTGGGTATCGGCTAGCGGCAACTCCGGCACTCCCCGCGGATGACCAGGTCGTGGCCGTGCATCGAGTGCTTCAGTTGCCCGGCGAGCTGCTCGAGCTGTTTCTCGATCCGCTCGTCCTCGAACGGCGTGACGCGCCCGCAGCGGTCGCAGACGGCGTGATGGTGATGCTCGCCGCCCGGGACGACAGGCTCGAAGCGCGCGCCGCCGTCGCCGAACTCAACTCGCTGCACCAGCCCCATCTCATGGAGGAGATCCAGGGCTCGATAGATGCTGGCGAGGCCGACGTCGCTGCCCGACTCGTGCAGCTCCTGCGAGATCTCGTGCGCCGAGAGGCAGCAGTGCTGGCGCCCCAGCAACGTGACCACCGCCCCACGGGCACCGCCGGCGCGGTGGCCGGACTCCTTCAACGCGGTCCTCGCCGCTCGTTCCCAGTCAGTTGCCGACCCGTGAGCCACGGGCCGCAGGCTAGCAGCTAGGTGAGATTGAGTCTCATTATCGTCAAGCGGGCTGAACCTGGCGCTCGCCGAGGATCTCGCCGAGACGCCGCTCGAGCGCGACCGAGACGGCGGCCCTGACGGGGCCCTCCTCCAGCCGCTCCACAAGAGCCTCCAGGAAGCCCTCGATGATCAGGCGCTTGGCCTGCTCGTCCGGGAGGCCGTGGGAGCGCAGGTAATGGAGCTGCTCGGCGTCGATCTGGGCGACCGCGGCCGCGTGGGTGCAGCGCACGTCGTTGGCCTCGATCTCGAGGCCGGGGATCGCGTCGGCGTGAGCCTGCTTCGAGAGCAGTAGGTTCCGGCTCTCCTGGAAGGCGTCGGTCTGCTGGGCGCCAGGGTCGACGCGGATCATGCCTCGCCAGACGGCGGTCGCCGACTCCTCGAGCACCCCGCGGAAGGCGAGGTCGGAGGTGGTGCTCTCGGCGGCGTGCTCCTGGGTGGTGTCGAAGTCGAGGTGCTGGGTGCCGTTGCCGGCGTAGGCGCCGGTCACGCGGGCGTTCGATCCCTGGCCGGCCAGCCTGGTCTCCATCCGGACCTTGCCACGGGCCGAGCCGAAGCCCAGCGCCACCCAGTCGAAGTTCGCGTCGCGCTCCACCTCGGCGCGCTGGGTGCCGAAGACCCAGCTGTTCTCGCTCAGCCCCTGGGCGGTGACGTAGCGGAGGTTCGCGCCGGGGCCGACCCAGATCTCGGTGACGGTGTTGAAGAGCGAGTCCGGGTTCGAGTCCGTCGAGAGCCACTGCTCCCAGACTTCGGCCTCGGCGCCCTCCTCGAGCACGATCAGCGTGCGAAAGGAGAGGGCAGACGCCTCGGCGTCCTGGACGGCGGTGATCAGCGCGGGCGCCTCCAGCCGCTTGCCGCGCGGGACGTAGACGAGGGCACCACCGCTCCAGGCGTCCTTGTTGCGCGCGACGAAAGGGTCGTCCTCGGGCGCCAGCGAGCCGAGCATCTCGCGCAGATGGGGGAAGCGCTCGAGCGACGCTTCGAGGGATGCGACCAGCGGCTCGTGGGGGCGCCCATTCCCCTCGACCTCGACGGTGCCGCCCTCGAGCACGCTGCCATCCACCTGTACGACGAGGTGGTCGGCGCCCTCGGGCGGGTTGAGGACGCCGTCGGCCCGAGAGCGGGCCTCGGGATCGGCCTCGGGCGCCGCCGAGTAGGCGTCCAGGTCGAGCTCGGACAGATCCGTGAATTCCCAGCCGCGCGTCTTCTGCGTCGGCAGCGGCGGGGCCGCGCCGGCGTCAGCCAATCGAACCCTCCATCTGCAGCTCGATCAGGCGGTTCAGCTCGACCGCGTACTCCATCGGAAGCTCCTTGGTGATCGGCTCGATGAAGCCGTTGACGATCATCTTGGAGGCCTCCTCCTCGCTCATCCCGCGGGACTGGAGGTAGAAGATCTGCTCCTCGCCGACCTTCGAGACCGTCGCCTCGTGGCCGACGTCGACGTCGTCCTCGCCGATCCTGATGGTCGGGTAGGTATCCGAGCGCGACTCCTCATCGAGCAGGAGCGCATCGCAGACCACCTTGGACTTCGACTCGCTGGCGCCCTTGGCGATCTCGAGCAGGCCGCGGTAGCTGGTGCGGCCCTTGTCCTTGGAGATCGACTTGGAGAAGATCGAGCTGGTCGTCTTCGGGGCGGCGTGGATGATCTTGCCGCCCGCGTCCTGGTGCTGGCCCTCGCCCGCGAAGGCGATCGAGAGGATCTCGCCGTGGGCTCGCTCGCCGAGCAGGTAGATCGACGGGTACTTCATGGTCAGCTTCGAGCCCAGGTTGCAGTCGACCCACTCCATCGTCGCGTCCTCGTGGGCGACCGCCCGCTTGGTGACGAGGTTGAAGACGTTCTGCGACCAGTTCTGGACGGTCGTGTAGCGGACCCGCGCCTTGGGCTTGGCGACGATCTCCACCACCGCGGAGTGCAGCGAGTCGGTCGAGTAGACCGGTGCGGTGCAGCCCTCGATGTAGTGGACGTCCGAGCCCTCCTCGGCGATGATCAGCGTCCGCTCGAACTGGCCCATGTTCTCGGTGTTGATCCGGAAGTAGGCCTGCAGCGGCATCGCGACCGAGACGCCGGCCGGGACGTAGACGAAGGAGCCGCCCGACCAGACGGCCGAGTTGAGAGCGGCGAGCTTGTTGTCGTTCGGCGGGATGATCGTCGCCCAGTACTCGCGGACCAGGTCCTCGTGCTCGCGGAGGGCGGTGTCCATGTCGGTGAAGATCACACCCTGCTCCTCGAGCTTCTCGTTCACCTGGTGATAGACGACCTCCGACTCGTACTGGGCGCCGACGCCGGAGAGGAACTTCCGCTCGGCCTCGGGAATCCCCAGTCGGTCGAAGGTGTTCTTGATGTCCTCAGGGACCTCGGACCAGTCGCGGCTGTTCTTCTCCGAGGCGCGGACGAAGTAGTGGATGTCGTCGAAGTCGATCTGGTTCAGGTTGCCGCCCCACTGCGGGGTCGGGCGGGACTCGAAGTGCTCGTAGGCCTTGATCCGGAAGTCGCGCATCCACTGCGGCTCGTCCTTGTACTCGGAGATGGACTCGACGATCTCGCGGGAGAGGCCCTTGGGCGCCTTGTAGGCGTAGCCGGTCTCCGAGTCGTGGAAGCCGAACTTCTCCTTGTAGTCGGCGTTGATGCCGGCGAGCTCGCGCTCCTCGGCGGGGCGCTCGGTTGGGACGGTGGTGTCGGGGGTGGCCATCTAGGGAACCTCCAGCTTGACGGTGTCGTCCTCGATCGTGACCGGGTAGGTGGTGACCGGTTGGTAGGCGGGGAGGGTCTTGGGACGACCGGACGTGAGGTCGAACAGGGACCCGTGGCGTGGGCACTCCACGGTACAGGCGCCGGCGTCGAACGGGCCCTCGGCGAGCGGGCCGTCGTCATGCGAGCAACGATCCTCGATCGCATACAGGGTGCCGTCGCAGTTGAAGACGCCGATCTTGGCCCCGTCGGGGGCGTCGACCAGCTTCATCTCTCCGCTCGGCAGCTCGCTCGCGGCGCAGACGTCGATCTGTTGTTTCGTGCCTTCAGTCACTTATTCCTACCGTCGAAGTCGGATTTTAGCGATCATGCCCCACGCGATAGGTTGCGCGTGCCTTGGCTCTCGTCCTGATCCTCATCGGCATCGTCGTCCTGCTGTTCCTGGTCGCCCTGTTCATCTACAACCGGACGATCTCCCGCCGCAACGCGGTGGACAACAGCTGGGCCCAGATCGAGACCGCGCTCCAGCGCCGACACGACCTGATCCCGAACCTGGTCGAGTCGGTCAAGGGCTACGCCAAGCATGAGCAATCGACCTTCGAGGAGGTCACCAAGGCCCGCAGCGGGGCGGTCGCCGCCAAGGCGCCGGGCACGCAGGCCGTCGCCGAGGACGCGCTGACCGCGGCCATCGGCAAGCTGATCGTCGTCGCCGAGCAGTACCCGCAGCTGCGCGCGACCGAGAACTTCCAGCAGCTTCAGCAGCAGCTCTCCGATACGGAGGACCAGATCGCGATCACCCGCCGCGTCTACAACGACACGGTCCAGACCTACAACACCGGCATCCAGGTCTTCCCGGCGGTGCTGATCGCGAACGCCTTCCACTTCGAGCCGCGCCAGTTCTTCGACGCGCCGAAGGAAGCGGAGGCGACCCCGGAGGTCAGCTTCTCGCAGGACGGGGCGACGGGGGCAGCGGCGGAGAAGCCGAAGTCCTGAGGGTCAACGTGCGCCGGCGCCTGCTCATCGTGATCGCGGTGCTCGCTGCGGCGATGGCGCTGCCCGCCGCGGCACAGGCGCGCAGCCTGACGGTCGCGGACGCCGACGTCAGCCTCCGGCTGGCCAAGGACGCCAGCCTCGTCGTGGCCGAGCGCCTCACCGTGGACTACGACGGCAGCTACAACGCCACCTACCGCGACATCCCGCTGACGGGCGGCGAGACGATCGACCCGAACAGCATCATCGTCCGCGAGGGAAACCAGGTCTACCGGCCCGGGGGTTGCACCACCTACGGCTGTCAGGACGTTCGCGGCAGATTCGGCGTCACAACGATCCCGGACCAGAACGGGATCCGGATCGTCTGGCACCCGGTCGCCAGCGACGAGCAGCGGACCTTCTCCGTGATCTACCGCGTCGTCGCGCGGGCGCACGTCCGCGCCTACGACGACGTCATCGACGTCTACTGGAAGGTCTGGGGCGATCAGTGGGAATTCAGCCTCGATCACCTGACCGCGAACCTGAAGAACCCGGCGCTCGACCCCAGCAATCCGCACTATCGCGTCTGGGGCCATCCGAGGGACGTCGAGGGCGCCACCGTGCGAGGGCCGGGAGAGGCGACGCTCGAAGCCTCCGATATCCCGGCGCACCAATTCGTGGAGCTCAGGGTGACCGTCCCGCGCACGCCGGGGCAAGGCGTGGGCGCGGCGGGAGTGCACAGCGGCAAGGGCCTGCCGGCGATCCTCGCCGAGGAGCAGGGCCTGACCGACGATTTCAACTCCCCCTGGAACAAGACCAAGCGGTTCGTCGCACATCACGCCGAGCTGCTCGCCGGCCTGATCACTGCGCTCCTGCTCCTGATCCTGGCGCTGATGCTTTGGCTCACGCGGGAGTACCCGACCTCCTCGTCGAAGTACGTGCCGGAGCCACCGGATGACGCCAGTCCAGCGCTCGCCTACGGCCTCGCCAACGAGGGGGAGGACTCGAACAACACCGTGCTCGCCACGCTGCTCGACCTGGTCGAGCGCGGCTACTACGACACGAAGAACGTCACCACCGACGACGAAAAGCTCGATCTGGCGATCGCGAAATCAGGCAAGCGGCCCAGCGGCAAGCTCGAGCCCTACGAGCAGGACACGCTCGAGTTCTTCGATGAGCTGATCGGAGACGAGTCGGTCCCGATGAGCGAGATGAAGGACCGGATCCCGGAGCACAGCGCCACCTGGCGAGCCCGCTGGGAGAAGATGACCGGCTCACTGAACGCCGCCGATGAGGGCCAGCTCGAGTGGGACCGGAATCTGAACCCGCTGAGCATGCTCGTCGCGTTGATTGGTGGTGCGCTGGTCGGCGCGATCTGCCTGATCCAGAACAACGTCGAGAACCACTGGTTCATCACAGCTGCGATCGGGGCGGTGGGCGTCGCGATCGTCGCCTTCTGGCCCGCCCGACGTCTGAAGCGGCTCGCTCCCCAGTACCGGGAGCGCTCTTCTGCGTGGGAGTCGTTCGCCCGCTGGACGGACGATTTCCCAGGGCTCGATGACGACCCGCCCGCGACACTGAAGCTTTGGAAACGGATCCTGATTTACGGCGTCGCCTTCGGTACCGCCGATCGCATGGCCAAGTCGGGCCGCATCCCCGAGCCGGTCCTGCAGAGCTCGGATGACTCATGGGCCAACGGCTACCTGACGGGAGCGTACGTCGGGTCCTCGTTCAGCGGCAACGACTTCAGCTCCGGCTTCTCATCCCAGGTCGCACCGGAGTCCTCCTCCAGCGGCGGGGGCGGCGGCTTCAGCGGCGGAGGTGGAGGAGGAGGCGGCGGAGGCGGCGGAGGCGGCTGGTAGTGACGCGAGGGTGCCCGCAGGCGGAGCCGAGGGCAACCCGTTTTATGGCGAAGCCGTCAAGCCTGCCGCTTTGAGCGCAGTCCCCCGGTCGTAGAACTCCTGGACGCGGATGCACTTGTCCTCGTCGTTGAAGCTGAACACCTGCGCGATCATGTCCGAGATCTGCAGGCCGGTGATGTCGTTGCGGGCCCAGCGGTGTGCGATGACGACGACGTGGTCTCCGCCGTCGATCATCTCCTCGGGGACGAACTTGAGCTGGCCGACGGCGTTGCTCCAGCGGCTCCAGAACTCCTGGACGCCCTCGAGTCCCTTGTAGGTCCCAGGGAACGGGTCGCGCTCCGGTGCGACCCACTCGACGTCCGGGCTCATGTGCTCGAGCACCCAGCGCGGGTCCTCGGCGTTCCAAGCCTCGAATCCTTCCCTGACCAGACTGACGCGGTCGACCGCCATATCGACAAGAAGAACCTATTCGATGCCGGGCGCCGCGTAGTCGGCGATCGCCATGACGGTGAGCTGCGGATTCACGGTTACCGAGGACGGGAAGACGCTCGCGTCGCAGACGTAGAGGTTCTCCATGCCGTGGACGCGGAATCGCTCGTCGACGACGCCCTTCAGCGGGTTGCGGCTGACGGCGTTGCCGCCCTGCGGGTGCGAGGTGTGCAGCCCGATGTCGGTGTTGTCGCGAACGATGTCGTCGAGCTCCTCGACCTCCTCCGGCGAGGAGTAGGAGGTGGACCGGAAGGTCATCGGCATCACCCGCAGCGCGCCGCTCGCGAAGTGGATCCGGGCTGCGAGCTTCGTCCCCTTGACCAGCAGCCGCAGGTCCGACTCCGCCGGCTCGTAGTCGAGCTTCATCCCCTTGCCGCGGAAGCCGGGCTTGATTGTCGCGTTCGACTGCGACCCGACCACCACGCCGATGCAGCTCAGGTGCGCGTAGCGGCGCATGTTGTGGAAGTGGTCCGAGAACCAGCCGGGCATGAGCAGCGCCTGGGTGCCGACCGGGTTGAACCAGGACTCGAGGATGAGCTGATCCTCGCCGGTCGGGCGATAGCCGTGGGTGATCTGGAGGCCGTCGAATGAGTCGAGCTTCTCCTCGAAGTCGGCGGTGAGCGGAGCGCCGACGTTGAAGGAGAGGCCGGCGCCGGCGCGCGGGCCGCCGAGATTGCTTCGCTGGAGCAGCAGGCTCGAGGCGAGCGCGCCACCGGCGATCACGACCGTCTTGGCCGCTACGCGCAGCCGGCGTCCGTCCGAGAGGGTGCATTCCACCTCGCTCGCCCGCCGCTCGCGGGTCCGGATCCTCTCGGCGAGGCACTCGCTGAAGATCCGAACCGCGCCGGGGAACTCCCGCTGGGCCCGCGGCAGGATGTTGTCGAGCGCCGAGAGCTTCTTGCCGTAGGCACAGCCGATGTTGCAATAGCCCGAGCCGAGGCAGTCCTTGATGTTCGCGTCGACCACGCCGCCGTGCCCGTCGAGGTCGAGCGCCCGGATGCCCTCGGCCATCTTCGAGCCGCCCGCCTCCAGATGCTTGTTGTCCTCCTGGCTGTAGACGGGAAGCCACTTGCGCAGGCGTTTGAACGACTTGGCGAATCGATCCGGGTCGATGCCGGCGTCGAGCCCGTCCTCGTCGTTCCACCGCTCCAGCGTCCGCGGCGGGATGTCGTAACAGACGGCGTTGTTGATGACCGTGCTGCCGCCGACGCACTTGCCCTGGAGGACCTGGAAGCGGGTGTCAGTTGACATCTGCAACCCGCCGTCCGCGAACAGGTTCGAGAACTGGATCCGCTCGTCCTCGGTGAAGTCCCTGGGATCGACATGCTTGCCGCCCTCCAGCACCACAACTTCCCGACCGCGCTCCGCCAGCCGGTAGGCGAGCACTGCCCCGGCCGCTCCGCTGCCGACGATCGCCACGTCCGCGGTGATCCGGTCGGCGTCGACCTCGTTCGGCGAGTTCACGTCCACGCTCGCCAGCTCGCCGACCTTCTTCATCGCCTTCGGATAGCGCTTGCGCTTCGAGAACGGCACGTAGCCGGTCGATGGGGCGCTACGAGGGTCGGCGTAGTAGCCGATGATCGCCAGCTGCTGGGCGGCGGAGAGAAGGGTCTGGAGCAGCTTGCGGAGGCGGCCGGGCAGGCGCCGCTCGACGACGTCGGTGATGAAGCAGCGCTCGATGAAGGCGAGCCGCCGCTCGGGCGCCATGAACGGGAAGGGGGGCCGCAGCCGGAAGAGCGGGTAGACCGTGAGGGCCGACAGCGCCAGCTTGGACTTCCACTTCTCGTGGGCGGTGAAGGAGTAGAGGTAGTCGTCGATCCCCTTCGCGATCTCCTCGGGCGTCAGCACCTCGTCGGGGCCGATGACCAGCACCTCCGCCATCGCCATCGCCGTGTTGTGCTGGTGCGGCCACAGATACCGGAGGCCGTAGCGGCCCTTGACCGCGGAGCGGTAGAGCCAGCTCAGGATCACCACGACGGCGCTCGCAGCGGCAGCCCAGATCAGCAGCTGCAGCGTCGGGCTCAGGTTGGAGCCCATCGGCGCGCCGAAGGTGCTCTCGACGCTGTCGTGGTTGCCGAAAGCCAGCATCAGCAGGAGCGCGAAGACGATGAGCGCATGGCCGAGCACAACCAGCTGCGTCGCCCAGCCGTTCCGCCGGACGTCGCCCGCGGCGATGAAGCAGAGCACAGCGAAGAGGCCGTCCTTGGCGAAGGAGTTGGCGACGAATGGGAACTCCGCCGAGGCGAACAGGCCGAGCACCGGATAGAGCAGCGCCTGCAGGATGAAGAAGACCGTGAAGAAGCGGAGCGCCAGCTCCAGCCGGCGTTCGGGAGCTGTCAGCTCAGGAGCCTGCACTGGCGGGGTCGCCGCGGACCGCGCTGAGCGCGGCGCTGCGGTCGTAGTACTCCCGAACGCGAATGCACGCATCGCCCTCGAAGTCGAAGACCTGGATCACCCGGTCGGAGATCTCGAGGCCGCTGTGCTCGCCGCGGCCCTGGCGACGGGCGACGACCACTACCGAGCTTCCGGTGTCGATCATCTCCTCGATCTTGAAGTTGAGCTGCCCGACGGCCGCCCGCCACTGCTCCCAATAGCGCTCGACTCCCTCATAGCCGCGATAGGTGCCGGGGTCAGGGTCATCCTCGGGGGTGATCCACTCGACCTCGGGGGACATGTGCTCGAGAACCCAGTTCCGATCGCCTGAATTCCAGGCGTTGTAACCCTTCTCAACGAGCTGTACGAGCTCCTCGGACATGGCCCCTCCTCCTCGGAACGAGTATCCCAGTCAATCCGCCACTAGGCTTCGCGGCAGCCGATCTGAAAGGGGCCTGACATGAGATCGATGGGGAGAGTCGTGGCGTCGATGGTGGTTTGCGGAGCTGCCCTCGCGGCTCCGGCGAGCGCCGGTCAATCGGCATCGAGCAGGGTGACCTTGAAGGTGGCGGGCGGACCCCCGTTCCATGGGCGCGTGATCAGCAAGGAGCCGGCGTGTGTCGCGAACCGCAAGGTGCTCCTGATCGAGATCGCCCCCGATCGCGGGCCGATCGACTACGCGGACAACCGCACCAATGGCAAGGGCAAGTGGGTATTCAGCTCGGAGTTACAGGGCGCGAGCGTGGTCCAGGCGAAGGTGGCGCAGTCCAAGTCGAGCGGCGTTACCTGCCGATCGGCTCTGTCGGCCGCCAAGGGCCTTTAGACAGCCTCTGCCTCGGCGGGGTCGCCCTGCTCGCCCTCGTCCTCCCAGTCGGCGGGCTTTCCGAGGCTGGCGCCCTTGACGACCTTGAGGCCGAGCATCGCGCACTTCATCCGCGTCGCGGAGATGTCGATGCCGAGCAGCTCGAGGACGAAGTCCTTTGGCAGCTTGATGATCTCCTCGCGGGTCATGCCCTCGAGCTCGTCGGTGAGCAGCGACGTCGCCGCGGTCGAGATCGCGCAGCCCTGCCCCTCGAACGCGACCTCCGAGACCTTGCCGTCCTCGTCCAGCTTCAGGAAGACGTGCTGCTCGTCTCCGCAGAAGGGGTTGTTGTCCTCGAAGTCGAGATCGAAGTCATCCAGGCGGCCGAAGTGGTGGGGCCGCTTGTAGTGCTCGAGGATCTGGTCTCGATAGAGCTCATCCATGGTCTGACCTTAGCTAGAGCTCGAACACACGCCGGACGTCCATGAGTCCTTCGATCAGCCGGTCGACCTCGTCGCGCTCGTTGTAGACGGCGAAGCTGGCACGCGTCGTCGCCGCCACGCCGAGCCGCTCCATCAGCACCTGCGCGCAGTGGTGCCCCGCCCTGACCGCCACTCCGTGGCGGTCGAGGATCTCGGAGATGTCGTGAGCGTGGACGCCCTCCATCTCGAAGGAGACGATGCCGCCCCGGTCGTCGCCCGCGGGCGGACCGAAGACGGTGAGCCCGGGAACCTCTGCGACGCGCTCCAGCGCGTAGGCCGTGAGCTCCGCCTCGGCCGCGTGGATGGCCGGCAGCCCGAGCTCGTCGATCCAGCGGACGGCGGCGCCGAAGCCGATCGCCTCGGCAATCGGCGGCGTGCCGCCCTCGAACTTCGCGGGGAGGCCGGCCCAGGTGATGTTCTCCTTCGTCACCTTCTTGATCATCGAGCCGCCGCCGATGAACGGAGGCATCCCGTCGAGCAGCTCACGGCGGCCGAAGAGGGCGCCGATGCCGGTCGGCCCGTACATCTTGTGGCCGGTGATCGCGTAGAAGTCGGCGCCGAGCCCGCCCATGTCGAGCTCCAGCTTCGGCCCGGACTGGGCTCCGTCCACGACCATCAGCGCGCCGGCGTCGTGCGTGAGCCGGGCGATCTCCTCGATCGGGTTGATGGTGCCGAGGACGTTGGAGACGTGAGCGACGGCGACGAGCTTCGGGCCCTTCTCGAGGAGCGCGGCGAAGGCGTCCATGTCGAGGCGGCCGTCAGCGTCGATCGGCGCCCAATCGAGATGGGCTCCCTTCTCCTGGGCCACCTGGTACCAGGGCACCACATTCGAGTGATGCTCCATCTCGGTGACGACGATCCGGTCGCCGGCCTCGAGGTTGGGCCGCCCCCACGAGTACGCGACCAGGTTGAGCGCCTCGGTCGCGTTCCGGGTGAAGATCAGCTCGCGCCGGTCGGCGCCGAGGTGCGCTGCCACCGTGGAACGGGCCTCCTCGTAGAGCGCGGTGGCCTCCTCGGAGAGGGTGTGGACGCCCCGGTGGACGTTGGCGTTGTGCTCGCGCCAGTAGCGATCGAGGGTCTCGATCACCGCGAGCGGCTTCTGGGCGGTGGCGCCGTTGTCGAGATACGAGAGCGGGTGGCCGTGGATCTCGCGGCCGAGGATGGGGAACTCTGCCCGGATCTCTTCGATTGACCGAGGCAGGGCGGGGGCGGTTGTCGCCGTCGGCTCCATCTCTCCCGCCTATGCGGCCGCGCCGGCCTCCACCTCATCCTTGATCCAGCCGTAGCCCTTCTCCTCGAGCTGTGAGACCAGCTCGGGGCCGCCCTCCTTGACGATGCGGCCGTCGTAGAGGACGTGCACGGCGTCGGGCTTGATCAGGTGCAGGATGCGCTGGTAGTGGGTGATGATCAGGACGCCCATGCCGGGGCCGGCGAACTTGTTGACGCCCTTGGCAACGACCTGCAGGGCGTCGATGTCGAGGCCTGAATCCGTCTCGTCGAGCACGGCCATGGCGGGCTGGAGCATCGCCAGCTGGAGGATCTCCATCCGCTTCTTCTCGCCGCCCGAGAACCCCTCGTTCAGATAGCGCGAGGAGAAGTCCTTGGGGATGTTGGTGAGGGCCATCGCCTCCTCGGCCTCCTTGCGGAAGTCCTTCAGCTTCACCGGCTCCTCGCCGGCGGCCTCGCGGTGGGAGTTGACGATCATCCGCAGGTACTTGGCGACCGTGACGCCTGGGATGGCGACCGGGTACTGGAACGCCATGAAGAGGCCCATGCGGGAGCGCTCGTCCGGCGAGGCCTCGGTGATGTCGGTGCCCTTGAAGGTGATCGTGCCCTCGGTCACCTCGAGGCTCGGGTGACCCATGATCGCGTTGGCGAGGGTGGACTTGCCGGAGCCGTTCGGGCCCATCAGCGCGTGAATGCTGCCGCCGTCGACGTCGAGGCTGACGCCCTTGAGGATCTGCTTGCCCTCGGCGGTCACGTGCAGGTTGCGGATCTCGAGCTCTGCCATTCGTACTCCTGGTTCGGTTGGAAGTTGTCTACGCCGCGACGTGCGCGGCGGCCTTGGGGGCGGGTGAGGGAGCGTGGCTCTCGGAGAACTCGACCAGCTCGGCGAGAGTCGTGCCGGCGAGCGCCTTGGTGACGCCGCCCTGCACCCGCGTCCAGAGAAGCTTGGTGGCGCATGCCCGATCGCCGTCCGACTCGTGCGAGCAGGAAACCTTGCCCTCGGCGTCGAGCTCGAAGCACTCCATCGGCGCGATCGCACCCTCGAGCGCCTGGACCACCTCGAGCATCTCGATCTCCTTGGCCGGGCGCCCGAGGCGATATCCGCCGTGCGCGCCGCGCTGGCTCTCGACCAAGCCCGCCTTGCGGAGCTTGGCGACGAGGTGCTCGAGATAGGAGAGGGGGAGGCGCTCTGACTCGGCGACGGCGCTGAGCGCTACCGGGGCGCCATCCTCCTGGCGACCCAGCTCGACCATCAGGCGCACTCCGTACTCGGCTCGGGTGGAAAACAGCATCGCAGCGAAATCCTAGCGGAGAGGTCGGTTATGGACGGGGGCGGGCTTGTCCGCTGAGGTTGGACGTCGGCCCCGAATTCGAGTCCACTGATGTTCGGTCCCGCGAAGGCTTCGAATCGACCTCGTGAAATCGCCGGGGAAGGGCGCGCAGGAAGCGTGCCAGGTTCCCCAGGTCGAAGACCGATCGGTTCGGCGGCGCGGGCGCACCAGCGGGCGCCAGCGCCGCCTCCATGGCCATCTGCGGGCCCGGACTGGACTGCGGCGCCTCGACGACCGGAGCACCGGGCTCTCCGGTGCTCTCGATGAACCTCGCGGCGCCCTCGATATCCGGTCGCCGGTTGGCGTCTTCAACCAGCTTCAGTGCCCCGATCCCGAACCCCGCGAGGAGCAGCACAACAGCCACCCCGCGAATCGGGGCCGACCCAGCAGTCACGAGTGCGCCGAGCGAAAGTGCGAAGCCCGGCCACGATGCGATCAGGTTCCGGGGCGTGAAGATGCTGGGGGCCACGACGTTGCAGGAGATGACGCCGTCCGGACGCATGCGGATCAGGACGCGACCGTCCTCGAACGCGGTGAAGACGCTCATCGGTTGCCTCCTGCCGTCGTCACTCCCTTGAATTGCGTTCTACGCGCGACCACCCCGCGCAATACGTCCCTGAACTGCGCATACGTCTTGGCGCCGGTCTCCTTGGCGTGATGGGCTTCTATGTCGGCGATGATCTCGTCGCCCAGGCGAACCTGATCCAGACCGCGGTCGGTGGGGAAGATGAGCTTGGCGCGTCGATCCTCGGGATCCGGTCGTCGCTCGACGTAACCGAGCTCCTCGAGCTCATCGACCAGCCTCCCGATGTTCTGCTTGTGCCGGCTCGAGAGACGCGCCAGCTCCGTCGCCCTGATCCCGTCCTCGTCGAGATAGGCGAGCACGGAACCGTGGCGAGGATGCAGGTCGTCGTAGCCGGCCTCGGCGAGCCTGGTGAAGAGCTCGTCCTGAAGCGAGAAGAGAAGGCGACTCGCCAGCACGCCCAGGTCGGGGTTCCACTCCTGTCTCTCGGTGCGCCTCTTGGTGGTAGTCACGTTTCAATACGATACCGATCCGTGACGGTCCCAGACCTTGACCAACCCTTATTGCCCCTTGAAGGCGCTCCGTATACTCGGTCGCAGCCTTCACCTCTCACCACCAAGGAGAAACACGGACATGACCACCACCGGACGATCCAACTGGCAGGCGACCTTGAAGACGGTTCTCCTCCTCTCAGTCCTCGGCGGCATTCTGGTCGGCGCCGGCTACCTGATCGGCGGGCCTTCGACCGCGCTGATCTTCCTATTCATCGCGGTCATCATCAACATGGGCAGCTGGTTCTTCAGCGACCGGATCGCTCTCGCCGCCGCAAGGGCGCAGCCGGTGTCCGAGGAAGAGGATCCGCGGCTCTACCAGATGGTCCGGGACCTGACCACGCGTGCCGGTCTCCCCATGCCGAAGCTCTACGTCATCCCGCAGGAGCAGCCGAACGCGTTCGCGACGGGCCGCAACCCGAAGCACTCCGCGGTCGCGGTGACCGCCGGGATTCGCAAGCTCCTCACGGAGGATGAGCTGCGGGGGGTGCTCGCGCACGAGCTTGGACACGTCCGGAACCACGACATCCTCCTGACTTCCGTGGTCGCAACGATCGCGTCAGCCATCACCTGGATCGGCTACATGGTGCTCTGGGTCGGGGGCGACAACGATTCGCCTCTCGGGATCATCGGCCCGCTCCTGCTCTGGATACTCGCCCCGATCTCCGCGGCGATCATCCAGATGGCGATCTCCCGTCAGCGGGAGTACTCGGCCGACGCCACCGGCGCCGAGATCTGCGGGAACCCCGAGTCGCTTGCTTCCGCGCTGCTGCGGCTCGAGTCCGGGGCCCAGGCGATTCCGATGCAGGTCAACCAGGCCAGCGAGCCGCTGTACATCGTCAAGCCGTTCAGCGGAAAGGGCCTGGCCTCGCTCTTCTCGACGCATCCACCGATCGAGGAACGGGTCCGCCGGCTCCGCCAGATGCGGCCCACGATCGGCTAGGTAGCGAGGGTTGGCGTATCGGGTTCTGGGTTCGGGGGACGCCTTCTGGCGTCCCTCGAACCAGATGAACGTCGAGAACACGGACCTCGCGAAGCAGCTCGAGGCCGAGACGCTGGGCGCCCGGCTCTGGCGGCTCCATCCCGGCCAGGCGAGCACCTGGCACCGCCACCCGGAGGCAGCACGAGCTGTATGTGCTGCTCGAGGGCGAGGGCAGGGTGCGGGTCGACGACGAGGTGCTGACCCTCGACCGCTGGTCGCTCTGCTGGTCGAGCCCGAGCACGCCCGCCAGCTCTTCAACGACACGGACGCCGACGCTCTCTGGCTGGTGGTCGAGCGCGCCGCGCGGAGGGGTCAGCAAGCACGCTGGAGATGAGCGAGGAGCAGCTCGCCGCGATGTATCCGGACGGCGCCGAAGGCGATGCCGCCCGAGCTCGGCGGCGGCCAGTTCGAGGGGTGAGCCGCCGGCTCGCGCCCGCATCTGGCTATACTTTTTGAAGCCTGTAAAACCCGATCAGGATTTGGGAATATGAACATGACTCCGTGGAGATGCCCCGCAAGTACGTGCCGCCGCCTCTCGAGCTCGTCAAGAGCCGGATCGAGGAGCTGCTGCCGCCCGCCGCCAAGGACGAGATCGACGGTGGCGCGGTCGTGATCGACGTGCGTGACCCCGAGCGCTTCGACGCGGGGCACGTCGAGGGCGCGATCAACGTGCCCTCGGGCGAGAGCGCTCGCGACGCGCACGAGGCCGCCTACGGGGAGGCGATCGAGAAGGCCGGCGCCGGCTCCCGGAGATCGCGTGATCCTGGTCTGCGGCGAGGGCAACCGCTCGGCGCGGACCGCGGACGCGCTGCAGAACGAGCAGGCTTTGGGAACGTTGCCTCCGTCATCGGCGGATCGAAGCTCTGGAGCGATCTTGGGTATCCCGATCGAAGGAGAGATCGCGATCGGGGACGAAGAGGCCGAGACACACTTGGAAGGCGAGGAGGACACAACCTGATGGCCAGCACCGAGACGATCGAGCAGGTCAAGGAGCGGATCCAGGAGGTCGATCCCGCCGAGGCCCTGGAGGAGCTCAAGGGCGACGAGCGTCGCGCTGATCGATACTCGCGAGCCGTACGAGCACTTCGAGGCGCACATCGACGGCTCCGAGCTGGTCCGCCCGGCCGATGTCATCGACCGCATCGAGGAGGTCGTCCCCGACCACTCACAGCGCGTGCTCCTGTACTGCGCCTCTGGCAACCGCTCCGCGAGGGCCGCCGACGAGCTCCGCGAGCTCGGCTACGAGAACGCCGCTTCGGTCCGCGGGGGCATCAAGGCGTGGGAGGCCGAGGGCCTTCCGGTCGTGATGGCCGAGGGCATGACGCCCGAGCAGCGCAACCGCTACTCCCGCCACACCCTCCTTCCAGAGGTCGGCGTCGAGGGCCAGCTCAAGATGCTGAACGCGAAGGTGCTGCTGGTCGGCGCCGGCGGCCTCGGGGCCCCCTCAGCGCTCTACCTGGCCGCGGCCGGTATCGGAACCCTCGGCCTGGTCGACGACGACGAGGTGGACGAGTCGAACCTGCAGCGCCAGGTCATCCACAACACCGAGCGGATCGGCCAGCCCAAGACCGAGTCGGCGCGAAAGACGATCGAGGCCCTCAACCCCGACGTCGACGTCATCGAGCATCGGATCCGGCTCGACGCCAGCAACATCATCGACATCATCAAGGACTACGACGTGATCGTCGACGGGGCGGACAACTTCCCGACCCGCTACCTGCTGAACGACGCGTCCGTGCGGCTGCGAAAGCCGGTCGTCTCCGCGTCGATCCTTGCGTTCGACGGGCAGATCTCGACCTTCGTCCCCTTCGAGGGTCCCTGCTACCGCTGCCTCTACCCGACGCCGCCCCCGGCCGAGCTCGCCCCGAGCTGCGGCGCCGCCGGCGTGCTCGGCGTGATGGCCGGCGTCATGGGCCTGCTGCAGGCGAACGAGGTCATCAAGCTCGTCGTCGGCATCGGCGAGCCGCTGATCGGCCGCCTGCTGCTCTACGACTCGCTCGGCACGCACTTCACCGAGCTCAAGGTCCGCCGCGACCCGGAGTGCCCGATCTGTGGCCCGAACGCTCAGGAGATCCCGGAGTCGGAGATGGGCAAGTTCCCCGACTACGAATTGTTCTGCGCAGCCTGAGCGCGTCCCGGTAGGTTTCCGCCCATGCCGACGATCAAGGTCCCACCAGTGCTGCGCCAGCAGACCGACGGCGAGGCCGAGGTCAGCGTCGACGGCGCGACCGTCGGCGATGCCCTACGCGCGCTGGCGGAGCGCTACCCGTCGACCAAGGACCAGCTCTTCTCCGAGGAGGGCGAGCTCAACCGCTACGTCAACGTCTATCTGAACGATGAGGACGTCCGGGTGCTCGACGGGCTCGACACCTCGGCGGCCGAGTCGGACACCGTGGTGATCCTGCCGGCAATGGCCGGCGGCTCTCGCTGAACCGCTAACTGCCCCTGTGAACACGGCGAACGCGGCGAGGGCCGGCTTCGGTGAGTGATCGAGGTTGAGCAGGCCGAAGCTCGTGCAGAGCGCGCAGTTTCCCGACATGTCCGCCAGGATGTCGCGCCAGCCGAACCAGTCGACCCCGGCGATCCGGTATCGCCTGCGATTCTTGAGCGAGAACCTGAACGCGCTCCGCAGCATCGACGCCTGCCCGCGGATTCCCTAGTAGAGGTTGTTCTTGCCTTTGCCCGAGCCCCAGCCGATCTCGGTCAGGTAGATGGATGTGGGCTTCGCATGATGACCCAAGATTGCCTGTCGCACCTTGCTCAGCTGGTAGACGATCCCTTGATATTCGGTGAGTACGGGTGCAGTGCGACTGCGTCGAACATGCCCGCCGCGCCTTTGAAGCGGTAGAGGCGGTCAATAAATCTGAAGTACGCGGTGGCTCTGTTACGTTTGCTATCCGCGAGCAGCAATTTGGTGGGGAGGGCAAGCGCGGTCTATGAGCTTCTGAGCCGTTTCAACAGACGGGCCTCGCCCGCAGGGACGCGTCCGACGAGACGCCTCTCGACCGCGAGCCCGTGGCCGGCGAGTCGGCCGGTGGCGAGGTCCTGCCGATCAGCGGGGGCCGCGCCGCCAGCGCGCGTGGCGCGATCCTGCGGCGGCTGCTTGCGCTCTCCGATTGGGTCTCCTTGGTCGTGGGGACGTCGGTCAGCTACCTGCTGGTCTCGGGCCCGCCCGTGCAGCCCTCCTCGATCGCCTGGTCCGCGGCTTTCGGCCCGGCCTGGATCCTGGTGATGAAGCTGCACGGCCTCTACGACCAGGACCACCGCCGGATCCGGCACAGCACCCTCGACGAGCTGCCCGCCCTCTTCTCGGCGGTGGTGATCGGCACCGTCGTGGTCGGGGTGCTCACGCGCATCACCCCCGCGCCGTATATATCGGGCACGGCGCTGAGCGTCCTGGCCGTGACCGCGTTCGTCGTCGGCGCCTCGCTGCGAGGGCTGATCCGCCATATCTGGCACGCGCGGCGACCCCCTGAGAAGTCGGCCCTGGTGGGCTCAGGGGCGGCCATGCGGCGGCTGAGCCGGCGGATCGAGACGCATCCCGAGGTCCACCTGTCACTGGTCGGCTACTTCGGCGATCCGCCCGGCCCCCGGCCCGGCATCGAGGGGAACGGCGCCAACGGGCACGTCGCCTGCCTCGGCCCCCGCTCGGAGCTGATCTCAGTCGCCGAGCAGCGCGGCCTGGAGCACATCCTGGTCGCGGACGAATCGATCTCGACGGAGGACCTGCGACGCCTGATCGGCGACTGCAAGCGCTTCGGTCTCTCGCTGACCCTGGTCGCGCCGAACGCCGAGCTGCTCGGTCCCGGGATTCAGCTCAACCGGCTGGGCGAGCTGCCGCTGCTGGACTTCGCGTTCTCGGACCCGCCGCGATCGACGATGGCCCTGAAGCGCGGGATCGACATCGTCGTCTCGGCCTGCATGCTGCTCCTGCTCGCGCCGCTGCTACTGGTCGTGGCTATCGCGATCAAGCTCGATTCGCGCGGCCCGGTCCTGTTCAGGCAGGTCAGGGTCGGCAAGGGCGGGAGGCGCTTCGTGATGCTCAAGTTCCGGACGATGGTCCAGGGCGCCGATCAGAGGCTGGACGAGGTGGTGGACACCGAGGCCGCTGGCCGAGCCCTCCTTCAAGGTCCCGAACGACCCGCGCCACACCTGGATCGGCCGCCGGCTGCGCCGCCTCAGCCTCGATGAGACGCCGCAGCTCCTCAACGTCCTGCGCGGGGAGATGTCGCTGGTCGGGCCGCGCCCGGAGGAGGAGGCGGTCGTCGCGCTCTATGACGAGCGGCAGCGCCTGCGCCTGGGGGTGAAGCCCGGGCTGACGGGGCCGATGCAGGTCTATGGCCGCGGCGACCTCACCTTCGAGGAGCGGCTCGCGCTCGAGCGCGCGTACATCGACAATCTCTCGATCGCTCAGGACATCGCGATCCTGCTGCGCACGCCGCGCGCCGTAATTGGCGGCAGCGGCGCCTACTGATCCGGCGGGCCGCTTCGTCGTGGCGATCGTCAGCCACGGCGCGCCCGGATCTGCTGCGCAGCGTGCCTGCGGTCGTTCGAGACGACCGAGCGACGCAAGCCGCGCCGGGTGACGGTGGTGGACAGCGGCAGCCCGGACGCGACGCCGGAGATGGTCGCGCGGGAGTTCCCCTGGGTCGAGCTGATCCGCCGCGGGAACGTCGGCTTCGCCGCCGCGAACAACCTGGTGCTGCGGGACGTCCGACTGCCGAGCTCGTCCTGCTGCTCAATCCCGACACCGAGCTGCGGGACGGGACCCTCGAGCGCCTGCCTCGAGCGCATGGACGCGGACCCGCCATCGGCATGGTCGGCTGCAAGCTGGTGCTGCCGACGCGGAGAGCTCGATCACGCCTGCAAGCGCTCCTTCCCGACGCCGCTCTCCGCGCTCGCCCACTTCACCGGCGTGGGTCGATCCGAATCCGCTCCGAGCCGGCTGAGCCAGTACCGGGCGACCGACCTCGGCGAGGACGAGCCCGGGGAGGTCGACGCCGTGAACGGGGCGTTCATGCTCGCTCGCGGCCGAGGCGATCCGGGAGGTCGGGCCTGCTCGACGAGGGCTACTGGCTCTACATGGAGGACCTCGACTGGTGCTACCGCTTCTGGCAGCGGGGCTGGAAGGTCTTCTACGAGCCGTCCGGGTGTCGTCGTGCACGTCAAGGGTGGCTCGAGCGGTGAGCGGCGTGGGATCCGGCAGGAGGTGGCCTTCCATCGGGGGATGGGCCGCTTCTACCGGAAGTTCTATGCGCCGCGGCGCTCGCCGCTCACCTCCGTCGCGGTCTATCTGGGCATCGGTCTGAAGTTGCTGGCGAGCCTCGTCGCCCGGCTCGGAGACGGCGTCAGCGCGCTTCCGCCGGTCAGGCGGGTGAACGCGTGCCAAGCCGGCTTCGGGTCGAGGCCGGACGTGAACAGGCCGGTGTGGTCGAACCAGATGCCGCCCGGCACGTCGCGCCACGAGTACCAGATGACCCCGGGGATCCTGTACCGCTTGCGGTTCTTGGCCGCCAGCGCGGTAGGTCTGGCGCAGATACGCGGCCTGCCGCTCGCGGGGAGACGGTCAGGGCCGTGCGGGGACCGCCGGTGGCCCAGCCGACCTCGGTGAGCCAGAGCTTCGCCTTGCGGTCCCGGTGCGGGCCATGGTCCGGCGCATGTCCCTGACCCGGTCGATGGCCTGTCTCGGCGTCGTCGAGTAGGGGTGCAGCGCCGTCGCGTCGAAGAGCGGCTTGGCCCGGTTCCGGTAGACGCCCTGCAGGAAGCGGTCGCTGGTCATTCCGTGCTTGATCTCGGGCGTGGGGAAGAGTCCCGCGAGCACGATGCGGCGCCCGAGGGTCGCCGCCCTTGATCCCGGCATGGAACACCCGCAGCAGCCGGACGTACTGCTTCGGATTCGGCTTTCGCGTCCAGAAGCTCGGTGAGTTGACCTCGTTCCAGAGCTGCCACCAGTCGACCTCCAGCCGCGGCATCGTCGGATGCTCCTGCCAGAAGATCCCGTCATGGCCGTAGCGGCGGGCGGCAGCCTCGGCGAAGCGACGGAAGTCGGCCAAATGGCCCCCGGAGGGCGGCAGGTTGGGGCGTCGCGCCACCCACGAGGGCGAGCCATAGACAGTCGGCAGCACCCTGACCCCGTTCTCGGCGGCGTCCCCGATGACCTGGTCGTAGTGACTCCAGTCGTAGTCGGCCGAGCCCGAGAGCTGCACTGCCCCCCAGGAGAAGTTGATGCGCAGCGTGCCGACGTGCCCGTCACCCATCCGGTCGATCTCCGTCGTGCTCGGGTCGATCGCCGGGATCACGCCGTAGAACGCACGCGGCGTTGCGTGCGCCCCCGCGGCACAGACGAGCGAAACCAGGGCGATGGCCAGGATCGCGGTCCGGCGCAGCTTGGCTGCGGCTGCTGAGCGGTCCTCGGATTGTGGTCGTGATCGGCTCACCGATGCGGAGAACACGCGGGGAGGCGGCTCGGTGCGGCGGTGTGTCTTCTCTCTGACGCTGCCTGTCAGCCTGCGCTCCCGCCGGTCAGGGCGGTGAAGGCGCTCCACGCGGGCTTCGGGTCGAAGTCCGACGTGAAGAGGCCGGTGTGGAAGAACCAGATCGGGCCGGGCACGTCCCGCCACGAGTACCAGATCACCCCGGCGATCCCCAGCCGGTGACGCTTCGCGGCCATCATCCGGAATGCCTTGCGCAAATAGGTCGCCTGGCGCTGGGGCGAGACCGTCAGCGGTGTCGGCGGATTCCCCCCGGTGGCCCAGCCGATCTCCGTGATCCAGATCGGCGTGCGGCGATCCTTGAAACGGGACATGATCTTGCGCGTCTCCTTGACGGCGCCGAGGGCGTCGCGCGGCGTGGTCGCATAGGGATGCACGGCGACCGCATCGAAGAGGCTCTTCGTTTTGCGGCGGTAGATCGCCGGCAGATAGCGGTCGAGGGTGATCCCGTGCTTGATTTGCGGCGTCCGGAAGAGCCCCGCCAGGACGATGTGGGCCGCCGGGTCGCCGGCTTTGATCCCGGCGTGGAAGACCCGCAGCAGGCCGACGTACTGCTTGGCGCTCGGCTTGCGGTACCAGAAGCTGGGCGAGTTGACTTCGTTCCAGAGCTGCCAGTCGGTGATCGGGAGCTTGGGGATCTCGGGATGGTCCGGCCAGAAGGTGCCGTTCGCCCCGTAGCGCGCGGCGGCGGCCTGGACGAACGCCCGGAAGTCGTTCATGTGCGCCTTCGATGGCGGATAGTTCGGCTTGTTCGCCGCCCACGAAGGGGAGCTGTATACGGTCGGCAGAACTCGGATGCCCTGCTCGGCGGCCGCGCCGACGATCGCGTCGTAGTGGTTCCAGTCGTAGACGGAGCCGGCCGTCGGCTGGACTGTTCCCCAGGCGAAGTTGATGCGGAGCGTTCCAACGTTCCCGGCACCCATCCGGGCGATCTCCGTGGCATCCGGATCGTTGGCCGCGATCACGCCGTAGAACGGTCGCGGGGCGGCATTGGCCTGCGACGCGCAGGCCAGCACGATGCCGAGCGCCGCCAGGCCGGCGAGTCGCCGAGCGATCGTCATTCCGGCCGCTTCCGAGACTCGACACGCTCCAGCCGCCGGCCCTGACGCCCGCGAAGCACGAGGCCGACCACGACGATCGCGGCTCCTATGAAGAGAAGCAGAGCGATCGGTAGAGCGTCCGCGCCGCCCCCTGAATCCGCTGAGGCCGCAACCAGCTTCGCCGGCTTGCGGGCTCGCCTCCCCTTGGACCGGTGCTTCTTCTCTCCGCTTGGCGAGGTGGAAGTCTCGGTCACGGATCCGCCTGAGGGCGCAACGGTCGTTGAAGGGCCACTCCCGGCACTCGGGTGCGTGGGATTCTTGGGGACCTTTGGCAGGTATTCGCTTCCGGCCGGCTGTGCCGACGCGGGAGCGGTCGCGACGAGTGCGATGGCGAGCGAGATGAGGACGATGGACTTGTGGGCGGGCATTGGCGGAAGGGCGCGAAGATACCGGTCCCGCCGTGCGGCGGGCTATTGATGCTCTCGATGACCAGACAACACGCTTGGACGGGACTCGTTGCGGGCGGGGCTCTCGTCGCCGCCCTTAGTGAGGGCCTGTTCGAGCCGCTCGCGTATGCCGCTGCCGCCGTGCTGGTCTGGAGCGTGGTGGCCGTCTGCCTGATTGGGAGGGTCTTCGAGATCCGGCTGATCGGGAAACCCGCAGTCCTCGCCGGTCTCCTGCTCGCGGCCATCGCCGCGCTGACGCTGCTGAGCACGACCTGGGCAACGGATCAGGGTCGCGCGTTCGAGCTGGGTGTGCGGGCCGGCCTCTACGCGGGTTTCTTCGTACTCGCCGCCTGCACCGCGGGGGAGAACGCCAGGCGCCACTGGATCGCCGGCCTCGCCATCGGCGTGGCGATAACCGGCTTCATCAGCCTGTTCGCGTATCTGCATCCCGGCACGCTGGAGAGCGGGCGCAGCCCGATCGCGAACGCCGCCGGACGCCTCACCTATCCGATCGGCTACTGGAACGGGGCCGCGTCGCTGTTCGCCATGGGGGCCGTGCTGCTCGCGTTCTGCGCGGCGAACGCGGCCACGAGGCACACGCGCAGCCTCGCGACGGCGGCGATACCCGCGCTGGGGGTGGCGATTTGGCTGACGGGCTCACGGGGGGCTCTCGTCGCAATCGGAATCGGCTGCGTCGTCCTCTTGATGGCGACGAGATCGCGAGCGCGCGTGCTCAAGCCGATGGTCCTGGGGGGCGTCATGACGGTGGCGCTGGTTCTGATCAGCGCGCGGCTCCCCGACCTGACCAGCGGCTCACTGGGAGCGGCAAGGCGCTCCGCCGGCGACTGGATGACGCTGTGGGTCGTCCTCGCGACCGCCGCCACCGCAGGGATCGCATGGGCGACCGACGGATGGCTCCCGCGCCTTCGGGTCTCCCGCCGGCTCTCGATGGCGATGCTGGCGACGCTGATCGTCGGCGCCGCGATCGCGATCGTGGCGATCGACCCGGTCGAGAAAAGCCGAGACTTCACCGCTGCGCCCGCGGCGCATGCCCGTCCTCGGGCGGGGGTCAACTCACACGGCCGCTGGCAGTTCTGGAAATCCGCCGGCGATGCGTTCGCGAGCTCACCCCTCCGCGGCATCGGCGCAGGGAGCTGGGAGGCCTATTGGGGACAGCATTCGACGCTGCGGGCGTATGCCCGCAATCCCCACTCGCTGCCCATGCAGAGCGCCGCCGAGCTCGGCCTGCCCGGCATCGCACTGCTCCTTGGCTTCGCCGTGGTGATCATCGTGGCGGCATGGCGACGGCTTGGCGCTGGGACGCGGGGGGAAGCACCCGCTCTCGTCGGCGTTCTTGGCGCCGCGGCCGTGGGCGCCGCCACCGATTGGACGTGGCAGATCCCGGCGGTGATCGGGCCCGCGCTGGTCTGTGCCGGACTCCTGACCGCCACGGCGCCGCCTCGAGTTCGCGGCAGATCGGAGTGGCTTGAGTGGCCGAGCGTCGCGTTCGCCTGGCTGGCGATCGCTGCGAGTGCCCTGGTGCTCATCGGCGACATCGAGCTGAGGCGCAGTCTCGCGGCAGCCGATGCGGGCCGAACGGACGAGGCGATCGCGCGGGCCCGGGACGCCGTTACGTTCGAGCCCTGGTCCGCTGCCCCGTACCTGCAGCTCGCGCTGCGCCGGCAACGTCAGGCGGACTACCCCCGTGCGCTCGCCGACCTGCGCCAGGCGCAGGCGCGGGACACTGATGATTGGCGGCTGTTCTTCGTTGAAGCTAGGCTGCAATCAGAGTACGGCGACGGTGCGGCCGCAGCCGCGGCCTTTAAGCGTGTGCTGATCACCAGCCCTTACTTCGCCGGGTCCCGGCCGAGATAGCGGATGACGACACGGAAATCGAGCCTGGCATTGCCGGAGACCGAGGGGCCGTCGGTCGCGGGGACGCCTGACCATGACCCGCCCCGATCCTCGACGGTGATCGTTCCGACGGTGACGCCGGATCGGGTGTCTCGCCTGCTCGACTCGCTCGCCGAAGTCGGCGACGAACGTCGAGACCATCGTCGTGGACAACGGCACCGGGTCGACGCTGTTGAAGCGACTGGTGTCGGGATTCGCGGGTGGTCAGCTCCTCGAGCTCCCGGCCAACCTCGGCTATTCGCGTGCGGTCAACCTGGCCGCTCGAGAGGCGCAGGGTGAGGCCCTCGTCCTGCTCAACGACGACTGCGTGGTCGAGGAGGGCTACGTCGATCGGCTTGTCGAGGCCCTCGATCCGCGCAACGGGATCGTGATGGCCACGGGGGTGATGAGGGAGGCGGGGACCCCCGATCTGATCGAGACGGCGGGCATCGAACTCGATCGGACCCTGCTTCCGTTCGACTACCTGAACGGCGAGCCGCTGAGCATCCTGGCGGACCCGGTGCCCGACCCGATCGGCCCGTCCGGCGCCTCCGCGGCCATCTGGAGGGAGGCGTTCCTGGAGGTGGGGGGCTTCGACGAGGGTCTGTTCGCGTACTGCGAAGACGTCGACCTCGCCCTGCGGATTCGCCTCGAGGGCGGCTCCTGCCGGCTTGCGCCTCGAGCCCTCGGCACTCACGAGCACTCGGCTACGCTCGGGTCCGGCTCCCGGCGCAAGGACTACCTGATGGGCTACGGCCGCACCTATCTCCTGCGCAAGTGGGGGGTGCTGACCCCTCGACGCCTCCCCGGGGTCGTACTGCGTGAGCTTGCCTGGTCCGTCGGCCAGCCTCTCATTGATCGCAACCTGGGCGCGATCAGCGGCCGGCTGCACGGGCTGCGAGCGCGACCGCAGCCCCATCCATATCCAACGGAGGTCCTCACCGGCGCCAGCCCGCTGGCCAGCACCGTCGCGAGGCGCTTCCGCCGCCGCGTCAGGATCCGTCGGCGGTCCAACTGAAGGCGACCCTGGACTCGAATCTCGAGGTGCGCTTGGAGACAGCGTTGTCGGCGGGCCTCCCGGCCGGTTGCGAGACGGCCGTCTTCGTGTACGGCTCCTGCTTCCATCGCCATCTCGACGTTCGGCGGATCGAGGTCGTTGCCGGAGACAGCGCGACGCGGATCACCCACGGAATGCCCCGCAACGATCTCTACCAGGCGCTCCATCGGCTCGATCTCGACGGCCCGGACTCCCGCTCCGGGCGACGCGAGGATTCCGCTCGGCGAACTTTTCGGAGCGCGTTCTGGGGGATCGCGCCGGTGCGGATGCCGGCGGCCGGCGCTTTGGAGGTCGTGCTTGCGGTCGAGCTGTCCGATGGGTCGTCGGCCCAGATGCGACTCGGCGACATCCCCGTTGCTCCGCTACCCGAGGAGGACCGCGCCGTAGCCGATCTGGCCCGGGCGCGGAAGGCGCGCATCGGAATCGCGATGGCGACGTTCGAGCCCGACATCGAGCTCTTCCGGGAGCAGATCGAATCCATCCGCGCGCAGACCGAGGACCGCTGGGTGTGCGTCATCAGCGACGACTGCTCGGCGGCGTCGCGGTTCGAGCGGATGCGGGAGGTGGTCTCCGGAGACGAACGCTTCGTTCTTCGACGTGCGCCCACCCGGGCCGGCTTCTACGGGAACTTCGAGCGGGCCCTGGAGCTGATCCCACGCGACGTCTCCTACGTGGCCCTCGCCGACCAGGACGATCGCTGGTATCCGGAGAAGCTCGAGGTGCTGATCGGCGAGATCGGCGATGCACAGCTCGTCTACAGCGACCAGCGCGTGATGGACGAGGAGGGTGGGGTTCTCTCGCCCACCTACTGGGCCGAGCGCCGGAACAACCACGACAATCTTCCGTCGCTGCTGCTTGCCAACACGGTCACGGGCGCCGCCTCGCTCTTTCGCCGCGAGCTGCTCGACCTCGCGTTGCCGTTCCCCGATACGCCGGGGACGCAGTACCACGACCATTGGCTTGCCCTGGTTGCGCTCGCCACCGGGCGGATCGCCTTCGTCGATCGCCCGCTCTACGACTACGTCCAGCACGGCTCGGCCGCCCTGGGGCATGCAGCCGCGTCCGCGCCGGCAGCGCCCGGGGTCCGCGAGATCGTCAGGCGCCTGCGACGGCGGCGTGGCGTGCCGCAGATCGTCGCTTCGCGTACCGGCTACTTCTTCGATCTGATGCGGCTGCAGCTGGTCGCGCAGGTTCTGCTGATGCGCTGCGGGCAGGACATGCGCCGGCGGGACCGGCGCGCGCTGCGACGCCTGCTTGCGAGTCGAGCGCTCACCCCTCTCTCTCGCCTGGCTCGCTCTGCGCCCGGTCGGCAATCTCGGGAGGCGCAGCGTCACCCTGGGGGCCGAGCGGCTGATGATCCAGGCGGTGGCCTGGCGCTACGCGATGCGGGCACTCTCGGCCGGCCGATCGCGCCCGCGGGCATCATCGACCTACGACGCAAGCCTGCCGCCTCCGAGTGCGCCTCGAAGCGTCGCCGCCGCGGTGGACCAGCCGTTCGTGCGCCACCTCGCGATGAAGATCGAGCCGCTTGCAGCTGTCGGTGACGGAGCGACGCCCCGGTGCGGGTCAACATCCTGATTCCGACGATCGACCTGGCCCACCTGTTCGGCGGCTACATCGCCAAGTTCAACCTGGCCCGGCGCCTGGCCGAGAGGGGACACCGGGTCCGCATCGTCACGGTCGACCCGTCGCCTCCGCTGCCGCGCGACTGGCGTGAGAGGGTCGAGGCGTTTGCGGGCCTCGACGGTCTCTTCGAGCGGGTCGAGGTGGCGTTCGGGCGCGAGCACGATGGCCCCCTCGAGCTCAATCCCGGACGATTCGCTGATCGCCACGACCTGGTGGACCGCGCACATCGCCGCACGCACCCTCCAGTCGCTCGCGCGGAGTCGCTTCCTCTATCTGATCCAGGAGTACGAGCCCTACACGTTCGTGATGGGGTCGCTGGCGGCGCTCGCCAAGGCGACGTACGACCTCCCGCACGTCGCCCTCTTCTCGACGGAGCTCCTCCGGGACTTCTTCGCGGCACGGCGCTACGGAGTCTTCGCGGCGGGCGAGAGCCGAGGGCGCCAGGACTCGGTGGCCTTCGAGAACGCAATCACCCGGGTCTCGCCTCCATCGGCTGAGGAAATGGCGGCGCGGGGGCAGCGCAAGCTGCTGTTCTACGCGCGGCCGGAGGCGCACGCGGCTCGCAACATGTTCGAGCTCGGCGCACTTGCGCTGACGCAGGCCGTGCTCGGCGGGGTGTTCGGGCCTCGGTGGTCCTTCCACGGCATCGGTGCGGTGGAAGACACCGAGGACGTCCGCCTGGCCTCGGCCAATCTGCAGATGGTCACGCGCCGTGCCCAGACCGACTACGCCGAGTACCTGACGGGATTCGACGTGGGGCTGGCTCTCATGTTCACACCGCACCCGAGCCTGGTTCCGCTCGAGATGGCGTCGGCCGGGATGGTCACCGTCACCAACACCTTCGAGACCAAGACTCGTGAGGCGATGGAGGCGATCTCCGGAAACCTTCTGGCTGCCGAGCCGAGTCCCGACGGCATCGTGGCCGGCCTTCAGCAGGCCGTCGAGCGCGTAGAGGACCACCGCGCCCGCGTCGCGGGGGCGGCGGTCGACTGGAGCACGGACTGGGACCGGTCACTCGACGATCGTCTGATGGAGTCCGTCGAGAGGCTGCTCGCGGCCTGCTAGGCGCCTTCCCTGGGTCGCCTGCGCCAGAGCTCGGTGATCGTGACCGCGGCGGCGGCCATCATCGGGCCGGTCAGGGGGACGAGGTAGCGACCGATGTAGTTGCCGGTCAGGACCGGAGAAAAAAGGAGTGCGAGCCCGCCGACGCCGAAGAGGAGAACGCTGACCCGAGAGCGGCGCGTCCCGATCGCCAGGCCGATCAGCACGAGCAGTGTGGTCAGGGACAGGAGCGTCGCCCCGAACCTCGTCACGTGCTGCCACGCGCGCAGGAAGTGACGCCCGGGACTGTGGGGATGGGGGGTGAAGTGGTCGTAGTAGCGCTCCAGGCTGGCCTGGATCGAGGGCGCCAGGAACGGGTTGTCCCAGGTGAAGCTCAGCCCCGGGTCCAGGTCGACCCCCTTCCCGGCGGGTCGCGAGCCGGGGACGTAGTACCAACGCAGGTACGCCCATGCCGTCGACGCGAAGTCCAGCGGCTGGGCCCGGATTGCGCGCCGCGCCCAGTCGCCGATCGCTCCGTCGTTGTGCCCGAACGTCCCGAAGTGACTTGGGGCGGGCGCCGTCGGGTCGAAGAGGTAGTACGAGACGCCCGGACGCTCTCCAGCGGGCCTCCGCTCGCAGAGCACCTCGGTGCCGGGCGGCGGGTCGAATCGGCTGCAGTCGGCGAACTGCGCGGCCCGCCCGTACAGATACCAGGCCGAGGAGGGACCGATCGCGAACCGCTCGCCGAAGATCGCGTTGGCGGTGGCGTAGCCGAGCAGGACCACCGCGGCGGCGATGGCTGCCGCTGCCGGCGCCCGCCACGAGATGCGCCAGCTTCGGAGCGGCTGAGGCCTGCAGAGCAGCAGAGCGATCACCGCCACGGGAATGACGAGCAGCCCAGCGGTCCGAATCGTGGTTGCGATCGCCAGGGCCGCACCGGTGAGCGCGGGCCATCGCCACCACGGCTCCAGTTCGTCGAAGGCCCGAGCGGCCGCGTAGAAGCCGATCGCGGTTGCCAGCACCGCCCAGCTCTCCGCCATGATCGCGTGCTCCAGGAAGATGAGATCGGGGTTGAGCAGAAGGAATGCCGCCGGCAGCAGTCCCGGCCATTGCGATCCGGTCACTCGCCTGGTGGCGGCGAACATGAGAAGCGCAGAGCCGATTCCGATCACGTGCTGAATCAGCATCGGCAGTGCGACTTCCCGCGTCAGGTGCCCGAGCGCCCCCAAGAGCAGGCCGTAGCCTGCCGGGTGCTGGGGGTCGTGGAAGGGATTTCCGGCAAAGAGCTGATAGCCGTCGTCGAGCGTGTTCGTGGTCGGCCACCAGCTGGCTATGGCGACCAGGCGCAAGAGGATCCCGGCGGCGAGGAGAGCAGCCAGCGCGTAGCCCGGCGCCCCCGACGGCCACCATGTGCGAATCGCTCTCACCCTGCGCTAGATCGTCTGCTTGTGCCGGCGGGGCCGCCTCAGCAGGCGGCCGATCGCGCGAAGCGGCCGGGTGAGCCGCCAGCTCGTGCTGGACTCCATGTCCCGGACCAGCTCATCGAGTGCGTCGAGCTTGTGGGTGTAGATGTTGACGCGAGCGCGGTTGAACGCCGCATCGGCGTCCGACCGGAGCGAATGCATCCTGAGGTCCTCTGGAAGGTGCACGTTGGGCAGCTTGCCCTCCCACTTCTCGATCATCCGGATGTAGCTGTCCTTCCATCCGCCCGGATCGCTGATCACCTCGAGGGAGTGGTGATGGATTGCACGGAAGTCCGCGGTCACCACCTTTTTCCCCGCGGTCCGCACCTGGCAGCAGAGGTCGAAGTCGTATCCGTGGAGATCGCCCATGGTCTCGTCGAATTCGAGCTCGTGAATCGCCCAGGGGGACAGGGCCATGACGAAACCGTCGATCGAGTCGACTTCGCCCGGGGAGACATTCGGCGGGATGCTGTCGCGGTCGAACGTCATCGCCTCGAGGTCGCCACCGTGAAACTCCTCGAAGCGATGGTCGAAGGCGGCCCAGCTGACTCCGCCCTCCCACCAGGCGATGCTGCGCGCCCCGACCGAGCCGGCGCAGCCGATCAAGGCGATGTCCGGATCGCGAAGCTGGGCCCTGATGATCTGGCAGAAGTCCGGATCGATCAACTCTGCGTCCTGGTGGATCAGGACGAGGGCCTCTACATCGTCGCGCTTGCGCGCTTCGCCGAGTATGAAGTTGTAGTTGCGGAAGACCGAGCCGATACTGCGGTGCGCGAGGATGACCGAGTCGTCCTCCTTGACCCGGTCGAGCCCCGGGGCCGCGCAGCGCTCGTACTGATCGAAGTCGGTGATCGCCGACGCGAACATGATCATGGCCTGCCGACCCGATTCCTCTGTGGTGGACACATGCGGGGCCGGAAAATAGCGGTCGGGTGGGGCACACGGCCTCTAGGATGCTGCGGTGGCAGACGAGCGAACCGCCCCCGTCGATGCTGACGGCCCAGTCGAGGTGCTCGCTGAGCTGCGTGATCGGTACCTCGATGTGTTGATCGGGGCGCTGACGCACACGCTCTACAGCCCGATCGACACCCGGCCGTTGCCGGAGGAGATCCAGCAGGCCATCCGAGAGGAGCTCGAGCGAACGGGGGAAAGCCTCGCGCTGAGGAGCCCTGAGGAGGAGCGCGCCGAAGGCCGGGACCGGCCGGTCTACGGACAGTCCATGATCGGGGTGAAGCGTATGCGGCACCTTCGCGAATGCGCCGAGACCGTGCTGGCCGAGGGGGTCAGGGGCGACTTCGTGGAGGCCGGCGTCTGGCGAGGCGGCGCGAGCCTCTTGCTCCGGGGGGTGCTCGCGGCGTACGGCGAGCGTAACCGGCGCGTGTGGGTCGCGGACTCGTTCGAGGGCGTGCCGCCCCCCGATCCCGAGCGCTACCCACTCGACGCGGGGGACGTGAACTACCTGGCGGATGAGCTGGCCGTTTCCCTCGAGGAGGTTCAGGGGAACTTCGAGCGCTACGGGTTTCTCGACGATCGGGTGAAGTTCGTAAAGGGCTGGTTCAAGGACACGCTGCCCGGCCTCGCGGATGAGCAGTGGGCGTTGATCCGGCTCGACGGCGACCTGTATGAGTCCACCCTTGACGGACTCCATAATCTCTACCCTCGGCTCCAGCCGGGCGGCTTCCTGATCGTCGACGATTACGACTTCGACAACTGCCGGGCGGCGGTTAAGGACTACCGGCTTGAGCACGGAATCAACGATCCCATCGAGCGCATCGACTGGCTCGGCGCCTTCTGGCGGCGGCGCGGTTAGCGTCGCGGGAGAGCGGCCGGCGGGCGTGCCGGGTGCCGGTGTGCCCACGGCCGCAGCGCTCATCCTCTCACTGACCGCCACCATTGCCGGCTTCGCGCTTCTCTCGCCGATCGCCCAATGGGCGATAGCGTCGGTTGACCTTCCGGCTCCGCTGCCGGACCAGAACCAGCACGCGGAGTCGGTTGCCTTCCTGGTGACCTTTGCGGTGCTGCTGCCGCTCTTCGCGCTCATCGTGCCCCGCCTCCTCGATCGGGTCGCTGCTCGCCACGGCGAGGGGGCCGGCACCGACCTCGCGTTGTCGCTTGCGGTCGCGCTCTGCGCCTTGCTCGTGGCCGTCCGGGTCGCCGAAAGCCAGCTCTCCGCACCGGGGGAGGGCATGCTCTTCATCGCCTCGGCGCTGTGGTCGGCTCTGGCGGCCGCCGCGGTGCTCCGCCTGCTGAGGCGCGAGACCCCCCCGCGACTGCTCTTGCGCCTCGAGCCGTTCCTCTGGCCGGCGCTCCTCATCTCGCTTGCCGCGCTGATCGCGTGTTTCGCTGACCTTGGGTCGATCTCACTTCTGCCGCTTGTGGTGGGTCTCGCGATCGCCGTGGGTGCCGGCTATCTCAGCGTCCAAGGATGGTCCGGTTTGCGGGTTCCCAGGGCGATGCGCTGGGGCGCGGACGTGGCGGCGCTCGTGCTGATTGCGCTCGCCGTCCCGAATCTCTCGGTCTTCTCACCGGGAGGGCATTTGGGAGGTTTCAAGACCCAGATAATCCAGTTCCACCAGGACTTCTACCTGGGCCCCGCCAATGCGCTCCTGGGCGGGAGGACGATGCTCGTCGATGTCTTCTCGCAGTACGGGGTCGGGTCGATCCTCTTTCTCGCGGGAGTGTTCAAGCTCGTCCCGATCACCTACGGGGACCTGGCGCTGACCGAGGGCGTGCTGGCTGCCGGGATGTTCTGCCTCGCCTATGTGACTCTCCGCCTGGCGGGCGTGGGACGCGTCCTGGCTTGGGTCGCTTTCACGGTGGCCCTGGTCGTCCTGGTCTTCAACCTCGTCTATCCCCTCGGGGGGCTTCTCCAGCACGGCGCGTTTCGTTTCGGAATGCCGATGCTGATCCTGGCGGCCGCCGCCGGCCAGGCTCGAGCGAGTCGCGGCGGGACTGTTCTCGCAGGCGTTCAGGTGGCGACAGTCGGCGTAGCGTCGCTGTGGTCGTTCGAGGCTCTGCTGTACTCGCTCGGGGCGATCGCCGGTCTCGCCGCCTTCCGGGTGGCCACGGCATCCGGCTCGCGCCTGAGGATCGTCATCCGACTGGCGCTGCAGGTGCTCGCCGCCGTCTTGATCGTTCAGCTCGCTTTCGCGGTGGCCACCCTCGCCGGCGCGGGCGAGCTGCCCGACTGGGGCAAGTACCTGACCACTTTGCGAGAGTTTCTGACCGGCGGCGTGGGGGACCTGACCTATGACTTCTCCCCTTGGTCAGCGGGCTTGGCAGTCGGAGCGACCTACGCGGGCTCAGCTCTCGCCATCGTGATGGTGGTCTGGCGTGAGCCCGAGATGACCAGGGCGAACCGAGTGGCCCTGCTGGTCCTGAGCGGGACCACCGGCTACGGAATCGCGCTCTTCAGCTACCTGGTCAATCGATCCGCGGACCACATCGTTCCCTACATATCGCTCCCGGCTGTGATGGTCGTGGTGCTGTGGCTGTCCATCCTGCTGCGTGACCGCCGCCTGTCCCGCATTGGCCGGGGCCTCGCCGTGGGCTCGGTGACCGCAGCAGCGGCCCTGCTCGTCGCGTTGGCATGGTCGAACGTGGGACTTCGCTTCTCCCAATCCGCCCTGGCCTACCTGCCGCCCGGAGGAAGATCGTTTAGAGGAGCGATCGACGGTCTCTCGCACGGGCCGGAGATCTCGCCCGGTGTCGCGGACGCCACGCGCATGCTCCACACTTACATGGCTGGAGAGCACGAGTCGGTGGTGCTCACCTCTGCGGACCTCTCAGTGGAGGCCCTGATGCGGACGCACCGGATCAACCAGATCCCGCTCAGCGATCCCTGGGAGGACAGCCTGGTTCCGGATCTGCACACCGGGGCGGTGGATTCGGCCGTCGCGGACCTGCGATCGGGTAGGCGCATCCTCATCGATCCCGCCTCGCACACGCTGCTCAGGACTCCGACTACCTCGACCGACCGCTTCTCGGTGCCGATCGCGCCCCTGGAGGCCCTCGCGCTCCAGAAGATCGCCCAACGCTTCAGGCTCGAGCGAGTGGCCATCGCCCCGAGTGGGGTTGAGGTGGTCGAGCTACGCCCCCGCTGAGTCAGCGCCGGTATTTGCGCGAGGGAACGACGTGCCAGCGATACAGGAGCAGCCGCACGCCGGCCCACACGGTCTTCAGCCCATAGACCACTCCGGTCTTGAAGCCCACCGATGACGCCTCCTCGAAGTAGCGGCAGCGCGCCGGCACCTCCTCGATCCGAAACCCGAACTCCGCCGCCTGGTAGAGGAGTTCCGGATCGAAGCTGAAGTCGAGTGAGTTCCGTAGGAACGGCACGGTCAGCAGGAGCTCTCGGGAATAGGCCCGGTAGCCGGTATGCGCCTCGGAGAGGCGAGTGCCCATGATCCGGTTCTGGATCGCCGTGAGAAACCTGTTCGCCGCGTACTTCCAGCGGGGCATTCCGGCTTCCAGGGCTGCGCCGGGAATGAGGAGGCGGGAGCCGAGCACGAGGTCGGCGCGCCCCTCGACGATCGGCTTGACCATCTCAGGGATCAGGCCGGGCTCGTACTGGCCGTCGGGATGGAGCATGACCACGACGTCCGCCTCGTGTTGGAGCGCCTGCAGATAGCAGGTCTTCTGGTTGCCGCCGTAGCCGACCTGGTGGGGGTGCCAGACGAGTTGAACGGGGAGCTCCCGCGCGAGCTTGACCGTCTCGTCGGTCGAGGAGTCGTCGACCACGATGATCTCGGACACCTCATCCAGCGGGATGTCCGAGAACGTCTCGCGCAGGGTCAGGGCCGCCTGGCGCGCCGGCATCACCACGACGACCTTCGCGGTTTCAGTCGCCGGGTCGCTCACGCCGCCCCTCAACGTAGACCGTCCCGCCGCGCCGCAGCGCGATCTCGAGTAACGACAGGGTCGCCGCCACCGGAAGCAGAATCACACCCGCCGCCAGGGCGGCCAGCCGCTTGCCGCGCGGCATCGCCGCGGAGCGGGCCGATGGCCGGCGCAGGGCCTGATAGAGCCGCAGGTTCCCCGGGAGTGTGCCGACCAGCCCGTCGAGCCAGCCGATCACGATCTGCCCGCCGCGCGCCTGTGAGACGCGCTCGATCCGGAAGCCCACGGCGCGCAGCTCGCTCAAGAGGGCCTCGGTGGAGAGGTGGACCGTGTGTCGTGGAAGATCCAGGTGCAGCCAGCGCGCCCCAAACGCCAGCGACTGCAGGCTCGCCGTGTTGGGCACCGCGATGAAGAGCACCCCGCCACTCGTGAGCAGGCGGGCCGCGGTGCGCACCGCCGACGCGGGCTTGGGAAGGTGCTCGAGCGAATGCCAGAGGATCACCGCCGCCCAGGCGCCGTCTCCCTCGACGTCCTCGATCGGCTCGTCTCGCATGTCGGAGCGGTGTCCCGCGCGCTCCAGGCCGACCGCCTCGCGGCCGCGCGAGCTCAGCGCGTCGATCAGGGAGCCCTCTCCGGCGCCGACGTCCAGGACGGGTCCCGGCGGAGACACCTCATCCACGCGGCGTGCGAGGAGGGCGCGGCTGCGCCCCAGGATCGCGTCGCCGAGGAAGGAGAACCGCCGCTCGCCGTTCGGCCGGTACCAGTCTCCATAGGCCCGGTCGAGCTCCTCGCTGGTCGGGACCGGGTAGGTCGTCAGGGCCCCGCAGCGCCGGCAGCGGGCCAGGCGCGGCGGCAGGCGCTGCGCTCCCTCGAGGGGGGCCTCGCACCAGGCGCATGCCTCGACGGTCGTGTTCAACTGGGCGACCGGCATACCGCCATGAGATCGAGTGCGTCCTCGATCCCAGTCGACCGCAGCTCGAAGTCCTGGGGGACGATTGCCTCCGCTCGCGGGTCGGCGTCGGCGCGATTGCGGCGCAGCATCCAGTCGTACAGGGCCTGCTTCCCCCGCATGGGCACCAACCTGCGCAGCCGGAGCGGGTCACGGGCGAGTAACCGGTCCAACTTCCGCCGCTCCTCGTCGAACAGCTTCATGTAGCGCTCCGAGCCGAACAGGCCGAGGACCTCCACCGAGCCGAAGCTGCGCGCGCAGAGCGCCTTGAGCTCATGGGCGTCGAACTCGACGTGGTGGTATGGGTCGATGATCTCGTCGGGTCGGCCGAGCGTCATGCGGTTCGGTGTGACGAAAATGACCACGCCAGCGGCTGCGACGACCCGTGCCGCCTCCGCCACAACCCTACCGGGATCGGGCACGTGCTCCAGCGATTGGACCGACAGGACCGACTGGAACTCGCGGTCGGCGAACAGAAGGGAGCGCATGTCGGCGACGTGGGTCTCGCGGTCTTGTCCCTGCAGAGCGCTCGGATCGATGTCCACGCCGACGGTTTCCCGGCCGGCGAGCAGGTGATAGCTGTGGCCGACCCCGCAGCCCAGATCCAGCAGCCGCCCCTTCGGCAGCATGGGCTCCGCCAGCGCGTACGCGGCCACGTGTCTCTGCCAGGTGGGGTTGAATCCGCCCTCAGGACTGCTCACTCGCTCCCCGGTGATCTTCCGGCTACCTGCAGGGTGCTGCGCGCGGGCAGCGACTCGGGGGTTGGATGGCACGATTGGTAGCTTGCGTGAGCCAGGAAACGGAGCTGAGGGCGAAGATGCTATTCGGACGTAAGGGAAGCAGAGACGGCGTCGCCGTGGCGGATGACCGTCCCGAGACGATCGAGGCGCGCGATCTCGCCGATCGCGGGGAGCTCGACGCAGCCGTCGAGCTGCTCAGCGATCTCAATCGGAGCGGAGCGGACGCTCGCGGTCGAGCGCGAGATCAGGCGCCTCAGACAGCTGGGGGGTCTCCGTTTGGTTGCCGAAGCCGCCCCCGGGGTCACCTATGCCGAGCCGGACAGCGAGCTGCCCGACCCGGGGTCCCAGTCGCGCGTACCGGAACTGACCCCGGACCAGCTGACTCCGGGACTGCTGCGCGCGAGCATGCTCCGAGTACGGCTGCCTCCTCGTCCGCGGCCTGATCGCCCCGGAAGCGGCCGAGCGGATGGCCTCGGGCATCGACCGCGCGTTCGAGCTCCGCGACACCTTGGCCGGCGAGTCCGACGACGACGGCTACTACGACGAGATGGTACCCGAGTCCCCGCACGACATCGAGGTTCGCGAGTGGGTCCAGGAGGGCGGCGGCGTTCTCGCAGCGGATTCCCCCCGGCTCTTCTTCGAGATGGTCGACGAGTTCCAGGCCGCGGGGTTGGGGGCGCTGATCTCGGATTACCTGGGCGAGCGTCCTGCGATCTCGGCTCAGAAGTGCACACTGCGCAAGGCGATGCCGGAGGTGCGCGGCGCCTGGCACCAGGACGGCCGCTTCCTCGGTGACGTCCGCTCGCTCAACGTCTGGCTCACACTCTCCCGCTGCGGCGACGTGGCTCCGAGCATGGACATCGTTCCCCGGCGCCTCGAGGACTATGCGCCGGCAGGCACCGAGGGGACCTTCCTGGACATATCAGGTCGCCCAGGACATGGCCGAGCGACTGGCCGGTGACGCCGGCATCGTCCGGCCCATCTTCGACCCGGGAGACGCTCTGCTCTTCGACCACCTCTTCCTCCACCAGACGGGGTCGGATCCGTCGATGCCGAATCCGCGTTACGCCGTGGAAAGCTGGTTCTTCGGGCCGTCCGGCTTCCCCACCGAGTACGTGCCCATCGCATTCTGAGCCGATTCGGCGATCGCCGGTTGCTGGCCGGAGTTGCCGCCGCCGCGGTCGTCTTCGGGGTGGTCGTCCGCCTGATCCACTTCAACAGCACCCTTCTCGCCGACGAGCTCTCGACCCTGTACATCGCGCACGGGCACAGCCTCGGCGAAGTCCTCAGCCTGGTGAAGAGCGACGCCGAGATCTCGCCGCCGCTCTATTTCGTGCTGGCGTGGCTCTCTCACAGCTTGGGTCGGCCGCCGACCTGGTCAGGCTCCCCGCTCTGATCGCGGGCCTCGCCTCGATCCCGCTCGCCTTTCTGCTTGCCCGCCGGATGTTCGGGCTCTCGGCCGGCCTGGTGGCCGCCGCGGTGATGGCGCTGAACCCCTTCATGGTCTTCTACTCGACCGATGGCCGGGCGTACACGGTCGTAATCGCCCTCCTGCTCGCGAGCACCCTCGTGATGCTGATCGCCGCCGAGCGGGGCAACGCCGGCTGGTGGGCGGCATACGCAACGCTGGTCGCGCTCGCGATGTACGCGCACTACACGGCGGCGTTCGTCCTGGGGGCGCAGTTGGTTTGGCTGCTATGGGCGCGGCCGGGGGTGCGTGTTGCCGCCCTCGTGGCGACCGCGGCAGCGGCCCTCGCCTACGTGCCCTGGGTCCCGGGCGTCATCGATGACTCGCGATCGCCCACGGTGGACATCCTTTCTGCTCTCCAGGGGGATGGGGTCGCGGTCAAGCTTCAGGCGATCGGCAACTGGGCCTTCGGCTACCCGTACAATTCGACGGACCGGGTCCCTGGACAGATCCCGCTTGTGGTCGGCATCGCTGCCGTCGCGATGCTCGCCGCCGCCGCGGGCTTCCGGCTCATCTCAGACTTGCGGGAGGACGGCGGGGGCAGGCGCCCCTCCGATCGGGTGCAGGTCCTGGTCTTGGCGGCGGCGATCGCGCTCGCGACCCCGATCGCGGAGGCTGCCCTGCTTCTCGCGGGAGGCACCGATCTCCTCGGCGCCCGAAACCTCAACACTGCGAGCGGAGGGTTCGCCGTCATGATCGCCGGAATGGCCGTCACGGCTGGCCCGGCGATCGCCTCTGCCTGCCTGGCTGCGCTGCTCGGCGTGTTCGCCATCGGCACAGCGAAGAGCCTTGACCACACCTATTCGACGATCGACTTCCGCGGAGCGGCGCTGTTCATAAATGAGCACGGCACGCGGGGCGATGCGGTTGTGGATACGGCCTCAACGCAGTTCTCTCCCGTACCGGCCACGCCGATCGGCGCTGCCCTTCGAGGCGATCTTCCCCTCTTCGACCTCAACCAGCCGGCCGGCTCTCCGCCGCTGCTCCGCCCATGTCCCCCCCGCCGACCGATCTTGAGAGAGGCGATGAGGTCCGCCCGCGGCCACCGGATATTCCTCGTCGGTGCGCAGGGAGAGGTGAGCGAGACCGGCGACGGAGCGTCGATCACGTTGAAGGCGTCGCCCATCTGCCAGACCGCCACAGGGCAGCCCGAGTTTCGAGACCTGGTGGTCGACCTGCCGGGGTGGCGCCTGGAGGGATCACGAGCATTCGAGGGGCTCGGGCCCGTCCTTGTCGACATCCTGCGCGCGCCGCAATAGCCCCCGCGGCCGTAGACGATCGATTCCAATTCACGCCCACCCCGCAAGGGATCCGGAGTCAACCGTCTAGCGATCGAGCTCGCGCCAACCGCCTCGCGTGAGACCGTCGGCTCTCTAGGAGCGCCTGCCGACAGACCCGGTCTTCAAGCTCGTTCACCCTCCCCCGCAGCGCCTGGCGGGTGTTGCAGACCCGGCGGTTCGAGGGACTCGGATGGCGTTGCTAACCAGGGTTTGCCCATCGTTTAGGGTGTGGCCACTCTGCACCTCACGGCTACGGGCAGACTTGTGTTCAGGCGTCGCGTGCAGAGGTTTCGCGAGATCGCTGCACGCCCGTCCCTGGCGATTTCGTTAGGCATCCTGCTCTTCCTCGCACTCGGCTCCGACGCGAGCGCTGACCTTCATCTCCGCGCGCCCGGGTTGACCCCCAAGTTTCGAGAAGGTCAGTACGACTACACGATCTCCTGCCAAAAGCCATTCAAGTTTCGCGTTCGGGCGAAGGGCCGCACTGAGTCGCGAATCGGTGCCAAGGGACGGTTCAGCAGGCGCGCGAAAGTACGCAGGGTCACACTCTCCGTCGGCCAGGCCATTGAAGTGGCCAAGCGGGACCCTAGGGGGAAGCACCGCGGCTGGAGGGTGAAGCGCTACTGGATCAGATGTCTTCCGCCCGAGTTCCCGGGTTACACGTTCTCCCGCTATGCGAAGCCAAGCGCGCCTCTCTATGTCGTCAGCCCTCTCCCGACTGACGCGACTCCCAACAGGGCTTTTATCTTCGACCGCCGAGGCGTGCCGATCTGGTGGTCCTCGCCCCAGGTGGGGGCCCAGGACGCCACGGTCCTCCCCGACGGGACGATTGCCTGGACGCACTACCTGGGAGGCACCTACGGCTTCGATCCGACTGTGGGATTCGACTTCCACCGACCCAACGGCCAGCTCTACAAGACGCTGCGCACCGTTGGGTCCTCCACGGACAACCACGAGTTGCAGCCCACCGCCGACGGCAACTACCTGCTGACCACCTACCGGGTGCGTTCAGGGGTGGACACGAGTGCCTACACCGGGAATGCCGATGCACGTGTTTTAGATGGGGTCGTGCAGAAGCTCAGCCCCAAAGGCCAGCTCCTCTGGGAATGGTCCACTGCGGACCACGTCGGCTTGGCCGAGACGGGGCGCTGGTGGAAGGCAGCCAGCCAAGGCGAGCCTTATGACATCGTCCACCTGAACGCGGTCGAGCCCCTCAAGAACGGCGACTTCCTGGTCAGCCTTCGGCATACCGACGGTGTTTATCGGATCAACGGGAAGACAGGCGAGATCGAGTGGAAGTTGGGCGGGGTCCCCACATCGGCATCGCTGACCGTTGCCAACGACCCGTATGCGTCCATGCCGCTGGGAGGACAGCACGACGTCCGCATGGTCGATGGGACCGTCACGGTCCACGACAACGGCACTTTCCTCGGTCGTCCTCCCCGGGCCGTTCGATACCGCATCTCCGGCTCGACGGCGACGTTGCTGCAAAGCTTGACCGATCCACAGGCCGCAAACTCCATTTGCTGTGGGTCGGTCCGCTACTTCGAGGGCGATCGGTCGTGGCTGATCAGCTGGGGCGGGCTGCCAGTCGTGACCGAGTTCAACGGGGCGGGTAAGCGGACCTTCCTACTTCGATTCGAGGGAGACCTCTTCTCGTACAGGGCACAGGCAATTCGAGGTGAGCTGACCCGAAAGCAGCTTGTTGAGGGTATGAACGACCAGGTATCTCCGAAGCGGTAGGCACGCGGCGACCGCGCCAATCGGCCCGGGTTCGGTCGCCTCTAGCCCTCGAGAGTCCGCCGCAGCCTTTCGCGCGAGAATGTCGGCTCCCCGCGCTGGTAGGCGCGTGAGACGAACTCAGCGATTGTGAACGCGCGGGAATCGAGCATCTGCCGCAGCAGGTCTTCCTGTTCGCGGACCCGGTCCTCGAGCTCGAAGACCCGCATCCGCATCGCGTGACCATGGAGCAGCTGCTCGACGCGGTTGTTCTCAAGCCGGTCGAGTACGGGATGGCGGTCGAGGGGCATGAGCAGCTCCACGAGAGCGTCGGCACCCTTGACGTCCTGCGGCCAGAGGGCGCCGAATCCGAAGAACGCCGGCACGATCGCCAAGCGGAGGCCCTCCCGGGGCTCCATGAAGTCCTCGATCGCGGTCAGGGTGCCGTTGCGGGGTCCTCCCTCGCGCAGCGCGGCCCAGGGGAAGCGCAGGCCGAGCGGATCCGTGCCGGGATCGCCCGGCGAGACGCCGACGTCCTCGCCGATCGGGGGGCGCTGGTCCTCTGGGACGCGGTCGGCGTCGTAGTAGGTGTCCCGGCGGGCGTGCGGCCAGCAGACGTCGTGGAACATGATCAGCGGCAGCGGCCGATCTCCGGCGAGCTCGGCGATCAGGCGGAGCTCATCGCTCAGAGTGAAGTAGTTGTGGTCCCCGTCGATGATCACGGCGTCCGGCAGGGCACCGAGGCCGGCCAGCGCCTCGTGGCTCGTCGCGCGATGAAGGAGCAGCTCCGGATGCCGGCGGCTGCGCTCGAGCAGCTTGGCCGGCGGGTCAGGGTCGACCGTGGCGATCTCGGCCCCGCTTTCCTTCGCCCAGGCGATCAGCTCCATGGTGAGGTCGCCCTCGTACGCGCCGATCTCCAGGACCGAGCCCGCGCGGATCGTGTCGAGGCAGCCGAACAGCAGCTCTCTGACGTTCGTCAGGGAAGTCCCTCCGTTCGGAGGATCGTTCAGGCGCGCGGCCCAGTCCTTGCTCACCGGCGCCAATGTACACAGCGGGCAGCGGTAGGCTCGTGCCGTCGTGGAGGATGGTGGGGCAAACCGAGACGAGCTGATGAGCCGGATCCGGGAGAGATTCCCGGGGTTCATCGAGGCAGTGCTGGCCGATGCTCGCGTCACAGCCGAGTACCGGGGGCAGCGAGCCGAGTTTCATGGCCGGCTCGATGCCGTGACGCAGGTCGTCCGTCTCTGCCTCGTCAGCGATGCCTTCCTGGCACAACTGCTCTACCGGGCCAAGGCGAGTCTTCAGGCGCGGGGGGTGCCGTTGTTGCCGCGCCTGGCCCACCGGCTGGCCATGGCCCTCGCCGGAGTGTCGATCGGCGACCCGGTCATCGTCGAGCCGGGCGTGTATCTGATCCATGGGCAGGTGGTGCTCGACGGGATCGTCGAGATCGGCTCGGGGGTGACGATTGCGCCTTGGGTGACGATCGGCCTGCGGGCGGGCGTGGTGCAGGGCCCGGCCATCGAGCGCGGGGCGCAGATCGGAACCGGCGCGAAGGTGATCGGGCCGGTGCGAGTCGGGGAGGGCGCGACGATCGGCGCGAACGCCGTGGTCGTCGGCGACGTGCCCGCCGGTGCGACCATGGTGGGAGCGCCGGCGAGGGCCCTGACGGAGTGAGCCCTCAGCCGACCTCGTCGAGGGTGGCGAGCTTGGCCTCGACCTCGGCGCTCGAGCTCGGCAGCAGGGCTTCCTCCGACGGGCGCTGGGCAGCGGCGTAGACGACATAGAGGCTCGCCGCGAGAATCCCCGCAGAGAGGGTGAACGCCAGCTCGACGGTCCGGAACGGGCTGAGCGGCTGCCAGACGTTCAGCGCCGCGAACAGCAGCGCGCTACCCAGCCAGGGCAGCGGCGCGCGGGAAGCCCTGCCCTGGGCGATCAACGCCTGGTTCAGGGAGACCGCCGTCAGGTACAGGCCCATCCCGACGGCCACGATCGCGAGATCTAGCCGGTCGTAACCGAAGTCGTCGCCGAAGGCGAGTTGCATCACCTGCGGCCCCACCGCCAGCACTCCGACGAGCGTCGCCGCCGCGAATGCCGCCACGGCCATCACAGTGGTGCTCATGGAGGTCCGGAACGCCTCGGCGCTCGCCTCGTCGCCGCGCGCCCGAAGGCGGGCGAGATGGGGGAGGAGACTCGCCGCGACCGCCTGGAAGAGCACCAGCGGCGCCCTGGCCACCATCAGCACGTTGAAGATGAACCCTGCCGCCGCCGCTCCCTCACGCCGCTCGGACGAAGAGCGCACCAGAATTGAGCAGGACCTGCTCGCTCAGCATCATCACCAGCACGGCCACCGTGAAGGCTCCGCCGCTCCCGAGGGTCAGCTCGGGAGCGACAGCCTCGCCGGACTCCTGCGGCCCGATCGCTCGGGTGCGGCGGAGGCCGAGGGGACCACGACGACCCCGGCAAGCGGCGCCAGGGCGATGCCGATAGCGACTGGAAGGGTGCCGGAGAGGAATTCCGCCGTCACCAGCACCACTGGAGCGAGACGGAGGGGCACCTCGATGAGCAGCAGCGCGGCATAGAGCGGGAACTGGCCCCGTCCCGCGAGCAGGCCGCGCGCGAAGTAGGCGAAGGAGTAGCCGGCCAGCGCCCCGAGCATCGCCCAGAACAGGGCGGGCTCGTCTCCGAAGAGATCGTCCTGGATCGGCTCCCTCGCCGCGAGGAGGACGAGGGCCGCGACGGCGCAGAGCCCGAACTGGATAATCGCGGCGGCACGGAAGGCGCCGGCGTCCGGTCGCCGGCCCCGAGGCGCTCGGCGAGCGTGCGCGCGAGCAGGTGCTCGATCGGACGAAACAGCGTCGCGGCGACCAGAAAAACCGCCGTCCAGAGAATCACGATGTCGCCGTAGTCGTTCGCGCTGAGACTGTGCGAGGCAAGCCCGAAGAAGACGTAGGTGAGCCCTCCCGTCAGACCGAGGGCCGCACTCAGCTTGACCGCCGAGCGTCCGTACCGGGGGGTCTTCCCGGGTGGAGGCGTCCCTTGCATCGCTGGACGGTACTCAGGCTCGGGCGAGCACCACGTTGTGGGCGCAGAGGCGACGCAGGCCGGGTGTGCGCTCGACCAGCCGCTCGCTCCCGCAGCGGCGCCCAGCAATCGCGGGCGGTCACGTCGGGGACCAGGCCCAGCTGGCGGGAGCTCAGATCTCGGCGCCCGCGTCCCGAGCGCCCCGATGATCTCCTGCTCGGGAACGAGGCGCTCGGAGCCGTCGTCCTGCGGGACGCGGGCCATGATCAGGCTCCAGTACGGGTTGCGGGGGTTGTGGTCCCAGATCACGATCCGCCCGCCGGGCCGGGTGACCCGGACCATCTCGACGAGCGGGTGCGCACCGCGTCGGGGTCGGCGATGTGGTGCAGCGCCGCGACCGTGGCGACACATCGAAGGTCGTCCTCGAACGGCGAGCGGTGCCCAGCCGCGCACAGCCTTGACCGCCGGGGCTCGCCAGGCCATCACGTCGAGATACCCTGCGAGGGTCGAGTCCAGTCACCTCGTATCCGGCCCGGCCAGCCGGCCGGCCAGCACGCCGGTGCCGCAGCCGACGTCGAGGGCTGGCGCCCGGGGACAGTGGCGACGATGAAGGCCACGCGCTTGTCCAGGTAGTGCTCGGACCACGTGCGGCGGCAGCGACTCGTCGTACTCGCCGGCGATCGGTCGAAGGTCTCGTTCGTCACCTTTTCGGCTCCGCTACGGCGTGGGTCGACCCCGAGCCGCTCCGGCCGCTGCATCCGCCGTGGCGCTCGCCGGAACGGAGGATCATCCCGATCATCCGCAGGCCGATGTCGATCGCGCGTCCGGGCTGCCGGTGGCCGACGAGGTGCCGACGCGCGGCAGGTAGTTGACCGGGATCTCGACGAACCGGGCGCCCGAGGTGATCGCGAAGAGCATCATCTCCGGCCCGGCGTGGTTGCCGCCGATCCTTCATCCGCTCGGCGACGAGTCGGCCAGCTCGCGCGTGAAGAGGCGGTAGGTGCAGCCGACGTCGCTGAGGTGGCTCGTGTTGAAGAGCACCTCGATGAGCTTGGCCACCGCCCAGTTACCCCAGCGCAGGAACCAGTCCATGTTGGCGCCGTGCCAGATCAGCTCGCGGGTCGTCCGGGTGCCGAAGACGGCGTCGCAGTCGCGCTGAAGACGAGCAGCTTGTGGATGTCCGTCGGCAGGAAGGTCCCGTCGGGCTCGGCGAGCACGATGAGGTCGCCCGTCGCCTCGCTCAGGCCGCGACGGCAGGCGTGGCCGTAGCCCTGCTGGGACTCGAACACCATCCGGGCAGGGTCTGCGTCGACCTCCTCGATCGTCCCGTCCTCGGCGTTGTTGTTGACGACGAGCACCTCGTCGACGACGCCGGTCGCGAGGAAGCCCTCGATCACCGCGCGGATCGAGTCCCGCTCGGCGTAGGTCATCAGCACGACCGAAACGCGCTTGTCACCCACATCAGGCGCCGTCCTCCCCGCGCCCGAATGTCCTGATTGCTGACGCACTCATGGCGCGAAATGTAAGCGGCCCGCACGACCGGAGTGGCCCGAGGGGTCGGCGAAGGCTAGCCTGTCGCACCTCGGGGCCAGGTCGAGATGACCATGACGAGCGCAGAAAGGGATCGGTTCGGGAAGACCCACACCGGCCGGCCGGCGACCGGCCGGTCGCAATCGAGGTGCGAGAGGTCCGGAAGACGTTCCGGATCCCGACGCATCGCGTCGATTCCTTCAAGGAGCGCGCCGTGCACCCCCTCCGGGCGGTCGCCTATGACGATCTGCGCGCGCCCTGCGGGACGTCTCCTTCGACGTCAAGCGGGGCGAGTTCTTCGGCATCGTCGGACGCAACGGCTCCGGCAAGAGCACGCTGCTGAAGATCCTGGCGAGCTCTACCGGCGGACTCCGGCACGGTCCGATCGCCGGCCGGTCGCGCCGTTCCTCGAGCTCGGCGTGGGCTTCAACCCGAGTGGCCGCCCGCGAGAACGTCGTGCTCAACGGCGTGATGCTCGGGCTAACGCGGCGCGAGACACGCGGGCGCCTCGACGAGATCCTCGGTTCGCGGGGATCGGGGATACATCGACCTCCCGGTCAAGACCTACTCCTCCGGCATGTATGTCCGCCTCGCCTTCGCCATGCTGACCCAGGTTTACCGACGCCGGACGTCCTGATCGTTGACGAGGTGCTGGCGGTCGGCGATGCGTACTTCCAGCAGAAGTGCGCGGATGTCTTCCTCGAGATGCGCTCCGGCGGCCGCACGGTGGTGTTGGTGACCCACGACATGGCGGCCGTCCACCGCTACTGCGATGGTCCTGGAGGAGGGCAGCGTTCTCTATCTCGGGGATCCCGAGGCGGCGGCACGGACGTACATCGACACCAACCTCGATCGCGAGACGACCGAGTTCGACGATGGGGAGGTTGAGCTGTGTCCCGGATCTGCTTGTCCGCGTGGTGCGGGTTGACCTCGAGGATGCTCGCGGCCAGCCGGTAGAGACCCTTCAGGCAGGGCAGCGCATCAGGCTCAAGGCGGCCCTGGAGGCTCGCGCCGAGCTGCGCGACGCCAGAATCCGTTTCGACGTCACCAACAACGAAGGAACGACCTTGTTTTCCGTGCGCCACTCGACCTCGGGCGGCCCGGTGACGGTTCCAGTCGACCATCATGCTGTGCTCGACGTCGAGGTCGAGAACCCGCTCGCCCCGGGGCACTACGGGTTGTTATTTGGGTGGTCCTGCCTCGAGCCCCCAGCGAATACGCACAGCAGGTGGTGAAGCTCGTTGAGTTCGACGTCGTCGGGCACGACCGGGGCGGGGGTCTTCGTGACGGGAGCCGTCAGCATTGAGTCGTCGCCACCAGATCGGTCCGCACCTGACGCCGAGTGAGGCGCAGGCTCTTCGCGAGATTCGGGGCCCCTCGGCGCTCGGCGGCGGCTGGAGGCGCTCGCTCGACCTGCTGTATCTCATCTCGGTCACCGAGTTCAAGCGGACGTATTTCGGCACCGTCCTGGGATACGTATGGTCGCTGTTGCGGCCTCTGCTCATGTTCGCTGTCCTGCTCTTCGTCTTCACGAAGATCTTCCGGATTGGCTCGCGGGTGGACAACTATCCGGTGCTGCTGCTCCTCAACATCGTGCTGTACGGATTCCTCCAGGAGGCGACGACCCAGGCGGTTCCGTCGGTGGTTGCCCAGGAGGGAATCGTGCGGAAGCACAATTCCCGCGCCTGGTGATTCCCATGGCGACCGTCGTCACCGGGATCTTCAACCTCGGCGTGAACCTGGTCGCGGTGTTCGTCTTCCTTCTCGCCTACGGCGTCACGCCGACGTGGACCTGGTTCGAGCTCCCGCTCATCGTCGGCGCCTTGCTCGTGCTCACTGCGGCAACCTCGACGCTCCTTTCATGCCTCTATGTGCGTTTCAGGGACGTCGCGATCATCTGGGGGGTTGCTGTCACGGCCCTTTATTTCGGCTCACCCGTCCTCTACCCGTTCCAGATCGTGCCGGAGCAGTACCGCGCCTTGCTCGCTGTCAACCCGCTGACGCCGATCTTCGCTCAGGCTCGCAAGGCGATCATCGACCCAAGCGCGCCGGGGGCGGTTGAGACTGTCGGCGGCTGGCCCCATATGATCCCGCCCGTCCTGATTTCGGTTGCTCTCTGCCTGCTCGCCGTCTGGTACTTCAATCGCGAGGCGCCGAGGGTGGCCGAGGAGCTCTGAGGCCGGGCGGCTCCGGAGGGGAGGAACCTCGGCATCCGGGGCGAGCGGCCCTGGTCGCCGCCGACCGGCCGCGAGCAGCTCCGGCGCTCGCCCCGCGAGGATCCCATAGCCGAAGAAGAGCTCTCGGTCGAGGGTCTCGCTGTGCCCGAACAGCCGGCGGCCGCGGCGCCCGAGCAGCCACGTGAGCCCGGCGAGCCGGTTGTCCGCGGCCAGCAGCCGCCGAAGGGCCAGGCGTTTCGGCCCGTCCATCCGCGTCCAGCAGCGGAGCGAGAGGACCTGACAGAAGACGAGCAGCTGGAGCCAGTCGTAGTAGTAGATCGCGGATCCCCGTTTGCCCAGGCCCACGAGGCGCTCCCGCACATGCTCAGCGATCGAGCGGGGAGGACGATTGGCCTGCGCGTGGCCGATCACGGCGCCCTCGTGTTGCACATAGTCGTAGAGCGGCCGGTCGACGTAGGCGATTTCGCCTCGGCAGAGCGCAACCAGTCCCAGCCAGTGGTCGTGGAAGGGACCGTGATGCGCGGGCGGGAACGGCAGGGCATCGTCGAGCAGCTCTCGGCGGAAGAGCATCGCTGCGCCGGTGATCGAGTTGGCGACCGCGAGGGAGGCGAGATTCGTGTGGTTGTTCTGCCGGACCGACCAGTACGAGGGCTCGATCACGCTCCTGTCGGGCCGGATCACGCGGGCGTCGCTATAGACGAGCTCGGCCTGCCCGATCGCGGCGATCAGTCGCTCGAGCTTGTCGGGGCGCCAGCGATCGTCCTGATCGCAGAGCGCGACCAGATCGCAGTCCGGCGCCAGGCTGAGGGCACGCTCGAAGTTCCGATAGAACCCGACCCGCTCGCTCCCGGACGAGCGCGAACCGCTCATCCCCCGCGACCTCCTCCTCGAGCCGCTGCGCGAGCTCCGGCTGCGACCCGTCGTCGCTGATCACGCAGACCCAGTTGCGGTGCGTCTGCTCCCGGAGCGAGTCGAGCTGATGTCGGAGCAGCTCGGGCGGCGGGTCGAAGCTGGCCATGCAGACGGCCACCCGAGGGCCTGTGGCACCCGAGGGGAACCCGGGAGCCGGCGAGCTCGGGACGGGCAGCGACGCCGTCAGGTCGATTGAGCCGACGACGACCTCTCGCATGCCGAGGCCGGCGATGTGCGCGCGCAACGAGATCTCGTGCCGGCCGGGCGGGGACGATCCCGGGACGATCGCCACCCCGACGAAGCCGCTCCGGTACGCGTGCGCACCATTGTCGCGCTCACGCTCCCAGACCTCGCGACGCGGCAGCGAGTGGTGCGCCAGCGTGCGGCGAGCCCCCGCCACGGCGACCTCGAGCGACAGCGTCCGCCCGGCGGGATGGTGACACCAGCCGACGAGCGGGAAGGCCGTTCCGCCTCCCACTGCCAGCGTTGCAGTCGGCCCGATGTCGAGTCCGGCTCGCAACCCGTCAGCGGACGCGCTCATGAGCCGCCCGTCAGCGCCGTGAATGCCCCCCAAGCGGGCTTGGCCGAGCCGTTGAGCTCGAACAGCCCGCAGTGCCCGGGCCAGAGCGGGCCCGGCGTGTCGTTGAGCGAGTACCAGATCACTCCGTCGAGCCCGAGCCGGTCCCGCTCCTGTGCCGCCAGCTCGAAAGTCCTGGTCAGGTAGTCGGCCTGGCGCTCGGGGCCAACCGTCAGACCGGAGGGCCGCCCGCCCGACGCCCAGCCGACCTCGGTGATCCAGAGGCGGGCAGTGGGGTCGCCGAGGCGGTCGAGGGCCGCGCGCATCTGCTCGACCCACGCCAGCGCGTCCTGGGGCGTCGCCGCGTACGGGTGCAGGGCCACCGAGCCGAAGAGATCCTTGCCCCCGCCGCGATAGAGCGCGGAGACGAAGTCCGTCATCTCGATTCCTCCGTGCGGGGTGGGGAAGAGGCCACCGAGCACGATTCGCGCCGATGGGTCGGCGTCGCGGGCCGCCGAGTCGAATCCGCGGAGCAGCGCCAGGTAGCCGCGCGGGTCGGGAGCCGGCTTCCAGAAGAGCGGCGAGTTCGGCTCGTTCCAGACCTGCCAGTCCGTGACCGGTTGCTTGGGCAGCCGCGGGTTCTGCTTCCAGAAGGAGCCGTGCGATCCGTAGCGGCCCACCGCGGCGCGGATGAAATCCCCGAATTGCGGGAGTCTGCGGCCGAGCGGGGGTACTCGGGGGTCGGCTCGGCCCACACCGGTGAGCTGTAGACGGTTGCAAGTTCCCGGATGCCGTTCCTCGCTGCGCCGGCGATGACCGGGTCGTAATGGCTCCAGTCATACGGCGCGTCCGGTCCGCTCTGCACGGAGCCCCAGGCGAGGTTGATTCGCAGCGTCCCGACCTTGCCGCGTCCCATCCGGTCGAGCTCAGCCCCGCTCGGCAGAGGCTCGGCCGAGATCACGCCGTAGAAGGACCGGGGCGCCTCCGATCCGTTGCGACCGCCTCCGCCGCATCCGCCAAGGACGAGGGCGGAGAGAAGCACGCAGATAGCGCAGCGACTGGTGCTCAGTGCTGCCGTCAGGCGCTCCGCCCCCTGCAGGCCTTGACCGTGCCGGTCCCTGTGAGCTCAAGTAGCCATGGCCGCGGAGAACGGTCGGGCGGGATCCGCAGCTGCTGAGGGGCGTGCCCGAGGGAACCGAGCTCGATGGGGAACGACCCGGACGCGTAGCGCCGAAGACTGGCATGAACGTCTCCAGGGCCGCCGTCCAAGGTCACACCCATACGCGGCACCGGGAACACGGCCGGCCCGTCGGCGAGCCGGGCGGTCAAGCAGTTCGAACCCGTGTGCTGCTTGGCAGGCCCGAGGGTCGGTCGGACAATGGCGGCGAAGGCTCTGTCTGCCCCGACCCGCGCTCCTTCGGGGGCGGTGAGGAGCTCCATCGCCGAATAAGCGGGCGATCCGTAGGCGTCGACGGCGGACAGATAGGAGCCAGCGTCCAGGAGCCCGAGGTTGTCGATGCCGGAGTTCTGTTCGGTCAGCTGGAATCCTGAGTCGACCAGGGTGCGGTCGAGTTCGAGGGCCCCAAGGCTGCCGCGCTCCTGCTCGGCGATCTGCTCGAGGGCGTGGGCCCGGTCGCGGAGCAGGTAGCCGTTGCTGAACGCAGCGAACCCGGCCGCGACGACGATGCCACCCACCACCCAGCGCCGAACCGACAGCCCCCTTGCCAGCTCGACCGCGACGACGATGAGCAGAATCGCGCCGATGTACTGGTAACGACCGGCGGTGGCGGGGGCGACGGGGGACGCGTTGATCGCCGTCAGGGACCAAAACCCGAGCAGCAGCGCGATCGCTGTCAGCAGCCGGTCCGAAGGCTTCGAGAGCAAGTACAGGCGCCAGGCGGCGAGTACAACGGCCAGAACAAGGAGCGGGCGCCCCCAGTCGAGCGGCGAGCTCTGATAGTCGCCCAGGGGTGCGCTCAAGCCGCACAACGAGGCGAGGCTGGTGGCGACGCCGTCCAGGACGTAGCTGGGCAGGTTGGCGAAGTTACGGAGAGAGACGTGCGTCTGCGCGGTGTGGCCCCATCCCGCGTACCAGACCATCCACAGAAGGACGGGCGCGGCGACCACGTAGGCGCGCTCGAGTCGATCTTTGGAGAGGGCCAGCTCGAGCGCCACCGCCGCGACGAACGCGATCCCGACATCCGAGAAGAAGAGCGAGACGATCAGTAGCGCCGCTGCGGCGATGTCCCCGACTCGGTCGCGGCGGTCGAGGGCGAGCAGGGCGCCAAGGCCGCATGCGATCGAGCCGAAGAGAGACATCTGAAACGGGAACAGGAGGTCGTCCCACGCCTCGCCGAGGAACAGGATCGGAAGGATTGCCGCGAGCGCGAGCCACTGCCCGACCCGTCGTCGCACGTAGACGAAGAGCAATCCGACGCTCAGCAAGAACAGGACGACGGCCACGACCTGAAAGGGAGCCGGCGAATCCATCCCGAAGGTCGTCAGCAGAAGCTTGTAGATGGCGACCGGGATCGCAACGAGCTGCTCGATCCACGGGTCGAGGAATGCCCCCGGGCTCCATGACCTGCGGTGAAGGACGAGCTCCCATTCGTCCCGCCAGAAGGTGAGGCGCGAGAGCCAGTGCAGGAGCGCCCCCCCGCTCAAGAGGATTGCCGCGGCTGCAAGCAGGTCCGCGGGATGGACCGTGACGAATTGGCGGCTGCGGGCTTTCAGTGCTCGAGGACCTGGCCGAGGAACCGTTTGGTGCGCTCCTGCTTCGGCTTGTCGATGACCTGCTTCGGCGGGCCCTGCTCGACGATCACGCCCTGATCCATGAAGATCACCTGTTCGGCGACCTCGCGCGCGAAGCCCATCTCGTGGGTGACGACGAGCATCGTCATCCCCTCGCTGCGCCAGCTCCCGCATCACGTCGAGCACGTCCTTGACGAGCTCGGGGTCGAGGGCGCTGGTGACCTCGTCGAAGAGCATCAGCTTCGGGTCCATCGCCAGCGCGCGCGCGATCGCGACCCGCTGCTGCTGGCCGCCGGAGAGCCGGGACGGGTACTCGTCGACCTTGTCGGCGAGCCCGACCCGGTCGAGCAGCTCGGTTGCCTCGCCGGCGGGCCTCGTCGGCGCTGCGGCCGAGGACGATCCGCTGCGCGAGCACCACGTTCTCGATCGCGGTCATGTGCGGGAAGAGGTTGAAGTGCTGGAAGACCATCCCGATCTTGGCCCGAGCGGCGACGATCTCCGAGTCCCGCAGCTCGTGGAGCTTGTCGCCGACCTCGCGATAGCCGATCAGCTCGCCGTCGACCCAGATCCGGCCGGCGTTGATCTTCTCCAGGTGGTTGATGCAGCGCAGGAAGGTGGACTTCCCCGATCCCGAGGGTCCGAGCAGGACGAACACCTGGCCCTGGTCGACCTCCAGCGAGATCCCCTTCAGCACCTCGAGGCGCCCGAAGGACTTGCGCACGCCCTCCGCCTTGACGACCGGCTCGGTCATCAGCGCGCCCCTCCGGACTCGGCGGCGCCTCGCTGGAGCAGCTCGTCGGGGTCGGCGCGGCGGCCCACCCAGCCGGAGCGGATCTGCTCGAACAGCGTCGTCGGCTCGTCCCGGGTGCGCCCGCGTCCGTAGTGGCGCTCGAGGAAGTACTGGCCGATCGAGAGCACGGTGGTCATCGCCAGGTACCAGATGCACGACCACGATCAGCAGCGGGATCTGCTGGAAGTTCTGCGCGTAGATCAACTGCGCCGAGTAGAGCAGCTCCGGCCACCGCGATCACGCTGACCAGCGAGGTGTTCTTCAGCATCGAGATCGTCTCGTTGCCGGTCGGCGGGATGATCACCCGCATCGCCTGCGGCAGGACGATGCGGCGCATCGTCTGGCCCTGGGTCATCCCCAGCGCCTTGGCCGCCTCCGTCTGGCCCTCGTCGACCGAGATGATCCCGGCGCGGACGATCTCGGCCATGTAGGCGCCCTCGTTGAGACCGAGCGCGAGCATGCCGGCGACGAACGGGGTGATGAAGTCGTTCGCGTTGAGGTGGATGAAGGAGGGCCCGAACGGGATGCCGAGGTCGATCGTCGGGTAGAGCGCGGCGATGAAGTTCCAGAAGCAGGATCTGGACGAGCAGCGGTGTTCCGCGAAAGATCCAGATGTAGAACCAGCTCGAGCCGCGGATCAGGAAGTTCGGCGAGAGCCGCATCACCGCGAGCAGCACCCCGAGGACGATCCCGATCACCATCGCGAGCACGGTCAGCTCGATCGTCTTGACGACGCCGTCGAGGATCCGCTGGTCGAACAGATACTGGCCGACGATGTCCCATTCGAAGTTTGGGTTCGTCGATCGCGGACCGGATCAATGAGGCCGCGATCAGCGCGACGATCGCCGCCGCGATCCAGCGGCCCGGATGACGAACCGGGACCGCCTGAATCTCCTCAGACGGTCCCGGCTGCGTCGCTGACTTCGGTGCCAGATGACGGAGTCACTGGCGGGACTTCTCCTCCTAGCTGGTTGCTCCGTTGATCTGCGGGTTGTCGATCGCCGCGTCCGGCAGCTGCCAGTAGTCGAAGATCTTCTGCATCGTGCCGTCGTCGTACAGGGCCTTGACCGCGTCGAGCATGGGCTGCGCAAGCGCGCTGCCCTTCTTCATCGCGATCCCGTAGGGCGCGACGCCGTAGGCGTCGCCGAGCTTGAACTTGCCATCCGACTGCTCGACGATGTACGCCGCCACCGGCGAGTCGGCCATGCCGAGCTCGGCCCGACCGCTCGAGATCGCCAGGTTGGCGCCGTTCTGGTCCGGATAGACCTGGACGTCGACCTTGCACTTCTTGGCCTGGGCCTGGGCGTCCTCCTGCTGGGTGGTGCCCTTCTCGACCGCGACCGAGTGGTCGCAGAGGTCGGCCAGGGTCGTCGGGTTGAGCTGGCGCGTCGGCCGCGGCGTAGAACGACGTGCCGGCCTGGGCGTAGGTGACGAAGTCGTTCGTCTTCTGGCGATCCAGGGTGTCGGTGAACGACGAGATGCCCAGGTCGTACTTGCCGGCGGTCAGGCCCGGCAGGATGCTGTCGAACGGGGTGTTCTCCACCTTCGCCGTCAGCCCCATGATCTGGCCGAGCGCCTTCGAGATGTCGGCGTCCGCGCCGATCACGGTCGTGTTGTCGCTCGGCCGAAGAACTCCATCGGCGGATAGGTCGCGTCCGAGGCGATCGAGAGCTCGCCGCTCTGCGATGACGGCGCATGCCGCCGCGCCGGCGATCTGCGTCGTCCTTGGCGACGTTGATGCCCGGCGTGGCGGTCAGCTCGCCCCCGGACGCGTCGTGCCGGTGCGTGCTGTTGTCGTCGTTGCTGCTGCCGCAGCCCGCTGCCACCGTGACGGCGGCGAAGGCGACCACTGCGATCAGAGCGCTAAGTCGGGATCTCATAGTTTGCTCTCCTCCCCTGTGGGGCTCGGGTACAGGCCGGACCCTATCTCCTAAGCGCCGTTCAACACGGAGACTGTGCCGCACCTGATACTTCACTTTCTGAAGTATGCTCTTGCGCGGATGAGCACCGAGCCGCTCCTCAATCGTCCCTGCGGCGGGCACTTCGAGAACGTCCTCGAGGCGATCGGCAACACGCCGCTGGTCGAGCTGCCCCGCCTGACGCCGAAGCCCGAGGTCCGCCTCTGGGCGAAGCTCGAGGGCCGCAACCCGACCGGCTCGGTCAAGGACCGGGTCGCCAAGTACATGATCGAGGACGCCGAGGAGCACGGCGCGATCGAGCCGGGCCACACGCATCCTCGAGCCGACCTCGGGCAACACCGGCATCTCGCTGGCGATGATCTGCCGCCGCAAGGGCTATCCGCTCAAGGTCGTGATGCCCGACAACGTCACCGAGGAGCGCACCCAGCTGCTGCACATGTACGGCGCCGAGATCGTCTACTCGGAGGGCGCCAAGGGATCGAACGGCGCCGTCGAGCTGGCGCTGGAGATGGCCGAGGCCGACGCCTCCTACTACATGCCCTACCAGTACGGCAACGAGGCGAACCCGCGCGCCCACTACGAGGGCACCGCCAAGGAGATCCTCGACGAGCTCGACGAGGTCACCGCCTTCGTCGGCGGGCTCGGCACCGGCGGCACCCTGATGGGCAACGGCCGCCGCTTCAAGGAGGAGAACCCCGAGACCAAGATCGTCGCCGCGGAGCCGATGCAGGGCGAGCTCGTCCAGGGACTGCGCTCGCTCGACGACGGCTTCATCCCGCCGATCATCGACCTCAGCCTGCTCGACCGGAAGATCATGGTCTCGAACATGGACGCGATCGTCTGGACCCGCAAGCTGCTGCACGAGGAGGGCATGTTCGCCGGCGTCTCCTCGGGCGCCATCGCCTACGTCGCCCACCGGATCGCCACCGAGCTCGACGAGGGCAACGTCGTCTTCCTGGTCCCGGACGACGGCTGGAAGTACCTCTCCAGCGGCGTCTACACGAAGCCGCATCGAGGAGCTCGAGGACATCGACTCCACCGTCTGGTGGTAGCCGGCTCTCGTAGCCTCCACTCGATGGCGCGATCCGGACGCACTGAAGCGCGTCGCCACGCGCGTGAAGAAGCTCGCGAAGGGCTACGAGCCGCCGAGCTTCGACCACGTCCCGCATCCCGACGCCGCGCTCTTCCTGTCGCGCGATCGACCACCAGACCGGCTACACCGAGCCGCACATGGTCGACGGCGAGGGCCCGTACGAGGGCAGCGACCTGCTCTGGGCCCTCGGGCCTGCGGGCCGAGCGCCGCGCCCCGGGCGCCCTCACCGCCCGCTCCCTGATGGGCGTTCCCGCCGAGGCGATCGCCGCGCGTCTTCCGCGCCGGACCAGGACAACCTCCACGACCCGGAGCGGCGCGCCAAGCTCTGGGACGACCTGTCCAAGGGGATGCTGAAGAGCTACGCCGGCCAGGCCGAGCAGCTGATCGACGCCGTCGGGCGGCAAGCTCGGCCGGGCCCGGCGGGGCGCTGGTCCGCCTCAGCGAGTTCGACGCCTTCGCCGACCCGCTGCGCAAGAAGGCCTTCCTGGTCTGCAAGATCTGGGAGCGGCGCGGCTGGCTCGAGGTCTCCGACCCGGAGAGCTGGGAGGTCTCGCGCCGACAACGTGCTGATGCGGCTCGCGCTGCGCTCCGGCCTCGTCCCCGAGGGGGACGTCGACGAGGTCCGGGAGGCGACCCGCGAAGCCTTCAAGCAGGTGGCCGAGCAGGCCGAAGATCTCGCCGCCGGTCCTCGACGACCTGCTCTGGCAGAGGGGCCGCGAGGACCCCGACCTGCTCGGGAACGAGGCGCGGCGATCTGACCGAGCCGCCCCGCCGCGAGGGCGCGTCTTCTACTGAGACCTAACTCGGGCGATGAGGATCCCGAGGCAGATCTACGACGAGCTGCTCGCGCACGCGCGCGAGGAGGCGCCGAACGAGTGCTGCGGGCTGATCGGCGGCAACGACGGCGTTGCGAAGACGGTCTACCGGGCGCGCAACGCCGAGGCCAGCCCCCTCCGCTACAACCTCGACCCCCAGGACCAGTTCCGGATCATGACCGCGATGGACGAGAAGGGGGAGGAGCTCGCGGCGATCTACCACTCCCATACGGCGAGCCCCGCCTATCCCTCGCAGACGGACATCAACCTGGCCGCCTATCCCGACGCCCTCTATCTGATCGTCTCCCTGGCCGAGGGCGAGGAGCCGCTCCGCGGCTACCGGATCGAGGACGGCGAGGTCGACGAGGTCGAGCTCCGAGATTGGCAGTGACGAGCCGCGAGGAATCCGCTCAGTCTGCCCGCGCTGCGCGCTCGCCCATCCGATCGAGCGAGCGGTTCTGCCGCGACTGCGGGATGCCGCTGGTCTACGCCGGTACGCGCGAGGAGGAGCCGATCACCGACGCCCACGAGCGGGCGCGCAAGGTCCGCCCGCAGTACGCGCGGGGGGAGCTGGTCCGCGTCACCGGCGGCCAGAACATGGCCGACGGCGGAGATGATCCAGGGGATCCTGCTCGAGCAGGGCATCCCCTCGATGCTGCGGCGGGCGCGCGGCTTCGACGTGCCCGACTTCCTGGCGGCCGGGCCCGCGCGACGTGCTGGTCCCGGAGTCCGGCTACGAGGCGGCGCGCGAGGTGCTCGCCGGGAGCCGACATGCTCACCGCGGAGGCGCCGCCGGGCTCAATGCCCGGGATCGGCTCGCCGGCGCGGCTCGCGGCTGGGAATGGTGGCGGCCGTTGGCGCTGCCGCCGTGATCGTCTACCTCTTCTATCTCGCGTTCGGCTGAGCGCCGCGCGGCGGTCGTCTGGTCGTCGGGTCGAAGCTGAACTCGGGCGGCGTCCCGAGCTCGAGGTCGAGGCCCGGCCGCTCCAGCGCGTCGCTCAGCGACGGCGCCTCCGAGCGAATCGGACTGCGGATAGAGGATCTCGTCGAGGTGCGTCGCGCCAGGCGCGCTCGATCTCGCGCATCCGCGCCTCGAAGGCGAGCTCGAGGTTGCCCTGCGGGCCCTGGCGGTGCAGTCGCGGAGGCCATCCGCGCGCAGGCATCCGGCCCCGCGTGGCGGTCGAGCAGGTCGAAGATCGTGCCGCCCAGGATCAGCGCGTCGCGGCGGGAGGGCGGGAACGCGGGGCGGTCGCCCTCGCGCAGGCGGGTGATCACCGCGGCCCGGTACAGGGAGGTCTGCCCGGCGAAGTACTGGGCGGCGCCCTCGATCAGCCAGGCCCAGCGCAGGTAGGTGATGAAGCGGCGCGGCGTCCACATCGGCGGCAGCGCCGTGTTGTTCGCCGCCAGGACGATCTGGCAGTACATCCGCTCGGCCGTGCCACGCAGCGCGCGCAGCGAGTCCTCGCCCGCCGAGCGCCGCTCCATCCAGGTGTCGTTCAGCGTGTGGATCTCCCCGTCCATCGGCCAGCCCGCCAGGTAGCGCCGTCCGGCCGGCGCGGCGGCCCAGCGAACCGCCGGGAGCAGCGGATGCGCGGCGGAGAGCCAGGCGGGGTTGTCGTGCAGGATCACCGTGACGTTCCCGGGCACCGCGTCGAAGCGGTCCTCGAGCCGCAGCCGCAGGTCCTCCAGCGCGTCGAGGACTCGGTGCGCGCAGGCGAGGTCGTCGTCGTCGTGCCGCGCGGTGAAGCTGAGCGAGTCGGTCTCGATCCAGGTGATGGATTGAGGCTACTCGCGGGCTCGGGCGCGCTCGAGCTCCAGCTCCGTCTCGATGCCCATCGCCGTCAACGCGTCGTGGGCCTCCTCGAGGCTGCCGGCGGGGGAGACCGCGGTGGCGAGCGGCACGGCTGATTTTGCAGCGGCCACCGGGTCGAAGAAGAAGGTGAGGGCGCCCAGCGGGGTGAGCTCGACGCTCCGCCGGCCGCCGCGGATCGGGACCTCGCCCCGCTCGCCGCGGGCGCAGCGGACGGCCATCAGGCTCGCCTCGGTCGGCACAACGTCCGCCGCCTTCTCGACCAGCTCGCATGAATTCGGGGTCAGCCCCCAGGCTCCGAGCAGGGCGTCGGCCCCCTGCAGCTCGGTGATCCGCTGCAGCACCTCGTCCGGGCTGAGCTCGCCGTCGCAACCGGGTCCGTAGACGGCGCCGATCACCTCGCTCGAGCGGGCCAGGAACAGCCCGGCGGCGAGGACGATGGCGTCGCAGAGCGGACTGGCGAGGCCGGGCTCGTCGCCGTGGGCGAGCACGTCGCCTCCGACGTCGAGCAGAACGATCGCGTCGCATTCGAGCTCGGCTGCCGCCTCCGTGAGACCGGCGGCGAGGGCCTGCGGTCCGCCGGTGATGTCGATCAGCAGAACCGGCTTGCCCAGGTGCGCCGCCATCTTCGATTCCGAGAGCTCGACGCCGTCGAGGGTCTTGGTGCCGCCCTCGGTCAGGAGCGCGGCGGAGCCGCACGGCCGGGCGCCCTGGATCTCATCCAGCGAGCGCGGGCCGGGGCGCGGGTCGATCGGTGAGCGCTCCCAGGCGACTCCACCGAGGACCCATTCGGTCCCGAGGGAATCGAGCAGGTCGGTGATCGCCAGGGCGCCGACGACATCGCCGCCGCCGCCCATGCCGATCAGCAGGGCGCGCTTCGCGTTCTTGAGGGCGCTCAGAGGCACGGCTTGGCCACCAGTCGTACCCGCCTGTCGCCGCAAACATCAGTCGCGGCGGCAAGCCGCCGCTCCAAGGTAGAGCGGCTAGGCAGGTACTAGGTCGCCCTGGCAGATCTCGCGGATCGAGGCGGCGGCTCGCTCGAACTCCTCGTCGGCCATCACCGGCGTTCCCTCGAAGGGGAGGTCGCGATCGATCTCGACCCAGGAGCGGCAGCCGTGGTGCTCGTCCTTGACGCGCACCGTCACCGGGCGCGGGATCCGATGGACCCGGAGGAGCAAGACGTGCAGCGGATGGGTCCGCTTCCACGCGAGCCGCTTCTGTGCGTAGTCGGAGGTCCAGATGTGGAAGGGCGTCAGCGCCTCGACCACGCGGTGATCCTCGGTCGTGAAGTGATCGATGATCTCGGCCCAGCTGCGGATCCTCACCCGGTCGGGCTGGGGAATGCCGCCGTCCTGGAGCAGCGCCCGCGGGGGCGGCTCCTCGTCGGGCCAGACGCCCTCCTCGAGGGCGCGACGGAGCTCGGGGTGATGGGACTCGCGGACCAGGTCGTTGCGCTGGTGGTCGAAGGTCGGATAGAGGAAGAACTGGTCGTGTTCGACCTCGAAATGCTTCTCGTCCTCGCGGATTCCGCCCTTGCGGAGGGCGACGAGCTGCTCGCCCTCGGCCAGCGCCCGCACGGTCACAGCCCACTCTTTCAATGCAATCGGCATAAGGAAATTAGGGGGTAGTCAATCTGGATTCGGATGCGGGGGCGGGGCGCAAGAATCGTGCCGGAGCCCCCTCGGGGCCGCGCAGTCTAGAGGACGAATTCCGCTTTGACAACCCTTGTGCCGCTTTGTCACAAGCCCAGAGACTTAGTTGTAAGTGCCATACGGCCCATTCCCATGCGGTCTTTGTCCTGGTTGACCGGCCAATCGACGCAACTTGCGCCATTCCAAACGACCATTAAGAAGTCCGTTCGGGGCCGTACCCTCCGCCTCCGGGCGTCTCGATGCGGAGCCGATCACCGGCTGCGAGCTGCCCTTCGCTCTTCGCGGGCACCGTTTCGCCGTTTACGAGGTCGCGTCCCGGGGCCCCCGGCTCGCCCCCGTCTCTACCGTGCGGTGAATGCCTGCGGCGCTCCCCGATCAGGGTGAAGCGCATCGGCTCGGTGGCCTCCAGCTCCCGCACGATCCCGTCGCCGCCTCGCTGGGCTCCCGCGCCGCCGCTGCCGCGCCGCACCGAGAGCTCCCTGACCAGCACCGGATAGTCAGTCTCGAGCGCTTCGATCGGCGTGTTCAGCGTGTTCGACATCGCCACGTGCTCCGCACTCGGACCGTCGGCGTCGCGGCAGGCGCCCTGGCCGCCGCCGATCGTCTCGTAGTAGGTCCAGTCCTCGCCGGAGAGGGTCAGGTTGTTCATCGTCCCCTGGCCCTCGGCACCCACCTCGGCGAACTTCGCCAGCGCGGCGAAGACGAGGTCTGTGACGCGGCTCGAGGTCTCGACGTTGCCGCCGACGACCGCCGCTGGGGGCCGCGCGTTGAGCAGCGAACCCTGGGGCGCCACAACGGTCACTGGGCGCCAGGCTCCGGCCGAGGGCGGTCCGTCCGGATCGCAGACGACCCGGACCGCGTAGAACGAGGCCGCCTTGGTCACCGACAGCGGGCAGTTCAGATTGCCGGCGACCTGGTCGGCGCTGCCGGAGAAGTCGAGCTCCAGCTCGTCGCCCCGGAGCGTCGCTTTCACGCGTAGCGGGATGTCGCCGTCGCGGCCCTCGAGCACGTCCTCCGCGGTGCTCTCGCCGTCGGGCATCTCGGAGATCGCGGCGCGGGTGCGGCGCTCCGCGTAGTCGAGGATCTCGCCCGTGGCGGTCGCGAGCAGCTCGGCCCCGTGGCGGTCCGCGAGCCGGCGAAGGCGGCGGATTCCCGTCAGGTTCGCGGCCCGCTGTGCGCGCAGATCGGCGAGGCGCTGGTCGGGATTGCGCATCCTGCCCGCCAGGTCGCGCAGTACGTCGTCGTCCGCGCGGGTGGGTGGGATCACGACTCCCTCCTCGTCGAGCGTGACCGAAAGAGCCGGCATTCCCCCGGGCGTCGGTCCGCCGATGTCGGCGTGGTGGGCGCGGGACGCCGAGAAGCCGATCAGCTCGGTCGCACCGAAGACCGGGCTGATCAGGGTGATGTCGGGCAGGTGAGTGCCGCCGCGATACGGGTCGTTGAGAATCCAGAGGTCGCCTTCGTGCTGCTCCTCGCCGGCGATCGTCGCGACCGCGTCGGGCATCGATCCGAGGTGAACCGGGATGTGCTCGGCCTGCATGACCAGCTCGCCGGCAGGATCGAACAGCGCCGTCGAGCAGTCGTGGCGTTCGGTGATGTTCGGCGAGTGGGCGGAGCGGATCAGGACCGCGCCCATCTCGTCGCAGGCCGCCCGTAAGGCACCCGTCATCACCTGCAGGGCGACCGGATCCAGCCCGCTCATCTCTCCACCGCCGTGACCGTTCCGGCCTCGTCCACCGAGGCTCTCCAACCGGGTGGCAGCACCAGGGTCGCCTCGGGCAGCTCGAAAACGCAGGGGCCGGTCGCCTCGAACCCCGCCTCGGGCTCGCCTCGCAGGATCCTGGTGACCGCCCACTCGCCGTCGAAGCGGGCCTCGCGTTCGCCCTCGGTGAGTTCTCCGCCGCCGGCGGCGCGGGGCCGCGGCTCCGGCCCGGGCTCGTAGGCGGCGACGCGGATCGTCACCAGCTCCAGCTCGCCCTTCGGATCGCGATAGCCGTAGCGGGCCTCATGCTCGATCGCGAAGTCCTCGGCAAGGCGCGCCGGATCGGGCTCGGGAGCTCCGGGGATGGGGAGCTCGAAGGCCTGGCCTCGGTAGCGAAGCTCGTAGACCACGTCGAGCTTGGCCTCCTCCATGCCGGCCAGCAACGGCTCACTGAGCGCCCTCACCTCTGAGGCGATCCGTCCCGCGTCGAGCTGATCGCCCGAGAGCAGGACCGTTCGGGCCGTGTCCCGCCGCCGCCCGGCGGCGATCAGCCCGAGCGCGGAGAGCACGCCACTGGCGCGAGGACAGACGATCCTCGTGATCTCGAGCTCCGCGGCGAGCGCCGCCGCGTGCATCGGCCCCGCGCCGCCGAACGGGAGCAGCGCGTAGTCGCGGGGATCGATCCCCCGCTCGACCGTGACCACTCGCAGCGCCCGGATCATCTCCTGGTTCGCCACCCTGACGATTCCCTCCGCGGTCTCGATGTCGTCCAGGCCGAGGCCGTCGCCGAGCTCGGCGATGCTCCGGCGTGCGGATCCCAGATCCAGCGCGACTCCGCCGGCGAGCTCCGAGTCCGGCGAGAGGTAGCCGAGCAGCAGGTTCGCGTCGGTGACCGTCGGCTCCGAGCCGCCGCGGCCGTAGCAGGCGGGTCCGGGCTCGGCCCCCGCCGAGCGAGGGCCGACGCGAAGCGCGCCGCCCGGGTCGCGCCATCCGATCGAGCCACCGCCCGCGCCGACCGTGTGCACGTCGACCATCGGCAGCTGGATCGGACGCCCGTCGATCTCACGGGAGTCGGTTCGCCGCACCTCGCCCTGGTCGACCACGCAGACGTCGCACGAGGTTCCACCCATGTCCACCCCGATCGCATCGGGGGTCCCGGCCGCCTTGGCCAGGAGCGCGGAGCCGACCGCTCCGCCGGCGGGGCCCGAGAGGACGCTCCAGGCGCCCGCGCTGGCCGCCTCGGCGGCATCCGCCGTGCCGCCGGACGAGCGCATCACCTCGGGCTCGGTCAGGCCTCGCTCCCGGCAGGCGGCCGCGAGTCGCGTCAGGTAGCGACCGAGAAGGGGTGAGAGGTAGGCGTCGATGACGGTGGTGGAGAACCGCTCGTACTCCCGGAAGGCGGGGAGCACCTCGTGTGAGGCCGAGACGTGGACGCCGGGCAGCGCGTCGCGCAGCGCCGCGGCGATGCGGCGCTCATGACCGGGGTCGCGGAATGCGAAGAGCAGGCAGACGGCGATCGACTCGGCGCCGCTGCCGCGCAGTTCCTCGACGATCCGCTCGATCTCCTCGTCAGAGAGCTGCTCGATCGTTCCCTCGGGGCCGGTTCGCTCGGATGCCTCGAAGCGATCGCCTGCGTCGACCAGCGCCCGCGGCTTCGGGCGGCAGGGCTGGTAGAGGCTCGGGCGGTTCTGGCGGCCGATGTCGAGCAGGTCGGCGAAGCCGCGCGTCGCGACCAGCGCGGTGCGGGCGCCGCGCTCCTCGAGCAGGGCGTTCGTGCCCACTGTCATGCCGTGGGTGAATCCCTCCACGTCCGCGGCACCGGCGCCGGCGTGGGCGAGGACCTCGTCGACGGCGGTGATCACGCCGCGCGACTGGTCCTCGGGAGTGCTTGGGACCTTCGTCGTGTGGAGCCGGTCGCCGTCGAGCAGCGTCGCGTCGGTGAAGGTCCCGCCGACGTCCACGCCCAAGAGCATGGCGGGACTATGACGCTTGAGCTCTCCCTACTGCCAGGGGGTGGACCAGCGCCGGCATCCACGACCAGCGGTCGCTGTCGACGGCCTCAACCTGGAGCGGGCTCTCGCGCAGGAGCTCGACCGTCGGCCGGTTGGCGTGGCAACCGGCCGCGAACGCGTGCCATGGGCGGTGCAGCCGGTCCTGCCAGCGTGCGAGCCGGGGAGACTCCGAGCGGACATGCTCGAGGAAGAGGAGCTCGCCGCCGGGCTTGAGCACCCTGGCGATCTCGTCGATCGCGGGGCGAGCATCGTCGACGGTGCACAGGACCAGCGTCGAGACGACGGTGTCGAAGCTGTCGTCGTCGAAGGGAAGCTTCTCGGCCGGCGCCACGACCACGCTGCATTTCTTGCCGGACCGTCTCGCTCGCCGCTCGAGCCTGGAGACCATCGGGGCGGCCGGCTCGGTCAGGACCAGTTCCTCGATGCCCTCGGGATAGTGGGCGAGATTGATCCCCGTCCCGGCCCCGAGCTCCAGGACCCGGCCGCTCGCATGGGAGAGCAGGTCCTGCCGCCGCTTTCCCATTCCGGCGCGCTCGCCGACCCAGAGAAGCGGGTCGTACATGGCGCTGAATACGTGTTCCCAGGCATTTGACATCGGCATTCCTTTGCTCGAAGTGATTGGACCTAGGAACTACGGCGGCCAAGGAGCGCGGGATTGTGAGCTTGCGCACAGCAAAGGCCCCCGGACGCCGGGGCCTTGGTCGTTCTGACGGCTTCGCCATGCAGCCGCGGTCACAAGCGGCCGCCCCACGTAAGTCGCTTCGGGCTTCGCCCTTCGCTCCAAAGTGGAGCGGCCTGGTGACCGCTATGCCGCGGCTGCTTCGACCTCGCGCACCTCGAAGGTCTCCTCGAGATGCTTGTGCGAGGGGCAGTAATCCATCCCCGGCAGCGGCTCGCGCCGGCAGGGGGTGCCCTTGCGGGTGCTGGCCATGCAGCTTCTCTCCTGGCCGTCCAGCGTCACGTCGGCGGGCAGTGAGTCGAGGAACTCCTCGATCAACCCGATGTGCCGCTCGATGACCATGTAGACGCGCACCTGCTCGGCGAGTGCGAAGTACTCGCGAATCTCGGAGAACAGCGTCTTCGCCGGGCGGGCGAAGTAGCGGCGGTCCGAGACGAGGCGCTGAATGGTGCATTCGCAGGCCTCGAGCAGATGCTGGCGGGCGGTGAAGGTCCTCTCGACGCCCCCGGAGCTATCGATCCGAGGAGCCAGGTCCCTGTAGATGGAACGACTGAATTGATACATCCGTGATCCTCCTTACCCCCCTGAACCCGACCGCGGCTTTCCGTGCCGTCGGCCTCTTCAGGCGGAGCGGATTGAAGCACGGTATACCCAATTTTTGGGTTAAGTGCTGATTAAGCACTTTTAAGTAGGCAGGAACCTATGCCCACGCCTGCCAGGCGAGCTCGTCGCCGCTGCAGACGATGTGCATGCCGTCGAGCTCGGGGTCGAGCTCGGGGAACTCGAGCCTGCGGTGGGATCCCCGCGACTCCTTGCGCTCGAGCGCGAAGCGGGCGATCAGGCGCGCGAGCGGATAGGGGTCGTCGAGCAGCTCGTCCAGCTCCTCCTCCCGCCTGAGGGGACCGGCGAGCCTCCACACGGCCTCCCTGGTCTCGACGAGGGGCGCCTCGAAGCGCCATTCGGGCGGATCGGGCGCCGGCCCGCTCCCCGGCTCCGCCGAAGCCGCCTTTGCCGCCCTCGCCCCGAGCACGAAGCACTCCGTCAGCGAGTTCGACGCGAGGCGGTTCGCGCCGTGCAACCCGGTGTCCGCGCATTCGCCGACCGCGAACAGTCCCGGCAGCGACGAGCGGCCGTCCAGGTCGGTCGCGATGCCCCCCATCACGTAGTGGGAAGCCGGGGAGACGGGGATCGGCTCCTTCGCCGGATCGAATCCCGCCTCTCGCAGCGAGGCGAAGACGCTGGGGAAGCGCGCCTCGCTCAGTTCCCGCATGTCGAGGTCCACATGATCGCTGCCGTCGCTCTTCATCTGGTTGAGGACGGCGAGGGCGACGGCGTCGCGGGGAGCGAGCTCGTCCGTGAACCGCTCGCCGTCGGCGCCGAGCAGGGTCGCACCCTCGCCGCGGACGGCCTCGGTGACGAGCAGTCCGTCGGAATCGGTGCCGGGCGCGGACAGCGCCGTCGGGTGGAACTGGCAGAGCTCCAGGTCCGCGAGCTCGGCACCGGCCGCGTGCGCCATCACGGGCCCCGCGCCGATCGCGCCCCACGGGTTGGTGGTCCTCGCCCAGAGGGCGGCCGCGCCCCCGGTGCCGAAGATCGTCGCCTTTGCGCTGAGCGGCTCGCGGTCGGTGAGCACGCCGAAGCAGCGCTCGCCGTCGGCCCAAAGGGCGGTCGCCGACGTCTTTTCGATCACCTCGATGCGCTCGTTGAGCGCGGCGAGCTCGGCGAGGCGCTCGGTGATCCGCCTGCCTGTCGCCGCACCGCCGGCGTGCACGATCCGCCGCCGGGAGTGTCCGCCCTCCAGGGCGAGCGACAGGCTCTCGTCGGGGAGGAGGTCGAAGTGAACCCCGCGGCGCTGGAGCTCGCGGACGACGCCAGGTGCTTCCCGCGCGAGCAACACCGCCGCGGAACGCCTGCACGCCCCGCGCCCGGCGGCAACCGTGTCCTCCACGTGCTGCTCGGGCGAGTCGTCGGGGCCGATGGCCGCCGCGAGGCCGCCCTGGGCCCAGAAGCTCGAGCTCTCGCTGAGCGGCTTCCTCGACACCATCGCCACACGAGAGCCGGCGTCGGCAGCGGTCAGGGCCGAATAGAGGCCGGCGGCGCCTCCGCCGACCACCACGACGTCGAATCGGTCGTCCGGCGTCATCCAGCCGCGAACCGTACTGTGGATGCGAGGGCGCCCCGCAGGCGAAGCCGAGGAGCGACCCGTTTAATGGGGGTATGGGCTTGTACCTGCGACATCCCAGCTCCTTCCGGCATGACACCGGCGGGCATCCCGAGAACGCCAGGCGGCTGACGGCGATCGAGGAGGCGATGTCCGAGCGCGATTGGCTCGGGCTGGAGCTGGTCGACGCTCCGGCTGCCACCCGCGCCCAGCTGGAGCGCGTTCATACGGCGGCGTATGTCGACACGATTGAGGCCTTCTCGGCCAAGGGCGGCGGCATGATCGACGTCGACACGGTCGCCAGCGAGGGTTCGTGGGAGGCCGCGCTGCACGCCGCCGGGGGAGCGGTTCACGCGACCGAGCGATTGCTCGACGAGGGCGGATTCGCCTTCTGCGGGCTGAGGCCGCCCGGGCATCACGCTGAGAGGGACCGGGCGATGGGGTTTTGCCTGTTCAACAACGTCGCGGTGGCGGCGGCCCACGCCGTCGCCGAGTGCGGCGCCGGGCGGGTCCTGATCTGTGACTGGGACGTTCATCACGGCAACGGGACGGAGGCCATCTTCTACGGTTCCTCGGAGGTCGTTTACTCGAGCATCCACCAGAGCCCGCTTTATCCGGGCACCGGGGCGGCCACGGATTTCGGCACCGGGGCGGGGGAGGGCTTCACGGCCAACCTGCCGGTCCCGCCCGGCAGCGGCTCGGACGAGTTCCTGGCGCTGGTGCAGCACGTCGTCGCACCGATCGCCCGGGAGTGGCGGCCCGGCCTGCTCTGCATCTCGGCGGGCTACGACGCGCACCGGGACGATCCGCTCGCCAACTGCGAGGTGGACGACGCCGGGTATCGGGACATGTCGGCCGCCATGCGCGAGCTGGCGGGGGAGCTCGAGGTGCCGTTGCTGATTTGCCTGGAGGGCGGCTACTCGCTCGCGGCCCTGTCGCGCTCCGTGGTGGCGACGCTCGAGGCGGTCGCCGGTGACGGGGCGCCGCGCGAGGCGCCCGTTGCAGCCGCCGCTCCATACCGGGAGCGTCTGGCGCGCTTCTGGCCGGGCCTAGCCGTCGCGCAGTAGGCGCAGCTCCTTCTCGGTCTCCGCCACCTCGGCGGCGAGGCTCGTCAGGAAGTCCGCGTCGATTCTTCCCCTCTGGTGCATCTCGAGGGCGAGCGCGCCGAGCCCGAGCAGCTGGCCGCGATGCTGCTTCTCCAGCTCCTGCACTCGATCGGTTGTGGTTGAGGGTCCGTCCTCAGGGTTATTCGGTCCGCGATTGCCGACGTCTAGCAACTCACGGATGCCCCTGGGCGGTCATGCGGTGAGCTGATCCCTGATCTCCGAGAGGAGCTTCTTCGGGATGCCCGGCACAGTCTCGAGATCGTCGACGGAAGCGAAGCCTTCCTGGCGCTCGCGGTAGGCGATCACGCGGGTGGCCTGGGTGACTGACATGCCGAGCTCGCGCCACTGCTCGAAGGTCGCCTTGTTCACGTCGAGCGCGCCACCGCGGCGGCGGGTCTTCGTCTTGGCCTTTGAGGCGGTCTTCGTCTCCTTGGGCTTCGCCTTCGTCGAGCGCGAGGCGGTCTTGGGGCTCGCCTTCGACGCCGAGGCCTTCGAGGCGCGCTTGTCCTGGGCCTGCTGCTTCGCGGCGGCTGCCTTCTTCTTGCGCTCCTGCGCCGCCTTTGCACGAGCCTCCTTCTTCTCGGCCGCCTCCTTCTCGCGGGCCGCCTTCTTCTCCGCGGCCTCCTTGTCGCGCTTGGCCTTCCGCTCGGCGGCCTGCTTCTCGCGCTCGGCCTTCGCCTTCTCCTCGGCCGCCTTCCGGTCAGCCTCCTCCTTCTCCTCGGCGGCCTTGGCCTCGGCGGCGGCCTTCTCCTCGGCGGCGCGTTCGCCCTGGGCGGCCTTCTCGGCCCGCTTCTCGGCCCGCCGGGCAAGGAAGCCCTTCTTGGCCTCGGCCGGCTCGACCGCTTCCTGCTCGTCGGTCTCCTGCTCCTCCTCGGCCTCATCGGCCTCGGGCTCGTCGGCTTCCTCCGGCTCTGGCTCCTCGACCTTCTCGGGCTCCGGCTCGGCGACCTCGGCCTCGGCGCGCTCCGGCAGCTCGATCCCCACCGATGCGGCATGCGCCTGCGCGCCGCTCGCCCGGTCCATCACGGACTTGATCCGGTCCTCCAATGCCCGGAAGCGGCCCTCGCGCTCCTCGGTCGCCTTCTTCAGATCCTCGTCGGAGACATCGCCCAGCTTGCTCTCGGCGGACTCCGCGCGAGTCTCGGCTTCGCGGAGCTGGTGCTCGGCGGACTTCAGGGCGCGGCCGGCTTCCTCGAGCTCCATGGCGAGCCCCTGCTCACGTTCGGCGAAGGTGCGCTCGGCCTCGTCCTCGGCCTCGCGACGGGCCTGTGCGAGCTCCCGTTTGATCCGCCCGTCGGCCTGGCGGTCGGCCTTCTCGATCTCCTTCTGCATCCGCTCGGTGACCTCGGCGGTGACCTTCTCTCGCGTCTCGCGGCGAGCCTCGGCGATCTGGTCCTTGGCTCCCTTCTCGGCGTCGCGCTGGAGCGCGCGGGTCTGGCCCCGGACCCATTCCGCGGCGGCGTTGCGGGCGTCGTTCTCGGCGTCCAACCGTGAGGTCTCGGCTTCCTGGACCGTCGCCTCTGCGCGCTTGGCGCGGCCCTCCGCCTTCTGGATCACCTCGTCGCGTGAGGAGCGCTCCTCCTCGAGCTGTGTGCGGAGCGTCCCGAGCTCCTCGGCGAACTTGCGCTCGGTCTCGGCGCGGACCGTTTCACCCGTGACCCGGACTCGCTCCTCGGCCTCCGCCCGGAGCGACTCCTCCTGCTCCGTGAGGCGGCGCTCGGCCTCCTGCTGCATGCGGGACTGGGTGTCCGCCTCGACCTTGGTGAGGGCGGCGGCGATCTTCGCATCCGACTCCTCCTGGAGCCGGCGGAGCTCCGCGTCCAGGCGCTCCCCGGCCTCGCTCTGCAGCCGGGTCTGCTCCTCGGCGAGCTTCGCCTCGGCGCCCTCGACGCGCTCGCCCGCGGCCTCGATCTGCTCGGCGATCTCGTCAAGGCGGCGCTGGGCCGCCTCGGCGGCCTGGGTCGCGGCTTCCCGCTCACCGCGCACTGACTCCTCCCGCCTTTTCAGCTCTGACTCGAAGCGCAGTTCTGCCGCCCGGCGGGCGGCGTCGATCTCCTCGCGCGCCCTGGTGTCGGCGTCGGCCTTGATGTCGGAGATGCGCTTGGCGAGCTCCTGTTCCAGCTCGCGCCGGATGCGGCGCTCCAGCTCGGCGCGAGATTCCTCCAGGCGCTGGCGCTCGCGCTCGGAGAGGAGCTCCTCTGTCTCGGCGGCGCTGCCGGTGGCCTCCTGCGAGAGCTCGGCGCGGACCTCTTCCTCGGCCTCGCGGCGGGCCCGCTCGACGGCTTCCTCTATGCGGCCCTCGGTCTCGCTCTCCATGGCGGCGATCTGCGCCTTGAGCTGCTCGGTGTGCGCGCGGAGGCGACGGTCGGCCTCCTCGCGGACCTTGCGCTCGGCTTCGGCACGGGCCTGCTCGTCATCGGAGCCGGCGGACTCGGCGCGGTCGAGGCGCTCCAGGGCATCCTTCAGCTGCGCGGCCGCCTCGTCGCGCTCCGCGGTCAGCTCCTTCTCGCGTGCCAGCATGCGCCGCTCGATCTCGGCCTCGAGCTCGCGGCGGACGTCGCCGCGCTGCTCCCGCAGCCAGTCGGCCGCATCCTCGCGCGCTCGGGCGTCGGTGACGGTGACGCTGCCGGCGGAGGCACGGGCCTCGGCCTCCTCCAGGCGGCGCTGAACCTCCTCGAGCGAGCGGGCCGCGTTCTCACGTTCCTTCTCCAGGTCCTCCTCCAGGGCGAGGATCTCCGCCGTGGCCCGCTCCTCGGCCTGGCGGCGAGCGGCCTCGACCGCGTGCTTCATCTGATCGTCGCGCTCGCCGTTGGCGGGCGGATCCGCGGACCCTGCCGGCGGCGACGTGGTCGGGCGATCCTCGGCGCCCATCATCGGGCGCATGACGGGCCGGCGCTTCGGGGCGGGGCGGCGCTTCTGCCGAGGTGGGTCGACCGCCGGTCCGGTCTCACCCCGCATGGCGGCCTCCAGATCCAGCGCGCTCCTCTCGAGCTCGTCGAGCTTCGCCGCGCCCTTGCGCACCGCCTCGGGGTCCACCTTTCCCCGGTGGTACATGTCGAGGACGCGGGCCCCTAGCTCTCGCACGCCTTCCTCGGTGCGCTGGTGGAGCCTCTCGAGGCGCCATTCCATGGCCCCCCGATCCTCCGCACCGTGGCCGGCGCCTTCATGTTGGCGCTCGGTCATCGAGGCGATCACTCTACGCGACGTGCCCGCCGGAGCAAGGCTCGATTCTGCGCTCAGCCGTGCGTCTTCGACGACACCCGGGTCTGGTTCCGTTCGCCGCGAACGGCGAGCCTGGCTGAAACGAGCCCGAGGAGGTTTGTCATGCGAGAACTCGCCACCCGGCGGCTTCTGAACTTGTACACCCGGAGCGGCCAGGGGACCGTCGAGTACGTCGGCCTGATTCTGCTGGTCGCGCTGCTGATGGTGGGAATGGTGGCGGCGATGAAGGGCTTTCAGGGCAAGCAGGGGGTGGAGCTGGCCCAGACGATCGTGGACAAGATCCGCGAAGCGGTGGGCCAGGTGTCCTTCAAGTAAGGGGCTGGGCGCGGTCGTTTGATGCGAGACTGGCGCGGATGCCGGCTTCTCGCAGCTACGACCGCGCCCCCGCCGACCTTCGCCCGGTGACGATCGAGCCGGGCTTCGTCCGGACCGCCGACGGCTCGGCGCTGATCTCGGAGGGCGAGACGCGGGTGATCTGCACCGCCTCGGTGAGCGATCAGGTGCCGCGCTGGATGGAGGGCAAGGGGCGCGGGTGGGTCACCGGCGAGTACGCGATGCTGCCCGCCTCGACCGGCGACCGGAAGGCCCGCGACATCAGCCGCGGCAAGCAGGACGGCCGCGGGGTCGAGATCCAGCGGCTGATCGGCCGCTCGCTGCGGGGCGTGGTGGACTTCATGGCGCTCGGGGAGCGCTCCGTCTACGTTGACTGCGACGTGCTCCAGGCCGACGGCGGCACGCGCTGCGCCGCGATCACCGGCGGATATGTCGCCCTGCACGACGCGCTATCGAAGCTGGTCGACGCCGGCACGATCGAGACGCTGCCGCTCAACCAGTCCGTGGCCGCCGTCAGCGTCGGCATGGTCGACGGCCGGGCTCTCTGCGACCTCGACTACAGCGAGGACTCGACGGCCGAGGTGGACGCGAACGTGGTCATGACCGGAGACGGCGGGCTGGTCGAGGTCCAGGCCACGGCGGAGCGGACCCCGCTGTCGCGCGCTTCGCTCGACGAGCTGCTCGCACTGGCCGAGGCTGGGATTGCGAAGCTGCGCGAGTCACAGGAATCCGCGCTCGGGTCGCTCCCGGCCTGACTTCCTCATCACTCATCATCTGAGCTGGCCATGTCGGCACTCGTCCTAGCCACCCGGAACGACCACAAGCTTCGCGAGCTTCGCGAGGCGCTGCCCGGCATCGAGATCGATCCGCTGCCGCCAGAGGTCGAGCTTCCCCCCGAGACCGGCGAGACATTCGCGGAGAACGCGCTCGGCAAGGCGCGCGCCGCGCGAGCCGCAACGGGTAGGGCCGCGATTGCCGACGACTCGGGGATCGAGGCCTACGGGCTGGGCGGCCGGCCCGGCGTGCGCTCGGCCCGCTACGTCGGCGAGGACGCGAGCGACGAGGAGAACCTGGCGAAGCTGCTCGGGGAGGTGGCCGCGCAGGACGACCGGCGGGTGGCGTACGTCTGCGCGATCGCGCTGGTCGGCGAGGACGGGACCGAATCGGTCTTCGAGGGCCGCTGCGAGGGGAGCCTGACGAGCGAACCGCGGGGCAGCGGCGGCTTCGGCTACGACCCAGCGTTCGTCCCCGACGACACGGGGCCACGGGACGACCGAACGATGGCCGAGCTCTCCCCGGACGAGAAGCACGCGATCAGTCACCGCGGCCGGGCGGCGCGGAAGCTGGCGGCGCACCTCGGCGTGGAGGTGCCGTCATGAGCTCCGTGGGGCCGGTCGGCCGGAGCCGGGTCACCAAGCCACGCGCTGCCGCGGTCTCGATCGCCTCTAACTCCGGCCTGATCGCTCTGAAGCTCGCGGCGGCCGCGATCACCGGGTCCGTCGCGATCCTGAGCGAGGCGCTCCATTCGATGATCGACCTGATCGCGTCGGTGATCGCCTTCGTCTCGGTCCGGCGTGCCGACGAGCCGGCCGACGTCGATCACCCCTACGGCCACGAGAAGCTCGAGAGCCTGGCCGCCTCGATCGAGGGAATGCTGATCCTGGCGGGCGCGGGACTGATCGTCTACGAGTCGGTCCACCGGCTCGTAAACGGCGCCTCCGTCGAGAAGCTCGGAGTCGGCATCGCGGTGATCGGGTTCTCGGCGCTGGCGAATCTCAGCGTTTCGATCTTCCTAAGGAGCCAGGCCCGTCGGCACCGCTCTCCGGCGCTCGCGGGCGACGCCGCTCACCTCGGCACCGACGCGCTCACCTCGGCCGGCGTTCTGATCGGCCTGGTTCTGGTTCAGATCACCGGGGCCGCGGCGATCGACTCCGCCGTTGCGATCGCCGTCGCCATGGTGATCGTCTTCGCGGGAGTCCGGATCCTGCGCCAATCGACGCCGGCGCTGGTGGACGAGGCGCCACCGCCGGAGGAGATGGACAAGGTCGAGGCCGCAATAGCCCGGGCGCGGTCGGGGACGCCGGAGATCGTCGGGTACCACAAGCTCCGCGCCCGGACCACGGGCCGCCGCCTCTACATCGACCTCCACGTGCAGTTCCGCCGCGGCACCACCCTCGAGCGAGCGCACGAGCTGGCCCACGAGCTGCGCGACGCGATCGAGTCGGACCTCGGCGACGCCGAGGTGCTGATTCACACCGAGCCCGAGAGCTCAAAGCGAGACCCGGCGGAGTCGCCGAGCGCGTTCAGGGCCGGCTAGGCAGGAGGTTGACCGCCGCGGCCAGGCCCACCGCGCCCACGACAATGCTGTAGCCGGTGTAGCCGCCGACGGCGAGGAGGATCACCGAGATGCCGCAGACGATTACGACTGTGAGCCAGGAGCCCTGCTGCAGAGTCACGGTCGCTATTTTGGCCTAATGCCGCCCCTCGACGTCCCAACCCTCACCGATGCCGCTGGGACGGTCGAGCACCTGCAGGAGATCTCACCGGAAATGCGGGGCTGCGCGATCCTCGCCGCCGGCGGGGAGGTGCTCGCCTCGAGCGGGCCCGACGAGGGATGGGGCGAGGCGGGACGGGATCTGATCGCCGCGGCCGATGCCGCCGGTGGCGAGCCGGTCGCGCACGCGCACGTCGCGACCGGCGACGGCGAGGCCTTCTGCGTCCGCGAGGGCGGACTGACCGCCATCGCCGTGGCCGACCGATTCACCCTCTCGTCGCTGATGATCTTCGACATGCGGAACGCGCTCCGCCAGCTGGCCGCGCCGGGCGGCGGCGCATGACGACCAAGCCGCACCGGCTCCTGCTCGATCGGGTCTCCGGATACGCGGATGAGGCGGCCGCCTACCTCCGCCGCCGCCGCCACCTGCGCAAGCCGTTCGCAAGGACCTACTACGCCGGCGGCCGGAGCGCCGCCTTCGCGGCCGACTCGGAGGAGGGGCGCTCGCTGTTCCTCGCCGCCTCCCGGGTGATCGAGGTCGCCGGGCCGCCGCGCCGCGCCAAGAGCACGAAATGACGGTGGTCGACGAAGACCTCGCGCAGCGAGTCCTGGAGCGGGCGCTGTCGAAGGGCGGCGACTTCGCGGAGCTCTTCTGCGAGGACCGCCGGGGCTTCAGCCTCTCCATCGACGAGTCGCGGGTGGAGCGCCCGCAGTCGGGCAGCGAGCGGGGCGCCGGGGTCCGGGTGATCGACGGCGAGGTGACGCGCTTCGCGCACATCGACGGGCTCGCGGAGGAGGACCTGATGCGCGCCGCCGACGGCCTCGCCTCCGCGCTCGACGGCGACGCCACCGAGCCGCTCGCCCTGAGGGCGGGGGAGGCGCCCAAGCTGCAGGAGATCGAGGTCGACCCGGCCGGCGTCCCGGCCGAGCGCAAGGCCGAGATCCTGCGCGAGCTCGACGAGAGGGCTCGTGCGGCCGGCGCTGAGATCGCCCAGGCCTCGGCGAGCTACAACGAGGGCCGCCGACAGGTCGCCGTCTTCAACTCCGAGGGGCTCGCCGCGAGCGACGATCGCACCAGGGTGCGGCTCGGGGTGCAGGTCGTGGCGCGCAAGAACGGCACGGTCGAGACCGGCTTCGAAACGCTCGGCGAGCACCGCGGCTTCGAGCTGCTCGACGGCGATCCGGCCCGGATCGCTGATGAGGCGGCGAAGAAGGCGCTGACGCTCCTCGGCGCCGACCCCGCCCAGGCCGGCGAGATGACGGTGGTGGTCGGCGGCGGCTTTGGTGGCGTCCTCTTCCACGAGATGACCGGCCATGGCCTTGAGGCCGACGCGGTGCAGAAGGGGGCCAGTGTCTACGCGGGCAAGCTCGGGCAGAAGGTCGCCCAGCCGCTGCTCAATGCCTATGACGACGGTGTCATGGCGCACGAGTGGGGGACCGGCGCGATCGACGACGAGGGCACGCCCTGTCAGCGGACGGCCGTGATCCAGGAGGGCGACGTGACCTCCTTCCTCTACGACCGCCTGCGCGCCCGGCGCGACGGTGTCGTCTCGACCGGCAACGGGCGCCGCGCGAGCTTCCGCGATCTGCCGATCCCGCGCATGACCAACACCTACATCGAGCCGGGGGACGCGGACCCGGAGGCGATCATCTCGGAGGTGGAGAACGGCTTCTACGCCGTCTCCTTCGGCGGCGGCCAGGTGGAGCCCGCCACCGGCGACTTCGTCTTCGGCGTCTCGGAGGGCTATCTGATCGAGGGGGGCAGGGTGACCAAGCCCTGCCGCGGCGCGACCCTGATCGGCAACTGCCTGCACGCCCTCGAGCGGATCGACGCGGTGGGCAACGACTTCGAGATGAAGACCGGCTTCTGCGGCAAGGCGGGTCAGACGGCGCCGGTCGGCACAGGCCAAGGGCACGTCCGTATCAAGGGGATGACCGTCGGCGGTACCGCCGTATGACGGAACTCGAGGACGTCGCGCGACGCGCGGTCGAGGCCGCCACCTCCGCCGGGGCGAGCGATGCGGAGGCCTGGAGCGAGGGCTCCCAGAGCCGCGAGGTGCGGGTCCACGCGGGCGAGGTCGAGAGCCTCACCGAGGCGAGCGGCCGCGGGGTCGGCATCCGCGCCTGGATCGGAAGCCGCACCGGCTACGCGTACGGGACCGACCTGACCGACTCCGGCCTCGCCGATCTGGCGGAGGCTGCCGTCGGTGCGGCCCGGGTCGCCGACGAGGACGAGAACTCGGCTGCCCCCGAGCCCTCCGGCGAGCCGCCACAGATCGACGGACTGCGCGACCCGGCCGTGGTGAGCACCGAGACCGCCGAGGTGATCGATCTGGCCAAGCGGATCGAGCGGGTCGCGCTCGATCGCGACGAGCGGGTCACCGGAGTGGAGGAGGTCGTCTACGTGGACGAGGACGGCGACGCGGCCATCGCCACATCGCGCGGCGTCTCAGGGAGCTTCGGCTCCTCCGTCGCCTACTCGTTCCTGCAGGCGATGGCGACGCAGGACTCCGAGGTCCAGACCGGTCTCGGCTTCGGGGTGGGCCGCTCACCGAAGTCGCTCGACGCGGAGGAGATCGGGACCGAGGCCGGCGACGAGGCCGCCTCGATGCTCGGCGCGACCAAGCCCGAGTCCCGCACCTGCCCGGTGGTCCTCTCGGATCGGGTCACCGCGAGCTTCGCGGGGTTCATCGGCGGCGCGCTCTGCGCGGATGAGGTGCAGCGCGGCCGCTCGCCCTTCGCCGACCGCGTTGGCGATGAGATCGCCTCCCCCGCCTACGTGCTGGCGGACGACGGGATCGATCCGGGCGGGCTGGCGACCGCGCCGTTCGATGGCGAGGGGACCCCGCGCGAGCGGACTCCGCTGATCGCCGACGGCAAGCTGCTCGCCTATCTGCACGACTCCTACACGGCGCGTCGCGGCGACGCGCGGTCCACCGGCAACGCCTCGCGCGCCTCATACCGCTCCCCGCCCTCGGTCAGCCCGTCGAACCTTGTCCTCGAGGCCGGGGACCTGACCCTCGAGCAGCTGCTCGAGCGCGCCGGGGACGGCGTCTACATCACCGACGTCGCGGGTCTCCATTCGGGCGTCAACCCCGTCACCGGCCGCTATTCGGTCGGGGCATCCGGGCGGACCATCAGCGGCGGCGAGCTCGCCGAGCCGCTGCGCGAGTTCACGATCGCCGGCGACCTCCTGGCCACGCTCGCCACCGTTCAGGCGATCGGCTCGGAGATCCGCTGGGTGCCGTTCGGCGGTTCGGTGAAGACCGCGCCGATGCTGGTCGGGGAAATGGCCATTGGCGGTTCCTAGCCCGATGGGTTAGGGTCGCTTCGATACCGCCGGGGGGCAGCAGCATCGATTAGGGGGCTCTAGGAGGAAGCATGGGAGCAAATGGAAACGTGGCGATCATGCAGCGCGCGTACGACGCTTTCAACGCCGCTGACATCGACACCCTGACCGAGGTCTTCGACGAGGACATCGTCTGGCACCTGCCCGGAAAGAGCTCGATGGCCGACGACTACCAGGGCCGCGACGCGACTCTCGCCTACTTCGGCCAGATCGGAGAGAGGACGGGAGGCACCTTCCAGGCCGAGCTACAGCAATTGTTCGCCGGCGAGGACGGCAGAGTGATCGGCCTCCAGCGCAGCACCGGGGAGCGAGACGGTAAGCAGCTGGATGTCAGCAACTGCATCGTCTTCGAGCTCAAGGACGGCAAGGTCGTCGACGGCCGGGAGCACTTCAACGACCTCCACGCCTGGGACGAGTTCTGGTCGTAGGCGCTTAGGGGGCCGGGACTCGCTCAGCGCCGTTCGTTTCGGAACATCGCGAGCGCGTGCGCACCCGCCGGGTGCGCACGAAACTCCCGCACCGTCGCCGCCATTCCCACCGGCAGCTCCTCGGGTTGCGGGAGGGGCACGCCGTATTCGGGCGGCATCAGGACGGAGGCCGCCATCGCCGCGAACGTCAGGTCGGCGGCGGTGAATCGGTCGCCGCAGAGATACGGCCGCCCGTCGCTGAGCCGCTTCGCAACGGCGTCGAAGGTCGTCCGCACGTGCGTTTCTGACTGCGCCGCGGTCTCCGGCGTGATGTCGAGGTAGCGGTCAATCATGCGAATGGCGGCCGGATAGGCGATCGGGAGGATCCGGCGCTCCCAGCCGGGGACACCGGCACACCCGTAGGCGATCGCGAGGTCGCGGCGTTCCCGCATCTCGTTGTACATCCACCTGCGCCCATCCGGTCCGAGGTTGGCGTCGAAATCGCGCTCGAGCGCCCGGATCTCCGAGGCCGCGCCCGGATCGTCCGGGTAGAGCCGCCGGCCCGGCGGCGCCTTGGCGTCGGCCTCGTCGACGATGTCGGCCGAGTCGGCCAGCACCCGATCACCGCAGACGAGGACCGGGGCGGTCCTCCCGCCCCCAGCTCGGCGCACCGCGACCCAGTGGATGAGCTGCAGGTGCGCCTGCTCGTCGTAGCTGATCCCCACGCGATCGAGCGCCCAGCGAGCCTTCTCGCAGTAGTGGCTGATCGGGATCGTGATCAACACGCAGTGCTTGCCGGGCGAGCTCATCTGGACCGGATCATCCTCGCACTCACAAACAATGCTTTTTGGCTTCAGCAGCCGCTGTTAGGCTCGGCGCGAACTCCAATCACAGGAGGAGATGACGTGACCAAGGCAGAGTTCCTCGACGTGCTCGCAGGCGACAGCAGGATCGGCAACAAGAAGGAGGCGGGCCAGGCCGTCGACGCTGTCCTGGACGCCATCACGAGCGTCCTCCAGGGCGGGGGTGAGGTGAACTTCACCGGCTTCGGCAAGTTCGCCGTCGCCGAGCGGGGCCCGCGGCAGGGCGTGAACCCGCGCACCGGAGAGCGGATCTTCATCCCAGGGGGCAAGGTTCCGCGCTTCTCGGCCGGCTCCGGGCTGAAGAAAAAGGTCAAGGGCGGCTAGCTCGAAGCCCTTCGCTGACAGGCTCGCGGCGCTCGTCGATGAGCGCCGCAGTCAGGTGTGCCTGGGGCTCGACCCCGACCCGGCCGATCTCTCGCCAGACGCGGCACCGGGCGCCGATCTCACGGATGTCGCAGATCGTGCGGCCTCGGCGGTCTTCGAGCACTGCCGCCGGCTGATCGAGCAGGCCGGCCCCGCCTGCGTGGCGGTGAAGCCGCAGTTCGCCTGCTTTGAGCGCCTCGGCGCGCCTGGCTGGAGGGCGCTCGCGGAGGTCTGCGACGCCGCCCAGCGCGCCGGGCTCCTGGTGGTGGGCGACGGCAAGCGCGGCGACGTCCCCGTGACGGCGAAGGCCTACGGGCAGGCGCTCGTGGGCGAGACAGAGACTCCATGGGGGGCCGTCGGCGGGCTCGGCGTGGACGCGTTCACGGCCAATCCGCTGCTTGGCGAGGATGAGATCGAGACGCTGATCGAGGCGGCGAAGGCAGCGGGCGCCGGTGTCTTCCTGCTCGTGCGGACCTCCAACCCCGGAGCCGCCCGTCTCCAGGACGCCTACATAAGCGCCGCCTCCTCGGCTTCGCGTCCGGGGGCGGCTGGGGACCGCCCCCTTCACGAGGAGCTGGCCGCCCTGGTGGCCGAGAGCGCACCGAAGCTCGGCGGCGAGTCGGGCCTTTCGGGAGTCGGCGCCGTGGTGGGCGCCACGGCGCCGCAGCATCTGGGCCGCCTGCGGGAGCTGATGCCCGACTCCGTCTTTCTGATCCCCGGGGTCGGCGCCCAGGGAGGTAAGCCGGAGGACCTCGGGCCGGCCCTGGCGCCTGGGCGCCCCGCGTCGGTGCTCGTCGCCGCCTCGCGCAGCATCGCGGGGGCGGACGACCCCGCCGCAGCCGCGGAGGAGCTGCGCGAGGCGGTCTGGAGCCTCATCTAGCGGGACGGGGTCTTCGTGGCGTCCGTTGCGTTTACCCTGTCCAGCCTCTCGAATGCCGGACTACAAGCCGAATCAATTCGTCCGCGTGTTCGCCGTGCTGGCCCTGATCGCGGCCCTCATCCTGGTGGTCGCCGTCGTGGCGACCACGGGCGGAGGGGGCGGCGACGGAAAGGGCGGTGACTCGCAGAAGACCCACGTCAGCAAGGCCGGGCGGAGGGCTCTGGACAAGGGGGTCTGGATCGTCCAATCGGGCGACACCCTCGGCGCGATTTCGTTGAAGACGGGCGTCGACGAGACCACTCTTCAGCAGCTCAATCCGGACATAGATCCACAGACCCTCCTCGAGGGCCAGCGGATAGCGTTGCGCTGACGGTGCACAGAATCGAAGGCAGGCAGGGAAGGCGTGGAGTGCGCGTGGCCGTCGCGCTGCTGCTGGCGATCCTCCTGATCGGACCCGTCAGCTCAGCGGCGGCCTCGGCGGGCCCGAAGCTCGACGCGAAGGCGTGGATCCTGATCGACCCGCGCGACGACTCGGTGCTTGCGAGCAAGGCGCCGAACAAGCGGCTGCCGATCGCCAGCACGACCAAGCTGATGACGGCGTACCTGGCGCTGAAGCGCCTGAAGCCGAACCAGATGATCGCCGCGCCTTCGTACCACCCGAGCGCGTCGGCCGAGATCACGCTGGGCCTGCGGCCCGGCGAGCGGATGCGGGTGCGCGACCTGCTCTACGGCCTGCTGCTGCCGAGCGCCTCCGACGCAGCCGAGACGCTCGCCGTCGGCGTCAGCGGCTCGGTTCCGGCCTTCGTCCAGCGGATGAACCAGGCGGCCAAGCAGCTCGGGCTGGCGGATACGAGCTACGCCAACCCGATCGGCCTCGACGACCCCGACAACTACTCGAGCGCCCACGACCTGGTCATGCTCGCCACGATCCTGTTGAAGAACCGCCTCTTCGCGCGGATCGTCAACACGCCGGCGGCCACCCTGACCAGCGGCGACCACCCGCGGACCGTGACCAGCCGCGACACGCTGCTCAACACCGTCCCCTGGATCAACGGGGTGAAGACGGGACACACCCTCGGCGCCGGCTACGTCCTGGTCGGATCGGGAACCCAGGACTCGACCACCCTCATCTCCGCGGTGCTCAGCACGCCGAACGAGCCGACTCGCGACGCCGACACCCTCAAGCTCCTCCAGTACGGCTTCTCTCTCTATCACCCGGTCCAGCCCGTCAACCGAGGCCAGGAGCTGGCCGATCCCAATCTCGACTACCGCAGCGACCATCTCTCGCTGGTCGCCCAGCGGGCGCTCCCGGTCAACGTCAGGCAGGGACAGCACGTCGCCACCCGGGTGACCGCCCCCGACGAGATCAGCGGCGCCGTCAAGCAGGGTCAGGTGCTTGGCCACGTCACCGTCGTCGTCGACGGCAAGCGCGCCGCCGGCAGCCCGCTCGTCGCGGCCGACGCTGTGGGGGCGGCGACCCTCCTCGATAAGGTGATCTCAGTCGTCAAGAATCCATTCGTGTTACTTGCACTGGGGGCGATCGTGATACTCCTAGGGGTGCTGCTGACGAGACGAGAGCGCGGGCCGAGAGAGCCGAAGGCGGCCATCCCGCGAGCTCGTGGCAACGGAAGCCAGCGTCAGACCCCGAGACAGCGGACCCCCGAGGAGCGCCGCAGGATGCACGAGGAACGGATGCGCAGGAGGCGTGAGAGGGCCGAGCGCAAGGGGGGAAGCGGATGATCCTGACCGTCACCCTGAACGCCGCGATTGACCGCACCGTCGCGGTCCCGAGCTTCCGGCAGGGCCACCGCCACCGCGCCGTCGAGGCGAGCACCGTCGCCGGCGGCAAGGGCGTCAACGTCGCCCGTGCGCTGAAGCTCCTCGACCGGCCCGTGATCGCAACCGGCCTCGCCGGTGGCCCCACCGGCGCGCGGCTGATGGAGCGGCTCGCCGAGGAGTCCATCCTCACCGACTTCACCTGGATCGCCGGCGAGTCGAGGACCAACCTCGCTGTCGTCGATCCCACCTCGGGCGAGCAAACCGAGATCAACGAGCGCGGGCCTGACGTCAATGCCGAGGAGCTGGAGCGCTTCCTCGAGAAGCTGCTCTACCTCGCGCGCGGCGCCCGCATCTGCGCGATCGCCGGCAGCCTGCCCCCGTCGGTGCCGCCGGCCTTCTCCGCCCGCATTGTCGAGGAGCTCAAGGCGATCGGGGTCGAGACCATCGTCGATACTGAAGGCGAGCCGCTGCTCGCCTCTCTCCGCGCCGGCCCCGCCGCGGTCACCCCGAACGTCCGCGAGGCCGAGGGGGCCGTCGGCCACGAGTTCAACGACCGCGAGGACGCGCTGCTCGGCCTGCGCAGCCTGGTCGAGCTCGGCGCGGGAGATGCCGTGATCACCCGGCCCGAGGGCTGCGTCGCATCGCTGCTCGACTCGGAGGATCACCGCCACGCCTATGAGGTGATCGCTCCCTCGCTCGAGCCGGTCGCGACGGTCGGCTCCGGAGACGCTTTCCTGGCCGGGTTCGTCGCCGCCCGCTACGACGGCCGCCCGCCGGAGGAGTGCCTCCGCTATGCGGTCGCCGTCGGCGCCGAGTCGACCCAGCACTTCGGCGCGGGAAGCATCGACCCGGCAGAGGTCGAGCGCCTGCTCCCGGGAGTCGAGGCCCGCGAGCTCGAATCCCCCGCCAAGGTCTAGGCCCGCGCGCTACCCGCGGCGGCGCTTCTTGAACGGCGGATCCGCCAGGTCCTGCTCGCTGAACTGCCGCACGGTGCCGTCCGTTGCGTACTCGTAGAGGCAGAGGCTGAAGACCTGCTGGACCGCGGCGGAGATCGCCATCACCCCGAAGAGCAGCAGGCCGCCCACCGCGACCAGGACCGCCCCGGCGGTCGGGGAGTCGCCCCCGATCAGGGCGAAGCCGACGCCGAGCAGCATGGCGGCGGGGATCGCCACGAACACGGTCCAGAAACTGATGGTCACCGTGCCGCTGATGCTTTCGCCCCAGCGCTTGCGGATCACGCCGACCGATTCCTTCAAGGCCTTGACGGGCCCCGGGGTCGGTGCCTCGGTGGCGAGGATCGGTATGACGAAAAGCGTGGCGAGGCCCCACGCCGCCCCGACGAGCGCAGCCGCGATTCGGCCGCCGCCGGGGATTCGGGAGGACAGCTCGGCGAGCAGCGCGCCCACGCCCGCGGAGAGCAGCGACCAGAGGGCGATCTTGCCGAGCCGCTTGCGCGACTCGCCGATCGCCTCGCCGAAGCTGAGCCGCCGGCCGTCCAATGCCGCGTTCGCCGCGCTCGCCAGCGCGACGTTGAAGAAGACGCTGAGGAAGGTGGAGGGGTACAGCGCGATCAGGATGGCCAGGAAGACCTTCCCCTGGCTGCTGCCGTCACTGGAATAACCGCCGATCAGCGTGTAGACCCCGAGCCAGATCAGCGCCGAGGTCAGGCCGAGCAAGGCCAGTGCGATCATGGCGCGGTCCCGGCGAACCAGATCCCACGCGGTCGAGGTCAGACGCCAGCTGCGGGCAATTCTCCCCTCGTTCTCCATTTTTCCTCCTCCTTGGGGAGCGAAGATTTTACGCTGGGCGCAGCGCCACTGGACGAGGGTTTACCGCTGTTATCCTCAGTCGGGCGTTGGTGTGTGACCTCCGAAACGCCGCTATCACCGCATTTCCGGCCCCGCGACGCGGGGTTTTTTCGTCCGCGAACGAACTTAGGATCAGACAATGGAAGTAGAGATCGGCCGCGGCAAGAAGGGCCGCAGGGCATACGGCTTCGATGACATCGCGATCGTCCCCTCACGGAGGACGCGCGACCCCGACGACATCGACATCACCTGGACCCTCGGTCCGTACCGCTTCGAGCTGCCGCTGCTCGCCTCGGCGATGGACGGCGTCGTCAGCCCGAAGACCGCCGGGCTGATCGGTCAGCACGGTGGGCTCGGCGTCCTCAACCTGGAGGGCATCTGGTCCCGCTACGAGAACGCGGACGAGAAGCTCGACGAGATCGCGGCGGCCCCCAAGCCGGTCGCCACCAAGATCATGCAGGAGATCTACGCGGAGCCGGTCAAGGCCGAGCTGATCGCGAAGCGGATCGAGGAGATCAAGGCCGCCGGCGCAGTGGCCGCCGGCTCGCTTACCCCGCAGAAGGTCGGGGCGTACCACGAGGTCGCGCTCGAGGCCGGCCTCGACATCCTCGTCATCCAGGGAACGGTTATCTCGGCCGAGCACGTGTCGACCCAGACGGAGCCTCTCAACCTGAAGGAGTTCATCGCAGCGCTCGACGTGCCCTGCGTCGTCGGCGGCTGTGCCTCCTACAACACCGGACTCCACCTGATGCGGACCGGCGCCGTCGGCGTCCTGGTCGGCGTCGGGCCCGGCGCCGCCTGCACCACCCGCGGCGTGCTCGGGATCGGCGTGCCGCAGGCGACCGCGATCGCCGACGTGGCCGCCGCCCGCGGGCAGCACATGATGGAGACGGGCAACTACTGCAACGTGATCGCCGACGGCGGCATGCGGACCGGTGGCGACGTCTCCAAGGCGATCGCCATGGGCGCCGACGCCGTGATGGTCGGCTCGCCGCTGGCGCGCGCCAAGGAGGCTCCCGGCCGCGGCTTCCACTGGGGCATGGCGACCTTCCATCCCTCGCTGCCGCGCGGTGCTCGCGTCTCCACACACCAGGACGGCACGCTCGAAGAGATCCTCCTCGGCCCCGCACGGGAGAACGACGGCACCTTCAACCTGATGGGCGCGCTGCGGACCTCGATGGCGACCACCGGCTACGCCGATATCCCCGAGTTCCACCGCGCCGAGGTGATGGTCGCGCCGGCTCTGATGTCCGAGGGCAAGCAGCTGCAGCGCGAGCAGTCGGTCGGGATGGGCTCCAACGGGCGCGCCACGGTCGCCGCGGCGGTCGCCGTCTCGGATGACTGAAGCGGCCAGCGCCGCTTCCGATGACACCCAGGCTCGGGTTCATGTTCCCGAGCGCAGCGTTCCCGGCGCCGAGCCGGGGCTCGTCGAGGTTGAGGGGAGCGCTCCCGCTCAGGCGACCGAGGAGGTCCTCGTCCTCGACTTCGGCGGGCAGTACTCCCAGCTGATCGCCCGGCGCATCCGCGAGTGCGGCGTCTTCAGCGAGCTGCTCCCTCACGACACTCCGCTGGAGCGGATCAAGGAGCGCGGGCCGAAGGGCCTGGTGCTCTCGGGCGGCCCCGCCTCGGTCTACGCCGACGGCGCCCCGGCGCTCCGCAAGGAGCTGCTCGACCTCGGGATCCCCGTGCTGGGCATCTGTTACGGGATGCAGCTGATGGTCCACGAGCTGGGGGGGAAGGTCGAGCAGGCGCCTGCGGGCGAGTTCGGGCGCAGCGAGCTCACCCTCCGCGACGGTGGCGGCACGCTGCTCGAGGGCACGCCGGCCGAGCAGCAGTGCTGGATGAGCCATCGCGACACCGTCTTCGAGCCGCCGCCCGGATTCGCCGCTCTCGCCTCCAGCACCGAGTCGCCCGTCGCGGCCTTCGAGAGTACCGAGAAGGGCCTCTACGGGATCCAGTTCCACCCCGAGGTCGTCCACACGCCCTACGGGACCGAGATCCTCACCCGCTTCCTCCGCGACATCGTCGGCGCAAAGGAGCGCTGGTCTCCGGCTTCGGTGATCGAGGAGCAGGTCTCCGCGATCCAGGCCCAGGTCGGCGATGCCCGCGCGATCTGCGGCCTCTCCGGCGGCGTCGACTCCGCCACCGCCGCTTTGCTGGTCCACCGCGCGATCGGCGACCGCCTGATCTGCGTCTTCGTGGACCACGGGATGATGCGCAAGGACGAGGCCGAGCAGGTGGTGAGCGCCTTCCGCGAGGAGCACGGCATCCAGCTCGTTCACGTCGACGCCGCCGACCGCTTCCTCGATCGCCTCGCCGGCGTCGAGGATCCCGAGACCAAGCGCAAGATCATCGGCGAGGAGTTCATCCGCGTCTTCGAGGAGGAGTCCGGCAAGGTCGAGGACGCCCGCTTCCTGGTCCAGGGCACTCTCTATTCCGACGTGATCGAGTCGGGCGGCGACGGCCGCGCGGCGGCGACGATCAAGTCCCACCACAACGTCGGCGGCCTTCCCGAGGACATGGAGATGGAGCTGGTCGAGCCGCTGCGGATGCTCTTCAAAGACGAGGTCCGCGCCGTCGCTGCCGAACTCGGCCTCCCCGAGCGCTTCGTCTGGCGCCAGCCCTTCCCGGGCCCCGGCCTCGCGATCCGGGTCGTGGGTGGCGAGGTCACCCGCGAGCGCCTCGAGATCGTCCGCGAGGCCGACGCGATCCTCCAAGAGGAGATCCGCGCCGCCGGCCTCTACCGCGAGCTCTGGCAGTCCTTCTGCGTTCTGCCCGTCGTCCGCTCGGTCGGCGTCCAGGGCGACGAGCGCTCCTACGCGCACCCGATCGTGATCCGCGCGGTCACCTCCGACGACGCGATGACGGCCGACTGGGCGCGCCTGCCCTACGACCTGCTGGAGCGAGTCTCGAACCGCATCATCAACGAGGTCCGCGGTGTCAATCGAGTCACGCTGGACCTGACCTCGAAGCCGCCGGGCACCATCGAGTGGGAGTAGCTACCCGGCCGCCGCGAACGCCGAGTCGCGGTCCCTGATCACTTCGAGGCGAATCACCTTCCCGTTGCGGAACGTCCAGACCTGGAAGTAGCGGAACTCCGAGGGCGCACCTCTGCCCTTGCCGACGCTGCGTTGCACGGGGCTTTGAACGAGCACGGCCTCCGGGTCGTACCGCTCAACCCCGGCCCGGAAGTTGCCGCTCTCCCACTCGGCGTAGACGCCCCGAACGAACTCGACGTTCTCGTGCGACATCGTGGCCGCAGTATCTCGTCTTACTGGGCGCTTTCGTAGAACAGCCGCTTGCTCGCCGAGTACTGCCCCGCCGGCGGCTCCGGCTCCGTCTGGAGCGGGCCGCCCGAGAACTTGTCCCAGGCCCGCAGGTGGGGGAGGGGGTCCGTGCGGCTGCCTCCGGCGAACCAGCGGCCCTTCCACATCTCGAAATGCAGGTGGCAGACGCCGCTGTCGGAGCCGGTCTGGCCGACCGAGCCGATTCGCTGGCCGACCTTCACCCGTTTGCGGTATCCCACGCGCGAGCGGCCCTTCATGTGGCCGTAGACGAAGTCGAAGCGGGTGCCCCGCCCGTGGATGACGACGTAGTTGCCGTATCCGTCCGAGTAGCCGGCGGACTTCACGACCCCGTCGTGCGCTGCGACGATCGGAGTCCCGCAGCCGGCGATGATGTCCTGGCCGGTGTGGATCGAGCCGGCGGCTCGCTTCACGCCGAAGCCGGTGACGGCGGGGTTGCCGTAGTTGTGGGCGCCCCGCAGGGGGTAGCGGTAGCGCTGGGTGGCCGAGGCGGGAGCGGCGGCTACGGCCGCGAGCACGGCGATGGCGAGCAGCGCGGGGACGAAGTGGCGAGAGCGCATGCCTACCTCAGAACACAGCAAGGCGCCGGTTGTAGCACCCGGGGGAAGAGCGCTACTTCGAGGCGTAGCCCTGGTATGTCTGCAGGTACGGCATGGGGTCCACCGGATGGCCGCCCCGATACCACTTGCCGAGCCAGAGCTCGAAGTGGAGGTGGCAGGCGGTGGCGTCGCCCGTCTGCCCGACGATGCCGATCTGCTGGCCGGGCTGGATGACGGTGCCCTTGGTGACCGACGCGCGCGCCGCGAGGTGCGCGTACATGTAGTCCTGGTGGAGCTTCTTGTTGCGGATCACGACGTAGTTGCCGGCGAGGCTCTGGAAGCTCACGAACTTCACCTTTGCTCGGCTGACCGCGACGAGGGGCGTGCCGCAGGCGGCCATGATGTCCTGGCCCTGATGGGTGTGGCCCTTGCGGGCCGCGCCGATGCCCTGGCCGAAGGTGTGCGGACCGGAGACGGGGAAGACCATCGTGCCCGCGGGGGCAGTGATCGTCGTCGGGTCGGTCGGCGTGGTGGTGCTGCCCGGGGCTCCGACGCCGCCGCTCTGCGCGAAGGCCAGCTGTGCGCCGAGTACGACCATCGCCGTCATCGTGGCAGCGGCGAGCAGCGCCACCACCCTGTGGGGCTTGCGTCCAACGGGCTTGTCGTTCGACACGCTTCGCACTCTCTCTGCGGCCTACGGAGTTAGCTGGCGGGCTCGCGCCGAGAGCGGCGCTACGAACCAGTTGGTTGCGATTCGCCCCTGGGGTGTGAACCCCTTTGGGTCCTCCGTTCCCCTCGAGCTTGTCGAGAGGATTTGGCCTTGCTGGCGCGACACGATAACAAGAGGACCGGGGGGTTGGCCCCGGTCCTCTTGCAACTGCGGTTACAAACTCCGAACTACTGGATGTAGCCGTCCTCCTTCAGATACTGCGTGGCCACGGCGGCCGGATCCTGCTTGTCGATGTCCACGCGAGCGTTCAGCTCCTGCATCACCGGGAGCGTCAGGCCCTTCTGGACCTTCTCGATCGTCGCCTGGTAGTCAGGCCCGGCCTTGTCGACCGTGGACTGGTCGGTCACCCAGATCACGTTCCCCGAGGGGAAGATTCCCTTGTCGTCCTGGAGCAGGACGTACTTGTCCGGGTTGGCCGACAGCTGCGCGTCGGAGGTGAAGACGATCGACGCGTCGGCCTGGCCCTTGTCGAGCACCGTGTAGCGGAGACCGATGTCGACGGGGTTGAACGACTTGAACTGGAGGCCGTAGGTGTCCTGGAGGCCGACCAGGCAGTCGGTCCGCTCACGACACTCCGGCGAGCCGTACAGGGTCAGGTCCTGCGACTTGCCCTGGAGGTCGGAGATCTTCGTCACCCCGAGCTCGTCCGCCTTCGACTTCAGCATCCCGAACGCGTTGGAGTCCGCGAACGGCGTTGGGGCGAAGGCGGTCTCTCCCTTCGGCTCGAGCTGGGCCTTGGCCTGCTCATAGGCCTGCTGGGCGTCGGCCGGAACGGTCTTGGCGCCGAAGATCGACTCGAGCAGCGTGGAGGTGTACTCCGGGTATCCGCTGATCTCGCCGTCCTGGAGGGCCTTGTACGCGATCGTCTCCGAGCCCAGGTTGAGGTTGGTCTTCACGTCGTAGCCCGCAGCCGTGAGGGCCTGCGCGTAGATGTTCCCGAGGATGTACTCCTCGGTGAAGTTCTTGGAACCCACCGTGAGCTGGATGCCCTTGTTGGCCGGGTTCTCCTTGATCAGGTTGGCGGAGTTGCCGCCGCTGGTCCCGGTGTCGTTGTTGTCGCTGCCGCCCCCACAAGCGGCAATTCCGAGAGCAACCACAAGCGCCGCAATGAGCGCGAAGGCCGCCCGTACTCTCGAATGGCTCCTCATCTCGTGACCCTCCTCTTGCGGGGCCGACTGCGCCCCCTGGAATGGACGCGTTGATCCTATGCGGCTGCACTCGCCCGCGCGAGCTTCAGCCCCCGCGGCGTGAGGGCCCGCTGGATTCCGGCGAGGCCGAGCTCGAGCATCACCGTGAGCAGCGCGATCAGGATCGCTCCCGCGATTACGCCCTGGTCGCCGTAGACGTTCCGGCCGAGGATGTAGTCGCCCAGCGTGCTGACGCCGGCGAGCGACGCCAGCGCCACCGTGGCGATGATGTTCACGGCGCTGGTTCGCACGCCCGCCATGATCGTCGGCACGGCCAGCGGCAGCTCGACCCGAAGGATGATCTGGAGATCGTTCATCCCGACCCCGCGTGCGGCCTCGACTGCGTCGCGATCCACCTGGCTGATCCCCACATATGTATTGGTGAGGATCGGCGGGATGCCGAGGATCGCGAAGGCGAAGGTGACGTTGATGAGCCCGACCCCGATGAAGGCCGCCACGAACGCGATCAGGGCGAGTTCGGGGACCGCTCTCCCGGCGTTGCCGAGGGCGATAGCGAAGGTCTCGCCCTTGCCGAGGTGGCCGAGGACGATGCCGGCCGGCAGCGCGACCGCGAGCGCGGCGGCCAGGGCGAGGAAGGTCACCTTGAGGTGCAGCCCGATCAGGTGGACGGCCTGATCCGGGCCGCCCACCATGACCTTGCCGGTGCGGGCCTCCTGCTGATGGAGGATGAAGTTGAAGGCGTCGCCGAACGCGCCCAGGGCGCCGAGATGCAGGACGCTGTGGCTCACGTTGCGACCTTCTGGGACGGACGGCGCCACGGAGCGAGCAGGCGCTGAGCGAGTAGGAGGAGGGCGTCGAAGGTGAGAGCCATCGCGACCATCAGCAGCCCCGTGATCAGGATGTTCGTCTTGAACGTGATCTGCTGGTAGAGGGGGGAGCCCAAGGTGTTGACGTTCGCGAAGACCATCAGGCTCGCGATGGCCACCGTGGAGACGGTGGCGATGCGAAGCCCGGCGATGATCTCCGGCAGGGCAAGCGGCAGCTCAACCCGCCACAGCAACTGGCGATCGGTCATGCCCATGCCCCGGCCCGCGTCCTTGCTCTCGGGGGGCACGTTGGCGAGCCCCGCGACCGTGTTGCGGTAAATGATCTGCAGCGTGTAGACGCTGAGGACGATGATCGCCGTGGTCCAGCCGAGGCCCGTGATCGGCAACAGCAGGAAGATGAAGGCGAGCGAGGGGATCGTGTAGAGGATCCCGGTCGTCCCAGTGAACGTCGGGATCAGCCACCCCCGGCCGTGCGAGATCAGCGCCATCGTGAAAGCGATCACGAAGCCAATCACCACCGCCACGATCACGAGCAGCAGGTGGTTCAGCAGCGGCGTCGTGTAGCGATGGAAGTTGTCGGCCGCCCAGCCGAAGCAGAAGGTGCCGTTCTCCGCCTGACAGGTGCCGCCGTGGTGGTGGATCACCACCTGGCCCAGCGGCAGGTGAGTCAGCAGGCCGGTCATTCCGCCAGCGGCCGCTCCGTCGCGGCGTGCTCCTCGACCTTCGCCTGCGGCGAGACCAGGAACTCGGAGATGATCTCCACCGAGAGGACGCCGGCGATCCGGCCCTGCGCGTCCGTGACCGGTGCGTACTGGGTCTCCGTCTGGAGGAGATCGGCAAGCGCGTCGCGCATGACGTCGTCGGCGTCCAGGAGCGGCTCGGGCCCCGTGTCGGGCTTCTGGGGAACGGTGTCGCGCTGCAGGTCGGAGTCCGAGAGCCAGCCGAGCGGGCGGCGCTCGGAGTCGACCACCAGCGCGTGCGGGACCTCGGCCCCTTCCAGCTTCTTCCGCACCTCGGCCGTGGGTTGTCCGACGTAGGCCAGAGGGGCCTCCCACAGGTTGATGTCCCGGACCCTCATCAGGGCGAGGCGCTTGAGGGCGCGGTCCGCGCCGACGAAGTCCTCGACGAAGTCGTCCGCGGGGTCCATCAGGAGCTCGGCGGGGGTCGCGTACTGGGCGAGATGCCCGCCCTGCTTCAAAATGGCGATCCGGTCGCCCATCTTGATCGCCTCGTCGATGTCGTGGGTGACGAAGAGGACGGTCTTGCGGATATCCGCTTGAAGTCGCAGGAACTCGTTCTGGAGGCGCTCGCGGTTGATCGGGTCGATCGCGCCGAAGGGCTCGTCCATCAGCATCACCGGCGGGTCCGCCGCGAGGGCCCGAGCGACGCCAACCCGCTGCTGCTGGCCGCCGGAGAGCTGGCTCGGGAAGCGGTCGCCGAGCTCCGGGTCGAGCCCGATCACGTCGAACAGCTCGCGCACTCTGTTCTGCGTCCGTTCCTTGTCCCAGCCGAGCAGGGCCGGGACGGTGGCGATGTTCTCCGCGATCGTCTTGTGCGGGAACAGGCCGGTCTGCTGGATCACGTAACCCATCTCGCGGCGCAGCTCAGTGGGGTCGCGGTCACGGACCGAGGTGTCCCCGATCAGGATGTCGCCCTCCGTGATCTCGACGGTTCGATTGGCCATCCGCATCGCGGTGGTCTTGCCGCAGCCCGATGGTCCGACGAGGACGCAGATGTCGCCGGCCGGGACGTCGAGGTTGAGATGGCTGATCGCGGGCTCGGTCTGACCCGGATACCGCTTGGTCACGTCGCGGTAGGAAACAGACGCGGCTTGGTGGCCAGCCTCCACTGCGGGCGATCCTACCGGCGCTATCATGCGCCGGCCGCGGATCGGTGCGCGGCTCTTTTTATGGCCACAGCGACTGCGATGAAGACCTATCAGGCGAATGCCCAGGACCGCGAGCGGGACTGGTTCGTCGTCGATGCCGAGGGCAAGACGCTCGGCCGGCTGGCGACCCAGATCGCGGATGTGCTGCGCGGAAAGCGCAAGCCGACCTACACCCCGCACGTCGACGTCGGGGACTTCGTCATCGTCCTCAACGCCGAGAAGATCTCCGTGACCGGCAAGAAGCGCGAGGACAAGCGCTACTGGCGGCACAGCGGGTACCCGGGCGGCATTCGCTCCCGGACTCTCGGCGAACTGCTCGAGCAGCGGCCCGAGGAGGTCATCCGCAAGGCCGTCAAGGGGATGATTCCCCGCAACCGGCTCGGCCGCCAGCAGCTCCGCAAGCTGAAGGTGTACGCCGGACCCGAGCATCCGCACCAGGCCCAGCAACCCAAAGAACTGGACATACAAACTTGATGGCTGACGACGAGCAGCAGAACGACGCGCCGCAGGACGAGCAGCAGCCCGAGGAGGCTGTGGCCGGGGACGCCGCGACCGAGGGCGAGGCCCCAGTCGAGGAGCAGCCCCAGGCCGAGGAAGCTCCCGCCGAGGAGCAGACCGCAACCGAAGAGGAGCAGCCTCCCCGCGAGGAGGCGCTCGCCGAGGATGCGGCCACCGAGGACGACAGCCCCGCCGAGGAGGCGGCTGCACCCGCTGAGCAAGCTCCCGCCGAGGCCGAGGCCAAGAAGCAGAAGAAGGAAGACGTCGTTCCCGGCGCTGAGCTCGACCCGATCGCGATCGAGCCCGAGCGCCAGCTGGACGCCGAGGAGCGCGCCCGCCAGGAGGCCGAGGAGGATGAGCGCGCCCGGCGCGAGCGCGAGCTCATCGGCGAGGGGGATGAGGAGGCCCCTCTGGCCGCCCAGCCCGCCAAGCTCTCCGGCGATGCGACCTACTCGGCGACTGGCAAGCGCAAGTCCTCGGTCGCCCGCGTGATCCTGCGTTCGGGCGACGGCACCATCCAGGTGAACAAGCGCGCTCTCGATGAGTACTTCCCGCGCGCCTACCTGCAGACCGTCGCGAAGCAGCCTCTCGTTCAGAGCGGCTACGAGGGCAACGTCGACGTACGCATCCGCGTGCACGGCGGCGGCATCTCGGGCCAGGCGGCCGCGGTCCGCCACGGCATCGCCCGCGCTCTCTGCGACGTGGACCCAGCGCTCCGCCCCGAGCTGAAGCGACGGGGCATGCTGACCCGTGACGCGCGGGTCAAGGAGCGCCGCAAGGCCGGCCTTAAGAAGGCCCGCAAGAAGCCTCAGTTCAGTAAGCGCTAGCGTCCGCCGCGGTGGCGGAGAGGAGATTCTTCGGGACCGATGGAGTCCGGGGGCCCGTGGGCGAATTGCTCACCCCCGACCTCGCCGTGCGGCTAGGTCGCGCCGCCGCGCTGCGCGATGAGGCCGAGCACCCGCAGGTCCTGATCGTCCGTGACACGCGCGAGTCGGGGCCGATGCTCGAGGAGGCCCTGGCGGCCGGTGTCGCCGCCGGCGGGGGCGACGCGATGCTCGGCGGCGTCCTGCCGACGCCCGCCGCATCCGTGCTGGCGCGCCGGCTGAGCTTCGATCTCGCCGCGGTGGTGTCCGCCTCCCACAATCCGTTCGCCGACAACGGGATCAAGTTCTTCAATTCACGCGGCACCAAGCTGGCCGACGAGGCGGAGCTCGAGATCGAGGGATTGATGGACGCGGACACCGGCGAGAGCGTCGGGGGCGTCCGCTCGCTGGAGGGCGCGTTCGACGACTACGTAAGGGAGCTCCGTTCGGCGTTCCAGCTCGACCTCTCCGGCATGAAGGTGGCGCTGGACTGCGCGAACGGCGCCACCTTCCGGGCGGCCCCCGTCATCTTCCAGGCGCTCGGCGCGGAACTTGTCCTGACCGCCGTCGAGCCCGACGGCCGCAACATCAACGCCGACTGCGGCTCGACCCACCCGGAGGGGCTGATCGAGATCGTCCGCTCGTCCGGGGCGGACATCGGCTTCGCCTACGACGGGGACGGAGACCGCCTGCTCGCCGTCGACGGCAAGGGCCGCCTGCATGACGGCGACGATCTGATCGCCCTGATCGCACTGGACCTGCAGAAGCGCGGCGAGCTCGACGGTGGCGTGGCGGTGACCGTGATGACCAACTTCGGGTTCATGACCACGATGGAGAGAGCCGGGATCGAGGTCGTCCAGACACAGGTCGGCGACCGCTACGTGATTGAGCAGCTGGTCGAGCGCGATTGGCGGATCGGCGGCGAGCAGTCGGGTCACATCGTCTGGACCGATTTCACGCCGACGGGCGATGGAATCGCGGCGTCGCTGCTGGTGCTCCGGGCCCTCGGGAAGCGCCGCCTCGAGGACGTCGAGCCATTCGAGCGCCTGCCCCAGCGCCTCGAGAACGTCACGGTCGGGGACCGCGGGGCGATCGAGAACGCAGCCGGGGTATGGAAGGCGGTCGACGAGGAGAACGCGAAGCTCGAGGGCCGCGGCCGGGTCCTGGTCCGTCCCTCGGGAACGGAGCCGCTGGTCCGGGTGATGATCGAGGCCCCGGACGAAGCTGAATGCGAGGCGATCTGCAATCTGCTGGTCGACCTGGTCAAGCGCGAGCTGTCCTGACGTCAGCGCCATTGCTCTACTTGCTGCTGGGCGGCGGACGGCCCGACGCCGACTGCATGTGCCTGGTGCCGCTGCCCCCGTTGCCCTGACCAACTGACGGGTTTGTGGCAAGTGGGCCGGAGTTTTGCCGTCCAGCCGTCTGCCACTACCCTGTATCGCCCTTATGTGCGGCATCGTCGGATATGTAGGTGACCGACCGTGCCGGGACTTGCTGATCGCCGGATTGGAGAAGCTGGAGTACCGAGGCTATGACTCCGCCGGTATCTCAGTGCTCTCGGACGGCGAGATCGACAGCGTGCGCGCCGTCGGCAACCTGGCGAACCTGCGCGCGGCCGTCGAGGAGCAGTCTGAAAACGGCGACTCCGGCTCGGTCGCGGTCGCGGCAAAGCCTGGGACCATCGGCCTCGGCCACACCCGGTGGGCCACCCACGGCCGCGTCACCGAGGAGAACGCCCATCCGCACGGCGACTGCCAGGACGAGATCCACATCGTCCTCAACGGGATCGTCGAGAACCACGCCGAGCTGCGGCGCGAGCTGAAGGAGCAGAGCCACGAGTTCACCTCGGAGACCGACGCGGAGATCGTTGCCCACCTGATCGAGCGCCATTACGAGGGAGACCTGACCCAGGCCGTGCGCGGGGCCTTCGGCGACCTGCGCGGCCACTACGCCTTCGTCGCGATGCACAACGATCACGAGGACACGTTGGTCGCCGCGCGCAAGGAGTGCCCGCTGATCGTCGGCCTGGGCGAGGACGAGAACTTCGTGGCCTCCGCGATCCCCGCGTTCCTGGCGGAGACGCGGCGCGCCCTCGGGATCAAGAACGACGAGATCGTCACCGTCCACAAGCGCGACGTCACCGTGATGGACGCGGAGGGCAACGTCGTGGACGGCCGCGAGCCGATCGAGGTCACCTGGGACGAAGACGCTGCCGAGAAGGGCGGCTATGACACGTTCATGCTCAAGGAAATCCATGAGCAGCCGGACGCGGTCGCCGAAACGATCACCGACCGGCTGCCGACGCTGGACGGGGTGGATCTCTCCGACGTCGACCTCGACGACGAGTTCCTGAAGGGGATCGAGCGGATTGTGATCGTCGCCTGCGGGACCTCCTACCACTCAGGCCTGGTCGGTCGGTACGCGATCGAGCAGTGGGCGCGCGTTCCGGTGGAGATGGATATCGCCTCCGAGTACCGCTACCGGAAGCCGGTCCACAAGCCCAACGACCTCGTCATCGGGATCACCCAGTCGGGCGAGACCGCCGACACGCTCGCCGCGATGCGGCTGGCCAAGGAGGGTGGCTCGAAGGTGCTCACGATCTGCAACGTGATGGGCAGCCAGGCCACTCGCGATGCCGACGCCGTCCTCTTCACGCGCTCGGGAATCGAGATCAGCGTCGCCGCCACCAAAACGTTCGTCAGCCAGGTCGCCGCCATGTACCTGCTCGGCCTGCGACTCGCGGAGCTGCGCGGGACGATGGAGCCGGAGCGGCTCGCGGAGCTCGTCGCCGAGCTCAAGTCGCTGCCCCACAAGATCCAGGAGACGATCGTTTCCTGCGACGAGCGGGTCAAGGAGATTGCGCATGAGGAGCACGACCAGCGCTTCTTCATGTACATCGGCCGGCACATCGGCCTCTCGGTCTGCCTGGAGGGCGCGCTGAAGTTGAAGGAGGTCTCCTACATCCCGGCCGACGCCTACGCCGCCGGCGAGATGAAGCACGGCCCGATTGCGTTGCTGGACGAGTCCACGCCGGTGATCGCGGTCGCGACGGACAGCCCGGTCGTGGAGAAGATGCTCTCCAACATGGAGGAGGTCCGAGCGCGCGGAGCCGACGTGATCGCCGTGGCCACAGAGGGCTCCGATGCGGTCGAGGAGGTCGCCGACCAGACGATCTTCGTCCCGCGCACCGACTGGATCGTGCAGCCGATCGTCGCGATCGTGCCGCTGCAGCTGCTCGCCTATTACATCGCCCGCGAGAACGGGCTGAACGTCGACCAGCCGCGCAATCTCGCCAAGACGGTCACCGTCGAGTAGCCCCGCTAGGATTGCCCGCCTCGTGAGCTCCCGCCGATCCACCGCGCTTGTGCTTGCCTGCGTCGCCGTTCCCGCCGCGATCCTCGCGGGCTGTGGCGGCGGTGGCGGTAGCAGCGACGTCGACGTTGGACCCGCAGCGGCGGTGCCGGCGAATACGCCGATCTATCTCGACGCCACCGTCAAGCCCACCGGCACGGCCCAGTCCGACGCCCAGGCGGCTCTCGGCAAGATCCTCGACACCCCTGATCCGGGCGCCAAGATCATCTCGCTGATCGAGGACCAGTCGAAGGCCGACGGCCATCCCATCAACTTCGCTCAGGATGTCTCGCCGTGGCTCGGCGAGAAGGCCGGCGCTTTCTTCACCTCGCTCGGGCAGGGCTCGCAGGGCGCCGCGGTCGTCGAGACGACGAACCCATCGGCCGCCCTGGCGTTCGCGCAGAAGGTCTCGGGTGATACGGCGACCGACCCGGCGCCGCAGACCTACAACGGCTCCAGCTATCAGACCGACAAGAGCAATCCCGGACAGGTCTTCGGGATGGTCGGCGACTTCCTCGTCGAGGGTGACCTGGCGGGATTCAAGTCCGCGGTCGACGCCAACGGCGGTGACTCGCTCGGGGACAACAGCGACTTCAAGGATTCGATAGGCGACCTGCCCTCCGACCGGCTGGGCACGCTCTACACGGTCCCCAAGACCTTCATCGACGCTCTCGGCAGCCAGGTCGACGCGCAGAGCAAGGCGGCGATCGAGCAGTCCGGAGGCGAGAACCTGACCGCACCCGTCGCCGGCGCGCTGACCGCCACGGCCAACTCGTTCGAGTTCGAGGCGACGGGCGGCAGTCAGGGTGTCGATTCGCCGGAGAGCTCGCTGATCGCCGATGCTCCGGCGCAGTCCTGGCTCGCCTTCGGCCTCGGCAACCTCGGCGACAGTGTCAAGCGGACGCTGAATCAGCTCAAGGCCCAGATTCCCAACTTCGACTCCGTCCAGCAGCAGATCGAGCAGACCACCGGCTCCTCGCTCGACCAGCTCACCGGATCGCTCGGCGACGCCGTCATCTACGTGCAGGGGACCACCCAGTCGACCCTGTCCGGCGCGCTCGTCGTCCAGTCCAAGGATCCCGACCTGACGGGGCGTCTCCTGAGCCAGCTTCAGGGACTGCTGCAGCTCGGCGGAGCGATCAAGCCGCTGCAGCTCTCGGGCGGCGGCACCGGCTTTCAGCTGTCCGACCCGAGCATCCCCAAGCCGATCGAGATCGCCCAGCAGGGAGACAAGATCGTCATCGGCTACGGCCCGGGGTCGGCCGAAGCGAGCCTGAAGCCGGCCCAGACGCTGTCGAGCTCTCCGGCCTTCATGGCCGCGCACGACCAGATTTCCTCGCTCGGCACCGATCTGTTCGTCGACCTGAAGTCCGTCTTCGCCCTCGCCGAGTCCTCCGGCGCCAAGTCCGATCCCGGCTATCGGCAGGCAAAGCCCTACCTCGACGGGCTCAGCTACGTCGTCACCGGCTCGGGCACGAGCGGCGACAAGGCCGAGTTCAAGGCGATCCTGGGCCTCAAGTAGGTCCGCTCGTATGTCGACCGGCGTCGGCATCGACCTGATCGAGATCGAGCGTGTCGAGCGGGCGCTCGAACGCCGTCCGGGGCTGGCTGAGCGGCTCTTCACGCCCAATGAGCTTGCATACGCGCGAGCTCGTGCCCGACCCGGGCAGCACCTTGCGGCGCGGTTCGCGGCGAAGGAGGCCGTGATCAAGGCGCTCGGCACCGGCGTCCCGCTTCGCGAAATCGAGGTGTTGAGCGGTGAGCCGCCCAGGGTGGAGCTCCACGGCCGGGCGGCCGAGGTCGCCGGCGAGAGGGCCGTCGCCATCTCGCTGACGCACTCGCGGGAGAGTGCGGCGGCCGTCGCGATTGCCGCGTGAGCATGCGCGGGCGCATAGCCGTGGCGATGACCAAGCGGACGTTGCCGCGGCGCATGAGCGCCGATCCGGTGGCCGATATGCCGGACGGCCTGCACATCGCGATCTGCGGCTCCGGGTCGCCGCTTCCCGATCCCAAGAGGGGTAACCCTTGCGTTGCGGTGATCGCGGGCCGGCGGGTGTTCATCGTCGATGCGGGAGAGCAGGCGTCCGAGACGCTCAACCGCATGGGCATCGATCCGGGCGGGATCGAGGTCGTGCTCCTGACCCACTTCCACTCCGATCACATCGGCGGACTCGGCAGCCTCGCAATCCAACGCTGGGTCGCCCAGCACTCGACGGGCAGGATGCACGTGATCGGCCCACCCGGGGTCGAGCGGGTCATCGCCGGGCTCAACGAGGCATACGCACTCGACAACGGCTACCGCACCGCGCACCACGGCGAGGAGGTCGCCCCGTCCGCCACCGCGGGCATGACGGCGGAGACCTTCGACCTCGCGGATGGAACGGACTCCACGGTCGTGCTCGACGACGGCGGCCTGAAGATCACCGCGTTCCGCGTCGACCATTCTCCGGCCGAGCCGGCGGTCGGCTTCCGCTTCGACTACGAGGGCCGCAGCCTCGTGGTCAGCGGCGACACCAACTACTCCCCGGATCTCGTCAGAGTGGCCGCTGGCGCCGATCTGCTCGTCCACGACGCCCTCTCCCCGGAGCTCACCAAGCTCGTCGAGGATGCAGCGGGAGCCGCGGGCTTGTCCGCGCGGGCCAAGATCTTCTCCGACATCCCCGACTACCACGCGAGCCCGGCCGAGGCGGCCGACGCGGCTCGGGAGGCCGGAGTCGGGGCGCTGGCGCTGACCCACATAGTCCCGCCGCTGCCGCTGAAGTCACTGGAGGGTCCGTTCCTCGGGGACGCGCGCAAGCGGTTCGGTGGCCCGCTCTGGATCGCCAAGGACGGCGACCTCTACAGCCTGCCGGCCGGCGGCGGCCTCGACCGCTCCACGATGATCGGCCGCGGTCCCGGCTCCTAGACGATCGATTCCAAATCCCCGCGCACCCGGATGACGCGCCTGGCGCTTCGCATCTCGGCGTCCTCGGGCTTGCCCTTGGCACCACCAAGGGCTGCGCCCTGGGTTTTTGAGCTGCTCGGCCAGACGCGCCCCCGGGCGCAGGCCGATTTGGAATCAACCGTCTAGACCGGCTTCACGGCTCTACTTGGCCCGCCGCTTCGCCTTGGCCTGCCGGCGCAGGAACGCCTTGGTCTCGGCGCGGACGTCCGCGACGAGGTTTCCCAGCGCGATGTTCGCGTCGGCCAGGTGTAGTCCCCAGGTCGGATCCGGGGATGGGGTCAGCATCCGGGCTCCGTCCACCGGGGAGATGATCAGCACGTTGGTGCCGTTGGGACTCTGCACGCATCCTCCGGTGAAGTGGTCCTGCGGCGTCACCCAGGGAGTCGGAGCGGTCGGCGGCGCGCCGTTGTAGAGGATCAACACGCCGAGGCCGATCGTGCCGGGGAAGGGCGATGTCGGGACCAGGGTGTCGAGCGGCGCCGAGCCGCCACGGAGAGCCGCCGGATTCGTGCAGAGCACCTGCAGGTCCGGTGCCTCGGGCTGGTTGAAGGCCTGTGAGAGGACGCCCGGCGGCTTGCCGAAGATCGCGTTGTCGGGAGGCGTCTGGTTGTAGGTCGAGAAGGCGATCACGCAGGAGGTCTGCCGCGGCGAGCGACAGGCGCTCACGTGGCGGAAGACACCGCCGACACCCGTGCCCTGCTTCACGGTGACGTTGCCGCCGAGCAGAATCGCCGAGACGAGCTTTCGCCGGGCGGCCGGGAACGGGTCGATCTTCTGGCGGACGAGCTCCTCGAGCATTCCGGCGCCCTGCGAGTGCCCGATCAGGACGACCCCTCGGCCCTTGTTGTAGCGGCGCATGTACTCCTTCCAGGCGGATCGCACGTCCCCGTAGGCGGTGAGCAGCGCATCTGGAGGCGGCGTCGAGCCGAGTCCCTGGAGGGTGAGCTGCCGGTACATCGGCGCGAAGACGCGGCAGCGCTGCGAGTACCTCGCCGCCTGGTAGTGGGCGATCGCGGTCTCCTCGGGGTCGATCGAGAGGTCGGAGTTCTCGGTCTTGTCGTCGCTGACCGTCGGATAGACGTAGAAGCAGTCGATCGGCGGCTTCTTCGCGTTCCGGGGGTTCTCGACGTGGCTCTGACCGGAGGGATCGATCACGGTCGTCTGCAGGCTGCCGAAGCAGGGGTTCGGGTTCGCACCCGGCTTGCAGAGCCACGTCGTCGCGCCGTGCGCGCCCGCCGGCAGCGCCAGGGCGAGCGCGAAGGCGGCACCGGAAAGCGCCGTGAGCATCAGGCGATTCAGTCGTCCCTCCATGGACCTGGCGCCAGGTTATCCCAGAGTAGGCTCACGCCGATGGACGACTGGCTCGACCCATGTCTGGATGCGGAGGAGATGCGCGCCACCGACGGGTGGGCGATCAAGGATCAGGGCGTCCCCTCCCTGGATCTGATGGAGACCGCCGGGCGCGCGGTGGCCGAGGCCGCTGCGCAGGTTGCGACCTCACCCGTCGCAGCGATCCTCTGCGGCAAGGGCAACAACGGTGGCGATGGGCTGGTCGCCGCGCGAGCGCTGCGGGAGACCGGATTCGAGGTTGATGTGCTGCTGCTCGCCCCGCCGGACGAGCTCTCTGGCGACGCTCAGGCGAACGCCCGCCGGTTCGAGGGCGCGCGGCGGGTCGACCCGGAGGACCTGACCGGGGCGATGGGTGGCGCGGGGGTCGTCGTCGACGCTGTCTTCGGCACCGGCTTCGCCGGCACGCCGCGCGGGCCTGCCGTCCCGGCGATCGAGGCGATGAACCAGGTCGGTGCGCCGGTTGTGGCGACGGACATCGCCTCCGGCGTCAACGCCTCCACGGGCGAAGTGGAGGGGGCAGCCGTTGCCGCCGACCTCACCGTGACCTTCCACGCGCCGAAGCTCGGTCACTGGGTCGCACCCGGTAAGGAGCACACAGGCGAGCTCCGGGTCGTGCCGATCGGCATCCCGGACGGCGCGCCGGTTGAGCCGAAGGCCGGCCTGATCACCCCTCGGTTGCTCGACCTGACGCCGAAGCGTGCGTCCGGCTCGACCAAGTTCAGCTCCGGCGATGTCCTGATCGTCGGCGGGTCAAGGGGGCTGACCGGCGCCGTCACCATGGCGGCGCTCGCCTCGATCCGCACCGGGGCGGGCTACGCGACCGTGGCTGTGCCCGCCGATCTCGAGCACATCTTCGAGATCAAGCTGACCGAGGTGATGTCGATCGGCTGCGCGAGCCGCGACGGAAGGCTGCGGCCGGCCGCGTCGGAGCAGATCCTCGGCGCCGCCGAGCGCGCCGCCTGCGTCGTCCTCGGCTCCGGGATGGGCCGCGAGCCGGGCACGCAGAGGCTCATCCAGGAGCTCACCGAGAGGATCGAGGCGCCCCTCGTCATCGACGCCGATGGCCTCAACGCCCATGTGGGAAAGCTCGACAAGCTCGCCACGCGCAGGGCGCCCCTCGTCCTCACCCCTCACGCCGGCGAGATGGGCCGCCTGCTGGAGCGGGACTCCAAGGAGGTCGGGGCGAAGCGAATAGAGAGCGCGCGCGAAGCCGCGGCCCGCAGCGGCGGCATCGTCCTGCTGAAGGGCGACGATACGATCGTCACCGACGGCGACCGGCTGGCGGTGAACACCGTCTCGAGCCCCCAGCTGGCGACGGCTGGGACTGGCGACGTGCTCTCGGGCATGATCGCCGCGCTGATCGCGCGGGGGACGGAGCCCTTCGCCGGCACCTGCGCCGCCGTTGTCGCGCACTCGCGGGCCGGGCGGGCCGCGGGTGACCGGGTCGGCCACGACTCGGTGATCGCCGGCGACGTCATCGAGTCGATCCCCGCGGGGCTGGCCCGCTGAGCGCGCCGGAGTCGACAGGGAGGGCCGTGGCGACGATCGACGTCGGCGCGATCGAGCGGAACTGCCGGAAGCTGAAGGAGCGGGTCGGCGACGAGGTGGAGCTCTGCGCCGTGGTCAAGGCGAACGGCTACGGGCACGGCGCGGCCGTCTCCGCGGCGGCTGCGCTGCGCGGCGGGGCCGGCCGGCTCGCGGTCGCAGCCGCCGCCGAGGCCGAGGAGCTGCGACTCCATTTCCCGGACGCGGCGATCTTCGTCATGGGCGCCCTCACCGAGGAGGAGCTTCGGACCGCCCTCGCCGCGCGAGCCGAGGTTGCCGTCTGGCGCGAGGGGTTCCGGGATGCCTGCTCCCGGATGGCGGCCGAGCTCGGCCACATGGCGCGGGTGCACGTCAAGCTCGACAGCGGCATGGGCCGGCTGGGCGAGCGCGATCCCGATCGGCTGATCGAGCTCGCCCGCGCCTGCGTGGATGACCAGCGGCTCGACGTTGCCGGCGTGTGGACTCATTTCGCCACGGCGGACGAGGAGGGCGACGACTACATGGCCGAGCAGCTGGCGTCCTTCGCCCCTGTGGCCGATGCGGTCCGTCAGCTCGCTCCGGACTGCATGGTGCATGCCGCCAACAGCGCGGCGACCCTGCGCGACCCGGCGACGCATTTCGACATGGTCCGCTGCGGGATCGCGGTCTACGGGCTGGATCCGTTCGGCCGCGACCCGGGCGAGCGGGACCTCGAGCCGGCTCTCGAGCTGCACTCCTACGTCGCCGATGTCAAGCGCTTCGTAGCCGGCGCGAGCGCCGGCTACGGGCGGACCTGGCGGGCGGCAGAGGACACCTGGGTCGGCGTCCTGCCCATCGGCTACGGGGACGGTGTGCGCCGGGGGCTGTCGAACAACGCTGAGGTCCTCGTCGACGGCCGGCGCTATCCGCTCGTCGGCACGGTCTCGATGGACAACATCACGATCGATCTCGGGTCGGAGACGGCCGTCGAGGCGGGTGCGCCAGCCGTGCTGATCGGCCGGCAGGGATCCGAGCGGATCCTGACGGAGGAGGTCGCGACGCGCCTGGAGACGATCAACTACGAGGTCACCTGCGGGATCTCGCAACGGGTGCCGCGGGAGGTGATCGAGTGAGCCCGCGGCTGGAGGATGCGCTCGCCGCCGCTCCCTCGATCGCAGCCGCCCGGACGGCGCTCGAGGAGCATCGTGGCACGGTCTGGATCGTCGGCGGTGCGATCCGCGATGCCGTGTTGGGGGAGCGGGTCGCCGATGTCGACCTGGCCGTGCCTCGCGGCGAAGAGGAGAGTGCCGCGCGAGCGATAGCCCGGGTGGCCGGTGGCTCGGCCTTCACCCTCTCCGAGGAGCACGCGACCTGGCGAGCCATGGCGCCCACGGACGGCTGGCACGTGGACGTCGCCGGCCTGCGGGCGGAGGCCATCGAGGACGACCTGCGCGCCCGCGACTTCACCGCCAACGCGATCGCCATGCCGCTGGGCGGAGGGGAGCCGATCGACCCGACCGGTGGCATCGCCGACGCCGAAGCGCGCGTCCTGCGCGTGGCGTCCGAACACGCCTTCGAGGACGACCCCCTTCGGCTGCTGCGCGCCGTTCGCCTCGCCACGGGCCTGGCGCTGGAGCTCGACGCGAACACGGTCGAACTCGCCCGCGGCCACGCCTCGCACGCCGCCGATCCCGCGGGCGAGCGCCAGTTCGCCGAGCTTCGCGGCATCGTCGCGGGACGCGATCCGCTCAGGGGAATGAGACTGCTGCAGGAGCTCGGCCTGCTGGCGGTGGTGCTGCCGGAGCTGGAGACCCTGCGGGGGGTAGTTCAGAACCCGAATCACCACCTAGACGTGTTCGGTCACACCCTCGCGGTGCTGGAGGAGTGGCTCGGCATCGAGGCCGATCTGCCCGGCTTCGCCGGCGATCTCACCGACGAGGTCGAGGAGTTCCTGGCTGAGCCGCTCGGGGACGAGCTCACGCGGCAGGGGGCCCTCCGCTTCGGCGCTCTCTTTCACGATCTCGGCAAGCCCGACACGCGCGCGGAGGGAGCCGGGTACGTCACCTTCATCGGCCACGACGAGGTGGGGGCCAGGATCATCGCCTCGATCTGCCGGCGGTTGCGGACGAGCCGCGCGCTGAGCGGTCACCTCCAGGGACTCGCCCTCCATCATCTCCGCCTGGGGTTCCTGATCCACCAGCGGCCGCTGTCGCGGCGGGCGGTGTACGACTACCTCGTCGCCACCGAGCCCGTATCCGCGGACGTCACCCTGCTCACCGTGGCCGACCGTCTGGCCGCCCGCGGAGAGGGTCCGCTGGCGAGCGAGGAGATGGTCAACGCGCATCTGGACCTCGCCCGGGAGATGTTGAAGGACGCTCTCGCCTGGCATCGCGAGGGTTCGCCACGCGCGCCGGTCTCCGGCGACGAGCTGGCGGACGAGCTCGGGCTCTCTCCCGGACCCGAGATGGGCAGGCTGCTCGAGGAGCTTCGCGCGGAGGCCTTCACGGGCGAGATCACCAGCCGCACGCAGGCGATCGAGCGCGCCCGCCAGCTGCGCTAGCTGGACGATCGTCCGGGGACGAAAATTGCCCGTATCCCGGTTTGAACCCCTGTCGCTGGCCAGGGTGAGAAGCCGAATAGCTAGGAAGGGAGCTGCGCAAGGGATGAAGAAGCTGATCAGCGCCTGCGCCGTCTGCGCGGTGGCGGTTGGAGTGGTCGCCGCCCCGAGCGCGCTCGGCGTAAAGAGCGCCAAGCAGGTGGCGACGTCGGCCACCCTCAGCGTCACGCCGACGACGGCCACCACCGGCGCCGCCGTCAAGGCGAGCGGCACCGTGTCGAGCAACAGCAGCTGCAAGAAGAACCGCACGGTCGAGCTGGCGTGGGTGGACTCCGCCAGCGCCGAGACGCCCGCGGGGACCGCGACGACCAAGGGTGGGAGCGGCAAGTACGACGCCGACCTGACGGCGCCCGCCACGGCCGGGACCTACACCCTGAAGGCGACGGTCACCGGGCCGGTCACCCGCAAGGTGGGGAGCAAGAAGAAGGGCCAGAAGACGAAGAAGGGCCGGAAGTTCAGCTGCCTGGCTTCGTCACCGGCCAGCAGCTCGCCGGTGACGGTCACCGCCGCTGTCTAGGCGTCAGGAAGCGGCATCCAAGTGCCACGAGCGGCCCGCCTCCCCTGGCGGGCCGCTCTCTTTTGTGGATAGCCTCCTCCCGCATGGCCGAGGACTGCCTCTTCTGCGGCATCGTCGACGGGTCGATACCGAGCGAGACAATCGACTCCGATGAGCGCACGGTCGCCTTCATGGACATCAATCCGGCGACGAAGGGTCATGCCCTCGTCGTGCCGAGGGCTCACTCGGCCGACCTGCTCGAGATCTCCGACGAAGACCTGACGGCGACGACCCTGGCCGCCCGCCGCCTCGCCGCCCGCATGAAGGACGTCCTCGGCGCGGACGGCGTCAACCTGATCAACGCCTGCGGTGCCGCCGCCTGGCAGACCGTGTTCCATTTCCACATCCACGTCGTGCCCCGCTACGAGGACGATCCGCTGAAGCTTCCGTGGATCCCGGAACCCGGGAATTCCGATGAGATCGCGGCGACCGCCGCCAAACTGCGAGGAGACGATGGCTGAGACGAGCACCGCCCCAATCACCCTTGAGCGCGACGGCAATGTCGCTTCGATCGTGCTCTCCAACCCGCCGCTGAATCTGTTCGGCGACGACGCCTGGGGGGCGTTCGTCGACTGCATCGAGGAGGTCGAGGGCTCCGAAGCGCGCGCACTGGTCTGGCGCGCCGAGGGCGACATCTTCACCGGCGGCGTCGACGTTCACAGTTTCCAGCGGGTGGTGGAGGAGGGCGACGCCTCCGACTCCTTCGGCTCGTTGATCCCGGTCGTCCGCAGGCTCGAGGAGCTTCCGATCCCGACGCTGGCGCTCGTCCACGGCCTCTGCCTGACCGCCGGGCTGGAGATCTCGCTGGGGTGCGACATGCTCTGGGCGACCGAGTCGGCGCGCTTCGGGCTGGTCGAGGCGGTCGTCGGCCTGACGCCCGGCGCGGGCGGCACCCAGCGGATGGCCGAGCGGGCCGGTCCGGCGCGGGCGGCGGAGTTCGTGATGAGCGGCGGCCTCTACGACGCAGCCACGCTCGAGCGCTGGAACGTCGTCAACCGCGTCGTGCCCGACGACCAGCTGCTGGAGAAGGGCATGAAGTTCGCGCACAGGCTGGCCGACGGCCCGACGGTCGCGCACGGCGCCACGAAGAAGATCATCCGCGGCTACCGAGCCGGAGGCGTGAACCAGGCCGACGAGGTCACGCCCGGCGTCTTCGCGGACCTGTTCGCGTCGGAGGACCTGAAGAACGCCGTGGCCAGCTTCCTCAAGGACGGGCCCGGCAACGCGACGTTCGAGGGGAAGTAACCGCACCCGCTACCCTGCCCGGTCGCATATGGCGAAGGAAGAGAAGATCGAGATGGAGGGCGAGATCACCGAGGCGCTGCCCAACACGATGTTCCGCGTCAAGCTGGACAACGACCACGAGGTCCTCGGCCACATCTCGGGCAAGATGCGCCGCCACTACATCCGCATCCTCCCCGGGGATCGGGTGAAGATCGAGCTCTCCCCCTACGACCTGGACCGGGGCCGGATCACCTATCGCTACAAGTAGGTTCGGCGTTACGCTTGCCCTCCACTCAACCGGAGGAGGAGAGAGATGAGGGCGGGAAGGTTGATTGCTGTGCTCGCGGTCGCGGTACTCGGGCTTGGCCTCTTCAGCGCTGCGGCGACGGCGGGCAGCGGCAAGAAGAAGAAGAAGGGCACGAAGGTCATCTACTTCAGCGGCAGCCCGAAGTTCAACGGCAGCGGCAAGGTGACCGTCAAGGGATCGCTCAACACAGTCAAGGCATGTCGGATCTCGCGCGGGATTCGTCTCCAGGTGCTCGACTCGACGGCGACGGTGATCGCGACGCTCAACGGCTCGAGCACCGACGCGAACGGCAACTTCTCGATCTCGGGCAACCCGCCGAACGCGCTGCCCGCGGGCATCAACACGGTGCGCGTCAAGGCGCTGAAGGAGACAGCCGGCAAGTTCGTCTGCAAGGCGGGCGCCTCTACGCCCGTTGCCATTCCGGCGAAGTAGCCGGCGAGAGGGCGCTTCTAGAGATAGGACCCGGCGGCGGCCGGGTCTGGTTCCGCGAGCTCTGCAATCAGAGATGACCAGCCGAACTCCTCGGCGCCGAGGCCCTCACCCGAATACGGCTCATAGAACTCGCGCAGGCGCTGGCTCGCCACCGCCTCGCTGAGCCGCCCCGCCATCTCCCGCGCCTCGGTTTCGTAGCCGAGCCGGAGCAGCCCGATCCAGAGGAGCCAGGCCGAGTTGATCCAGGTCGGCCCACGCCAGTAGAGCCGGCGCAAGGGGCCCGTCCACCTGCGGGGTTCGAAAGTCGGCTCCTCCGCGGAGACGGAGGTCGGTGGAAAGGGGAGCCAGTACCTGCGCGGGTCCAGCAGGTGCTCTTCGACCAGCCGACGTCCGATCTCCTCGGGTAAGTCCGGAAGCGCGAGGGGCGCCAGCGCGGACCAGGTCGAGGTGCGGAGGCGGCGGTCGCCGTCTCCCACGGGATCGGTTCTGTCCTCATGGGCCAGCTCGCCGCGCGCGACGTCGAGGAAGAGGCCGCGCTTCTCGTCCCAGAGCCTGTCGACGATCCGCGGAGTGACGGAGGGCTGGCCCGCGGAGATCCGCGCCAGGCACCAGAGGACGTTGGTGACGACCTCGCAGAGGACCGGTCCGCCCGCGTCAAGGATGCGGCGGGCGCCCCAGTCGCGGCGGCGGTTCCGCGCGATCAGGAACGGGAAGAGGGGCCGGGCGTGGGCGCGCAGCCCCCAGATCGCGTCGAACTTGGGTGAGGAGTCGAGCCCCGACTCGTCGGGCTGGACTATCCAGAGCAGCCCGTCGCCGTCCAGGTCGCGGTTGTCGTCGAGCCAGCCGTGGTGAGCGGCGATGCGCGGCTCGGCGGCAGGATCGCCGACGGCGATCCGCCAGGCCCAGGCGAGTAGCGGCGGCTGGATGGTGGACGTGTTGGCCGCCCTCTTGGAGGTGACGTTGTAGGTCCAGCGCCGCTGCCAGTCGACGTGGCCGTGCCAGAAGATCGTGTGGCCGATGAAGCCGTCGTCCGCGCCGCCGTTCAGGAGGCTGCGGAGCTCGCTCTCGGCCCGGGCGGGATCGAAGCGCCGCCAGACGATCGCGTGAAAACACGAGTCCCAGTACCACTGCCACGGGTAGTGGCCGGGGCTCGGGCGGGAGTATCCGTAGTGGACGCCGTCGCGCTCTCCCTCGATCCAGCTGCCGCGCAGGGTCTCCTCGGCGATGCCGAGGACCTGACCCCGCTCCTCCGAGGGGAGGGCGGTCTCCATTACGCCGTCATCCGGCGCATCCCACGGAGGGCGAAGAAGCTGAGGATCGCCGCGAGCCCGAATAGCGCCAGATATCCGGGCCAGGTGTCGCTCCAGGTGACTGATCCGACGAAGCCCTGGCGGGCCGCCTCGACGACCTGGGTCACCGGGTTGATGCGGGCCACGGTCTGGAGCCATCCGGTGAGCAGTGCCAGAGGCGCGTAGGCCGTCGTCAGCAGGACGGCGAGGAACATCCCGACCTGCATGACGGGCGCCGCCGACTGGGTCTTGAAGCGGAAGGCGAGCGAGGTGCCCCAGGTGGCCGCGACCACGGCCATTCCCATCACGAGAGTGAGCGCGATCAGCAGGCCGAGAAGGCCCGGCCAGTGGGCCCCCACCGCCAGCGCGACCACCAGCAGGCACGTCGCGGGCAGCAGTGACCGCAGGCTCGCGGAGAGGACCAGGCCGGCCAGGAGGACCGGGCGCGGAGCCGGAGAGGCGAGCAGGCGGTCGAACCAGCCCTGCTCGATGTCCCGGGCCAGGTTGACGCCGGTCGCGGCGCCGGTGAAGGCCGCGCCCTGCAGGAGGCTCACCGGGATCAGGAAGCTCTGGTAGCTGCTCGTCGTGAAGCCGGGGAGCAGAGTCAGGCTGCCGAAGACGCTCGTCAGGCCCAGGAAGAAGATCGTCGGGGCGAGGACGCCGGGGATCGCGGCGCCGGGCACTCGCGTGATCTCGTTCAGCGCGCGCCGGACAAGTGCCTTGATCGTCGCGATGTCGCCCTGCAGGCTCACAGACCCCTCCGCAACCTGCCGCGCATCGCCAGGGAGCAGAGCGCAAAGCCCAGGGCGCCAATCCCGATCACCGAAGCGATGGCCTTCAGCTGCGTCGTGGCCGACCAGCCGTTGATGATCGGCTCCCTGATGCCGTTGACGATGAAGCTCAGCGGGTTGTACTGCGCGACCCATGACGCCGGCTCGAGCATCAGGTTGGCGGGGAAGAAGGCGTCTGAGAGGAACAGGATCACGAAGATCAGCGGGAAGATCCCCTGCACGACGCTCGCGCTGTTTGTCTTGAGCGCGATCGCGGCGCCGATCGAGCCGAATGCCAGCGCCGAGGCCGAGGTCAGCAGGATGATCCAGATCACCGCCGGAACGCCCTCGTGGATGCTGGCGCCGAAGATCAGTCCCAGGATCGTGAAGTAGACCGCGATGATCGCGCCGAGCGTGGCTGTCGCCATCAGCCGGCCGAGGACGACCGACGAGCGCGAGATCGGCGCCGCGTAGAGGCGGTCGGTGAAGCCCATCTCCATGTCGATCGCGAACGCGATGGCGCCCGAGTTGCCGGTCATCATCACCGACTGGACGATCGCGCCGGCGAGCATGAAGGAGAGGAAGTTGGCAACCGGCGGGAACCCCGGCAGGTCAATCGCCCGTCCTGCTCCGGCGGTCTGGATCGCGAGTAGCGCGGTTGGGAAGATCACCAGCGGCGCGGCCAGCTGGGGACGGCGCAGGGTCTGCATCACCGATCGTCGCCCGAGCGCTGAGACAACCCGCCCGTTGGTGGCCAGGCGGCCGATCACTCCGCGATCGCCTCCGTTTCTCCCGTCTCCTCGGATGCGCCCTCGAGGTGCTGTCCCGTCTTGTGGACGAAGACATCGTCGAGCGTCGGCTGCACGAGATCGAGCGACTCGACGTCGAGCCCGGCCTGGTTCAGGGCCACCACGATCGGCCCGACCTCGGAGGTGCCGTGCTCGAGTTCGACCATCAGCGTGCCGTCGCGTGCGGGCAGCGGAGTGCCGAAGCGACGCAGCACCTCCTCCGCCCGCGCCTCCTTCCCCGCCTGCTCGACCAGGGAGAGCTCGAGGTGGGGCTTGCCGACGTCTGCCTTGAGCGCGGTCGGGGTGCCCTCCGCCACCAGCTTGCCGCCGGAGATGATCCCGACCCGATCCGCGAGCTGGTCGGCCTCCTCGAGGTACTGGGTGGTGAGGAAGACCGTGTTCCCTTCGGCGTTCAGCTTGCGGACCTCCTCCCAGATCGCCCGGCGGCTGACCGGGTCGAGGCCGGTGGTGGGCTCGTCGAGGAAGAGGACCTCCGGCCGGTGGATCAGGGCCGAGGCGAGGTCGAGCCGGCGCCGCATTCCGCCCGAGTAGGTGCCGACCCTTCGATCGGCTGCCAGCGTCAGCCCGACGCGGTCGAGGAGCCAGTCGCCGCGCTCGTTGCCCTCCTTCTTGGAGATCCCGTGCAGGGTGGCCTGAAGCTGTAGGAGCTCCCGCCCGGTCATCAGGGGGTCGAGAGCGGCCTCCTGCAGCGCCACGCCGATCTTCCGGCGGACGGCGCCCGGGTCCTCGGCGACGTCGAATCCGGCGACGATCGCCCGCCCGCCCGTCGGCTGCAGCAGCGTGGTGAGCATCCGGACCGTCGTGGTCTTCCCGGCGCCGTTGGGACCCAGGAACCCGTAGATCTCTCCCTCCGCCACCTCGAGGTCAACGCCGTCGACGGCCTTGATGCCGCCCTCGAATTCGCGAGCCAGCTGCTGCGTCTCGATCGCGGCCACGGTGCCGGGGACGATAACCGGAGGCCCCGACCGGCCCCGGAGGTCCGTCACACAGCCAGTCGCGCGCGGCGGCGAGTCACGATCGCCCTTGGGTTCGGCGGCAGTCGGTCGTCCGTCGAGAGCCACGATCCGGCCAGGATGAGGAGAAGACCGGCGATGGCTCCGGCGCCGGGGCTCTCGCCGAGGACGATCACCCCGAGTGCCACCGCGACCACCGGGTTCACGTAGGTGATGATGGAGGCGCGCCCGGCGCCCACCTCGGAGACCAGCACCATCAGGATCACGAAGGCGGTCGCGGTGCAGAGGACACCGAGGACGATCAGCGACACGAGCGCGTCAGCCGGCGGCGTGCTCGTCGGGAAGGTGATCATCCCCGCGGGGGTGAGCAGTACCGCCGCGACCGTCAGGCTGGCGGCCATCGTCGCGCGAGGGTCGAAGCTGAGAAGGTGCCGCTTGATGATCATCGGCCCCGCCGCGTAGCCCAGCGCGGCGACCAGCACCGCCGCGGCTCCGAAGACCTCACTCGGGTTGGCGCTCAGATCGATGCCGACGAGCGCGACCACCCCCGCCAGCCCGATCAGCATCCCGAGCATGCGCGTCCGAGTGGGGCGTTCGGTGTGATCGAAGCGAAGCGCCAGCAGCGCGATCAGCAGGGGAACCGTGGCGATCACGATCGCGGCGACCGATGAGTCGACGTGCTGCTCGCCGGCGGCGATCAGTGGGAAGGGGACGACCATCTCGACGGCCGCGTAGGCGAGGATCCAGCGGTGCGGCCCGCGGCGCAGCATCTCCAGCGCCTGCCGCGGAACCAGGGCCCAGAGCAGGCAGGCGCCCAGGAGCAGCCGCGACCAGGCGAGGAAGAAGGGGGAGACGCCGCCGTCCACGGCGACCTTGATGAAGAGGTAGGGGACGCCCCAGATCAGCGACAGAGCCGCGAAGGCAAGCCAGGCCCGGCGGCTCATTCAGGCGAGTGTCGCCGGGCGCAGCTCCACGAACTCCCGGTCGGTGGCGCGCTCGAGCGCCTCCGCGGCGTCGAGCAGGAGGGCATCGGATCCCCAGCTCGCGAGCAGCTGCAATGCGGCCGGCATGCCGTCGGCCAGTCCAACCGGGACGCTGATCCCCGGGACACCGGTGAGGTTCGCGAGCACGCCCTGGCGGGCGTTGCCGGCGTCCGCCGACTCGGCGCCGGAGGGCAGCTCGATCATCGGCTCGGTCAGCGACGGAGCCACGGCCGGCACGGTCGGCCACGCCAGCAGGTCGATGTCGTCGAACAGCGCCGCCAGGTCGCGCCGGACCTTCGCCCTGACCCTGAACGCCCGCGCCGTCAGGCTGAGCGGCAGCAGCGCTCGCAGCTTGAGGACGCCCCGATTGACCAGGCCGAGCTCCGGGCTGAGCTCGTTCAGCACCTTCGGGACCAGGTGTGCCGCCTCCTCGGCCTGGGCGACGAGCAGGGCCGCCGGGAGGATCAGATCCAGGTCGGGCAGCACTACGTCGACGACCTCGCTCTCCGCCTCGCCTCGAAGGGATTCGAGCGCTGCCTCGCCGGCCTCGCGCACTCCCGCCGCCGAGTCGTTCCAGAAGGGATCCCGGATCACCCCGATCCTGAGGCCATCATCAATCGGGTTGCGCTGACGCGCACCCTCGCATCCGCCGGCCGGCAGCTCGTCGCCGAAGAGGACGGATGCGAGCAACCGCGCGTCCGCGGCGTCCCGGCAGAGCGGGCCCGAGACGATCGTCTCGGTGTTGGCTATGTGGTGTCCCTCCATCGCCGAGCGCCCGAACGTGGGCTTCAAGCCGGTGAGCCCACAGTAGGCGGCGGGATACCGCACGGAGCCGAGCCCATCCGCGCCGACCGCACCGGAGACCAGACCGCCGGCCACGGCGGCCGCCGGCCCGCTGGAAGAGCCACCCGGGCAGCGCTCGAGATCCCACGGGTTGTGGGCCGCTCCATAGAGGGAGGTGTTGCCGGTGCTGCTCGACCCGAGCTCGTGCATGTTGGCAACGCCGGCGATCACCGCGCCCGCGTCGCGCAGGGCGCGGTAGGGCCCGGACTCGCCGGGCTCGAGGGTGACTCCCGGCACCGACGCGGCGCCGACGGTCTCGGCGCGCCAGGGAAGCGGCCACTCGTCCTTGATCAGGACCGGCACGCCGCGCAGCGGACCATTGGGGGCCTCGTCGCACATCTTCCGAGACTCGTCCGGGAAGGTCGCGATTACGGCGTTCAGGTCAGGGTTCCGCTCCTCGATCCTGGCCAGGCAGGCATCGAGCAGCTCGCCCGGTTCGAGCTCCCCGGCGGCGATCTGCGCGGCCTGACTACGGAGGGGCAGATCGAGGGTGTCGGTGGCGCTCATCGCGCGGGTGGCTTCGAGAGGTCGGCGTGCGCCTCCGGCTCGATGCCGTCCAGATCGGCGTCCCGGAGCAGCTCCATGCCCGGCTCATAGAGCGACCAGACACCCATCATCACGGCTCGCTCTTCCTCGTCCGCCCTGATTCCGAAGGTCTCGAGCGCGCCGTTCAAATAGCTCTGGAATGCGGATTCGCCCTCCATCCAGGCCGAACCCTACTCGCCCGGATTGCAAGGACCCCCGCAACCCTCCGCGAAAAGGGGTGTTCAATGAAGCCCATGGGCCAGCAAGCTCACCTATTGGCACGCCTGCACAAAGGGGCCGTTGCGACCGGCGTAGCCGTCTTCGTCGCTGCGCTCGCCGTCGTGATCGGCAGCGGCATGGCCGACGCAGCCCCGAAGGTCACCGTGCTCGGTGCGGCGACCCCGGCGACCCCCTCCTGCCCCACCAACTGCCAGGCGGTGGGCAAGACCACCGGCTTCCAGACCAAGATCACCGGCGCCAAGAACCCGTTCATGTCCACCACCCGCGGCCGGATCGTCGCCTGGTCGATCAAGACCGGCGCGCCCAGCACCAAGCCGAACCCCAACAACAACAACCAGAGCGACTTCGACTTCTTCAGCAAGACCTTTGGGGGCCCGCCCAAGGCGAGGATCGCCGTCCTCAAGCCGATCATGAAGCGGATCAGGGCCGGCAAGCCGATCTACAAGCTGAAGTCGGAGTCCCCGGTCGAGGATCTCTCCGCCTTCCTGGGCCAGACCACCACCTTCACCCTTGACACGCCCCTGCGGGTGAAGCCGAACAACGTCGTGGCGCTGACCGTCCCGACGTGGGCGCCCGCCTTCGCGATCAACCAGAGCGCCGACACCAAGTGGGCGGCGAGCCGCAAGAAGGGCAAGTGCAACGCCACCCCCGACATCCTGGCCGGGACGCCGCAGGACGCGCTCGGCACGCAGCGTGCATACGGCTGCATCTACAACACCGCGCGCCTGCTCTATTCGGCGACGGTGGTGGCCGACCCGAATCAAAAGGCGCCCAAGAAGCCCGGTTCGAAGAAGTAGTCGCGAGTGTGCCCGCAGGCGAAGCCGAGAGCAACCCGTCTCATGGCGAAGCGGACTAGCGGTTAGTCACAAGTCCCCTGCTTCGCGCACTGCTGCTCGAACGCGGCCTGAGGGCTGCCCTTCTTCGGCGGGACGTCGTTCGTCTCGGAGTCCGGCGCCTGCGGGTTGAACGTCGTACCGCCCTGGGTGGCGGTCTTGCCGGGCGAGGTGGTGGTGGCCGGCGTCGTCGAGGTGGTCACGCCGGGAGCGGTAACCGCCGGGATCGAGACCGAATGGGTGGTGGTCTCACCCGAGCTGTCGCTGCCGCAGCCCGCGGCGATCAGCCCGATGGCGAGGGCCAGCGGGATGAGAGCGAGGTGTGGACGGCTCACGATCCGTCGAGGGCGGGCTGGCGCAGCCCGCAGTACGGGCAGTCGCTGACGTCCAGCCCGATCAGCTGATTGCAGCGCCTGCAGCTGCGCAGGTTCTCCGGGGAACGCACCAGCGCGGACTCCGAAGGCGCCAGCGGCAGCACGGCGTTCGCGACGCGCATCTCCTCACCGCTCTCCCGATCGACGTAGACGCCGTCAGGCGTGACCTTCGCGAGCGCCTCGCGACCCGATGCCGGGGCCCTCAGCCTGTAGGTCTGCTCGGGGTTCTGCACGGGCGGCACGATAACCGACCAGTCCCGCGAATACGGTTGACCGATGCGCGTTCTGATCTTCCACGGCTACCTGCTGCGCGGGACCGGGTCCAACGTCTACAACGCGAGCCTCGCGCAGGCGCTGGCCGGGATGGGCCACGACGTCCACCTGGTCTGTCAGGACGGCCATGCCGCCGAGCTCGACTGGGTCGACGCCGTCGGGCGCTGGGAAGGGGGCGAGCTTCAGGTCGAGCAGGTTCACGATGCCGCCCATCCCGGGGAGGTCACGGTCTATCGGCCGAACATCGGGGGGCTTCTGCCCGTCTACGTGGTCGATCGGTACGAGGGCTTCGAGGTGAAGGCCTTCCCCGACCTGAGCGACGCCGAGCTCGACCGGTACCTGGACACCAACGTCGCCGCAGTACGGGATGTGGTTGCGGCGACCGGCGAGCCTGACGCCGCGCTCGCGAATCACCTGATCATGGGGCCGGCGATCCTCGCCAGGGCCGGGCTGCGCTTCGCTATCAAGGTCCACGGCTCCGACATCTCCTACACGGTCCGGCCCCACCCGGACCGCTTCGTGCCGTACGCGCGCGAGGGAACCGACGCGGCCGCCGGAATCCTCGCCGGCTCCTCCCACACCGCGGCCGCGCTGTTCGAGACCGTCCCGGATCCGGGCCTTCCCGAGCGCACCCGGCTCGGGCCGCCCGGGGTCGACGTCCACCGCTTCCGGCCGCACCCTGAGGACGAGGCCGTTCGTGACCTCGCCGAGCTCGCCGAGGCCCTCGCGGCGGAGACGCCCGACGACCCAGAGGAGGGCGAGGACTCGTTCGGGCGTGACGGTCCCGCGCTCGCGGAGGCGCTGCGCGCGTGGCGGGACGGCGACGTCCGGGTGCTGTTCGTCGGCAAGCTGCTCATCAGCAAGGGCGCCGACCTGCTGGCGGCCGCCTGGCCCCTGATCCACCGGGAGCGCATCGCGGCCGGGGCGGCGGCCCCGCGGCTCCTCTTCATCGGCTTCGGGGCCTTCGAGGAAGGGCTGCGGACGCTCGTAGGCGCTCTCGGCCGGGGGGATCTCGACGCCGCTCGTGAGGTGGCGGCGCGCGGCCGTGGACTGGAAGGAGGCGACGACGCGCCACTCCCGATCCTCTCCGGCTTCCTCGCCGACCCTCCTGAGGGCTACGCCGAAGCCGCCCTCGCCGCCGCCGGCTCGGTGCTGATCGGCGGCCGTCTCGAGCACGACGAGGTTGCCGACGTGATGCCGGCGGCGCAGACCTTCGCGATGCCGAGCACCTGGCCCGAGGCGTTCGGGATGGTCCCGGCCGAGTCCGCGGCGTGCGGGGTGCCGCCCGTGGCGGCCGACCACTCCGGGATGCGGGAGGTCGCGCAGCTTCTGGCCGAGGCCGTTCCGCCTGAAGAGGCCCGCCTGTTGAGCTTCCCGGTCGACTCGCACGCGATCACGGAGCTCGCCGACCGCCTCGACGCTTGGCTCGGGATGGATCCTGCGAAGCGCCACGAAGACGGCCTGGCACTTTCTGCGCGCGTCGATGAGCTCTGGAGCTGGGAGGGGGTCGCGCGGACCGTCCTAGCAGCTTCCGCCGGCGAGCTCGAGCACCTTCCGAGGGTTACCGGCTGACCTCTGAATAGAATGGCGCCCGATGCGGGGCCTCCCCATAGCCAAGCTCATCGCGGCCGTAGTCGTTCTCACCGTCGTCACTTCGGTGATCATGCTGATCCCGAACTGGGACGGCGAGCAGGCGTCGACCGCTGCGCCCAAGATCGACACGCTCCTCGACGTGATCATCGTGATTGCGTCGTTCGTCTTCTCGATCGTGATGGTGATGATGCTCTACTCGATCTGGAAGTGGAGGGCGAAGCCAGGGGACGAGTCCGACGGCTCGCCGATCCATGGCAACACGCGCGTCGAGATCGCCTGGACGGCCATCCCGACCGTGATCGTCCTCGGGCTGGCGGTCTACTCGTGGATCACCCTCGACAACATCGAAGCCCATGACCCGAACCGCATGGTCGTCGACGTCTACTCCCAGCAATACGAGTGGCACTTCGACTACCCGGAGACGGGCACGACCTCACGCGAGCTCCACGTCCCGGTCGATCGCCAGATCGAGTTCCGGATGCACGCCCTCGACGTCATCCACTCCTTCTGGGTGCCGGAGTGGCGGATCAAGAAGGACAACGTCCCCGGCATCACCACCCGCGCCTACATCACGCCGACCAAGACCGGGGACTTCACGCTGGTCTGCACGGAGCTCTGCGGCATCGGCCACGCGACGATGCGGGCGCCGGTCGTGGTGGAGCCCAACCAGGCGGCGTTCGATGCCTGGGCCGCGAGCCAGCCGCCGATCAAGTCCGACGAGCAGGGTGGCGAGAAACTGCCCAACGGGCCGACGACGCCGAAGCAGATCGCACAGTGACCTTAGGAACGACTGAGATAATCGCGACGATGGAAGGATGGCGGGAGTGACTGCGGTTCTGTTCAGAAAACCGGGCTGGTGGCGAGCCCTGACCTTCACGATCCTCGGGGCTGCCTTCGGGTACGGCCTCGTCGTGGTGCTCAGGTTGATCTCGGGGCTGCCCGCCACCCAGACGGAGCAGACCGGGTACCCGCAGGTGATCGTCGCGGCGATCACCGGGCCCCTCGGCTTCCTGATCGGGATCGGCTGCTTCGACTACTGGTTCCGCTGGGCCATCGGCGCGCCGACGTTCCCGAAGGACCGCGAGCACGAGAACCACGGCGCGTACAGCTGGCGCGACTACTTCAAGGTCAACACCGACCACAAGGTCATCGGGATCCAGTACCTGGTCACGACGTTCTTCTTCTTTTTCGTCGGCGGGCTGATCGCGATGGTCATGCGGGCCGAGCTGGCTCAGCCCGGCACGCAGATCGTCGACCCGAGCACCTTCAACAGCCTCTTCTCGACGCACGCTGCGTTGATGATCTTCGTCTTCGTCATCCCGGCCTTCGCCGGGATCGCGAACTACGTCCTGCCGCTGATGATCGGAGCGCCGGACATGGCGTTCCCGCGGCTCAACGCCCTCAGCTTCTGGATGCTGCCGCTCGCGGGCTGCCTGTTCCTCGGCAGCTACCTGGCGCCCGGCGGTGCATTCGACGCGGGCTGGACGGGTTACGCGCCGCTCTCGACCGGGGCGCCGTTAGGCCAGTCCTTCTTCAACCTCGGCGTGCAGTTCGCCGGCGCGTCATCGATCGCCACCGCGCTCAACTTCCTGGTCACGATCGTGACAATGCGTGCGCCCGGAATGAATTTCTGGCGCCTACCCCTGCTGGTCTGGGCGAACCTCTCGACGTCGCTGCTCGTGGTCGCCGCGACGCCGTTCATCGCGGGCGTGCAGTTCATGGTCCTGTTCGACCGGATCCTGCATACCAACTTCTTCCAGGCAGCGTTCGGCGGAGACGTGATCAGCTACCAGCACATCTTCTGGTTCTACTCCCACCCGGCCGTCTACATCATGATGCTGCCGGGGTTCGGGATCATCAGCGAGGTGATCTCGACCCACTCGCGGAAGCCGATCTTCGGCTACCGGCTGATGGCCCTCGCGTTGATCGGGATCGTGGTGCTCTCCTACTCGGTCTGGGCGCACCACATGTTCGTGGCCGGCATGTTCAGCTGGCTGCGGGTGCCGATGATGATCACCACCCTGCTGATCGCGGTCCCGACGGGCATCAAGATCTTCTCCTGGCTGGGGACGCTCTTCGAGGGAGTGATCCATCTCAAATCGACCTCGATGCTCTTCGCCCTCGGCTTCATCGCCACCTTCACGATCGGAGGGATCTCCGGCGTGATGCTCGGGATGATCCCGATCGATATCCACGTCTCGGACACCTACTTCGTCGTGGCGCACATCCACTTCGTGCTCTTCGGCGGCTCGGTCTTCACGATCTTCGCCGGCGTCTACCACTGGTTCCCGAAGATGACGGGGCGGATGTACGACGAGAAGCTCGGCCGGATCCACTTCTGGCTGACCCTGGTCGGCATGCTCGGCACCTTCATCCCGATGCACTGGATCGGCATGGAGGGCATGCCGCGCCGGGTCGCCGACTACTCGGCCCAGTTCGGCGACTGGAACCTCTTCATCTCCGTCTGCGCGTTCATCCTCGGCGCCGCCCAGCTGATCTTCCTCTACAACATGATCGTCAGCTGGCGCTACGGGCCGAAGGCTGGTCCGAACCCCTGGCGCGCCAAGACCATCGAGTGGCAGGTCTCATCGCCGCCGCCGGTCTTCAACTTCCCTGAGATCCCGCGTGTCGTGGGTGGGCCCTACGAGTACGGCGTTCCCGGCGCGCGGCACGTGATCATGCCCGGCGAGGAGGCTGAGATCAAACAGCCCGAGAGAGCCGGAGTGGGGGCGCCCTCGTGACCGAGAAGACCGCTACGGAGCAGGGCGTGGAGGCGATCACCGACGTCGGGACTCCACAGGAGCACGCCTCCGAGGTTGTCGCCAAGCGCGAGATTGCGACCTTCGGCGATCCCGATCCACCCCCCACGAGGGAGGGCGTCAAGCGCGTGCTGGCGTTCCTCAACGAGGTCGCGGGCGGCCGCAAGCTCCTCACGGCTTGCCGCGAGCTGTCCGATGCCGGGGCCGACTACTTCGCCGTGGTCGCTCCGCAGAACCTGCCGATCGTCGGCCAGCTCGTCGATACGGAAGAGCGCCGAGCCGCCGCCCAGAGCCGGGTGGACGTGACTCAGGCCGTGCTCCGGGAGTTCGGCATCGAGGCCGAAAGCGCTGTGATGGATCCGGATTCCTCACTCGCCCTGGACGATGCCGTCCGCGCCACCCAGCCGGACTACATCCTGCTCTCCTGCCTCTACGAGACCCGGTTCGGGCTGACGCGCAAGGACCTCGTGGAGTGGGCCAAGGCTCGCTACGACCGGGTCGAGCACATCCCGGTTCGCGTCGACGACGACGCGGTTCGCTGGGACGTGACCCACACCCTGGTGGTCGCGACGCAGACGGTCAACAGCAAGGACCTCGTCGACCGGCTCGAGCAGCGCGCCAAGGACCATCCGCACCGATACACCTTCATCTGCCCGCGCTCCGGCGCGATCAGCCGCGAGGAGGTCTGCTCGCGGCTCGCGGCGACGCTCGCCGAGATGTACCGCAACGAGATCGACGCGACCGGCCAGCCGATGAGCCCTGACCCGTTCCACGCGATCCAGAACGCGATCGAGCACTACCGGATCGACGACATCCTGATCTCGACCCTGAAGGGCGAGCAGTCGAAGTGGCTCGAGGAGGGCCTGATCGAGAAGGTCCAGGCGCTCACCGACAAGCCCGTGGAGCACGTCGAGTCCGGGACGGAGCCGGCAGCCCCCAGTGCGGCGACGCCGGTCGCAGCAGGAGCCGAGGGCTGATGGAGTCCGCATCGGTAGCGGTCGGCCACGGCGATGGCCACGCCGAGGAGCACCACGACCATCCGCCCGAGGCCAACCAGAGCTCGCGGATAGACAAGCAGACACTCGGGATCCTGCTCTTCATCGTCTCCGAGGTGATGCTCTTCGGGGCGTTCTTCGCCTCGTACTTCTTCCTGCGGGTGGTCGCCAACGACGGGCCGTGGCCACCGGATCCGTTCGAGCTGCCGGTCACGGTGGCATTGACGAATACGTTCATCCTTGTCTCGTCCAGCTTCACGATGCACTGGGCGCTCGAGTCGATCCGCCGGGGGAACCGGCGCGGCCTGCAGATGGGCCTCGCGCTCACGTTCCTGCTCGGCCTGACCTTCCTCTTCATCCAGATCAACGAGTACATCCACATCGGCTTCAGCGCCCGCGACGACGCCTTCGGCTCGATCTTCTACGGCCTCACCGGCCTCCACGGGGCGCACGTCACCGTCGGCTTGATCCTTCTGTCGATCGCCAACGTCCGCGCCTGGCGCGGCCACTACGGCCCGGAGGCGAAGGACCACCTTGGCGTCGAGGTGCCGGGGATCTATTGGCACTTCGTCGACATCATGTGGATCATCGTCTTCGTGACCGTCTACGTGCTCTAGCCGCGCCGCGTGAAGGCGGTCCGCTTCGCCTTTCCCGGGCCCGAGCGCGATCGGTTGGTCGGCGCCGTCCTCCGGGGGGAGAAGACCGCGACGTCGTCGCTCTTGGCGCAATGGGAGGCCGATGGAGAGGATCTGCCGACGGTCGGGGAGGGGCGGCAGGTGCTCGACTCGAACGACGAGCCGGTCGCCACGGTCGAGCTGACGGCCGTCGAAGTGATCCAGCTCGGTGACGCCGACCTGGATCTGGCTCGCCAGGAGGGGGAAGGGTTCAAAACCGTCACCGAGTGGCGGCGGGGGCACGAGCGCTTCTGGCGGGAGCAGGTGATCCCCGGGCTCTCCGGTCCTCTGGCGGTCGAGCTGACCGACAGGACGCGGATCGTCGTCGAGCGCTTCAGGCTGGTGAACGAGGCGTAATCGAATTGGCCCTGGCAGCCGATGCAGGTCGCGCTCGAGCCGCCGCCCGCCGCGCGTCAGGTCCCGTCGTAGTCCCGTTGGTGGGGAATGCATTGTCGGACGGGGCCTGAGCCGGGAGAGTTGCCCGCGATGTGCTCCCGTCGCCGGAATCCCCGCCGCAGCCCGCGATCACGGCGCAGAGCAGAGCCACGACGGCGATGGCAAGAGCGGTCCTGATGGGGCGCGCGTTCATGCGCGCGCATTGTGCAGGCGGCGCCCCTAGTAGGTCGTGAAGAAAGAGGGCGCCTGTTGGGCGAGGATCACCCAGGCCGCGGCCGAGGCGGAAGGCCAGACGTGGTACTCGACGCCGAAGGCCGTGTTGGTGACCGTCTGGTCGGCCTGGAGGGGGCCGACCGACGGGCCAGTGACGGCCTGCCAGGCGGTGATCCAGCTGTTGAGCGTCGTCGTGCTTTGACCGAGCACCGAGGTCAGCATCCGGACCATCGGAGTCCCGTCGAACCAGAGGGCGTTCGGACCGGTGCTGTCCATGTACGGCTTGTAGCCGGAGAATGGGCCCGTCGCCGCGTAAGTGTTGTTGTAGGTCGCGGCGCTGGTCGACTTGACGATCGAGCGGCCGGTGACCGCGAAGTTGTTCTTCGTGTAGGTGAGAACGTTGCCGGCCGTGGAGGTGTTGCCGGCGGTCACCTCGAAGAGCGCGCCGAGGATCTGGGCGTCGAGGGGCTGTGCGGTGTCGCCGAGACCTTGGATGAAGTGGGTGCCGGAGCCGCTGCCCGTCATCAGGTTGTCCTGGATCGCGTCGCCGATCATCCCTGCCGCGGTGCCGTACTTCGTGGCCCCGGTCGTATCGCCGGCGCCATGGAGCTCAAGGGCGAGGTGGCCGAGGAACTCGTAGGCGAGGATGTTGTGCTGCGTGGAGTACCAGTTGAGACCCGGGCCGCCCTTGATCAGGCCGTCGGTGCCCTGCAGCGTGAGCAGGTAGTCGGCCGCCTTCTTCTCCATCGTGCGGTACGCGGACGTCTTGTAGGTGCTGTCGTACTTGCCTGCGGCGATCCCGATCGAGGCGATCGTGCCGGTGCGGTATATCCCGGCGCCCCTTCCGCTCGAGACGTCGAAGGCGATATCGACGGCGCCGTCCGTGAGCTGCAGGGCGGCGAGCTGGTCGAGCAGCTGCTTGGCCTGGCCCTTGACGTGGCTGGCGATGAACGACGAGGTTGTCAGCGCGGAGTCATACGTCCAGGACCAGTTGAGCAGGCGGTTGTAGGAGGGGTCGGCCGAGGGAATCTCATAGGAGCGCGTCAGGGCCAGTGGGTTGTGGCCCTGTCCCGTCGCGATCCGGGCGAGCGGCTGCGCGTCGAGCCTCTTCGGGCCGCGGTCCACGCTCGGGATGGCGGCTGCCTCGGAGGCGGACGACTTGGCGCCCTTGCGCTTCTTCCGGCTGCGGAGCCGGGGGCACTTCTTCCGCGCCTTCTTGCCCTTCTTCTTGGAGCAGACCGGCCCGGCTTGCTTGGCGAGCCAGCGCGAGAGCGGGTTGGCCGGACGCCCCTTGGCGGAGTACGGCCAGGCGAGCCTGACCTTGCCTCCGCTGCGGTGCACCTTGGCATCGGCGGCCAGGGGGCCGATCAGCGCAAGGGAGAGGGCGGAAGCAAGGATGCCGACAGCGAGCCTGCGAAGGTTCATGCACGGTCAATCGGCGGTTCCGGGGGAATCCTTTATCCGGGAAAACCCGCGATCTTCGGCGGAAGAGTCCTGAGGCTGCAAAGATCGGCGCCGTGAACGACCGACCCGCTCAGACGCCCCGGAATCCGCTTCGCAACGAGGCGGACATGTTTCGGGTGCTGATCATGTTCGGCGTGGCCGCGGCGGTCGTCATCGCGGTGGCGCTCCTGATCGGCTCGCTCGCCGGCGCCATCGTGGGAGCCGTGTTCGTCGCGATCGGGCTATGGCGGACCTGGGGCCTGATCCAGGACTGGCGCCGCTACGGCTCGGACGTGGAGCGGTAGCTACTTCTTGCCGCCGCCGGCACCGCCGCCGCCGCCGTTGACCGTCTGCTGCAGATAGGTGGCGAGCTGCTGGAGCTGCGGTGGTGTGAGGGTCTGGCCGAAGTTCTGGGGCATCACGTTGGGTTGGTAGCCGGGGGCGATGATCGCGTTCGGGTCGCTGATCGACTGCGAGATCTGCGCGACGCTCATGCCCTTCAGTGCCTCGTCGAGGTTCGGGCCGGTCGTGCCCGTGGTACCGGCCTGGGCCAGCGTGTGGCAGCCGCCGCAGTTGGTGGCGAAGAACTGCGGCGGTGCGAACACGGGCGCCTTGATGCCGGGCACGCCCGCGACGCTGGCGACGTAGGCGGCGACATCGGAGGCGTCCTCGCCGGTGACGAGGTCTCGCGGCATGTACACGTCGGTCGCCTGGGTGGCCGCGGGCCTGGCGTGGGCGATCTGGTACTCGACGACGCCCTTGACCGTGTCGGAGTCCATGCCACTCGCCCGCGCGGACTTGAACGCGTAATCGAGGTTCGGTCCGATGTCGCCGTTGGTGCCCGCGCCGGTGAGCGTGTGGCAGCTGCCGCACTTCTGGGTGAAGAGCTGCTGGCCCTTGTCGAGGTTGGCCTTCGGGCCGAGGTCGCAGCCGGTCAGCCCGACGACGGCCGTCGCCGCGGCGATGGTGGCGATCAGCCAGATCGCCCTGCTTTCTATGCGGCGGCGCTGTTTGTGGCCGCCGTTGATCGTGGGGTCCATAAGCGCGGGAATCCTATCTGTCGGCGACGACCCGCCCACCCACGCCCCATGCCTGGGATAAGCTTGCGCCGAAAGCCACGAGCAACACCAGCGGAGGAAACCGAGTGGAGGTTCGCGAGGGCATGTCGAGCGTAGTGCTGGCCGTCGGGCCGGGCCACACGCTGAGGGAGACCGCGACCAAGATGACCGAGAAGGGCACCGGGGCGGCCCTGGTCTTCGACGACGAGTCCCCCGCGCCGCGGATCATCACCGAGCGCGACATCCTCAACGCGGTCGGGACCGGCAAGGATCCCGACAAGGAGAAGGTCGCCGATCACATGTCGGAGAGCGTCATCTCCGCGGAGCCCAGCTGGAGCCTCGAGCAGGCGGCCGAGGAGATGGTGCAGCGCGGCATCCGGCACCTGGTCGTGGTCGACCGGGGCGAGCTGGTCGGCGTGCTTTCGATGCGCGACATCGTGCGTTGCTGGACGCAGGTCGGAGCGACCGCGTCCATCAGCCCGCCCTAGCGCTACTCCGAAGGCGGCGAGACAGACAGCGGAATCGGCGCCGTGTCGGTGTGCTGCCGGTTCGGCATGCGCGCGATCTCGCTTCGGTTGGCGCGCAGCCAGGAGATCAGGGAAAACAGGGCGATGAAGCCCCCGATCACCGAGTAGGGCCACCAGGCGAACAGGCCGACGATGACCGCGGCGAACCCGAACGCGAACAGCGCCGGAGCGATGCTGGGCCGCGCCGGATAGATGACCTCGGTTGGCTTCGGCGGCTGGCTCATCGCAGGTACACGATCGCGACGTAGAAGGCCAGAGCGAAGACGAGCAGCGCCAGGGACGAGGCGATCATGCCGGCGCGGATGTTGGCTCGGGCGCGTTCGCGATCCATTCTCAGAAGCCTATAGCGGCCACCAGGCCGCTGCACCTTGGAGCGGAGGGCGAAGCCCGTAGCGACTTGTGATTGGCGGCCGCTTGTGGCCGCGGCTATATGGCGAAGCCGTGCCTAGAGTGCCCTATCAAGGGCCATCGCGACGAAGAGCAGCGCTAGGTAGACCAGCGAGCTGAGATAGAGCCGGCGCGCGGCGGGCCGGGAGGGGTGCGCGAGCAGGACCAGGGCCAGGCCAACGAAGCCCGCCCCGAGAGCCAGCGCGGCGATCAGATAGGCCGTGCCGAACAGTCCTGTGATCACCGGTCCGATCGTGATCGCGACCAGGAGCAGCGCGTAGAAGACGATCTGGTGGCGCGTGGTGGTCTCCCCGCGGACCACGGGCAGCATCGGCACGCCCGTGCGCGCGTAGTCGTCCGAGATCAGCAGCGAGAGCGCCCAGAAGTGGGGCGGCGTCCAGAAGAAGACGATCGCGAAGGGCCACAGGGCCTCGAGCGTGAGGCCGCCCGTTGCCGCCGCCCAGCCGACCAGCGGCGGCATCGCTCCGGCCGCTCCGCCGAGGACGATGTTCTGGGGCGTACGGGGCTTGAGCCAGAGCGTGTAGACGAAGACGTAGCCGAGCAGCCCGGCGGCGGCGAGCGCAGCCGTGAGGGCGTTGACGGTGATCCACAGCTGGACCACGGCGACCACACCGAGGGTCGTGCCGAAGAGGAGGCCGCGCCGCGGCTCGATGCGCCCGCTCGCCAGCGGCCGTCCCGCGGTTCGCGCCATGCGGGCGTCCCGCTCGCGCTCTATGTAGTGGTTGATCGCTCCGGCGCCGCCGGCCGCCAGGTAGCCGCCGAGGCACGTCCAGAGGATGGTGGAGAGGGCCGGCCCGCCCGGATCGGCGACGAACATCGTCGCCACGCAGGTGAGCAGCAGCAGGGAGATGATCCGCGGCTTGGTGAGGGTGACGTAGTCGTTCGCCACCCCGATCGCCGTGCGCATCGTCCGCACGCGAGCGTCGTCGGGAGTTGTGGAGACCCGCTCGCCGCCGGGCCGGCTGGAGGGCTTGGCGATTCGGTCGGGTCCGGTTCCGAGGTGGACGCTCATGCCGCCGCCGCCGACGCTTCGGCCCGTGGAGGTTGCTCAGGTGATGCGGCGCCGCTCGGCAGCCAGGCGAGCTTGTAGGTGACGGAGATCACCGCCGCCCACAGCAGGGTCCCGGTCGTCAGGTGGGCGACGATCAGCGGCCCGTGCTCACCGAGCCAGACGTTGAGCGCGCCCAGGGTGAACTGGCAGAGCAGGAGCAGCGCGGCGAGGGCGAGCAGCCGGTCACGCGAGCCGCGAGCGAACGCGACGAGCAGCAGGACGATGATCGCGATCGTCGCCAGATATACGAACACCCTGTGTGTCAGGTGAATGTCGGTCAGCCGGTTGTTGCCGAACGGCAGGAACTTGCCCGACCCGCACTCGGGGAACATCTTCCCGCAGGCCAGGTGCGCCCCGGAGATGTTCGGACCGACGTCGCTGACGCCTTCCTCCTCCGTACCGGCCATGTAGCCGCCGGCGACGATCGCGCAGAGGAGCAGCACCGCGGCTGTCGCCGCATAGGGCTTCAGCCCGCGGACCGGCGGCGTCGCGGACCCGGCCTCGACGGCTGCCTCGGAGCGCGCCTTGAACCTGAGCCAGAGGAGCAGGCCGAGCAGGATCATCGCCGTCCCGAGGTGGGCCGCCACCAGCTCCTCGGCCAGGCTGTGCTCCACCGTCAGCCCGCCCAGGCCGGCCTGGATCAGGACCAGCACCCCGGCGACCAGCGAGCCCCGGAAGGCCCAGACGTTGCGCTCGCGCAGGCTCTTGTACGCGCGCCAGCAGAGAAGCCCGATCAGGATGACCACGATGGTCGCGAGCAGGCGGTGCGAGAACTCGATCACCCGGTTCTCGTTGCCGACGAAGGGGATCACCTGGCCGCCGCAGAGCGGCCAGCCCTTGGTGCCGCTCCCGCCCGGCCCGCAGCCGAGCCCGGACTGGCTCACGCGGACGATTCCGCCGACGACGATCAGCAGGAAGGTGACAACAGCGGTGAGGTCTGCCAGGCGGCGAAACCGGTGGAGCTCGTCCCCGCCGCCCCCGGCAACGGGTCCGGCCATGGCGTCAGGCTACCGGCTCTTTGGTCTCCGCCGGAGCGGGCCGGGAGGCGTCGTGGCGCTCCACCGCCTCGCGGATGTCGCGCAGCGGCTCGTGGCTGCGGACGTCGGGAACCACGTCGAAGTTGTGCGGCGGCGGGGGCGACGTGGCGAACCACTCGAGGGTCTCGCCGCCCCACGGGTCGTGCCCGGCGGGAGTGCCGCCCTTGATCCCGAGATAGGCGTTGACGATCGACAGGACCACCCCAATGGCGAGAACGAAGGACCCGATCGTCGCGATCAGGTTGAGCGCGTCGAGGTTCATGGCGTTGATCGCGTCGCTGGCCTGGAAGAACTTGAAGATGTCGACCTGCTGTCCCTCCAGCCCGGCGAGGAAGAGCGGGATGAAGGTGAGCTGCGCGCCGAGGACGATCAGCGCCGCCGACGGCTTCGCTAGGCCCTCGCTCATCGTCCGGCCGGTCATCTTCGGGAACCAGTAGTAGAGGGCCGCCAGCCCGCCCAGTACGGGCCCTCCGACCAGGACGTAGCCGCTTGCGGCGGTGGAGGCGGTCGTGTCGGCGAGCAGCCAGTTGACCGGGATGACGCTCTGGATCAGCTCTCCGGCCAGGCCGAAGCTGAGCGTCGAGATCGCTGCCAGGGCGAAGATCATCGGCGCCCTCATCCGGATGACGCCGCCGGCGATCGTCCCGATCCAATTGACGAAGATCGCGCCGATCGGGATGACCAGCAGAAGCGCCATCAGCATCGCCGCGTATAGCCAGCCGATCGGGATCGACGCGCTCATCATGTTCTGCATCCAGGCGAGCAGGCCGAGCGGCATGATCGCCGCCATCGACATCATCAGCCCGCCGCGCGAAAGCACCGGCTTGCCGGAGAAGACGGGCAGGATCTCCGAGATCGCGCCGAACGCCGGCAGCAGGAAGATGAGGTAGCAGCCGGTGAAGAAGATCCAGCTCAGGTGCTGGTAGAAGATCGGCGCCCCGCCCTCGCCGGGGTCAAAGAAGATGCCGCCAAAGTGCCGCTCCATCTCGAGCATGACCAGGGCGGCGAGCATCGCCGAGCCGGCGATGATCATCGTCCAGCTGGAGACGGCGCCGGAGAAGGTGAAGGCGGGGAGCCGGCGCCAGGCGAGGCCCGGCGCTCGCATCTTCGAGATCGTCACGGCCAGGTTGATCGACTGGATCACCAGGCCGAGAGTCGTCAGTCCGACCGCGGCGATCCAGACGTCGACGCCGTTGTTCGAGATGAAGACCGTGTCCGAGAGGGGGGGCCAGGAGTTGAAGCCGGCTTCCGGTGGCGTGTACGCGAAGCTCACATAGAGGAGGGCGCCGCCGAAGACATAGAGCCAGAGGGAGAGGGAGCCGAGGCGGGGGAAGGCCAGCGAGCGGGCACCGATCTGGAGCGGGACCACGTAGGTGTAGAGGCCGAAGGCGAGCGGCAGGGCGAAGAGCACGATCAGGGTCGGGCTGCCCACGGAGAGCAGGCGGTTGAAGGTGACGGGCTCGATCAGGTTGTTTTCGGGGACGCCGAGCTGCAGCCGCATCAGCAGGAAGGAGACGATGCCGAGGACGCAGAACGAGAACGCCGCTCCGATGTAGATGCGACCGACGTCCTTGTGGTCCGGGCTCATCACCATCTCGAGCCAGCGCGGCCGCGACGGCTTGGGGCCGTCCGTGACGAGCTCGGGGTGGTGCGGAGTCAAGGTGCGTCCCTCCATCAGCTCTCCCCGTTCGCCTGCTGCACGAAGGTCTGGGCCTCCTGGATGCCCGCGGCCTGCTGCTCGAGCCAGGCCTGGTAGGTGGGCACGTCGACGACGTGGACGCGGGTGCGCATCACCGCGTAGCTGGCGCCCGAGAAGGCGTAACTGGCGCCGTCGTAGTCGCCGGTCTCGTCGGCCTTGAACCAGGTCGAGTTGGTCTCACCCGGGGTCGCGTCGAACTTGCCGGTCAGGCCGGGGACCCACCAGCGATGGACCACGTCGGTCGAGCAGAGGTGCAGGATGACTGTCGTGTCGACCGGGACCACCAGCTCGTAGTAGCTGTAGGTGCCGTCCGGGTACTGGTAGCGCCAGATCCACTGCTGGCCGCAGGCCTGGATTTCAAGCGGCGCCGAGGACGGGGGAGGTAGGTCGAGCGATCTCTGTGCCAGCAAGCTCGAGCTCGCCTGGAGCCCGTCTGGCCCGGACGGCTCGACCTTCTTGGCGTCGTGGGTCTCGATCACGCCGATCACGAACGCGATGGTGACGATCAGAGCGAAGACTCCGGCCGCCCCGAACTGCGCCGGGCGGCGGACGACGAGCCGCCGAGGCTCGCGGCCCCGGGCGGAGCGGAAGCGCATGACCATCGCGACCAGCGCCAGGTTGATCGCGACGAGCAGCACCAGGCCGAGGACGAGCATCACCCAGTACAGGGTGTTCATGTCGTCCGCGTTGGGCGAGTGGGCGGCGTGGGGGCCGATCAGCGCTAGCAAGGCGGCGTGAGTCTATTAACTCGTCCCGTTACCTCGCCTCGCCCACAAACTGGCTGGTCAGCCAAATGAACCGGGCGTTCTGACAGAATCGCTCTTCGATGGCGGAGGAAGGGACGGCTGCACGGGCATTGCGGCGCATGGCGGATTCCGAGCCGGAGCTCGCGGCACGTCTGATCCTCCACTCCATGCCGGTCGCGGCGGCCACCCTGCCGGCCGGCCTCAGCTACCGGCTCGAGCTCGACGGGCTCGGCGCGTGGACCGTGAAGTCGGTGGGCGAGCGTGCGGAGGTGACGGAGGTTCCCACCGGCGGCGACCTGAACGGCGAGGCCTTCGCGATCCAGACGGATCCCGCGACCCTGGCGCAGGTCGCCTCCGGCCGCAGCCCGCTCGGCGCTCTGGCGCGCCGGCGCCTGCGCCTTCGCGGCCGCCGGCGAAAGGCCCTCGCGCTCCGGAAGCTCTCCCCCGACGCGGGCCCCCGGGATCTGGCCAAGCTCGGTCTGCCGGTCGACCCCGACCTGGTCTTCCGCTCCCTCGCGTACGCGATCGAGCCCGACTGGACGCGCGGGCACCGGTTCTCCGTGGTCTACGAGCTGGTCGGTGAGGGTGGCGGCGTCTGGCGAATCGACGTCGACGACGGACGGGTGGACGCACAGAGCGGGCCGGGCGATGACCCGGACGCCATCGTCCGCCTCCGCTATTCGGACTGGCTGCGGCTGCTCTCGGGCGAGGTGACGCCTCCCGACGCGATGCGCCTCGGTCTCACAGAGGTGGAGGGGAGGATCCCGCCGGTGACGCAGATGGGGCGCTGGATCGACCGGGCCGAGGGAGTCGATGGCCCCGAGCTCGCGCGCGAGAAGCGACAGCGGGTCCAGCAGGCTGAGAACGCCGGCAGCTGGGGGAGCAACGGGGCCGCCCCGAAGGGCGGCCTGATGGACTACGGCCAGCTCTACGCCCTCTGGGAGCGGCAGAACTGGCGAGCCCACGAGCTCGACTTCTCGGTTGACCGCGAGCACTGGCTGGTCACCCCGGGCGAGGCGCAGCAGCACACCGCCTTCAGCATCGGCAGTTTCTACGTCGGCGAGGAGCGCGTCACCGCCGACCTCGCGCCCTTCCTGCTGGCGGCGCCCAGCGGCGAGGTCGAGGCCTTCCTCGCCACCCAGCTCGTCGACGAGATGCGACACGCGGTCTTCTTCGACCGCTGGGCGTTCGAGGTGATGGGTCTCGAGTCGGGGAGCTTCCGCGCGCGCCTGCACGAGATCGAGGACCGGATGCTCGGACCCTGGCACTTCCTCTTCGACGACTCGCTCCGCGACATCGCCGACCGGATCAAGGCGAAGCCCGACGACCTCCAGCTCTTCGTCGAGGGCATCGTCACGTACCACATGGTCACCGAGGGAGTCCTGGCGATGCCGGGGCAGCGGATCATGATCGAGTACACCTCAGAGCACGACCTCTACCCGGGCTTCAACGAGGGCTTTCGCAAGGTCGAGCAGGACGAGCACCGCCACATCGCCTTCGGCGTCCGCTTCCTCAAGGACGTCTGCGATGACCGGCCGGAGATGAAGCAGGTGGTTCTGAACCGGCTGATCGAGCTGCTGCCGAAGGCCGCCGAGGTCTTCTGCCCGCCGGAGGCGGACGACCCCTCCGACTTCTTCTCATACGGCCATCACTCCTCGCAGATCTACGGCTTCGCGTACCAGACGCTGAAGCGCCGGATGGCGACGATCGGAATCGAGATCCCGCCGCCCGAGGAGCTGATGCCGGGGGCGGTGGACTTCGGGGGCCTTGCGGAGCAGCGGGTGCTCGCTGAAGAAGCTGCGGCCACTTAGCGCTGTTCTCGCCTTCGCCGCCGCGCTGCTGGCCGCGCCCACCGCGCAGGCGCAGAGTCCGGGTGCGCCCGGCATCGGGGATCCCTACTTCCCCTTCATGGGCAACGGGGGCTACGAGGTCGACCACTACGACCTCAACCTGGCCGTGCGGCCGAAGCCCGACCGCCTCAAGGCGATCACGACGATCAGGGCCACCTCGACTCAGGCGCTGAGCGCCCTCAATCTCGATTTTCGGAGTCTGAAGGTGACGTCGGTGACCGTCAACGGGGCGCCGGCCGCTGTCTCCAGGCGGGGCGGCGAGATGACCGTCACGCCCGCCGCGCCGATCGCCTCGGGCGCCGCCTTCACAGTGGTCGTCGCCTACAAGGGCAGGCCGCATCCGATCGGCGGGGTCGGCTGGATCAAGACGCACGACGGGACCGCCGCGTTCAGCGAGCCGAACGGATCTCCGAGCTGGTTCCCATGCAACGACCATCCCTCGGACAAGGCGACCTACTCGTTCACGGCGACCGTCCCGCGCCGCTACCGGGCGATCGCCAACGGCCTGCTCGACTCGGTCCAGCGGCACGGCGGCTCCGCGACTTTCGCCTGGCACGAGCCGCAGCCGATGGCGACGTACCTCGCCACGGTCACGGTCGGGCACTTCAAGATCAAGCCATCCGCGGTGGACGGCCTTCCCGCCTGGACGGCCGTCGCGCCGGGGGAAGGACGCCGGTCACAGCGGAGCCTGCGGAAGCTCCCCCGGATCATCAGTCTGTTCGGCTCGCGCTTCGGGGCCTACCCGTTCTCGAGCGCCGGGTCCATCGTGATCCCGGGGAAGTCCGAGACCGCCCTCGAGACCCAGACCAAGCCCGTCTACGTGGGCGCGCCGTTCCCGGTCGTCGTCGCCCACGAGACGGCTCACCAATGGTTCGGCGACGCCGTCTCCCTGGCACAGTGGCAGGACGTCTGGCTGAACGAGGGATTCGCCACATGGAGCCAGTGGATGTGGCAGACGCGCGGAAGTGACGCCAAGCTGCGGAGGATCTTCAAGACCTACTTCGGCTCCAACCTCAAGTTCTTCGGCTACCGGCACTTCTGGAAGCTGCCGCCCGGAGCACCGGGGCCGAAGAAGCTCTTCTCCGGGGCCGTCTACTTCCGCGGCGGACTGACGCTGGAGGCCCTGCGCGAGAAGCTGGGGGACCCGGTCTTCTATTCGATCCTCCGCGACTGGGTGGCCCAGCATCTCTACGGCAACGGGACGACCCAGCAGTTCATCACCCTGGCGGAGGCCGACTCCGGCATCTCGCTGGGGCACTTCTTCGACCTCTGGCTGTTCCAGCCGCGCAAGCCCAAGGGCTGGTAGCTGTGCGAACATACGTTCGTGTCATCGGCTGCGTCGATCCTCCACGCTGACGCTGATGCGTTCTTCGCATCGGTGGAGCAGCGGGACGATCCGAGTCTTCGCGGCCGGCCGACGATCGTCGGCGCGGGCGTGGTCATGGCCGCGAGTTACGAAGCGAGGGCTTACGGGATCCATGGCGGGATGGGCGGACGGCAGGCTCATCGGCTCTGTCCGCACGCCGCCGTCGTCCCGCCGCGCTTCGAGGCGTACACGGAGGCGAGCCGAGCCCTTTTCGACCTCTTCGAGGACACGTCTCCGCTCGTAGAGGGCATGTCGCTCGAGGAGGCGTTTCTCGACGTGCGCGGGCTGGAGCGGATCTCGGGCACGCCGCGTCAGATCGCCGAGCGACTCCGCCGGCGAGCGCGTGACCGAATCGGGTTGGCCGTCACCGTCGGTGCCGCGAGGACGAAGGTGCTCGCCAAGATGGCGAGCCGCGCCGCCAAGCCGGACGGCCTCCTGCTGATCGCTCCGGATCGCGAGGCGGACTTCCTCCGTCCGTTGCCGGTCGAGGCACTGTGGGGAGTCGGCGCGGCGACGGCGGAGAAGCTCCGGGCTCACGGCATCGCCACGATCGGCGAGCTCGGTCGCCGAGACCCGGCGGAGCTCGAGATGTTCCTCGGGGCCCACGCCGCGCGCCACCTTCACGCCGTCGCGCACAACCGGGACCCGCGCCGGGTGCGCCGCGGTAAGGGGCGGCGCTCGATCGGCACCCAGTCGGCGTTCGCTGGCGGTGGCAGGTCCCAATCCGAGCTCGACGCCCTGCTGGTCACCCTGGTCGATCGCGTCACGCGCCGGGCCCGGGCGGCCAACCGCGCCGGCCGCACGGTGACGCTTCGCTTCCGGCTCGGTGACTTCTCCCGCATCACCCGCTCGCGCACGCTCCCTCATCCCACCGCGGGCACCGGCGCAATCCTGGCCGCCGGCAGGGCGCTGCTCGCCGCCGCGCGGCCGCTGATCGAGCGCCGCGGGGTAACTCTTCTGGGGATCACGGTGGCCAACCTCAGCGACCAGGCGCAGCTCGAGCTGCCGCTGGAGCCCCGGCTCGATCCGGCGCTCGACCTGGCCATCGACGAGATCCGCAAGCGCTTCGGGAACGATGCGATCAGGCGCGGGTCGAGTCGGCGCACGACGCCCCGGCACGTGACCCAGGTCTGAGGGCCTGTCCCGATAGGGATCGCACCCCTGGAGGCGGCCCAGGACACGGCGCGGATGCGGCCCCGTCGCGAATCCCGCATGGCGCTGCCATGCGGAATCCGCGCCGCGACCACCCCGCTTGGTCCTGGACCGCCACAGGAGCACGCCCCTACCGGGACAGGCCCTGAGCTCCGTCCCTAATAGGGTCCGGGTTCGTGAGCACCGTTCGAGAGGTCACCTTCGAGCTCTTCCGGGAGCACGGGATGACGACGATCTTCGGCAACCCGGGCTCGACGGAGCTGCCGATGCTCGCCGAGTTCCCCGACGACTTCCGCTATGTCCTCGGGCTCCAGGAGGCCGTGGCGGTCGGGATGGCCGACGGATTCGCGCAGGCGTCCGGCGCCCCGGCCCACGTCAACCTCCACACGGCTCCCGGCGTGGGCAACGGGATGGGCGCCATCTTCAACGCCCAGGCGAACCACTCGCCCCTCGTGGTGACGGCCGGCCAGCAGGTCCGGGCCCACATCACGATGCAGGCCAACCTGACCAATCGCGACGCAACGCGCGTCGTTCATCCATTCGTCAAGTGGAGCTTCGAGCCCCCGCGGGCTCAGGACGTCCCGCACGCGCTGTCCCGGGCGATCCACACCGCTTCGCTCGCGCCGAAGGGCCCGGCGTTCGTCTCGCTGCCGATGGACGACTGGAACGAGAAAGCAGAGGATGCGGCCGGTGCCCTGATCGATCGGACCTCCGAGCCGCGCTCCGGTCCGGACCCAAATGCCGTCAAGGCTCTCGCAATGAAGCTCGAGGGCGCGAGCAATCCGGTCCTGGTCGCCGGCCCCGACATCGACGCGAGCGGCGGTTGGGACGACGCCATCGCTCTGGCGGAACGCCAGAAGCTGCCCGTCTTCGCCTCGCCCGCGACCGGCGGCGGCAGGCTCGGCTTCCCCGAGGGCCATCCGCTCTTCCAGGGCGTCCTGCCGCCCGCGATCGGCCCGGTCGGCGAGACGCTCAAGGGCCGGGACCTGATCCTGGTGATCGGATCATCCGTCTTCCCGTACTACCCATACATCCCGGGGCCGCTGCTGCCGGAGGGGGCCGAGCTGGTGGCGATCACCAGCGATCCCGATGAGGCCGCCCGCGCGCCGATGGGCGACGTGATCCTGGCCGACCCGGCTTTGGCCATCCGCGCCCTGCTCGCCGAGGTCGGCGAGGCCAACCGCGCCGAGCCCGACCCGCTGCCGGAGCCGGGTGCCGGGGAGGAGTCGGACCCGATGACTCCGACGATGGTCCACAACACCCTCGCCCAGGTCTTCCCCGACGACGGGATCGTCGTGCTCGAGTCCCCCTCGAGCACGCTGGCGCTGCGGAACCAGCTCCGCATCTCGAAGCCCGGCAGCTATTACTTCGGGGCCGGCGGCGGCCTCGGCTTCGGCCTCGCCGCCGCGATCGGCGTCCAGCTGGCCCAGCCCGACCGCCCGGTCGTCTGCGTCCTCGGCGAGGGCTCGGCCCAGTACGCGATCACCGGCTTCTGGACCGCCGCGGCCTACGACGTCCCGGTCACCTTCCTGATCCTCCGCAACGAGGAGTACTCGATCCTCAAGTGGTTCGCCGACATCGAGGAGGTGTCGGGTGCGCCGGGCCTCGACCTGCCGGCGCTCGAGGTCGCGAAGGTGGCCGAGGCCTACGGAGTCGCGTCGAAGAGCGTCTCGGGCCGCGACGAGCTCCACGCCGCGCTCGAGGGAGCGATCGGCGAGCGCAAGCCCCGGCTGGTCGAGGTCCCGGTCACGCCGGGCATGGCGCTGTTCTGAGGATGTCCGTGCCTGGCGGAGCGAGTGGGCGGTTCCGCCTGATGAACCACACGGTCAATCCGGTCCTGCGGGCGGTGCTGCGCTCACCCGTTCACAAGCTCGCGAGCGGCCATGTCGCCCTGATCACCTACACGGGCCGGAGGAGCGGGCGGGAGTACACCATCCCGGCCTTCTACCGGGACAAGGGCGAGGAGATCACGATCGCTGTGGGCTGGCCCGACCGCAAGGTCTGGTGGCGGAACCTGACCGGCGAGGGTGGCGAGGTCCACCTGGTCGTCGGGGGACATGAGGTGGCCGGGCACGCAATCGCCACCCGGGACCCCGGCCGGGACGCGCTGGTCCGAATCCGGGTGACATCCCGCTCCTGACCCCGCTCGCTTAGTCTCACCCCGTGGATCTGCTCGCGCCTGATGTCACCCGGATCGCGCCGAAGACGAGCGAGGCCGCGGAGGACCGCGCGCCGGACGAGCTCGCCTCGGGTACGCCGGAGCCACTCCGCTCGGAGCTGATCGAGCTGCTCGGTCGCCGACCGGGTGCTGACCCGCGTGATCGACCTGGTCCGGTACGCGTCGGACGCGAGCCCCTACAGGCTGCTGCCGAAGGCGGTCGTGATGGCTCGGGATGCGAACGACGTCGCCAAGGTCTTCGCCTACTCGCGCGCCTCGAAGGTCCCGCTCACCTTCCGGGCGGGAGGCACCAGCCTCAACGGCCAGTCCCAGAGCGACGGGATCCTGGTCGACGTCCGCCGGCACTGGACCGGGGTGGAGGTGCTCGACGATGGCGCTCGCGCCCGCGTCAAGCCCGGCACCGTCCTCGGCCACGCGAATCGCGTGCTCTGGCCACACGGCCGCAAGCTCGGCCCCGATCCCGCCAGCACCGACATCGCCTGCGTCGGCGGCGTGCTCGCCAACAACTCGGGCGGAATGCGCTGCGGGATCGTCGCGGACTCCTACAGCACCGTCCGATCGCTGACCTTCGTGCTCCCGTCCGGGACCGTGATCGACACCGCCGCGCCGGACGCCGCCGAGCGCTTCGAGCGCGCCGAGCCGGAGCTGGTGAAGGGACTCGCTGAGATCCGGGACGAGATCCGAGCCGACGAGGAGCTGGGCGAGCGGATCCGCAAGAAGTTCCGGATCAAGAACACCACCGGCTACCGGCTCTGCGCCTTCCTCGACGCGGACGAGCCGGTCGAGATCTTCCGGCGGCTGCTGATCGGCTCGGAGGGGACGCTCGGCTTCATCGCGGAGGCGGTGATGGAGACCGTGCCGAAGCCGTCGCGCACCACCGTCTCCTGGCTGCATTTCGACGGGATCGAGTCGGCGACCGAGCCGGTGCCCGCGCTGGTCGAAGCGGGGGCGAGCGCGGTCGAGCTGATGGTCGCTCCGGCCCTGATGGTGGCCGCCCAGAACATCGCCGGCGCCCCTCAGGACTGGCTGGAGCTGCCGCCCACCTCCGCGGCGCTGCTGGTCGAGTTCGGCGCCGAAACCGACGGCGAACTCGACAAGCTGGTCGCTGGGGCGGAGGAGATCCTCAAAGAGCACGAGCTGATCAAGCCGCCTGACTTCACCCGCGACCCCGAGCGCGTCGAGGTCTCCTGGACGGTGCGGGAGGGCCTGCACGGGCTGATCGGCCGCTTCCGGGCACCGGGTACCTCGCTGATCATCGAGGACGTCTGCGTGCCGCCGGAGCGGATCGCCGAGTCCGCCCGCGACATCCAGGCGCTCCTCCAGGAGCACGGCTTCCTGCCCGGCGTGGCGGGCCACACCTCCGCGGGGAACCTCCACTTCATGCTGACACCGGACTTCTCCAAGCAGGAGGACCTCGAGCGCTACGAGGCCTTCATGGAGAAGCTCGTGGAGCTGATCCTCGAGAAGTACGACGGCTCGCTCAAGGCCGAGCACGGGACCGGCGTGAACATGGCCCCGTACGTCGAGCGGGAGTGGGGGGAGAAGGCGACCGGGCTGATGTGGCGGGTGAAAGAGCTGGCCGATCCAGACGGCGTGCTCGCCCCCGGCGTCCTCCTGAGTCGCGACGAGGGCGCGCACCTGCGGAACCTGAAGACGACGCCGGAGATCGAGGAGGTGGCGACGACCTGCGTCGAGTGCGGCTTCTGCGAGCCGGTCTGCCCGAGCCGCCACCTGACCACGACGCCGCGCCAGCGGATCGTCATCCGCCGCGAGATGGCGCGCCAGCCGGCCGGCTCACCCGTCCAGCGCGCGCTGCTCGAGCAGTACGCCTACGACGGGATCCAGACCTGCGCCGCCGACGGCACCTGCCAGATCGCCTGCCCGCTCGGGATCGACACCGGGTAGCTGGTCAAGGGCTTCCGGGCCCTGGAGCACACGGAGAAGGCGCAGAGGCAGGGCGCCCGCGTCGCGGAGCGCTGGGAGTCGGTGGAGAAGACGGCTCGCGCGGGCCTCCGCGCGGGAACGCTCGCGGGTCCCCTGATGCGCGGCGCCGCCGGCGCGGCCCGATCGCTGTTCAGCGACGAGCTGGTCCCGTCGTGGCCCCGCAGCATGCCGCCGCCGGCCCCCGCGAACCTGCCGCGGACTTCGCGAGTTGGCGCGGCCGCCGTCTACATGCCGGCGTGCGTCAACCGGATCTTCGGGCCGGCGACCGATGGCGAGGGTCTGCCCCTGCCGGAGGCGATGGTGGCCGTCTCGGCGCGGGCGGGGATGCCGGTCTGGATCCCCGACGACGTCGCCGGAAACTGCTGCTCTGTGCCGTGGTCGTCGAAGGGCTACACGGAGGGCGCCAAGCTGATGGCCGACCGCACCGTCGAGGCGCTTTGGCGCTGGAGCGACCAGGGCGAGCTGCCGGTCGTGATCGACGCCAGCTCCTGCTCCCTCGGCTTGGCCGACGAGGCGAACGGAGCGCCACCCGCGAGCTCGAGGTCCTCGACTCCGTCGCCTGGGCTCAGCGCCTGCTCCCGAACCTGAACGTACGCGAGAAGCTCGGCTCGGTCGCGCTTCACCCGACCTGCTCGACCCGCCACATGGGCCTGGAGCGCCAACTCCGCGAAATCGCCGACGCGATGGCGGACGAGGTCGTCCAGCCGATCCGCGCGACCTGCTGCGGGATGGCGGGCGACCGGGGGATGCTGCATCCGGAGCTGACGAAGTCGGCGACGCGCGGAGGAGGCCGCCGAGCTTGCGGGCTCGCGACACGACGCCTACCTCTGCAGCAACCGCACCTGCGAGATCGGCCTGCAGGAGGCGACGGGCGCGGCCTACGAGTCGTTGCTGATCCCGCTCGAGCGGGTTACGCGCCCCTAGCGGGGCTGGGCCCTGAGCGCCGATACGGGCGCCGGCTTGCCCAGGTGGTAGCCCTGGCCGAAGTCGACGCCCAGGTCGCGGACCATCTCGAGCGTCTTCTCGTCGTCGACGAACTCGGCGACCGTCTTGATGCCGAGCCCTTCGCAGACCTCCACCAGCGCCCGGACGATGAGCTGGTCCGTGCGGGCTGTGGGGCAGTTCCTTGACGAACTCCCCGTCGATCTTCAGGTAGCTGATCGGCAGGTGCTTCAGGTAGTAGAAGGAGGCGTAGCCGGCGCCGAAGTCGTCGAGGGCGAAGCGGCAGCCGAGCTTGGCGAGGGTCTGCGCGAAGAGGCGCGCGTGCTCGATGTCGGCGACCGCGGCGGTCTCGGTGACCTCGAAGATCAGGCTGGCCGGATCGATCCCGCTGGAGGTGAGCTCCCGCTTCACCTCGTCGGGGAAGCTCGGCGTCGCCCATCGTCTTGCCGGAGAGGTTCACCTCGAGGGTCAGCTCCCGCCCCTCCTTGTTGTGGGCCGCGATCAGCCGGATCGCCTGCTGGGTCACCCAGCGGTCGATGCCGCCGATCAGGCCGAAGCGCTCCGCGGTCGCCAGGAAGGCGCCCGGCGCGACCAGGCCGCCGCCGTCGTCGCGCATGCGGAGGAGGATCTCGTGCTGGGTCGCCTCGCCGCTTGGCGAGGTCGACGATCGGCTGGCTGGTGAGCACGAACAGGCCCCGCTCGGTCGCCTGGCGGACCCGCTCGGTCCAGGCGCGGCGCTCGTCCACCTCGCTGCGGCCGCTCGGGTCATAGGGCGAGCACCCGGTCGCGGCCGGCCTCCTTCGCCGTGGACATGGCCGTCTCCGCCTCCGCCAGGAGCTCGGCGCCGATGAACGGCGCGCTCGTCGAGCGAGGTGACTCCGGCGCTCATCGTGATCCGGATGCCCTCTCCGTTGAGGACGAAGGCGTGGCGGCGGACGATGCCGAGCAGCTCCTCCGCGACGGCTCAGCGCCTTGGTCCGGTCGGCGCCGTGGATCAGGATCCCGAAGACGTCGCCGCCGACCCGGCCGAAGACGTCGGTCTTGCGCAGCCGGCCGGCGATCAGCTCGGCGAGCCCGGCGAGCACCTCGTCGCCGGCCCCGGCGCCGAGCGACTCGTTGACGTACTTGAAGTTGTCGATGCCGAGTGCGATCACCGAGCCGCCGCTGCCGTAGCGGGCGGCGTACTCGACGTGCCGGGTCAGGGCGTGCTCGAAGCTGACCCGGTTGACCAGCCCGGTCAGCGAGTCCTGCTCGGCGAGCTGGCGGAGCCGCGCCTCCTCGCGCTTGCGCTCGCGGATGTCGTGTCCGACGATCGCCAGCGAGCGGACCTGGCCGACCCGCACCTCGCTCAGCGTCAGCTCCATCGCCACTCCCGAGCCGTCGGGCTGCCGGGCAATGACCTCGCGGCGCTCGCCGACCGGCGGAAGCTCTCCTCCCACGAGCAGGTTCTCGACAGGCTGCGTCCCGACCCAGATCCGCGATCGCCCGACCGAAGAGAGTCTCCGCGGCGGCGTTCGCGTAGGCGATGGAGCCCCCTTCGTTGAGCAGCAGAATCGCGTCGGGCAGGTTCTCGAGCAGGGCTATGGTCGGCGTCGTGCCGCCGTCTTGAGCCGTGGCGAGGCCAGTCGTGCTCACACGGGATTATCGGCACCGTGCGTGGGTGGGCTTTAGACTCGCGCCTCCTTGCCCGGCAACGGCAGCGCACCGAGACGACCATCGCCCTGGCGCCCGCTGGTGAAGGGCGCCGCCGCGGCTGCCCTGGCGGCCGCGTTCGCCGTCCCGCTGATGCGCAAGAAGCGCCGCATCCCGCCGGCCGTGACGACGGCGGCACTGGCCGCTGGGCCACCGGCGCTGGCGGTCCTGCGACCCGCGGACAAAGCTGCGCGACGCCGGCATGTACGCGTCGCAGATGTGGGCGTTCGTGCTCGGACACGAGCTCCCCTATGACGATCCCGAGCGGGCCGAGAGCCGGCTGCGCGTCGGCTACCCGATCCGCGTGGACCGAGTGCTCGGCGGCGGAGAGCTCCCCAACGTCAGGCTGCAGAGGGCACTTGGCGGGCTCGGCAACAGGAACGTGCTCAATCGCTTCCTCTGCTGGGTCCACTGGTTCTGGTTCTTCGAGCCGCACGGGGCCCTCACCTACATCCTCGCCCGGGATCAGGAGCAGTTCGCGCGCTCCGCCAGGCAGATGTCCGCTGTCTATGACCTCGGCTGCATCGTCTACGCCGCGGTCCCGACCGCGCCGCCCTGGTGGGCCTCCGAGGAGGGCTACACCGACGCCAAGGTCCGCCGGATCATGGTCGAGGTGGGGGAGGAGGAGTGGGGCAAGGCCTGGCCGGTCCTCTACGACGCCCTCGGAGGCAACCCCTGGGCCGCGATGCCGTCGCTCCACTTCGCCACCTCCCTGATGGCCGCGCTGCTCCTCTCCGAGATGGGGGTTCGCGAGGGGATCGCCGGCTGGGCCTATGCGGGGACCCTCGGCTTCGCGCTGGTCTACCTGGGGGAGCACTACGTGGTCGACCTGCTCGCGGGCGCCGCACTCGTCTTCGCCATCCGGCGCGGTGAGCGCTACGCCGGGCCGCTCGCCAATGCCGTGAGTGGGGCATTGCAGCGCCTGGAGCGCATCGCGACCGAGTAGCCCTCTTTGCGAACATCAGGGGCGTGAGGGAGGAGCGCCCGCCAAGCGCTCAAGAACACGAAGAGACTGCCCGCGAGATGGTCGCGGAGGCTGAGCCGAGCTTCTTCGCCGATCCGAAGCGGCTGGTCCAGACGGGGATCGCAGTCGTCCTCCTGCTGATCGCGATCTACGTCCTGATCCCGAAGCTGTTCGACCTTCAGGACGCGCTCGGCAAGATCGACCAGGGGGACCCGGTGTGGATCGGGCTCGGCGTCGTCTTCTGCGTGGCGATGTTCGCCGCCTACGTCGCTCTCTTCCGCGGGGTGGTGGGCGAGAACGTGATTCACCTGCGCTGGAACGAGAGCTACCAGATCACGCTGGCCGGGCTCGCGGCCACGCGGCTCTTCTCCGCCGGCGGCGCGGGCGGCATCCTGCTCACCTACTGGGCCCTCCGCAAGGCTGGCATGGAGCGGCGCGAGTCAGTCCGCCGGATGGTCGCGTTCCTGGTCGTCCTCTACTCGGTCTATCTGGTCGCGCTGATCGTCTTCGGGGTGCTTCTGCGAGTCGGGCGTCCTCTCGGGTGAGGCGCCGCTCTCGGGGACGGTCATACCCGCGGCCCTCGCTGCCGTCGCCCTGGTGGTCGGCCTGCTGATCGCCCTGCTCCCCAACGACTTCGAGCGGAGAATCGAGCGCCATACCTCGGGCCGGTTCGGCAAGATCGCCAAGCGGCTCGCGACGGCGCCCGCCACCTTCGCGCAGGGGACCCGCACGGCGATCGCCTTCGTCCGCCATCCGAGCGCTGGGGTGCTGGCCTTCGGCGGCGCGATCGGGTTCTGGGGCGCGAACATCGCGATCCTCTGGGCGAGCTTTCACGCCTTCGACGTCTCGGTCCCCCTCGGGGTGGTGATCCAGGGCTTCTTCCTCGGCATGCTGGCCAACCTCTTTCCGTTCGCCCCCGGCGGGGTCGGGGCCGTCGACGCTGGCATGATCGGGGCCTTCGTGCTCTTCGGGGTTCCCAGCAGCGCCGTCTTCGCCGCCGTCCTCACCTATCGCGTCATCGCCTTCTGGCTCCCGATCCCGCCCGGGATCGTCGCCTTCTTCCAGCTCCGCAACACCGTCAACCGCTGGGAGCGCGAGGGACGGGAGCGCCCGGAGAACGTTGGAGTGGGGGAGCCGGAGACTGCGGCCGCCGGGTCGTAACGAACCGAAGCCTGGCGCTACTATAAAAAGTGAAGTAAGAGCCTCCACCCGAGACCGAAGGTAGGCTCCGAAAGGACCCAGATGGCCGACCACACAGACACAGAGCGGATCGAGAACCTGATCATCATCGGCGGTGGCCCCGCCGGCTACACCGCGGCGCTCTACGCCGCCCGCGCCGAGCTCGAGCCGCTGGTCATCGAGGGCTTCCAGTGGGGCGGCCAGCTCCAGAACACCACCGACGTCGAGAACTACCCGGGCTACCCCGAGGGTGTCATGGGGCCGGAGATGATGAACGAGTTCCGCGCCCAGGCCGAGCGCTTCGGCACCCGCTTCATCACCGACGACGCCACCGAGGTGGAGCTGACCGACGGAGGCATCCAGACCGTCCGCGTCGGCAAGGACACCTACAGCGCCAAGGCCGTGATCCTCTCGATGGGGGCGGAGCCGAAGCGGCTCGGCATCCCCGGCGAGATGGAGCTCGGCGGCCGCGGCGTCTCCACCTGCGGCGTCTGCGACGGCGCCTTCTTCAAGGGCGAGGACGTCGCCGTGATCGGCGGCGGCGACTCGGCGATGGAGGACTCGATCTTCGTCTCCAAGTTCGCCAAGAAGCTGAAGATCGTGCACCGCCGCGACGAGTTCCGCGCCTCGAAGATCATGCAGGAGCGGGCTCGCGGCAAGGAGAACATCGAGTTCCTGACGCCTTACGTGCCGCTCGAGTTCGTCGCCGGCGACGACGGCAAGATCGCCAAGATCCGCCTGGAGAACGCCGAGACCGGCGAGGAATCGGACATCGAGGTCGGCGGCGCCTTCGTCGCGATCGGCCACCGGCCGCGCTCAGAGCTGGTCAAGGACCAGGTCGAGCTGAACGACGAGGGCTACGTGACTGTCGAGGAGCCCTCGACCAAGACCAAGCTCGCCGGCGTCTTCGCGGTCGGCGACCTCGTCGACCACACCTACCGCCAGGCCGTCACCGCCGCCGGCAGCGGCACCAAGGGCGCCCTGGACGCCGAGTGGTACCTGCGCGACATGCCGCCCGACCCCGAGGAGCACTGGGGCACGAACACGGGCGCCATCGTCGAAGCGGTCGAGAGCGCCTAGAACCGGCGCTTTCCTCGTCCCTCGCGGATAGGGTCCTTCCCCTATGCGGGGGAGGCTTGCGATCGCGGCGCTGGTCGTTCTGTCGATCGGCGCGGCTCCGACTGGGGCTCACGCGGAGACCCGCTACTCGGTCGCGGGCGGTTGCTTCTCCCTGGCCTCCGCGGGCTCCGGCGCGGTTGCGCCCGGCGCCGGTCAGATCCGCTTCCAGGCGACCGATCTCGGGAGCTATCTGCTCTATACGCCCGCGGCCCAGTTCCTGGCGGCCGGCGGAGGGGGCACCGTGGCTCCCGCTGCGCAGCCCAGTCCCGCCGCCGATTGGGTCGTCGAGGACTCCTCGAGTGGAGCCTTCACGCTTTCGCCCAAGTCGGCGCCGGACCGGTTGCTCGCGATCAGCGGGAATTCGCTTGTGACTGTGCCCCGCTCCGCGGCCGGTGACTCCTCCCGATTCGCCTTCGCCGCCGCGAGCGGCTGCGCCACTTTCCCCGAGGCCGATCTGGACGCGACCGGCACACCCGCCCGCGGCGACACCTCCTACGGCCAGGTCCGCGGGCTGATGGACGGGCACATGCACTGGGTCAACTTCGAGTACCTCGGTGGCAACTTCCACTGCGGGCGGCCCTGGTCGCCCTACGGGATCGCTTACGCCCTTCCCGACTGCTCCGGCATCGAGGGCCCCGCGGGGGCGACGGCGCCGATGCAGAACTTCCTCAACTACGGCAACCCGGTTTCGCCGCACGACACCCGGGGCTATCCCCAGCTGACGGCCTGGAGCCACTCCAACCTGACTTACGAGGGCAACTACTACCGCTGGGTGCAGCGGGTCTGGATGGCGGGCGAGCGGCTGATGGTGATGCCGGTGAACGAGAACCGGGCTCTCTGCGAGCTGCAGACGAACACGCGGAACCCCTGCGACGAGATGGCCACCGCCCGGCTCGAGCTCGACGACATCCACCAGCTGCAGAACTACGTCGACGCCCAGGCCGGCGGCCCCGGCAAGGGCTTCTTCCAGATCGTCACCGACCCCCTCCAGGCGCGCCGTGTGATCAACGAGGGCAAGCTGGCCGTCGTCCTGGAGATGGAGATCTCCGAGCCGTTCGGATGCATGGGCACGGAGTCGAACTCGACCTGCAACCAGGCCCAGATCGATCAACAGCTCCAGGATCTCTATGACCGCGGCGTCAGGTCCTCGCTGCTGCTCAACAAGTTCGACAACCCGCTCACCGGCGTGCGCTTCGACAGCGGGCCGGTCGGCGCGCTGATCAACGCCGGCAACGAGGTGAGCTCGGGGTCGTTCTGGAGCGCCGAGACGTGCACCGGGGCCGAGCACGACAACCAGATCGACGGCGGGGTGCCAGGTGGGTTCATCGCCACCTTGCTCAATGACATCGGCGTGCCCCCCGGGTCGCTGCCGGTCTACCCACCGGCGCCTCACTGCAACACCCGGGGCCTGACCGCACTCGGGACCCACACGGAGGAGGAGATGATGAAGCGGGGGATGATCATCAACCCCGATCACATGAGCCAGAAGGCGGTGGACGCGACCCTGAAGCTCGCCGAGGCCCGCAACTACTCTGGCATCATCTCGCCGCACGGCTGGATGGATCCGCGCAACTGGCCGCGGATCTGGGCGCTGGGCGGCATGGCCTTTCCTAACTCCGGGAACGCCTCCACGTTCGTCGACGAATGGCGGCAGTACCGGCCGAAGCGAACGCCGTACTACTTCGGCTGGGCCTGGGGCGCGGACCTGGGCGGCCTGGCCGAGCAGGGCGTGTCGCCCGGTGGCGGGGACCCGAAGGTGAGCTATCCCTTCAAGTCCCTGGACGGCTCGACCGCGCTCGACCGCCAGCACACCGGGGACCGGACCTTCGACTACAACAACGACGGCGTCGCCCACTACGGCCTCTACGCGGACTGGACCGACGAGGTCCGCAACCTTGGAGGACCGCAGATCGCCGACGATCTGCTGAACGGCCCGGAGGCCTACCTGCAGATGTGGGAGCGGGCCGTGGGCGTCCCGGCGACGCACTGCCTGCCGCGCAAGGGCCGCATTCGCGCGAAGGGCTTCGGCGGCATCCGCCTTGGAGCTGACGATCGCACGCTCCTGCAGAGCGCCGGCCAGCCCCTGACGCGGACCCGCGCCTGGACCTACTGCGTCGATGGCGCCAAGGCGAGCTCGGCGCAGAAGAAGAAGAAGAAGAAGCGCCGGGCCTCGGGCGGCGGGGCGACGGCGGTCCTCACGCCGGAGGGAAGGGTGGCGCTGATCGCGACGACGGCCAAGGGCTACCGGGCTCGCGGCATCCATCCCGGCGCCCGCGCGTCGGTGCTCCGCGGGCACGCCCGCCGCCTGGGCAAGGGGATCTGGGTCGGCAAGCTCGGCAAGAAGACCAGGGTCGCGTACGTCGTGAAGGGCAAGCGTGTCCGCACCGTGGCGATCGCCGGGCGCGAGGCTCGCCGGCGCAAGGCCCTCCGCTCCTACCTGAAGCTGATCCCGAGCAACGGCTTCGCGCCGCGCGGCGCCCTGATCGCGAGCAAGGCGAGCACCAAGAAGATCACCGCGGGGAACTCGAAGTCGCTTGTGCAGGCGCACGAGCCAGGCGCCTCCCCGTTCTACTGCCAGATCGGTCTGTAGCGGCCTTGTGGCCGCGATCTGATGGTCAGGGTTGACATACCGGCCGGTATGTGTTCAGATACCCAGCGGTATCTGAACGTGGAGGTCGCAACCGCAGACAAGCCTGCCCCGCCGACCGCGCCACTCGAGGGGCTCCCGCCCGGGCCGGACTGGTCGATGCTTCGCTCGGTGCGCACCTGGTGGCGGCGACCGCTCCAGACCCTGGAGTACTGCCAGGCACGCTACGGCGATATCTTCACCTACCGCCTCCCTTACGAGGGCAAGTGGGTCATCGTCTCCGATCCCGAGGCGATCAAGCAGGTCTTCACCGGAGACCCGAGACTGCTGCACGCCGGCGAGGCGAACATCGTCCTGCTGCCGGTCCTCGGGGAGCACTCGGTTCTGCTGCTCGACGAGCCCGCGCACATGAAGGAGCGCAAGCTGATGCTGCCGCCCTTCCACGGCAAGCGGATGCAGGCCTACGGCGACGTCATGGCGCAGGTCGCCGCGGAGGAGATCGACAGCTGGCCGGCCGACCGCCCCATGCGGATGCGCCCCCGGATGCAGGCGATGACCCTGGAGATCATTCTGCGTGCCGTCTTCGGAGTGGACGAGGGGGAGAGGCTCGCTCGCCTCCGTGATGAACTCCGCCGGACGCTCAACATGCTCTCCCATCCGAAGCGGGCCATCTTCATGGTCCTGCTGGGCCCCGACCGGCTCCGCCGCTTCCCGCTCTTCCGGCGGCGAATGGAGCGGATCGACCGCCTCCTCTACGAGGAGATCTCGGCCCGGCGGGGGGCGGCGGACCTCGCCGAGCGCGACGACATCCTCTCGCTGCTCCTCCAGGCCCGGCACGAGGACGGGGAGCCGATGAGCGATCGCGAATTGCGCGACGAGCTGATGACCCTGCTGGTCGCGGGTCACGAGACCACGGCGACCGGCCTCTCCTGGGCGATCGAGCTGCTCGCCCGCCACCCCGATGAGCTCTCCCGGCTCGAGGCCGACCTGGATGCGGGCAATGACACCTACCTCGACGCGGTCATCAAGGAGACGCTGAGGCTCCGGCCCGTGATCGCCCTGGTGCTCCGCAAGCTGGTGGAGACCATGGAGATCGGTGGCCGTCTGCTGCCCGCCGGTGTCTCGGTGGCGCCCTCGATCTACCTCGTGCATCGCAATCCCGAGATCTACCCGGAGCCCGAGCGCTTCCGGCCCGAGCGGTTCATCGAGCAGCCGGCCGGGACCTACACGTGGATCCCGTTCGGTGGCGGTGTTCGGCGCTGCCTCGGCGCATCTTTCGCGGAGTTCGAGATGTCGGTCGTCCTGCGCGAGCTCGTCGCCCGGCGGCAAGTCAGGCCCGTCGGCGATCCCGAGCACCCGGTGAGGAGCACGATCACCAACGTCCCGAGCCGGGGAGCGGAGGTGCTCGTATCGCGGCGATGACCGACAGCTCGGGGTTGACGCGAAAGGAGAAACAGGCGAAGACCCGCTCGGCGCTGCTCTCCTCGGCCACCAAGCTGATCTGCCGCAAGGGGATCAGCGAGGCTTCCATCGATGACGTCGCGGCGGACGCCGGGTACACCAAAGGCGCCTTCTACGCGAACTTCCGCAACAAGGAGGAGATGTTCCTCGTCATGCTCGACGAGGCCTATGCCGAGGAGTTGGAGCGGCTGGAGAGCCATTTGTCCGGCGCGGGTGACCGCGCCGAGGAGGTTCGCGCGTCCGCCGAGGACTTCCTCAGCTTCGTCAGGTCGGACCCCGAATGGCCGCGCCTGTACTTCGAGTTCGTCGTCTACGCCGCACGCAACCCGGAGTTCCGCGACGAGCTCGCGACTCGCAACCGCGCTATGCGCCAGCGGATCGCCGAGGTGATCCGCAGGTGGTCCGCCGACATGTCCGCCGACTCGCCGTTCCCTTATGAGGACATCGCGACCATGCTCTTCTGTATGGCCGACGGCTTCCTCATGCAGCAGCTGATCGAGCCGCACACCGACGCGGACCTCTACGGGACCATGAACGCGACCCTGTTCAAGGGAATTGCCGCCTCCGCGCTGGGACTCGATCTCGAGGCCGAGGCGCAGGCTCAGGAGGCCAAGTCGCGCAAGGCCGGCGCCGGCCGGTAGGCCTCGCCACGCAGCTCGCGCAGCTCTTCGAGCACACCGAGTGAGCGGTTCCAGCCGAGGCGCTCGCCCCACTCGAGCGGGCCGATCGGCCAGTTGTAGCCCAGTCTCATGGCCGTGTTGATGTCCTCGGACGATGCCACCTCTTCTCCCAGGGCGAAGCAGGCCTCGTTCGCGATCGTCGCGCCGAGCCGGGTGAGGACCACGGGAGCGTTCTCGCCCGCGACCTCGATGAGCTGATCCTCGTCGAAGATCGGCCGCTCTCCCGGGAAGTCCGGATCGCGGGGGCGGTGCGGGGTGTCCGTCTCGTAGGCGTAGAAGCCGCGCCCGGTCTTTCGGCCCAGCCGGCCCGAGGTGACCATCCGCTCGTGGATCGTGGTCGGCCGCCAGCGGGGCTCGCCGAAGGACTGCTCCCAGAACGACTTCGCCACCGCGAAGTTGACGTCGATGCCGATCAGGTCCATCAGCTCGAACGGGCCCATCCGGAATCCGGCGCCGAGCCTGACGATGCGGTCGATCTCGTCATGCCCCGCGACGCCCTCGCCGAGCATTCGCAGGGACTCGAGGAAGAACGGGCGGACGCAGCGGTTGGCTACGAACCCGATGCTGTCGCGCGCGCGGATGGGGGTGCGGCCCATGCCCCGGGCAACCTCGGTGGTCAGCTCGAGGGCCGACTCGCCGCTCTCGTCTCCTGCCACCACCTCGACCAGCTGCATCAACGCCGGAGGGTTGAAGAAGTGCATGCCGACGATGCGCTCGGGCTCCGGGACCGCGGCGGCGATCGCAGTCACGGAGAGGGAGGAGGTGTTGGTCGCAAGCACCGTGCCGGGCGCGCAGACCGCGGCGAGGCGCTCGAACAGGTTCCGCTTCAGGTCGAGGTCCTCGGGAGCCGCCTCGATCACGAGGTCGCACTCCTTGACGGCCTCGATGATCTGGTCCGTGTCGACCCGGCCCAGGGCGTCGATCGCATCCTGCTCCTTCCAGCGCCCCCGCTCCGCCCCGCGCCGCAGAGCGGCGCGAAGCTGCTCCATCCCGCGCTGAAGCGCCCGGCTGTCGAGCTCGTAGATGACGGTGCGATAGCCGCCGAGCGCGGCGATCTGCGCGATGCCCGCGCCCATCGTCCCGGCGCCGACAACCCCCACCTGCTGCGCGGTCATTCGAGCTCGGGGGGTCGCTCCCCCTCCCAGTAGTCGACGGCGTCCTCGAACCGGAACCGGGAAAGGATCTCGTCGTCCGTGCGGGGGCTGCCGGGCGCCTGGGAGCGGACGCCGGCCTTGTTCGAGTCCGGGTAGACGACCAGTTCCGGGGCGTTCATCTCGCTCAGCATGAGGACGCGGGCCGGCTCGGCGCCGCGGTTCATCAGCTGATGCGCCCCCTCGCGACCCCGCGCGAAGGAGACGACCTCGCCCGCCTCGAGCTCTCTCCAGCCATCGGGCGTGCGGACGCTCGGTCCTCCGGCGAGGACGATGGCCATCTCCTCGTTGGCCTCGTGCCAGTGGTACGGGCAGAGCGCCTCGCCGGGCGGGAGCTCGTAGAGACTCGCCCCGAGGTGGCGGGCGCCGGCCTGTTGTCCGACTGCCGCCCCGAGGGACTGGAAGCCGGGTGCATCGTCACTTCCGGATACGAGCTCGGGATCGAAGACATTGACGCGCTTCACTGGCCGTCGGGGGAGGGCGGCGTCATCGCGTTGATCCCCGTGGCGTCCCTCCCGATGATCAGCTTGTGGATCTGGGAGGTGCCCTCATAGAGGGTGGTGACGCGGGCGTCTCGGAGGTAGCGCTCGACGGGGTAGTCGTCGACATAACCGGAGCCTCCGTGGACCTGAATGGCCGAGTTGGCACATTCGACCGCGGCCTCAGTCGCGTAGTACTTCGCGATCGAGGTCTCGACCGTGTTGCGCTTGCCGAGGTCCTTGAGCTCGCCGGCGCGATAGACCAGTAGCCGGGCGGCATCGCGCTTCACGATCATGTCGGCGATCAGCTCCTGGACCAGCTGGAAGCTCGCGATCGGCACGCCGAACTGCTTGCGCTCCTTCGCGTATTCGACCGAGGCGTCGACGCACCCGTCGCAGATGCCGACGCAGCCGGCGGCGACGCTGTAGCGGCCGTTGTCCAGCGAGCTCATCGCGATCTTGAAGCCGTCGCCCACCTCGCCGAGCAGGGCTTCGTCTGGGACCTCGACGTCGTCGAGGGAGATCTCGGCCGTGTCGGACGAGCGCAGCCCGAGCTTGCCGTGGATCTCCTGTGAGCCATACCCGTTCGTCGAGGTGGGGACCATGAAGCAGGCGAGACCCCGATGCTTCTTGTCGGGATCGGTCTGGGCGAAGACGAGGGCGAGCTCCGAGACGTTTCCCATCGAGATCCACATCTTGTTGCCGGAGATCGTCCAGCCGGAATCTGTCTTCTTCGCGCGCGTGCGCATGCTGGCCGGGTCGGAGCCGGCGTCGGGCTCCGTCAGCGCGAAGCAGCCGAGCGCCTCACCCGAGCAGAGCCTGGGGAGCCACTCCTTCTTCTGCTCCTCGGTGCCCCACTTCTCGATGGAGCCCGCGACGAGCGAGGTCTGCACCGAGACCACCGTCCGTGCCGAGGAGTCCGCCCGGCCGACCTGCTCCACGATCAGTGCGTAGCTCAGGTAGTCGAGCCCGCGGCCCCCGTATTCCTCGGCGACCGGGGCGCCGAGGAATCCGATCTCCCCGAGCTTGGTTGCGAGCTCACGGTCGAAGCGCGCGGCGCGGTCGTTCTCGCGGACGCGCGGTGCGATCTCCTTGTCGGCGAAATCTCGCGCGGTCTCGGAGATCAGGCGCTGCTCGTCTGTCAGCTGGAAGTCCAGTTCAGGTTCAGGTTGAGGATGAGACTGCGAGCTCCCGCTCGAGGATGGCCGCGAAGGCCCGCGCCGCCTCCTGAGTGCGCTCGCCGAGACATTCTGGCAATTCTGTCTCATCGATGGCGGAGATCGCCTGGACCTCGCGGACCGTGGAGGCGAGGAAGGCCTCGCGGGCGCCGACCAGGTCGTCGAGCGGGAATGCCCCCTCCTCGACCTCGAGCTCGCGGATCAGCCGGTCCCGGGTGATGGAGGCCAGGATGCCGACGTCGAGGCTGGGAGTCCGAAGCGTGCCGTCGGCCGTCACCCAGAACACGGCCGAGGTCGGCGCCTCCAGGACGATCCCGTCGGGGCGGACGAGAATCGTGTCGTCGGCGCCCCGGTCGTCCGCCATCCGGATCGCCTTCATGTTCGCCGCGTAGGAGAGGGATTTCACGCCGATCAGCAGCTGCGTCGGCGAGTGGGTGACCGTGATCAGCCGGGCCCTGTCCTTCTCGGCATACGGTGGGAGGTTCTCCGTTGAGGCGAGGCGGCGCCCGCCGCGGGTTGCCACCAGCCTGAGCTGAGCGTCGTCGGTGCCGAACTCCGCCAGCAGCGCCGAGATCTCGGCCTCGAAGGCGCCGCGGTCGACCGGAAGGTCGAGCGCGGCCGCGGAGCGCTCCAGCCGGTCGAGGTGCTCCTCCAGCGCGAAGGGTCGGCCGCCGTACAGGCGGATCACCTCGAAGACGCCGTCACCGCGCAGCAAACCGTCGTCAGCGGCCGGAATCACCGCCGATTTCCGATCGGCTATTTGTCCATCGACACTGGTCAGTTCGGGCGCGGGCATGCCTGGCGAGGCTATCGGAGCCCGGACCTTTGCATGCAAGCGGAGGGACTGGCACGCGGCCGAGTTTCCGTGCGCTAAAACTAGGTAATCAGCAGCACATCGCCGTGCTCCTCGAAAGCGGGGGTACCGGTAACGGCGACGGGATGGGATGTAGTCGATTCACCAATCGCTACGCATTGTCGAGGAGGCGTCGAGATGTACAGAGAACGTAGAAAGCAGCTTCGTAGGAGGAGACGTAGGACGGTGGCCGTTGTTGCAGCCGCTGTCACGGTCTTCGCGGTGGGCATTCCGACACTGGCGGCGGCCGATCCAGTGGGTGACCTGCTTCACAACCTGGGGCTTGGCGGCCCTGGCAATACGGGTTCGACCGGAACGACGTCGGGTGGTGGCACAGCCACGCCGGACGCCGGGACTCCGCCGGACTACACACCGCCACTGCACGGGACCAATCCGCACGGACAGGGAACCGACGCGATCGTCGATCTGACGCCGTCGGACACGAACCCGTATCCGGGCACGCCCGACAGCAGCGGCGAGCAGGTCATCGCCGGTGATTCGCGCGGCGAGCAGAGCTCGGACGGCAGCTATCACGGCACGATCACGCTGGCCCGGGTTCTCGGGGTGCCGATCCTGCAGGTGCAGACCAATCCAGGTGAGACGAAGGAAGGTCCGCTCGATGCGCTGCAGACCGGCCTCCTCAACCAGATCTGTAGCGCGAGCGGAAATCAGGTCTGCCTGACCCTCCTCAACATGCATTCGTCCTCGTCGAGCACCGGTTCCCAGAACCATTTCGAGGCGGTCGGAGCTCATATCGGCGGAGCGGCCGGCATCAATGCCGACGCGCTCACCTCGAACGGGAACATCTCGAGTGACGGCACCTGCCAGACGTCGCATGGCGACTCGCAGGTGGTCAACGCTCAGGTCGGCAGCCAGACTGCCGGTCTTGGCGCCGACACGCTCGAGGGCTCATCGGACAGCACCGCGTGCAACAACGGCACGCAGTCGACGACCCAGTCCTCGCACGTCCTCGGTTTCAAGGGCGTGCTGGCCGGTCTCGACATTCCGGTGACCTCGACGGCATGTGAGAACGGGACGCCCAACTCGCAGCCCAGCCTGCTCGGGCTGTCGGGTGTGCTCTCGAGTCTCGGGGTTGCCAGTCTCGTGTGCAACGCCGATGACACCAACGGCAGCCAGACGAGCGCGCCCTACGGCGTGCGCGAGGGCCTGACTCTCGGTCTGCTCTCGAATCTGCTGCCCATCAGGGTCGCAACCGCTGGTCCGGAGAGCCACGCTGTGGCACCGCCCGGCGGCACCACCACCCCTCCCACCAACCCCGGTGGCGGCACCAAGGGTGCCGGCGGCAAGGGTGGCAACGGCGGCAACAATGGCGGTAACGGTGGCGGCGGCAACGGTGGTGGCGGGGCCGGCAACGGCTCGGCCGCCGGCTCGGCCGCACCCGGGAATGGCCAGCTGGCCTTCACCGGTGCGGACCTGTTGGTGCTCGCAATGGTCGGAGGCGCGCTGATCCTCGGTGGACTCGCCCTGACCGCGACGGCAGGACGCCGTAATCGCCAGACGGTCTAGCGGCGGTAGCGCAGGGGGGGACGCCGCAGGGCGTTCCCCCCGGCGCCGTCGCAGCAGCACAAAGAAGCCGAGCGCGAAGAAGCGCTCGGCTTCGCCGCGTTCGGAGGCGGAACGTCGTGACGCTGCCGCAAAGCGCGCGTCCACGCGGAGCGGCGCCGCCCCTAAGAAGACGGGGACGAAAAAGAGCGGAGAGGCGCCTCGAAAGCAGACGGCCGCGCAGGCCTCGGCGGAGCCGACGAGCTCTCGCCCGGCCCGGCTGCAGCGTCCCCGGGAGATCTGGGGGCGCCGAAGCGTTGCCGTCGGTGCTGGCCTGGTCGTGGTCGCGCTGATCGGTGGGCTGGTCCTACTGGTCACGGGCGGAGGAGACGACTCGGCCTCCAAGAGCCCCTCCCCGGTACAGGTCAAGCAGCTCCAGAATCAGGTCCTGAAGCGCACCGTCGTCGATTCGCGCGCAGGCATCTCGATCCGCCTGCCCAAGGACTGGGTGGACACGAAGGGAAACAACGTGATCTCCGTGCGCAGTCATGACCGGTGCGTGGCGATGACGCTCGCGTCGCCCGATCATGCTCCGGGACCAGCCAGGCTGATCGACGATTCACTCACCGTTCTGCGGCATTCCTACCGCGGGGTGAAGGCCCAGCCGGTCTCCCACGCCGACGTGGGGGGCATTCCGACCAGGACGTACACGGTCTTCGGCCATGACGGCAAGACCGCCGTCAGGATCCTGCTCAGCGCCGGCAAGGGTCACTCGCGCTCGTATCTGACGGAGGTCGTCCTCAGCAGCGCGTCCTGCCAAGGCGCACTGCAGCGCGCCCAGATCGTCCTAGGCTCGATTCAGTACACGAAGTAGCTAGAGGGCCTCGACCACCGTCGCGACGCCCTGGCCGACGCCGACGCAGAGCGTCGCGATGCCGTAGCGCGCGCCGCGGCGACGGAGCTCCCAGACCAGGCTGGTCATCAGGCGTGCTCCAGAGCAGCCGAGCGGGTGGCCGAGTGCGATCGCGCCACCGTTGACGTTCAGCCGCTCCTCCTCGATGCCGAGGCCTTCGGCGCAGGCCAGCACCTGGGAGGCGAAGGCCTCGTTCAGCTCGATCAGGTCGATCTGGTCGAGCTTCAGGCCCGCTCGCTCCAGGGCCTTGGGGATCGCGATCATCGGCCCGATGCCCATGTACGCCGGATCGACTCCGGCGACGCCGATCGACAGGATGCGCGCCAGGGGCTCGCGCCCGAGCTCCTCGGCCATCTCCTCGCCGGCGAGCACCAGGCAGGCGGCGCCGTCGTTGAGCGTTGAGGAGTTGCCGGCGGTCACGGTGCCGCCATCGCGAAAGGCCGGCTTGAGCTTCGCGAGCTTCTCCAAGGAGGTGTCCGCACGCGGGCCCTCGTCCACCGTCATCGTCGTTGGCTCGTCGCGTCGGCTCTTGGGGGGGACCTCGATCGGCACGATCTGATCGTTGAAGCGGCCGTCCTCCCGGGCGGCGACGGCTCGCTGGTGGCTCTGGAGGGCGAAACGGTCCTGCTCCTCTCGAGAGACCCCGTACTTCTCGGCGACGTTCTCGCCGGTCTCACCCATCGTCTCGGTCGAGTAGCGCTCGGCCATCTTCGGATTGATCATCCGCCAGCCCAGCGTGGTGTCGTAGAGGGTCTGCTCGCCGCGAGGAAGGCCGGACTCAGGCTTGGGCAGCACCCAGGGGGCCCGGCTCATCGACTCGACGCCACCCGCCAGGTAGAGGCCGCCCTCCCCGAGCCGCAGGGCGCGGGACGCCTGGTTCACCGCCTCGAGGCCCGAGGCGCAGAGCCGGTTGACGGTCACGCCCGGCACGTCGACCGGCAGCCCCGCCAGCAGCGCGCCCATGCGGGCGACGTCGCGGTTGTCCTCGCCCGACTGGTTGGCAGCGCCCATGTAGACGTCGTCGACTCGCGACGGATCGAGCCCGGTGCGCTCGACGGCCGCTGAGATCACGTGGGCGGCGAGGTCGTCGGGACGGACTCCGGAAAGACCGCCGCGGTACCCGCCCATCGGGGTCCGGACGGCGTCGATGATCAGGGCCTCAGGCACGGCTGAGGACTGTAGCCTCAACGGTGGGAGATGGTCCTAATAGCCCTCACCCTCGGGCTTCTCGTCCTGCTCTTTCTGATCATGGTCGCGTTCGCGCGCCTGGTCGAGGGGAACAGAGTTGCCGATTTCCTGGACTGGAAGCCGACGCGATCGCCGGAGGTCGAGGCCCAGAACGAGGTCGACGACGTGCGGCAGATGATCGAGGCGCAGAACGCGCTGCGGCGCAAGCGGGGCGCGAAGGAGATCACTGAGGCCGACGTGCAGAGGCAGGCCCAGCAGGACCAGGCGACGCGAGCCAGGGGTCGCGGCCCGTTCGCCGAGGGCGGCGGGCTCGACGACGACGGTTAGGGATTGGCGCGGGCGCTGATCGTCGGCTGCGGCTGCCGCGGCCGGGAGCTCGGAGCCGAGCTCACCGGGCTGGGATGGCAGGTGCGCGGCACCTCCCGGACCGCGGATGGGCTCGAGGCGATCGAATCCGCAGGCCTGTCATCCGCTGAGGCCGACCCCGATCGGCCGGGCACGGTGCTGGACCTCTGCGGCGATGTCGCCGTCGTCGTCTGGCTGCTCGGAACCGCAACCGGCGAGTCGGAGGCGCTCGCGGCGATTCATGGGCCCCGGCTCGAGCGACTGCTGGAGAAGCTGGTGGACAGCCCGGTTCGCGGTTTCGCCTACGAGGCGGTGGGCGGGGTGGATGCGGGGTTGCTGGCCGAGGGGCGCGAGATCGTCGAGCGGGCGGGGGAGAGGTGGCGCATTCCGCTCGCGATCCTCTCGTCCGGCCGCGATCAGCCTGGATGGGCGGTCAGGAGCGCCGGGACCGTGGCGGGGTTACTGGCCGCCTGAGCTGCCCTGGAACGCGTTCGCCTTGTTGGGCGTCGCGCAGGGGCTCTCCGGCGGGACCGGATACTCGCTGCCTGGCTCTCCGCAGGGGGAGGTGGGCGCGATGGGCTTCGCGTTCTGCTCGGCGGCGAGCGAGGCGCTGGCCCGGGTCGTCGCCCACGGCGCGCTGTCCTTGAAGTGCGTCGGCGGCTTGTCGAAGAGCCCGACGAGGATCAGCCAGCCCCCGATGATCACTATGGCGACCGTCGCCACCAGGACGAAGAACATGATCTGACTGCGCCGCGAGGGACCGTAGGAGTGGCCGACGACCTGGCGGCGCTTGTCCTGCCCCATCGCGTCGACCGTCGATGCCGTGTGGCGCGCTGCCTCCATACCCACTAATAACGATACCGCTAGCGACCGCCAGGCCGCGCCATTTCGGAGCGAAGGGCGAAGCCCGGAGCGACTTGTGAGGGGCGGCCGCTCGCGGTCGCGACCTTATGGCGAAGCCGGCAAGCGACCGCCCATCACTTCACGACGCGGTACTTGAGGTGCGCTACCCCGGGTGCCTCGACCGCGCGGAGCTGTTCAAGCTGAAGATCGGGACCGACTCCGTCGAAGAGCCGCTCGCCGCCGCCGAGCACGAGCTGGGAGACGTGGACCTCCAGCTCGTCGACGAGTCCTGCCGCCAGGTACTGGTTGATGATGTCGGCGCCCCCGCCGATGTAGACGTCCTTGCCGTCGGCCGCCTCCGTCGCCTGCTCGAGGGCCGCCTCGATGCCATCGGTCACGAAGGTGAATGTCGTGTCCGTCAGCGTCAGGGGCTCGCGCTGGTGGTGGGTGACCACGAAGACCGGCATGTGGAAGGGCGGGTCTGAGCCCCACCAACCGTCCCAGGGCTCATCGGGCCAGGGACCGCCGCCTGGCGGACCGAACTTGCCGCGGCCCATGATCTCGGCGCCGATGTTGTCGTGAGCTTCCTCGAAGATCGGTGTGTTCTCGTTGACTTCACCGCCCTCCCTGCCGTGGGGCTCGCGCCATGCCTTCAGCTCGAGCATCCATTCGTGCAGCTCCTCACCGCCCTCGCCGAGGGGGTTCTCCTCGCTCTGGTTGGGGCCGGCGACGTAGCCGTCCGCCGAAGTCGCGATGTGCACTCTCACCTTGCTCATGTCTGTGTAGACGCCTCCTTGGGTCGAAACTCATCGGTCATGGCCTGATTCGCTCGAGGAGCAGGCCGAGAATCCGCGCCGTTGCTCCCCAGATCAGCTTGTCGGCGATCTCGTAGGTGTCGGTCTTTATCGGGACGCCGCGGCGGACCAGGCGCCGCTTGGCGTAGGCGGCGACCAGGTCGTCGAGGGAGGCGACCAGCACGCTCTCGACCTCGGACGGGTTCGGCTCGAAGCGCATGGCCTCTTCGATCAGCCCGACGAAGGGGTGGACCTTGTAGTTGGTGACGAACGTGCCGATCGGGGGCAGGGCGCCTACGACCTCGACTCGTTCGGGCGCGAGGCCGATCTCCTCCTGCGCCTCGCGCAGCGCTGTGTCGAGGAGCTCCTCGCCTTCGTCTCGCCGGCCGCCTGGGAATGAGATCTCGCCAGCGTGGCGGTTCAGGTCGGAGCGGCGCTCTGTGAAGACCAGGCCCGGATTGTCGGGCCAGCCGTGCATGGGGACGAGCACCGCCGCCTCGGTCCGCCCGTGGGCGTCGAGCTTCTCGGCGTCGGCCGGGGCGAGGAGCAGCTCGCTCAAATCAGATGATGATCTGGACGACTCCGCCATCGACGCTCCACGCCGCTCCAGAGGTATAGGACGCGCGCTCGGAGCAGAGGAAGACGATGGCGCCGGCGACCTCGTCGACCTCGGCGATGCGGCCGATCGGGCGTCCCGCGGCGGCCGCCTCGAGGGCCTCCTCATGGCTGGAGAGCCCCTCCATCTCCATCACCTGATCAAGCAGCCCCCCCTCGTCGGTCCAGAGCTCGGACTTGACCGCGCCGGGAGCGATGGCGTTGATCAGGACGCCGTCCGCCGCGTAGCGGTCGGCGAAGAGGCGAGAGAGGGAGAGCTCGGCGGCCTTGGCCACGGAGTACTCGGGGGTGGCCCCCGACGGCCGCTTTCCCGATGAGCTGGAGACGTTGACGATCCGGCCCCAGCCACGCTCCCGCATGCCCGGCACGGCCGCCCGCATAAGGCGCATGGGGGCCATGACGTTGAGCTCCCACGCCGCGTACCAATCCTCGTCCGGGACGTCGTCGAAGTGGCGGCGGCGGGCGGTGCCGGCGTTGTTGACCAGAACGTCCACCTGGCCGAGGCGATCCGCGGCTTCTCTGACGATGCGGTCTGCGGCAGTGGCGTCGGTCACGTCCGCGACCAGGGATTCCGCGCGGCCGCCCGCCTGCTCGCCGGCCGCGGCACATTCATCGGCGGCCTCCAGCAGTGCGTCCTCTGTCCGGGCGACCAGGAGCACGTCGGCCCCCTCCGCGCAGAGCGTGCGGGCCGTGGCTCGCCCTATGCCGCGGCTGGCGCCGGTCACCACGCAGGCTCGGCCCTTGAGCCCCAGATCCACCAGCTAACTCCCGGCCAGCTCGAAGGAGTCGTTTATCTCGACGTCGGCGCCCATCAGCGCGCGGTGGACCGGGCACTTGTGGGCGATCGTCAGGATGCGGTCATGCTGCTCATGCGTGAGCTGGGCGGGGGAGCGAATGTCGACCTTGAACTTAGCCGGCTCATCTGCGGTCGCCTCGGTGAAGTCGGTGGTCACCTCGACGTCGCCGAGATCCCACCCCTTGCGGTCGGCGTACATCTCAATCGTGATCGCGGTGCAGCTGGCGAGGGACGCGGCGAGCAGCTCGGTCGGGGTTGGGCCCTGATCGGTGCCGCCTCTGTCCTCCGGCTCGTCCACGATCAGCCGGTGCTCGCGGATCTCGACGTCGTGCTCGTATCCCTTCCGGCGGCGGGCGACGGCGTGCTTCATGAGGCTCCCTCCCTTCCCTCGAACATCTGAGGGTTCGGTTCGTCGGCGAAGCGGGCGAGGGCGAAGGCGAGGTCGGAGGCGCGGTTCAGGTAGCGAAGGACGGTGTCGGAGGCGAGACCCTCGGTGTCCCGAAGCTCCACCGTCCGGCGCTCCGCGCGCCGGATCGACGACCGGGCCACGTCGAGGGCCGCCGAGAGCTCGGTGCCGCCGGGGATCACGAAGTGTGGCGGCAGGTCGACCTGGTTCATGTATCGGTCGATGTCCACCTCGAGCGCCTCGACCATTCCCTCGGTGATCCGGCTGACGCCGTCCTGAAGCCGGTCGGCGGCATCCGGCGCCGTGGCGAGCTCCGCGCCCGCGACGAATAGGTCCTGCTGGAGGGAGAGGATCGTCGCGCGCAGATCGGCCTGGTTGTCGGACTTGCAGAGAGCCCGGGCCGCGCCGAGTGCCGAGTTGGCCTCGTCGATCGAGCCGTAGGCTTCGGTGCGGGCGTTGGTCTTGGGAACCCGACCGCCGTACCAGAGCGACGTGGTCCCGTCGTCGCCCTTCTTCGTGTAGATCTTGACCACGTAACGACGATATCGGGCAAGGGACGCTGGTTTGGCCGTCAATGTGTTGTTCGCGGGAATCCCGGTCGCCGATCTCGAGGCGGCGATCGAGTGGTACGAGCGGCTGCTCGGCAGCCCGCCCGACATGACACCGAACGAGATCGAGCGCACCTGGCGGCTCACCGATGAGAGCTGGCTCTACGTGGTGACCGACCCGGACCGCGCCGGCAAGGCGCTGGTCACAGTGATGGTCGACGACCTCGATGAGCGGCTGGCCGCGATCGAGCTGCGCGGCATCGGGAGCGGCGAGGTGCAGCAGATCAACGAGAAGACGCGCAAGGTCGAGTTCGTCGACTCGGAGGGCAACCGGATTTCCTTCGGCCAGGCGGGCTAGCCGAGTGGGTTGAAGGCGATCCCGGTGAGCAGCTTCGGGAAGAAGTAGGTCGACTTCGGCGGCATCGTCTCGCCTGCGGCGGCGACGGCGCGGACCTGGTCGACGGGCGTGGCTCGGAGGACGAATCCGGCCTGATACTCGCCGGAGGTCAGCTTCTTGAAGACCTCGCCGATGTGCGGCGTGTAGCCGATGCCGCGCTTCGCGGCGATGTCGTCCGTCGTCATTCCCGCGACCCCCTTCAAAACCAGTTCTTCGAGGATCGCCGCGTCCAGGGTCCGGTATGCGTCGGAGTGATCGGCGAAGACCTCGTCGAGGCGGCCGGTGTCCCTCAGGCGCAGGCTGAAGCAGCGCTCGTAATGCGACTCCATGAAGCCGAAGACGCCGACGCCGTCGGTTCCGGCAGGGTCGAGGTCGGAGACAGGGACCTGCTCGAAGTCGAAGATCTCCGACACGGCGTCCCTGAGCGTCGCCTCCCGGGCGGCCGGATCGTCCGTGCGGGCCTTGAGCAGCCGGTGGGTCGGGAAGACGGTGAGGCCAGGATCCTCGAGCGAGACCAGCGCCATCAGCACGTAGTCGGCGGCGGTGCCCTCTCCGACCTCACGTTGGTATGCGAGGGAGGTCTCGTAGCGGTGGTGGCCGTCGGCGATCAGCAGCTCGCCGGGCTCGAGCTCGGCGGCGACGGCCGCGTGCACCGCCGGATCGCCGATCCGCCAGACGCGGTGCGTCGTGCCGTCGGAGTCGGTGACCTCGCCCCAGGGCTCTCCACCGAGGGCGGGCTCGAGGTGCCGCCAGGCATTGCCGGGATGGAGCGCGAAGATCGGGGAGAGGTTGTGGCGGGTGGCGCGGGTGAGCCGAAGGCGGTCCTCCTTCGGCCCCGGCTGGGTGCGCTCGTGAGGCCGAATGCCCTCGCCGTAGGGCGCCAGCTTGACGCGGGCGAGGAAACCGCGGCGCGTGAGGCGCGAGCCGCCGGGTGCCGTGTAATCCTGCTCGAGCGCCCAGATCTGCGGCTCGTTGTCGCGGGCCAGGATTCCCTCGTCGGTCCATTTGGCCAGCAGGTCGGCGGAGCGCTCGTAGGGATCGCCGCCGGCGGGGTCGCGCGGCAGGTCGAGCTCGACGACGTTGTTGGGCGATCGCGAGACGAGCTCCTGGCGCTGCTCGTCGTCGATCACGTCATAAGGAGGGGCGACGACATCGGCGAGCGATCCGACCTTCTGGAGGTCGTAGTGGAGCGCCTGAAGTGGAAGTACCTCTGCCACGGGCGCGGAACCCTAACCAGTTGGTGAGTTGCCGACCCACGGGGGACGGAAATTCACCAACCCTTCCGCTCTCTAGACTCGGCCGCGTTACGCAGGTTCGGGGCGTAGCGAAGCCTGGTTATCGCGCCAGATCTGGGATCTGGAGATCCTCGGTTCGAATCCGAGCGCCCCGACTAGATCAGGCCCTCGGCCCGCAACCACTCCTCTGTCTTCCGCATCCCGGCCTCGAGGTCATGGGCCGGCTCGTAGCCCAGCACCTCGCGGGCCCGGGCGATCGAGTAGCTCCCTCGCCGCGTGAAGTAGTCGATCGCCGCCGGCGTGGCCTCGCTGCGCTTGCCTCGCACCTTCGCCGCCAGGTCCATCGCGCGCGCGACCTCGCGGACGACGCGGGTCGGCGCCGTCCGCGGACCGTCGATCCCCAGCATCCGGCAGTAGTGGCCGACGAACTCGCCGATGGTCGGCTTCTCCGCGCCCGTGAGGATGAAGACGCGGCCCTCGGCTTCCGGCGCGGCCGCCGCCTTGACGATCCCATCCACCAGGTCGTCGACGAAGACCGGGCTGTGCAGGCCCCTGCCGCCGTCGGGGAGGATCAGCTGCTTCGAGCGCAGGAGGCGGATGGGCTCGGTGGTCCACGGCCTCGAGCCTGGCCCGTAGACGTCGCCCGGGCGGACGATCGTGCAGGGGATCTCGCCCTCGGCGTGCGCCTCGAGGACGACCTGCTCGCTGGCGATCTTGGTGTCGACGTAGTGGACGCCGTTGGGCCGGACCGGGGTCTTCTCGTCGACCTCGCCCTCGAAGTCGAAGCCGAAGACGACGATCGAGGAGAGGTGCACGAACCGCTTCGCACCGGCCGTGACGGCCGCGTCGATCGCGTGGCGCGTGGCGGCCACGTTCGTCTCCCAGTAGCCCTCGCGCGAGCTGTACATCCCGACCACGGCTGCGGTGTGCACGACGAGATCACAGCCCTCAGCGTGGGACTGCCAGGCAGCCGGCTCCGTCAGGTCGGCGGCCAGGTGGGCCTCGTCACCTGTCTCGATCACGTCGATGCCTCGCACCTCGCTCCCCAGGGACCGGAACCGCTCGACCAACGCCCGCCCGATGAACCCGGCCGCTCCTGTGACGAGCACCCGGGCGGGGGCGTCAGCCATCGTGCTCCACCCGATCGATGGCGGCGTGCGTTGCCTTCGCCGCGTCCGGGTCGGCCAGATCGATTCCTGGTGGGAGCTCGACGTGGAGCTCTCCCGACGGATCGAGCTGGATGTGCGCGGTCTCGGCGCGGCTGTCCAGCACGTGCCCGCCGCGGGCCCGGTCCTCGCTGATGAAGTGGAGGTGCCAGCCGGCGACCTCGATCCCCTCCGCGTACTCGGGGAAGCGGAACCCGAGCATCGTGCCGTCGGCGCCGTCGAGCTCGAAGACGTGCTGCTCGTCCACGACCTCAGTCAGGGGGCGGTAGGGCGGCTCCTGCCGCGGAACGGATCGCGCCTTCACGGACTCGAAGCGCCCGTCGATGCGGACGGCGCAGGACGCCGTCTCGGCCGGGATCCGGCGATCGATCTCTGAGAGCAGCCGGTCGTGGTCGAGCGACCCCTCGATGTCGAACCCGATCTCCGGGCGGAAGGGGACGACCACGGCGAACGGAGTTCGCTCGGCGGACGGCACCTCGGTGATCGTGCCCTCGACGTCGGCGCGATAGAACCGCCCGTCGATCGCGATCATCTCGCCGTCCAGGTGGTTGAGCGTCCCGAGCCCGAGGTCGCCGTGCTCGGCGAGCTCGGCGAAGCTCACGTCGCCCTCGAAGGAACCGTCGAGAAGGGCCCCGATCGTGGAGGCCTGGAAGAGAACGTGCGGGTCGTGCTCGGCATGGAGGTCGGCGTGGCGCATCGCCTCCACGTGCAGCGAGCGGATCCAGCGCTCGTCGAGGCTCATCCGGTGGGATCGAGGGTGCGCGCGGTTTTCGACTTCGGCACCTCGCGGGCCGCGGGGTTCGTGCCGAGGACCCGATCGCTGAGGTTGTTGGTGATCCCGTGCCAGAAGTGCTCGTTCTTGAAGTGGTGGAGGCGGTGGTTTCGCCAGATCGCCTTGTAGACGCTGGTCCGCGGCCGGTAGGCCGTGTGGATCAGGAAGTGGGTCCACTCGTAGACGAAGACCATGCAGTAGCCGGCGATCGCGCCGCTGATCAGCGCGCCGAGCGGAATCGGCTCGGCGAGCAGCGTGACGATCCCGGCGACCGCTCCGATGGTGAGAGGCACCGCCACCAGCATCAGGAAGGCCGCCTGCCACCAGTACAGGAGCACCATGTCGAGATCGTTCGGATCGCCATGGTGGGCGCGGTGGGCCCGAGCGGCGACGGTCTCGACCTGACGGTCGCGGACCCTGATCGGCTTCGCGTGCAGCAGATAGACGTGAATCGCCCACTCGCCGAACGGATAGATCGCCAACAGCGCCGCCACGGCGACCGCGTCGCGCCAGGTGAGATCTCCAATCACCGCGCGAAGGACGACGAGGATCAGGACCCCGGCCCCGATCACCCACGGCGACTCCTTGCGCAGGAACTCCCGCCGCGCCTGCCCCAGCGAGCTGACCTCTCCGGAACGCATCTCGACCACGGAGCCTAGTCCCGATTCGAGCAGCGGGGCGGGGACCGGCCCGGGGAGCCTCCCGTGGCTCCGCGCGCCGGTCCCGTGCCGTCCCGCTTGCGTACCCCTGAGTACGACTCGAAGACTGCGGACATCTTACCCAGTTTTATGCATCACACAAGTAGGTAGGGGAGATATCTATTTTTGGGGACCCTGGAAGGGCGGTGTGGCGGCGTGGGCCGCAGGTACGCTCCGCATGCCCGGCCCCCGTAGCTCAGCTGGATAGAGCGCCGGCCTTCTAAGCCGGATGTCGCAGGTTCGAGTCCTGCCGGGGGCGCTTCGATTCGTCACCGGCGATTTCGCAACTCTCTTTATGGCCGTGGGTTAGATTGGCCGAGCAGCAGGGGAAGGAACCCGAGAGAGGAGAGGACTTGTACGCCCAAGCTTCGTCGCTTCGTGCCCGGAGGGCCATAGCCCTTGTCGTCATCGCCCTGGCCGCGCTGTTCGTGGTCATCGCCTCCAGCCAACGTGCCGAGGCGAAGGCGAAGTCGAAGGCTCATGCCAAGGCCACCAAGGTGGTGAAGGGCCCGAAGGGGCTGAAGTTCTACAAGCCGCCGAAGAAGCTGCCGAAGCACCAGGGACAGCTGATCTGGGCGCGGCCGGCCACCGGCCTCGTGCCGCTCCAGAACGCGCGCTACACGAAGCTCGTCCTCTACTCGTCCCGCACCCCGCAGGGCAAGAAGACCGCGGTCTCCGGCTCGATCAGCATCCCGAAGGGCAAGCCGCCGAAGGGCGGTTGGCCGGTGATCACCTGGGCGCACGGGACGACCGGCGTCGCGGACGTCTGCGCTCCGTCGCGGAACAGCGTGACCTCCCCGGCCCAGCCTTACATCTCCTACATCTACCCGGATCTGAGCGCCTGGCTCGCGGCGGGCTACGCCGTGCTCCAGACCGACTACCAGGGTCTCGGCACGCCCGGCCCGCATGCGTATCTGGTCGGGACGGCCGAGGGCCGCAGCGTCGTCGACATCGTCGCGGCGGCGCGCCAGCTCGACCGGAAGATCAGCAAGCGCTACCTGATCGCAGGCCACTCGCAGGGCGGCCAGTCGGCGCTCTTCGCGGCCGGCCTCGCACAGAGCTGGGAGCCCAAGCTGAAGCTGCGCGGCACCGTCGCGTTCGCCCCCGCCTCGCACATCCTCGATCAGGAGTCACTGCTGCCGGCGCTCACCACGCCCAGCAGCCTGACCGCGCTGGCGACGTTGATCATCAGCGGGGCCTCGACACAGTCGACCGCGATCGACGTCAACAAGATCCTCTCGGACCCGGTGCTCCAGTTCTATCCGCTGCTCGAGAGCCAGTGCCTGGCGCAGCTCGGGCAGTCGAATGAGCTGGGAGGCATCCCGCCGTCGCAGCTCGAGCGCCCGGGCGCCGACCTCAGCGCGGTCAGGCCCGTGCTGGCGGCGATGAACCCGGCTGTGAAGACCACGCGGCCGGTCCTGGTCGAGCAGGGAACCGCCGACACCACGGTATACCCGTTCCTCACCGACCAGCTCGTCACTGAGTTGCAGGGGCTCGGGGACCAGCTGACCTACACCAAGTACCCGGGCGTCGACCACGCAGGAGTGGTGACGGCCGGCGATGCGGAGGCGCTGTCGTTCTTCCAGCAGATGCTGCCGCCACGCGGCTGAACTGAGCGGACTGCGGCCCCGGGTTCATCCCGGGGCCGCGGCTCACGCTAGATTGGACCCACGCGGTGGGCGTAGCTCAGTTGGTAGAGCTCCTGGTTGTGGTCCAGGTGGTCGCCGGTTCGAGTCCGGTCGCTCACCCTCCGCTTGCTTGCTTGAGGTCCGGGGGATCGCTGCTCTTCGTCCAAAGCGACTCCGCTTTGCGCCCGTTGCGAGGTCAAGCATGCCTCGGGTAGGGTCGGCGCACCACAGGGGAACCGGAAAGGAACGAGCGTGATGCCCGACTCCAAAGATGTGATCCTCAAGCACATCGCCGCCGTCAACGACCGTGACAGCGACGCTGAACCCTGGGCCGCCGATGCCGAGCTGGTGGCGCCGGGAGGACAGGCCAGCGGTCGCGACGGCGTCCTCGGCTTTTTGGGCGTCTTTCACGAGGCGTTTCCGGACCTTCGGCTTGAGGTCACCCAGCTCTTGGCCGACGGGCCGGCTGCAGCGGCCGAAGGCACCATTGTGGGCACCCATGACGGCGTGCTTCACACCCCCAACGGTGACGTCGCGCCGACAGGACGAGCGGTTGAGCTTCGGTTTGCGGCGGTCTATGTCACCGACGGCGACGACCTCAAGTCCGAGCACCTTTTCTTCGACCAGATGGACTTTCTCGGCCAGCTCGGTCTCCTCCCCGAATAGCGGTCGGCGCCAGATACGGACGAAGCGCATCGAGGAGCCGCCGGTGGCTCGGTCTGGGCCCCCTGTCGCTTTCAATGGAAAGCAGCGGTTTCAATCAGCGGCTCTGAGCGTCGGACTTCAAGACGGCCGCAAGTCGCATGATGGCTCGAACGGCCGTTTGGTTCGAAAACCATCCCACTAGGGACCCTCCGGCGGCTATGCCTCGTACTGCGCGCTGAACTCCGCCGCCTGCGGCTTGCCCTTGTGGCCGGCCTCCTGCAGGATCCCGGGGGTCTCTGGGTCGGACGCGAAGCTCTGGAATCCGTCCATGTCCCAGTCGAAGATCACCCACACCCGGTCGCTCTCGTTGGGATCGCGATACACCTTCGACCCCTTGGATCCGTGCTCCTTGCGCTTATCAGCGCCCTTCGTCGAGAAGATCTCAGAGAAGCGGTCGAAGTCCTCGACCTGAGTCGTCAACAGAATCATGGCTCTCCTTCCAGCGAGGGCCCCCTGCGGCGACCCTATACGGGCCGGCGAAGGCAAGTCAATCATCTCGATGGCAAATGGGGCGATACTGGTCCGCGATGTCAGAGGAGAACGTGGAGAGGATCAAGGCCGGCTTCGAGGCTCACAACCGCGGCGACCTCGACGCCATGGTCGAGCTCTACGCCCCGGATGTCGTGTTCGAGACCCTGCTCCTTGGGACCCACCACGGGAACGAGGCGATCCGGACGATCTACGCGGAGAACCAGAAGACCATGGCCGGCTATGACGTCGTCCCGGTGGAGCTGATCGACGCCGGGGACAAGGTGGTTGCCGTCGCCCAGGCGGTTGGAGCAGGCTCCACCAGCCAGATCTCGGTGGACGACGCATTCGCCTTCGTCTTCACGTTCAAGGGCGAGCGGGTGATCCGCGAGCAGGCCTTCAGGAACAAGGAGGAAGCGCTCGAGGCCGCCGGGCTTTCGGGAGGGCGTTGACGACGAGGTCGTAGGAGTCCTCGATCATCTCCTTGAGCATCCGGTCCGGCAGGGAGCCGTCGATCGTCACGGTGTTCCAGTGCCTCTTGTTGAGGTGATACCCGGGCACGATCGCCGCGTGAGACTCACGGAGCTGCTCCGCGAGCAGCGGCTCGCACTTGAGGCTGACCTTCAGGGGGCTGCTGGTGAGCTGGGAGAGCGCGAACATCTTCCCGCCGACCTTGAAAACGGAGACCTCGGGGCCGAACGGGAAGGTCTCCTCCGATCCTGAGAAGGACAGGGAGTAGTTGCGAAGAGCGGCGGGGCCCATCGAGTAGATCATGAAGCCCGGTGCTCGTACGATCCGGGCGATGCTTATCGACGGCGCCGAGCTCGACGCACCGGCAGCACCCCTCGACGACCTGCTGCGCCCCGGCCTCGATGCCGACCCCGACGCCGTCGCCGTCGTTTCCGCGGAGCGCTCGCTGACCTGGCCCGAGCTCGACCATGCCGGCTCGGCGCTTGCCGGCGGATACCGGGCCATGGGCCTGGAGCCTGGCGATCGCATCGCGTCGCTGATGCCGAACCGGATCGATCTCCTGGTCCACTACCTGGCCTGCTTCCGGGCCGGGTTGATCGCCACCCCGCTCAACTACCGCTACACGGCGCGCGAGATTGACCACGCTCTCCAAGTCAGCCAGGCCCGCGTCCTGCTCGCCCACGTCGAACGCGCCGAGGACGTGGCGGCGAGTGAGCTCGCCTCCGGCCTCGAGCTGGGCACCATCGCCTACCGCGACGCCGAGCCGCAGCACGCGCACAACGAGGAGCCCGCCGGCGTTGGGCACGGCTGGCGTCAGGAGTTCGCGGAGCTGCTGGACCACGAGCCGCTCGCCGCCGATGACGAGGAGCCCGATCCCGACGCCCCGGCGGTGATCTTCTTCACCTCGGGGAGCACCGGTCCCGCCAAGGGCGTTACCCACACGCGGCACACGCTCCGCTGGATGATCGCCAGCGCAGCCGGGGCATTCGAGCTTGACTCCTCGGACGTCTTCCTTCCCGGCTCCTCGATGTCGCACATCGGCTCGTTCCTCTGGGCGCTGGCCATGCTCTCGGTCGGCGGCAAGGTGGTCGTCGCCCGGAGCACCGACGCTCACGAGCTGCTCCCACTCTTACGCGACCAGCAGCCGACGATCCTCGCGATGATCCCGGCGGCCCTCTCGGCTCTGATCCACGACCACGAGCTCGAGCCGGCCGACTTCTCCTCGCTGCGCATCTGCCGGGCGGGGGCCGACAAGGTCTCGACCGAATTGCTCACGGAGTTCGCCGAGATGGCCGGGTTCCCGATCGTCGAGGGGTACGGGATGACCGAGGTCGGGCTGACGACGCTGAACCCGCCGTCGGGCGAGATCAGGCAGGGCTCGATCGGCAGGCCGATCTGCGGCTACTCGATCGCTCTGCGAGATGAGCACGGCGAGCCGATCGTGGGCGGTGAGGTCGGGCGCATCTGGATCCGCACCCGCAGCCGCATGGCTGGCTACTGGCGGGCCCAGGAGGCGACCGACGACGTCGTGATCGACGACTGGCTCGACTCAGGCGACCTCGCCCGCGCCGACGACGACGGCTACCTTTGGTTCTTCGGCCGCAAGAAGCAGGTGATAGTGCACGACGGATCCAACATCAGCCCCTATGAGGTGGAGGGCGCGCTGGTCGAGCACCCCGCGATCAACCTCGCCGGGGCCGTGGGCGTCCACGACGCCGTCCACGGAGAGAACGTCCGCGCCTACGTCACCCTGGCCGAGGGTGCCGATGCTCCCTCGCGCGCCGACCTGATCGTGTACTGCCGCGACCGCATCGGCTACAAGGCGCCGGAGGAGATCGTCTTCCTCGATGAGATGCCGCTCAACCCGACGGGCAAGATCGACCGTGTGGGGCTGAAGCGGATGGCCGAGGACCACCTGCACCCGCACGGCCTGTAGGGAAGCTAAGGCTGCGCGACCGGGACGGGCGCTTCGCCGCCGTCCTCCGGCGTCACCAGGATCGCGCCCTCGCCCGAGGCATAGGCCTCCTCGCCGTGGTGGACGAGATCCATGCCGACCGCCTCGTCGCGCTCCACGCCTCGAAGCGAGGTGACGAAGCCGATGGCGCGCAGCAGCGCGTAGGTCATGACGAAGGCATAGGCGGGACCGGCGAGGTCGGCCAGCACCTGGTCGAGCAACTGCCCGGCGTTCCCGTACAGGATCCCGTTGGAGATCCCATTCCAGCTGGCCTGTGCGATGAAGCCGACCGCGAGGATTCCGGTGAAGCCCGCGACGCCGTGAGCGGCCAGCACGTCGAGCGTCTCGTCGACCCGGGTCCGCGGCCGGTAGAGGATCACGAAGTAGCAGGGGAAGGCGCCCAGGAAGCCCAGCGCGAGCGCCCAGCCCGGGCTGATGAACCCGCCGGCCGGGGTGATCAGCACGCAGCCGACGATGATCGCCGTCGCGGCGCCGATCGCCGTCACCCGCCGGCCTCGAATCAGGTCCAGCATGAACCAGGCGACCAGCGTGGCGCATGGACAGAGCAGCGTGTTGGTGAAGGCGAGGACGCTGTTCTGGCCGGTCGAGAAGCCGCTGCCGCCGTTGAAGCCGAACCAGCCGAACCACAGCAGGCCGGCGCCGAGGAGGACATAGACGGCGTTGTGGGGGAGGAGCGCCTGGCGCCCGTAGTCCTTGCGCGCGCCGACCACCAGCGCCGCGGCAAGGGCTGAGAAGCCCGATCCCATCTCCACCGGAACGCCGCCGGCGAAGTCGAGCGTGCCGCGCTCGAAGAGCCAGCCGCCGCCGAAGGCCCAGTGGGCGAGGACGGAGTAGACGAGGACCGACCAGAGCGCCGCGAAGACCAGGAATGCGCCGAAGCGCATCCGCTCGACCACGGCTCCGGAGACCAGCGCCGTGGTGATGATGCAGAAGGTCGCCTGGAAGGCGAAGAAGACGAGGTGGGGGATGGTCAGGCCGTTGACCGGCGCGAAGGTCACGTCGTGGAGGCCCACGTAGTTGAGGCCCCCGATCAGGTCGCCCGTCCCGTCGAAGGCCAGCGAGTAGCCGACGAGCGCCCAGGTGACCGTCGCCACCGCGATCGCGGCGATGCACATCATGAATGTGTTGAGCGTGTTCTTCGACCGGACCAGGCCGGCGTAGAAGAGACCGAGCGCCGGGGTCATCATCAGCACGAGGGCCGTCGCCGTCAGCATCCAGGCCGTGTCGCCGGTGTCGATCTGTGCCGCCGCGACCAGGCCGCTCATCAGCCGTCCACCGGCGTGACCGCGGCGTTGTCGGACTCGCCCGTCCGGATGCGGACTGCCCGCTCGAGCGGGAGGACGAAGATCTTCCCGTCACCGACCTCGCCGGTCTGCGCTCCCTCCTGCAGAGCAGCGAGCGTGGGCTCCACGAACGGGTCCGTGACCGCGATCTCGAAGCGCACCTTCTCGGCGAGCTCCATCTTCACGGTCGTTCCGCGGTAGGTCTCGACCTGGTCGAGCTCCCCACCGTGTCCCTGCACGCGGCTCATCGAGACGCCCTTGATCTCGGCGCGGTAGAGCGCCTCCAGCACGTCGTTGGCCTTCTCAGGCCGCACGATGGCGATCACCAGCTTCACAGCCACACCTCCCGACGCACAAAACGACAGCGCCAGCCGCTGTCGGACCCGACGCTATCCGCGGCGTCCGACGGAACTCCGGCGCGCTAGCAGGCCTCCAGCCGGACGGTGGCGCCGCGGTTCACCACGGATCCCTCGCCGGGCGAGGTCGAGCAGACGTTCCAATCGGAGGGGATGATCACTCCGAAGAGGCCACCGCCCTCCTCGGTGTAGTTGAGGCCTAGGTCGTCAAGACGCTGCTCCGCGAGGTCCAGACGCTGGCCGGTGAGCGCCGGGACCGTCACGCCGCTCGGCGTCGCGGCCCCGCCGCTGTCGGCCAGGGTTGCGGTCCTGTGCGAGCGCGACAGCTTCGGCGCCTCGATCGCCGCGGCGGCACCCAGGGCGGCGATGAGCGCCAGCGCGAGAATGTAGGCGAGCAGGCGCCCTAGGCGGCGCGGCCCGGGCTGCGGGTCGGTGGGGGGCAGGGATGGATCGCGGGAAAGCCGGACGGTCTCCGGGAGGGGCGCCGCTTCCCCGGCGCCCACGACGTGTTCCGGCTCCGTCACCGCCTCGCCCCGCGTTGCGGCGACGGCGGCGCGGCCCATGTCTCCGGCGGAGGGAAACCGGTCGATGGGATCCTTCGCCATCGCGCGGGCGATCACCGGATCGAGGACCCTGCCTCGCCTGCCGGCCGAGGGCGGCGGCTCGTTGACGTGCGCCCACATCTTGGCCGAGCTCTCCCGCTCGGAGTAGGGCACCTTCCCTGTGATCGCGTTGAAGAGGACACAGCCGAGCGCGTAGACGTCGGTGCGCGCGTCGACTCGCCGCGCCTCGATCTGCTCCGGCGCCATGTAGTCGACCGTCCCGATCACCTGGCCCGTCGACGTCAGACCGGTCGTGGCGCCCATCGCCTTGGCCAGCCCGAAGTCGGCCAGGTAGGCATTCCCGTCCTCGCCGACGATCACGTTGTGCGGCTTCACGTCCCGGTGGACCAGGCCCGCGGCGTGCACCGCGTCCAGGCCGTCCGCGACCTGCGCGATCAGCTCAGCCGCGCGTTCGGGCGGGAGGGGGCCATCGGCATCGATCAGGTGACCGAGATCCCGTCCCGGCACGTAGCGCATCGAGACGTAGAGCAGCCCGTCGCTCTCTCCGGCGCCGAAGATGGTGACGACTCGGGGATGCTCGACCGAGGCGGCGGTGAGGGACTCCGAGCGAAATCGCGCGCGGAAGTGATCGTCCCGGGCCAGATCCGCACGGATCACCTTGAGCGCGACCTGCCGGTCGAGGCGCAGCTCGGTGGCGAGATAGACGATCCCCATGCCGCCGCTCCCGAGCCTCCGCTCGATGCGAAACCCGCCGAACGTGGAGCCTGCCTCGAGCGACATCGGACATCCAGTATCGCTAGCTTCGGTCCCGGAAACGGCGGGCCAGGTTCTGCTTGACGATCGCGCCGGCGCGGCGCGCTGCCCGGCTGACGTGCTCCAGGCGCTCGCCTACGAGTAACAACGCGACGGGCCGCCGGACTAGGCTCGACCGATGAACGAGCCGATGACTGGTGAGGAGCTACCGATGAACGAGCCGATGACTGGTGAGGAGCTGCGCGCGCTACAGCGGCCGATCAAGGACCGCTATGCCGACGAGCCGGAAGCGGCGGAGATCACCCTGGAGGCCGACGGCAGCCTGGACGACGACATCGCCTGCTCGGTCCAGACGGGCCGCGCCCTCGTCAAGGCCGGCCTCCATCCCGGCACGGGCGGCGATGGCACCCTCGCCTGCTCGGGAGACATGCTCCTGCAGGCGCTGGTCGCCTGCGCGGGAGTGACGATGCGATCGGTGGCCACGTCGATGGGGCTGTCGGTGAGCGGGTCCCTGCACGCCGAAGGTGATCTCGACTGGCGCGGCACGCTCGCCGTCGACAAGGAGGCGCCGGTGGGCTTCACGGAGATCCGCCTGCGCTTCGAGCTCGAGAGCGATGCCAGCGATGAGGAGCTCGCGACTCTCCAGCGCCTCACAGAGCGCTACTGCGTCGTCTACCAGACCCTGACGGCCTCTCCCTCGGTGGCCGTCTCAATGGAGCGATCCTGAGCGACGAGGAAGTGCAGGCGCCGGACGTTCGCGCGTTCTCGCTGATCTCCGCGGCGGGCAGGATGGCGATCGGGCTCGGGCTGCTCGCCGCCCCCGAGCCGTCGCTGGGGGCGCTCGGCTTCTCCGAGGTATCTCCGGCGACCGTTGCCGTCGCCCGGATCGCCGGCGTCAGGGACTTCGTGCTCGGCGGTGTGACCCTTGGGGCGCTCGGTGACCGCGAGCGCTTGCGCACCGCAACGGTCGCGAACGCGGCCGCCGACGCGGGGGACACCGCGGCCTTCGCGCTCGCCCTCGGGGCGGGCGAGCGGGACGCGGCGCTGCGCGGGTTGGCCGCCGCGATCCCCGCCACGCTCGCGGGCATATGGGTGGCTCGCAGGCTCAGCTGAGCTCGCCCCGGGCGAGGGCCGTCCTCGACCGCATCAGACGGGTGCCGGAGGGATTCGTCACGACGTACGGGGATCTCAGCCCGGGATCGCCGCGATTCGCCGGATACGTTCTCTCCCGCTGCGATGACCCGAGCGTGCCCTGGCAGCGGATCGTCCGGGCCGACGGGTCGCTCGCGAAGGGGGACGGTCAGCGCCGCCTCCTGAGGGCCGAGGGAGTTCCGTTCCGGGGCAAGCGGGTCGACATGGACGTCGCCTGGATTCCCGTCGACGACCTGGGTTGACGGAACTCGCCCACGAGGAGGAAGCCACCGGGCGCGACGGAAGCTGAACGCGGAGCCGCACGGTGATCGTCGACAGCGCCCATTACAAGGACGGCGTGCGCCAGCACGAGGACTCGCTCACGCCCGAGCGCGCCGCGGAGCTGCGGGGGGCGCCGGGTACCGGCGACTTCGTCTGGGTCGGCATCCACGAGCCCGAGCCCGGCGACCTCGAGAAGCTCCAGGAGCTCTTCGGCCTGCACGAGCTCGCCGTCGAGGATGCGGCGCAGGCCCACCAGCGGCCGAAGATCGAGGACTACGACGAGGACGTCTTCGTCGTTCTCAAGACCGCCCACTACCACGAGGACCTCGAGGAGGTTCATTTCGGCGAGATCAACGTGTTCGCCGGCCCGGGATACGTGATCACCGTGCGCCACGGGCCGGGCAGCGAGCTGCGCAGCGCCCGGCAGCGCCTGGAGGCGCGCCCGGACATGGTCAAGCTCGGGGCCTCGTCGGCGATCTGGGCCGTGCTCGACAAGGTCGTCGACGACTACATCCCGGTGGTCGACGCCATCGAGGACGACATCGAGGAGGTCGAGAAGGACGTCTTCGACGACGACATCCCGGCGCCGACGGCCCGCATCTACAACCTGAAGCGGGAGGTGATCGAGTTCCACCGCGCCGTCTGGCCGCTGCTCAACCCTCTCGAGGCCCTTGAGCAGGGCGGGTTCGAGCGGGTCCCGGAGGAGCTGCGCAGCTTCTTTCGCGACGTCGCCGACCACGCCCGCCGCGTCGACGAGCAGGTCCAGTCCCAGCGCGAGCTTTTGACGAGCGTCCTGCAGGCGAACCTCTCGCTCGTCAGCGTCAACCAGAACGAGGTGGTCAAGCGCATCTCGGCGCTCTTCGGAATCGTCGCCGTGCCGACCTTCATCGCCTCGGTCTACGGGATGAACTTCGAGCACATGCCCGAGCTGCAGTGGCGGTTCGGCTACCCGCTTTGCATCGCGTTGATGGCGGTTGTCGCGCTCGCGCTGGTCGGCTACTTCAGGAGGATCGACTGGCTATAGCGGTGTCTTATGGCCGCGGCGTGATGGCGAAGCCGTCCTACGATGCTTCTGTGATTCCCCTGGCTCACGTCGGTGGCCCCGTCTTCGAGCCCCTGCAGGTCGCGGGGCTGACCCTGGTCGCAACCGCCTACTCGTTCCGCATGCTCACCCTCTCGCGAGAGGGACGGTCCGTCCCGACCTGGCGGATCGCATGCTTCGCCTCCGGGCTGGCGCTGATCGCGGCCGCGTTCATCTCTCCGCTCGGACGGATCGACGACGAGCTCGTCTTCGTCCACATGATCCAGCACCTGCTGATGGGCGATCTGGGCGCGCTCCTGATCGTCCTGGGCCTCACGGGGCCGCTGCTTCAGCCGCTGCTCGCCAACCGCTGGCTCGGCTGGATACGGCACCTCGCGCATCCGCTGGTCGCGCTGCCGCTCTGGGCGATCGACCTCTATGTCTGGCACGCCCCGTTCCTCTACCAGGCCGCCACGGAGCACAACTCGATCCACGCGCTCCAGCACGCATGCTTCATCGGCTTCGGGGTGCTGATGTGGATGCCGCTCGTCGGGCCACTGCCTCAGCCCAGCTGGTTCGGGCTCCCGGCGAAGCTCGGCTACGTGATCGCGGTCCGCTTCACCGGGATCGTGCTCGGCAACGTCTTCATGTGGTCGAACTCGGTCTTCTACCCGCACTATGCCGCCGGTGAGGCGAAATGGCACATCTCGGCCATCACCGACCAGAGCCTCGCCGGCGTGATCATGATGGTCGAGGGCACCTTCGTCACCCTCGGGGTTCTGGCCTGGCTGTTTCTGCGGTGGGCCCAGCAGGACACCGAGCGCCAGCGCCTGCTCGACCTCGCCGATCAGCGCGGGGTGGCACTGAGCGACGCGCGGGCGGCGCGAGCGGCCGCCGCCGGCCAGGGCGCTCGGCTCGAGAAAAGGATCAAGACCGAGGGATCAAGCTGACCTTCTCCCAGCCGCGCTTCGCGCCGTAGATCCCCAGGGCAGCAAGCGACAGGCCCAGGTCGATCGAGAAGGACGCGAGCCTGCCGGGCGCGCCGGTGTAGAGCCAGGCGCCGAGTCGCTCGCGCCGACTGGTCTCTATCGTGGTCTGCTTCATGGAGACGACCGTAAAGGAGCTTCCCGACTCGCGGGTCCGCGTCGACGTCGACGTCGACCCGAAGGACGTCGAGGGCAGCATCAAGCGGACCGCGGCGCAGCTCGGCGAGGACATGAAGATGCCCGGCTTCCGCAAGGGCAAGGTGCCGCCGGAGATGGTGGTCCAGCGCCTCGGCCGCGAGACCGTCCTCACTCAGGCTCTCGAGTCCTCGCTCGGCGACTGGTACGAGCGGGCGATGCTGAAGTCCGGGATCAACCCCGTCGGCGACCCGAAGCTCGACCTTTCCGATCTTCCCGACGAGGGCAAGCCCCTGAAGTTCTCGATCGAGGTCGCCGTGCGGCCGGGCGCCGAGCTCGGCGAGTACAAGGGCCTCGAGGTCGGCCGCGAGGAGCCCGAGGTTCCGCAGGAGGCGGTCGAGGGCGAGCTGAAGCGCCTGCAGGAGGGCTTCGCGCGCCTCAACCCGGTCGAGCGGGAGGCGAAGGAGGGCGACGTCGTCCTGATCGACTACGAGGGCAAGATCGACGACGTCGCGTTCGAGGGCGGCACCGCCAAGGACTACCTGCTCGAGCTGGGGGAGGGGCGCGTGCTGCCGGAGCTGGAACAGGCGCTGATCGGCGCCAAGCCCGGCGACGAGCGCACCGCCGAGGTGCCATTCCCCGACGACTACCCCGCGGAGGAGGTCGCCGGCAAGACCGCCGAGTTCGACGTCAAGGTCAAGGAAGTCCGCGAGAAGGAGCTGCCGGACCTCGACGACGACTTTGCCGCGGAGGCCTCCGAGTTCGAGACGCTCGAGGAGCTCCGCGACCACATCTCAGGGCAGATCCGGGAGATCCTCGAGGGCCAGATCGTCGAGCGCTTCCGCGAGGCCGCAGTCGATGAGGCCGTCAAGGGCGCGAAGGTGGAGCTGCCCGATCCGGTTGTCGAGGCCAGGGCCGCCGAGATGTGGCGCCGCGTCGAGCGCCAGCTCGAGCGGCAGGGGATGGATCCCGAGAATTACCTGCAAATCCAGGGAAAGACTCGCGAAGAGATGATCCAGCAGGCGCGCCCCGATGCCGAGCAGGCGCTGAAGCGGGAGGCGGTCCTGGAGGCCGTCGCCGAGGCCGAGGGCATCGAGATCACCGAGGAGGACATGCTCGAGGCGCTGCAGATTCCACCGGGCCACGAGGACCACCACCACGACGAGCCGGATGTCGCATTGGCGAAGATCCGCGAATCCGGCCGCGAGGAGCTCCTCAAGGAGGACCTGCGCATGCGCCGCGCCCTGGAGCTGATCGCCGAGGAGGCGAATCCCATCCCGCTGGAGCAGGCGAAGGCCCGCGAGGAGATCTGGACGCCGGAGTCAGAGCAGCAGGAGAAGGGCGAGCTGTGGACGCCCGGCTCCGACTAGCCCCGTAGTGCCCTCGATCCGCAAAGAGATCCAGATCGACGCTCCGCCCGAGAAGGTCTGGGACGCTCTTTGCGACTTCGGAGCGCTGCACACGCGACTCGTCCCCGGTTTCGTCACCGACTGCCGGATGGACGGGGAGGATCGGCTCGTCACCTTCGCCTCCGGCGCCGTGATGCGCGAGGTTCTGATCGACCTCGACGACGAGGCGAAGCGGCTGGTCTGGTCGATCGTCGACGGGCCATACAGCCATCACAACGGGGCGGCGCAGGTGCTGCCGGAGGGGGATGGCACTCGCTTCGTCTGGGTCAGCGACCTACTGCCGGATGACGAGCAGCTGGTCCGCCTGACCGCCGAGTCAATGCAGGCCGGCGTCGAGACTGCGAAGAGGACCCTCGAGGCGGCGGACTAGATCCCTGGACCCCGCGCTCCGCAGGGGTTCGGGAGGTGTTGAAGGGACATGAGACGCGCAATCGCCATCGGAGTGGCGGCCCTTGCCATGGCGCTTCCGGCGCCCGCTCTGGCGGCGAGCCAGCTTCGCCACTTCGAGGGCACCCTGCCACCGGTCGGCGTTCCCTCCCAGCCGCAACCCGGCGGGGTGATGCGCCTCGACGTCATCTTCAAGGACAAGCACGGACGGGGGAAGTTCACCCCGCGCACGCTCACCGCTGTGAACGTCGACGGGATGCCACTCACCTTCTGCGCGAACCAGCCGGGCCAGCCAACGTCGCAAGGCACGCTCACCGGCGCCTTCCCGACGCAGGCCAAGTTCATGGCGACGGGCCGTAAGCCCGGGCAGGCCAAGCCGAAGAAGAACCGCTACAGCTACAGCACCTCCACCGCCTTCACCACCTTCACGGGGAACATCGGCACCAGGATCTACAAGGTTCAGGGTAAGGGCCCCGTGCTGGCCTTCAGCACGCTGACCGTCGACCGATACGACTTCCCGCCGCCCGGCCCGGAGAACTGCACCTCCGGCGGGCCGCGTGGGGCGTCGGGCACCCAGTGCCGGCGAGCCGGCGAGTCGAACCCGCTGCCGCTCTGCCGGATCGACTAGATCCCGAGTGAGGTCTGTGGCTCGGGGTAGGTGACCCGGCCGTTGTCCACGACCGCGGACTCGGTCATCTCGTGCGGTGTCAGCGAGCCGTCCGGCCCGAGATGCAGCACCGGCCATCCCCTCGCGGTCAGGACGTCGGCCAGCAGCCGCCGGTGGCAGTGCTGCCAGTCGCCCTCCGCGCACATCACCGCGGTCCGGCGCTCGAGCGCCAGGGACTCGAGCATCTCGAGCCCCGCCTGAAAGGACTCGGTCGCCATGTGATCCGCGTAGCCGCGAAAGGCCCCATCCGGGACGGCGGTGTTGACCGAATCGGGATGGGACTCGCGGCGGCCCCCCAGGTCTCCACCGAGCGGCGCGTAGCCGACCCCTGCCGCCTTCATCGTCCCCGCTAGCGCCGAGCGGTTGAACTGCGGATAGCGGGAGCGGGGGTTGGCGCGGACATCGACGATCAGCTCGACCCCGGCGCCGCGAACCAGGTCGAGGAACTCGCGATCCTCGTGGTTCGAGTGGCCGACGGTGAGGATCTCCTTCACTCTCACTCGCAGAGCACCGTGTCCTCGTGGGAGTAGGGAGGGGCGCAGCTGCAGAGGACGACGAGCGTCTCCGCCCCCGTGTTCCAGAGCTTGTGCCGCGTGCCCGGCGGGATCACGACGACATCGCCGGCGCTCACCTCGGTCTCACCGTCCCCCAGGCGCATCCGGCCAGAGCCCGATGCGAAGCGGTAGATCTCCTCCGAGGCGCGGTGGAGGTGCTCGATCGTCTCCCCTCCGGGAGGCACCGTCGCCTCGGCAAGGGACTGCTTCACGGCGTTGCCCGGCGCCGGGCCCGCGATCTCGCGCACCGACGACCCGTCCCGGGTCAAATAGGCCTCGCGCTCCTCCGCGCGCACTACCTCCATTTCGATGCCGACCCTACCCGCGCCCGCGCCGGTTTGCCCGCCGCCGCCGGTCGCTAGACTGCCGCGTCCAATGAGTCCTCTGGTCCCAATGGTGGTCGAGCAGACGTCCCGCGGCGAGCGGGCCTTCGACATCTACTCGCGGCTGCTCAACGAGCGCATCATCTTCCTCGGCACTCCGGTGACCGAGGACATCGCGAACCTGATCGTCGCCCAGCTCATCCACCTGGAGTCCGAGGATCCGGACAAGGACGTCTCGATCTACATCAACTCGCCGGGCGGCTCGGTCTACGCGGGCCTCGCCATCTACGACGCGATGCAGTTCATCAAGCCGGACGTCTCGACCATTTGCGTCGGCGTCGCCATGAGCATGGGCGCCCTCCTGCTCGCCGGCGGCGCGAAGGACAAGCGGATGGCGCTGCCCAACTCGAAGATCCTGATCCACCAGGTCTCGGGCGGCTTCTCCGGCCAGGCGACGGACATCGAGATCCACGCCAAGGAGATCATCGACGTCCGCCAGCGACTCGACGAGATCATCTCCAAGCACACCGGCCAGCCGCTGGAGAAGGTCGCGAAGGACACCGAGCGCGACTACTTCATGAGCGCGGAAGAGGCGAAGGAGTACAAGATCGTCGACCGCGTCATTGAGCATAGGTAGACGGTTCGTTCTCCTCCCGATCGCGCTCGTCGCGGTCCTGATAGTTCCGACAGCGGTCGCTGACGACGCGATCGTTCAGAAGGCTTCCGTCTCTCCGGATCGTGGCCTCACGGATTCAACCGGCGGCGTTCGCATCGATTTCCGGATCAGCAGCTCGGCGCCCGCCGATGTGACGATCAAGATCGCCGGGTCCGGGGACGAGGTCCGGCGGATCGAGGTTCCCGGAGTACAGCCGGGAGACGACAAGACGGTCAAGTGGGACGGCCTGACGAACGGCGGGCGACTCGTGGCCGACGGGACGTACCGCGTGGTCGTCGCCGTTGCAGGTGGCAACGAGAAGGAGGCCGGGAGCGTCGAGCTCCACAGCCACTTCTATCCGGTCCGCGGCCCCCACGGGGCGCGCGGCCCGGTCGGAGAGTTCGGCGCGCCACGCAATGGAGGCCGGGTCCACAAGGGCTTCGACGTCACCGCGCGCTGCGGGACTCCTCTCGCGGCGGCGGTCACCGGCACGATCGTCAAACGCGCGTATGACTCGCGCCTCGACGGCAACTTCATCGTGCTCCGCGGATTGGGGGAGCGGCGCAAGTACTGGTACGCCCACATGGTCCATCCTTCGACGTTCCAGAAGGGAGACCTGGTTCACGTCGGCCAGATCGTCGGGTACGTGGGCAAGACCGGCAACGCGCGGACGGTCGGCTGCCACCTCCATTTCGAGATCCACGTCAGCGGCAGCCCGGTGAATCCGCGGCCCTATCTACGGGCCTGGGACCGGTACAGCTAGCGCTTCTTGATCAGCTTGACCGGCTGAGACTGGACGTTGGGGTCGCCACCGTCCGGCGTGAAGGTCACGGACACGGTGGTCCGGGCCTTGCCTCTCTTCTTGAGGGTCCTCTTCAGCTTGCCGGCCGGGACCGCGGTTAGCGTCGCCGTCCCGGGGGCGTTGCCCAAAGTTGCCTCCTGAGGCTTGAAGCGCTTCCCCCAAACCACAAATTTGCCTGGGCCGGTGCCGGTGGCGGTGACGGTCACCGTGCCCCTGCGCTTGTTGCGACCGCTCACCGCAAAGGTGAAGATGTTCGAGACCTCGACCTGGGCGGCGACGTTCAGCCGGACGCCCGAATTGGGCTGGAAGGTCGCCGACTGTCCGTCCGGGGGTGGCGTGACCGGGCCGGTGACCCAGTCGGTCTCGCCGCTAACGGCGAAGCCGCAGGCCACGGGGAAGTTGGTCGCGATGCCAGGGACGAGCCCGAGGACGTCCCCCGGCATGACGGCGAGGTCGACCGCGAAGGTGTTCACGGCCGACGGCGTCAGGGGTCGAGGGCCGTCGTGAGTAACCGCGAGGAACTGGTCACCTCCCAGCGGGCGGAAGACCGTCATCGTGAGCTCCTGGCCAGTTGTCGCGAGCGCGTGCGTGCTCCACGAGCTGATCCGGGTGCCGTTTGCGGGAACGACGTAGCCTCGGCCCGACGTGATCGTCGGCTGCGCATATGAGCCGGAGGTGGGCCCGCAGTTGTTCGGGGTGAAGCCCGCGGGCGGCAGCTGGCCGATGGGGGCCGAGGCAAGGGCCGGGGAGGCGCAGAGGAGCGCCAGGACTCCCCCGATCCCGACGACAAGTCGCTTCATGTGACGACCTTAACCCGCCGCGAGCGCGAACGGGCTGCCCTCGGAGTCGCGGCACACAGCCCAGCGCTCGCCTGGATGGATCACCGAGCCGCCGAGGTCCTGGACGCGCTGAAGGGTGGCGGGAAGATCGGGCACGGTGAAATAGGGGAGCGAAGCGGTGTCTCCGGGACCTGGTCCACGCTCGTGCACTCCGACGCGGAGATCGCCATTGTCGATCTCCCACCCCTGTCCAGCATCGCTGGGTCTTGGCGCGAACTTTGCATCGAGCAAGTCGCTCCAGAACCTCCGGGCGCGGTCAGGATCGTCAGCCGGGAACTCGATCAGCGGGGAAGACATGACGAGTCAGTGTCCCACCCAGGCGGCGGAGGGCGAAACAAGTCGTAGGCGAGAGGGCAACGCCCGGCGATTTCCTAACGACCAGGCTGGACCGCAATCATCGCGATCAGCCCGATACTGAAGATCGCGAAAGCAATGCCGCCAAGCGGTCCGGCGAGGTAGAAACCCAGGAAGGCGAGGCCAAAGACCGCCGCCGCGGCGAGCGTCACCGCTACGCCGACGAGGTCGGATTCCAGCCAATGCCGCATTCTGTCGAGGATTCGCTTCATCCCCACCATGGTCGCCGTTACCGGCCAGCGCTTCATCCGTGCGCACTGCGGCCCTGCGCTCCGTAGTGGCCACTCAAACGGTGCCGGTCAGCACGCCGGCTCAGAGAACGGCGGATTCCGAAAGCCGCGCGATCGTCAGCAGCTCGACCTGGCCGGAGAAGCTCTGCGGGTCGAGGCCTGTGAGCTCGCCGATTCGGCGCAGCCGGTAGCGCACGGTGTTGGGGTGGACGTAGAGGGCCTCGGCGGTGCGCGCCACGTCGAGATCGGAGTCCAGATAGACGCGCAGCGTCTCCATCAGCCCGCCGTTTCCGCTGTCCCTCAGGGGCGCCGCCTCCATGGCGATCGAGGTCCGGGTCGATCGGTCCGTTGACGCGATCAGATGCTCGAAGGGGGAGAGCTCGGAGAGGGAGACGATCGGGCGGTCGGGGTTTGAGCGGCGCAACGCCTGGTGGGCCTCGACGTAGCGCTGACCGACCTCGCCGAGGCCGCGGCAGACGCCGCTGACGCCGATCAGCATCTGGATCGCGTGGTCGCGCTCGGCGCTGACGCGCGCGACATCGAGGGCGACGCCGATCACCTCCGGGCTCTTGCCGCCGAGGGGCAGGACGGCGGCGACCTCGTCCTGCCGCACGACGACCAAGGCGCGCGAGCCGATCGACGCGGCGATCGCGTTGGCAGCCTCCGCCAGGGCGCGATCGTCCGCGGCCGGAGCCTCCTGTAGCGACGCGACCGCCACGAGCAGGTCCGCATCCCGTTCGAGGCCCAGGCCCAGGGTCTCCGTCTCCGCGTCATCGGGCAGCCGCCCGGCCAGCAGGTTCTCGAGGAGGTCGCGGTGGCGGCGCTGGATCAGCTCGGCCAGCTGGCCGGATTCCCGCAGGTAGGCCTCGGCGACGTGGGTGCTGGCGAGGTCGATGTACTCCATGGCCTCGCCCGCGAGGCGGATGGCGGCCTCGCGGCCGGCCGGGGAGCTCGCGGCCTCGTCCACGATTGCCTGCCAGAGCGTGCGGTGCCCGACGCGGAAGGCCTGCAGGAGCCCGTCGAGGGGCACCCCCTGGTGGACGCGGCGGGCGGCGGCGTCGCGCGCGAAGGTGAGGTCGGAGCGGTCGGGATCGCGGCCGGCGCGCAGCGAGCGCATCAGCAGGTCGACGTGGAGGCGGCAGTGCTCGCGGACGTCGCTCAGCAGCGCCTCGCCGCCGGGCCGGTCATACGAGCCGATCTCGCCGAGGATCGCCCCCAGCATCGCCTCGGCCAGCTCGTCCTCTCGCAGCTCGAGCGCCGCCAGAACGCGCTCGATCTCCTCTGTGACGCCGGCCGTCCCGTCGGCAACCAGCTCCATCGCCGACGACCCTAGCCGACTTTGTCCTTACCCACAAGTCGGTACCGACATCTTTGTCGCGTCAGCCAATGAACTCAGGCACGCTCGTGCCTAAGGTCCGGCGCGCATGGAGGAGGTGGGATTCAGCAGGCGGACGTTCCTGTGGCGGACGGGCAGTCTCGGGGCTGCCGCGACCGTTGCGCTCTACCCCTCGATCGCCAAGGCCGCCGGCGCCCTCGATCCGCTGATCGATGACATCGCAGCGCCGGCTCTGAAGATCCTCGCCCGCGACACGATCGCCGGACTGGTCGCCTTCGAGGTGCCCGGGTCGGACAAGTACTCGCAGGCGCAGGGCGTGACCAGCCCGACGCCCGGCGGGATCGATGCCAGAGGCGACGAGCTCTTCCTGATCGACCTCGACGACTTCCTGCCGTTCCCCGACACCTACGTCCACGACCTCGCGGCCGCGTTCACCACGACGGTCTCTGAGATCCCGATTCCGCTCGACCTGCTCGGGCCGCTCGCCAAGCTCGGCGAGGGCTTCGCCGCGCAGATGGATGACGCACTGCGCGCGCTCACCCAGAGCGACGCCGCCGTGCCGCTGTCGCTGGTGATCGCCCTGATGCTCAACTTCCTCGCGACTCAGGTGAACCCGGCCTCGATCGCGGGCCCGATCGCCACCTCTCCGTTCGCCAACCTCTCCTTCAAGGACAAGGCGAAGGCCCTGGAAGCGCTCGAGGCCACCGACTCGGACCTGGTGGCGACTCTCGACGCCAACGCGCCCGAGCCGCTCAAGGCCTCCTTGTCGGGGCTCCTCAAGTTCGTCGGCGGCGCCTTGCAGGAGTTCGGCACCTACCTCTCCTATGGCGAGTGGGGCGTCTACGACCCGGCCACCAAGACGGTCAGCCAGCGCCCCGTCGGTTGGGACCTCACCAGCTACATGCCGGGGCGAACGACCCCGGCCGACGGCTGGGATGAGTTCCTCGGCTACTTCCAGGGTCGACAGAGCACCGCCACAGACCCGAGCGTCCTCGCTGCGGCCGCGGCCTCGGCCCCGGGAGGCGCCGCCGCGGCCGCCGGGGACGCCTCGACCGGCGGGGTCACGACCAAGCGGAAGAGGCATCACAAGCACCACCGAAAGCACCACAGGAGGAAGAAGTAATGCCCGACGTCATCGTGATCGGAGCCGGTGGGGGTGGTCCCGTGATGGCGAAGGAGCTCGCCGCCCGCGGCCTCGACGTATTGCTGCTCGAAGCGGGTCCCTGGTACCGCGACCCGGAGAACGAGTGGTCGAAGTTCGAGCACGACGCCAACGACCCGCTGACCGGCTACTTCCGATTCGGCCCGTCCGACCGCAAGAAGCCGGCCTGGTTCCGCGAGACGCCGCAGAACTCCTTTCTCTGGCAGCTGGCGGGAGTTGGGGGCACGACCCAGCACTACTACGGCAACTGCCCGCGCGCCCAGCCGGGTGTGTTCGAGGGCTACAGCGGCTCAGACGCCGGTTCCTTCGACGGGCACCGGTTCCCGTTCTCATACCAAGAGCTGATCCCCTACTACGAGTGGGTCGAGGCGACGCTGCCGGTCCAGACCGCGGCCATGGGCACCAAGGAGCAGCTCTTCTTCGAGGGCGCCCAGGGAATCGGCCTGCCGGTCAATACGACCAAGGACATCACCCAGAACAGCTTCCGGCCTCAGGAGAACGCGATCCTTCAGCCGCAGGGGACCGCCGGCAAGACCAGTGACTCATCGCAGCTGCTCTATCCGCAGGCCCAGGGGTGCACCTTCTGCGGCTACTGCTTCGAGGGCTGCGTCGAGCCGCGCCACGCGCCGCGCAACCTGAAGGCAAAGCGCTCCACCGACAACTCCTACGCGCCGATGGCCCTCACCGCCGACGCCTGGGCGCCGGGCGGCAAGGCCGTCACCCTCCTCCCGGATTCCTACGTCGACGAGATCCTCTACGAGCAGAGCGGCAGCAGCACGGTCGCGACGGGTGTCCGGTGGCACGACACGAACACGGGGGAGGCGCACACCGAGACCGCGAGGGTCGTGGTGATGGCCGGCGGATGCACCGAGGACCCGCGCCTGTGGGAGAACAGCGGGCTGCCGGATCCGAACGGGTGGGTCGGACGCGGGTACACCGACCACTTCTTCGATTTTGTGATCGGGGTGTTCGACGAGTACACCGGCAGCTCCAAGGGCGTGGGATCGTCGGCTCGCTGCGACTTCCCCGGTCATGGGGGACTCGAGAACGTGGGCCTGCCACCGGCGCTGCAGGCGTTCAGCATGGCCTTCTCGGACTCAGGGGTCCAGGGCTATTACGACAACGGTCGTGGCTTCAGCGGCACCTGGGACGGCAAGACCGGCCGGGTCCCCGGCGACGAGATGAAGGAGGTTCTCGCCGACGTCAACAAGCTGCTCAACGTCCTGGTGATCACCGACGACGACGTCGAGGCCCAGAACCGCGTCGTCCGCTCCTCGCTCCCCGGCGACGAGCAGGGCCCGATCCCGAAGGTGATCTTCAAGCAGCGCCAGCGCACGGCTCGGACACTGGCGAACCGCGAGTACTGCGCGGATCAGGCGTCGCGCCTGCTGCGCGCCGCGGGCGCCACCAAGGTCATCCGCATGGATTGGCCGCCGCTGATCCTCCACGTCCAGTCGACGATGCGGATGGGCTCGGACCCCGCGGATTCGGTCCTGGATGCCAACGCCGAGGCGCGCTTCGTCGAGCGGCTCTTCGTCAGCTCGAACTCCGCGCTTGCCAATGGCCTGGGCGGACCGAACCCGACCCTGACGACTCAGGCGCTCGCCACCCGCACCGCCGAGAAGATCATGGGCAAGTACTTCGACGGTGAGCCCTGGGTCGGGATCGAGACGCCGACGAGCTCGATCGACGACAAGGTCACCCAGGCCGTCATCGATAGAGGGCTCTAACCCAGCTCGGGCGCCGGATTTCGTACTTCAGTTCGCCGGCTCCGCTGACGATGGTCGGTGCACAGGGGCACGTCGACGATCGGAGGACAAGGGTGTCCGAGGAGTCCATGGAGAGATCGGTCCAGGAGGCGCTCGCGCGCGAGGGGATCGCCGACGAGGTGCTGGTGGCCGGCCAGTTCAGTCCCAGGGGTCACAGCGGTTCGTTCGTCCTGGGGGGCATGGCGGGCGACTCACTCGGCGGCATCGCCGGCGCCGCCGGCGAGGCGGTCGGGTCGGTCACCGGGATGGTCGGCGCCACAAGGGCCACGGACGCGGTCCGCGGGCTTCCCGATCACATGGTCGTGGCCGTGACCGCAGACGCCGTCTATGGGTTCGCCGGCGCCACGAAGGCGGGTCCGCTCGCGTTCCAGATCTCGCGCGAGCACCTGAAGGCGACGGTTCACCAGCGCATCGACGTCAAGGTGCTGGAGCTCGCCGACGAGCAGAGTGGCTCGAAGATCGAGCTCGAGGGCAACCGGCTGCCGATCACCCACAGCAAGGAAGTGATCTCCGAGCTCACCGGCTGAGCCCCGGGCGGCCCCTATCTGCGCTTTCGCTGGCGGACCTGTTCGAGAAGGGCCCAGGCGTCGCCGACCTCACCGAGGTGATGCAGCTTGTCGGGATTGACGATTGAGTTGATGCCCTGGATCTGCCCTTCGGCGATGTCCAACACCATCGCTCCGAGCACTGCCCCGTCGCCGTCCAGGTAGAGGGCCCCGGCCTGGCCGTTGATCTCCGCCGGCCGAAGGGTGAGGCCCGGCAGGGCCCAGCCGGTCTTGGACCAGTTGCGGAGCGTGCGTGCAACCCGATTGCGGCCGTGCAGCGATCGGGCGATCGCGGGAGCCTTGCCGCCACCGTCCCCCTTCAGCACGACATCCTCCGAAAGGAGAGCTTCCAGAGCCTGCATGTCGCCCTGTTGTGCCGCCGCGAAGAAGCGGCCGGCGAGCTCCTCGCGCTTCTCCTTTGAGACTTCGAAGCGGGGCTTTCCGTCATCGACGTGACGGCGCGCCCGGGTCGCGAGCTGCCGTGCGTTGTCCTCGCTCTTGCCGATGATCTTCGCGATCTCGCCGTAGTCGTAGTCGAAGACGTCGTGGAGGAGGAGCGCGGCGCGCTGCTCTGGCGAGAGGTTCTCGAGCAGCACCAGGAATGCGAGGGAGAGCGAGTCGGCCATCTCGGCCTGGCGCGCGGGGTCCTCGCGGGTGTCCACAACCACGGGCTCCGGGAGCCATTCCCCGACGTAGGTCTCGCGACGGGCCCGGGCAGAGCGGAGCTCGTCGATCGCGAGCCGGGTGGTGATGGTGGCGACGTAGGCCCGCGGTGATTCGATGCGCTCGCCCTGCTCGAGTGACGTATTGACGCGGAGGAGCGCCTCCTGGACGACGTCCTCGGCCTCCGCGACGCTGCCGAGCATCCGGTAGGCGATCGCGAAGGCGCGGGGACGCAGCTCCCCGAGCAGGGCATCGTTCGACTCGTTCATGCCGCGAGCGCCCCGCGCTCGTTCGACGCGGCCGGCGTATCAGCCGCCCCGGGCAGCTCGGCGAAGCCCTCGCGCCAGCTTGGATACCGCGGGTTCCAGTCCAGCTCCCGCTTTGCCTTGGCGTTCGATGCTCCGCGCAACTCGGTCATCATGATCACTCCCGGCTTGCCCGCTGCGAGGCGAGCCAGCCACTTCGGCACCCGCCGCGGTCGCGGTGCACCGATCACCTCGGCCATGCCCGGCAGCCAATCGCGGACGAGTTCGGGGCTGTCGTCCGTGATGTTGTAGACGCCTCGATCCCCGCGCTCGACGGCGGCCACCGTCGCGTCGGCGGCGTCCTCGATGTGGATGAACGACCAGACGCCCTCACCGTCGCCGGCGATCGGGAACTTGCGCTGCCGGATCGGCTCGAGATGCTCGCCTCCGGTCCAGAGGCTCGTGCCTGGGCCGTAGAACCCCCCGTAGCGAAGGGCGATGCCCGTGGTCCAGTCGGCGCCGGTAACGGCGTTCTCCACGTACATGATCCCTTCGAACGTCTCGTGGATCGGACCGATGGGATCCGGGTCAACGGGGTCCTCCTCGGTCTTCACCCAACTGCCCGTTCGCTCGTACACCCACGCGGCGAAGCTCTGCGCCACAAACCGCTTCACGCCGACGGCCCTTCCGGCGGCGAGCAGATGGTCGGTTCCCTCGGTGCGGAGGCGATTCGTGGACTTGAACGCCTTGTCGAGGTTCCGCATGTTCCCGAGGTCCGAGATCTCGGTGAGCTCGTGCACGATCACCTCCGGCTCGGCGCTGGCCACGGCCGACGCGACCTGCTCGGCGTCGAATGCATCGGCGACGACCGGCCGCGCGCCCAGCTCGGAGATCAACGCCTGCTTCGCGGGGGTTCTCGTCATCCCCGTCACCTCGTGTCCGCGCTCGACCAGCCTCGGAACGAGCTGCCTTCCCAGTGCTCCCGTTGCTCCTGCTACGAAGATCCTCATGATCTGCCTCCTTTCGAGTTCTTCTCTCCAATAGAGACGGGGTTCAGTCATTCCCAGTGACAACCGATGTAAAGGCGGAAGGAAACCGGCCGCTCGTGGCGTATCCAGGTTGCGTCAGGCCGAGGTCGGCGGGCGTCTAAGCTTCCAGCGAGGAAGGAGCCGGCCGGGCGAAGCGAGACCGAGGGAGTATTCCGCTGGCACGTCCCACCGAATCCAACGAGCAGCTCCTCTGCAGCTTCTGCGGGAAGTCGCAGCGTCAGGTCAAGAAGTTGATCGCCGGCCCCGGCGTCTATATCTGCGACGAGTGCATCGACCTCTGCAACGAGATCATCGATGAAGAGCTCACCGCTCCTCCCACCTTCGAGCTCGAGAACCTTCCGAAGCCGCGTGAGATCTACGACGTACTGAACGAGTACGTGGTCGGCCAGGACGGCGCCAAGCGCGCCCTCTCCGTGGCGGTCTACAACCACTACAAGCGCGTCCAGATGAACACCTCGGACGAGCAGACCGACGAGCCGATCGAGCTGCAGAAGTCGAACATCCTGCTGCTCGGGCCCACCGGCTGCGGCAAGACGCTGCTGGCTCAGACCCTGGCCAAGATCCTCAACGTCCCGTTCGCGATCGCCGACGCCACGGCGCTCACGGAGGCCGGCTACGTCGGCGAGGACGTCGAGAACATCCTCTTGAAGCTGATCCAGGCCGCCGACTTCGACGTGAAGAAGGCCGAGACCGGGATCATCTACATCGACGAGATCGACAAGATCGCCCGCAAGGCCGACAACCCGTCGATCACTCGCGACGTCTCCGGCGAGGGCGTGCAGCAGGCGCTCTTGAAGATCCTCGAGGGCACCACCGCCTCCGTTCCCCCGCAGGGCGGCCGCAAGCACCCGCACCAGGAGTTCCTGACGATCGACACCTCGAACGTGCTCTTCGTCTGCGGCGGTTCCTTCGGCCAGCTCGACGAGGTGATCGAGAAGCGGATCGGCAACCACGGCATCGGGTTCGGTGCCGAGGTGACGTCCGCCGCCGACAAGGACACGGGCGAGGACTTCGAGAAGGTTCTCCCCGAGGACCTGATGGAGTACGGCCTGATCCCGGAGTTCATCGGCCGGCTCCCCGTCGTCTCCGCCATCCACCAGCTCACCCGCGACGACCTGATCACGATCCTGACCGAGCCGCGCAATGCACTCGCCCGCCAGTTCAAGCGCTTCTTCCAGTTCGACGACATCGACCTGGTCTTCGCCCCCGACTCGCTCGGCGCGATCGCCGACAAGGCACTCGAGCGCGAGACGGGCGCCCGCGGCCTCCGCTCGATCCTCGAGGAGACGCTGCTCGACGTCCAGTTCGAGCTGCCCTCCCGCGGCGACGTCCAGAAGTGCGTCGTCACCAAGGAGACGATCGAGAAGGGCCAGCGCCCGATGCTGGTCACCGACGCCACCGGCGAGCACAAGATGGTCCTCGAGGACCCGGCGCTCGGGGAACAAACCGCCTAGCGGCCACCAGGCCGCTCCACTTTGGAGCGGAGGGCGAAGCCCCGCAGCGACTTATCTGGGGCGGCCGCTTGTGGCCGCGACCTGACGGCGAAGCCGTCTCAGGTACACGTGGCCGTTCCGTGGGCGTGAGCCTGGTCGCGCCTTGCGGAGTGATCCGATAGCCGAACGGGGCGGCGATGTTCGGGACGTCGACGGCCTGTCCGTTCACGGTCAGGTCGAGCTTTCCGTTGCCGAATGCCACGTCGAATGCCTTGCCGTCATACGGGCCGACCGATTGGTCCCGACCAGGTTCAGGCCGTTGATGACGGGATGTCCCCGCTGATCGATGAGGCAGACCCAGACCAGAGCGTTGGTGGTGATCTCGACCGAGACCGGGGCGCTCGCGGTTGTCGCGGTGGTCGTTGTCGTCAGGGCGACAGTGCCCGCGTTGGTCCCCTTGCCGCCACCGCCACCGAGCGGTCCGACAGCCACCAGGCCGATGATCAGGCCAACCACCGCCACGATCCCGATGACGAGCAGGACGCCCCGCCGATGCGAGCCGCCATGCCGCCCCTCGCTCCGGGGTTCGGTGAGCAGCGCCTGCTCGTCCAGTCCCAGGTACTGCGCGTAGATCTCGAGCAGCGCCTCCGGCCCCGGGGCCGGAACGTCGTCCCAGCGGTCCTCCTCCATCGCGCGCAGGGCCGGGATGCTGATCTTGGTCACCCGTTTGATCTCGTAGAGGTCGAGACCGCGGTTGAGACGGGCTTCGCGGAGGGCTTGGCCAACCTGCATCCCTCGTATTCTTCAGGGCATGAGCACGCGATCGTCCCGCGAGCCTGTGGAGACCGTCAGGCACCAGCTGAGGCCCCTGTTCGATCAGGTGGTCCTGAAGGAGCTGGACCAGGACCGGATGCGCCGGTCGGGGCTGGTGGTGCCGCAGGGCATCGACGAGCCGCCCCCTCAGCAGGGCATCGTGCTCGCCGTCGGTCCCGGTCTCGATTGGTGGGAGAACGCCGGTGTGGACATGCCCGTACAGCCCGGCGACCACGTGGTCTTCCCATCCTCGGCGGGCGTCTGGGTCGAGATCGACGAGGAGCGGCTGCTCGTCTGCCGCGTCGGAGAGGTCCTCGGCGTGCTCGAGTCCCTGCAGGAAACGCCGAGCTAGAGCGCCGCGAGCACCTCGGCCGCGGCCCGCTCCCCGGAGCGCACCGCGCCGTCCATGTCGAGTTCAGGTTGTTGACCGCGGTGAAGACCTCCACGACGGCCGTCGGGTCCGGCGGGATCGGTCCAAGCGGGCCGCCGGACTCGTACGGGGTGAGAATGTCGTTCGCCCAGTAGACGTTGTTGCCCGTGTTGTAGGTCTTGAAGGTGCCGATGCCGAGCTCGCCCGCCAGGGCCATCAGGTGGTCCTGGGTCGGGCCGATCCACTCGCCGCCGATCTCGGCGATCTTGCCCCCGCCGATGCTGTGATTGAGCGTCTGGCCGCCGACCCGTCCGCGAGCCTCGAGGATCAGCACCGAGTGACCTCCGCGCAGAACCTCCCGCGCGGCGGTGAGCCCCGCCAGGCCGGCCCCGACGACGATCACGTCCGCGCGCCGCCTGCGGCGGCGGTTCTTGACCTTGCCCTTGCCCTTCTTGGACTCCTCCGCCGGACTGCCCAGCGCTCCCTGGGGAAGGTAGGAGCCGATGGCGGCACCCGCGGCCGCTCCGGCGCCGGCGCCGATGAACCTGCGCCTGCTCAGTTTGCTCTCGTCGTGGTCCCTTCCCTGAGCCACGGAACGGCAGTCTGCCGATCCGGGCGGGCGGCCGCTCTCTGACCGCAACTAACATCGCGCCCAATGGACGCGGAGCGCAGGAAAACCCTGGAGGCGACGACCCGCTGGGACCCCGGCGCGGTCGAGGCGCGCGTGTTCCATGACTGGCTCGAGGGGAGATATTTCCATCCGCCTGCCGAGGGGACCCCCGCGCAGAACTACTCCATCTCGATCCCACCCCCTAACGTCACCGGCGCCCTCCACATGGGCCACGCCCTCAACGGGACCGTCCAGGACACGCTGATCCGGCTCAACCGGATGAGGGGCCGCAACACGCTCTGGGTGCTCGGGACGGACCACGCCGGCATCGCCACTCAGGCCGTCGTCGAGAAGGAGCTGGTCTCGCAGGGCACGTCCCGCGAGGAGCTCGGGAGGGAGGCGTTCACCGAGCGAGTCTGGGAGTGGAAGGAGCAGTACGGGTCGACGATCGTCGAGCAGTACAAGCGGCTCGGGGCGTCTTGCGACTACGAGCGGGAGCGATTTACCCTCGACGAGGGGTATGTGAAGGCCGTCTACAAGGTCTTCGTCGACCTGTACGAGAAGGGCTACATCTACCGCGGCAACTACATGGTCAACTGGGACCCCGGGCTTGGCTCGGCGATCTCGGACCTGGAGATCGAGAACCGGGAGGTCACCGACACTCTCTACGAGATCGCCTACCCGCTCGAGGATGGCGATGACGAGATCGTCGTGGCGACCGTCCGCCCGGAGACCATGCTGGCCGACACGGCGGTCGCGGTCAGTCCGAACGACGAGCGATACCGGGATCTGATCGGAAAGCACGCGATTCTCCCGCTCGTCGACCGCCGGCTTCCGATCATCGCCGACGACTACATCGACCCGGAGTTCGGGACCGGAGCGCTCAAGGTCACACCAGGTCACGATGTGAATGACTTCGAAATCGGTCGTCGCCACCAGCTCGAGGCGCCGTCCGTCATCGGCGAGGACGGCCAGATCACGGACGTGGCCCCAGAGCGGTTTCGTGGCATGACCGTCGCGGACGCGCAGAACGCGGTTGTCACCGAGCTTCGCGAGCAGGGCCTGATTCGGGGCGAGGAGCCGTACAAGCACTCAGTGCCGTTCTCACATCGGTCTGGCGAGCGGATCGAGCCGCTGATCTCGCTGCAGTGGTTCTGCCGCATGGACGAGCTGGCGAAGCCGGCCGTCGAGGTCGTCAAAGACGAGAGGGTGCGGATCACCCCCGACGGCGCCCTGCGCCAGTACCTGCACGGGATGGAGAGCATCCCGCCCTGGACCCTGTCCCGCCAGCTCTGGTGGGGGCACCGTCTGCCGGTCTGGTACCGCGGGGACTCCCATGACGACCCCGAGATATACGTGGGCGAGGAGCCTCCGCAGGGCGATGGCTGGGAGCAGGACCCCGATGTGCTCGACACATGGTTCAGCTCTGCGCTCTGGCCGTTCGCGACGCTCGGGTGGCCGGACACGAACACGCCGGAGTTCAAGGCGTTCTTCCCAACGGACGTGCTGGTGACGGCGCGGGACATAATCTCGCTCTGGGTCGCGCGCATGATCATGACCTCGCTCGAGTTCACCGAGCAGGCCCCGTTCACCGACGTCTACGTCCATTCGGTCATCCAGGCGCCGGACGGCCGGCGGATGAGCAAGTCGCTCGGAACCGGCATCGATCCGCTCGACGAGATCTCGGAGCACGGGGCGGACGCGCTGCGCTTCGGGCTCCTCGCGATGACGTCGACGCAGGATGTCCGGTTCTCGCAGGCGCGTGTCCAGCAGGGGCGCGACCTCGCCAACAAGATGTGGAACGCGTCGCGGCTGATCCTGATGGAGGCTCGCGACGACGTTGAGCCCGGGCCGCGCACTGCCGCCGTCGAGGATCGCTGGATCGCATCCCGCCTGCAGCGAGCCGTCCAATCGGTGACGCAGTCGATCGAGGCGTATGACTTCGCCCACGCCGCCCTCGATCTCTACGGCTTCTTCTGGTCCGAGCTCTGCGACTGGTATCTCGAGATCGTCAAGCCCCGGCTGTACGACGGCGACGAGGATGCGTCGGCGACGCTGCTCTGGGCGCTCGAGCAGGTGCTGGCGCTGGCGCATCCCCTGATGCCGTTCGTCACCGAGGAGATCTACTCGTACCTGCCGGAGCGGCCGGCGTCGGCTCTGGTGGTTCATGCATTCCCAGAGGCCGACGAGGCGCTGATCGATGACGGAGCCGAGGAGGAGATCGGCAGGGCCATTTCGCTGACCCGCGCTCTGCGCCGCTGGCGACAGCTCGCCGAGGTGCCGGTCAAGCAGGTGCTCGCGGCACGTGCCGATGACGAGAGGCCGCACGATCTGGTCTCCCGGCTGGCCAAGGTCGAGTTCTCCGACGACGGCGGTCAGCCGATGGCGAGCGTCGATGGGGTGGACCTTCTCGAGACGGACGGTGTCGACCCGCAGGCCGTGGCCGCCCGGATCGAGGAGCGGCGCGAGAAGCTGCGCGACGAGGTGAAGCGGGGCGAGGGTAAGCTCGGCAACGAGGGGTTCGTCGCCAAGGCCCCGGCCGACGTGGTCGACGCTGAGCGCGAAAAGCTCGCCGCGTACCGGGCCGAGCTGGAAGAGCTGGGCGGATAGCGCGCTCCGACGAGATCCTCCGCCGGCGCGAGGTCCTGGGCTGGAAGCTTGGGCTGGAGCGGATGCGGCGGTTGTGCACCCTGCTCGGCATGCCGCAGAACCGCTTCGCCTCGATCCACGTGGTGGGGACGAACGGGAAGAGCTCGGTGACACGGATGATTGCCGCGTTGCTCGAGGCGGGGGGCGTTAGAACCGGCGCCTATCTCTCCCCGCACATCCTTTCCTGGAGGGAGCGAGTCGAGATCCGCGGGGAGCCGATCTCGGAGGACGCGTTCACTGAGGCGCTGGAGCGCGCGGAGCAATCCGCTCTGGTGGCCGACCGCTCGGATGGCGAGGAGGGCCCGGTCACTCAGTACGAACTGCTCACCGCCGCCGCGTTCGTTGCGTTCGTCGAGGCGCGCGTTCAGTACGCCGTGATTGAGGCAGGGCTGGGCGGGAGGCTCGATGCGACGAACGTGATTCCGTCCAGCCTCACGGTCTTGACCTCCGTCGGCCTCGACCACACCGAGTGGCTGGGCGAGACCGTCGAGGAGATCGCGGCGGAGAAGGTGGCGGTTCTGCGGGATCACACGACCTTGATCACGGGCCCACTTCCCGACCAGGTCTTGCCGGTGGTCGAACGAGCCGTCGCGGAAAAGCACGCCAAACGGCCATCGACGTGGAGGGCTAGCGTCGCCGGACCGGGTCTTCCCTATGGGCCCGCCGGCTACCAACGCACAAACGCCGACATCGCTTGGTCGGCGGTCAAGCAGGTACTCGGGTGGGAAGAAACGGACGTGATCCCAGAAGGACTCGAGCACGTGCTTGCGAGCCTCTCAATCCCGGGCCGCGCGCAATTGGTCGCGGGCGACCCGCCAGAGATCTTTGACGCCGCCCACAATCCCGACGGGGCGAGGGCCCTGGCTGCGGTTCTTCCCGATCTCGCGGACAACGAGCCGGTCGCCTGCTGCCTCGCGGTCTTGGAGGGGAAGGACGCCATCGGGATCATTGACGCGCTCGCGCCCGCCTGTTCGCACTTCATCTGCACCGAGATCCCGCCCGAGGCGATCGAGGGCTCGGGCCGCCCCGACGGTCGCGCCAGGCCGGCGCTCGAGCTGGCCGCGCTCTGCGAAAAGGCCGGCGTGGGCGCCGACGCGGTCTCGGATCCGCTCCGGGCGTGGCAAAGGGCACGAGAACTTGCCAGGGAGCGGGGCGGAGTCGCGCTGGCGGCGGGGAGCCACTACCTTCTGAGCTGCATATGGACAGAGAGGCCCGCTCAGAGCTCCTGACGATGATGGGACTGGTGGCCATCGTCGTCGCGGTGGTGATTCTGGTCTTCTTCGCCTTCGGCTACGTGTTCGGCCTGCTGTTCCTCTAGCCCGGAAATACCGCAAATCCCGCTACGCACGCAGGGTTCCACCCCCGAATACGGAAGTACGTACACTCGCGGCCCCAACTCCCATGCCTCTCGCAATCTTCGGACTTGACGGCGGTCTCGGCCTCTTCGTCGAACTGCTCATTCTCTTCCTGGTCGTCGTCTACCTGGCGCTGATCTGGTGGACCTATCTCGACGCCCGCCGGCGGATCGAGGATCCCGTGCTGATCGCGTGCGCCACGGCGGCATCGGTCTTTCCCTACCTGGGCACGATCGTTTACACGATCCTGCGCCCGCCGGAGTACCTCGAGGATCGCGAGGAGCGGGAATTGGAGCTGAGAGCGGCCGAGCTCGAGCTGCGGCAGCGGATCGAGAACTCCTGTCCGCACTGCGAGTATCCGATTGAGCGCTCCTACCTGCGCTGCCCGAACTGCGAGCGGCGCCTGCGGAACCCGTGCCGGAAGTGCCACAAGCCGCTGGATCCGCGCTGGGGGATCTGCCCGTATTGCGAGACCGAGGTCCGAAAGCAGCAGCGCCCCGAGCGCGACACTCGCCGCACCGAGCGGGCACGCGCGCAACGCGCCGCCGGGCAGCGTTCGTCGGGCCAGCGTCAGTCGGCCGCGCCGCGGTCGTCAGAACGCACCTCTGAAGGTTCTTCCGACCGCCCGACGCGCCGCCAGGATCGCCCGCCGGTCGGTGCCCGGCCGCCGCAGCGGCCGAGCGGTTCCAGCCGCTAGCCCCGCCGGAGCAATCCGCGAATCGTCCGCGCAACCGCGCGCGGATCGTCCTCGACCCTCGCGGCGGACCCGACCCGAACCGATTCCGGTACCGTGCCGCGGCCGTGGCAACCGAACGAACTCTCATCCTCGTCAAGCCCGACGCATTCGAGAGGCGCCTCACCGGCGAGGTCATCGCGCGGTTCGAGCGCAAGGGGCTCAGCCTCGTCGCCCTCAAGCAGATGCAGGCGACCGTGGAGATCGCCAACGTGCATTACGACGAGCACAAGGAGAAGCCGTTCTTCGGTGAGCTCGTCGAGTTCATCACCGGTGGCGACCTGGTCGCGATGGTCCTCGAGGGGCCCAACGCCGTGAAGGCGGCCCGCCAGGTGATCGGCGCCACTGACCCGGTCGAGGCTGACGCCGGATCGATCCGGGGCGAGTTCGGCACCGAGGTCACCTTCAATCTCGTGCACGGGTCCGATTCGCCAGAGTCGTCCGCGCGCGAGATCGCGATCTGGTTCCCAGAGCTCTGACCTTCCGGCGGCCTTAGGCTCCGGGCGTGGCGGCGCCGAAGCGAATCATCCTCGCGTCAAAGTCTCCCCAGCGGAAGTCCCTGCTCAAGTCGATGGGGCTGGCCTTCACAGCGATCCCCTCGAACATCGAAGAGACCAACGAGGGGGAACCGCGCGAAGTGGTCCTGGCGAATGCCCTCGCGAAGGGCCGCGCAATCGCCGCTCGGCGGCGCGAGGGGACCCTGGTGATCGCCGGCGACACCGAGGTGGTCGTCGACGGCCGCGTCGTCGGCCAGCCGGCCTTCGAGGGAGAGGCCCGCTGGTGCCTGGAGACCCTCTCCGGCCGAGCCCACGAGGTCATCGGGGCGCTGGCCCTGGTCGGTCCGGATCGAATCGATGGCGAGCCGTCGGTCCGCACCGGGGTGGAGTCCAGCCGAGTCACCTTCGGAGAGCTCGGGCCGGACCTGATCGACCGGTATCTCGCCAGCGAAGAGTGGCGCGGGCGCGCCGGCGGCTACGCGGTGCAGGGTCTCGGCTCGGCGCTGGTCGACGGGATTGAGGGGGACGTCTCCAACGTCATCGGCCTTCCCGTCCGGCTGCTCCTGCGGCTCGCGCCCGAGCTGAAGAGCTCCTAGGCACTGAAAATCCGCCCATTTTGGGCATTTAGGGCGAGCCGGTAACTTGGTTCGCGGATGACGCTTCTGGCCTCCATTTCCCCTGCTCGTGACATGGCGGTCGATCTCGGGACTGCCAACACACTGGTCTACGTGCGCGGCCGCGGCATCGTGCTTTCCGAGCCCTCGGTGGTCGCCGTCGACACTGCCACCGGCGAGGTTCACGCCGTCGGAGCGGAGGCCAAGCAGATGCTCGGCCGCACGCCGTCGACGATCAACGCGATGCGGCCGCTGAAGGACGGCGTGATCGCCGACTTCGAGGTCACCGAGTCGATGCTGCGCTACTTCATCAAGCGCGCCAATCACAGCCGCTTCACCCACCCGCGGGTGGTGGTCTGCGTCCCATCGGGAGTCACCGGGGTCGAGAAGCGCGCGGTGGAGGAGGCGTGTCTCGGCGCCGGGGCCCGCGAGGCCTATCTGATCGAGGAGCCGATGGCGGCCGCGATCGGCTCCGGGCTCCCCGTCAGCGAGCCGACCGGCAGCCTGATCATCGATATCGGAGGCGGCACCACCGAGGTCGCGGTGATCTCCCTCGGCGACATCGTCGTCTCCCAGTCGATCCGCGTCGGCGGGGACGAGATGGACGAGGCGATAGTCAACTTCTGCAAGCGCGAGCACCAATTGCTGATTGGCCACGGGACCGCGGAGGACGTGAAGCACGAGGCGGGCTCCGCGGCTCCGCTCAGCCAGGAGATCGAGATCGAGATTCGCGGGCGCGACCTGGGCTCCGGGCTCCCCAAGGCCGTGAAGCTGAACTCCGAGGACGTCCGCAAGGCGCTCGACGAGCCGATCAACCAGATCATGGCGGCGGTCCGCGACACCCTCGACCGCACGCCGCCGGAGCTGGCCGGCGACCTGATGGAGCGGGGAATGACCTTGGCGGGCGGCGGGGCCCTGCTCCAGGGCATGGCCGAGCGGATGGGCGAGGAGTGCCAGATGCCGGCCAAGCTCGCCGAGTCCCCATTGACTTGCGTTGCCACCGGGTCCGGGCAAGCCCTCGAGGAGTTCGAGGCGATCAAGCGAGCGCTGAAGAACTCGAGGGTTCGGAGGCGGTTCTAGGAGAGGACTGAGGAAACGCGGCCATGTATCTCCTGCAGCGTCCCGAGGACATCCCGCCCCGCCTCAGCAACCGCCTCAACGTCCGCATAGCCGTTCTCAGCGCCGTGGTGATCGCGGCGGTCGCCACCGTCCTGCTGCGCCTCTGGTCGGTCCAGGTGCTCGACGGCCAGCACTACCGCGCCCTCGCTCAGGACCACGGCGTCCTCGACGTCCGCGTCCATCCTCCGCGCGGCGAGATCCTCGATCGCAACGGCAGGGTCCTGGTCGACAACCGGACGGTCATGACCCTGGAGATGCGCCCCTCCGACCTGCCGAGCGATCCCGGGGCCCGCCGGTCCGAGCTCCGGCGCCTCGGCGGCCTGCTCGGCCTCTCGCAGCCGGCGATCCGCCGCAGGGTCCGCGAAACGCCCCAGTACGCCGGCTACCCGGTCGTGCTGCGCCAGGGGGTCGACCGACGGCTGCTCTTCTACCTGCTCGAGAACCGGGAGCGGTTCCCGGGGGTGAGCGTCGACCGCACCTACGTCCGCCAGTACAAGGACGGGTCGATGGCGGCCCACCTGCTCGGCCTCGTCGGCCAGATCACGCCGCACCAGCTGAGGAGGCCCGCGCAGGCGGGCCTGCGGCCCGGCGACATCATCGGCCAGGCTGGCGTCGAGTACACCTACGACAAGTTCCTGCGCGGCACGGCCGGGAGCGAGCGGATCCAGGTCGACGCCCTGGGGCCGGCCCAGGGGCCAGCTCGGCAGCAGGCCGGCGCGGGCCGGGGACAACCTCCGGCTGACCCTCGACTCCGGTCTGCAGGAGGTGGGGGAGTCCGCGCTTCGCGACAAGGGCCTGCCCGGCGCGTTCGCCGCGATGAACGTGCGTACCGGGGCGATCCTCGCGATGGGCTCCTATCCCACCTACGACCCGGCGTTCTACACCCGGCCGCACACGAAGTCCCAGTACGACGCGTTCGGGAAGCGGCCCGGCGACCCGCTCGTCGACCGCGCCGATCAGGGTGGCTACCCGACCGGCTCGGCGTTCAAGCCGATCACCGCGACGGCGGCCCTCGAGGACCACCTGATCTCCCCGAGCACGATCTTCGACGACACCGGCTCGCTCGACATCGGCGGGATCACGCTGCACAACGCGGGCGGCGCGGCCAACGGCCCGGTCGACATGAGCACCGCCCTCAAGGTCTCCTCCGACGTCTACTTCTACAACCTCGGCCTCCACGCCTCCGCGCGCGGGGACGGGGGACAGATCCAGGACTGGGCATTCAGGTACGGGCTGGGGCGCAAGCCGGGGATCGACATCCCGGACGCGACCTCTGGCCTGATCCCGACCCCGGCCTGGCGCAACCGCGTCTTCCGCGACCACTCCAACCCCTACATCGACCGGCCCTGGACCCAGGGCGACAACGTCAACCTCGCGGTCGGCCAGGGCGACGTCCAGGTCACGCCGCTCCAGCTGGCACGGGCGTACGCGGCGCTCGCCAACGGCGGCACACTCGTCACCCCACACGTCGGCGGGCGCGTCGTCGACGTCCGCGGCCGGACGGTCCGCCGCATCGATCCGCCGCCCCAGCGCCACCTCCGAATCTCCGACGAGACGCGCAACGTGATCCTGGGCGGCATGCACCGCGCCGCCGACGAGGCGGGCGGCACGTCCGACGCGGTTATGGGCAGCTTCCCCATCCCGGTGGCCGGCAAGACCGGGACGGCCCAGCGCGACGGCCAGCAGGACCAGTCCTGGTACGGGGTGATCGCGCCCTATAACGACCCGCAGATCGTCGTGGCCGTGACCGTCGAGCGCGGCGGGTTCGGCGTCGAGTCGGCGGCGCCGATCGCGCGGGCCATCCTCGAGCGCTACTTCAACCTCAACGGAGGATCGGCCGGAAGCGTCGACACGGCCGCCGCCAGAGCCTCGGGGCCGGGCTGATGGAAGCCGCGAAGCCGTCATTCACCATCGCCCCACGCCGGTCGCGAGCCGTCGAGTGGCTCAACCTGCGCCGGATGGACGGTGTCCTGCTGGGCGCCGCGGTCGGGCTGATCGCATTCAGCGTCTTCACGCTGGCGACCTCAACACGCAGTGAGATTGCGGGCCGGCCGCTCTTCTTCGTCGAGCGCCAGGCGCTCTACGCGGCGGCGGGCATCGCGCTGATGATCGTGCTGGGCCGGATGGACTACACCCGCCTGCGCGACCTTCGCGTGACGATCTACGCCGCCATGGTCGGTTCGATCGCCCTGGTGCTTCTCGTCGGGACGGCCGTTCGCGGCTCGAACCGCTGGATCGACCTTCCCTTCTTCCAGTTCGAGCCGTCGGAGCTGGCCAAGGTCCTGCTCTGCGTCTCCCTCGCCGCCTTCGTCTATGAGCGGGTGCGGCGGCCGTTCGGGCTGCGCCAGACGGTCGGCCTGCTGGCGCTGGGCCTGACCCCCGCCGCGCTGGTCTTCCTGCAGCCGGACCTCGGGACCGGCATCGTCCTGGTGGCGATCGCGCTCGCGATCCTCTTCGTCGCCGGGATCCCCTGGCAGCACTTCGCCGCGATCGGCGCCGCGGTCGTCCTGATCGGCGCAGGGGCCTATGCGGCCGGGTCGGCGGCGGGCGTCCACGTGCTCCACGGCTACCAGCAGGACCGGCTCACGGCCTTCCTCCATCCGAGCGACGACCCGAGCGACGCCAGCTACCAGGTGAACCAGGCCGTGATCGCGGTTGGCTCCGGGGAGGAGGTGGGTCGCGGGAACGACGCAACCCAGACCGAGCTGCTCTTCCTGCCCGAGCGCCACACCGACTTCATCTACGCGGTGATCGGAGAGCGCTTCGGCTTCCTCGGCGCCGCCTTCGTGGTCTTCCTCTACTCGGTGCTCTTCTGGCGGGCGATACGCGTGATGCGGATCTCGAGGAGCTTCTACGGCTCGATGATCGCGGGCGGAGTGGTGGCAATGCTCGCCTTCCAGGTGATCGTCAACATCGGCATGAACCTCGGGTTGATGCCCGTCACCGGGATCACTCTGCCGCTGATGAGCTACGGCGGCTCCTCGGTCCTGGGCACGTTCCTGGCGCTGGGAATCCTGCAGGCGATCCACGCCGACGCCCAGGATTGAGCAGGGGGAACTCTTTCAGTCTCGTTGAAGCAAACGGCTACATTCGTCCCGGCCCGGGGTCCAACTTTGGAAGCTAGGAAGACATGTACCGCAAGCAAGTGCGCCGTCGACGGGCGGTGCTGTTGCTGCTCGTCGCCGCCTCACTGACACTGCTCAGCCTCTACTACCGCGAGGAGAACGCGGGGCCGCTGCACGGGGCGGAGAACGTGGTCGCGACCATCTTCTCGCCGGTCTCGAGCGTGACCGACCGGGCGCTTAAGCCGGTGCGTGATCTGGTCAACTGGTTCCACGAGACCTTCGACGCCCGCGGCGACAAGGCGCGCCTGCAGAATCAGGTCGCGGACCTGCGCGACCAGCTGGCGCGACAGCAGACGCAGCGGGCGGAGGCCAAGGAGCTCTCGGCCCTGAATGAGCTGACAAGCGGCGGCATCGTCCCGGACGGCACCTCGCCGGTGACGGCGCGCGTGATCGCGCGCTCACCCACCGTCTGGTACTCGACGGTGACCATCGACCGGGGCACAGGCGACGGGGTCCGGGTGGACGACCCCGTGGTCGCGGCCCAGGGCCTCGCGGGAAAGGTCTCGCAGGCCACCCCGAACACCTCCGAAGTGACGCTGATCACCGACGCCGACAGCGCTGTCACGGCGCGGGTGCAGCCGAGCGGCGCGACCGGGGTGGTCGAGCCCAACGTGGGCAATCCGAACGATCTCCAACTCGACTTCCTGGAGCGCGGGGCGCACATCGCGGAGGGCCAGATGGTCGTCACCGCCGGGTTCTCGACGGGGAACCTGGGATCGATCTTCCCGCCGGGCATCCCGATCGGCCACATCACTCGCGCGACCGTCGAGGAGCAGCAGGCCTACCAGCGCGTGCACCTCTCACCGTTCGCAGACCTGAGGGACATGGACTTCGTCAAGGTGCTGACGACCCATTCGGGAGGTGGCTCCAAGTGATCCTGACCCCCGGGATCATCGCCCGTCTCGTCGGCCTTTGCGCGTTCGTGGCCATCGCGCAGGTCGTCTGCTTCTCGAAGATGGTCATCTTCGGCTCCAGCCCGGACATCGCACTGCTTGTCGTCTTCTCACTCGGCGTGCTGGGCGGCAGCCTCACGGGAGCCGTGGTCGGCTTCTCGATAGGTCTGCTGATCGACTGCCTGCTGTTGCAGACCCTCGGCGGCTTCGCGCTGACGCTGCTGTCCGTCGGGTACGTCGCCGGCCGCTATCGCGAGACCGTCGGCCGGCCAACCCGCGGTGCGGTCGCGATCCTGGGCGGCGCGCTGACGCTGCTCGGCGCGATGGTCATCGCAGCGATTCAGGTCGGGACCGGAATCGACGCCAGCGTCAGCGCAATTGTCCTGCGTGATGCGGTGATCAAGAGCCTGCTCGGGGCCGCTCTGGCGATTCCCGTCCTACTTCTCGTCAGACTGGTGGTGCGCTCCGCGCTCGTCGACGAGCGGAGAGGGGCGAGGCGCGCCACAACGCCGCGCCCGATTGAGGGTTAGGAGCCGTGATGTATCTGCGCAGACCAGAATCGGAGCCGGAGAGGAAGACCTCTCCGCTCGCTCTGCGCATCTCGATCATCACCGGCCTCGCCGTGGCCATCTTCGCTGTGCTCTTCCTGCGCCTCTGGTACGTCCAGATTCTCTCGGGCGACAAGTTCCGCACCGAGGCGAACGACAACCGGATCCGCGAGATCCGCATCCAGGCTCCGCGCGGGGACATCCTCGACCGCAACGGCAAGGTGATGGTCGCCAACCGCACCGAGCTCGCTGTCGAGGTGAGTCCCGAGGACCTGCCGGAGGCGCGCTCGACGCGCTCTCGGGAGATGCACCAGCTCGCGACGGTCACCGGGATGACGCCGGCCGAGATCAACAAGGAGCTGAAGGACCCGGAGCGGGCCGCGCCGGGCGGTCCCGTGATCGTGAAGAAGGGCCTCGGTGTCGACAAGGTCTATTACCTGCGCGAGAACCAGTCGAGCTTCCCCGGCGTGAGCGTCGAGCGCGTATTCACCCGCGAATACAAGGACGGGGACACCGCCGCGCACCTGTTCGGAAACGTCGGCGAGGTGACGGCGGAGCAGCTCAAGCAGGCCCGCTACGCGGGCCTCCACCAGGGGGACGCCGTCGGCCAGTCCGGCATCGAGTACGAGTACGACCGCTTTCTGCGTGGCAAGCCGGGGACCGACCGCGTCCAGGTCGACGCGCTCGGCCGCCCGACCGAGCAGCTCCGGAACAAGCCGGCGGAGGCGGGCAACGATGTGCGTCTGACGATCGACCAGGGACTGCAGAGCTACGCGGAGGGCGCCCTCGACTCGTTCGGCCTGCCCGGGGCATTCGTTGCGATGAACGCACAGAACGGTGAGGTCCTCGCCCTCGGATCGGCACCGACCTTCGACCCGTCGATCTTCACCCACCCGATCACCCAGAGCGAGTACCACGCGCTGACCTCGCGCAAGACCGATGCCCCGCTCGCGAATCGTGCGACCCAGGGTCTCTATCCGACCGGCTCCGCCTTCAAGCCGATCACGGCGACCGCCGCCCTGCAGAACCACCTGATCGCGCCGAACACCATCTTCAACGACACCGGCAAGCTGCGGATCGACAACAACCAGGTGCTCCACAACGCCGGTCACGCGATCAACGGGCCGGTCGACATGAGCGATGCGCTCAAGGTCTCCTCGGACGTCTACTTCTACAGCCTCGGAATGAAGGCCAAAGCCTCGAAGGGCGGCGGCATGATCCAGGACTGGGCCCGCAATTACGGACTGGGGGAGAAGACGGGAATCGACCTGCCGGCCGAGGTCGACGGCCTGATCCCGAACCCCGCCTGGCGCAACCGGCTCTACCACGAGCACCTCACCGACCGGCCCTGGACCGTCGGCGACAACATCAACCTGGCGGTCGGCCAGGGCGACCTGGAGGCCGACCCGCTGCAGATGGCCGTCGCCTACGCCGCGCTAGGCAACGGGGGAACGGTCGTCACCCCACACCTCGGTGACGACGTCGAAACCGCCACCGGCCGGATCCTCGAGGAGATCCGCCCGTCCGCCCGGCGCCACCTCGACATCTCGCCGACGACCCGGGACACGATCATGACCGGCCTCACCCGCGCGGCCATGGAGCCGGGCGGCACCTCGTACCCGGTCTTCGGCCACTTCCCGTTCGACGTCGCCGGCAAGACGGGTACCGCCCAGCGCCCGAATCAGCCCGACCAGTCCTGGTACATCGTCCTGGCCCCGGCGAAGAACCCGCAGATCGTGGTCGCCGTGACGCTCGAGCGCGGCGGATTCGGCGCCGACACCGCCGCCCCGGTGGCCGCCCGCATCCTCGAGCACTACTTCAAGCTGCCGATCACGTCTCCGGCGTCCTCCACGGCCGCGGGCGGGACGCAGGAGTGATGGCGGCGGGATCCCACCCGAGGGCTACCCTCGTGTAATGGAGGCAGCACCGCTGACACTCCGGCCTACGCGTACCCGCATCGGCGAGCGGCTGGGCATCGCATACTTCGACGGGATCCTCTTCGGCGCCGCGGCGGCGCTGATCGCCTTCAGTTGCTTTACCCTCGCGGTCGCGACGCCCAACGACGTGCCCGGCCAGCCGCTCTTCTTCGCCATGCGGCAGGGCATTTACGCACTGATCGGCGTCGCCCTCATGTTCGCAGTAGCCAAGATCGATTACTCGCGCTTTCGCGAGATCCGCGTCGGCATCTATTCGCTGATGATCGGCTCAATCTGCCTCGTGCTGCTCTTCGGAGCGGCCGCGCGCGGCTCTCGCCGCTGGATCGAGCTTCCCTACTTCCGCTTCCAGCCCTCAGAGCTGGCCAAGCTGCTGCTCGTCGTCGCCCTCGCGGCGTTCGTCATCGAGCGCACCCGCCGCGGCACGCCCGCGCGCCAGACGCTTCGCATCCTGGCGCTCGGCCTCGCCCCGGCCGGACTCGTCTTCCTGCAACCCGACCTCGGCACGGGAATCGTGCTCGTGGTCATCACACTGACAATTCCTTTCCTCGCCGGGATTCCGTGGAGGCACTTCGCGGTCATCGGTGGCGTGGCGGCACTCGCCGTCAGCTTCGTCCTCGTCATCGCCCCGGCAACCGGCCTGCCCAGCCCGCTTCACGGCTACCAGCAGGACCGGCTGACTGCATTTCTGCATCCCTCGAACGACCCAAGCGACGCGAGCTATCAGGTCAATCAGAGCGTCACTGCCATCGGTTCCGGTGAGAAGACCGGACGCGGCAGCAACTCGACGCAGACCCAGCTCCTGTTCCTCCCCGAGCGGCACACGGACTTCGTGTTCGCCGTGATCGGGGAGCGCTTCGGCTTCCTGGGTGCCGCATTCGTACTGTCCCTATACGCCCTGCTTATTTGGAGAATGCTGCGCATTCCGACGCTCTCCAAGAACTTGTACGGGACCCTGATCGCAGGCGGCATCGCCGCCATGCTCATGTTCCAGATTCTGGTCAACGTGGGCATGACACTCGGCGTCATGCCGGTAACCGGCATCACCCTGCCCCTCATGTCTTACGGGGGATCCTCGGTGATCGCCACCTTCCTGGCGATCGGGCTCCTACAGAGCATCCACGCACAAGCGCGGCTCAGCTCCGGCACGCCCAGCAGGGCGCCAATCCCACTGTTGCGCTGAGCCACCGAGAGCACATCCACATCAACAACCACCCGTTCAACCCCGCCCACTGCGGCGGCACGGGTGCGTATGTGTGCCTGCTCGCGCAGAAAGGAAACACATGAAGAAGAACATCCTCGTCAGCGTCGACCGCGGTGAAACCCGCGTCGCCGTGCTCGAGGCGAAGGGCAGCCCCAAGGAGGGCAAGCGCCCCAAGAAGGCTGCCCCAACCAATGAATGGAAGGTCGCCGAGCTCTACGTTGAGCGCCGCGGCCGCCGCTCGATCGTCGGCAACGTCTACAAGGGCAAGGTCGACAACGTCCTTCCCGGGATGGAGGCGGCGTTCGTGGACATCGGCCTGGAGCGAAACGGCTTCCTCCACGTCGACGAGATCGTCATGCCGGATGGCAAGGCCGTCCCCAAGCGGGGCCGGGGCCGGGGCCGACGGATCGACGAGCTCATCAAGCCCGGCCAGGAGATCATCGTCCAGGTCGTCAAGGACCCGCTGAAGACCAAGGGTGCGCGACTGTCGATGCAGCTCTCGATCGCGGGCCGCTACCTCGTCTACATGCCGCAGGGCGGCGGGATCGGCGTCTCGAAGCGCCTCCCCGACGGTGAGCGGACGAGGCTTCGCAAGCTGATCGACAAGGTCGATATCGGCAAGGGCGGCGCAATCGTCCGCACCGCCGCGCAGGGCGCCAAGAAGGAGGACTTCGTCCGCGAGATCTCCTACCTGCACCGCCTCAACGAGGTCGTTCAGGAGCGCGCCGAGAAGTCCGAGGTCGGCCAGATGGTCTTCCAGGAGGCCGATCTCTCGATCCGCGTCGTCCGCGACGTCCTGGTCGAGGAGTTCGAGGGAGCGATCATCGACGACCCCAAGCAGCACGAGCGCGTCACCAAGTTCCTGCAGCGGACCGCGCCCGAGCTCGCCGATCGCGTCGAGCTCTACAAGGGCAAGCCGGGGCTGCTCGAGAAGTGGGACGTCGAGAAGGCGTTCGACTCGGTCCTCAGCCGCCGCGTCGATCTCCCCTCCGGCGGCTACCTGATGATCGACTACGCCGAGGCGTTGACGGTGATCGACATCAACACAGGCAGTTTCACCGGCAAGGGCAAGGGTCGCCTCGAGGACACGATCACCAAGGTGAACGTCGAGGCCGCCGACGAGGTCGTGCGCCAGCTGCGGATGCGAGACATCGGCGGGATCATCGTCATCGACTTCATCGACATGGCGCGGGCGCGAAACCGCGACCAGGTCCTGAAGACGCTGCGCGGCGCGCTGGACGAGGACCGGACCAAGACCTACGTGGTCGAAGTCTCACCTCTCGGCCTGGTCGAGATGACCAGGCAGAACGTCACCGACGGCGTGCGCGAGATCCTCACCAAGCGCTGCCCGACCTGCGATGGGGAGGGGGTCGTCGCATCCGAAGAGACTGAGGCGATTCGCATCGTCCGGCGTCTGCAGGAAGTGGTCGAGGAGCAGCCGAAGGCAGAGGCGTACCTGATCAGGGTCAACCCTCGGGTCGCCGGCGAGCTGCTCCACCCGGAGTCCGGGCTGACCGAGCTCGAGGAGGAGACCGGCAAGCGGTTCCACTTCGAGGGAGGCGACGCTCTCCCGCTCGACACCTTCCACGTCGTCGAGACCGGTGGCCGCGAGGAGATCGAGCAGCGCGCGCTGCCCTTCCAGGTCGGCGAGGAGGTCCTCGTCTCGATCGAGGAGCCCCACATGTACAACGTGGACGACGCCGTGGCCCGGGTCGACTCCTACATCGTCAGCGTCACCGGCGCCGGACCCCACGTCGGCGAGCAGCGGATGGTGCGGATCGAGAGCGTCGGGCGCTCCGCGGCGACCGCCGCCCTGCTCGATTCGGATGGCAACGTCGTTGAGGCGGGTGCCAATGGAAACGGCGGCGAGAAGCTAGAATCCTCGACCTCCAGCGGGCGCCGCCGTCGCGGAAGCAGAGGCGGCAGGCGACGTTCCCGCGCCGGCAGCAACGACTAGAGACCACCACATACGGCGGCCACAAACACCGCCGCCTAATCAGGAAAGCACAAGAGATGGCCAGCTACGCAGTGATCGAAACAGGTGGAAAGCAGTACCGCGTCGAGAAGGGTTCGACCCTTCTCGTCGATCGCCTGTCCGCCGAGGAGGGCGAGAAGGTCGATCTGAAGGCCATCGCCTTCCGCGACAAGGAAATGGTGCTCGGCAAGGACCTCGAGAAGGTCAAGGTCGATGCCAAGGTCGTCGGTCACGAGCGCGGCCCCAAGGTGCGGGTATTCAAGTACCGGCCGAAGAAGGGCTACCGCAAGCGAGCCGGCCACCGCTCCGAGCTGACCCGGCTGGAGATCACCGACGTGAAGATGCTGACCAGAAAGCCCGCAGCAAAGAAGGAGGAGGCAGCTGCAGATGGCTCATAAGAAGGGACTCGGATCGAGCCGGAACGGCCGCGACTCCAACCCCAAGTACCTGGGTGTCAAGGTCTTCGCCGGCCAGGCGGTGAACGGTGGCGAGATCATCGTGCGCCAGCGGGGCACCCGCTTCCGCCCCGGCGATGGCGTGGGCATCGGCCGCGACCACTCGATCTACGCGACGCGCCCCGGCGTCGTCCAGTTCAGCACCGGCCGCCGGGGCCGCACGATCTCCGTCGTCGAGAGCAGCTAGGGCGCGTTTCCCGGGACGCATCCCGGGTAACGGCAAAGGCTCACGCTCTCGACCAGGAGGAGGTGAGCCCTGTGCTCACAATCACCCCAGAGGCATCGCAGGCGATCCGCGGCATCCTCGCCGCCTCGGACGCACCCGACGGATCGATGTTCAGGATCAGCCCGCAGGGCCAGGATGGAACCGCGCCGGGCCCGGCTCTCGCGGTTTCGGTGATCGACACGCCCCCGGCGGACGATCAGATCGTCGAGGGCGAGGAGGTCGCCGTCTGCGTCGAGCCGAGCGCGGCGGTCATGCTCGATGACAAAACGCTCGATGCCCACGTGGAAGGCGAACAGGTCAACTTCAGCATCGCCGAGCAGTCCGAGTAGTCACGCTCGCCGGTGGACAGGCTGTCCCGGAACTTTGGACAGCCGGTAGGTGGTCCCGTGCCGCGCGCCCTCGTACCTTGAGGGCATGGCGGCCCCTTTGATCGGAGTGACCACATCTGAGGTGCGGATCGCGGAGGAGGTGCACCGGGCGGCGGAAGGGGAGCCGCCGCGCCCGGAGATGGCACTGGGCCTCACCTACCTGAAGGCGATCGAGCGCGCGGGAGGGATCCCAGTGGCCATTCCGCCGCTCGGCCCGGAGGCGATCACGCCGCTCGTCGAGCGGCTCAGCGGGCTCTGCCTCTCCGGCGGTCCCGACATCCACCCCTCGGCCTACGGGGCCGATCCCCATCCAGCACTCGGGCCCACCTGGCGCGAGCTGGACCTGGCCGAGATCGCGCTCGCCCGCGCGGCCGACCGCCGCGGACTCCCGATCCTCGCGATCTGCCGCGGCGCTCAGGCGCTGAACGTGGCCAGGCGGGGGACTCTCTTCCAGCATCTGCCCGAGAGCGGCGGCGAGGTCGATCACCGCCAGGGCGACTACGGGCCGGACGTCGCTCATTCGGTCGAGATCGAGGCGGACAGCCTCCTGGCCGAGGCGCTGGGCGCGACCGAGCTCGACGTCCCCTCCTACCACCACCAGGCGGCCGACGAGCTCGGCCGCGAGCTCCGCGCCGTCGCCTGGTCTCCCGACGGCGTGGTCGAGGGGATCGAGGCGATCAACCGCGGCTTCGTCATCGGCGTGCAGTGGCACGCCGAAGGGGAGACTCCCGAGAACGGGCGTCTTTTCCGCAGCTTCGTCAAGGCCGCGCTGCGCCTCGACGCGGCCAAGCTGGACCGAGTGCCGATCCCCGTCTAATCAGGGAAAAACCCTGTGGCCAGGCGCCTGGGCCCGTGTTAGCGTGGCCCCGTGATGCGCCGACCGGGATGGTTGGCGGCGCTCCTCGTCCTCACCGCGTCCGCCTCGCTCATGCTCACGGCAAGCGCCGGGGCCGCTACGACCCCCGAGCAGCAGCAGCTCGTGGACGCGTACGCGCCGCACCTGATGCTCCGCGAGCAGTTGGCCGACGACAACTGCAACACAAGGGAGGAGCAGTACAACCCGCCGACCACGGTGGACATCGTGCTCCGGAATCCGGAGGTGAAGCTCGTCCACTACGTCGGCGGCAAGGACGTCCCCATCAAACGGGGTCCGACCGCCGCGGACATCGCAGGACTGGGCGACGACTACTACCTGGACCTTCCCGGCGACCCGCTCAGCATCAAATGCCCCGTTCGGGGCAGCTACGCGAAGGACTTCCAGGCACTGCGGAATGACGGCAAGGCGCCCCCGGTGACATACGCGCATATCGCCAGCGAGCCGGGCTACACGGGGCTGGTCGTCCAGTACTGGTTCTTCTACTACTTCAACCAGTTCAACGACGTGCATGAGGGCGACTGGGAGGGGATGCAGATCTCCTTCGACGTGGACACTCCCGCTGAGGCCCTCGCGAAGGGGCCGTCCCAGATCGCACTCTTCCAGCACGCTGGCGGCGAGCGCGCCGATTGGGGCGACACCAGGGTTCAGAAGGACGGGACACACCCGATCGTCTATCCGGCGGCGGGCTCTCACGCCACCTTCTACGACAACGCGATCTACATCCAGAACGGCTCACACGGGTCGGGCGTCGGTTGCGACGACACCCAGGATCCGAACATCCGATCCGATCCCCGGCCGGTGATCATTCCGACGGCCGCCGCGCCGGGCAGCGAGTTCCAGTGGCTCGGCTTCCTGGGCCACTGGGGGCAGCGTGAGAAGGGGTTCAACAATGGACCGCAGGGGCCAACGACCAAGAAGCAGTGGTTGCGCCCATTCACCTGGATGGACGGAATCCGCCAGGACAGCCCGCGACTGCCCGGTGGGGCGATCCTCGGACCAGCCCCTGCAACGGCTTTCTGCGGGGCGATCGAAGGCATCTCGGAGTTCATCAACCTTGAGGCGAAGACAACGATCGGGGCAATCGGCCTGGCGCTGGCTCTGCTCCTCCTAATCCTCGTGCCCCCGCTATTCACCCGCTGGCGTCCCGTCGACCTCTCCGGCCTGCGTCACGAATGGGCGTTCGGTCAGCTCGTCCGCGGCGCGCGCCAGATCTATGGGCGCCACTGGCGGATCATGCTGCTGATTGCCCTGAGCGGCTTCCTCATCCTCGGGGCAATCCAGGGGCTCCAGTACCTGTTCACCGAGATCAACGGCAGCCAGGACTTCACGATCGGGGTCAGCCCCGGTGGCGCCGAGTTCAAGTTCAACGGCTCTTTCGGGGGGATCGCCCATCCGATCGGCTTCGCGTTCGTCTCCGGCGCCGTGGTTGTGTTCATGCGTCAGCTCGATCAGGGGGAGGAGCTTGGATTGAGGGCCTGCTATTTGGCGATCTATCAGCGGCTCTGGCGGGTCGTCGGCGGACAGCTGCTCGCGACCATCCTGGTCCTGCTGATGGTCTTCACCGATCATCGGTATCCCATTCGGGATCTATTTCTATTTCGCCTGGCAGTTCGTCCAGCAGGAGATCCTGTTCAAGGACAGTCTCGGTCCGGGAGGCCTTGCAGGGGAGCCACGCCTGCGTACGTGGGCATTGGTGGCGGACGATCCTGGTCACCGGCTTTCTCTTCCTGCTCGGAGTCGTCACGGGTCCGGTTCTGGGCTTCTTCCTGATCTTCGCGCAACCTCTCCGCCGGTCCTCGTCAACGTGATCGGCTCAGTCGTCTTCGCGCTCCTCATCCCGTACGTCGCAATCGGCCGCACGCTCCTCTACTTCGACCTCGGCGCGCGGGAGGCGGAGGGCGAGGCCACCGGGAAGCAGAAGCGTCGTCGCCCGCGGTTGCGGCCCCGGCCGGCCACCGGCACGGGATAGCCCGCCGCCGGACGAAACCAGCCCCTAACTTCGGGGCATGCTCTTCGATCGAGCCAAGATCTACGTGGAGGGTGGCGGCGGCGGCAACGGCGTGGTCAGCTTTCGCCGCGAGGCGCACGTGCCGCGCGGCGGGCCCGACGGCGGCGACGGCGGCCGCGGCGGCGACGTCGTGCTCGTCTGCGACGCGCAGCGCCGCGATCTGGCCTCGCTCGGACGCAGCAGGCACTTCCGCGCCGGACGCGGGGAGCACGGCAAGGGGAAGCGGCAGCACGGGGAGCGGGGGGAGGACCGGGTGATCGCGGTTCCGCCCGGGACGGTCGTCCACGGACTCGACGGCTCGGAGACCGAGCTGCTCGGCGACGGCCAGCGGCTGGTCGTCGCGCGCGGCGGCTCCGGAGGACACGGCAACAAGCGCTTCGCGACCTCGACCCGGCAGGCTCCCCGCTTCGCGGAGAAGGGCCTGGAGGGTGAGTCCGGTGAGATCGAGCTGCAGCTGAAGCTGCTCGCCGACGTCGGGCTGGTCGGCCTTCCGAACGCCGGCAAGTCCTCGCTGCTCGCCCGCCTGACGCGCGCCGACCCGAAGGTCGCCGGCTATCCGTTCACCACCGTGGAGCCCAACCTGGGGACGATCGAGCTGCGACGACCGCCAGCTCGTGCTCGCCGACATACCCGGGTCTGATCGAGGGCGCGGCAGAGGGCGCGGGCCTCGGCCATGAGTTCCTCGCGCACCTCGAGCGCTGCCGGCTCCTCGTGCATCTCGTCGAGGTCGCCCCGTCCGAGGGCGATCCGGAGACGAACTACGAGACCGTCCGGGGCGAGCTCGCCGGATACGGCGCGGGGCTGGACGGCCTCGCCGGAGATCGTCGCCCTCTCGAAGGTGGACCTGATTCCCGAGGACGAGCCCGTGCGGCGGGTGGAGGAGTGGCGCGAGCGCCTCGGCGCCGACGCCGCGGCGGTGCTCGGGCATCTCCTCCGCGACCGGCGCCGCGCTCGACGAGCTCGCACAGGCGATCTTCTCCGCGCTGCCCGAAGACTCGGCCGCGGTCACCGCGACGTGACGGCGAGTTCGAGGCGGAGCACCGCGTCTACCGCCCCGGCGAAGAGGAGGGCTTCGACGTCGCGCCGGAGGGAGACGGCCGCTTCCGAGTCACGGGCCGCGGCATCGAGCTGCTGATCGCGCGCCACGACCTCGAGAACCCCGAGGCGCTCGACTATCTGGAGAGAGCGGCTGCGCGAAATCGGCGTGATCGCGGCGCTCCAGCGCGCCGGCTTCGAGCCCGGCGACGAGGTCGTCGTCGGGGACCTCGAGTTCGAGCTGGACCCAGGGACCTAGTAATCTCCGCGCCATGACCGTGGTCGCGAAACTCGGTTCATCGATCGTCGCCGGAGAGGAGGGCGCGCTCCGCAGCGACGTGCTCGACCGCGTCTGCGCGCAGGTCGCAGAGCTGCACGCAGGCGGCGAGAACGTCGTCATGGTCACCTCGGGCGCCATCGCCCGCGGGATGCGCATGATGGAGCTGCCGGCGCGGCCCTCGGCGATTGACGAGCTCCAGGCGGCCTCCGCCATTGGGCAGGGCAGTCTCTTCCGTGCCTACGAGGAGCGCCTGGCGAAGGGCGAAGTGCGGGCGGCGCAGGTCCTGCTGACGGCCTCGGACCTGCAGCTCCGGACCCACTACCTCAACGCCCGTCAGACGCTGAGCCGACTGCTCGCCTGGCGCGCGGTCCCGGTCGTCAATGAGAACGACACGACGGCAACCGACGAGATCACCTTCGGCGACAACGACTTCCTGGCCGCGCAGGTCGCGATCATGCTCGAAGCGAGGCTGCTCGTCCTGCTCACCGATCAGACGGGTCTCTACACCAAGGACCCGCGGCGCCACGACGACGCCGAACTGGTCGGTGAGGTGAGCGAAGAAGGGCAGCTCGCCGGATACGAGATCGGCGAGCACACCTCGCCCTTTGGCCTCGGCGGGATGCGCAGCAAGGTCGCGGCCGCCACGATGGCCGGCGCCTCCGGAATCGGAGCGGTGATCTGCGACGGCACCGCGGAGGGGACTCTGCTGGCCGCGGCGGGTGGAGAGGTCACCGGGACCCGCTTCGCTCCGCATCAACAGCGAGCCTCGAGTTTCAAGCTCTGGCTGCGCTACGCCAAGCCGAGCCACGGCAGCCTGCGCGTGGACGACGGGGCGGCAAGGGTCCTCCGCGAGAGCGGCAGCAGTTTGCTGCCGGTCGGGATCACCGAGGTCGAGGGGGAGTTCGACGCCGGCGATGCCGTGGACGTCACCTCCGACGGTTTTCAGTCGATCGGCAAGGGGATCGTCAACTACTCGGCCGAAGAGCTCCGCCGGATCAAGGGAATGCGGACGGACGAGGTTCGCGAGCTGCTCCCGCACGCCTCCGAGGAGGCCGTGCACCGCAACTACTTCGTCCTCACCTAGCTGGGTGCCGGGCCTGTTGCGTGACCGACTGGCGCTCCAGCAGGGGGCGGCCGGCCTCGTCGCGCAGCTCACCCAGGCCGCGGCGGGTCTGGGGATCATCCTGGTCGTCCGCGAGGCGGGCGGATCGCTCTCTCTCGCGGGCGCGGCCGCCGGCGTCTTTCTGATCTCCACCGGCGCAGCGCGTCCCGTGCAGGGCCGCCTGATCGACCGTCACGGTCCTCCGCCCGTGCTGATCCCCTGCGCCGTCCTTCATCTGGCTGGGTTCGGGGGACTGGTGGCGTGGACTCAGCTCAGCGGCGCAAGTTGGCCGGTCCTGCTCTTCGCTGTGCCGATCGGACTGGGGGAGCCGCCCGTTTCGGCCGCCATGCGGATCACATGGGGAAAAATGGCGGAGGCCGAGGACCGGACCGCGGCTTACAGCGTGGTCACCCTCACCCAGGAGCTTGCGGTCCTGCTGGGGCCTCTGCTCTTGGCGGCGATCGTGGCTTTCGCCTCGGCCGCCGCGGCCGTCCTTGTCGTTTCCGGCCTGGCGAGCGCCGGGACGATCGTGCTCGCCTTCGTGATGCCGCGGCGCCTCCACGAGGAGCCGCTCGTCAGGCATGGCAGCGCGCTGAGCTCGCCGGGCGTCCGCGTTGCCCTGACGGTCAATCTCTGCTTTGCCCTCGCCCTCGGATGCATCGAGCTGGGCATCCCCGCGCTTGCGGGGGACCGCGGTTCCCCAGCGCTCAGCGGGGTCTTGCTCGGAGTGATGTCGGTGGGCGGCGTTCTCGGGGCGATCGCATACGCGGCCCGGCGGTGGGGTCTGACCGCCGCGGCACGCCTGGCGCTTCTGCTCGCCGTCTACACGGTGGCGATTGGGCCGCTCGTCGCGACCCCGTCCTTCCTCTTGATGGTGGTTCCCCTGCTGCTGGCCGGAGCCGCAATCAACCCGATCGTGACGACGGTGGCGCTGCTGGTGGAGGATCACGCGGCGTCGGCCGTGGCCGAGGCGTTCGGGTGGCAATCCACCTCACTGGCAACGGGCGCGGCGGCGGGCAATGCGCTGGCGGGGCCGCTCGCACAACACGGCGGCCCGTCCGCGGCGTTCGCCGCCGCGGCGATTGCCGCCACTTTGGCCACGATCCTGGCCATCCTCGCGCGCGGTCGACTTACGACTGGCCAGCCAGCCAGTTCGAAGTACTAGAGTCCGTTGGCAATGGGTTCCGGAGAGGAAGCGGGCACCGTCCTCAGCGACTCGCAGCAGGCGGTCCTGACCGCGGTCTGCGACACGGTCGTCCCCGCGCTGCCACGAGATCGCGACCCGGCTGGCCACTGGGGCCGCAAGGCGAGCGACATCGGCATCGACATCGGCGCCGCCCAGCTGATCTCGGAGATCCCGGACCCCGAGCTGCAGGGTGGGTTGTTGCAGCTGATCGACGCGATCGGTGGACAGGGGATCACGCGGGCGCCCTCTCAGGAGTCGCGCGAGCAGATCCTTCGCAACACCGCGCTCTCCGACCCGCGGGCAGCCGCCGGAGTCGCCGCTCTGATCAACATGACCTTGTTTCTGCATTACGGGGCGCCGGACCCCCGGACTGGACAAAACCCGAACTGGGCGACCCTTCACTACCCGGGACCGGCCTCCGCGCCGCCCCAGGTCGAGAAGCGGCTGCGCATTCACGAGCCAGCCGGCGCCGAGGAAACCCTCGAGGCGGACGTCTGCATCGTCGGCTCGGGCTCTGGCGGTGCGGTGTGCGCGGCCGTGCTAGCTGCGCGGGGCCTCAACGTCGTCGTGCTGGAGGCGGCGGGCTACTACAACGAATCGGACTTCACCCAGCTCGAGATCCCGGCCTACCGGCAGATGTTCTGGCGCGGCGGGCCGAATCCGACGGCCGACGGCAACGTCAGCCTGGTCGCTGGGACGACTCTCGGCGGCGGAACGACCATCAATTGGACCAACTGCCTGCCCACCAGACCCTGGGTCCGCGACCAGTGGGCCGGGCACGGGCTGGAGGGACTCGACTCCGATGACTTCGATCGTCACCTCGATGCGGTCATGGGCCGGATCAGCGCCAACGACGGCTGCAGCGACCTCAACGGTACGCAGCAGCGGCTCCGCGAGGGGACCGAGGCGCTCGGCTGGAGCTTCGAGACGATCATTCGCAACACCGACCACGGCAGTTATGCGCCCGAGTCGGCCGGGTACCTCGGATTTGGCGACCAGTCGGGCAGCAAGCGCAGCGCGGATCGCACCTGGCTCGCCGATGCGCAGGAGCATGGCGCGCGCTTCCTGACCTTCACCCGCGCCAGCAAGGTGCTGACCGAGGACGGCCGGGCGAGCGGAGTCGAGGCGGTCTGGGAGACGCCGGACGGCCGGGGCGCCCAGGTGACGGTGAAGGCCCCCTGCGTGGTCGTGGCCTGCGGCTCTCTCGAGTCGCCGGCACTTTTGTTTCGCTCGAGCATCGGCGGCCCCGCCGTCGGCCAGAACCTCAGGCTTCATCCGTCAAGCGTCGTCGGGGGCGCTTACGGAACCGACCAGGAGGCCTGGTGGGGGCCGCCCCAAGCCGGGCTCTGCAACGAGTTCGCCGACACGGGCGAGGGCTATGGCTTCCTGATCGAGACCGCGCAATACGCCCCCGGCCTGATCGGCTCGGCCACGCCCTGGATCTCGGGTCAGGACCACAAGCAGCGGATGGAGGAGTTCCGGTTCACGGGCACCTTCATCTCGCTCACGCGTGACCGCGGTGCGGGATCGGTGGGCGTCGACGTGAACGGAGAAGCCGTGCCGCTCTACTCGGTCACCGACTCCCTCGACCTGGAGAACCTGAAGAAGGGGATCGAGGTGCAGATCCGCCTCCACGAGGCCGCGGGCGCCCACCAGATCGGGCCGCTTGCCGAGGGAGCGCCGACCTGGCGCCGCGGCGACGACCTCGAAGCGTTCATCGCCGGCGTCAAGCGAATTCCGTTCCGGGCCGGCGGCTACAAGCTCTTCAGCGCCCATCAGATGGGCACCTGCCGGATGGGGTCCGACCCGCAGAGCTCCGTCGCCGGTCCATTTGGTGAGCTGCACGACACCAAGGGCGTCTGGATCGGCGACGGCAGCGCCTTCCCGACTTCGTCGGGGACCAACCCGATGGTCTCGATCATGTCGCTGGCACACCGGACGGCGGAGGCGATCGCGGACGATGCGGGCGCCAAGGCGCCCGAGTCCCCCGCCGCCGAAGCCGCGCCCGCCTAAAGAAACTTCGAACACAGGAGGATCGTCTTGGCCACTGAGACAGCTGCACCCGCACAGGCTGGTCACCCGACGGAGGAGATCGCCCGCGACCGCCTCTACATCGGCGGCGAGTGGGTGGAGCCCACCGGCAGCGACACGATCGACGTGATCGATTCGACGACGGAGCAGGTGATCGGCCGGATCCCCGAGGGCACCCCCGAAGACATCGACCGCGCGGTCGAGGCGGCTCGCGCCGGCTTCGAGGCCTGGCGGCAGGTCCCGGTCGAGTCCCGGGTCGAGGCGTGCATGGCGATCAGCGCCGCTCTCGCCGAGCGTGGTGACGAGATCGCCGCGCTGATCTCCGCCGAGGTCGGCATGCCGCTCGCCCTGGCGCGGACGATCCAAGCCGGCCTTCCCGCCATGGACTTCGGGTCGATGTCACAGGTCGCCTCCGAGGTTGCGTGGGAGGAGCAGATCGGGAACTCGCTGATCGTCCGTGAGCCGATCGGGGTGGTCGGCTGCATCACGCCTTGGAACTACCCGCTGCACCAGATCTGCGCCAAGGTCGGCCCGGCTCTGACCGCCGGCTGCTCCGTGGTTGTGAAGCCGAGCGAGGTGACTCCGCTGAGTTCCTTCATCCTGGCCGACATCATCGACTCGCTCGACCTGCCGGCCGGGGTCTTCAACCTGGTCACCGGCTTGGGCCCCGTCGTCGGAGAGGCGATCGCCGCCCACGACGGCGTCGACATGGTCTCGTTCACGGGGTCGACCCGGGCCGGGCGCCGCGTCAGCGAGGTGGCGTCTGGAACCGTGAAGCGGGTCGCGCTCGAGCTCGGAGGAAAGTCGGCGAACGTGATCCTCGACGATGCGGATCTGCCGACCGCCGTCGGGTACGGGGTCGCCAACTGCTACCTCAACTCCGGTCAGACCTGCAGCGCGCACACCAGGATGCTGGTGCCGCGCGAGAAGCTGCAAGAAGCCGAGGGGATTGCCGCGGCGGCTGCCGAGAAGGCGACTCCCGGCGATCCCTTCGAGGGCAGCACGCGCCTCGGGCCGCTCGTGTCCGAGGCCCAGCAGGAGCGCGTTCGCGGCTTCATCCAGAAGGGTGAAGAGGAGGGAGCGAAGCTGGTCACCGGTGGGGTTGAGCCGCCGGAGGGGCTCGAGACGGGCTACTTCGTCCGCCCGACCGTCTTCTCCGAGGTGAAGCCCGACATGACGATCGCCCAGGAGGAGATCTTCGGCCCGGTGCTGTCGATCATTCCCTACGACTCCGAGGACGAGGCCGCCGAGATCGCGAACGGCACGATCTACGGGCTCGATGGCGGGGTCTGGTCCGCCGATCCGGAGCGGGCGAAGGCGTTCGCCCGGCGGATGCGCACGGGCCAGGTGCAGATCAACGGCGCAACCTTCAACCCGATCGCGCCGTTCGGCGGCTACAAGCAGTCCGGGCACGGGCGGGAGTACGGGCGGTTCGGCCTCGAGGAGTTCCTCGAGGTCAAGGCGATTCAGACCTAGTTCGAACCGTTTCCGGCGGGCGGGTCCTGTCGCGCCGAGGAAAACGCATCCTGTGGTACAGGCGTGTCCTCGGATGCGTTTTCCTCGCCGCGCCACCCGCCCGAGGAGCCGTTTCGCACCACTGAATCGGCGGTAACGGTCACGCGAAAGCTTGCAGACGTAGGTATTCAGGCCTAGTTCGGTCTCGCCTCGATGGTGTCGCTGACCTCGGCCAGCCTGGCCGGACGTCGAAGCCGGTCAGGACCCAGGTGGCGCCGGCCGCATGCCAGGGGGCCGGGTCGCCGCCGGGCTGAGTCTCCGCGACGAGGTCGTACGGGTCCTCGCTGCCGGATCGCAGCTCCTCGATTTCCTTGGCGAACTCGCTCAGGTCCGCCGGTTCTGTGAGGTCGATCGGGAAAAAGCCGTCCCACTCGGCGGCGCGCCTCAGGGGCCGCCGGCTCGGCCAGCGACCCGCGACCCACACAGGGATTCGCGGTTGCTGCACCGGCACGGGCTTGAACTCTCCGCCCCAGTATTCGCTCAGCCGGTCAAGACCCTGGTCCAGGATCCGCGCCCGCTCCCGGGGGTCCGCCGGATCCCCGAAGAGCTCGAACTCGCCGTTGATGTCGCCGCCGAGTCCCACTCCGAAGGTGAGGCGGCCGCCGCTGAGGTGATCCAGGGTGACTGTCTCCCGCGCCACCTTCTGCACCCGGCGTCTGGCCAGGGGCGTGACCAGCGGGCCGATGCGGATGCTCTCCGTGGCGCAGGCGATGGCCGCCAGCGCGATCCAAGGGTCCGCCACCGCCTCGGTCGGCGGGCGGTAGACGATGTGGTCCCAGAGGAAGAATCCGTCCCAGCCGGCTTCTTCCGCTCGGCTTGCGAGCTGGACCAGGGTCCCCGGCTGGACTAGCTCATCGAACGGGGGGAGGAACAGCCCACGCTTCGCGGTCACGTCTTCCACGCTATCGCTCACGGTTACTCTTACCTGGATGGCTACCGCGACCAAACCGGTTGCTGAGGTTTGTCGCGAGGCGAAGCAGGCCTCGCACCAGCTCGCCCGCGCGAGCCGGGACGAGAAGGACGCCTGCCTGAGGGACCTGGCGGACCGGATCGACGCGGGCGTGAGCGGGCTTCTCGAGGCCAACCGGGCGGACGTGGATGCCGGCCGGGAGGAGGGGCTCAACGAGGCCCTGCTCGACCGCCTCACGCTCACCGAGGCGCGGGTCGCCGAGATGGCCAAGGGCGTTCGCGAGATCGCCGAGCTTCCGGATCCGGTCGGCGAGGTGGTCGAGGGCTGGACGCTGGAGAACGGGCTCGAGGTCGCGAAGAAGCGGGTGCCGATCGGCGTGGTCGCGGTCGTCTACGAGGCGCGGCCGAACGTGACGATCGATGCCGCCGCGCTTTGCCTGAAGAGCGGCAATGCGGCGGTGCTCCGGGGGTCGAGCAGCGCCGAGAGCTCCAATGCTTTCCTGGCTGGACTGCTGGCCGACGGGCTCGCCGCAGCGGAGCTGCCAACCGCCTCCGTTTCGTTGCTGTCGGGCGGAGGGCATGAGCAGCTGGCCGAGCTCGCGACCGCGGAGGGGCTGGTCGACCTCATCATTCCGCGCGGCGGCGAGGGGCTGAAGAACGCGCTCAAGGAGGTTGCGAAGGTGCCCGTTATGTACGCGGCCGCCGGCAATTGCCACGTCTACGTCCACCAGGACGCCGATCTTGAGATGGCGGAGCGGGTGGCCTACAACGCGAAGGTGCAGAGGCCGGGTGTCTGCAACGCGGCGGAGACCCTGCTCGTGCACAGGGACGTTGCGGCCGAGCTGCTCCCGGGCGTGCTGGCGAAGCTGAGCGGGGCCGGGGTGGAGCTCGTGGGTGACGATCGGACCCGCGAGTCGGCGGGATCGGTTGAGGTCGGCGAGGCCACCGAGGTGGACTGGGACACCGAGTACCACGGGCTGAAGATGGCGGTCGGCGTCGTCGATTCGCTCGGCGAAGCGATTGATCACATCAACCGGCACGGGACGGGACATTCGGATGCGATTGTCACCCGGTCGCAGGAGGTCGGCGACGAGTTCACGGATGCCGTCGATTCGGCGGCCGTGTACGTGAATGCGTCCACGCGGTTCACCGACGGATACGAGTTCGGGATGGGCGCGGAGATCGGCAACTCGACCCAGAAGCTGCACGCGCGTGGGCCGATCGGGTTGCGCGAGCTGACGACCACCAAGTACGTCGTCCACGGCAGCGGACAGATCAGGGAGTAGGGACGTTCCTCGGATCGGGGTCCTGGGCGGGGCCTTCAACCCGCCCCACGTGGGACATCTTCTGCTCGCCCAGGAGGCGGGCTGGCAGCTCGATCTGGATCGGGTGCTGCTGATGGTCACCGGGAGGGCGCCGCACAAGGAGATCGATGACGATCCCGGGGCGGAGGTCAGGTTGGAGATGGCGATGCTCGCCTCAGAGGGCGAGGACGGGGTGGAGGCTTCGGGGCTCGAGGTCGAGCGCGACGAGGTTTCGTACAGCTACCGCACGCTCGAGCTGCTGGCCGAGGCGGAGCCAGAGAACGAGCTGTTCTTCCTGCTGGGAGCGGACATGGCGGCCGGGCTGGCGAGCTGGAACGAGCCGGCGCGTGTATTGGAGCTGGCGAGGCTGGGCGTGGTCCCGCGGCCCGGTGTCGGGCTGGGGGCGGTGGAGTCGGCCCTCGAGCGGCTCGGTGCATCCGACCGGGCGGAGATAATCGACATGCCACTTTGCGGAGCGTCCTCGACCACAGTCAGGCAGCGAGCGCGGGAGGGAAAGCCGCTGCGACACCTCGTTCCGGATCCGGTGGTGGCGCTGATCGCGGAGAGGGGGCTTTACCGGTGACGCGCGGCAAGGAGATGACCGCGGAGGAGCTGGCGACCCGTCTGGCCGCGATCGCCGACGACAAGAAGGCCACGGATCTGGTCGCACTGGACGTGCGAGAGCTGGTGGGCTACACGGACTACCTGGTGATCTGCACGGCCCGCAACGAGCGCCAGGCCAAGGCGATTCACGACGAGGTCTACCAGCAGCTGAAGAGGGACGGATGGCTTCCGGCCCGGGTGGAGGGGGTGCGGGACGGCGAATGGGTGCTGATGGACTACCTGGACGCTGTGCTGCATGTGTTCACGCCTGAGCCTCGGGAGCGGTACCGCCTGGAGCAGCTCTGGGGCGAGGCCGGAGAGTTGGAGCTCGACCTCGCCGGTGCCGCCTAGCGTCGCCCGTTTAAGCGTCCGAAGCCGCTCCTAGCCTTCCGCTCGTGTCGAAGGAGCGTTTCCGGCGCGCCTTGCGAGGCTACGACCCAGAGGAGGTCGATGCCGCAATCGAGGCGCGTGACGCCCGGCTTACCCGTCTAGAGCGGGAGGCGCAGCGGTTGGCGGAGAGGGTTGTGGAGCGCGAGAAGCGGCTGCAGGATGCGCTGGAGCGGCCGGTTGCCGCGACGGTCACGAAGGGGATCGAGGAGATCTACGGGCAGGCGCGCCGCCAGGCGACGAGAATCCGGATGAAGGCGCTCGAGGATGCCGTGCAGATGGCGGACCGGGTGAGCGAGCTGTCCGGGTTGAGGGACGAGCTGGGCGCGCGGGTCTCGGAGCTGGCCGACATGGCGAAGGAGCGGCTGGGCATCGAGGAGGACCGCCCGGCGGTGGGGACCGAGCCGGCGCGGGCCGGCGTGTACTCGGGTCAGGTCGAGATCGAGGTGGGCCCGCTCAGCGACTTCGCACAGCTGACGGGATTCGAGGACGCGGCCGCGGGAATCGACGGCGCGTCGGAGATCAAGGTGAAGCGGTTCTCGGGCGGCCGGGCCTGGGTCTCGATGAACCTGGAGAACCCGATCGACCTGCTGCGGGCGCTGGAGGAGAAGGCGCCCTTCGACTTCGTGGTGCGAGACACCCGCCGCAACGGCGTGGTCCTCGACGTGGACGAGGACAGCGCCGAGCAAAACCGCGCGGCGTAGGCCTCAAGACTCGCCCGCGTCACACACCCGTCACCTTTCGCGCGCCCCGCGGCAAACTGGCCGCGCGAGTATCGGCAGGTGCTCACTTCCAATGACAAGGGCAACATCGCGGAGGCGGCGATCGCGTTCGAGGCGACGAAGCTCGGCATCGACGTCCTCAAGCCAATCGCCGAACACAACCGCTATGACCTCGCGTTCGATCTGGGCAGTCGAGTCGTCCGCGTCCAATGCAAATGGGCGACGGTGGTCAACGACACCGTTCGCATCCACCTCACCTCATGCTGGTACACCAGCCGTGGAGAACAGGTCCGAACTAGCTACACATCCGAAGAGATCGACTATGTGGCGGCCTACTGCGGGGAACTGGGGTCCTGTTACCTGCTTGCGGCGGAGCTCTTCGTGGATCGATCCGCGGTGCATCTCCGGCTACGGCGACCCAGGAACAACCAAAGGGCGGCTATAAACTGGGCGCAAGAATATTTGCTCTCTGGGGCTGTAGCTCAGTTGGGAGAGCGCCGCCATGGCATGGCGGAGGTCAGGGGTTCGAGCCCCCTCAGCTCCACTCCCTCAGCCGTTGACGAAACTGTCGTCTGCGCGCACGAGTTTCGCGAGAAGTTCGGTTACTGGATGGAGCGAGCCGTCGCCGGCGACGAGATCCTGATCACCCGTCACGGTCGCCGCCACGCCCGTCTAGGCCCTCCGGATCCGCAGCTCGCCACCACAGATACCGCTCCGGCTCCAGAGCAAGCAGCGGACCCGGCGGGGTCTGCTCCCGGTACTGCTCGTATTTCCCCCTGAGGGCCGCCAGCCCAGCCGCGCCTTCTGAGGCGTCGAGAATCCGCACAGATCCCAGCACCTGCACCCACGCCAGCTCGTCCCAGTCGTCCGAGTAGCGATCAACAGTCAGCGCTGCCCGCGGATCCCGCCGCAGGAATCGCAGCCGCGCCGGCTCGGCAGCTCGCTTCGGCTTGTCGTCGATCGCGCTCCAGATGAGGCCTTCCGCCACCGCAAAGGTCACCGGCAGCACTCGCGGGGCCCCCTCGTCGTCCAGAAATCCCAGCCGGCCGACCCGCTCGGACTCCAGCAATTCGTTTGCCCACGCAACAAGCTCGGTAGGTTCCCCGGGAGCCACCAACCCACTGTAGGTCGACGAAAGGAACCCATGGAGCTCGGAATCGGACTGCCGAACACAGTGCCGGGAACCACCGGCGACCAGCTCACCGACTGGGCGCGGGCCGCCGAGGACGCCGGCTTCTCCTCCCTCGGAACGATCGACCGCATCGTCTTCCCGAACTACGAGCCCGTGGTCGCGCTGTCCGCCGCGGCGGCCGTCACCGAGCGCATCCGCCTCGTCACCGACGTCCTGCTCGGCCCACTGCGCCAGAACCCCGCGATGATCGCCAAGCAGTTCCTCTCGCTCGATGCCCTCGCGGGCGGGGACCGGGCGGTACTCGGTATCGCGATCGGCGGGCGCGAGGATGACTACGCGATCAGCGGCTTCGACATGTCCGGGCGCGGCAAGTGGCTCGACGATGCCCTGGCCAAGATTCGCGCGATCTGGAACGGCGACGGCGAGCTCGAGTCCAAGGTCGGGCCCCGGCCCTCCGGCAAGGGCCCGTCGCTGATGGTCGGCGGATCCGTAGAGAAGGCCTTCGAGCGCGCCGCCAAGTACGGCGACGGCTGGACCCAGGGTGGTTCAGGCGCCTCCCAGTTCGGAGCGGACCTCTCCAACCTCGATGACGCCTGGAAGAAGGCCGGCCGCGACGGCCAGCCGCGGACTCTGGCTCTGGGCTACTTCTGTCTCGGGCCCGACGCCGAAGCGAACCTGCAGGCCTACGTCGGCGACTACTACGCCTGGCTGGGTGACCAGGCGGTCCAGGGAATCGTCGCGGGTGCGCCCAAGGACGCGGACAGCGTCAAGGCGTTCATGAAGGCGTACGAGGAGTGGAACTGCGACGAGCTCATCCTCTTCCCCGGCAGCAGCGACCCCGCCCAGGTGGCCCTGCTGGCCGAAGCCGTCGGCCTCTAATTGGTCAGAGCCTTTGTGTTAGCAAATGCTTCCGGCGGGGTATGGGCGAATCGGAGAACCTCACTACCCAGCCGCCTGCCGGACCGCGGCGGTTCTTGTGAGCGTTGGGCCG
>CAWFXE010000007.1:0-75064 GCA_963819715.1 uncultured Solirubrobacterales bacterium
GACTGATCGTCAGTCACAAGAGAGCTGTCATGTAGCTGACTTCTGCCACCGCGTACACAGGGCGGTGACCAGACATGACGGAGTAATTCATCAACCCACGCCCGGTGCATGATGGGCGTGGGTCGGGCTCGAGTAATAAGGGACGAATGTCCCTCATCACGCGCTGCTCAGTTTTCAAAGACCACTCGGCGGGCGCGACGGGTCTCGTCGCCTCCAACCCGGTCTCGCTCAGGCCACAAAAAAGGCCCCTCGCCGAGGGGCCCGAAAAGAACGGCCGCGGGGCGGCCGGTCAAGGCTCCTCGTTACGAGGCGGCTCTTTCGTAGTCCGAAGCAAGAGCGACCGGGGAGTATAGCCCGATGGCGGCGCCATGTTCAAGAGGTCAGCCGGACGAAGCGGCGCTTCCCGACCTGGAGCACCCGGCCGCCCAGTTCGCCCGCCGGCAGGTCGAGGCTATCGGGCGGAAGACTCTCCCCGTCGAGCTTGACGCCGCCCTGCGAGATCAGCCGGCGGGCCTCGCTGCTCGACATGCCGAAGACGCCGGCGATGAGGGCCCGGGAGGTGGACCCCCCCCCATTGCCCTGAAGGCCGTCGGCCTCGGGCGAGCGGCAACTCCGGAACGTCATCCGGGATGCCGTGATCCCGGTGGACGGTGTCGAAGCGCTCCTCCGAGGCCTCGGCCGCTACCGCATCGTGAAAGCGCTCGACGATTCGCCTGGCGAGCGCTCGCTTCGCGACCATCGGCTCCTCGCCGGGCAGCGGCTCGCCGAGGAGAAGCTCGTAGTAGGTGCCCATCACGTCGTCGGGGATCCGCATCAGCTTCCCGAACATCTCCTCGGGCGGGTCGGTCACGCCGACGTAGTTGCCGAGCGACTTGCTCATCCGCCTGACGCCATCTATGCCCGGCAGGATCGGCAGCGTCACGATCGACTGCTCGGGCACGTCGTAGGCGCGCTGGATGTCGCGGGCGAAGAGGAGGTTGAACTTCTGATCAGTGCCGCCGAGCTCCACGTCCGAGCGAATGGCCACCGAGTCGTAGCCCTGAAGGATCGGATAGAGCAGCTCGAGGGAGGAGATCGGCTGATCGGCCTTCATGCGCTTGGTGAAGTCCTCCCGCTCCAGCAGGCGCGCCACGGTCACCTTGGCCATCAACCGGAAGAGCTCCTGCGCCGGCATGTCCAGCCACTCACTGTTGAAGCGGACCTCGGTCGCGTCGCGATCGAGCACCTTGAAGGCCTGATCCTGGAAGGTCCTCGCGTTTGCGTCGATCTCCTCGGGAGTCAGGATCGGGCGCTGCGAGTCGCGGCCGCTCGGATCGCCCACGCGGGCCGTGAAGTCACCGATGATTAAGACCACCTTGTGTCCCTGCTGCTGGAATTGGGCCAGCTTGGTGAGGACCACGACATGGCCGAGGTGGATGTCCGGGGCGGTGGGATCGATGCCCAGCTTGACCCTGAGCGGCTCGCCCCCGGCGAGCTGCTTCTTGAGCGCTCCCTCGGGCAGGGCCTCCTCGGCTCCCCGCAGGAGGACCTCCAGGTCAGCCATGCTTGGAGACGCCTGTCCCGCCCGTTCTGACCCGGAATTCCGCCACGAGGCCAATGCTAGACTGCCCCGTTCCGCCTGGCCGGGCGCGTAGGTCCGTGCGCGGCCCTAGATTCATGTACAGGCAAAGCAGGATCCGGGCGCGGACCACGTTCTTGGCGTCGCCTCACGCGACATGACAGACGACTTCGATTTCGATTTCGACGTAGACCGGGGCCGATCGGCATCGCGGACAGAGAATCGCGAGCCGGACAAGGAAGCCCCAGGGAACGGCAACGGCCGTGAGTTGCCCGAACTCGAATACAGCGAGGGCAACGGCGACGACGGTGCAAACGGCGCCAACGACCAGCCCCGCCGGCGCCGGAACGGAGGCGGGAACGGCAATGGCGGGGGCAGCGGCTCCCGCCGCGCCGCACCGCCGCCCACCTCGCCCGAGGCAAAGGACGGCGACTGGCTCAGCATCGGCGACGACGACTTCATACCGGGCTCCCGGTCTCCCCTGCGCGAGGCCGACGACGGACCCGCGGGTCCCCCCACTCCCGGGGAGGCACGCAACTTCGCCAAGGAGGCGCGTCGCCGTGCCTCCCGCCGGCCGAGCCCGATCCTCGACCTCGACGCCGAGCGGGCAAGCCAAGAGGACGGCGACGAGAGTCAGGACTCACCGGATGTCGACTTCGAATCGGTTTTGGAGCAGCAGCCACAGAAGAGCGGCGTCGCGCGCAGGAGCTCGGCGATCCGAAACGCGCTCGCCGGTGGCGTGCAGAGCCTCCGCCGGGTCGGTGGGGAGCGCATCGCCGATAGCCGCGACCGCGTTCAGGCGCTCCGCGAGAGGGTCCCCTCGAGCATCCCTCAGCCTCGCCCGGCGGCCGCCGGCGACGACGGCAAGCCCCCTCCCCCACGACTTCCCCGCAGGATCAGCGCCCGCCGGCCGCGTAAGCCGAAACCCGGCCGGATCAAGAAGCTCCGCCTCCTGATCATCCTGGCCGGTCTCGGCATGCTCGCGATCGTCTCGACCTTCTTCGGGATGATGATGGCCATTTCGCAGGACCTGCCGCAGCTCGAGAACAAGAAGGAGTTCGCCGAGGCCAAGAACTCGGTCGTCCTCGACGACCAGGGCAACAAGATCGGCACCCTGCTCAACAACAATCAGCGGGTGCTCGTCGACTCCGACCAGATCTCGCCGTATATGAAGCAGGCCGCCGTGGCGATCGAGGACCGCCGCTTCTACGAGCACAACGGGGTCGACCTCCAGGGCATGTTCCGAGCGGGCCTGGCGGACATCACGCCCGGTGGCTCGACGCAGGGCGCCTCGACGATCACCGAGCAGTTCGTCAAGAACGCGCTCGAGGCGCAGGGCTCGAGAACCGTGTTCGAGAAGTTCCGCGAGGCGGCGCTCGCCTACCACCTCGAACGCCAGTGGACCAAGGACAAGATCCTCACCGAGTACCTCAACACCATCTACTTCGGCGAAGGCGCCTATGGGATCGAGGCGGCCGCGCGAACCTACTTTGGCAAGGAGCTCGCTCGCGAGGGGACCCCCTGCGGCCGCAGCGGTGAGGACCCGTGCGCCAAGGTCCTGACGCCGCCTCAGGCGGCGATGCTTGCGGGGATCATCGCCTCACCGTCGGCGTTCTCCCCGAGGATCAACCCCCAGGCGGCGACCGACCGCCGCAACCTGGTCCTGAAGGACATGCTCGACCAGGGCGACATCGCGGAGACGGAATACAACCAGGGGGTCGCGGCCCAGATCCCCGTCCCGTCGGACATCGAACGGCCCGAAGACGACTCGCTCTCCCCCTACTTCACCTCCTGGCTGCGCCAGCAGGTGGTCGATATCTACGGCGCCGGGCGCGCTTTCGGCGGTGGCTACCAGATCCACAGCTCCATCGACCTGGACATGCAGAACACCGCACAGGACATCGCGGAGGGCACACTCTCCGGCGTGGCCCCGACCGCCTCGGTCGTGGTGATCGACAACGCCACGGGTGAGGTCAAGGCGATGGTCGGCGGCAACGACTTCCACGACCATCCCTTCAACCTGGCGACCAACGGACATCGCCAGCCCGGGTCCTCGTTCAAGCCCTACACGTTGGCGACCGCCCTCACCCAGGGGATCTCACCAAGCACCACGTACACCTCGAACCCGAAGGTCTTCAAGGTGCCGCACTCGAAGAACGAATACTTCCCCGTCCACAACTACGGCGACGAGTACTACGGGAGCTCCAGCCTCGAGAGTTGCACCATCCACTCGGACAACTCCTGTTTCGCAGAGCTCGCCCTGGCCGACTCCAACGCCAGGTGCGTCCGGGGATGCGGCGGGAGCCCAGGAGTCAAGGGCGGCACCAAGGCGATCGCACGCACGGCGCACCGGATGGGCATCTCGACCAAGTTCTCGACCAACCCGTCGATGGTCCTCGGCGCGATAGATCCGGGCGTCACCCCGCTTGAGATGGCGTACGCCTATACGACGATCTCGCACGGCGGCGAACGGGTCGGCGGGAACCTGGACTCGACCGCGGGTCCGAACAACACCCCCTATGACCTGGCGCCGGTCGCGATCGACAAGGTCACGGATCCGAACGGCAAGACCGTGGCCGATAACAAGACCAAGACCTACAGGGTCCTGTCCCCCAGCGTCGCCTCGACCTTGAAGAGCATCCTCCACCTCAATGTCCTCGAGGGGACCGGCAAGCTCGCTCAGTTCGGCGACAGCGCCGAGTGGGGCAAGACCGGCACGACCGAGAACAACGGTGACGCCTGGTTCTGTGGCGGCGACGAGCACTTCACGACCTGCGTCTGGGTCGGCCACGCCGACACCAACACGCCGATGGAGACCGAGTACGGCGGCGCACCTGTGGACGGCGGCACTTTCCCCGCCCTGATCTGGGGCCGGATCATGTCCTCGATCGAGGGCATCTACTCGCAGCACAAGGCTGACGCGCGGAACAGGGACAGCTCGAGCTCGAGCGATTCGGGATCCTCTTCGTATACCCCCTCCTCCTCCGGCTCCTCATCGTCCAGCTCGTCCTCCGGCGGTGGGGGCGGCGGTGGCGGCAACACGAGCGCGCCCGCAGCTGGTGGCGGCGGCGGTGGCGGTGGAGCCGGTGGCGGGTCCACCGGCGGCACCAGCGGCGGCACCGGCGGTACCGGGCTCTAGCCTCTAGGCCGCCCGGCTGACCGTGCCCAGGTTGGGCCAGGGCTTGGATACGAACCTGCTCCCCTTGACGCAGTAGCGCCAGGGAAGATCCGCGGCCTTGGTGATCCCGATGCGTGGGGACGCGGTGATCGCGGGGTCGGACCAGCCGCCTTGGCGTTCCGATAGCTCGAATGGCGGCTGCAGGAGATCCGCGCCATTGAGGGAGAGGTCCACGCCGAGGGCCTCACTGAGCTTGCCGGGGCCCGAGCAGAGCTGCTCGATGGCCTTCTGACCCCGCCGCTCGCGCATCAGCTCGACGCCCTCCGTGGGCTCAAGGGCGCGAATCAGGACCGCCGAGGCGGATCCGGCCCCCTCGGTTACGAAGTTGAGCAGCGAGTGAATCCCGTAGGAGAGATAGACGTAGGCGCGGCCCGGCGGGCCGAAAAGAACCTCGTTTCGGGCCGTGCGGCCGATGTACGCATGGCAGGCGGGGTCGCTCTCCTCATAGGCCTCGGTCTCCACGATCACGCCGGCCGTCTCGCCGACCGCCAGCTCGCAGCCGATGAGATCGCGCGCGACCTCGTGCACGGAGCGTTCGAAGAAGGCGCGTCTCACTCGCGCAGGGCGTGGAGAGCCTTTCGCGCCCGGTCGAGCTGGTTGGCCAGCGGACCGGACGCGGTGCCTCCCATTGAGACTTTCGACTCGATCGTCTGGCCGGACTCGAGGGCGCGCCGGACCGCCTGCCAGGCGCCATCGGGAACGCCGTCGAGCTCCGAATCGGAGAGCTCCGAAAGGGCCTTGCCGGAATCGACCGCGGTCTTCACCAGGGCGGCGACCATTCCATGGGCCTCCCGGAAAGGGACGCCCTCTTTGACCAGCGCGTCCGCGAGGTCCGTGGCGGCGAGCATCTCGTCCCCCGCCGCGTCCGCGAGCCGCTCGCGGTTGAAGGTGATGTCACCCATCATCCCCGTGGCCGCGGCGAGGCAGAGCTCCAGGTTGTCTACCGCATCGAAGAGGGGCTCCTTGTCCTCCTGAAGATCCTTGCTGTACGCGAGCGGCAGGGCGTGCATCGTGCCCAGCAGACTGGCCAGGTCCGCGGCGATCCGGGGCGCCTTGCCGCGCAGGAGCTCCGCCGCATCCGGGTTCTTCTTCTGGGGCATGATGCTCGAGCCCGAGGCGAACGAGTCGGGAAGCTCGCAGAACCCGAACTCCTGACTTGACCACAGCACGATCTCCGAGCCGAGGCGCGAGAGGTGCATCGCGCAGATGGCGGCCGCCGAGAGATAGTCGAGGGCGAAGTCGCGATTCGAGACCGCGTCGAGCGAGTTCGCGTAGGGCTGCTCGAAGCCGAGGTCCTCCGCCAGGGCCTCGCGGTCGACGTCCCAGTTGAGGCCCGCGAGGGCGCCGGAGCCCGCTGGCATCTCGGTGGTCGCCTCGGCGGTGCGGAAGAACCGCCTCGTGTCGCGTTGGAACATCCAGAAGTAGGCGAGCAGGTGGTGGCCGAGGTAGACGGGCTGCGCGCGCTGCAGGTGGGTGTAGGCGGGCGCCGCCCAGTCGCGATGGGCCTCCGACTGGGCGAGCAGGGCCTCCATCAGGCTCTCGAGAAGAGCGATGGCGCGGGCGGAATGGGCGCGGACCAGGAGCGAGAGGTCGGTCGCGACCTGGTCGTTCCGGGAGCGGGCCGTGTGGAGCTTTCCGCCGACCGGGCCGATCAGCTCGGTCAGCCGGCGTTCGATGGCCATATGAATGTCCTCGTCGTCCTCCCGGAACTCGAACACCCCCTTGTCGAGCTCTCCCCCAACCCGATCCAGGCCCTCGGTGATCCGCTCCAGGTCGCCGTCGTCGAGCACGCCGAGCTTGTCGAGGGCGCGCGCGTGTGCCTTCGACTGCGCGATGTCGAAACTCGCCAGACGCCAATCGAACGAGATCGAGGAGTTGATCCGCCGGAAAAGCGGGTCCTGTTCTTCGCCGAAGCGGGACATGGGCCGAGTCTAGGGCTGCTGCTCCAGGGCTTCGCCGAGCGACGTGCAGACTCGGTCGACCTGCGATTCCGTCATCGAGGTGAAGAAGGGGAGCGCCAGGGACCGTTCCGCGACTCGCTCGGCGATCGGGAACTCGCCCCCCGAAAAGCCGAAGCGCTCGCGGTACGGCGGCAGCAGGTGGATGCAGGGCAGGTACGCCTTCGACTGGATCCCGTTCGAGGCCAGCGACTTGATCACCCCGTCGCGGTCGGTGCCATCCGGCAGCTGAACGCAGAAGACGAACCAGCTCCGGCGCTCGTCCCCGGTGTTCTCGCAGGGCAGGACGATGTCGTGGTCGTCGTGCTCGCCGGCAGGCTCGCCGCCCAACTGGGTGAGCCGTTCGCGGTAGAGCGCCGCGACGTTCTCGCGCGCGTTGAGCATCTCGTCGAGGCGCTCGAGCTGAGCGATGCCGATTGCCGCGTGCAGGTCGGTGAGCCGGTAGTTGAAGCCGAGGCGGTCGTGCTCGACCTGGTCCATGTCCGGCGCGCGGCCCTGGTTGCGCTCGCTGCCGACCGCCTCGGCGACCTCGCGGTCCGTGGTGACAAGGATGCCCCCCTCCCCCGTGGTCATCTGCTTGTTCGCGTAGAAGGCGAAGGTGGCGAGGTTCCCGTCGGTTCCGATCCTGGCGCCTGTGCGATCGACGGCGCCGAGCGCCTGACAGGCGTCTTCGAGCATCCCGAGGTCTTTCTCCTTGGCGATCGCGCCGAGGGCGGGCAGATCCGCGGGGTAGCCGAAGATGTGCACCGGCAGAATTCCCGCCGTCTTCTCTCCCACCGCCTCGGCGGCCCTCTCGGGATCCAAATTCAGGGTGACCAGATCGATGTCGGCGAAGACGGGCTTGGCCCCCTCGTAGAGGAGGCAGTTGGTCGACGCCACGAAGCTGAGCGGGCTGGTGACCACTTCATCGCCGTCCGACCACCCCTTCGCCCGGACGCCCAGGTGCAGCGCGGCCGTTCCACTGGAGACGGCGACGGCATACACGCTCCCGCCGATCCAGTCGGAGAAGTCGTGTTCGAACTGCTCGAGCTTCGGACCCAGCGAGAGCGAGCCGGAGCGGACGACCTCCAGCAGCAGCTCCTCCTCTCGGGGGCCGAGCTCAGGTCGTGCGAGCGGGATCGGTTCGTTCACTCGGTGGGCTGCTCTGGTCGCGGGGCTGGAAGGCGTATTCAAGGGAGTCGACAAGGGCCTCCCATGAAGCCTCGATGATGTTCTCCGAGACGCCGATCGAGCCCCATTGGCGCTCGCCGTCGGATGAATCGAGGAGGACCCGGGTGACCGCACCGGTGCCGTGATGCTCGTCAAGGATGCGGACCTTGTAGTTGGTGAGCTCGATGTCGGCCAGGTGCGGATGCCGGTCGATGATGGCGCCGCGCAGCGCCTTGTCGAGCGCGTTCACCGGCCCGTTGCCTTCGGCGGTGCGCAGGTAACGCTCGCCGTCGACCCAGACCTTGATCGTCGCCTCGGTGACCACCTTGCCGTCCTCGCGCTTCTCGACGAGGACGCGGAAGCCCTCCAGCCGGAACAGCGGCTCGTAGTCCTCGGTCTCCTTGCGGAGCAGCAGCTCGAAGGAGGCATCGGCTGCCTCGTACTGGTAGCCGCGGTGCTCGCGCTCTTTCAGGGCGCGCAGGGCCTTCGCCGCCTGTTCGTCGCCGAGCGGGATGCCGGCGCGATTCGCGCGCGAGAGAACCGTCCCCTTGCCCGAGAGCTCGGAGATGACCATCTCGCGCTGGTTGCCGACCTCCGCCGGCTCCATGTGCTCGAAGGTGCGGGCATCGGCGCTGACGCCGGCCACGTGCATGCCGCCCTTGTGAGCGAAGGCGTTGCGGCCGACGAAGGGCTGGTCGGGATCCGGGGTGATGTTGAGCAGCTCGTCGATGAAGTGGGCGATCCCGGTGAGCCGAGCGAGCTGCTCGTCCGAGACGCACTCGTATCCGAGCTTGAGCTGCAGGTCGGGCAGGATCGAGGTGAGGTTGGCGTTGCCGGTGCGCTCGCCGATGCCGTTGATCGTGCCCTGGACCAGGTTCGCGCCCTCCTCCACGGCGGCGAGGGAGTTCGCCACGGCGCACTCGAGGTCGTTGTGGGTGTGGATCCCGACGGACACGTCGAGTGCGTCCACCATCGCCCCGGTTGCCTCCGCGATCTGGAAGGGCAGGCTCGAGCCGTTGGTGTCGCAGATGGTGACGTTCTCCGCCCCGGCATCCGCGGCGGCCTTCAGGCATTCGAGCGCGTAGCCGGCGTCGTCGCGGTAGCCGTCGAAGAAATGCTCGGCGTCATAGATCACCCGTTTGCCCGCCTGCGTCAGATAGGCAACGGTGTCGCGGATCATCGCCAGGTTCTCCTCTCGGCTCACCTTGGTGACCTTCTCGAGGTGGAGCCCCCAGGTCTTTCCGACCAGCGTCACCACGGGGGCGAACCCGGTGGCGAGGAGCTGGAGCGCCTCGTCCTCGGCCGCCTGGATGTCCCGACGGCGGGTCATACCGAAGGCGCAGACATCAGCATGCTCCAGCGGGACCTCCGCCAGCATCTCGAAGAGCTCGAGCTCCTTCGGGTTGGATCCGGGGAAGCCCGCCTCGATGAAGTCGACGCCGAGCTCGTCGAGCTTGCGGACCACCCGCGTCTTCTCCTGCGCGGAGAGGGACATGCCCTGGCCCTGCATGCCGTCCCTGAGAGTCGTGTCGTAGAGGAGTACCTGTCGCATTGATGCCTTTCTTCGAGGGTGAATGTGGAACCCCTGAACGGGGTCGTGCGGACCGGGACCGCTAAGCGGTCGCGGCCCGCGTAATTCGCCCTGTGAAGCGGTGCAGCATCAGGAGCCCAGTGTACGGGAGGCCGGTTCCCCGACCTCCTCGGCATCGACCTCTGCAGGAGTCGGCTCACGCGGCGGGGTGCCGGTGGGCTCGCCCACCGGATCGAGCCACTCGCGGTACTCCTCGAGTCGCCCGTTGAGCGCGTCGTCGAACTTGCTCTGTATGACGCGGGTGATCTCGCCCGGTTCGCCGATCTTGTGGTTGTCGATCTCCACCACGGGGACCAGCTCCGCGGCCGTTCCGGTGAGGAAGACCTCCTCGGCCATGTACAGCTCGGCGCGCGCGACGTCGCGCTCGACCACCGTGTAGCCGAGGTCGCGAGCGAGCTGGATCACCGACTTGCGGTTGATCCCGTCGAGGATCGATGAGGTGTGGCCGGGGGTGACGATCTCACCCTCGCGAACGAGGTAGATGTTCTCGCCGGAGCCCTCGCAGACGAAGCCGCGCTCGTCGAGCAGGATCGCCTCGTCGTAGCCGGCGTTGGCGCTCTCGGTCTTGGCGAGGATCGAGTTGAGGTACTGGCCGGAGGCCTTGGCGTGCGGGATGAGCCCCGCGGGCGAGATGCGGCGCCAGGACGAGACCTTGGCGCGAATTCCCTTCTGCTTGCCCTCCTCCCCGAGGTAGGCGCCCCACGGCCAGACGGCGACGATCACGTCGACCGGCGCGCTGTGCGCGTAGAGCCCCATCTCGCCATAGCCGCGGAATGCGAGCGGCCGGATGTAGCAGCTGCGCAGCCCGTTACGGCGGATCAGCTCCTTGGTCGCCTCGCGGATCTCCTCGAGATCGTGATTGAGCGGCAGGTAGTAGAGCTCGGCTGATTGGGCGAGCCGGTCCAGGTGGTCCTGGTGGCGGAAGATCGCCGGGCCGATCTCGGTGTCGTAGCAGCGGATCCCCTCGAACACGCCCGTTCCGTAGTGCAGCCCGTGCGTGAGGACGTGCACGTTCGCCTCGTCCCAGGGGACGAACTCGCCGTTTTTCCAGATGAGCTCAGCCTTCTCCACGAGTCGGTCAGTATGAACGATCTAGAGCGCGGCGAGAACGGCTTCTGTCATCTCTTCGGTCGTGTTTTCGCCGCCGAGATCCGGCGTCCGGAGTCCCTGCCCGAGAACCGAGTCGACGGCTGCATCGAGCCTCGTCGCGTCCTCGTGCATGCCGAGCCCGTACTTGAGCATCATCGCGACCGAGAGCAGCGTCGCCAGAGGGTTTGCCTTGCCCGTTCCGGCGATGTCCGGCGCGGAACCGTGCACGGGCTCGTAGAGGCCGGGGCCGCCGTCGCCAAGGCTGGCGGAGGGCAACATCCCCAGCGAGCCGGTGAGCATCGCGGCCTCGTCGCTGAGGATGTCGCCGAAGAGGTTCTCCGTGACGATCACGTCGAACCCGGTCGGGTTCGAGACGAGCTGCATCGCCGCGTTGTCGACCAGCAGGTGGTCGAGCTCGATCTCGCCGTAATCGGGGGCGAGCTTGGTGACCGTCTCGCGCCAGAGGCGAGAGGTCTCCATCACGTTCGCCTTGTCGACCGAGGTGAGGCGGCCGCTGCGCTCGCCGGCGGCCTCGAAGGCGACCCGCGCGATCCGCTCGATCTCCTCCACCGTGTACGCGCAGTCGTCGTGGGCCCGGTCGCCGTCGCGGCCCGAATCGCCGAAGTAGATGCCCCCGGTGAGCTCGCGGACAACCAGGAGGTCGGTCCCCTCGATCCGCTCGCGGCGGAGCGGACTGGCCTCGAGCAGGGCCTCGCTCAGCCTCACCGGCCGCAGGTTGGCGAAGAGGCCGAGGCCCTTCCTCAATCCGAGCAGCCCCTGTTCCGGGCGGGGCTTGTCGGGATCGGTCGTGTCCCACTTGGGTCCGCCGACGGCGCAGAGCAGCACGGCATCCGACTGCCTGCACGCTTCGAGGACCTCGTCGGTCAGAGCAGTTCCGTGCTCGTCGATCGAGGCGCCCCCGATCAGGTGCTCGGTGATCTCGAAGTCCCCGAGCTTGGCCAGGACCGTCCTGGCTGCGGCGCCGATCTCCGGGCCGATCCCGTCGCCCGGCAGCAGGACGATGCTAGGCACGACGGGCGTCCATGTTGAGGCGGACATAGTTGAGGACGAGCGGGTCGTCCTCCACCTCCAGCACGGCCTCCGCGAACGCCCTGCGCTTCTTCTCCGGAAGGCGGGAGAGATGCGGGCCCAACGTCACCGTGGTGGTGAAGTCGTACGGGTGCTGGGGCTGAACCGGCTTGTCCTCGAGCCAGCAGGAGACGCCCTCGAAGCCGGCGTTCTGCAGCCGCTCCTCGGTCTCGCCGGGCGACGCGAAGTTCCAAATGATCGACATGTCCTGAAAGTGGTCGGCGAACTCCGGCCTGCTCGCCACGGAGACGATCGCCTGGGCGTGCTTCGCCACGTTGCCCTGGCCCCCACACTGCGCGACCAGTCGGCCTCCCGGCCTGAGCGCGTCATGCAGTCGCGAGAAGAGCACGTCGTGGTCCGGCACCCAGTGAAAGGTCGCGGTCGAGAAGATCACGTCAACCGGCTCCGGGATCTCGAGCTGTGAAAGGTCTGTGACCAGGTAGTCCGCACGGTCACCAAGCGCCTCGCGGGCCTTCTCGATCATGGACTCGGAGGCGTCCACACTGAGGACGTGTCCGTTGGGCAGCTTCTCCAGCAGCTTCGCGGTCACACGTCCGGACCCGCAGCCCGCGTCCATCACGCTCTCGTCGCCGTTCAGCTCCAGGCGTTTCAGCACCTCCACGCCCCAGTTGAACTGGGGATCGGAGACCTTGTCGTAGGTCTGAGCGTCCCACTCCCGGGGGCCGGTGTTCATCGAGTTGGCGCTCACAGCGAGGTCGTCACCGGGCCCGCGTCGGCCTTGCCGGCCTGCTCGAAGCGGTCGATTGTCTCGCCTCGCTCGAACGTCATCGCGACGTCGTCGAGGCCGTTGGAGAGCCGGTGCTTGATGTCCTCGTCGATCTCGAACTGGAAGACGCCCCCGGCGCAGTTGACCGTCTGGTCGTCTAGGTCGATCCGCGCCTCGCCGGCCGCGGCCACCGCCTTGCAGTGCTCCTCGTCGAGGATCACGGGCAGCAGCCCGTTCTTCGTGCAGTTCGAATAGAAGATGTCCGAGAACGAGGGCGCGATCACGGCGTCGAAGCCGTAGTCCTTGAGGCCCCAGACCGCGTGCTCGCGCGAGGAGCCCGAGCCGAAGTTCCGGCCCGCGACCAGAATCGGATGCGGCTCGAGCTCGATCTCCCCCGAGCGGAACCAGTCGTAGAAGAGAAACTCGCCGTAGCCGGTCTTTTCGACCCTCTTCAGGAACTGCTTGGGCATGATCTGGTCGGTGTCCACGTCGTTGCGGTCCAACACCGCGACGTGGCCCTCGATGACGTCGATCGCGTCCATGTCAGCTCCATTCCCTGATGTCGACGAAGGTCCCCTCGACGGCGGCGGCGGCGGCCATCTTCGGGCTGACCAGGTGGGTTCGCCCTCCGGCGCCCTGACGGCCCTCGAAGTTCCGGTTGGAGGTCGAGGCGCAGCGCTCGCCCGGCTGGAGGATGTCCGGGTTCATCCCAAGGCAGGCAGAGCAGCCCGATTCGCGCCACTCGAAGCCGGCTGAGCGAAAGACGTCGTCGAGGCCCTCGGCCTCCGCCTCGGCCTTCACCTGCTGCGAGCCCGGCACGACCATGCCGCGCAGGCTCGAGGCGATCTTTCTCCCGTCGACGATGGATGCGGCCTCGCGAAGGTCGCCGATTCGCGAGTTGGTGCAGGACCCGATGAAGATCCGATCCAGCGCGATCTCGGTCATCGGCGTGCCGGGCTGCAGGTCCATGTAGGCCAGGGCGCGCTCCGCACCCTCGCGATCGGCCGGCGAGTCCATCTTCGCCGGGTCCGGGACCTGGTCGGTCACCTGGACGACCATTCCGGGCGTCGTCCCCCACGTCACCATCGGGGAGAGCGCCACGGCGTCGATCTCGATCTCGCTGTCGAAGCTCGCGCCTTCCTCGGTCGGCAGCTGCCGCCAGCGCTCGACCGCCGCCTCGAAGTCCTCCGGGGCTCCGGGACGGCCCTTGATGTAGGAGAAGGTGGTCTCGTCCGGAGCGACCATGCCGGCGCGGCCGCCGCCCTCGATGGTCATGTTGCAGATCGTCATCCGGTTCTCCATCGAAAGGGCGCGGATCGCGTCACCCGCGTACTCGACGGCGTAGCCCTGCATACCGCCGACCCCGAGCCGTCCGATCGTCGCCAGGATCAGGTCCTTGGCGGTGACGCCGAAGCTCAGCTCGCCCGAGTAGCTGATCCGCATCGACTTCGGCCGGCGCTGTACCAGGCACTGGGTGGCGAGCACGTGCTCGACCTCGGACGTCCCAATGCCGAACGCCAGGGCGCCGAAGGCCCCGTGAGTTGATGTGTGGGAGTCGCCGCAGACGATCGTCATGCCCGGCTGGGTGACCCCCAGCTCGGGGCCGATCACGTGCACGATTCCGCGGCGATCCGAGCCCAGCGAGTAGAGCGGGATCCCGAACTCCTCGCAGTTGGCCTCCAAGGCCTCCACCTGCTTTCGGGACAGCTCGTCCGCGATGAGGCGGGCCGCGGGCGTCCCGTCGGTCGGCACGTTGTGATCGGCGGTGGCCAGGGTCTTGTCGGGGCGGCGCACGCCGCGCTCGGCGAGGCGGAGCCCGTCGAAGGCCTGCGGTGAGGTCACCTCGTGCACGAGGTGTAGATCGATGTAGATCAGGTCATCGTCGACCTCGTGGGCTTCCCAGATGTTCTCGAACAGGTTCTTGGCCATGGGTCCTCCTATCCCCGCCTCAGCCCTGCGGCAACCACGGCGATCAGCCGGGCCTCGGACGAGGAATTGTTCTCGAAATGATGCGGCAGGTCGGCGTCGAACGTGACGGTGTCTCCCTCGCGAAGCTCGTGGCGCCGGCCGTCGATGAAGAGCTCGAGGGTCCCGTCCAGCACGACGGCCGTCTCGCGGCTGCCAGGCTCGTGCACGGGCGGATCGTCGGGGGCGCCCGTGGCGGCGCCAGGCGCCAGGGAGTGCTCTGAGACGTCGGCGCGCTGCCCGGGCAGAGGCGGCGTGAGCTCCTCGACGACGTGGCCGCGCCGCCGCCGTGTCCGCCGCTCCTTGGCGGGCACCACCACGACGTGGCGGTCCTCGTCCAGGCGGAGCAGCTGCGAGAGGGTCAGGTCCAGGCCGGCCGCGATCTTCTGCGCCACCACCAGCGTCGGGCTGGTGTCGCCGCGCTCGACCTGGGAGAGCATCGGGGCGCTGACGCCACTCCGCTCCGACAGGTCGCGCAGCGAGAGGTCCATCGCCTCACGGAGGCTCTTGACCCGAGTCCCAACGGCTCCGTCCATCGCCAGCGGTGGGTCCGGCTTGGACTTGGTTTTGGGAGCGCTTGCCATACGGTTGTACGCTATCACATACGTTCGTAGTTGCGCCTGGCCAAACCTTCACGAGGTCGTTAGGCTGGGATGAGTTCGGCTCTGGCGGAGGCGTGACCCGAAAGCAAGGCGCCCGAATCCTGGTCATCGAGGACCACCCCGCGATGCAGGCGGCGGTACTCAAGACCCTTTCAGAGTTCTACCGGTGCGACCGCGCCGATGATGCCGCCACTGCCCGCGCCAAGCTTGACGAAAGCGCCTATGAGCTGGTCGTCTGCGATCTCAGGCTGCCGGATGACTCAGGCTGGAACCTCGCGGCCGAGATCATCGACCGGCGGCCCCATACCTCCCTGTTGTTCCTGACCGGTCAGGACGATCTTGGGATGGCGCAGCGCGCCTTCGAGATGGGCGCCCACGGATACGTCGTCAAGCCCTATCGGGCCAGCCAATTCCTGATCACGGTGATGAACGCGCTTAAGCGCCGCGAGCTCGAGCTCGCCCAGGAGGCGCACGAGCGGGCGCTCCAAGAGCAGCTTCAGACCGTGATCGACCACGCCCCGCTTCGGATCTACGTCAAGGACCGGGATCTCCGGTTCCTCGCGATCAACAGGATCGCTGCGGAGTCCACCGGTCGCTCGCCGGTGGAGCTGATCGGGCAGACCGTCAATGCCTTCATGTCCCCGGAGGCCATCGACCTCTCTCAGGTAGGCGATCGCAGGGTCCTGCGGAGCGGCGAGGCCTACATCGCCGAAGAGGAGATGACGATACGCGGCGAGACCAAGACCCTCCTGACCAGCAAGTTCCCCATGCTCGACGACGAAGGTGCCGTCTACGCCGTCTGCGGCATCTCCGCCGACATCACCGCCTCCAAGCAAGCGGCGAAGCTGCAGGAAGAATTGGTCCGGACGCAGCAGAGAGCGATCTCCGAGCTGCGCTCCTCACGCCGGGAGATGATCGAGCGACTGGCCCGCGCCATCGAGATTCGCGACACCGAGACCGGCGGCCACGTGAATCGAATGGCGCGCATCAGCGGCGTACTGGCATTGGGGCTCGGCCTCGACGAGCAGTTCGCCGATCTGATCTCCGTCGCCGCCCCGATGCACGACGTCGGCAAGATCGGCATCCCCGACGAGATCCTCCTCCAACCTGGCTCGCTCTCAGACGAGGAGCGAAGGGAGATGGAGAAGCACACTACGATCGGAAATGAACTGCTCACCGGCTCCGACAGTGACCTCCTTCGCCTCGGCGCGAGCATCGCGTTGACTCACCACGAGCGCTGGGACGGTGGCGGCTATCCGCGCGGGCTCGCGGGTGAGGACATTCCGATCGAGGGCCGGATCGTGGCCGTCGCCGATGTGTTCGACGCCCTGCTCAGCGACCGCCCATACCGGCCGGCGATGGATCTGGACAGGGCCGTGGAGATCCTGCGCGATGGGCGCGGGTCCCATTTCGAGGGGCGGATCGTGGACTACCTGCTCGAGCATCTCGATGAGATGCTTCGGGTTCGCGGCTGACCGCCTGGGTCAGGAGGACTCGAGCACGACCACCGGGATCTGGCGGTCCGTTCGCCGCTGGTAGTTGTCGTACTCGGGATAGGCATCGGCCATCATCCGCCAGAGGCGCTCGCGCTCCTCGCCCTCGGCCTCGCGCGCCCGGACGTGGCGCTTCTCCCCCTTCCACCACGCCATCGTCTCGGGATGAGCCTTGAGGTTGTGGTACCAGGCCGGGTGCCGGTCGGTTCCGCCCTTGGATGCGATCAGCACGAGGTTGTCGCCATCCGGGAGGCAGAGCAGCGGATGCGTGCGCCGCTTGCCCGACTTCCTCCCCACGGACTCGATCAGCACGACCGGGACGCCGTACGCCGTGCCGCCGAGCCGGCCATGGGAGGCCTTGTAGGCGACGGTGTGGAAGTCGGTGAAGCGCTCCCAGAACCACCAGAGTGGGGAGCTCGATGCGGGCGCCTCGGGCAGCTGCAGCTTCACGGCCGCCAGCCTACGTCAAGGGCCGGGCGTGCGCTCCACGGCGGCCTCGGCCATAGCGTCCTCCGCCTCGCGGATCGCGACGCCCTCGAGGGCGTTCGAGATCGCTCGGACGAAGGCGCGGGCCGATGCCTCGAGGATGTCCGTCGCCACGCCCTGGCCGCCGGCCAGACGGCCGTTCGCGCGGACCGAGACGCTGACCTCGCCGAGGGCGTCGGTGCCCCCCGTGATCGCCTCGACTTCATAGCGCTGCAGCTCCGCCTCGGTGCCGGTCGCCTTCCGGATGGCGCCGAAGATCGCGTCCACCGGGCCATCGCCTGAAGCCTCCGCGATCGACTCCTCGCCACTCGGGAGCACGACGCAGACCTTCGCCAACGGCTCGCGCTGGGAACCGGCCTCGACCTCGAACCAGCCCAGGTTGTACGCCTCGGCGCTCTCGCGCATCTCGTCGGAGACGATCGCCTCCAGGTCGAGCGCCGTGACCTGCTTCTTCTTGTCCGCGATCTCCTTGAAGCGCTTGAAGGCCTGGTTCAGCGCGCCGCCCTCGACTTTGAAGCCGAGCTGCTGCAGGGCGTCCTGGAGCGCGTGGCGACCTGAGTGCTTGCCCAGCACGATCGAGTTGGACTCGAGGCCCACCTCGGTCGCGTCCATGATCTCGTAGGTCGAACGCTCCTTGAGCACCCCGTCCTGATGGATGCCCGACTCGTGGGCGAAGGCGTTCCGCCCGACCACCGCCTTGTTCGGCGGCACCGAGTAACCGGTCAGGCGCGAGACCAGGCGGCTGGTGCGCGCCAGCTCCCGTGCATCGATCCCGGTGTCCAGGCCATGCGAGTCGCGCCTGGTCCTGAGGAGCATCACGATCTCCTCCAGTGAGCAGTTCCCCGCCCTTTCGCCGATGCCGTTGATCGCGCACTCCACCTGGCGAGCACCGGCGACGACTCCCGCGAAGGAGTTGGCGACGGCCAGGCCCAGGTCGTCGTGGCAGTGAACCGAGACCTCCACGCCGTCGAGTCCCGGGACCAGCTCGTAGAGCTTCCGGAAGTAGGCGGAGTACTCCTCAGGCGTCGTGTAGCCGACGGTGTCCGGGATGTTGACCGTGGTCGCGCCCTCGGCGACTGCGATGGCGCAGACCTCCGCGGTGAACTCGATGTCCGCACGAGTGGCGTCCATCGGCGAGAACTCGACGTTGTCCGTGTAGGACTTGGCGAGCGCCACCGCGGCCTTCGCCTGACCCTTGACGTCCTCGCGGGTCGTCTGCAGCTGGTGCTCGATGTGGATGTCGGAGGTCGAAATGAACGTGTGGATCCGAGGGCGCTCGGAGTCCTTGATCGCGTTCCAGGCCGCGTCGATGTCGGCCTTGTGGGTGCGGGCGAGGCCGCAGATCACGGGGCCCTCGACTCCGCGGGCGATCGCCTCGACCGCCTCGAAGTCGCCAGGAGAGGTGATCGGAAAGCCGGCCTCGATTACGTCGACGCCCAGGCGGGCGAGCTGCTGCGCGATCTCGACCTTCTCCTGCGTGTTCAGCGAGATGCCCGGAGACTGCTCGCCGTCGCGCAGCGTCGTATCGAAGATGTGGACGCGATTCTCGTCGTTCATGACCTCCTCCTTCTCCTAAGGCTTCCGATGACCTGTTCCTGAGTTCGCGGCTGACGCGCCGCCCAGCGCTATTCCCCCCGGAGGGGGAGGAGAAGGAGAAGCGCGAGGCTGTCGAGCCGGTGCGTCATCGAAGTCGTAGGAGAGTAGCGCAGCCCGTTTGCCCGGTCGAACGATTAATTGGTCCGGCACGCGGACTAGCGTCACCCCCGATGCGCGCGGACCAGATCCAGGCGCGGGCGATCGCCAAGATCGTGCTCGTGGCGTTGTTCTGGGGCGGAGTCGCCGTCCTGCTGGCGATCGCGCTCCTGCACACGAGGACGACGCTGCAGTGGGTTGCCGCCGCGATCTTCCTCGCGTTGGCCCTCGACCCGGCGGTCAACCTGATCCAGCGGGCGTGGCCCGGCGCCGGGAAGATGCCGCGGGTCCTCGCGATCCTGCTCGTCTATCTGGTCGCGCTCGCGGCGCTGGTCTTCCTGGTGCTCCACGTCTTCCCCGCGATCGTCCACGACATCGAGGGGCTGGCGCACAAGCTCCCACGCTACGTCCACGACTTCGAGGACTGGGCGAACAACAACAAGCAGTTCCAGGACCTGAACGCGAAGTACCACATCACCGCGAAGCTGAGCCAGGAGGGCGCCACGCTGCCGTCGCACCTCTCCAGCGGTGCGAGCACCCTGGGCTCCTTCACCGTGAGCATCCTCGAGCACCTGATCGCGGCCATCACCGTGATCACCCTGACGTTCTTCCTGCTGCTCGACGGGCGCGGGATGGTCCAGCGCGGCACCGGCAGGCTGCCGGAGCCGCAGAGGGACCGTGCCCGCCGCATCGCCGACCGGGTCGCCGAGGTGGTCAAGGCCTACGTCAGTGTCAACCTCCTCCTGGCGATCGCAGCGGGATTCCTCACCTGGGGGTTCCTCCAGGCCGAGGGATTCCACCTGGCCGTGCCGCTCGCGGTGCTGGTCGCGTTCCTCGATCTCATCCCCCTGATTGGGCTGACTATCGGCGGTTTCACGGTCTTCGCCGTCCTGATGATCGACGGCGGCCCCGGCGACGCGATCGTCTGGTTGATCCTCTTCCTGGTCTACCAGCAAGCCCAGGACCGGGTGATCCAGCCGCTGCTCTACAAGGGCGGCGCCCTCAAGGTCAACCCGGCGGTGGCCATCGTCGCTGTGATCGTCGGCGCCGAGCTCGCCGGAGTGCTCGGCGCGCTGCTGGCGATCCCGACGGCCGCGTCGCTCGGCGTCGTGATCGACGAGCTGGTTCTGTCAGGCCCCCCCGACGGGGCGGCGGAGCCGGAGCCGGGTAAGTAGCTCTCCCCCGCGCTTCCAGAACGGCTTGCCTCGGTCGCCGGTGAAGCGCTCCTCGGATCGCCGCTTCTGTCCGTGCTTGTAGAAGAGCTTGGCCCAGACGGAGCGCGGCTTCCCGAGCCGGAATGCGCTGGGCAGTCCGGCGATCGGGATGAGAATGCTCCAGATCGCCATCCCGAACTTCTCCTTGGCCGTGTTGATCAGCGCCAGGATGACGCCGAAGAGCCCGATCGTCCCCACCACCGCCTGAACCTCGTCGGCGACCCTCGTCGTCACATCGATCCAGCCGCGCAGGCTGATCAACAGCAGCCCCGAGACCGCCGCGGCGATCACCACGGCATCGATGGACGCGCGGCCCTGCTTCTCCCAGTAGACGTCCTTGAGGTTGAGCCAGAGCGCGAATTCGTCGAGCGTGAGACCGGTGCCGATGCCGAAGAACACGGCGACGATCTCGCGCCAGGGGCTGTCGGGCGCGATCGCCACCGAGATGTAGCCGCAGATCAAAATCAGCAGGATCCCCCAAACCAGGTGGTGGATATGGGTCCCACCGACGGAGACGTTGCCCGGCCACCAGCTCACCTGGGCCTTGATCATGTGCGCGCTCGTCCGGATGAACCCGAACGTGAGCAGGAACGACACGAAGAAGAGGAAGTGCGGCTCCCTTCCCGTGTCAACGATTCCGTCTCGGTAGGCACCAGCGAGGCTCCCAACCACCAGCATGCGGGGAAACCTAAGGGATCCCTCGGACCAGCTCGCAATTCTTGGCGCTGTCGGTACCTCCCCCGCCGCGGCAGGTGTCCCGGCCTGCGCCCCCGATCAGCTTGTCGGCGCCGCTGTTTCCGACGAGCACGTCGCTGCCGGCGCCGCCGATGAGCGAGTCGGGCCCTCCACCTCCAACCAGCAGATCCCTGGCCCCACCCCCAATCAACCGGTCGCGCCCCGAGCCTCCGGCGAGCGGCCGCGGCTGGCCGTCGATCACCGCGCCGACCATTGTGGACAGGTGCGGATCGGCGACGAATGTGTCGCTGCCACCCGCGAGGTCACCGACAATCGCCCCGATGTATCCGGCCGCGCAGCTCACCTCCGTCGCGCTGTTCTCCTCGCTCTTGGCGTTGTCGAGCCTGCAGTTCGCGCCGCTGCCGTCAGGATCGCCCAGACCCTCGGGCGCGGTGAGCACCAGGCGCCCGTCGGATCCGGTGTAGACGGTGATGCGGTTGTCGATCCGGCGTTGGTCGCTCAGGGTGAGCAGGTTGATCGAGGCCGAGGCCGTCGCCCCGCCACCGTGCACGGTACGGACGAAATCGGTGATGCCGGGCTGCGCGACGGCGGTCGCGGGCGCCGCGGCCGCGAAGACCGCGAGTACGCAGAGAACCCCAAGCTTCATTCCTCTCCCTGGATTCATCTGTTCCGTTCGTAACCCTGCTTCTGGCCGATCGGAGCGGCCTCGCTCCTAGGGAACGAGCACGACCTTGCCGATGTTCCGGCGCTCGCCGATGAACCGGTGGGCGTCGCCCGCGCGCTCGAACGGGAACGCCTCGGCGATGACCGGATCGATGGAGATCGTGCCCTCGTCGAGCTCCTTGCCGATCGCATCGAGCACCCGGTCGAGGCCCTCCCTGTCCTGCCAGGCAAGCATGTTGAGGCCGAAGACCCCCTTGTTCTCGCTCATCAGCTGCAGGCTCTTCCACCAGGGAACCGTGGCGAACGGCATGCGCGCGAGGCTGCTGAACAGCTTCTTCATGTCGCGCCCCGTCTCGGTCGAGGCCTCGGAGAGCCCGTACATGACCAGGCGGCCCCCCTCGCGCAGCAGCCGGTAGTCCTTGCGGAAGTTGGTCGGCCCGGTCGCATCCATCACGAGGTCGATGCCCTCGCCGCCCATGATTCGCCGGACCTCCTGCTCGAAGTCCTGGGTGCGGTAGTCGATCGCGTGCTCCACGCCCTGCTCGCGGATGGCGTCGTGCTTGGACGCCGAGGCGGTGCCGAAGATCTCGGCCTTGCGAGAGCGGGCGATCTGCGTCGCCGAGATCCCGACCCCGCCCGCGGCGGCGTGGATCAGGACGCGCTCACCCTCCCGCAGGCCACCCATCATCACGAGGGCGACGTAGGAGGTCGTGTAGTTGACGGGGAAGGCCGCGCCCTGCTCGTAGCTCCAGCCGTCCGGGAGCGGGATCGCCTGGTCCTCCGGAACCGTGACCATCGAAGCCTGACCGCCGAATCGGGTCCCCGCCATCACCTTGTCGCCGGCCTTGATCTCCTCGACGCCATCGCCCACCGACTCGACGTCTCCGGCGACCTCGTAGCCGACGGTGCACGGTGGCTTGGGCGCTTCGGGGTAGAGGCCGACGCGGGCCATCGTGTCCGCGAAGTTGATGCCGGCCGCCTTGACTGCGATCCGCACTTCGCCGGGGCCCACGGTTGGATCCGGCATCTCCTGAACCTGGAGCACCTCGGGTCCCCCATGCTCCGTGATCACCACGGCCCTCATGTGCGGACCCTATTCCCTATAGCGAGACGGCGCGGCCGACCGAGAATCCCTCGAGCTCCAGGATCCGGTCGATCGTGGCGGGGTTCACCGGCGCGTCGGTGGTGAGCGCCATCACGGCCGTATCGCCATCGGGCTCGGCCCCGACGGCGGCGGAGACGATGTTGACGCCCTCCTCGCCGAAGATCGTCCCGACTCGGCCGATCATCCCGGGCTGGTCGGAGTAGCGGAAGATCGCGAGGTGGTCGGCGAAGGGCAGGTAGAAGTCCTCTCCCCAGACCCGCGCCAGGTAGGGGATGTTGCGGGGTCCGACCCCCGTACCTGCGACCTCGACGACCTCGTCGCCCGGGCGGAGCCGGACCACGACGAGCTCCGTGAAGTCATCCGAGCTGGCGTCGCTGGTCTCGATCAGCTCGATGCCCCGCTCCTCGGCCATATGGGGTCCGTTGACGAGGTTGACCGGCTCCTCTGTGTGGCCGGAGAGAATCCCGACGAGCGTGGCGATGCCGAGGATGCGCGTGTCCTGGTCCGCCAGGCGGCCACGGAACTCCACCTCGACGCGGTCGGGCGCACCCTCCCCCAGCGCCTGCGCGAGCCGGCCGAGCTTCTCGCAGAGCGGGACGAAGGGCGCCAGCTGCTCCATCACCTCCGGCCGGACGGCGGCGATGTTGACCGCCGTCGTCACCACTCCGCCGGTGAGGGCCGCGGTGACCTGCTCGGCCGTGACGACACCGGCCCGGTCCTGCGCCTCGGCGGTCGAGGCTCCGAGGTGGGGCGTCACCACCACGTCGTCGCGATCGAGGACGGGATGCCCGCTGAACGGCTCCTCCGGGAACACGTCCAGCGCGGCGCCGGCGAGCTTGCCCGACTCGAGACCGGCGACCAGGGCCTCAAGGTCGATCAGCTCGCCTCGGGCGCAGTTCACGATCCTCGCCCCGTCTCGCATCTTCGAAATCGCGGCCTCGTTGATGAAGTCGACGGTTTCGCTGGTCTTGGGCAGGTGCAGGCTGATGAAGTCGGAACGGGCGTAGAGCTCATCCGGGTCGTCAACGCCCTCCACCCCGAGCTCACGGAACCGCTCAGCGGTGACGAACTTGTCATAGGCGACGACCTGCATGTCAAAGGCCTGGGCCCTGGCCGTGACGAGCTGGCCGATCCGGCCGAATCCGAGCACGCCGAGCGTCTTGCCGTAGAGCTCGGTCCCCTTGAAGCTTGAGCGGTCCCACCTGCCGGCGGTGAGAGAGGCGTGCGCCTGCGGGATGTTCCGGCAGAGGGCGAGCATCAGCGCCAGGGTGTGCTCGGCGGCGGCGATCGAGTTCGCCTCCGGGGCGTTGGCGACGATGATTCCGCGCTTCGTGGCGGCCTCGATGTCGACGTTGTCCACGCCGGTGCCGGCGCGGCCGATCACCTTGAGCCGCTCCCCGCGCTCGATCAGGTCGGGTGTGAGCTTCGTGGCGGAGCGGATCAGGATGCCGTCGAACTCGCCGATCCGCTTCTCGAGCTCGCCGCCGTCCCAGTCCATGCCCAGCTCGACGTCGAACTGCTCCTGGAGGAGCTCGACGCCCGAGTCGGCGATCTTCTCCTTGACGAGGACCTTCACCGGCGCACGTCGTCCGCGTTCTCGAGCACCCAGTCGATGCAGGCCGTGAGGGCCTCGACGTCGCCGGGATCCACCGCCGGGAACATCCCGATCCGGAGCTGGTTGCGACCCAGCTTCCGGTATGGCTCCGTATCGACGATCCCGTTGGCACGCAGGGTGGCGGCGAGGGCGGCCGCGTCGATCTCCTCGTCGAAGTCGATCGTGCCGACGACGGCCGAGCGCTTGGCGGGGTCGGAAACGAAGGGCGTCGCCGCGTCCGATCCCTCGGCCCACCCGTAGAGATGGCCCGAGGACTCGCGGCTCCTCGACACTCCGAAATCCAGCCCTCCCCCGTCGAGCAGCCACTCGATCTGGTCGGCGAGCAGGAAGAGAGTCGCCAGCGCGGGGGTGTTGTAGGTCTGCTCCTTGCGCGAGTTCTCCAGGGCGGTCGACAGCGAGAGAGACGCCGGCTGCCAGCGGCCCTCGGCTCTGTCGAGCTCCTCGATCCGCGCGATCGCGGCGGGGCTCAGGATCGCCAGCCAGAGGCCGCCCTCCGAGGCGAAGGCCTTCTGCGGGGCGAAGTAGTACGCGTCCGCCTCCGCGATCTCCACCGGCAGGCCGCCGGCGCCGGAGGTGGCGTCGATGAGGACCAGGGCTTCACCCGCGTCCGCCGGCCGCTCCACGGGCACCATCACGCCCGTCGAGGTCTCGTTCTGGGCCCAGGCGATCACATCGGCCCGGGGATCTCCGGCCGGCGCCGGGGCGTCGCCTGGCTCGGCCTCGATCAGGATCGGCTCTGCCAGAAAGGGGGCGCCCGCCGTCGCCTTGGCGAACTTGGACGAGAACTCCCCGTAGGTGAGGTGGAGGGGCCGCTCGCGGACGATGCAGGTCGCGGCGGCGTCCCAGAAGGCGGTGGTGCCGCCGTTGCCGAGGGCGACCTCGTAGCCGTCAGGGAGCGAGAAGAGCTCGCCGAGCCCGGCCGTGATTCGCGCCACGAGATCCCTGACCGGCGCCTGGCGGTGCGAGGTCCCGAGCAGGCCGGTCTGCTCGGCCAATCTGGCCACGGCTTCCGGTCTGACCTTCGACGGCCCGCAGCCGAAGCGGCCGTCGGCGGGCTTCAATGCGCTGGGGATCTCAATGATTGTTCGTGTCATCGGCGGACCGCGGAGAGTAACTGCCCGGGATGCTGGGCTGGCCTCCGTCGCGTGGGATAGGGTGGCCGCGCGTCCGAGGGGCCGGCTCACGCCGGGGGCGGTCACATCCCCGAGACCTCGACCTGGAGAGAGATATGTACCCAATCAGCTACGACGCCGATCCGGCCCTTGAGGGCAGGAATCGGCTCACATCGTTCTTCCGATACATCGTCGCAATCCCCTGGTTGATCGTCGCGAGCATCTACGGCTTCGTCGCCGAGATCGCGGCGGTGATCGCTTGGTTCGCGATCGTCTTCACCGGCAAGTACCCCGAGGGCATCTACAACTTCAACGCGGGCTACCTGCGAATGATCAGCCGCGTTTACGGTTTCGAGTATCTGCTCAACGACGAGTGGCCGCCGTTCGGCGGTGAGGACGCGCCGGACTACCCCGTCCGGATCGGCATTCCTCCGCCGCTCGAGGGGTACGACCGGCTCAAGACCGGCCTGCGCCTGATCATCGGTATCCCGGTCTGGTTGCTGGCAATCGTCCAGTCGATCATTCTGGCCGTCTGCGCACTGATCGCCTGGTTCGTGATCCTGTTCACCGGCAAGCTGCCGGAGGGCCTGTTCAATCCGATGCGCTCTGCGATCGCGTACATCACTCGGGGAACCGGCTACTTCCTGCTGCTCACCGAGGACTACCCGCCGTTCTCCTACGAGGAGGGTGGCGCGACTCCCCCGAGCGGTCAGATCAGCAGCGAGGCCGCAAGCCGCGAGAACTAGAGATGTCCGAGGTGACCCGGGGCGACGGCTGGGCCGTCGCCCCGGACCTCGATTCGCTGGGCGAGGGCTACGGCTTTCGCAAGCTGCGACGCGAGCTGGACGTCACGGAGTTCGGCGTCAACGTGATCACCATCCCGCCCGGATACGCCACCGGCGGGCACTACCACGAGCGCCAGCAGGAGCTCTACTTCGTCCACCGCGGCGCCATCGTGATGACCTTCGGCGACGGCGTCAAGGCCGAGCTCCGGGAGGGCGGTGCCGCCCGGGTGGACGCGGCGACCGTTCGCTCGGTCCGCAACCTGAGCGAGACCGAGGACGCTCAGTACCTGATCGTCGGCGCGGAGGCCGGCTACGTCGGGCGGGACGCTCACGTGCCCGAGGGTCAGACGAGCCCCCGCGGGCCCGGGTTCTAGCCTGACGCCGCCCGGTGATCTAGCGTGTGACTGGAATCGGGCGCAACCCCTGACGCCCGATCACAACCGAGGGAGAAGAGAATGACCTTTAGCGAAGCGGTTAAGTCCGGCTTCGACCATTACGTGACCTTCACCGGTCGGGCATCGAGGCCGGCCTACTGGTGGTGGTTCTTGTTCGGCATCCTGGTCGGGATCGCGGCGAACATCATCGACGCGATCATCGGCTCATTCGGAGTGATCAGCGGCCTGGCCGCCCTGGCCCTGTTTCTCCCGGGCCTGGCGGTCGGCGTCCGGCGGCTTCACGACATCAACAAGAGCGGCTGGTGGATCCTGATCCTCCTGATCCCGATCGTCGGCTTCGTCCTCTGGCTCATCTGGTTCACGCGCGAGGGCGATGCGGGCGACAACCAATACGGACCGCCTCCCGTTGAGGGAGTTCCGGCACCGAGCCCCGCCTGATCCACCCGTAGCACGAGCGGCGGCAAGAGCCTCCGGCTAATCCTCGATCCAGGGCATCATCGAGCGGAGGCTCTTGCCGACCTGCTCCACCTGCGAGCCGGCCGCCTCCTCCCGCATGCGCTGGAAGTTCTCCTGGCCCGCCTCGTTCTCGGCGATCCATTCCTTGGCGAACTCGCCCGACTGGATGTCGGCGAGGATCTTCTTCATCGCCTGACGGGTCTCGTCGGTGATCACCTTGGGGCCGCGGGTCATGTCGCCGTACTCGGCGGTGTTGGAGATCGAGTGGCGCATCCCCTGGATGCCGTGCTCGTACATCAGGTCGACGATCAGCTTGAGCTCGTGCAGGCACTCGAAGTAGGCGAGGCGCGGGTCGTAGCCGGCCTCCACGAGCGTGTCGAAGCCGGCGCGGACCAGCTCCGTGGCCCCGCCGCAGAGGACGGCCTGTTCGCCGAAGAGATCGGTCTCGGCCTCGTCCTTGAAGGTGGTCTCGATGATCCCGGCGCGGCCGCCGCCGATGCCGCTGGCGTAGGCGAGGACCTGATCGCGGGCGGTGCCGGTGGCGTCCTGGTGGACAGCCATCAGGCACGGCACTCCGGCGCCGTCGACGAACTCGCGCCGCACCAGGTGGCCGGGTCCCTTGGGGGCGACCATTCCGACGTCCACGCCGGGCGGGGGCTCGATCTGGCCGAAGCGGATGGCGAAGCCGTGGGCGAACATCAGCAGGTTGCCGTCGGCGATCCCGTCGGCGATCTCCTCCCGCCAGATCTGAGCCTGCTTCTCGTCCGGTAGCAGGATCATCACGACGTCGCCCGCGCTGGCCGCGTCGGCGACGTCCATCACCTCCAGGCCCTCGCCCTCGGCGTCGGCGCGGCTTGAGGAATCCGGGCGGAGGCCGACGACGACCTTGACGCCCGAGTCCATCAGGTTCAGCGCGTGGGCGTGTCCCTGGGAGCCGTACCCGAGGATCGCGACGGTCTTCCCCTCCAGGACGGAGAGGTCGGCGTCCTTGTCGTAGAGAACCTCGTCGGCGGCTGCCATGCGGCGGCGGATGCTAGCGGCCCGCTGGTTCCGGCAACTGCCCGCGGAGAAGCTTTCCCGATGCGGTGCGGGGCAGGCTCGCTACGAAGTCGACCTGCTTCGGCACCTTGAACTTTGCGAGCGACGCCGCGCAGTGCTCGCGCAGGTCCGGCTCGGTCGCCTCGCTCCCCTCGGCGATGACCACCAGGGCGCAGACCGACTCCTGCCACTCGGGATCCGGACGGCCGACCACGGCGGCGTCGGCGACGGCCGGATGGGCCACCAGCACCGCTTCGACCTCCGCCGGCATCACGTTCTCGCCGCCGGTCACGATCACCTCGCTGCTTCGCCCCGTGACGTAGAGGAATCCCTCCTCGTCGATGTGACCGAGGTCGCCGGTGTGGAGCCAGCCGTCGGGATCGATGGCGCCGCGGGACACGGTCGGGCCCTGCACGAGGATCTCCCCCTCCTCGATCCGGACGTGTGTGGTGAGGAGCGGACGCCCCGTGGACCCGATCTTGCGTTCGGCGTCCGCGGGGGCAAGGGTGGTCACCTGGGAGCAGGTCTCCGTCATCCCGTAGGTCTGCACGACTGTCGCGCCTCCGTCCAGCGCCCTGCGCAGGGCGTTCTCGGGCACAGGCCCGCCCCCGATCAGGATCGCGCGCGGCTGCGACAGGTCGGCCCCCGTCTCGAGCAGCCGGATCAGCTGCGTCGGCACGAGCGAGAGCACGCCGATGTCGCCGGTCACCAGCGTGCTCGCCACCTTCTCGGTGTCGAAGCCGTCCATCAGCACCGCGGTGGTGCCGTAGATGACCGAGCGCAGGATGATCGAGAGGCCGGCGACGTGGCTCAGGGGGAGGCAGCAGAGCCAGCGGTCCTCCGGCTCGACCCCGATGTTGAACGCGGAGCCGACCGCGCTGAAGAGGAAGTTCCCGTAGGTCAGGTCGACCGGCCGGGGTGTCCCTGAGGTGCCGCTGGTCATGATCCGGCACTGGAGGTCGTCCATGTCGTGCTCGCCGAGCAGGGGCAGGTCGGCCTCGGTCTGGGTGAGCTCGGCCGCGTCGTTCAGGTCGACCGCGGGGCGCTCGCCGGCGAGGATCGCGGCGCGCTCCGCCTCGGTCAGCTGCGGGCTGAGAGGCAGGGCCACGGCCCCAAGCTTCATCAGGGCATGGAGCAGCACCACCTCCTCGCGGCGCGGATGCATGGTCAGGGCCGCGAGCCCTTCCCGCCTCACCCCGTACGCCGCGAGCCGGCGAGCGACCCAGGTCGCCTCCGCCTCGAGCTCGGCATACGTGACGCTGGACGCCTCCGTGACCAGCGCGGTTCGCTCGGGACAGCTCTGAGCCCGCTGCGCGAGCCAGTTGTCGAGCTTCACGGTCGAAAGTCTATGGTTGCCGCCGTGCCGAGACGCCACAAAGACGCCCCGCCCTCAGAGCAGCTCTTCGCGCCGATCGAATGGGCCACGGAGGGCGACTACGAGGACATCCTCTACGAGCGCGGCGAGGAGATCGCGAAGATCTCGATCAATCGGCCGGAGGTGCACAACGCCTTCAGGCCGCCGACGCTCGCCGAGCTGCGCGACGCCTTCAACCGCGCTCGCGACGACATCGAGGTCGCGGCGATCATCTTCACCGGCGTCGGCGACGAAGCGTTCTGCTCCGGCGGCGATCAGCGGATCCGCGGCGATGACGGCTACATCGGGGACGACGAGGTCGCCAAGCAGGGTGTCGGCCGGCTCGATGTCGGCGATCTCCACGTCCAGATCAGGCGGCTGCCGAAGCCCGTCGTCGCGATGGTGGCCGGGTACGCCGTCGGCGGCGGCCACATCCTCCATCTCGTCTGCGACCTGACCATCGCCGGGGAAAACGCCGTCTTCGGCCAGACCGGGCCGCGGGTCGGCAGCTTCGATGGCGGCTTCGGGGCGTCGCTCCTGGTCCGGAACGTCGGCGTGAAGAAGGCAAAGGAGATCTGGTTTCTCTCCCGTCTCTATGACGCGCCGGAGGCGCTCGAAATGGGGCTCGTCAACGCCGTCTTCCCGGTGGCCGACCTGGAACGCGAGACGGTCGCTTGGTGCCGCGAGATGGCCGCTCTCTCCCCCCTCTCGCTGCGGCTGCTGAAGTCGAGCTTCAACGCGGACGAGGACGGCATCACCGGGATCCAGCAGCTCTCCCACGACGCGACGCTTCTCTTCTACATGTCGGAGGAGGGCCAGGAGGGCCGCAACGCCTACCAGCAGGGACGCAGTCCGGACTTCTCCAAGTACCCGAAGAGGCCCTAGGGATGCGGATCTGGCTGATGGCGGCGCGTCCGCGGACGCTGCCCGCCGCGATCGCGCCGGTGCTTGTGGGAACGGCCGCTGCGATCGAGCATCACGGCGACCTGAGGCGGGTGGGCGCCTTCATCGCCGCCCTGATCGGCTCGATCTTCATCCAGATCGGCACCAACCTCGCCAATGACTACTCGGACGCGAAGCGGGGCGCCGACACGGTCGACAGGCTCGGTCCGGTCCGCGTCACCTCGGCCGGGCTGGTCGCTCCGCGAAGCGTGCTGACCGCCACCTGGCTGGCGTTCGGGATCGCCGTCGTCGCCGGCATCTATCTCGCCATCGTTGCGGGCTGGATCATCATTGCCGTCGGCGTCGCCTCGATCGCGGCGGGCGTCCTCTACACGGGCGGCCCGCGACCCTATGGCTACGCGGGGCTCGGCGAGCTCTTCGTCTTCCTCTTCTTCGGCCTGGTGGCAGTGAACGGCTCCTACTACGTCCAACTCGAGCGGCTTGACTGGCTGCCTTTTGGCCTCTCGGTCGCGGTCGGCTGCCTCGCCACGGCGATCCTCGTGGTGAACAACGTGCGGGATATCGAGACCGACCGCCGCGCCGGGAAGAACACCCTGGCCGTTCGGCTCGGCCGGCGAGGCGCCCGGGGCCTCTACGTCGGGCTGATCGTCGCGGCGTACGCCTGCCTGCTCGGGACCGTGACCAGTCACGGCGGCGCCTGGTGGGCCTTCCTGGGCTTCCTCTCCGCTCCGCTGGCGCTGAAGCCCGCCCGCGCGGTGCTGAACCGCACCGACGGCCCGGCACTGAATGGGGCGCTGGCTGGAACCGGCGCGCTCCTCGGCGTCTTCAGCCTGACCGTCTCCGCCGGGCTGTTGATCGCGGCGTAGAGTCGCGGCATGCAGCTGGAGGAGCTGGAGGTCATCCCCTACTCCCTGCCGTTTCGCGAGCCGTACGTGACCGCTCGGGGGGAGCTGCGAGAGCGAAATCTGATCCTCGTGCGGATTCGCGGCGAGGGACTCCAGGGCCTGGGCGAGACGGCCGCGCTCTCCCTCCGCGGCGGGGTGAGCATCGACGGCATCGTCGGCGAGATCCGGGAACGCTGCTGGCCGGCCCTGCTCGACGGGGGAGTGGATCCGAAGCGGATCTGGTCCGCGATCGCCCGCTGCCGCAACCGTGGCGCCTCGGCGCAGGCGGTGGCCGCAGTGGACATCGCCCTGCACGACCTCGCCGGGCAGGCGTCCGGCGACCCGGTCTGGCGGCTGCTCGGCGCGAGCGAGGCGAAGCCGGTGGTCTGCAACGCGACGCTGCCAGCGGCCAATCCGGCGGCAACCCGGAAGCTGGCGGAGGACTGGCAGGCGCGCGGTTTCCGGACCTTCAAGCTCAAGGTCGGTCTCCCGGGTGACGTCACCCAGGTGGCGACCGTTCGCCAGACGCTGGGCGGCAGGGCCACGATTCGCGTCGATGCGAATGGCGCCTGGAGCGTCGACGACGCCGCCGACCGGCTGGCAGCTCTCGCGCCTCACGGGATCGAGCTGGCGGAGCAGCCTGTGGGGACCTTCGAGCAGATGGTCGATCTGCGGCGCCGGGTGGACGTGAAGATCGCCGCGGACGAGAGCCTGGTCTCGCCGTTCGACGCACGCCGAGCCCGGGAGCTGGGCGCCTGCCAGGTCGCGGCAGTCAAGGTCGCGAAGGTGGGCGGGCTTGGCGCGGCCCTAGAGATTGCGGAGGTCATGCCGTCCTATCTCTCGAGCGCCCTGGAGGGGCCCGTGGGGATCACCGCGGCGGCGCACGCCGTGCAGGCCCTCGCGCCGGGTGGCGGAAATGCCGGGATGGCTCATGGACTGGCCACGGAGAGCCTCTTCTCGGCGTCGATCGGGAGGGGAGCCACAGCCCAGGGCGACAAGCTGATCGTCGCCGACAGCCCGGGCCTGGGAGTCGAGATCGACGAAGCCGCGCTTGCGGCTAGGCGTCTGGACTGAAATGCGAGGGTGCTCGCAGGCGAAGCCGAGAGCAACCCGTTTAATGGGGTAGCAGTGGATCCGACGAATCGGAATACCGCCCTCGCCTCCGCGATGGCCGAGGAGTTGGCCCGCTCGGGAGTGGACCGGGCGGTGGTCTCCCCCGGCTCGCGCTCCACACCCCTCGCGGTGGCCCTCTGGCGACAGGAGGGAATTGAGGTCACCGTGATCCTCGACGAGCGCAGCGCCGGCTTCTTCGCCCTCGGCACGGCCCTGGCGACCGGGAAGCCCGCCGCGGTGCTCTGCACCTCGGGATCGGCCGCTGCCAATCTCCACCCGGCGGTGGTCGAGGCGAACGAGGCGAGCGTGCCGATGATCGTGCTCACGGCCGACCGCCCGCCCGAGCTACGCGACATCGGCGCCGGGCAGACAATCGACCAGCTGAAGCTCTACGGCGACTCGGTCAGGTGGTTCTGCGACGTCGGCACCCATGAGGCCGACGACGATGGTCTGCTCCATTTCCGCGCCGTGACCTGCCGCGCTCACGCGGTCGCGGTGGGAGATCCCCGCCCAGGCCCGGTCCACCTCAACATCCCCTTGCGCGAACCCCTCGCGCCGATCCCGGTGGAGGATGGGGTCACCGCCACCGACGCACTTGCGCTGGAGGGACGCGGCGCGGATCCGCTCAACGCCGTTGCCGCCGCGACGCCGCGCGCCGACGAGGCGCTGCTCGACCGGCTGGCTGAGCGAGTCGAGAGCTCCCCAAGGGGCCTGATCGTCGCCGGACGCCAGATGGACCCGGGTCTCGCGGAGCCGGTCTCCGCCCTCGCCGCCGCCGCGGGATATCCGATCCTGGCGGAGCCGACCTCACAGCTTCGCCGTGGACCCCACGACCGCTCCCTCGTCGTCTCCTCCTACGACCACATCGCCCGCGACCGACCCGCGCCGTTGGAGCCGCAGCTGATTCTCAGGGTCGGCGACCTGCCGACCAGCAAGCCCCTGCGCCAGTGGCTCGCGGCGATTGAGAGCCTCGAGCAGATCGTGATCGACCCCATCGGCGACTGGCGCGAGCCGACCCGGCGGGCGGACATGATCGTGCGGGCCGATCCGACCGGAGCAGCCCGGGCGCTGACCGACCGGCTTGCTCGACTGCGTCCCGGCGCCAGCGCGATCGCGGGCTCACCGTTCGCGGCCGGATGGCTCGAGGCCGAGATCGCGGTGCGGGAGGCGCTGGATGGGCGATTGCGAGAGCTCGACGAGCTGAGCGAGCCCGGCGTGTGGGCGGCGCTCGGCGACGCGCTCCGCGACGGGGACTCCGTCTTCGCCGCGTCCAGCATGGCCGTCCGGGACCTCGAGGCCTTTCTGCGGCCGGGCGCCGAGGGCGTGCGCATCGCCTCCAACCGCGGGGCGAACGGAATCGACGGGCTGGTTTCGACATCGGCGGGCCTCGCGGCGGGGAGCGGCTCCCGCACCTGGGCGGTGCTGGGCGACCTGGCGCTCTTCCACGACCTGGGCGGGCTCGCCGCGGCTCGCCGCGCCGGCCATCTCCGTCTGATCGTGATCGACAACTCCGGCGGTGGCATCTTCCACTTCCTTCCCCAGGCCGGTGCGATGGACGAGGCGGAATTCGAGGCCCTGCTGGGGACGCCGAGCGGCCTCGACCCCTCGGCAGCGGCAGAGCTCTTCGGGCTCAGCGTCGCGCTTCCGGAGAACCAGAGCGACCTCGCCAATGCTCTCGCCAGGGATGCCCGGCTGATCGTCGTCCGCACCGAGCGCGGGCGGAACCTCGAGCTCCACCGAGAGCTCAGCCGGCTAGCAGCGGCAGCAGCGCCTCGAACTTGAGCTCTGACTCCTGAAGCTCGGCCGCCGGGTCCGAATCGGCCACGATCCCGCAGCCCGCGAAGAGATGAGCCTCGCGGTCGCGCAGCAGCGCCGAACGGAGGCCGACGCAGAACTCTCCGTCCTCCGTTGCGTCCATCCACCCCACCGGCCCGGTGTACCAGCCGCGGTCGATGCCCTCGAGCTCCTCGATCATGGCGAGGGCGGGCTCGCGCGGCTCGCCGCCGATGGCGGGGGTCGGATGGAGGTACCCCGCCAGCTCGATCGCGCTGTGGGATTCGGCGAGCTGTGCGCGGATCGGGGTAGCCAGGTGCTGGAGGTTGCCGATCTTGACCACGAACGGCTCGCCCTCCGCGTGAACCCAGACGGAGTGCGGTCGCAGCGTGCGCTCGATGCGTCGCACGACGATTCCGTGCTCCTCCCGGACCTTGGGGCTCCGCATCATCGCCTCGCCGATGTGGTCGTCGACAGCGGGGTCCGCGCTGCGGGAGGTGGTGCCCGCAAGCGCCACGGTCGCGGCCACCGCGCCCGATCGCCTCACCAGCAGCTCAGGGCTGGCCCCGATGAACGCCGCCTCGGGCGACCCGAAGCAGAAGCAGAAGCACGACGGAAAGAGATCGCGGAGGGCGCCGAGCTTGTCGGCCGGGTCGATCGCCGCCGGTGCCTCGACCGTCAGCTCGCGAGCCAGAACCACCTTGTCGGCCTCGCCGGCGCGGATCCGCTCGACAGCCGCACCGACTATCTGCTCGTAGCGCTCCGGCGGATAGCGACCCGTGATGGCGGTGGCGGCGCTCAGATGCGGATCCGCCGGGATCATCACAGCGGGTTTCAGCGAGGCGAGCCGGCCCGAGATGCGCCGGAGAGTGTCCTCCGCCGACGTCCCACGCCCCAGGACCGCGCAGGCGGTGAGGTAGCTTCGACCTTCGCTTCGGGAGATCGAGATCTCTGGCAGAACTGCCAGCGCCGGCGGCAGCGAGGACCAGATCGGCGAGGAGCCGCCCTCCGCGGCGAAGGCGAACCCGGTCGCCCAGATAGGCCCGGAGCCGGCCGGCAGGCCCGTCGGCTCCTCCGCGACGCGATCGTGCGCGACGCGCGAGGTGCCGGCCGCCAGGTCCGAGAAACGGTCCCGACCCCTGCTCACCACCTCGGTGGCGGTGCCGAGGCCGGCGATCGCGAACCCGCGGTCAGGCTGCTCCCAGCAGAACCAGCGGTCTGTGGCGAGCCTCGAACCGGCGGCGATCGCCGTCGGATCCACCGGCTCTTCGAGCTCAACGGTCGCCGATACGAGCCGGCCCTCTCCCGCACGGGACAGTGCGTGCTCGAACAGAGCGAGAAGCTCGCCGGCGTCGAGGGCGACGCTCACTCGCGGGTCATCCACCACTCCTCGCCGTAGGAGATCGTGATCTGCTCCCCAACCCCGATCTCGCGCAGGGCCACAAACGAATAGGCGTCGTCGTCCGTCGCGATGTACTCGGCGTTCGGCTCGTCGGAATGGTTGTAGAGGCTGCCGTATCCGAGCAGGAGGGCGACGCCGGCATCGTCATCGCCCAGGCTGACGGTGTAGTCGTTCAGCAGTCCGCTCGTCTCGCCCTCGGCAAGCTCGAGAATCGGGCAGACCTCGATCGTCTCGTCCTTCCCGATCTCCGCGGCCGCGATCACGCCCCGGCCATGCTCGGTATCGCCGATCCGGATCGAAGTCGGCGGCATGATCTCAGTGGCGGCCACTTAGTTGTCCGGCTTGGAGCGGGCGATCGCGACCTCGCCCGTGCGAACCATCTCGATCAGGCCGTGCGGGCGGATCATCCGCTCGAAGGCCTCGATCTTGTCCGCGCTCCCGGTGACCTCGATTGTCAGCGAGCGGCGTGAGACGTCGACGATCTTGGCCCTGAAGATCTCGGCGAACTGCATGATCTCCGCGCGACTCTCGATCGGCGCGGAGACCTTGAAGAGGGCCATCTCGCGGGCGATGGTCTCGCCCGGCTCCATGTCGCGGATCTTGATGACGTTGACCAGCTTGTGGAGCTGCTTGGTCACCTGGTCGATCGGGTGGACCGCACCGTCGACTGTCAGCGTGATCCGCGAGATCTCAGGATCGTCGGTAGGGCCGACCGCGAGCGTGTCGATATTGAAGCCGCGACGGCTGAAGAGGCCGGCGATCCTCGCGAGGACTCCGGGGCGGTTCTCCACCTGGATCGAGAGGACGTGCTTGCGCCCGGTGAGCGCGCCGGCCGCGGCGTCGAGATCGTCGAGGTTGATCAGGTCCGGGGTTCCGGCTTCCATCTAACCCACCATGTCCCTGGCGGCGGCGCCGGCGGGAATCATCGGGTAGCAGTTCTCGTCCTTGGTGACGCGGACGTCAAGGAGAACCGGGCCCTCGGTCGCCAGCGCGTCGCGCATGGCCCCCTCGACCTCGTTCTTGTCGTCGACCATCATGCCCTTGGCCCCGAAGGCATCGGCGAGCTTCGGCCAGTCGGGGCTCGGGCCCATCTCCACGGAGCTGTAGCGGCCGTCCCAGAAGAGCTCCTGCCACTGGCGGACCATCCCGAAGTAGCCGTTGTTCATCAGGAAGACCTTGACGTCGACCCCGTGGCGCACCGCGGTGGCGAGCTCCTGGCAGGTCATGATCAGGCTGCCGTCGCCGGCGAGGCAGACGACGGTGTCGTCGGGCTGGGCGACCTTCGCCCCGATCGCGCTCGGCAGGCCGAAGCCCATCGTGCCGAGCCCACCGGAGTTGATCCAGCGGCGGGGCTTGTCGAAGCCGTAGTACTGGGCGGCCCACATCTGATGCTGGCCGACGTCCGAAGTGATGATCGCGTCGCCATCGGTGGCCGCGTACATCGCCTGGATCATCTTCTGCGGCTTGATCTCGCTGTCGGTGGAGTCCTCGTAGCCGAGCGGGTACTCCTTCTGCCAGTTGTGGATCTGCTCCCACCAGGGATCGAGGCGCGAGCGGTCTGCCTGCGAGGCGCGGTACTCCTTGACCAGCTTGGGCAGCACCTCCTTCGCGTCGCCGACGATCGGAATGTGCGCGGGGACGTTCTTGGAGATCTCCGCCGGATCGATGTCGATGTGGACGAACTTCGCCCGCGGCGCAAACTCGGAGAGCTTGCCCGTGATCCGGTCGTCAAAGCGCGCCCCGACGTTGACGATCAGATCCGCATTGTCCATCGCGTAGTTGGCGGTGCGAGTCCCGTGCATGCCGAGCATCCCGAGCCACTGCTCGTGACTCGCCGGGAATCCACCCAATCCCATCAGGGTGCAGGTGACGGGGAAGTTGTCGGACAGGCACAGCTCGCGCAGCTCCTCCGACGCGTTGGCGTTGATCACCCCGCCGCCGGCGTAGATCACCGGACGCTGCGCATTGGCGAGCGCGCGGGCGGCGATCCGGATCTGCTTGATGTTGCCCTCCGTGGAGGGCTTGTACCCCGGCAGGTTCGGAGTGTCCGTGCTCGGCTCGTAGTCGATGTCGGCTCGCGAGAGGTCCTGCGGGACGTCGACGAGCACAGGCCCCGGGCGCCCGGTCGAGGCAATGTGGAAGGCCGCGTGGATGTAGTCCGGGATGTACCGGGGGTCCTGGACCATGAAGCTGTGCTTGACGACCGGCATCGTGATGCCGTTGACGTCGGCCTCCTGGAAACCGTCGGTGCCGATCAGGTCGGTGCGGACCTGCCCAGTGATGAAGACCGTCGGGACTGAGTCGAGCATCGCGTCCGCGATCGGCGTGATCAGGTTCGTCGCGCCCGGGCCGGAGGTGGCGAACGCGACCCCGACTCGGCCCGAGGCCTTCGCGTAGCCCTCGGCCATGTGTCCGGCGCCCTGCTCGTGGCGCGCCTGGATGTGATCGAGGTCGGCGTCGTGGACCGCGTCGTAGATCGGCAGGTTGGCCCCACCGGGGATCCCGAAGATGTGCCTGGTGCCCTCGGCCTTGAGGGCCTCCATAAGTGCGTCAGCGGCGCGCATGGGCCGATGGTAGCCAAGCGGTCAATGCGCGCGCGAGCCGTCGCTCTCACGACGGGGGCTATTCACAGTCGTTGTGACACCGGCAATGAATGGGGCGACAACGTCACGGCAGCAATGAAGCCGGATGAGAGGCGGATGAGGAGAGGAGCACTGGGGGTACCTCCAGCCCCGGTGGCGACCGCTATCGAAATGGGAGCGGGCGCTACCACCAGAGTGATCCGGCTGGTAGCGGAGGCGATCAAATGGGTAGCGACGGCACCCGGGACCCGACAGGCACCCGGGACCCGACAGGCACCCGGGACCAACCCGCCGATGAAGCCGAGCCGGCCGATTACGCGTCGTCGATGGCGAGGGCGGCGGCACGGCGTCAGCGCGATGAGCGGAACCGTGCTCCGGGGACCTGGATGCCCGGGCCGGAGGAATTGGACCGGGATCCAGAGCCGGGCGATGACACCGATTTCGGCACCGATGGGCCCGAGAGGGAATACACGAGCCGCCAGCTCGGCGTCCGGCTGCGGCCGAAGCACTGGGAGCGGCTGCTTGACGCGGCTCGGCTCTATGGCGTCAGGCCGACGACGATGGCGCGCATGATGATCGTGCGCGGGACCAATGCGATCCATGAGGCTGAGCTGCGGGCGCGGGCACGCGAATGGAGGGAGTCGGGGTCCGAGTAGTGCTCAGCGAGCGGCGGCGGGAGTACCCGGCTTCCACTGCGTCCGCGGGTCGATCGCCGAGTCGATGACGCGGCCCTTTTGCCGCTCGATCGTCTTCAGCATCGAGCGGACCAGCTCGTCGCCGAGGTAGCTCGGCTTCAGGCCCAGATCCAGCAGCTTCGTGTGGACCGGGTTGTAGTAGTGCTCCTCGGCCTCGACGCGCGGGTTCTCGACGCTCTCGATGTCGATCTCGAAGCCCACCTCGGCGGCTGAGCGCTGCACCAACTCGGCCAGCTCGCTGACGGAGAACTGCTCGGTGAACTGGTTGTAGACGCGGAACTCGCCGGCGTCGGCCGGGTTCTCGACGGCCAGCTCAACGCACTGGAGGGTGTCGCGGATGTTGAGGAAGCCGCGGGTCTGGCCGCCCTTGCCGTAGACCGTGAGCGGGTGGCCGACGACGGCCTGCACGCAGAAGCGGTTGAGGACCGTGCCGAACCACTCGTCGTAGTCGAAGCGCGTGCAGAGGCGCTCGTCCTGGGCGGTCTCGTCGGTCTCGATCCCGTAGACGACGCCCTGGTTGAGGTCCGTCGAGCGCAGGCCCCAGACGCGGCACGCGAAGTGGATGTTGTGCGAGTCGTGGACCTTGGAGAGGTGGTAGAGCGAGCCCGGGAGCTTCGGGAAGGGCAGCGTGTCCTTGCGGCCCTTGTGTTCGATCTCGATGTAGCCCTCCTCGATGTCGATGTTGGGCGTGCCGTACTCACCCATCGTCCCGAGCTTGACCAGGTGGCAGTCCGGGGCGTGATCGCGGAGGAAGAAGAGGAGGTTGAGCGTGCCGATCACGTTCGTGTACTGGGTCTCGACGGCCTGCTCGCGGCTGGCCATCGAGAACGGCGCGGACGGCTGCTCGCCGTAATGGATTACGGCCTCGGGCTTGGTCTCGACGATCACCTCCTCGAGAAAGGCGGCGTCCTCGATCGCGCCGACGTATGAGCGGATCTCCTTCCCCGAGACCTCGTGCCAAGCCGCGATCCGCTCGTCGAGCGGCCTGATCGGCGTCAGGGAATCGGTGCCGTGGCGCTCGTGCCACTTGCGGCGAGAGAAGTTGTCGACGACGGATACCTCGTGTCCCCGGGCCGAGAAGCGCATCGCCGTCGGCCAGCCGAGATAACCGTCGCCCCCGAGGATGAGGACGCGCATGAGAGGCGGCAGAGTAGCGGCCCGAGCGGCGCATCGTCGTGCCCGCATGGGCGAGCGTCGCCACCTATTCTGGCGCCGCCTTGACCGTCTTCCCCGTCGCCTCAGTCTTCCCCGAAGAGCTGACCGCTCTTCGCGTCGGCGGTCTCGTCCTCGCCGTGCCTGCTCTTTGCGTTCGCGATCTGGCGCCGGCGCATCGCTCTCCAACGGGGCGGTGCTGCTGGCATCTTCGGCGCGCTCGCGCTGCGATCGTCTCCGGCACGGAGATCCTCAACGGGCTGCTCTCGACGTTCGCCTTCAAGCAGGGAAACGGCGGCCGGATCCTGGGGCTCGCCGTCTTCGCGATCATCGTCCTCTTCTTCCTGGTGCTCCGGGCGCTGACGGAGAGCGCCCGCATGAACCAGCAGCTCTCCGCACTGCTCGAGGGCCTGGCCTGGGAGGAGTTCCGCGCAGGCGAAGCTGCCCGAGCGCTTCCGCGACAAGATCGCCGTGGTCATCCCCGCCTACAACGAGGCCGACAGCGTGGGAGACGTGGTCGCGGCAGATCCCGGCGGAGGTTTGCGGCGAGCAGACCGCCGTGCTGGTGGTCGACGACGGCTCGCGAGACGACACCAGCGAGGCCGCCGCCAAGGCCGGTGCGGTCGTCGCCCGCCACGTGATCAATCGGGGGGCGGCGCGGCGCTGCGCACCGGCTACCGGCTGATGGCCGAGTCGGGCGCGCTCGTGGTGGTCACGCTCGACGCCGATGGCCAGCACCTGCCCAGCGAGATGGAGCGGCTGGTGAAGCCGGTACTCGACGACGAGGTCGACGTCGCACATGGCTCCCGCGTCCTCGGCGATGCCGACCCCAACACCCGCTCACGCGAGCTGGGGATCGTCCTCTTCAACAAGATGATCTCCTTCATCACCCGGACCAAGGTCTCCGACGCATCGAACGGCTACCGCGCGGTTCGCACCACGGTCCTGCCCCAGCTCGTCCTGCGACAGGAGCAGTTCCACACCTCCGAGTTCCTGATCGAGGCGATCAAGCGCGGCGTGCCCGCGAAGGAGGTGCCGGTGACGGTCGCGAAGCGCACCCACGGCCATTCGAAGAAGCCGGCCGTCGTCCGCTACGGCCTGGGCTTCACGAACGCGATCGTCCGCACCTGGCTGCGCTAGCGCGCTTGCAAGCGGGGCAATCCAGGGCTAGCCTTGGACCCGTGTGGAGAAAGGGCTTGACGCCCCAGTCGCGCGCTTCTGGCGAGCGCTGCCACGGCCGCAGGACTGCTGCTGGCGGCCGTTTCGCCGGCGCAAGGCGGCGCTCGAGATCGGATATCACAGACCTATTCGGTCCCGCGCCGCCGGCGCTGTGCATCAACCCAGATCCGATTGACCTCGTCCAGGCGACCGGACCAGCCGGCTCCGTTCTACACGGTTCCGGCTGCCCCCGGCCAATCCCTGCTGATCACCTCCTGGAGCCATCACGCGGCCGCCGGCTCGGCGCCGCTTGAGTTCAAGGTCTACCGGCCGGTCGGCGGCGCGACCTACAGGGTGGTCGGCCACGATGGCCCGCGCCCGCTCAACTCGGGCGCCGTCAATACCTTCTCGGGTCTCCACATCCCCGTTTTGCCGGGCGACGTGATCGGGCTGCACACATCCGCGGCGCCCACGGCATGTCACTTCAACGCACTCGGCCAGAGTTACCTGTTCCGAGGCGGTGATCTGGCCGACAGCCAGGAAGGTACGTTCGGTCCGAACACAGGCGAGCAGCTCAACGTGAGCGCGCTCGTCGCGCCGGACAACCGATTGACCGTGCACCGGGTCAAGCGCAACAAGAAGAGAGGCTTGGCCAAGATCAAACTTGGCATTCCAAACCCGGGCGAGCTGCACCTCGCGGGCGCCGGCGTCTCATTTCGGGGGGCCCGTCATAGAGCTGTACCGGCCGGGAATCTTTCGATCGTCGTCCGCGCGTTCGGCAGGGCCAGGGAGAAACTGCTCGATACCGGCAAGGTCAGAGTGGTTGCGCAGCTCAGCTACGTCGTCGCCGGAGTCCAGGGCACATTCCTACCCGTGAAACTGACGCTGCGGAAGCGGCGGGGCTAGCTCTATTCCGCCCTTCGTCAGGCGGGCCGGTCCGCCGGGCCGGGCCTGACCTCGGCCGGGTCCGGCAGGTACAGGTCGGTCCCGCAGCGGGGGCAGACCTGGACGTGCAGCTTCACGATCGTTGCTGCAGGTCGGGCAGCGCCGCTCGGGCTCGGTGTGCTCGGAGCGATAGAGGATCGCCGCGATCAGGCCGAAGAGCGGCAGGACGGTTCCGATCAGGAACCAGATGAAGAAGGAGCTGCCCTTGCCGCGGCCCACGAATCCCGTGGCGAGGCCGAAGAGCAGTGCGATGATCACGTACGGAGCACCGGCCATCCGCCGAGCTTAGGCCTAAAGTCGCGCCCCGCGGTCCGGGCCGTCCCCGGCGCTGTCATCCCAGCCCGTGGTGTGCTTGTACTTCGGCGGCGGAGGGGGCCACCGTCGACGAGCCGGGTTTCGCCGCGACCATTGCGTCGGCGGAGTGTTGATGAATAGGCTGCACGTCTCGCAGGGGGCTTCAGGAACGAGATGCCATCGTCGACCGGAAGTCGAAGCTCGTAGCGCTCGGAGGGGCTCTGCTCGCGGCCCTGGCTCTCACAGCCCCGGCCCAGGCGCGTCCGAATGCCAGGCGACGCGACGGGCGGCCGAACATCCTCGTCGTGATGACCGACGACATGGCGTCGACGGACGTGGCGCTGATGCCGAACGTCAAGAAGCTGCTCGCGAAGCAGGGGACGACCTTCGCCGATGCGGTCGACGACTTCCCGCTCTGCTGCCCGGCGCGGGCCACCTTCATCACCGGCCAGTACGCGCACAACCACGGCGTCGGCGGCAACTTCTGGCCCTACGGCTGGTACGGGATGCCGCACCGCAAGAACATCCTCCCGGCCTGGCTCGCAGCGAGGCCGGCTATCAACACGGCCCTGATCGGCAAGTGGCTGAACGGCTACGGCGCCGCCGACGCTCACGGCGAGATCCCGGCCGGCTTCGACACCTGGCGCGGGCTGCTCGACGTGTCGGCCTACGACTACTACAACTTCGTGATGAACCAGAACGGCAGGCTCCGCAGCTGGGGTGACCCGGACTTCGCGCACAAGCTGGTGGAGTTCGCGAGCATCGAGGCCCTGCCGCACGAGCAGACCGTCGCAGACGATCCTCGATCAGCTGCACAGAGGTGATGGGCGATCCGCCCTACAGCTACTGGGGCGCCTAGAACCCGGCCGATTACTCGCCGGACGTGACGGGCCAGGATCACCAACAAGCTCGTCGCCGCCAGGGCAAGACCGACAAGCCGTTCTTCATCTGGTGGGCGCCGGCGGCTCCCCACCGCGAGGACGTCGTCGACCACGCTGATGGGCCGTCCCGGCGCCGACCCGCGGCCGCCGACGCGCTACGAGCAGCTCAGCAAGACGCTTCCAGCTGCCCCGCCCGCTGAGCTTCAACGAGGCCGACATGTCCGACAAGGGCTCTCCCGTGACCAGCCAAGACGCCCGCCGCTGACCGATGAGCAGATCGGGCAGCTCCAGCTCGACTACGAGGGCCGGGTCGGCTCACTGCGCGCGGTCGACGACGGCGTGGCGCGGCTGGTGAAGACCCTGCGCCGGACCCACCAGCTCGAGAACACGCTGATCATGTTCCTCTCCGACAACGGCTGGCTCCAGGGTGAGCACGGATCCCGGGCGACAAGTACCTGCCGTACGAGGAGTCGATCCGGGTCCCGCTGATCGTTCGCGGGCCCGGGCGTGCCGGCCGGGAAGACGATCCACGGCCAGGTCGGCAACATCGACTTCGCGCCCACGCTGCTGGACGCCGCGAACGCCAAGGCCGGCCGGAAGATGGACGGCGTGTCGCTCCTGCCGACGATCCGGCGCCCGAAGCGGCGCCCGAATGGGCGCTCGAGATCGAGGCGCTGCGACCGCTGTTCGAGGGCACCATCCCGAACAACGCCTGGGACCGCCCCTACCGCGGGGTGAGGACCGACCGCTACACCTACTTCGTCTGGAGCGAGACCGGCGAGGAGGAGCTATACGACCGCCGGACGGATCCGTTCCAGATGACGAACGTCGCGACGAGCCCCGCGTACGCGGGAATCAAGGCGCACTGGCGGCGAAGCTGGTCGCGGCTCGACCGCTGCAAGGGCCGCTCCTGCCGAGTCCAGCCGTAGCGCTCAGAGCCGCTCCTTGATCAGCTTCGTGACCGCGCCGCCGTCGGCGCGGCCCTTCGACTCCTTCATCACGGCGCCGACGATCCGGCCGATCGCCTTCTCGTTGCCCTGGCGGACCTGCTCGGCCGCCTCGGGCTCGGCCTCGATCGCGCGGTCGACGATGCCCTCGAGCTCCGAGGAGTCCGAGATCTGGGCGAGGCCCTCGCTCTCGACGATCTCCGCCGGGTCGCCGCCCGCTCGCGACGAGCTTCGCGAGCACCTGCTTGCCGGCGCCGTGGGAGATCGTCTTCGGCTCCACCAGGCCGGCCAGCGCGGCGACCGCCTCGGGCGTCGCCTTGGAGGCGAGCGGGTCGTCCTCGCGACCCGGCCTGGCGCAGCGCGGCCACCAGCTCGCCGGTGACCCAGTTGGCGATCGCCTTCGCGGGGGCCCCGTCCCCCGCCGCCACGGCCCTCTCGAAGTACTCGCCGTAGCTCGGAGTGGAAGGCGAGCGTGCGTCGCGCCTCCTCGGAGAGGCCCACCTCCGCTGACGTAGCGCTCGCGGCGGGCCGCGGGCAGCTCGGGAAGGGACTCGCGGGCCTCGCTTCAGCATCTCCTCGGTCGGGGCGACCGGGACCAGGTCGGGCTCGGGGAAGTAGCGGTAGTCGTGCGCGTACTCCTTGGAGCGCAGGCGGGGTGAGCGAGCCGTCCTCGGGATGGAAGTGGAGCGTCTCCTGCTCGACCTCCTCCCCGCCCTCGAGCAGCTCGCGCTGCCGAGCGAGCTCGGCCTCGATCCCGCGCTCGAGGAAGCGGAAGCTGTTCATGTTCTTGAGCTCGGTCTTCGACGCCGAGCTCCTCCGAACCCGGCGGGGCGGATCGAGATGTTGCCGTCCACCCGCAGGCTGCCCTCCTCCATGTTCACGTCGGAGACGCCGAGCTGGCGGATCGTCGTCGCGGAGCAGCTGCGCCCACTCGCGCGCCTGGGCCGCGGAGCGGATGTCGGGCTCGGTGACGATCTCGACCAGCGGGGTGCCGCCGCGGTTGAAGTCGACCAGCGAGGCTCCGGAGCCGTGGATCCGGCCCGACTCGCCGACGTGGGTCAGCTTCGCCGCGTCCTCCTCCAGGTGGGCGCGGTGGATGCGGACGTCGCCGAGCTTGCCGTTCACCGCGATCGGCTGGTCGTACTGGCTGATCTGGTAGCCCTTCGGCAGGTCGGGATAGAAGTAGTTCTTGCGGGCGAACTCGGAGCGGTCGGGCGACCTCGCACTCGAGCGCCGCGGCGATCATCAGCGCGTAGCGGATCGCCTGCTCGTTCATCGTCGGCAGCGTCCCCGGGTGGCCGAGGCAGACCGGGCAGGTGTGGGCGTTGGGCTCGTCGCCGAAGGAGAGCGCGCAGCCGCAGAACATCTTCGTCTTGGTCGAGAGCTGGACGTGGATCTCCAGCCCGATCACGGCCTCGTAGTCGCCATCAGAGCCCCCAGCCCTCACGGTCGCCTCGTCCGCCGAAGTAGTGCCCGACCTCGTGGAGCACGGTCTGGCGACGCCTCGGCGATCGGTGGTGCTCGCGGTAGATGATGATCCGCTGCAGGCCGCCGCGGGGATCGAAGAGGCCCGACAGCGTCCCGACGGATGGCTGTCCTCGACGAGCACGGCCACGTTGTGAGCTTGGCGGCGATCTCGGGCGGCAGCGCGTCGAGCGCGTCCTGGACCGCCGCGCGCACCTCCTCGTCGGTGAGCTCAGCGCGCCTCACGGCTCCTCCGAGAAGCCGATCGCCCCTCCAGGGCGTGGGCCGCGTCGAGCATCCCCGAGTCGCTGAAGGCCGGGCCGGCGATCTGGAAGCCGACCGGCAGCTCGGGCCGCCGCCGTCGGCTTGCGAGCCGGCGGGGATCGAGATGGCGGGGATGCCCGCGAGCGGCATCGGCACGGTGCAGTAGTCGGTCATGTACATCGCCAGCGGGTCGTCGGTCTTCGCTGCCGAGCTCGAAGGCGACCGTCGGCGAGGTCGGCGTGACGACGAAGTCGAAGCTCTCGAACGCCTTGGAGAAGTCCTCGGCGATCTTGGTGCGGACCTTCTGGGCCTGGCCGTAGTAGGCCTCGTAGTAGCCGGAGGAGAGCGCGTAGGTGCCGAGCATGATCCGCCGCTTCACCTCGGCGCCGAAGCCCTCGGCGCGGGTCTCCTCGTACATCTCGGTCAGGTCCTCGGCGTCGACCCGCAGCCCGTAGCGGACGCCGTCGAAGCGCGCGAGGTTGGCCGAGGCCTCGGCCGGGGCGAGCACGTAGTAGGCGGAGATGCCGTGCGGGGCGTGCGGCAGCTCGGTCTCGGAGACCTCGCCGCCGAGCTCCTCGATCAGGGCGACCGTCCGCTCGAAGACCTCCTGGACGCCCGACTCGATGCCCTCGGCCTCGCCGGCGAGCTCCTTGGGGACGCCGAAGCTGCAGGCCCTTCAGGTCCTCGCGGCTCGGCAGCTCGATCCCGCCCTCGATCCCGACCGAGGTCGAGTCGCACGGGTCGCGGCCCTCGACGGCCTGGAGCAGGAGCGCCGCGTCGGTGACGTCCCGGGTCAGCGGGCCGCACTGGTCGAGCGAGGAGGCGAAGGCGATCATCCCGTAGCGGGAGACCGCGCCGTAGGTGGGCTTCATGCCGACGATCCCGCAGAGCGCGGCCGGCTGGCGGATCGAGCCGCCGGTGTCGGTGCCGATCGCGCAGGGCGCGAGGCGGCCCGCGACGGCCGCCGCGGTGCCGCCGGAGGAGCCGCCGGGGACGCGGCCCGTGTCCCAGGGGTTGAGCACCGGGCCGTAGCCCGAGTTCTCGTTCGAGGAGCCCATCGCGAACTCGTCCATGTTCGCCTTGCCGAGCACCCGCGCGCCCGCCTCGCGCAGCCGGCGGACCGCCGTCGCCGTATAGGGAGGGCGGTAGCCCTCCAGGATCCGCGAGCCCGCGGTGGTCGGGATTCCCTCGGTGCAGAAGATGTCCTTGACGGCGACGGGAATCCCGCCCAGCGGGCCATCGCCCGCTTCCTCGGCTTCCTCGGCCGTCCAGAGGTAGGCGTTGAGCGCGTCCCCGGCGGCGGCCTCGCGGTAGGCGTCGAAGTACTCGTCGGCCGAGAGGTCGCCGGAGCGGATCCGCTCGGCCGCCTCGGCGACCGTGAGATCGATCAGCTCCGCGCTCATCTACGCCTGTGGCGAGGGGACGCGGAAGGCGCCGGCGGCCGGGTCGGGCGCGCGCTCGAGCACCTCGTCGCGGTCCCAGCTGGGCCGCGGCTCGTCGGGCCGGAGGACGTTCTCGAGCTCGATCACGTGCGAGGTCGGCTCGACGCCGTCCAGGTCGAGCTCGGCAGATGTGCTCGACGTGCTCGAGGATGCCCGAGAGCTCCGCGGCCATCCGCTCGACCTCGGGCTCGGTCAGCTGCAGCCGCGCGAGCTTGGCGACGTGCAGCACTTGTTCCCGCTCGATCATGGGCGGATCATAGGAGGGCTCCTCGCGCGGGTGGCGCCGAATTTCACCTTCGACACGCGCGTTTTCACGCGTGTCGATGAAATTCGGCGACAGGACCCGCGCCGAGCCGCCCGGATAGGATCCGCCCGCGATGACGGGGGAGAAAGCCGAGCGATTCGTCGTCCTCAACCTGCGCCTGATGGCGGTCGGGTTCGCGATCACCGGCTTCTTCTTCATCGCCTGGCCGGACGGGACGCTCGCGCGGCTGACCGAGCTCGGCGACCACTTCGGCTTCGACACCCCCGCGCCGAAGACCGACGAGCGCCTCTGGCTCTCGCTCGGCTTCGCCTACATGGTGGTGATCACGTTCCTGGCCTGGATCGCGTCGACCGACGTCGTCCGCTACCGGCCGATGCTCCTGGCGCTCGCGGCGGGCAAGGCGGCCTCCTCGATCACCTCCCTGATCTTCTTCATCGAGGACGACGTCTTCGTCTATCTGCTCAACGGGATCGTCGACGGCTCGCTCGTCTTCGCGTCGCTGCTGCTCTGGTCGCTCGCCGGCCGGGTCGGCTCCCCCGCCGCGCCCCCCTGAAGGCGCCCGCCGGGGCTCCGGGCCGCCGAGCTCAGGACTCTGCGAGCGATCGCGGAGGCAGTCGCCCCTGGTGACGACGGGCTGCCCGCGGCCGAGACCGAGGTCCCGGTCGCCGAGCCGGTCGCGCGGTTCCTCTCGCGGATGCCGGCGCGCACCGTGCAGGTGGTGCGCCTCGCGCTGCGCGTGTTCGAGTGGCTTCCGTTTCCCTGGCGCTTCTCCCGTATGAGCGTCGAGGCCCGCTCCCAGTACATGGCGAAGATGGAGAGCTCGCGCTTCTCGCTCTACCGCGACCTGCTGCTGCTCGCGAAGATGCTCGCGATGGTCGGCTGGGCGCGCGACGAGCGCGTGCGGAGCGCGGTCGGCTTCGAGTCTCGCTGCGCGGTGCGCGAAGGCGCCCCGCAGCCCGCCGTCAACCGGCGTCGGGGATCTCGAGCCCCGCGGCGACGGGGAGGAGTGCGACGTCGCGATCGTCGGCTCCGGCGCGGGCGGAGCCGCCGCCGCGGCGATCCTGGCCGAGGCCGGCCTGGACGTGATGGTGCTCGAGTCCGGGCCGTACGTGGACCAGCACGAGCTACCCGACCGATCCGCTCGACGGCCTGCCGCTGCTCTACCGCGACGGGGGGATGACGATCGCCATCGGCAAGCCCGCGATCCCGATCCCGGTCGGCCGCACGGTGGGCGGCACCACGGTGATCAACTCCGGGACCTGCTTCCGCGCGCCCGCCGAGGTGCTCGAGGAGTGGCGGCGACAGGAGGGCATCGAGTGGGCCGGCGAGCTCGATCGCGCACTACGAGGAGGCCGAGGAGATGCTCGCGGTGACGCCCCTCGACCCCGAGACGCATCGGCCGCAACGGCCAGCTCTGCATGGAGGGGGCCGAGGCGCTCGGCGCCAGCGGCGGGCCGATCAGCCGCAACGCCGGCGGCTGCGTGCAGTGCAGCTCCTGCCCGCTCGGCTGCGAGATCGATGCGAAGCGCGCCACGCACGTCTCCTATCTGCCGCGGGCGGTGGCGGCCGGGGCGCGTGTCCGGGCCGGCGTCAAGGTGCAGCGGATCCTCACGGAGGACGGCCGCGCGACGGGACTCGCCTGCCGGGCCGGCCTGCCGACGACCGCCGTCACAGGAGCTCTCACGAAATGGGGGGCAACCGCGCCGGGCGGGACTGGCAGGTGCGAGCCCAGGCCGTGATCAGCGCCGGCGGCGCGTTCGGCACTCCGGAGCTGCTGATGCGCTCCGGGATCAGCCACCCCGCCCTCGGCCGTCACCTCCACGTCCACCCCGCCGCCTGGATCGGCGCCCGCTACGAGGAGGAGGTCCGCGGCTGGGACGGCGTCATGCAGAGCTACTACGTGGACCAGTGGCAGCCGGAGGGAATCCTGCTCGAGGCCACCTTCACCCCGCTCTCCTTCGGCGCCCAGTGGCTGCCGGGCGTCGGCGCCGCGTTCTCCGACCGCGTCGCCAATTTCGGCCACATCGCCTCGATCGGAGTCCACCTCCACGATCGCTCGGAGGGGCGGGTCGGGCTCAGCTCCAGCGGCTCGCTCCGCCTCTCCTACCGGTTGCTCGAGGACGAGGCGCGGGCGATCCAGTTCGGCATCGCACGGGCGGCCGAGGTCCACTTCGCCGCCGGCGCGACCGAGGTCTATCCGAACGTCGGGCCGGTGTCAGTGATCCCCCGGGGCAAGCTGGCCGAGTTCGAGTCGATGCGCCTGAAGCCCGCCGATCTGCGCCTCGAAGCCTTCCACCCGATGAGCAGCGCCCGGATGGGGACCGACCCGGACACGAGCGTCTGCGATCCGAGCGGGGCCGTCCGCGGCGTCGAGAACCTCTACATCGCCGACGGGAGCATCCTGCCGACGTCGGTAGGGGTCAACCCGATGATGACGATCATCGCCTGCGCCACGCACGTGGCGGGGGACGTCGGGGCCGCGCTAGGCGGCTGAGGCCTTCGGCGGCCTTCATCGGCTGCATCCCCATGTAGCCGCCCACCGTGATCGGCGATCGCGAAGCCCAGCCCGAGCCAGGCGCCGATACTCGAGGTCAACAGCGGCCGGTACCCGGGCGGATCGATCATCCTGATCAGGATCAGGATCAGCCGCAACGCCGCCGAATCCCGCCGCCACGGATGATCCGGCCACCGGGTAGCTCACCGAGATCCGTAGGAGGACGCAAGCCGCAACGGACAGTGCCGACGACCGCGGCGGCGGCCAGCACGATGTCGGTGACGCTGAAGGCCTCCCAGGCGGTCGAGGTCAGGGCCGCCGACCGAGTACCAGGTGAGGAACAGGGAGACGAGCAGGCCGAGGCCTCCGATGGCCCCGACCAGCTCGCCCGGCCTCAATCCACGCTTCAGTACCGCTCGCCTCCGGCTTCGTCCTGCATCGAGAGGTAACCGCCGACGGCTATCCCGGCGCAGGCCAGCAGGCCCAGCCAGAAGCCGATCTTCGTCGAGAAGTTCACGCCAAAGAAATCGTGATCGAACAGCTGGTAGATGATCATCAGCGTCCCGATGCCGCCGAGCAGGGCGGTCGCCATGCCGGCGAGCCCTCCGCCGGCGTCGCCCCCGCCGGTCAGGGTCATCACGGCCGGCAGCAGCGCGACGAGGATGACGATCAGCAGGAAGATGTCGAGCGGGTTCTCGATCTCCCAGAGGCTGAAGTTCTTCGAGGCGGTCACGACTCCGCCGCCGCTGATGATCCCACCCGTCACCCCGAACCAGGGCAGAAAAGTGAAGATGAACAGAAGGATCGCCGACACGGCGGCCACCATCTGCCCTTGAGACAAGCGATTCACATCCACTGTTGACTCCTCCTTCCGGTGGCGAGGTGCCCGAGCCTATATCTCTCCGGCGACCTCTTCCTGCATCGCGCGGAATCCACCGTAGGCAATCGCCGCGGCGGCCACCAGGCCGATGTACGCGCCGATCTTGCGCTCCGCGCCGTCGGGGAAGTCGATGGTCAGCCAAACGGCGACCAGGATCACCGCCACCACGCCGAGCAGGAACGTCGCCGCCGAGACGAACGAGAACTCCTCGGCGCTGTCGGTGAGCGCCAGCAGCGCCGGGAGCGCCGCGACGATCACGGTGATCAGCAGGTAGACGTCGAGCGTCGAGCCCTTCCAGACGTTCTCGGAGGTGTCGCCCACGGCGCCGGAGACGCCGGACGGCAGATTCACCCCCGAAGGAAGCGAAGGCCCGCTCACCCCTATCCAGGGCAGGAACATCGCAACCAGCAGAACGGCGGCGCCGATCGCCGCGATCAACTGCCCCTGAGACAACCTTCCAATCATGTTCATCCTCCGTCGATTTTCAGAGCGCGCGCCGTGACCCTACACAGGCGGGCGCTTGTGAACACGGCGGTCTTGGCGACCCTCCGGGGTCAGGCCCCCGCGGGGGGCCTGACCCCTCGGGGTTCGCTACTTCTTGCGGCTCGCGGCGCTCTTGCTGCGAGACGCGCTCGGCTTCTTCTTCGCCGCTGACTTCGCCTTCGACGCCTGAGCGAGCGGCCGGCTTCTTCGCCGCCGAGCGCTTGGTCGCGGTGGAGCCGCTCGAACGGGCGGCGCTCTTGGCCGGAGCAGCGGCCGGACGAGGCGCCGGCGTCGCCGCCGGCGCGCTTGCCGAGGCCGCGCGAGTGCGACCACCGGGGACAGCGACGAGCGGCTGGAAGCCGTCCTCGCCGAGCGCCATCAGGGCGCCCGCTGTGATTGCGATCGCCGCGGCGAGACCGAGGAACACCCCGATCTTCAGCGTCGGCGAGCCGGCGAACATCCGCCAGAGGATCAGCAGCACTGCCAGGACGCCCAGCAGGGCGGTGACCGCTCCACGCTGGACCGGAACGTTCACTCGCTGCCCGGCTGCAGCCAGATACGCCAGCGCGATCCCCGAGATCCCCGACAGGATGATCAGGAAGCCGGGAAGGTCGGCCAGTGCATCCCACCCGCTGATGCCCGGATGGGACAGGGTCGCGGTGCCGTTGACCAGGCTGCCGGTTACCTCCGCTCCGCCGCCGAACCAGTCGAAGAACAGGAACACGAACAGGGCGACCCCGCCGATTCCGGCGACGAGCTCGCCCGTACGCAACCTTGATGAGTCCAAATCAGCCTCCGTCGATGGATTGAGGCTGGGATTCAACCAGGCGTAGCGGCCACCGTCAGGCGTCCTCGAGCGGCCTGGACGGTGTTGGACAACAGCATCGCGATCGTCATCGGGCCGACGCCGCCGGGCACCGGCGTAATCGCACCAGCGACCTCCACGGCGGCCTCGAAATCGACATCCCCGACCAGGCCATCATCGGTGCGATTGGTTCCGACGTCGATGACCGTGCCCCCCGGCCGGATCATGTCGCCCGTGACGAGCTTGGGCTGACCCGCCGCCGCGATCAGGATCTCCGCCCGTCTGCAGACCTCGCCGAGGTCCCGCGTGCGGCTGTGGCAGATCGTCGGCGTCGCGTTGGCGCCGAGCAACAACGAGAAGACCGGGCGGCCGACCAGGTTGGAGCGGCCGACGATCACCGCCTCCTTGCCGGACGGGTCCACCCCAGCCGACGCGAGCAGCTCCATGATCCCCCGCGGCGTGCACGGCACCAGACCGGGCTCGCCGCGTGCAAGCCTGCCGGCGCTGATCGGGGTGAGGCCGTCGACGTCCTTGTCCGGGTCGAGTGCGTTGACGATCGCGGCTGAGTCGATCTGATCGGGAAGCGGCAGCTGCACGAGGATGCCGTCCACCTCGTCGGAGGAGTTCAGCTCGCGAACCAGATCGAGCAGATCCTCCTGGGAGATCGAGCCGTTCGGCTCGTGGTGGATCGACCGGATCCCGACCTCCTCGCAGGCCTCGCGCTTGCGGCGCACGTAGATGGCGGAGGCCGGGTCGTCGCCGACGAGGACCGTGGCGAGTCCGGGCGACCTCCCCAGCCCGGCGGATAGCTCCTCGACCTCTCCGCGAACACGCTCGCGCACCGTTGCGGCGACGGCCTTGCCGTCGATCACCGTCGCGGCCATCAGCTCGCCTTCCTGAGAGGTGCGTAGTCGGCCATCAGCTTGCGCTCGGCACCATCGCTGGCAAACCGGACGACAACCACGCCGCCCGGCTCGACCGCGGTGACCACGCCGTCGCCGAAGCTGGCGTGGACTATGTCGTCGCCGGTGGCGAAGCTGAGCGACGGGTCCGCCTTCGGGGCTGGAGCGGCCGTGCCGCCCAGGGCCCAACCGGTCATCGCCTGCTCCTGCGTGCCCTCGCGCTCGACCAGGTCGTCGGGGAGCTCGGAGAGGAAGCGCGAGGGGAATCCGGTCTCCCGGCCCGCGAAGAGGCGGCGGCTGCGCGCGTGGGTCATCCAGAGCCGCTTGCGGGCCCGGGTGATGCCGACGTAGGCGAGGCGCCGCTCCTCCTCCTCGTTCCCCTCCTCGAGCGAGCGCGAGTGCGGGAAGACGCCCTCCTCACAGCCGATGATGAAGACGGCGTCGTACTCGAGCCCCTTGGCGTTGTGGAGGGTCATCAGGGTCACCTTGGACTCGTCCCGGCTCAGGTCGTCCTGGTCGGTGTAGAGCGAGATCGCCTGCAGGAACTCCTCGAGCGGCGGGATCTCGGACGGCCCCTCGACCTGCCGGTTCGCGTTGAACTCGGCGGCGACTCCAACGAGCTCCTCGAGGTTCTCGATCCTGCCCTCGGCCTCGATGGTCCGCTCGGCGCGCAGCGCGTCGAGATAGCCGGAGCGTTCCAGCAGCGCCTTGAGCAGGTCGGCGACCGGCGCATCCTCGAACTCCGCGCGCAGCTCCTCGATCAGCTCGGTGAAGCGGCCGATGGACTTCATCGCCGCAGCGGAGAGCCCGGGAACCGTCTCCTTCTCCAGGGCGATCTCCCAGATCGTGCGGCCGGTCGTGTTGGCGTGCGCCAACAGGCGGCCCTGGCTCGTATCGCCGATCCCCCTGCGCGGCGAGTTGATCACCCGCGAGAAGCTCACCTCGTCCGCCGGGTTGACGAGCAGCTGCAGATAGGCGATGGCGTCCTTGATCTCGGCGCGCTCGTAGAACTTCGTCCCGCCGATCACCTGGTACGGCATCTCGTAGCGGACGAGGATGTCCTCCAGCACCCGGCTGTGCGCGTTGGTCCGGTAGAAGACGGCGACCTCGTCCCGGCTCAGACCGCCCTTGTCGACCAGCTCCTCGATCTCTCCCGCGACGAACCGAGCCTCGGCGTGCTCGTCCTCGAGCTCCGCGACGTGGATCTTCTCCCCCTGGCCGAGGTCGGTCCAGAGGTGCTTCTCCAGCCCTCCGGAGTTGTGGGAGATGACGGCGTTGGCGGCCTCGAGGATCGTCTCGGTCGACCGGTAGTTCTGCTCGAGCTTGACCACGTGCGCATCGGGGAAGTCCTTCTCGAACTCGAGGATGTTGCGGACATCGGCCCCGCGGAACCCGTAGATCGCCTGGCTGTCATCGCCGACGACGGACAGGTTCCCGTCCTCCCCGGCGAGCAGCTGGAGCAGCCGGTACTGGGCCGGGTTCGTGTCCTGGTACTCGTCGACGAGGATCCAGCGGAACCGCTCGCGATAGCGCCGCCGGATGTCCTCGAACAGCTCCAGGACGTTGACCGTGCGCATCAACAGGTCGTCGAAGTCCATCGAGTTGGCGTCGAGCATCCGGCGCTCGTAGATCCGGTAGGCCTGGCCGACCATGTCCTCGAAGGGACCTCCGGCCGTCTCCTGATAGGTCTCGGCGTCGATCAGCTGGTTCTTGGCGTCGGAGATCCGGGCGCGGACGGCCCGCGGCGGGTACCGCTTGGTGTCGACCTCGAGCTCCTCCAGGCAGCGCTTCAGCATCCGCAGCGAGTCGGCCTCGTCGTAGATCGTGAAGCGGCTCGTATAGCCGAGCCGCTTCGCCTCGATCCGCAGGAGCCTGGCACAGGCGGCGTGGAAGGTCATCACCCACATCCGGCGCGAGACGCCGCCGATCAGCTCGGAGACGCGATCGCGCATCTCGTTCGCCGCCTTGTTGGTGAAGGTGATCGCGAGGATCTGGTTCGGGTGGGCGCGGCCTGTGGCGAGGAGCCACGCGATCCGGTGCGTCAGCGCGCGCGTCTTACCGGAGCCGGCCCCGGCCAGGATCAGCAGCGGGCCTTCGCCAAACGCGACGGCCTCGCGCTGGGGCCCGTTCAGGCCCGCCAGCAGGCGCTCGACCTGGTCCGCTCCGACCTCAATTGGCTTCGCTTCGGGCACGGGGCGAGGATAGTCCCCGCTTCGGCTCGCTCAGTCGGCCGGAATACAGCGCGAGAAGAGCGCCACGAGGTCCTGCTCCGTCCCGCCCAGCAGCGCACGCTTGATCTGGTCCGCGCCGGCGGCCTGGATCTCCTGCGTGATGCAGGCCTTCACCTGCGCGGACACCTCGCCGGAGGCGGCAACCCGCTCCGCGAAGGACTGCTTGAAGGTCACGACGTCGAGGTTGACGATGCCGGTGATCCTGTCGAGCTTCCACTGATCGCCGTCCTTGACCAGGGCGACGGCGAGAGTCGACCCGCCGAAGCTGCCCCCGGTGAACGCGACGTTCGCGCTCGCCCTGTCTCCGTCGACCTTGATCTCAGTGACGTCGGTCGACTGCGGATTGTCACTTGAGTCGGGCGCGACGAGCTCACACTGCTTGACGGCGTTCTCCCCGGTGGAGAACTCCGTCTGGTTGACGAAGTTCTGGGTCAGGAGCTCGATGCAGTCGGCCGGATCGGTGGACGTGACGCTCGTCTGGATGACGTCGGCGATGTCGCTCTCGTCGTCGCCTCCCCCGCCGCACGCCGTCAGAGCGAGGGGCACGGCGAGGACGAGGAGCGCGATCAGGCGGGGCCGGACAGGCACGCGCGGATCAGCCCGAGCAGCTGGGTGGTATCGCCGCTGATCAGGGCGCCCTTGACGACATCGGGACCCGCGGAGTCGAGGGCCTTCGCGACGCACGCGGTGCCCGCCGCTGGAACGCCCTGCTGCGAGCTCAGCCGCTGGGTGAACGACCTCGAGAAGGCCGGCAGGTCAAATTTCGGAATGGCGTCGATCTGATCGACCTTCCATTGATCGCCGTCCTTCACGAGGGACATCGTCAGGGTCGAGCCGTCGAACCCTCCGCCGTGGAAGCTGACGTTGGCCGTTGCGGTCGTCCCACTGATCTCCGTGTCGGCGATGTCGACGGAGTCGGGGTCGTCGCTGGTGTCGGGAGCGTCCTCCTGGCATGCCTTCAGCGCGGCGGGGCCGGCGACGAAGTGGATCTGCTCCAGGAACCGCTGCGTCTCGAGCCGCGTGCAGTCGGCCAGATCGGTGCTGGTCACGGAGGTGCGGATGACATGGGCGATCTCCGCCTGGGCCGCTCCGCCGATCCCCCCGGAGGTGCTGTCGTCGGATCCGCCGCAAGCCGCGAGGGTGAGCGGGGCGGCCAAGACGACCAGAACACAGGCGAGGATGCGGGCCGGCCTAGCCACCGGCCGAGCTCGGCCCCTTCTTCGGACGGAGCTCAGTCACGTCCGCCTCCCGGGCGTCCTCCCCGGTGGCCTCGGCCAGCCGCTTCTCCACCATCGCGATCCGCTCGGAGAGCTCCTTCATCGCCTCGGCGATCGGATCGGGCAGGTGGATCCAGTCGGTGTCCGGCCCCTCGATCGGGCGACCCTCCACGCGGACGGGATGGCCGGGATTGCCGACGACGGTGGTCTGCGGCGGCACGTCCTCGATCACGACGGTGTTGGCGCCGACCTTCGCGTTCCGCCCGACGGTTACCGGCCCGAGCAGCTTGGCGCCCGAGCCGACGGTGACGTCGTCGTCGAGGGTCGGGTGGCGCTTGCCGCGCGCGAAGCCCGTGCCGCCCAGGGTCACGCCCTGGTACAGCGTCACCCGGTCGCCGATCTCAGCCGTCTCGCCGATCACCACGCCCGAGCCGTGGTCGATGAAGAAGTCCGAGCCGATCCTGGCGGCCGGGTGGATCTCGATTCCCGTGAACGCGCGGCTCGTGTACGCGATGGTCCGCGGCACGAGCGGGACCTCCGACTCCCAGAGCGCGTGCGCCACGCGATGGGCGAGCAGCGCCTGCACACCGGCCCAGCCGGTGAGGATCTCGAGGGTCCCGATCCCACGCGCGGCGGGGTCGCGCTCTCGCGCGGAGGCGACGTCGGACGACACCTCCTTCAGCACCTGCTTCAGGGTTCCCAGGCCAAGCACGCCCCGAAGCTTAGGGCGGCTGGAGTGCCTCTACGGGGCGAAAAACGGCAGCGACATGTATCGCTCACCGGAGTCCGGCACGATCACCACGATCCGCTTGCCCGCCATCTCCTCGCGAGCCGCGAGGTCGAGCGCCGCGCGGACGGCGGCTCCGGCCGAGATCCCGATCAGCAGGCCCTCGCGTTGCGCCGAAGCCCGCGCCGTGTCGAGCGCATCCTCGTCGCTGATCCCGACGATCTCGTCGATGACATCGCGGTCCAGGACCTCCGGCACGAACCCCGCCCCGATCCCCTGGATCTTGTGCGGCCCGGGAAGACCGCCGGAGAGGACAGGCGAAGCGGCAGGCTCGACGCCGACGACCCTGATGTCGGGGCGGCGCTCCTTCAACACCTGGCCCACGCCCGTGATCGTCCCGCCGGTGCCGACGCCGGCCACGAACGCATCGACCTGCCCGTCGAGGTCGCGCCAGATCTCCTCCGCCGTGGTCCGGCGATGGATCTCCGCGTTCGCCGGGTTGGAGAACTGCTGCGGGATGAACCCGTCGTGCTCCTTCGCAAGCCTGTTCGCCAGCTCAACCGCCTCGTTCATGCCGCCGAGCGACGGTGTCTCGTGCACCTCGGCCCCGTAGGTGCGAAGCAGCGCGGTCCGCTCGCGGCTCATCCCCTCGGGCAGGGTCAGGATCAGCCGGTAGTCGCGTGCCGCGGCGACCAGTGCGAGCGCGATGCCGGTGTTGCCGCTGGTCGGCTCGACGATCACTGACCGCCCGGGCTCGAGCAGGCCGTCCTTCTCCGCCGCGTCGATCATCGCGACGCCGATCCGGTCCTTGACCGACCCGCCCGGATTGAGGAATTCGAGCTTGGCGATCACCTCCCCGGGCAGCTCGGCCCCGAGTCGCGGCAGCGCCACCAGCGGCGTGTTGCCGACGACGGCGGAGCTCTCGGCTCCGACCCGCAGCGTCGTGGTTGTCCCGCTCGACCCGGCCATCGGTGCAAACTAGCGTAACCGGGTCAGGTTTCCGGGATTTCGGGTTGCCGACGCTAGATGTGGTACATCCCCGAGCCGGCCCCCTCCGCCTCGCGGCGGGCGATGTCGGCGATCGTGGTCTCGCGGAAGGTGGCTCGCAGCGCCTCCACCCCCTCCTCCCAGATGCCGCCGGCCTCCTTGCCCTCCTGGCCGACGACTCCGTCGAGCGCCTGGACCACCTCGAGCACGGTGATCTGGTCGGGGGGCTTGGCGAGCGTGTAGCCGCCCTTGGCGCCGCGATGGCTGACGAGGATTCCCGCGCGGCGCAGGGTCGAGAAGAGCTGCTCGAGGAACTGAACGGGGATGTCACGGCGCTCGGCGACCTGGCCTATCGGCATCGGGCCCTCGCCGGTGCGCGCCAGCTCAGCCAGCGCGACCACCGCGTAACGTGACTTCGAGGTGACTGAGATCACGCCAACCCTTTTACAGCCCAGGCCGGTCGTCCGCGCGCTCGCACCGCTGGCCATGATGGGATTGATCTTCTACTTCTCGGCGCAGCCGGCGGGCGATCACCACGCCTGGTGGGTGATCGTCGTGCGCAAGATCGGGCACGTCACCGGCTACGCGCTGCTGACGGCGCTGTGGGTCTGGGTGCTGCGGGGTCTGGTCAGGCGACCGATCCTCTGGGCCGTGCTGATCTCACTCGCCTACGCCTGCACCGACGAGTTCCACCAGACCTTCGTGCACGGCCGCGAGGGGACGCCGCGTGACGTGCTGATCGATGCGGTCGGCATTGGGATCGCGGCCCTGCTGATCGGAATGCGTCCGTCCGCCCCCACCGGCTGGGAGCGGACGGACGCAAGAGGCGAAGCCTCTAAATCCAGCCTTGCTCGGTCGCCATGAGGACCGCCTGCGCGCGGTCCAGGGCGCCCAGCTTGCCGTACACGTTGTGCAGGTGGCTGCGGACTGTGCTCGCCGAGAGATCGAGCTCGACGGCGATCTGCTTGTAGACCTTGCCCTCGGCGAGACGCCGGAGGACGTCCAGCTCTCGCGAGGAGAGCGGACACGGGCCGGTGGCCCGGCGACGTGACCCCTTGCCCTGGGGAAGCTCGTAGAGGACCATCCGCACCGCCTCCTCGTCCATGCCGCAGTTCTCCGCGGCCTCGACCAGGTCCTGGGTGCTGACGGGACAGTCCTCGATGTGGGCGGCGACCATGTCCGCGACGCGGATCACGGCGGCCATGCCCTCTGCCTGACGGGTGTGGTGGCGCTCGACGGCCTCGGCGACCCGTGCGTGCACACCCCAGCGGCGGGTCAGGACCCCACCGACGAGGGCGTGGTCGATGCCCAGCTCTCGACGCTCCTCGGCGATGCGGTCGTCGGGGGTGGCGCCGCGGCGGTCGAAGCGCTCGGCGTAACCAGGGTGCAGTCGCGCCAGAACCGGGCGGCCGATGTCATGGAGGATGGCGGCCAGAGCCAGCTCGTCGCGGTCGCCGATCCCGGTCATCTCGGCGATGCGGTCGGCGGCGCGCTGCACGGCGAGTGCGTGAAGGCGGAAGCGATCGGGGGCGAGTGCCAGACGGCCGTCGCCGTTGAAGATGTCGTAGGAGGGCGCGGAGCGGAGAATCGCCTCGACAGCGCCCGGGCCGAGCCGCTCGACGCCGTCGGTGACGCTGATGAGCCGCCCGCCGCCCTGGATCTGTCCGGCGGCGCGGATGATCGCGCAGGTGAGGCCGACATCGGCCTCGACGACGGCGGCGACCTCGTGTGGCGGGGCGCCCCTGTTGACCTGCTCAAGGGCCTGCTCGCGGCCCTCCTGCAGCGCCGGCTGGCGCTCCGCCTCGTCGAAGGCGGCGGCCAGGACACGCCCGCGGCCCTGGCCACGGGTTCCTGCCTGAGTGCTGGGCGCTGAAGCGGCTGCTGTCGCCATGGCTATCTCATCGGCAACGGCCAGTCGATTGTTTAGCCCGTGCGTTGATCTACCTAGAAGTTATGTCCCCTGCATCCGTAGATAACCGCTGGACGGCCCGCTCGATCCTTTTGAGCGAGCGGTCCTTGCCGAGCACGGCCAGCGACTCGAAGATCCCCGGCGAGACGGATGTGCCCGTGATCGCCACCCGGATCGGCTGGTAGAGCTTGCCGGGCTTCACGTCGTGCTCGGCGAGGATCCGCCCGAGTGAGCTCTCGAGCTGGTCCGCCTCGAAGGGCTCCGCCCCCCGGAGCGCCTCCAGCGCGTCCGTGAGGAGCGGCAGCGCGCCGTCCTTCATCACCTTCTTCCAGGCCTTCTCGTCGGTCTCGGGCTCCTCGAACAGGAATCCGATCAGCGGCCAGACCTCCTCGAGCGTCTGGGCCTTCTCCTGGGCGATCTCGCAGGCAGCGCGCAGGCGCTCGTCGGGCTCCCGGCCGACGTGTCGCGCGACGACCTCCGTGTAGGCATCGAGGTCCATCTCGCGCATGAAGCGGCCGTTCAGCCAGCGCAGCTTCTGCTCGTCGAAGATCGCGCTGGCACGGCCCACGTCGGCGACGTCGAAGCGCTCGATCAGCTCCTCCGTGCTCATGATCGTCGTGTCGTCCTGAGTGCCCCAGCCGAGCAGGGCGACGTAGTTGCGGACGGCGGCGGGCAGATAGCCGGCGTCGCGCAGCTCCTGCACGCTCGCGGCGCCGTGCCGCTTGGAGAGCTTCTTCCCGTCGGGGCCGTGAAGCAGCGGCAGGTGGGCGTAGCGAGGCGGCGTCACATCAAGCGCCTCCATTACGAGGAGCTGCTTGGGAGTGTTGGAGAGGTGGTCGTCGCCCCGGATCACGTGGGTGATCCCCATGTCGGCGTCGTCCACCGCGACGGCGAAGTTGTAGAGGACCGATCCGTCGCCCCGGGCGATGACGAAGTCGTCTGAAGCCGCGTTCGGGAAGCGCACCTCACCCCTGATCTCGTCGGCGACGACGGTGTCGCCCTCGTCGGGGACCCGGAGGCGCACCGCGGCGCCGTCGTCGTCACTCGGCTTGCCGCGGTATCCGCGGTTGCCGTGTTCCTTCTTCCAGGCGGCGACATCCTCACCGGTCGCGGTGTCGCGGTAGGCGACGTCGGCGTCGAGCAGCTTGTCGAGGGCCTCCCGGTGCCGGTCGACTCGCTCGGCCTGGCTGATCGGCCCCTCGTCCCAGTCGAGCTCGAGCCAGCGCAGCGCGTCGAGGATCTGCTCGACGTTCTCCGGGGTCGAGCGCTCGCGGTCGGTGTCCTCGATCCGCAGCACCAGCTCCCCATCGCGGCCGCGCGCGTAGAGCCAGTTGTACAGTGCCGTCCTCGCTCCCCCGATATGGAGGGCGCCCGTCGGTGACGGGGCGAAGCGGACTCGAACTGACGTATCGGAGACTTGTTCTGGACTCACCATGCTGATCGGCGCCCATGTTTCCACAGGGGGTGGCCTGCCCAAGGCCATCGAGCGCGCTGAGGAGATGGGCTGCGAGTCCATCCAGATCTTCAACCAGTCGCCGCGGATGTGGAGGCCCACCCGTTACTCGGAAGACGACTTCGCCGAGTTCCGTGAGGCGATGGCCGCCTCGATGGTCGAGGTCGTCGCCATCCACGCGATCTACCTGATCAATCCGGCGACGAACGACAGCGAGATGCGGAAGAAGTCCCTCGACTCCCTGACGCACGCGCTGCGCGTCGGCGACGGCATCGGGGCCATGGGCGTCGTCGTCCATCCGGGGGCCCTGAAGGAGGACACCCGCACGAACGCACGCAAGCGCGCCGTGAAGCTGATCAAGGAGGCGCTGGCCGAAACCGACCGCTGCCCGATCCTCTACGAGAACACCGCGGGATCACCCCAGCTCCTGGGCCGCGACTTCGATGAGACCGCCGAGCTGATCGAGAAAACGGGCGGCCCCAAGCGACTCGGGCTCTGCATCGACTCGTGCCACCTGCACGCGACGGGCTACGACGTCCGCACGCCCGAGGGGATGAAGGACCTCGTGGACGAGATCGACTCGAAGATCGGCCTCAAGCAACTGAAGCTGCTGCACGTCAACGACTCCCGCGACGCGCGTGGCTCGAACCGGGACCGGCACGCCCCGATCCCCGACGGCGAGATCGGCCGCAAGGGAATGCGCGCCTTCATCGGCGAGCCGAGGCTGCAGGGACTGCCGGCCGTGCTCGAGGGCCCCGGGATCGACGGCAAGGCGGTCGTCCGCAAGGACATCCAGATCGTCAGGCGCCTGCACCGCGACGCGACCCGCAAGCGGTCCTGATGCTCCTCGACCGCCGCGCCCTCGACGGGATCGCGGCCGGCGAGGTCGATCTCGCCTTCCGGCGCTGGAAGCGGCCGACGGTGAAGGCGGGAGGAACGCTCCGGACCCGCGCCGGGGTGCTGGCCATCGAGGCGGTCGATACGACCAGCGAGCGGCGGATCACGGCTGACGACGCGCGCCGCGCCGGTTTCTCCTCACGCGCGGAGTTGCTCCGCAGCCTGCGCCCCGAGGGCCGGCTCTACCGGATCGAGTTCCGGCGCATCGGCGATGACCCGCGGGTCGCGCTGCGCGAGAGGGCCGAGATCACCTCCGCCGAGCGAGGGGAGATCGACGCGCGGCTCGCTCGCATGGACCGAGCGCGCGATGAGCCCTGGACGCGACGCCTGCTGGAGTTGATCGCGAAGCGGCCGGAGACACACGCGGCGGACCTCGCGGCCTCCCTCGGCATGGAGAAGCTGCCGTTCAAGCGAGACGTCCGCAAGCTGAAGGAGCTCGGCCTGACGGAGAGCCTGCTGGTCGGCTACCGCCTCTCGCCGCGCGGCCGGGCTTACCTCGAGGGTCCTGGCTAGGAGAGCGAGTTGCGCAGGTCGAACGCCCGGATCGACTCCGGGGTGTCGTCGGGAGCGTCGAAGAAGCGGCGGTTGACGCACTCGTGACCCGGCCCATCGCCCTCGTAGGCTCGCTCGACTGAGAACTGGCAGTGCGGCAGCGGGGAGCCGGTCATCTTGATCCCGCCGAATCCCTCGCGGGTCCGCTCGGCGAGCAGGAACAGGTCGAAGTCGATCTCGGCGCTGAAGACGTTGTTCATGCAGCCCATGAAGCGACCGCCGGTCCGCGCGTCCTCGTAGGTGTAGAGGTACTTGCATCCCATCTCGAGGCAGCCCGCCGGGTTGACCAACTTGTCGCAGAAGGTGCGGCACTGGCGGCATTCGCCGGCGCTTCGCCTCTGGGTCTGGGTCTGCCTGGGCACGCGCTAAGTCTAGGCGCCAGCCTCGGCGGTATCGACATGCCGCGGCCGAAGAGACCCTTGCACTGCCTGGGCTGAATCTGCTAGGCCGCGCGCGTCACGGCACCGAAGAGCGCATCGATCTCCGCGTCGAGTCCGGCGGAGCGGCGGACGCGATAGTCGCGGCCAAAGCGAAGTTCCCTGGGTCCATCGCGCGTCTCCATCTCCAGAATCACGTCCGCCTCGCCGGGGAAGTGGCCGAGGATCACCTTCAGCTCCTCGATCACCGAGGTGCCGAAGGCGCCGGCGTCGATGTTGATCCGGAGGGGCCCCGTGTCCCGGGCGGCCCGGGCCTTGGCGACCTCATCCTCGGTCGGCTGGAACAGCTCGACCTCCTGCGCGACGAGCTTGGTCTCGCCCCGGCCCTTGTGATCGAGCCTTCCCTTGACGATGACGATCGCGTCCGCCGCGAGAAACTCGTGCGATGCCTCGTAGGCCTTGCCCATCACCAGCATCTCAACCTGACCCTCGACGTCGTCGAGCGTGGCAAACGCCATCTTCGAGCCGTTTTTCGATGTGTGCCGCTTGAACTCGGTGACGATGCCCCCGACCGTCACCCAGGAGCCGTCCTGCCGCTCGGCGAGGCTCGAGAGCGAGCAGTCGACCCGGGCTCGCAGCGCATCCTTCACCTCGGCGAGCGGATGCGAGGAGAGGAAGGTTCCGAGCGTCTCCTTCTCGAGCCGGAGCAGCTCGCGCTGGTCGAATTCCTCGGCCCGGATCGGCGCGTGGTGCTGCCGGGAGGGACCGGACTCCTCAGCAGCACCCCCGAGGTCGAAGATCGAGGACTGGCCGAGCCGGCTGTCCTCCTGGGCCTTCTGGCCGAAGGCCGTGGCGGCTGGAAGCGCCTCCAGCATCCCCTTGCGCGAGGCGCCGGTCGAGTCGAAGGCTCCGCATTTGACCAGACATTCAACCGCCCGCTTGTTCACGACACGGCTGTCCACGCGCTCGCAGAAGTCCCATAGCGAGGTGAAGCTCCCGTCGCTCGAGCGAGCGTCGAGGATCGCCTGGACGGCGATGTGGCCGACGTTCTTCACGGCGTCCAGGCCGAAACGGATGCTGTTGCCTGAGACGACGAAGCCGTGGTCGGAGCTGTTGACGTCCGGGGGCAGCACCTCGATCCCCATCTCCGCGCAGCGATTGACGAAGAACGGCACCTTGTCCTTCGTCGACATCACCGTCGAGATCAGGGCGGCCATGTACTCGGCCGGGTAGTTCGCCCTCAGCCAGGCCGTCCGGTAGGAGATCAGCCCGTAGCAGGCGGCGTGGGAGCGGTTGAAGGAGTAGTCGGCGGCAGCCTCCATCAACTGCCAGAGGTCGTTGGCGACGCGCGCCTCGGTGTTGGAGGCCGCCATGCCCTCCAGGAACTTCTCCTTCATCGTCGCCATCAGGTCGCGCTTCTTCTTGCCGACGGCCTTGCGAAGGTCGTCCGCCTGGGCCGGGCTGAAGCCGGCCATCTGCTTGGCGATCTCCATCAGCTGCTCTTGGTAGATCACGCAGCCGTAGGTTGTCTCGCTGATCGGGCGCAGGCGCGGGTCCGGATAGCGAATGGCGTCCGGATTGCGCTTCCCCTTTGCGTAGTCGGGGATGTAGCGCATGGCCCCTGGGCGGTAGAGGGCGTTGAGCGCGACCAGGTCCTGGAACTCGGTCGGCTTCACCGTCTTGAGCGCGTCCTGCATCCCCTCGGACTCGAACTGGAAGACGCCGATCGACTCGCCCCTGCGAAGCATCTCGTAGGTCTTCGGATCGTCGAGAGGAATGTTCTTGATGTCGATCTTCTCGCCGCGGGAGCGCTCGATGATCGCCGCCGCGTCCTCGATCACGTCGAGGTTGCGGAGCCCGAGGAAGTCCATCTTCAGGAGGCCGATCTCCTCGATCGGGCCCATTGAGTACTGGGTGACCGTCTTGTAGGCGCGCTCGGTCTTGCCGTTCCCGTTCCCGGGGCCAGGTGCACCGCGGTCCTCGGCGAGCTGCAGCGGCACGATCTCCTGGAGCGGACGGTCCGCGATCACCACCGCCGCGGCGTGGATCGAGTTGTTGCGGACGATGCCCTCCAGGCCCTGGGCGGTCTCGAGGATCTTGCGGGCGTCGGGGTCGGATTCGTAGGTGCGCTTCAGCTCCTCGCCCGGCTTCAGGCATTCCTCGAAGCTCGGACTGCGGCCGAAGATCGGCTCGGGGATCTGCTTCGCGAGGCGGTCGCCCGTCCCGTAGTCGTAGCCCAGGACCCGCGCGGCATCGCGGATGGCCGCGCGCGGCGCCATCTTGCCGAAGGTGATGATCTGCGCGACGCACTCGCGGCCGTACTTGTCGGCTACGTAGCGGATCACCCGCTCGCGGCCGCGGACCGAGAAGTCGATGTCGATATCCGGCATGGACTTGCGGCCCGGGTTCAGGAATCGCTCGAAGAGCAGCCCATTCGCCAGGGGGTCGAGATCGGTGATCTCGAGCGCGTAGGCGACGATCGAGCCCGCGGCCGAGCCGCGGCCGGGGCCGACGGCGACCCCGTTTTCCTTCGCGTAGGTGACGAAGTCCCAGACGATCAGGAAGTAGGACTCGAATCCCATGTCCGAGATCACGCCGAGCTCGAACTCGAGGCGCTTCATTGCGTCCGCGGGGATCGGGTCGCCATAGCGCTGACGCAGGCCCTTGAGCGCGAGCTCGCGGAGCATCTCCCCCGGCTCGACTCCATCCGGGGTCGGGAAGCGCGGCAGCAGCAGCTGGCCGAGCTGCATCTCGACCTCGCAGCGCTCGGCGATCTCCACGGTGCTGGCGACCGACTCGGGCATGTCCGAGAAGGACTCGGCCATCTCGTCGGAGCTCTTCAAATAGAACTCGTTGGTGTCGAAGCGGAGCTTCGGCTGCTCGATCGTCGACTTCGTCTGCACGCAGAGGAGCGCCGCGTGGCTGTCGTAGTCCTCGCGGCGCAGGTAGTGGACGTCCGCGGTGGCGACCAGGGGCCGGCCCAGCTCGCGAGCCACCTTGACGATCCCCTCGTTCGCCTTGTCCTGCTCGGTGATGCCGTTGCGCTGCAGCTCGAAGTAGACGTTGTCGGGTCCGAACGCGCCGAGCAGGTCGTCGATGTGGGCGCGGGCGTCGTCCGGCCGGTCCTCGACCAGCCGCCGGCAGAAGCGCGACTGGAGGCACCCGGTCAGGGCGATGACTCCCTCGGAGTGGGCCGAGAGCAGCTCCATGTCGACGTTCGCCTTGCCGCGGGAGAAGCCCTCGAGGAAGCCCGCTGAGCTCAACTTGACCAGGTTGCGGAAGCCCACGTCGCTGGACGCGAGCAACGTGAGGTGGTTCCGCTCGTAGCGCGTCGCCTGCGGCGTCAGCTCGCGGTCGTCGACGAAGTAGGCCTCGAGCCCGATGATCGGCTTGATCCCGGCCTCCTTGCAGGCCTTGTAGTGCTCGACCGACCCGTTCATCACACCGTGGTCGGTCAACCCCAGCGCCGGCATGTCGAGCTCGGCCGCGCGCGCCGCGAGCTTGTCGATCTTGCACGCCCCGTCGAGCAGCGAGTACTCGCTGTGGACGTGCAGATGAACCGCTTCGGCGCTCACCCGTCGATCATGCCTGGGCGTTCAGACAGATTGAGTACAAAACAGGCACCCAAGATGCGCGTTTCCCGCACACGCCGGACGAAATCTCCGGCGTTGGTGACTTACCGACCTACGGGGGTCGGCAACTCACCAACACCGCGAATATCGCAGCTCCAGATAGCGTGAGCTTGTGATCTGGTTGCTCAGACACGGAGACGCGGAACACGGCACGATGCCCGACGCCGAGCGAGACCTGACCGAGAAGGGTGAGCGCCAGGCCCGCGACGCGGGCCTGGCGCTGAAGAATCTGGGAGTCCAGCTCGACGTGTGCCTGACGAGCCCAAAGGTCCGAGCCAGGCGAACCGCCGAGTTGGCCTGCGCCCCCCTTCATTGCGCAGTTGAGGAAGACGGCACCCTCGCCGGAGGCGACTTCGACCCCCTCGAGCTGGCGGCCGGCCGCGGAGAGGTGATGCTGGTCGGCCACGAGCCTGACTTCTCGAGCGCCGTCGCCCTGGTGACGGGCTCCCGCGTGAAGATGAAGAAGGGCGGCATCGCCGCGATCGACGACCACCTGCTCCACGCCCTGCTCCGCCCTAAGGACCTGAAGGCGATCGCCGCCGACGATTAGATCTCGCCGGGCGTGAAAGGATGCCCGCGTGGGTTTCGACCAGTACCACGAGCCGCCAGACGAGCTTCCGGTGGAGACCAGGACGTTCGCCCGCCTCTGCGCCTCCGTGACCGAGGAGGCGGAGGCCATCGGCTGGTACGAGCAGCGCCTCGCGGTCGAGCCCGACCCGGAGGCGCGCGCGATCATGCGCGACGCCCAGGGCGAGGAGTTCAAGCACTTCTCGATGGATCTCGAGTTCCTGCTGCGAAAGACGCCCCTCTGGCGCGAGATCGCTCAGGGGATCCTCTTCCGGGACGGAGACATCGTCGAGCACGGCGAGGAGTCCGAGGAGGAGGCGACCGAGGGCGAGGCGGCGAAGGGCGCACCTCTCGCGGGCAGCGAGTCGCTTGGCATCGGCGGTCTGCGGGGAAACCCCCGATGAGCCACCTGCTCCGCGAACACGCCCCGATCACCCAGGAGGGCTGGAGCCTGCTCGACGAGGAGGCTCGCGAGCGCCTCACTCCCGCCCTGGCGGCCCGCAAGCTGGTCGACTTCGACGGACCGCATGGCTGGGCCCATTCCTCCACCAACCTCGGCCGCGCCGAGGATCTCTCCGGGGCGCCCGGTGACGGTGTGGCCGGCAGGCAGCGGCGCGTGCTCAGGCTGGTGGAGTTGCGGGCGGAGTTCTCCGTCTCACGCTCGGAGCTCGGCGATGCGGACCGCGGCGCCGAGGACGTCGACCTGGATGCGCTCGACAAGGCGGCGCGGAGCATCGCCGGCGCGGAGAACTCAATCGTCTTCGGGGGCTGGAAGGCGGCCGGCATCACCGGCGTCAACGAGGGGTCGCCGAACAAGGCGATCGCCCTCGGGGAGGACTGCGAGCGCTATCCCCGGCATATCGCCAAGGCCGTGGACGATCTGCGGGGAGCCGGAATCGACGGTCCCTACGGCCTGGCGCTGAGCCCCGAGGCCCACACCCGCGTCCTCGAGACCGGAGAGCACGGCGGCTACCCGCTGATGGAGCACCTCCGCGAGATTCTCGGCGGTCCGATCGTCTGGGCGCCGGCCGTGGAGGGCGGCGCCGTTCTCAGCCTCCGCGGTGGCGACTTCCTCTTCGACTCAGGCGAGGACCTCTCAATCGGCTACACGAGCCATGACGCCGAGTCCGTGCACCTGTACCTCGAGGAGAGCTTCAGCTTCCGGGCGGTGACGGCGGAGGCGGCCGTCCCCCTCGCCCCCTAGCGGCCACCGGACCTCACAAACCGCTCCGCCGATGAGTTTCGTGGTCGGCCCGGGTCCTATGGACCGAACCGACCGACAACAGGAGGAGCGAGATGACCGTGGTGGAGAAGGTGAGATCGAAGGACGGAACCGAGATCGCGTACGACCGCGTGGGCGACGGCCCGGCCCTGGTGCTGGTGGGCGCGGCCTGGAACGACCGGATGTCGGCGGCCCCGCTGGCCGACCCGCTCGCGAGCGGGTTCAGCGTCTACACCTACGACCGCCGTGGCCGCGGAGACAGCGGCGACACCCCGCCCTACGCTGTCGAGCGCGAGATCGAGGATCTAACCGCGGTGATCGAGGCGGCCGGCGGCTCGGCGTACGCCTTCGGCGTTTCCTCCGGGGCGTCCCTGGCGCTCGAGGCCACGGCCGGCGGAGCGCCGATCTCGAGGCTCGCCATGTACGAGCCCCCCTACGTCGTTGACGACTCCCGCCCACCGATACCCGACGACTACGTCGAGCACCTCGACCGGCTCGCCTCCGAAGGCAAGCGGAACGAGATCCTGCGCTACTTCATGACCGTCGCGGCCGGCATGCCCGCCGAGATGGCGGACCAGATGGCCCAGTCGCCGATGGCCAGGGCGATGGAGCCACTGGCCCACACGGTCTCCTACGACGGCCGGGTGATGCTGCGAGGAGGCATGAGCGGCAAGCCGCTGCCGGCCCGCTTCACCGAGACGGTCACCGTGCCGGCGCTGGTGATGGACGGTGGCGCCAGCCCCGCCTGGATGCGGAACGCCGCGCGCGCCCTGGTTGCCATCCTGCCCGACGTCCAATACCGGAGCCTCGAGGGCCAGGACCACGCCGCCCCGCCGGACGTGCTCGTGCCGGAGCTGGAGGACTTCTTCGCGTGAGGCGCTAGGCGCAGGACCAGGCGCTCGGCCCGGAGTCCCGCCAGATCTCGGCCGCGATTCGGTCCTGCTCGGCCTTGGGCGCGTTCTGCGGCTCGCCCTGGCCGCCGTATGCCGCCCAGGTCGAGGGCAGGATCTGGTACGCGCCGCCCGCCCCGCTCGAGGAGTTGAGCGCGTGGTAGTTGCCCCCGGACTCGCACATCACGATGTAGGTCGGGATCGAGTACGGACCGCCGAGGTAGGCGGGATTGCCCGAGCCCGAGCCTGAGCTCGATGAGGACTGCTGCTCCGCCTGCTGGGCCTCCAGGGATGCGACCTGGTCCTGGGCGTCCGAGAGCGAGGACTGGGTGCCCTGCCGGGCCGCGAGGACCGCGGCCGCGCTCTGGTTGGCGGCCTGCTGGCTCTCCTGGAAGCTGGCCTTCGCGGCGGTGAGCTGGTCGGCCTCCTGGTCTGACTGCTGCTTCAGGTCCGCGACCTGATGGAGGTTCTGTGCGACCTGATCGCGCAGCGACGCGACCTTGTCGGCGATCCGCATGTCCGCCTCATGCAGGGCGTTCAGGTAGTCCGAGCGGGTCGAGAGATCGTCGTAGCCGCTCGCGTTCAGCAGCACCGTCACGTAGTCCGGGGCATCGCTCTCGTAGATCGCGATCAGGCGCTGGTCGAGCTCCTTGACGGCCATGCCGTACTGGCCGCGGAGCTGATCGAGCTGCCGCTCGGCGGCGTCGAGCTGGGTCGCGAGCTCGTGGGAGCGAGCCTCCGCGCTCTGGACCTGGGCGTTCAGCTCCATCGCGTGCGCCCCGGCCTGGTGGGCCTGCGCGGTCAATGAGCCGATCCGCGCCGTCTGCGCGTCGACCCGATCCGAGAGCTGGCCGGCGTCCGACTGTGCGGCGTTGATCTTGTCCTTGAGCGAGGGGTCCTTGGCTCCGGCGAAGCTGATGCCGAGCGCCGTCACGACGACGGCGAGGGCGGCGCCGAGGGCGATCCGCCTACGTCGAGGAGCCCGGCGAAGCCGGATGCGTGCACTGCCTGCGTATGTCGTCGCTGCTTCCATCTCCTTCGATGCCTACGGGGTTAGCTGACGGGCTCACGCGGAAAGGAGTCGCGTTACGCCGGAGCAGTTGCCGGCGATTCGCCCCAACAAATCTGGGTTCCCCGCTCTCTCTGACTCGAGAGATTCGGCTCTATCGAGCCAGGAACGGTAGCGAACGCTCTCACAGCCGCGTCGCGCCTGCCGCGCCCCAAAAACCACCCACTCTCTCCTGCAAGCAATCCTGCAGGTCAGGCGTGGCTCAGGCGGCCAGGGAGAGCTTCGCGTCCTCCCCGTAGGTCTTGCAGACCTCGCGGAGGATGCCGAGCATCTGCTCCGCGGCGGGCGAGCGGGCCTCGTTCTCGCGCGTAACGGCCCAGACCTGCCGTATCGGCTTCTGTCCCCTCACCGAGCGGAGCTCTATGCCCGGATGCCCGCCGGCGAGCTCCGGCAGGATCGAGACGCCCAGCCCGGCCGCGACGAAGCCCTTGATCACCTCGTAGTCCTCACTGCGGAAGCTGATCTTCGGCTCGAAGCCCGCGCCGCGGCAGAGCTCGAGCACCTGGTCGCGACAGGAACTCGGCAGCGCGCCGCAGAGCCAGTCCTCATCGGCCAGATCCTCGATGCGGACCGACTTGGCGCCGGCGAGCGGATGCCCGGGAGGCAGCGCGATGCGCATCGGCTCCTCGTAGATCAGCTCGGCCTCCACGTCGCGGGCGAACTCCAGCGGGAAGTCGGGATAGTCGAAGACGACGGCGAGGTCGAAGTCGCCCCGCTTCAAAGCGCGGGAACGAATCCTCCGGCTCATTCTCGGAGAACTGCAGGTCCACCATCGGGAAGCGCTCGCGGAAGAGGGACAACGCCCTGGTCATCAGGGTGGCGCTCGCGGTCGGGAAGCTCGCGAGCCGCAGGCGCCCGCCTTCCAGGCCGGCGATCTGTGCGAGCTCGCGCTCTGCCTCCTCGAGCCGGCACATGACAGCGTCGCCGTGAGACATCAGCGCCTGCCCCGCGGTCGTCAGCTTGGGTCCCTCGCTGGTGCGCTCCAGCAGCGGAATGCCGACCTCGCGCTCGAGCACCGCGATCTGCTGGCTCACCGCGGACTGCGAGAGATGAAGGGACTCAGCGGCGGCGGAGAAGGAGCCGCGGCTGACGACCTCCTGCAGGACCCTCAATCGCCGCACGTCGAGCATAAGGCGAGCTTATCAGGCCGAGAAGGAATCCATGTTGCGCTGATACCTCACGGGAGGGACCATTCGTGTCGTTCCAGCGATGAATCCCGAGACGAGAGGAGCTGAGATGGAGGCGCACACACCAGCGATCACGTTCCCGAGCGAGTGGGCCCGCAGGATGCGGCGACGCCGGCTCCACCTGCTCCGCGAGCTCGTGCGGACGCGGCGGGATCGCGCCGCGCTGCGAGCCTACGACGCCAGGTCGAACCGCTCGGTTCCCACCTCGATTCCCGGGTCGGAGCACACGCATCTGCTCCGCCGGCCGCGGGGCTTCTAGTCCGAGGACTCTTCCTCGCCACTCCGGCTGGCAAGGTAGGCGCCAACTCCGAGAACGGTGACGGCGACGCCAGCGCCGGCGGCGATGCGCAGCTCGCGCCCGTAGCGCCAGCGAAGGAACGCGAAGAGGAAGCGCCAGCGGAAGAGCCCGACGACGATCCGCCCGATCAGCTCGTAGATCATTCGGTCTCCTTTCGGATTCGGTGGGCCAGCCGGCTCTGGAGGGTGAAGAGCTCGATGAACCCGGGACTTGCGTGTTGGGAGAACTCTCCCCCGGATTCGCCAAAAGATGCGAGCGATCGGTCATAGAGCGCGAACGGCGAGCTCCTCCGGATCGGCGTCACCGAGCCACGGTAGAGCCTGAGCGACACCTCGCCGGTGACGAACTCGTTGACCGAATCCATGTAGGAGTCGAGGTCCGAGCGCAGCGGCTCGAGCCAGAGGCCGGCGTAGCAGAGGTATGCCCAGTGATTCTCGAGCGCGCCCTTGAAGTTGTTCTGGTGGATGGTGCAGACGAGCTTCTCCAGCTCGCGGTGGGCGGCGAGGACGATCGCGGCCGCCGGCACCTCGTAGAGGTCGCGCACCTTGAGCCCGACCACCCGGTCCTCGATGTGGTCGACGATGCCGACGCCGTGGCGCTGGCCGATCGCGGCGGCCCGCTCGAGCAGCTCCACCAGCCCGAGCTTCTCGCCATCGAGCGAGACGGGCCTGCCTCGTTCGAATCCGATCGCCACCTCCTGCGGCTCGTCCGGGGCCTCCTCGGGCCGGGTGACGAGCTGGAAGACGTCGTCCGGCGCGGGCTCGTTCAGGTCCTCGATCGTCCGCCCCTCCGAGGAGCGCCCCCAGAGGTTGTCGTCGATCGAGTACGGCGACACCTCCGTCCCGCCCTTCACCGGGATGCCGTGCTCGCGCGCGTAGGCGATCTCCTCCTCCCTGCCCATCTGCCACTCGCGCACCGGGGCGATGATCCGGAGGTCCGGATCGAGGGTCGCGATCGTCGCCTCGATCCGCACCTGATCGTTGCCCTTCCCGGTGCAGCCGTGGGCGATGGTGTCGCAGCCGTGTTCCCGCGCAGCCTCCACCGCCAGCTTGCCGATCAGGGGCCGCCCCAACGCAGTGAAGAGGGGGTAACCCCCACCGTACAGCGCGTTCGCCTTGATCGCCGGCAGCACGTAGTCATTCGCGAACTCCTCGCGGGCGTCCACCAGGACCGTCTCGACGGCGCCGAGCTGCTCGGCCTTGCCGGTGACGACGTCCCACTCCTCGCCGGGCTGACCGAGGTTGACCGTGAGAGTCACGATCTCGGCCCCGTAGCGCTCCTGGATCCACTTCAGCATCACGCTGGTGTCCAGGCCGCCCGAGTAGAGCAGCAGGACGCGGCCGACCTCCGCCGGGTCCGCCTGGTAGGAGGCGATTCTCGGAGCTTGCGGGAAGTTCTGGTCCGTCGCCATTGAGCCGGGAAGTGTGGCGCTTTCGCTCTGCCGGCGCTGAGAGAATCCAGACAGTGCATCGCCTCCTCCGCATCGTCTCGATCACGCTGATCACCGCTGGGCTCGTCGTCCTCACCGACGCCGGCCTGACGCTCCTCTGGCAGGAACCGCTCTCGGCCGCCTACGGGGCGTTCAAGCAGGGTCAGGCCGAGGATCAGCTCAACAAGCTCGAGACGCAATATCCGACACCGGAGGACCTGGCGGCGATCGCGGGCGTCGGAAGCATCACCAAGAAGGCGCAGATCCTCGCCGACCGCTTCGAGCCGCACCTGCAGGAGGGCCACGCCATCGGCCGCATCAAAATTGACCGGATCGGCCTCAGCATCGTCGTCGTCCAGGGGACCGACACCGCGTCACTGGAGAAGGGGCCCGGGCACTACCGGAACACGCCCACCCCGGGGCAGCCCGGGACCGTCGCCATCGCCGGCCACCGCACCACCTACCTCGCCCCGTTCCGGCACATCGACGACATCCAGGACGGCGACGAGATCCGGATAGAGATGCCCTATGCGGCGTTCACCTACACCGTGGAGAAGCACGAGATCGTGGATCCGAGCGACGTCGGGATCATCAAACCCGTCGGCTACGACCGCCTGGTCCTGACGGCGTGCCACCCGCCCTACAGCGCGGCGCAGAGATACGCGGTCTTCGCCAAACTCAGTCGAGTCGATCTGTTCGACATCAGCGGGGAGAGCCGCTGGCCGGCCCCATAGGCGAGGAGAAGGCGATGGGGATCCACGTGATCAGCGAGCGAGGCGCTTGGCGCCTCGGTGGGGCGCTGCTGATCGTCAACGCCGTCACCTCCCTGGCCACCGCGCTCATTCTCGGAGCGGACATCGATACCCGGATCGAGGCCCTGACGGCCGCCACGGCCGTCGCCGGGCTGATCTGCCTGCAGGCGCCCTGGGAGCGCTGGGACGAACGCGGGCTCCTCGCCATCCCGGTGATCGCGGTGGGGCAGGTCGCGGGCGCCGTCTACCTCGTGGACTCCGCGCTCACCTCCCTCTTCCTGCTGGTGGCGCTGTACATCGCACTCGTGTTTCCGAGCCCGCGAGTCGCGCTTCCCTTCCTTTGCCTGATGGTCGGAGCCCTGCTGCTGCCCTTCGCCTACACCGACGAACCCACCCGAGACACCGCGATCCTGGTGCTCGTCGTCGGCCCCGCCGTCGTCTTCGTGACCGTCGTGGCGAGCCGTCTGATGTCCGGCCTGCACACCAGCCGGGAGGCGTACCGCCGGCTCTCGGTGGTCGACGGCCTGACGGGCGTGGGAAACTACCGCGCCCTGATGACCCGGCTGGACCATGAGACGGGGCGGCACGCCCGCAGACAGCGCGAATTCGCTCTGCTGACGCTCGACCTCGACGGCTTCAAGACCGTCAATGAGACGAACGGCCACCTCGTGGGTGACGCGCTGCTGGCGACAGTCGGCTCCATGCTCGACGTCAAAGTGCGATCCGAGGACGGTGTCTACCGGCAGGGAGGCGACGAGTTCTCTGTGGTTGCTCCGGAGACCGGAAGGGAGGAGGCGGTCCTGCTCACCAATCGGATCTCGCGAGCCCTGCGGGGCTCAAGTCGGGCGATATCCGGGTCTCGGCCAGCATCGGAAGCGCCGTCTTTCCCCACGATGGCGCGAATCCGGTCGACCTGCTCGATGCGGCCGA